>CAVTML010000001.1:0-794229 GCA_963735865.1 uncultured Chloroflexia bacterium
CCGAAGGCATCAGCTGATCTCGGCCACGTCGGCCAGGTCGCCGGCGAAGATCTCCCGGAAGCGGGCCACGAGGTCGGGGTCCTCGGCCTTCACGGGCAGGGGCGGCAGGGCCTCCAGGTTGGTCGTCACACAACGCACCCCATACGGGCGGCCGAGGACGGCCTCGACACCGGCCTCCAGGGCGGCCCGTCGTTGCTCCGCCTTCTCGCGGTAGAAGGGCGTCTCCTCGGGGAAGCCAAGGACGACGACCCCGTCCCGCACCTCGACCGGGCGGCAGGCGGCCACGACCGGCTTGAGCATGGGGTTGGCGCTGACGCGCTCGACGAACTCCGGCCACCCCTGGCGCAGGCGCTCCAGCGCCTCCTCGCCGGGAGCCGCAGCCTTCGGGGCGGGCGAACTCGGGGCGGGCGGCATGACAACGGGCGCCGCCGCCTTCGCAGGCGCGGGTGCTTCCTTGGGCGCCACTTTGGCCGCCTTTGGCGGACCCGCCTGGGCGACAGCCGGGATCGCGGGCGCAAGCTTGGCCGTCGCGGCCGGTACCAGCACGGCCACGGGCGCCGCATCTCCGGCCGGCACCTGCTCGAGGAGGATCAGCTCCAGCTGGAAGCGGTAGCCGCCGGCCCCGATGCGGTTGGCGTCCAGCGCCGCCAGCCGCCGGGCGATCTCCGCGACGTGCGCCGGCGCGACCCCCGAAAGCGCCGGCTCATCCGTCGAACGGCCGGCGAGGCACTCCACGAGGAGCTGCCGCATGGCGACCACCACCTGGTCGGCGAAGCCGATGAGGTCGCGGCCCTGGGCCTCCAGGACGTCCAGCAGCCGGATGCCGGCCAGCGCGTCGGGGCGCACCAGCGCCTCCACGAACGCACGCACGGCCTGCTCATCGGCCAGACCCAGCATGTCGCGCACGGCGGCCACCGTGAGCATCTCGTCGCCGGCCGCCAGCAGCTGGTCGAGCATGGACTCGGCGTCTCGCATGCCCCCCGCGGCCAGTTCGGCCACGAGGGCCACCGCCGCCGGCTCGGCCGCGCGCCCCTCGTCGGCCAGGATGCGCTCGAGCTTGCCCGAGATCTCGTCGACGGTGAGGGGTCGGAAGGTGAAGCGCTGGACGCGCGAGAGGACGGCCGGGCGGATCTTGCTCGGCTCGGTGGTGCAGAAGATGAAGAGGACGTCGTCGGGCGGATCCTCGAGTGTGCGCAGGAGCACGTCCCAGCCCTGGGTGATGCGCTGGACCTCATCGATGATGAAGACCTTGCGGCGCAGGTCGGCGGTGGCCGTGTAGACCCGCGGCAGCAGCTCGCGCATGTCGTCGACGGTGTTGTTGGACGCCGCGTCGATCTCCACCACGTCGAGCGCCCGGCCCTCGCGGATCGCCGCGCAGGCCTCGCACGTGTCGTCCGGCTCGCCGTCGACCGCGTTGGGGCAGTTGACCGCCTTGGCCAGGATGCGCGCCATGGACGTCTTGCCGGTGCCGCGCGGGCCGACGAACAGGAAGCCGTGGCTCAGGCGGTCAAGGCGGACGGCGTTGCGCAGCGTCTCGACCACTGCCACCTGGCCCACCATCTGGCCGAAGGTCTGGGCCCGCCAGCGGCGGTAGATGGCCAGGTGGGACGTCGCGCTGGGCATCCTTGGATGATACGGCCGGGCGCGCCGCCACCGGGCGGGAGGGTTGCCGTGCACCCTCCGTCGACCACGACGCTCACGTGCCCACTGAGGCGATCGGCTCGGATCAGGCCGGTCCGCGGCACCCGGCGAGCAGCGCTTATCGCTGCTTCCTTCCGGACCTGACGAGGTTCGCGCGTCGCCGCTGCGCGGGACCCGATCCTCAACGTCGATCACCCCGGCGGCATCCGCGAACACGGGCCTCGGGAGGGGATTCAGTCCTGCTGGAGCGGATTGCAGGTACAGGGCACCGCTAGTTCCCCACCTAGCACGGCCCGCGGATGATAGCGCGTCCTCAGGCGGGGCCGAGCAGGTAGAAGGTCTCCGTCGGGCCCTTGCCCTTCAGCTCCACGGTCCCGCGCGGCTCGAGCCGGTACCGTCCCCGCAGCACGTCGGCGACCTCCGCCGAGACGTGGATGCGGCCGGGCTCGGCCGTCGCCTCCAGCCGGCTTGCGACGTTGACGCTGTCGCCCCACAGGTCATAGGCGAACTTGTGGCGGCCGATCACCCCGGCCACGACCGGCCCGACATGGATGCCAACCCGCATCTGCCACGCCCCACGGGTGGCCTCGACCGCCCGGATCATCGCCAGCCCGACCGCGGCCGCCGCGGCGCACGGGTCGGCCTCCTCCGGGCGCAGACCAGCCGCCGCCATGTAGGCGTCGCCGATGGTCTTGATCTTCTCCATGCCGTGTTCCGCACAGGCCGCGTCGAAGGTGGAGAAGAGGTGGTCCAGCCGCTCGACCAATTCGGCAGGGGCGAGGCGGGCGGCGATGCCGGTGAAGCCGACCAGGTCGCTGAACAGCACCGCCACCCGCTCGTGGCGATCGGCGATTCGGGTCTCCCCGGCATCGAGCCTGGCCACGATGTCCTCCGGCAGGACGTTCAGCAGCAGGTCACGCGAGCGGGCCCGCTCGGCGGCCAGGTCGGCCATCAGGCGGTCCTGGAGGCGCATATTCGTGTCGCGGATCGACTCGACCTGGCCGAGCGTCTCCTCGAGGCGCCGGATCCGGCGCGACAGCCGAAGGACCTCCCGGTCGGGCTCAGTCATCCGTGCCGAGGACGACCGTCACGAAGGTCTCGTTCAGGAAGCGCGTCGCCAGCGCGTCGCCCACCGGTCCGATCTCGCCGGTGCAGTACATCCCCGCCACCGGCAGATCGACGGGCAGGAGCGAGCGCGCCTGGCCGAGTTCCTGGGCCGTGCGGGAGCCGAGGAGGAACTTGCGGACGGCGCAGGAGAAGACGAGGGCCCCGCTGGGGGTCGCGCCGGCGGGGAAGTCCTCCATCGCCCTGCGGACGGTGTCGGCGCTGGCCGCCACGATCTCGTCGCTGGTGGCGGTGGTCAGCTGCACCGTCGCGCCCACCGGCACCGACCCGGCGATCGACAGGCCACCGCTGGCCGGGTCCTGCGCGAGGAGGACCCGATGGTAGGGCGCCGATGCGCCCGCCTCGCTGATGGCGAGCGGGTTGCCGAAGGTGGCCGGCCCCGCCACGTCGAGGTAGGCAGCCGTGAAATCGACCGCCGGGCGGCCATCGATCTCGTCGATGCGGCCGTACCCCGAGCGCGTCACGACGCCGGTCGGCCCCACCGGGCGCAGGCCGGTCCCGACCGCCACCGAGAAGGCCAGCGGCCCCGAGAGCACCAGGAGGGCCAGACCGTGCTCGATGACGTCGTCGTCGCACGCCTGGTACGAGGGCGTCGGCGCGCCGAGCGTCACCCCACTCGAGGCTCCTCCCACCAGGACCGTGCCCTCGGGCAGCGCTCGCCGGACCGCCTCCAGGGCCAGCTGGCCATCCAGGGCATCGGCGACCATGAGGCACAGTCGCGGTGCCCCGTCGGTGTCCGCACAGGCCGCCTCTACCGCGGTGCGGCCAGCAGCCTCGACCCCGCCCGGCTTCCAGGTCGCGGCCGCGGTGGTGAACCCGACGGTGTCGGAGGCGAACACGGCAAGCGTCACCGAGTCCTCGCGGTAGCCGACGACGGACGACATCTCGGCGGACGAGGTCGAGCCGATGAGGCGGATCCCGGGGAAGGCCTCGCGCACCTCCCGCACCAAGGCCGGGTCAAAGGAGTCGAAGGTGGCGAAGAGGAGACCGGCGTGCGCCGCCTCCCCCCGGAGCTGGTCCTGGCACTGCTCGATCGCCACCCGGACCGCCTCCACCCCGTCGACGTCGTCACTCTGGCCGACCGCCATGCGCAGCATGGCCCGATTGTGACCCATCAAGCCCCCGCCTCAGCGGATGATCCACGCCTCCAGGCCGGCTGGGGCCTGGGTCACGACATCGACCCACGCATCGGGCCCGCCGTCGGCGAAACCCAGGATCACGCTGCCCGACGGCGCGCCGGAGCTGGCGAGGCGGGCCGGTGGGCAGTCCATGTCGTCACGGCACAACAGCGACCGATAGACCGTGACCTTGGTGATCGGCGGCGCGTCGCCCGGCAACACATCCAGCGCGACCTGGGCGATGGCGCGACAGGACGACGCGTCCAGCTGGCGGCAGTCGAGCTGCCTGGGCAGCGCGCGCGCGGCCGCGGTGGGCACAGGTGACGGTGGCGCGGACGGCGTCGGCGTGGGCGTCGCGGCAAGGGCCACCGCAGACGGCGTGGGCGTCGGAGCGGGTGGCTGGGTGGAAACGGCCGCGACAACGACGACGATGAGGCCCGTCACGATGGCCAGCGCCGGCCAGCGAAGCCGGGTTGCGCGCACGGGTGACGGCGCGACTTCGAAGCTCATCGTCCGTCAGCGGGAGTGGCGGAGAGGGAGGGATTCGAACCCTCGATGGGTTGCCCCATACCGCATTTCCAGTGCGGCGCCCTCGGCCACTAGGCGACCTCTCCGGGGGCTCATGGAGTGGCGGAGAGGGAGGGATTCGAACCCTCGGTGCTCATCGCACACCGCTTTTCGAGAGCGGCACCATCAACCACTCGGACACCTCTCCGTGCGAGAGGATACCAAAGGGGTCCCGCGCTCCGGCTTCCGGGCCGGGCGCTCGGGGGGTCGTCAGGGCGCGGCGCGCAGGGCCCGCGCGGACGCCCTGATCGCGGGGCCGGCCCCGGCGATGAGTTCGAGCGCATCGGCGCCCAGGATGCCCGACACCACCGTGAGGCGGCGCGGCAGAGCGGCGGCATCGGCCACCTGGACGGCGCTCCCGGCGGCCCCGCCCACGCGATCGGGGACGGCGTACACAAGGCCGTCGACGTCGCAGGCAAGCAGCGCCCCGACGCACATGACGCACGGCTCCTTGACGCAGAAGACGGTCACACCACGCAGCGAGGTCGTGCCCAGGCGGCTGGCCGCCTCCCGCAGCGTGACCATCACCGCGTGGGCCGTCGGGTCGCCGCTCTGGCGGGTCTGGCCGTGCCCGCCGGCCACCAGCGCCTCGTCCAGGACGGCCACCGCGCCCTGCGGCCCCTCATCGGCGCGCACCGCGTCGCGTGCCTCGGCCAGGGCGGCGGTCATGAACATCTCATAGTTCATCGTCGGGCATCGTAGCATCGGCACATGCGATCCCACCGACCATGACCAAGCGACAGCGCATCGGCATCCTGACCGGCGGCGGCGACGTCCCCGGCCTCAACGCGGTCATCAAGAGCGTCACCTTCCGGGCCACCGAGATGGGCCACGAGGTGGTCGGCCTGCGCCGCGGGTGGCAGGGCCTGACCCACGTCAGGCCGGGCAGCCCGCGGGAGCACGACTACGCCATCCCGCTCGACCGGAACATCACGCGTGCCATCGACCGTACCGGCGGCACCATGCTCCACACGTCGCGCACCAACCCGACGCGGATGCCGCGCGAGGCCCTGCCGCCGTGGCTCACCGGCGCCCAACGCAAGGCGCTGGCGACCGGCCCGGAGACGTATGACCTGACGCCGCTCGTGCTCGAGCACATCGCCCGGCTGGGCCTTGACTGCCTCGTGGCGATCGGTGGGGACGACACGCTGAGCTACGCCGCGCGGCTGCACGCCGAGGGCGTGCCGCTGCTGGCCATCCCCAAGACGATGGACAACGACGTGCCGGGCACGGAGTACTGCATCGGCTTCTCCACCGCGGTCACGCGCGGCAAGGAGCTCATCAACCGGCAGCGCACCACGCTGGGCTCGCACGAGCGCATCGGCGTCTTCCGCATCTTCGGCCGCGACGCGGGCTTCACCGCGCTCTATACGGCGTTCGTGACCTCCGCCCGCTGCCTCATCCCCGAGGCGCCCTTCGACCTGGGCCGCCTGTGCCAGATCCTGGTGGAGGACCGTAAGGGCAACCCCAGCGGCTACGCCTTCGTCATCGCCGCGGAAGGGGCCACCTGGACGGGTGGCGTCCTGGAGGAGCTGGGCCCCGCCGACGCCTTCGGCCATCGCCACAAGGCGAGCGTGGCGGACGTCCTGGCGGCCGAGATCCGCGGCCGCACCGGCGTCGAGACCGTCGCCAGCGAGTTGACCTACGACCTGCGCAGCGGCGAGCCCGACTCGCTCGACCAGCTGGTGGCCATGACCTTCGCCAACACGGCCATGGACCTCCTGGAGGACGGGGTCGCCGGCCGGATGATGGCCGTCCGCGAGGGTCGCTACTCGACCGCTCCCCTGCCCGGCCCCCACGAACACGCCCGCCGAGTCGACGTCGTGGTGCAGTACAACGCCGAGCGCTTTCGCCCGCGGTATGACGCGCTCATGGGCCGGCCCCTGCTGCTAGGTCTGCCGCTGGCAGGTTGATGGCCGTCTGCCCGGCCTGCGCGACACGGAACCCGCGCACGGCGCGTTTCTGCAATGGCTGCGGGCGGCCCTTCACCCCACCGGCGGCTGGGGCTGTGTCGGAGCAACGCAAGGTCGTCACGGTCCTTTTCGTCGACCTCGTTGGCTCCACCGAGCTCGGCGAGCGGCTCGACCCAGAGACGGTCCGAACCGTGCTGACCGACTACTTCGCCCTCGTGCGCGGCGCCGTCCAGCATCACGGCGGCACCATCGAGAAGTTCATCGGTGATGCGGCGATGGCCGTCTTCGGCGTGCCGATCCTGCGCGAGGACGATGCCCTGCGCGCGGCCCGGGCTGCGCTGGAGGTGCGCGACGCGCTGCCGCGGCTGAACGCCGAGTTGGCGGCTCGCCTGGGCGTGGAGCTGGCCGTCCGAACGGGTGTCAACAGCGGCGAGGTCGTGGCTGGTGCAGCCGGAGGCGCGCCGACGCTGATCACGGGCGACACCGTCAACACAGCCGCCCGGCTGGAACAGGGGGCTGAGCCGGGCGAGATCCTGCTCGGTCCGGAAACGGCGCGCCTGCTGGGACCGGCCGTCGTCGTCGAGGCGCACGCGCCGCTGACGGCCAAGGGCAAGTCCCGGCCGCTGGAGGTGGTGCGCCTGCTTGGCGAGGCCACCCACACCGCGCCGGGCAGCCGTCGACTGGACACGCCGCTGGTCGGGCGGGAGACCGAACTGGGCGGGCTGCGCAGCGCGTTCGAGACGGCTCGGGCGGAGCAGCGTGGGCTCGGCGTCACGGTCATCGGAGAGGCGGGCGTCGGCAAGAGCCGCCTGGTGCACGAGTTCGTGACGGGGATCCGCCCCGTCGCGACCGTCCTTCGGGGGCGGTGCCTGCCCTACGGACAGGGCATCACCTGGTGGCCGGTCGGAGAGATGGTCCGCGGTGCGGCCGGGATCGGGGCGAACGACACCCGCCTTGCCGCGCTGCGCAAGCTGGACCGATTGCTCAAGGGGGCGGAAGAGGCAGGCACCATCGCCCAGCACATCGCCAGCCTGATCGGCCTCTCCGACGAGGCCGTCCCGGTCGAGGAGGCCCCATGGGCGGTCCGCCGCCTCTTTGAGCACCTCGCCGCGGAACGACCCCTCGTGGTCGTGGCGGACGATGCCCAGTGGGCCGAAGCGAACCTGCTCGACGCACTGGACGCAGCCGCGGCCTCCGGACGCCAACGGGCGATCCTGGTGCTGACGATCGCGCGACCCGAGGTCGCCGAGATTCACCCTACGTGGCTGGCCGCCCGCCGCCCGGACGGCCTGCTGCGTGTGGGCCAGCTGGGCCGCGCATCCGTAGCCGACCTGCTGAAGGGCCTGTTCCCGGCCGCCACCGTGGACCTCGAGGTCGAGCGCCGCCTCGCGACGGCCAGCGAGGGCAATCCGCTGTTCGTGGAGCAACTGGCCGCGTACCTCCTGGAGACCGGCGTGCTGCACATGGACGGCGGCCGCCTCCTGTTCGCCGGGGATCCGATGGCGATCGCGATCCCGACCACCATCGGTATCTTGCTGGCGGCACGTCTCGATAGGCTGCCGCCGCGGGAGCGGCACCTTGCCAGCGTGGGTGCCGTGATCGGGCGCGAGTTCGACCTGCCGAGCGTCCTCGAACTCACGCCGCCTGAGGGGGCACCAGGCGTGCGGCCCGCGTTGACCGAACTGCTGCGTCGCGAGATCCTGCTCTTCAGCGCCACCCTCGAGGGCGCGGATGCCTACCGGTTCCGCCACCTCTTGCTGCGCGACGCGGCGTACAACGCCATGCCCAAGCGCGAACGCGCGGGCCTCCACGAACGGTTCGCCGATTGGCTCGAACAGCGGTATGAGGGCCGACTCGCCGAGGTGGTGGAGATCGTCGGCTACCACCTCGATCAGGCCCACCGACTGTCTGCCGAGCTGGGCGACAAGGGCCCTGCCATCGAGGCCCTCGCCGTGAGGGCGGGCGAGCGCCTGGCCATGGCCGGTGAGGCCGCGTGGCGGCGGAACGACGCGAGCGCTGCGCGACACATACTCGAACAGGCCTGCGCCCTGCTGCCGTCGGGACCCGTCCATGCCGCGGCGCGGTGCACCCTCGGCCACGCGTTGCAGACACTGGGCTTCACTGACGTGGCCGCTAACGCCTATGCCGAGGCCCGGGCAGAGGCGGTGGCTTGGGGCGACGAGGCTGGTGCTGCGCGTGTCGAAGTCCATCAGATCCGACTCATGTGGAGCACTGATCCCGAGCGCTGGTTCATGAACGGTCCCGTCGAACTCCGTCGCCTGGAACGGATCCTGCGGGCGCATGGCGACGATATTGGGGTCGGCTGGGCGCTCTTGCTTCTGGGCTCCCAGGACCTGTATGGGGGCCATCAGGCAAATGGTCTGCGCCTGCACACGCGAGCGCTGACCTACGCGCGCCGAGCCGACGACCGGAACCTCGAAGGACGCTGCCTGGCCGCCCCGGCGTGGGCCAGCCCGGACCTGCTGGAGCCGATCTCGCAGGGTGTCCGGCGCTGTCAGCGGGTGATCCGCCACCCTCACGCCGACCGCCAGACGCGGGCCGGAGCGCTGGGCTCCCTAGGCCGCCTGCTGGCGATGGAGGGCCAATCCGACCGCGCCATCGCCGCGTGTCAGGAGGCGATCGCCATCGCCGTCGACCTGGGTGCGCCAAACGCCTCGGCGATCGCACACGACGCTCTGGGCGACGTCTACCTGTGGGCCGGCGATGCGCCGGGCGCCGAGGCGGCGTACCGGAGCGCGGTCGACCAGTGTCGCGCCATCGGCGACCTGGTGAATGTCGCTGGCGGGGTGACCCGTCTGGCCCGCACCATCGCCCTGCAGGGTCGGGCCACCGAAGCCATCGCCTGCGCGGAGGAGTCCGAGCGGCTGGCTGCACCGGCCGATCTGACGTGCCAGGCGTATTGGCGTGCCACCAAGGCCCGCGGCCTGTTGCTCGCGGGAGACCTCGCGACGGCCAGCCGATTGGTCACCGAGGCAGCGGCCTTGATGGCGCAGACCGACTACGTGATCGACCAGGCGCAGATCTGGTTGGACGTCGCGGACGTACGTATCGCGCAGCGCGACGGCCCCGGGGCGATCGAGGCCTCGGACCGGGCCATGGCCGTCTACCGCATCAAGGAGTCACCGGTCGGCATCGCCTGGGCGAACGAGCGGCTCGAGCAGGCAGCCAAGCTGTCCTGAGGGCGATCCCGTCTCCAGTTACTTCGCGTGCCGGCCAGGTTGGGTGCGCATCGCCTCGGCCATGGCCGTCTCGCCGCGTGAATCCAGACCGGCGATCGCGCCGTCGACGTCCTCCGCCGAGCGGTTCTGACTGAGCTTGAACTTGCCCTCGAGACGAGAGACGAACAGCTCGACCCCCACGATCGCCCGCAGCTGTCCGGCGACATAGGCGGCCGGCGCGTCGTCGACCGACCAGCGATCGGGCCAGCCGGCCTCGTGGCGGTCCGTAAGGCGCCGCACCAGGGCCTCCACCCAGACCGGGTCGTCGTGGATGACCAGGCGGCCGTACAAGTGGGCGGTGACGTAGTTCCACGTCGGCACGACCCGGCCGTGCTCGCGCGTCGTGGCGTACCACGCGGGGCTGATGTACGCATCGGGGCCCCGGACGATGACCAGCGCCTCCCCGATGGCCGGCTCGCGCCATTGGTCGTTGTTGCGCGCCACGTGGCCCAGCAGTACGCCCCGCTCGCCCGCGTCGGGGCGGCTGCCCGGTGGGTCGTAGACGAAGGGCAGCATCGTGGCCAGCATGCCGCGTGCGGTGACCGTGATCAGGTCGGCCGCGCCGTGGTTGGCCAGCAGCCCCCGCACCTGGGCCTCGTCGGGCTTGAAATGGGCCGGGACGTACATCAGCGCCGTGCGTCGGCCGCGACTTCGCGGTCCAGGAGCCGGGCGAAGCGCTCGGCCGGCGAGAGGCTCGCAACGGCCGCTGCCTCGCGCGTGTAGTCCGCGAACAGGTCGGCATCGATGTCGTCGGGGACGTCCGCGGTGAGCCAGCGGGCCTGCTTGGTGATGCCATTCCCGCTCAGTAGCCCTCGATGGTCGGCGAGCAGGATGCCCTTGGGGAAGCCCAGGTGGACGTGTTTGGCCTCGGGCATGATCCAGGCGAAGAAGACCGTGCGCCGCCGCCCGACCGGTAGGTCGTAGCCGATGATCCGCCAGCCGGTCCGGACCCGTTCGAAGGCCTCCGGGACGGCCTCGCGCACGACGCGGCGCAGTCGCTCGGCGAGTTCGGCCATCGGCAGCGGGTAGTCCGCCAGGAGCGCCTCCGGCGGGATCTGGTCGATGACGGTGCCGGTCGGGCTCATCGGCGGAAGGTAGCACCACGTGCTGCCGCGGGATGTCAGGCATGGCGATCTTCAAACCTTTTGGCCGAGTCGCCACTCATAGTTGGTGACGCGTCCCGGAGAGGGCGCGCACAGCAGGGAGCGAGAGGGTGGACCGGACGCTCATCGAGGCGGCACGGTCCGGGGACGAAGAGGCGTTCGCCTCGATCGCCCGTGGCTCGGCTGACCGGCTCTTCGCCGTTGCGCATCGGATCCTGCGCGACGTCGGGCGGGCCGAGGACGCCGTGCAGCAGACCCTCGTCATGGCCTGGCGGCAGCTTCCGGAGCTCCGCGAGGTCGATCGGTTCGAGGCGTGGGTCCACCGCATCCTCGTCCATGCCTGCTACGCGGAAGCCAAGCGGGCCCGACGCTGGTCCGCCAACGTCCGGTTGCTGTCGGTCGACGGGCCGGCCACACCCGACACGACCCTGAACGTCGCCACGCGCGACGCCCTCGACCGCGGCTTTCGGCGCCTGCCGTCGGAGCAACGCGCGGTCTTCGTCCTGCACCACTACCTCGGTTGGCCCCTTGGCGAGATCGCCGAAACGCTCGACGTCCCGCTCGGGACGGTCAAATCGAGACTCCATTACGCGACGTCGAGCCTGCGCGCGGCGCTCGAGGCCGACGCCCGGACATCGACACCAGCCTCGCGGGAGCGGATGGCATGACCACGAACGACTTCGACCGGACGGCACGGCTCTGGCTCGAGGACGGGCCCACGCAACTGTCCGATCGGGCGCTTCAAGCCGCCCTCGACGAGATCCACGTCACCCCACAGCGCCGTGCCTGGTGGCCGGCGCGGAGGTTGCCCAAGATGAACACCCCCATCAGATTCGCCGCGGGGGCGGCCTCGCTGGCCATCGTCGTGATGGTCGCCCTCGCCGTGGATGGTTTCAACCTGCTGCCAGGCAGCGGAGGGGTCGGAGGTTCGTCCTCACCGTCCCTCCCCACGGCCACGGGGACACCCAGGGCCACCACCACCCCGGTTCCGAGCGTTGGCGTACTGAGCGTCGGCGATACGCCGAGCCCGCTGGCGGCCGGCACCTACGTCGCGGCCGACCCGTTCCTGCTGCGAGTCAGCTTCAGGGTACCGGCCGGCTGGGAAGGCAACATCGGGGGGCCGTACCTCGTGGCCCTGGATCAGCCCCAGGGTTCGGGCGCGGTGTCCTTCTCGATCTTCAACAAGGTGTACGCCGATCCGTGCCACTCCGAGAAGGGCTTCCCCGACCCGCTCCCAGGGCAGTCGGTGGACGCTCTGGCGACGGCGCTGGCCCACCTGCCTGGTCTCACCGCCTCGACCCCGACCGCCGTCACGATGGCCGGCCTCCAGGGCGAGCAGCTCACCCTGACCGCCCCGGCCAGCTCGTCCGGCTGCACGGCTGGCGTCGCCCGGGTCTGGGCGCTCCCCTTGGGCGCGACCAATGACCTGACGCCCGACGAGGTGGACAAGGTGTGGATCCTCGATGCCGGAGGCCAGCGGCTCGTGATCGACGCTCACCAGACACCGGGCGAGACGGCGGCGACCATGGCCGAGGTCCAGGGCATCCTGGACTCCATCGGCATCGGGCCAGGCACAGCAGGGGAATGGCCGGTCACCGTTCTCGGAGGCAGTGTCGTTGGCGATACCACCAGCCCGCTGGCGCCCGGCACCTACGTCGCGGCCGACCCCTTCCTGCTGCGCGTCACCTTCACCGTGCCTGCTGGCTGGGAGGGGAAGATCGGGGGACCGTACGCCGTGTTCCTGCAGCAGGCCACGGGTCCGGGCGCGGTGAACTTCCAGATCTTCGACAAGGTGTACGCCGACCCTTGTCACTCCGACAGGGGCTTCCTGGATCCGCTGCCCGGATCATCGATGGACGATCTGGCGACGGCGCTGGCGCGCCTGCCGGGGCTGACCGCCACGACCGTGTCCTCCGTCACCCTGGGTGACTACCGGGGCAAGCAGCTCACCCTCACAGCGCCGCCCAGCGCCACCGGCTGCACCGGTGGCTACCTCGGCATCTGGGAGCTTCCGTTGGGTGCAACCAACGACCTCACACCCGGCGAGGTCGACAAGGTGTCGATCCTCGACGTCGGCGGCCAACGCCTGGTGATCGACGCTCCGCAGATGCCGGGCCAGGCGGCGGCGATCAGTGCCGAGGTCCAGGCGATCCTGGACTCGATCGGTATCGCGCAGCTCAACTGACCCTGTCCGCAACCACGTGAATCCGGGCGCCAAGCGTGCGTGCTGGCTGGTGCCGAACGACACCAGCCAGCCCACAACTTCTCGCTCAGGGCGCCGGACGGCAGCGAGCAGACCATCTCAGCGGATACCGATCCGGAGGATCCGCTACTCGCCGCAGTTGAGGGTGACGAACTGCGTTACGGGCGTTGTGTCGCCTGTTCGGACTGCGGCGATGACGCCGTCGATCGCGGCGCGGAAGCTGTCAGTCGCGAACTCGCCGCTGTAAAACTCCCAGGCGGGCATGCCGAGGATCACGGCGCGGGCGGTCTGCGCCTGTGCGGCCGCGCCTGAGCTGGACGCCGCCAGCCAGGATCGATCCCACGCGCAGGAGGCGACGAACTCGACCCACGTTCGTCCGCCGCCGGCCGAGTAGCTGCCGCTCGCGTCGGACGCGGTGAGATAGGGCGGCCAGGTCGCCCCAGCGGGGAGCGGAACGACTTGCTTGGCTGCGTCGATCTCCGCCTGGAAGGCCGCGGCGGACGCGAGGCCGTTGGGTGACTCCGTCGAGCGCAGGGCAGCCGATACGGCGAAGACAGCCGGCGCAGCGATCAGCAACCCCGCGACGGCAAGCGCGATCGACCGCGAGCGGATCTTGAAGGCCGACCGCTCACGCCGCGCCAGCCGAGCCTGGAGCCGGTCGTCGAGGGACGCAAGCTGCTGGGAGGTCATCAACACGGAGAGCCCGGCGCGCAGCACGCCGTCAAGATCAGACGAGGTCATGGAGCGACTCCTTGAGGCGGACGAGACCGCGGTCGAGCAACTTCTGGGTCGCGCTGGCGCTCTTGCCGATGACCTGGGCGATCTCGCGGACCGTCAGGTCGCTCGTGTAGCGCAGGGCGATGGCATCACGCTGGGGTCCCGGGAGCAAGGCAAGCGCCGCGCCCACTCGATTGGATCGTTCGGCGACGAGCGTCTGCTCCTCGGGCGAGGGGGCCATGGGCTCCGGGCCGGTTGAACGCCAGCGGAACAGCGCAGCCGTGCGAGCGCGCCGATCGGCGTCGATGGCCGCGTTTCGCGCGGTCCGCAGCAGCCAGCCGATGCCCGGCTCGCGCCCCGAGCGCAGCTCGACGAAGGCGCGCTCGAACGTCGTCGCGGCAAGGTCAAGGGCCCTGTCCTGATCGCGGCTGATCGCCAGCAGGTAGTGAAAGACCGCCTCGTGGTGGGCGACATAGAGCGCCTCGAACGCTGCGCGGGTCCGGGCGCATCCGGATCCGCGCTCAAGTTCGACCGCGGCTGCTTCACTGCTCACGGCAGGAAGACGCGCGACCCCCGCGGTTTCGGACAACCCAGTGGCAGTCACTGGTGGACCCAACCGCAGTATCCGCCCTGACGCGTCAGCTCACGAGGCAACCGAGCGATGGCCCCGCGGGCCGGCAGCGGAGAGACGTCGTTGCGGATAGCCGGTCGGGTTTGCATGTCGCTCTCGTTTACCCTGGCAGGGGCGGCGACCGGCGCGGGCGTGAGGGTCTGCCCAACGTGGCCGCTCCATCCCTGGTTAGGGGGTCGGGCAAGCTGATTGGGCGTAGTTGGGCGTGATCTCCGCGGCCGTCCGTAGTCCGTACTCGTAGGGCGGCAGGTACCCGTCCGAGAACGACGGTTGTCCATCAGCTGCGATGTAGAAGACAGCCTTCGGTCGATCCACGGTCAAAGTCGCGAGCGGGTGGCATGTCGGGCCGACGGTGCCGATCGTCCAGCTCCGGTCGAAGTCGCCCCAGTTCTCAGCGACGTAGGCCCAGCTATGGGCGGGCAGTACGAAGGTCACCATGCGGTCAAGGTGGGCTTCGATCGTGACCGAAGCGTTGCTGTCATTGACAGCGCTGTAGACCCAGCCCTCGTCGCATCCCGCGGTCAGGACGGTGGCGAACAGGCACAGCACCAGGACGGCGAGGGTTCGACGCCGCTCATTTCGATGGACCCAGGCGACCCGCGACTCCGTCATTCACATGCCTCGCACGATCGCACCAGACGTAAGGCAGTGGTCCAATCTCCCTTGGTGGACTCCCGGCAGCATGACGTGGTCGTGCGTCCGCCGGTTCCCCCTTGACGACCCCGGACGGCTGCGAACACGCCGACGACGCGGCCTATCATGGCCTTCGACGCTAGGCCGGAGCCAGCAGCCCAACAAGGGCCGGAAGTCCCGAGGCGCTCAGTCGATGGAGGCGCACCGGTGGACCTGTGGGCGCGGCTCGCGCGTCAGCCCATGCAATCTAAGTCGGCAGGCGACCTGCAAACCCGACTGCACATTCCCAACGTGAGGGTTGGCGCGCCCGGCGGGACTCGAACCCACGACCTTTAGGTCCGCAACCTAACGCTCTATCCACTGAGCTACGGGCGCACGCGCGTTGCGGAAGGGCTGAAGGGAGATGGCGGAGAGGGAGGGATTCGAACCCTCGGAGCAGGTTGCCCCACTCAACGGTTTAGCAAACCGCCGCACTAGGCCTCTATGCGACCTCTCCCTGGGCCCGAACGCGCCGGGATGATAGCACGGGCCCCCCGCGGATCCGCCCGGTGTGGCGGCATCCAGGGGCCCTTGCCCGGGTGAACCCAAAAGGTTGCTAAGGAAGAACATCGGCTACCCGGAGCCAGGTTTTCGGCCGTTGGGGGGCCTTTCGGCGGCCCCCCGTGCATCATGGGTTCATCCCGGTGGTCGAGGACGGGTTCGCCGGTCCTTAGCAACCTTTGATGTTCATCGCGCTGCTGCGAGTTCCAGGGCGGCGACGCCCGCATGCCCCACGATCCGGCGCCGATTGACGCCCGAGCGGCGCTCGATTACCGTTCGGGAGCCATGCACCCCACCTGGTACTTTCTCGGCCCGGCACGCTAGACCGCGGGTGACCCGCGGGACGGGTCGTGTCGGGCGAGCAGAGGTCTCGGACCTCTGCTTTTTTGTTCCCCGGAATCAAGGGGCGAGCGATGTTCATCGTCATGTCGGCCCATGCGACGACCGAAGAGATCAACACGGTGAAGAGCCTCATCCTGGCCGAGGGCATGCAGCCGCACGAGAGCGTCGGCTCGGAGCGGGTCGTGATCGCGCTCGTCGGCGACGACATCGGCGCGCAGCGCGACCGGCTGGTGGGCCGCTTCTCGCAGCTGCCGGGGGTGGAGACGGTCACGCCGATCACGCGGCCCTTCAAGCTGGCCAGCCGGGAGTTCCACGCCGACGACACGGTCATCCGCGTGGGCCCCACGACGATCGGCGATGGCTCGCTGACGATCATGGCCGGCCCTTGTTCGGTGGAGAGCCGCGAGGTCGCCCTGGAGACGGCCGAGGCGGTCAAGGCGGCCGGGGCCACGATCCTGCGCGGCGGGGCCTTCAAGCCGCGCACCAGCCCGTACTCGTTCCAAGGCCTTGGCGTGGAGGCCCTGCGCTACCTGGCCGAGGCGCGCGAGGCGACCGGGTTGCCGGTCATCACGGAGGTCATGGAGCCGAGCCAGGTAGAGGTGGTCAACCGCTACGCCGACATCCTCCAGATCGGCACGCGCAGCATGCAGAACTACTCGCTGCTCACGGCCGTCGGGCGGGTCGCCAAGCCGGTCATGCTCAAGCGCGGCTTCGGCGCCACGATCGAGGAGTGGCTGATGTCGGCCGAGTACATCATCAGCAGCGGCAACCCCAACGTGATCCTCTGCGAACGCGGCATCCGCACCTTCGAGACGTACACGCGCAACACGATGGACCTCTCCGCCGTGCCGCTGCTGCACCACCTGACCCACCTGCCGGTGATCGTCGACCCGTCCCATGCCACCGGCAAGAGCTGGCTGGTCAAACCGCTGGCCATCGCCGGGGTGGCCATCGGCGCGGACGGCGTCATGGTGGAGGTCCACCCGCGACCGGAAGAGGCCCTCTCCGACGGCGAGCAGTCCCTGACGTTCGATGGGTTCCGGGACCTGATGGCCGCGGTCGTCCCGCTCCACGAGCAGATCAGCCGCCTGCCGCGCGATCCGCTGCTCTCGGGCGCGGCGCTGGCGTTCGGCGGGGCCTCCAAACATTGAACCGCGCGACCCGATGATCGCCCCCTCCACACACGCGACCGACGTGGCCATCGTGCCGCAGGCGGCCCGCCTGCGCGGCCGGCTGCGCATGCCGCCCGACAAGTCGATCTCCCACCGTGCCCTGCTCCTGGCCGCCGTGGCCACCGGGACCTCGCGCATCGCCAACGCCTCGGGCGCCCTCGATCCACGCAGCACGGCGGCCTGCCTGCGAGCACTGGGCGTGTCGAACGAGGGCAAGGAGCGGGACGGCGCAGTCGACTGGCGGGTGGACTCGCCGGGCTGGTCGGCGTGGCGGGCGCCCGACGGGCCGCTGGACTGCGGCAACTCGGGCACGACGATGCGCCTGCTGGCCGGGCTCCTGGCGGGCGCCGACCTGGATGGGACGCTCGACGGCGATGCCTCGCTCCGCGGCCGGCCGATGCGGCGCGTGGCGGAGCCCCTGCGGGCCATGGGCGCCACGGTCGACGGCGCCGGCGAGGCGACCCTGCCGCCCCTGCGCGTCACGGGCCGGACGCCGCTCCGGTCGATCGACTGGATGACGGCGGTGCCCAGCGCCCAGGTGAAGTCGGCCATCCTGCTCGCCGGCCTGGCGGCGGACGGCGTGACGTCCGTGACCGAGGCGACGGCCACGCGCGACCACACGGAGCGGATGCTCCGCGCGCGCGGCGTGGAGGTCCGGTCGGAGGCCGCCCAGGCCGGTGGGAACGACGGCGCCCAGCGGATCTCCATCGCCGGCGGGCAGGCCGTCCGCCCGCTCGACGAGACGGTCCCGGGCGACATCTCCGCGGCCGCCTTCTGGCTCGTGGCCGCAGCGATCCATCCGGACGCCGAACTGGTGCTCGAGGGCGTCGGCGTCAACCCCACCCGGCGGGCGGTCATCGACCTGCTGCGGACGATGGGCGCCTCGATCACGGAGAACGCCGCTGCCGGCTCCGACGGGGCTGGGGAGCCGACCGCCACGCTGACCGTCCACAGCAGCGACCTGGAGGCGATCGACGCGTCGGCGGGCGACGTGGCCCGCTGCATCGACGAGGTCCCCGTGCTCGCGCTGGCCGCGGCCTGTGCGCGCGGCCGCTCCAGGTTCAGCGGCGCGGGCGAACTGCGCCACAAGGAGAGCGATCGGCTCGTCGGCATCATGGAGGGGCTGTGCGCCCTCGGGGCCGACGTGACCCTGGACGGCGACGACCTGGTGATCCAGGGCGGAGCCGGCCGGACGGCTTTCGGGCTCCGCGGAGCCACGGTGCACACCCTGGCTGATCATCGTCTCGCCATGACGTTCGCGGTCGCCGGCCTGGTGGCCTCGGGCACGACAGTCATCGACGCCGCGTCCAGCGCGGCGATCTCATATCCCGGTTTCTTCTCCGACCTGGAAAGGGTGCGCGCATGAGCAAGCGAGTCGTCCTCATCGGCCACCCCGTCGCCCATTCGCTCTCCGCGACGATGCAGCAGGCCGCCTTCGACGCGGCCGGCCTCGACGTGCAGTACGAGCTGCTCGACCGGACGCCGCTCCAGCTGGCCGGCGCGGTCGAGGAGCTGCGCGACGAGGCCTACTTGGGCGCCAACGTCACGATCCCCCACAAGGAGCGCGTCGCGCCGCTCATGGATCGCGTCGCCGAGGAGGCCCAGGCCACGGGCGCGGTCAACACGGTGACGCGCGAGGGCAAACGGCTCATCGGCCACAACACGGACGTGGGCGCCTTCCGCATCGCCCTCGACGCGCTGGTGGGCCGCCAGAAGATGCCGCGTACGGCGGTCGTGCTCGGCGCCGGCGGCGGCGCGCGGGCGGTGGTCCACGGCCTCATCACCGAAGGCTTCCAACGCATCATCGTCTTCAACCGCCACCTCCACCGCGCGGAGAACCTGGTCCGCTTCTTCGGGCGGTCGGCGGCCCACATGGAGCTCAAGGCGATGCCCTGGCACGAGTCGGTCATCGAGGCCGAGCTGGCCAAGGCCAAGGTGCTCGTCAATGCCTCCGCCGTGGGCCTTGGCGCGGACGTGTCGCCGATCCCGGCCGAGTTGCTCCCGCCGGAGATGTTGGTCCTCGACCTCATCTACACGCCGCGCGAGACCCGCCTGCTGCGCGATGCCAGGGCCGCCGGCGCCGCCGCGACGATGAACGGCGAGCTCATGCTGCTGCACCAGGGCGCCGCCGCCTTCAAGCTGTGGACGGGGCAGGAGCCGCCACTTGACCTGATGCGCGAGCGGCTGGACGAGGCCGAGCGCTCGCCAGCCGCATGACCTTCCGCTTCCTGACCGCGGGGGAGTCGCACGGCCAGGCCCTGGGGGTGATCCTGGAAGGCCTGCCCTCGGGCGTGCCGGTGAGCGCCGACGCGATCGCCGCCGACCTCGGCCGCCGCCAGCGCGGTCACGGCCGGGGTGCCCGCATGACCATCGAGCACGATCGGGCCACGATCGTCTCGGGCGTCCGGCACGGCCGGACACTGGGGTCGCCGATCCTCCTCGAGGTGGCCAACCGGGACTGGGCCAACTGGACCCGCGTGATGCAGGTCGAGCGCCTGAGCGACGAAGAGGCGGCCGAGCTGATGGCCCTGGCCGCCGATGGCGACAAGCGGGCGCGGCCCGTGACACGCGTCCGGCCCGGCCACGCCGACCTGGCCGGCGCGGTCAAGTACGACTTCGACGACGTGCGCGACGTCCTGGAGCGCGCCTCGGCCCGGGAGACCACGATGCGCGTCGCCGCGGGAGCCGTCTGCCGCGCCTTCCTCGGCGAGCTCGCCATCGACGTCTGGAGCCACACCGTGGCGGTAGGCGACGTGACCGCCGACCCCGAGGCGACGCCGCGCTCCCGCGAGGAGGCCGAGGCGAGCCCCCTGCGCTGCCTGGACGCGGCCGCGGAGGCGCACATGGTGGCTGCCATCGACGAGGCGCGGTCCGCGGGCGACACCCTTGGCGGGGTCTTCGAGGTCGTGGCCACCGGCGTGCCGCTGGGCCTGGGCAGCCACGTGCAATGGGATCGCCGGCTCGATGGGGCGCTGGCGCAGGCAATCGTCTCCATCAACGCCGTCAAGGGCGTGGAGTTCGGCCTGGGCTTCGAGCAGACCCGGCGTCGCGGCTCGGCCGTGCACGACGTCATCACCGGCCGCGAGGGCGGCCGTTGGCATCACGGCACCAACAACGCGGGCGGCCTGACCGGCGGCATCAGCAACGGCGAGCCGCTCGTCGTGCGCGGCGCGGTGAAACCGATCTCCACGCTGGCCCGCCCCCTCCCCTCCGCCGACCTGCTGACCGGCCTGCCGGTCGACGTGGCGCACTACGAGCGCAGCGACATCAGCGTGGTGCCCGCGGCCGGTGTCATCGGCGAGGCCATGGTGCTGCTGACCCTGACCCGCTTCATGCTCGAGAAGACCGGCGGCGACTCCCTGGCCGAGGTGCGCGACAACCTGGCCCGCTTCCTGGCCCGTGCGGCCGCCGCCACCACCGCTTCCGCACCCGGCGCCGAACCCGAGGCCGGCTCGGGCGGCGACGACTGAGGGCGCCGCGATGGAGCTGGTCCTCATCGGCCTGCCCGGCAGCGGCAAGAGCGCCGTGGGGCGACGCCTCGCGCACGCCCACCATGCCGAGTTCGTGGACCTCGACGCGGCCATCGAGACGCTGGCAGGCGCGCCGCCGGCGGTCATCTTCGAACGCGAGGGCGAAGGGGCCTTCCGAGCCCACGAGGCCGCCGCGATCGAAGCCCTGGGTGAGCCCCATCGCGGCCACCCGCTGACGCGGGTCATCGCCACGGGCGGTGGTGCCGTCGTCGCGCCGCGCAACCGCTGGCGGCTCTTCCGTGATCGCCGCGTGGTCTGGCTGGACGCCCCGGATGGGGTCCTGGTGCGGCGCCTGGAGCGCAGCCCCACGCCACGGCCGCTACTCGCCGGCCGGGATCCCTTGCGCGCCCTGGAGGGCCTGCGGTCGGCGCGCCTGCGGTTCTACGCCGCGGCGCCACGGGTCGACGCGATCGGCCGGCCGGACGAGGTCACGCCGCGGGTCGAACGCTCCCTGCGGGGCGCCGCGCCCTCGCTCACGTTGCTCGACGCGGACACGCGTGTGGGCGAGCTGGTGCTCGGCCTGGACATGGCCGGCGAGGCCGTGGCGCGTGTGCTGGCCGACCTGGGCGCCACGCGCGTCGCGGTGGTCTCCGAGCCCGCCGCCTGGCGCCTCCACGGGGAGCGGCTGGCGGCGCGTCTGGCAGCGCCCGGCCGTCTCGTCGAGCCGCTGCTCCTGCCGCGCGGCGAGCGCGCCAAGTCGTTCGCCACGCTGGAACGGGCCGTGCGCGAGCTGGCTCGCCGGCATCACGAGCGGGGCGATCCGCTGGTCACGATCGGCGGCGGCGCGGTCGGCGACACGGGCGGTCTGGTGGCCGCGCTGTACGCGCGCGGCGTGCCCTTCATCCAGGTGCCGACGACCCTCCTGGGCCAGATCGACTCGTCGATCGGGGGCAAGACGGCCATCGACATCCCGGAGGGCAAGAACCTGGTCGGCGCGTTCCATCAGCCGCGGGCCATCGTCCTCGACGTGGGACTCCTGGCGACGCTTCCCCCGCGCCAGCGCCGCGCCGCCCTGGGCGAGGCGGTCAAGATGGCCGCCCTCGGCGACGACGCGCTGTTCGACCTGCTCGAGCGCGACGGGCGCGCCATAGCCGCGGGCAGCCCGCGAGCCGTGGAGTCGGGCGCCCTGGCCGAGATGGTGGAGCGCTGCGCGTGGGCCAAGGTGGAGGTCGTGCTGGCCGACGAGCGCGAGGCGGACCGGCGGATGGCCCTCAACCTGGGCCACTCCATCGGCCATGCCCTGGAGAGCGCCAGCGGCTATCGCGGCCTGCTGCACGGCGAGGCGGTGGCCCTTGGCCTGCGCGGCGCGGTGGCGGTCGGCCTGGCCCTCGGCGTGACGCCCCAGGCGCGCGGCCAGCGCATCCTCGCCCTCCTTGACCACCTCGGCCTTGGCATGTCCGCTCCGTCGGTCGCGGCGGCGGAGGTGCGCGTGCGCCTGGCCAGCGACAAGAAGGTGGCCGGAGGACGCCTCCGTTGGGTGCTGCCAACGGCGACCGGCATCGCCGTCCGCGCCGACGTGTCGGACGCCGCCGTGGACGCCGGGCTTGCGGCGGCCCTGCGGGGCGAGGCCTGACGATGCGCGTCCTCGTGCTCGACGGCCCCAACCTGGACCTGCTCGGCGAGCGCGAGCCGGAGATCTACGGCCGTGACACACTGGCCGTGATCCACGAGCGGACGCGCGCCCATGCCGTCGGGCTCGGCCTGGAGGTTGCCTTCTTCCAGTCGAACCACGAGGGCGCCCTGATCGACCGCCTGCACCTGAAGGATTTTGACGCGGCCGTGGTCAACGCCGGCGGCCTGACCCACACCTCGGTCTCCCTGCGTGATGCCCTGCTTGGCGTGGCGCGGCCGTTCGTGGAGGTCCACCTCACCGACCCGGCCACCCGCGAACCGTTCCGCCGCGTCAACCTCCTGCACGACATCGCCGTGGCCTCGATCGTCGGCCACGGACCGCGCGGGTACCTGGAGGCGCTGGACCTGCTCGCCGCGCGGGAGGCCTGACGTGCCACGGGTACGGCCGGGCGAGACGGTCGAGATGCGCCGCCTACGGCGCCGCATCGACGCGCTGGACCGGCGGATCGTGGAACTGCTCAACGAGCGCGCCCGCCTTGGGGTGGCCATGGGCGAGGCCAAGCTGGAGGCGGGCAAGGCCGTCATCGACCGCGAGCGCGAGCGCGAGGTCCTGCTGCGGGTCGCCACGACCAACGACGGGCCGCTGCTCCAGGCCGACCTCATCGCCGTGTACCGCCGCGTGATCGAGGCGACGCGCCATCTCGAACGGGCCGCCCGCGGTGACCGCGGCGGCGCCCCTCGCCGGGCCGATCGCCTCGACCCTGAGCCCTGACCGAACGTGATCGACCGGCTCGCCGACCGGGCCCTCAACCGGACGGTCGGGCGGCCACTCCCCGCGGTGCGGGCCGAGGTGGCGGCGTTCCACGCGTCGATCCCGGTCGTGGACCTGCTGGTGGGGACGCTCCTCTTCCGCCGCTCGATCGACCGCGCGCTGGGGCATGGCCACGTGGACCTGCCGCGGGCACACGCCGGCGGCCTCGACCTGGCCGGCTTCACGATCGCCACGCGGTTCCCCGACGAGCGCGGCCTGCTGTCCGCGCCGCACTTCGCCGCCCTTGGCATCCCGCCGTGTGATCGCCGGCCGATCGACCTGGTGGAGGCGTTCGTGCGCCGCCTGGAGGGCTGGGCCGCGGCGTCGGGCGGTCGGCTCGTGCTCGCCCGGTCGCCGTCGGAGCTGGACGCCGTCGGCCGCGACGGCGCGCTGCGGGCCTTCCTCGGCGTGCAGGGCGGCCAGGCGGTCGGCGGCGACCTGCGCAACGTGGCGCGCCTCCGCGCGCTGGGGGTGCGCATGCTGGGGCTGGCCCACGTGATGGATTCGGACCTGGCCGGCTCCGGGTCAGGACGCGACGCCGGTGGCCTGACCGGGTTCGGGCGCGAGGTGATCGCCGAGTGCGAGACGCAGGGCATCCTGGTGGACCTCGCGCACGCCTCGCCGGCCACCATCCGCGAGGCGGTCCCCTTGCTGCGCCGGCCGTTCCTCGTGAGCCACACCGGCTTCACGGCCGTCGCCGGCGGGACCAGCCGGTGGCGACGCTACAGCCCGGCGACGCGCAACATCGCGGATGCGGAGGCCCACCTGGTCGCTGAGGCGGGCGGCCTCATCGGCGTGACGCTCGCCACGCCCCTCGTCGGCGGCGCGACGCTGGAGGCCGTGGTACGCAGCTTCGAGCACGCGCTCGAGCTGGCCGGCCCGGACCAGGTGGCCCTCGGCTCGGACTTCGACGGCGCGCTGCCGATGCCCTTCGACGTGCGCGGGCTGCCGTCGCTGACGCAGGCCCTGCTGGACGCCGGCCTAGGCCGGGACGTCGTGGCCGCCGTCATGGGCGGCAACGCGCTACGGGTGCTGCGCGCCTGACCACCGCCCGGCACGGGCAAGCTGCCCCACGAGCCGCGCCATGCGCGCCACGTCCCGGCCGTCCGGTCCCAGGGCGTCGACCAGCGCGGAGGCGACGATGACGCCGTCGGCCGCGCGGGCGAGCCGCCGCACGTGCGCCGGCCGCGACACGCCGAACCCTACGGCGACGGGTCCGTGGGCCACCGCCCGGACCTGGGCCAGGAAGTGCGTCACCTCACGGGGGAGCCGGGTGCGGGCCCCGGTCACCCCGACCAGCGAGACGGTGTACAGGAAGCCGCCCGTGGTGGCCGCGATGCTCGCTCGGCGGGCGGGCGGCGTCGTCGGCGTAACGAGGTAGACGAGCGCGAGGCCCGCCTCGCGCGCCGCGGCCTCCACCGGCGCGCCCTCGTCCGGCGTGAGGTCGGCGAGGATGACGCCGCTGGCCCCGGCCGTGGCGAGGCGGCCCAGCCGGCCGACCGGGTCGCCGTTGCCGAGCGCCTGGTTGACGTAGGCCATCGGCACGAGCGGCGCGTCCGGGCGCGCCTCGTGGATCGCCCGCAGCAGGTCCAGCGAGCGGTCGAACGTGGCCCCGTTCCGCAGCGCCACAGCCGAGGCACGCTGGAGGGTCGTGCCGTCGGCGAGCGGGTCGCTGTAGGGCAGCCCCACCTCCAGCACGTCCGCGCCGCCGTCGATGGCGGCAAGGGCGGCGGCGAGGCTTGTCGTGGCGTCTGGATAGCCGGCCACGACGTACGGCACGAGCGCGACGCGTCGGTCGCGGGCGGCCCGCGCGAACGCGGCATGGAGACGGGCGGCGCCGGGCGTGCTGTCGGTCCCGCGCGGCGCGGCCGGCCGGTCGCCGGCGGTTGGGACCGGGGCGGGGGCCATGGTCATGCGGCCGCCGCCTCGTCACCGCCGAGGACGCCGAGGTCCTTGTCGCCGCGGCCGGAGAGGCCGAGCAGGACGACCGCGCCGTCGGCGAGCGGTGGGCGGCCGCCGTCTCCGGTCAGCAGGCGGGGTAGCGCGGCGATGGCATGGGCCGTCTCCAGGGCCGGGATGATGCCCTCCGTGCGGGTCAGCAGGCGCAGGCCGTCGACCGCCTCGGTATCGGTGGCGGCCAGCACGTCCAGCCGCCCGGCCGCGTAGAGCGCCGAGAGCTGGGGCCCGATGCCGGGGTAGTCGAGCCCGGCGCTGAGCGAGACGGCCTCCACCACCTGGCCGTCGGCGTCCTGGAGCATGTAGGAGCGCGAGCCGTGCAGGATGCCCGGCGTCCCACCGGCGAGGGCCGCCGCGTGGCGTCCCGTGGCCAGGCCTTCACCGGCCGCCTCGACGCCGACCAGGCGGACCATGGGCTCACTGATGAAGCGCGACAGGAGGCCGAGGGCGTTCGAGCCGCCGCCCAGGCACGCGATCGCCACGTCCGGCAGCCGGCCCTCCACTGCCAGCAGCTGCACCGCGGCCTCGTCGCCGATGCGGCGCTGCAGGTCCCGCACGATCAGCGGGTAGGGATGGGGCCCGACCGCCGAGCCAAGCACGTAGTGGGTCGTGGCGACGTTCGTGACCCAGTCGCGCATCGCCTCGTTGACGGCGTCCTTCAGGGTGGCGCTGCCGCTGGTGACCGGCACGACCTCCGCGCCAAGGACCCGCATGCGCAGCACGTTGGGCGCCTGGCGGCGGATGTCCTCGGCGCCCATGTACACGACGCACGGCAGGTCCAGCAGGGCGCAGGCGGTGGCGGTCGCGACCCCGTGCTGCCCGGCCCCCGTCTCGGCGATGACCCGCGTCTTGCCGAGGCGCCGCGTCAGCAGGGCCTGGCCGAGCGCGTTGTTGATCTTGTGGGCGCCCGTGTGGTTGAGATCCTCACGCTTGAGCCAGAGATGGAGCGCGGCCGGCTCCCGCCCGGCCTGGCGGGCCACGGCGGCGGCCAGGCGATCCGCCCGGTACAGCGCCGACGGGCGACCGACGTACCGCCGCCCCAGCTCACGCAGCTGGGCCCAGTAGCGCGGGTCCACACGGACGTCCGCCCACGCCGCCTCGAGCTGCTCGAGCGCGGCCACCAGGGTCTCGGGCACGTAGCGGCCGCCGAACGCACGATCCGTGCCCCAGCGGCCGCGTGCGTCGACCTCCAGCAGGCCGGCCGCGACGGGGGTCGGACGGGCCGGCACCGTCGGGCGGTCGAAGCGGGCGGCCCTGGCGCGCTTGACGAACAGCGCCACCTTGAACGGGTCCTTGCGCGGGCGCTGCCCGGGCCGGCGCGGCAGGTCGGTGCCCGAGGCCACATCGACGCCGGTGGCCGGCACGGCCAGGAGCGCCTCGCCGACCGTCGCCGGGTCGAGGCCCCCGGCCAGCACCACCGGCACGTCGCGAGCCACCGCCGCGGCGACCGTCCGATCCACCGCCACACCGGTGCCGCCGGCGTGCGGCCCGCCAGCGGTGTCCAGGAGGACGCGCTCGACCGGTGCGGTCGCCAGCCAGGACGAGACGGCGGCAACGATCGACGGGACGGCCATCTGCGCATCCGAGCGCGCGGAGGATGTCTCCGGTGCCCGTTCGAGGTGGATCGTCTTCCAGACGGGCCGGCTCACGGTCGCCACGACGTCCGCCGGCTCATCGCCGGAGCACTGCACCACGTCGGGATCGAGTGCCTGCACCATGGCCGCCAGCTCGGCCGGGGAGGCGTCGGCGGTGACCGCCACGAGGCGTGGGGTCGACCTGGCGCGTGAGGCACGCAGCAGGTCGGCGAGGGCCGCGGCCTCCCGCAGGTCGAGGCAGCGCGGCGTGCCGGGCGCGACGTTGAGCCCGACAGCGTCGGCCCCCGCCCGGACGGCGGCTAGCAAGCCGGCCTGGTCGGTGACCCCGCAGATCTTGACGAGCGGCGCGCCCGCGGCGGCGGCCGGGTCGTCGGGGACCGCGCCCGCTTCGACCAGGACGCGGACCATCGCCTCAGGGTGACTGGCCCGCATGAGCGCCTCGCCGACCAGCACCGCGTCCACGCCGAGGGCGCGCAAATCGCGCACAGTGGCTGCATCACGGATACCCGACTCGGCCACCACGACCCGGTCGCCGGGCACACGACCGGCCAGGGCGAGCACCCGCTCGGGGTCGACCGCCAGGGTCCGCAGGTCGCGCGCGTTGAGCCCGATGACCCGTGCTGGCGTGCCGAGGGCGCGATCCAGTTCCCGCTCGTCATGGGCCTCGACCAGCGGCTCCAGCCGGAGGTCAAGCGCCTGGCGCACCAAGCGCGCGAGCCGGGCCGCGGGAAGCAGCGCGGCCAGCAGCAGGACCGCGTCGGCGCCCGCCGACCGCAGCTGCGGCAATTGCCGCGCATCGACCACGAACTCCTTGGCCAGCACCGGCAGAGCCACCGCCTCGCGCACGACCCGAAGGTCGTCCAGCGAGCCGCCGAAGTGCGGACCCTCGCACAGGACCGAAATGGCCGTCGCACCACCTGCGGCGTAGGCGCGGGCCTGGGCCGCGATGTCGAGGCCGGCGGGCGCGAGACGGCCGGCCGAGGGCGACGCGCGCTTGACCTCTGCGATGAGATGCAGCCCGGGTGCGGCCAGCCGTTCCGCGAACGGGTGCGCCGGCGGGGCAACCCGGGCGTCACGCCGCATGGCCCGGAACGTCGCGTCGCCAAACTCGGCGAGCACGTCCGTGCGGCGCTGGGCGGCGATCTGGCCGAGCACGCCGAGCCGAGCCGCCGGCGGGCGGGCGGGCGACGCCACGGCGGTCATGCCGGGGCCGCCTGTGCCGTGGCGGCGGCCCGTCGGGCGCGCAGGCGGGCCAGCAGCGCCGCGGCGGCCCCCGAGTCGATCGTCCGGGCGGCCAGCTGGGTGCCCGCGCGGAGCGTCGCTACGCGGCCGGCGACCTGCAGGGCGGCAGCGGCGTTCAGCACGACGACGGCGCGGCGCGGGCCCTCGGCGCCGCCGAGCAGGGCCTCGATGAGGCGCGCGTTCTCCTGCGGCGACCCGCCCCGCAGCGCCTCCGTGGGCACGACCGGCAGGCCCAGCCCGCGCAGGTCCGCAGCCGTCACCGCCTGGCGAGTGATGCCCTCGGGGCTCACGTCGTAGATGACGCCGCTGCCATCGAGCGGCAGCTCGTCGACGTGGTCGCCGCAGACCACGAACGTGCGGTCGGTGCCAAGCTCGCGGGCCACCGCCGCGATGGCCGCGGCCACGGTGACGTCCGCCACGCCCAGCAGCTGCCGACGAACGCCGGCCGGGTTGGTCAGTGGGCCGATCAGGTTGAAGGCGGTACGCACGCCGATCTCGCGGCGCGTCGGTCCGGCGTGGCGCATGGCCGGGTGGAATCCGGGCGCGAAGAGGAAGGCGAAGCCGTCCTCGCGGAGCGCCTCGGCGGCCGCCTCCGGCGTCTGCTCGACCGTCACCCCGAGCGCGTCCAGGACGTCGGTGGAGCCGGAGGCCGAGGTGATGGCCCGATTGCCGTGCTTGGCCACCGGCACGCCAGTGGCGGCCACGACGATCGCCGCCGCGGTGCTGATGTTGAACGTGCCGCTGCCGTCGCCGCCGGTGCCCACCACGTCGATCGTCCCGGGCGGCGCCACGACCCGCAGGACCCGCTCGCGCATGACCGTGGCGAAGCCGGTCAGCTCCTCCACCGTCTCACCGCGCATGCGCAACGCCATGAGCAGCGCCGCGAGCTGCGACGGGGTCGCCTCGCCGTCCATCACCTGCGTCATGGCCGCGCGAGCCTCGTCGCGGCTGAGGGTTTGGCCTTCCACGATGGCCGCCAGGGCGGCGCGGACCGCGTCGCTCATCGGGCGGTACCGGCGGGCGTGGCCAGGCCGTGCGTGGCGAAGCCGGTCGCGGCGGCCTCGTCGAGGACGTCGGCGTGCCCCTGGCCGGTCCGGCGCAGGAAGTTGGCCAGGATGCGCGGCCCCTCGGGTGTGAGCACCGACTCCGGGTGGAACTGCACGCCTTCCAGCGGCAGCGTCCGATGGCGCATCGCCATGACCACGCCCTCGGCGGTGCGGCCGGTGACCTCGATGGCCTCCGGCAGGGTGCCCTCATCGACCGTCAGCGAGTGGTAGCGGGCGGCCGGGAAGGGCGACGGCAGGCCCTCCAGCAGGCCACGTCCGTCGTGGATGATCTCGCTGGCCTCACCGTGCACGAGGGTCGGGGCGCGGACGATCACCGCCCCGAACGCGGCGCCAAGGCACTGGTGGCCCAGGCACACCCCCAGCAGGGGGATATGCCACGCAGCGGCGACCTCCACGGCGGCCAAGGAGATGCCGGCCGAGCCTGGCTCGCCCGGGCCGGGCGAGATGACGATGCCCGCCAGGCGGTCGTTGACCGGTCCTTCGCCGGCGGCCGCGTCGCGGGCCAGCGCCTCCAGCTCCTCCCGGTCGAGGGCGTCGTTGCGCACGACCCGCAGCGTGGCGCCGGCCACCTCCAGGGCCTGGACCAGGTTGAAGGTGAAGCTGTCGTAGTTGTCGATGACGAGGATCACGTCGTCACCCCCGCCCGGGGCGCGTCAGCGCCGACGGCGTTCGTGGCACCGGTCGCCTCCGCGGCCGCCACGAGCGCGCCACGGATGGCTGCCGCCTTGTGCTCGGTCTCCTCGAACTCGCTCGAGGGGACGCTGCCGGCCACGATGCCCGCCCCGGCATGGAGGTGGAGGGCGCCGTGGCGCAGGACCGCCGAGCGGATGGCGATGGCCGTGTCGAGGTTGCCGTCGTAGCACAGGTAGCCGACGGCCCCGCCGTAGATGCCGCGCCGCTCCCCTTCCAGCTGGGCGATGAGCTGCATCGCCCGAACCTTGGGGGCGCCCGAGAGGGTGCCGGCCGGGAAGACGGAGCGCAGCGCATCGAGTGAATCCAGCCCGGGTCGCAGGCGGCCCTCCACGTGGCTCACCAGATGCAGCACGTGGCTGTAGCGCTCGACCTCCATGTAGCGCGTCACCGCGACCGAGCCGGCCACCGCCACGCGGCCCAGGTCGTTGCGGCCCAGGTCGACGAGCATGACGTGCTCGGCGCGCTCCTTGGGGTCGCGCTGCAGCTCGTCGGCGATGCGCTCGTCCTCGCGCTCGTCGCCGCCACGTGGCCGCGTCCCGGCGATGGGATGCGTGGTCAGGGCGTCGCCTTCCACCCGCAGGAGGAGCTCGGGGCTGGCGCCCACGACCTCGAAGGCGGGGTGGCGCACGTAGAAGAGGTAGGGGCTGGGGTTGATGCGCCGCAGCGCGCGGTAGAGGTCAAGGCCGCCCAGCGGCCGGCCATCGGGGCGCACGGGGAGGGCCATCGTCTGGCGGCGGGCGAGCACGATCTGGATCGCCTCGCCGGCCGCGATGGCCTGCTTGGCGGCCACGACCGCCGCTTCGTACGCGTCCCGGCTGAGGCTCGCCTCGACCGCCGCCGACTGGGCCGCGGGCGGCTGTATCTCCGCGGCGCCGGGCGCGGTCCGCGCCGCGGCCCCGTCCAGTTCCGACCGGCTCGGCCGCTGGGTTCGCTCCAGGGCCTCGTAGATGGCCCGCTCGGCGATGCGGTAGCGGCCCTCCAGGTCGGGTGCCTCGGTGTGGAGCGAGGCGATCGCCGAGAGGGTCTGGGTGAGATGGTCGAAGACCAGCACGAGGTCGGTCTCCAGGAAGGCCGCCAGCGGGACGCCCACGGGATCCTTCGTCGGCTGGGTCACGGGCTCGAAGCTGCCGACCGCGTCGTAGGCCAGGGCGCCCACCGCACCGCCGGTGAAGCGCGGCATCTCGTTGGTGGGGGCGACTCGGCGGCGAGGCACGAACGCACGGATGGCGGCCAGCGGATCGGCCGCGTCGCTGGTGCTCGCCGGCAGGTCGGGGGTGTAGGCATCGACGGAGAGCGGGCGCGTGACGATGCGCGCCGCCGTGCCCGAGACCTCCAGGATGCGGCGCGGCGAGACGCCGAGGAAGGAGTAGCGCCCGACGCGCTCGCCGCCCTCGACCGACTCGAGGAGGTAGCAGGGGCCGCCGTCGTCTCAGGCGCAGGAGGGCGCCCATGGGCGTCTCCAGGTCCGCCGCCCGGGACGCGCGCAGCAGGATCGTGTCGGCGCTGCCGGCCAGGCGGCGCGCCTCGGTGATGCTCAGCGGGTCGGGCAGGGCCATGGTGCTGGTGTTTCCCTCATTGCGCCCGGGCATGGTCCCGGAATCACGACGACCTTTCGTCCATCCGGGACGAAAGGTCGTGCCTTCCGCGGTGCCACCCGCCTTCGACGACCGGTCCGGTCGTCGCGCTCTGCCGACGGACCGCGCGGCGGTCGATCGGTGCTGCCCTGATAACGCTGGCGCTCTGCGCCGGAGCCTAGTCGGCGGGTCTTGGCCCGTCGTTCGGTCCGGGGCTCCCGGGTCCATTCACCGCCGCCCTCGCTCCGGCTCGCACCAGCCGCCGGTTCTCTTGGCCGAGGATCGTCGGGTACTCGTCCCGATCACAGCCGTTCTTCAGTTGTGGAGCGCGAGTCTAGGCGGGCCCCCGAAGGGTGTCAACGGCGGTCGCCGGCGCGAACGCCTCGAGGGCCCGAGCGAGATCGTCCAGCTCGAGAGCGAACCGTGGCGAGACGTGCAGATCGCGGAGGGTCTCCGAGATCAGCCCCCGTCGAGCGTCGATGACGGCCGCACGGATGGCCCGACCGGCAGGGCTGAGGGCCACGCGGATGCTGCGCCCGTCCGCCGGGTCGCGCGTGATCGTCACCAGGCCGCGAACCTCCAGCCGGCGCACGAGCCGGCTCGCCGACGGGGCCGAGCCACCGATCCGCCCGGCGATCTCGCCCAGTCGGTAGCCGTCCGCGGACTCGCCAAGCACCACAAGGAGCCGCCACTGGCGGAAGGTGGGCTCAAGGGCCTGCCCATCGGCGGCCATCGCAGCCGTGGTGAGCGCGACCAGCGAGAAGGCGAGCCGTTCGACGGCGTCGACGACCGTGGATCGCTCCGCCGGGATCTCCCTGGCCATGTCGACCTCTGAACGGCTGGCTGGCGATGATGGATCGGAGCGCTGACTGACGCCGATTATCCCGCCCCGGGCATCTCACGCAGGCGGGGCCGCGGGTCGAAGGCCGGTACCGGAGAGTAGTTCCCCGCCGGGACCATCGTGCCCTTGGGCCGGGAGCGCGATGACGCGAAGATAGATGTCATGCAACAACTATCCCGCCGACGGCAGCGTCGCCAGGGCGGCCAGGGCACGAGCGAGTATGCCCTGCTGCTCGGCCTCGTCGCCATCCTGGTGATCGGCGTGATGATGTTCGCCGGCGGCACGATCGCACAGACGCTGGCGGACGCCGGCACAGCCATCAGCAGCGGCGTCCCGTCGGGTCCGCCGCCTCCCTCCGCGCCCACGCCCAAGCCCACCAAGGCGCCCAAGACCCCCAAGCCCACCAAGGCGCCCAAGACCCCCAAGCCGTAGATCTACCACGGCTGGGGCGGGCCCGCACCGAGGCATGACCGCCTCGACAGCCCTGATGCGCACGGTCCGGCACCGGTTCCGCGCCGCGAGCTACCTGCGGAAGTGCTCGAATCCTCGTGGCTCGATCGCTCGGCCCAGGGGCTCGACCGGGCCCTTGGCCTCTTCAGGACCTCCGTCCGGTGCGCCGCGTCGCCGTCATCTCGCCAGCCGCGTCTGGGTGCGCTAACGTCCGACCGACATGCTGCGCACGGTGATTGGATGATCTGCGGGAACTGCGGCGCCGAGAACCGGGCCGGACGGAAGTTCTGCGCCGAGTGCGGCACGGCCCTTACGCCACCCTGCCCCAGCTGCGGGGCGTACAACGAGCCGAGCGAGAAGTTCTGCGGCGAGTGCGGCACGGCCCTCGGCGGCGGCCCGGCGGTCGCTCCGGCCCCGAAGGCGGCGGCGGCGCTGCCGCAGGCGGAGCGCCGCCTGGTCTCGATCCTTTTCGTCGACCTCGTCGGGTCCACGGCGCTTGCCGAGGGTCGCGATCCCGAGGAGACGCGCGACCTCCTGACCCGCTACTTCGACCTCGCCCGCGACGTCATCGTCCGCTACGGCGGGTCGGTCGAGAAGTTCATCGGCGACGCCGTGATGGCGATGTGGGGCGCACCGACGGCGCACGAGGACGACGCCGAGCGGGCTGTGCGCGCCGGGCTCGACCTCGTGGCCGCGGTCAAGACGCTCGGCCCGTCGATCCAGGCACGCGCCGGGGTCCTCACCGGGGAGGCGGCCGTGACGATCGGCGCGGTCGGCCAGGGCATGGTGGCGGGCGATCTGGTCAATACGGCGTCCCGCCTCCAGTCCGTCGCGCCACCGGGCGCCGTGCTGGTGGGCGAGGCGACGCAACGCGCCGCCGCGCGCGCCATCGCCTTCGAGCCGGCGGGCGACACGCTCCTCAAGGGCAAGGCCACGCCGGTACCGGCGTGGCGGGCCGTGCGCGTCGTGGCGGAGCGAGGCGGCCGGAACCGCGCCGAGACGCTGGAGGCGCCGTTCGTGGGCCGCGACGACGAACTGCGCCTGCTCAAGGACCTCTTCCATGCGACCGGGCGCGAGGGGCGTGCCCGCCTGGTCTCGGTCATCGGACCGGCCGGCATCGGCAAGACACGCCTGGCCTGGGAGTTCCTGAAGTACCTCGATGGGCTGGTGGAGACCGTCTGGTATCACGACGGGCGGAGCCCGGCCTACGGCGACGGCATCAGCTTCTGGGCCCTCGGCGAGATGGTGCGGCGGCAGGGCCGAGCTGCTCGAGGGCGACGACGAGGTCACGACCCGCCGCAAGATCGCCGCCACTGCTGGCCGAGCACGTGCCAGACGAGGAGGAGCGGCGGTGGATCGAGCCAGCCCTCCTGACGCTCCTTGGCGTGGGTGCGGGCGTCGGCTCGGACCAGCTGTTCGGCGCCTGGCGCACGTTCTTCGAGCGCCTCGCGGCCTCCGCGCCGGTCGTGCTCGTGTTCGAGGACCACCACTTCGCCGACAGCGGCCTGCTTGACTTCGTCGACCACCTGATGGAGTGGAGCCGCAACGTCCCCATCTACGTGGTGACCCTGGCCCGTCCGGAGCTGCTGGAGAAGCGGCCCGACTGGGGTGCGGGCAAGCGCAACTTCACGTCGCTCCACCTGGAGCAGCTGCCCGAATCGGCCATGCGCGAGCTGCTGGCGGGGCTCGTGCCTGGCCTGCCGGCGCCGGCCGTCCGCGCCATCGTGGCCCGCGCCGACGGCGTGCCGCTCTACGCGGTCGAGACGGTGCGCATGCTCGTGGCCCAGGGCCGCCTGCGGATGGAAGGCGAGACGTACGTGCCGACGGCCGACCTGAGCAAGCTCGACGTGCCCGAGACGCTGACGGCGCTCATCGCCAGCCGCCTGGACGGCCTGGAGCCCGCCGACCGCGCGCTCGTCGCGGACGCCGCCGTCCTCGGCCAGAACTTCACCCTGGCCGGGCTCGCGGCCGTCTCCGGCCACGCCGCGGGCGACCTGGAGCCTCGCCTCCGAGCCCTCGTCCGGCGCGAGATCCTGGCCCTCGAGGCGGACCCACGCAGCCCCGAACGCGGCCAATATGCTTTCGTCCAGGCGCTCATCCGGGAGGTGGCCTACAACACGCTCGCGCGCAGCGACCGGAAGGTCCGCCACCTCGCCGCGGCCCGCTTCTTCGAGTCGCTCGGGACCGACGAGCTGGCCGGGGCACTGGCCGGCCACTACCTCGCCGCCCACGCCAACGCCGCCGCGGGTCCCGAGGTCGATGCGCTGGCCGGCCAGGCCCGCATCGCCCTGCGCGCCGCCGGGGAGCGGGCCTCGTCACTGGGCGCGCACGACCAGGCCTTGGGCTTCTACGAGCAGGCCCTGTCCATCACGACCGATCAAACTGAGGAGGCCCGGCTCCATACGGAGGCGGCGGCCGCGGCGAAGTCGGTCGGACGCGTCGAGGATGCCGACCGCCACTACCGGGCCGCTCTCGAGCACCACCGCGCCATCGGGGACCGGTCCGCCCAGGCGGCCACGATCGCCGGCCTCGGCGAGGCACTGCTCACCGCATACCGCATGGAGCCGGCGCTCGAGCTCCTCGCGAGCGCCTCGACCGAGCTCTCCGACCTGGGCGACGACGCCGCCCTCGTCAGGCTGCGCGGGCAACTCGCCCGGGCGTACTTCTTCAACGACGAGGACGCCCGGGCCGTGACCGTCGCCGATGACGTCCTCGAGGCGGCCGAACGGCTCGACCTGGTCGCCGTCGTCGCCGACACCCTCATCACGCGGGGCAGTGCCCTCACGGCGCTCGGCCGCCGCTACGAAGGCCTCGGGGCGATCGAGGCCGGCTGCCGGCTGGCGGCCGATCATGGCTTCCTGCGGACCCAGGTGCGGGGGCTCATCAACCTGTGCTCGCTCTCGATCGACGACGATCCCCGTGCCGCCCTGGCGGCCATCCGCGAGGGGCTCGCGATCGCCGAACGGCTGGGCGAGCGGGGCTTCCAGCTCTTCGACAACGCGTTCACCGCGGCCCTGGCCATCGGCGACTGGGATCCGCTCGAGGGGCTGCTCGAGCCGATCCTCGGCCTCGAGACCCGCTCGCTCCGGGCGGTGGCCGCGTCCGACCTCGCGACCCTTCGGGCGCTCCGTGGTGAGCCGGTCGCCGAGCTGCTGGCGGAGCTCCAGGCGCTCCCGGAGGTCGCTGGTGACGCGGTCAGGGCGTCGGTGCTGGCCTGGGTGAATATGATCACGGCCTTCGTCGCCGGCGACTACGCCATCGCCCGTGCCCACGCCCACGAGTGGGCACGAGTGTTCAGCCAGGGCGTGACGGAGGGGTACCTGCTGGCCGCCCGCTGCGCCCTCGGCCTGCGCGATGCCGCCGCCGCGCGCGAGGACCTGGACCGGAGCCAGCCGTCCACGCGGCGCGGCCGCGCCGTCGATTCCGAACGGAGCGGCATCCGCGCCGGCATTGCCGCGCTCGAGGGCCGTCCCGAGGAAGCGCTGGCGGAGTTCCGTGCAGCACTCCTGGAGCAGCGCGACCTGGGCCTGGAGTGGTACGAGGCGCTCTGCACGCTCGACGTCGCGCCGCTGCTCGATCCCGACGACCCCGAGGTACGGGCCGAGGTGGAGCGGGCGAGGCGGATCCTCGTCCGCCTGCGGGCGACCCCCTTCATCGCCCGACTCGACGGCTTCCCGGCTGCGTCGCCGCCGGTGCCGGTCCAGCCGGTCGGCTCCTGAACCGCTACGGTCTGGTCATGGCGTAGCTCTGGGTCGTGTCGTTGGCCGCGCTCATCTCGTACATCACGAGCAGCGCGCCGGTCGCCGTGTCCAGCTTGATGACCGGCGATCCCACCTCGTGCGGCAGGAGCGTGGTCTCGGTCCACGGGCCGCCGGCCGGGCCAGTGAAGTAGGCGCACCCCTCGACGGCCGGGTAGTCATAGTCGTCGCTGCCGCTGACCACCGCATCCACCGTGCCCGTGCTCGTGTCCACGGTCAGGGACGCGTCGCCGACGAGTGCGGTGAGCCGGCTGCGTCTGCCACGAGCCGCCCGCGTTCGTGGAGAAGTACGTGCCGTCCTCCGCCTCGGCCTCACGGGTGACGCAGCCGCCCGGTGCGGGGCTGCGGTCCCACAGGAGGTACGCGGCGTCGCCGTTACCGAGGACCATGACGGGGTCCCAGCCCTCCTCGCTGCCGGTGACCTGGGAGGTCGCGAACCCCGACCCGGTGAAGGTCCCGAACGTGATCCCGCCATCGCCGGGCACATAGGCCACGCGGGCCTTGCCGTCGTCACCGACGCGGAGCGCGGGCGCCGACATGCCGGTGAGGTCGGCGATCGTGTAGCGGTGAGCCGTGGAGCCGTGCACGGTCTCGTAGTACATGCTCGCGCCGCCGTGGACGGCGACATGGATGGTGCCGGCCACGACGCGCAGGGCGTCGAGGTGCTCGCCGCTCTTGCCGATCTGCCGGGCCACCGACCAGGCGCCGCCGGCCAGCGGCCTGCTGCGATACCACACGCTCACGTCGCTGAAACCCGTGGAGCCACAACCCTCCTGCGGTACGACCCGCGTGTAGGCCACATAGAGCGTGCTCCCGTCAACGGCGAGCTGCGGCTCCAGGTCCTTCTCGCCGGCCGGCAGCGGCATGCTGCTGGTGGCCCACGTGGGGCTCCCAGCCCTGGCTTCCGTGAGCCGGATCAGGCCGTCGCAGGAATAGGCCGCGTGGTCGCCGCCGGCGCCATCGATGGCCACCGTGAGCGGCGACTCGGCGTACGTGTCGCACTTGAGCGCCGGCCCCACCGGCTGCGGCGCGGACCAGCCGGCCGGCGGGAAGCTCGCCGCGCTGCTCGGGACGGGGGTGGCGGTCGGCACAGGTGACGACGTGGCCGACGCGGACTCGGTCGCCGTGGCCGAGGAGGCCGGGGTCGCGGTGATCGCCGGCGTGGGACTCGCGGTCGGCGTGCCGCTGGCCGTGGCGCTGCAGCCCGCCATCACCGCGGCCATCGCCAGGGTGCCCATCGCACGCGTCACGTGCCGCGGCAGCCATGCCGCTCCCGTCCCGTTCATCCCGACCTCCGGACCGCCCGACCGTCCGGCTGATACCGGACTCAGGGGGCGTTCACCGGAATAGACGCGTGACCACTGCCGGATGGTTCACGGGCGCGCGGTGGTCAGGAGGCGGAGATGGGCGTCAGTTCGCTGGGCGTGCTCCAGGAGTGGAGCGTGCGCATGTAATTGGCCCGGTCGTAGGCCCCGGGGTCGGCCACCGCGGTCTGGCTGGCGCTGCCGCGCAGTTGGCCGACCAATTCGTACTCGTGGTCGGCCATCCAGGAGCGGAGCTCGGCCTCCACCGTGCGCACGTGTTCGGGGCCTTCGTGCAGGAGTGCCGAGGTCATCATGGCCACGTCGGCGCCGACCATCAGGGCCTTGAGCGCGTCGGTGCCCGAGTGGATGCCCGAGGTGGCGGCCAGCCCGACAGCGGGTCCCAGCTGGGGGCGCAGGACGCCGATCCAGCGCAGCGGCAGCCGCAGCTCCCAGGAGCGGCTCAGCTCGACGCGGTTCACCACCTCGAGCGCCTCCAGGTCCAGGTCCGGCTGGTAGAAGCGGTTGAAGAGGACGAGCCCATCGGCCCCCTGGGCGACCACCCGGGCGGCGAAATCGGCCATCGCGGTGTAGTAGGGGCTGAGCTTGACCGCCAGGGGGATGGTCACCGCCGCGCGGACGGCGGCGATCAGCTCGAGGTCGGCCGTCTCCATGGCGGCGGCGCCCCGGCCGGGGTCCGTGGCCAGGCGGTAGACGTTGAGCTCCAGGCCGTCGGCCCCGGCCTCGGCGATGCGCCGGGCGTAGTCGACCCAGCCCCCGGCCGACGTGGCATTGAGGCTGGCGATGACCGGCACGGAGGCCTGGTGGCGGATGGCCTCAAGGCGGCGCAGGTAGCGCTCGCCCGCATCGGCGAACCCGTCGACCTCGGGGAAGTAGTCGAGCGCCTCGGCGAACGCCTCGGTCCCGGCTTCAAGGGACCGGTTGAGCTCGATCTCCTCGTTGAGGATCTCCTCCTCGAAGAGCGAGGGCATGACGATGGCCCCCACGCCGGCGTCCTCCAGCCGGCGGGTCATGGCGACCTCGCCGGTCAACGGCGAGGCCGATGCGACCAGCGGCGAGCGGAGGTGCAGGCCCAGGTAATCGGTCCGCAGGTCGATGCTCATACCAGGGCCTCCTCGTCCTCGGGCCGGGCCGCGCCGTCCGCGCCATCACCCATCGGGGCGTGGCGGTCGACGTGGGGGACGCTGCGGTGCATGCCCGCCAGCTGCTCGTAGTAGCGCCATCGCTCGTCGGTGTCGGCCTGGGCCAGGAGGGCCAGGTCCGCGGCGCGCTCGGGGTTGGTCCGCTGGAGGATGGCGAAGCGCGTCTCGGCGGCCATGAACTCGGCCACCGGCATGGAGGGCGCCTGCGAGTCAAGCTTGAACGGCCGCCCGTCGGCGATCTCGCTGGGGTGGAAGCGGTAGAGCGGCCAGTAGCCGCTCTTGACGGCGTCCTTCTGGTGCGCCATCGACTGCGACATGTCGATGCCGTGGGCGATGCAGGTGCTGTAGGCGATGACCAGCGATGGTCCCGGCCAGGCCGCCGCCTCCAGCAGCGCCTTGGTCGTCTGGGCGTCGCTGCCGCCCATGGAGACCTGCGCCACGAAGACGTTGCCGTAGGCCCGGGCGATGGCGCCGAGGTCCTTCTTGCCGGTGGCTTTGCCGGCGGCGGCGAACTTGGCCACGGCCGCGCGGGGCGTGGCCTTGGAGGCCTGGCCACCGGTGTTGGAGTACACCTCGGTGTCCAGGACCAGGATGTTGACGTTGCGGCCGGAGCTCAGGACGTGGTCCAGCCCGCCGAAGCCGATGTCATAGGCCCAGCCGTCGCCGCCGATGATCCAGATGCCCTGGCTGACGAGGTCATCGGCCAGCGCCAGCAGGTGCTGGGCGTCGGAGCGCTGGGGGCCCTTCACGGCCGCCAGCAGCTCCCGGAGCCGGGTGACGCGGTCGCGTTGGAGGGCGATCTCGACCTCCGTCTCCTGGCTGCTCTCCAGCAGCTCTCGCACCAGTTCCGGGCCCACGGCCGGCGCGAGGCGTGCCAGCAGCAGGCGCGCGTGGTCGGCCTGGGCGTCGAGCGCCAGGCGCATGCCAAGCCCGAACTCGGCGTTGTCCTCGAACAGGGAGTTGCTCCATGCCGGACCACGGCCCTGGCCGTTGACGGTCCAGGGGGTGGTGGGCAGGTTGCCGCCGTAGATCGACGAGCAGCCCGTGGCGTTGGCCACGATCATGCGATCGCCGAACAGCTGGCTGACGAGCTTGACGTAGGGTGTCTCACCGCAGCCGGAGCAGGCGCCGGAGAACTCGAAGAGCGGCTCCAGGACCTGCGAGCCCTTCACTGTGTCGTGTGCTACGAGGCTCCGGTCCAGCGGCGCGATCGACTGGAAGAAGTCCCATCGCGAGCGCTCCAGGTCCCGGTGCAGCTCGACGGGCTCCATGTTGATGGCCTTGTGGCGTACCTCCGTCTTGCTCTTGGCGGGGCACACCTCCACGCAGATGCCGCAGCCGGTGCAGTCGTCGGGCGCGACCTGGATCGCCAGCCGGTGATCGGGCAGGTCGTGCGACCGGAACTCCTTGTGCTTGAAGTCGGCCGGGGCGTCGGCCACGGCCGCCGCCGGGAAGACCTTCATGCGGATCGTCGCGTGGGGGCAGACGATGGCGCACTTGCCGCAGTCGATGCAGATCGCGGGATCCCACACCGGGATCAGCTGGGCGATGGCCCGCTTCTCGTACTTCGTGGTGCCCGTGGGGAACGTGCCGTCGACCGGCAATGCGCTCACTGGCAGGTGGTCGCCCTGCCCGGCGATGAGGGCCGCCGTGACGCGCCGGACGAACTCGCGCGGGTCGTCCATGGCCGGACTGGCCAACGGCACGGCCTCTGCCGAAGGGCCGAGCGGGACGTGCACCAGGCGCTCCAGCGAACGGTCGATGGCGGCGAAGTTGCGCGCCACGATCGCCTCGCCACGCCTGGCGTAGGTCTTGCGCACGGCCTCCTTGATGCGCGCGATCGCTTCCTCCGCCGGCAACACGCCGGCCAGCTGGAAGAAGCACGGCTGCATGACCGTGTTGATGCGGCTGCCCATGCCGACCTCGGTGGCGACAGCGGCCGCGTCGATGATCCAGAAGTCGAGATGCTTGTCGACAAGCGCGCGCCGCACCCCGCCCGGCAGGTGCTCCCAGACCTCGTCGGCCCCGTAAGGCGAGTTCAGCAGGAACGTCGCCCCCGGCCGCGCCTTGTCCAGCACATCGAGATGGGAGAGCAGGCCGAACTGGTGGCAGGCCACGAAATCGGCCCCGTTGACGAGGTAGGTGGAGCGGATGGGCTGGGGCCCGAAGCGGAGATGCGAGACGGTCACGGTGCCGGATTTCTTGGAGTCGTACTCGAAGTAGCCCTGGACGAACAGGTCGGTGCCTTCGCCGATGATCTTGACCGAGCTCTTGTTCGCCCCGACCGTGCCGTCGGAGCCCAGGCCCAGGAAGACGGCCTGCACCTCGCCCTTCGGGCGGGGGTGCTCGAAGCCCGTGTCGATGGGCAGGCTGAGGTGCGTCACATCGTCGTGGATGCCGACCGTGAAGTGGCGCCTGGGCTTCTCCGCCGCGAGCTCCTCGAAGATGGGCTTGATCATGCCCGGCGTCATCTCCTTGGAGGAGAGGCCGTAGCGGCCGCCGAGGACCCGCGGCAGCTCGGTGAAGCGCGGCGCGTCGCCGTCCATGCCCTCGGCCAGCGCGGCGACCACCTCCAGGTAGAGCGGCTCGCCGACCGCGCCGGGTTCCTTGGTCCGATCCAGCACGGCGATGCCGCGCACGGTCCGTGGCAGCGCGGCCAGGATCTGGGCAGCGGGGAACGGCTGGAACAGCCGCACGCTCAGCATCCCCACGCGCTCCCCGGCCGCGACGAGGGCGTCGACCGTCTCCTCGACCGCACCGGTCGCGGAGCCCATCACGACGACCACGCGGTCGGCATCGGGGGCGCCGTGGTAATCGACCAGCCCATAGCGCCGCCCGGTCCGCTCGCCGAGCTCGTCCATCAGCTCCTGCACGATGCCGGGGACGGCCAGGTAGTACGGGTTGCACGCCTCGCGGGCCTGGAAGAAGACGTCGGGGTTCTGGGCCGTGCCGCGCAGCACGGGCGCCTCCGACGTCAGGCCGCGGGCCCGGAAGGCGAGCAGGTCCTCGTCGCGGACCAGCGCGCGCAGGTCGTCCTCGCCCAGGACGGCGATCTTGTTGACCTCGTGCGAGGTGCGGAAGCCATCGAAGAAGTGCAGGAAGGGCACCCGCGACCGCAGCGTCGCGGCGTGGGCCACGAGGGCGAAGTCGTGGGCCTCCTGGACCGAGCCGGCGGCCAGCATGGCCCAGCCGGTCGCGCGGGCATGCATCACGTCGCTGTGGTCGCCGAAGATCGACAGGGCGTGCGTGGCGATGGTACGGGCGGCGACGTGGATGACCGCTGGCGTCAGCTCGCCGGCGATCTTGAACATGTTGGGGATCATCAGCAGGAGGCCCTGCGAGGCAGTGAACGTCGTGGCGAAGGCGCCCTTCTGGAGCGCCCCGTGCATGGCGCCCGCGGCGCCGGCCTCGGACTGCATCTCCACCACGTCGGGGACCTTGCCCCACAAGTTGGGTCGTCCGGCGGCGGCCCAGTCGTCGGCGTGCTCGGCCATCGGTGACGCCGGCGTGATGGGGTAGATGGAGATGACTTCGCTCAGCGCGTAGGCCACCCGAGCCGCGGCCTCATTCCCGTCGAGACACTCCCACCGCTGGTCGGTGATCGGGTGGAGGGCATCCGCGGGGTGGGCTGGAGATGCGTGCATGGACCGGCCTTTCGTATCCGTCGAGCGTGACTCGTGCACGGTCAGCTTCTGCCCTGCCGACGAGCGCCACCATTGTCGTTCGGCTCACCATCCGGTGCCCATCGGCCCCTTTCGGCCCACCCGGGGCGAGGCCTCAGAAGTCACGGCGGCCCTCGAAGTGGCCGTCGACCTCCGGCCGGGCGCGCTCGTAGATGGCCAATCGCTGGCCACCGGGGGCCTCGAACGAGCAGCACGGCCCCTGCGGGATCTCCAGGGTGCCCTGGCGCTGCCAGCCGCGGGCCTCGAGTCGGCCCATGGCCTCGTCAAGGTCCGCCACGCGGTAGATGAGGATGGGCCGCTCGCCCTCCAGGTGGCCGGCCAGGAGCAGGCGTGGTGGCCCGGCGGTCAGCTCCACCATGGCCACGCGCGTGCCCATGCCCTCCACGGCGAAGACCGGTCGCGCCCCCAGGACCTCCGTGAAGTAGCGCAGGTCGGCGGCGACGTCGGCGCTCGGGAGGTACACGAAGTCGAGCTGCTGGAGCGGCGCCTCCGTGGGGCTGGATTGCGCGTCCCCTGCCACAGGCCGCATGGCGTCAGTATCGGCCCACGGGCGCGAATGGACCGGTCGACTCGGCCCGGTCCCTTCGTCCGGGCGGGTCGGGCCTGAAGGTCGGGTTGCCAAGAGCCGGCCATCGGGGGTAGGGTGCGGCAGCCGCCGGGAGCGCGCGAGCCGACGCCGGCAAGCCCTGCGATCCCAGCGAACCGGAGCGACCCGATGTCCCACCAGCGCCCCCGGCAGCCCGGCGTGCGCGCCGTGCGCCCCCGCTCCATCGGCGGCTCTCGCCTCACCTTCCGCCTGGCGGCGGTCGCCCTGCTGAGCGCATCGGTGCTTGGCCTCGGCGGGCCCGGCACCGCGCTCGCGGCGGCCGGCCACGAGGCCCCGGCCGCGGCCGCCCCGGTCGTCGAACAGGCCTCCGCGCCGACACCCAAGGGGCTCACCGGCGAGGTCTATGGCTTCCTGCCCTACTGGGAGATCGACAGCACCGTCGACGCCTACCTGCGCTACGACCTGCTGACGACCATCGCTCTCTTCGCCGTCTACTACGATGCGGCCGGCAACCTCAACACGACCACCCTCCTGGGGAGCGGCCGGGCCGCGCTGATCGGCACGATCGTGCAGCACGCCCACGCCCAGGGGGTGCGGGTGGACCTCACGCTGCGCCCCTCGACCGACACGGCCAACGCCAACCAGACCTTCTTCGCCAACGCTCCCGCCCAGGCGGCCGCCATCGCCAACATGGCCGCCCAGGTGACGTCTCTGGGCCTGGACGGGGCGAACATCGACGTGGAGTCGCTGTACGGCACGGACTTCGCGGCCTACGGCGCCTTCGGGGCCGCGCTCCGGGCGGCCCTGGTGAAGACGGACGCCGGCGCCCGCGTCACCGTGTCCACCAACGCCAACGTGTCGGGCTCGGGCATGGCCGCCCAGGCCATCTCCCAGGGCGTGGATCGGGCGTTCCTGATGGGCTACAACTACCGCGGCGCGGGGACCAGCCCGGTCGGCTCTATCTCGCCGCTCGTGAGTTCGGTGGGCGGCCTCAGCCTGAGCTGGTCGATCGGCCAGTACGACAAGCTGCATGTCCCGCGCAACCGCATCATCCTGGGCCTGCCGTACTACGGCATGACCTGGCCGACCACATCGGGGACGCTCCACGCGACCCGCTCCGGCAGCGGCGTGGCCTTCTTCCCGACCGACAGCCTGCCCCCGCCAGCCGGCACGGTCATCCACTACGACGCGGTCGAGAGCTCCGCCTGGTACGCCGTCCAGGACCCGACCACGAAGGCCTGGTCCGAGACCTACTTCGACGACGAGACCTCGTTGCGCGCCAAGTACGGCCTGGCCGTCAGCGACGGGCTCGCCGGGGTTGGCATGTGGGCCCTGGGCTACGACGCCGGCCAGCCCGGCTACTGGGAGGCCATCGCCTCGACGTTCGGCGTGCTGCGCCTCGCCGGCGCCGACCGCTACGGGACCGCCGTGGCCGTCTCGTCCAACCTCCTGCAACCCGGCGCCGGTACCCTCATCGTGGCCAACGGGCAGGGCTTCGCCGACGCCCTCGGCGGGACCGCTGCGGCCGGCCACCTCGGTGGATCGCTGCTACTGACCACGCCCACGTCCCTGCCGGCGAGTGTGGCCAACGAGTTGGCGCGGGTGGGCCCGGCCAAGGTCATCGTGCTGGGCGGCAAGGTCGCCGTCTCGGACGCCGTCCTCGGCGCGATCCAGGCCAAGCTGCCCGGCGCCGAGGTGACGCGCGTCGGCGGGGCGGATCGGTACGAAACCGCGGCCGACCTGTCCCAGACCGTCTACCCGGACGGGGCGACCACCGTCTTCATCGCCTCCGGGACCACCTATCCCGATGGCCTGGCCGGCGGGGCGGCGGCCGCCCGGCTGGGAGCGCCGCTCCTGCTGAGCGACCCATCCACGCTCCCGGCGACGACGCTGGCGGAACTCCAGCGACTGGCTCCCACCACCGTGTACCTGCTTGGCGGCACCGCCGCCCTGTCGGCCGGCGTGGCCACCGCGGTCACGGCGGCCCTCCCGTCCGCGACGGTGACGCGTCTCGCGGGCGCGGATCGCTACGCCACCTCGGTGGCCATCTCGCGCCTCCAGGATCCCGGCGTGCCGGTCGTCTACGTGGCCGCCGGCACCGACTTCCCCGACGGCCTCAGTGGGGCGGCTGCGGCCGGCGAGCTTGGCGGACCGCTGCTGCTGACGCTGCCCGGTGGTCTCCCGGCCAGCGTGGCCGCCGAACTGACCCGCCTCAAGCCGCGGCGGGTCGTGGTCCTGGGGGGCACGGGCGCCGTCAGCGACACGGTCGTCGTGCAGTTGCGGGGGTACCTCGCTCTTCCCTGAGGGCCCCTGCTATCGTGACAGGCGATGACCGCAGCGCCGACCGGCACCGCTGGCGAGCAGGGGACCGCGGCCGCGGGCGCGTCGCCTGATGCTCAGGGCGGGGGCATCGCCGAGCAGATCCGCCGCGACTTCGCCGAGGCGTGGGGCGAGATGGGGGCGGCCTGGGGCGTGCCGCCATCCGTCGCTCGCGTCCACGGCTACATCCTGGCCCACGCGCGCCCCCTCACCGAGCGCGAGGTCCGCGAAGCCCTCGGGCTGAGCCACCGGGCCGCCAGCCTGGCCCTGGCCGAATGCGAGGCCTGGGGCCTCGTGGAGCGCGTGCCCGACCCGCGGCGTGTCGGCAGGCGTGGCCCCAGCGCGGTCGCCTACGCAAAGGTCGGCGACCACTGGGTCTGGTTCCAGCGCATCGCCGAGCAGCGCAAGCTGCGCGAGACGGACCCGCTCCTGCCGCTCATCGCCAACGCCGTCCGCGAGGCCGACCGGGTGGCCGCCGGCTCCCCGCCGGACAGCGAGCTGGCCCAGCTGCGCGAATGGCTGACGGAATTCGAAGGTTTCGTGCGCCTCTTCGATCGCGCCGTCGCCCTCGTGGCCCGGGCGGAGACGGCCGAGCTGGCGCGGGGCTTCGCGGTCCTCGCCCGGCTCTCGGACGACACCCTGGACCGGCTGCTCGGCCTCTTCGGATCACTGCCGGAGGAGGAGCTGGCGCAGACCCTCCAGTCCATCTCCCGCGTCTCGCCCACGACCGCCCGCCGTGTCCTGGGCGCCGCCGCCAGGGTCGCCCGCCTGGGCCGTTAGGGCCTCGTCGCCAGCGGCTCAGCCAGGGCCGAGGCGTCGTGGCGGAGAGGGTGGGATTCGAACCCACGAGGCTTTCGCCCGGCGGTTTTCAAGACCGCTGCCATCAACCACTCGGCCACCTCTCCGCGGCAGAGGATAGCGCGGGGGACGGGGCGCTCAGACGCGCTTGATGACGACCGTGCCGGCGATGAGGTCGTGCCAGCCGCGCTTGCGGCTGTCGATGAGGATCCAGATGAACCCCAGGTAGAAGACGACCCCGTCGATCCAGTAGCCGATGAGCCGCAGGACGGCCTGGCCGGAGGTGATGGGGCCGCCATCGCGATCCCGCACGACGTACAGCTGGAACTGGCGCATCCCGGGCGTCTGGCCGCGGGTCTTCCAGAAGTAGGGGAAGTAGGCGATGTCGACCACGAAGAGGGCCAGGAAGAAGAGCAGCCCCACGACGGGCATGACGATGATCATCAGGACGCCGACGATGGCCAGGACGATGTTGGCCACGAACACGAGCAGGCCGTCGATGATGTAGGCCAGCAGCCGCTCGCCGGCGCCGCCGTAGGCCACCCCGGGCGCGGGTCCCACGGGCTCAACTGGGCCGGCCCAGGCGTGCGGCGGCATCTGATCGGGCGGTCGAGGCTCCATGGCGCCAGTCTACGCTCAGATGCGGGCCATCCCCATGCTGTTTCGCAGCACCTCCGGCACGACGATCGAGCCGTCCACCTGCTGGTGGACCTCCAGGATCGCCGCCACGGTCCGGGCCAGGGCAAGGCCGGATCCGTTGAGCGTGTGGAGGACTTCCGGACGTGCCCCCGGCTCCGGCCGCCAGCGGATGTTCATGCGCCGGGCCTGGTAGTCGCGGAAGTTGGAGATCGAGCTGACTTCGAGCCAGCGCTCCACGCCGGGCGCCCAGACCTCCAGGTCGTACTTCTTGGCCTGGACGAAGCCCATGTCGCCGGTCGCCATGAGCTTCACCCGGTAGGGCAGCTCCAGCCGCTGGAGGACCACCTCCGCCCGCGCGGTGAGCCACTCGAGCGTGGCGTCGGAGTCCGCCGGGCGCTCGAAGCAGACCATCTCCACCTTGTCGAACTGGTGGACGCGCAGGATGCCGCGGGTGTCCTTGCCGGCCGCCCCGGCCTCGCGCCGGAAGCACGGCGAATAGGCCACGTAGCGGATCGGCAGCTGGTCCGCCTCGATGATCTCGTCGCGGTGGATGTTCGTCACGGGCACCTCGGCGGTCGGCACGAGGTAGAGGTCGTCGCGCGTCACGACGTACATGAGGTCTTCCTTGTCGGGGATCTGGCCCGTCCCTCGGGCCGAGGCCTGGTTGACCAGCGCCGGCGGCCAGATCTCGGTCATGCCGTGCTCGCGGACGTGCAGCCCGACCATGAAGTCGATCAGCGCTCGCTGGAGGGCCGCGCCCGCGGCGCGGTAGATGGGGAACCCCGAGCCGGTCACCTTGGCCCCCGCCTCGAGGGCCAGGATGCCCTGCGCCTCACCGACCTCCCAGTGGGGCCGCACGAGCGAGCCGTCGGCGCGCTGGTGCGGCGCCGGCTGCCCCCAGGTGCGGACGATGACGCTGGCGTCCTCGCCGCCGATGGGGACATCCGGATCGGCCGGATTGGGGATGCGCAGCAGAAGCTCCTCGAGGTCGTGCTCAGTGGTCGCGATCCGGGTGTCCAGGGCGGCGATCTCGCCGCCCAGCGCGTTGGCCCGCCGGCGCGTCTCGGCGAGCGCCGGATCGTCCGGCCGGGCGCCGCCGCGGATGGCCGCCCCGACCTCCTGGCTGAGGCGATTGCGCTCGGCCTTGCGGGCGTCGGCCTCGTTCGTCAGGCGGCGCCGCTCCGCGTCGAGCTCGATGGCCTGGTCGACGATGGCCGCGTCCTCGCCCTTGTCGAGCGCCCCCTGGCGCAGGCGCGCGGCATCCTCGCGCAACCGCTGCACGCCGACGCTCATGCCGATGCCCCGGCCGCGGCGTCCTCGACCGGCCGCCAGCCGGCCGCCTCGCGCAGGCGGGCCACGACGGCCTCCAGCGGCTGGGCCACCAGCAGCCAGCCGGCCCGCGGACCGTTGGGCCGGCCCAGGAAGGCCACGTAGACCGCGGCGAATGCCTTCCCGGTCGGCAGGGCGCCCTCGTGGGCCACGCGGAAGATGAGGTCCTGCCACGCGTCGCCCGCGGCCGGGCGATCCTGCTCGGCGGCCAGGGCGAGGGCGCCAAGGTAGACCCGCTGGTCGTCACCGAGCTCGCGCACCTCGGCCGGCAGCTCCGCCTGGACCGCCACCCGGTAACGATCGGGAGCCAGGCCGGCGAGCCAGGCCCGCGCGACGGCCACGCGCTGTGCCTCGATGGCCCGCTCGGCGTCGTCGAGGGGTGCGCCCTTCTCCGCCTCGAGCTGGGCCGCCAGGTCCACGCCGGGCACCTGGGCGAGGAGGGCCAGGTGGCGGAAGGCCGGCCTGAATCGCGCCGCCTCCGTGGCCGGGTCGGCCTCGGCGTCGACCAGGCTCATGCGGAAGATGCGCCCCGGGTCAGGCGGCAGCTCGCCGCGCACCTCGCGGCCGGCCGCGGCCGCGGCGATGCGGTCGAACTCATCGAAGAGGCCGGGGACCGTGTCGCCCTCCGGGTCGAACTCGAGGTGTTTGCGCGGCTTGTGGCGCAGGAACAGGAAACGCAGGAGCTCGGGCGGCAGGAGCTCGGCGATCTCGTGCGCGGCGGCCCCGGAGCCCTTGCTCGTGCTCATCTTCTTGCCCCCGATGGTGAGGAACTCGTACGGCACGTTGGTCGGTGGTTCGCGCTCGAAGACGCGCCGGCTGATGGCGTCGGCGCGGTCACGCGAGCCGCCCTTGGTGGCAAGGTCCTTGCCGCAGCCCTCGATGGTGGCCCCGACCAGGCCCCACCGGGCGGCCCAGTCGACGTTCCACACCAGCTTGGCCCGGCCGCCGAACGGCGAGACGCGACCGTGGAAGCCGCAGCCGGTGGCCCAGTCGACCAGGTCGGCACGGCACTCGTAGGTGACCTCGCGGCCGTCCCACTCGCTGGCGATGGTCGTGCCGCTGCGGCCGCAGTTCTCGCAGATGACGCTGATGGGCAGCCAGTGGGCGGGGTGGTCGACCGTGCTGACGGTGCGGTAGATGTCGCGGATGACGTCGGCGTGATCAAGGGCGCGGCTGATGTAGGGGTCCATGTCACCGGCCGCGTACCGCTCGCTCATCCAGTAGAGCTCCGGCCGGATGCCCAGACCCTCGAACGTGCCAAGGAAGAGGCCCACGAAGTGGCGCGCGTAGTTGGGCGCGCTGCTCCCGGCCGGGGCCGGGACATGGGCCAGCGGCACGCCCATGTAGCTCTCGCACGGCGTCGGGCGTCAGGAGCGCCTGGGCGTCCATGGGATCCAGATCCTCGACGCCGTAGCGGAACGTGACCGGCGTCTCGAGGTCCAGCAACGCCCGGCGGATCGCGTCGTGCAGCACGACGCCGCGCAGGCTGCCCACGTGGACGGTGCCCGACGGCGTCTTGGAGTCGTTGACGACCTGCGGTCCCTGAGCTACGGCCGCCAGCTCGTCGGCCCAGTACATGGCCGCCTCAGCGGATGGCGACGACGGTGTACGTGGAGTCCCCGCCGGGCACCGAGATGATCACCTTGTCGCCCTTCCGCCGCCCGATGAGGGCCCGCCCGACCGGCGACTCGTTGGAGATGCGCCCGTCCCGCGGGGCGGCCTCGGCCGAACCGACGATGGTGTACGTCTCCTTGCCGTCGACCGACTCGACGTCCACCGTGGAGCCGATCTGGACGAAATCGGTCGAGTGGTGCTCGTCGATGATGATGGCGTTCTTGATGAGGGCCTCCAGGGACTGGATGCGTCCCTCCACGAAGGCCTGCTCGTTCTTGGCGTCCTCGTACTCCGCGTTCTCGCTGAGGTCGCCGTGCTCCTTGGCGTCGGAGATCCGCGCGGCCACCTCGGGGCGTCGCACGTTCTTGAGCTCCTCGAGCTCGTCGCGCAGCTTGGCCAGGCCCTCCCTGGAGAGGTAGCTGGGCTTGTTGTTCACGAGGGGGCTCCCTCCCGGGTGACGCGGCCAGCGGCCCGACGGCACGGCCGTCACACGGGCCACGAGGTGGGTCGTGATAAGCAGAACGAACCCCCGATCGCGCATGGGTCTGCGCGTGGGAGTTCGACCGTGCGCGGATTGTAGGAGGGACCACCCAGAGCGTCAATCGAACGGTCATTCGGGGAAGGCGGCGCGGCCGGATGCGCCTCGACCCACCTGGTGCTGGCGGAACCTCACGCCCTGACCTGGGGAGTCAGTAACGGACGAGCATCAGGCCCCGACGGCTCAATTCGACCCGTTCCGTGCCGGATCCTGACCCCCGGAGTCAGAAGTGCGCCGACCGGGGGCCGCTGGGGGTGATCCGCGTCCGTTACGAACGCCCCAGGTCAGGACCCTCGGGGTCCAGGGTGGGTCGGCGGCGCGGCGCTCTCCGGATTTCGTCACTCGCTCACCCGGTGAGCGTTCGCCCGCGAAACAGGGTAGATGCCCGTCACCTGCTCGTGGCGTGAGCGCCTGACGACGCCTGCGGGCCCAGCGGCCTGCATACGCTCACCGCGCGAGCAGATGACAAGGTCGAGACGTGACCCCGGTCAAGGCCCACCGTGCGCGTCCGACCCGCGAGCGCCCTGGAGCCGCGTTCGGGACGATGGACCCTTGCGGGCCGCGACCGACCGGTGCTAGAACGAAGCCCAAGGTCAGGAGGTGCACGCATGGCCGCAAGGGTCGGGGACCGGATCATCGTCGAGTCGGAGAAGGTGGGCAAGGCAGCCCGCGAGGGGGAGATCCTCGAGGTCATCGCCTCGCCGCTCGGGGTCCACTACAACGTGCGCTGGGCTGATGGCCACGAGAGCGACTTCCGCCCCAGCGCGGGCAGCTCCACGATCGTAGCGCCGCGGGGCCGCAAGCACGCCTGAGCCCCGCCCAACGGGTGGCCCGCGAGGTCACAGGGCGGCGAATGGGCGAGCCAGGGCGCCCGCCGGCACGTCGACGCGGTAGAGCGGGCGCAGGTACGGCGCGCTGATCCCGCCATAGGGCACGTAGATGTCGGCCACCACGGTGAGCTCGTAGTGGGCCCGCATGGCCTCCACGCCAGCGTCGAACACCTGGATAACGTAGATGGGCCTTCCGGCCGCGGCGTAGGCGAGGGCCTTGCCGGCGTTCTCGGTGAGCGTCAGGCCCCTCCCCTTGCCCTCGATCTGCTGGGCGTACTCGAGCGGGGTGCGGACGTCCCAGTAGTCGAAGAGGACCGCGTTCGGCGGCAGGTCGGCCAGGATGGTGTCCACGAACTGTTGGCCCTGGTGGTTGACGCTCTGATCGGCGGTCGGGACGGTGTCCACGAACAGCAGGAGCGGCGCGAGGGCCACGAGGCCGATGGCCACGCCGCGCGCCACGTCGAAGGCACGCCAACCCCGCCAGGCCCGCTCCACCCGCCCGACGAAGGCCTCGGCGGCCAGGCCGAGGTAGACGATCATCACCGCCGAGGACGTGAAGAGGTACTGGTCGCGACGGCCGGGGTCCTCGTTGTTGTCGATGTAGGCGTGGATCAGCAGGACGGCCAGGAGCACCACCGCGTAGGCCCGGTTCGTCCGCCACAGGACCGCCAGGCCGAAGACCGCAAGGCCGACCGCGAGGATCAGGATGTAGCCGCCGGGCGGCGCGAGCCACGCCTGGAGCTGCTCGTAGAACCGCACCGGACCTTCCGCCGTCAGGCCGGTCGACTGGCTGCCGAACTGGGAGCCGGTGATGTGGGTGATGAGGGCCGACAGGTTGCTCAGGTCGGCGTACATCACGGCCGGCTTGTCCATCGAGCGCAGCGGCAGGTAGAGGTAGACCGACAGGCCCACGAGGAACTCGAAGACTGCCGCCAGGAGGATCCGCGGCTGGACCAGGATCGTGCGCCGCCCCAGCCAGAGGGCGCCTAGGACGATCTCCGGGGCCAGAGTGAGCGTCAGCATGTGGTTGCCGAATGAGAGGCCCAGCAGCAGGCCGCCCAGCCACAGGTCGCGCGGCCGCTGCTCCTGGGCCCAGACCAGGAGCCGGTGCAGCAGGAGCGCCACGAACAGGAGGTGCAGCGTGTGCACCTCGGCGTGGATCGAATTGAGCCAGATGTTGGCCGTGAACCCCAGGGCCAGCGCGACCAGGGCCGCCACCAGCGGCCGCACGCCCAGACGGGTCAGGATCAGGGTCAGCGTGGCGAGGGCGGCCGCGGTGCAGGCCCCGGACAGCAGGTTCGCCTTGAAGGCCGGCGAGCCCGCCGGGATCACGCTGACGAGCGCGCTGAGCAGCGTGTAGGTCGGATAGCCGGTCGGATGCATGATGCCCAGGGTCGCCGGCACGACCTGCGCCTCGGCCCAGTCGCCGAAGCTGACGCCGCGGATGGCCGTGGCCGCGTAGACGGCGAAGGCGACGACGCCGACCGCCAGGGCGAAGGCGCCGGCCATGCCGGGACGCCGGCTCCAGGCGGCCCTCAGGAGATCCCCGGCCGCCACGCCGATCCCGCCCGTCGACTGGCGATCAGCCGCCGGATGCAAGCCGCCTGAGCCGCTGCTGGAGGATCTGGCGGGCCGCCCGGTCACGGCAGGCCACGAAGACGGTGTCGTCGCCCGCGATCGTGCCGACCACCTCCGGCCAGGGCGTTCGGTCGAGGGCGTTGGCCAATGCATGCGCCGAGCCTGGCATGGTGCGCACGACCAGCAGGAGCCCGGCTGCCTGGACTTCGAATGGCAGCTGGCGGACGAGGGCGCGCAGGCGCTCCTCGGCGGTGGCCTCGGGAGCGGCGCCACGGGCCGGCAGCGCGTAGGCCAGGACCCCCTCGCGGGGCGTCTTGTGCAGGCCAAGCTCGCTGACGTCGCGGCTGATCGTGGCCTGGGTGGCGCGGAAGCCCCGCTCACGTAGGGCCGCGGCAAGTTCCTGCTGCGTGCGGATGCGCCGGCGCGTGACCAGGTCGCGGATCGCCTGGTGCCGCAGGCCCTTCATGACTTCCACGACGACAGCCTAGCGCGACCGGCGCCGCCGCCTCGGGCGGGCGGGCCGCTCAGCGCGCCAGGAGCCACACCACGACGACCGCCGCCGCGATGACGCGGTAGCCCACGAAGACGTCGTAGCTGTGGCGGCGCAGGTAGCCCAGCATGCCCACGATGGCGATCACGCCGGCGATGAGGGCGGCGATGAACCCCACGGCGAGGGGGCCAAGGTCGGCTCCGGCGAGTCCGCCGCCGAGCAGCTCCCGCCCCTTCCAGATGCCGGCGCCGGCGATGATCGGGACGGCCATCAGGAACGAGAAGCGGGCGGCCGCCTCGCGCGTCAGGCCCAGGTACAGGCCGCTCGAGATCGTGATGCCCGAGCGCGAGATGCCGGGGAAGAGCGCCAGCGCCTGCGCCGCGCCGATGACGACGGCGTCCCGGAGGCCCAGGGCACCGAGCTCGCGGCTCTGGGTGCCGATGCGATCGGCCAGCCACAGGATGGCCGCCCCGGCCAGCATCAGGACGACCAGGAAGGCTGCGCTGTGCTCGCGGAAGAACGTGTCGAAGAAGTTCTCCCCGAGCGCGCCGAGCAGCGCCCCGGGGATGATCGTGATGAGCAGCAACCAGGCCAGGCGGCGGTCCGGATCGTCACCGATGCGCCGCTCGGCGAGCGACCGCAGGAACGCCCGCAGGTAGCGCCACAGGTCGGCCCAGAAGTACAGCAGCAGGGCCACGAGCGTGCCCATGTGGAGCATCACGTCGAAGGCGGCCGAGTTGATGAACGGGTCGTTCCAGCCCAGCAGCTCGGGCGCCACGATGAGATGCCACGAAGACGAGATGGGCAGGAACTCGGTCAGGCCCTGCACGAGGCCGAGCACCGCCGCCTGGAGGATGAGATCCATCTGGGTCCCCCTTCCGGGGCGCGGCTAGCGGATGAAGAGCGGGGCTAGGACGAGCGTCAGGGTCGCCAGGAGCTTCACGAGGACGTGCAGCGAAGGTCCGGCCGTGTCCTTGAAGGGGTCGCCCACCGTGTCGCCCACGACCGCCGCCGCGTGGGCATCGGTCTTCTTGCCGAGCACGTTCCCGTTGTCATCCTTGAGCTGGCCCGACTCGATGTACTTCTTGGCGTTGTCCCATGCGCCGCCGCCGTTGTTGAGGACCGTGGCCAGCATGACGCCGGAGATGGTGCCCACGATGAGCAGGCCGGCCGCGGCCTGGTAGCCCAGCGTCACGCCGACGATGATCGGGGTGGCCACCGCGACGACGCCTGGGGCGATCATCTCGCGCAGGGCAGAACGTGTCGTGATGTCGACGACCCGCGCGTAGTCGGGCCGCTGGGTGTAGTCCATGATGCCCGGCATCTCGCGGAACTGGCGCCGCACCTCGATGATGATGGCACCGGCCGCCTTGCCCACGGCGCGGATGGCCAGCGAGCTGAAGAAGAAGGTCAGCATGGCCCCGATGAGGCCGGCCGCGAAGACGGGCACCTCATCCACGTTGACCGCGGTCATGAGGTGCACGTTGGTGGCCCCGCCGGCGATCTGGCGGCTGAGGATCAGGTTGACCTTGTCGATGTAGGCGTTGAACAGCAGGAACGCGGCCAGGCTGGCGGAGGCGATGGCGTAGCCCTTGGTCAACGCCTTGGTCGTGTTACCGACGGCGTCCAGGCGGTCGGTGATCTCCCGCGCCCCACCTTCGGCTTTGGCGAACTCGGCGATGCCGCCGGCGTTGTCGGTGATGGGCCCGAAGGTGTCCATGGCCAGGATGTAGGCCGTGGTCATGAGCATGCCCATGGTCGCCACGGCAGTGCCGAAGATGCCGCCCACGTCGTTGCCACTGGCGTCGACGAGGTGCGCCTGCTGGCCCAGGAAGTGGCTCAGGAGGAGCGCCGCGCCGATGCTCAGGGCGGTCATGCCGGTCGTCTCGAAGCCCACCGCGGTGCCGGCGATGATGTTGGTCGCCGGGCCGGTCTTGCTGGCCTCGGCGATGTCCCTGACCGGGCGATGGGTGCCCGAGGTGTAGTACTGGGTGATGTAGACGAAGGCGATGCTGGTGGCCAGGCCGACCACGCCGCAGGCGAAGAACCAGACCCAGGCGGGGATGCCGTTGGCCCCGTTCACCGAGCCCGTCTGCATCATCACGTTGGTCACGATGAGCAGGCCCACGGCAGACAGGGCGGTCGTCACCCAGTAGCCGCGGTTGAGCATGTTCATGGGGTCCTCATCCTCGCGGCCGCGGACGAAGAAGATCGACACGATGGTGGCCAGCAGGCCGAAGCCGCGCACGACGAGCGGGAAGAAGATCCACGACTCGGGGTTGGGCCAGCCCGCGGTTAGGGCGATGCCGTACACGGCGACGCCCAGGATCATGGCCCCGATGTTCTCCGCCGCCGTCGACTCGAAGAGGTCCGCGCCGCGCCCGGCGCAGTCGCCGACGTTGTCGCCCACCAGGTCGGCGATCACCGCGGCGTTGCGCGGGTCGTCCTCCGGGATGCCCTTTTCCACCTTGCCGACGAGATCGGAGCCCACGTCGGCGGCCTTGGTGTAGATCCCACCGCCCAGCTGGGCGAAGAGGGCCACGAACGAGGCGCCGAAGCCGTAGCCGACGATGAGGAAGGGGGCCTGGGACGGCTTGTCCAGCCCGCCGAAGAGCACGAACATCGACCACACGCCGAGCAGCGACAGGGCCACCACGAGGAAGCCCGAGACCGCTCCACCACGCATCGCCACCTGGACGGCGGTCACGAGGCTGGAGCGGGCGGCCGCGGCGGTGCGGACGTTGGACTTGACGCTGATGAACATGCCGATGATCCCGGAGGCCATCGAACAGGCCGCGCCGACCAGGAAGGCGATGCCGGTGCGCAGGCCAAGGGCGGCCCCGTTGATGTCCGTGTCGGCGACCGCAGGCCCTTCGACCAGGCTGATCACGATCCCCACCACGACCGCCACGACGAGGGCCAGCAAGGCGATCGTCAGGTACTGGCGGCGGATGAAGGCGATAGCGCCCTCGTAGATGGTGCCCGCCACGTCCTGCATCGCCGGCGTGCCCTGGTCGCGCGACAGCACGTCGCGAGCAAGGTAGATGGCGAACAGGACCGCGGCGATACCCGCGATCGGGATGATCCATTGGATCGCGGATGCCAGCTGCACCGTGGAACGCCTCCTCGTGTCGACCGTTACAGGGAGGGCCGATGCAAGCACCGGCCGAGTCGGGATCCGTCAGGGTCCGTCGGGCTGCCGGGCCGCGTCCCTCATGCGGCCACACGCACCACGCAGACAAGCAACGAGACCCCCGACGGGGGCCTCGCACACCGGCGGGAGTGTAGCAACGCCGCGCGGCGACGGTCAAACGCATCCCGTGTGAAAGGGGGAAACGCCCATGGCGGACGCGGAAACGGACGCGGCCCAAAGCGGCCGGTGCTCCGAGCCCTTGACAGCTCCTCGTAGGCGCTAATATTGATACCAATGCGTAGCAGGTATCGACGGGTCAGCGATGGTCCACCCTCAGCAGCTGCGGGGGCTGGGCCCCGACGGCCTGCGCCATGAGCATCTATATCGAAACGGTGATCCACGCGCCGATGGACGCACTCTGGACGCACACGCAGACACCCGACCTCCACCAGCGCTGGGACCTGCGCTTCTCACGCATCGAATACCTCGCGCGGTCCTCGGACGCCGAGCCGCAGCGGTTCCGGTACACCACCCGTCTCGGCTTGGGTCTGGCCATCACTGGCGATGGCGAAACGGTCGGTGACCGAGCGCGGGCGGACGGCAGCCGCACCTCGGCATTGCGGTTCTGGTCCGCCCATCCGCTCTCCCTCATCGCCGAGGGCAGCGGCTACTGGAAGTACGTGCCGACGTCGGACGGGGTGCGCTTCATCACCGCCTATGACTACCGCACACGTTTCGGCAGGATCGGTGCCCTCTTTGACAAGCTGGTCTTCCGCCCCGTGATCGGCTGGGCTACGGCTTGGAGCTTCGATCGGCTTCGGCGGTGGCTCGAGGACGGGATCACGCCCGAGGAGTCGCTCCGCCAGGCGGTGATCCACTCCACGGCACGACTGGCATTGGCGTTGATCTTCGCGTACGAGGGACTCGTGCCGAAGCTGCTCGGCTCGAACGCTGATGAGGTGGCCATGCTCCGCAACGCGGGCATTCCGGGAGGCGACGTCGCGGGAGCATTAGCAGCATTTGGCCTCGCGGAGATTGGTTTGGCCCTGGCCCTTCTCGTGTTCTGGCACCGACGCTGGCCCTCTCTGCTCTGTCTGGCGTTTGCTGTCGCGACGACGATCGGGGTGGCGGTCACGTCAGCGACGTACCTCGGCGGCGCCTTCAACCCGCTCACGCTCAACATCGCGGTGGCAGCTCTGGCCGCCGTCGACCTCCTCACCCTGCCAGCCCTGCCGTCTGCGTCGCGCTGCCGCCGGCAGCCGGCCTCCGGTACGACATGACATCGATCTACCAGCGCGTCCTGGGCAGCGACTTCGAGCGCCTGCATCCGGAGATCCGGCGCCGCTTCGGCTTTGCCAGCGCAGATGGCGTTGCGGCTGTGGGACACGGCGTGATGGACGAGATCTGGCGCGGGCGCTTCTACACCCTGCCGTTCCTCTATGTCGGAACGTGGCGCCGGATCATGTTCCCGGAGACGGGGCGCAATGTGCCGTTCACCATCGAGAACTACGCCTTCCGCGACGCCTTCGGGCGTGAGACGGTGTCCTGGGTCCGCACGTTCGAGTCGACCAAGCGACGGCGCTTCGACGCCTACATGATCGACAGCCCCGAGCGGGGCGGCATCGTCGACTACCTGGGCTCGCACGAGCACCTGGCCGTCGATATCGAGCTTTCTGTCGACGAGGAGGGCGGCCTACGGCTGCGCTCCGGGGCCCAACGCTTCTACGAGCACGCCGTCGCCTTCGATTTCCCGATGCTCTTCAGCGGCATCGCCGAGGTGCGCGAGTGGTACGACGAGGCGGCCCACTGCTTCCGCATCGTCGTCGATGTGCGCAACCGCGTATGGGGCCCCCTCTTCGGCTACCGCGGGAGCTTCCAGGTCGACTGGCTATCGGTAGTGCCGGGCGACGTGCCGGCGCACATCCTCCCGCGGCGCCAAGAACGACGAGAATGACGGTGGCCGCTCACCAATTCCGCATGGCTTGGACGGCGTCGCGGCCCCGCTGGTGCGATTCCCAGCCTGGTGGGCACCATACCGAATGATGTGCAAGCTCGTCTTCTTCTTCGGCCTCTGGCCGTATTCGTCGGCGGCATCGCTGGGGTCGTCGTACTCGGGTCAGTTCTTCGCGAAGTGATCAAGGGCTCGACAAACCCAGCTGTGGATGCTGTCAGCCTAGGTCCCGGTGGGGGTGTCGCCTTTCTCTTAGCTTGGCGCGCGAGTCAGCGCGTCGGGCCGTCGCTACTCGCAGATCTTGTCGGCGCGTTCTTCGTGGGTGCTGTGGGCCTGCTGTGGCTTGTGGTAGCCAGCTCTCGCGACCCAAGCGGGTTTGCAGCGATCATGCCGGCCCTGTTCGCCATCCCGATAGGTGGTGTTCTGGCTTGTCTTGGGTGGGGCGAGCTACTTGAGGTTACGACTGGCGGAATCCAAGCTCGGACGGTGCTTGGTGGGCTTGTCCTGGGCGCCCTCGTCACGGTCGGATATGTCTGGCTGCTAACACAGGTCATTCCCCTGTTTGCCCCGTCCGGATCGAGTTGATCGCCCGCCTCGGCGGGAGTGCCGCCGAGCGGCGCGCGCGTCGCCCTACTGGGGCTTGCGCGCTCGGATGATCGCCGATGTCATGCCCGGCGTCTCCTGGTGCGTCGGGGTGATCGAGACATCCTCGAGCCCGACGGCCCGCAGGCCGGTTTCGTACTCGGTGAACGACAGCGCCCCGGCGATGCAGCCGACGTAGGAGCCCCGCTCGAGCCGTTCCGCTGGGGTCAGCCCGTCGTCGGCCACGATGTCCGAGACCCCCAGGCGGCCGCCCGGCCGCAGGACACGGGCGATCTCGCGGAAGACGGCCGGCTTGTCGGCGGCGAGGTTGATGACGCAGTTGCTGATGACCGCGTCCACCGACGCGGCCGGCAACGGGATCGCCTCGATGTGGCCCTTGAGGAACTCCACGTTCGTGGCGCCAGCGGCCGCCGCGTTCCGACCAGCCAGGGAGAGCATCTCGTCGGTCATGTCGAGCCCGAAGGCACGGCCGGTGGGCCCGACCCGCTGCGCGGACAAGAGCACATCGATGCCCCCGCCGGAGCCCAGGTCAAGGACGGTCTCCCCCTCACGCAGCTCGGCTACCGCGATCGGGTTACCGCAGCCCAGGCTGGCGAGACGGGCTGCCTCGGGCAGGCTCGCCAGCTCCGCGTTCGAGTAGTTGGTCGGGCCACAGCAGTCGCCGTTCCCGCCGCAGCACGGATCGTCGACGACATTGAGCGCGATGCGGGCGTAGTGGTCGCGGACGACCTCGTGGATGGGTGTGGTCATGGCGGACCTCCGTGGATGTCGGCGTTCTATATCGATATTTGCCTAAGTATACACATGTCGATATAGTGCGTGGGTGAAGCGCCCGACCGATCCCGACGTCCGCCTCCTCCAGGCGGCCGCCGACCCCATCCGGCTGGCGATCCTGCGGCAGCTCGCCCTGACCGGACCGGTGTGCGCCTGCGACATCGCCGCGGGCTACAGCGTCACCCAGCCGACCATCTCGCATCACTTGCGTGTCCTGCGCGAGGCGGGGTGGGTCACGGGCGAGCGGCGCGGCACATGGATCTGGTACTCGATCCGGCCCGAGGCCATGGATCGGTTCCACGCCATCGGGTCCGCCTTCGATGCCACGGGCGCGGCGCCAGCACCGTCGACGCGCCGGCTGCAGGTCATCCAGCCCACCGCATGACTCGGCTCGCCCGAGCCGCCGCTCTATCGGGTTCGTCGCCCCTGCGGGCGGCGGTCTTGTGGCTGACGCTCGCGGCCGCCTGCTGGGGCATCGGCACGGCCGTCAGCAAGCAAGCCCTCGCCGAAGTCCCGCCTCTTACCGTGCTGCCGCTGCAGCTCGCGGTGAGCCTCGTCTTCCTCACGGTCGCGCAGCGCCTCAAGGGCGATGGCCACGCTCGCGCGATGGGTTCGCCGTGGCTTGCCCGGCTGGGCGTGCTGAACCCCGGGCTCGCCTACGCCTTCAGCCTCGTCGGGCTCTCCACGATCACCGTCAGCCTCTCGGTGCTGCTCTGGGCGCTGGAACCGCTGCTCATCGTGGGGCTCGCCGCCTGGCTGCTGCGGGAGCGCGTCGGTCCGGCACTCCTCGGGCTGTCCGCCGTGGCCATCGGCGGGATGCTGCTGGTGGTCGTCGATGCCGGCACGGGCGGCCAGTTCCCCGGCATCGCCCTCACCGTGGCCGGCGTCGCCTGCTGCGCCACCTACACGGTCGCCACGCGCCGCTGGCTCCCGACCGCGCCCTCGACGCTCCGGGTGGTCGCCGCCCAGCAGACTTACGCGCTCGGGTTCGCCGTGATCCTGCTCGTCGCCGCTACGCTGATGGGTGGCCGGGTCTGGCCGAGTGAGGTGTCGCTCGCCGGCTGGGCCAGCGTCATCGTCTCGGGCCTCCTGTACTACGGCCTGGCCTACACCTTCTACCTCACCGGGCTGCGACGGGTGCCCGCCTCACTCGCCTCGACCGTGTTCTACCTCATCCCGGTGTTCGGGATCGCCGCCGGGACCCTGCTGGGGGATCGGCTCGAGCCGCGGCAGTGGGTGGGCGCAGCGATCGTGATCGGAGCCGTCGCCGTCATCGCCATCCAGATGGCGCGATCGCCAGCCCCCATCGCGGCGAACAACCTCGAAGCGTCAGTCTCATCAAGCCGGACATGAGCTGACCGCTTCGCGCCGCATGTCGGTCCGGCTGGCATCCGGGTTCCGTGACCGAAGACTCTGCCCGACCCGCGTCTCGTGGGACATGGTGAGGTTGGAGACAAGAGGATCGCGGCGCGACACGTCGCCGCTCCGCCTCCCACGGAGGGAACGACATGGGCATCCTGGCCTGGCTCATCCTGCTGGTCGTGGCGGCGGCCGTCGCGACCGTGGCGCAGTTCCTGTTCTTCTCCCGGGACCGCCGTCCGAACGACTATGACTGGGTCTACCTCGCGGCGGGCGCGCTCGTGGGCGGTTTCACCGGCCATGCCTGGTACACAGCCGGCCCCACGATCGACGGCCTCAACGTCGGGCCGGCGCTGATCGGGCTCATCGTGGGCGCCCTGGTCGTGGAGACGGTCTATCGGCTGGTGTTCCGCCCCCGCCAGGCGTAGGAGCGGCCGGCAGGGGCCGCCCGAGCAGGTAGCCCTGCCCCAGTTCGACGCCGAGTGAGCGGAGCGTGGCGCGCTCCGCGGCCGTCTCGATCCCCTCGGCGATGATCCGACAGCCTGACGAGCGGGCGAAGTGGCCGATGCCGACGACCATGGCCTGACGCGCTTCGTCCCGGTCGAGCCCCTCGATGAGCCATCGGTCAAGCTTCAGGTACGCCGGTCGCAGCTCGAGGATGTGGCGCAGGCTCGCGAAACCCGCGCCCGTGTCGTCGACGGCGAGCTCGAAGCGGGGCCCGATCCGGTCGATCGCCTCGCGGAAGGCCGGGTAATCGCTGATGACCTCGTGCTCCGTCACCTCCAGGACGACCCGCCGGCCGTGGTGACGGGCGAGGACGCCACGCAGCATCGTGCCCTCCAGGACGAATTCCGGGGACACGTTGACGTCAAGCCAAGCGCGTGGCGGCAGCTGCGCCGCGGCGGTCAGGGCGGCCTCCAGGGTGGCCGCCTCGAGCTTCAGGCCGAGGCCCACGGCCGCCGCCTCGCCGAACCGCACGGAGGGGTCGGCACGATCGGTGAAGCGCGTCAGCGCCTCGAAGCCAACGACCGCCTCGTCGGCGAGCTGGACGATCGGCTGGAACACGGGGCGGAAGGCTTGGCGGTCGATGATGGCGGTGATGTCCCGGCGGGCGCGCCCGAGTTCCGTTCGCTCCAGGACGCTTCGGCCGATGAGGGCCCCGGCCAGGTCGGCGAACTCGACCAGCGCGGGCAGCTCCTCCACCAGGGCACCCTCGGCCACCGACCGGGGGGAATCCGCGATGAGCAACCCGATGAGGCGGTCGTCGTGGCGGATCGGCGCGTACGCCGCCGCCTGCACGCCAAGGCGCTTGAGGAGCTGGTTGTAGGGATGCCAGGGCCGGTTCACCCAGGGTTCGACCCAGGGACCCTCGCTCGCCCGCTCACGCAGGTGGCGCCCCCGTTGGCGCGGCAGCTGGCGGATCACGGGATGCGGGTCACCCTTCACGACCGTTCCGATGGGCGTCGCCCGTCCGTCGAGCTCGAACAGGAAGAGCTGCGCCTTGACCAGGTCGGGCAGGTTGATCACCTGCTCGCAGATGGCCTGGGCGGTGGCTTCGAGATCGTCCCCGCGGTGGATCTCGCGGATCGTCCTCGCGATCAGGGTCCGCTGGCGGCTGAGGGTGGCCGAGCGGCCCTCCAGCGCCCTTGCCTGGGTGACGTCGCGTTTGCCCGCGACGTAGCCGCTGATCGCGCCACGGGCGTCGCGGATGGGCGAGATGACGGCCGCCTCGGTGACCGTCGAGCCGTCCTTGCGGAGGTTGACCAGGTCACCCGACCATGGCCGGCCGCTCGTGAGCGTCGACCACATGGCCTCGTAGAACTCCCGTGCCTGGGCGCCGCTCTTCAGGATCCGCGGGTTCTGGCCCATGACCTCGTCGCGGGTGTAGCCCGTGGCCCGCTCGAAGGCCGGGTTGACGTAGGTGATCCGCCCCTCCAGATCGGTGATCTCGATCGACTCGGTCGCCTGCTCGATGGCGGCCGCGAGCCGGTCGTGCTCCGCCTCCCCTCGGGCGTGCTCCGTCAGATCCATGCCGACGCCGCCGATGACGGTCCGGCCGTCCTCGGTCGGGAGCGGGAACTTCATGATGACGAACGTGTGGGGCCCGTCGTCGAAGGGCCGGACGAGGGAGAACACCGGCACCGCTGCCCCTCCAAGGGCGAGCGTGTCGATCTCGCGCATACGGGCGGCGTTCTCGGGCGGCCAGATGTCGCCGTCCGTCTTGCCGTACCACTCCGACCCGAAGCGGGCCCCGAGGGTGGCCAGGTAGTGGCGGTTCAGGTAGAGGTACCGCCCGTCGGCGTCCTTGATGGAGGCGTTCCACGGCGCCTCGTCCATCAGCTCGCGGAAGCGCTCGACGGCCGGACCGATCGGCACCTGCGGGACACCGGGCGGGACGGGACGCCGGCGCGGGATGCGGTCCCCCCCGCCCCCGGATCGTCCTGTCATCGGTACATGGCCTGGCCTGGTCCAGGCGGCCGTCCCGCCGCGGTCCCGCTCGGTGGAGCGATGGACGCACCTTACTCCTTCGGTCCCGGATGTCGAGACGCTCTCGCGCGCCGCGCGGCGGTCAAAGGGGGAGGCGCCCGTATACTCCTCGTCCTGTGGATAGACGCCAGTGGGGATGCCTCTTCGAGGTCCTCGAAACCCTTGTCCTCACGATCGTGATCTTCCTGCTCATCCAGAACTTCGTGGCTCAGCCCTATCAGGTCGAGCAGCAGAGCATGGAGCACACGCTCGAGCCCGGGCAGTACGTGCTCGTGGACAAGCTCACGCCCCGCTTCAACGACTACCAGCGCGGCGACATCATCGTGTTCAATCCGCCCGGATCTGCGGCGTCCGACCCGACCCAGGTCCCCTTCATCAAGCGGATCATCGGCCTGCCCGGGGATCGCATCGACTTCCGCAACGGCGACGTGTTCGTCAACGGCGTCCAGCTCCCCGAGCCGTACATCTATGACGGCCAGCCGACCGAGGCGGGGGCCGAGGGCTCGACCGTCGTCGTCCCCGCCGGCTCCTATTTCGGCCTGGGTGACCACCGTGCGAATTCGACCGACTCGCGGGTCTTTGGCTTCATCCCCCGCAGCGACATCATCGGGCGGGCTTGGCTGCGCTACTGGCCCCTGAACGACCTGGGCATCCTGAGCACGCCGGCGTACCCCGACGTGCCGCCCGCCGGCCCCGCCTTCGACCCGCTGGCGGGGCTGGCCATCCTGAGCTTCGGGCTCGGCGGCGCGGGCGTGGCCGGCGTCCGCGGCCTGCGCGCCCGCATCGGCTGATCGCGCGCCGATGCCGATCGTGCCCCTCCTTGCGGCGACCGTGGCCATCGCGGGTGCCGTGATGGCCATCCTGGCGACCGATGCACGACTCACGGTTGCAGGCACGGCGGCCGCCCTCCTCGCTGCTCCGTTCGCGGCCGATCCCCTGCCCCAGCAACTCGGCCTTGGCGTCCGCCTCGTCGGCGCCGGGCTCGCGGCGTACCTCCTGTGGACGTCGATGCGGCAGGCCGCGCCGCTCCTGGGCCCGCTCCCGCTGGCCGGCCGCGGGGAAGCGGCCTTCGTCCTGGCCGCCGCTGCGATCGGGTTCCTGGCCGATGCCGTCACCTCCGAAGCGCTCGGGCCGACGGCCGCCCTGGCCGCCGGCGGGGCGCTCCTGGTCGGGGGGCTGGACCTGCTGGCGTTCGGCGATGATGGGCTGCGCCTGGGCAGCGGCGCCCTTCTCGCCCTGACCGGCGCCTCCCTCGTGCTGGCCGAACTGGGCGGCACGCCGGGTGCGGGCCTGGAGGCCGGCCTTGCCGTCGCCACCGCCGCGGTCGCCGGGGCGGCGGCATGGCTGACCGTGACGACGCTGGGGCCTCGCGGCGAGATGCGGCTGGCGGCCCGGCATGGCGACCTGCGCGACATCGGCTGAATCGACGACGCCGGACCGCTGGTGACGCTCGTCGCCTTCATCGTCGTGGCCGGCGCGGGCGCCGCGGCCTGGTGGATGGTCGGCCGCTGGCCGCCGTTGCGCACCGTCGTGGGCCTCGTGGCGCTGGCCGCGTGCGTGGTGCTGGCGCGGGCGCTGCAGAGCGGTGAGCTGACCCTCTTCGGCGACGACGCGCTCCAGGCGACGAACTTCCTGCGCCTCTGGCTGCTGAGCGGCTCGGCCGCCGCGCTGCTGCTGCTGCTGCTGGCCGAGACGCTGGGTCGATCCTCGCGCCTCGCTCCCGCGGCCCTCGTCCTGCTCGCGGGGACGGCCGCCGCCCTCTCCCTGACCGATGCCGCCGGCGCCCTGCTGCTGGTCGTGGCCACCACCACGCTCGTCGGTGCCGTGGCCCTCAGCGACCGTGTGGGGCGCCCCGGTCCGGAGCTGATCAACGTCCTGCGGTTGCCCATCGCCGTCGCGGTGCTGGGGCTGCTGGGCATCGGCTGGGCCTCCGTCGGCGGCCTCGGCGAGCAGCCGACCACGGTGCTCGCCGCCTTCACCCTGGTCGGGGCGGCGCTCATCCTGGGCACCGGCGCCGTGCCCTTCCACCTGCCCCTGGCTCGCCAGGGCGAGGCCGTGGCGCGGCCGCTCCTGCCGCTCGTCCTGGGCTGGCTGCCCGCCGTCCTGGTGGTCGTGGTGCTCGAGTGGTCGGGCGCCCGCCTGGTGCCGCTCGACCCGGACCTGGGGCTGGTCCGTACCGCCGCCCTGGGGCTGGCTCTCCTGACGCTCGGGGCGGCTACGGTCGCCATGCTGCTCCAGGAGGACCTGGGCCACGTCGTGGCGTATGCCGGGCTCCAGGGCCTGGCGCTGGGGCTGCTGGGCTATGCCAGCGTCGACGGCTCGGCAGAGGCGAGCGCCCGCGAGGTGCTCCTGCTGCTGCCCCTCTGGCTGGCGGCGCTCGCGGGCGTGCTGCTCGTCCTGGAGACGGTGGGGGGCGGCTCCGACCTCAAGGCGCTGAGCGGCTGGGTGCGCCGCGCGCCGGTCACCGCCGTCGCGCTGGCCATCGCCGTGGCCGTCGCGATCGGACTGCCCGGGTCGGCCGCCTTCGCGGCCCGCAGCTCGGTCGCCGAGGTGGCGCTGGGGCCGGCGCTCGGCACGGTGGCCCTCCTCCTGGTCGTCGCCTCGGTGTCGGCCTGGCTGCGGCTCGCCTGGGAGGGCCTGCGGCCGACCGGATCCGCCTGGGGCGCGGCTGAGCGACCGAACATGGAGGCGGCGGCGACCGGTGCGGGGCTCGACCGCCTGCGTCGACTGCTGGTGGCGAACCGCATCCCGATCGCGGCCGTGCTGGCGCTGGCCCTCGCGATCCTGCCGCTGGCCATCAGCCTGGGCTTCGGGAACCTTGGGGCGGCCGCGGCGGGCCCGAACCCGGCCGCCAGCGTGCGGCCCGTGGCACCGACACCCTCACCCAGCCCGACGATCACGCCCGAGTCCACGCCCTCGCCCACGCCGACCCCGCCGAGCGGCTTCCCGCCGACCCCCACGCCCGGCCCGTCCTCTTCCCCCGCCCCGACGGTGACCCCGGGGTCTTCCAGCCCCGTACCGACCACCTCGATCGGCGACTAGCCGCCGGGCGCACTCGGGCCCGGGGACGATCGGTCACGGCGCTTTGCGCCTAGCGGTCACAACGACGGAGGAGGGCCTCCCCGGCCGTCGTTTCGTGCGTCCGCGGCAACGGATGACGGAGGAAGGGCCGTTGCGGGGGCTCGCGGACCGCTTCCTCCGCCGTTGTCGACGCTGGATGCAAACTCGGGGGGCCGGCGGCCGCCGCTCCGGAGTGCGGGGTTCAGCTCTCGTCGGGGGCGTTGACCCAGCGGTCGATGTCGCGGCCGTAGGGCAGGAGCTCCTCCGGCCGGAACCACAGCGCCAGCTCCTGGACGGCCGTCTCCGGCCCGTCCGAGGCATGGACCAGGTTCTGCGCCGTCTCCAGCGCGAAGTCGCCGCGGATCGTGCCGGGGGCGGCTTGGGAGGGCCGGGTCGCGCCGTTGATGGTGCGCACGATGGCGATGGCATCGGGGCCCTCGAGAGCGACCGCGACGAGCGGCCCGATGGTGATGAAGGCGACGAGGCCGGCGAAGAACGGCTTGTCGCGGTGCACGGCGTAGTGGGCCTCAGCCATCGCCCGGTCGATATGGACGAGCTTGAGGCCGATGATCTTGAGCCCGCGCTCCTCGTACCGCGACAGGACGCGGCCGACCAGCTGGCGCTGCACGCCATCGGGCTTGATGAGGACGAGGGTTCGTTCGATCACGTGGTTTCCTCTCGTGGGGCTGCGTCGACGAGGGCGCGGCGGGATCCCTGGAACGCGGCCGACGCCTCCCCGGCCCGGCCAAGGAGCCGCAGGGCATCGCCGCGGACGAGCTGGAGGGCGGCCGCGGCGGGACCGGTCGGCCCGGTCGTCGCCAGACCGCGTTCGGCGACCGACAGGGTCATGGCGGCCAGGGCGGGCTCCTCTCGCAGGACCACGCCAAGCAGGCCGGCTGCGGCGAGCGCGTCGCCTCGGTCAAGGGCGGCTCCGGCGGCGGCGAGGTCGTGGCTCGGGCGGGCCGTCGACGGTGCGCCGCGCGCACCCGCAGGCGCGGAGGCCCGCGGGGCGGAGGCGGCCGCCGCGGAGACCGCCGGTGTCGAGGGGACCTCGTGCCGGCCGGGCCAGGCGCTCGAGCGTGGGTGACCGGCGAACACGCGGTCGAGCGCGGCCTCGTCCACATCGGCCCGCGCCAGGACGCGCTGTGCGAGACGCCGGGCATCGCGGTGGTCGCCGGCGGAAGCGAGCGACTCGATGACCACCACTTCGGCCAGCACCTGGTTGCCGCCCTGGTCCAGGTGGACCCGCGCGGCATCGGCCGCGCCGCTCAGGTCGCCGCCCCGCCAGCGCGCCTCGGCCAGGTCCGCCCAGGCTGGGGCCCCCAGCTCGCCACGACCGGCCAGCGTCTCCAGCTCGACGCGAGCCAGGGCCGGCAGGCCGGTCCGCAGGTGCAGGTGCGCCATACGCGTCGTGACGATGGCCTCGCTCGCGGCAGCGTTCACGGCAGGCGGAGCGCCGGCTCCAGGTCGGGTGCCTTCGTGCCGCGCGGCGCCACCACGGCGAGGCACAGGCCGGCATCTTGGAAAAGGCGGCCGGCCAGCTCCTGGATCATGTCGGCGGAGACCCCTTCGAGCGCGGACAGCGCGTCGTCGAGCGTCAGCACGCGGTCGTGAAGCGCCTCCTGCACGCCCAGCCACGAGACCAGGTGGCGGCCCTCCTCCAGGCGGAGCTCCAGGTGGCCCGCGGCGAAACGCTTGGCCTTCTCGAGCTCCGCGGCGGGGACCAGCTCGTCGCGCATCCGGGCCAGCTCGGCCACGATGGCGCGGACGGCCTGGCCCAGGACGTCGGGGTCCACGCCGGCGTACACCTGGAGGGTGCCGCAGTCGGCATAGTCGGCCTGGAAGCTGTGGACGTCGTAGGCCAGGCCGGCGTCCTCGCGGAGGTTGAGGAAGAGCCGGCTGCTGGAGCCGTCGCCGAGGACCGTGTTGAGCACCTCCAGCGTCCACGCGTCAGGATGGTCGCGCCGCAGGGCCGGCAGGCCCAGCACGAGGTGCGCCTGCTGCCCCTCCCGTTCGTCCAGCCGCACACGCGGGCCGACCGGGCCCGCCGGCGCCGGGACCCAGCCGGGCACCGGCCCGTTGCCGCGCCCGAACGCCTCCGCCACCAGGCCCACGGCCTCATCGTGGGTCATGTCGCCGGCCACCGCCACGACCGTGTTGGCCGGCCGGTAGCTGGCGGCCCAGAAGGCCCGGATCTCGTCGCCGCTCAGGCTGCGCACGGTGGCCTCGTCACCGGCGATCTCGCGGCCCAGGCTGGTGTCGCCGAAGAACTGCTCGTCGAAGACGTTGAAGACGAACTGGCTGGCGTCATCGTGGTACGAGCGGATCTCCTCCACGATGACGTCCCGCTCGCGGTCGATCTCCTGGTCCCGCAGTAGCGGCCGGACGATCAGCTCGCCCAGCATCTGCACGCCGCGCCGCGCCTCGCGCAGGGGCAGGCGGGCCCAGTAGACGGTCGACTCGCGGTCGGTTGCGGCGTTGCTCGTGCCGCCCACGCCTTCGATCGCCTCGGACACCGCACGCGTGGTGGGGAAGGCGGTCGTGCCCCGGAACGTCAGGTGCTCCATGAAGTGGGCCACACCCGCCTGCTCACGTCGCTCCAGGCGGGAGCCGGCCAGGACGTACGCGGCCACCGAGAACGCACGCGAGCCGGCCAGGCGTGCCGAGATGACGCGCGGCCCGTCGGGCAACGCGGTCCGTTCGTACATCGCCGGGATGGTACAGGACTGGACCGGCGCCCCCGAGGGAGGCGCCGGCACCGCTCGAGCTACTTGGGCAGGATCGAGGAGATCCAGTCCTGGGCGAAGAAGATGACGAAGCCGGCCGAGACCAGCCACATCAGCCAGTGGATCTCGGCGAACTTGCCGCGAATGACCTTGATGAGGACCCAGCTGATGAAGCCGGCCCCGATGCCCACCGTGATGTCGTACGTGAGCGGCATCAGGATGATCGTCAGGAGCGCCGGCAGGCCGTCCTCGAAATCGGCCACGTTGATGTCCTTGACCAGGGTGAACATCAGGTAGCCCACCAGCACGAGGGCGGGCGCCGTGGCCTGGGCAGGCACGATGCTCGCGATCGGCGACAGGAGGATGGCCAGCAGGAAGAGCACGCCGGTGACCACGGCGGTCAGGCCGGTCTTGCCCCCTTCCGCCACGCCCGCGGCGCTCTCGATGTAGGTCGTGTTGGAACTGACGCCGGCCAGACCGCCGGCGATGGCGGCGACGCTGTCGACGAACAGGATGCGCCCGACGCCGGGCACGGAGCCGTCAGGCTTCGCGAGGCCGGCCTCGGCGGCGATGCCCGTGACGGTCCCCATCGTGTCGAAGAAGTCCGACAGCATGATGGCGAAGACGACCAGCACGGCCGACAGCACGCCCAGCTTGGCGAAGGCCTGGAACGGGTCCTGCAGGCCCAGGCCGAGGGTGTCGAAGCTGACCGTCGCGGTGAGGGGGCTCGGGATCGTGGACACGCCGAGGACGATGGCCACCACGGTCGTGACCAGGATGCTGATGATGAGGGCCGCCCTGACGTGGAGCGCCCACAGGGCGAACGTGATGACGAGTCCCAGCAGGAACACGAACTGCCCGACCGTGGTGGGGAAGGCCAGGCCCACGATCGGCGTCCCGCCGGCCGGCGTCACGATCATGCCGCCGTTGGCGAAGCCGATGAACAGGATGAAGAGTCCGATGCCCACCCCGATCGACCGCTTGAGGGCCAGGGGGACCGCATTCATGATGGCTTCCCGGGCGCCCAGCACGACGAGGATCGTGATGGCCACGCCCTCGAGCACGATGACACCCATCGCGCCGGCCGGGGTGAGGCCCTTGGCCGGGAGGCTGAACGCGACCAGGGCGTTGATGCCGAGGCCGGCGGCCAGGGCGAACGGGTAGTTCGCCACGAGGCCCATGCTGATGGTCATGATGCCGGCCACCAGCGCCGTCCCCGCGGAGACGGAAGCAGGGTCAAGCCCCAGCGGCTTGGCGATGATGTTGGGGTTGAGGAAGATGATGTAGGACATGACCATGAACGTGGTCAGGCCCGCGCGGACCTCCGTGCCCACGGTCGTGCCGCGTTCGGACAGCTTGAAGAATGACGCGATCGCGTCCACCGACGTCGTGCCCTCCTATCCCTCTCCTGCGCGGTCGGCGACCCATCCGCCGGCTCGACGCTCCCTCCGCTAGTTCGACCCCCCGGTCGGCGGTCCGCTCTCGGGCCCGCTCGGTGTGTCACCGCTGTCGAGCCCACTGAGCTCCATCTGGACGAAACCGTCCGGCTGGAAGCGGAACGTCTGCTGCACGCCGGGCTCGCCCGCCATGGACGGCGCGAACTCGACCACGACCTTCTCATCCCCCTGCACGAGCGTGTAGACCAGCAGCTGGTCGGGCCGCGTCTCGAACTCCAGGTGCTCGAAGGAGTCAACGTTGAGACAGATCGACAGCGGCGTGAAGAAGGTGGAGATCTCAGGGTGGTCCGACACGATGCGCTCGACCCAACCGGTTCCGTGGGCGACGAGGGCCTGGCCGCGGTAGTAGCGGTAGCCCACCGTCTGGCGCAGCAGCGGCCGGAGCAGGTTGTGGATATCGGTTCGACTCGAGACCAGGCCGCTGTTGACGAAGAACTTGGCGGGCTGGTCGAGCGACACGCTACTCCTCAGAGCGGGGCGCGGACACCGGATCGGGGAACCCTACGATGGTAGCCGAGGGCGGAGGACCGGACAAGGCGTCCGCGTATCATCCTGCCCATGCTCCTGGCCGTCGATGCGGGCAATACGAACCTGACGCTGGCGCTCGCCTCGGGCGGTGATCTCGCCTCCCTGGGCCGGCTGCGACGGGCCGGCAGCCGGCGCGACGTGACCGCCGACGAGCTCGAGGCGTCGCTCGATGGGCTGCTGCGGCTGGACGGCCACGCGCTGACCGATGTGCAGGCCATCGTGGCCGCCTCGGTCGTGCCGGCCTACACCGCCGCCTTCGACGCCATCGCCACCCGTCGGGGCATCCCCATCCTGCATGCCAGCGCCACCACGGTGCCCATCGGCGTGCGCCTGGACCGCCCCGATGATGCCGGCGCCGACCGCCTCGTCAACGCCTACGCCGTCGGTCGGCTCTACGGGCGGCCCGCCATCGTCCTGGACTTCGGGACGGCCACGACCCTTGACGTGGTCGGCCCCGACGGCACGTACCTGGGCGGCTCGATCGCGCCCGGCCTGGAGCTGGGCATGGAGGCGCTCGCCACGCGCACCGCGCGCCTGCCGCGCATCGAGCTGCGGCGCCCCGAACGGGCCATCGGACGCGACACCGTCAGCGCCATGCAGGCGGGCACCGTGCTGGGCTATCTGGGCCTGACCCGCGAACTGCTGGCGCAGACCCGCGACGAGCTGGTGGCCGAATTCGGAGAGCTGCCCATCCACATCGTGCTCACCGGCGGGCTCGCCAATGCGCCCTGGGTCGAGGGCCTGGAGGACATCGAGGCGATCGATCCGGCGCTGACGCTCAAGGGCCTGGTGCTGTTGTTCGCCGAGGTCGGCCCGGACCGCCGGCGCGCCACGTGACCAAGGGTGAGGCGGCTGGCGGCCTCCCGTTGGCAGGCCGCTTCATCCTCCTGGGGGTGACGGGTTCGATCGCCGCGTACAAGGCGGCCGAGGTGACGCGGGCGCTCCAGGCAGCAGGAGCCGAGGTGCAGGCGGCGATGACCGCCAGCGCGACACACTTCCTGGGGCCGCTGACCCTGGCCGCCCTGACCCGCCGCCAGGTCCTGCTGGACCCCCTCGAGCTTCTGCCCGACGAGCGCATCGCCCACATCGTGGCCGCCGATGCCGCCGATGCCGTGCTCGTGGCACCGGCGACGGCCCACTGGCTGGCGGCCATGGCCAACGGCCTGGCCGGGGATGCCATCACGGCCGCCTGTCTCGCCACCGCCGCGCCCGTGATCGTGGCCCCGGCCATGGACGGCGAGATGTACCTCCACCCGGCCACGCGCGCCAACGTCGCCACGCTCCAGGGCTTCGGCTACACCGTGGTCGAGCCGGAGATGGGGGCGCTGGCCTCGGGCCAGACCGGGCAGGGCCGGCTGGCCGAGACCTCGCACCTCCTGGCGGCCGTCGTGAAGGCCACCGCCGGCCGGCCGGTGCGCGCCCCCGATGCCGCCTCGCGGCCGCCCATCGACCCGACCATGCACGAACGCGACCTCGAGGGACGCCGGGTGCTCGTGACCGCGGGCGGCACGGCCGAGCCGATCGATCCGGTGCGCTACATCGGCAACCGCTCCACGGGCCGCATGGGCGTCGCGGTGGCCGAGGCCGCCCTCGCCCGCGGCGCGGCCGTGACGCTCATCGCCGGCCACACGTCCGTGGACCTGCCGGGCGAGGCCACGGTGGTGCCGGCCGAGACCACGGCGGCGATGGAGGCTGCCGTCCTGGAGGCCCTGCCGGGGAGCGATGTGCTGGTCATGGCCGCCGCCGTGGCCGACTTCCGGCCGCGCTCCAACTCGGCGACCAAGCTGACCCGCGATGCCGGGCTGACCCTGGAGCTGGAGCCCACTGACGACATCCTGGCCGCCGCGTCAGCCCTGGCCCACGAACGGTCGGGCCCCCGGCCCGTCATCGTCGGCTTCGCGGCGGAGACGGGTTCCCTTGACCGGGTCGCCGGGAAGGCCGCCCGCAAGCGGGTCGACCTGATGATCGCCAACGATGTCACGGAGGATGGTTCGGGCTTCGGCACGGCCACCAACCGCGTCACGCTGGTGGCGCCGGGCGAGGCGCCCGAGCCCTGGCCACTGCTGACCAAGCGCGAGGTCGCCGACCGGTTGCTCGACCGAGTAGTGGCGCTCCTGGAGGCCCGCGGCCGGCTGTGAGCCGCGCCTGCGGGCCACGGACCGCGTGGCCGGGGTTCAACGGGCCCGCACGGGCTCCGCGAAGGCACCAAGGATGCGATCCACGTCGAGGTGCTGCGCCACGAGGGCCTTGATGAGCTCGATCTTGTCGCGGTCGTCGGGGTGCGTCTTGACCAGCAGGTCGTGGACCTCCGACGCCGCGGCGTACGTGTCCTCGCGGACGGCGTACATGAAGAGGTCCGCGTGCCGCGCGCTGGCGACGACCTCCGGGCTGGGCAGGTAGCCGCCGGTCAGCACCACGCCGGCCATGGCCGAGCCCCGCAGGGCCGGATCCCGGTTGGCCGCCTGGCGCAGCAGCTTGCCCGACCGGACGGCCGTCACGGTCGCCCGCAGCACGTCGACCCGATCCCCTGGGACGATCAGGAGGCTGCCCGGACCCAGGCGCTCCATGACGTGCTCGGCCTGCATGGCGCCGATGGCGACATGTTCGATGACCCGGCCCAGGTCCGGCCCCGGGTGGAGGAGCTGGCCCGTGAGCTGCTCGGTCAGCATCGAGAGGGTCGGGTTCGACAGGAGCGGCCGGTACGGCAGGACGCCCAGGAGTTCGATGCCGTGGCGGGCCAGGCCGCGCTCCAGCACGTCGGCCAGGCTGGGGTGGGTGTCCAGGTCGACCTTGTTGACCACGGCCCCCACGACGTCCACGCCGTGGTGCTGGAAGAGGGCGTGGTTCAGCACGATCTCGTCGATCGGGCGGCCGACGCCGGCCTCGCTGACGATGATGGCCCGCGCGCCGAGCATCGCCGCCACCTGCGCGTTGGAAAGGTCGATCACCGAGCCCACCCCGGCATGCCCCGTGCCCTCCACCAGGAGGACGTCACGATCCAGGGCCACGCGGTCATAGGCGGCGCGGATGCGGGCCGGCAGATCCTCCACCACCTCGCCGCCGATGTACGCCTTGGTGAAGCCGCGCGGGATGTGGACCGGGCTGATCGCGTCCAGGGCATCGGGCAGGTCGAAGGCACTCTTCACGAGGATGGCGTCCTCGTCGGCCGGCGTGCCGTCGACCATGGCGTACCGCTGGCCGACCGGCTTGATGAAGCCCGTGCGCAGGCCGCGCTCGAAGAGGGCCGCCAACAGGCCGAGGGACACCGTCGTCTTGCCCCGGTTCATGCCGGTCGCGGCGAGGTACAGCTGGCGCATCGACCAACACTACCCGCCGGCACGCCTCGATGCGCACCGGCGCCCTGCGCTCCGTTGCCCCACAGGCACGTAAGGAGCGGCTTGCGGGCCCGCCGCGCAGCTCGGCCGTCTCGAGGGGGGCGCTGTGGCCGAAGCCAGCTGCATAGATGCACTCGGAGACCTGCCGATACACGCGCCGGAGTGCAAGTACAGCGTCCGATGCAGGCCCTTCTGCCCAGACAGCCTCATGAGAGCGAACCAGGGCCCACCCACGGTCGCTTACGTGCCTGCCAAGCAAACCTCGACCGGGCCGTTCAGTCACTGCCAGTGAACAGATCGACCTTGGCAGCGGGCGGGGAAGGCCGTCCGGGGCCGTTCGGTCACTGCCAGTGAACAGGATGGGCTCGAAGGACGGGTCGCAGGCGCGCGCAGGCCCGCTGGGGGTCTCTTCGTTCACTCGGAGTGGAAATCCGCCGCGGACGAGGCCGCGGACAGGGTCCCCGGAGCTCTTCGGCCCCAGATCGTTCCCCTACAGCGAACAGGTCGCCCGCCAGGGCTGGAGCGAGGCTGGGCCGTCCGACGGCGGGCCGAGGCGATGCGGGGGCCCGGCAGCAGCCGCCCGCGTGCGCGCCGGTCGGCTAGGTGCGCTCCCGGGGCGTGGCGCGGCGCTCGATGAGGGCGACCGCGTCCTTGAGCCGCGTGAGCACCTCCGCCTCGATGGTCTCGGTGTCGGTGTAGGGGCCGAGGCGCTCGAGGAGATCGGCGATGAGGCCGTAGTAGACCTGGGCGTCGGCGAGGAAGAACTGCGGCTCGTTGTTGTAGCGAACGAGGGTGAGGCGGCCCTGGAGGACCCGGCGATCGTCCACGTGGGCGATCTGAGTGGCGAAGTTGTGGCCCTGGATGCCGTCAGGGTTGTTGAGGAAGTTCAGGGCGTTGTCGATGGCCAGGCCGAAGCGCGCGCGCCAGGCGACGAGGCGCTCGTGGATCTCCGGCGGGACGCGGACCTCCGCGACCTCATCGAAGACGTCCGGGGCGACCGTCAGGAGGCCCACCAGCGTGCTGCCGGCGCGCGGCCCGAGCATGACCTGGAGGCTCCGCTCGAGGGTGAAGACCTCCGAGTCGAAGCGCGGGCTCGTGATGACGTCGGTCAGGAGATCCTCCACGTTGTCCAGCGCCCCTGGCTCGGCCATGGACGTGGCGAGGTGGAGGATCTCCTCCTTGAAGAGGAACTTCTCTTCGTGATCCAGCATCAGCGAAGGGCCGGCCTACGGATAGAGGCCGCGCAGGGCGGTGGCAGAGGCGACGCGGTCGACGGCCAGCAGGTAGGCGCCGACGCGGTTGTTGACCTCGTTGGTCTGGGCCAGCCGCAGCACCTCGTGGAAGGCCTTGACCATGATGACCTTGAGCTTGTCGTTGACGACTTCCTCGGTCCAGTGGTCGCGGTTGAGGTCCTGGACCCACTCGAAGTAGCTGACGGTGACGCCGCCGGCATTGCACAGGATGTCGGGGATGAGGAAGATGCCGCGCTCGAACAGCCGCTCGTCGGCCTCCGGCGTGGTGGGCCCATTGGCCGCCTCGGCCACGATCCGAGCCTTGACGTCATCCGCGTTCTTGGCCGTGATCTGGTTCTCCAGGGCGGCTGGGATGAGGATGTCGCACTCGGTGGCGAGGACGTCCATATTGGAGATGTCGCGCGAGCCGGGGAAGCCCTGGACCGTGCCGTGTTCCTTCTTCCAGGCGATGACGCGCTCGACGTCGAGCCCCTCGGCGCGGTGGATGCCACCGGTCGAGTCGGAGACGGCGACGATGCGGGCGCCTTCGGCGGCCATCAGCTGGGCGGCGATGGAGCCGGCGTTGCCGAAGCCCTGGATGGCGACCGTGCTCTTGTGCAGGTCCATGCCCAGGTGGTCGGCGGCCTCGACGATGCAGTACACGGCGCCGCGGGCGGTCGCCTCGTTGCGACCCTCCGAGCCACCAAGGCTGATGGGCTTGCCGGTGACCACGCCCGGGACGGTGTAGCCGACATGCATGGAGTAGGTGTCCATGATCCAGGCCATCGTCTGGGCATTGGTGTTGACGTCGGGGGCCGGGATGTCACGCTCGGGCCCGATGAGGACGCTGATCTCGGTGGCGAACCGGCGGGTGAGGCCCTCGAGCTCCTTGAGCGAGAGCTTCTTGGGGTCGACGATGACGCCGCCCTTGCCGCCGCCGTAGGGGATGCCCACCACGGCGCACTTCCAGGTCATCCACATCGAGAGGGCCTTGACCTCGTCGAGGGAGACGTCCTGGTGGTAGCGGATGCCACCCTTGGCCGGGCCGCGGCCCAGGTTGTGCTGGACGCGGAAGCCGGTGAAGACCTGCACGGAGCCGTCGTCCATGTGGACGGGGAAGTGGACGGTGAGCTCACGGCGGGGCTCGCGCAGGACGCGGCGGAGGCCGGGATCCAGGTTGAGCTTCTCGGCCGCGAGGTCGAACTGGCGCTGGGCCACCTGCCACGCATTGATGTGGGCGGCGACCTGCTCGGTTGTCATGGAAGTCGGACCCTCAAAGCGCGAGCGCCGGGCCCCTGACGTTCGGGACGGGCCGACTCGCTTGACGACGCCGCGAGTCTACACCGGGCCTCCGGACCCCCGGATGGGCCGAAGGTCCCGTCATGACGTGCGGTATAGACACACCGCGCCGTAGGCCCCCGGGCCCACGTGCGGCCCGATGCTGGCCCCGATGACGGCCGTGGAGACGCGCTCCGGGGCCAGGCCGCTGCGGGCCATCACGTCCTCGCGGAACGCCCCGATGTCGGCCGTCCGCGCATGCAGGATGGCCAGCCTATCCAGTGGCCGCGCTGTGATCAACTCCAGCAGGCGCTCCCTGGCCTTGCTCCGGGTGCGCACACGGTCGACAGTGTCCACGACCCCGTCCTTGATGGTGATGATCGGCTTGACCGCGAGCACCGAGCCGATGGCGGCCTGCCTCCCGCTGATGCGGCCGCCGCGGCGCAGGTACTCGAGCGTCTCCAGGGCGACGTAGAAGCCGATGTCGGCGACCCGCGCGACCGTCCGCTCCGCGATCGCGGCGGCCGGTTCGCCGGCCTCGCGGAGTGCGGCGGCGACCTGCAGCAGGAGGCCCTCCCCCATCGAGGCGCACTCGCTGTCGATGACGTGGATCTCGTGCGGTGCCAGCTGCTGGGCAGCGATCTGGGCGCTCTTCAGGGTGGCCGACAGCTTGCCGCCTACCGTGACGCAGATGATGGCTTCGGCGCCGCCGTCGAAGCAGGCCTGGAAGGCCGCCAGGAAGTCGGCCGGGCTGCACGCAGCGGTCCGCGGCAAGGGCGTGCCCGGGGTGGCCATGCGCTCCCAGAACGCCTCGGGCGGGAGGTCGCTGGCCCGGATCTCCTCGTCCCCGAAGTAGACGAGGAGCGGCACGACGGTGACCTCGAGGGCGGCGGCCAGGTCGGCCGGCAGGTCAGCCGCAGAGTCGGTGACGAGGGCGATGCGCTGCATGGGTCTCCTCAGACGCGCTCGAAGGCCATGGCGACCGAGCCACCACCGCCCAGGCAGAGGGTCGCCAGGCCGTAGCGCCCCTCCCGGCGCCGCAGTTCGTGGAGGAGCGTCGCCACGATCCGCGCCCCGCTGGCGCCGATGGGGTGGCCGAGGGCGATGGCGCCGCCGTTGACGTTGACGCGCGACCAGTCGAAGCCCAGCTCGCGGCCGTCGGCCAGGACCTGGGCGGCGAAGGCCTCGTTGATCTCGATGAGGTCGAAGGCCTCGAGCGGCATGTCCACCCGGGCGAGCAGCCGGCGCACGCCCTGGACCGGCGCGAGGAAGAGCCAGCGCGGGGCGACCTCGGCCTGCGCGTAGCCCACGATCCGTGCCAGCGGCTGGAGACCCAGGCGCTCGACCGCCCGCTCGCTGGCGACCACCGTGGCGGCCGCCCCATCGGTGATCCCGGGGGCGTTGCCGGCCGTGACGGATCCCTGCCCGTCGGCCGGCCCCTCATCCCCGGTGGGCAGGTCGAAGGCCGGCTTGAGGCGAGCGAGCGCCTCGGCGGAGGTGTCGCGCCGCGGGCCCTCATCGGTGCTGAAGAGGACCTCCTCACGGCCCTGGCGGACCGGCACCGGCACGATCTCGTCGGTGAAGCGCCCGGCGTCGATGGCGGCGATGGCCTTCTGGTGGCTGGCGAGGGCGAAGGCGTCCTGGTCGGCCCGACTGACCCGGTCGTGCACCGCCACGCGCTCGGCATGGGTGCCCATGTGGCAGCCCTCGATGGCGCACCACAGCCCGTCGGAGACGGTGCTGTCGACCAGCTCGCCGGGGCCCAGGCGGTAGCCGAAACGGGCCTTGCGCAGGAGGTAGGGCCCCTGGTCCATGTTCTCCATGCCGCCGGCCACGGCCACCTCGGCGTCCCCGGCGCGGATCTCGGCGGCGGCCAGCATGATCGCCTTGAGTCCGGAACCGCAGACGCGGTTGATGGTCGTGGCGCTGGTCGTGTCGGCGAGCCCCCCGGCGAGGGCCGCCTGGCGCGCCGGGGCCTGGCCGGCGCCACCCTGCAGCACCTGGCCCATGAGGACCTCGTCGATGCCGTCACGCGCTACCCCGGCCCGCTCCACGGCCGCGGCGATGGCGATGCCGCCGAGGGTCGTGGCCGGCACGTCGGCGAGGCTGCCGCCGAAGCGGCCGATCGGCGTGCGCACCGCCGAGACGATGAAGACCTCACCGCTCGGCCCGGGCCCGGGCGCCTGCGTCGCGTTCATCGGCCCGCCTCCCGCGCGGGCCGGGGGTAGACGTAGAAGCCGCGGCCGGACTTCTGGCCCAGGTGGCCGGCATCGACGAGCTGGCGCAGGACCGGTGGCGGCGCCATGTGGGGCGAGCCGAAGCCTTCGTGGAGCACCTCCATGACGTGGAGGCAGACGTCCAGGCCGATGAAGTCGGCCAGCTCGAGGGGGCCCATGGGGTGCCGCAGCCCAAGGCGGGCGCCGGTGTCGATGTCCTCCGCCGTCCCCACGCCCTCTTCGTACGCGTGCATCGCCTCCCCCAGCAACGGCATCAAGATGCGGTTGACGAGGAAGCCGGGCCGGTCACGGCTGACGATGAGCTCCTTGCCGGTCGCCGCCGCGATGGCCCGGACGTGGCGGGCGGTCGCCTCGCTCGTCTCGGCGCCCATCACCATCTCCAGCAGGGGCATGACCGGCACCGGGCTGAAGAAGTGGGTGCCCACCACCTGCGGACGGCGGCGGGGGGAGACCGCTGCGGCCAGCCGGGTGATGGAGATCGAGCTCGTGTTGCTGCCGATGATCGCGCGGGCGGGCAGGCGCGCATCCAGCTCCACGAGCAGCGCCCGCTTGATGGCCTCGTCCTCGAAGACGGCCTCGATCGCCAGCGACGCGCCCTCCGCCGCCTCCGCGAGGGAGGCGGTCGCCTCGACCCGGGCCAGTTGGGCGGCTGAGTCGACGGCGGCCAGGCGACCCTTGGCCACGGCCCGCTCGAGGTTGCCGGCGATGCGGACGCGACCGGCCTCGGCACGGGCCAGCTCGGGCTCGTAGAGCGCCACGCGGTGACCGGCCGCGGCGAGCACCTGCGCGATGCCATGGCCCATCAGGCCGGCGCCGCAGACGACGACGGGCCCTGGTGCACGAGCGGACGGTGCGGCCATCCCCTTCAGCGTACCGCCAGCGCTGCCAGCAGACGGTCCGCCGCCGCAAACGGGTCTAGCCGGTGCGCGGCGATGTCACGCACGGCTTCGTCCATGATCGGTGCCAGGGCGGGCTCGCGGAGGCGATCGCGCAATCGTTCGGCCAGCACGCCATCCAGCTGCACCCGGGCCCTGGCCAGGCGTGACGTATCCGGCGCGGCCGGCCCGCGGCGTCGGTCGAGGACGGCCAGCAACTCCGGCACGCCCGCGCCGCTGGCGGCGGTCGTCAGGAGCACCTCCGGCCGCTTGGGCCGCGGACGCCCGGCCGCCAACGCGGCCCGATCCTGCTGGGCCCCCACGGTGAGCATCGCCCGCAGCTGGGCTGCCGCGCGGTGCGCACCCGGCCGGTCGGCCTTGTTGACGACGACCACGTCGGCCACCTCGAGGAGGCCGGCCTTGATGGCCTGTACCTCGTCGCCCATCTCCGGCGCCTGGACCACCACCGTCGTGTCGGCGATGGCGGCCACCTCCACCTCGCTCTGGCCGGTGCCCACCGTCTCGATGAAGATGAGGTCGAACCCGGCGGCGTCCATGACCGCGGCCGCCCCCACGGTGGTCGGCGCCAGGCCACCGGCATGCCCGCGGGACGCCATGGAGCGGATGAAGACGTCGCGGTCGCCGGCGTGCTGCTGCATCCGCACGCGGTCACCCAGGATCGCCCCGCCGGTGATCGGCGACGAGGGGTCGATGGCGATGATGGCCACCGGGCGCCCGGCCGCCCGGGCCTCCGCGGTCAGGGCCGCGACCAGCGTGCTCTTACCGGCCCCTGGCGCTCCCGTGACACCCACCAGGTGGGCCGCCCCGGCTTGCGGGTAGAGGACCCGCAGCCCCCGCTCACCAGCCGGGGTGCGGTTCTCCACCTCGGTCAGCAGGCGAGCCAGGGCGCGGCGGTCGCCCGCGCGAGCGCGCCGGGCCAGCTCGGCCCCCGCGGCCGCCCCGGTCGGGCGGTCGGTCACGCGGCGTCGCGCCGGTGGACGTTGGCCCGCAGGAACTCGGCCACCTCGCCGATCGTCGTGCCGGGGCCGAAGACCTCGGCCACGCCGGCCGCCTTGAGGGCCGGGATGTCGTCATCCGGGATGATGCCGCCGGCCGTCACGAGGATGTCGTCCAGACCCTCCGCCTTCAGGCCGGAGGTGATGCGCGGCAGCAGCGTCATATGGGCGCCCGACAGGATCGACAGGCCGACCACATCCACGTCCTCCTGCAAGGCCGCGGCGACGATCATCTCCGGCGTCTGGCGCAGGCCGGTGTAGATGACCTCGAAGCCCTCGTCACGAAGGCCGCGGGCGAGCACCTTGGCGCCGCGGTCGTGGCCATCCAGGCCGGGCTTGGCGATGAGGACCTTCATGGGCCGGTCAGCCATGGCCGCATCATAGCCGCCGTCTCAGCCGCGACGGAATGCCTGCCCTCCGCGCGCCAGGGCCACGACCACGAACCAGTAGGCCACGGCAAAGACGACGATCACCACCACGCCGCCGCGGGTGGTCCCGCTCGACGAGCCCAGCGCGCCGAGGGCGACCAGGGTCGTGAGCAGCCCGGCGATGAACGAGAGCAGGACGCCCAGCAGGCGCCCCCATTGGCGCTTCAACAGGACACCGATCCCGGCGATGAGCTCGCCCAGGCCGTACACGGCCACGATCAGGCCCAGGATCAGCACGAAGCCTTCGAAGACGCGCACCGCATCGGCCGAATAACCCACCGGGTCGGCGTTCTGGAGGGCCGTTTCGAAGGCCGCCCGGGCGACCAGGCCGATGGCCATGAGACCGATCCCCGCGAGCCCCACCAGGACGCCGATGATCAGCAGCAGGACACCCGCCAGGGTCACCATCATCGAGCCCTGCGGCTGGGCGGACGGAACCATCGCGGCGGCCGGCATCGCCCAGCTCGGCGCGGTCGCGCCCGGCTGGCTCCAGCCGGCCGGGGGTGCGGTCGGCGGCCCGCCCCAGGCCGTTCCCGTCGGCGCCGCCACGGGGGGTGTTTCGGGCTGCGGGGCCGCCGGCGCGGCGGGCGCCTCGCTCGTGGGCTCGGATGGGGTGGGTTGCTGGGGATCGGTCATGCGCTCACCTCCGCCGCGAATCTAACGTCCGCGGCGCTTCAGTGGACGGCGAAGATGCGCTCCAGCTCGTATGGCGGCATGACCTCGAGCTGGTCGTACCGGCAATCGCGGGGCTGGCGGTCGGGCCGCCAGCGGCGGAAGGTGGCGCCGTGGCGGAAGCGGTCGCCCTGCAGGTGCTCGTAGCCCACCTCGCACACCCGCTCGACGCGCAGTGCCTCCCACGACAGGTCCTTGTCGCGGTTCCAGCGGCTGACGTTGCCGGGCATGCGCTGGCCGGCGGCCGCGGCGTCTTCCGCCCATGAGGCCCACGCGGCCCACGGATGGCCGTCGAGCGCGTGCTCCCGCAGCGGCGCCAGCTCCTCCACGAGCGCCGCGCGCTCGGCCATCGTGAAGCTGGACGTCACGCCCACGTGGTGGAGCGCCCCCACGTCGTCATACAGGCCCAGCAGCAGCGACCCGATGAGCGTGCCCGGGCCGTTCTTGTGCCAGCGGAAGCCGGCCACCGCGCAGTCCGCCTCACGAGCGTGCTTGATCTTGGCCATCGCGCGCTTGCCCGGCTGGTACGGCGCATCGAGGGGCTTGGCCATCACGCCATCCAGACCGGCGCCCTCGAAGCGATGGAACCAGTCCGCCGCGACGGCCGGGTCGCGTGACGCCGGCGTGAGGTGGAGCGGCGGCCGCACGCCGCCAAGCGCCGCCTCCAGCCGGGCGCGACGCTCGCCCTGGGGGACGGCGCGCAGGTCCTCGTCGTCCAGGGCCAGCAGATCCCACGCCACGAAGGACGACGGCGTGCGCTCGGCCAGCAGGTTGACGCGGGAGGCGGCCGGATGGAGCCGTAGCTGGAGGGCCTCGAAATCCAGCCCGTGCGGCCCGGCGATGACGATCTCGCCGTCAACCACGCAGCGCCGCGGCAGGCCCGCCCTCAGCGCGACGGCCAGCTCGGGGAAGTAGCGGTCGAGCGGCCGCAGGTCGCGGCTCTGCATCAGCAGCTCGTCGCCGTCGCGGAAGACGAGCGCCCTGAAGCCGTCCCACTTGGGCTCGAAGAGCCACCCGGGGCCGGTCGGGATGGCCGGCAGCGGCTTGGACAGCATCGGCTCGAGGGGTGGCTGGACGGGCAGGCGCATCGGTCGCTCCTCGTTGTGCGCGGCCAGCGTAAGCCCTCCGGCCGACCCGGCGCGGTCCGGGCGATGCTAGGCTCGGGGGATGCCCCAGCCCGAGACGTTCCGCGGCGACCCCTACGCCGTGCTCGATGTGCCACCCGGGTCCACCGACGCGGCCATCAAGCGTCGCTGGCGGGAACTGGCCCACGAGCACCACCCCGACCGGGCGGGAGGCGACGAGGCGGCGACGGCGACCCTGACGCGCCGCATGGCCCGCATCAACGCCGCCTATGAACTCCTGCGCGACAAGGGCAGACGGGCCCGCTACGACCTGACGCACGGCACCCGCGGGGCGCGCGGGACGTGGGCCCCCCCGGATGACAGCGGGCGGGAGACGCCCGTCGGACCGCCGCCGCCACGTCCGGGGCGGCCCGTCACGGCCCGCTTCGACACGAGCGAGAACCTCCGCCCGCGCAACGCCACCACCAGCCACGGCCCGTCGCCGCTCAACGGCCACCGGCCGCGCAGCGCGCGGGAACGGGCCGAGGCGCCCGAACCACTCCGCGCCAGCGACCCGAACGGGCCGGTCCGCCGGCGGCGCCAGGGTGTCCGCTCGCGACGCCCGACGCTCGCCGAAGCCAAGGAGATGCCCCTCGAGTTCGGCAAGTTCCGCGGCCACACGCTGGGCCAGGTGGCCGATTTCGAGCCGACCTACATCGACTGGATCGCCGGCACCATCACCCGTGACCGCGAACTCGTCATGGGGGCTCGCGTCCTCCAGGAGGACCTGGACGAGCGAGGGGTGGTCCGCCGGGTGCGGCCGATCACGCCGCCCTTCGGCCGCTCGGCAGCCGACCTGACATAGGACGAAGCCCCGGTCAGGGTGACCGGGGCTTCGTGATCGATCGCGGTTCGATGATTGCCGCCGTCTCGCTCGTTCGGCCGGCCCGGATGGCCGGTTGAGCCTGTTACTCGACCCGTTGCCCGGGTCCGGCGTCCCCCATGCACCTCGTTGCCGAGGTCCCTGAAACGCGGAGGTCGCATCCGTTCCCTGGCCCGGTCGTCGACGCCTCGGGTGCGCATCCGGCACTTGAGCGCGACGGCATGAGGGCACGGTAGGCCCCCGATACGCATGCGGCAATGAGGTGTGGGTACCCGGCCCCGCCGTACCAAGGTCGATGGCGTGAACGCACCAACATCGGGTCAGCTGGCGGCCGGAAGGCTGGTGGCGCCGACCCCCAGGAGTGTCTCCAGATCCTCCGCCGGCATCGGGCGGCCGAACAGATAGCCCTGTCCGCGGTCGCATCCGACGGCCAGGAGGGCGGCCCGCGCGGCCGGTGTCTCGATGCCCTCGGCCACCACTTCGATGTTGAGGGCGTGGGCCAGACGCACCACCGCCTCCACGATGGCCAGGTTTCGCTCGGTCTCGCGCCCGACCACGAACGAGCGGTCGATCTTGAGCACCTCGACGGGCATCGTGCGCAACGTGCTGAGCGACGAGAAGCCGGTGCCGAAGTCGTCAAGAGCGATGGCGACCCCCAGGCGGCGCAGGTTGCGCAGGGCGGTGCCGGCCCGCTCGGAGAGGTCGATGATCATCGACTCGGTGATCTCGAGGTGGAGGGCGCCCGGGGCCAGGCGCGTCTCGGCCAGGCTGCGTGCCACCCGCTCGGCCAGGTCGGCCTGCTGGAGCTGGCGCACCGACAGGTTGACGCTCAGCGTCATCTCGCGCGAGAACGGGTACTCCTCACGCCACTCATGGACCTGGCGGGCGGACGTATCAAGGACCCATTGGCCGATGGGCAGGATCAGGCCCGTCTCCTCGGCGACCTGCACGAACGCGCCCGGCAGCAGCAGGCCGCGGCGCGGATGCTGCCAGCGCACCAGGGCCTCGACGCCGACGAGGCGCCCGTCGACGAGGTTCACCTCCGGCTGGTAGTGGATGCGCAGCTCGCCCCGCTCGAGGGCGTGACGCAGGTCGCCCTCCAGCTCCAGGCGCTCCACGGCCCGGCTGTTCATGCCCTCGTCGTAGACCACGAAATGGTTGCGCCCCTGGGCCTTCGCTCGGTTGAGGGCCACGTCGGCCTGGCGCATGAGCTCGCCGGCCTTGGTCACGCCGGGCGTGCCGAAGGCGATGCCCACGCTGGCGGTCACGAAGAGCTCCTGGCCCTGGAGGTCGAAGGCCGCCCGCGTCGCCTCGACCAGCCGCCCAGCCACCCGCATGGCGTCGCCCGGCGCCCGCAGGTCGTCGAGCAGGACGGTGAACTCGTCGCCCCCCAGCCGCGCGATCGTGTCGCCTGGCCGGGCCACGGTCGACAGGCGTCGCGCGAGCTGGATCAGCAGCTCGTCGCCGGCGACGTGGCCCAGGCTGTCGTTGACCACCTTGAAGTTGTCCACGTCGAGGAAGAGGACCGCGACCGATCCCAGCGCCCGGCGGCGACCGAGCGTCTGCTCGAGGCGGTCGCGGAAGAGGGTCCGGTTGGGCAGGCGGGTCAGCTCGTCGTGGAGCGTCTGCCGCGCCAGCTCCGACTCCAGGCGGCGGCGGTCGGTGACGTCGACGGCCAGCACCAGGCGCTGGTCCTGCTCGCCGTCGTCGAGCGCGTGCGCCGTGAGCTCGACGTCGATCGCCGAGCCGTCGCTGGTGCGATGGCGCGCGAGGTACGGACGGCCCATGCCGTCGGCCTCGATGCGGACCAGGTCGTCCGTGTACGTCGCGCCGTCGTCGGCCAGCCAGAGGTCGGCTAGCGAGCGGGCCAGGAACTCGTCGCGCTCATAGCCGTAGGCGCGCACCGCCGCGTCGTTGACGGCCAGGATGCGGTGGCTGGCGGCGTCGTGGACCCACATCGGCTGGGGGTTGTTCTCGAAGAGCAGGCGATAGCGCCGCTCACTCGCGCCGAGGGCCGCGGCCGAGCGGGTACGCTCCACGACCTGCTCCTGCAAGGCGGCGTAGAGCCGGGCGTGCTCGAGCGCCAGGGATGCCAGCTGGGCCAGGCGGCTGAGGCGGGCCAGGTCGTCGACAGAGAACCGCCGCGCGGGATCGTGGTGGCTCAAGCCGATGACGCCCACCACCTGACCGCCGGAGGTGAGCGGCGCGCCCGCCACGGCGTGGTAACCCATGTCGGCGTAGGCCGGGGCTCGGCCCGGGAAGGTGCTGTAATCGTCGACCGCAAACGGCTGACCGGTCGCCCACACCCGCCCAGATACGCCTTCGCCCCGCCGCAGCGGCACGCGCAGATCGTCCGCGAAGACGCCGATGCCGATGACCACCCGCAGCTGCTGAGTCGCCTCGTCGAGCAGGTAGATGTACCCGTCAGGGGTGTCGAGGAGGGCCGCGGCGCGGGTGACGATGGAGCGCAGGACGCGATCCGGGTCCAGGCCGGCCATCAGCTCCAGGGCGGTGTCGTTGAGGGCGGCCAGCTCCTCACGCTGGCGGCGCGCCTCGTCCTCCGCCTCATGGCGTGCGGTGAAGTCGCTGAAGGTCGAGACGACGCCGGCGAGCTCGCCCTGATCGTCCCGCAAGGGGCTGGCGTTGACGATGAGCCAGCGCCGGCCGCCGCCGACCGGGTCCAGGTTGCCGAGGACCATCTCGCGTACGGGCTCGCCGGAGGCCAGCACGCGGCAGGCCGGCAGGTCCGCCAGGTCGTAGGGGGTGCCATCCTCGTGGGTGATGTCCCAGCCACCGTCGCGCAGGCCGTGGCCGAGCAGAACGCCGTCTGGCACGCCCATGAGGCGCCACGCGGCGCTGTTGCCGTACCGGAAGGTCGTGTCGGGCGCCTGGATGGTGACGCCGACGGGCAAGTCGGCGACGAGCGCGGCGCTGCTCAAATCGAGGGCGTGCTGGGACGACGTCGTCACCTGGTGAGTATCCGGGCTGGCCACCGGCCCGGCCACGACCCGGGCGGCGACCCGCCGGTGGGACGTCCGTACCGGTTACTAGCGGCTGCCGAAGGCCTGGATGGCGGTCTGGATGGCCGCTTCGGTGACACCCGCGGCGAGGATGCCGTTGACCGTACCGGGCTGGGCGGCCGGCCAGAAGATGAGCACCTGGAGCACGTCCTGGTTGTTGACCTGGATGCGGACGCCGGCACGGCCGGCGACCGTGACCGCCTGGGTATGGATCTGGTTGACGTCCGTCGCGGTGGCCGCCCCCGCGGTGAACGCGTCGGCCAGCATGGACGGCGTCAGCGACGGAGCCGAGTACTCGAGCAGACTCACGCCCGTGCTGTCGGAGGCCGGGAACTGGGCGCCCGCGAAGTGGAGGTCGGAGACGCCCGCTGCCTGCAGTGAGCCAAGGGACGCGGCGACGCAGAAACGGCCGCTGTTGACCACCGATGGCGTGGCCTGCGCGAGGGTCGTGGGCAGGAGGGACTCCAGGGCCGGGTAGTAGCCGGGAGCGGCCGGCGCATCCACGCCGTTGCACGAGGCAGCGGGATCGGGCGTCGGGGCCGCGCCCGCGCAGGCCGCGACCACCAAGGCGGTCAGCAGGGCGAGAGTGGTCGCGATGACATGTGCGCGGGGAGCGAAGATCAGGTCACCTTCCAGCTGATGAGCCCGGTGTAACAGTGGTCAAGCAGGGCACACAGGCCCGGCGTCAGGTCCCACAGGCGGCCTGCCACGTAGGGCCCGCGGTCGACCACCGGTGCCCGGACCGTATGGCCGTTCCAGCGGAACGTGACGAGCGTACCGCAGGGCAGCGACCGGTGCGCGACGCCCACCAGCTGCTGGGTCATGGCCTCGCCACAGGCGGTTCGCTGGCCGTAGAGGCCGGGGCCGTACCAGCTCACTTCGGTGGTGTGCCAGGCGATCGACACGCGCCCGACGGGCGGCTGGGCCAGGAGCGGCGGCGGGGCCTGCAGGGTATCGGTCGCGGAGTCCCCGGCGGCGGCGAACGGGCCGTCGACGACCGGGTCGGCGGGGACGGCGGGCCCAGCCGGCCCGCTGGAAGGCGGCGCGGAGGACGGGAGACCCACCCGTGCGACGGGCGTGAAGAGGGCGTCGTCAAGCGGCACGTACGCGGTCGGCGTACGCGCCACGGTCACCGGATCGGGGACCAACGCGCAGACGATGGCGAGGACCGCAGCCAGCATGAAGGCCCGATGGCGTCGGGCCGGACCCATGCGCGCGGCCCTCTCGGGCCGCCTCACAGGGAGGCGCCCGGGGGCGGAGGGCACGTTGCCACCCTACCACAGCCCACCAGACCTGACCCTCCGACACTCCTCCGCCACGCTCAGAGACGGCCCTCCGGGGGCGTCGTGTGGGTGGCCGCAGGCGCCCCTGGTCCGGCGCCGGGGGCGTGCGAGGGCAGTGCTAGAGTCAACCCGTGGACCGTCCCGCGGCGCCCGGGCGCCGACCGCGCTTCAGCACCATCAGCGACGTCGAGGTGGACGCCCTGTACGACCCGTCCGACCTCGTCGGGCCGGGCAGCGGCGGGGGCGGACCGACCCTCGTCGACCATCACGGGCGGACGCTCCCCGTGGGCCGGTGGGACGATTTCGACGTTGCCCGCGACGTCGGAGGCCCGGGTGCGCCGCCCTTCACGCGCGGCGTCCATGCCGGCGGCTACCGCTCGCGCCTGTGGACGATGCGCATGTTCGCCGGCTTCGGCGCGGCGGAGGACACGAACGCCCGGTTCCGGCAGCTCCTGGACGCCGGCCAGACGGGTCTCTCCATCGCCTACGACATGCCGACCCTGTATGGCTACGACACCGACGACCCCGAGGCGCAGGGCGAGTTCGGCACGTGCGGTGTGGCGGTCAGCTCCCTGGCCGACATGGAGGTCCTGCTGGCGGGCCTGCCGCTCGACCGCATCAGCACGTCGATGACCATCAACAGCCCGGCCGCGCCGATCTGGGCCATGTACATCGCCGCGGCGGAGAAGGCGGGCGTACCCCGCGCGGCCCTGGAAGGCACCCTCCAGAACGACATCCTCAAGGAGTTCGTGGCCCAGAAGGAGTTCCTCTTCCCGCCCGCGCCCTCGCTCCGCCTGGTCACCGACACGATCGAGTTCGGGACGCGCGAGCTGCCGCGCTGGAACACCATCTCGATCAGCGGCTACCACATCCGTGAAGCCGGCTCGACGGCCGTGCAGGAGCTGGCCTTCACCATCGCCGACGGGATGGCCTACGTGGAGGCGGCCCTGGCGCGGGGCATGCGCATCGACGACTTCGCGCCCCGCCTGTCCTTCTTCTTCAACAGCCACAGCGATTTCTTCGAGGAGATCGCCAAGTTCCGCGCCGCCCGGCGCATCTGGTGGAAGCTCATCACGGAGCGCTACGGGGCGGAGAACGAGCGCTCGGCGTGGATGCGCTTCCACACCCAGACCGCGGGCGTGTCGCTGACCGCGCAGCAGCCGCTCAACAACCTGACCCGGGTCGCCATCCAGGCGCTCGCCGCCGTCCTTGGCGGGACGCAGTCGCTGCACACCGACGCGTATGACGAGGCATGGGCCGTGCCGTCTGCCGAGGCCGCCCTGCTGGCCCTGCGCCAGCAGCAGGTCATCGCCGCCGAGACGGGCGTGGCCAACACGGTCGACCCGCTGGGTGGCTCGTGGTTCGTGGAGGCCCTGACCAACGAGACCGAGCGGGCCGTTTGGCGCTACCTCGATGAGATCGACCGCCTGGGCGGCATGGTCGCGGCCATCGCCAACGGCTATCCGCAGCGCGAGATCGCCGACGCCGCCTATCGCTACCAGCGCGAGTTCGATGCCGGCGAGCGCGAGGTCGTCGGCGTCAACGCCTATGCCGACCCCGACGAGGTGCTGGCGATCCCGTTGCTGGAGGTCTCGGAAGCATCCCGCGATGCCCACCTGGCCCGCCTCGCCCGGACGCGGCGCGAACGCGATCCCCAGCGAGTGGCGGCCACGCTCGCCAGGCTGCGCGACCTGGCCGCGCGGCCCGAGTCATCCGAGGCCAACGTCATGCCCGCGTTGATCGACTGCGCGGCGGCCTATGTCACGCTGGGCGAGATGTGCGGCGTGTTCCGCGCCGTCTTCGGCGAGTACCGCGAACCCGTGGCGGTCTGACCGTCGTGTATCGCGACGCGCTGGACTTCCTGGAGGAGGAGCGCGATGCCTGGGCGCCGTTCGAGGCGCTCGCCGACCTGAGCGACGCGCAGCTCGAGGCTCCCACCGACCCGGCCGGGCCCTGCCACGGCTGGAGCGCACGCGACCTCATGGGCCACCTGGTGTCCGGGCAGGAGTACCTCCTCGCCACGGCCAAGGAGCTGGCCGTGAACGACGCCAGCCCCACGCGCGACCGGGTGGAGGCGGCCTGGGCGGCCGATCCCGACGGCTTCAACGCGGCTTCGCTGGCGGAGTGGCGGGCCCTGCCGCTCGACGAGGTCCGCAGCCGCTTCAGGACCGTGCCGGGCGAGCTGCGCGGGTACCTCACGGTGGTGCCCGAGACGCGCTGGCTCAAGAACCCGCAGCGGCTCTCCACCTTCCTTGGCGACAGCACCGAGCACTACCAGGACCACGCCGCCGAGCTGGCCGCGATCCTGACCCTCGCCGCCGACACGGCATGAGCGAACTCGCCGCCCTGCTCAGCAGCCTCGCCGACGAGCAGGCCACGGCCGATCCGCAGGCGCTGGAGCAGCACGATCTGGGCGGCACGGTCGAGTACCTCCGCCACGGCAAGCCGTTCGCCGTCGCGTCCGATGCCTCGGCCGAGTTCCGCCTGCGGCCGGACGTCGCCTCGGCCGCCGTGCGCACACCCGACGTGGGCGCCTCCGACCGCGGGCCGGAGTGGGTCACCTTCAGCCCGCCGAGCCTCGACCGCTTCGCCCTCGACCGCCTCACCGCCTGGTTCGATTTCGCCTGGCGCCACGCCGCCGACTGACCGGGCGGGCCGCGTAGGCGGAACGAACCCAAGGCATCGAGGAACGGCTTCGACCTGCCGGTATTCCCTGCAGTGCTGCCGCGAGCACAGCGCATCGGCTCAAGGCCCGGGGACCGAGCCTTGTCGCTCTCGCTAGCGCGCAGGGGCCTAGCCGGCGGGAGAATCGGCCTTAACGGGCTGGCGCGGCGCCGGCCGGACCCCCGCGGGGGCCTTGTGGCTCGCCGTTGCCCTCGGAGCAGCACTGGAGGCGCTACGGGGCGGGCCAAGGGGGCGTGCCACCGGCCGGACACGAAGACGCCCCGGCCGGGCGGTCGGGGCGTCGGGATAGGGGTATGGGGCCGGCTGAGCCGGCGGCGGTCAGGCTTCGGTGGTGGCGAACTCGGTCAGGTTGAAGGCCTGCTCCATCTGGTCGAGCGGGCGGAAGCCGACGATGCCCTTGGGCTGCTCGCCGGGCTTGAAGTAGGCGATGGTGGGGATGGAGAGGATGTTGAACGCCTGCGACAGCTGGGGGTTGGCGTCCACGTCCACCTTGACGACGTCCACCTTGCCCTCGTACTTCGCGGCCAGCTTCTCCATCTCGGGCGCGACGAGGCGGCAGGGTCCGCACCAGGTGGCCCAGAAATCGACCACCACGGGCTTGTCGTTGTGCAGCACCAGTTCTTCGAAGTTCGCGTCCGTGGCGTGCTTGATCTCGGCCATCTGGCCAGTTCCTTTCTGGGTCCGACCGGCGGCCGGTGCCCGACCTAGCGAGCGATCGCTTGGATGAGTCGATAGGCCTCGAGGACCCGGGGGTCGGCGAGGCGGTAGAAGACGTTATTGCCGTCACGTCGCGAGACGACGAGGCCGGCATTGCGGAGGACCGTCAGGTGCTGGCTCATGTTCGGCACCTGGCAGGCGACGTCACGGGACAGGTCACTGACCGACCGCTCCCCTGCCGCCAGCGTCTCCAGGACGCAGAGCCGTTTGGGATCCGCCAGGGCCCGGGCGACCGCCGCGGAGTGCGTGCGATCAAGCTCGGAGGAAACGGTCGTAAGGGTCACGTCGCAAGTCTCTCACTATTTGCGCAATCGCGCAAGTGGTGTCGCGGGAGCCCTGGGGCTCACCGGGCGCTACTGCCGCGAGTGCGCAAGGCGTGGCCATTCTTGACTCCCGGGCACGTTAGAGCCGGATCCGGCCGCCTGCCGGGGTCACGCAACCGATGGACGCGGCCCGATCGAGCGTGGATCCGGGCCGCATCGGGCCACCGGGAGCGTTTGGCGGTGTCGATCGGCGCCAGAAACTGGTCTTGCGTGCCCTCGAGTCAAGTCTGACCAGGTGCCGGCGCCGGGCAGCCCGTTGTGACGCCGGGCAGCCCGTCACGAGCGTCGATGTGGTCACCTACCAACCCGGGTGGTACTGGAGCAGGATCCGCGGGGCGCCAGGCGTCCGAAGGCCAGCCGCACACCGTCCTTTGAGCGTGAAGGGTGACCCAAGCGGGCTCGGCGCCCGTCAGTACTCGGCCCGATACCACCCCGGTTGGTAGATGGACAGGTTCGGGTCGGCGGCGATCGGCCACGGGGGCCGGGCGATCGTCCACCCGGGTCGGCGGCGATCGGCCACGGGGGCCGGGGCGATGGGCCACCCGAGTCGGGGGCGCTCGGCCCGCTCGGGACCGCGCCCCGTCTACGGCGTGTTCAGCAGCCGGGCCACCCCGTCCGAGACTGATGACGTGCCGCCGAGGACGGTGATGGCCGCCGGTGCGAGGCGCCGCACCTCGGCCAGCGTTTCGGCCGGCACCGCGTCGGGGTTGGTGAGGATCATCGGCACACCCGCCATACCTGCCGCGACGGCGCCCGAGAGCGCGTCGGGGAAGGCCGTCCCGGCCGCCAGGAAGACGCTTGGGGCGCCACCGGGGAACGCCCAGGCGCTGACCGCGGCGGCCGTGGCGTAGCGATTCGCGCCGGCCAACCGGGTGACCGGCACGCCGAGGAGGGCATGAATCTGGTCGGCCACGGCGCTTGACACGCTGGCCGTGCCCCCGGCCACGACGACGAGTGGCGGCGCCAGGCGCAGCAGCTCGGCGCGCGTGCTTGCCGGCAGGGTGGTGGGTGCCGTGAGCAGGACCGGCACGTGGAGATGGCCCGCCACCGCGGCCACCGACAGGGCGTCGGGGAAGGCTGCGCCGCTGGCCACGAACACGAGCGACACCGCCCCGCCGCCCGGGAACACCGCCGCGCTCACGGCGGCGGCCGTGGCGTAACGGTCCGCCCCGGCCAGCGGGGTCACGCTCCCCGACGTATACGACTGGAGCTGGTTCCGGACCCCCTGCGAGATCGCCCCGAGGCCGCCCAGGACGACGATCCGCTCGGGGTGGAGCCGCGCCAGCTCGGCCGCCGTGGGCGGGGGGATGGCCGAGTTCGACACCAGCAGGACCGGGCCGCCTTGCGTCGCGGCCACGGGCGCGGCGGACAGCGCGTCGGGGAAGGCCAGGCCACTGGCGACGTACACGACCGGCACATCCGGCGCGAAGGTGGCCGCGCTGACGGCCGCGGCAGTGGCGTAGCGGTCGGCGCCGAACAGGCGGGTCGTGGCGAGGCGTGGCACGCCGGCCGGAAGCGTCAGCGCCCCGCCCGTGTAGTAGGACGCGGCCTGGTGCTTCAGGTACCCGCCATCGTCGTCGGCGCTGTACGAGGCGGTCGTGTTGCCGTTGATCGGGGCGGGATTCGTCACCCCGTCCCCGTCGGCGTCGCAGGCACACGTCGTGCCTCCCGCGCCGCCTCCGAACAGGAACGCGATGACGCCGGCGTTGGCATATGCCGCCAGGTGGGCCGCCGATGAGGCGCCCAGCAGCCATTCGGGCCGGTTGTCCTGGTAGTGGCCCCACAGGTTGTCCATGGCCGCCATGACCGTGTTGCCCTCGGGGATCTGCCACGAGATCAGGCGCAGGCGCGTGCCGGTCGAGAAGTCGCCCAGGTAGCGGACGTGATTCGTGAAGTCGGCGGGATCCCACCAGGAGGCGCCGCCGTCGCCGTACTGGATCTGCTTGAACGCGGCGTCGCGGTCGGAGAACTCGGTGAACGATACGTCGAAGGCGGTGCCCAGCGAGCGGTAGAAGGCCGCCGATCGGGCCGCCAGGGCGTCGATCTGGGTGCCCGTCCAGGTGGTCGAACCGGAGAAGGGATCCTGGTTGGTGCCCCACCACGACAGGTGGTAGCCGAGCAGCACGTTCGGCGCGTAGCGGTCGCGCAGGCGGACCACCGCCTGGGCGAAACCGGCCAGGTTGTTGGGCAGGCCCGCCAGCTCGGAGAGCCCGGTGGTGGAGACCTGTACGGGCACGAGCGTGGCATCGTCCTTGGTGCCGGTGGACTGCTCGGCGTAGCCCCACATGTCCGGTTCGACCTGGAACACGACGGGCGTCGCCGCATCGGCCCGCTGCATGAAGGCCCGCATGTCCTTCCAGAAGGCGGTCATCGTCGCGGTGTTCTTGAGGTTGCCCAGGTCGCCCGTGTACTCGCCCTGGGCGTTGCCCGGCTTGGACTGGCGCAGCATGTAGTAGCTGAAGACGGGCACGATGCCGTTCGCTGCCGACTCGCTCACGTACATCGAGACGAAGGTGCCGTTGGTGTTCCAGGTCTGCCACCCGCCGCCGGTGTTGACGCCCCCGGCGAGGTACTGGTAGCGCAGCTGGAAGGGCGCCACCGACTGGAGGCTGGCGGCCCCGCCCGGCCCATCGGCCAGCCCGAGGGCCAGGTCGGCCAGGGGCCAGCCCGTCGGCAGGGCGGGCAGCCCGGGTGACGTCGCCGCCACCGGGGCGGCGGCTCCCAGCCCGACCGGGCTGAGGACGACCGCGGCAGCCAGCAGGCTCACGAGGCGACGGAGCAAGGGGCGCTGGCGACCGGCGGGCACGTCCCGCAGGCTGCGGGCAGGGGACCGCCGCGTCAACTCGCCCGGTCGTCCCGCGGGGCCCGGACCATCGGCCTGCGATACTGGCCGCGATGGCCGACCCGACGACCCGCGACGTCACGCTTGACGACATCGTCGCGGCGGCGGCCCTGCTCCGCGGCAAGGTCCACGTGACCCCCATGCTCGCGTCACGTACGGCCGCAACGATCGTGGCGCGGGCGACGGGCACCAGGCCCGGTCCGGGCGGGGCGGCCGGTCGGGCCCTGGCCGGCACGAACCTCGACGAGCCCCGGATCTTCATCAAGGCCGAGCACCTGCAGCTCACCGGCTCCTTCAAGCCACGCGGGGCCACCAATCGGGTCGCCGCCCTGACCGCCGATGAGCGGCGCCGCGGCGTGATCGCCCTTTCCGCCGGCAACCACGCCCAGGCGGTCGCCCTCGCGGCGGCTCGGGCGGGGGTGGCCAGCACGGTGGTCATGCCCGCCGGCGCGTCCCGCTCCAAGGCGGCGGCCGCGGCGGCCTACGGAGCCGAGGTCGTGCTGTTCGGGGAGCACGTCGGGGAGAGTCTCGAGCGCATGCACGAGATCGAGCGTGAGCGCGGCCTCACGTACCTGCCACCGTTCGACGACCCCCTGGTCATCGCCGGCCAGGGCACGGTCGGCCTCGAGATCGCCGACCAGCTCCCGGAGGTCGACGTGGTGGTGGTCGGCATCGGCGGCGGCGGGCTCATCAGTGGGATCTCGTCGGCCCTCAAGCGGCGGCGTCCCGACGTCCGCATCTACGGCGTCGAGCCGACACGAAGCAACGCGGTGACGCTGGGCCTCGCGGCCGGCCACCCGGTGACGATCCAGCCCGTCTCGATCGCCGACGGCCTTGGGGCCCCCTTTGCGGGGGCCTGGACGATCCCCCTCATCGCCCGCTTCGTGGAGGAGGTGTTCCTCCTCGATGAGGCGACGATCGCGGCCGGCATGGCCTTCGCGCTGGAGCGGATGAAGCAGCTGCTCGAACCTGCGGGGGCGGCGGCGCTCGGCGCCCTGCTGACGGGTCGCATCCCGTTGCGCGAGGGCGACACGGTCTGCGTCGTCGCCTCGGGTGGGAACGTCGACCTCGCCCGTCTGCCCGACATGCTCGCCCTGGCGGCGCCCCTGTCCTAGGGGTGGCGACGGAGGGGGGTGGCGACGGACGGCCCGCCTGGAGACCGGTCGACAAACAGGTCGACGCGATGAGGCCGGAAGGTGTGATCCGCGACGAGTCGACGTCCGGACCGTCCGTCGGCGGCACTGTGGCGGGGCGGCGCGGCGCCGTCGAGCCGTACGTTGGTCGTCCGTCGGGTCAGTGCCGCCTGTCACCGCCCACGGGTCACTCCAGCCCCAGGTCGTCCATCCGGCCCTCGTCGAAGCCCACGTGGTGGGCCAGTTCGTGCTGGAGGGTCCGCCGCACCTCGGCCGCAAGCTCGCCAGGGTCGGGATGGTCGGCCTCCAGCGGGATGCGGTAGAGCGTGATCTTGTTGGGGAATGGCACCTCGTCCGCGCCCCACGCCACGAGCGGCGTGCCCTGGTAGAGGCCGTAGAGCGTCTCGTCGGCGGCCAGGTGCTGGTCGCGCCGCTCCTCGCGGGTCGGCTCGTCGGCGATGACGATCGCGACCCGGTCGAGCAGCCGCTTGAGCGGGGGGGCCAGGCCATCGATGGCCGCCTCGACCGCGCGCTCGAAGGGGTCGAGCGGCGCGTCACCGAGCCCCGACTCGGGCGTCCACGCGCCGGCGGCCCGCCGATCGGGATGGCGGCGCGCCTGGGTTCCACGGCGGCGGATGGGCATGGCCTGCCTATGCTATGCCGCGTGACCTCACCACACGGGCGGCCGCTTGCGGCGGATCCGGCGGCCGCGCCGCAGTCGCTCGTAGTGACGATGGACACCGGTGAGCGGTTGAACGTCCTGGACTGGGACGGGCCCCTGCAGTCCGACCTGCCCGCCCTCGTACTCGTCCACGGCCTCTCGGCCACGGGGTGGATCTGGGCGCCGATCGCCCGCCGGCTCGTGGGCCACACACGGGTCGTCGCCCCGGACCTGCGCGGACATGGGCTGTCCGAGTCGCCGCGCACCGGCTACGACCTGGAATCGTTGGCCTACGACGTGCTGACGGTGGTCACCGCGATGGGCATGGGGCCCGATGGTGACGGGCGACCGGTCGTGGTCGCCGGGCACGGCTTCGGTGCCATGGTGGCCGGCACGGCGGCGGTGCTTCGGCCACCGACGGTGGCGGGCCTCGCGTTGATCGATGGGGGATGGGAGGACATCGCCGAGGCGACCGGCATGGACGCCGACGAGATGCTGCGCAGCCTGGCCGACCCACCCGAGGTGCTCGCCTCCATGGAGGCCTACCTGGCCGACCGCCGCGACTACGACCCTTCCACCTGGGACGCCGACCAGGAGCGCGCCGCCCGGGCGGCGGTCGATGAGAAGTACGAAGGCCGCGTGACGCCGGTCGTCCGCCGCTTCGCCCTGTCGGGCAGCGTGCGGGCCATGTTCGAGTACCGACCTCCCGTCGTCCTGGGCGTTTACCCGGGTCCCCTGGTGGTGGCCGTCGCCGAGGCGGGTGGCGCGGACGACATGGCCGCGCGGGAGCGCCGGCTGGGCCTGGAGGACGAGCTTCGGCGTCGCGCCGCGGCCGGGCTGCCGGCGGCGACCGTGCGGCGCTACCCGGGCGTCGGCCACAACCTCATGCGCTACCGGCCGGACGAGCTGGCGAGCGACCTGCTGGCGCTGCTGGACGTCGCGGCGGCCGCCGGGCCCGCAGGCGCGTCGTGACCGAGGTCCGCACCGGCTTCGTGACCGTGCCGGGCGCGCGGCTGTGGTTCGACGACCGGGGCACCGGGCCGGCGATCGTGTTCACCCACGCCGGCATCGCCGACCACCGCATGTGGGACGCCCACCTGACCGCCTTCAGCGCCGGCCACAGGATGGTCCGCTGGGACCTGCGCACGTACGGCGAGTCGACGAGCGACGCCACGCCGTACTCGACGCGGGCCGACCTGCTGGCGGTCCTGGATCACCTGGGGATCGACCGGGCGACGCTGATCGGCTGCTCGCTTGGTAGCGGCGTGACCCTGAGCTTCGCCATCGAGCATCCCGACCGCGTCGCCGCGCTGGTGCTGATCGCACCCGGCGTGGCCGGCCTGGAAACGCCGGATTGGCCGCAGGAGGCGGCGCTCGACGCCGAGGAGCAACGCCTGGAGGCGGCCGCGGACTGGGTCGGCCTCGCCGACTTCGACGTGCGGACGTGGGTGGACGGCGTCGGGCAGCCCGCGGGCCGTTCCCCCGCGGCCGTCCGAGAGCTGGTCCGCGTGATGGATCTGGACCACTACCGGGCTCGCCATCCGGCGGCCCACCACCTCCCCTTGCGTCTCCCGGCCGGCCAACGCCTTGGTGAGGTCGCCGCTCCGACCCTGTTGCTCATCGGTGATCTCGATACACCGCCGTGCCGCTTCACGGTGGAGGCTCTGGCGACGGCCATCCCGGGCGCGATCGTCCACCACTTCCCGAACACGGCCCACCTGCCCAACATGGAGTGCGCCGGCGAGTTCGACCGCGTCGTGCTCGACTTCCTGGAGCGGCGCGCGCTCTAGGGGTCCCAGCGGTGGAAGGCTGGGTGCCCCGGGCCGACCGACGCGAAGGTCCCGCGGAACGTCGCCGTGACCTCGTGGCCGGCCACGATCTCGGCCTCCGCAACGGCCCGGCGGCCGTCGATGGACCGCACCCGTGCGCGCAGCCGGAGCGGCCGGCCGGTCGGCGTCGGTCGCAGCAGCTGGACCTCGTAGTTCGCGGTGACCGTGGCCGGCGGCCGATCCGCGCCGCTCGCGTGCATCAGGGCAAGGGTCGCCGCCCAGTTGGCGTGGCAATCCAGCACCAGGCCGCAGATGCCGCCGTTCAGCACGCCCGAGAACGCCTCGAGCGCATGGAGGGGCTGCCAGTCGGCGACCAGCTCGTCGCCGACCTCGAAGCTGCGCAGGTGGAGGCCGTCCGGGTTGGCCGGCCCGCAGCCGTAGCACACCGAATGCGGGGCGTATCGCTCCTGCACCGGCTGCTGGTCGTCCATGGCCGCCGAGTCTAACGAGCCGGGTACGATGAGCGCATGGATCCGTCGTCCCGACGCCCGCGCGACCTGCCCGCCCACGTGCATGCGCTCGTCGACGAGATCGAGATGGAGATCGGCGAGGACGGTGACGGGCACGGGCCCGTCGAGGAGGCCGTGCGCCGCATCCTTGAGGAGATCGGCGAGGACCCCGACCGCCAGGGCCTGGTGCGCACGCCCGAGCGCGTCCACCGCATGTACGGCGAGCTGACCGCCGGCTACCACGTCGATCCCGCGAAGCTCATCAACGGCGCCATCTTCGACGTCGCCTACAGCGAGATGGTGGTCGTCAAGGACATCCCGTTCTACTCGCTCTGCGAGCACCACCTGCTGCCGTTCTTCGGCACGGCGGCGGTGGCCTACATCCCGCGCGGGCGGGTCATCGGGCTGTCCAAGATCCCCCGCATCGTGGAGATGTACGCCCGCCGTCTGCAGGTCCAGGAACGCCTGACCCAGGAGATCGCCGAGTTCCTGCAGGAGCACCTCGCCCCGCAGGGCGTCGGCGTGGTGGTGGAGGCGACGCACCTGTGTGCGGTGATGCGCGGCGTGCGCAAGCCGGGCACGATCATGACGACCGCCTCGGTCCTGGGCCTCTTCCGCACCCGCGACCGTACCCGCGCGGAGTTCTACGCCCACCTGGCCCGCCCCGCGCCGACGCTCTGACCGACGCCGCTCGCGCGCGATGGATCGTGACGATCCTGCCTACTGGGGCCAGCGTGACTACACCCGGTCGCTGCTCACGGTGTACGACCCTGTCGTGCTCGGCGCCTTTGCCAGGATCATCTGGCGGTGTCCGACAGGCCGCCTGATCGAGGGCTACCGGGAGCACATCCGCGACCGCCATCTCGATGTGGGGCCGGGCACCGGCTACTTCCTCGAACGATCGGGCCTGCCCGACGGCAGCCCGGTCACGATCCTGGACCCGAACGCCAACGTCCTCGAGCATGCCTCCCGGCGCCTGCGCCGCCTGGACGTCACGCCGGTCCAGGCCGACGTGCTCAAGCCGCTCCCCGTCGAGGGACCGTTCGACTCGGCCGCGCTGCACCTGGTGATCCACTGCCTGCCGGGACCGATGGCGCGCAAGGCGGCGGCCGTGGCCGATGTCGCCGCCGTCCTGGCCCCGACCGGCGTGCTCTTCGGCGCATCGGTCCTGGGAACGTCCGGACCGCACACCTGGTTGTCACGGCGGGTGCTCGCCGCCTTCAACCAACGCCACGCCTTCGATAACCTCACCGACTCGGAGCAGGGCCTCCGGGACGTCCTTGGCGCCTCATTCCAACGGGTGGACATGGAGACCGTCGGCGCGATCGCCATCTTCGCCGCCACCGGCCCACGCTCGGCTTAGGAGCCGGCCCGACCTGCTTAGGCCCCGTCGTAGCGCCCCCAGTGTTGCTGCGATCACAACACAGCTCGTTAAGCCCTCGCTCGATCGCCTGACCGGGCACCTGCGTCGCGCTTAAGGCCCATTCCGGGGCCATTTACGAATGGGGGCGCTAGCCAAGGCCCTAAGCCTTGATCGGCACGTGGCTGCCGCGGCTCAGGCATCGGCCTTGTACTCGGATCAACACTGGAGGTGGTAACGGAAGGGCTAACGGCCTGGACGGGACGAGCTGCCCGCGGCGCTGGGGCCCCGATCCCGGGCGATATCGGCTGTGCTAGCGTCGCCGGCCAGGAGGTGGAGGTACCCATGGACGTCCGAGTGGTCGGCGATGCTGACGTCGCTGCCGCGACGGAGACGATCGCCCTGGCGTTCGCCGCGGACCCCGTCTGGAGCCGGGCATTCGCGGGTCGGGATGGCCGCACTGATCACCTGCCGGCCTTCTGGCGACTATGGCTCGACGGTGCCCGGCGCTATGACTGGGTCTGGATGACCGATGCCGCCGAGGCTGTGGCGGTGTGGATCCCGCCCGGCGGGACCGACCTCGCTGCCGACCAGGAGGCTGCCTTCGAGCGGCTGGCGGAAGACGCTCTGGGCCCTGATGGGGCCGTCTACCTCGAAAGCGTGATGGCGTGCTTCGAGGCGGCCCATCCGCGCGATGAGCCGCACTACTACCTGAGTCTGCTCGGGACCCACCCCGCCTACCGCGGGCGGGGCATCGGCATGGCGCTGCTCCAGGACAACCTGGGCCGTATCGACGCGTCGGGTGCGCCGGCCTACCTCGAGTCGAGCAACCCGGCCAACGACCAGCGGTACGAACGTCTCGGCTTCGTGTCTCGCGGTCGGTTCACACTGCCCGAGCAGGGGCCGGTCGTCACGACGATGTGGCGAACGCCGCGGCGCGCAGGCGCAGGAAGCAGCCACAGCTAACGGGCTCCGCGCCGCGCGCCCTCACTCGCGCCGATCGGGTGTGGCAGCGGCGGGCCGCCCCGGCCACTGCACCCCAGCCCAGGGGTCGTAGTCCGGATCCAGGCCCTCCTGTGGCGGGCGCAATTCGGGCGGCACGTGCTCCAGGTTGAGGCGGATGCGCGTCCAGGTCGTGTAGCGGCCGCGCATCGCATCGACCAGCACGTCGGCCGGCTCCAGGTGCGGCCACACGTCGGGGTGGCGCGCCTTCCAGCGCTTGAGGCCCTCCATGGCCTCCGCCTGCTTGGCCGCGCGGCCGATCTCGATCAGCGGCTTGCGTGGACATGCGGCGCTTCGACGGCTGCACGCGCGGGGGCTCGTCCAGCGTGCGGGCGTAGTGGGGCGGCCACGGCGCGTCGCCGAGCCCCTCGGTCTCGTGCCGCGCCGACAGCTCCAGCAGCGACTCCAGCGAACCGACCGCCTCATCGATGCCCGCCCCGGGGTCGCCGATGGCGGCGAAGCGCGCCGGCACGGTCGCGAGCGTGAAGTCGCCCAGCTCGGCACTGCGGGCACCTCGTCCCAGGTCAGCGGCGTCGAGACGCGTGCGTCCGGCGTGGGGCGCACCGAGTAGGCCGACGCGACCGTGCGGTCCTTGGCGTTCTGGTTGTAGTCGAGGAAGACGCCATGCCGCTCCTCCTTCCACCACTTGCTGGTGGCGAGCGCCGGCGCGCGGCGCTCCACGTCGCGGGCCAGCGCCAGCGCCGCGCGGCGCACCTCGGCGAACGTCCAGCGCGGGCTCGATGCGGACGTTGACGTGGATGCCCCGCGAGCCCGAGGTCTTGGGCCAGCCGACCAGCCCCAGGTCGGCCAGCGCCTCCCGGGTCACGAGGGCCACCTCGCGGATGTGCGTCCCAGGGCACGCCGGGCACCGGGTCGAGGTCGACCCGCAGCTCGTCGGGGTGATCCAGGTCCTCCGCGCGGACCGGGTGCGGGTTGAGGTCGATGCAGCCCAGGTTGACCACCCACAGCGAGCTGTGCAGCGTCCCGCACGACGACCTCGTCGGCCGTGCGGCCGGAGGGGAACGACAAGCTCCACGGTCTCGATCCAGTCGGGCCGGGACGTCGGGCGCCCGCTTCTGGAAGAAGAAGTCGCCGGCGGCGCCGTCCACGAAGCGCTTGAGGGCCATCGGTCGTCCGGCCACGCCGCGCAGCGCCCCGTCGGCCACGGCCAGGTAGTAGCGGACGAGGTCGCGCTTGGTGTAGCCGGCCTCGGGGAAGTAGACCTTGTCGGGGTTGCTGATCGTGACCTCGCGTCCCGCGACGGTGATCAGCTCCTTACGGGAGGCCATGGCCGCCCCGCGTCAGACCCGCTTGCGCAGGTAGGTGGCCACGTTCGGGTCGTAGCCCAGCGCCTCGTACAGCTGGAGGGCATCCGCCCGGTGGCGCCCCGCGGTCACCTCGATGAAGGCACAGCCGGTCTCGCGCGCGACCTGCTCGGCCTCGGTCATGAGGGCGTGGCCGACACCGCGCTCGCGAGCGCCGGCGTCGACGACGAGGGCGAGGACACGCGCGATGCGGTCGCTGTGCTCGAAGCGCGGCAGGACGTGGACGGCCACGAAGCCCACGATGTCCGGCCCGATGACGGCCACCCGCACGGCCGAATACGGCGAGTCGAAGCGCTCCATGCGCTCGACGATGTCGCTCGGCCCGGCCGGGTAGCCCTCCTCGGTGAAGAGCCCGGCGATCGTCTCGGCGTCGGCCGGCGTGGCGGGACGGACGCGCAGCTGGGTGTCGGTCTCGGTCATGGACGGATGGTACCGGCCGGCACCACTGGCGACGCGATGAGCACGACGACGGGTTCATCGGCCGCATCGCCGTGGACGAGCCGCTCCGTACCGCCAGGGGCGCTGCCTACGATGTAGAGGACCGCCAGGCCCTCGCCGTGCCGCGCCAGGAACGCCGTCAGGCGGCCCTCGCGGGTCGGCTCTAGGAGCCGGAGGGTCCGTCCTGACGGCAGGGGTGCGGTGAGGACGCGGGCACCCAGGAGCTCGTCGTCCGCCGCCGGCTGGAAGGCGAGTCCGGGCAGTTCCGCGGCGGCCCGCTCGAGGTCCACGGTGGCCACGCCCAGGGCGATCACGTCGACCTCGGCGAGCGGGCCCAACCGCGGCTCGTACCGCTCCAGGATGGCCCGCATCGGCGGCCCTTCCAAGGGCAGGTGGTCGGTCGTCGGGGGGAGGGTCAGGTGCGCAGGCGGCCCGGTCGCCGGGCGCCGGCCAGGAACCACGGGCGGATCGAGATCAGGAGGGCCAGCACGAGCGCGGGTCCGGCGACGTCGATGAGGACGAGCACCCACGCGCCGGCCGGGATGGTGGCCACCGAGCCGAACAGGGCCGCGTCACCCAGGCCCATGACCAGGTATGCCGCGCAGGCCCCGGCCGCGAGCACCCAGCCGATCGCCTGGCGCCGCACGAGCAGCACCGCCGCGGCCAGGCAGAGGGCCGCCCACAGGCCGGCCCACACGGGCGAGCCACCCACGGTGGCGCCGGCTCCGAGCGGGACGAAGCGGATGCCGGAGCGAGCCAGCGTCCACATGTCGAGCAGGCCCAGCACCCCGCGCGCCAGCAGCAGCGCGCCGAGGGTGAGGAGCAGCGTCTCGTGGGAGCGTGTCGTGGACTCCCCGGCGACGGGTCGAGTCACGCGCGGACCCTACCACTCGGCGTCAAGCACCGTGGTGCGCCGCGTCACCGATCGGGCGCATCTCGCGATCTTATGTGCTACCATCCGTTAGCACACTAGAACCATCCGGTGGGCGCCACGATCCGCCGATCGGTGTGGCGCGTAGGAAGGTCGCAGCGAGCGATCTCGATCGAAAGGGAACGGGTCATGGCAGGGTTCGCGCGGCGCGTCGGCCTGGGGGTGGCCGCCAGGGGCGAGGTCGCGGACGTGGTCGGCTGGGCCGTGGAGGCCCGCGAGCGGGGCCTGGATTCGCTCTGGATCCACGACTCCTACTTCGAGCGGGACGCGGTGAGCTACGGCAGCGCGGTGGCGGCCCGGCTGGGCGAGCCGGCCGCCGGCGATGACTTCCGCCTGGCCCTCGGCGCCGTCAACCCCAACACCCGCCACCCGGTGGTGCTGGCCATGACCGGCTCGGCCCTCGACGAGATGGCGCCGGGGCGCATCGTCATGGGCCTGGGCACGGGGCTCCCGCTCCGCCTCAAGCAGATGGGCCTGCCCTATGCGCCAGACACGGCGCTCGAGGGCGTCAGCCGGGCGATGGACCAGATGCGCCTCCTGTGGGCCGGTGAGCGCCTGCCGTCCGCCACGCCGGGCCTGCCGCCCATCCAGCCGATGTTCGCCCCGCCGCACCGCATCCCCCTCTTCATCGCCGCCTACCGGCGCGAATTCGTGACCCTCGCCGGTCAGAAGGCCGACGGCTACCTGGCCCGACCCGCCGAGTCGATCCCCTCCCTCAAGGGCATCCTGGAGCGGCTCACCGCGGCCGCCGCCCAGGCCGGCCGGGACCCGGCGGCCATCGAGCGAGCCGGCTACCTCCTGACGCTCGTCGACGCCACCCGCCGGGAGGCACTCAACCGCGCCAAGCGCGAGCCGTTCGTCATCTACATGATGTCGATCCTGGGCGACGTCTCCCTCAAGCGGGCCGGCTTCGAGGCCGAGTTGCGCGACCGCATCGCCGCGGCCTGGCGGGCGGAGGAGTTCCACGAGGCCGGCAAGCTCATCCCCGACGACCTGCTGGACGCCTTCATGCTGTGCGGCACGCGCGAGGATGTGGCCGCCGGGGCCCAGCGGTTCCACGACGAGGCCGGCCTGGACCTGCCGCTGCTCCAGCCGGTCGTACAGGAGACGGAACAAGTGGAGGCGATCCTGGAAGCGGCCACGCTGTACGGCACGGGGCGGGCCACGGCCGGGGCCCGTCGGGTCGCCACGACCCTGGCCAGCGATCGTGAGCTGGGACCGATCGGCCGGGCCCGACGCACGGTCGGCGCGGCGTGGGAGGTCCTGCGCCCGTTCGCCTTCACGGCCACGGTCGTGCCCATCGCCGCGGGTGGGGCGCTGGCCGCCACCGATGGTCGCTTCAGCTGGCCGCTCTTCCTGCTGGCCCTGGCCGGCGGCGTGTTGCTGCACTCCGGCACCAATGTGGTCAACGAGGTCTACGACGTCCGCAAGGGCATCGACACGATCACCTCGCCGCGGGCCAGCCACGCAGTGCTCAAGGGCCGCCTGACCGAGCGCGGCGCGCTCTGGCTGGCCTACGCCGCCTTCGCGATCGCCATCGCCATCGGCGTGGTCCTCGTCGCCGTGCGCGGGTGGCCCATCGTGGCCCTTGGCCTGATCGGCCTGGCCAGCGGCTACTTCTACACCGCTCCGCCGTTCGCCTTCAAGTACCGCGCCCTCGGCGTGCCTCTCGTCTTCGCCATGTTCGGGCCGCTTATGCTCGAGGGTGCCTACTTCGCCGTGACCGGGACGTGGAGCCTGACCGCGCTGGCCCTGTCGGTGCCGGTGGGCCTGCTGGTGACGGCCATCGTCCACGGCAACGAGTGGCGCGACATCAGCGAGGACGCCAGGGCCGGCATCGTCACGCTCTCGTCCCGGTTCGGCAAGGATGCCGCGTACCTGGGCTATATGAGCCTGATCCTCGGCGCGTACGTGACGCTCGGCGTGGGGGTCGCGGTGGGCTGGCTGCCGGCGACCACGATGCTGGCCGTGCTGGCCCTGCCCTTCCTGGCGCAGGTCCTGCATGACGCCGACCTGGGCGCGACCGGCCAGGTGCGGGCGATCGCCATGATCGACCTCGAGACGGCGCGCCTGCACTTCGTCTTCGGGCTGCTGCTGGTGGCCGGCATCCTGCTCGCCGGCTGGCGGCTGTAGCGCGCGTGGCCGTCTCCGGTGCCCGCCTGACCCTCGGGCTGGGGCTCGCCCAGGCCGCCTTCGCGGCCACGTTCCGCGGCCCGCGCCAGCGGTTCTGGTCGCGCATGACGATGACCGGCCTGGGCCTGGGGACGTACGCCCTCGCGGCGCGACCCGACATGCCGCGCCGCATCCGCCTGGGACCGCGCGAGGCCGTCCTGGGCCTGGCCGCGGCCGGGAGTCTCTACGCCACGTTCGCCCTCGGCGACCGGTTCGCCCGCCGCTTCGTGCCGTCCGGGGATCGTGACATCGCCGATATCTACCAGCTGCGCGGCCTGCGACCGGCCGCCGAGATCGCGGCCCGGCTCGCGACGGTCATCGGGCCGGCGGAGGAGGTGTTCTGGCGCGGCTTCGTGCAGGACGCCCTGATGGCGCGACTGGGCCGCTGGCCGGGCGCGGCGGCGGCGGCCATGGCCTACGGCGGCGTCCACCTCGTGACCGGGAACTTCACCCTGTTCGGCGCCGCGACGGTGGCCGGCGCTGAGTGGTGCGCGCTCTACGCGGCGGGCATGCCGCTCGGTGCCCTGCTGGTCAGCCACGTGACGTGGGACATCTGGATCTTCCTGCTCCAGCCCACCGGGCCCACCCAGCAGGCGCTTGCCCCCACCACACGCGGGTCGGCAGCGAACGATTGACGGGCGCCCGGCACGGGGCCCACCATCGGACCGTGCAGACCCCAACCGGGCGTGATGCCCCGGCCGCGGGCGCGGCGCTCCCGACCGGCACCGTCACGTTCCTCTTCACCGACATCGAGGGCTCGACCAAGCTGGTCGAACGCCTTGGCACGGCCGCCTGGACGAACGTCCTGGAGGCCCACCAGGCGATCATCCGGGCCGCGCTGGCGGCGGCCACGGGCGTGGAGGTCAAGACCGAGGGCGACTCGTTCTTCGCCGTCTTCACCAGCGCCGAGACGGCCGTCGCCGCGGCGGCGGCCATGCAGCGAGGGCTCTACACGCACGGCTGGCCGGCCGATGCGGCCGTGCGCGTCCGCATGGGCCTGCACACGGGCGAGGGCGTGATCGCGCCGGATGCCGACTACGTGGGCCTGGATGTCCATCGCGCGGCGCGGGTGGCCAGCGCGGCCCACGGCGGGCAGGTCGTCCTGTCCGACACGACCCGTGCCCTGGTGGCGGGGGCCCTGCCCGAGGGGGCCACCTTGCGCGACCTTGGCGAGCACCGCCTGAAGGACCTCTCACGACCGGAGCGCATCAGCCAGCTCGTGATCAGCGGCGTGCCCGACGAGTTCCCGCCACTGCGAACGCTTGACGCCACACCCAACAACCTGCCCGTCATGCTGACCGACTTCATCGGGCGCGAAGCCGTGCTCGCGGAGGCCCACCGCCTGCTCGAGGGCACCCGCCTGCTGACCCTGACGGGGCCGGGCGGCACGGGCAAGACGCGCCTCTCGCTCCAGCTGGCGGCGGACGTGGCCGACCGCTTCCCCGACGGCCTCTACTTCGTGGCCCTCGAGCCGATCAGTGATCCGGCCCTCGTGCCCTCCACGATCGCCATGGCCATGGGCGTGCAGGACGTGGGCGGCTCGTCGGTGGAAGACCGCCTGCGCGACTACTTGCGCGGCCGGACGGTGCTCCTGGTGCTCGACAACATGGAGCAGGTCACCGGCGCGGCGCCCTTCCTGGGTGACGTCCTGCGGGCCGCGCCGGGTCTCACCTGCATCGTCACCTCCCGCGCCGCGCTCCACGTCTACGGCGAGCAGGAGTACCCGGTGCCGACGCTCGGGGTCCCCGACCCGGCCCACCTGCCGTCGCTGGACGCCCTGGCCCAGGTCGACGGCGTGGCCCTGTTCATGGAGCGGGCCCGGACGGCCCGGCCCGACTTCCACCTGACGGAGGCGAACGCGCCGGCCGTGGCCCGCCTCGTGGCCGCCCTTGACGGCCTGCCGCTGGCCATCGAGCTGGCCGCGGCGCGCATCAAGGTCCTCTCGCCGGAGGGCATCCTGGAGCGGCTGCAGGGCCGGCTCGATCTGCTGGGTGGGGGCGCGCGCGACCTCCCGGCGCGGCAGCAGACCCTGCGCGGGGCCATCGCCTGGAGCTACGACCTGCTGGATCCGGCAATCCAGCGCCTCTTCGCCACGATCGCCGTGTTCGTGGGCGGCTTCGAGCTCGAGGCCGCCGAGGCGATCTGCGGCACCGGCACGGCGGGTGGCCGGTCGGTCGACGTGCTCGACGGCCTGTCGAGCCTCGTCGACCAGAGCCTCCTGCGCCAGGATGCCCAGCACTCGCACCCGCGGTTCGTGATGCTGGAGACGATCCGCTCGTTCGCCTTCGAGCGGCTGGAGGCCGACGGCCAGGTGACGGAGATGCGGCGGCGCCACGCGGAGTACTTCGCCGACTTCGCCGAGATCGCCATGCCCCATCTGACGGCCAAGGACCGCACGGCCTGGCTGGACCGCGTCCAGGACGATCACGACAACCTGCGGGCCGCCATCACCTTCGCCGTCGAGACGGGGGACGCGCACCTGGGCATGCGCCTGGCCTACGCGCTGTGGCGCTTCTGGCAGAGCCGGGCACACCTCCAGGAGGGAGCCGACTGGACCGCCATGGTCCTGGCCATCCCGACCGATGAACTACGCACCGAGCTGCGCGCCCGGGCCCTCGAGGCCGGGGGCGGCATCGCCTACTGGCGGGGCGACCTGGACGCCGGGCGACGCTACTACGACGAGGCCCTGGACATCGCCAGGGAGATCGGCGACCAGCATCTCATCGCCGATGGGATCTACAACGCAGCGATGGTGCGCAACGTCCTGGAGATCAACCCGCGCGAGATCGTGGAGCAGAGCATGGCCATGCTCAACGAGGCCATCCGGCTGTACCGGGAGACGGGCGACCAGCTCGGTGCGGCGCGCGCTCTGTGGGGCTTGGGGACGGCCCAGTACTTCAGCGAGGACTGGCCTGTCGCGGTCGACACGTTCAGGGCCGCCGAGGAAGCGCTGAGCGCCAGCGACGACGAGTTCATGCAGGGCTGGGTGCTCCACATGCTGGGCACGACGGAGATCCGCCTCGGCCGGCTCGACTCGGCCCTCGGCCACATCCGGGGCGCGCTGGTCAACATGCGGGCGGCCGGTGAGACGACCGGCCTGGTGCTCGTGCTGGACGACTTCGCCGACTACGCCGCGGCGACCGGGGATATCCCGCGCAGCCTGCGCCTCATGGGGGCCGGCCGGGCGCTGGAGGACGCGACCGGCACGGGGCTGGCGGCCTCAACGGAGGAGGTCATGCGCCGCGAACGGTATCGCGAGGCTCTCCAGGCGGAGGACGCGGATCGCCTCGTCGACGAGGGCCGGGCGATGAGCCTTGACGAGGCCGTCGAGTACGCCCTGCAGGCCGTGCCGCAGGGGACATGAGTCAGGCCTCGGCGAGCACGGTTCGCGCGGTGCGCGCGGCGAGCTGCATCGCGCTGACCATCGGATTGACACCTGCCGCGGTCGGGAAGAGCGAGGTGTCCCCGACGTAGCAGCCGCCGATCAGGCCACCGGTCGTATCGGCCCGCACACGGCCGCGCGGATCGCAGGCGGTCGTCCGCGCGTCGCGGCCGGCACGGGCGGTGCCCATCTGGTGGGCGGAGAAGAGCGAGCCGCGGTTCGGTCGGAGGTCGAACGCCGCCAGCCGCTCCAGGAAGGCCCTGAACCCGCGCTCGTCGGTGCCGTCGCGCAGCCAGGCCGGCGGGGTGCCAACGGCCAGGAGTTCTGCGGCGCCCCCGGCACGGGCCAGGCGGGCCATCTCGACCAGGGCCCGCCGGCATGTCGACGCATCCTCGGGCGCGAGGCGGTAGTCGATGAGCGGCACCCCGTGGCGGCTGAGGCGCACCCGGCCGTGGCCGCGGTCGGCGGTGATGCCGATGAGCGGCGCGTGGTGGCCGATGCCCGCCAGGAGGGCACCACTGGCCGCGCGCCCCTCCCAGGGGAAGGCGAGGGCGATGAGGCCGGGATGGGCCGGCGCCGACTCGATGAGGAAGCCGCCGTGCGCCGGGCCGATGCCGTCGGCCGAGGCCGGCCCCGGCTCGGCGAACTCGATCGAGCGCGCGGCCTGGAGGACGCCGCGCCACATCTGGACGGGGTGGGGCATGCGGGCGCTGACGACGGGCACCGGGTGCAGACGCAGGTAGTCGCCGACCGCCGGATGGGCCACCCCGCTGCGGGCGAGGACGGCTGGGGTGCGCAGGGCCCCGGCGGCGACCACGACCTGCCGGGCGCGCGCCGTGAAGGGGCGCCGCGTGCCGTCCGGCCGCGTGATGTCGCCGGTGACCCCGACCGTCCGGCCGCCCTCCATGATCAGCCGATCCACGGGCGCGTCCACCAGGATCCGTGCGCCCGCCGCCGCCGCGGCCGCGAGGTGCAGCCGAGGCCCCGACCGCTTGGCGGCCCGCGGGCAGCCGAAGCCGCACGCGCCGCAGTCACCGCAGGCCCACGCGTCGCGCTCGGTATGGGCCACCTCCCAGCCGAGGGCATGGGCGCCGTCGAGGATGAGCTGGTCCTTGGGCGGCGTGTTCACGGGGGCCACGAAGCCCAACTCGGTCCGCAGGCGGGCCAGGTCCGCGTCCGCCTCCGCTCCATCCAGGCCGTCGAGGCCGAACTCGACCGCCCAGCGGTGGCGCACCCGATCTGGCAGCGGGATCGACGTCATCCAGTTGACCGTCGTGCCCCCACCGAGCGTGCCTCCCGCCAGGATCGCGATCGACAAGTCGGCCGTCGCCACCAGCCCGTGGTCCAGGTACAACCGGTCGAAGCCATCGAGCTCGTTGGCCGACAGCTCCGGCTCCGCCACGTACGAGCCGGCTTCGATGACCAGGACGGCCCGACCGGCCTCGGCCAGCCTGGCCGCGACCACGCCGCCGCCGGCGCCGCTGCCCACGACCACCACGTCGGCGTCCAGCTCGAGCGGCTCGGACCCACCGTCATCGGGCAGCGGCCGCACGGCCGGCGGATCCGGCGTCACCGGCTCGCGCACCAGCTCGTAGCCCATGACCGGCCACGTGGGGTTGGTGCCGTCGGCTCCCGCGTCGGCGTAGGCGAAGAAGGCGCCAAGTCGCTTGAACGCCTGGAACGCCGTGCGGCGCATGGCCAGCGGACTGAGGGCCCAACGGCGCAGGATGGCCTCGCGCGCGGCCGGGTCGGCGGCACGGAACGAGCGGGGGACGCCGGCCGTCAGCGCATTGACGGCGGCCGAGTCCAGGGCCCGCAGCACGAGGCGCAGCTGGGTCAGGGCGGCCGGGTCGGTGACCTGCGAAAGCGCCGCGGCGGCCAGGTTGGCCTGCCGCGGCGGGTCGCCCGGCGCGACGGTGGCGAAGACCGCCGCCAGCGTGGCCAGCTCGCCGGTCGACCAGCCGGGGGGCGGCGGGGCGGGTCGCACCACGAGCGGCACGCGACCGCTCAGGCCGGCTCGAACCCGGGCGCCGGGGGCTGCGGGCAGCGGAGCGGGCGGTCCTCGCGGTAGCCCAGGAGGTAGTCGGCCTGGATCAGGGTGTGGAGCTGGCTGGTGCCCTCATAGATGACCGACGCCTTGGCGTTGCGCAGGTAGCGCTCCACGGGGTATTCGGTCGAGTAGCCGTACGCCCCGTGGACCTGGATGGCGTCGAGGGCGGACTGCACGGCATGCTCGGTGCAGAACCACTTGGCCAGGCTGGTCTCGCGCGTGTTGCGCAGGCCGTGGTTCTTGCGCCAGGCCGCCTGGAGGCACAGGAGGCGGCCGGCCTCGATGCCCCGGCCCATCTGGGCGATGAGCTGCTTGACCAGCTGGTGGCGGCCGATCTCCTGGCCGAACGTGGATCGCTCGTGGGCGTACTTCACGCTCGACTCCAGGCAGGCTCGTGCCAGGCCCACCGCGCCCGTGGCCACGGTGTAGCGCCCCTGGTCGATGGCGCTCATGGCGACGATGAAGCCCTCCCCTTCCTCGCCCACGCGGTTGGCCGCCGGCACGCGCACGCCGTCGAGGAAGAGCGTGCCGGTGTTGCCGGCCCGGATGCCCAGCTTGCCCTCGAGTGTGCCGGTGGTGAGGCCGTCCATGCCACGCTCGACGATGAAGGCGGTGATGGCCCGGTGACCCTTCGAGCGGTCGAGTGTGGCAAAGACCAGGAAGTGGTCGGCCACGTCGGCTAGGCTGATCCAGATCTTGCTGCCGTTGAGGACGTACGAATCGCCGTCGCGGCGGGCCGTGGTGGCCAGGTTGGCCGCGTCGGTGCCGACGCCGGGCTCGGTCAGGGCGAAGGTGGCGAACCGCTCGCCGCGCGCCTGCGGCACCAGGAAGCGCTGCTTCTGATCCTCCGTGCCCCATTGCAGGAGTGTCAGGCTGTTGAGGCCGACATGGACGCTCATGATCACGCGGAAGGCGCTGTCGACCCGCTCCAGCTCCTCGCAGACCAGGCCCAGGCTGACGTAGTCCATGCCCGACCCGCCGTAGGCCTCGGGGATCGGCGCGCCCAGGAAGCCCAGCTCGCCCATGCGGCGGAAGGTGGGCCGGTCGACGTGGTGGGCCTCGTCCCACTCGCGGATGTGGGGGGCGATCTCGCCTTCCGCGAACGACCGCGCGGCGTCCTGGACGAGGCGGTTCTCCTGGGTCAGCTCAAGATCCACGCGCCCATTCTGCCAGCGTGGCGGGCGCGGAGGACGTCAGGGACGGAGCCGCATACGCGGACGCCGTCGGGAGGAGGGCCCCGGCGGCGTCAGCGTTGAGGAGCGTTCGAGGTCGGGGCAGCTGCGCGAGGCGGCGCTACCTGTTGCGGGCGAGGAAGGCGAGGACGTCGTCGTAGCGGAAGCGGCGGTCGCCCCGCTTGCAGACGCGGTAGAAGGGCAGCTCACCACGGTCGCCAAGTCGCTTGACCGTGTTGACGTGGAGGTGCAGCAGCTCGGCCACTTCACTGGCCGTCATCATCGGGCCGATCTCCTGAACCGCCATGGAAGCCATCTGCTCGTCATCCCTCGCGCTATGGTGTGGCGATCCGTTCCGACCTGCCGCCCAGCCGCATCCGGCACCGGATGGGTGCGGTGTGGTGAGCAGGACTACCGGGACGAATGCTGACGTTCCGCGAGGGACGCGCCAAGCCGTACTTTGGTCCGGGCGTCATCAGGAGGAAGCGCGTGGCGCGACACAGCCGCCTGGAGGTGCTGTCGGCGGCCCTCGAACAACGGGTCCTGCCCATCTTCAACGCCGCGGACGCGGCGACCGCCATCGCCGTGGTGGAGGCATGTGCCCAGGCCGGCGCGCGGGTCGTCGAGTACACCAACCGCGGCCCGGGCGCGTACGAGGTCTTCCGAGCCCTGTCGGCCCACGTGGCGACCGAGCGGCCCGACATCATGCTCGGGGCCGGCACGATCCTCGACGGACCCACGGCGGCCCTGTTTATCGCCGCCGCTAGCGACTTCATCGTGGCGCCCACGCTGTCCGCGGAGGTCGCCTCGATCTGCAACCGGCGGGCGGTGCCGTACCTGCCGGGCTGCTTCACGCCGACCGAGGTGTCGGAGGCCCAGGCGCTCGGTTGCGAACTGATCAAGCTCTTCCCCCAGGCGGCCATCGACGGCCCGGCCTGGCTGGAGTCCGTCCTGCGGCCGATGCCGTGGTCGCGCCTGGTACCCACGGGGTGCCCCTCCGACGCCGCGACGCTGCGCCGCTGGTTCGCCGCCGGGGCGGCCGCCGTTGGCGTGGGCCCCGACATCTTCACCCCCGCCCGCCTCGCCGATCGTGACGTCCCCGGCATGGCCCACGCCCTGCGTGTCGCGCTCGAGCTCGCCCGGGACCGTGCCGTTTGACCCTGCCCCTATGCTGTGCAGGACCGCCAGCGAGGCCCGTCAGTCCCGCGACTTTTAGGACTTTCGGCCCTGCGGAGCACGCGCGGCGTACCCCAATCTGACGGCCACGGGACAAGGCGGCCGGCTCCAGCCGGGCGACCCGTAAGGCAACGAAGGAAGGTGTCGCATGCTTGCTCGCTATCGCAGCTTGGCGGTGCCGCTGGCCGTGGTGGCGGCCGTGGTGCTGTTCTACATGGTCAATCCGTGGTTCTTCCCGGCCGCGGGCTCGACCGAACGGGCCATCGCCTCGGTGGCGTTCTGGGTCCTCATGATCGTCGTGCTGGTGCTGCTCTTCACCGATCGCAACGCACCAGAGGCGCAGACGGTCGAGGTCGAGGGACCGGCCTTCACGCGATACCTCTTCAGCAACACGCGGGCCGGCCTCATCTGGCTGCCCATCCGCCTCTTCCTTGGCTTCGAATGGGCGACGGCCGGCTATGAGAAGCTGACCGGCACCGGTTGGACCGACGGCGGGGCGTCCCTGCTGGGCTACTGGAAAGGCGCCGTAGCGATCCCCACCCAGGGCCATGCGGCGATCACGTTCGAGTGGTACCGCAGCTTCCTGCAGCTCCTCATCGACAACGGGGCGCAGAGCTGGTTCGGCTGGCTCATCGCCCTTGGCGAGCTGGCCGTCGGGATCGGCCTCATCCTGGGCATCCTCACCGGCATCGCCGCGTTCTTCGGCGTGACGATGAACATGTCCTACCTGCTGGCCGGCTCGACATCCGTCAACCCCATCATGTTCGCCCTCAGCGTCGGCCTGATGCTGGCGTGGAAGGTGGCCGGGTACTACGGCGTCGATCGCTACCTCCTGCCGCGGCTCGGTGTCCCGTGGGGCGCCAGGATCCCCGGCGCGCACCAGACGACGACGCGCGTGGTGACTCCCGCCTAGTCGCCACCCGTCGAATCCCAAGCGGCCGTCGCAACGAGCGACGGCCGCTTTCGTTTGCGCTCGGCGTCAGCCCCCGACGCGGCGGAGCCTGGGTCGCGCGATCTCGATGAGCAGGTGATCGGCCGCTTCGCGGACGACGGGGTGGACCGTGCTCAACGGCTCGATCGAGACCACCCGCCGCAGACCGCCCGGCAGGCGCTCCTCGAAGGCCGTGACGTTGGTCCACGAGGCCTCCAGGGTCGACCACCAGGCCAGCCCGGTCGCCCCGCCCAGGAACAGGTCAAGGGCCAGGCGCTGGGTCGTGGGACGGTCACCGCTGGCGACGCGGGACGGCCGGATGTGGCGGGCCGCCAGGACCTGCGGGTCGTCCAGGTCGACCAGCTCCGGCCACCCGGTGTCGTCGATCTCGGCCAGGGCGTCGATGCGGCCGTCCGGCCGGATGAAGACCCCCTCGGTCAGGCGCTGGCCGCGGAAGCCCTGGATGCGCTCGGCGACGGCCGAGATCGGCTCACGCGCCAGGTAGAGCGCCGTGTAGTGGTCGGGGTTGTCGTGGCGCCCGCCGCCCTGGAAGTGGCGCGGGACGGCGAACGGATCGGCGCGTTTGTCGGGGGCGTGGGCGAAGACCCGATAGAGCATGGCCGGGACCCGCGGTCGACCCGGGCTCGTCAGGACCTGCCGCTCGTCAGGCGAACGTGCCCGCCTCCTCGGCATCGATGGCCGCCAGGACCTCCGCCAGCCGGCCGCGCGCCAGCAGATCGAGCGGCCGGCGATCCCCCAGGTGCGCGTTGGTGCCTTCCAGCCAGATGCGTGCCGTGGCCTGGTCGTACAGCCGCAGCAGGCGCGTCATGGCCAGCTCGGTCGCTTCCACCTTGCGCAGGTTCGTGGCGTCGGGCTCCTGGCCGCGGTCCAGCCACCGCGTCACCTGGCTGCGGTCGACCTGGAGCGCCCTGGCGACCGCCGCGCGGCCGCCGAAGTCATCGACCAGCGCTTCGATCCGCCGAGCGGACTGGACCGGCATGAGGCACCTCCGTGTTCGTGGTGTCTCATCGTAGCGCAGTTGGCCGTCTTGACGCAACGGATGTCGTTGCGCGAGTCGGTCAGCTGCCGAGGGCGGCCGCCACCTTGCGCAGGAACCAGCGGCCGGTGCCGCGGGCGGCGACGTTCAGCAGGGCGACGTCGAGCACGGCCCCCAGGCGCCCACCGGGCGGTGCGTAATGGCCGTCCAGGACGACCTGGCCTTCGGTGACGGTGAGCGTCCCCGCGAAGACGGGGAAGAGGGGCTTGAAGGTGGCGGCATGCCACTCGATGGGGATGAGCCAGCCGGCGCCAGCCGGGGCAGGGTCACCGAGTCCCACGATGGCCGACTTGCGGAACAGGATCGGGCCCATGTCCCCGGCCGGCATCTCAAGGTCGCAGGCGTACTCGCGCGTCGGGCCGTCCGGGTCCTGCACCCGCTCGCCCAGCCACCTCGCGTCGGCGCTGCCGAGCAGGTCGGGGATCCGCGTCAGGTCGGGGCGCACGGGCAGGGCGAGATGGAGCCGGGCGATGCCGTCGACACGACTTCCGCCGTCAGGAGGCTCGCCGTCGCCGGTCGGGCGCTCCTCGCTCGGGGCGTACCTCGCAGGGGTCATGGCCGGCATGGTGACGGCGGCGCAGGCCGGAGGGATGTGCCCAACGTCCCGTCCGATGGGGCCGCCCGGCCCCCATCGGCCGCCGAACGGCCCTATGGCGCGGCGCGCGACGGTGCGAGGCTGCTCGGGTGAGTGCTGCAGTGCCCATCGGTCGGCTGCGTCCCGGCTTGCCCGCGGGCGTGTCGGCCACCGCTGAAGCCGCCTTCCTGCCCCTCGTCGCCACGCTCCTCGTCGTGGGGGTCGTGGCGCACCTGGCGGGCAGCGGCCAGGCCGGCGACCTCGCGTGGCTCGGAGCGACCGTGCTCGCGGCGGCGGTCCTTGCCGTGGCGATCGGGCGCGACCTGCTGGCTCGTCGCGTCGGCGTGGACGTCATCGCCCTGCTGGCCATGGTCGGGTCGATCGGCCTCGGCGAACTCCTGGCCGGCGCGGTCATCGCCGTGATGTCGGCCTCCGGGCGCGCCCTGGAGGCGTTCGCTCACGGACGGGCGGAGCGCGAGCTGGCTGGCCTCGTCTCCCGCGCCCCGACGGTCGCCCATCGCTACGAGGACGCCGGGCTGCGCGCCCGGCCTGTCGCGGACATCCAACGAGATGACCGTCTGCTGATCCGCCCCGGGGAGGTCGTGCCGGTCGATGGGGTCGTCCTCGACGTCGCCGCCACGATGGATGAATCGGCCATCACCGGCGAGTCGCGACTCGTGGTGCGCGCCTTCGACGATCCGGTCGCCAGCGGCACCATCAACGCCGGAGCCGCCTTCGACCTGCGAGCCACGGCGACCGCGGAGGCCAGCACATACGCGGGCATCGTCCGGCTCGTCCGCGAGGCGCAGGGGTCGCGCGCGCCACTGGTCCGCCTCGCCGATCGGTACGCGCTAGCCTTCCTGCCCCTGACCCTCGGGCTGGCCGGCATCGCCTGGCTGGTGTCGGGTGACGCGGTGCGCGCCCTGGCGGTCCTTGTCGTGGCCACCCCCTGCCCCCTGATCATCGCCGCCCCGATCGCGCTGGTGGCCGGCATCTCGCATGCCGCCCGGCGCGGCATCATCGTCAAGGGCGGCGGCCCGCTGGAGACCCTGGCCGGGGTTCGCACCCTGCTGATGGACAAGACGGGCACCCTCACCGCCGGCAGCCCCAAGCTGGAGCGGGTGGAGGTGGGCCCGGCCGCCGATGCGGAGCTCGTCCTGCAGCTGGCCGCGTCCCTCGAGCAGGCCTCGCCGCACGTGCTGGCCGCGGCGATCGTCCACGCCGCGCACGACCGCGCCATCCCGCTCGAGGTACCGAGGGGCGTCACGGAGACGCCCGGCGACGGCGTGCGGGGCACGGTGGCGGGGCACGCGGTCACGGTCGGCGGGATGGATCTGGCGACCGCCGGCATCTCCGTGCCGCGCTGGGCCCGCGAGGCGCAGCGCCAGATCGCCCTGGCCAGCTCCAGCGCAGCGTACGTGCGGGTGGACGATCAGCTGGCCGGGATCCTCATCCTGGTCGACCCCATCCGGCCGGAGGCCCCCCGCGCGCTCCGCCTGGTCCGGGGCGCGGGCGTGCGGCGCATCGTGCTCCTGAGCGGGGATGACCCCAGCGTCGCCAGCGCGGTGGGGACCGCCCTTCGCATCGACAGCATCCTGGCCGAGCGCACCCCGGCGGAGAAGGTTGCGGTCGTGCGAGCCGAACGAATCGCGGCGCCCGGCGCGACCGTCATGATCGGCGACGGCATCAACGACGCGCCGGCCCTCGCGGCGGCCGACTGCGGGGTCGCCATGGGCGCCCGCGGCGCGACCGCCTCGTCCGAGGCCGCCGACGTGGTCATCACGGTCGACCGCCTCGACCGCCTCGCCGAGGCCATCCGCATCGCCCAGCGGGCCCGGCGGATCGCCCTCCAGAGCATCGTGGTCGGCATGGCCCTGTCGCTCGTGGCCATGGTCGGGGCGGCCGCCGGCCTGCTCGCGCCCGTGCCCGGGGCGATCCTCCAGGAGGGTATCGACATCATCGTCATAGCCAACGCCCTGCGTGCGCTCGGGGGCGAGGGCCCGGCCGTCCGCGCGGTGGCCGGTTGGGCCGCGACGCGCCAGCGCCTGGAGGCGGATCACACCGACATGCGACCGCTCATCGACCAGGTGCGGGAGGCCGCCGACAGTCTCGGCGCGGCCGACCGGGGTGCCGTGCCTGCAGTCCTGCGCGGCCTGCGGGACGCCCTCGTGACCGACCTCCTGCCTCACGAGATGGAAGAGGAAACGACCGTTTACCCGCTCCTGGCCAAGGCCCTGGGCGGCGAGGATCCGCTCGCGCCGCTCAGCACGACGCACCGCGAGATCTTCCATCTGGCGCGGCTCTTCGGGCGGGCCGTGGATGCCCTGCCGGCGGCTGGTCCAGACCCGCAGCAGCTCCCCGAGCTCCGTCGGGTGCTCTACGGGCTCCACGCCATCCTGGAGCTGCACCTGGCCCAGGAGACCGAGCTCTACATGACGCTCTCCGACGCCGGAGCCCCAGCCGGCTGAGGGTCAGGGACAGAGGAGGTCAGGGGCGCCGCTCGTGTACCAGTGCGCGGTCATGGCGCCCTTGATGTGGAGAACGGCACCGTCCGTCGTGCCCTTGAGGTCCGTGTCGACGGTGAACGAACAGACGAACGCGCCAGTCTGATCGAGGGTCACATGCGCGCCCGTACCGACGTAGGAACCGCTCTTGGATAGCTCGGGTGCAGCGCTGCCGAAGTCCAGACTGCCGTCCGGTTTCACGCCCAGGTTGCCGTACGTGTTCTTGTCGGAGGCCATAGTCAGGTTCCCGGACGCATTGAAGGGAGCCACCTCGGCCCCCGGAGCGGCGGTCCACGTCGCGGCGTAGAGCCCGGACGTCGTGAGCGAGCCTTCGAAGCTGTCCGTGCCCGAACCGCCCGAGGCCGGTGACGACGCCGCGCTCGGCTGTCCTCCCGCCGCCGACGGGCCGGGGGCGGTCGAACCCGACGGGTTGGCCGTGCCGCTGCAGGCGGCGAGGATCAAGGCCAGTCCGAAGGCGGTCGCTGGGCGCGCGAACGATCGTGCGAACATCACGTTGCCTCCCGCCGAGCGCCAGATGTGGCCTGCTGCTCAGATCCGCTCGGGCGATGAGACCGTAGGTGCTGCGCCGGCTCGGGGCATCCGTGGAACCACCGAAAGTTCGCCCCGCCAGCGAGTCCATCGCGTGCGGGTGGAGCCCCCGGTGGGATTCGAACCCACGACCTCCCGCTTAGAAGGCGGCTGCTCTGTCCACTGAGCTACGGGGACGCGCGGCCAGTCTACCCGCAGGCCCACCCTCGACGGCTAGATCGGGGGGCCGGCGCGTCGTGCGGCGACGCCCTTTGCATCAGCCGGCGACAACGACGGAGCAGGACACCCAGGACCGTCGCTTGGGCCCGTTTCCCCCGTCATCCGTTGCGTCCCACGCAGGATCCGTCGGTGGGATGCGTGGTTCCTCCGTCGTTGTCGCCGCTGCATGCAAACGCGATGGGCGCGGCCGTGCTGTCTGCGCCGGGCGGCGAGCGCGACGCTGACCGATCGAGTGGCCGGTGCGGCTCGTCACCGCCACGATCGCGGGGGCGACCCGTCCCGGAGCCGCGGCGGCATACTCCCGTTCGGGGGGACACTCGGTCGACTCGCCAGGTGCAACGTTGGAACCCGCTCCCTCGCGCCCCGGAACCCCCCTTGTTTCGGTCATCGTCCCCGCCTACCAGGGTGAGCGCTACATCGAGGAAGCGCTCCACTCGGCGCTCGACGGCACCGTGCGCGACATCGAGGTGATCGTGGTCGATGACGGCTCGACGGACGCTACCGCGGTCATCACCGAACGGCTTGCAGCGGAGGATGACCGGATCCGGTTCGTTCGCCAGGCCCACCGCGGCGCGTCGGCGGCGCGCAACACCGCGCTTGCCATGGCCCGCGGCCGATGGGCTGCGCTGCTGGACCAGGATGACGTGTGGCTGCCGAGGCGGCTCGAACGGCAGCTGGCGTTCCTCGCCGCGAATCCCGACGTCGCGGTCCTTGGCACCCATGGCTGGCACATCGGGCCGACCGGTCGACGCACGGGCGTCTTCGCAGCCGGGCCGCGGAACCGAGAGGAGCTCATCGCCCTGCGCGCCCGGAACGAGGTGATCTTCCTGCTCGCCCCGTCGGCCATCATGGACCTCGAGGTGATTCGGGGTCTGGGTGGGTTCCGGGAGGACTATCGGTCGGCCAACGACGTGGAGCTGTGGACGCGGGTCGCCGACGAGCACGTCGTCCTCACCCTGCCGGAGCACCTGGTGTGCTATCGCGTACATGCGGATGCCACCACCATCCAGCGCTTCTTCGAGCAACAGGAGCTGCTCCTCCTGATCGCTCGCAACGCCGGCCTGCGACGCGCCGGCAGGCCGGAGATCGGTACCGCCGACCTGCGCCGCGATCTGCATGCCCAGCCGCTGCGCAAGCGCGTCGCCCGCCTACGAGACTTGCGCTGCCGCTACTTCTATCGCCAGGCAGGCACGCGCCTGGCCGCGGGCGACCTGCGCGGCGCGGTCTGGCTGGCCGCCGCCACGGCGATCGCGCCCGAGATCGTCATGGGCCGCCTGCGGCGGCAGGTCCTGCCGTTCGTGCGCACCATCGGCGTGCCTGCCGCCTGACGGCGGTCGACGCCGCGCGACCGACTACACTCGCCGGAAGTGGCCGAACCCGCCGTCGACACCCAACAGCATGAGATCACCGAGGAGGCGAAGCGCCTTGCCAGGCTGGTGGTCGTCGACGGACTTCCCCTGCGGCTCATGGGCGGCCTCGCCATCTGGCTCCGTTGCCCGACGGTGCGACGCCCGCCGTACCAGCGGACCTATGACGACTTGGACTTCGTCGCGAGGTCGGACCAGAGCCGCCTGATCACGAGCTTCTTCGGCGATCAGGGCTACGTGCCCGAGAAGCTGTTCAACGCCCTGCACGGGGCGTCGCGGCTCAACTTCAAGGCAGCCGACGGTCGGTGGACCATCGATGTGATCTTCGACGTCTTTCAGATGTCGCACCGGATCGACCTCCGCGGCCGCCTGGCCGACGCGACCGGAACGCTGGGACTGGCCGACCTGCTGCTCACCAAGCTGCAGGTGTGGGAGGTGAACCGCAAGGATCTGGGCGACGCCGCATGCCTGCTCGCCGACCACGCCATCGGCCGCGGCGTGCCCGAAGCCATCGACGTCGGACGCGTCCTGGCGCTGACCACGGCTGACTGGGGCCTGTGTCACACGGTCGAGCGGAACCTGGAGCGCGTGGCGGCACGGTGGCGGGACGAGCCGGGCCAGGGCGCACCGTTCGACGCGGCCTCGAACGCGGAGGCCCTGCTGCGCGCGATCCAGGAAGCGCCCAAGGCGCTCGCCTGGAAGGCCCGCGCGCGCGTGGGCGAGCGCGTCCGCTGGTACGAGACGCCGGAGGACGTGCGCCACTGAGGATCGTGGCTCTGTGGCCCTCAGGCGGGGACGCCTCGACGCGCCATGGCCTCACGCCACACCTCGACCGACGCGACGAGGCCGTCCAGCACGGCGGCGTCGCGCTGCTCGAAGGGAGGGATCATCTCCAGCACGAGCAGCCCCGTGGTGGCACCGCCATCGGCGAGGGCATCGATGACCCGCAACGGATCGATGCGACCGGTCCGTGCGTGGGCCGCGGTGAACGGCCAGTGGTGGTCTGACCGGGCGTCGGACTGCTGCAGCTGGATCACTTCCGCCCGCGGCCCCAGCCGGCGCAACCACGCATAGGGGTCGCGGTCCGCGCCATGGGTGCCTGGCGCGACCATGTGTCCCAGATCGAGGCACAGACGGATCGGGACGTGTCCTGTGTCGCCCTCGCGGAGCAGCGACTCGATCCGTCCCATGGTGGCCGGCTCGCGGGCGACGGCCAGGTTCTCCACCAGCAGGAAGTCAAGGCCTCGCTGTCGCGCCCGTGACGCGAGCCGCCTCAGGTCGCGCGTGAGCCCCCGCCAACGCCGCTCGCCGAGCTCGGGGTCGGCCGCCTCCGCCACCGACAGGGCGCCGACATGGCCACCGATGCCGCGGGCCCCGACCTCCGCGCTCCAGTCCACGGCCCGCCGGTACCAGCGCCGCGCGGCGCGGCGGCGGCCGGCGTCAGGGTGCAGCAGGAGGTTGTCGGAGTAGGCGGCCAACCCGGTGAACGTCGAGTGGAGCGTGAGGCCCGCGGTCGTCACGGCCTCCCGCAGCGCGCGGCCCTGAGCGTCGCGGTCGGCGGGGGAACCCGTGAGATCGACCAGGTCCAGCGAATGCTGGAACACGGTCAGCCCCAGGCGGTCACCCACGATCGGTGCCCAGTCCTCCGGCCGCGGCCACCGCTTCACGGCGAAGCAGTCGTTGATGCCCAGGGTGAGATGCATCGGGGCGCCTCAGGCGCCAGCGGCGCGAACGGATGCGCCCGGCCGCGACCGCGCGACCCGCGCGGCCCACAAGGCGCGCCAGGCCCGATACCGCTCGTCGTGCAGGCGCCGGGCGGACGGATCGGGTAGTGAGACGCCACCCAGGCGGATCGCCCGGGCCACGGCTTCGTTCGCGGAGCTGTAGACACCGCATCCCAAACCCGCCAGCATCGCCACGCCGGTCACCGCGGCGTCTCCCGCGACGACCTGGACCGGCAGCCCGATGACGTCGGCCTTGACCTGATTCCAGGTCCCCAGACGGGTGTCACCGCCGGAGACGCGGAGCTCGTGCAGCGGCACCCCGGCGGCTCGCACGAGTTCCAGTTGGGCACGCATGGCGTAGGCGACGCCTTCCAGCATCGCCCGGGCCAGTTCGGCCCGCCCATGTCGCTCCGCCAGGCCCACCACGGCGCCCCGCAGCATGGGATCGGTGCGCTCGCCCTCGCCCAGGACCGGCAGGATCAGCAACCCGTCCGCGCCAGGATCCGCGGTCGCGGCGTCGGCGTCGAAACGGGCGTAGCCCTGTGCATCCGCCGCGCCGCGGGGGCCCGGATAGAGCAACTCGGTCAACCAGGCGACGGCCGCACCGGTCGTGTTGAGGCCGGTCTCGGTCGTGAAACCGTCCCCGACGACGTGCGGATAGTGCGTCACGTCGAGCGCCCGCAGCGGCTCCGCGACGACGGTGTTGAGGCAGGTCGACGACCCCGCCATCTCACTGGCCATGCCCGGGCCAAGGAGCCCGCAGCCAAGGGCACAGGCCTGCGAGTCGGCGCCGCCCACGACCACCGGCAGCGGGCCGGGGAGGCCGAAGCGGCGCACGAGGCTGGGACGCAGCTCGCCGAGGATCGCGCTCGACGCCAGGACCGGCGGAAGGAGACCGGGGCGAGCCCGAGCGCTTCGAAATACGGCTCGTGCCAGCGCCGGGCGGTCAGCTCGTACAGGAGGGTCGCCGCGGCATGGGTCCCGTCGGTCGCGACCTCGCCGGTGAGGGCCAGGCCCACGAGGTCCCGCGGCTGGAGGAAGGTCCGCGTGGCGGCGAACCGCGCCGGCTCGTGGCGGCGCAGCCACAGGATCTTGGGCCCGACGTGGAAGGCCGCCGGCAGGTGGCCGGTCTCCCTGTGCACCTCAGCGGCCCCGAAACGGCGGCGGAACTCCGCCGCCTCGCGGGTCGCGCGGTTGTCTCGGTACAGGAGTCCCGGCCCGGTAGGTCGCCCACGCCGGTCCACGCCGACGACCGACGGGCACTGGCCGGTGAGGCCGATCGCCACCGGGCGCCCGGCGGGCGCGACGGAGCGCCTCGCCAAGGGCGGCCAGCGAGGCCGATCGCCACGCCGCGGCGTCCTGTTCGGCCCATCCCGGCCGGGGTGAGCGGGTCGCGTAGGGGCGTCGGACCTCAAGGAGACGCCGGCCCTCGAGGTCGAACAGCGCGGCGCGTGCGCCGGATGTCCCGACGTCGACGCCACGAGGGTCGCATCGACGGGCGCGCGCCTCGGCACCGACGGGCGCCTCAGCCCCGGACCATCTGGTGGGCCACGATGCGGTCGCGCTCGAGCGTGATCAGGGCGCCGTTGAGGGTGCCCGTCGAATAGTCGCTGCCCGGATTGATGCGCCATCGTCCGGCCCAGGCGCCGGTAGCCCGACGCCTCGTGGATGTGGCCGTGAAGGCCGAGGAGCGGTTGGACTCGCATCTCGAAATCGCGCACGGCGGTGCTGCCCGCCGGTGCGAACTTGACCTGCCCGAGCGCGGTCTGGACGCGCAGCTCGGCGTCCAGCACCGGCGCGTCGTCGAGGCCGCTGCCGAACGGCGGTACATGGACGTTCACGACGGCCCGGGCGGGATCGTGCAGCCGTGAGCCCAGGCCGTCGAGCACCTCGGTCAGCTGTTCCTCGGTCATCTCACGGTGGCTGTGCCAGGGCGTCAGGTTCGAGTAGCCCCACGACATCATCTCGTGGTCGTCGTCGAGGGCCACGACCTCCCCTTCCGCGTGCGTGCCGTACGGTGCCCTGTCGAGGATCGCCTGCAGCTCGGCCGGGTCGTCGTTGCCGAGCATGAAGAACAGACGGGTGCCGGTGCCGGCGAGGCGCTCCGTCGGCGAGGGCCAGCCACCCCTCGAGCCGGGCATGCATCAGTTGCACGAAGAGCGCGTCGAGCGAACCGTCGGCGCGGCGGGCGTCCAGCTCGCCGGGCTCGGCCCGATACGGGTAGTAGCCATGATCGGCGATGAGCTTCTCCAGCTCGCCGAGCTCGGCCTCGGTGGCCACCTCGTAGTCGGTCCCGATGAACGCAGCACCGCCAGTGGCCGTCAGGCTCGGCGGACGATCGTCTGGAGGGCCTTGCCCGCCACGTCGCCGCCCAGCACCAGGACGTCGGCGCCGTAAGCAGGGCCCGCGTTGATGAACTTCCGAAAGCACTTGCTCGAGCCGTGCAGGTCGGTGGCGAAGAAGAGCCGTGTCCGGTGGGCCATCCGAGCTCAGCCCGCGGCGCCGGCGCGGGCCGCCCGGGCGGCGTCCATGAAGCGGCCCGCGCGCGATCCGGATCGACCGGGTTCCAGGTCACGCCGTCCACCTTGAGGCTGGTGCCCACGATGACGCCGTCGGCGACTCCCGAGGATCTCGGCGACCGTCTCGGCCCGCACCCCCGTGTTGGCGATCACCGGGGTTTCCGCCGCGGCCTCCTTGGCGAGGCGCAGGTCGTCCATGGCGAACGCCGTGCCGGCGGCCGGGCCGCTGATGAGGATCGCGTCCATGCCCAGGAAGGCGGCCCCCCTGGCCCGATCGGCCACACTCCGGCTGCCCATGGCACTGCTGAACTCCGGCGAGATGTTGTCGAACAGGGCGACGTCGTCCGCGCCGATGGCCGTGCGGTAGCCGGCGATGTCGCCGATGGCCGGCGCGATCATGCCCAGGTCGCTCTCGTAGACACCGGTCAGCACCTCGCGGATGAAGACGGCGCCGGTCGCGCGCGCGAGGGCCAGGCTGGCCCGGGCATCCCACAGGATGTTGACGCCGAACGGCACACGGACCGCCGATCGCAATTCGCCGATGACGGCGGCCATCGCCGCCGGGATCTCCACCCCCACGCTCAGCTGATAGGGCAGGTCGGCCTCGTTGCAGAAGAGGACCCCGTCGACGCCGGCCTCCTGGAGCACCTCGAGGTCACGCGCGACCGCATCGACCAGGGCCGCCCGGCCGCCTGCCCGATCGTGTCTCGGACGCCCGGGGAGGGCCGGGAAGTGGAGCATGGCGATGACGGGCTTCGGCGTGCCGAATCGCCGCGCGAGCGATCGGTCCATCACATCTCCTTCCCGGCGCCGGAGGCGCCGGCCATCTCCCGCGACGCGCCAACGAGGCTCGCGGCCACGCCGCCGGCCGTGGCGATGACGACCTCGAGCCCCGCGGTCCGCAGGCGCTCGAGCTCGGCCGGCGGAGCCGACGGGTCGGTCACGACGGTCTGGATCCGGGAGGTCGGGGCGACGGCGGCGGCCGTCACGGCGCCGAGCTTGGATCCGTCCGCCAGGACGATCGTGCGGATCGATCGCTCGATGGCCAGACGGTTGGATCTCGGCTTCGTCATCGTTCAGCTCGGTCAGGCCGTGCCGTGAGCTCAGGCCGGCCGCCCCCACCACGGCGACGTCGAAGTGGTAGCGCGCCAGAGTCGCCGCGGCCACCGGCCCCGAGCACGTCAGCTCGTCCCTCCGGACGATGCCGCCCAGGATGACGGTGCGCATCGGCCGGGTGCCGAGCAGGCTGGCCGTCGGCAACGAGCCGGTCACGATCGTCGTCTCCGCCCGGGCGGGAAGGTAACGCGCGAATTGTTCGCAGGTCGTCCCGATGCCGACGTAGATGACCTGGGCGTCATCGAGGAGGTGTGCCGCCCGCATGCCGATCAGTCGCTTCTCCCGCGCGTGCTGCAGGGCACGGGCGTTGAAGGCCAGGTCGAAGGCGCGGGTGAGGTGGGCCGTCGCGCCACCGTACGTCCGGCGCAGGAATCCATCGCGCTCGAGGCGCTGGATGTCCCGCCGGATGGTCATCTCCGAGACCCCGAAATCGCTGCGCCAGCTCGCCCGACGTGGATCGTCTGGGCGTCGGCCACAGCTCGAGGATCTTGAGGCGTCGGTCGGCTGCGAGCACGACACCACCTGCACGTACATCAGGACCAGCTCATGATCGGTACCGCAGCGGGCTCACATGAAGCATTGACGTGGACTGTTCGATTGTGTGCGACTGATCGGCGGCGTCCATCGGAGGGCGGAGGTTGGTCCTGCCCGATGGAGGCACCAGCATCTGAGGAGACGCCCGTGGCCAGCCCTGGTGGAAGCCAACTGTTCGTCCGGCAGAGCACCGGCCTGGTGCGGGAAGCGTCGGCCCTCGACGCGACCATCTTCAACGCGGTCTTCTCGGCGCCGGTCGGCGCCACCCTGGCCTGGGGCGTATTCTGCGGCCCTGACCCGTCTTCCCGGGGGCCGACATCGTGGTGGCGACGATCATCTCGGTCGTCATCAACATCCCGGTCCTGCATCATGATGGCGCTGCTCGCCTCGAGCATGCCGCAGGACGGGCGGCGACTACGTGTGGGTCAGCCGCATCCTGTCGCCGCCCCTGGCGCTCATCTCGAACTTCGGGGCCGCGCTCTCGGCCACGATCGGCGCCACCTTCTGGGCGCGCTACTTCCCGGTCTTCGCGCTCGGCCCGATCCTGGTCTCCCTGGGCATCTTCTTCAACAACTCGACGCTGATCGACTGGGGCAACAGCTTCCAGAAGGACAACCTGTGGATCTTCGTCGGCGCGATGGTCATGGTCGTCCTGATGGGCGCCGATCCTGGTCGCCGGGCTGCGGACGACGTTCCGCTGGCAGAACACCTTCTGGATCATCGCCTCGGTCGGGACGTTCATCGCCTTCGTCGTCCTGCTGCTCGGCTCGACGTCGGACTTCCAGACCCACTTCAACGCGCTCAACGCGCAGTACGGCGGCGGCACGACGCACCGCGCGTGACCGCGGCGGCCAACGCCACGGGAGCCCGACCGAACGCTGGCGACCTCGACGCCGACGCTGCCGACCGTCTTCGTCGATCATGACCTTCATGATGTGGAACTGGTGGTCGGTCTACCTCTCCGGCGAGCTGAAGAGCGCCTCGAACCGCGGGCGCCAGCTGTCGATCATGTTCGGCGCGCTGGTCTGGGACGTCATCTTCATCGTCGTCGGCGCTGCTCCTCCTGTTCAAGGTCACCGGCTACGACTTCATGGTGGCGGTCAACACGGGCGGCAACGCCGCCTACGCCATCCCGACAGGCGCCCTGGTACCACTTCCTCGCCTCGCTGGTCTACAACATCCCGATCCTGACCTTCCTGATCGTCGGCTCCTTCCTGTTCTGGAGCCTGCCGGCGATGGTCGGCAACACCTTCATGCCGATCCGGACCCTCTTCGCCTGGGCCTTCGACCGGCTGCTGCCGGAGAAGCTCGCCGACGTCAACGAGCGGACCCACTCGCCGGTCTGGGCGATCCTGACTCGAGATGGTCATCGTCACCGCTCATGCTCATCTGGAGCATCCTCGGCACCGACTTCATCACCTGGCTGGCGCTCGGTGTGCTGGCCGGCGTCGTCTGCGTGGTGATCGTCGGCAGTCGCCGCGATCGTGTTCCCGAGCCGGCGCCCCGATCTCTACAAGGCATCGCCGGCCAACGTCAGCTCGTTCGGCATCCCGGTCCTCTACATCGTGGCGCCGCTCTCCATCCTGGTCATGCTCTTCCTGACCTGGTGCACGCTGGCGTACCCGGCGCTCGCCCTGGGCGGGGACTTCAACGACAACTGGTGGCAGATCCCGGCCTTCATGGGCATGATCGTCGTCGTCGGCCTGGTCGTCTTCTACGGCGCGCGAGTTCCTGCGCCGCCGGCAGGGGGTCGACATCGACCTCGTCTACAAGGAACTGCCGCCGGAGTGACAAGCTGACCATCTCGGCGCCTCCGCCTCCTCGGGGGGGCGCCGGGCATCGGCTTCCTGGCACCCGCGCAGCGCCTCCGGCAGGGCCGGAGCGCGGCAGGCCGGACTTGTTTGCACGTGGCGGCGACACTGACGGAGCAGGACGCCCAGGACCCTCGTTTGGGGCCGTTCCACCGTCATTCCTTGCCTCCGGCGCATGATCCGTCGGTGGAAGCGCGGCTCTTCCGTCGTTGTCGCCGCTGCATGCAAACTGGGTTGACGATGAGGCATGAGGGAGTCCCCGCCCTCTGATACAGTGCGCGCTGCAGCCGAATGGACCGGCCGCGAGTAGATGAGGAGGCGCGCCATGCAGACGACGACAGCCCTCCCCTGTCCCCGCCGGTCCGATCTCGCCGAGGGCCTCGCCCCGCGCTGAACCACTCCGACCGTCGGGGTTCACGTTCTCCCCGACGCATGTGGAGTCTTTTGCGTGCACGAACCCGTCTTTCCGGCGCCCACGATGGCGCCCCCGCCACAGCGGCCGACCCCAGCGTGGCTCATCGAAGCCGGCTACCAGGATCGGCGCCTTGGCGTCCTGAAATCCGGCAAGGAGGCCGAGGTCTTCCTGGTCGAGCGCAGCTCGCCCGAGCGGACCTGCCTGCTCGCCCACAAGCGCTACCGCCCGCGCAACCCCGTCAAGGGTGAGCTGGAGGAGCTGGGCTTCTCCAAGGGCACCGTCTACCGCAACGATGCCGTCTACCGCCGCGGCTGGCATCTCCGCACCCGCGACCAGCGGGCCGTCGACCGGGGCACCGACCACGGCCGTGACGTCACCGCCGCGATGTGGCCGGCCAACGAGCTGGCGATGCTCGGCCGCGCCTGGGCGGCCGGCGCCAACGTGCCGTATCCGGTGGAACGCACGGAGGACGGCCTGCTCATGGAGTTCATCGGCGACGAGTCCCTGGTCGCGGCACCGCGCCTGGTCAACGCCGCCCTGGATCGCGCCGCCCTCGGCCAGGCCTGGCAGCAGCTGCTCGCCGATCTGCGGCGCCTGACGCGGGCCGGCGTCGTCCATGCCGACCTGTCGGTCTACAACCTCCTGTGGTGGAAGGGTCGGGTGGTCGTCATCGACTTCCCCCAGGCGGTCCATGCCATCACCAACCCGGCCGCGGCCGACCTCCTCCACCGCGACGTGGTGAACGTGGCGACATGGTTCGGCAACCACGGCCTGCGCCTGGACGCCGAGGCGACGTTCGTGGACCTGCTGCGGGACCTGCCCTGACGCTGGACCGGTTCGAACGTGCGTGCTAGCATCGCCGCCCCGCGCGCACCCTCCGCGCCACGCGCAGCTACGAGGCTCTCCCCGCGTGCCAACGCCTCGCCCTACGCCCGCCGCGCTCACCACGCCCGCGACTCCGGCTCGACCGCGGCTTGGCCAGACGTCGCTTGGCCTCGTCCCCGAAGCGATCTCGCTCCCCTCGCTCCCGCTGGAACCCGAGTGGAAGCTCCAGCAGCGCCTGTGGGGCCACGCGTTCCACCCCATGTGCAGCTATCTCGCGATGTTCCCCGCCGGCCTGGCCCATGCCTTCATCGCCCGCTACACCCGACCCGGTGACGTCGTCCTTGACCCCTTCAGCGGCCGCGGCACCACCGCGCTCCAGGCCTGCGCGGAGGGCCGGCTGGGGGTAGGCGTCGATCTCAACCCCATGGCCGCCCTGCTCACGGCGGCGAAGGTCGATGCGCCCACGCGGGCCGACGTCAGCGCCCGTTTGGGCCAGCTCCACCTGCGCTTCCTGGACGAGCGGACGGCCTGGCAGGACCTGGCCGACGCCGCCCTCGCCGCGCCCGGCCGCGGCGGGGCGCCGGTACCCGCGGCGGGTGGAGGGGACGCTCCGGCCCCGCTGCCGCCCGAGGTGGCCCTGGCCTTCCATCCCCGGACGCTGGCGGAGCTCCTCTTCCTGCGCCACGGACTCCACGCCCTGGACGGGCCGGCGACCCTGGCCGAACGGCGCGACCGGTTCATCGCCGGGGCCGTGCTGGGCATCCTGCACGGGCGCAGCGCGACCTACCTCTCCGACCTGATGCCCAACTCGTTCAGCATGGCGCCGCGTTATGTGCGCGAGTTCGTGGCCCGCACCGGCTTCCGCGCCGCGGAGCGCGACACGTTCGCCTGCATCGAGGCCAAGCTGCGGCGCCTCTACCGCCAGGGCGTGCCGCCGGTGCGCGGCGTGGCCCTGCGGGGCGACGCCCGAAGCGCGTCGGCGCCGGTACGAGCGGCCCTGCGGGCCCGCTCCCTGCCCGACCGCGCCCGACTGGTCGTGACCAGCCCGCCCTACATGCGCGTCGTGAAGTACGGCTACTACAACTGGCTGCGGCTGTGGTTCCTGGGGGTCGACCCGGCGGCCGTCGACGCCGAGCTCGACGATGCCCACCGCCTGCCCGCCTACGTCCACTTCCTGCGCCAGGTCCTGGCCGACCTGACCGGCGTGCTGGCGGACGACGCCGTGGTGGCACTCGTCATCGGCGACGTGGCGATGGACCGGGGGCGGGCCTTCAGCGGCGGCTTTGGCCTGGCCGAGACGGTCTGGGAGCAGGCCGCGGAACCGGCGGGCTACCGCCTGGCGGGCCTCGTCGTCGACGACATCGCGGCCCATCGCAAGCTCACCCGGATCTGGGGCGCGGAGGCGGGACGCGCCACGACGACCGACCGCGTGCTGGTCATCTCGCCCACCGAGCTGGGGCGCCGGCGTGCCCTCGCCGGGGCCACGCTGCCGGTCGACTGGACCTGGCCGCCACCGAGCCGGACGAGCCTGGGCTAGGCCCGCCCGAGCGGGTCGGCCGGGACGGTACACTCGTCCCGATGCGCCCCTTCTACCATCCCGATGACCTCGCGGCGATGGATCCGCTCGTCCTCATGAAGAACCTTGACCACGTGCGCATGACCAGCCGCCGCCTGAGTTACGTGCTGCAGGGCCAGGTCCACCTGTACGTGCCCGAGGCGAACCAGCTGCGCGACGAGATCGACCGGTACGTGGAAGCGGAGCGCCAGATCGAAGGCGAGATGGCGAGGCGCCGCATCCGCGCCTGAGGCTCAGCTGGCGGGCCGTTCCTCGCCGATGACCTCGCGGACCAGCGCGGCCAGGCCGGGCATCTCCCCCAGGGTGAAGCGGATGCCGTGGTCCGACAGCTCGGCGAAGCCCCAGTCGCGATAGGCCCGGCGGGCCGCCACGGCACACATCTCGTCGTAGAGCTCGGGCCACGCCACGCGCCGCCGGCGGCGGCAGAAGCGGACGAACTCGACGGCCTCGTCACCCGCCTCGCCCGCGGCACCAGGAGCGGCGCCGGCGGGGATGACGGAGCGAGCGAGGCGTGCTTGCATGGCCAGGGCAGGACCTTTCGTCACGACTATCTTCCCCCCTGGCGGCGGGCGCGCGACGACTGGGTCTGAGCGCGTGCCGAGGCCAGAACGGACCGATCTCCGCACGGTGGTCGCGTGGGGCGACCCGGGGGACCTGCCCGTGATGAGTGCCTGCTCATGGTACCCCCGCGCGAGGTTTCGCGGGTAGGGGATCTGTCCACCAAGTTCTCCACCAAGTTGTCCACAGGGTCAGGCGGAGCGCCGGCGGACCCCCAGGCCGGGTCGGTCGGAGAGGTGCCAGCGGCAGCCCGCGTCGAGCTCCAGGCCCTCGTAGGGGTCCTTGGCAAGCAGCAGGTTGCCGTCCAGGTCGACCCAGTCGACCAGCCCGGCGACGGCCACCGAGGCGGCCACCCCGACCGTGGTCTCCTCCATGCAGCCGAGGAAGATGCGGAAGCCGGCCTCCCGGGCCTGCTCGATCATGCGCTTCGCCGGCCCCACCCCGCCGACCTTGGCCAGCTTGACGTTGACGCCCTGGACGACGCCGACGAGCCCGTCGAGGTCGGTGGCCACCACCGCGCTCTCGTCGGCCACGACCGGCAGCGGGCTCACGCGCTGGAGCGCCGCCAGGTCGGCCAGGCGATGGGCGGGGAACGGCTGCTCGATGAGCTCCACGCCGAGGCGCACCAGCTCGGGCACCAGCCGTTCGCCGTCGGCGAGGCTCCAGGCCGTGTTGGCATCGACGCGGATGGGGCCGTCGTAGACGCCCCGCACGGCCTCAAGGGTGGCCAGGTCGCGTGGCCCGCCGACCTTGATCTTGAGGGCCGGGAAGTGCGCCGCCCGGGCCGCCCGCTGGGCCACGACCGCCGGCTCGTCGAGGCCGATCGTGAAGTCGGTGGGCGGCACCTCGCGCGGGGTGCCAAGCACCTCCGGCAGGCCCAGCCCGAGCCGCCTGCCGGCCAGGTCGTGCAGGGCGATGTCGAGGGCGCACTTGGCCGCCCCGTGATGGCGGATGGCCTCATCCATCGCCTCGTCGGCCGACCCGAGCCAGGCCCTGACCGCCTCGATCTCGTCCGGCATCGGACCCAGCGGCACGAGGGCCTCCAGGAGGAGCGGCAGGACGACGGCCATCGTGGCGACCGTCTCGCCATAGAACGGGTCGGGGAAGCCCTCGCCGAGGCCGGTCGGGCCGCCGGCCTCCTCGAGCTCCGCGATCAGCGTCGTGGCGAGACGATCGTCGACCGAGCGGGCGATGCGGAAGGGATCCTTGAAGGGGATCTCATGGACGTTCCAACGCAGCTGCCACCGGCCGGCCCGCGCGCCCTCGCTCACGACAGGCGCTCGCGAAGCGCGTCCAGAAGCCTTTCACCCCCGAAGCGGTAGGGGTCGTCGGTGGGGAGGCCGGTCAGCTCCGCCGTCTCGGCGATCGCGCGCCGCGCGTGGGCCTCTGTCAGCGTCGAGGTGTTGAGGGCCACCGCGGCCACGATCGACGGGGCGACGAGCGCCGCCACCTGCTCGTGCAGCCGGATGAACTCGGGCAGCGGCTGCAGGGGGAAGGACGCCTCCGGCAGGTGGTCGAAGTCGTGCCGCTCCAGGCCGACCCGGTGCACCATGACCATCGCGTGTGGCGTCGTGCCGTGGATCAGGCCCAGGGTGACGGAACTGTAGGCGGGGTGGTCGAGCGAGCCCTGGCCCTCCACGAAGATCCAGTCACCCAGTGCTTCCCCCTGCTCGACCAGGGACTCGCACGCGCCGTTGAGGAAGTCGCTGATGACGCGGTCGACCGTCACGCCCCAGCCGGCGATCATCATGCCGGTCTGCCCGGTCGGCACGAAGACGCTCGCCAGTCCGGCCTGCTGGGCCGCCCGCGTCAGCTCGAGCGCCACGCTCATCTTGCCGACGGCGCAGTCGGTGCCGACGGTCAGGATGACCTTCTTGCCCGGCAGGTGGCGCCGGCCCACGGCCGTCGCTGTCTGGTCCGGGGCACGGCGGAAGTCGACGATCGAGACGCCGCGCGCCTTGGCCGCCGCGGCGAACTCGGGATCGTCGCCCAGCATCGTGTGGAGGCCGGAATGGATGTCAAGGCCCTGGGCGATGGCGTGGAGGATCATGACGCGCCAGGCCGGCGGGAGGCGGCCGCCCGTGGGGGCGATGCCGATGAGGAGCGTGTCGGGGTGGCGCGGGAGGGCCTCGTCCAGGCTCGCCACGATGGGGATGTCGAAACCCTCGCCCATGTCGTCGCGGACGTTGCCGGGGGCCCGCGTCGAGTCGATCACGGCGACGATGACATCGCGTCCGTAGCGGATCACGCCGCGCGCGGTCTTGCCGCCATGGGGGTTGAAATGGCCCTCGGCGAGGATCGCCAGGCGGCGCGGCGTCGCTTGCGGGTCCACGACGGCGAGTCTACCGGCTGCGCCACCGCGGAGAGTAGATTGGGCCCGTGAGCTTCGACGTGGCCGCGGACGCGTACGACCGTTTCATGGGCCGGTACTCGCGGCTCCTGTCCCCCCAGCTGGCCGACCTCGCCGGCGTGCGGGCGGGCCAGCGGGTGCTCGACGTGGGCTGCGGCCCCGGTGCGCTGACGGCGGAGCTGGTCAAGCGGCTGGGTCCTGCGGCCGTCGCGGCCGTCGACCCGTCCGAGCCCTTCGTGGCAGCGGTTCGGGCGCGTCACCCCGGTGTCGACGTGCGACTGGCACCCGCCGAGCGCCTGCCCTTCCCGGACCGGGGCTTCGACGCGGCCCTGGCCCAGCTCGTCGTCCACTTCATGTCCGACCCGGTCGGCGGCCTGGTCGAGATGGCCCGCGTGACCCGGCGGGGCGGTGTCGTCGCCGCGTGCGTCTGGGACCACGGGGGCGGCCAGGGCCCGGTCAGCCTCTTCTGGCAGGCCGCGCGCGAACTCGACCCCGAGGTCCACGATGAGTCACAGATGGCGGGCGTCCATGAGGGCCACCTGACGGCGTTGTTCGAGGCAGCAGGCCTGCGAGAGGTCGAGGGAACGGCCTTGTCGGCGAGGCTCGAGCACGCGACCTTCGAGGAGTGGTGGGAGCCGTTCAGCGGCGGCGCCGGCCCCGCAGGCTCCTACGTGGCCGGGCTTGAGCCGTCCAGGCGGGCCGAGCTGCGCGAGCGCTGCCGCGCCAAGGTGCCGGTGGCCCCGTTCGTGGTCCCGGCCCTGGCCTGGGCCGCACGCGGCCTGGTGTAGCAGCGAGGGGATTGGTACCGCATATCGGATTCGAACCGATGATCTCCGCCTTGAGAGGGCGGTGTCCTGGGCCTCTAGACGAATGCGGCATCGGTGCCGAGGCGGCCCGCGTCGGCGGCGGCCAGTCTAGCAAATGGGCTACAGGTGGTGCGCCTCCAGGAAGCCCTTGAGTGCCGCCACCACCTGCGCATGGCTCTCGTCCCCGGCCACCAGGCCGTAGTGCGAGTGGGCGCCGAAGGGCAGGTACTCGGCCTCGATCCACTCGGCCAGGCGCTCGGAATCGGGCTCGGGGTAGAGACGATCGAGCCCGCCGCCGATGACCAGCCGCGGGCCGACCTGCAGCCCCAGCGGTTCGATGGGGATACCGGCCAGGACGTCGCGGCGGGCGGCGCCCGACTCGGCACCCATCATGTGCTGGATGCGCAGGACGTCGCCGATCGAGAGGTCGGGGTTCTGCCGACGGATCTGCTCGGGCAGGCCCTGCCAGCCGATGAAGTCGCGGCGGAACAGGGCCGGCACCTCGCGCAGCTGATGGAGCTTGGCCGGCGGCCGCAGCTCCTGCGGCAGGGCCGGGCTGATGAGGACGAGGCCGGCCATCGCCTGGCGCTCGGCCAGCTTGAGGGCCAGCAGGCCACCGAGCCCATGGCCGACCACGACGGCGTCGCCGCCCAGGCGTCGGTGGGCGGCCTCCAGGTCGCCCAGGTAGGTGCCGAAGTCGAGCTCCTCGAAGTCGGCGTTGTCGGACCAGTAATGCGCCCGCAGGTTGACCGCGTGGGCCTCCCAGCCCCGCGTCGCGAAGTACTCCTGGTAGCGATGCCAGACCCACGAACCGCCGAGCTCGCCGTGGACCAGCAGCAGCGGCCGGCGGCGCGAGCGGCGTTCGGGCAGCCACGACTCGATGTGCACGCCGCGCTCGAGCAGATCGATCTCGTCCTTGCGGATGGGCCTCGTGGGCTGCGCGCGCTCGAGGGGTGGATGGGCGACGGGCAGGGTGATCGGTTCGTCGGCCATCGGCTCAGGACCCTCCCATGTCGAAGACGAGGCCGGTGGCCGGCTTGGGGGCGAAGTAGGTCGACTTCTGGGGCATCAGCTCACCGGCCTCGGCCACGGCCAGGACCGCCTCGACCGGGGTCGGATCAAGCAGGAAGGCGCTCGCCGCTTCGCCGCGGTCCACTGCCTCGACCGCTTCGCCCACGTCACTGGTGTAGCCGATCGCCCCATCGTGCGCGGCCGCGGCGTCGATGCCGAAGACCCTCCATAGGACGGCGGCGAGGACGGCCACGTCCAGCCAGCGCGAGGCCTCCGACGCGTGCGAGTCCAGCAGCGGCGCGACGGATGCGACCCGCGGCGTGAGCACGGCGGCCAGCCCACCCGTGTAGAGGCCCAGCCGTTGCGCGGGCCGGGGCAGGGCCATGACCTCGACGAGCGCCTCGGCTGAGGGGCATCGATCGACACGGAAGAGGCGCGCGGCGGCGTCCAGGAGCGCCGCGCCGGCGGGCTCGCCGTGGACGAGGCGGTGGGTCGGCCGCGTGGTGACCTGCGTCGCCGCCAGGTCGAACAGGAGGGTCATGATCGTGGCCGCCTCGGGCCGCTCGCCCTGGAACAGCAGGGCCGTCTCATAGCGATGGTGGCCGTCGGCGATCGTGATCGGCGCGCCCGACGCGCCCGCCAGCAGCTCCCCGGCCGCCGCACCACGCGCGGTGTCGTCGACCGGCGCGACCCACAGGCGATGCTGGACCGCCCCGTCGTCGACCACCGAGGCGTCCGGCACCACGGCCGTCAGGGCATCCAGGGCCGCGCCCGTGGCCGACCCGGCGGTGCGGTACAGCCCGATGATCGGGCTGAGGTTGGCCCCCGTGGCCCGCAGCAGGGCCAGGCGGTCGGCCCGGGCGCCGCCCAGCGTCCGCTCGTGGGGCCGGATCGGCCCGCCGGTCCGGAACGGCTCGAGGCCCAGGCGGGCCACGAAGCCACGCTGGGTCTGCGGCGGTCCACCGGATGCCGACCAGCGCTGCTCGTAGGCGTAGACGGCCGGCCGCTCATCGCGGACCAGCAGGCGCTCCGCCTGCCAGGCGCGCAGCGTCGTCGCCGCGCGGGCGTAGCGGCTCTCCGGCCCTTCACCGGCCATCGGCTGCGGCAGATCAAGCCGCACCGAGTTGTGGGGGTCGCGGGCGGCGAGCCGATCGGCCTGCGCCGGGCCGATGACGTCGTAGGGCGGGCTGATCAGGCCGGCCAGGTCACCGGCGGCGGACGCGTAGCGCCAGCCGCGAAACGGGGAGACGGTGGGCACGGCCGCATCCTACCCGAGGCCCTCACGCCGTGCCGCAGTGGCTGCGCTAGCCTTGGCTCGTGCGCGCCATCGTGCTTCTGACCGTGGGAGCCATCGTGCTGGCGGGATGCGGTCGGCCGGATCCAGCCCTCGCCACGCCCCAGAACAACGTGGGCCTGGTCCAGACGATGGCGCAGCACGGCCTCACCGTGGTGAGCCAGACCAGCGGCGATCCGGGCTGCAGCGAACCAGGGGTGGTGGCCAATGCCGTGCACTGGCGCGTCATGGCCTCGACCGACGCGGCGGCCCATGACGTGTACATCTTCCGGTTCCTGGATCACGCCGCGTTCCTGTCCGGCGCCTCGGAAGTCGACGCCTGCCAGGCCGAGTTCATGGCCAGCCAGACGCGCGCCGGGGGGGACGTGACCCGGCTTGACATCAGCCCCTGGCGGGTCTTCGGTGACGGCTGGTCGGCAGACCTGCGAGCCGGCCTCACGGCGGCCCTGACGGCGGCGGCCGGCAACGGCGGCCTCCAGCCGCCGGGTGAGGACCAATAGCACCTAAGTACACCTGGGTCAACCAAGGGGGGACCACCGGGGCAGGGACGATGGGTGAGCGTGCCGCGAGGCTCCTCGCATGCGCCCCGTCCGCACGAATCGCAGCTTCGCGCTCCGTGTCTGGCTCGCCTTCGGCCTCGCCGCGGTCCTCACCACGAGCGTCGCCGCGGCCGCCGACGCCCCGGGCGCCGCGCCGCTCCCCGTGCTCCCCATCGCGGCCACCGTGACCGCTCCGGTCACTGCGGTGACCACCGCGTACGCCGATGCCGGCATCTCCGGCCGTACCCGGGCGCTGGCGGCCGAGACGGCCGTCGTCGTCGCGCCGGCCAAGGTCGCGCCCGCCCCCAAGATTGCCACGCTAAAGCCGAAGGCCACGGCGCCCACAGCCCATGCGGGCCCGGTGGTCTACGCCGGCCGCAACCACTTCTGGTTCCCGTCCCTGGGCATCAACCAGGCCGTCTACGGCTATCCCTGCGACAGCAGCGCTCCGCCAGGACCGCAGGTGTATCGCTGGGGCTGCGCCGGCGCCAACAACGTCTACCTGCTGGCCCACGCCGGTGGCAAGTTCGCCCCGGTGCATGACGCGTATGTGGCCGGACGCCTCAAGGCGGGCATGCTGGCGATCTACGCGGACAGCGCCGGCCATGTCCACTACTACCGGCTCCAGTGGGTCAAGGTCACCGCCCCACTGGCCAGCTCGCATTGGGCATGGGATCCGCAGCCGGTCAGCTCGCTGACGCTGCAGACCTGCCTGGGCGCCCAGAGCCAGTGGCGGATCTTCGTGCGCTTCGTCGAAGTCCTAAAGCCTTAGGCGCTCGCCAACCCCGCGCTACGATGACCTCGTGGCGCCCCCGGTCATCCACCTCTCCGACTGGCCCATCTTTGGCCGTGACGCCCCCGACGTGGCGTGGCGGCCTGGCCCGGCCGACCTCGCGGACACGCGCCTGGCCCGCTTCCTTCGCACGACCGGCCACGCCGACCTGACCGCGCTGCAGCGGCACGCCGTCGCCGACCCCGGCTGGTTCTGGGGCGCGGCGGCGGATGACCTGGCCCTGCCCTGGCAGCGTCGCCCGCGGGCCGTGCTGGACCTGGACGGCGGCCTCGAGTTCGCCCGCTGGTGGACCGGCGGCGCCTTCAACTACGCCGCGGCCGCCCTGGAGCCTCGCCTCGCCCGTGATGCGGGCGGCCCGGCGGTGGCCTGGGAGGGCGACGACGGCGAGGTGCGCCGCCTCACCAACGCCGAGCTCAGCGCGGCCGTCGCGCGCGCTGCGGCGATGCTGTCCGCCCGTGGGGTCAAGGCCGGCGACCGCGTGGGCATCCTCCTGCCGCTGCTGCCCGAGACGGTCATCGCGGTGCTTGCCCTCGGCCTGCTCGAGGCCATCTACACCCCGATCTTCTCCGGCTACGGCTCGCCCGCCGTGGCATCCCGGCTGCGCGACGCGGAGGCGTCGGTGCTCATCACGGCCGACGGGTTCCTGCGCCGGGGTGCCCCCGTCCGCCTCAAGGAGACGGCCGATGCCGCGGTCGCCGAGGCGCCTTCCGTGCGCCAGGTGCTCGTCGTGCGCCGGCTGGGTGACCACGCCGGCTCGGTCCCCTGGATGCCCGGGCGGGACGTCTGGTGGGACGAGGCGCTGGCCGACCCGGCGATCGGTCGACTCGAGCCAGTCGGCCCGACCGACCCCGAGACGCCCTACATGCTCATCTACACCTCGGGCACCACCGGCCGTCCCAAGGGTGCCGTCCACGTCCACGGCGGCTTCCCCATCAAGGGCGCCCAGGACCTGGCCCACGCGTTCGACCTCGGCCCCGGTGACGTCCTGTGCTGGTTCACCGACCTGGGCTGGATGATGGGCCCCTGGGCCATCTCGGGGGCCCTGCTGCTGGGCGCGACGCTGGTGCTGTATGAGGGCGTGCCCGACTTCCCCGGGCCCGACCGCCTGTGGGCCCTGGTCGAGCGCCACCGGGTCACGCACCTGGGCCTGTCGCCGACCGTCATCCGGGCCCTCATGGCCCACGGGCCGGAGCCGGTGCGCGCCCACGACCGCTCGAGCCTGCGGGTGCTTGGCTCGACCGGTGAGCCGTGGAACCCCGAGCCCTGGTGGTGGTACTTCCGCGAGGTCGGCGAGGGCCGCTGCCCGGTCATCAACTACAGCGGCGGGACCGAGGTCTCGGGCGGCATCGTCAGCGGCAACCTCCTGACGCCGGTCAAGCCCTGCGGCTTCGGCGGACCCAGCATCGGCACGGCCGCGGACGTGATCGGGCCGGAGGGCGAAAGCGTCCGCGGCGTGGTCGGCGAGCTGGCCATCCGGGCGCCGCTGCCGGGCATGACGCGCGGCTTCTGGCACGACCGCGAGCGCTACCTGGAGGCATACTGGCGCCGCGTGCCCGGGACCTGGGTGCACGGCGACTGGGCGGTCATCGACCCGGACGGCCACTGGTTCATCCAGGGCCGCTCGGACGACACGCTCAAGGTCGCCGGCAAGCGCGTCGGCCCGGCCGAGGTCGAGTCGGCGGCGATCGCTCATCCCGACGTGATCGAGGCCGCGGCCGTCGGCGTGCCGCACGAGGTCAAGGGCGAGGTGATCGTCGTCTTCTGCGTCCTGCGCCCGGGCGCGGTCGACGGCCCCGAACTCCGGGCCGACATCGCCGCCCGGGTCGTGGCGGAGATGGGCAAGGCCCTCAAGCCCGACGCCATCGTCGTCGTGCCCACCCTGCCCAAGACGCGCAGCGGCAAGATCATGCGGCGCGTCGCCCGCGCCGCGTTCCTGGGCCAGGATCCGGGCGACACCTCCGCCCTGGAGGATCCACGCGCGGTGGCCGCCATCCGCGAGGCTGCGACGGTCGATCGGTCGCGCTAGCGCTGGCCGGTCAGATCCTTGTCTTCCATCTCCCACGCGTGGTCGAGCGTGTGGAAGGCGGAGTGCCGGATGAGGAACGGCAGCGTCCACGACCGCATCCGCCGCTCGATCTCCCCGGCGTTGTAGGCGTGCATCGCCGCCACGTACGTCTCGCGATGCTGGCGCAGGCCCTCCGGGGTCAGCGCCCCTTCCTCGGGGATCCGCAGGCCGACCTGCCTCGCGAAGTCCTCGCTCTCGGTGCGGATGGTGTGGCGGATGATCCGGTCGCGGTCGCGCCCGCCGCCGCGCGGGCCCTTGCGCATCTCCGGCGAGACCCGCGCCGCGACGCCGTCGAAGAACGCCCAGCAGGCCCGCAGGAGCGCGATCCCGCGCTCGAACTCCGCCTCGCTCATCGGCCCCTGCTCGGTCGAGGAGGGCGAGAAGGAGATGCCCCAGAAGTCGGTCGAACCGGTCCCGACCCTGTCCTCGACGACCTCGAGGGGACCCGCGGCGTCGAACTCGCCGGCCATCCCGGCGAGACCGGCGATCGGCCGGTAGCGCTCCCGGTACGACTCGAGCGTCTCCAGGGCGAGCTCGGCGCTCTTCGCGCCTCGACTCCACCCGGGCCAGTCGAGGCTGAAGGCCACCGCCCGCTTGCCCTTGGGCCCACGTTCGATGACGGTGCGGACAGGCATGGCTGCACTATGCCACGGGGCGACCGGTCGAGGCCGGCCGCGGTGGCTCGGCGCGGCGCGGCCCGTCCCCCAAGGGCACCGGTGCTACCCTGCCCGCCCATGGATCTCGACCTCTCCCCCGAGCATGTCCTGCTGCGCCAGACCGTCCGCGACTTCGCGCGGCGGGAGGCCGAGCCCGTCATCGACGAGCACGAGCACGAGCGCCGCTTCCCCGGCGATGTCGTGGCGATGCTGGGACCGATGGGCCTCCTTGGCGTGCCCTATCCCGAGGACGAGGGTGGCGCGGGCCTGGACACGCTCGCCTACGCCATCGCGGTGGAGGAGCTCTCCCGCGTCTGGGGCTCGCTCGGCATCATCGTCGCCGCCCACACGAGCCTGGGCTGCGGCCCGCTGCACATCGCCGCCACGCCGGCCCAGAAGGACCGCTGGCTCGTGCCGATGGCGCAGGGGCGGGTGATCGGGGCGTTCGGGCTGACCGAGCCGGAGGCCGGCTCCGACTCGGGCGGGACGCGGACCACGGCGCGCCACGAGGCCGGCCCGGACGGCGGCACATGGGTCATCGACGGGCGCAAGCGCTTCATCACCAACGCCGGCCAGGCCGGGACCTACGTCGTCACGGCCCGCACGGGGGCGCGTCACGACGGGTCGCCGGAGATCAGCGCCTTCATCATCGCGGCCGACACGCCGGGCTTCAGCGTGGGCCGCCTGGAAGAGAAGATGGGCCTCCACGCGAGCGCCACCGGCGAGCTGCTGTTCGAGGGCTGCCGCGTCCCGGCCGACCAGATGCTGGGCGAGCGCGGTGACGGCTGGAAGATCTTCCTCAAGACGCTCGACGGCGGCCGGATCTCCATCGGGGCGATGGCCCTTGGCCTGGCCCAGGCGGCGCTCGATGCCAGCGTGCCCTACGCCCGGGAGCGCAAGCAGTTCGGGCGGCCGATCGGCTCGTTCCAGGGGATCGCCTTCATGATCGCCGACATGGCGACCGAGGTCGAGGCGGCACGGGCCATGGTCTATCGGGCCGCATGGCTCAAGGACCAGGGCCGCGAGTACGCCCTCGCCGCGGCCCAGGGCAAGCTGTTCGCCTCTGAGGTCAGCCAACGCGTCACCAACAACGCCGTCCAGATCCACGGCGGCTACGGCTACGTCGAAGAGTTCAAGGTGGAGCGCTTCCTGCGCGACGCCAAACTGACCGAGATCGGCGAGGGCACGAGCCAGGTCCAGCGCCTCGTCATCGGTCGAAAGGTCCTCGGCCTGAAGATCGACTGACCGCGGGATCCCCCGCCGCCCGATCGTCATCCCGCCCCGCGAACCCAGGAGCCTCGAGAACCCGATGTCCTTCATCCATTTCCTGCAGCACGACCCGACCGGCGCCAGCCAGGCCCCGCGACCCAACGTGGGTGGCGGCGCGGCCGAACCGGAGACGGTCCGCCGCATCGCCGGGCGCCTGTCCGAGCTTGACCCACTCCGGGCGGCGTTCCTGGCGGGGGTGGGTTACTGCCTGGCGCGCGTCGTGGCGGCCGACCTGGACGTCACCGGCTCGGAGCGGGCGGAGATGGTGAAGCAGGTCGAGGCGTTCGCCGCCGTGCCCGCGGAGGAGGCGCAGCTCATCGTGGATCTCGCCGTGCACGAGGCGATGGCCGGCGCCGGCACGGACGACTTCTACGTCACCCAGCGCGTCCGGGCCCTGGCCACGCCCGAGGAGCTGGAGCACCTGCTGCACTGCCTCTTCGCGGTCGCCGCGCCCGGCGACGAGACGATCTCCTTCGAGGAGAACCGCACCATCCGCGAGATCTCCGACGAGCTGGGCTTCACCGTGTCCGAACTCAACGTGGTCCGCCGCACCTATGCCGACCGCATGGCCGTCGTCCGCATGGCCCAGGCCGCCGCGGACTCCCCCGCAGCCGCCGCCGACACGATCACCGCCGCCGGCCGCGATCCCTCCTGAGGGCCCGGGCTTCGCCGGTCGTTAGCAACCTTTTCGGTTCATGAGGGAGTGAGCACGCGCTGGTCGGCGATCGGGAGGCCTGTCGATCGGCGCCCGGAGGGCCATCAGGCGGCGGCGGGCTGCTCCCCGGGGTCGCCGGGCTCCCAGGAGCGGTGCTCGCCACGCATCGCGGAGATGGCGGCACCCAGCAGGCTGGCGATGACGCCGGCCCCGAACGCGAGGTGCAGCGCGTTGATGAATGGGCCCATGTCGATGCCTGTCCCACCGGATTGCGTGCCGGAGAAGACGGCGACCATGACCTGGGGACTCATGGCGGTCGTGATGAGGCCGATGGCCAGGGCGATGCTGATGACGAACCCCGTGTTGGTGAGCATGGCCCGCATGCCGGCACCGATGCCACGCTTGGCCGGCGGGACCACACCCATCACCGCGCTCGTGTTGGGCGAGTTGAAGAGTCCGGACCCGGCGCCGATGACCAGCTGCCACACGACCAGCTGCCAGAGCGGCGTATCCACGCTGATCGTCAACAGGCCGGCCAGCCCGGCGGCCGTGACGAGCATGCCGGCCGTGGCCAGGACGCGAGAGCCGTAGCGGTCGGCCAGGATGCCGCTGATCGGCGAGAGCACGAGCAAGCCCACCGCGAGCGGCGCGAGCTCGATGCCGGCCGTGACGGGGTCGTCGCCGCGGACGCCCTGGAGGTAGAAGACCAGCAGGAACAGCACGCCGTTGCGGGCCACGCCGTTGAGGAGCCCAGTGAGGTTGCCCATCGTGAAGAGGCGGTCGCGGAAGAGCGTCAGGTCCAGGATCGGGGTGCGGACGCGTGACTCGACCCACACGAAGAACGGCATCACGACGAGGAACAGCACGAACCCGCCGATCACCCACCACGTGCCCCAGCCGTAGATGCCGCCGAAGGCGAGTGACGTCATCAGCGCGAGGAGCGCGACCAGGTAGAGGGTCGACCCAGCCAGGTCCAGGGAGACGTTGCGCTGCGGCTGGGCCTGTTCGACCAGGATCAGGAAGGCCGCTCCGGCCCCGATGAGGCCGATCGGCACGTTGAACCAGAAGACGAACGTCCAGCCGAAACTGGTCAGGAAGCCGCCCAGGATGGGCCCCAGGATCAGCCCCGCCCCGACCACCATGGCGTTGATGCCGAGGGCCCGACCCAGCTCCCGGCGGGGGAACGCATCGGTCACCAGGGCCGCCGAGTTGGCGAAGACGAAGGCGCCGCCCACGCCCTGGGCGATGCGCCCGACGATCAGCAGCAGGGCCGTCGGGGCGATCGCGCACCACACCGAGGCGAGCGTGAAGACGACGATGCCCAGGGTGTAGGTCCGCGCGCGTCCGTAGCGGTCGGCCAGCCGCCCGGCGTTCAGGACGAGCACGGTCACCACGAGGGTGTAGCCCACCACGATCCACAGCAGTGAGAAGAGGTCGGTGTGGAGATCGCGGAGGATCTCCGGCAGGGCGATGACGAGCGTGCCGGAGTTCAGCGAGGCGAGCAGCGCCCCGATGCTCGTCACGAAGAGCAGCCACCAGCGGTAGGAGGGCGTGGCCGGATCCACGATGCCGCGCCGGATGATGGGGAGCGCCGTCATCGGTCGCTGAGGTCAGCGAGCTTTGCCAGCTCGGCCAGCTTGGTGTTAAGACGGTCGCGGCGTTGCTCGGCCGCCTGGATCATCGCGGCCAGGCGCTCGACCTTGCCGCGGAGCAGCACGAGGTGGCGCTCCTCACGGCCGATGGCGTCACGGACAAGACCTCGTCGCGCGTCCACATCGGCCGTGGCCAGGAAGGCGGCCCGATCCTGGGAGGCCGCGTCCTCGTCGCTCAGCAGTTCGCGGATGTCGGCCAGCGAGAAGCCGGCGTCATCGCGCAGCGCGACGATGGCCCGCAGCCGCTCCACGTCCGCGGCGTCGTACAGGCGATACGAACCGTCCGAACGGACGGGGCTGAGCAGGCCGCACTGCTCGTAGTAACGGATGGCGCGGGTCGTGAGGCCGAGTTCCGCCGCCACCTCGTGGATGCGGCGCAGGCCGAGCTCGGCCTGGTCCGGCGCGTGGATCGTCATGGATGAAGAGTCTCATACCTTTACGTTGACGTAAAGGTCACACCCGGGCGCGGCGCCACTCGACGCTGCCGAACCGGCGGCGCTCAGGCCTCTTCGCGCTCGAGTTGGCGACGCGGGGCCGGGCGGTGGCGCGGCGGGGGCACGTCGCTGACGCCCTGGACGAAGGACGCCTGCCGCGCCCACTCGGCCGACTGCTCCTGCTCTTCCAGCGAGAGGATGCCCAGCCGCCCGAGCGTGGCCAGCTCGTCGCGGATGTACGTGCGCAGCATCTCCGGACCGTCGGTGTTGATGGTGTAGCGGACACCGTGGCGGCGGAACGTGTCGAAGATCCAGCGGAACTCGTCCCAGCTGGCGACCACGCGCGTGTTGAGGTTGGAGGTGGGGCAGACCTCCAGGACCACGCCGCGCTCACGGATCATGTCCAGCGTCCGCGGGTCGTAGGCCGACTTGATGCCGTGGCCGATGCGGCTCGGCTCCAGGTTCTCGATGACGTCGGCGATCTCCTCCACCGGCCCGGCCTCGCCGGCGTGGACGGTGATGCCCAGCCCGGCCCGTCGGCAGCGGTCGAAGAGGCGGCGATACGCCCGAGGCCGGAAGTCGTGCGACTCCGGCCCGGCGATGTCGATGCCCACCACGCCTCGGCCCAGGTAGGCGATGGCCTTCTCGGCGATGATCTCATTGAGCTGGTACGGGAAGGCCCGGTCGAGGCAGAAGATGAGCCCCGGGGTCACCGGGTACTCCAGCTTGGCCCGGTCCATGCCCCGGATGGCGGCGCTGATGATGTGATCCAGGTCCTGCTCGCCGCCCCGGTTGCGCTTCATGGGGTTGAAACGCAGCTCCACCGTGGTCACGTTGTTCTTGCGGTAGGCCCCGCCCACGACCTCGTACACCGATCGCTCGACCGCCAGGGGCGACGACTGGATCAGTTCGGTCCAGTGGAACAGCTGCAGGTAGCCGTCGAACGAGTGGCCGTGCCGGGCCGACACGGTGATCATGTCGCGGAACTCCCAGTAGTCCTTGGTCGGCAGACGGATGCCCTGGGAGTGGGCGATGCCCCACATGATGGCCGGGGCCACGGCGCTGCCGAGGTGGCAATGCAGCTCGGTCAGCGGGGTGCGGCGGGGCAGGACGGCGGGCATGCTCCGGCGATCAGGCCAGGCCGTTGGCGGCGAGGGCGGCCGCGCGAGCCCCACGGGCACGTCGGGCCTCCTCCGGCACCTGGTCGCGGGCGTGGTAACAGGAGCGGACCAGCGGCCCCGACTCGACGTGCTTGAAGCCCAGCGCCAGCGCCTCCTGGCTTCATCTCGGCGAACTCGTCGGGGTGGACGTAGCGCTCGACCGGCAGGTGCGCCTGGGTGGGCCGCAGGTACTGGCCGATGGTCAGGATGTCGCAGTCGACCGACGCGCAGGTCGCGGAAGGCCTGCGAGAGCTCGCTCGCGCTTCTCGCCCAGCCCGACCATGAGGCTCGACTTGGTGTGGACGGCGTCGCCCCGGCCCGCGAGCTCCCGGCTGAACGCCTTGGCCCGGGCCAGGACCTCGAGCGAGCGGTCGTAGCGGGCGCGCTTGCGGACCGGCTTCTGGAGCCGCTCGACCGTCTCGACGTTGTGGTTGAGGATGTCCGGCCCGGCCTCCATGACCGTCCGCAGCGGCTCGTCGCTCGCCGTTGAAGTCGGGGATCAGGACCTCCACGCCCATGCCCGGGCAGGCCTCGCGCAGGGCGCGGATCGTGTCGGCGAAGATGTGGGCGCCGCCGTCGGGCAGGTCGTCGCGCGCGACGCTCGTGACGACGACGTGCTCCAGGCCCAGGCCGGACAGCGCCTCGGCCACGCGGCGCGGCTCGTCCTCGTCGTTCCACGTCGGCCGCCCGGTCTTGACGGCGCAGAAGCCGCAGGCCCGGGTGCAGGTGTCGCCCAGGATCATGATCGTGGCGGTGCGCTGCTCCCAGCACTCGCCGATGTTGGGGCAGCGGGCCTCCTCGCAGACGGTGTTGAGCGTCAGGCCCCGCAGCAGCTCCTTGAGCTCGCTGGTAGTTGTCGCCGGTCGGCAGCCGCGAGCCGGATCCAGTCGGGGTGGCGCCGCAGCGCGGCGCGAGCCGTCGGCCGCGGGCGCGTCGAATGACCCGCCGCCCATGGCGATCGTGATCGGGACGGCCGGTTCGTGGCCGTGGCCACCGCGCCGCCGGCTGGAACATGCGGGAGCTCGCGAGCTCGAGTCACCAGATGGGCGTCTCCAGGCCGACCGACTCGAGCCAGCCGCTTGACGTCGGCGAGGAAACGGCCCGCCTGGGCGCCGTCGGTCGCGCGGTGGTCGAAGCCCAGCACCATGTTCATCATCGGGCGGATGGCGATGGCCGTCGCCGCGGCCCGCGTCGACCACGACGGGCCGCTTGCACGATCGCCTCCATGGTCAGGATCGCCACCTCGGGCACGTTGATGATCGGCAGGGTCAGGATCGAGCCGGTCCAGCCGGTGTTGTCCACGGTGAACGTGCCGCCGGAGATGTCGTCGAGGCGCAGCTTGCTCGATGCGGGCCCGCGCGGCCGAGGTCGTTGATGGCCTTGTTGAGGCCGTGGATGCTGAGCTGAGTCGGCGTCGCGGATGACCGGCACCACCAGCCCGTCGTCGACCGCGACGGCGATGCCGACGTTGATGGCCTTGCGCCGCCAGTGGCCCTCGTCGGTGTAGTGGCCGTTGAGGTCCGGGTGCGCCCGCAGGGCCTCCACCGCCGCCTTGGTGACGAAGGCCACGAACGAGAGGCTGATGCCTTCGCGCGCCTGGTACTCGGCCTTGGCCGCCTCGCGGCGGGCGACGACGGCCGACATGTCGACCTCGACCAGGTGTGTAGGCCACCGGCACGGCCAGCGGCACGCGTCATCTGGGCGGCGATCGCCTTGCGCATCGGCGTCAGGGGCTTGAGCGAGTCGGCGGCGAGCGTCACGGCGGTGCGGGCGGCCGTGGCGCCGCCGGGGCCGCGGCGGACGCAGTGGTCGTGGCCGCCGGAGCCCGTCCGGTCCGCTGCGCCTCCACGAAGGCCAGGATGTCCTCGCGCGTGATGCGGCCGGCGTGGCCGGTGCCCGTGATCAGCGCCAGGTCGATGTCGTGCTCGCGCGCGAGACGTCGGACGGCGGGCGTCAGGCGCCCCTCGTACTCGGACGGGTCGTGATGAGCCGCGGCCGGTGCCGCGGCCGGGGAGGCCGTGGCTGGCGCGGGACGCTCATCGGAACCGGCGGGACCATGCGCCTCAGCCGTCGCGGGGGCCGCCTCCGCAGCCCGGGTGGAGGTCGTGACCGCGCCAGAGGGGGCGGAGCCGTTGGAGGACGCGGCGCCGTCGCCGTCGATCTCCGCGATCTCGGCGTTGTTGGGGACCGTCTCGCCTTCCTGGACCAGGATGGCCGTGAGCGTCCCGGCGAACGGCGAGGGCACCTCCGCATTGACCTTGTCGGTGATGACTTCGACGATCGGCTCGTACTTGTCGACGTGCTCCCCGACCTGCTTGAGCCACTTGCCGATGGTCCCCTCCGCCACGCTCTCGCCGAGCTGGGGCATCGTCACCTTGGGCACGGTTCGTTCTCCTCGCGACGCTCGCTGCGGGCCCTGCCGGGTGCGGCACGACCGTCCTAGTGTCGCGCATCAGGAGCCCCGGCGCAGCAAGGTGGTGCGTCGACGCCCATCCCGAACGGGTCATCGCGCTAGGACTGACGGCTCACGGACGCTCGGGTACGACCGGCCTAGCCTTCGAGCATGCACCGGCTTGCCGTTGGCACGCTCGTATCGACGCTGCTCGCCATCTCGCTCATCGTCGTGGGCGGGACCGGCACGCAGCGGCCGCGACGTGGCGATCGGCTCGACGGGAACGCAGCTCTGCGACGGGAATGTGTCGCCACCTCGCGGCACGACCGCGACGCTTCAGCTTCCAGGTGACTTACTACATCGGACGAGCACCCGCCCGTATCGCGCCAGGTCCCGACGCGTGGGACAGTGTCAACGGCGCGTCGCGCCATCGATGATCGCCGATGACGCCCGGCCGAGTCGCCGCCTGCTCGACCTGGCGGCGGTGATCGCTGACCTTGCAGTCCGAAACTGACCACGGCCGGCAACTACACCTTCTACTTTCGACGGGTGGCACGCACGGCGGGCCGGAGCAATCAGGTATCACTCACTGAAGCCCCGTCAGTCCGACACTCGCGTCACGGTCGACCCCGCGCCGACACCGAAGCCGACACCGACCAAGAAGCCCACGCCCCGGCCGACGCCGAGCCCACGCCGCAAGCCGACCCCGAAGCCCACGCCGAAGCCCGCCCCGACCGCCACGGTGACAGCCGCCGTGATCGAGGTGACGCCGTCACCCTCGCCGTCACCCACGGCCACGCCGTCACCGACACCGACCGCTGCGAAGAGCAGCTCCACCCCGGGCGGCCTCGGCGCCGGCCCGGTCGGCGGCGCCTCCGGCGATCAGAACGGCGGCCCCGGCCAGCTGGCCCCACTGCTGGCCGTCGCCCTTGCCGCGGCCGGTGGCTTCCTGCTCTTCGGCGCCTGGCGTCGCCGGCGCAAGCCGGGCGACGATCCGGATGCGCCGTTGCCGGTCGATCCGGTACCGCCTCCTGCCCCCGTCGCCGCGATCGTGACGCCACCTCCGCCGACACCCAAGGCGCCGCGCGCGCCCAAGCTCCGGCGGCCGACCAGGCCGCTCGTCGATGAACTCGTGCCCGCCCTGGCCGACGCACCCGCCGCGGCCCTGGGCCTGGAGGCCGTCGCGCCGGACGAGGCGACCCTGCCGCGCTGGCGTCGCCCATCACTCAAGGCGGCCCGGCTCCAGAGCGATCGCAGGCCCGTCGAGACCGTGCCGCTGGCCTTCGCTGCGGCCACCACCGCGGCCACGGAACGACGCCGCGTGCGCTATGCGGTCGTGCCGCTCGTGGACGCTCCCGATGAGATCCGCAGCACGGAGATCGGCCAGCTCCAGGAGGGCGACGAGGTCGAGCTCCTCGGCAGCGAAGGCCGCTGGATGCGCGTCCGTACGCCCGTCGGCACGATCGGCTTCGTCCACAAGACGACCCTGGCTCCGGTCGGGGCACCCGCCCCCGCCTCGATGACGAAGGATACGGCCGACGACGACGACCTTGAGATCGATGGCTCCGGGCTGCTCGACGAGGCGATCCTGCGCGCGTCGGCCATCAAGCTGGTGCCGCAACCGGTAGCCGAACCGGCTCCCAAGCCGCGCCGCGCGCCGCGTCGCTCACGAGGCGCTGCCTCCGCGGGCTAGACGCCTCAGAAGGCCGCGAGTTCGCGGATGGCGTCGGCGATCTGGTCGGGACTGACCATGAACCAGTCTTCGAGCTTGTGGTTGTAGGGGACGCCCGGGACGTCGGGGCCGGCGACGCGGACCACCGGCCCGTCGAGATACTCGAAGGCTTCCTCGGCCACCATGGCGGCCACCTCCGCGCCGTAGCCGCCGAAGCGGTTGTCCTCGTAGACGATCACGCACTTGCCCGTCTTGCGGACCGAGCCAAGGACCGTCTCGCGATCGAGTGGGCGGAGGGTCCGCAGGTCGATGACCTCGACGCTGATGCCGTCGGCCTCAACCAGCTCGGCCGCCTCCAGGCTGTAGTGGGCCATGAGGCCGTAGGCGATGACCGTGACGTGGTCGCCGGGCCGGGTCACCCGGGCCTGGCCGAGGGGTACGACGTAGTCGGTGTCGGGCACCTCCCCGCGCACCGAGCGGTACAGCTTCTTGTGCTCGAAGAACAGGACCGGGTCGGGGTCGCGGATGCTGCTGCGCAGGAGGCCGCGCGCGTCGTAGGGCGTCGACGGCACGACCACCTTGAGGCCAGGCACGTGGGCGAAGAAGGCCTCCACCGACTGGCTGTGGTACAGGGCCCCGTGGACCCCGCCGCCGAAGGGGGCGCGGATCGTGATGGGGCATTCGAACGTGCCGTTGGAGCGGTAGCGCAGGCGGGCCGCCTCACTGACGATCTGGTTGAAGGCGGGGAAGATGAAGTCGGCGAACTGGATCTCCGGCACCGGGCGCAGGCCGTTGACGGCCGCCCCGATCGAGGCCCCCACGATGAGCGACTCGGTCAGCGGCGTGTCGATCACCCGCGACCCACCGAACTCGGCGAAGAGCCCGTCCGTGGCAAGAAAGACGCCGCCCTTCACGCCCACGTCCTCGCCGAGGACGATCATGGTCTCGTCGCGCCGCATCTCGTCGGCGAGCGTCTCGCGGATCGCGTCAAGCAGCGTCCGGACGGCCATCAGGCGCCCGTCCGCGAGGCCGGCTCGTCGGCATAGACGTAGCGCTCGGCGGTGGCGGGGTCAGGTTCCGGCTGCGCCTGGGCCCAGTCGGTGGCGTCCTCCACGGTGACCTTGATCTCCGCCTCGAGCGCCGCCAGCTGCTCCTCGTCCATCACGCCGGCGGCCAGGAGCTGCGCCCGGAAGCGGGGCAGCGGGTCGCGCGCCCGTTCCTGCTCCAGTTCCTCCGCGCTGCGGTACTTGGTCTGCTGGTCGTCCGACGAGTGGGCCGTGAGGCGCATGACCTTGGCCTCGATCAGCGTCGGGCCTTCGCCGCGACGAGCGCGGTCGATGGCCTCGCGCCCCGCGCGGTAGCAGGCCAGCACGTCCCCGCCGTCGACGATCACGCCGGGCATGGCGTAGCCGGCGGCCCGCATGGCGATGTCCGGTACGGCCGACTCGAGGGCCATCGGCACGCTGATGGCATAGCCGTTGTTCTCCACCACGAAGACGACCGGCAGGTGGTGGATGCCGGCGAAGTTGAGGCCCTCGTGGAAGTCGCCCTGGTTGCTGGACCCCTCCCCCAGCGACGTCAGCGCTACCTGGTCGGTGCCGCGGATCTGGGCCGCGAGGGCGATGCCGACGGCGTGCAGCAGCTGGGTGGCGACCGGTGAGCTGGTCGACAGGACGTTATGGATGGCCGCGCCGTAGTGGCCGGGCATCTGGCGGCCTCCGGAACTGACGTCGTTGGCGCGCGCGAACTGGGCGGTCATGATGTCGCGCGGGCTCATGCCGAAGGTGATGCAGGCGGCCACCGAGCGGTAGAACGGCACCAGCCAGTCATGGCCCTTGCGCAGGTCGTAGCAGAGGCCCACCTGGGCCCCTTCGTGGCCCTGGCCGCTGATCACGAACGGCACCATGCCGGCGCGGTTGAGGACCCACATCCGCTCGTCCGTGGCGCGCGCCAGGGCGACCAGGCGGTACATGTCGCGCAGCTGCTCGGGCTGGAGGCCCACCTCGGCTGCCAGATCCTGCGCCGCCGAACCGGCCGCTCCACGCGTCCTGGTCGTCATGCGGCCGCCGCCCTCCTGCTCAGAAGTTGATGGCCCAGCCGTCGACCAGCGTCGCGGCCTCCCCCAGCGCCTCGGAGAGCGTCGGGTGCGGGTGGACGGCGGCGCCGACCTCCCACGCGGTCGCCTCCAGGAGCATCGCCGCGCTGGCCTCGGCGATCAGGTCGGTCACGTGCGGGCCGATCATGTGCACGCCGAGCACGACGTCCGTGTCGCGGTCGGCGATGACCTTGACGAAACCCTCGTAGTCGCCGCCGATGAGCGCCTTGCCGTTGGCCAGCCAGGGGAACTTGCCGGTCTTGAAGGCGATGCCATCGCGCTCGCAGTCCTGCTCGCTGCGGCCGATCGAGGCGATCTGCGGCCGCGAGTAGGTGGCGCGCGGCATCTTGAGGTAGTCGACCGGCTCGGCCTCCGTGTTGCTGATGGCACCGACGGCGGCCAGGCCCTCGTGGGCGGCGACATGCGCCAGCCACAGCCCGCCGATGATGTCGCCGATGGCATAGAGGTGCGGCTCGGCGGTGCGCATCGTGCGCGGGTCGACCTGCACGACGCCCTTCTCCACCTTGGCGCGCGTCGTCTCCAGGCCCACATCCTCCACGTTGGCGGCGCGGCCGGTCGCCACCAGCATCTGCTCGGCGCGCAGCTCCGCCTGCGGCTGGCCCTCCGGGCCGACCATCAGGCAGACACCCTGCTTGGTGACCTCCACCTTCGCAGTGTCGAAGCGGGCGCTGGTCATGACGTCGATGCCGCGCCGCTTGAAGCTGCGCTCCAGCTCCTTGCCGATCTCGCGGTCCTCCAGGGGCACGAGGCTGGGCAGGTACTCCAGGACCGTCACCTTGGTGCCCATGTCGGCGTAGTAGCTGGCGAACTCGACGCCCACGGCGCCGCCGCCCACCACGATCAGGCTGGCCGGCAAGCGGTCGCTCCGGAGGATGTCGTCGCTGGTGACGATCGCCGTGCCGTCGGGGACGAGGCCGGGCAGGCTCTTGACACGGCTGCCACTGGCGAGGATCACGTCCGTCGCGTCCAGGGAGCGTGACCCGGCCGGGTTGCCGTCATCGTCCAGTAGCTCGATCTCCACGACCTTGTGGCCCTTGAGCCGCGCCTGGCCGTGGATGTATTCGACCTTGTGCTTCTTGACCAGCGCCTGGAGGCCCTTGTGCAACCGGTCCACGACGGCCTGGCGGCGCTTGGCGATGACCGCCGGATCGACGCTCAGGGCGCCGGTCGTGATGCCAAAATCCTGGGCCCGCTTCGTGCGGTCGTACAGGTCCGCCGACTCGAGCATGCACTTGGTGGGGATGCAGCCGATGTGGAGGCACGTGCCGCCGATCTTGTAGCGATCGATGAGGGCGACGCGCATGCCCAGCTGGGCCGCGCGGAAGGCCGCGGCGTAGCCCCCGGTGCCGGCGCCCAGGACGACCAGGTCGAAGGCATTCGACGAACCGACGGCCACGGGTCAGCGGCCTCGCCGGAGTGGGGGGTTCACCGGCCGATGGTACGGCGGGCGTCCGGGGGTCGCAACCGGACCTACCGCCGGTCCAGGCCGGCCCGGACGGCCTGGACGAGGATCACGACCGTGACCAGCACCAGCACCAGGATCATCACCGGCTGGAAGCCCAGCAGGTCGTCGAAGCCCGGCACGAACACGCCGAGGGCCTGGGCGCCGAGCACGATGACGACGGCGATGGCCGCCGCGACGACGACATCCCGGTCGCGCACGCGCCGCGTGGGGCGCGCCTCGGCAGGCGGCTGGGGCCCGGGTTCGGGTGCGGTCACGCCGGATCTGCGGCGGGCGGGATGCCGATCGGCGCGACGAGGACGCGACCGGCGAGCGCACGTCCGATGCGCGTCTGGAGGCCCGCCTTGGGGCGGTGGAAGGTGATCGTCGCGTCCGCGCGCACGACCGGGTCGGAGGGGCGCCCGGTCGTCAGGTCGACCGCGGTCGGCGTATCGACTGCCAGGATGGGCACCGCGGCGGCGCGGGCCAGCCCGACCAGCTCGACGGCACTCCGGATGGGCTCGCGCAGGGCGCCCTGAACGCCGGTCCCGAGCAGCGCATCGATGACCAGGGCGGCCCGCTCGAGCCCCTGCTGAAGGACCGCGACCTCGCGGGGTCCCGGGGCGTGCTGCCGCTGAACGAGCGGCTCTTCGCCAAGGCGCTGCCAGTTGAGGCGCGCGTCGGGCGTGTCCGGGCGCGCCTCCGCGGCGAGGAGCACGACCACGCTGCCGATGCCGGCGTGGGCGAGGTAGCGCGCCGCCACGAACCCGTCACCGCCGTTGTTGCCGGGGCCGGCCAGGATCAGGATGCGGCCGTGGTGCCGTCGCTCGGTCGTGACGAGGAGCGCACGGGCCGCGGCGGCGACGGCGGCGCCGGCCTGCTCCATGAGGCGAGTGCCGGGGACACCCTGGCGCTGTGCCCGCGCGTCCGCGCCGCGCATCGCCTCGGCGGAGATGGGCGTGCGCGCCGCGGTCGCGGCCCAGTGCTCGGCGAGCGCGGCAAGGTCGATGTCCTGATCCAGGAACGCGTCGTCCAGCGGCAGGGGTGTCTCCGCGCCCTGGGATGGACTGGGCAGGCGGATCGTCATCGCCGGCTCATCGTAACGGCAGGCGCGCGCGACCGCCCTCGTCCAGTTCTACCAGCCCGTCGCGGGCGAGGGCCCGCAGCGCCGCGGCCACGGCCACGTCGTCGTGGAGGCCCATCGCGCCCTCGATCCTCGTCCACGCCCCGTCAGGCTGCTCGCGCAGGTGGGCCACGAGGCGGCCACGGAGCCAGCGCGGCGTGGCCTCGTAGGGGACGCTCGACTCGGCCACGCGACGGGGAGCGGGGGCGACCGCTCGCGTGTCGCCAGCCGAGGCGGCAAAGGTGCAGTCCCGCGCCAGCGGGCAGGCGTCGCAGCGTGGCGCGGGGGGCAGGCAGAGCGTCGCGCCGATATCCATGAGGGCCGCCGTCCAATCGGCCGGGCGGTCCGTGGCCACGAGGGCGTCGGCCAGCGCCTGCAGGTCGACCCCGGGCAGGGGCTCCCCGGGGTCGCGCCGGCTGCCGTGGCCCACGGCGACCCGGCCTAACACCCGCCGCACGTTGGTATCCACCGCGCCCACCGGCTGCCCGAACGAGATGGCCGCCACGGCACGAGCCGTGTAGGGGCCGACGCCGGGGAGCGCCTCCAGCTCCCCGACGCTCCTGGGGAACGCGCCGCCGTGCCGTTCCCCGATGGCGATCGCCGCCCGGCGCAGGTTCAATGCCCGGCGGTTGTAGCCAAGGCCGGCCCAGGCGCGCAGGACGTCAGCCGGGCTCGCGGCCGCCAGGTCGGCCACCGTCGGGAAGAGGGCCATGAAGGCGCGCCATGCCCCCTCGCCGCGCGAGGCCTGCGTCTGCTGCAGCATCACCTCGGCCACCAGCACGGGGTACGGGTCGCGCGGTCCTCGGAAGGCGAACGTCCGCTGCTGGGCGTCGAACCAGGCCAGGACGCGGCGCTGGATCGATCGGCGGCGACGCCCGGTCAGTCGGTCCAAGGTGCGTGGGGCGTCCCGGGCGGCCAAGGCGACAGGAGCCATCCCCGACAGGATAGGTGGGCCCGGCGGCGGACCTAAGGCCCCTGCCTACCACCTCCAGTGTTGACCCGAGCACAAGTCCCGTGGCTAAGGTCCATCGACGCCCCGCCGAGCCGTCCTATGGGGTCGCGCTAACGCCCCCATTCATAGAACGGGCCGATCCAGGCCTTAAGCAGGCGCTCGCGGCCCAATCCCATCCCGGGCGGGGACCCTTAACGAACCTCCTTGTGCTCGCAGTAGCAATGGGGGTGCTAGGGGGTCGCCTAAGGAGCCGCGCGTGCCGCTGTGGCCTCCGGGGTTGGCCGCCGCGCGGTCGCCGGGTAGGCTGGCGCCTGTGCCTGCCACGCCCATGCCCGACTTCGTGCCGCCGATGCTGGCCACCGGGGGCAGCCGGCCGTTCTCCGATCCGGGGTGGCTCTTCGAGCTGAAGTGGGACGGCTACCGCGTCGAGGCGGTCGTGCGCGATGGCCGCGCGCGCATCTGGACCCGCAACCGACTCGACGCGGCGCGGTACTTCCCGGACCTGGCTGGGCAGGCGCCGTGGTTGGACGCGCACGAGGCGATCGTGGACGGCGAGGTGGTGGCGCTGGACGACCAGGGTCGACCCAGCTTCAGCCTCCTCCAGGACCGCACCGGCGTGCGCGGCCCGGGCGCGGCGCGTGACCCGGACGGCCCTCGCCCGACCGACGACGCCCGCGCGGCGATCCCGCTCGCGTACCAGGTCTTCGACCTGCTCTGGCTGGACGGCCGCTCGATGCTGGACTCACCGCTGGTGGAGCGCAAGGCGCGCCTCAAGGAGCTTCTCCGCGAGGACCCGATGGTGCGCTACGCGGCCCACGTGGAGACGGACGGCGAGGCCTTCTTCGAGGCCATCAAGAAGCAGGGCCTGGAGGGCCTGATGGCGAAGCGCCGCGACAGCCGGTACGAGCCGGGCAGGCGCAGCCGGGAGTGGCTGAAGCTCAAGGCGCGCAAGGAGCAGGAGCTGGTGATCGGCGGGTGGGAGCCGGGCCTGGGGTCGCATGCCGAGCTTGGCGCGGTGCTGGTCGGGGTGTACCAGGACGGCGAGCTGCGCTACGCGGGCGAGGTCGGCAGCGGCATGGACACGCGCACTCGATCGGGCCTCCTGAAACGGATGCGCGCCGCCGAGCTGCCCGAGCCTCCGTTCGTGAACCCGCCGCGCCTGCGCAACGTCCACTGGACCGAGCCCAGCATCGTCATCCGGGCGGAGTTCACCGACTGGACCAGCGACGACCTCGTTCGGCAGTCCACCTTCAAGGGCCTCGATCCCACCAAGGAGCCGCGCGAGGTGGTCCGCGAGCCGCTGCCCGGCGAGGGGCCGCAGCCGCCACGGGCGAAGGCGGCGGGCAGACCGTCGATGGCGGCCGTCAAGGCACACGCCGCCATAAAGATGATCACCGGTGAGAAGCCGCAGGCCGCGACCCCGGCCGAGCTGGCCGCGCTGGAGGCGCTGGGCAAGGGCGGGACGTGGTCGATCGGTGGTCGCAGCGTCAGCCTGACCAACCTGGACAAGCCGTTGTTCCCGGAGGTCGGCCTGACCAAGCGGGACCTCGTGCGCTACTACGTGACGGTCGCACCGGTGCTGTTGCCCCACCTGCGGGACCGCGGGCTGACGCTCGACCGCTGGCCCGACGGCCCCGCCGGACCGCACTTCTGGCACAAGGAGATCCCCACCTACGCGCCCGACTGGGTGGGCCGGTGGCACTACGAGTCGAGCGAGCCCGACCAGTCGCACACCTACGTCGTGGCCGACGAGGTGGCCACGCTGGCCTTCCTGGCCAACCAGGCCGCCATCGACCTGCACCCGTGGACGTCACGGACCGAGGCGCCGCACCGGCCCACCTACGCCCTGATCGACATCGACCCCGGGCCGCGCACGACGTTCGACGAGGTGCTGGTCATCGCCCGCCTGTACCGGACCGCGCTGGAGCACCTCGGCGTGCGCGCCTACCCCAAGGTCACCGGCAAACGAGGCTTGCAGATCTGGGTGCCGGTGGAGCCGCGCTACGAGTTCCGCCAGACGGCGGCCTGGGTGGAAGGCCTCTCGCGCGCCGTCGGGGCCATCGTGCCGGAGCTGGTGAGCTGGCAGTGGTCGGTCAAGGGGCGCGGCGGACTGGCGCGCCTGGACTACACGCAGAACGCCTCCAACAAGACGCTCGTCGCGCCGTACGCCGTGCGGCCTCTGGCCAACGCGCCGGTCTCGGCGCCCATCACCTGGGCGGAGCTCGATGAGCCGGGCCTGCGCCCCGACCGCTGGACGATCGCCACCATGCCGGCCCGGGTCGAGCAGGTGGGCGACCTGTTCGCCGGGGCGCTGACGTACGACCAGGTGCTGCCCACCCTCTGACCGCGAGGCGTTGCGCCGAGGCCCCAAAACCGCCCGCTGGGACCCGAATCGGGACCCTCGGCGGGGTCGAGGCGCCGACCGGCCCATGGTCGCGCAGGTCTCCATCGGCCATCCTCCGACCGTGCTCCTGAAACGGCGCGATGGCGCCACCACCGAGGCCCCCCCAGCCCTGGACCGGCTCCCGGTCTGTCTCCAGTGCGGCCTCGAATCCAACCGTATGGAGGCGACCTTCTGCCGTCGCTGCGGGCTGCCCTACGGCGCCCCACCGGCCGCCTTTGCCGACCTGCCGAGCTGTCCGATCTGCTATGCCGAGGCGGAGGCCGACGGTCGCTTCGCGTCGCAAGCGATGCACGGCCGCCGGCTCGGCCTGCCCGAGCACCAGCGCGAACACGAGCGCTTCCCGGTCGGCGATGACGACTGGCTGGAGGCGCAGCGCGAAGGCGACCGCATCCGCGTCGGCCGCTGGTGGGCCTCCTTCGACCAGGTCCGGCGCTACCTCGTCACGGGAGCCGTGGAGGCCGGTCGCGGCCGCCAGCTGGCCCATGACGCGATCGCCACGGCCATGACGCAGCTCTCACGCTGGGGCGTCAACGCAGTGATCATGGGCGATCAGCCGGACTGGCAGGCCGCCCGCGCCGCCGTGGCCGAGATACGCGAGCGCTACCACCGCTCCTGACGCGGCCGGACGCTATGGGCCGGTCGGCGACGCCTCGAGGGTCGGCGACGGGCTGGGCGTGGGCGAGGGCTTCGGGGTCGGCTTCGGAGTGGGCTTGGGGGTCGGTGCCGGGGCACACGTGCCGACGCCGGAGCCGCCACCGCCCGACGAGGCCGGGGGCACCAGGTAGGTCTTCGTCGGCAGGGTCCCCGGTGGTGGGAAGATGCTGGCCGCGAGGGCCCGGATCTTGGCCAGGTTCGGGATCTGGATCGAGCCTCGGGCGTCGAAGCCGGGCTCCACGTAGGGGTGGCCGATGACCGTCCGGTAGGTCTGGCCCCGGCCGACCGCCACCATCGTGTCGGCCAGGCCCGGCAGCAGGGTGCGCGGGACGTTCGTTATGATCGTGCCGGTCAGGGCCTTGAGCAGGCCCACTGGATCGTTCAGGAACCGGCCGTGGACGATCGCGTCGCGGATGCCCGACAGGACCTCCTGCTGGCGGGCCGCGCGCGTGAAGTCCGACTCGCCTGACGCCTTGCGAACGCGGGCGTAGGCGAGGGCCTGGTCGCCGTTGAGGTGATGGTGCCCGGCCGTGATGGAGAAGCCGTTGGTGAAGCCGTACTCGTTGTACGTGGGATCGCAGAAGGCATGCGCCACGTTGACGTCCACCCCACCGAGCTTGTTGACCACGTTGACGAAGCCCTGGAGATTGACCTGGGCGTAGTAGTCGATCTTCAGGTTCAGCAGCGTCCCCAGCGCGCCCATCAGCACGTCGTGCCCGTCGCCGTTCGAGCCGGGGAACTGGGCCTTGTTGTTGCGCGCGAAGGCAAGCAGGCCGTTGATCTTGGGCTTGAAGATGCGCCCGTCGGGGAGCGGCACGTTGACCGTGTCACGGGCGATCGAGACCATCGAGACGGTCCTGGTGACCGGATCGAGCGAGGCCACGATCAGGGTGTCGGTCAGATACGTGTTGCGGCCGACGCCGCTGTCCACGCCGATGAGGAGCACGTTGAGGCGCGGCGGACCGCTGGGCGACGGTTCGGGCGACGGCGAGATGGACGGCGAGGCCGTGATGAAGTCGCTGGGGTCGGGTGACACCGGGGCGGCGCTGGGCTGCCAGGCGCCGGCCGTGCCCGGGTCGGTCACGAAGATGGAGTCGGCCGTCTCGCGAGCCACCTCGGTGATGTAGCCCGCGTACGCCTGCGGCACGATCAGCAGCAACGCCAGCACGACCACCGGGAGGGCCTCCCAGCGCTGGAAGCGCAACGGCCGGCCCCGGTACAGCAGGTCGGCCGTGGCGAGGATGCGCCAGATCAGCAGGGCTGCCTGGAGGGCCAGGAGCAGCCAGATGACCGTCGGGTCCAGGAGCTCGGCGGCCAGCTCGGCCGGGGTGGTCACGAGGGCCACGTACAGGGTGAAGAGGGCCGCCGCCACCATCGGCAGCCCGAAGAGCGCCGCCCGGCGATAGCGGCGCACGACCAGCTGGCCGACACCAGGGATGAGCGCACTCAGCAGCGCGGGCCCATAGCGGGTGCGCCAGGCGGGAGTCGCGGGAGCGTCGGTCGGGGGTGGAGGCGATCCCGCAGCGGGAGGGGCCGTCCCCTCCGGCGGATCGGTCGGCAGCACGGCGGCAGCCTAGCAGGTCGAGCGCGACGGACCGCGGGCAGACTTCCCCGCTCCAGCGCGTTCCGCTAGGCTCACCGTCTTGATCTGTTCCACCTGCGGCGCGGAGAACAAGCCGGGCAGACGGTTCTGCCTGGAATGTGCCGCGCCGCTGGAGATCATCTGCCCATCGTGCGGGGCGGCCAACGAGCCCGTCGCCAAATTCTGCGGGTCGTGTGCCAGCCCACTTGGCGCACCGGTGCCCGGACCAGAGCCAGCGACCGCCACGGTCCCGGCCGTCGCCGAGCGGCGCCTCGTCTCGGTCCTCTTCGCCGACCTGGTCGGCTTCACGCCGTTCGCCGAGAAGCGCGACGCGGAGGACGTGCGCGACACGCTCGACCGCTACTTCGCCCGCGCGTCCGAGGTCATCGTGCGCTACGGGGGCACCGTGGAGAAGTTCATCGGCGACGCCGTGATGGCCGTGTGGGGCGCGCCAACCGCCCACGAGGACGACGCCGAGCGAGCCGTCCGGGCCGCCCTGGAGCTGATCGACACGGTCCGCCAGCTTGGGCCCGGGATCCAGGCGCGGGCCGGCGTGATCACGGGCGAGGCGGCCGTCACGGTCGGGGCCACGAACCAGGGCCTCGTCGCGGGGGACATCGTGAACACTGCCAGCCGCCTCCAGGGCGCGGCCCAGCCGGGCACCGTGCTGGTCGGTGAAGCCACTCAGCGAGCGGCCGGCAAGGCCATCGTGTTCGAGGCGGCCGGGAATCAGGCGCTCAAGGGCAAGGAGGCACCCGTTGCCGCGTGGCGAGCGCTGCGCGTGGTCGCCGAACGGGGTGGGCGCAACAGGAGCGACACGCTCGAGGCACCGTTCGTGGGCCGCGACGACGAGATACGCCTGCTCAAGGACCTCTTCCACGCCACGACCCGCGAGGGTCGGGCGCGCCTCGTCAGCGTCATCGGGCCGGCGGGCATCGGCAAGACCCGCCTCGCATGGGAGTTCCTCAAGTACGTCGACGGGCTGGTGGAGCCGGTCTGGTGGCACGACGGGCGGTCGCCGGCATACGGCGACGGCATCAGTTTCTGGGCCCTCGGGGAGATGGTGCGCGGGCGAGCCCAGCTGGCCGAGGGCGACGACGAGACGACGACGCGCACGAAGATCGCCACCCTCCTGGCCCAACACATCCCCGATGAGGACGAACGCCGCTGGGTGGAGGCAGCCCTGCTGACGCTGCTCGGGGTGGACGCCGGCGCCCCGTCGGACGAACTGTACGCGGCCTGGCGCACGTTCTTCGAGCGCCTGGCGGACACGGCGCCCGTGGTCCTGATCTTCGAGGACTTCCACTTCGCCGACCCCGGCCTCCTCGACTTCGTGGACCACCTCCTCGAATGGGCGCGCAACGCGCCGATCTACGTCCTCACGCTGGCGCGGCCCGACCTCCTGGACAAGCGACCGGACTGGGGCGCCGGCAAGCGCAACTTCGTGGCCCTTGCTTTGGATCCCCTGAGCCCGCGGGCCATGCGCGACCTGCTGGCAGGCCTGGTACCTGGGTTGCCGGAGGCCGCAGCTGCGTCGATCGTCGCGCGCGCCGACGGCATCCCCCTCTATGCCGTCGAGACGGTTCGCATGCTCCTGGCCCGGGGCCTGCTCACGGTGGTGGACGGCACCTACCGGCCCACCGGCGATCTGACCAAGCTGGATGTGCCCGAGACCCTGGTGGCGCTCATCGCCAGCCGGCTCGACGCCCTGCCGGCCGAGGAGCGGGCCGTGATCGCCGACGCCGCCGTCCTGGGGCAGAGCTTCACTGCGGAAGGACTGGCCGCCGTGGCCGGCGCCTCCACCGGTGGTCTGGAGCCGCGGCTGCGCGCCCTCGTCCGGCGTGAGCTGCTGCGGCTGGAGGCCAATCCCAGGTCACCAGAGCACGGCAACTACACGTTCGTCCAGGCGCTCATCCGCGAGGTCGCGTACGGCACCCTCGCGCGGCCGGAACGAAAGGTCCGCCACCTGGCGGCCGCTCGCTGGTTCGAGGCCCTGGGCGACGATGAGCTGGCAGGCGCCCTCGCCGGCCACTACGTCGCGGCGCTCCGCAACAGCCCGGAGGGCCCCGAGGCGGATGCACTGGCCACCCAGGCCCGCCTGACCCTCCGCGGGGCCGCGGACCGGGCCGGGGTGTTGGGCTCGCATGCCCAGGAGCTCGGGTTCCTGGAGCAGGCACTCGAGCTTTCCGTCGACCCAGCAGAGCGGGCCGCCCTCCAGGAGCGCGCCGCGGGGGCGGCCCATCTCGCCGCCCGGGTGGACGTGGCAGCCACCCACATGGAAGCGGCGCGCGCCTGGTATGAGGCGCAGGGCGATCCTGAAGGCGTCGTGCGAGTGGCGCTCTCGCAGGGGCGCGTGCTCATCGACCAGGGTCAGCCGGCCAGCGCCATCCGGGCCATGGAAGCCGCGGTCGAGGCGGGCCCTGGAGCCGCATCCGCCCCGGCTAACCCAGCCGTGCTCGCCGAGCTGTCCAGGGCCTACTCCTTCACCGACGATCCCCGTGCCCTCGAGACGGCCGACCGTGCGCTGGCGCTGGCGGAGGCACGCGAGATCCCGGCCGCCGTCGCCGAAGCCCTCGTGAACCGGGCCCTGGCCCTGAGCATGTCGCACCGTACCGCCGAGCCGGAGGCCCTGCTGCGAGGCGTGATCCATTTCGCGGAACGCCACGGACTCGCGCGGTCGAGCATGCGAGCCATCAACAACCTGGCCAGCGGCATCTTCCTTGACGATCCTCGCGAGGCGGCGGAACTGGCCCGGCAGGGCGCCGAGCTCGCCCGCCGCCTGGGTGATCGAGGCTGGCTACTGCAGTTCACCGACGGCAGGGCCAGCGAGCTCACGGTGATCGGCGAGTGGGACGAGGCGCTGCGGCTCGAGCACGAGCTGGACGGTTTGGACCTGCCACCGGCGGCGGCCGTGTCGACCGCCGAGGATCTGGCGTTCCTGGAGGCCCTCCGTGGCGACGCGGGGCAGGCCCGGGCGCGGCTCACGGCCGTCGAACCGATCCGCTTGTTGCTCGAGGATGCACGCGCCGAGGGTTCGCGACTGCTGGTCGAGACCCAGGTGCTGGCGCTCGAGGGACGCCTCACGCAGGCGTACGAGGCGGCCATGGCGGGAGCCACGAGGACCGACCCTGCCGTCTTCCCCAACAGCCTGTACGCGGTCCGTCTCGCGCTGTGGCTGGGTGATCGCGAGCGCGCGCGGGTGCCGCTCGAGATCAACCTCGCCTTCCCGGTGCGGGGCAGGTTCGTCGACGCCAACCGGCTGGCTATGCAGGCCGGCCTGCTGGCCATGGACGGGGACGTCGAAGGCGCACTCGGCGCGTACCGTGAGTCGGAACGCCTCCATCGCGTGCTCGACCTGCCCTTCCCGTTGTCGATGACGCTCATGGAGGCCGGCACGCTCCTGGACCCAGCCCTCCCGGCGGTCGCGGCGGCCGCGGTCGAAGCGCGGGCGATCATGGAGCACCTGGGTTCGCCTCCCCTGCTGGCCCGCCTGGACGCGATGCTGGAGGCGCAGGCCGCGCGGTTCGGCCGCGAGCGGGCGGGGCGACCAAGGGGCTCATGGGCGGCGAGCGACCACGCCGCCCATGAGGCGAGCTCACCTCGGCCCTAGCGGGCCCGTGGGGTATCCTCGCCGCCGGTCATTGGCGAGTGGCCAAGCGGTAAGGCGCCTGACTCTGGATCAGGAGATCGAAGGTTCGAATCCTTCCTCGCCAGCCATCTGCCGGTGAACGGCGCCGGAGGTCGTTGAGGCGACGCGGCTAGCGCCAGCCGAGACTCCGGTGCGACGAACCTGAGGATGCTCTCGATGGCGTGGGCGTTGTAGTCGACGCCGAGCTGGTTGGGGACGGTCAGCAGCAGCGTATCGGCGGCCTGGATCGCCGTGTCCTTGGCTAGCTGCTCGACCAGGACGTCGGGCTCCGCGGCGTACGAGCGCCCGAAGATGGCCTTCGTCTGCGCGTCGAGGTAGCCGACCTTATCCGCCTCCTGGTTGCCGCGGCCGAAGTAGGCGCGGTCGCGGTCATCAACCAGGGCGAAGATGCTCCGGCTGACCGACACCCGCGGCTCGCGCTGGTGGCCTGCCGCGGCCCAGGCCTCGCGGAACAAGCGGATCTGTTCCGCCTGCAGCTCGTGGAACGGCACGCCGGCGTCCTCGGTCAGCAGCGTCGACGACATCAGGTTCATGCCCTGCTGCCCCGCCCATACCGCCGTCGCACGTGATCCGGCGCCCCACCAGATCCGGTCGCGCAGGCCGGGCGAATGCGGCTCGGGGCGAAGCAGACCGGGCGGGTTCGGGAACATCGGGGAAGGACTGGGCTGGGCGAACCCGGCCCCGGACAGGGCCTGGAGGAAGACCTCGGCGTGCTGGCGGGCCATGTCGGCGTCGGTCCCGCCGTCGGCCGGCACGTAGCCGAAGTACCGGAAGCCGTCGATGACCTGCTCGGGGGATCCGCGGCTGATGCCGAGCTGAAGGCGACCGCCCGCGATGAGGTCGGCGGCACCGGCGTCTTCGACCATGTAGAGCGGGTTCTCGTAGCGCATGTCGATGACGGCCGTGCCGATCTCGATCCGCTTCGTACGCGCCCCGATGGCCGCGAGGAGCGGGAACGGCGACGCAAGCTGCTGGGCGAAGTGGTGGACCCGGAAGTAGGCGCCGTCGGCACCCAGATCCTCGACCGCCTCAGCCAGCTCGATCGACTGGATGAGCGCGTCCGAGCCCGACCGGACCTGCGAATACGGCGACGCCGACCAATGCCCGAACGACAGGAACCCGATCTTCTTCACGCACGGATTCTACGGTCGGTCGGCGGCAGGCCCGTCCGACTCTGGATCAGGCCACCCTTGCCCGCGCGACCGCGGCAGTAGAATGCCGAAGGTCGCTGGCGCGTGGCTCAACGGTAGAGCACCTGACTCTGGATCAGGGGGTTCCAGGTTCGAATCCTGGCGCGCCAGCCAACTCCCCAAGGGAGTGTGGTGCGCCGCGTGAGCCGCGTCTCCTCTCCCATGCCGGTTGCAGGAGCCGCCCCGATGACCGCCTCGACCCCATCCCCCGTCGACACGCCGGAACGTTCGAACTTCATCCGCGACATCGTCGCGGCCGATGTCGCGGCCGGACGGATCGCCGCCCCGGTGACCCGCTTCCCGCCCGAGCCCAACGGCTACCTCCACATCGGCCATGCCAAGTCGATCTGCCTCAACTTCGGCCTGGCCGCAGGAGTTCGGCGGCCACTGCAACCTCCGGTTCGACGACACGAACCCGGAAAAGGAGGAGCAGGAGTACCTGGACGCCATCGAGGCGGACGTCCGGTGGCTGGGCTTCGACTGGGGCGACAACCTGTTCCACGCCTCGGACTACTTCGAGCAGCTCTACGCGTGGGCCGTCCACCTCATCCAGGGCGGCCTCGCCTATGTCGACGACCTGTCGGCCCAGGAGATCCGCGAGACGCGGGGGACCCTGACCGCGCCCGGCACGGACTCGCCGTACCGGGGGCGGCCGGTGGCCGAGAAGCCTCGACCTGTTCGCGCGCATGCGCGCTGGCGAGTTCCCCAACGGCGCGCGGGTGCTGCGGGCGAAGATCGACATGGCCTCGCCCAACATCAACCTCCGCGATCCGGTGCTCTACCGGATCGTCCACGCGGCTCACCCGCGGACCGGCGACGCCTGGTGCATCTACCCCACGTATGACTTCGCACACGGCCAATCCGACGCCATCGAGGGGGTGACCCATTCGATCTGCACGCTCGAGTTCGAGGTCCACCGGCCGCTCTACGACTGGCTCGTCGAGCACCTCCCGGTGCCGCACGTGCCCCACCAGTACGAGTTCGCGCGGCTCAATCTCACCTACACCGTGCTCTCGAAGCGGGTGCTGCTCAGGCTCGTGACCGAGGGCCACGTCCGGGGCTGGGACGACCCGCGCATGCCCACGATCTCGGGCCTGCGCCGGCGGGGTTTCCCGGCCGAGGGGATCCGCGAGTTCGCGGCCATGATCGGCGTGGCCAGGACGGACTCGGTCATCGAGGTGGGCCAGCTCGAGCACGCGGTCCGCGGCGTGCTCAATCGCGACCGCGCCGCGACGGTTCGGCGTCCTGGATCCCCTCAAGATCGTGATCACGAACTGGCCGGAAGGCCAGGTCGAGACGCTGGAGGTCGTCAACAACCCCGAGGACGCCGACCGCCGGGATGCGCGCCGGTGGAGTTCTCGGGGGACCTGTGGATCGAACGCGACGACTTCATGGAGGAGCCGTCGCCGAAGTTCTTCCGCCTGGCGCCCGGACGCGAGGTGCGCCTCCGGAACGCCTACTTCGTGACCTGCCAGGAGATCGTCAAGGACGACGCCGGGCGTGTCGTGGAGCTGCGCTGCACGTACGACCCGGCGACGCGCGGCGGCGATGCGCCGGATGGGCGGCGGCCCAGGGCCACGCTCCACTGGGTGTCGGCCGCGCATGCCGTGCCGGCGGAGGTGCGCCTGTACGACTACCTGTTCTCGCGGCCTGACCCCGGGGCCGATGGCGACCTCTTCGCCGACCTGAACCCCGATTCGGAGCGGATCGTCCGCGGCGCCATGCTGGAGCCGGCCCTCGCCGCGACCCCGCCCGGCGAGACGGTCCAGTTCGAGCGGCTGGGCTACTTCACGCCGGACACGGACTCGCGGCCCGGCGCGCTGGTGTTCAACCGGACGCTGACGCTGAAGGACACCTGGGCGAAGGTGCAGGCCCGGCCCTGAGTCGATGGCGGGCGGGCTCGGCCGGGTACGAGATGTACCTCGGTCAGGGCACCACGAGGTGGACCGGGTTGCCCAGGACGTTGACCTGCCAGGTCGTCGTGTCATTACCGCTGCTCACGTCGTACTCGACCTGCCACCAGCCGCCCTGCCAAAGCCCGGAGGCGCCGTAGGTGGACGACAGGGGGATGTCGATGGTCAGCAGCTTGTCGTTGAACGGCTGGCTACATGAGCCGCTGCAGCTCGTGGCTTGCAGGCCCGATGAGCCGGCCGAGACACTGCCGCTCGGGCCGGCCGTCCCCTCCAACGAGGCGGAGGTGTACGTGAAGCTCGTGAAGGCCTGGCTGCCGCCATCGGGCGACTTGATCTTGAGGTAGGTGTTGCCGGCCGTGTCACCGACGTCGAAGAGGTTGATCTCGAGGGTCTTGCCGGCGTACTGGGCGCCGACCTTGGCGAGGTAGAAGGTAGAGGTGCCGCCGGTGATGCTGTAGTAGTTGGCCATCGCCCCCGAGCCGTAGACCTGGGGCGAGCCGCTGCCGGTCACCTCGATCGAGAACATATTCTCGGCGTTGACGTTGGCGTTGGACGTGGACGGCGCCGGACTGGCCGGGTCGGCCGTGGTGACTTCGAGGCGGTAGGTGCCGGCGGCGAGGCCAGTCGCCACGCCGGGCGTCTGGTTGACGGCCGCGCCCACGGGCACGCCCTGCCCGACGGCCCACCAGCGGTTGTGCCAGTAGCCTCCGACGGCACTACTCGCGATCTTGCCCGCCGCGCAGTTGGTCACCGAGCTCGTCTGGGGCGTGCCGTAGGTGCCGCTCTGGTCGGTCTGGTTCTCCGCCGTGAACATGAAGCCGGACGACGCCACCAGCACATCGTCGCTCGTCGTCGAGGGGGTGTTCTGGGTGTTGTACAGGCGGTAGTAGGTATTCATGGCCACGCCGCTGCTGCCGATCCAGTGGTCGCCTTCCCCATACGTGGCGCCCGCCGGCGAGGGGCCAAGGCCACAGTAGGTGGGATCGAAGACGTAGACCGCCCCGCCCGCGCTCGGCACCACCACGGTGTAGTCGTAGCCCTCGGCGGCATGCCGCGGGTTGCTGAAGCTGTTGTCAGCGGTGGGATCGATCATGTCGCCGTTGCCCGTCTGGCCCCCACTCGAGATGACCGCGCCGAAGAAGCCCTGCGACGATGGCGCAGTGCCACCCAGCGCATCCGGGATGGAATTGGATCCACCCGCCGGACACCCGCTCGCGCCGCTGGCGCACAGCAGCGGGTAGATGCCGTAGTAGGCCTGCGGGCTGCCCATCGGCACGGGCAGGATGTAGACCGCCTTGGAGGAGCGCTGGGCGGTGATGGAGGTGATGCCGAACAGGCGCATGAAGAACGTCTTGACCGGTGCAGTGACCGTCACGTCGAGCTGGTCCGGGTTCCCGGCACCGACCACCGCGGAATCCTGCTGCGCAGTGACCGTGATACCCGAGCCCGCGGTGTAGCCGTCCTTGGTGGCCTCGTTGTAGGCCGCCTGCTGGGCGTTGCCCACGTTGCCCGGGAGCCAGACCGCCCCGGCCAGCGCCGCTGCGTCGGCGGCTCGTTGTACGCGCAGGCCGTTGGCCCAGTACCAGGACACGTCGATGACGATGGCGAGGATGCCCACGAAGAGGATGGTCGCAGCCGCGAAGATGGCCAGGACCTGGCCCCGCTGGCGAAGGGTGCGCCGCGCCCGCGCCGTCGACAACGATGCGTCACCTCGCGACGGTGACTGCTCTCTCCTGACGATCATCGACGTGCCTGGACCTCATGAAGGCTCGAGAACCGGAATACGTGAGGCAATCAAGCCCTGTGTCCGCTGCGCCGTGTAGCCCCCGTTGGTACTGGCGTGGCCCGCCCGCACCGCTATTCGGGCGAGGGCGCAGCAAGTGGCTTGGCGGATCCAGGGTGTGGCGGTCGCGCCGCACATCCCGGGACCTTCGGGCCATCGTGCACGGTTGGGCAGGGGCCCACGCTGCTCCTTGTCGCTGGGCGCAGGCCTGGAGAGGCGCAAAGCCCCTGCCCCCTGGTCAAGTCTCGAGGGGCAGGGGCTTTTCTAGATGGGTCGGCGAGCTAGGTCGCGGGAACAGCGCGTGGGGCGGCGGTCTGCCGCCTGGGCATCTCACCAGCAGACTCGGCAGCGATCACGGCCGGATCGAAGCCCTTGGCGATCAACCAGACGGCCAGGACCATCTCCTGCACCGCGATCGGGAGCGCCAGGATGACCTGGGGCGTCGACAGCGGGGCGGCAAGGCCGAACATCACGAGCACGCCGGAGACGATGAGCAGCGTGACGCCCACGAGCCCCCAGCCGGACAGCCAGCGCGGGATGAGGCGCGATCGATAGAGCACCCAGTAGTACATGAAGGCGCCAAGGCCGAATGTCACGACGCCGGCCACCGGGCCCAGCCAGTCGCGTGATGCCATCAGCAAGGCACCGGGCACCTCGAATGCCGACGCAGCCGGCGCCCCGGCCTTCACGGTCTCACGGCTCAAGGTCACCAGCAGGAGGAGGACCACGACGAGGACGACGTAGAGCGCCCCTTCGATGAGCCTGAAGCCGACCGATCCGAGGGCCAGGCCCTCGCTGTCCTTCCTGAGGACCGGGTACAGCGCGAGCGCGATCGCAGGGCATGCAAGACCCGCGATGAGTTGGAGGAATGCTCCCCCCAGGACCTGGCCTTCGTTCGCCGAGATCCTGGCCAGGTAGTCCGGAGCGCTCAGGATCGGCGTCAGGAGCGCCGAACTTGCCAGCGCGCCAACGGTGGCGATGATGAACATCACGCCCGCCACGATGGCGATCCTGCGGTTCGTATCCATCTTGTTGTCTCCTAGCCTGGTTGACAGCGGGCTGGTCATGAGACCTCCCGCATCATCGACTCGATCGAGGCGACCGAGACCTTCACGGCGTCCAGGTCGGATCGCACCGCTGCCTGCAGGTCCTGCGACTCCTGGACAAGAGCCTCGAACTTCTCGGCGAGCGCCCGGTACTCCTGGTTGCCCTTGGCCTTGACCTCGGCCATCTGCAGTTCATAGCGCCGACGGGTCGGCTCGCTCACCACGACGACCGCCACGAACACGAGGAACATGATCAGGATCACCACCGGCCAATCGAGTGTCATCGCGTCTTCACCTTTCCTGTGGGCTCGCCGTCCGAGCTGAGGGTCTTCGCCGCTTCCGTGACGCGCCATGGCGTGAGGTGCTCGTCGAAGTCCGCCACCTCGTAGTAGCGCAGGGCCTTGCCGTCCTCCGAGATCTCGTGGCGTCCGACCACGAGTCCGGCTCGCTCGAGTGTCTGCAGGTGCATGTGCAGCAACGGACGGCCGATACCCAGCTCCCGTGCCAGCTCACTGACGTAGCTCTGGCGTTCGCTCAGCGCCGCGAGGATCCGCAGGCGGTGAGGGTTCGCCAGGGCGTTCAGCATCTGCAGCAGCTGGTCCCCGGTCCGGGCGTCCGTCATGTCCCTCCTTCATGTGTCAGATTATCCTGACATATGAGCCCCAGAGATGTCAATACCCTGTGGACGCAGAACGTCGCGCGGGCCCTTAGCTCCGGTCGAGGCGGGCTCGCCGACGGCGTGACATCTGACTCTTGCGCCCCATCCGGGACGGGCACATCATCTTGGCCAGCCTCGCTCGCGACGAGGTGGAACGGAAGGCCCAGATGGCTGCAGAGACGCGCCGGACCCTGGTGGCGCTCGTCGGGGGCGCCCTGGCTGTGATCGTGGCTGGCTGGTACGACTCCTACGTGGTGCCGAACTTGCAAGGCACCCCCGACCCCAACGCCGTCGGGGGGCTGGGTGCGAACGCGGTGGCGGTCGCGGCGGGCTACGTCGCGGTAGCCGCGAGCGTCCTGATCCTGGCCCTGCTGGCGCGGCGCGCGCACAGCCGGTTGGTCGACGCCGTCTTTGTGGTCGGTGGCGCGAGCATGGCCGTCGTCGGCCCGCTCCTCTGGGCGCCCGCGCTCAACGTCACGGGCGCGCCGCCGGTGGACGCCCTGGCCGCGATCGGCTTCGCCATGCTGGTCATCGGACTTGGCGACCTGCGCGGCGCCCTGTGGGTACGACCGCGCCCATCGGCCAACGCCGGGACGGTGAATGGAGTGCCCCATGTCCAGTCATAGGCAGCGAACCGTGGTGGCCATCCTGGGGGCCGCCGTTGTGCTGGTGATAGCCGCGTGGTACGACACCGATCTGCTGGCCTCGGTCATACGGACCCAGGGCAGCACGTTCGACCTGACCCAGACCAAATTTGCCCTGCCCGCTGGCTACCTCATCGTCGCGGCCGGCGTCCTCGGCGTCGCGCTGCTCACGCGCCGGGCGGACAGTCGGCTGGTCGATGTCGTCTACATGGTGGCTGGCGGGTTCCTGACCTTGCTCTTCACTCTGGCCTGGACGCTGGCAGCCACTATCAACGGCGCGCCACCGGTCCTGCCTGACCCGTTCGCCTCATTCATCGACCAGGCGTACACGACAGCGGAAACGGGCACGCTTAACGCCGTCGCGATCATCGGCGCCGCCATGCTCGTCGTGGGGCTCGTAGACCTTGGCATCGCGCTTCGGCGCAGACCATCCCCAGAAGCAAGGGTCGCGCCGGCCGCGGAGGCGCCTGGGTCGATGCCCATCGCCCCGCAGGACGCGTAGCCGCGGGCGCCGCTGAGGCCCGAGATGGTTGACGTTGTCAGGACCATCGACCTGTACGGTCCGTTCTGGATTGTCTCATCCCTCTGGATCGTGCTCGCCGGAGGCGTGGCCCTGCTGGCCGCTCGGCGCGGCCTCAACCCGTTCCTGTGGTTCGTGGTCGGGCTCGTCGCCTCGCCGGTTGCGACGCTGATCCTGCTCGCGCTCATCACGCCGCGTGGGGGCGGGCATCCGCCCGCGTAAGGCCGATCCCCTTGCGTCGCACACACCGGGGCGTGTGGAGTTTCCTCGTCGTCGTGGCGGCGCTTGGCGGCGTCGTCGGATGCGCGCCGCCGACGCCCTCGCCGACACTTGCCCCGACGGCGACCTACGGACGGTCCAGACGACCGTCGCCGACGGGATGTTCCGCCTGACCGCCCACGCGGATCGGGCGACATGTCAGACCCATGACGCCATCGGCATGGAGGCGCTGGTGACGTTCCTGGGCCCCGCAACGTCCTTCCCCGGCACAGGCTCGGGCAGCGGGTTGGTCCGTCGACGTCACGGTCCTACCTTGATCGGCCGTCACGAATGGGCCGGACGACTCTGGACCCCTGGGACGCGCGCTGCCATGGTCGGGGAAGCCAAGGGTGCGGCTGGTCTGGGAGGGCCGCGCAGCAGATGAGGCTCGTCGAAGCCGTCACGACCGCCTTGATCGTTTCTTGTCTCGGCCTGTCCGGCTGCTGGAACACGACACCGTGTTGCACGTACCTGCCGGCAACGACGTCGGTCCCGAGCCCGAGCGCGGCCGCCGATGCCGCGACGGCGCACTCCCTGGTCGAACGGTACGAGGCGGCGAGCGCGGCGGGCGACGCAGCGACTGCCTGGTCGTATCTCGCCGCACAGTCGCAGGCGATGTTCCCGTCCTACCGGTCGTTCGTGGACTCTCGCACGGCGATGTTCGCCGGAGCCGGGCGCGCTTACCTGCTCGGCGCACCCATGACCGACGACCCATCCATCGGACCCTGGCTGGCCAAGAGCGACCCGGGTGTCTCCGACCCCGACCGGGTGTACGCCGTCCAGGTGGCGCACCCCGACGCCACGACCGCCGCCGGCCATGCCGAGGTCTTCTACGTCGCCCTGGATACGTCCGGCGCGTGGAAGATCTGGATCATCGCGTGACGGTCCAGACGTGGTGAACAGACGCTCCCGGCCGCGCGTCGCCCTTGCGACCGGCGCGCTCCTGGTCCTGCTCTCCGGATGCACGCTCTGGCACGCCGGCGCCGGGCTCTCAGACGCCGAGAAGCTCGCCCAGCAGGCGCAGGCTGCGCTTTCCCGGTGGGCCGGCACCGTGGCCGCCGCGGCGGGTCACCAAGGCGTGGTACTCGTTGGGGACCTGACGGTGCAGGTCGGGGACTGGGAAGCGCCGGTCGGCGACAACGACAAGCCAGCTCTCATGGCGGGCCTGGTCCAACCAGCCATCAGGCTGTCCGGGTCGAACAACGAAACGGCGCAGCTGACCTGGCAGGATGGCACCACCCAGGCGGTGCCAGTGATGGCCGCCGAGCAGGCCTTGTCGGCCCTCACCGCCGACGCGGCGGCTGCCGGCGGCGCGGGTAGTTGCCCCGACTGCGTGCCCTTGCAGATCACCGGTGCGCGCCTGACCTCCATGCCGTTCGCCACGACGCGGGGGTCGGCGACCGTCCCCGCCTGGGAGTTCACCCTTCAGGGCACGTCGGTGAAGGTCATGCGCGTGGCGATCGTCGACCCGGTCACCGTCGCCGAACCGGCGTGGACCAACCCGCCGTGGGGTGACGGCGGCGACGCGCCGGTGGGCATCTCGATCGACTCCGCAAGCACGACGGTGGGCAGTCGTCAGCTCACTGTCATCTTCGACGGTACTGCCCTGCCCGGAGCCCAGGCCTGCGGCACGACCTACACCGCGGAGGCGGTCGAGTCATCCCTCGCGGTCGTCGTCATCGTCCAAGCGCAGCTCAACCCGTCCGGCAGCACCTGCGAGCTCAGTACCCGGGGGACCGCAACGGCGACGCTTGCTGCACCACTCGGCCTCCGCACCGTTCTCGACGTCGCATGGGGGAACCCGATCACGGTTCGGCTCACCCCCTGACGCCAGCCGCCTCGCTTCTAGGGCACGACCTGCGACACGAACCAGTACAGCCCTGGCGGCACCAGGACGGCACATCGCCGATCACGTACCGGTTCACCACCCCATGGTCGCTAGACGGATACAGACCGCCGCCGAGGACGACCTCCTGGCCGACGATGGCGACCTCGCGGCCGTCAGGCCCTGTGACCGCGCCTTGATCGAACGAGTACCCGGTCGGTGTGGGTCGGCAGGTTCGTCACCGGGCCTGCACAGGCCGTCACGACGAGGGCCATCGCGACCAGGAGGACCGCGCGTTGGCGCGAGCTCGACGCCACGCCTGGGACCGCGCCGCCCGTATTCCCCGTTTCGGACGTCGTCAGTGGCCGAGGGCCTTGGTCGCCGCCTCGAAGTCCGCCTGGGTGATCTCACCCCCTGCGAGCCGTTTGCTCAAACGACGGTGCGGATCGTTGCGGCCAACACCGGCGAGCCGCAGGGCTGCAGCGATCATGAGAGCTGGGATCGCGATGTACGCCGCAAGGCTGGCCAGCCAAACCAGTCCGCCTCCGAGACCCAATCCAGGCATGCCCATCCCTCCCCGAGCCGACGATGGAGCCAGCCTGCGCCACCCGTGGACACGTGTCAATCGGACGGGCGGTACGGTCGGTCCGCACGGACGCCAGGGCAGCCGCAGCCATGGGGTTGCGGCCGGGCCTACCCTTCGAGGATGAGGGCAGCAACCGCCTCGCGCATCGTCCCGGCCCTCGTGCTGGCCCCGGTCCTCGTGGCGGCGGTCCTGCTGGTCGCCGGCTATGGCCTCGCGGTCGGCGTGGGCCTCATCGTGGGCTTGATCCTGGGGGCGGGCGTCGGGCTCGTCGGTGTCCTCTGGCTGCGTGGCGGGGCGTACCGATCGATCACCCTGGGTTCGACTCACAGCTTCGGGACCTCAGGGGTCGGCGGGCCATCGGACCTGCCGGATTGGGTCCACGACGGCGCACGGGTCCAGGGCGTCGATGCCAGCCCGTTGCGCCGGGTCCTCGTCGTCCGCCAGCAGGCCACAGCCGGCGGGGTGACCATCGAGGTGCTGACCCTCGAACTGCGCGCGCTCGGCGGGGTTCTCGCCGCCACTGCGAGCATCGAGCCGCCCACCGGACCCCTGGGGCCCTTCGCGCGAGCCAGCGTGACCGACGACGTCGGTAGCGCCTACACGGCCGCCGCCACACCGGGCGGCAGTGGCGGCCCGTTCGTCACGCGCCTCGAAGTCCGGTTCGCACCCGCCCCGCCGCTGACGGCGAAGCGGCTGGAGTTGCGCATCGAGGAGTTCGTCGATCCCTTCCCGAACCACCGCCTCGGCGCCGTCACCGGCCCGTGGGTGTTCACCATCGCCCTCGCCGCCCAGCGCTGACTACTGCGGCGTGCTGCACCTGCGGCCGGAACCGCACACCTCGCGAACGCTACGGGCAGAACGGGCTGGGCGGCACGTGGTCGCGGTCTACGGGGGTGATCCCGCCGTCGGCCGTGATGACGATCACGAGCACTGCTTGCGCCGTCGCCGGGGCCTTCAGCGTGAACGAGCGGGTCGCGGTCGCGCTGGCGATCGTGATCGTCTGGTCACCCGCGCCGAAGGACCTGATGTACGAGCCGCACGCGCCGATGGGCTCGGTTCCCGCACCACCCAACAGCGGAAGACCCAACAGCCCCGGAGACTGCCAGTGGAACGAGACCGAGGAGCGGCTCAGGTTGAGCACCTCGACGGTACCGTTCAGCGGTGCTCCTCCGATACCGCAACCGAGGAGCGACACCACCGACGCGCCAAGCCATACGGCCCGCAGCCCACGATGGCGGCAAGTCGCCGACCCAGCATTGCCCGGGTTCACCTGATACCTGTGTCGTAGGCAAGATCCACACGTATCGTCGCGCCCGGGACGGCCAGCGTCACGGTCACGGCAGCCGGCACGCCCATAAGCCCGTGACCGGGAGGGCGGTGATCACGAAGGTTCCCGTCTCTCCGATCGTCAGCAGGTATGAGCCGTCGGAGGCCGAGGTGGTGCGCCCGACGGTCTGACCGGTCGCGTTGGTGGCCACGACGACGGCACCCGCCACCGGGCGCGGCGCACAGGACGGGTCAGGGGGTTTTCGCTCGACCGCGACAGACCGGGCCCGCCGTCACGATGCCGGACACGCTTGGCGGCGGTCCGGCGGGTGTGACGGTCGGCGTCGGGCTCGATGATCCTGCTGGGGTGCTGCAGGCGAGGATCAGAACACCGACCAGGAGGAGCAGCCAACTCTTCATGTCGTCAAGACGCCGCCGCAGCTGCCGCAGTTGCCCGAACGGGGGTGATGGCGCGGCGCCGCCTTCGACCTACCTGAAGTCTGTCCGGATCGCACCCCACACGGCGTGCACTGCACTCAGGACGAGCACGAGCCCGATCACGAAGCCAAAGAGGATGACCGGCGCCATCAGGGGCTGCCTTTCGCGCAGGTCGATCGCGATGCGGTGACCCGCGGCGACACCGGTCGCTGCGTGGGTCTCTGACGCGGCCACCCACGACTAGCGCGATCGTCTACCCATCGGTGGACCAGCGGAGGGGCCGAACGGGGCCGCACATAGGGGCATTCCGTCACCACCTGCGCATGAACCGGGCCAGCGGGCCCAACGGGATAGCGGGTGAGCGGACCCTCGAGACGATGCGCGCCAAGTCGTGCCGTTCGGCTGCTGCGGCCGTGCCGAACGGCTCGCGCCTCCGCGCGCCAGCAGCCCCACACTCCAGGAAACCGTTGCCTCGGCGCACCGCCGAGTCGTCGCGCCGGTCGCGGTAGAAGGAGGGTTCGTGACGACCCTGAACCGCGCCGCACAGGCGGCCCAAGCCTTCGATAGGCGCGTGTGGCGGCTGACCCATCGGCACCTCGCCCACCGCCTCGACGAGATCAGCATGGCGCCGTGGGGTCGTCGGCGAGTTTCGCGGCCGGGCCGCACCAGCCTGGGACGCTTCACCCGCAAGTAGGCCCACCCGGGGCCCGCGTCTGCCCCTAAGCCGCCTCCGGCCTACGTGGCCGACGGGTCCAGCACCTGTCCCAGGAAGACGACCGCGCCAGTCTGGAGGTCGCGGATCGCGAACAGGAACGGCTTGTCGACGTGGACGACGACGGGTTCGCCGCCTGGGCCACTGATGTCTCCCATCACCAGCGCGGTCGCGGCGGCCGCTTCAGTGCCCTTCTCGTCGACGTCGATGTTCGCCTCGTGGATGACCGCTGTGATGCTGATCGGCTCGGCCGTGGTGATGCCGGAGAAGTCCGCGTCGCCCGTGAACGCGAGCGGCATCCCGAGCTCCTTCAGGACAGTGACAAGATCCTGCCTGGTCGCGAAGCTGAACTTCGGCATGGTCAGGCTCACGGGCCGCGACTCCAGCGCTGACACCACGGCGCCGAAACGTTCAGGCGACAGGCTCGCGCTGAACGCCGCCAGGTCGTCGGGCACGACGATGGTCATCGCGAGCTGGTTGCCGATGTAGGGCAGCTCGACCGCCTGCCAGCCGCTGCCCGCTGCGTAGCGGAGAGACCCGACGCTCGACATCGTGGGCACCTGGATCTGCTTCCCGGCACCGAGCGTGAACGTGGCGGGCTTCGTGGCATCCGCATCGAACGCCGTCAGCCACGCGGCCTTGAGGTAGATCGCGTTGACGAGCACGAGCCGCGTGAAGTCCGTGATGTCCCCCCGCACCAGGAGCTGCTTGATCCGCTGCTCCGTCTGGTCGGCGACCCAACCGTTGATCAGGGCCCGCGCCTCCTCTGGGTCGGCCCTGTAGTCGACGACCCGCAGCCCGGCCCCGAAACCGCGAGCCAGGGCCTCGAGGTAGACCGGATTGATCGCCAGGCCGCGCTGGCCGAAGGGCGCGTTGGCGATCTTGAGGACGACCGCGTGCTCGCCACCCTGGCTGTCCTGGAATGTCCCGGTCCGGGAGGTCAGGGCCTGATCGAGCGCATCGATCGGGCCGACCTCACCCGCCGCCACGAGGCCGTGGAGGACAGCGTCCATCTGGTCGGCCGTCGGGCCTTTGGCCCCCAGCTGGGCCATCGAGAGCGCGATGGCGATGCTGGCCGGCGAGATGACGACGTTCTTGTCCCGTTGCTCATCGGGTAACGCGTGGTAGAGGTCCAGACCGAACGCGTTGATGGCCGACGCCGCGGTCGCTGCCCCGGCCGGATCGGCCGTCTCGCGCGCCACGTCCGAGATCAACAGGCCGATCGCCGGCGACGCTGCGGGTTGACTGGGCGGGGTCGTCGGCATGGTGGACGGACTGGCGGTCGGCGGCGGCGTCGAGACGCCTGGGGTCGCCGACTGACTCGGCACGCCGGTGCAAGCGGCGGAGACGGCGAGGAGGACAGCTGCGCACGTGGCGACAGCACGGAAGGCACGCTGCGGACCTCGAGCGCGTCGCGGGAGCTCGACATGAGCGGGTCGCATCAGGGTCTGCGGCATCGCGTGGCCTCCGCCGGGGGACGCGCGGTGGCCGACGGGCCGGAAGTGCCGCGCGTCGGGCGCCCCCAACCCTTCTCAGGTCATCCTCCGGCGATGCACCACGTTGCGCCAGTGCCGAACGTACCGATCCGCCAGGCGCCGCCCATGGCGTTCCGACCAGGCTTCGCCATCTCAGATCGGTCGGAACGCGCCCCACACAGCATGGGCGGCGCTCAGGACGAACACGAGCACGACCACGGCCCCGAAGAGGACGACCGGCGCCATCGAGGGCTGCCTTTCGCGCAGGCCGATCGCGATGCGGTGACCCGCGGCGACACCGGTCGCTGCGTGGGTCTCTGGCGCGGCCACCCACGACTGGCCCCATGGTCTACCCATCCGGTGGTGAGCACAGGTGCCGAACGGGGTTGCGCGTGGGGGCATTCGGTCACTTCGTGCGTGAGGCGTCGTCCAAGGCGCTCGCCGCCTGGCGGTGAGTGGCTCGCTACGGGTTGACCACCCCTGTGTGACACTGGGACCGATGCAGGCCAGGCTGCTCGCGTTCGGCAAGCTCGAGATCGAGGGCGTGGAGTACGACCGCGACGTCGTGATCGACGCGGGTCGGGTCCGCCGGCGTCACAAGGGACCGTCCAAGGGTCTCCGCGACCAGTACGGGCACACGCCGCTCACGAGCGGCGAGGCGATCCCCTGGGGCGGGCGGCGGCTGATCGTCGGCACAGGTGCTGAAGGCGGCCTGCCCGTCGCCCCGGACGTGTACGCGGATGCCGCGCGACGCGGGATCGCCGTGGACGTCATGCCCACGCGAGACGCCTGTCGGTCGCTTCGCGACCTTCGGCCCGAAGACGTCCACGCCGTCCTGCACATCACCTGCTAGCCAGCGGTCGGAGGATCGGCTGTGCCCGTCACCGTATTCCCGGATCTCGCCGCCGAGGCCCCCATCCCCGACCGCGGCATCCTGAGCCGAACGCTCTCCGACGAGGAGGGGGTCGAGCTCGTCCTGTTCGCCTTCGCGCCGGGTGAGCGACTCTCCGAGCACACCTCGGCCCGTCCGGCGATCATCCACATCCTGGCGGGCGAGGCCGATCTCACCGTGGGCGTGGACGCGTACCAGGGCACCGCCGGCACCTGGCTGCGCATGCCGGCCGATACCAGACACAGCGTGGCCGCCCGAACCGGTCTTGTGATGGCCCTGTACCTGCTGCCGCCTGCCCAGAGCGGTCCGCATGAGCGGTGAGCGCGCTTCGCCCGCGCCCGGCACATTCCTCGACGCGGATTTCCTCGTCGAACGCTGAGGCGACCTGCGCCGGGTCATCAACCAGCCCATACTCGCCACCCAGCCGCTTCTCGCAAGGAGGGTCCGTGTCGACTGAGCAAAACAAAGCCGTGGTCCGCCGGTTCATGATCGAGGTCCTGCAGGGACACGACTTGGCGGTGCTCGACGAGGTGGTGGCCGCGAACTACGTGAACCCCGCGATGGGGGGTGCCGACCTGGCCGGCTTCAAGGCGATCCTGGGCACGATGGCTGCTGCAGTCGCCGGCATGCGCTTCACGATCGAGGATCTCGTGGCCGACGGGGATGTGGTGGTCGCTCGCTTCACCAGCGAGGTCACCCGTCCGAGTGGGGAGAAGGTCACAGCCCAGGGTCTCACCTTCTACCGGCTCGCCAACGGCAAGATCGTCGAAGACGACCCGTTCACGAGGCCTGATCTCGCCCAGCTCCTCGGCATGGCACCGCCGGCCTCCTGACCCAGGGACCCGACCAGGCGCTCGGGCGGGATCGCCAGCTGAGATCTCCTGCGAGTCCTGCACGGGGGCCGGACGGCCCCGGCGATCGGGTCGGTCGGCCCTGCCCTTGGATCCGCCCCGGGGCAACCATCTCCGCATGGCGGGCCTCACGAGGTGGGATCGGCCGATCTTGACGAGGGCGGACATGCGCTCACTGCCGGAGACATCACAGGCACACCGCGCGACGATCGAGGCGCACGTCGACAAGCTGCCTGAGCTGGCCGAGCTGATCGGACGAGTGCCGCCGGAGGACTACGCCGCGCGTTTCGAGGTCGAGTGCGGCTTCCTCATGGGCCAACTCGTGCCGCACATCGAGGCCATCGAGGCCACCCGGTACGGGCGGCTCGAGGAGCTCATGGGCACCCGCCATTCGATGACCCCGATGCGGCGCGAGCACGAAGAGCTGCGCGGGCTTTTCGACTCCCTCTGCACCTACCGCAAGGCGGCTGCGGGCGACTGCCTTGACCAGGCCGGGGAGATCGGCCTCCGGCGAGTGCTCTACCGGCTCTATGCCGTCCTCAAGGTCCACCTGGCCGAGGAGGACCTCTACCTGGGCGTCCTGGACCGGAACCTCTCCGACGAGGAGAAGGACGCGCTCGCCCGAGGCATGGATCACCCGGTCGCCGAGCCGCTGTAGGGCGCGGCGGGGTCAGTCCGCCGCGGACGTCCGCGTCGGGACTGGTCCGCCGTGCTGGCGTGGCGCGACCACGGCCTCCAGGTACCGGCCGTTGAACTCGCCGATCAGCCGCGCCCGCTCCTTCATCACCGCGGCCCACTCGTCGATGGCCGCGTAGCCGGCGGGCGTCAACTCGTACTCCCGTCGCTGCGGCCCGACGGCATCGGTCGACCACGAAGACGTCACCCGACCGGCGGCCTCGAGGTCGCGGAGGATCCGGTAGACCTGCCCGATATCGACCGGCCCATCCGTGATGCCCATCTCTTCGAGCTGTGCGGTGATCGCGTAGCCATGGACCCCGCCTCCGGCAAGCAGGACCAGGACGAACGGCTCCATCCAGCGCCGTCGGGCGCCGAGCGGCGCCCAGCCACGGTGGACCGGCGTGCCGGCTTGATCGTGCTCTGAAGCGAGGGCCTCGGGCGACCGCGGGCGTCGTGGCGCTGCGGCATCCATATGCGTTCGGAGCATAGCCGCCGCCGGCGGCATCGTTGGAACGGGAACGATCAGACCTCCGCTGCGACGGCGTGCGTCATCGCGGCGGCGAGCGCGTCGGCGGCATCGGGTGAGACCCCGTGCTCGACGATGCCCAGGTAGAGCTCCTCTTCGGCGAGATGCACCTTGAGGAGCGCGTACAGCCGGAAGATGACGCGGCGCAGGGCGATCGTCTCGCCGGTCGCGAGGCGCTCGGTGGCCAGGTCCTGCCGGAGGTGCGTCAGTTGGTCGACGAGATGACGGATCTCCTCGTGCTCCCGCCGCATCGGGGCCATCGAGTGGCGGTTCTGGAGCATCCGCTCGAGCTCGGGATACAGGGTCCGCTCGGCCGCGTCGATGTGCGGGATGAGCGTCCCAGCGAGGAAGGTCAGCGTCTGCTCGATCTCCGCTCGCACGACTGCGACGTCGGCGAGGCCGATCAGGTCGCCAAGGGCGGGCAGCCGATCCACGTGCCGGATGAGTCGCTCATGGTGTTCGTGCGCCATGGCTGGCAACGTCGAGATCATCGGAGACCTCCTCGGCCATCGGCCGACTTCCGTCAGCTTGATGAGATGGCTAGGCCGCATCGACGCTCCCCTCCGCCTCCGCTTCGGGCGCCTGGGCAAGGGCGAGGAAGATGAGGGCCACGGGCCGGTAGACGGCATGGGCGAACTTCATGAATGGCGCGAGCAGTACGAGCTCCATCGCCACGGCCACGTGGAACAGGAAGACCCAGTAGCCCCACACGGGGGCGGTCGGGCAGGTAGAGCGCCAGCTCGATGGCGAAGCCGGTCACCCCGGTGATCCAGACCAGGGCCAGGAAAGTCCAGTCGGCAGCGGTCGAGTGACGGACCGACCGCTCCTCGCCGCGGAAGCGCTGGACGATGAGCATGGTGGCGCCGTAGACCAGCAGCAGCCCGGAGACCGTGCCCAGCAGACGCACCGGGTACCAGATCGGCACCGGGGTGCCCGTCGCCTTGATCCCGACGATGGCCAGGCCGTAGTCCAGGATGGTGGCCGCGAGCAGGCCGAGGAAGCCCCACATGGTGGCCGCGTGCAGGAACCAGCGGCGGCGGAACCATGGCTGCGTCGCGGCATCGGTGTCGCAGTCGGCGCGGTACCGGCGCTGGCCCAGCGACTCCACGGCCAGGGCGGTCCACGCGGCCCCGAGAGACCGTCGCAGCGCCGCGCCGGCCGCCGATGAGCGAGCGCACGGTGACGCCGCCGGTCCGGGCCAGGCCGCGGGCCATCGTGGCCACGCCGGCCAGGCCGGCCAGGAAGACGACGATCATCACGCCGATGCCAAGGTCGTGGATGAGCTCCTCCGGGATGAAGCCGAAGAGGTTCAGCGAGCCACCGGCCTGCGGCCCGTGACCGGCGTACATGAAGAGGGCGAAGAAGGCGGCCAGGATGACCGCGATGAAGGTGCCGACCACCGGACGCGTGTACATGCGTGCGGGCGAGGCCCGTCCGGTCGTAGCCGGCGATCGCGTAGCGGCGGGCAGCGGCCATGAACTCGCCCGGGCTCGGCCTGGGTGGGGCAGCTCTCGGAGCACTCGCCGCACGCGTAGCAGGTCCACAGTTCCTTGCTCGAGAGGAGCTTGTCGCGGAGGCCCAGCTGGGCGTAGCGGATCATCCGGCGCGGGAACGTCGCATCGTCGGTCACCAGGGGGCACGTCGCCGTGCAGGTCCCGCAGCTGAAGCAGGCCGAGACGTCGGCCGCGCCGTAGCGCTTGACGTCCGCGAGCAGGCCGACGTCGACCTGGGCGGTCATGCCAGCTCCTTCTCGAGCGTTTCGTAGCGGAAGTAGCCCTCGTCGGTGGCCCCCTTGACCTCCCGGAGGTACCCGTAGCGGCGCATGCCCATCACCCAGAAGACGACCTCGTGGGTGGGGCAGCCGATGGCCGCGGCGATCTCGGGGACGGTCCGCGGGCCGTCGCGGAGCAGGGCCAGGATCTGCGGCCGCATCACCGGCTCCTCGCGGACGATCTCCCGCAGCTCGCGGTTGGGGGCGCTCATGCGACCGGGACCTCCAGCAGGCTGTCGATCATGGCCGTGATCTGGGCGTTGGTGTAGCCGCGCAGGTCGATCGCGCTCTCCGGGCAGACCGGCACGCAGCCGCCGCAGCCCTTGCAGCCGGTCTCGCTGATGACGGCCGTCGGTCGGCCGTCCGCGGTGGCCATCTCGATGGCGCCGTAGGGGCAGGCGTCCACGCACAGCCCGCAGGCGGTGCAGGCGTCCGTGTCGACCGTCGCCACGAGCGGATCGAGTTCCGCGAAGCCCTTCTTGAGGATGACCGCGCTCTGGGTCACCGCGGCCAGGCCCGAGGCGACGCTCTCGCTCGAGTTCCGCGGGCCCTGGCAGGCGCCGGCGATGTAGACGCCGTCGACGACCGTCTCGACCGGTCGCAGCTTGGGGTGGATCTCGTTGAAGAAGCCGTCCCGCCCGAGCGGCAGCTTGAGGACGCCGACGAGCTCCTCGTTCCGGCGCGGGACCATGCCGGTCACGAGCACGACGAGGTCGGCCGGGATGGCGACCTCCTCGCCGCCGGTCAGGAGGTCGCGGACCGTCACCGTGAGCCGCCCGGACGCGTCACGCGCGACCGCCGGCGGGGCGTCATCGGCGAACTTCAGGTAGACCGACCCGAGCTTGCGCGACTCCGTGTACATCAGCTCGAACTTGCCGTACGTCCGCATGTCGCGGTACAGGTGGTACTGATGGACCTGGGCGTCGCGGGAGGCCAGCTGGACGGACGCGGCGACGGTGGCCGCGCAGCAGTAGCGCGAGCAGTACTGGTTCGCCGTCAGGCTTGTCGGCCGGCTCGCGGCTGCCGACGCAGTAGACGTAGGCGACGCGTCCGCACGGGCTTGCCGTGCCAGGCGAGCGGACCGGACGAGGCGTCGATAGCGGCCTTGAACTCGGGCAGGGTCACGACGCCGTCGATGCCGTAGCCGAATTCGCCCACCTCCGGCTGGTAGGTGTCGAAGCCGGTCGCGACGACGATCGAGCCGACCTCGACGGTGAGCGTCTCGCGGGCCGGCGCCGCCGACGCGGATCCCGACCTCGTAGTTGCCGAAGCTGCCGGACTTGCTGACGATCTCGGCCTCGGTGAAGACGCGTGATGGCCGGCCGCGTGCGGATACCCTCGATCAGTTCGGCGATGAGGTCGACGGCCGTTCTTGCCGGTCGGGTACATCTGCGTCGAACCGGCCGACCCAGCCGCCGAGGGCCGCCTCGCGCTCGACGAGGAAGACGCCGAGGCCGATGTCGGCCAGCCCGATGGCCGCCCGCAGGCCGGCCACGCCGCCCCCGACGACCAGCGTCTTCTGGGTCGTCTCGACGACGATCGGCTCGAGCGGGTCGGTCAGGCGGGTCCGGGCGATGCCCGCCTTGACCAGGTTGATGACCTTGTTCGTGGTCTGCTGCTGGTCGTCCGATTGGACCCACGAGGCCTGCTCGCGGACGTTCACCTGCGTGTATTCGTAGGGGTTCAGGCCGGCCCGCTTGGCCACGCCGCGGAAGGTGACGACGTGGAGCTTGGGTGAGCACGAGGCCACCACCAGGCCGTCGAGGTGCTGCTCCTCGATGTCGCGCTCCATCTCGCCCTGGCCCGCGTCGGAGCAGGCGAACATCATCTGGCGGGCCACGACCACGCCGGGCTCGCCCTGGGCGGCGGCGACGACCTGGTCGACGTCGACGTGGTCGGAGATGTTGCCGCCGCAGTGGCAGACGTAGACGCCGATGCGGCGCTCGCTCGCGGTCATGCCGGCACCTTCGCGTGCTCCAGGAAGGCGGCCACCTGGGCGACGGTCGAGCCGGCGTGCAGGATCGAGTCGGCGATGTCCTTGGCGCCCGACGCGGCCCCGGCCACGTAGACGCCGGGGATGCTGGTCTGGCCCGGGTTGGCGTCCTCGTCGGTCTCGGCCACGTAGCGGAACTCGTCGAGCGACGAGGGCGCCCTCGGGGAAGAGGGCCTGGGCGTCGCTGTTCGGCTGGACGCCGACCGCCAGCACGACCAGGTCGTACTCGGCCTCGACCAGGCCGCCGCCGTGCTCGATGTCCTCGTAGCGCAGGACCAGGTCGCCGTTGGGCTTCTCGGTGATCTTCGCGACCCGTCCCTTGACGTAGTTGGCGCCCATCGCCTTGGCCTGCTCGTAGAACTCGTCGTAGCGCTTGCCGGGCGCCCGGATGTCCATGTAGTGGACCGTCACGTCGGCCACCGGCAGGGCGCCCATGATCAGCTGGTTCTGCTTGATCGAGTACATGCAGCAGAACCGCGAGCAGAGCGGGTTGCCGACCGTCTCGTCGCGCGAGCCGGTGCACATCACGTAGGCGATGCGCTCGGGGACCTTGCCGTCGCCCGGGCGGAGGATCGTGTTGAACGGCCGGGTCGGGGCGAGCAGGCGGTCCATCTGCATGCCGGTGATGACGTTCTTGAACGTGCCGAAGCCGTACTCCGGCTTGAGGTCGGCGGGAAGAGCTTGAAGCCCGGTGGCCACGACGACCGCTCCGACGTCGACGTCGAGCACCTGGTCGCGGGCCCGCAGGTCGATGCACGACTCGACCGGGCAGGCATCGACGCACTCGCCGCACTCGGAGCAGACGCCGCAGTCCAGGCACAGGCCGGCGCCGCGCCGGGCCTCCGCCTCGGTCATCGGCAGCTCGACCTCGCGGAAGTCGACCGGGGCCGCGCTGAGCACCTCGCTCGGGTCGGCGGGCACCGCCACGCGGTAGGTCTTCTGGCGGGCCAGGACCTGGGCCTTGTCGACGACCGGGAGCCGCAGGTCGAAGCCGTCGAGCGGCTGGCCGCCGATCCAGCGGTCGATCATGTGGGCGGCCCGCTGGCCCTGGCCCGTGGCGCGCGTGATGTCGGAGGCGCCCGAGACGACGTCGCCGGCGGCGAAGAGCCACGGCGTGGCGCTCTGCAGCGTCTCGGGGTCGACCGCCGACCCGTCCGCGCGGATCGGCCGCGACCTGGGCCGCGAAGCCCTCCGTGTCGGGGGCCATGCCGATGGCCGCGATGATCACGTCGCAGGCGATGTCGAAGTCGCTGCCCGGGATGGGCTCGGGCTGGCTCCGGCCCGATCGCGCCGGGCGTCTGCCGGCGCCATGCGGCTGCAGCGCAGGCCGCGCGACCGCGCCCGTGGCCGTCGTCGAGCACCTCGACGGGCGCCGCCTGGAAGACGAACCCGACGCCTTCCTTCTCCGTGTCGTCGGCCTCGACATGGTGGGCCGGCATCTCGGCGCGGCTGCGCCGGTAGACGACGGTGACGTCGCGCGCGCCGAGCCGGCGGGCCGTCCGGGCGGTGTCCATGGCGACGTTGCCGCCACCGATGACGACGACCCGGCGGTCCGCTCAGGTCGACGCCCTCGCCGAGCTTGACCGCGCGCAGGAAGGCGACGCCGCTGAGGACGCCGTCGAGCTGGTCGCCGGGCACGCCGAGCTTCGTCGACAGCGGGGTGCCGGTCGCCAGCAGCACGGCCTCGTAGCCCTCGCCGTGGAGGGCGGCGAGGTCCCTGACCGGGGCGCTCGTGGCGATCTCGACGCCCAGGGCGGTGACGTTGGCGATGTCCTGCTCCACGACCTCGGAGGGCAGGCGGTAGGCCGGGATGGCCAGGCGCAGGAAGCCGCCGGCCTTGGGCGCGGCCTCGAAGATCTTGACCGCGTAGCCCTTGCGGGCGAGCTGCCAGGCGGCGGTGAGGCCGGCCGGCCCGGAGCCGACGACGGCCACCCGGTGGCCGTTCGGCGCCGGGATCGCGACACCGGGTCCGTCGAACTTCTCGTAGTGGACGTCGGCGATGAAGCGCTTGAGGCGACGGATCGGGAGCGGGCCCTCGAGCGAGCCGCGCGTGCACTCGACTTCGCACGGCGCATAGCAGGCGCGCCCGAGCGTGCCGACCAGCGGCGTGGCATCGAGGACGAGCTGGAACGCCTTCTCGTACTCGCCGCTCCGGATGAGCGACACGTAGCCGTGCGCCTGGATGCCGGCCGGGCAGGTGTACGAGCAGGGCGACGAGCCGGCCCGGTCGATGACGGCCTTCTTGGGGACCGCCTGGGGGAACGCGATGTAGGCCGCCCGGCGCTGCGACCATGTCGGCGTTGAACTGGTCGGGCACGGCCACGGTGCAGGCCGTCTCGCACAGCTGGCAGCCGGTGCAGGTCGTCTCGTTGACGAAGCGGGCCTTGCGCTTGATCGTCGCCCGGAACCGGCCGCCGTCGCCCGGCGTCGATCCCGTCGACCTCGCTGTAGGTCATGGTGGTGACGTTGGGGTGGTGGATCGACGCCGCCATCTTGGGCGTCGAGATGCAGCTTGCGCAGTCGAGGGTCGGGAAGACCTTGCTGAGCAGGATCATCTTGCCGCCGACGCTGGCTTCCTTCTCGACCAGCAGGACGCGGTAGCCCATGTCGCCGAGCTTGAGGGCGGATTCCATGCCGCCGATGCCGGCGCCGACGACCAGGACGTCGTAGTCGGTCATGATCGCACCGCCGACGGTCCCAGGGCGGCCAGCGCCTGGCCGAACTGCTGGACGTGCCGCGTGAACGGCTCGGCACAGACGGAGCAGATGGCGGCCATCTTCAGCCGCTGCGGCGAGTGGCCGGCCCCCTGGAGCAGCGTCTGCGCCTGGCCGACGATCCGCGACGCCCGCGTCGAGCAGTCCGCGAGGTAGGCACACTCGTCGCCGTCGGAGGCGATGAAGACGCCGTCGAAGCCCTGCTCGATGGCGTGGAGGATCCAGGTCGGCCGGATCCCGCTGGTGCAGGGCAGGCTGATGACCACGACGCCCGGTGAGTAGGTCATGTGCGAACTGCCGGCCAGGTCGATGCCGGGGTCCGAGATGTTGTTCGTCGAGAAGACGAGGATCCGCGGAACGAAGGTCCGTCCGCGGTCCTGCGGCTTCACCGGGGCGAGCGTGGTCATCGCCGTGACTCCTGGTCGTCGTCGCGATCGGCCGCGCTACTTCTGCCGCGCTCGACGAAGACGCGCTCGTAGCCTTCGCCCGGCAGGGAGCCCGAGGAACTGGTGGCCGACCTTCGTCGACCAGGCGCTCGATGTCGTTCTTGGTGGCGGGGTCGCTCGACCAGATCTCGATGACCTGGCCGACCTGGATGAGGGCCATGCCCTTCTTGGCCTCGAGCAGCGGGCCTGGGCAGGCGCTGCCGCGCGCGTCGACGACCTTGGCGCTGGCGAGCGCCGCGAGGTCCGTGTCGCTGAGGGGGGTCGTCATGGTGATCATCGGGTGAGTCTCCTTCGGGGTCTAGTAGACGAGGGTGCTGGTGGCCGAGGTCACCTCGGCCACGAAGCGCGCGGCGGCGACGATCTCGGTGCCTGGGATGAGCGCGTCGGCGATGCCGCGGCTCTTGATGCACGGCGAGCAGACGAGGAGCGTGCCGCCGAGCTCGCGGAAGTCGTCGATGCAGCTTCGCCAGCGGCGGGAACTCGGGCGCCTGGACCGTCTCGGCCTCGCCCTGGTGCATGAGGCAGACGCCGTCGGCCTGGAAGCCCATGACGACTCGACGTCCGACGCGAGGGCGGCGCACGGCCATGCACGAACGGGATGCGTCGCCCGCTCCGGGTCCTGCGGTCCGTGGGTGACGATGATCACGAGCTTGTCTGTGGTCCGCCATGTCGCGGCTCCTCTCAATGGAACGCGGTTGGTTCAGCGACGCCGGCGGGAGCCGGTTCGTGGGCCGCGGCGGCCAGGTCGCCCAGCCGCGACAGGCGGCGGACGAGGACGTCGCGCATGAGGCCGCAGGCGGCCAGGATCTGCGGGATCGGCCAGCCGATAGGTGACCGACCGCCCGTCGCGGACCGCCTCGACGAGGCCGACGGACCGCATCACGCCGAGGTGCTGAGAGGCGGCCGCCTGGCTCATGTCGAGCTCGCGCGCGACCTCGTTGACCTCGCAGCAGCGGGTGCCGAGGAGGTGGAGGATGCGGAGCCGGTTAGCGGCTGCCAGGGAACGGAGCAGCGAGGCCTGGAGCTCGTCGATGTTCTCGTTTGCGCTCGTCATGGGCGGATGCCTCACGGCTTGTATCTGTGTTGGTCTTGTATATGCCTTACACATGTATAAGCCATGGGCCATTAGGCCCATCCGCGAGGGGCCACGTGGCCCGTTCCGCGAGGTCGGGTCCGGACCATGCTCGCCCCGTAAGGAGGCGACTCGTGGTCATCAGGAGCGTGGCTGCCCGCCTGGACGGCGATGGGATGCGCTTCGTCGCGACGACGGGAGGCCTGCACACGGTCGTCATGGACGACCTCGTCGGCGACAGCGGCCCTCGCCCCGCCGAGCTGCTGATCGTCGCGCAGGCCGGGTGCACGGCCATGGATGTCATCGGCATCCTGCGCAAGAAGCGCCAGGGCGTGACCAGCTACGAGGTCCGCGTCACCGGGGAGCAGCGCGACGACCGCCACCCCCATGTCTTCGAGCGCATCCGGATCGTCCACGTCGTCGAGGGCGCTGTCGAGGTCGAGGCGCTGCGGCGAGCCATCGAACTCTCGGCCACCCGCTACTGCACGGTCAGCGCGAACCTGGCCTCGGGTGTGGCGGAGATCCACCACGGCTACATCCTCCGGGATGCCATCGGCACGGAGCAGACCGGCGAGGTGGTCGTGACCGGTCCCGGCCAGGATCCAGACGAGTCGGCGATGCCACTCGCGGCAGCCACGGCGTGAGATCGGTGCCCGGCCGCCGGTGGCGGGTTGTATCCATCGGGGCCTCCGTCTCGTCCTGAGAGCAGGAGCGGGCATGGACCCGTCGACAGGAAGGACATCGAGATGAAGCTCGGGATGAACGTCGGAACCACCGATCGCGTGATCAGGATCGTGCTGGGGGTCGCTCTGGCCGCCATCGCCCTCGCGGGATCCGTCAGTGCGCCGTTGCTCTACGTCGTGTGGGTCGTGGCGGCCATCGCCGTCGTCACCGGCGTCGTCGGCTTCTGCCCGCTCTACGCGCTGCTGCGGGTCAGCACCAAGCCGGCCGCGCACTGAGGCCGGGCGAGGACGCGTGCGAGGGCCGCTGACCGAGGCGCCGCCGACGACGGGCATGACCGGCGAAGGTGACGCGTTCACGCAGGAGCTGATGCGCGAACTCCCTCGCCTGGTGCATCTCGCGACGCGGCTCGTCCGCGACCCGGATCAGGCGGAGGACTGCGCCCAGGAAACGATCGTCGGGGCCTGGCGCCGCCGCGACCAGCTGCGCGACCCGCGAGCCCTCCCCGCCTGGCTCCGTCGCAGCCTTGTCAATCGCATCATCGATCGCGGCAGGGCCCATCACGATGAGCTGGACATCGAGACGGTGGAGGCCGCCTGGCGCGACGACCGCTACTCGGTCGCCCCCGATCGGGTCCTGGAACGGGCCGAGCTGCGCGAGGAACTCGAGGACGCCCTGGCGCGGCTCCCGGTGATCTACCGCATCCCGGTCGTGCTGCACGACGTCCTCGCCTGGACCGCGCCGGAGATCGCGGCTTCGATGGCGGCCGGCGTATCGGCCACGAAACAGCGGCTGCGGCGAGGACGGATGATGCTCGTGAGCGCGCTCGCGGAGGACGACGAACGGCGGCTGGCAAGCCTCGCCCAGCCGCTCCGCTGCTGGCGAGCCCGCCGGCACGTATCTTCGTACCTCGACGGCGAGCTGGACTCGGCCACGCGTGAGCTGGTGGAGGTGCACCTCGAGACGTGTCCCACCTGCCCGCCGCTGTACGCCAGCCTCGTCGGGGTCAAGGCCACCCTGGGAGGCCTGCGAGACCCGGATTCGGTCGTCGAGGCCGCCATGGCCGACCGGATCCGCCGGTTGCTCGACCACCACGTCGTGGGGAGACCCGACGGATGAGCGCCACCGACGGTGGATCACAGCCGGGACCTCGCGAGCGCTGGAACGAGCGACACGCGGCCGGGGCGCCCATCGAGTCGCCGGAACCTGACGAGACCCTGATCGAGGAGGTCGGCGGCTTGCGACCCGGGCGTGCCCTGGACCTTGGCACCGGTGACGGGCGCAACGCGGTCTGGCTGGCGACGCGCGGGTGGCGGGTCACCGCGGTCGACTTCTCCCCCGTTGCGCTCGATCGTGGTCGACTGCGGGCCAGGTCGCGGGGCGTCAAGGTACGGTGGCTGCTGGCGGACCTGCTCGCATGGAGACCGCCGAGGGCCCGCTTCGACCTGGTCCTGCTCTTCTTCATCCACCTGCCGTCGGATCAGCGGCGCGAGGTCCTCGCTCGGGCGGCGTCGGCCGTCGCCCCCGGTGGGAGACTCCTCGTCGTGGGCCACGATCGATCGAACCTGGCGGACGGGGTCGGCGGTCCGCGTGACCCGTTGGTGCTCTTCACGCCGGACGAGGTCGCCGGCGAGCTATCTGGGCTCGCGGTGGAGCGTGCCGAAGCCGTCCCCCGGAAGACCGGGCAGGCGAAGGCTCCCATCGATGCTGTCGTGCGGGCGATCAAGCCCCCGGCCCGACCGACGCGGATGCGAGACACGGATACCCGCCGTCCAGTCAGCCGGGCAGGCCCTCGTTGATCATCTTCAGGGACGGGTCCGGCCCACGGAAGCCGACGAGGTACTCCAGGCGGATCGGGGCGAAGCACTCGTAGAAGACGACGTCCTCGTCGCCGAGCTGGCGGAAGGCGTGGATCCAGTTCGAGGGGATGACGAGCAGCGAACCGGGGCCGACCTCCGACTCCTCATCGCCCACCTTGGCCCACAGGCGGCCCTGCTCGACGAGCATGATCTGCTCGGCCTCGTGGGTGTGGTCGGGGATGACCACGCCGCCGCGATAGACGATCCGGGTGAGCATCGTCTTCTCGCCGGAGACGGCCTGCCGGTAGACGCCCGGGATGTACTCGACGGTCGGGAACTCGTCCCAGGTGGCGATCTGGCGCATCGCCGGATCCCTCCTCAGTCGCCCGCGGCGCGCGCCTTCGCGTCAAGGCCGCGAAGGATCAGCTCGGGGGTCACCGGCAGCTCGTCGATGCGCACGCCGGTGGCGTGGTAGATGGCGTTGACGATGGCCGGGATGGGCGAGTTGGCGGTCATCTCGCCGACGCCCTTGACCCCGTACGGGCCGTTCGACGACGGGTACTCCAGCACGACGCACTCGATCTCCGGCATCTCGTGGGCGCCGGGCATGACGTACTCGCTGAAGTCCCGGGCGGCGTGGTCGGGGTCGGGGTAGTAGGGCTGGGTCGTTTCGTACAGGGCGTGCGACATGCCCATCCAGGCGCCGCCCACGATCTGGCCCTTGACCAGGGCCGGGTTGACCTGCTGGCCGACCTCGTAGGCGCTCTTGATGCTGAGGACGGTCACCTCGCCGGTCTCGGTGTCCACCTCCACCTCGGCCACCGTGCAGGCGTGGGCCTCGGTGGAGTCGGGGTCCATCGCCCCGGTCTCGGGATCGACGGGGCTCTTGGGCTTCATCCAGGCGCCGCGCCCGGCGATCGTCTTGCCGTACTTGAACTGGGCCGCGGCGGCGATGTCGGCGATCTTCAGCGAGCGGTCGGGTGCGCCGCGGACCATGAGGTTGCCCTGGCCGTCGAAGACGAGGTCGCTCGCGCGCGGCCTCGAACTCGTCGACCGCCACGTCCAGGAGCGCCTCGCGGGCCTCCACGCGCCGCCGCGATGACCGCGTTGCCGACGCGGTGCGTGGCGCGGCTGGCGAAGGTGCCCATGTCGTGCGGGCCGGTGTCCGTGTCGGCCGTGTCGACGACGACGTCCTCCATCCGCACGCCCAGCGTCTCGGCGGCGATCTGGCCGATGACCGTGCGCAGGCCCTGGCCCAGGTCCGTGGCCGACAGCGAGACGACGAACGAGCCGCTGGTCGTGGCATGGATCAGCGCCTGCGAGGGGTCGCCGCCGAGGTTCATGCCGGTCGGGTAGTTGACCGCGGACGATGCCCGTGCCGCGCAGCTTGGCCACGTCAGGCGCCTCCGTCCGGCCGCGGAGCCGAGGTCATCGCCCGGAACGCCTCCGGCAGCTCGTGGCCGACGAGCTTCGCCGCGGCCTGCATCGTCTCGATGAGCGTGGCGTCCTCGACGAGCTTGCGGTGCGGCTTCATGTCGCCGTCGTGGTAGGCGTTGATGAACCGCACCGACCACGGGTCGAGGCCCACGACCTCGGCGATCTTGTCCATCTGGACCTCGATGGCGAACGAGGCCATGGTGATGCCGAAGCCGCGCATGGCGCTGGTGGGCTGGCGGTTGGTGAAGACGCAGTAGGCGTCGATCGAGACGTTGGGGATGGCGTACGGGCCGGCCGCGTTCGCCGCGTGCTTGGTCAGGGCGTACGGCGTCTGGCGGCTGTAGGCGCCCGAGTCGGCGTAGCTGGTCACCTTGCGGGCGATGAGCCGGCCGTCGGCCATGACGCCGTCCTTCATGTAGATGCGCCACGCGCTGCGCGTCGACGACACCTGCATCTCCTCGGAGCGGCTGAAGGCATACCGCACCGGCCGGTTCGTCTTCATGGCCGCCAGCGTGGCCAGCGGCTCGACGATGACGTCGACCTTGCCGCCGAAGCCGCCGCCGACCGTGCCGCCGATGAAGTGGAGCTGGTTGCCCGGCACCTGCAGGATGATCGAGGTGTTGTCCAGGCTGAAGTAGAGCGCCTGCGTGTTGGTGTAGACGGTGAACCGCCCGTTCGCCTCCGGCACGGCGATGGCCGCGGTCGTCTCGGTCGGAGCGTGCTCGATGGGCTTGGTGTCGTAGACGCCCTCGACGATGTGGTCGGCCCGCGCGAAGGCCGCCTCGACGTCACCGAAGCGGACCCGCCGGCACGGATGGCCCTCGTACATGAACGTGTTGTTGCCCCAGTGGGTCACGATGGGCGCGCCGGGCTTGAGGGCCTCCTCCACGTCGAAGACGGCGGGCAGCTCGTCGAGGTCCAGCTTCACCCGCGCGACCGCGTCGTGGGCGGCCTGCTCGGACTCGGCGACGATGGCGACGATCGGCTCGCCCTTGTAGCGGACGCGATCGACCGCCAGGACGAACTCCTCCTCGGGCTCGACCCCGATGAGCCCCAGGATGGTGTAGACGTTGTGGGGCACGTCGGCGTGGGTGAGGGCCCGGACGAACCCCGGCACGCGCTCGGCCTCCGACAGGTCGACGCCGCGGATCCGCGCGTGGTGGACCGGGCTGCGCACGACCTTGAGGTGGAGGAGGCCGGGGAACGCCCGGTCGGTCGTGAAGACGGTGCGGCCGGTGACGTGGCCGACCCCGTCGGCACGGGCGACCGATCGGCCGACGACGTGGCGGGCGGGACTCATCGAGGCGCCTCGTCCTTGCCGGCGCGCGCGGCGGCCTCGACGGCGGCCGATGATCGGCGCGTAGCCGGTGCAGCGGCAGACGTTGCCGGCCAGCGCGTCGATGATCGCCTCGCGCGTCGGATGCGGGTCGTGGTCCAGGAGCGCCTTCGAGACCATCAGCATGCCGGGCGTGCAGTAGCCGCACTGGAAGGCACCCTGGTCGATGAACGCCTGCTGGAGCGGGTCGGCCCCGTCGGCCGGCATGGCCGTCTCGAGCGTGTCCACGCGCCGGCCGGCCACCTCCTCGACGGGCAGGAGGCACGACATCACCGGCTCGCCGTCGACGAGGACGGTGCAGCTGCCGCAGCCGCCCTGACGGCAGCCTTCCTTGACCGCCGTCTGGCCGAGCTGGTAGCGCAGGACCGCCTGGAGCGTGGTCATGGGCCTGACCATGACCTCCACCTCGCGGTCGCCGAGCTCGAAGGTGACGATCGTCGAGGCCATCTAGAGGGACTCCAGCGCGCGGCGGACGAAGACGCCGACCATCCGCCGGCGGTACCACTCGGTGGCGATGCCGTCGGTGAACGGCTGGCATTCGGCCGCGGCCGCCTGCGCCGCCCGATCGATGACCGCGGCATCGAGGGCACGGCACCGGTGAGCACGGCCTCCGCGCTCGCGGCCCGGATGGGGTGCGGCCCGGCCGCGCCGAGGGCGATGCGGGCCGCACCGACGCGGCCGTCGCGCCGCTCCAGGGCGACCGCCACGGTCACCACGGCGGGCGTGTTGGCGTGCTTGCGGCCGAACTTGAGGAAGGCCGTCTCGCGCGCCGTCGTGGGGACGGTGATCTCCACGAGCAGCTCGTCGGGCGCCAGGGCGTTGGTCATGAAGCCGGTGAAGAAGTCGGCCAGCGGGAGGACCCGCTCGCCCCGCGGGCCGGCCACGCGGACCTGCGCGTCGAGGGCCAGGAGGGCGACCGCCACGTCGCCGCCCGGGCGGCGGGGTGAAGAGGTTGCCGCCGACCGTGCCCATGTTGCGGATGGACCAGCTCGCGGTGTGGCGGGCGGCCTCGCTGAGCAGCGGCACGACGTCCTGCGGCGAGGAGCTGGGAGAGCGTCACCGCGGCGCCGATGGCCAGGACGTCGCCCCGCCGCTCCAGGCGGTCCAGGCCCGCGTGCCGCAGGCTCATGACGCGCTCGGGCAGCGAGATGCCGTCGTTGATGAGGGGCATGGCGACGGTCCCGCCGGCCATCACCAGCAGCTCCGGCCCATGGCGCTCGAGCAGGCCGATCGCCTCCGGCAGCGACCGGGGCATGAGGTACTCGCGCACGCTCATCGGGCGGCGGCGCCTTCGACCGCGACGGCCTGCGAGGCGCCGGCCGAGCCGGGCCAGCCCCTCGTTCGACGAGCGACCGGGCGAAGCCCTCCAGGAACCGCGAGTCGAGCCGCGCGAGCGGCCCGCCGACGACGGCCGATCCGTCGTACTCGACGACCGTCCCATCGCCCTCGCCGTGGAGGCGGAACGTGGCCCGGCCGGCGATCGTCCCCACGCGGCCTTCGAGGCGGCCCTCGAGCTCACCGGAGGTCGGGGCGTCGGCGTTGACCAGCCGCACGACCGTGTCGTACGTGCCGACGACGGCCGGCAGGCGGATGGCGATGCGGCCGCGGTACTCGTCGGCCGAGACCTGGTGGATCTCCTGGCAGCCCGGGATGACCTCGAGCAGCGCGCCCGGATCGCAGATGGCCGCGAACACCGCCTCGGGCGAGGCCGCCAGCGTGGCCGAGCCGCTCACCTTCATCGCGCGCGGTCACGCGATCACCTCGTACGCCTGGACGACGCTGCTCGAGACGAGCGCGTTGAGGTCGGGCTGGAGGCCCTGGTGCACGGGCGACGTCCGCCAGCCCACCGACGCATCGAGGTCCTGGAACCGCAGCACCATCTGGTACTTGGTCGCGTCCTCCGCCTCACGGAGCAGGTCGACGCGCACGAAGCCGGGGGAGGCGGCCATCGCCGGCCGGTAGCGCTCGGCGAAGAAGCGTTCGAAGTCGCCGGCCTTGTCGGGGCTCACGGTGAACGTGATATGGCGTTCGATCATGGCTTGGCCATGATGTCACGCACCGCCCGAGGCGGGATGGGCCGGTCGGCCCTGTCCACAGGACCAGTCGGCCCTGAACCGTGCGCGCGGCCCGACGCGACCAGGCCCGCGGTCATCTGGCCACCCGCGGCGGGCGCCCGGCCACGAGCGCCTCGACCTCCGCCAGCGTCGCCATGGACGTGTCGCCCGGCGTCGTCATGGCCAGGGCCCCGTGGGCCACGCCGTACTCCAGCGCGTGCTCCAGCGGCAGGCCGGTCAGCAGCCCGTAGATCAGGCCCGAGGCGAACGAGTCGCCGCCCCCCACGCGGTCCAGGATCTCCAGGTCGGGGTGGGGCGTCGCCACGGTCAGCCGTCCGTCGGCGAAGCACGCCGCGCCCCAGTCGTTGCGGGTCGCGGTCCGCGCCACGCGCAGCGTCGTGGCCACCACGGCAAGGTTGGCGTACGTGTCCATGACCGTCGGCCATCATCTCGCCGTAGCGCGTGGGATCGAGCTCGGCCAGGTCCGGGTCGCCGGCCGCCGGGGCGAAGCCCAGGGCGGCGCTGAAGTCCTCCTCGTTGCCCAGCATCACGTCGACGAGCGGGGCGAGCGACCGGTTCACGGCCTGCGCCTGCTCCTGGCCGCCGATGCCCTTCCACAGGCTGGGGCGGTAGTTGAGGTCGTAGCTGACGATCGTCCCGTGCCGCCGGGCGGCGGCCATGGCCTCGGCGGCCACCTCCGCTGTCGACGGGCGAGAGCGCGGCGAAGATGCCACCGGTGTGGAACCAGCGCGCACCTTCCGTCCCGAAGATCGCGTCCCAGTCCACGTCGCCCGGCCGCAGCTGGCTGACCGCGGTGTGGCCGCGGTCGGAGACGCCGACCGCGCCGCGCACGCCGAAGCCGCGCTCGGTGAAGTTGAGGCCGTTGCGGACCGCTCCGGCCGACCCCGTCGTAGGGCACCCAGGCGACGTGCCGCAGGTCGACGCCGCCCGCCAGCATCATGTCCTCGACCAGGCGCCCGATGGGGTTGTCGGCAAGGGCCGTCACGATCGCCGTCCGCAGGCCGAAACAGCGCCGCAGCCCGCGGGCGACGTTGTACTCGCCGCCGCCCTCCCAGGCGCGGAACTGGCGCGCGGTATGGATGCGGTCCTCGCCCGGGTCCAGCCGCAGCATGACCTCGCCGAGGGCCACGAGGTCCCAGCGAGCTTCGTCCGCGCCCTTGATCGCGAGCGTCATGGCTAGACCGCGGCCCCGGTCGGCGCGCCGCGGACCCGCCGCGACGATGGCGGCCGCCTCGCGCGCCAGCCGCTCCGACCTCGTCCCACGCCGCCCGACGCGATGACGCGCGCCCTCGCCAGCCACGTCCCGCCGACGGCGGCGACGCAGTCCAGGGCGAGGTAGTCGGCGGAGCGTGGCGGGGGTGACGCCGCCCGTGGGCACGAACCGCATCATGGGGTAGGGCGCCTGCGAGGGCCTGCAGGAACGCCGGACCGCCGAGCACCGCGGCGGGGAAGACCTTGACGACGCGCAGGTCGCGAGCCAGCGCGGCCTGGAGCTCGGTCGGCGTGGCGATCCCGGGCAGCATCGCGACGCCGCGGGCCAGCGCGTGGTCGACCACGTCGGGGCCGAAGCCGGGGCTCACCAGGAAGGTCGCGCCGGCGTCGATCGCGGCGTCGGCCTGGTCCGTGGTGAGGACCGTGCCGGCGCCCACGAGCATCTCCGGCACGCCCGAACGGATGGCCCGGATGGCGTCGACCGCGGCGTCCGAGCGGAACGTGATCTCGACGCACGCCGAGGCCGCCGCGCCAGGAGCGCCTTGGCCAGCGGGACGGCCTGCTCGGGGCGCGTGACCGTCACGACCGGCAGCACGCCGGCCTGCGTCAGCGTCGTCCCCAGGTCCATCGGTGGCGGCCTCAACGCGCGGTGTAGCCACCGTCGACGACGACGGTGGAGCCGTGGAAGAACGAAGCACGGGGCGAGGCCAGGAACAGGATCGCGTCGGCGATCTCCTCCGGCCGGGCCAGCCGCCGGATGACCTGCCGGTCCTCCATCTGGCGGCGCAGCGTCGCCACGTCGTCCGCGCCGGCCAGGATGCGGTCCACCCACGGCGTGTCGGTCGTACCGGGGGCGACGCAGTTGGCGCGGATGCCCCGTTCGGCGAACTCGACGGTGAGGCTGCGCGTCAGCGAGATGAGGGCGGCCTTGGAGGCGCAGTAGGCGGCCCGGTTGGGGATGCCGATGATGACCGCCCACGGACGCGACGTTGACGATCGTCCCGCCGCCGTTGGCCAGGAAATGGGGCAGGAACGCCTGGCAGAGCAGGAAGGCGGCCGTGACGTTGACGGCGAACGTCTCGCTCCACTGGGCCAGGGTCGTCTCGAGGACGTCGGCCCGGAAGCCGACACCGGCGCCGTTCACCAGGACGTCGACCTTGCCCAGGCGCCGCATCGCCTCGGCGGCGACGGCGCCGACCGCTCCGGCATCGGCCAGGTCGGCCACCAGCGGCACGCAGCGCGGGCCGAATTCGCCCACCAGCGGCGCCAGCTCCGTCGTCCGCCGCCCGACGCAGGCCACGGTCGCTCCGGCGGCCAGGAAGCGCGACGCGGCCTCGTGGCCGATGCCCGATGTCGCGCCCGTGAGGAACACGCCCAGGCCGCTGAAGTCGTGGCTCGCATCGGTGGTCATGGGCGTGCGCCTCTCTTCCTCGGAGATGCTAGTCCCGATGGGCCGACCGCCGACGGCGGTCAGCGGTCGGGCATCGCGGCGAAGGTCCGCTCGATGTCGTCGATCTGGCGAACGGTCGCCTCGGCCACGGCCGCCAGGTAGCGCTCGCCGAACTCGGCCGTCGCGCCGCGCGCGTCGCCCCACGTCCCCGAGTGGGTCGCGCGGTGGACGGAGCCGGGCGACGAGAAGAAGAACGCCGTGTGCACCGCGCCGGAGTTGGTCACCGGCGGGAACGGCGGCATCTCGCGCGTTGGCGTGGTCCATGTCGACGAGCGCCGGGGCGATCGCGAGGATGGCCGACGTCTCCGCCTGGTTGGCGTGGAGGCCGGTCGAGGAGCTCGAAGAACTCCGCCGTTTCGGCGGCCGACAGGCCGTCCCAGTAGTTCACCGGGAAGGCCCGCACGCCCTTGGGCAGGCGGTCCGCCGCGTTGGCGCAGGCATAGGCGATGGCGTAGGTGTTGTCGTAGTGGCCGTTGAGGAAGACGATCCGGCGGAAACCCGGCCGTGGCGAGCGAGACGGCAGAGGTCCTCGATGAGCGCCATGAAGGTCGGGATCCGGATGTGGACGAGGCCGGTGAAGCCGACGTGCGGATACGACAGGCCGTAGTCGACGGTCGGCGCGACGACGGCCCCGACGCGCGACGCGATGCGGCGGGCGACTTCCTGGGCCACGAGGACGTCGGTGAGCAGCGGGCCGTGCGGGCCGTGCTGCTCGGTGGAGCCGATCGGCACGATGACGGTGTGGTCGTGGGTCAGGAAGGCTTCCACCTCGAGCGTCGTCATCTCGCCGAGGAACACGGTGGGTGGCTTCATCGGATCCCTGCCTCCTGCTGTGCGTCGCTGGTCTAACCGATCGTCGTCGTCAGCTCCCCGATGCCCTCGATCCAGCACGTCACCACGTCACCGGGCTGGAGGTGGCGCTCCGGTCCGAGCGGCCCGGCGAGCCGCGCGGGCGTGCCGGTCGCGATCAGGTCCCCCGGCCGCAGCACGGTGTGGCGGCTGAGGTAGGCGATCAGTCGAGCGATCGAATGGCGCATGTGGCCGGTGGTGTCGGCCTGGATCGGCGTGCCGTTGATGGTGCAGCCGAGACCGCATATCCTGCGCCTCCACCTCGTCGGGCGTGACGACCCAGGGACCCGACGGGGCAGAAGCCGGCGAACGACTTGCCCAGCAGCCACTGGTCGCCGTCGAGCCACGGGTCGCGTGACGAGATGTCGTCGATGCACGTGTAGCCGAAGACGTGCTCACAGGGCATCCTCCGGCCGCACGGCGATGGCCGTCTCGCCGATGACCACGCCGAGCTCGACCTCGGGATCCACGTTGGCCGTCAGCGACCGGTCCCATGACACCACGGCGCCGTGCCCGATCACCGAGGTGGGCAGCTTGGCGTAGACGAGCGGCCGCGCCGGGTGCCGCGACAGGGTCGCCGGGCGCCGCGTAGTTGAGCCCGATGGTGTAGATGGCCCCCGGGTCGGGCACGGCGGGTCCGAGCTCGGACGTCGTCGAGGGAGCGGTACCGTCGCGATGGCTGCTGCCGCGCCCAGTCACGGACGTGCCGGAGGCCCGCCTGGCCGTTCGCGGCAAGGCCGCGCATCGAGTCCAGGCCCGGGCCCGCCCCGGCGAGCGACAGGATGCGCCGTCCCGTCCACCAGCCCCGCCGCGATCGCGCCACCGTCCTCGATGACCGTGGCGAAGCGCATGCGTCAGGCCCCGGCCGCGACGTCGGCGAGGAGCGGCGCGACGGCGGCCCGCATCACGTCGGCCATGCCGCCGACGCCCGTCCAGCGTTCGAAGGCGATGGCCGCCTGCTGGATCAGCATCTCGGAGCCGTTCGCCGCGCGCAGCCCGCGCGCCCGGGCGGCCCGCAGCAGCGGCGTCTCGGGCGGCACGTAGACCAGGTCGAAGACCGTCGCGTCGCCCCGCAGCGCCTCGACGTCGATCGTCGTGCCCGGCTCGAGCATCCCGACGGTCGTCGCGTTGACGGCCAGGTCCGCGGATCGCAGCGCGTCCGTGAAGGCCGGATCGTCCAGGGCGACGGCAGCCACGGACCCGGCCCCGACGCCACCGAAGCGCTCGGCCAGGGCCGCTGCGGACGCGACCGTTCGATTGCCGATCGTCACGCGGTCCGCACCCGCGCTGAGGCAGGTGAAGACGACGGCGTGCGCGGCGCCGCCGGCGCCCGCCACGACGACCCGCCGGCCGGCCAGTGGACGACCCATGGCCAGTTCGACCGCGGCGCGGAAGCCCGGCGCGTCGGTGTTGAAGCCCACCAGCTCGCCGGCCGACGTGCGGGCCACGCTGTTGACCGCGCCGATCGTCGCCGCGTCGGCCTCCACGCGGTCGCACAGGCCGGCCACGAGCCGCTTGTAGGGCGCCGTGACCTGGAGGCCCAGCCAGTCCGGGCCTCGCGCCTGGGCCACGGCCGCCGGCACGTCCGCCTCGTCGAGCTCGAGCAGCTCGTAGCGGGCGTCGATCCCGGCCGCCGCGAACGCGGCGTCGTGCATGACCTGCGAGTGGCGCCGCCGAAGGGGCTTGCCCAGGAGCGCGACGCGCTGCGTCACCGCAGGGCGGGCGCCATCCGCCGCACCGGTCCGGCCGTGGCGGGGAACGTCACGTGGGGGATGATCTCGTCGACCCACGCCTGGAGCTGGGCGGGGTCGGGCGTCATGGTGTGCAGGACGAAGTACTCGACGCCGGCGTCGACCCGCGCCTGGAGGGAGGCGATGACCTCGTCGGGCGTACCGAACAGGTAGACCGACTCCAGGTACTTCGGGCCGCGCTCGGCGCTCATGACCCTCAGGAACGCTCGATGCTGCTCCTCGCGGGCCTTGGCCGGGATCATCGGTCAGCACCAGGTGCAGGAAGTTCTCGTGCGCCACGACGCACTCGTCGGGATCGCGGCCGTGCTCGCGGTAGTAGGCCTGGAGCTCGACCCAGTCGCGGGCGATGTCCTCCGGCGGGCAGGTCGGGCGGGGGATCCAGCCGTCGGTGCGCAGGACGCGGGCCTTGACCGACTCGACGAAGCGGGGCAGGTCGGGCGACTTGGGGTCGGCCAGCTGTGACCCGCCGCCGATCCAGATCTCCGGGCGCTGCGAGGCGGTGGGCTCGATGAAGACGTCGTCGACCGAGTAGTAGCGGCCGTGATAGGTGACCGTCTGCCCCTCGAGCAGCGGCGTGATGATGTCGAGCATCTCGTCGGTCCGCTTGCCGCGCTCCGACTTGTGGACGCCGACCGCCTCGTACTCGGCGTCGTTCCAGCCCACGCCGGCCCCCAGGATGACGCGGTTCTCCGACAGGAATTGCAGCGTGGCCAGCTCCTTGGCCAGGAGCACCGGGTTGCGCAGCGGCATGATCAGGATCGATGTGCCAAGGCGGACCCGCTCGGTCACGCCGGCCGCCACGGCCAGTGCCGCCAGCGGCTCCAGGAACGAGACCGAGTAGAAGCGCTTCGCGGCCAGCAGATGGTCGGTGATGAAGAGCGAGTCGAAGCCCAGGTCCTCCACCGCCCGCGCGAAGGTCCGGATGCCGCGGGCCCGCTCCGGGCCGTCACCGGCCCAGATGTACGAGGGCAGGAAGACCCCGAAGCGTCCGATCTCACTCATGCGGTGCGTCCCTCATTCGGCTCACCGACCCCGGTAGACGGGGTCGCGCTTGCCGAGGAAGGCGTGCGCTCCCTCGAGCATGTCGTCGGTGGCGAAGATGCGGTCGGAGGCGTCCAGCTCGGCGGCCAGGCCGGCGTCCAGGTCCACGTCCAGGGCCAGGTCGATCAGCCGCTTGGCCTCGCGGACCGCGAGCGGCCCGCGGGCAGCGATCTCGGCGGCCAGCTCGTCGGCGGCGCGGCGCGCCTCGCCCGCCGGCACGACCCGGTTGACCAGCCCGATCCGCACCGCCTCCTCGGCGTCGACGAGGCGGCCGCTCAGGATCAGCTCCTTGGCCCGGGCCGGTCCCACCAGGCGCGGCAGCCGCTGCGTGCCGCCGCTGCCGGGCGTCACCGCCAGGCGCACCTCGGGCAGGCCCAGGCGGGCACGGGCGGAGGCGATGCGGATGTCGCAGCACAGGGCCAGCTCCAGGCCGCCGCCCAGCGCGTCGCCCTCGAGGGCGGCGATGGTCGGCATGGGCAGGCTCGCCAGGCGGCTGGCGACGCGCTCGTCGAGCGCCCGGCGCTCGCGACCGCCCGGGCCGCGCTGGGCCTCGAACTCGCCGACGTGCGAGCCGGCGCAGAAGGCCCGCTCACCCGGCGCCGGTCAGGACCACGGCACGGACGTCGCCGGCCGGCGCTGCGGCGAGCGTCGCGAGGGCCGCGTCGAGCTCGTCCAGGAGCTCCCGCGTCACGAGGTTGAGCGGCGGGTTCACCAGCTCCAGATGGGCGACCGGCCCCAGCTCCAGCGTGACGAGCGCGCTCATGCCGGGCCCCGAAGTCGGCCGCCAGGCCCATCGGGCCCGTGGCGTACAGGCGGCGATCCATCGTCAGCAGCTGCTCGGCGACGCGCGGGCGGAAGCCCATCCGGCCAAGCACGTCACGCTCGACGTCGACGCCGGGGGCGACCTCCATCAGCACGAGGCCGTCGTCGGCCAGGGCGAAGACCGCCCGCTCGGTGATGTAGCGGACCTGCTGGCCGCGCTGGCGGGCGAGGTGGCCGTTGAACGAGACCTGCCGGACGTGGGGCACGAACTTGGGCAGGCTGCCCTCGTGGACGATGCGCACCCCGTCCTGGATCTCGATGCGCAGGCCCTGGGCCGTCAGCGTCCCGACGAAGTTGATGCGGCCGGTGCGGGCGCTGATGTTGGGGAAGCCGCCCGGGCCCGCGGACGCGGCCCTCGAAGGCGTGGACGTTGACGTTGCCCTCGGCGTCCACCTCGGCGAACGAGAGGCTCGCCACGTCCAGCCCGCCGCCGTCGTAGAAGTCGAACATGTAGGGCTGGTCGATCATGGCCTGGTAGTTGAAGCCGGCCCCGCCCTCGTTGCCGGCCACCGGCACGCCGCCGAAGATGCCCTGCTCCACGGTCAGGACGAGCTGGTCGGTGATGCCCTCCTCCCAGGCCACGCGGCCGATCAGCTGGCTGATGCCGAAGCCCAGGTTGCAGATGGCGCCGCGGGGGAACTCCAGCAGGGAGCGGCGGGCGATGATCTTGCGCACGTCGAGCGGCAGCGGCGCCTCCGCCGTGACCGGCTTGCGCAGCGCGCCGGCGTAGTAGGGCGAGTCCTGGGTGATGTACGTCTGCCACTGGTCCGGGACGACGTAGACGTAGTCGATCAGCGCGGCGGGGACCTTCACGTTGCGCAGCGGGCAGGCTGCCCCGACGGGCGAGCTGGCGGACCTGGGCGATGACGATGCCGCCGCTGTTGCGGGCGGCCATGGCCATGGCCAGCATCTCGCCCTGGACCGCCTCGCCCTCCATGCGTCAGGTTGCCGTCCTCGTCGGCGGTCGTGCCCGCGGATGACGGCCACGTCGATGGGGAAGGCGTGGTACAGCAGCCACTCCCGGCCGCGCAGCGTGACCAGCTCGACGAGGTCCTCCGTGGTCGCCGCGTTCTGCTTGCCGCCGGTCTCGCGGGGGTCCACGTACGTGCCGAGGCCCACGTGCGTGACCAGCCCGGGCCGCCCGGCCGCGATCTCGCGCATCAGCTGCGAGAGCACGCCCTGGGGGAACGAGTAGGCCTGGATCTCGTTGGCCTCCACGAGCGCGCCGAGGCGCGGCTCGTTGCCGATGTTGCTGCCGATCGTGCGTCGCGTCAGGCCGGGCAGGGCCAGCTGCGAGAAGCCGCGGTCGGCGAAGTCGCCGATGCCCACCACGCGCACGGTGGTCAGGTCGCGCGGGTGGCCCTCCGCGGTGAAGACCGCGGCGAGCTCGTCGATGAAGCGCTGCGGCACCGCGTGGCCGGCGCCGGAGCCGCCGATCAGCAGGGTCGCTGCCGTCGCGGACCAGGCCGACGGCCTCGCGGACCTCGATCACCTTGGTCACGGCATGTAGCCGCCGGCGTTGGGGTTGAGCGTCTGGCCAAGGAAGAGGCTCGACGCGTCGGAGAGCAGGAAGATGACCGCCTCGGCCACCTCGTCCGGCGCGCCCGAAGCGGCCCAAGGGCCATGTCGCGCAGCCGCCGGCGGCCCTCCTCGCTGTCGACCAGGTCGGTGGTCATGCCCGTCTCGACGACGGCCGGGGCGACGGCGTTGACGCGGATGCCGCGCGGGCCGAACTCCCTGGCGAGCGCGCGGGTCAGGCCGATCAGACCCGGCCTTGGCCGCGCTGTAGGCGGCCGTCTCGGCCACGCCCATCTGGCCCAGCCGGGAGGCGACGTTGACGATGGACCCGCTGCCCCGCTCGAGCATGGACGGGCAGCGCCGCGCGGCAGGTGTGGAAGGCGGCCGTCAGGTCGGTGCGGATGAGGGCGTCCCATTCGGCCGGCTCGATCGCCAGGAACGGCCCCACCTGGGTGCGCCCGGCGTTGTTGACCAGCCCGTCCAGGCGCCCGAAGCGGTCGAGCACGCGCGCCACCAGCTCCTCCGCCTGCGCCCCGTCGGCGATGTCGGCGGCGAAGCTCTCGGCCTCGACGCCCGCGCCGCGGGCGCGCGCGACGGTGCGGGCCGCTCCGTCCGCGGAATGGTTGAAGTGGACGGCCACGGTGGCACCCGCCGCGGCAGCCTTGACGGCCACCTCCGCCCCGATGCCGCGGCTGCTGCCGGTGACGAGCACGACCCGGCCCGCCAGGGCGTCGCCCATCAGGCGACGCCGGCCGGCGTGAGCAGGTTCGCGGCCGCCAGGGCGGCGCGGACCGCGACCGAGGCGTCCGCCGAGGCGGGCAGCAGCGGCGGCCGCATGACCGTGCTGTCGATGACGCCGAGGTGCTTGAGGGCGATCTTGGTGCGCGCCCGGTAGTCACGCACCGGCTGGGCGTAGACCGCCTCCTCCAGCGGCAGGATGCGCTCCCAGATGGCGCGGGCCTCCGCCCAGCGGGCGTCGCGCGTCAGGCGGTACATCTCCACCTGGAGGTCGGTGGCCAGCGTGCCGAAGCCGATGAGGGCGCCCTCGGCGCCCATGACGAACGACTCGTACACGAAGTTGTCGTCGCCGGTCAGCAGGTCGATGGGCCGCTCCAGGTGCTCGATCATGCGCCGCGTGGCCAGGTACAGCCGCGCGTCGAAGGAGGCCTCCTTGAGCGCCACGACGCTGTCGATGGCGGCGATCCGGACCAGGATCTCCTCCGAGAAGATGACCCCGCCGAGGGCCGGCTGGAGCTGGAAGGCGACGAGCGGCAGGCCGCAGCCCGACGCGATGGCCTCGTGGTAGGCGACCGGGAGCGCGGGGTCCAGCGGCGTGCCCTGGTAGGCCGGGATGGGGAAGACGAGGAGGCCGCGGGCGCCCGCGCCTTCGGCCCGCTTGGCCTCCTCGACCGCCTGGGCGGTGAACGAGGCGCTGAGCCCGGCGATCACCGGGCACGGCGCCGGCCTCGTCGACGGCGACGCGCAGGACGCGCTCGCGCTCGTCCGGCCAGAGGTGCGGCCCCTCGCCGGTGTCGGCGTTGATGGCCAGCGCGACCGGACCCTGCGGCAGCAGCCACTGCAGGTAGCGGCGATAGGCCGCCTCGTCGAAGCGGCCGTCGACGTCGAAGGTGATGACGCAGGCCGGGATGATGCCGTGGAGATCGAGGCTCATGCAGGTGCTCCCCTCGCGGTGGTGGCCCGGACTGGATCGATGGCGGTGGAAGGTGGTGGTGGCGCGGTCGAGCCGCGCAGGACGACGGTCGTCGGCATGAGGTCGCGCCGGGGCCGCCGCCCGGCGAGCAGGCCGGCGGCGTACTCGAAGCCGCGGCGTCCCATCTCGCGCAGCGGCAGCCGCACCGTGGAGAGGCTCGGCGTGGTCATGGCCGCGACCGCGATGTCGTCGAAACCGGCCACCGAGACCTGGTCCGGGACGGCGATGCCCGAGCTCGTGCGAGCCGCCGCAGGGCGCCCAGCGCCAGCAGGTCGTTGGCGCAGCAGATGGCGGTGAAGACAGCCCGGAGGCGAGCAGCCGATCGACGCCGAGCGCGCCGCCTTCCTGGTCGAAGGTGGCGGTCACGACGAGCCGCTCGTCGAACGGGACGCCGGCGCGGGCCAGCCCGCGCCGGTAGCCGGCCAGCCGGACGCGCGCCGACGTAGAGGGTGGTCGGCCCGGCCAGGAAGGCGATGCGCCGATGGCCCATGCCCACCAGCGCCGCCACCATCGCCGCGACGCCGCCCGCGTTGTCGACGCCGACCTCCGGCCCGCCTTGGGCGTGCGGCGAGAGGTGGACGACGCCCGCGCCGTAGGCCCGCATCGCCCGGAGGTGCTTGGGCAGCTCCTCGTTCAGGGCCGGGTCGTCCAGGCCGCTGCCGGCGAAGATCACGGCCGCGGCGCGCATCGAGCGCAGCAGCCGGACGTAGGCGTTCTCGCGCTCGGGGACGCGCTCCGAGCTGCAGGTGATGACGAGGTAGCCGCCAGGTGCGGCGGCATCCTCGACGCCCCGCACCACCTCGGCGAAGTAGGGGTCGGTGATGTCGTGGACGATGACGCCGACCACCGGGACGTGGCTCTTGAGCAGGCCGCGCGCGAGGGCGTTGGGCACGTAGTCCAGGGCGCGGGCGGCGTCCAGGACACGCTCGCGGGTGGCCGGCCGGACGGCGTAGTCGGCCGCCGAGACGACCCGCGAGACGGTCGCCGTGGAGACGCCCGCGAGGCGGGCGACCTCGGTGATGGATGTCACCTCGCCGGGCTCAGTACGTCGGGCCGAACGAGCGCGGCTTGTCGCGGACGGTCAGCCACTGCCACTCGGTGAACGCCTCCAGGCTCGCCTCGCCGCCGAAACGACCGCCGTTGCCCGAGATGCCCATGCCGCCGAAGGGGATGATGGCCTCGTCGTTGATGGTCTGGTCGTTGACGTGGACCATGCCCGCCCGGATGCGGTTGGCGATGGCGAGCCCCCGTGAGATCGAGCGCGAGTACACGCCCGCGGCCAGCCCGTAGTCGCTGTCGTTGGCCAGCGCGACGGCCTCGTCGTCCGAGTCGAAGCCCACCACCGGCGCCACCGGGCCGAAGGTCTCGTCCGTCCACACCGGCAGACCGGCCGTGACGTCGGCCAGCACGGTCGGCCGATAGAAGAGGCCCTCGTGCGTGCCGCCGGCCACGAGACGCGCGCCGCCGGCCACGGAGCGCTGGACGATGCCGTCGACGCGGGCGAGCTGCTTCTCGTTGACGATCGGGCCAAGGTCCACGTCCTCGCGATAGGGGTCGCCGAGGCGCAGCCGTGCGGCCTTGGCCGCCAGCAACGCGATGTACTCGTCGGCGACCGAGCGATGGACGATGTGGCGGCCCACGGCGAAGCAGACCTGGCCCTGGAACTGGAAGGACGAGTAGGCCCCGGCCGACGCGGCCGCCTGCAGGTCGGCGTCATCCAGGACCACGAAGGCGTTGTTGCCGCCGAGCTCGAGGGAGACCTTCTTGAGCAGGCCTCCCGCGAGGGCCCCGACGCGCCGCCCGGCCGCCGTCGAGCCGGTGAACGAGACCATGTCCACGTTGGGGTCGGTGACCAGGGCTTCGCCCACCTCCGCCCCACCGATGACGATCTGCAGCAGCCCGTCCGGCAGGCCCGCCTCGCGGAAGATGGCGGCGAAGACGGCCCCGCCGCAGACCGGCGTCTGCGGATCGGGCTTCAGGATGACGGCGTTGCCCAGGGCGAGCGCCGGCGCGACGACGCGCATGCCGAGGACGCTCGGCGAGTTCCACGGCGTGATGGCGCCGACGACCCCGACCGGCACGCGGCGCACCATCGAGAGGCGGTCCGGTCTGCGCCGACGGCAGCAGCGAGCCGTACGGCTGGGACGGCATCGACGAGGCGTTCAGGAGCTCCTGCACCGTGAAGTCCTGCTCGTGGTGCATCTTGTTGCGGTGGGCGCCGGTCTCGCGCTGCGTCCAGGTCCCGAACTCCGGCCGATGCGCCTCGTAGATCGCGGCGGCGCGGCGCAGGATGGCGGCCCGCTCCTGGTGGTTCGTCTCCGCCCACGCCGGCTGCGCCGCAGCGGCGGCTGCGGCCGCGCGGGCGACGTCGTCGGGCGTCGACTGGTTGAGGGTCGTGAGCGGGATGCCGGTGGCCGGCTCGCGCTTCTCGACCGGCTCACCGCTGCCGGGTCGCCAGTCGTCGAGGAACGGGTCGAGCCATCGTGCCGGTGTGGTCGCAGCCATCTCGATCTCCCCTATGCCCCGCGCTCGGTCGGCACGGAGGGCGCGGGCCGTGCTTCCACCGCGGTCCGGCCGGTCGCCGGGTCGCGCCAGATCGCCCCGCGGGCCTGCACTCCGTCGAGGAGGCCCTCCTCCAGGTAGACGGGGTACTTCCAGGACTGCAGCACCTTCGCCTCCTGGCCGGGATAGCCCAGGCGCTCGCGGACGACCTTGTCGGTGTAGTAGGCGCCGACGATCACCAGCAGCAGCGCCGCGTGGGCGTCCGGTTCGTCGCGCTCCAGCGCCGCCAGCCGCGCCGCGGGTTCGCACCGGCAGGTCCGTCGCCGAGGGCGGTCCGCAGCGGCTCGACGAGGTCGGGACGAGCCTCGAGCACGAAGCGCAGACGCTGGTCGTCGATGACGTCACCGGCCGAGGGCATCCCGTGCGCGGCAGGGATGAGGCTGGGCGGCCATCGCGGCCAGCGGCGGCCCGCTGGCCGGCGTCGAAGCGGTCGAGGACGTCGCTCATGCCGGCACCTGCTGGTTGGCCCGCGTCTCGACCAGGTGGTCGGCCGCCCGCAGCGCCAGCGAGACGATCGAGGAGGTCGGGTTGACGCCGGCCGAGGTCACGAAGCAGCTGCCGTCGACGACGTACAGGTTGGGCACGTCGTGGGCGCGGTTCCAGCGGTCGAGCACGGACGTCTTCGGGTCGTCGCCCATGCGCGCCGTGCCCAGCAGGTGCCAGCCCGAGTAGCGCATCAGGCGGTCGACCTCGACCGTGTGGGCGCCGGCCTCCCTGAGCGACTGCGGTGGCCATCTCGATGTGGAAGTCGAGCAGGCGCCGCGAGTTGTCCGAGACCTTGTAGTGGATCTCGGGGGCGGGGATGCCGGACGTGTCGGTCAGGGTGCGGCGAGAGGGCGACCTGGTTGGCCTCGTCGGGCAGGTCCTCGCCGAAGAGGCCCCAGTTCGCGCCGCGGCCCAGGTGCGAGCGGACGTGCAGGTGGTGGTCGGGGCCCCAGACCTGCGTCCCGGCGCGGCTCGGCAGGGCGGCGTTGATCGGCCCGAAGGTGGGCGCGAGGCCCCACTTGGCGCCCCGCACGAAGCCCCGCCGCTCGTCGGTCTCGTAGAACTGGAACGACTCGATGGAGCAGCCGAACTGGCCCTGCCAGCTCTCCAGGTCCTCGTCGAACAGCCCGCCCACGTTGGCGAAGGGATGCATCATCAGGCGCCGCCCGACGAGGCCGGACGAGTTGGCCAGGCCGTCCGGATGGGCCGGCGAGGCCGACAGGAGCAGCAGGCGCGGCGTGCCGATGGCGTTCGCGGCGAGGACCACGACGCGGGCCGGCTCGAAGTGCTCCAGGCCCTCGCGATCGAGCCACGTCGCGCCGGTGACCAGGCCCGCCCTGTCGGTCTCCAGGCGCCGCACGCGGGCGCCGGTCACGAGCCGCGCGCCGGCGGCGATCGCCTTGGGCCAGTGGGTCAGGTCGGTGGAGGCCTTGGCGCCCTCGTTGCAGCCCTGCTGGCAGGTGCCGCGCTGGACGCAGGGGCGCCGCCCGTCGTAGGGCACCGACAGGATGGAGTTGGGCTCGGGCCACCAGTGCCAGCCCAGGCGGGCGTGGGCGCGCGCGACCTTCAGGCCGCCGGCGCCGATCGGCAGCGGCGGCAGCGGCGGATCCTCGCCGCCGGCCGGGTAGGCCGGGTCGCCGCCCATGCCCGAGACGCCGAACTCGCGGTCGGTCCGCTCGTAGTAGGGCCGCAGCTCCTGGTAGTCGAGCGGCCAGTCGTCGGCGATGCCGTCGAGCGAGCGGACGCGGAAGTCGGACGGCAGCATGCGCGGCCAGGCGCCGGCGAAGATGAGCATCGAGCCGCCGACCGCCGAGTACATCAGCGGCGAGATCTCGGCGTCGGTCTCGTCGATGGGGTAGTCCTGGGCCAGGCCGCGGACGTTGGGGCTGGTCGACCACTGCTTGCGCATGGTCAGCTCCCAGTCCAGCTCCGGGCCGCGGTACTCGGCCTTGTCGTGCCAGTCGCCCTGCTCCAGGCAGACGACCCGGAAGCCGGCCTCGGCGAGCCGCCGCGCCACGACGCCGCCCGACGCGCCGGCACCGACGATCAGGACATCCGCGGGTTCCGTCGCCAAGGGGGTGACTCCTTCCGCGACGGATAGTAAACCTTATCTATCGGACGGCTCGCGGCCGACCCGCCAGCCCTCAGCGGCCCTTGGCGTAGCCCAGCGCGGTCAGCTTGTCCCACAGCGACGCGGCGTTGAGGGTCTGGATGTGATCCATCATGTAGCCCTGCCCCACGTCCACCGGGTAGCGCTCGTCGAAGCGGACGCGGGCGATCGTCTCGTCGCGCGACCAGCCCTTGGCCACGGCCGCCGCGACGGCCGCCTTCCAGTCGAGCAGGACGGAGCGCTGCGTCTCGATGTAGCGCAGCGTGGTCACCGGCCCGTGGCCCGGCACCAGCGTGTCCACGTCCAGCTGGCGGATCCGCTCGAGCGACTCCAGCCACTGGTCCACGTTGGAGGTCATGAGCCAGGTCTGGCACTCGCAGAAGATCGTGTCGCCGGTGAAGACGACCCGCTCCTCCGGCACGTGCACGGCGACCTGGCCGGGCGTGTGGCCGGGCGTGTAGCAGCAGGTGGAAGGTGTGGTCGCCGACGCGCAGGGTCAGGTCGCCGGTGAAGACGACCGTGCCCTTGTTCGGGTCGGCGTAGTACGTCTCGCGGTCGGGCACGATCGCGGCCGCCTCGGGGTCGTCGGTCGGGATCGCCTCGAGGGCGTAGGCGTAGGGGTCCAGGTCGGGCGTGGGGACCATGAAGTTGTCGAACACCCCGCGGTGCTCGACGACCGTCCCGGCGCCCTTGAAGAAGTAGTTGCCGAAGATGTGGTCGACGTGGTGCTCGGTGTTGATGAGGTAGCGGATCGGGCCGTGCGACTCGGCCTCGCGCGCGCATCGCCACGGCGCGGGTCGGCAGCTGCGGCGTGTCGATGACGACGACGCCCTCGGAGGTCGTGACGAAGCTGGGATTGCAGCCGCGGAGCCGGGTCGTCGTGAAGACGTGGGGCGTCACCCGCTCCATCATCGAGGCCGCCTGTTCCATGCTGGGTCCTCCGATCGGGCTATTGGGTCGCGGTCAGGCCGCCGTCGATCCCCAGGACCTGACCGGTGATGAACGAGGCGGCGTCCGAGCAGAGGAAGATGGCCGGTCCGGCCAGGTCGCGGGTCTCGCCCACCCGGCCGAGGGGGATGCGGCCGACGATGCCGGCCTTGAAGGCGGGGTCGGCCAGGAGCGACGCCACCTGCGGCGTGTCGACGAAGGTGGGCATGATCGCGTTGACGCGGATGCCGTAGCGGGCCCACTCGGTCGCCCACTGGCGGGTCAGCGAGCTGATGGCGCCCTTGGCCGCGACGTAGGCGGAGTAGCCGGCGTTGATGCCGAGGTTGGCCCGCACCGACGAGATGTTGAGGACGGCGCCACCTGCGCCGCGCTCGATCATGTGGCGCACGACCGGCTGGGTCGGCACGATCGTGCTGCGCAGGTTGAGCTCCATGATCCAGTCCCAGTCCTGGCGCGGGTAGGACTCGGCCGGATGGAGGACCTTGCCGGCGCCGCCGCCGACGGCGTTGACCAGGATGTCGACCGCGCCGAAATGATCGACGACATGGGCCACCGCGGCCTCCGCCGAGGCCTCGTCGGTCACGTCGGCGAGCACCGCCACGGCCTCGCCGCCGACGTCCTTCACCCGCTGGACCGCGACATCGAGCGCTCGCCGGCCGTCCGTCCCACGACCGCGATCCGCGCACCGGCCCCGGCCAGCGCCTCCGCCAGCGCCGCTCCGATGCCGCCCCCGCCGCCGGTGACGAGCGCGACGCGTCCGGCCAGGCTGAAGACGTCGAGGCCGGCCATGCCTTGCTCGCTCATGCCGGCCGCACGTCGGGGTCCGGCAGCATCACGTCGCGGACGGCGCCGACGAGGTCGTGGTACGAGCGGATGAAGCCGCGCAGGGTGCGCACCGTCGCGCCGTACGTGTCGAACTCGGCGATCGAGAGGCCGTCCGGCTCGTAGGCCCGCCCGAAGTCGGGGATGCGGGCGGTCAGGTCGGCCACGAGGTCGGGGTCGACGGGCACGTCGATGCGCGACACGGGGATCGATGCCGCTCTCGTTGAAGCGGACCTGCCAGGCGTGCGGCATGGTCAGGATGACGTCGCCGCCGACGAGTTCCGTCCAGTGGAGCCGGTGGCGGTAGGCCGCGGCCAGCAGCCGCGTCCGGTAGCCGCGCTCCCGGTACAGGCCCGACGGCGCGCTTGAAGGCGGCGATGCCGGCCCAGTCGAGCGCGTCGGGGTCGATGGCCACGCCGTCACGCTCGACCAGCACGCGCATCCAGTCATCCAGCCGGCCGATCATCATGGTGCACACCGGCGACATGGCCGAGACGTCGCCGCCCGACGCCGCGCGGGCGCCGGAGGCCCCGCTCGACCGCCTCGCCGACGGCGACCGGGCCTGGGCGACCGTGAAGCTGACCGTGGCGTTGATGTTCACGCCGGCCGCGGTCGCCCGCTCCAGGGCCTGCGAGGCCGGCGCTGGTGGCCGGGAACTTGACCTGGATGTTCGGGGCGAGGCCGGCGAAGTGGAGGCCCTGGCTGAGCATCCGGTCGGCGTTGCGGTAGTTGGCGGGGTCGGTCTGCAGCGAGAGGCGGCCCTTGCGGCCGCCCGTGGCGCGGAAGACCGGCTCGAGGACCGCCGCGCCGCCGACCGCCATCTCCTCGACGAGCGCCCAGGTCAGGTCGACCTCGGTCCAGGACGGGTGCGCGGCGATGAGCTCGGCCAGCCGCGGCAGCCAGTGCGGCTTTCTCCTTGCGCATGACCTCGAGGACGATCGTGGGGTTGGAGGTGGCGCCGGTCGCCCCGCGGGCGACGGCGTACTGCAGCTCCTCCACCGCGCACGAGTCGTTCCAGTAGTCGGTGGGCGTGTCCCGGACCATCGCCGCGAGCGGGCTGCTGGCCGGGGCCTCTGCCTGGGTCATGCGGGGATGGTATCATCATCATCGATAATCGATTATCTGAACTAGCAGGTCTCCATGTCCTATGTCGTGACGGCCACCTGGAAAGCGAAGCCCGGCGAGGAAGAGACCGTGCGCGAACTCCTCGGCCGCATCGCCGCCGCCTCGCGCGAAGAGCCGGGCTGCCTGGCCTTCTGGGCCCACCGGTCCCTGGCCGAGCGGGGCACGTTCTTCCTCTACGAGCAGTACACGTCCGAGCAGGCGTTCCAGGAACACGCGGCGTCGGCCCACGTCCGGGAGATCGTCCTCGAGCGACGCCGTCGCCCGGCTCGACGTCCGGCAGCGCGAATTCTTCGAGACGCTCTGAAGGAGGCCCCGGCCATGGCGGAGACGGAGGAGATCCTCGGGCAGTTCCTGGGCGACGAGTCGTTCCCGGTGGCCTGGGCTTCCGAGGTCGAGAAGGGCTTCTTCTGGGTCTTCGACGACCTCCACTGCCCCCACCCCATCAGCCCCATGTTCTTCGACATCGGGGGCTGGTGGCTGAGCTGCGATCACATGTTCCGCCGCTTCGGTACGCCGTTCGCCGTCGACTGGCTGGCCAAGAACGTCAACGGCTACGTCTACACGACGGCCATCCCGGCCGATCCGGATCTGCGCATCGACGCCACCGAGTACAGCGCCCGCTACGGGGCCCGGGTGCCACGTGACGCCGGCCTACGCCACGACGATCGGGCCGTACCTCGATGCCGTGCTGCCCGTGTACGGCGCGCACTTCGCCGACTGGTGGCGCGAGCGGTTGCGCCCGGAGATGGAGCGCAACTTCGCCTTCCTGGAGGGCCGCCTGGATGAGGCCGATCACCTCAGCCTGGCCGAGATGGCCTGCGTGCTCGAGGACGCCATCGATATCCACGACCGCCACTGGAAGATCCACTGGATGCTCAACTTCGCCCAGCTGTCGGCCACGCTGAACCTGCGGGCGGTCATGGAGCGCACCCGCGGCAGCGTCGACGAGGGCCTGCTGGGACGGCTCCAGAACTCGGCCTCGGATCGCAACTGGGACTCCATCGAGGCCCTCTGGCGGATGAAGAACGAGGTCCGCGACGACGCCAAGCTGCGCGGCGCGTTCGGGGCGACCGGGCCGGGTGAGATCGCCCGGGCCCTGCAGGCCTCCGAGCGGGGCCGCCGTTTCATCAGCCGAGCGCGTCGAGCCGTACCAGCGCGAGTTCGGCTGGCACGCCGTGTGGAGCCACGAGTTCATCTACCCCACCGCGCGCGAGGACATGGGCCCGGTCCTGGAGCTGGTCCGCGGCTATCTCGACACCGATTACGACTTCCCGTCGGCCATCGAGGCCATGCGTCGCGACATCGAGGCCGCCTCGCAGGAGATCCTGGCCGGGCTCACCGGCGAGGCCCTGGACGCGATGCGCGCGGCCAACGAGGTCAACCTGCGGATGGCGCCGCTCACGCCGGACCACCATTTCTACATCGACCAGGGGGCCAACGCGCACGTGCGGCTGGTGCTCATGGCCATCGGCCGCAAGCTCGTCGCCGGCGGCCGCCTGGACCGTGCCCGACGACGTGATGTTCCTGCGCTACAACGAGCTGCGGGCGCTCATCGGCGCGGCAGGGTCCATCGACGCGCGCGGCGCCATCGCCACCCGGCGGGCGGAGCGCAAGGCCGCCGAGGCCATCCATCCGCGCGACTGGGTGGGGACAGTGACACCGACGCAGCTGGCCTTCCCCTACCTCGTCAATTGGGGCTACCCCGACCGGTTCTACCAGCAGCAGTCGGCCGACGACCGCCGCATCACCGGCATCGGGGCGTCGCCCGGCACGATCGAGGGCATCGCCCGGGTCGTGCGCACGGTGGAGGAGTTCGACGAGGTCCGCGAGGGCGACATCCTCGTCTGCCAGATGACCAACCCGGCCTGGGTCGTCCTGTTCACCAAGATCGCCGGGCTCGTCACCGACACCGGCGGCCTGACCTCCCACCCGGCCGTCCTGTCGCGCGAGTTCGGCATCCCGGCCGTCATCGGCACGTCGATCGCCACCCACCGCATCGCCACCGGCGACCGCCTCCGCCTGGACGGGTCGGCGGGCGTGGTGGAGATCCTGGCCCGCACGCCGCTCGCCACCTAGGAGGCTGGTCACGATGGCCGGCGTCGTCTCGCGCAGCGTGCTGGCGGACCAGATCCGCGACCACCTGCTCGAGGGCATCCTGAGCGGCCGCTTCCCGCCCCACTCGCGCATCATCGAGACGCAGGTGGCCCGCGAGCTCGGCACGAGCCAGGCCCCCGTGCGCGAGGCATTGCGTGCCCTGGAGGGGATCGGCGTCGTGCAGATCTCGCCCTTCCGCGGCGCGCGCGTGCGGCGCCCCAGCCCGCAGGAGCTGCTGGGGGCCTACAGCGTCCGGGCCGCCCTGGAGGTGCTCGGGGCCCGCCAGGCCGTGCCGCACATGACCGACGCCGACGTGGCCGAGCTGGTGGGGTATGGCGAGGCCATGGACACCGCCGCCCGGGCGGGCGACGGACGGGCGGTCGCGGAGGCCGACGCCGCCTTCCACGGCCGCATCGTCGAGCTGGCCGCCAATCCGACCCTGCTCGGCATCTGGCAGTCACTCGCACCGTTCTCGCGCACGTACATGAGCGTGGTCGGGCCGGGCGCCGACCCGGAGTGGTCGGCTCACCTGCACGCGCCGATCCTGGATGCGTTGCGGGCGCGGGACGTGGAGGCCGTCGTGGAGGCGCTCGAGACCCACTTCGTCGAGGCACGTGAGAACATGGCCGGGCGGCTTGCCGAGGCCGACCCTCCGGTCGAGGACGCTGTCGGAGTACAAGGGAGAGCATGACCTCGCAGCTCCAGCTCTCGGAGGAGATGTCGGCCGGGGGCGCCCGTCTCCGCATCGATGTCCATGACGGCGAACCGCGCGCGCACGTCCTCGATGACATGAGCTTCATGAACTACCGCCTGGCCGACGTGCGCATCGCGCCGCAGGTGACGCTCGCCGAGCCGGACATCGTGTGGTTCCACGACGGCGACAAGGCGGTCGCCTATGACGGCCGCCAGATGACCTTCCGCGGCCCGTGGCCGGCCGGGCCCATCCAGAAGGTCGTCGTGGCCATGCTCGCCCTGCGCATGGAGGCAGCCGGCCTGCACCCCTTCCACGCCTCCGCGGTCCGCTACCACGACCGCACGGTGCTCTTCCTCGGCGGCGAGTCCAACCACGGCAAGTCGATGGGCCAGATCGAGGCCTGCCGCCGCGGCGCCCTGCTCGTCTCGACCGAGACGACCGTCATCGACGAGGCGGGCCGGGCGGTCCTGGGCTCGAAGGAGCCCTTCATCAAGCGCCGCACGGAAGGCACCGAGCGGGCCGACAAGGCCTCGCCGGACCGCGGCGTGGAGAAGTTCTTCGGCGCGATGCCCACCTGGGAGCTCTACCTGGAGCCGAGCAACGTGGATGTCGTCGTCGTGCCGGCCATCGACGGCAACTTCGAGCCGTCGCTCAGCCCGATGATCCCCTTCGAGCGCCAGTTCCAGACCTTCCACTCGCTGCAGAACTACTTCCTGCTCAACGAGCTGCTCGCACCGGGCGCCCCCATGCCCATGGTCGATACGGAGGCCCTGCGGAAGGCCCGGAGCGGCTTCGTGGAACGCTTCGCCACCCGTCCCTACTACTTCGTCCGCGCCGCCACGCCGCAGGTGCTCCTGGACGAGGTGGATCGGGTGCTGTAGGCCGGATGCGGCCGTTCACCTACGAGCGCCCCACCAGCCTGGGGGAGGCGTTCCGCATCCTGGACGCGCACGGCGCGGCCGCCTCTGTCCTGGCCGGCGGGACCGACCTGATCATCCGGCTGCGCGACGGCACGGTCCGGCCGGAGGTCGTGGTCGATCTCAAGGCCATCGGCGAGCGTGACGGCGGCCTCCACGAGCACGACGGCCGCCTGGTCATCGGCGGCTGGGCGGTCATGACCGACATCGCCGCCGACGCTCGCGTCCGACGCGACTTCACGGCCCTGGCGGAGGCGGCCCAGGTCGTGGGCTCGGCCCAGATCCGCAACCGGGCCACGCTGGCTGGCAACATCTGCAATGCCTCACCGGCGGCGGACACGGCGCCCGCCCTGCTCGTCTACGGCGCGGAGGTCGTGGCCACCGGCTCCGGCGGGACACGGCGCATCCCCATCGACGACTTCATCATCGGTCCCGGGCGGACCGCGCTCGCCGCCGGCGAGCTCGTCACGGCCATCGAACTGCCGCTGCCGCGCGGCCGGCGGGGTGGCGTCCACCTCCGGCGCACGCGCCGCCGCGGCCACGACCTGGCCTCGGTGACGTTGGCCTGCGCGGTGATGGACGACGGGCGCGCTCGCCTGGCCTACGGCAGCGTCGGGCCACGGCCGCTCCTGGTCACCGACGATAGCGGCGTGCTGGCCGATGCGACCTGCGCCGCCGAGGCGCGGGACCGCCTGCTCGACCGCCTGCTGGAGGCGGCCAGCCCGTCGCCGAAGTCGATGCGGGCCAGCCCGGCCTACCGCCTGGCGATGCTGCGCGTCCTGGCCCTCCGGGCGGCCGATATCGCGGCCCGGCGTGTCGCCGGAGGTGCCGCTGCGTGACGGCCACTGTCCCCATCCGCTGCGCCGTCAACGGCCGGCCGCGGGAGCTGGTCGTGGCCGCCCATCACACGCTGCTCGACGCGCTGCGCGACGACCTTGGCCTGACCGGCACCAAGGAGTGCTGCCTGGTCGGGGAGTGCGGCGCCTGCACCGTGATCCTCAACGGCCGGAGCGTCGATTCGTGCCTCGTCCTGGCCGCCGAAGCCGATGGCGGCACGATCCTCACGGTCGAGGGGCTGGCCGTGGACGGCCGCCTGAGCGCGCTGCAGCAGGCCTTCCTTGACACCGGCGCCGCCCAGTGCGGCTTCTGCATCCCCGGCCAGCTGCTGGCCGCGCACGCGCTCCTGGCCCTCACCCCGCATCCCGATCGCGCCGAGGTGGAGGAGGGCCTCGCCGGCAACCTGTGCCGCTGCGCCGGCTATGAGCAGATCATCGAGGGGGTGCTGCGGGCGGCCGACGAGCCGGCGGGCGGCGCCCAGGCGGTCGAGCACCCAACAGCGGGCCGGGCGGCGGCGGACCCGGCGGCCACGCCGGACGCCAGCGTGGCACCACAGTGAGCGGTCCCGTCGGCAGCTCGCCGGCGCGCGGGGGCGGCCGCGACCGCGTCACGGGCCGCCAGGCGTACGTGGCCGACCTCCACCTCGAGGACGTCCTCCATGTGAAGCTCGTGGCCCTCCCCAGCGCCAGGGCGAGGATCCTGGGCATCGACGCGACCGAGGCGCTGCAGGTGCCCGGCGTGCGCCTCGTGTTCACCGCGGCGGACCTGCCCCAGCCGATGCCGCGCTTCGGGCCGCAGCTCAGGGACCGGCCGGTCCTCGCCACGGGCGAGACCAAGTACCACGGCGATCCGGTGGCCGCGGTCGCAGCCGAGACGCTCGACGCGGCCGAGGCCGGCGCCGCGGCCGTGCGGGTGGCCTACGAGGAGCTGGCGGCGGTCACCTCGATCCGCGCGGCCCTGGACCCGGACGCACCGCTGGTGCAGGATCCAGCCCTTCGTCCCGGCGACGTCCTCGCCGGCCGCAACGTCCTGCGCGAGCATCGCTACGGATGGGGCGACCTGGCCGCCGCCGAGGCCCAGGCGGAGATGGTCGTCGAAGGCTCCTACACCTTCCCCATGGTGACCCAGTTCGCCATCGAGCCGCACGCGTTCATGGCCGCCCCGGACGGCGACGGGATCGAGGTGTGGAGCGCGATCCAGCATCCCAACTGGCTCCAGCGCGTCATCGCCTCGCTCCTCGACCTGCCCCTGGCGAAGGTCCGCGTAATCGCGCCCGACCCCGGCGGTGCGTTCGGGGGCAAGCAGCACGCCAAGTACGAGCCGCTGCTGGCCTTCATGGCCCGCCGCGTGGGTCGGCCGGTCCGCCTCGTCCTCACCCTGGAGGAGACGTTCCAGGCGGTCCGCCGCGGGGCGTCCCAAGTCCACGTGCGGTCGGGCTTCCGGCGCGACGGCACGCTCGTCTTCCGCGACATCGAGGCCGACTACCTCATCGGCGCGTACGCCGACATCGCCGACCGGACGGTGGCCAAGGGGAGCTACACCTCGGCCGGGCCCTACCGTGTGCCGGCGGTCCGCATCGTGGCCCGCAGCGTGCTGTCCCACACCGTACCCTCGACCGCCTTCCGCGGCTTCGGCAACCCGCAGCAGATCTGGGCCGGCGAGTCGAACATGGACGAGGCCGCGCTGACCCTGGGCCTGGACCCGCTGGATCTGCGCCTGCGCAACCTGGCCGCGCCCGGTGAGGCGTTCATCCCCGGCGACACGCCCGCCGACGGCCGTTGGGCCGAGACGGTCGAGCTGGCCGCGCGCCTCATCGACTGGCAGAAGCCGGCGGCGCCCGGCCGGGGCCGCGGCATCGCCGTCGGCCTCAAGGAGGGGCCCACGACGGGCCTGTCGTACTCCATCGTCCGCCTCCTCGCCGACGGCAGCGTCATCGTCTACGCCGGCACGTCCGACATGGGCCAGGGGGCGCGCACGATCTTCGCCCAGATCGCGGCCCAGGAGCTGGGGGCGCCCATGGAGGCGGTGACGGTCGTGATGGGCGACACGGCCGTCGTGCCGTACGACCAGCAGACGTCGGCCAGCCGCTCGTCCGTCCTCATGGGCAACGCCGTCCTGATGGCGTGTCGTGACATCCAGAGCAAGCTGCGGGCCATGGCCGCGCGGCTCGAACAGGTCGACGAGTCGGCCGTGGTCGTGGACGGTGGCACGGTCGCGATCGGGGAGCGCCACTGGCCCATCGGCGAGCTGCTGGCCCGCGGCCTGGGCCGGCTCGGCGGCGAGCTCATCGGCGTGGGGGAGATGCGCAAGGAGGCGCTGCCCGAGCACCCCCTGGGCGGCACCGCCGCGTTCTACGAGTTCAACTGCACGGCGGTGGAGGTGGAGGTCGACCGCGCCACGGGCGACCTCGTCATCGCCCGCCACGTGACGGTCTCCGATGTGGGCAAGGCCCTGAACCCCAGCCAGGTCCGCGGCCAGGACGAGGGCGCGGCCATCATGGGCCTGGGCCACACCCTGATGGAGCACTACATCCTGGATGACGCGGGCCGCATCCGGAACCTGGGCGCCATCGACTACCGCATCCCCACGAGCATGGACCTGCCGCTGGCGATGGAGAGCGCCATCGTGGAGAACGGCGACGGGCCCGGGCCCGTACGGCGCGAAGGGCATGAGCGAGGGTGCCCTCCTGGCGATCGCCCCAGCGGTCGCGGCGGCGGTGCGCGACGCGACGGGGGTCGTCATCCGCGAGCTGCCGCTCACGCCCGAGACGGTCTGGCGGGCCCTCCAGGACCCCGTCGGGTGACCTTCGTCTACGCCCTGGCGCATCCCCACGACCTGCCCCTGTCCGAGGTGACGGCCCTGGTCGGTGGCAAGGCGGCCAACCTGGGGGTCATGGCGCGGGAGCTCGACCTGCCCGTGCCGCCGGGCATCGTCATCACGACCGCGGCCTGCCGCGCCTACCTGGCGGGCGGATGGCCGCCGGGCCTCGACGAGGAGATCCGGGCCGGCATGGCGGAGGTCGAGCGGCAGGTCGGGCGTCGCTTGGGGGATGCGGCCGACCCGCTCCTCGTCAGCGTGCGTTCGGGCGCCCCGGTCTCGATGCCCGGGATGATGGACACGATCCTTGACCTGGGCCTGACCGACACGACGGAGGCCGGCCTGGCGCGCGTGTCCGGTGATGCGGCCTTCGCGCGGGACTGTCACGATCGCCTGCGGACGATGTTCCGTGACATCGTCGGGCAGGACGCGCCCGACGATCCGTGGCGGCAGCTCCGCCTCGCCGTCGAGGCCGTCTTCCGGTCGTGGAACAGCGACCGGGCCCGGGCGTACCGCCGGCGGGAAGGGATCCCCGATGACGCCGGCACCGGCGTGACCATCCAGGCCATGGTCTTCGGCAACCGCGGCCCGGACTCCGCGACCGGCGTGGTCTTCACCCGCAATCCGGCGACCGGCGAGGCGGGTCTCTACGGCGACGTGATGTTCGGGGCGCAGGGCGAGGACGTCGTGGCGGGCACCCATCGCACCGAGCCGTTGGCGAGCCTTGACCAACGGCTGCCCGCGGTCACCGCCGAACTGCGCCGCGACGGCGCCCGTCTGGAGGCGTACTACCGCGACCTGTGTGACATCGAGTTCACCATCGAGGCGGGCCGCCTGTGGCTCCTCCAGGTGCGCGTCGGCAAGCGGAGCCCGCGGGCGGCGCTGCGGATGGCCCTCGAGATGGCCCTCGACGAGCAGTTCCCGTTGACGCGCCGCGAGGCCGTCGCGCGGGTCGCGCCGCTGCTGGCCGACCCGCCGCGCGTCGCGACCGGTCTGCACCGGGACGCCCAGCCGCTGGCGACCGGGCTGGCCGCGTCGCCGGGCGTGGCGACCGGCGAGATCGCCACGAACCCCGAGGCGGCCCAGCGCGCCGCCGACGAGGGCCGGACGCCGATCCTCGTGCGCGGCGAGACCTCGCCCGATGACGTCCACGGCATGGCCCGCGCGGCGGGGATCCTGACCAGCCGGGGCGGCCTGGCGAGCCATGCCGCGGTGGTGGCCCGCGGGTGGGGGCTGCCGGCCGTGGTCGGCGCCCGGGACATGGAGGTGGGCGACGGGACCGTCCGCTTCCCCGGCCTGACGCTGGCGGCCGGGGACGTCATCACGATCGATGGCGACACGGGCGAGGTCTTCCGTGGCGCCGTGGCGGGAGCCACGGATATCGCGCCGGAGGCGCGGACGCTACTCGACTGGGCCGGGGAGCTCGGCGTCGCCATCCCGGGACCGGGCGAGGCGGGAGCGGCCGGAGCCCCCCCCACGGCCCCGCCCGGTACGGCCGCCACGAGCGACGACTGCATCCGGGCGCTGGCGGTGATCGGCATGGCCGCCGCCGAGGGCGTGGCGCGTGCGGTGGCGGCGCCGGTCACGGAGGTCCAGCCCCTCCTGGACCGCCTCGTGGCGGACGGGCGCGCGACGGCGCCGGGCGATATCTACCGCCTCACCGACGTCGGGCGGGCCGGCCGCGCGGAGCTCCTGGCCGCCGAGCAGGCCGCCATCGGGGCGGACGGCGCCCTGGCAGCCCTGGACGCCCTCCTCACCTACGACGGGCGCGTGAAGGCCGTCGTGACCGATCTGCAGCTGCGCCAGACGGACGCCGGGCCGGTGCTCAACGACCACGCCGATGCCGCCTACGACGCGGCCGTGGTGGCCCGCCTGGCTGAGCTCCACGTGGAGGCCGCGGCCTGGCTCAGCGGCCTCGAGCCGGGCTGGCCGCGCGCCGGCCGGTATCGCGCGCGCCTGGGCGCGGCGCTGGAGCGGGCGGTGGCGGGCGACCTGCGCTTCGTGGCCTCGCCACGCGTGGACAGCTACCACGGCGTCTGGTTCGAGCTGCACGAGGAGCTCATCCTGCTGGCCGGCCGCACCCGTGCCGGCGAGGTCGACGCGGGACGCGCGTGAGCACGATCGTCGGCGCGACCGACGACTTCAGGGCCTCAAAACCCTCGTGACGCCCCGTTCCGGCTGGCGAGTCAGATGAAGAACGCGAGCTCGTCCCTGAATGACATGTCGGCAACGTCCGCCGAACCGTCCGCCAGGGCGTCCTGAGCGATCGCCGCGGGGAGCAACTGGCGCGCGAGGGTCGCGAACTGCCACGCCTTGTACTTCTCCGTCGTCCAGCCGCACTCGAGGGTGAACGCGAGATACGTCTCGGCGCGGTTGATGCCGAACAGCAGGTCGAGCGCCAGCGATGGTTCGAGGCCATCACGCAGCTCGCCTCGAGCCGCGAATACCTCGATGACCTGGTTCATCCCAGCCCGCCGGCGTGCGACCAGGCTCCGCCACGCCTGGTCGACCTCGGGATCCACGGATGCCGCGGCGCTCACGGCCCCCAGCAGCGGGCCGACGCGCGCGTAGATCTCGTTGCTGTGTTCGACGATGAGCGCCAGACGCCGCGACCCCGTCGGGGCCTCGATGACCCGGCCGATCCAGGTGCGCTCCATGACGACTTCGGGGGAACCGGGCTCGCCACCGGCGATCTCGAGCGAGGCGATGAGCAGCTCGGCCTTCGTGTGGAAGGTGAAGTAGACGGTCTGCACCGCCACAGCGGCGTCGCGGGCAACGGCGTCCATGGTGGTCGCCGCGTAGCCCTGCTCGGAGAAGCGGTGCAGCGCCGCCTCGGCGATGCGCCTGCGGGTTGCCCTGGCGCGATCTCGTCGTGTTCGGGGCTTGACATCGTCGGCCACAGGGCCATGATACTGCACTAGACCACTAGTGACTGACTCTAGTCAACTGGACCAGCGCTGACCCCCAGCCCGGGGAGGGAGAGAGAGCCACATGATGGCCGTGATCGAGAACACCGTGGAGATCGCGCGCTCGCCGGAGGACGTGTTCGACTACCTGTCCGACCAAGGGCACGAGGTCGAATGGAACCCCGACTGCCTGCGGATGGTCAAGCTGACGGATGGTCCGGTCGAGGTTGGGACGCGGTTCCGGGCGAAGTGGAAGCAGGGTCCGGAGGTGATCACCGAGTGCACCCGCCACGAGCGGCCGCGGACGTGGGCCTACGAGAACGGCGGGCCGATCAGCGTCGTCCTGATCGTGACCCTGGAGCCCACCTCGGCGGGCGGAACCCGATTGACGTCCCGGGGCGAGTGGACCCCGCACGGCTGGATGCGGCTCGCCTTCCCGGTCTTCGTCCGGGTCATGCGCCGCGCCGAGAAGGGCGTCATGGCGAACTCGCGGCGCGCCCTCGAGGAGCGCCGGGACCAGAAGCCGGCGGCCTGAGCGTGGTAACGGCGGCTGCGCTCTGCTCGATCGTGCTCGGGGTGGGCTTCGGGCTCCCGGGCATCCTCGGCACGCTCCACTTCGCCCAGACCGGTGAGGTCTGGACGTTCGTGGGCTTCCCGTCCTACGGCGGAGGCCCGTTCGAACGGTTCGGCCTGCCGACCTCGGTCCCGCTGCTGATCGGGTTCGCGCTGGTCTGCCTGGCCGAGGTGGCAGTCGGGGTGATGCTGCTGCTTGGCGTCCCGCGCGCCGCGACCTTCAGCTACCTGCTGCTGCCCTTCGAGTTCGCCTACTGGATCGGCTTCGCGCTCCCGTTGGGCCCGCCACTGGGGGTCGCCCGAACGATCCTGCTGTTGCTCGCGTAGATCATCGGCATACTGCACCGAGTGCGCCAGCCGACACATCAGGGGGCGTCGATGACCGTGCGTCTCGACCTGAACATCTCGCTGGACGGCTTCGCGACGACGACCGACCAGACGCCCGACGACCCGTTCGGGCCCGACTGGGCGCGGCTGGTGGAGGCCTACGTCGCGACCCGTACGTTCCGCGCCCGGGTGCTGCATGAGACGTCCGGCGAGGGCACGACCGGCGTCGACGACCAGTACGCGCAGGCGTACTTCGCCGAGGTCGGGGCGGAGATCATGGGGGCCGGCATGTTCGGGCTCCACGCCGCCGGGGACGATCCGGACTGGCGCGGCTGGTGGGGCGACGAGCCGCCGTTCCAGGTCCCGGTGTTCGTGCTCACCCACAGGCCGCGCCCGGTGCTCGAGATGGCGGGCGGCACGACCTTCCACTTCCTGGCCGCGACGCCTCGCGAGGCGCTCGACCTCGCGTCGGGGGCCGCGGGCGGCAAGGACGTGCGGATCGGCGGCGGCGCGACCGTGGCGCGCGAGTTCCTCAAGGCCGGACTCGTCGACCGGCTGCACGTCGCCATCGCCCCGATCCTGCTCGGCCGCGGCGTCCGGCTATGGGACGACCTGCGCGGGTTCGAGGACGGCTACAACGTGAGGTCGGAGGTCGCGTCGAGCGGGACGACGCACCTGACCTTCTCGCGCTGACCGGGCCTCCCGCCCGTCGCAGCAGGCCGTTCGGCCCTGTGCGGGCGCGGCGGGGCGACGCTACGATCGGTCGACCGTCGGGGCGTCCGGCGGCGATCCATGACACACGATCGGAGCACGCCGATGGTCGTCCTGGAACGAGAGCCGGTCCCCGCCCTGCCATCCCAGCGCGCCATCACCGTCCGCGAGGCGGTCGAGGCCGACTGGCGCGAGTGCGGGCGCATCTGCTTCGAGGCCTTCGCCACACTCGCCATCCGCCACGGCTTCCCGCCCGACTTCCCGACCGTGGAGGCCGCCTCCGAACCCATCCGCCACCTCATCGAGCACCCCCGGATCCACGGCGTGGTCGCCGAGCGTGACGGCCGGATCCTGGGCAGCAGCTTCCTGGACGAGCGCTCGCTGATCTCCGCCATCGGTCCGGTCAGCGTCGACCCGACGGCCCAGGACGAGGGCGTCGGCCGCCTGTTGATGGAAGCCATGCTCGAGCGCGTCGCCGCTCGCCAGGCGCCCGGGGTGCGCCTGGTCCAGATCGCGTACCACAACCGGTCCCTCTGCCTGTACACGAAGCTGGGCTTCGACGTGCGCGCCACCTTCGCCGCGCTGAACGGCGAACCGCTCGGGCTGACGCTGCCGGGCTACCGGGTCCGCCGCGCCTACCCCGACGACCTGGCCGCATGTGATGACCTGTGCGTCCGCGTCCACGGTCACGACCGCTCCGGCGAGCTCGGGGAAGCCATCGGCGCCGGCAGCGCGCGAGTCGTCGAGCACCTCGGGCGGATCACCGGCTACACCGCCGGGATCGACTACTGGGACCACTCGGTGGCCGAGACGACGCGTGACCTGCAGGCGCTCATCGGCGCCGCAGAGGACTTCGGCACGCCGGGCTTCCTCGTGCCCCTCGACAACGGCGAACTCTTCCGCTGGAGCCTCGCCGAGGGCCTGCGCGTCTACTTCGTGACCACGCTCATGACCCGCGGCATCTACCAGGAGCCGCGCGGCGCCTACATGCCGTCGGTGGGCTACTGAACCCGGCGGGGCCGGGCTCGGCCGGATCGGCCGAGCCGCAGGTCGTCACCGTCCTTGGCGTCATGCCCGCTCGCGCCATGGGGACCGTCGATGCCCACGAGCACCTGTTCATCGCCTCGCCGGCCATGCGCGGCGGCGAGATCCAGGACGCCGGGCGCGTCCTCCAGGAGGTCCGCGACGGGCAGGCCACCGGCCTCACCGCGTTCGTCGAACTGACCCCCATCGGCCTGGGGCGCCGGCCCGAGCTGATGCGGCAGATCGCCGCGGAGGCCGGCGCCGTGGTCATCGGCGCCACGGGTTACCACCGCGACGAGCACTACCCGCCGGGCCACTGGGTCCACGAGGCGTCCACGGACCTGCTGGCGCAGCGGATCGTGGCCGACCTGCGCGACGGGATGCACCCGCACGACTGGGAGGGTGACGCCGTGCCGGATCCGGCACGGGCCGGGGTGATCAAGGTCGGCGCCTCGTACCAGCACGTCTCGGCGGGCGAACGGCGGCGGCTGGAGGCGGCCGCCATCGGCAGCGCCACCTGCGGGGCGGCCATCGTGGTCCACACGGAGATCGGCACGTTCGGCCACGAGATCATCGACATCCTGGAGGCGGCCGGCGCCTCGGCCGACCGCATCGTGCTGGCGCACCTGGACCGCAACCCGGACCGGGAGCTCCACGCCGAGATCGTGGCCCGTGGCACAAGCCTGGTGTACGACACGATCGGGCGGATCAAGTACCGCCCCGACAGCGTCCTCCTGGACCTGATGGAGGAGATGGTGGCGGCCGGCCACGGCGGCCGCCTGATGGTGGGCCTGGACCTTGGCCGGAGCGACTACTACCGCGCCTACGGCGGCGGGCCCGGCCTGCGCACCCTGATGGCCTCGTTCGTGCCACGTCTTCGGCGGCGCATCGGCGACGAGGCGACCGAGGCCATCCTGCGCGCCAACCCGGCACGGGTCCTCGCCATCGCCGGGGAGCCGGCCTGATGGCCGCGGAGGAGCGTTTCGACGTCGTGGTGGTGGGCGCCGGCGCGGCCGGCTCCAGCGCGGCCATCTCAGCCGCGCGGGCCGGGGCGCGGACGCTGCTCATCGACCGCCTGGCGTTCATGGGCGGCACGTCGACGGCCGTGCTGGACACCTTCTACGCCTTCTACACGCCAGGGGCCGCGCCCCGCCGCGTGGTCGGCGGGCTGGGCTGGGAGGTCGTGGCACGGCTGACCCAGGACGGGGCGGCCTTCGAGCGCCCGAACACGTATGGCGCGGGGACCGGCGTGACCTACGACCCGGAGGCCCTCAAGGTGGTCTGGGAGACGCTGGCGGCCGAGGCGGGCGTGGACCTGCTGCTGCACGCCTGGGCCACCGGCGTGCGGGTCCGTGACGGCCGGGTGGAGGCGGTCCGCACCTGGAGCAAGGGCGGCGAACGGTGGTTCGCGGGAGGCGCCGTGGTCGACGCCTCGGGCGACGCGGACGTGTCGGCGATGGCCGGCGCCGGCTACGACGATGCGCGGACCACCCCGGCGACCCAGGCGCTCTCGACGTTGTTCAAGCTGGCCAACGTGGACGTCGCACGCGCGTCCGCGGTGCCCAAGACCGTGCTGTGGGAGCTGATGCGCGAGGCGGCAGCGACGGGTGACTACCACCTGCCGCGGCTGGAGGGGTCGTGGCACCGCACCCCGCACCCGGGGGTCGTGATGGTCCACATGACGCGCATCCCGCACGTCGACGCGACCGATCCCGTGGCCCTCACCCACGCCGAGATCGAGGGCCGGCGCCAGGTGCGCGAGTACCACCGCTTCCTGCGCGACCGCGTGCCGGGGTTCGAGGAAGCCGTCGTGGTGGCCACGTCGCCGGCCATCGGCGTGCGCGAGAGCCGCCGCGTCCTGGGCGACTACCGGCTGACGCGCGACGACGTCCTCGCCGCGCGGCGCTTCCCCGACGAGGTCGCCCTGTGCGGCGCGCCGATCGAGGATCACGGCGACGGTGGCGGCACGACGTGGGAGTACGTCGCGGGAGGCGGCGTGTACGGCATCCCCTACCGCACGCTCCTGCCGACCGGCCTCGACGGCCTGCTCGTGGCGGGTCGCTGCTTCTCGGCCACGCACGACGCCCACGCCTCGGCGCGGTCGATGGCCACGTGCATGGCGATGGGCCAGGCGGCCGGGACCGCGGCAGCCATTGCGGTGGCCGGCGGGACCACGCCCCGGGCGGTCGCGGCGGCCGACCTCCGGGCGCGGCTCGCCGCTGACGGCGCGCTCCTGGACCCCGCCGACGTGGCGGGCGCCGCTGCATGAGCGCGCCGACGGAGGGTCGTTTCGCCGGCCGGACGTGCCTCATCACCGGGTCGACCGGCATGGGCGGGTCGGCCGCGCGGGCCATCGCGGCGGAGGGCGGCACGGTCTTCGTCGTCTCCCGCACCTCGGGGCACGCCGAGGCGCTGGCCCGCGAGATCGGGGCCGCGGGCGGCAAGGCCGCGTGGCACACGGCGGACGTGTCCCTTGAGGCGGAGGTCGAGGCAGCGGTCGCCGCCTGCGTGGAGCTCACCGGCCGTCTCGACGCGGTCTACAGCGCAGCAGGCATCAGCGGCCGCCGCTTCGGCGACGGGCCGCTCGACACGGCGACGCTCGAGGGCTGGGAGATGGTCATGCGCGCCAACGCGACGAGCCAGTTCCTGGTCTGTCGCGCGGCCATCCGGCACATGCTGGTCCAGGAGCCGGACGCGGCCGGCGCCCGCGGCGTGGTCCTGACGATGTCGAGCACGCTTGCCACGCGCCCCGGGCCGCGCCACTTCGCGACCCATGCCTACGCCGCCAGCAAGGGCGCCATCGAGGGTCTCACCCGCGCCGCGGCGGCCTACTACGCCCCGCACGGCATCCGCGTCAACGCCATCGCGCCGGGTCTCGTGGCCACGCCGATGAGCCGGCGGGCGCAGGAGGACCCCCAGATCCTCCTTTACCTCGCCCGGAAGCAGCCCCTGGCCGGTGGCCCGGTCACCGCCGATGCCGTCACGCGCGCGGCCCTCTTCCTGCTGAGCGACGAGGCGAGCATGGTGACTGGCCAGGTGATCGCGGTGGACGGCGGCTGGAGCGTCAGCGAGGGCTGATCACCCGCGGCTGCGGTCAGGCGCCGCGCCGGCATGCCCGTCGTCCACCTCGAAGCGGACGTCCAGGGCGTACCGCTCGCCCGGGTAGCGCGATTCGGTCGCCTCGACGGGGCGGCCGTGGACGTCCAGGATGACGCGCCGCTCGACCAGCAGGGCGTCCCCCTCGGCCACGCCGAGTAGCCGGGCGTCGTCCGGCGTGGCCGCCTCCGCGGTGATCGTGGCGTGCCCGCGCCGGAGATGCAGGCCGGCGGCGGCGAGGGCCTCGTGCAGCGACCCCGTCTCGAGGTCCGCGCCCATGACGATGTCCGACGTGCGTCGCACCAGGACCGCCGTCTCGACCGCCGTAGCCACCCCGTCCACCTTGCGGATGCGGCGGACCGACACGACCGGCTCGGCGGGGCGGATCTGCAGCGCGCTCGCCTCGCCGTCGGTGGCCGGCCGGATCTCGCGCCCCAGCAGACGCGAGCTGGGGACACGGCCCAGGCGCCGCATCTCGTGGGTGAAGGCCAGCAGGCGGTCGGCGTAGCGGTGCGAGGGCGGCTCGACGACGAACGAGCCAAGGCCGGGGATGCGCTGGACGAGGCCGTCCTCGGCGAGGCGCTGCATCGCGTTGCGGGCGGTCATGCGGCTCACCCCGAACTCGCGGCACAGGTCGCTGTCCGACGGCAGGCGGTCACCGGGGTGCATCGTGCGCAGCCGCGCCCGCAGATCCAGCTCGATGGAGCGGTAGGTGGGCGTCCACGACAGGCGCGTCATGCCGCCGCCGCCCGCTCGGCCCCGTGCACCGCGGCGCCGATGGCCCCGGCCCAGATGCCGAGCTCGGCCCGCAGGAGGACCACGTCCGTGATCGAGGTGGTCCTGACGCGCCGCGCGATCTCGGCGCGGATCGGCGCGAAGAGCAGCTCGCCGGCCGCGGCCACGCCGCCCCCCAGGACGACGCGATCGGGGGAGATGACCGTGATCATGTTGGCGATGCCGATGCCCAGGTAGCGGCCCACGTCGGCCAGCCCGGCGCGGGCCCGCTCGTTGCCCGCCTCCGCGGCGCGGACCGCCTCCTCCGCGGTCGTGGTGCCGCACGCCGCCGCGATCTGGTCGGCCCGCGCGAAGGCCTCCAGGCAGCCCCGGTTGCCGCAGTGGCACCATGGGCCGTCGGGGTCGATCGTCTGGTGGCCGATCTCGCCGGCCGTGCCGTCGTGGCCCTCGTGGACCCGCCCGTCGATGGCGAAGACGCCGCCCACGCCCGTCCCCAGGGTCAAGCCGACCATCGACGAGGCCCCGCGCCCGGCCCCCATGTTGAGCTCGGCCAGACCGAATGCCCGCGCGTCGTTGATGAGGAAGGCCGAGAGGCCCACCGCTTCGCCCACCGGGCCGGCCACCGGATGCCCGGCCCAGGGGCCAGGCACGTTGACGAGGAAGCGCGTGCAGCCGGTGGCCGGGTCATACAGGCCGGGCACCCCGATGCCCACACTGCTGACCGGGCCCCAGGCGGCGATGGCGGTGGCGGCGACCTCCCCCAGCTGGGCCACGACCGAGGCGGGCACGGCGTCGGTATCGGCCACGACCCGCGTCACGACCTGGCCTGTGGCCACTGTCGCCCACGTGCCAGCGGCGTGCGCCACGACGGCCCACTTGAGGTTCGTGGCGCCGAGATCGAGACCCAGATGACGGATCTCGACCTCCTGGCTCTTCGTCTGGATCGCCTCCCCCCTACGACCCTCAGGCCTCGGCGGTGACGCGGGTGTAGGCGGCGGCCACGAGCACGACGATCGAGCCGAAGACGATCTGGCGCCACGGCTCGGGCAGGATGATGCTCAGGTACCCGGTCAGCACGGTCAGGATGAGCGCGCCGACGATCGTGCCCGAGTAGCCACCCCGGCCGCCCAGGATCGACGTCCCGCCGATGACCGCCGCGGCCACCGACGGCAGCAGGTAGGGCACGACGAGGGTGACGCTGGCCGTGTTCGAGAGGCCCGACTGGAGCAGCCCGGCGATCCCGGCCAGCAGGGCCGAGATGACGTAGAGCACGACCAGGACCTGCCAGGAGCGGACGCCGGACAGGCGCGCCGCGACCGGGTTGTCACCGACGGCGTACAGCATGCGGCCGTAGCCGGTCCGTCTCAGGAGCAGCAGCAGCACGATGGCGATCGGCACGAAGACGGCCAGGTTGTAGGGGATGAGGTCGCCCGCCAGGCCCGTGCCCACGGTCCGCAGCTCGTTGGGCACCCCGGACCCGGTCTGGACGTGCTGCAGCTGCCAGACGTTCGAGAAGCCCAGCACGATCAGGCCCATGCCCAGGGTCATGATCAGCGGGTGGACGCGGAAGATGCCGATGCCGACGCCGTTGACCAGGCCGGCCAGCGCCGCGGCGGCCAGCGCGATGGCGATGCCCAAAATCCAACCACCCGGCTGGTGCACGAACGTCGCCGTGACGAAGCCCGACATCGAGGCGACGTAGGCGACCGACAGGTCGATGCCGCCGGTCAGCATGGTCAGGGTCTGGCAACCGGCCAGGATCGCCAGGACCACCGCCTGGCGGATGTTGACCGCCGCCCAGCCCGCGTTCACGGTGCCCGGCTGGGTCAGCTGGACGACCACCACGAGCAGGACCAGGAGGATGACCAGCGGGACGACCGGGTAGTCGCGCAGGAGGTTGCGCCAGGTGGCGGGCCGCCACCAGCCGTGGCCGGTGACGGTGTCGGTCGCCGCGGTCACGTGCGTCGCCTCCGCATCTGGATGAGGCTGCCGGCCATCAAGACCCCGATGAGGATGAAGCCCTGCGCGACGAGCCCGTAGTTGGAATCGACGTGCATGAAGGTCATGTCGTCACGGATCAGCTGGAGCATGACCACGGCCACGAGCGGGCCGAACACGCCACCGACGCCACCGGCCAGGCTCACCCCGCCGAGCACGACGGCCCCGATGCTGACCAGCGTGTAGGTCGGCTCCGGAACGGGCGTCCCGATCCCGGTGCTGGCCGTCAGGGACAGGCCGGCGAAGGCGGCGATGAAGCCGGTGATGATGTAGGACAGGACCTTCGTGCGGTTGACCGGCACGCCGCTGCGGAAGGCGGCCAGGCGATTGCTGCCGATCGCGTACAGCGAGAGGCCAAGGCGGGCACGCGACAGCGGGATCCAGATGGCGGCGACGATGACGATGAGGAGGACCGCCGCCTTTGGCACGAAGTCGACGCCGGGGATGAGGGGACCCACGACCAGGTCCTTCAGCCACCCCGCGGCGCTGCCGCCGGGCGCCGGTCGCACGAGCAGGGCGAAGCCGGCCCAGACGAACGAGGTCGCCAGCGTCACCACGATGTCGGGCACCCGGGTCACCACCACGAGCCCGCCGTTGATGGCCCCCAGCAGCATCCCCAGCAGGAGCACGCCGATGACGATCGCCACGGCCGTCCCATCGCCCGGGTTGTCCTTCATGAGGGTCGCGGCGACGCAGCTGGTGAGCGCCATCTGGGCGCTGACGGACAGGTCGATGCCGCCGGAGATGACGACGACCGCCTGGGCCACGGCGGCCAGGGCGAGCGGCAGCACCGCGGTCGCCGTGCTGGCGAGGCTCTTGAGGTCGTAGTTGTGGTTGACGAACTTGGTGAAGAGGAGCAGGACCGCGAGGAAGACGAGGAGGCCCAGCGTCCAGGCGTGGTCGCGGCCGAACGAGCCCAGCGAGTCCGCGGCTTTCGGGCGCGGCCGGCCGAGGCTGGCGGCGGGTGCGCTCATGGCTGCTCCACCGGTGCGGCCGGCGCCGCGTCGACGTCGGTCTGGATGGCGGCCTCCACGGCGGCCCTGTCGGCCGACGTCGCGGCGACGACCTCCTCGGGCAGCGCGGCCCCCGGCTTGAGGTTGTGGGCGGCGCGCAGGAGGGTCGCCTCGTCGGCGCCCGCCGCCGGCATCTCGGCCACGACCTGGCCGCCGAAGATGACGATCACGCGGTCGCAGGCGAGCTGGATCTCCTTCAGCTCCGAGGTGTAGAGGAGGACGGCTGCGCCGGCCGCGGCCAGGTCACGCAGCAGGACGTAGATCTGGGTCTTGGTCCGGATGTCGATGCCGCGCGTGGGGTCGAAGCACAGCATCGTCTTCACGCCGCTGGCGACCCAGCGCGCGATGGTGACCTTCTGCTGGTTCCCGCCGGAGAGGCGCCGCACCTCGCTGCCGGCACGGGCGTCGATCTGGAGCGTGGCGACCGCCTCGTCGACCTTCCTGCCCTCGCGGCCAAGATTGATCCAGCCCCACTGCGTCATGCGCGCCGAGAACGGCAGCGAGATGTTCTCGCGAACCGAGCGCTGCATCAGCAGTGCCTCCGCCCGGTCGGCGGCCACGAAGACCATGCCCATGCGGATCGCGTCGGCGGGGTGGCGGAAGGAGACAGGCTTGCCGTCGACCGACAGGGTGCCGGCCGCCGGCCGCTCGGCACCCGAGAGCAGGTCGAAGAGTTCGTCCTGCCCCTGGCCCTCCAGGGCGACCACCCCGAGCACCTCGCCGGGGTAGAGGTCGAACGTGGCGTCGTGCAGGCGACGGCCGTCGCTGAGCGCCCTGGCGCTGACGCGGGGCTGCCGATCCGCCCTGGCGGCCGCAGCCGCGACCGACTCCACCTGCTGGCCGAGTGCGACCGCGCCCTCGCCGAGCATCAGGTCGACGATCTTGTCCTCCGAGCCGGCCGTCACGTCGACCACGCCGACGGTCTCGCCATTGCGCAGGACCGTGGCGCGATCGCAGATCGCGGCGATCTCGATGAGGCGATGCGAGATGAAGATGACCGCCCGGTCGTGACCCTGCTGCTGGACGGCGCGGAGCACCAGCTCGGTCAGGTTGGCCGGGAGGGCCGCCGTGATCTCGTCGAGGAGCAGCACGTCGGGCTCGATGGCCAGCGCACGGGCCAGGTCGACGATGCGGAGCGAGGCGAGCGGCAGCCGCCGCGCCAGGCGCGACAGGCTCAGGTTCCCCAGACCGAGCTCGTTCAGCCAGTGGCGGAACGGCTCGAGCGGTGTCGAGGTGAGCCGCAGGTTGTCGCGGATGTCGAGATCCGGGATGACCGCGGGCTCCTGGTAGACGGACACGAGTCCGTTGCGCCGCGCGTCGGCCGGCGAGTGCGACATGCGCTCGCGGCCCCGGACGATGATGCGGCCGGTGTCCGGCGTGACCGCGCCGGTCAGGATCTTGACGAAGGTGCTCTTGCCGGCGCCGTTGGCGCCCATCAGGGCGTGGACCTCGCCGGGTCGGACCGACAGCGACGCGTGGTCGAGCGCGACCACGGCGCCGTACGTCTTGGAGACGTCGGTCGCGTCGAGCAGCAGGTCGGTGGCGGCGGCGGTGACGGTTGCGGTAGCTGTCATCGGCCTCTGGGGTGATGGACCGAGGGACGCCGGCGTGGCCGGCGTCCCTCGGGACTAGCACTCGATGCTAGGCGCCGGAGCAGGACGACGGGACCGTATTCGGGTCGTAGTCAGTCCAGTTCGGGATGGACAGGCTGAGCGGCCACAGCGGATCCATGCCCGGGACCGAGATCCACTTCTGGAGGTCGGCCTTGCCCTGATCCGTCGTGTTGTCGAGGATCTGGGGGTCAAGCAGGATCGTGTTGGGTCGGCCGGCGCCGGCGGTCTGGGCGACCGTCTGGCCGGTGAGCAGCTTGTAGGCGAGGTTGACGCCGGCACCACCGACGGAGGCCGTGTTGGTCACGGCCGCGCCGACGAGGCCCGGATAGTCAGCGGGGGTAAGGAGCTGATGGACGAAGGCGCCGATGTCGGCGTCGGCGATCGGGACGAAGGCCTTCTTCGCGCCCTTGATCGCATCGACGATCTGCGCGCCCATGCCGGACGCCCAGATGCCCTGGATCTTGTCGTACTTGCCGCTGGCGATCTCGTCATTGGTGATCTGGGTGGCCGTGGCCGGATCCCAGCCCGTGAACGTACCGCCGGGGTTCTGGACCTTGATGTTGGGGAAGTCCTTGAGGGCGTTGTTGAAGCCGATGTCGCGATCGGAGTCGGCCGGGTGGCCGGCGAGCCCGCGGGTGTACCAGACCGTGCCGGTGCCGCCCATCTGCTTGAACAGCCACTCGGCGCCAAGCTGGGCGTACTTGATCTGGTTGTTATAGAGGTTCCAGGTGTTCGGATCGGTGACGTAGGCGTCGACCGAGACCGTCACGATGCCGGCCGCGTGGGCCTCGGCGAGGGCCGGGTTCAGCGCGTCAGGGTCGTTCGGGTTGAACACGAGGGCGTTGACGTTCTGCGAGATCAGGGTCCGCAGGTCGGCCAGCTGCCCGGCCGCATCGGTATTCCGATGGATGACGGTGAGGCTGGAGATCTTGCCCGTGCCGAGCGCCTTGACCTCGGCCTTGGCGGTGCAGACCTGCTCCTCGCGGAAGCCGTTGCCGACGCCGCCGCCATTGGAATAGCCGATCGTGAAGGGGCCGGTGGCCGACGTCGAGGCCATGGCCGTGGGTGTGCCCGAGCCGGGCGTGGGTGTAGCGCCTTGCGTGGGCGGCGCCGTCGTGGCGCCGCTGGAGCAAGCGCCCGCGATGACCATCACGGCGGTCAGCGCTGCGAGCGCCCGTCCAATTCCGGAATGCTTCATGGAGATAGAACCTCCGCACTGCTGCTGCCGGCGGCCCATTCTGCTACCACCGGCGCGAGCCTATGTCGTGGACCCGAAGAGCGCGTCGCTTCCTCCTCCACCTCCTTGCTGGTCGATCGCGCGGGCTAGCCGCCGCGCATGCTCTCGATATGCCGCATCGAACAGGGCCCTGGACCGCTCGACCCCCACGACGCTCGCGCGCGTGATGACCGGCGGCATGACCCCCCGAGCCACGAGTAGTTCGGCGGTCCGGACCTTGATCGCGTTGACGATGGCGACCGCCCCGATCGTGGACCCGGGCCCAATGGGGGTTTCTAATGAGTCGATGGTCACCATCGCGTCGGCCGGCGGTGAGCAGGTGTCGAGCACGAGGTCGGCCACTTCCATGAGCCGTGCCCCGGCCGCCGGCTCGGGCTCGCCCGACATCGACTGGGCCACCGACGTGACGGCGATCACGCGCAGGCCGCGCTGCTTCGCCACACGCGCCATCTCCACGGGCAGGGCCGTCAGGCCGCTGGCGGAGAAGACCATCATCACGTCGCGGGGGCCGAAACGGAAGTTGGAGAGGATGACCTCCGCCAGCCCGGGCACGCGCTCGATGAACATCGCCTGGCGCTGCCCGTTCGAACCCACCACCTGGGTGTGGAAGGTGACCGACAGCTCGACCATCGGGTTGAAGCCGGGATAGGACCCATACCGCGGGAACATCTCCTCGACGGGGATCCGCGAATGGCCGGCCCCGAACAGGTGGACCAGTCCGTCGCTGCCGATCGCCTCGGCGCACCAGCGACTGGCCGTCTCGAGGCCTTCCGCCTGGGTCGCGCCGACGCGCTCGATGAGCGCCGCGGCCTCGCGGAGCCACGTGGTCGCACCCGTCACGGAAGCATTCATGCGGCGACCGCCGGGCGGCGCATCAGTAGCCGCCGTCCGCGGCGGTGGCGACGACCCTGCGGCCGGCCTTGCGGGCACGGAAGTCGTCGATGATGGTGGCCGTGGCGGTGGCCCCGACGCGGGTCACGCCGAGGTCCATCACCGCCAGCAGGGCGTCCAGCGTGCGCACGCCGCCGGCGGCCTTGACGCCGATGGTCGGCGAGGTGTTGGCGCGCATGAGGCGCAGGTCGTCGTGGGTCGCCCCGCTCGGCGCGAAGCCGGTGCTGGTCTTGACGAAGTCGCCGCCGGCGGCCTCCGTGAGGTGGCAGGCACGGACCTTCTCGTCGTCCGTCAGGTAGGCGTTCTCGAAGATGACCTTGAGGATCGCCCCGCCCGCGTGGGCCACCTGCGCCACGGCGCGGATGTCGGCCTCCACGTCGGCGTCGCGGCCCGACTTGAGGGCCCCGATGTGGATGACCATGTCCAGCTCGGTCGCGCCGTCGGCGAGGGCGCCCTGGGCCTCGAAGACCTTGACCGCGGTGGTGTGGTTGCCGTGCGGGAAGCCGATCGTCGTGCCGACCGCCACGTCGGTCCCCTGCAGGATCGCCCTGGCGCGCCGGACATCGGCCGGCCGGACACACACCGAGGCCACGTCGTAGCGCGCGGCGAGGCGGCAGCCGTCCTCGACGAAGGCGTCGTCCAGCTCCGGTCGCAGCAGCGAATGGTCGATCGTCTTGGCGATGTCGTGTTCGGTCAGGTCGTCGACGGTGAGTGCCATGGCTGGCTCCTGCAGCGGACGAGCCGCTACTTGCAGTACGGGCGCAGGACGTCCCGCGCGATGAGGAATCCCTGCTTGACCTTGTCGTCGGTGCCTTCGAAGCGGCGGTCCTCGTGCTCGATGATGCAGTCACCCTCGAAGCCGGCCCGGTAGAGCTCGGAGAAGACGACCGACCAGTCCACTTCGCCAAGGCCGGGGATGCGCGGGATCTGCCAGCCCATGCCCATGGAGAAGACGCCGCGCTCGTAGAGCCCGTCGCGGTCGATCATCAGGTCCTTGGCCTGGTAGTGAAGGACGTGCGGCCCGAACTCCTTGAGGAAGCGCCGTGTGTCGATCATCTGGAGGACCAGGTGGCTGGGGTCGAAGTTGAGGCCGATCGTGTCGCCCCACTGCTCCAGGATCCGCCGCCACATGCGGGGCGTGGTGGCGATGTTGTGACCCCCCGGCCACTCGTCGTACGAGAAGAGCATGGGGCAGTTCTCGAGGGTGATCTTGCGCCCGTGGTCCTTGGCGAAGGCCACGATGGCCGGCCAGACGCGCAGCGCCTCTTCCCAGTTCTGGTCCTGGGTGCGGGCCGCGTCGCCGCCGATGAACGTGTTGACGAGCGGCACGTCCATCTTCTCGGCCGCCGTGATGACGTGCTTCAGGTGGGTGATGACCTGCTCGCGCTGGGCGAGGTCGGGATGCAGCGGGTTGGGGTAGAAGCCCAGGCCGGAGATGGCCAGGCCCTTGGCCCGCAGCTCACCGACCAGGTCGGTCGCCTGGGAGGCCGAGAGGTTCGCCACGTCGATATGGCTCGTGCCGGCGTAGCGGCGGGTGGGCCCGCTGCTGCGCGGCCAGCAGGCGATCTCCAGGACCTCGAACCCGGCCGACGCCCCCCAGTCGGCGACGTCCATCAGCTTGGTGTCGGGGAACGGGGCGGTGAGGAATCCGAGCTTCATGACGCTTCGACCTCCTGGCGCGCTCGGGCGACCTCGACCCAGCGGCCCTGGCGGGAACTTTCGAGCACGGCGTCCCCGACGAGCATCTCGTCGTGGCCGGCGGCGAAGTCCGCGTAGGTGCGCGTCGCGGACGGGGCTCCCGCGATGACGTCGGCGTAGATGGCCCGGAAGACCGCCCCGAACGTGTCGGCGAAGCCCTCGACGTGCCCGCCGGGCAGCCGGGCGGCGGCGCTCCCGACGGCGTTCATGAGGGCCGGGTTGCGCAGCAACAGCTCGTTGGGCCGGTCGCGATGCCCGATCCACAGCTCCTCGGGCCGCTCCGACTCCCAGGCCGCCGCGGAGGTGGCGCCGTCGATCTGGTAGGCGATGCTGTTCTTCCGTCCCGGGCTCAGCTGGGAGATGGCACAGCTGCCGCGGGCGCCGCCCTCGAAGCGCAGCATGATCGTGGCCACGTCCTCGGTGTCGATTTCCACGGGCACCGTCTCGGCGGCCCGCTCGGTCGAGAAGGTCACGACCGGTCCGGCCGGCCGACGCCGCACCGGGATGAAGGTCGTCAGGTCGGCCATGACCGCATCCACGCGGCGGCCGATGAGGAAGCTCGTCAGGTCCAGCCAGTGCGAGCCGATGTCGCCGACAGCCCGCAGGGCGCCACCCTTGTCCTTCTCCAGGCGCCAGTTCCAGTCGGTGTCGAAGAGCAGCCAGTCCTGGAAGTAGTGGCCCGTGACGAGGCGCACGTCGCCCAGCCCACCCTGCGCGATGAAGCCGGCCAGGTGCTGGTTGAGGGGGTAGAAGCGGAGGTTGAAGTTGACCGCGTTGACCAGCCCGCTGGCGGCCGCCAGGGCGACCAGCTCGCCCGACTCGGCCGACGTCATGGCCAGCGGCTTCTCGCAGATGACGTGGCGGCCGGCGGCCAGGATCTGCTTGACCTGGGCGTGATGGAGCGCGTTCGGCGAGGTGACGTGGACCACGCGCACGGCATCGTCGGCGAGCATCTCGGCGAGGCTGGCATACGACCGCGGCAGGCCCAGCTCGTCCGCCCGGGTGGTGCCCAGTTCGGGTGACGCCTCGACCAGGCCCCTGACCGGCACGCCGATGCGCCGCAGGGCCTCGATGTGGACCGTGCCGATGAATCCGGAGCCGATGACCGCGGCACCGACGTCAGCAAGGCGCGTCATCCCGGGCTCCTCCTCCCGCCCGCCGGCTCAAGCTCCCGAGCCACCGGGGGCAACCAGTCTATACGACTAGACAGGTGCCGAATGAGAGCCATGTGACGAGCCCGCACCGCCACGTCAGCCGCCCGCGACCGTGCGGTCGGTGAAGTCCCCGCTGACGGGGTCCTTGAGGATCAGCTTGGCCCGCCCGTCGGGCAGCACCTCGCGCTTGATGACGACCTGTCCGTCGAACGTCTCGGGCGACTTGGCGATTCGGGGCGTCGTCCCGCCGCGCCACGTGAACAGGTCCACCGGCTCCCACGCGCCGCTGCGGGCGGAGCGGTACGCCGCGTCCATCACGGCATTGACGACGTAGCCGTCGTACAGCGTCTCGCGCGGGGTCGTGCCACCGTCCAGGGCGTCGAACATGTCGCTGAACATGTCGACGTACCCCAGCTCGGAGACCTCGTCCCCGACGGGGAAGAGCCAGCCCGCAGCCGTCTCGGCCTTCTCTGCCACGTAGCCGCCCGTGCCGCCGGCGGTGAAGACCTCGTATCCCGTGCGCAGGAAGTGGTTGAGCCAGATCGTGCCGTTGGTGCCGGCCACCTCGTCGCGCAGGTCCATGCCGCCGCGGAAGGTCCAGCTCACCTCGAACTGGCCGATGGCGCCCGACTCGAAGCGGATGAAGGCCACCGCGTTGTCCTCGTCGGCGATGGGATGGACCAGCGTGTCGGTGTGGCACATCACCTCGAGCGGTCGATTGCCCTTGCCCACGAAGCTGCGGATGATCTCGATGCAGTGGCAGCCCAGGTCGATGATGGCGCCGCCGCCGGTCAGCCGGCCGTCCCAGAACCACGCGCTGTGGGGCCCCGGATGGGCCTCGCGCGAGCGTACCCACGTCACGTCGCCGACCACGCCGTCCTGGACCGAGCGCACCGACTTGAGCGTCTTGGGCGTGTAGCAGAGGTCCTCCAGGTAGCCCCCGAAGACCCCCGCCGCCTCGACCGCCTCCAGCATCCGCTGCGCCTCGGCCGCGGTGCGGCCGAGCGGCTTGGTCACCAGGACGGCCTTGCCGGCCGCGGCGACGGCCTTGACCGCCTCCTCGTGGAGGTGGTTGGGCAACGCCACCACGACCACATCGGTCTCAGGGTGGCGGATCGCCGCGACCATGTCGGTGGTGACCTCGGGGATGGCCCACTGCTTGCCGAACTCGGCCGCCCGGGCCGGCGTCCGCGAGTAGGCGACCCGCACGCGGTCGCGGCCTCGCTGCCCGTGCAGCGTCATGGTGTAGAAGCCCGCGATGAGCCCCGTGCCGAGCAGCGAGATCGAGTGGGCCTTCATGCGACCGGCACCTCCGTATGGCCCGCGGCCAGCGCCGCCATCTGCTGGGCCGTGTACGACGGCCCGGTCTCGCGGATGAGCTGGGCTCGGACGTCCAGGGGCAGGTCGTTGAGGATGGCGCCGTTGGGATTGAAGAGCAGATCCTCATCGACCTCGTAGCCGAACGCCGACCCCTCCTTCACCGCGTGGTACAGGTTACGGGGTCGGACCGAGTCACCGACGTTGAGGACGGGCACGCCGGCCTCGCGGAGCCGGCCAAGGAGGGCCACCTCCGGCCGGGTGTGGCACGTCACGACGTCGTCGATGGCCAGGGTCGTGCGCGCGAAGTCCTTGTCCTGCAGGACGACCTCGCCGGGCCGGATCTCCACCACGGTCGTGCTCGTGAGCACCGTCACCGGGTGCGGGTAGGGCCGCGACTCCAGGACTTCGGCGTCGCCCTGCGCGAAGCGCTTGCGCAGCACGTACATGTGGATGACCTCGCAGTCGGCGGCGAACTCGGGGTTCTCGGTCACGATCGTGACCTGCTTGCCGATGTTGGCCAGGAACGCGGCGGTGTCGGTGGCGGCGTAGCTGTCGCCCCACAGCAGGACACGCGAGCCCAGCTTGTGCAGCCGCCGCCCACCCGGGTAGCACTCGCAGGCGACCTTGGGGCAGGCCATCGCGTCCTCGAAGGGGATGACCCGGGAGGTGTCACCGGCCACCTCCGGCACGTACGAGCGGGCACCCGTGGCGTTGAGCACGACGTCGAACTCGGCGAGCTCCTCGACGGTCGGGGCGTGGTTCAGGCGGATGTCCACGTTGAGTTCGACGAGCTGGTCGCGGACCCAGTCCAGGTACCAGCGCATCTTCTCCTTGCCCGGCACGAGGCAGACGTACTTCATGGCCCCGCCGAGCTCGCCGGCCTGCTCGAACAGCGTCACGAGGTGGCCCCGCTCGGTGGCGATGCGGGCGGCCTCCATGCCGGCCGGCCCTCCGCCGACCACGGCCACCTGGACCGGCTTGGCCGTCCGCTTCATCTGGGCGTAGGCGGGGTTGCCGCAGGCCGCGTTGATGGAGCAGGCGATCTCCTTCTTGGCCATCAGCGATTCCTGCCAGCAGCCACCGAGGCACGAGATACAGCGCCGGATCGACTTGACCTTGCCGTAGCGGGCCTTGACCGGCCAGTACGGGTCGGCGAGCAGCTGGCGGGCGAGGCCCACCAGGTCCGTCTGGCCCTCGGCCAGGATCTGCTCGCAGTAGGCCGGGTCGCGCAGTGAGTGGCTGGTGATGACCGGGATCTTGATGACCTTCTTGACCGCCGCCGCGGCATAGGTCGCCCAGCCCTGCGGGTAGGGCATCGGATCGAAGCCCGCGCCGGCGCTCTCCTGCATGCCCATCGAGAGGTCCACCGCCGCGCAGCCGGCTCGCTCGAGCAGCCGGGCGATCTCCAGGCCCTCCTCCGTGGTGCGGCCGCCGTCGCACCACTCGTCGAAGGAGTAGCGGACCAGGAGCGGGAAGCTCCGGCCGCACTTCTTCTGGATGGAGTCAACGACCGCCAGCGGGAACCGCATGCGGTTCTCCAGGCTGCCGCCGAACCGGTCGGTGCGCATGTTGAGGAAGGGGCTCATGAACTCCGACAGCAGGTAGCCGTGCGCGGCGTGCAGCTCGACCGCGTCGAAGCCGGCCTGCTTCACCCGCCACGCCGCCTCGCTGAAGAGATCGACCAGCTCCAGGACCTCGGCGATCGAGGCCTCGCGGATCTCCTTGCCCTTCTCGTCGGCGTTCTCGTAGATGATCTCGTGACCGGCCGACCAGGGCAGCTTGAGGACGCGGTCGGTCGCGCCGAGCGTGTTGTAGCGCGGGATGGCGCACTGGCGCCCGGGATGCTGGAGCTGCACGGCGCACTTCGCGCCGTAGCGATGCATGCTCTCGGCGAGGCGGGCCAGGCCGGGGATGTAGTTGTCGCCGTCTGCCACGAGGCAGGTGACGGTGGGCCGGCCGGTCTTCATGTCCGGCGTCGTGGCGCCCACGATGATGAAGCCGGTGCCGCCGCGGGCGATGTCGCCGTGGTGGGCGATGTCACGCTCGCTGACCTCGCCGTCGGCGTGCGAGGAACTGATGTCCGTGGGCACGTGGACGATGCGGTTGGGGAGTTCGAGGCTGCCCATCCGGAGGGGGCTGAACAGGTTCGGGAAGTCCATGGCCTGGTTGCTCCTGCGTGACGAGGCAAGCGCCGTGGCTGGAGGGTGCCAGCGGCCCCCTCCACCGGACAGGGCCGTTCGGACCGAATCACAGGGACTCCGCGGGACCCCGCACGGAGGGCCCGACGCGCAGCCGAACGGCCCGCCTCTAGGCACCTTTCGGCACTCCCCGACCCGGTGACCCGACCATACGGTTTGCGACGGAGGTGGTCGGTGGTCATCGCCGTCAACACGACCCGGTCGCGGATCCACGGACACCAGGCGTTCCAGCCGCTCGATATCGACGCCGCCCACTGCAAGGGCTGCGGACTCTGCGTCGACGTGTGCCCCCATCACCTGCTCGAGCTCGACACATCGATCGTGAACGAGCTCGGTTATCACCCCACCCGGCTGACCGACGCCGCGGCCTGCACGAGCTGCGTCCTCTGCGCCCGTGTCTGTCCCGACGCGGTCTTCACCGTCTTCGCTCGCCCGAAGGGGACGTGAGATGGGCCTCATGACGACAGCCACCGTAGAACCCGTCGGCAAGGCGGACGAAGCCGTGCGCCCGGTCCTGATGAAGGGCAACGAGGCGATGGCGGAGGCCGCGATCCAGGCCGGCTGCGACGCCTACTTCGGCTACCCCATCACGCCGCAGGCGGAGCTGCTCGAGTGGATGGCGCGCCGCATGCCGGAGCTCGGCCGGGTCTTCGTCCAGGCGGAGAGCGAGCTCGGGGCGATCAACATGGCCCTTGGCGCGGCGGCGACCGGCGCGCGCGTCCTCGTCTCCTCCTCGAGCCCCGGCATCAGCCTCATGGCCGAGGCGATGAGCTACATGGCCGGCTCGGAAGTGCCGATGGTGCTCATCAATGTCATGCGCGGCGGGCCCGGGCTCGGCAGCATCGGGCCGTCGCAGGCCGACTACTTCCAGGCGACCAAGGGCCACGGCCACGGCGACTACCGGCTGCCGGTGCTGGCCCCCTCGTCCATCGCCGAGGCGGTCGCCCTCACGGCCGATGCCTTCGAGCTCGCCGAGCGGTACCGGACGCCGGTCATCATCCTCGCCGACGGCGTGATGGGCCAGGCCATGGAGCCGGTCGTCCCCGTCTACCGGTTGCCGGCTCGCCACCAGGCGGGCTGGGAACTCACGGGGGCCGTCGGGCGCGAGCCGCGGGTCGTCCGCTCCCTGCACCTCCGTCCGGAGGAACTGGAGGCCCACAACCACCACCTGCAGGCCAAGTTCGCCGCCATCGCCGAGCACGAAGTGCGCTGGGCGTCCGAGGACCTCGACGACGCTGATGTCGTCATCGTCGCTTACGGCACCTCGGCCCGGGTGGCCCGCACGGCCGTCGAGCGGGCCCGCGAGCAGGGCGTCCGCGCCGGCATCTTCCGCCCCATCAGCCTGTGGCCCTTCCCCTCCGCGGAGCTGGCCGCCGTCGCCTTGGGCGCGCGCGCCGTCGTCGTCGTCGAGATGTCGGCCGGGCAGATGGTCGAGGACGTGCGCCTGGCACTCGGGGGCCGCACGCCGATCTTCTTCCAGGGTCGCACCGGCGGCATGGTGCCCACACCGAGTGAAGTGGTGGAGGCGGTGGTCCACGCCGCGACTGCGACTGCGCCGCACCTGGCCGGCCATCCCGTGCCCGAGGGCGAGAAGGCGGTGATCCGATGAGCACCCTGACGTCCGACACCCGCCGGGTCATCTACCGGCGCCCCGAGGCGCTCGTCGACACCTCGACGCACTACTGCCCCGGCTGCGGCCACGGCATCATCCACCGCCTCGTGGCGGAGCTGCTCGACGAGATGCACCTGGCCCCGAGCACCATCGGCGTGGCCTCCGTGGGCTGCAGCGTGTTCGCCTACGACTACCTGGCGATCGACTTCGTGGAGTCCCCCCACGGACGCGCGCCCGCCGTGGCGACCGGCGTCCGCCGGGTGCGCCCCGACGCGTTCGTCTTCACCTACCAGGGCGACGGCGACCTGGCCGCCATCGGGACGGCGGAGATCGTCCATGCCGCGGCCCGCGGCGAGCGGATCAGCGTCATCTTCGTCAACAACGGCATCTACGGCATGACCGGCGGACAGATGGCCCCGACCACCCTGCTCGGCCAGCACACCACCTCGAGCCCGGCCGGGCGCGAGGCCAGCCTGGCCGGCTACCCCATCCCGATCACGGAGATGCTGGCGCTGCTGCCGGGCGTGACCTATGCGGCACGCGGCTCCATCGCCGACCCGCCCCTCATCGGCCGCACCAAGGCGATGCTGCGGCGAGCCTTCGAGGTCCAGCTCGCGGGCGCCGGGCTCTCCATCGTGGAGATCCTCTCGACGTGCCCCGTCGGCTGGGGCATGACGCCGACCGAGGCCATGGCCCACGTCGCCCACGACGTCGTCCAGACCTACCCCCTTGGCGTGATGGTCGACCGCCTCAAGGCGCCCGCCCACGGCGCACCGGAGGCCTGACGATGCAGCACGCGACGGTCTTCAGCGGGTTCGGCGGCCAGGGGCTGCTGTTCGCCGGGAAGGTCCTGGCCGAGGCTGCCGTCATCGAGGGCCGCGACGTGTCGTGGATGCCCTCATACGGGCCGGAGATGCGCGGCGGGACGGCCTCCTGCACCGTCATCATCGCCGACCGCCCGATCGGTTCGCCGATCGTGGATGCGGCCGAGAGCGTCGTCGCCCTGAACCCGCCGTCGCTCACCAAGTTCGAGCCGCTGCTGGTCCCCGGCGGCCTCCTCATCGTCAACGCCTCGCTCGTCGAGGCCGAGCCACGCCGCAAGGACATCGAGGCGGTGCCGATCGCCTGCTCGGCCCTGGCCCGGGAGGCCGGCGACGATCGCTTCGTCAGCATCGTCGCCCTCGGCGCGCTCATCGCGCGACGGCCGATCGTCAGCCCCGCTTCCATCCGGGAGGCCTTGGCCGTGGTGGTGGGCGACCGTCCGGCGCTCGTGGCGGCGGATTTCGCGGCGTTCGAGCGCGGACGTGAAGCGGCGTCGGGCGCGCTGGAGGTACCGGCGTAGACTCAGGCCGTGCGGTCATGAGCATCATCGGCAGGAAGGGCGACGCGGCGCGCATGCGCCAGGCCGTCCAGGGACCGGTCCACGTCGAGCGCGCCCCGGGAGCCCTGGGTGGCGAAACCGCCAGCTGGCTCGGCGAGCGCGTCTCGGACGCCCGGCCTGGCATGCGCAGCTTCCGCTGTGACTTCGAGATCGACGCGCGGACCGGCACGGACCGGGCTCGGCATGCGTCGGCGCTGGTGACACTGGGCCCGGTCACCCCTTCGGACACCGGCTGGACGATCGTCGTCGAATGGCGCCCCGGCGACGCCACGGCCCGCCTGCCGGTCTTCACCGGGCAACTCAGCGTGGGGCCGGGTCGCCTCGAGCTCGTGGGCTACTACACCCCGCCGGGCGGACATCGCCGGACGTCCGATGTCGCGCCCCTGGACACCGCCACCGAGGCCGCCGGGCGCTGGTTCCTGCGCCGCGTGGCGGCCGTCCTCTAGGGCGCCGCCCTAGTAGGCGATCTCGTCCGCCTGCGGCAGGCGGATGGTGTGGACATCCTCGGAGCCCGACCCGATCCGCACCGAGACGTCCCAGTAGCCCTGGCCCTCCTTGATGCCCATGTCCATGACCGGTCCGGTGACGACCAGCCGGGCCACGGCCTCGTCGCCGCGCGCATAGCGCACCTGCGTCTCGGTCGGCCCGTAGCGGTCGACGCTGCGGACCGTGAGGTCCCCGGGCGAGCAGCCGATGAGGCCCGCCAGCCAGGTCCTCGCATCCCATGTGGCCACGTGGCGACTCCTTAGAGGACCGGCGCGATCTGCGGCGGAGCCCCTAGCATCGGCGGTCCCGCGTCGGCGCGCAAACGGGACCGTTTCACGGTCGCGCGCCGGCGTCCAGCGCAGCGATGACCTCGGCATCCGTGGTGGCAGAGAAGTCGCGGTAGGCGCTCCCGACCGAGAAGAACGGGCGCGGCACGTCGAGCACCACGAGCTCGTCGGCGAAGGTGCGGAACGACTCCACCGCGTCGCGTGGCGCGACCGGCACGGCCAGCACGATGCGGCGTGCGGCACGGTCCCGCAGGGCCACGATGGCGACGCGTGCGGTGGCGCCGGTGGCCAGACCGTCGTCGACGACGATCACCAGGCGGTCGCCGACGTCGAGCGGGGGGCGGCCGCGGCGGTAGCGCGTCACCTCCTCGGTGAGCGCCGCCTCCTCACGTGCCGTGAGGCGGGCCAGCTCATCGGCGTGCATCCCGGTGGCGTCGAGCACGTCCGCGTTGAGGACGCGTGCACCGCCCTCGGCGATCGCCCCAAGGGCTAGTTCGGGCTGTTCCGGCACGCCCAGTTTGCGCACGACGAGCAGCTCGAGGGGAGCGCCAAGGCCGGCCGCCACCTCCGCCGCGACCAGCACGCCGCCGCGGGGCAGGCCGACCACGATCGGCCGCAGCGGCGCCAGATCGGCCAGGCGATCGGCCAGGCGCCGGCCCGCATCGCGCCGATCGGCGAAGCGCGCGCCTTCCGGGAAGCCGAAGCGGGCCATCACGCGTCCTCCCTCACCGCGAGTGTACGCAGCGACGGCCCCCGCCATCGGCGATGATGCCCGCGAGATGGACGTCGCACCCGGCTCCGGCGGCAGGATCACGCTCGTCGCGCTGCGCGACGGCAAGACCACCGAGTCCACGACCCTCGAGGCGCTGCCCGCGCTCGTCCGTGACCCCCAGGCGCGCTTCTGGCTCGACATGGTCGACCCGTCGCCGGCCGAGATGGCGGCCGTCGCCACCACCCTGGGCCTGCACCCCCTGATCGTCGAGGACATCGGCGAGCGCAACGAGCGGGCCAAGGTGGAGCATGTCGGCGACGTCATCCACCTCGTCCTGTTCGCCCTCTCGCGCAACAGGCACATCCATGTCGACGAGCTGGATCTCGTCCTGAGCCGGCGCTTCCTGCTGACGGTGCACCCCCCGTCCTGGGACCCGCACGCGGCGCACCAGCTGAAGCTGGGCCTGGGTCCGGCCATGACGCGCGGCCTGGACTACCTCCTGTGGGCCCTCGTCGACTCGGTGGTCGACGGCTACTTCCCCATCTTCGACCGCCTGGCCGACGAGATCGACGACCTCCAGGACCGGGTCATCGACAAGCCCGACCGCGACACGCTGGAGGAGGTCTTCGGCCTCAAGCGCGAGCTCATCCGCATCCGCCACGTCATCGGCCCCAGCCGCGAGATCTTCAACCAGCTGACGAACCGCGATGACGAGCTGATCGGCGAGGCCCAGCTCCTCTACTTCCGCGACATCTACGACCACCTCGTGCGCCTGACCGATGACTTCGACAGCTCCCGCGAGCTGGTGGCCGCGACGGTGGAGGTCTACCTCTCCACGATCAACAACAACCTGTCGCTGATCATGAAGCGGCTGACCGGCGTGACCGTGGTGCTGGCCGGCCTCGGTGCGCTCGGCGGGCTCTTCGGCATGAGCGAGGCCGGCCCGGCGCTCGCCGGCCAGGAGATGACCGGCTTCTGGATCGTGGTCCTGGTCTCGCTGGTGCTGGGCGCGATCGCCGTCGGCGTCCTGCGCTGGATCGACTGGGTCTAGCGGCGCTCGGCGCCGCGGCTCTGCACGAACTGGAAGCCGAAGCGCCCCTTGATGCACAGGTGGCCGTCGGTCACCGACGAGTCCAGGGGTGAGGTGACCTTGACGATGTCGCCGTCCTGGACATGCAGGTCCAGCGCGCAGCCCACCCCGCAGTAGGGGCAGATCGTCTCGGTCTCGGTCTGGCGGTCGGGGTCCCACGTGCCGGCGGCGCGCATCTCGTACTCGGAGCGGAACATCAGGGCCCCGGTGGGGCAGACGCCGATGCAGTTGCCGCAGTAGACGCAGGCCGAGTCGGGCAGGCCCACGTTCCACTCGGTGGAGATCCGCGCGTCGAAGCCGCGCCCGGCGACGGCGATGGCGAAGGTGTTCTGGGCGTCCGCACCGCACGCCTCGACGCACTTGTAGCAGAGGATGCACTTGGCGTAGTCGCGCACGTAGAGCTCGTTGTCCACCTTGACCGGCTGGGCCACGGTGTCCGCGGTGGCGCCCCCTTCCGCCGCATGGTGGTGGCCGGGCTGGCGCGCATCGCGCTCCCCCGCAGCGGCCGCCTCACCGGGCGGCCCGAAGCGAGTGGCGTCGGCGCCGTAGCGCGCGACATAGCCGGCGAGGGTCCCGTCCGGGGCCGCCGGGCCGGCCAGGTCGACATCCACCGACGAGCCGAGCAGCTCCAGCACGAGCTTGCGGGAATGGCGCACGCGCTCCGAGTCTGTCTGCACGACCATGCCCGGCTCGACTTTCCGTGAGCACGCCGGCGCGAGCGCGCGCGAGCCGGCGACTTCGACCACGCAGACGCGGCAGACGTTGACCGGGGTGAGGTTCTCCAGGTAGCACAGCGTCGGCGTGTCGATGCCCTGGGCGCGGCAGGCCTCCAGGATCGTGGCCCCCGCCGGCACCGTCACGACCTGTCCGTCGATGGTCAGTTCGACCGACGCGGGCGCCTCAGCCGCCGGCGCCTGCGGCACGCGACTGGACCGCGCGGGCGGGTTGAGGATGATCGGGTCGACCGTCACGGGGCGATCAGTTCCGGCCGCCGCAGGGCCGACTCGATGGCCGACGACGCCGTCTGGCCAAGGCCGCAGATGGAGGCGTCGCGCATCGCCTGGCCGAGCTCGCGCAGCAGGCCCAGCTCGTCGCCTACGGCGCTCCCGGCCGGTCGAGCGGCGAGGCGGGCGAGCAGTTCCTCCTGGCGCACCGTGCCGACGCGGCAGGGCACGCACTGGCCGCACGACTCGTCGCGGAAGAACGCGGCGATCCGTCGCAGGGTCCCGGCCAGGTCCGTGGAGCGGTCGAAGACCATCACCACGCCCGACCCCAGGGTGGCCCCGATGGCCCGGGTCCCTTCGAACGTCAGCGTGGTGTCCAGCGCCTCCGGACCGACGAAGACGCCCGCCGCGCCGCCCAGCAGGATGGCGCGGATGGCATCGTCCGGCCGCCCGGCGCCCGGCACGCCGCCGGCAAGGTCAAGGAGGGCGCGCAGGGTCGTCCCGAACGGCACCTCGTAGAGGCCCGGGCGGGCCACGTGACCGGACAGGCAGAACAGCTTCGTCCCGGTCGAGCCCTCGGTGCCGGTCGCGGCGAAGGCCGCGCCGCCGCGCAGCACGATCGGCAGCACGTTGGCCAGCGTCTCCACGTTGTTGACCGTGGTCGGCTTGCCGAAGAGGCCCGCGTCGACCGGGAACGGGGGCTTGTTGCGCGGCTCGCCGCGCTTGCCCTCGATCGACTCGAAGAGGGCCGTCTCCTCGCCGCAGATGTAGGCGCCGGCCCCACGGCGGACCTCGATATCGAAGGCGAAGGCGGTGCCCATGACCGTCGGGCCCAGGAGGCCGGCCTCGCGAGCCTGCCGGACGGCGTCGCTGACGCGGGCGTGGGCCAGCGGGTACTCGCCACGCAGATAGAGATAGCCGCGCGCGGCGCCGGTGGCGAAAGCGGCGATGGTCATCGCCTCGACCAGCGCGAAGGGGTCCTCCTCCACAAGGACGCGATCCTTGAACGTGCCCGGCTCGGACTCGTCGGCGTTGCAGACGAGGTAGTGGGGCTGGGCCGCGGCGGCCGCCACCGCCGCCCACTTGCGACCGGTGGGGAACGCAGCCCCGCCGCGTCCGACGAGCTTGGACGCCGTCATCTCTTCGATGACGCGCGCGGGGCCGAGCTCCATGGCCCGGGCCAGGGCCTGGTAGCCACCGCCGGCGCGGTACGCGGCCAGGTCGGATGGATCGACCGATCCGATCCGGGCCAGCAGCACGAGCCCGTCGGAGCCGGCCTGCGGGACGGACGCGCGGATGGCCGCCTGCCGCTCGGGGCCCCACGGTGCGTCTCCGGCATCGCGACCTGCATCCCGGCCCGTGGCGGCAGCGTCCAGGCGTTGGGCGAGCGCGGCCGCGTCGGCCGGCGCCACGGCCATCGCTCGCGGCTCTTCGCCGGCGATCGTGAGCAGGGCGGCGGCCGCCCGCTCGCACTGGCCCAGGCACGGACTGCGCAACCAGGTGGCGCGATCGTCGGCGCCCGTGGCGCCCGCCGGACCGAGCCGCTCTTCCATGGCCGAGCACAGTTCCTCGGCCCCGGCCAGGCGGCAGGCGATGTCGTCACAGACGTGGGCCACGACCGGCGGCCGGGGGGTGGTCGCCAGCAGCGAGTAGAACGTGGCCACGCCGTACGCCTCGGCCGGCGGCACGGCCAGGCGGCGGCTGACGTAGCCCAGGGCGGGCTGGCTGATGAACCCGATGTGGTCCTGCAGGGCATGCAGCGCCGGCAGCAGCAGGTCGCGATGCTCGCGCGCGGTATGACCGCCGTGGGCGACGTGGCCTTCAAGGGCCGTCTCGCGCACGCCGCCGTGCCACGTCGTCGGCGGCCCAACGCGTTCGCTGATGACCGCATCGACCGCCGCCCGCTCGGCGGGGCTGGCCGGCGGGGCGATGACGTGGAGGTCCATCGGCCCGAGTGTAGCCGCGCCTACCGCGGCGAGGCGGTGGCCGGCGCGGGCGTGAGCTTCTCGATGCGGATGGCGGTGGCCTTGAACTCGGCCGTGCCGGACTTGGGGTCCGTGGCGTCGATCGTCAGGAGGTTGGTCGCCACCTCGTCCTGGAAGTGGAGCGTCATGAAGGTCAGACCGGGCCGCAGCGACTCGTCGAGGCGGATCGGCACCTCCAGCTGGCCGCGTCGCGAGACGACACGGACACGTTCGCCCTCCGCCAGCGAGAGGGCCGCGGCGTCCTCCGGCGAGATGTCGAGCGACTCGCCGCGACGCAGCGGGGAGCGGTAACCGCCCGACTGGACGCCGGTGTTGTAGGAGTCCAGGCGCCGTCCGGTGGTCAGGCGGATGGGGTAGTCGGGTGCCAGGCGGTCGACCGGCGGGTCATGGTCGACCGGCACGAAGGGCGCCCGCAGGCCCGGCACGGGGTCCTCCCACAGCCGGGAGTGCAGGAACAGCTCGCCGGGGTGCGTTTCGTCGTAGCACGGCCACTGGATGCCGCCCAGCTCCTCCAGGCGCCGATAGCTCATGCCCGCGAACGGTGGGGCCAGGCGGCGCACCTCGTCCCACACGGCCTCGGGATCCGGCTTGCCCCAGTCGTGGCCCATGGCGCGGGCGAGGTCGAAGATGATGGCCAGGTCCTCGCGTGCCTCGCCCGGCGGGTCCAGGGCCTTGCGCACGCGCTGCACCCGGCGCTCGGAGTTGGTGACGGTGCCGTCCGACTCGGCCCATGAGGCACCGGCGGGGAGGACCACATCGGCCAGCTCGGCCGTGGCGGTCAGGAAGATGTCCTGCACGACCATGAAGTCGCGGGTCGACAGGAGGTGCTTCGCGCGCTCCTGGTCGGCCTCCGACTGGACGGGGTTCTCGCCGATGACGTAGAGCGCCTGGAGCTCGCCGCGCTCCATCGCGTCGAACATCCCCGACAGGTGCCAGCCCCGCTTGGGCGGCACGGTGACGCCCCACTCCGCGTCGAACTTGGCGCGGAGGGCGTCGTTCTCCACATGCTGGAAGCCCGGCAGGCGGTCGGGCAGGGCGCCCATGTCGCCGCCGCCCTGGACGTTGTTCTGGCCGCGCAGCGGGTTGATGCCGCTGCCGTACTTGCCGACGTGGCCGGTGAGCAGGGCCAGCGAGATGAGGGCGAGGACGTTATCTACCGCGTTGTGGTGCTCGGTGATGCCCAGCGTCCAGCAGATCATGGCCCGGTCCGCGCGGGCGTACGCCAGGGCCGCCTCGCGGATCGCCTCGGCGGGGACGCCCGTCTCACGCTCGGCGTACTCCAGGGTGTACGGCTCCACCTTGGCCCGGTAGGCCTCGAAGCCGGTCGTGGCACGCTCGATGAACTCGCGCGCGTGCAGGCCGGCCGCGATGATCTCGCGCGCCATGGCGTTGGCCAGGGCGATGTCCGACCCCACGTCGAGGCCCAGCCACAGGTCCGCCCACTGAGCGGAGCTGGTGCGGCGCGGGTCGACCGCGATCAGCCGCGCGCCGCGGTTGACGCCCTTGAGCAGGTGGTGGAAGAAGATCGGATGCGTCTCCCGGGCGTTGCTGCCCCACAGGAGCACGAGATCCGTCTCCTCGGCCTCACGGTATGAGCTTGTGCCGCCCCCGGCACCGAAGACGGTCGCCAGACCGGCGACGCTCGGAGCGTGTCAGGTGCGGTTGCAGCTATCGATGTTGTTGCTGCCCAGGACGGCCCTCGAGAACTTCTGAGCCGCGAAGTTCACCTCGTTGGTCGCCTTGGAGCAGCTGAACGTCCCGAACGTCGTCGGCCCGTGGCGTTCGCCGGCGGCCTTGAAGCCGGCGGCGACCCGCTGGAGCGCCTCGTCCCAGGTCGCCGGCTGCAGGGTGCCCGCGTCGCCGCGGCCCCCCTCACGAACGAGCGGCTGGGTCAGGCGGACATACTCGCGGGGCATGGGTGCCCTCCGTGCGTGGATCGAACGCTCGCCCGAGTGTACGACGCGTGGCGCGGGCGGCGTCTCCTCTCGGCCCACCGGACCGGACCGCTTCTACGTTTGGCGCGCCGGGGACCCCCACCGACAGCGCAGGGTCGTTCCCATACCGGCGGCCGGGACGTAGACTCGCCGGCGATGGCCAAGGCGGCTCCACTCGACGAGGTCAACGCGGTCCCGGCGCCGGCACTCCGCGGCCGGGCACCCATCGTGACCCGGCCATACCCGCGGAGCTGGCTCAACTGGGTCACCGACCGGATCGCCACACTGCCCATCCCGGCGCCTGCGGTGTACGTGGGCTTCGCCATCGTGATGGTCATCGGCGCGAACTCCCAGGATTGGTTCACCGGCATCGCGACGTTCCCCGCGCTAGCCCCCGAGCTGACCTACTGGGGGATCCTCGCTGGGGCGTTGTTGGCCCTCGTCCCGTACCTGGACCGGGTGGCCATCTCGGCGCTCCAGGCCTTCAAGCCGGCCCTGGAAGGGGCCCCGATCGATCTTGCGGCGCTGGAGTACGAGCTGACGGTCATCCCGGCCCGCCCCGCGCTGCTCGTGACGGGCGTCGCCGTGGCCGCGATCCTGACCGGGTTCATCACCAACCCGGCCGGCTCGGGTGTCGCCGGCCTGCCCCCCGGGGCCCTGATCCTCACCGCGGCGGGCTGGTCGGTGACCCTGGGCCTTGTCGCCGTGCTGATGTACCACACCGTGCGCCAGCTTCGGGCCGTCAGCCGGATACACGCCATCGCCCCGAACGTGAACCTGTTCCGTCTGGCCCCGCTCTATGCCTTCTCCCAGCTGACGGTACGCACGTCGGTCGCCTTCATCGCCATCGTCGCCACGACCCTCCTCATCGACGCCCCGACCTTCGAGACTCGGCCCCTGGTCATCACCGTCCCCTTCCTCGTCGGCGGGATCGGCGTGGCCACCGCGGCGTTCGTCGTGCCGCTCCTGGGCATGCACCGGCGACTGACGGCGGAGAAGAAGGATCTCGAGTGGCAGGTCGGGCAGCGCCTCCAGGCGGCGATCTCGGAGATCCACCGCGCCGCCGACGCCCACGACCTCTCCCAGGCGGACGGCCTGAGCAAGCAGCTCAACAGCCTCATCGCCGAGAACGACGTGGTGGCCAAGCTGCCGACCTGGCCGTGGCACCCGGGGACCGTGGGCGTCTTCGTGAGCGCCATCCTGCTCCCGGTCGGCCTCTACATCGTCACCCGCCTCCTGCAGCGGGTCGTCTAGGCCGGCGTCCCTCGACGGTCGAGGGACGCGGCCCACCGTGAACGGCCCACCGTGAACATGAGAGGTTGCTAACGACGGCGGAAGGCGCCGCGAGTGCCCTTATCGGCTGGTTTCAGCCCTCGAGCCGTGCACATGAGGTTCAAACCGCGGCGGAGCCGCCCTTCGGCCGTCGTTAGCCACCTTTTCGGTTCATCCGGAGCGCGGCCCCGCCGGGGGCATCGACGCTACTCGAGCGCGACTGACCCCTGGCCCGACGGGTCCGGCTCGACACGGCCGATCCGCCAGTGAGGCACGCCGGCGGCGTCGAGCGCTCCCTCCAGCGCCTTGATGTCGCCGGGCGGCACAGCCGCCAGCAGACCACCGTTCGTCTGCGGATCGTGGGCCAGCGTGATGTCCTCCGCCGCGACGTCGGGGCCGATCCTGAGGGCAGGTGCCACGAAGCGCCGGTTGTGGGCCGCGCCATCCGTCTCCACGCCGACCCGGATGAGATCAAGCGCACCCGGCAACGCCGGCAGGGCCCCCACCTCCATGACGAAGCGGGTGCCCGACGCACGCGCCATCTCGAGGCCGTGGCCCAGGATGCCGAAGCCGGTCACATCGGTCGCGCCGCGGATCCCGGCCGCGACGAGCGCCTCGCCCGCGGCGCGGTTCAGCGTCCGCATCTGGTCGATGGCGGTGGCCAGGTCGGCGGCTGCCGTCCGCTCCTGGCGCTGGCCGCTCACCACGATCCCGGTCCCGAGCCGCTTCGTCAGCAGCAGCATGTCGCCGGGACGCGCGCCGCCCTTGCGGAGCAGGTGGTCGGGATGCGCCGCCCCCACGACCGCCAGCCCGAACTTGGGCTCGGGATCACGGATCGTGTGGCCACCGGCCAGCGTCCCGCCGGCCTCCCGAACCTTCGCCGCCGCGCCTTCCAGGATGGCCACCAGGCTGTCGCGCGGGAGATCCTCGGGAAAGGCCGCGACCGACAGCGCGAACAGCACGCGGCCGCCCATGGCGAAGACGTCGGAGAGGGCGTTCGCGGCGGCGATCTCGCCGTAGGCGCGCGGGTCGTCGACCAGCGGCGGAAAGAAATCGACCGTGCCCAGGATGGCCAACTCCGGCGACACCAGGTAGGCGGCGGCGTCGTCCGGCAGATCGAGCCCGACGATCAACTCGGGCGGACCCGGATCGGCCTGGAGCCGGGCGAGCGCTTCCGCCAGGACGTCGGCTCCCAGCTTGGCGGCGCACCCGCCGCACGAGGTCAGGTGGGTCAGGCGAAGCGGCGGAGGCTCAAGGCTCGTCATCCGCCCGATGATAGGTGAGCGCCCCGGGAAAGTCGGATCGGGCTATGCGGCAGGACTGGGCAAGCGGGGCCGGGCGACATTGCGTCGATTCGTCATGAGGAGATCGCGGTCGGGCTGTTCATCAGCCTCGCCCTCCTCGCTTGCGTGACACCGAGGTCCAGTCCGACGCCCGGGTCCAGTGCGTCGCCGGCAGTGTCGATGGCGGCGGCCGAAGCGACAGCTCTCCGTCACGGACTGCTGATCCCGGCCCACGTGGTATCGGCCAGGCTCTCGACGGTACGGGGTGGAAGCCCCTGACTCGTATGCAGCTCCCGGCTCACGGCAGTCTGGGCCGTGCTCCCGCCGGTTCCTTCGGCCTTGACGTGCGGGCACCGACGATTCACCCGGCGCATGCCTGCGTCCCGGTGTCGACGAGTGGTCGGTCCTGATCGACGCGAGGACGGGCGCGTTCCTCGAAGGGCGTCGTCACCGTCGGAACGCGGGCACCCCGGCGCCAGTGGTCGCGATCCTGCTGCACGTAGGCGCGGCGCAGCTATCCTCGGCAGCGTGCGTCACACCGTGACGACTCGCTATGGCGCTTCATGCACTTCTCGAAGAATGCCTTCCGATCGAGCTACGGCCTGCCGCCGGACGACGACTCCGGTGTCGTTGAAGTCGTTAGTGAACCCGCGCGGCGGTGGCGGCGTCGTACAATGGACCGCAGGGCACTCCCGCCGTAGGACCCGGTGCGGCGAGTTGCGACCTCCGCCGCAGACTGAGCAGATGCCGGCGCGCGGAAGCCTGCTGGTGAGGTCTAATGGACGTTCACGGGAGCGGAGCTTGGCCGGTGCTGGGCCCGGTCTTCAAAACCGGTGAGGCGGCGCGTGCGTCGCCTGGTGGGTTCGACTCCCATGCGCTCCCGCCATACTTCCGCCGTGGCGACGTCAGACCGGGCCGGCGGGACGCGGGCGAGGCCGCCGAGCGTCGAACGGCTGATCGCCGCGGCCGCCGGCGACCTCGCGCCTGAACTGGATCACGCGGCCGTGGTCGCCGCGGCACGAACCGGTCACCGCCGCTGAGCGAACCCGACTCTCAGCCGGCGAGCCGGCACGTCCCCTGGCGGCGTTGGCCGTCGACACTGGTAGCCGAGTTGGGCGGCTACGTGGACGGCGGCGCGACAGCCGTCATCAACGCCACGGGCGTGATCGTCCACACGAACCTGGGCCGGGCCCCCTGGCCGGAGGCGGCGGTCGAAGCGGCGCGAGCGGCCGCCGCCGACCCGCTCCTGCTCGAGATGGATCGGACCTCCGGCCGGCGCGGCGCCCGCTTCCGCGTTGCGGAGGAGCACCTCATCGCCCTGACCGGCGCGGAGGACGCGCTGGTCACCAACAACAACGCGGCCGCGGTGGCGCTGGCGGTCGGCCTGGCCGGACGTCGGGGCGGGGTGGCAGTGTCCCGTGGCGAACTCGTGGAGATCGGTGGCGGGGTGCGCATCCCGGAGATCGTGCGACGCACCGGTGCCCGCCTGATCGAGGTCGGGACGACGAACCGCACCCGGGTGGCCGACTTCGAGGGGCCCCTCGCGGACGGGTCGGCGCGCCTGGTGCTTCGGGTCCATCCCTCCAACTTCGTGCAGGAAGGCTTCGTCGAAGCGCCCGACCCCCTTGCCCTCGCGGAGCTGGCCCATCGGCATGGCGCCCTGGTGATCGACGACCTCGGCAGCGGGGCGCTCCTGCCGACCGAGCGTTTCGGCCTGGCCCACGAACCCACGCCGGCCGAGCGCCTGGCGGCCGGCTCGGACATCGTCACCTTCAGCGGCGACAAGCTGGTCGGCGGACCGCAGGCCGGCCTCGTGGTGGGTCGCGCTGACCTGATCACCCGCATCCGGCGTGATCCGTTCGCCCGAGCGATGCGGCCCGACAAGACGGCCCTGGCCGCGCTCGCGGCGACCCTGGGCCTCTACCGCGCCGGGCGGGCCGAAACCGAGATCCCGGTCTGGCAGATGATCGCCCAGCGCCCCGACGACCTGCGCGCCCGGGCAGACGCGATCGCTGACAAGCTCAGCGGAACGGGCATCGGGGTGGAGGCCACGCTGGCGCAGGTCGGCGGCGGATCATTGCCCGGCGAGACGCTCCCCTCGTGGGGCCTCGCCCTCGGCGACGGCAAGGGCCCGGAGGGCCTGCTCGCCCGACTGCGGCACGGGCACCCCGCGGTGATCGGGCGGATCGCCGACGGCCACGTGGTGCTGGACCTTCGGACGGTCCCGCCACAGCGTGATGGCGACCTCGCGGCGGCGATCTCGGGAGCCCTTCGCCAAGCGTGACCGCGGCGGCGGATGGGTCAGATGTGCCGGTGGAGGTCGGGGTCGGTCCCGTCTTCGGGCAGGTCGGGCTCGCGGGGTGGCTGCTCCCAGCCCATCTGCTCGGCCTCATTCTTGGCCAGGTTGAGGTGGACGATCTCGTGCTCGACGTTGGCGATGTGCGAGGCGGGCACGTAAAGGACGCCGGCGAGGAGGCCACGCGACGCCACGACGTAGTTCTGGCTGACCTCGTGCACCGTGCCCAGGCGCTGCCCGTCGTTCCCGACGATGGCCCAGCCGGACCGCAGGTCTGTCATCCGCATGCGCGTACCTTAGCGCCGAGCTTGCCGGTATCGTCGCGCCGATGGAAGTGACGGGGTGACGGTCGTCATCGGCACGGCGGGGCACATCGACCACGGCAAGACGTCCGTCCTCCGCGCCCTCACGGGCATCGATGCCGACCGGCTGCCGGAGGAGCGCCGGCGCGGCATGACCATCGACGTCGGCTATGCGCACCTGCGTCTACCCGACGGCACGGAGCTGGACTTCGTGGACGTGCCGGGTCACGACCGCCTGGTCGGCAACATGCTGGTGGGCGCGGGCGAGATCGACGCGGTGCTGCTCGTCGTGGCCGCCGACGACGGCGTGCGCGCGCAGACCATCGAGCACCTCGAACTGCTCGACGGCCTGGGGATCACCCACGGCCTGGCCGTCGTGACCAAGACCGACCTGGTCGACACCGACCGACTGGCCTGGGTCACCCTTGAGGTGGCCGACCTGCTCGCCCGGTCCTCCCTGGCGGGCTCGCCGGTGCTGCCGGTCTCGTCGGTCACCGGTACGGGCGTCGAGGAGCTGCGGGTGGCGCTTTCGGGGCTGCGCGATCGCGTGCCGCTGGGCCTGGAAGCCCCGGCCCGCTTGGAGGTCGACCGCGTCTTCACCGTCAAGGGGCGCGGCCTCGTCGTGACCGGATCCCTGCGCGGCGGGCCGCTGGCGACCGGCGAATCCGTGCGCGTCGAACCGGGCGGCGGGTCGGTCCGCCTTCGCGAGCTACAGGTCCACGGGGCCACGGTCGAGTCGGTCTCGGACGGCGGGCGGGTCGCCCTCAACCTGGCCGGCGCGGCGCAGGGCTCGCTCGTGCGCGGGATGGCCCTGACCAACGACCCGGCCGTCCGCTCGACCGACCGCCTGCTGGTGCTGCTCCGCCCGGTGGCCCGGCTCGTGGACAAGGGGCCGGCAGGCCGCTGGCCGCTCGGCGCGGGCTCGACCTACCGCCTCCACCTCGCGACCGAGAGCGTGGATGCCCGCGTGCAACGCGGCCGAGGGCTCGGCGCCACGCTGCCGGACGGCCGGCAGATCGCCACCCTGCGTCTCGCAGCACCGATCGCCGCCGCCCCCGGCGACCACTTCGTCCTCCGCGTCCCCTCCCCCGGGCGGACGGCTGCCGGGGGTGTCGTCGTCGACGCGGCCCCGCCGATCGGGCCGTCGAGGCGTCGTGCGTCGGCGGGCCGCCTGCTGGCGCTGGCCACGGCGATGGACGACGGGGCGGACACGACGGCGGCTCGACTCGACCTGCACGGCGTGATCGCGGGAGCCACGGGCCGAGCCGAACTTGCCCTCGACCTCGTGATGGCAGTGCGCCACCTGGCGCTGACCGTGCCTGGGGCGGCGGGGAGGCCGCTTGCCGAGGCGCGGCAGGCGCTGGTTCGCGTGCTGCGCCGGCAGGCGACGATGGATGAGGCGACCGCGGAGGCGATCGTGAGCCGTGAGCTGGACCGACTGATCGAAGCGGGCGCGCTGCTTCGCGTCGGCGACGCGATCTACCTGCCGGGACACGTGCCGGCCGGCCCGGCACCAGAGCTGCTCGCGGCGATGGATCGCCTGGAACGGGCCCTGTCCGTGGCCGCTCCGCCGCCGCTCGCCGACGCCGCTCGGGCGGCGCGCTGCTCGCCCGACGGTGTTCGCGCTCTGGAGGCGGCCGGGCGCATCGTCCGCGTCGACGAGGACCTGGCCTGGGCGGCTGGTACCTACCGCGACCTGGAGGCGACCGCCTTGCGGCTGGCGGCAGGCGGGCCGCTGACGCCCGCCACGCTGCGCGACGCCACCGGCACGAGCCGCAAGTACGTGATGGCCCTGCTGGAAGACCTGGACCGTCGCGGCGTCCTGCGGCGCACCCCGGCCGGCCACGTGCCCGGCCCTCGACGCCCATAGCCGTCCGGCACGATGGGCCCCGGCGTGGACACAGATCCGACGTGAACACAAAAGGTTGCCAAGGACCGGCGAAGGGCCGCATGTCGGACGATTCGAACGCCTCAGGTTCAGGGCGACGGCGGAAAGCCCCTCTCAGGCCGCGACCCGAGCGTTCGGCGGTCCTTGCGCACCTTTAAGGTTCATCGGTCCCGCGAGCGGCCGGGTGGTCCCGCGAGCGGCCGGGCGGGCCCCGGGCTCACGCCCCGCCCGCTAGAAGAGGCCCAGGACCTCGCCGGCCTCGTCCAGGTCGATGCGCTCGCCGCCCGGCACCGACGGCAGGCCCGGCATCGTGCGCATCTCGCCCACCAGCGGCGTCACGAAACCGGCTCCGGCAGCGAGGCGGACGTCGCGCACGGGCACGCGGAAGCCACTCGGCCGCCCCTTGAGGTTCGCGTCGTGGCTGAGGGAGTACTGCGTCTTGGCCATGCAGATGGGCAGGCTGCCGAACCCCGCGTCCTCGTAGCGCTTGAGGGCCTTGACGGCCGCCGGCGCGAAGTCGACACCGTCGGCGCCGTAGATCCGCGTCGCGATGGTCTCGATCTTGGCCACCAGGGGCAGCTCATCGGTGTACAGCAGATGGAAGTCGGGAGCGCCCTCGGCGGCCACCTCCCAAACCGCCCGGGCCAGGTCTTCAGCGCCCTTGCCGCCCTCGGTGAAATGGCTGGCCCGCACGGCGTCCCGGGCGCCGGCGGCCAGCGCCACCTCCCGGATGGCCTCGATCTCCGCGTCCGTGTCGGTCGGGAACGTATTGATGGCCACAACGGCCGGGACGCCGAAGACCGTCACGTTCTCGATCTGCTTGGCCAGGTTGGCGGCGCCCGCGCGCACGGCTTCGACGTTCTCCGTGGTGAGCGCCGGATCGAGCGGCTTGCCAGCCACGATCCGGCCCACCCCGCCGTGCATCTTCAGCGCCCGCACGGTGGCCACCACGACCGCGGCATCGGGACGCAGGCCTGACGCACGACACTTGATGTCGAAGAACTTCTCGGCCCCCATGTCCGCCCCGAAGCCCGCCTCGGTGCACACGATCTCGTTGGTGGCCAGGGCCAGTCGGTCGGCCAGCACCGAGTTGTTGCCGTGAGCGATGTTGGCGAACGGCCCGCAGTGGACGAACGCCGGCCCACCCTCCAGCGTCTGGAGCAGGTTGGGCTTGAGGGCATCGCGCAGCAGGACGGCCATCGAGCCGGCGACCTTGAGGTCTTCCGCCGTGACGAACCCCCCGCCCTTCGTCGTGGCCAGCACGATCCGGCCCAGGCGCGCCCGCAGGTCGCCCAGGTCCGATGCGAGGGCCAGCACGGCCATCACCTCTGACGCGACCGTGATGACGAACTCCGTCTCCCGCGGCACGCCGTCCTCGCGTCCACCCAGGCCGATCACGACGTGGCGCAGGGCACGATCGCTGATGTCGAGGACCCGGGGCCACAGGATGCCCAGCTGGTCGATCTCCAGGGTGTTGCCGTGATGGAGGTGGTTGTCGAGGAACGCGGCTGCCAGGTTGTGGGCCGCGCCGATGGCGTGAACGTCACCGGTGAGGTGGAGGTTGAAGTCCTCCATGGGGATGATCTGGCTGTAACCCCCACCGGCGGCCCCACCTTTGATGCCGAAGACCGGCCCCAGCGACGGCTGGCGCATCGTCACCGCGGCCCGATGCCCGATCCGCTCGAGCCCCTGCGCCAGGCCGACCGTGGTGGTCGACTTGCCCTCGCCCAGAGGGGTCGGCGTGATGGCCGTAACGACGACGTATCTGCCGCGCGGGTTCTCGCGTTCGAGGCGACGGATGGCCGAAAGGGCCACCTTGGCCTTGGTCGAGCCGTAGAGCTCGATCTCGTCGTCGTGCAGCCCGAGTGCCCGCGCCACCTCCACGATGGGCTTGGGCTTGACGGCGCGGGCGATCTCCAGGTCGGAGGGGAAACTCACGAGCCACCTCGAGTGAGTGAAGGGATGGTCGGCGCCAGGGCGCCGATGTCGCCAAGGGGAGCCGCCCCGGACTCGCGGGCCTCGGCCTGGCGGCGGGCCGCGCGCATCAGGTGGGCCAGGAGCAGGGCGTTGGTCAGCGGCCCGACACCGCCGGGGACGGGCGTGATGGCGGAGGCGACACGCTCGGCCGAGGCGAAGTCCACGTCGCCCACCAGCCGCCCGTCGACGGCGTTGATGCCAACGTCCACGACGACCACACCGCGCCGCAGCATGTCGCCGGTCACCAGCCCCGGGTGGCCGGCCGCGACCACCACGATCTCCGCACCCCGCAGGTGGCGGCGCAGGTCCTTCGTCTTGCTGTGGCAGACCGTGACCGTCGCGTTCTCGCGCACCAGCAGGAAGGCGACCGGCATGCCCACCACGGTCGACCGCCCCACCACGACCGCCTCACGGCCGGCGATCTCGATGCCGTGACCCTTGAGGATCTCCAGCGTCGCGTGCGCGGTGGCGGGCACGAACCCGTCGTACCCCAGACGGACGAGGCCGGCGTTGAGCGGGTGGATGCCGTCGATGTCCTTGACCGGGTCGATGGCCTCGACCACCGGGCGCAGGCGGACGGTGTCCGGCAGGGGCATCTGGACGATGATGCCGGCCACCTCCGGGTCCTCGCCCAGGCCGCGGAGCGCGTTGATCAGGGCGCCCTCGGGATCCTCGCCCTCGATCTCCACGAGGCGACCCTCCAGGCCGACCTTCTCGCAGCCACGCAGGATCTGGCGCAGGTAGACCATCGACGGCGCCTCGTGGCCGCACACCACGACGGCCAGGGCGGGGGCGTGCCCGTGGGCCTCGCGGTACTCGGCCGCCTCCGCCGCGACCGTGGCCAGAACCGCCTGAGCGAGGGGACCGCCGAGGAGGAGGCGGGCGGTCGCCTGGGCCACGGTCAGCGCGGCAGGAGCGCGGTGGGCAGGAGCGCGGCCGCCATGGCTGCCAGGTGCGCCGGGGTGCTGCCGCAACAGCCGCCGATGAGGCGGGCACCGGCCTCGTGCATGGCACAGGCCTGCTGGGCCATGGCGGCCGGCTCGGAGCGATAGACGGCCCGCATGTCGACCAGCTCCGGCATGCCCGCGTTGGACTTGGCCACCAGCAGCGCGCCGGGCGCCGCGGCGTGCATGCGGGTCATCACCGGCACCATCTCCTCGGGCCCGTTGCCGCAGTTGCCGCCGACGGCGTCGACGCCGAGCGCCATCAGGGCCGTCACGGCCTGCTCGGGCGAGACGCCCATCATGGTGTGGCCGCGCGTGTCGAACGTCATGGTGGCGATGATGGGCACGTCCGCGGCCGCGCGGCGGGCACCCGCGATGGCGGCCGTGATCTCGGCCAGGTCGGACATCGTCTCGATCCACAGGACGTCGGCCCCGCCGGCCACGAGGGCTGACGCCTGCTCGGCGAAGATGTCGATCGCGTCGTCCGGGTCGAGCGTGCCGAGCGGGGCCATGATCTCGCCCGACGGCCCCATGTCACCGGCCACGAGCGCCCGTCCGCCGGCCGCCGTGACCTCCGACTTGAGCAGCACCGCGGCGGTGCGGTTGATCTCCGCCACCCGCCCCTCCAGGTTGTGCATGCCAAGGCGAGCGCGGTTGGCCCCGAACGTGTTGGTCATGACGATCCGCGAGCCGGCGTCCAGGTAGCCCCGGTGGATGCGCCGCACGACGTCCGGCCGGTCGAAGTTCCAGACCTCGGGCGGGTCGCCGAACTGGAGGCCGGCGGCGAAGAGCATGGTGCCCATCGCGCCATCCGCCAGGATCGGGGCCCCCTCGTCCAGGAGCGCCTGCCAACGGTCACGCACGCCCGCCATCATACGTTCGCGGCGGGCGCGGCCGGGTCAGGTGCCGGTCACGGGTCGCCGGGATCCGGGACGATCGAGGCATCGATCGTCTTCCACGCCTCCCAGACCGCCGGGAGGTACGCGAACGGCATCGTGAAGTCGCCGCCGTGACCCCACCGCCGACCCCACGAGTTGCGGATCAGGAAGCCGCTCGCCGCGTCCCACCCATGGAGCAGCACGGCGTGCCCCCCGACCGGCTCGCCCGACGGCGCCGGCAGGGTCCCGTCGCGGGCGGGGCTGAACCAGGGGTCGTACCAGGCCATGGCCAGGACGAGCGGCCCGAACTGCATGAGGGCCGCCTGGAGCGCGGCGATCTCCACCGGGCAGCGGTAGTAGGCCTTGATCTCGTAGCGCTTCGGGTCGGGGCCGCCGCCCGCGAGCGCGGTGACGCCCTCCCGTCGCAGCACGCGGAGCGCGACCCGCGGTTGCGTGCCTTCCTCGTTGGGGAACCCGTCCACCTCCTTGCAGCGCTTGTACAGCCCGTCCGCGTCGAACGTGATCCAGCCCGGCGGCTCGGTCGGGTCATGCGCCTCCTCGTAGCTCTTCATCGCCGCGCAGGCGTAGGCGACGCATTCGGGGGTCGCGCCCTGGTCCATGACCGGCGGGAGCGGCTGGCAGTCGAACCGCGACGGCGGTGGCGCCGCCGACGGCTGCAAAAGTCGATCCAAGCGCAGGTCCCGGTCGTCCGGCCCGGACGGGATGGCCCCCAGGCCATAGGTCGTGCCCATCGTGCAGTGCCCTCCCTGGTGGATGTCCCGCCCCTTCACGCGGCGGGTTGGCAGGAGGTACAATACCACTTGACTCCCCTGCGCCGTCAAGCCGGGCGGCGATGTGTCGGCGACGCACGGGAGTCTGGCACTACTTGATTCCGGCCGATACCGTGGACCCGGACGGGAGGTTCGCATGACGCACCGTTCTGACGCCGCCCTGGTCGCCATGGACGATGACGCGCTGGTCAGTCAGCTCGCCGCGGCGCTGGCCGCTCAGGCTCGTGCGGCCGGGGCGAGCATCCCCGACCCGCGCACACTGCTGGACGACGCCCGTCGGCTGCTCGCCCATTGGGATGCCGAACTCTATGGAGCGTGCTGCACGGACGACCCGGCCTATGACGACCTGCGCGCGGAGATCGGCGACCTCGCCCGGGTCGCCGACGCGCTCCTCGTGGACGCCCTGACGGGTGCCCTCGCGACCGCGTCGAACCTGCCGCGGTCGGTCACGCGGCTGATCGCCGCGTTCGCCGTGAAGCACGGCTTCGAGGTCGGTCGCGGCCTCGCCTGCGACGTCTGGGCGCGCGCGGTCGCGCCGGTCAGCCCTTGACGGCGCCGCCGGTCAGGCCGCGGACGAAGTAGCGCTGCAGCAGGGCGAACACCACCAGCGGCAGGGCCATCGCGATGAAGGCGGCGGCGGCCAGGTAGTTGGCGCCGTTGCCGAACGAGCTGACTAGGCCGGCCAGATTCTGGGTCAGCGGCTGGTTCTGGACATTGGAGCCGATGTAGATCAGGGCCACCAGCAGGTCGTTCCACACGAACAGGAACTGGAAGATGGCCAGCGCCGCCACCGCCGGGATGCTCATGGGGAGTGCCAACCTGAAGAAGCGGGTCGCGTGACCCGCCCCGTCGATGGAGGCGGACTCGAAGACCTCCTTGGGCAGCTCGCCCATGAAGTTGCGCAGGACGAAGACGGCGAACGGCAGGCCGTAGCCCGTGTGGGCCAGCCAGAGGGCCAGGAATTGGCCGTTCAGACCGAAGTTCTTGTACAGGCCCAGGATGGGGATGAACGTCGACTGGAGCGGCACGACAAGCAGGCCGACCACGATGACGAACAGGACGTCGCGGCCAGGGAAGCTCATCCATGAGAAAGCGTAGGCGGCAAAGGCGGCCACGAAGATGGGGATGATCGTGGCCGGGATGGTGATGAAGAGGCTGTTGACGAACGCCGCCCCCAGGCCGTTCTGGGCTAGGACATAGGCGTAGTTGTCCGTCGAGAGGTTGCTCGGCGGGAAGAGCGCGGTCCACCAGCCGGAGCTGACGGCGTCCTGCTGGGTGCGGAACGAATTGACCAGCAGGCCGATGGTCGGGATCATCCAGATGACCATCAGGCCGACGATGACGATGTGGGTGGGCAGGCTGCCCAGGTTGAAGCGACGAGGTCCGCGCACGCGAGAGGTCACCTCGACGGGCGGCGCGACGGCAGGGACCGCGGTCATCGGGCCACCTCCTGGGTGCGGAAGCGGCGCACGTTGATGGCCATCACCGGCACGATCGCCAGCAGCAGGATGACCGCCACGGCACTGGCCCGCCCGAAGTTGTTGTCGGTGAACATCTCGCGGTACATCGTGTAGGCGATGACCCCGGTGTCGTACTGCCCTCCCGTCATGACGTAGACGATGTCGAAGGCTTTCAGGGCCGTGATGATCATCGTCGTCGAGATCACCGCCAGGGTGGGCACGAGAAGCGGCAGGATGATGCGCCGGAAGACGTTCCACTCGGTCGCGCCGTCGACCCGGGCCGCCTCGAGGAGCTCGCGGCTGATGCCCTTGTAGGCGGCCGAGATGATGACCATGGCGAAGCCGGTCCAGGCCCACGCGAACACGATGATCAGGAGGATCGTATTGAAGGCCGCGGTGGAGGTCTGCAGCCAGGCGAGCGGTCCGGCCCCCACCACCCCGATGACCGCGTTGAGCGTGCCGGTCTGCGGTTGGCCCGGGGGCTGGTAGGCGAACATGAATTTCCAGATGGCGCCGGAGGCGGTGGCACTGATGGCCAGCGGCACGAAGATCACGGCCTTGGCCAGCGCCTCGTAGCGGACCCGGTCGACGAGGACCGCGATGATCAGGCCCAGGCCGACCGTGATGCCCGTCAACAGGACGACCCAGATGACGTTGTTGCGCAGCGAGGTCAGGGCATCCGGGCTGCCGAAGAACCACTGGTAGTTGGCCAGCCCCACGAAGTCCGAGCCGGCCTTGCTGTAGAAGCTGCGGATGATCGTGATGAGGGTCGGCCAGATGAGGAAGACCCCCAGGAACAGCAGGGCCGGCAGGAGCCAGGCCCACGGTCGTACCCGCGGCTGGATCCGGTCGGGCACCGCCCGCAGGACCACCTCCGCGAGGAGGATGTACCCGACGAGCACGCCGGGCACGCCGACCACGACGATGATCGCGGTGAGCAGACGCGGGTCCATCGAGGTCTCCCTGCAGTCGATGGGCTCGGGGGGCGCGCCCGAGGGCGCGCCCCCCGATGGAGGAGGAGCGGTGTCAGCGCCTACTGGGTGTAGGCGTCCGCTTGCGTCTTGTTCAGGTCGGACAGGATGGACGCCAGCTGGTCGGGATGCTGCACGTACTTGACGATGGCATCCTCGAACGCCTGGTTCATCGCGGCCGGCATCAGGTCAGAGGCGTCGAAGACGAAGATCTTGGCGTTGGCCAGGAGCGCCGCGGAGCGCTTGCTGATGTCGTCCGGATAGTCGGTCGCGTTCTTGTTGGCGGAGATCGCCCCGCCGATCTTGACCCACACGTCCTGGGCCGGAGCGGTGACGAGGTACTTCATCAGGGAGGCGGCGGCCGGCGTGTTGTGGAACATGCCGAACAGGTCGCCGGCGCCCTCGACGGCACCCGTGTACTGGGTGTTGACGTCAGGGAAGGGGAAGAAGTTGTAGTCGGTGCCCGACTTGGCCGTCTTGAAGGCGCCGAGGCCGGTGATGAAGCTGGCCTGGTGCAGGAAGAGGCAGCCGGGCGGGGTCTTGAAGAGCGGGTCGCCGGCGTTGGCGAAGTTGGTGGTGGCGATCGTATTGGCGCCGCCGTAGCTGTTGGCCACGACCTGGCCGAAGTCCTGGAAGGCCTTCATGATCGCCGGGTCGTCCCACTTGGTCTTGCCCTGGTACCAGCTGTTGTAGACGTCCGGACCGGCCTCACGGAGCACGAGGTCCTCGATCCAGTCGGTGCCGGGCCAGCCGGACGCGGCGCCGGACTCGATGCCCAGGCACCACGGCTTGGCGGCCTTGGAGGCGTTGGCCGTGATGGCCGCCTGCAGCGCGTCCCAGGTGGTCGGCGGGCTGGCGGAGAAGTCATTGACCTTGGGGTCGTACCAGATCAGGCCCTTGATGGAGGTCTTGATGAAGACGCCCACCAGGGTGCCGTTGACCGTGCCCAGCTTGACGAGCGGGGCCGATGTCTCGGAGGTGTAGGTGGGGACGTCGAGGACCTTGCTCAGATCCTGTAGTGCACCAGCCGCGGCGTACTCGGCCATCTGGCCCGGACCGGGCAGGCCGGCGAGATCGGGCAGGGTGCCGGCGGCGACGCCGGTCGTCAGAACGGCGTCGATGTCACGGGTGCCCGTGTAGTCGACCTTGCCGCCCGTCTGGTCCTCCCACGGCTGGACCATCTTCAGGAAGGCCGTCTGCTCATCGCCACTCCAGGTGCCGATGACCGAGACGTGCTGGCCGGCCAGCGAGCCACCGCCGCCGGTCGAGCCGGCCGGGGTGGCCGTGGCGCCACCACCGGGGGTCGCGGTGGGGCCACCCGCCGTCGGGGTGGCGGTGCCGCTTGACGTACAGGCGGCGGCGAGCAGCACGATGGACCCGCTCAGGGCCCACCACGCCCGGTGGCCGCCTCGTTTCCGTGTCGTTGCCATGGATCGCGTGACCTCCTCTGTCGGCCGTCCGCCTTGTCAGGGTCGACCGTCTCGCCTGCTGCGCGCATCGCCGTGCGCGGTCGGTGACGCGGCCGGGACCTCCGGCGCGCCCTGCGGGGTGGGGATGGGCCGACGAGTGCCGGCACGGTACGGGGAGGTGGAGGCGCGCACGACGAGCGTCGTGGCGAGGGTGGTCTGGAAGGCAACGGCGCCACCGCGGACGCTGTCGACGAGCACCTGGCCGGCGGTCGCGCCGAGTTCGAAGGCCGGCAGGTGGATGGTGGTCAGCGGCGGGTCGAAGAAGGCCGCCAGGGGCACGTCGTCGAAGCCCACCACCGAGACGTCGCCCGGCACGTCGAGGCCCGCCTGCCGCAGGGCCGCGATGGCGCCCACGGCGACCGTGTCGCTGGCCACGAAGACCGCGCTGAACGGCCGCCCGCGGGCCAGCAGCTGGGCCATCGCCCGGTGGCCGCTCGCGGCGTCGAAGTCACCCTCGGCGAGCAGCGCGGGATCGGCGGTCAGGCCGGCCTCGCGAAGCGCCGCGCGGTAGCCCTCGACGCGGTCGGCGGCCGCGGTGTACGCCAGCGGTGCGTTGGTGATGCAGGCCACCTGGCGGTGACCCAGGCTGAGGAGGTGCTCCACGGCGTCCCGGGCGCCGACGTGGTTGTCCACGTCCACGCTCGGCACGACCGCCTCGGAGAGCGTGCCCTGCAGGACGATCGGCAACGCGGCACTGGCCGGGTCGCGCAGCACCACGTCATCCGCGCGCGGGCCCGAGATGACAAGGCCATCCACCTGCCGCGACTGGAGCAGGTCGGTGTAGCCGTCCGGGCCGGACACCATCGTCTCCACCAGCACCCTGAAGCCCGAGCCCCGAGCCACCGTCGCCAGGCCCCGCAGGGTCTCCGCCAGCAGCGCGTCCACGGCCACCTGCTCCGGGGCCTGGTGCATCACCAGCCCCAGCGTCCGGCTGGTGCCGCCAGCCAGCTGCCGCGCCGGCTCATGGGGGTGGTAGCCCAGCTCGATCGCCGCGGCCCGCACGCGCCGGCGCGTGGCCTCGCTGATCAGCACATCCTGCCGCTCGTTGAGCACGAAGGAGACGGTCGTGCGCGACACGCCCGCCAAGCGCGCCACATCCTTGCTCGTCGCGCGATCCTGCCTCACGCCGCCTCGCCGCCTCCTCGCCGCGGGGTTGACCCCTTGACCAGCCGCCCGTGGGGTCCGAAACTAACGCGCGTTAGTAACGCGGGTTAGCGAACCACACGGCGGCCCCCGTGTCAAGATGGCAACCCACCCAGCCCAGGGAGGTCAGACGATGCTGCAGGCCGTCGCGGTCCCGCCGCTCTCCGTGGACGCGTACGCGCCCTTCATCGGCGAGGCCGCCGTGGCCGAGTTGCGCCGCTTCGCGGCACCCCTCGCCGGCGCGCGCGTCCTCCACCTCAACGCCACCAGCTTCGGCGGCGGGGTGGCCGAGCTGTTGCCCACCATGACGGCCCTGATGCGCGACCTCGGGCTTGACGCCGAGTGGCGCGTCATCGCCGGAGATGAGGCCTTCTTCGACGTCACCAAGGCCATCCACAATGGCCTGCAGGGCATGAGCGTCGGCCTCGACGCGGCCCGGCGCGCCACGTACGCCGCGGCCCAGGAACGTTTCGCCAAGGCCTTCGAGGGCACCTACGACTTCGTGCTCGTGCACGATCCCCAGCCGGCCGGCCTGCGCCGCCTCCTGCCCACCGCCCCGGGCCACTGGATCTGGCGCTGCCACATCGACCTGACTGCGGCCGACCCCGAGACGTGGGCCTTCCTGCGGCCGGAGGTGGAGGCCTACGATGCCGCCATCTTCACCCTGCCGGAGTACGTCCAGCCCGACCTGGACCTCCGGCGGCTGGCCTACATCCCGCCGTCCATCGACCCCCTGTCGCCCAAGAATCGCACCGGCGATCCGGCCAGCTCCGGCCCGGTCGTGGCCCGTTTCGGGGTGGACCCGGGGCGCCCGCTGCTGCTCCAGGTCTCGCGCTTCGACCCGTGGAAAGACCCCCTCGGCGTGATCGATGTCTACCGCCGCGTCAAGGCCACGGTGCCGGGCCTGCAGCTCTCGCTGGTGGGCTCGATGGCCACCGATGATCCCGAGGGCTGGCGCATCTACCAGCAAGTGCTGCGCTACGCCGGCGTCGACCCCGACCTGACCATCCTGAGCAACCTCGACGGGGTGGGGGCGGTCGAGGTCAACGCCTTCCAGCAGGCCAGCACGGTCGTGCTCCAGAAATCGCTGCGCGAGGGCTTCGGGCTGACCGTCAGCGAGGCCCTATGGAAGGGCAAGCCGGTCGTGGCCGGGCGCGTCGGCGGCATCCCCATGCAGCTCGGCGACACGGGCGGCCGCCTCGTCGACACCATCGATGGGGCGGTGGACGCCTGCACCGAACTCCTCGGTGACGCCGGCCTGCGCCAGCAGCTCGGCGAAGGCGGCCGCGAACGCGTGCGGCACCACTTCCTGTCGACACGCGAGGTGCGGGATCACCTGTCGCTGTTGCGGGCCCTCCAGGAGGACGACGCGAGCCTGCTGCCCAAGGGCATCGAGGGCTAGGCGCGACGGGGGCCGGACCCCGTACGATCGCGTCCCGTGACAGCCCGCATCTCCCTTGCCCTCATCCTGCACAACCACCAGCCCGTCGGGAACTTCGGCTGGGTCATCGCGCGCAACCACGAGCTGGCCTACGAACCCCTGATCGCCGCGCTGGAGCGCCATCCACGGGTCCGCCTCGCGCTGCACTACAGCGGGCCGCTGCTGGAGTGGTACGCGGCGGAGGAGCCTGACTTCCTGGCCCGCCTGGGCCGCCTCGTGGCGCGGGACCAGGTGGAGCTCCTGGGTGGCGGCTACTTCGAGCCGGTCCTGGCGGCCCTGCCGGTGGCCGATCGCGTGGCCCAGTTGCGACGGCTGAGCGATGCGTTAGTGGACCTGTTCGGCCGCCGGCCGAGCGGGGCGTGGCTGGCCGAACGTGTGTGGGAGCCCGATGTGCCGGCGGCGCTCGCCGACGCCGGCTACCGCTGGACGGTCCTTGACGACGCCCACCTGCGCGCGGCGACCGTGCCCGAGGAGCGGCTCTGGGGTGTCTACAGCACGGACGACCAGGCCCGTCGCATCGACCTATTCGCGACCGGCAAGGGCCTGCGCTACCGCATCCCCTTCGGCGAGGTCGACGAGGTCCTGGGCTACCTGCGCGACCACGCCACGGAGGATGGCTCACGGCTGGGGACGATGGGCGACGATGGCGAGAAGTTCGGCGCCTGGCCCACCACCTGGGCTCACTGCTGGGGCGAGGGCCGTTGGATGGAGCGGTTCTTCGAGGCCCTGGAGGCCGAGACGGCCTGGCTGCACACCACCACTCCGTCGAGCTGGCTGGCCGCGCACGCGCCGCTGGCCCGGGTGTACCTGCCCGGCGGCTCCTACGCCGAGATGGGCGAGTGGGCCCTCGAGCCGGACGAGGCCGAGCTCTACCGCGACACCCTGCGGGCCGACCTGGCCGAGGGACGGCCGGAGCCGCGCTGGATGCACGGGGCTTCATGGCGCAACTTCCAGCACCGCTACCGCGAGGTCAACGACCTCCACAAGCAGATGCTGCGCACGTCGGCCAAGGTGGGGGCGCTCGCGCCGGGACCCGTCCGCGATCGCGCCGCCGACCAGCTGCAGCGCGGCCAGGGCAACGATCCCTACTGGCACGGCCTGTTCGGTGGCATGTACCTGAGCCACCTGCGCACCGCCGCGCTGGGCCATCTCATCGCCGCCGAGGACCTGGCCGACGCCGAGGCCCGCCGCCTGGGCCGCCCCAGACGGCGCCGCGGTCCGCGACCTGGACCTCGACGGCCGGCCCGAGGTCCTCATCTCCGCGCCGGGTCAGGTGGTGAGCCTCAAGCCGGACGAAGGGGCCGGCATCGGCGGGTGGGACGTGCGGGCCGTCCACCACCCGCTGACCGCGGTGCTGCGCCGCCGCCCCGAGGCGTACCACCGGCACCTCGGCGACATCGAGGAGCTGCCGCCCGGCGAGGAGCCCGAGCGCGGCGTGGTCTCGCCCCACGAGAGACTCGTGGCGCGCCAGTCCGGCCTGGGACGGGCCCTGATCTACGACGCGTACGAGCGCCGCTCAGCGCTCATACGGCTCGTCCCGTCGCGGGTCACGGCCGGCCTGGTCGCGAGCGGCACCTACGACGGCCCGGACGACTTCGTGGCCGGTCCGTTCGAGCTCGCGCGTCTGGTTCGAGGAGGCGCCGAGTTCGTCCGCCGCGGCGTGTTCGAGAGCCGCCATGGACCACAGGCGGTGGAGGTCACCAAGGTCGTGACCGTGGACCGTCGGCGGCGCCGTCCGGGCCTCGCCGTGACCGTCACGGTGCGCCCGCTCAAGGGTCGCCTGGACGCCACGCTCTGCCTGGAATGGGCCCTCAACCTGTCCGGCGGCGGCGCCAACCCGGCCGCGTTCTACGAACCTGCGCCGGGCACCCGTGTTCGTTTCGACGGCGCGGGCGGGCTGGCGGAAGCGGAGCGCCTCCGCTTCGGCAACCGCGACGTCGGCCTGGTCGTGACGGCGCGGGCGGAACCCCCGGCGCGGCTCGCCTGGGCCTCCATCGACACGGTCTCACTGTCCGAGGCGGGAGCCGAGCGGATGCACCAGGGCAGCTGCTTGGTCTTCGCCTGGCCGGTGCGCCTGTCCGCGAGCGCGTCCCGAACGGTCCGGGTCACGATGGAGGCGGTGACCGACCGCGACGCGGCCGCGTTCTGACGCCGGGGGCGAGGTGTACGATGCGGCGAGCCGAGACCGGCCGCGCGTACGGGGCTCGTCCAGGCGCCGCTAGCGGCGACCAGATGCAAGAGCCCGCGCCGACAGGCTTGGCGAAGTGTGAGGCTGCGCCATGGCGCCCGTGACCTTCGATCACGTCACCAAGAAGTTCGGCGGGGTGACCGCTGTCGACGACGTGAACCTGGCGATCCTCGACGGCGAGTTCATGGTCCTGGTGGGTCCGTCCGGCTGCGGCAAGACGACCTGCCTGCGCATGATCGCCGGACTCGAGGAGATCAGCTCGGGGACGCTGAAGATCGCTGACCGCGTGGTCAACGACGTCGCGCCCAAGGACCGTGACATCGCCATGGTCTTCCAGAGCTACGCCCTGTATCCGCACATGACGGTCCACGACAACCTGGCCTTCGGCCTCAAGCTGCGCCATGTCCCCAAGGCGGACATCGACCGGCGGGTGAAGGAGGCGGCCGACATCCTCGAGCTCGGGCCGCTCCTGGCGCGCAAGCCGCGCGAGCTGTCCGGCGGCCAGCGTCAGCGCGTCGCCCTTGGCCGGGCCATCGTCCGAGAACCGGCCGTCTTCCTGATGGACGAGCCGCTGTCCAACCTCGACGCCAAGCTGCGCGTCCAGACGCGCGCCCAGATCGCCCGCCTGCACCAGCGCCTGGGTACGACGTTCGTCTACGTCACGCACGACCAGGTCGAGGCCATGACCATGGGCCAGCGGATCGCCGTGATGAGCGCCGCCAAGCTCCAGCAGGTGGGCAGCCCGCAGGAGCTGTACGACCATCCGGCGAACCGGTTCGTGGCCGGCTTCATCGGCAGCCCGGCGATGAACTTCATCGACGCCACGGTGCGCGGCTCGGGCGGCCAGGCCACGCTGGTCTCCGATGGCGTCGACATGGCGGTGCCCGGGACCTATCCGTTGCGGGACGCCCAGTCGGTCGTCATCGGGGTGCGCCCGGAGCATCTCGAGCTGGTCGAGCCGACCGGCCTCCATGGAGCGATCCACGGCTCCGCGGACGTGGTGGAGTACCTCGGCAACGAGGAGCTGATCCATGTCACCAGCGGCGGCCACGACCTGATCGCGCTGATCGACAGCGCGTACCACGTCAAGGCTGGCGACGCGATCACGCTCTACGCGCCGCTCGAGAAGGTCCACTTCTTCGACACCGACGCCGGCCTGGCCCTCGTGCCGCGGCAGGCCGCGGCGGCCGCCGCCTAAGCGCCTCGGTCGGGCTCGCCGCCCACCAGGTCCTCCACGCGCCATACGCCGGTCGCCGCCTCCGCGGCGGCCAGGTCGGCCGCGGAGCCGGCCGGGATCTGCCGTGCCGCCAGCGCCGCCAGGGCAGCGTCCGTGCCGACGTCTGCCCCGGCCCGCTCGGACAGCAGCCAGCGGACCTCGAGCAGGTCGCAGTAGGCCTGGATCGGGTCGATGGCCTGGCCCAGCGTCGCCCGCAGGCGGGCCACGGCCGGCTCCAGGCAGTGCTCGAGCCACCACCGACCCAGTCCTTGGGGCGTGGACGGGGCCCCCGCGGCGCCGGCGGATGCCTTGAGGTCGTTGAGCAGGATCGCGGCCTGGCCCTCGCCCACCTGGAGGCCGGTGAGGTCGAACAGGCGCGAGGCGTGGTACCGCCGATCGGCGACGGCCACCTTGAGGCGCAGAGCGTCGCCTGTCGGGCCCGGCTCGAACATCACCTCGTCGACCACGAAGCCGAGGTCGTTGAGCCGCCGCAGGCGGGCCTCCACCGCGTAGCGCTCGCCGGGCGCGACCGGCTCCTCACGGTGGAGCTCGTCCCACAGGTCGCAGTAGCGGGTGTTGACGCTCTCGGCCACGGCGATGTCCTCGGCCACCGCCTCGAGCCCGCGGCCGTCGATGGCGGCCACGTCGGCCAGGTCGCCGGCCACGTTCTCCACCATCAGCTCCAGGTCGAAGGCCCGCTGGCCGTTCGAGAGCTGGTCGTGGATCTCGGCCGTCTCGGCGTCGACGAGATACGCCTGGAGCGTCTGTCCGTCGCGCACCAGGAGCGTGTTGGCCAGCGAGCAGTCGCCCCAGTAGACGCCCCGCCGGTGCAGCTCGACGAGAAGGCCGGCCATCGCGTCGAGAAGCCGCTCCCGCTGTGCCACCGTGCCCTCGCGCAGCCGGACGAAGAGACGGCGGTACTGGAACGAGCGGGCCAGGAAGCGCGTGACCAGGATAGCCGCGTCGTCGGCCGGGCGCTCGCCCAGCCCGACCGCCCGGACGGCCGGCAGCTGGCGGTGCTCCAGGATGCGCAGGGCCTCGTACTCGCGGCGCGCCGGCCACAGGGCCAGCTCCTTGACCGCGAGCACCTCGCCGTCGACCACGCAGAACCGGACGAGGTGGCGGCTCGTGCCCACGGGCAGCTCGACGAATGGCGCGTCCGCTTCACCCCACGTCGCCAGCGGCCGGGCCCACGGCAGCGTCAGGAGCTGGGGGCCGGGCCGGACCAGCCGCAGCGCGATGGGTGCCGGCGCTGCCATGGGTCAGTCGCGATCGACGACGAGGCTCAGCAGTCGACCGACGATGCTCAGCACGATGGATCCCACGACGGCCGACACGATCGTCTGGGCGGTGAAGGTCGGCGGGAAGTCGCCCACCGTGAACTTGATACCGACGGCTCCGGCGACCACGGCGGCGAACACGAACAGCACCGCGTTCACGACGAAGCCGAAGAGGCCGACCGTGACGAGGTTCACCGGGAGCGAGAGGAGCTTGACGATGGGCTTCAGGAACGTATTGATGACGGCGAAGATCAGGGCCACGACCAGCAGGGTCACGAAGTCGTTGGCCGAGCTCAGCTTGTTGGGCCATTCGAGGCCGGGCACGACCTGGATGGTCACGAAGAGCGCCCCGGCGTTGACCACCAGGGCGACGATGGCACGACCGATCACGGCTCACCTCCTCGGCGGATGATACCGGCCGGGCCCCCCGAACCCGGCCGCCGCGCGCACCCGTTAGAGTGACGACATGGCGCGGCGCATCTTCCGCTTCCCTGTCTCAGACGGTCTGGTGCCCGGGGTCATCGGTGAACCGGGCCAGCGCACGTTCTTCCTGCAGGCCTGGCATGGCGGCGTGCCGGTCACGGTCGCGGTGGAGAAGCTCCAGGTGGCCGTGCTCGCCGACCGCCTGCTGGCGCTGGTGGCCGAGATGCGCCGGCGAGGCCTCCCCGTGGATCCACTCGTGGAGGCGCCCCCCTTCCGGACTCCCGACAGCGCGCCGGCCTTCCGCGTGGGCACCCTCAGCCTGGCCTGGGACGGCCGGCAGCCCGAGGTGACGATCGAGGCCCTGGCCCTCGGCGAGGACGAGGAGCCGGACCCGGAGGCCGACCCTGACGCCGACCCACCGGAATGGGCCGACGACGACCCGACCGGCCCCGACCTCCTGGCGGTCAGCCTGGACGCAGCCCGCGCCGAGGCGTTCGCGAGGCAGGCCCAGGTGCTGGTGGCGGCGGGGCGGCCGGCGTGCCCCATGTGCGGCCAGCCCCTGGATCCGCAGGGCCACCTGTGTCCGCGTCGCAACGGCCACGCGCCGCTCCTGAACTGAGCGGCGTCACGGAGGGCCGGCGGGCGGCCCCGGATGCGATCGTGGGTCGGCTCCTGGCCGGAGAACTGACCCTGGAGGGCCGGCTCGTCAACGCCTCCAACGCCAGCTTCTACGGCTACGTCGGCGGGCCGGTGCCGGACGAGGCCCCCCTGGCCTGTGTCTACAAGCCGGTCCGTGGCGAGCGCCCGCTGGACGACTTCCCCGACGGCACGCTGGCCGCCCGTGAGGTCGCCGCCTTCGCGCTCTCGGAGGCGATCGGGTGGGCCATCGTGCCCCCGACCGTGCTGCGGGACGGACCGTTCGGGCCGGGCATGGTCCAGGCCTGGCTGGAACCGGACCCCGAGATCGACCCGGTGGACCTCATCCGCAGGAGTGACGCGGCGCTGCGTCGGATGGCCCTCTTCGATGCGGTGGCCAACAACGCCGACCGCAAGGTGGGCCACCTCCTGCCCATGACGGGTGGCCACGTGTACGGCGTCGACCACGGCATCTGCTTCGCCGTGGAGCCCAAGCTGCGGACGGTGCTGTGGAACTGGCGTGGGGACCGGTTCGTCGCCGGGGAGCGGCGTATCCTGGCCGACCTGGAGCCGGCGCTCGACGGCGCGCTGGGGCGGCGACTCGGCGAGCTGCTCGCGCCGGAGGAGGTGGCCGCCACGCGGGCGCGGGTCGCCCGGCTGCGGCGATCCGGCCGCTTCCCCGAGCCGGATCCGTACCGGCCGGCCGTGCCCTGGCCGCCGTACTAGACGCCGCGGGGGGGAATCATCGAGGCCCCGACGGACTACCGGTGGGGGGGAGCCGGGTCGTCGTCGAGGCCTCTCTTCCAGTTGTAACGCATCCGGGGGCTCCACGCAAGGTCAGCGGTGGTCCAGCCAGGCCTCCACGTCGGTCATCACCTGCTCCGCCTGGACGTCGTTGTGCGGCTCGTGGTACCCCCCCGCGTACTCGATGAGCGTCACGTCGGTGGCTCCACCGGCGCGCGCCGCGGCGGCGAAGTCGCGGCTGCCCTGGACGGCGATGAGGCGGTCCGCCGTCCCGTGCAGGAGCAGCAGCGGCAGCCTCCACTCGGCGGCATGCTCGCGAGTCCAGCGCAGCGCCGCGAGCGACTCGGTCGCGGCACGTGCCGTGGTGCGGCCGTGCACCAGCGGGTCGTGGTCATAGCGATCGGCCGTCTCGGGCCGGCGTGACAGCGCGGCGTGCTCGAGCGGCAGGTGAACCCCGAAGGTCGGCCAGACCGGCGAGATGGCCCGGCCCACCCCTTCCAGGATGGGGTGCCGCACGCCCGAGGGCACGAGGGCCGGCGCGCTGGCGATCACGCCCGCGATCCGCGGCTGGAGACGCAGGCCGTACTCCAGGACGATCGCTCCCCCGAGGCTGTGGCCGTAGACGAACGTGCGGAGCGCGGCCCCGCCGCGCGCCTGCACGTGCTCCACGAAGGCTGCCAGGTCGTCGCGGTACTCCTGCCAGCGACCGATGTGGCCGCGTCGGCCGGTCGACAGGCCGTGCCCGCGCAGGTCCAGGGCGTGGACGGCGTAGCCGTGACCGGTGAGGTGATCCGCGACGTGGCCGTACCGGCCGGTGTACTCGCCGAAGCCGTGCACCAGCACCACCTGGCCAAGGTTCGGATCGGGGCCATCGGGGCGCCACGAGACGGTCGCCAGGCGGGTCCCGCCCGGGCGGTCGAGCGTGCCGCGTTCCGACTGCACCCGGTCAGCCTAGCGGGCCGCGTGCGAGGATGCGCCGGGTCGGCCGCGCTGTAACCGGGACGCCGTCGCGCGGGTAGTAGGAGACATGCAGCCCACGATGGACGCCGAGGAGGTGCCGCCGGTCGACCCGCTCGCCGTCCGGCTGGCGCGCGACCTCGACGGCACGTTCGAGGCGGTGGTAGTGGCCCATGCCGACCTGGTGTACGGCCTCGCCCTGCGCTCGACGCGCGACCCGGCGGCCGCCGAGGACCTGGCCCAGGACGCCTTCGTCCGTGCCTACCGCGCGCTGGCCGGCTATCCCGCGGAGCGCGTCCGCGGGCTGCACCTGCGGCCCTGGCTGACCCGCCTCACCATCAACCTCGCCCGCAACCGGGCCCGCGACCGGCTGACCCGACCGGCCCACGCGCCGTTCGACGAGGCACAGCTGCACGTCGCGGATGACGCCGCTCGCCCGGAGGACGCGGTGCTGCGCCGCGAGTCCGCCGAAGCCTGGCGGGCCCGCCTGGCGGCCTTGCCGCGCCACTACGGGCTGGCCGTCGAGCTGCGCCACGTGCACGGCCTGAGCTACGCCGAGATGGCCGAGGCGCTCCAGCGACCCGTCAACACCGTCAAGGTCCACGTCCATCGCGGCCTCGCCCTGCTGCGCGCCGCGTACGAGAAGGAGATCCAGCCATGAACCCGATGCCCACCCCCGACCTGATGCGGACGGCGGCCCCGTCCGAGCTTGCCTCCACCGTCCTCTTCCGCGTCGGCCTGGCCGACGAGTACCTGACGGTGGACTCGCCCGTCGGGCCCGTCTTCGTCGCGCGCAACGGCCGCGGCGTGTCCGCCACCGCACCGGCCTTCCAGGCGGACGCAGCCGACGCGTTCGAGGCGGCCTTCGCGACGCGGTTCGGGCGGCCGATCCGGCCGGCCCACCGGGTCGAGCGCAGCGAGGTCGAGGCGCTCGCGACCGCCCTGCGCGAGGGCCGCGGCCGGGGCGTCCGGTTCGACCTGCGCGCCACCACGTCGTTCGGGCGGGAGGTCCTCGAGGCTGCCCGGCGCATCCCCCGGGGCGAGATCCGCCCGTACGGCTGGATCGCCCGCGAGATCGGGCACCCGGCGGCCGTCCGGGCGGTCGGGTCGGCGCTGGGGCGCAATCCCGTGCCGCTCCTCATCCCGTGCCACCGGGTGGTGCGCAGTGACGGTCACATCGGCGATTACGCCTGGGGCAGCGCCGTCAAGCGCGCCGTCCTGGCCACCGAAGGGGTCGCCCCGGAAGAGGTGGAGCGCGAGGCCAGGGCCGGGCTCCACTACCTGGGGAGCGACACGACCCACATCGTGTGCTGGCCCACCTGCCATCACGCCCGGCGGATCCAGGCGCGCCATCGCGTGCCGTTCACCACGGTCGACGAGGCGGTGGCGGCCGGGTATCGGCCGTGCCGCGACTGCCGGCCCTGAAGGTCAGGCCGCACCGGGCCTCATGGCCGCGGCGAGCGAGACGTACGACTCGTCGAGCAGCCGGGCTACCTCGGGCCAGTAGGCTCGCCCCGGGCCGCGGGGTCCGTCGGGATCGTCGGTCGCACCGCGGTCACGGACCTCGGCCGCGAGGCCACGCAGGCGTCCCGCCTCGGCCACTCGCTCGACCGGTACGTCGTAGAGCGCCGCGTACAGGCGCGCGATGGCCTCCCCTGCCGCCTCGCCCGCGGCAAGGCCGATCTCTCGCCGCACGACCCACCAGCGGAGTTCGCGCCGGGCCACCTCTTCCACGTCCACGTTTGGCGGGACGCCAAGGGTTCGGTAGCCGCGGACGATGTCGGGCAGGAACCGGTCGTAGTCGCCGCTCGAGCGGGCGAAGCCGACCGCCCCCTTGGTCAGCCACACGGCCGCCACGACCGCGCGCGGCCAGGACACGTTGGCCTGCTCGTGCTCGGCCTGGATGAGCAGCCCGAACAGCCGCAGCGCCTGGCGCCGGTAGTAGGCCTTCCACATCCGCAGCTCCAGGCGCGCCAGGCTGGCCGGTTCGAACTGCCGGCCCCAGGTCTCATCGGCCATCGGGGCGGACCTCCCCCGCACGGTAGGCGTGCACCTCGATGCGTTCGACCGTGATGAGGCCGTCGCCCACCATCGCGTCGAGCTCCGGCAGCAGCGCTCGCATCCGTACCTCCTCGTCAACGACCTCGATGAGCACCGGCAGGTCCTCCGACAGGCGCAGGATGCGCGTCGTATGCAGGTGGGCGTGGGCCCCGAACCCTTCGATGCCCCGGAGCACGGTGGCTCCTGCAGCGCCCGCCGTGCGCAGGCGTTCGACGATGGCGTGGTACAGCGGCTGACCATGCCATTGATCCGACTCGCCGATGTAGATGCGCACGAGCAGCGCCTGACCTTCGATACGCATCAGATCGCCCCTCCGATGACGAGGCCCACAAAGACGGCGGCCAGGCCCAGCCCGACCGACCCGGCGAGGTTCGCCACGGCCAGACCATAGCTCCCCGCTTCGACCAGGCGCCAGCTTTCCAGCATGTACGTGGAGAACGTCGTGTACGCGCCGATGAAGCCGATGAGCACCGGCCCACGCAGCTCGGCCGGGAGGGACGCCCGGTCCACGATCACCGCGGTCAGGACGCCGAGAAGGAACGCCCCGCTCAGGTTGACCACCAGGGTGCCCCACGGGAACGCGCTGGTCTGCGTCACGTCGGCGACCACGCCATCGATGACGTAACGAGCGATCGCTCCGGCGAACCCACCGACGCCCACCCACACGAGATCCATGGCCGCCACTCCCGCTACGACTGTCGTTGGCAGGAGCCATCAGCCCGTGCGGGGCGGTTCAGGCGCGGTCGCGCCTCGGCGGACACCATCGCCGGTCGCGTCATGGTACCGGGTGGCTCAGGTCGGCCGGTTCGCCCCCGGCTCGCGTTCCTCGAGGGCCCAGTGGATGCCCCAGCGGTCCAGGACGTCGAGGTATGGCTTGGGCTCGAAGGCCTCCGGCCCAAGGACCCCCGCGCCGGACCAGGTCCCGCCCGCCAGGAGCTCCATGCCGACGACCGGGTTGAAGCCGGTCTGCCAGCCGACCGCCTGCAGCCCGAAGTCGCGCCACGTCTCCTCGGCGACCGTCTTCTGGTAGAGGTAGACCTCGCGCGGCTTGCCGTCCTTCCGGCCGGTGACCCAGGTGCCGACGATGGCGCGGCCTTTCATGCGGTCGCCGACGTGGGCCGGATCGGGGGTGAGGGCCGCCACGACGTCCCGCGGGGCCACCTGCGTGCCCTTGATCGTGATCGGCTTCGTGCTGTCCAGGCCCAGCTTGTGCAGCGTCCGGAGGACGTCGATGAACTCGCTGCCGAGGGCGTACTTGAAGGTCACCTTGCGGCAGTCCACGCCGCGCGGCACGAGGACCACCTCCTCGTGCTCCACGTTGACGCACTCGACCGGTCCGATGCCCTCCGGGAAGACGAACGACTCGGGCGCCGAGAACGGCTCGGTCGTGTGGAAGCCGCCCTCCCGCTCCCAGATGAGGGGCGGGTTGAGGCACTCCTCGATGGTCGTCCAGATGGAGAAGACGGGGGCGAAGGCGTAGCCCTCGATGTAGAGGTCGCCGCCGTCGCGCACGTGGACCTCGTCGACCTCGTCGAAGAGATGCTGGGCGGCGTAGCGGGCGAAGACGTCGCTGAGGCCGGGGTCCATGCCCAAGCCGAGCACGGCCAGGCGCCCGGCGGCCTTCCACTGCTCGTGCCTGGCGAACTGGTAGTCGCCCAGCAGCACCCCGGGGGTGTGGAACGGGTCGTGCGCGTCCGGGACGGACAGGCTGACGGCCATGTCCATGTAGCCCACCCCGGCCTCGAAGGCGGCGTCGAAGAGGTTGGGCACGAAGCGCGGGTCGGCCGCGTTCATGATCAGGTCGACGCCGTGGTTCCGGGCGAGCTGGACCACCGAGGCGATGTCGCCGGCGTCCACGAACTCCGCGGGGAACGTGTCCGCGGCCGCCGTCGCCCAGCATCGCCTGGACCTCCCGCGCCCGGCCGACGTTGTAGTCGGCGAGCACCATCGACTCCAGCCACGGCTTGCCGCGGGCGATCTTGGCGATCGCCTCACCGACCGTGCCGGCGCCGACGAGAAGCACTTTGAGACGGGCCACACACCCTCCGAATCCGAATCCAGACCGTGAACCGGGCACGGATATCGTACGGGTTGGAGGGCCTGCGCGCCCGCGGTCACGGCGCGGCAGCGTGACCGTCGATACGACCCGCGAGCAGCCGCTCCAGCTCACCCCGCGCCTCAGGCGCCGCAAACAAGGTGAGCACGTCGCCGACCTCGAGGCGCACGTCGCCACGGGGCACGATGAGTCGGTCGCCGCGAGCGACCGACACGAGCACGGCCTCCCGCGGCCAGGTCGGTCGCCGCCACCGTTCGGCCGGCCAGCGGTGAGCCCGGCCCGACCTCGGCTTCGATCATCGCCCCGCCGGATGCGACCGCGCGGACCTGGCGGACGTTGGCGGCGAGGGCGGTCCGATAGGCGGCCATCGCGTCGCGCGTCGACAGGATGCCGACGAGGCGGTCGTCGGCGACGACCGGCGCCCACGTCCGATGGCTGTCGGCCAGGATGCCGAGCGCGTCATCGAGGGGATCCTCGGCCGAGATCGTGGCCCGTCGATCGCTCATCTCGCCCACGGTCAGCGCCGGGTCGGCGGCGACCAGCGCGGCTATATCAACGCTGCCGCGGACGATCCCGTCACGGTCGGTGACCGGTGCGCCCGGCACCCCGGCCGCCTCGAGTCGCGCCCGCGCCGTCGCGGTCGTCTGGTCGGTGCGGAGGACAGCCAGAGGCGCCCTCGCCGCGTCGCCCGCGGGGATGGCTGCCATGAGCGGCAGGGCGAACCGGAACCGATGGGCAGCCGAGTCCGCTCGGCTCCGGAGCTGCGAGGCGTAGATCGAGCGGTCGCCGACGACGAGCGTGGCGATCCCGATCGCCAGCATCGCCGGGGCCAGCATGGCCAGGCTGTCGGTCATCTCCGCGACCATCAGCATGACCGCGAGCGGGGCATGGGCGACGCTGCCGAAGAGGGCCATCATGCCCACGATGACGAAAGGCGACGGATCGAGCGGGACGCCCGGCGCCACGGGCTCGAGAAGTCGCCAGATGCCGGCCCCGAGCAGGCCCCCGATGACCATCCCCGGGCCGAAGATGCCACCAGACCCGCCGGACCCGATCGACAGGGAGGTGGCCAGGATCTTCGCGAACGGGAGGACCAGGACGACCCACAGCGGCAGGCCCAGGAGAGTCGTCCGATCGAGGCCGGCCTGGACCCATCCATAGCCGGTGCCGAGCACGCCTGGGACCACGAGACCGATGCAGCCGACAGCGAAGCCCGCGACCGCCGGCCGGAGCTCACGGGGCAAGGACCAGCGAGCGAACCAACGGGTGAGCCCGTAGAAGCCGCGTGATGTAGAGTCGGCCGACGACTCCTGCGGCGAGGCCGATCAGCGCGTAGTAGGCCAGCTGCCGCGGGTCCGTGAAACCGGCTCCGGCGACTCGCCCGAAGATCGGGATCGAAGCCGACGATGGCGCCGAAGATCGAGAAGGCCACGATCGAGGCCACGAAGGCCGGCACCAGGGCCTCGGCTTCCACGTCCTCCCGATAGGGGATCTCGACCGCCAGTACCGCCCCACCAAGGGGCGCCCGGAAGATCGCCCCGATGCCGGCCCCGATGCCCGTGCTGACGGCGATCCGGGCGTCCCGCGCGTCCAGGTCGAGGATCCGAGCGAGGAGCGATCCGAAGCCGGCGCCGATCTGCGCCGTCGGACCCTCTCGACCACCCGAGCCGCCCGAACCGATGGTGATGGCGGAGGCAACGAGCTTGACCAGCGGGATGCGTGTGCGGATGCCCCGGGCCCCGCGGTGGAAGGCGGCGATCGCGGCGTCGGTGCCATGGCCCTCGGCTTCGGGCGCCAGGCGAAACACGATCAGGCCGGAGATGAGGCCGCCGAGCGCCACGACGAGCGGGATGGCCCACGGCCGGACGGCGTCGGTGATCGGTTGGTCCCCTTCGCCAAGGGGCGAGGCCGGGACGAAGCCGGCGAGGGTGCCCAAGAAGAAGTGCGTGGCGACCCCGAGGGCCTCGAAGAACACCGCGGCACCCAGGCCCCCGATGACCCCGATGACGGCGCCAAGGACGATCCACTTGCGCAGGTACGCCGTCGCCCGAACGCGCTGCCGCACCGACCGCAGGACCGCCGCGCCGCTCACGTGACCCGCTCGAACTGCCGTGCCAATCGACCGATCGCCGCACCTTCCTGAGCGGTCAACCGAGCGTCCGCTGCAAGCAGGGTGAGCTCCCTGCGGCGGCCATCGAGGACACGCTGCCGGAGATCCCGTCCCACCGGCGTCAGCGTGAGCCGAGTGACCCGCCGGTCGGACGGGTCACGCGCGGCCTTGACCACGCCGCGCCGCCGCAGGCGCGACACCAGCCGGCTCGCCGGCGACGCGTGGGCGCCAAGGCGCTCGGCGACCTCGCCGACCGTCGCCCCGTCTTCCTCGCTCCCGACGATCAGCAGGACGCGCCATTGGACGAACGTCAGGTCCGTGCCAGCAGCCGCGATGGCGCGTTCGGTGATCGCCACGAACCCCATGGCGAGGGTCTCGAGGGCTTCGACCACCGCACCCTGGTGCATGGCGGCAGCATAGCCGACCTAAGTTCCATGTGGAACATATCGGCGCGCCACGGGGCCCTTCGTCGGCAAGGCCGGGCCGCGCTATGCGACCGGCTCGACCCTCCGCACCGCCCGCAGCGAGGACCAGCCTTCGCGGACCAGGATCACGGTGACCACGAGCGCGCCGACGGCGTCGGCCCACGGCAGCCCGAACCCCTCCGCCAGGCCGAGGCCGGCCAGGCTGACGAGCGCCAGAAGCGCCGCGATACCCGTCAACAGGCTGTCCGCACGCAATGCACCGCTGGACATGGCGAGCGCGACCCGGTACTTGGCCAGGGCGAGCGGAGGCAGGACGACCAAGGAGAACAGCAACAGGATGGTTCCGACGGCCGTCGCCTGCGGGTGCGTGTGCTCGATGAGGGCATGGAGAGCGTTCCAGCCCAGGTAGGCGGCCAGGACGAGCAGCACGGCACCCACGATGCTTTCGGCGATCTGCTCGACGCGCTCCGCCCGGTGTGGTTGCCGAGCCTCGAGGGAGAAGCGCCACACGAGGGCCACCGAGGCGGTGGAGTCGATGGCCGCATCGAAACCGAAGCCCAGGAGGGCAAGGCTCCCGCTCGTCAGCCCGACGACGATCGCCGTGACTCCCGCGAGCCCGTTGATCACGATGCTCAGGACCGACAGCGCGAGTGCACGCCGGAGGAGTCGTTCGCGGAAGTCCATACGGCCAGCCTACCAAGACCCACGGCCGGCGGCGGCGAAGGCCGTGCTCTCCGGGCCCGACGAGGTGCCGGGCCCGGAAGACGGCGCTGGGTCAGCGAGCCACGAGCCCGCTGAGGCCGGCGAAGGGTGCGGCGACCGTCCCGATGGCGGTCAGGCTGCCATGGGAGCCGATGGCGAACGCGGCGATCTGCTGCGTGGCCGAGAGCAGCACGTACAGGTCGCGCCCGTCGGAGCTGACGCTCGCGTCGAGCGGGGCAGTGCCCCCGCCCGTGCTCGCGGCCAGGCCCTGGTCGAGGGTGATGCTGCCGTCCGCGTGGATGGCATAGGACGAGATGGTGGAGCTGTGGGCGTCGATGGTGTACGCCTCACGCCCGTTCGGCGTCAGGGCCACCCAGCACGCGGCGAGCTGGCCGTTGGCGACCGAAGCAGAGACGGTCGTGAGGTGCCCGGATGACCCGACCCGGTACGACGACAGGGCGCTCGTTGCCGCCTCGCTGACGAAGAGCCGGCCGCTTCCGTCGAAGGCGAAGCCGTACGGGGCCGCCCCGGCCGAAGCCTGGACGTCGGGCGCACCGGCCCGTCCGAACCAGCCGACCCGGTAGGTCACGATCTCGCTGGCGCCCTTCTCCGTGACGACCAGCACGCGGCCGTCGGGGCTGAACGCGATCTGCTCCGGCGAGGTGCCGGCGCCGCTGAGGGGCCTCGTCCATCCGGGCACCGGGAAGAGATGGCCGCCGAAGTCCAGCAGGCCGGCGATGTTGCCGCTGCCACCGGCGTCCAGGACATACACGAGGTCGCCGTGGAGCGTGACGCTGATGGGGTCCGTGCCGCCGGCGGAGGCGCGGCTGACGAGCCGGAGCGCCCCATCACGGCCGACCGCGAAGGCACTCACGTCGTTGCCGCCGGCGTTCACCGCGAGCAGCCAGCGGCCGTCGTCACTCAGGGCGACGGAACCTTGGGAGGCAAGGCCGGCGCCGGTGCCTGTGCCGCCGGTCGCGTAGTCGGCCGACCAGGTGAGCGTCCCGTCGGCGTGCCGCTCGTAGGCGGCCACGGCGTTGCCGCTGGCCGCATTCGTCTCGATGTAGACCGTGCCGCCATGGTCGCTGGACGCCGCGACCGTGCCCGGCCCCACGATCGTCAGTGCTGCGGCGGCCGCCGTCACGGCCGCCAGGATCCGGTTCTGCATGGGATGCGTCTCCTCTGTACCCGCCCGGTCGTCGGTGCCGGGCCGGTTCAAGGTGGGACGTGCCGATGACGCCGCGATGACCGACCCGTTACGGATGCGTGACGATGATCAGCCGGCGGTCGCCGCGGGTTCGCGACCCGGGATCGTCAGACCGGCTTGAAGGCCTCGAATGGCTGGCGGCAGTCGGCGCAGTAGTACTGCGAGCGGCACAAGGTCGCGCCGAAAGCGTTCTCCTGCCGGGTCCGGCGCGAGCCGCAGTAGGGGCACGCGGCACGCGGCATGACCTGGAGGAGCTGGGCGCCACCTGGCAGCGGCGGGGCGAAGCCGCTCGTACGGAGGTGCTCACGCCCGGCGGGCGTGATGCGGTCGCTGGTCCACGGCTCTGCGAACGTGAACGAAACGGCGACCTCCGCGTCCGGCGCCAGCGCCTGCATCCGATCGTGGACGGCGTCGCGCATCACGTCGAGCGCAGGGCAGCCGACGAACGTGGGCAGCAACTGCACGCTGATCCGTGGCCCCTCCACGACGACCCGATGCACCACGCCAAGGTCGACCACCGAGATGGCCGGGATCTCCGGATCGGGCACGTCCGCCAGGGCGGCCCAGACGTCGTCGACCGTGGGCGTGGCGGTCCGGGTGACCGCGACGCTCACCACGTGGCCACCGGGTCCAGGTTCCGGACGGCGGTGAACTCGCCCCACAGCCATCGGAATCCATCGCCATGCAGGGTCCGACCGGTGGACGGGTCGGCTGCGGGCCCGGGGACGGGCAGTCGGAGCTCGTCGAAGAGCGGTTGGAGGCCCAGCCGCCAGTCGTCCGCCAGGGCGGCGCTCGGCCGCTCCAGGATCCCCGCCGCGACCAGCTCAGCCTCGCCGGCGAGCGGCGTGAATGCGGTCGCCGCGTCCGGAGCCAGCACCGTCAGCGCGGCGAGGAGGCGGGTGCGGCCCTCAGGGCGCGCCTCGGCGAGACGTCGCAGCCAGCCTTCCGCGTGGGCCAGGTGGTACGTCTCCTCGCGGCGGATCTTGGCGACCAGCCCGGCGAGGGGCACGAAGGTCGAGTCGGCCAGCGCCGCCAGCCGGACCGCATCGGCGGTCTCGTAGAGATAGCGCCGCGCGATGGTGAAGGCCCAGTCGGTCCGCGGGTGGTCGACGAGGCGGCAGTGCCGGAAGGCGTCCGGCGGTCGGTCGTAGGCGATGGCGTCCGGGTCCCGGCCGGTCATTTCGCCGAGCAGGGAGTAGAAGGCCCGGGCGTGACCGATCTCGTCCTGGGCGATCGAGCTCATGGCCACGTCCTCCTCCAGGAGCGGCGCGATACCAGTCCACTCGGAGTCCCAGTAGCCGATCACGAACTCGTCGTCGGCCATCGCCAGGAGGAGGGCCTCCAGCCCCTTCTGCACCTGGGGATCGAGGCCGTGGTCCAACGTCACACGCCCTCCCGGCCCTTCGAGCGACCGGCGCCCGCTACGCGCTTGGCCTGCCCGGAACGGGCCCGCGCCTGGTCCAGCTTCTCGCGCATGACGTAGCCACCCGGCTTCTTGAACGACCGGTCGAAGGGCGGCTGGAGCCAGTCGGGGTCGTCCAGCACGCCGATGTCGGCCCGCCGCACGATCCACAGGCGTGTGCTCTCCTGGCGCCGCCCGTAGAGCTCTCGGGCGTAGTGGAGGGCCAGCTCGGGGTCGGGGGCCATCACGCTGCCGCCGTGGCGCATCGGGTCGCCGTCCTTCTCCTGGCGGAAGACCTCGTACGGCTCGAGGTGCGGCTTGCGTCGCGCAGGCATCGCGGCCACTCTGCTCAGGCGGCCGCCGCGGCCGGCGCGCCCAGGATCGCCCGACGCACCCAGGCGGTCTCCTCCAGGTTGGTCCGCCGGAATTCGAGGCGCGCCTGGGAGCGGGGCCCGTGGTTGGTCACGACCGTGCGCAGCTCCTGCCAGTCGGGCTCGGTGTAGCGCCAGGTGGCCTCACTCGTGTCGTACACGAGCGCCGGGTCGGGGATGATGAGGCCAAGCTCGCGGATGCGCTCCACGTAGATGCCCAGGAACTCCTGGCGCAGCTCCTCGCTGGTCTTGGCCTTGATGCGCCAGTAGAGGTCGCGGTCCTTCTCGCGCGGGGTGCGCGGGCCGTGCATCTGCATCAGCGGTCCCCACCACCGGTCGAGCGCCTCCTGGACCAGGTCGAACTGCTCCGGGGTGCCATTGACCAGGGTCACGACCACGTCGCGCCCGTGCATGATGTGGACCGATTCCTCCCAGCAGATCTTGCGCATCGTCCGGGCGTACGGCCCGTACGACGAGTCGCGCAGGGCCTGCTGGGCGACGATGGCCGCCGCGTCGACCAGCCAGGCGATGATCCCGACGTCACCCCAGCTGTGCGTGGGGTAGTGGAAGACGTTGTGGAACTTGGTGCGACCGGCGAGCAGGTCGGCGAACATCGCCTCGCGCGGCTTGCCAAGGTCCTCCGCCACGCGGTACAGCAGCTGGGCGTGCCCCACCTCGTCCTGCACCTTGGCCGTCAGCGCCAGCTTGCGCCGCAGGGTCGGCGCCCGGAGGATCCACTCACGCTCCGGCAGGACGCCCATCAGCTCGCTGTTGGCGTGCATCTCCACGAAGCGCAGGACGCTCTCGCGGTACTCGTCGGGCATCCAGTCGCCCGCCTCGATCTTGCCGCCGGCCTGGACGTGCGCCTCGAACGCGCGATACCGCTCGTCGTGGCTGAGGCGCGCGTCGTTGTGGGGCAGGTGCGTCCGCTCGCGCGGCGGCAGGACCGGGTCAAGGGCCAGGGGGTCGGTCACGGCTTGGCCTCCTCTGCGGCAGGCACGTCGGGCGGCTGCAGGCCGCGCATGAAGATCGACAGGTAGGCCTGAGCGACGGCGGTCGTGTCCAGGGCACCCTCAGGCTGGTACCAGGCGGCGATGCCGTTCAGGGCAGCGAGGATGGCGCGGCCGGTCACGGCCGCATCGGCCGGGTCGTCGAGGGATCGCAATGAGCCGTCGCGCGCCCCTGCGACCAGCAGCCGGCGCAGGACCGTTTCGTAGGCCTCGCGACGGGCCGCGATCTCCGCGCGGTGGGGCTCGTCGAGGAAGCGCCAGTCCTGCAGGAAGACGGACGCGTCCTCCCGCTCACCGGCCACGATCTCGACATGGGCGCGCAGGAGCACGGCCAGGCGTGTCGCAGCCGGCCCAGGGCTCGCCATCGCCGCGTCGGCGGCCAGGCGAAAGCGCTCCGCCACGCGCCACACGATCGACCACAGGAGTGCCTCCTTGGATGCCACGTGGGCGTAGAGGCTGGCCCCCTGCAGGTCGACCCCACGGGCGATCTCGCGCACGCTCGTCGCCGCATAGCCGCGCTCGCGAAACAGGGCGCTGGCGACATCATCGATCTGCTGGCGGCGGGTCTCGACCATCCGGGCTCGGGCACTCCTGGGTCGTAGCGTGGCGAACGAACGCTCGTTAGGGAGCCTACCGCGAGCGGCCGGGACGGTCAACCGGCGCCTTGGTCGGAATGTATCCATATACCAACCCGGGTGGTACTCGAGCAGGTATGCCAGCCGATAGGACGTGCTTCGGCCTGGACAACCGGCCTTCGACGCACGACGACTGGTCGGCAGCTGGGACGGCTGCCCGTCGGGGGCGCGGGATCTGTTCCAATACCACCCCGGTTGGTATCTGACCAGGTTCGTCCGCCGGCTGCGGTCGGTCGGCGGCGGGCACGCTAGGCTACGGCCCGTGGTGCGGACGCGGCTGACCCTCCAGACGATCGACCTCCACTGCGGTGGGGAGCCGCTACGCCTCATCACGACCGGCTACCCGCCCGTGCCCATGGGCACGGTGCTGGAGCGGCGGCGCTGGGTGCAGCAGCACGCGGACCACGTACGCCGGACCGTCGTACTAGAGCCGCGCGGCCATCGCGATATGTACGCTGCCGTCCTCCTGCCGCCCGGCCGGCCCGACGCCGACCTGACGGTCCTCTTCATGCACAACGAGGGCTACTCCACGATGTGTGGACACGGCACGATCGCACTGGCCACCGCGTTGGTCGAAGAGGGCCTCTTCCCGGCCACGGAGCCGGAGACGGTCATCCGCTTCGAGGCGCCCGCTGGCCTTGTCACGGCCCACGCCGCGGTCCGGCGGAGCGCAGCCGGATCGCCCGAGGTGACCGGCGTCCGCTTCGACAACGTGCCCTCGTACCTGGTCGCCCGGGACCTCGCCATCCAGCCCGAGGGCCTGGACCTCCCGTCCGACGGACCGGTCAAGGTCGACATCGGCTTCGGCGGCGCCTACTACGGCATCGTCGACGCGGCGGACCTGGGCCTGCGGGTCGCCCCGGCGCAGACCGAGGCCCTGACCCGCGCGGGCGCGGCCATCACCGACGTCCTGCGCCGGGACCACACCCCGCACCACCCCACCGACGCCGACCTGGGCTTCGTGTACGGCACGATCATCGTCGACCACGACCCAGCCTCCGCCCCCGACGGCCGCTCGAGCGACGCCACCCTCCGGAATGTGACCGTCTTCGCCGACGCGGAGGTGGACCGCTCGCCGTGCGGTTCGGGCACCTCCGCGCTCCTGGCGCAGGCGGCCTCGCGGGGCGCGCTGCCGATCGGCGGCGCGCTGCGCAACGCCAGCCTCACCGGCGCCATCTTCGAGGGCCGCCTCGACGGCCCGGCCCGTGTCGGCGACCAGGAGGCCTGGCAGACGAGCGTGTCGGGGACCGCGTACGTGACGGGCTACAGCACCTTCGTCGTCGACGAGCGCGACCCGCTCGGCGACGGCTTCCTCCTGCGCTAGTGGCCGGCTACGCCGACCGCCGGCGACGCCGGCGGGTTCGCTCCACGACCGCGACCTCGGCGGCTCGGCCGCTGCGCGTCCCCGCCCCGCCGATGGGCCAGGCCGTGGGCATCGCCGATGCCCTCGTCTTCCGCCGCGACGGCCCGCGCCTGGCGCTGGTGGGCGGCGAGGGTCGCGGCGTCGGGTGGATCGGCATCGTCGACGTCGACCGGGAGGCCGAAGCCCTGGTGGTCCGGGCCCAGGCCGCGACGAGGCCCCTGCGGATCGAGACCGCGGCTGCGACGCACATCGTGGGGCCTTACTGGAGCGCCCACGCCGCGCTGGTGCCGGTCGGCGAATCGCACCTCGTCGTCCTTGGCGCGACGGCACCGATCCTGGAGCCTGACGCCAGCCTGCAGCGCCTGGCCGCGGAGCTCGTGGCGGCGCACATCGAGGTCTCCTCGGCCAAGCTGCTGGCCGATGAGCTGGAGCTCGTGCACGCGATCCGGTCGCTCATGGAGTACCGGCCGGAGCGCATCGCCGATACGGCCCGCCATGTCGCGCAGGTCACCGCCGAGGCCCTCTCGTGCGACGTCGGCGTGACGTACCTGGAAGGCGACCATGGCACGGTCTGCGAGGTCGTGGTTCGCGACTGGCAGGCGGCGCCGACCAACGAGATCGAGGCGGCCGCAAGGCGCCTCCTGACGCGCGTCCGGAACGGCGCGCTGCTGGAGCAGGAACTGGCCCAGGAGGCCGGCGACGCGCTCGGGCGGGGCACCGGCCTGGTCGCCCGCCTGGCCCTGCCCATCGGTGACCCCGAGCGGCCCATCGGCGTCCTGATCGTGGCCCACGCCGATGCCCGGCCGCGGGGCTTCACCAACCTGTGCCAGCGCATCGGGCGCGCCCTTGCCGAGGCCGCTGAGCTGCTCATCAGCCAGGCCGCCTCGCGCGAATCGCTTTCCGACGAACGTGACAGGTTCGCCCGCGAAGCCCGCACCGACGCGCTCACTGGACTGGCCAACCGCAACCACTGGTACGAGGCGCTGGAGGCGGAGGCGGAGCGCGTCGAGCGCTACGGCCGGCCGTGCTCGGTGGTCAGCGCCGACGTCGACCAGCTCAAGGTCATCAACGACCGGCTCGGCCACGCGCAGGGCGATGTCCTGATCCGCGGGGCGGCGCAGGTCCTGGCGGTCGAGGCGCGCGCCACCGATGTCGTGGCCCGGGTCGGCGGTGACGAATTCCTGGTCCTGCTGCCGGAGACCGATGAGGCGGGGGCGCAGGTCTTCGTCGATCGCGTCAGGGCGGCGGCCGCCGGCTGGCAGATGGCCCAGACCGGCCTCACCTTGAGCCTCTCGATCGGCGCGGCGACGGCCCGCACGCGCGCCGAGCTGGATCGGGTGGTCGATGATGCGGACCAGGCGATGTACAGCGCCAAGCGAAGCCCGGAGGCACCTGCGGCCTGACGGGGACGAACGTTCAGGGGGACAGAGGCACGGGTTGGCCTGTACTGCCATCGATAACCATCCGCCCGTTGAGCGGCGCGCTCAGGTAGACCACGGCCCCGAGCGGGTAGCCCACATCGGTGCCAGGGAGCGGCGGCCTGAAGGTGAAGACGTTGACGTTCACGGTGACCGTCGACGTCCCTTCCTCCAGATCGGTCACGTGGACCCACGCACCGCGTGCCCCACCGCCCTCGACGACGATGGTCTGGGGGTCCAGGACTTTGTAGCTGTCCAGCCGCATTGAGCTATCCAGCAGGCGGACCGAGACCAGGAGGATGACTACCACCAGGGCCAAGGCCACCCAGCCACGGCCCACATGCGGAATCTTCACTGGCGCCTCCCGTTCCTTCTGCCCCGGCCAGCGTTACGCTGCACGGGTGAGTATCCTCGGGCGGCTCGGCTTGTGGTCCGGACTCGACAACCTCTCCACCGAGGGCGTGCTGGCGCACGTGCGGCGCGTCGAGTCGGCCGGCTACGACACGCTGTGGGTCAACGAGACGAGCGGTCGCGAGCCCATGGCCGTGCTGGGCGCCCTGTCCCAGCTGACCAGCCGCATCACGCTGGGCCTGGGCATCGCCAGCATCTACGCCCGTGACGCGGCCGCGGCCCATGCCGGGGCCCGCACGGTCGCCGAGCTGTCGGGCGGCCGGTTCGTGCTTGGCCTGGGGACATCGCATCCCGAGCGGGTGGGGCCGCAGCGGGGCCACGACTACCTGCCTGCGCTCTCGACGATGACGGCGTACCTGGATGCTTACGAGGCGGCGCCGTACACGGCGCCCCCGCCGGCCACCGAGCCGCCCCTCGTCATCGCCGCCCTGCGGCGCCGCATGGTGACCCTCGCCGGCGCGCGCACGGACGGGGCCTTCCCCTTCTTCGTGCCGGTGTCATACATCTCGCGGGCGCGGGCGTGGGTCGACGAGGGGGCCGCCTCGGCGAGTCGTGAGAGCCGCCCGCTGCTGGTCGTCGCCCTGCCGGTCGTCCTGGCCGATGACCTCGCCTCGGGCCTGGCGGCGGCGCGCGCCTACTCGACCTGGTACATCCGGCTGGTGAACTACCGGGCCAACCTGCTGGAGTGCGGCTACACGGAGGCTGACCTGGAGCCACCGGGCAGCGAACGGATCATGCGCGAGGTCGTGGCCATCGGCGACGTGGCGGAGGCCCGCGCCAGGATCGCCGCCTTCCACGACGCCGGGGTGGACCACGTCGCCGTCATCCCCATCGGGCCGGACGGCAAGGTCGCCCACGGACCGACCGTGGAGGCGCTCGCCCCATGACCTCCTCTGGGTCGGCTGACCACGGCTTCCGCATCGCGACGTTCGACTGCTACGGCACCCTGGTCGACTGGGAGGGCGGTGCAGCGTCGTTCCTCTACCAGCTGGCGTCTCGCGAGGGCGACCCCGAACCCGGGCCGGGCCAGGTCCTGCGCGACCGCTGGGAGGAGCTCCAGTTCGAGCTCCTGGCCGGTCCGTATCGCCCGTATCGGACGATCCTGGCGGCCAGCCTGGAGGCCTGGTGCCGGGAGCGCGGCTACGCCTACCAGGCCGCCGACGGCGAGGCTCTCATGGCTGCCATGGGCTCGTGGCAGCCGTTCCCCGACACGCGGCCCGCCCTGCTGCAGGCGCAGGCCGCCGGCCTGCGGCTCGTCATCGTCTCCAACACCGACCGGGCCATCATGGCGCGCACGCTGCGCCAGCTCGACCTGCCGTTCGACGACGTGATCGTGGCCGAAGACAGCGGCGCCTACAAACCGTCGAAGGCCGTCTTCGACTACGTCCTGGATCGCCTGGGGGAGGCGCCCGAGACGATCCTGCACGTGGCCTTCGGCTTCAAGTACGACATCGGCCCGGCCGAGCAGCACGGCATGGGCACCGCCTGGGTCAACCGGCACGTCGAGCCCACCCCGCCCGGCGCGCGGCCGGACTTCATCTGGCGCGACCTGTGGGGACTGGCCGAACTGGCCGGCGGTGTAGGGCCGGGGCTGTGAGCGTGGCCGACCATCGCTGACCCCCGAGGTCAGCTCATCCTGACCTCCCAGGTTCGTAACGCACGAGGTGCCCCCTCGTAAGGGGCTCTGCAGCGCCATAGAGGGTGCCTTCGCCGCCAAAACTGCTCATCCCTGACCCCGGAGGACAGGGATCGACGAGTGAGCCCCTTTGGGGGTGTGTCCCTGTCCGTTACTGACCTGGGGGTCTAGACCCTTGCCGCGGAGGAGGTGGCCGGCCCGGGCGCCGCGCAGCCTCGGCTAGTGCGCCTCGGCGGTCACGTGGTAGAGCTTGCCGCTCAGGTCGCAGATGTAGAGCTCGCCGGCGTCGTCCTGACCGAAGCTGGACACGGTGAGGCCTGACTCGAGCAGCACCTTGGCACTGGTCGGGCCGCGCAGGGCCGTGGTCGCGTCCACGCCCCAGATGCGGCCCGAGCAATCGTCGCTGAAGAGGTAGGCGCCCTTGAGAGCGGGATAGGTCGTGCCGCGGTAGACGTACCCGCCCACGACGGCGCACCCGAACGAGTGGTTGTAGGTGTACACGGGCAGGGTCAGGCCGTGGCGCGTGCAGGTCGTGGCGTTGTAGCAGGTGTCACCCTCCATGACCCGCCAGCCGAAGTCGAGGCCACCCGGGCTGCCGGCCCGCACGGCGTCCACTTCCTCGTACAGGTTCTGGCCGACGTCCCCGATGAACAGGTCGCCGGTCTGGCGGTCGAAGCTGTAGCGCCACGGATTGCGCAGCCCATACTCGAAGATCTCCGGCCGGGCGCCGCTGCGGTGCACGAATGGGTTGGTGGCCGGCACGCTGTACGCGGCGCCGGAGACGTCGATCCGCAGGAGCTTGCCCAGCAGCGTGTCCAGGCGCTGGCCGTTGTTCTGCGGATCGCCGCCGCTGCCCCCGTCACCCATGCCCACGTAGAGGTCGCCGTCGGGCCCGAAGGCGACCATCCCGCCGTTGTGGTTGGCGTACGGCTGGGCGACGTGGAGCAGGACCCGCTCGGACGCGGGATCGCCGTGGGTTGCGTCACGGCGCGTGAAGCGGGCCACGACGGTGTTGCCGGCCGTGTCCGTGTAGTCGACGAAGAAGCGGCCGTCGGTGGCGTAGGAGGGCGAGAAGGCCAGTCCCAGGAGGCCGCGCTCGCCACAGCAGCTGACCTTGGAGCGCAGGTCAAGGAAGGGGCTCGACGCCAGCTTGCCGTCGGGCCCGACGACAAGAATGAGGCCGGGCTGCTCGACGATGAAGAGGCGACCGCTCCCGTCACCCGCCCCTGTGGCGAAGACCGGCTGGTCCAGCCCGCTGAGGACGAGCTGCAGGCCCAGGTGGACCTTGGAAGGATCGAATGCAGCCGCAGTCGCGGTGGGGCTCGGGGCCGCCGTTGGCGTAACGGACGGGGACGCACTGGATGGCGCCGGGCTGGCCGACGGCGTGGCGCTGGCCACGCTCGTGACGCCGAGTGTCCATGTCGGGGTGGCGGTCGTGGTGCCGGTGCAGGCCCCCGCCACCAGCGACGCGGCGAGGAGCAACGAAAACCCGGCGATCGCTCGCCGGGTTTCGTGCGATCGGACTGGACGGCTCATAGCCGCCACGCGGTCACGCGCGGCGAGAGGCGAAGCAATCGTTGCAGTAGACGGGCTTGCCGCTGGTGGGCCGGAACGGCACCTGGGCCTCGCGGCCGCAGCTGGAGCACGTCACGTCGAACATCTCGCGGGGACCGCGACTGGCGCCACCGCCATAGCCGCCGCCGCCACCACCACCACCGTACCCGCCGCGGCTGCCGCCGCCGTAGCTGCCGCCGCCGTTGCCGTAGCTGCTGGCGCCGTAGCCACCGCCGCCGCCACTGTCACCGCGAGCGGCCTTGCGGGCAGCTCGGCAGGAGGCGCAGCGGCGAGGCTCGCTGAACTGGCGGGCCGAGTAGAACTCCTGCTCGCTCGCCGTGAAGAGGAACTCCTGGCCGCAATCCGCGCAGACCAGGGTCTTGTCCGTGAACAACGAAAACCGCTCCTTCTGTGCCGGCTTCCGCGATTCGATTTCTCGCGGAGACCGTGAGAGGGAGCGATCGTGTGGCCGTGCGTTCCTGATGCCCACCGATGTGGACGTTGCGTGGATGGTAGCGCACGTGCGCAAGCCCCCCGGCCACGTTCAGGCCGGGCGCAGCACCACCTGGCCGAGCGACCACAGGGTGAGGACGGTGAGGCCCACCATGAGGCACGCCAGCGGCACCTCGCGGCGGCGCAGCGCGCCCAGCCCGGCCGCCGTCCAGGGTGTACCGGCAGGCGCCTCCGGACGGACCTCGACGGCGGCCGAGGCATGCCCCGCGATCGCGCCGACCATGTGGCCGCCGACCACCGAGGCAAGCATCGCGCCCCACACCAGCGGCGGCGGCAGCCACGCCCCGCTGGGCTCCCAGCCGGCTAGACCAAGGAAGTGGTAGCCCAGGCTCAGCGGATCGTCGAAGACCAGGATGATCCGCTGGCCGTCGATGAGCAGGAACGTCAGGTAGTGGGCCAGGATGTAGCCCACGGCGATGGGCACCAGCCCTGCTCCGATGGCGGCCCGCCCGGCGATGCGGCTGGCGAGCAGGGCCACGATCACGATGGCCGTGGCGAAGATGGCCAGCTGGATCGTCGTGCTGGACACGCTCCCCGCGCCGAAGGCGTCGAACCAGATGTTCGTCTGCGACAGGCCGTCGAAGATGACGCCGGCCACCGCCAGGGCCACGAACGCCACCTCCGGGACCGTCCACACGGCCCCGATGAGGCCGCGCGCGTAACCGCGGACACGGATCCGGCACATCGAAGGCGGCTCCTCCAGGGCCAGCGGGGCAAGGCGGCCCAGGAGCTCGAACCACACGCTGAACGTCTCCGCCTGGCGGCGCCACGTGTCACGCCCATAGACGAGCATGCCGGCCAGCGTGACGACGGTGTAGCCCGCCAGGCTGAGGCCGAGGTAGCGGCCGCCACCGCCGTTGGTCACGGCCAGCTCCAGCCACACGAAGTAGGCGTAGCCCGCCACGGCCGGCCAGCGGCCCAGGCCGGCCGGGTAGGTGGCGGGGCGTGGGCCGTCGAACCCCAGGCGGTGGGCCAGCGCCGCGGCCCCCCGGGCCAGCGAGTCGAAGGGGTCGAACCACGTCCAGACCGGACCCACGAGGGCCGATAGCACGGCCAGGCCCACCCAGCCGTAGACCCACAGGAACAGCGAGCCCACGTCCGCGTCGCCCGGCTGGGCCACGAGGACCGTCTCCAGCAGCACCGCCGCCCAGCCGACCAGGCCGATGACCCGCAACGGCACGCGCACGGCCGCCGGCACGACGAACGTGCGGTCCTCGCGGTTGCGCAGCGAGATGGGCTCGCGTGTCAGGACCAGGCTGAACGACAGGGCCACCGCGACCGCGGCGCCGGCGAGATAGGCGCCCAGCGGCAGCGGCGAGGGGAAGCGGCCAGCGATCGAATGGGCCAGCACGAGCGACGGCTGGCTCGCCAGCAGGAGCGCAAGCGCCCCGGCGAAGCCGGTGACGCGCAGGGCTCGCCGGGCCACGCCCGGGCCGTGGCGCATCAGCCGGCCGGCGGGTACGGCGCCTCCGCGTCGACGCCCAGGCTCTCCCGGGCCTGGCGGGCCGCGGCTGCATCCAGTCGGCCGCAGCGGGCAAGCTCGGCCACCACCGCCTGCGCGATGTGGGCCGCATCGATCTCGAAGAACCGCCGCAACTCGGCGCGTGTGTCGCTGCGGCCGAATCCGTCCGTCCCCAGCACCGTCCAGCTGTCACCGGGCACCCAGCGGGCGATCTGGTCGGGCACGGCCTTCATGAAGTCGCTCACTGCCACGACCGGGCCATGGGCCGCGGGCTCGGCCAGCTGCTCACTGACGAACGGCACCCGGGCCGGTTCGCCGGGATGGAGCCGGTTCCAGCGCTCGATCTCGAGGGCGTCGGCCCGCAGCAGCTGATAGGACGTGGCGCTCCAGACCTCGGCGGCCACCCCGAACTGCTCGGCCAGCACGGCCTGCGCCTTCAGCGCCTCCTGCATGATCGAGCCGCTGGCCAGGATCGTGGCGCGCGTCGGCTTGCGCGCCCCGGCCACGGCCGGCGCCTCGCGGAAGCGGTACAGGCCGCGCACCACGCCCTCCTCGGCCCCGGCAGGCAGCGCCGGCATGACGTGGTTCTCGTTGTAGAGGGTCAGGTAATAGACCACGTCCTCGTCGCCGTCGAGCATGTGCCGCAGGCCGTCGCGGATGATGAGGGCCGTCTCGTAGGCGAAGGCCGGGTCATACGCGTGCACCGCCGGCAGGGTCGACGCCAGCAGCAGCGAATGGCCGTCCTCGTGCTGGAGGCCCTCGCCGTTGAGGGTCGTGCGGCCGGCCGTTGCGCCGAGCAGGAAGCCCCGCGCCCGGGCATCACCGATGGCCCAGAACTGGTCGCCGGTCCGCTGGAAGCCGAACATCGAGTAGAAGATGTAGAAGGGGATGGTCGGCTCGCCGTGCGTGGCGTAGCTGATCCCGGCGGCCTGGAAGGAGGCCGCGGCGCCGGCCTCGGTGATGCCCTCCTCCAGCACCTGGCCGTCCTGGGCCTCGCGGTAGGACAGCACGAGGTTGGAGTCGACGGGGTCGTACAGCTGGCCCCGCGCGGCGTAGATGCCCACCTCGCGGAAGAGGGGGTCCATCCCGAACGTGCGCGCCTCGTCGGGCACGATGGGCACGACGCGCCGGCCCACGCCGGGATCGCGCAGCAGGTTCCGCAGCAGCTTGCTGAAGGCCATCGTGGTGGACGCTTCCTGCGTCCCCGAGCCGGCCATGAACTCGGCGTACACCGGGTCGCCCGGCAGGTCGACCGTCACGGGATGGACCACCCGGCGGGGCAGCGGTCCGCCAAGCGCCGCCCGTCGCGCCTCCAGGTACTGGATCTCCGGCGCGCGCGGGCCGGGGTGGTAGTACGGGGCGTCCTTGAGCTTGGCATCGGGGATGGGCAGCTCGAGCCGGTCGCGGAAGACCTTGAGCTCGGCCTCCGAGAGCTTCTTGGCCTGGTGGGTGATGTTGCGGGCTTCCACGCCCGCGCCGAGCGTCCAGCCCTTGACGGTCTTGGCCAGCACGACCGTCGGCGCGCCACGATGGGCGAGGGCGGCGTGGTACGCCGCGTAGACCTTGTGGATGTCGTGGCCGCCGCGGCGCAGCCGGGTCAGGTCGTCATCGCTGAGGTGGGCCACCATCGCCTGCAGCCGTGGGTCCGGCCCGAAGAAATGCTCGCGGATGTAGGCGCCCGACTCGACCGAGAACTTCTGGAACTCGCCGTCCAGGGTCTCGTTCATGCGATGGACCAGGACGCCGTCCTCGTCGCGGGCCAGCAGCTCGTCCCATTCGCGGCCCCAGATGACCTTGATGACGTTCCAGCCGGCGCCGCGGAAGAGGCCCTCCAGCTCCTGCACGATCTTGCCGTTGCCGCGGACCGGCCCATCCAGGCGCTGCAGGTTGCAGTTGACCACGAAGGTCAGGTTGTCCAGGCCGTCGCGGCCGGCCAGCGAAAGGCCGGCCAGGGCCTCCGGCTCGTCCATCTCGCCGTCGCCGAGGAAAGCCCAGATGTGGTTGGCGCTCGTGTCCTTGAGGCCGCGGGCGGCGAGGTAGCGGTCGAAGCGGGCCTGGTAGATGGCCGCCAGCGGCCCCAGGCCCATCGACACGGTGGGGAACTCCCAGAAGTCGGGCATGAGGCGCGGATGGGGATACGAGCTGAGGCCCTGGCCGGGCACGACCTCCCGCCTGAAGTGGTCCAGCTGGTCTTCCGTGAGGCGTCCCTCCAGGAACGCCCGGGCGTACATGCCGGGCGCGGCGTGGCCCTGGTAGAAGATGTGGTCGCCCATGCCGGGCGCGTCCTTGCCCCGGAAGAAATGGTTGAAGCCGACCTCGTAGAGGGTGGCCGCCGAGGCGTACGTGGCAAGGTGGCCGCCGATGCCGGGGCTGAGGTTGTTAGCCCGCAGGACCATCGCCACGGCATTCCAGCGGACCATCCGCCGGATGCGGTGCTCGATCCCCTCGTCGCCGGGGAAGGGCGGCTCCTGCTCCGGGCTGATGGTGTTGATGTAGCGCGTCTGGGTCAGCGCCGGGAGGCCCAGCTGCAGCTGGCGGGCCCGTTTCAGGAGCCGGTAGAGGATGAACTGGGCGCGGTCGGCACCCTCGTTGTGGGCGACCGAATCCAGCGAGTCGATCCAGTCCTGGGTCTCGGTCGGGTCACGATCCGGCAGCTGGCGCTTGAAGTCGCCGTACTCGTCGAACATGCGCACCAATAGTAGGCGGGGCCGACGTATCCTGCCCCTTATGCGCATGGAAGGGCGGGCCCTCGGCATCGACATCGGCGGCACCGGCATCAAGGCCGCCGTGGTGGACCTGGCCGACGGCAACCTCCTGTCGGACCGCGTGCGGGAGAAGACGCCGCAGCCGGCCACGCCGGCGGCCGTGGTGGAGGTCACCGCGCGCGTCTGCGAACGCCTGACGGAGGGCGGCTGGCTGACGCCGGACCTGAAGGCCGGCGCGGGCTTCCCGGCCGTGATCAAGGACGGTCGCTCCCTGAGCGCCGCCAACGTCGACCCCGGCTTCATCGACGCGCCGGTGCAGCAGCTGCTGACCGAGCGCCTGGGCCGCCCGGTGGTCGTCATCAACGACGCCGACGCGGCCGGGCTGGCCGAGATGGCCTTCGGGGCCGGTCGCGGGCACCCCGGCGTGGTCCTGCTGCTGACGATCGGGACCGGCATCGGGTCGGCCCTCCTCATCGACGGCAAGCTGGTCCCCAACACGGAGCTGGGCCACCTCCAGCTGCATGGCCGTGACGCCGAGCGGCTGGTCAGCGGCGCGGCACGCGAGCGCCGTCACATGGGCTGGAAACGCTGGGCCCGCGAGTTCAACGTCTACCTGGCCATGGTCGAGCGCTACTTCACCCCCGACTTGATCATCCTGGGCGGCGGCGTCAGCAAGGAGCTGCCACGCTACGTCAAGTACCTGCAGGCGCGCGCCCCGCTGGTCGCCGCGGCGATGCTCAACACCTCGGGCATCGTGGGGGCCGCGATGGCTGCCGACGGCGGTCTGGCGGCGGCAGAGGCCGAGGCGGAGGCGGCCGACCGGGCCGCCGAACACGAGCCGCCGCCTGTCACACAGCCGGTGGGATCCGCGGACGGCCGATGATGGACGTCGCGGCCGGCCGGGCGACGCCGAGCCAGGGCACGTCCAGCCTCGCGCGCGAGCACTGCCAGCCCGTCCGCCCGGGCACGAGCGCCCTGAGTCATTTCGATATCGAGGAGCTCGCCGATGAGCTCGAGCCGGGCTGGCACGTCAACGACGACCTCATCCGTCACGAGTACGTGACCCAGGATTTCAGCCAGGTGTTCGCCTTCGCCACGAGGATCGCCCTGCTCGCCGAGGCCCAGGGCCACCACCCCGAGTTGACCGTGAGCTGGGGACGCCTCGTGGTGACCCTCAGCACGCACACCGCGCGCGGCCTGACGCGCAACGACTTCATCCTGGCGGCGCACATCGACGCGCTCGGGGGGCCATGAGCCAGCCCGTCCAGGTGCACCTCCTGGACGCCACCTACGAGTTGTTCCGGGCCCACTTCGGGCGGCCCCCGACGGACGACCCCCAGGGCCGCCCGGTGGGCGCGACGGTCGGTCTGGTGGAAAGCGTCCTGAACCTGCTGCGCGAGCCGGGCGTGACCCACGTCGGGTGCGCCACGGATCACGTCATCCGCTCCTGGCGCAACCAGCGCTACGCCGGCTACAAGACCGAGGCCGGCATGCCGCCCGAACTGCTGGCCCAGTTCGGCCTGGCCGAGGACGCCCTGCGGGCCCTGGGCCTCGTGGTGTGGGCGATGGTCGAGTTCGAGGCCGACGACGCGATCGGCGCGGCCGCCGCGCGCTTCGCCGACGACCCGGCGGTGGAGCGCGTGGTGATCCTGTCGCCGGACAAGGACATGGCCCAGTGCGTGCGCGAGGACGGCCGGGTCGTCTGCTTCGACCGGCGCCGCGGCCTGCTCATCGACGCGGCCGCGGTGCGCGAGAAGTTCGGTGTCTCCCCGGCCAGCATCCCCGACTACCTGGCCCTCGTCGGCGACAGCGCCGACGGCTACCCCGGCTTGCAGGGCTGGGGCGCCAAATCGGCCGCCGCCGTGCTGGCCCGCTACGGCAGCCTGGAGGCGATCCCGCCGCGCGCCTCGCAGTGGGACCTCTCGGTGCGCAGCGCCCCAGCGCTGGCGCAGGTCCTGCGGGACGGCCAAGCCGACGCGTTCCTCTTCCGCGAGCTGGCCCGCCTGCGCCTGGACGCGCCCGTGCCCGAGACCCTGGACGAGTTGCGCTGGCGCGGCGTGCCCCGCCCGGCCTTCGAGGCCCTCGTGGGGCGGCTAGGCGCGCGCCACCTGTTCGGGCGGGTGCCCCGCTGGGCCACCGCCTGAGGGGAGCCGGACCCGCAGCGCGGCCGCTTCCGCCACGAACGTCGCCGCGCTCACACCGGCCCGGCGCACGGGCGTCCCATCCAGCTGGAGCGGCAGCTCGCCGTCCGGCACGTCCACCTGGAGCGACCGGCCGACGAGCCACACGGCTCCGTCCGCCGGCGGGACCCGGCGCACAGCCAGCTCGACGCCCAGGCGCACGAGCCGCGGCATCGGCACGCCGGGCAGCAGGCACAGGTCGAGCAGCCCGTCGTCGGGCCGCGCCCGCGGATTGGGCCACACGAGGTTGGCGTAGAGGCGGGTGTTGCCCACGATGAGCTGCCAGGCCGGCCCTTCCCACCCGATCCGCCCGTCGACGCTGACGCGGACCTGACGCGTCCGCCAGCCGGGCGCGACGGCCACGGCCGCGGCGGCGATGGCCGCCGGCCCGATGCGCCGCTTGAGGCTCGGCAGCGTGGCCCGCAGGATCGCCCCATCCAGCCCCAGGCCGGCGGCGATGACGAAGCGGGCCCAACGGCCGTCTGGCAGCGTCACGCGGCCGAGGTCCATGGCCCGCTCGACGCCCTCGACGAGGGCCCATGCCGCCGCGGCCGGCGCGGCCGGGATGCCCATCTCCCGCGCGAAGACGTTGGCCGTCCCACCGGGCAGGACGCCCAGGGGCACGCCCGTACCGGCGATGGCGGACGCGACGTCGCGAAGGGTGCCGTCGCCGCCCGCTGCGACCAGCAGCTCGGCGCCGGCGTCGAGGGCGCGCGCCACGAGCGGACCGGTGGCCTCACCACGGATCCGGGAGTAGACGCGCCGGCGCCAACCCGCCGCGGCCAGGATCGGCTCGATCGAGCGCACCGGATACGGGCCGCGGAAGGACGACGGGTTGTCGATGATCCCGACGAGCACGGGCGCGCGCTCAGGCCGCCAGGAGCCGCAGCAACTCCGCGTGGCGGGGCGGCGCGGCGGCGACCACGCCGACCTTGCCGGTCGGACGCGCCATGTCCAGCCAGGGGCCGCCGGCAAGGTCGGTCACGGTGGCGCCGGCCTCGGCCGCGATGAGGCCGGCCGCGGCGACGTCCCAGGCCGACAGGCCGCCGGCCTGGACGTAGACGTCGAAGCGGCCGTCCGAGACGTAGGCCAGCGCCAGGGCCGAGCTGCCCAGGACGCGGTTGACCTGCGTGGCGCGGGTCACCGCCCGGGCGCGGGCGCGCCAGCCGCGTTGCGGGAGGACGACCGTGGCCAGGCACTGGGCCAGGCTCTCCCGCGGCACGGGCGCGACCGGCTCGCCGTTGCGCCGTGCGCCACCGCCCACGACGGCCTCGTAGAGGTCGCCGCAAGTAGGGTCGAAGACGACCCCCACGGCCGCCCGACCATCGATCACCAGGCCGATGCTGACGCAGAAGAACGGCAGGCCGTGGGCGTAGTTGATCGTCCCGTCGAGGGGGTCGACGACCCACACGCGGCCCACCCCCTGGTCGGGGCTGGGCCCGGTGCCCCCGCCGCCGCGGTGAGCGCCGGACTCCTCCGCGAGGAAGCCGTCACCCGGGAACAGCGCCCGCAGGCCATCCAGGATGAGGGCCTCCGACGCGTGATCGGCCTCCGTCACGAGGTCGCGCGAGCCCTTGCGGGTGCCCTTGGTGCGCACCTGGGTCAGGCGTCCATAGAGGTCCATCTGGAGCCGGCCGGCCTCGCGGGCGAACTGCTTCGCCGCCTCCAGCTCCGGACCGTAAGGGGATGGCACCTCGCCATCGTAGCGTCGGTCGCGGGCGCGGCTTGTCGCGCCGGGATCCACACGCCAAGATGCGCGGGATGTCTTCCAAGCAGTGGACCCTGGTCGCGGCCGTGCTCGGCTCCGGCATCGTGTTCCTGGACTCCACCGTGGTCAACGTGGCCCTGCCCCAGATCGGCCGGGACCTGCCGCGGCTGTTCGTGGCCCAGCTGGAAGGGCAGTCGTACGTCTACAACGCGTACCTGCTGTCGCTGAGCGCCCTGCTCATCCTGGCCGGTGGCCTGACCGACTACGTGGGCCGCAAGCGCATGTTCCTGATCGGCCTGCTGGGCTTCGGGGCCACGTCCGCCCTGTGCGGGTTCGCCCCCGACATGGAGCTGCTGATCCTCTTCCGCATCCTCCAGGGCGCCGCCGGGGCGCTGCTCGTGCCCGGCTCGCTGGCCCTCCTCACGGCCACCTTCTCCGGCGAGGAGCAGGGTCGCGCCTTCGGCCTGTGGGCCGGCGCCTCGGGCGCCACGACCCTCCTGGGGCCGGTCGTGGGTGGCGTGCTGGTGCAGACGATCTCGTGGCGCCTCGCCTTCTTCGTCAACGTCCCGCTGGTCGCCATCGCCGCCTACGCCACGTGGCGCTACGTGCAGGAGAGCCGCAACGAGCAGGCCTCCGGCCGGTTCGACTGGCTCGGCGCGATCGACGTGGGCCTGGCCGTGGGCGGCCTGTCCTTCGGCCTCATCTACGGCGGCGAACGCGACTGGTCCGACCCACTGGCGTTCGTCTTCATCGGCATCGGGGTCGCCGCGCTGGTCGTCTTCCCCTTCCTGATGCGCCGCCGGCCGGATCCGCTGGTGCCGCTGGGACTCTTCCGCTCGCGCCACTTCACGGTGACCAACATCTCGACGTTCCTGATCTACGGCGCGCTGTACGTCTACTTCTACTACCTGGCCCTCTTCACCCAGGGCACGCTGGGCTACACCGCGGTCGCGGCCGGCCTCGTGGGCCTGCCCGGCGGCCTGCTGCTGACCTTCTTCTCGCCGCGCTTCGGCACCCTGGCCGCGCGCCTGGGGCCGCGCCGCTTCATGGCCGCCGGCCCGGTGGTCATGGCCCTCGGCCTGCTGTGGCTGGCGCGGACGCCGGTCGACAGCGTCGGCTGGCAGCTCCAGCCGGGGGACGTCGGGACGTGGCTACCGTCGAGCGGCTACCTCATCGACCTCCTGCCCAGCGTCCTGCTCTTCGGCGTCGGCATCACGATGCTCGTGGCGCCCCTGACGACGGCCCTCATGCGGTCGGTGCCGATGGCCAACGCGGGCCTGGCTTCGGCCATCAACAACGCCATCTCGCGGGTCGGGCCGCAGCTCATCGGGGCCGTCATCTTCGTGGGCATCACCACCCTCTTCTACGCCAGCCTGCAGAACCTCCTGCCGGGCACGGACGTGACTTCCTTGCGCCACACGATCGCCCCGCTCGACGTGCCGCCCCCGGGCACCCCCGCCGCTATCGCGGCCGCCGCCCACCAGGCTTCCACCGACGCGTTCCACCTGGCCATGCTCGTGTGCGCGGGCCTGCTGCTGGTGGGTGCGGCCGTCAACGCGATCGGCATCCGCCCGTTCGTCGCCTCGCCCTCGGCCGACCCTGACGCCCCCTCCGGCAGCGCCGTCACCGGGTAAGGTCACGCCGTGGCGCAGAGCAACGACTACCACTTCATCACCGTCTGGGACGTCCCGGCGACCCGCGAGGAGGTCGCCGCGATCCTCCGCGACGCCGAAGGGCTCGCCCGCTGGTGGCCGTCGGTCTACCTGGACGTGAAGGTGCGCGAGCCCGGTGCCCCCGATGGGGTCGGGCGGGTGGTCGACCTGTACACCAAGGGCTTCCTGCCCTACACCCTGCGCTGGTCCTTCACCGTCACCGAGGTGCATGGCGTGGAGGGCTTCAGCCTGGAGGCCCAGGGGGACTTCGTGGGCCGCGGGGTGTGGACGCTGGAGCAGGTGGGGCCCATCTGCCGCACCACGTACGACTGGCGGATCCTGGCGCAGAAGGGGCTGCTCCAAAATCTCTCGTTCGTCATGAAGCCCGTCTTCGGGGCGAATCACCGCTGGGCCATGGCCCGTGGTGACGAGAGCCTGCGCCTGGAGCTGGCCCGGCGCCGCGCCACGACCGACGCCGAGCGGGCCGCCGTGCCGCGGCCGCCGCGCGCCACCTTCCCGCACGGCCGCCGCGAGCCGCGCCCCGCGTCCTGACCGGGGCTAGGTGCAGCGCACCGCCAACCGGGTCAGGTCGTACGGCAGTCCATCAGGTCCAGGGGGCAGGCTCTGCCGCTGGTAGCTAAGGGTCTGGCCGGGCTGCAGTGGGTCGCTCAGGAAGTCGATGTCATCGGGGGCGGGGACCCCGCCGCGTGACACCCGACACGTCGCCGAGGCCGTCTTGCTGCCGTCGTTGTGGACGGTCACGGTCACCGCGACGCTGCCGTCCGCCTGCAGGCTGACATCGCTCAGCTGGCTGGTGAAGGGGCCCACACCGGCCAGCGCCAGCCGGCCCAGCAGGGCCAGGCCGATGAAGCCGACGATGACGCCGCCCAGGATCGTCGCGTGGAGCTGGGCCGTGCCGGGCGCGCCGATGTGGCCGGGGTTGTCCTCGTCGCACAGGCCCACTCCAAGCGGCGTGGGCTTGCCGCAGCGCTGGCACGTCTGATGCGGCACCTTGAGGAGTTCGAGCTGTTCGGGCGTCAGGCCGACCTGGGTCATCGAGCTCAGCCTACCCCAGGTGCTCCCGGGCGGCGATGACCGCCTCGAGCTGGTCGGGGCGGACGAAGCCGATGACGAGCTCGGTCGCGCCGGCGTCCGTCCAGCGCGCCATCTCACCGGGCAGATCCGCCACGACCGATTGATCCCGCGGGGGCCGGTGGCGGTCCATCTCCACGTCCACCAGCACGGCCACCTCCTCCGGCCGGCGACCTGCAGCCTCGAGCGCGTCCAGGAACGCCTGCCGGTCACGCGGCAGGCCGGTCGTGTCGGTCGCCCAGGCGTCGCCCAGCCGCGCCGCCAGGCGCGCCCCGGCGGTCGTCTCGCCGCCGATGATGAGGCGCGGCGCTGGCCGCGGCACGGGGTAGGCCCGCGCCTCGGCCAGCCGGTAGTGGCGGCCCTCGAACGAGACCGGGCCGCCGCTCCACAGCAGCCGCAGGACCTGCACCGCCTCTTCCAGGTGCTCAGCGCGCTCGGCCGGCGGGGGGAACGGGATGCCCAGCATCGCGTGCTCGCGGGGGAAGCCGCCGATCCCGAGGCCCATCTCGAGGCGTCCCGCGGCCACGTCCTGCACCGTCGCGGCCATGCGCGCCAGCACGGCCGGGGGCCGGTTCATGACGTTGGTGACGAAGCTGCCCAGGTGGATGCGTTCGGTCACGGCGGCCGTCGCGGCCAGCGTGGTCCAGCACTCCAGGACCGGATCGGCTGGGTCGCCGCGGCTCAGGAAGTGGTCCCAGCACCACACGGCATCGAACCCCGCGGCCTCCAGGCGGCGGGCCGCGGACAGCCACCAGGCGGCGGTCACCCCGATCGCCGTCAGGTTGACGCCGAGGCGCATCGGCGGTCGGCCGCTCAGACGGCGGTCCCGGCGGTCAGCGCCACCTCGATCATCCGGTCGGTCGCCGCGGCGAGGTCCTCCAGGGACATGTACGAGGCCTCGGACGTCGTCTCCTCGGACAGCACGTCGCTGACGGTGAGGGCACACGCGGCGCGCACGTCGGCCCCCGCGGCGGTCGCCCGCGCCGCCAGGAAGAAGAGCGCCGCAGCCTCCATCTCGAAGCCCAGGATGCCCCGCGCCCGCCAGCGCGAGACGTAGTCGTCATCGGGGTTGTAGAAGACATCGACGGTCGCCACCGGCCCGACATGGGTCCGGATGCCGCGCCGCCGCGCCTCGTCCACGAGGGCCCGCGTCAGGTCGAAGTCGGCGGCCGGCGCATACGGCTCACCGTGGAGGTAGGTCCGCGTGGCCCCGTCGACCGGCGCGGCGGCGGTGGCCACGATCAGGTCGCCGGTCCGGATGCCCCGGCCGATACCGCCCGTCGTACCGACCCGCACCAGACGCGTGGCGCCGAGGCGCAGCAGCTCCTCTACCACGATGGAGAGGCTCGGCGTGCCCATGCCGGTCGTCTGGACGCTCACCGGGTGGCCCTGGTACGTGCCCGTATAGCCGTACATGGCGCGGTGATCGGTGACGAGCCGCGATCCCTTCAGGCCGCCGTCGAAGCGTTCGGCGATGCGTGTGGCGCGGTTCGGGTCGCCGGGCAGGAGGACGAGCGGGGCGTAGTCGCCCGGTTCGGCACGGAGGTGGATCTGCGGCATGGACGGCGACTCTCCCAGGGCGGTACGGGCCGGGTCGAGTCTATCGCCACGACCGGGGCGCGGAGGCCCGCCCGCGCCGTGAACATCAAAGGTTGCCAACGACGACGGAACGGCTGCTCGACCGCCAGCTCGAACCTTTGATGCACGAACCGGCGGCGGAACCTCCCGTTTCCGGCCTCCTCGGGACCGCAGGTTCGTCGCTAGCAACCTCTTGTGCACATTCGGGCCGCTCGTGGCGAGCGCCGCGGGCAGCGCCGCCTCGCCTGCCGCCGTGACGCCGGGCGCCGCCGTTGCGCTCGGAAGCAGCCTCCGGTAGGGTCCCCGGATGAGTCCACAGGGCGGCGGCGCGACGGTCACCTTCGAGCAAGTGACCAAGCGCTACGACCCGGGCGTCAAGGGCCCCGGCGCGGTCAACGACCTCTCCTTCAGCGTGCCGGCGGGCCAGATCTGCGTGCTCGTGGGGCCGTCCGGCTGCGGCAAGACGACCAGCCTCAAGATGGTCAACCGGCTCATCGAACCCACCAGCGGGCGCATCCTCATCGATGGCGTCGACGCCGCCACGCGCGACGTGACCGAGCTGCGCCGGGGCATCGGGTACGTCATCCAGCAGGTGGGCCTCTTCCCCCACCAGACCATCGCCGAGAACGTGGCCGTCGTGCCGCGCCTGTTGGGCTGGTCGGCGGCTCGCCAGCGGGAGCGCGCGGACGAGCTGCTCGGGCTGGTCGGCCTTGATCCCGCCCGCTATGGCGGACGCTTCCCCAGCCAGCTGTCCGGCGGCGAGCGCCAGCGCGTCGGGGTGGCCCGCGCCCTGGCCGCCGACCCGCCGGTGATGCTGATGGACGAGCCGTTCGGCGCGGTCGATCCCATCGTCCGGGAACGGCTCCAGAACGAGTTCCTGCGCCTCCAGCAGGACCTGGCCAAGACGATCCTGTTCGTGACCCACGACATCGATGAGGCCATCAAGATGGGCGACCTGGTGGCGGTCATGCAGGCCGGCGGCCTGCTGGCCCAGTTCGCACCGCCGGAGGAGCTCCTGGCCCAGCCGGGGTCGGATTTCGTGGCCCGCTTCGTGGGCGCCGACCGAGGCCTCAAGCGCCTGTCGCTGATGCGTGTGCGCGACCTGCCACCGCATGCGGCGGTCACGGCGCGGCCGGGCGACGACGCGGCAGACGCCCGGCGGCGCATCCTGGCCGATCCGTTCCCTTACCTCCTGCTGGTCGACCCGCAGGACTCCCCCATCGGCTGGCTGGACCAGCGCGCCATCCCCGTGAGCGGCACCGTCACGGCCGACGACGCCCGCTCGATGTCGCCCCTGTTCGGACCGGAGACGACGCTCAAGGACGCCCTGTCGATGCTTCTCGACAACGAGGTCCAGGCCGGCATCCAGGTCGACCGCACGGGCCGGGCCATCGGCCTGGTCACGGCCCAGGACATCGCGAGAGCGGCCCGGCCGGATGGCGGCGCCACCTGATGCTGGACTGGGGCTGGCTGACTTCGCACATCGGCGCGTTCGCCGACCGTACCGTGCAGCACATCTACCTGGCCGCCATCGCCCTCCTCGTCGGCTTCGTCATCGCCTTCGCGCTGGCCCTCTGGGCCGTCCGGCGGCCGCGGGTGTACCCGCCCATCAACGGCCTGGCCGGGATCACGTACACCTTGCCCAGCCTCGTGCTGTTCGCGGCCCTCGTATCAATCACGGGGATCTCGCTCGTGACGGCGGAGATTCCGCTGGTGCTGTACACGCAGGTCATCTTCGTGCGCAATATCGTGGCTGGCTTCCGCGCCGTGCCGGTCGATGTCCTCGAGGCTGCCGCTGGCATGGGCTACCGGCCCGGCCAGCGACTCTGGCGGGTCGAACTGCCCCTGGCCGTGCCGCTCATCGTCGCGGGTCTGCGCATCGCCAGCGTCTCGACCATCGGCCTCGTGACGATCACCGGCACCCTGGGTGATCGCTTCGGCGGCCTGGGCTTCTTCATCTTCGAGGGCTACACCCGCGCGTTCATCACGGAGATCGCCGCCGGTGCGGTGCTCTCGATCGTGCTCGCGCTGGTGGTGGATCGGCTGCTCGTCGTCGCACAGCGCCGGCTCACCCCATGGACGCGGCCGCCGGCCGTCATGACGGCCGTCTCGGTCGTCGAGACCGGCGCGCCGTGAACATCATCGCCGCGACGGCCCGGTGGTTCAGCGATCCGGCGGATTGGACCGGGGGAAGCGGCATCCCCACGCGACTTCTGGAGCACGTGGCCGTTTCGGCCGTCACGCTCGGGCTCGCCGTCCTGATCGCCCTTCCGGTCGGGCTGTGGATCGGGCACACGGAGCGTGGCAACCGGTTCGCCATCGGGCTGGCCAATCTGGGACGAGCTGTCCCGACCCTGGCCGTGATGGGTATCGTGGCCCCCTTCACGACCGTCATCGACCCGGGACTCGGTTTCATCGTCTACCCGGTCGTGATCGCGATGGTGCTGCTGGGCATCCCGCCGATCCTCGTCAATGCCTACGCGGGCATCCGCGAAGTCGATCGGGAGCTCGTCGAAGCCGCCCGAGGGATGGGCTTCCGGGAGGCGCAGATCCTGCTCCGCGTCGAGTTGCCGGTGGCGCTGCCGGTGGTGCTGGGAGGCATCCGCTCGGCCGCGGTCCAGATCCTCGCCACGGCGACCCTGGGCGCCCTCTTCGGCTTCGGCGGGCTGGGCCGGTTCCTCGTCGATGGGATCGCGCAGCATGACACGGGCCAGACATGGGGCGGCGTCGTGCTCGTGGCGCTCCTCGTGCTGACCAGCGAGGGTCTCTTCGCGCTGCTCCAGCGACGGCTGATCTCGCGCGGCCTGCGCCTCCAGGTGGCGGCAGCGGCGGCCGCGCAGTGACGCGGGCGGCCCGGACCGTTGTGGGCGGGGCCGGTTGTTGGATATTCCGGGGGAGACTCTTAAGTGCCCGTGTAGACCTCGCCGTTGTCGGCCCGAGCACGGCCATGTGCAGCCGGTGAATAAGCGACAACCGTTGGGCGCATCTGGGCGCTTAGCAGTCCGGTGGTGCATAGACAACAACGGCAGGGGCCCGACGGCGGTTCGTCGCGGCCGGGCCATGACCCGCTAGATCCGATCGCGGCCGGCCTGCGTACAGAGCGACGCGGGCCTCATATGCCGTGTCCGCACGCCCTTGCCCGCGTCAGGACGCGTTCGCGGGGGACGGCTATAGTCGGCCGACCTTTTCAGCCGATCAGCCCGAACGGCAAGGGAGTAGAAGGAGACGACCCAATGCGGCTATCCCGCACGCTCGCCCTCGGGGCGTCGATGCTGGTGCTTCTCGGCGCCTGCTCGACGGGTGGGGGCAGCAGTACACCAACGGTCGCGGCCCCCACGGGGACGCCGGCCGCCGCGTCGAGTACCCCAGCCTCGACGCCCACCGCCGCCCCGCCGACCATCAAGATCGGCTCGGCGGGTTTCTACGAAGCCAAGATCATGGCGGAGATCTACGCCCAGGCCCTGGAAGCCCACGGATACACGGTCGACCGGGCCGGCATCGGCCTCGGGGCCCGTGCCGTGACCAACCCCGCCCTGGAGTCGGCGCAGATCGATCTGGAGCCCGAGTACATCGGCAGCGACCTGGCCTCCTACGAGCCCGGCAAGCAGACCGGTGACCCCACGGCCAACCTGACCGAGCTGCAGACCGTGCTGACCACCAAGGGCGGCGGCATCACCGTGCTGCCGTTCTCGCCGGCAGTGGACACGAACGCCTTCGTCGTCCGCTCGGACACGGCCACGAGCCTCAACCTCACGAAGATGAGCGACACGACGGCCGTGCAGGACCAGCTCAAGTGGGGCCTCGCCACCGACTGCAAGACGAACCCCGTCTGCGCTGCCGCCCTCAAGACCGCCTACGGCCTTGACCCCAAGAGCGTGACCTACCTGTCCGCGTGCGACACGCCGATGGCCCAGGCCCTGCTGGCCAAGACCATCGACGTCGGCGAGCTCTGCTCGACGCAGCCCGACATCGCCCAGAACGGGTGGGTCGTGCTCCAGGACGACAAGGCCACCCAGCCGGCAGACAACATCTCGCCGCTGGTCCGCAACGATTACCTGGCCAAGCTCGGCGACAAGGCCGGCTTCGAGGCGATCCTCAACGCCGTCTCGGCCAAGATGGACACCGCGACGCTGACCAAGTTGAACGCCGATTTCACCGTGCAGAAGCAGGACATCGCCACGATCGCCAAGGCGTGGCTCTCCCAGGCGGGCCTCGTCCCCTGACGGCGCCCACCACGTGACTCCGGAGGCGGTCGTCCCCGTGGGGCGGCCGCCTCTTCGATTCCGCCGGCCCCGCCTATCCAGCGAGGAACGTCATGCAGCGAAGCCCCCTCACCGAGTACCTGGAGCTGGCCGACTGGCGCCGGCAGGTCGCCGCCGCCTGGGACGCCTGGCGCCGCGAGGGCGCGAGCGACCCCGCGGCCGCCACCGCCGCCTACCGCGCTGCCAAGGACGTGCTCTTTGGAACGCACCCCCAGTCGCCCCTGCTGCCGGAGCGGCGGGCTGGCTTCGACGGCCTGCCCTACTGGCCCTACGACCCCGTCTGGCGAATGACGGTCCGCCTGGAGCCATTCGAGACCCCGACGGTCGGGCCCCACGACGAGGCGCCGGGGGCGCCGGGGCAGGCGGCCGCGAGCGCGAGCCCGCTGGGTGGCCTTGCACCCCTGGGCGGTCTCGCCCTGCCCAACTCGGGGTCGGCCAACCCCACCTTCCGGCGCATCGGCCGGGTGAGCCTGTCGGGGCCGCTGGCGGGGCGGCAGCTGGCCGTCTTCTGGCTGGAGGGCTACGGCGGCGGCTTGTTCGTGCCCTTCCGCGATGCCACGTCGGGCAGCGAGACCTACGGCGCGGGGCGCTACCTCCTGGACACCATCAAGGGCGCCGATCACGGCGGCGACGCGGCCATGGGCGAGCTGGTGCTGGACTTCAACATGGCCTACCAGCCCTCGTGCGCCTACGACCCGCGCTGGAGCTGCCCCCTCGCGCCGCCGGAGAACCGCCTCGCGGCGCCCGTCCGCGTGGGTGAGCGCCTGGCCTGACGCTACACCGCGGTCGTCGCCCGGACTCGTCCCAGCCCATCCCGACCCGGTCCGTTGTCGTTTACGCAGCGGTGGACTCGTAAACGCCCCGATCCGCGCGGTGGTTGTCGAACAGTCTGCAGCCGTGTACGGCCGTGCCCAGGCGGACAACGGGGACCTCCACGGGGGCGCTTACGAGTCCCGGTGGGCTATCCAATAACGTCTTGCGGGCCCGTCCCGGTGCCGGTCGGCGAGCGCTTGACCTGACGTCTGCCGAACGAACGTACCGCCACCGGGCGTACTGCTGACACGACGCGCCGCGGCCCGACCGTGGGCCATGATGGCTGCCCGACGGCGCACGATCCGGGACCGGGGCCGTGTGGGGCCGTCGAGGGGGACTCCGTGCGCTTCATCAACCGGACGAGTCGAAACGAAGAGCGGCTCCTGTGGTCACGCGACGAGCGCTTCGTCGCGCGCGTCGCCGCGGGCGCCCCCGGCGCGACCCACCTGGTGCTGGCCGCGGGCGCCGTCATCATCGGCTCGGGCGAGGCGATGACCGATGCCGTCGTGGCCGCCATGGCCGGCCCGACCGACTACGGCCTGATCGCCCTCGACATGCAGCTGCCGCCGGTGGAGCGCTACCTGACCGGCCTAGCCGACGCGGTGCAGCAATCCGGCATCGCCGACCGGGTCGGGATGCTCACTTCGCCCGTGACCGCCTATCACAAGGTCATGGACGCGTTCCTCGCCCTGGGCCGGCGCGACGCGATCGGCATCGTGTACCAGCCCCTCGTCTCGCTCGAGACGATGGTCGCCATCGGCTACGAGACGCTGTGTCGCCCTTCGGCGGCGGCGGGCTCGATCGACGAGGTCGTGCGCGCGGCGGTGGAGACCGGCCGCACGGCCGAGCTCGACCGGCTCATCTTCGAACGGGTCCTCAGCCGCACCGCCCGCCTGCCCGAGATCCCGAGCCACATCACGATCAACCTCCTGCCCGCCAGCCTGGCCGATCCGTGGTTCGAGCCGGCGGCCCTGGCCGCGCGCTGCCGCGCCACGGGCATCCACCCGCGCCACATCACGCTCGAGTGCACCGAGCAGCAGGCGGCCCCCGACCTGACCGCCCTCGTGCGGCGCGTCCGGCAGCTGCGCACCCGTGGGTTCGGGTTCGCGGTCGACGACGCCGGGGCGGGCTACGCCTCGTTCAGCCTGATCGCCGCCCTCAAGCCGTCGCTCATCAAGATCGACCGCGACATCGTCCGCGGCATCGCCCGCCAGACCTCCAAGCAGGCCCTCGTGGAGGCGTTCGTGGGCTTCGCGCGCCGCATCGGGGCGGACCTCGCCGGCGAGGGCATCGAACGGGTCGCCGACCTGGAGATGCTGCGCAGCCTCGGCGTCACGTACGGGCAGGGCTGGATGCTGGGCCGGCCGGCCAGCGCACCGCAGCCGGCCAGGCACGTGCCCGGCCACCCGACCCCGGCCGCCGCGGCCCGCGCCGCCAGCCGGAGCCGCACCACCGCCCGACGCACCTCCGTCGGCGCCGGCTAGCCCCGCCAGGTCGGGCACCCGGGCGATCGCACCAGGCCGACCGTCAGGAGGGCGGCAGGCGGTCAGCGGGTAACGTCAGGAGCATGACCTGCAGCGTGTCCGTGCCACCGACGCGCACGAAACCCGCCTGTTCGTAGATGTGGGCGGCGACCGGGTTCAGGAGGTGGACGGAAAGGCTGAGGGCTCGCACCCCGTGGGCCGACGCCTCATCGATGAGCGCCATCAGGAGTCGCTGGCCCACGCCTTCTCCCCGATGCTCAGCCTGGACGGCGATCGTGATCTCCGGCACGTCCTCCGCGACGAAGCCGAACCCTGGTTCCGACGCTGGGAGCAGGCGGCACCAAGCCGCGCCGATCGGACCGGACGCGTCCTCGGCGATGACGCCAAGGTCCCCGGCGCGACCCCAGGAGCGCAGATACCTCGCGCTATGGGGGTCGGCGAGCGCCTCATCTGCCGTCGGCTTGGGGTCGGTCCACGGGGGGTACGCAGCTTCAACAAGCATCAGGGCCATGAAGGCCACATCCCGAGCCTCGGCCGGGCGGATGTTCACGGCTCCGGACTCCGATCGACCTTAGAGACCACGGAGGTGGTGCACGTCATCGCGCTTGAACGATACGCCGGGCAGCCCACGGCCTCGTGAGGGCGAGGCGGCACGTTGGTCGGGCCGCTCGCGCTACCATCGCCGGGTGCCCGATCCCATCGCCCTCTCGTCGGACGCGCGGCGGTTCCTGGAGCCCCCCGGCCGCTACGCCGTCATCGCCACGCTGGGCATCGACGGATCGGCCCACCAGGCGGTCATCTGGTACGCCCTCGACGAGCAGGGGCTGCTGGTCAATTCGCGTGTCGGCCGACGCTGGCCGACCGACATGCTGCGCGATCCGCGCGTCTCTCTGACCGTGGATGGGTCGGATGCGGCGAGCGGGCGCGAAGCGTTCGTCACGGTCCAGGCCCGGGCGGTCCCGGTGGCGACCGGCGAGCAGGCCATGGCCGACATCCAGATGCTGGCCCGTCGCTACGGCCAGCCGACCGACCAATGGGAGGGCCAGGAGCGCATCACCTTCCGCCTGGAGCCCCTCGCGGTCAAGGTCTACGGAGAGGCAGCCGGCTGATGGCCACGCCCCGCATCGGTTACGCGGCCATGCTGGAGCAGTTCGCCCCGCAGGAGCTGCTGGGCTTCTGCCAGGCCGCCGAGGCGGCCGGCTTCGACGGCATCATGGCCGCCGACCACGTCCAGCCGTGGGTGCCCCAGCAGGGCAACGCCGCGTTCGTCTGGTCGTTCATGACCGCCGCCGCGGAACGCACCAAGGGGGACGTGGGGCCGGGGGTGACGTGCCCCAGCTTCCGCCAGCACCCGGCCATCGTCGCCCAGGCCGCGGCGACCATGGCGGCCATGTATCCCGACCGCTTCTGGCTTGGGTTGGGTTCGGGAGAGGCGCTCAACGAGCACGTCGTGGGTGGCTACTGGCCGGAGACGCCCGAGCGGATCGCCCGCATGTTCGAGGCCATCGAGATCATGCGCAAGCTCTTCAGCGGCAAGGACGTCAAGCACAAGGGCGAGTTCTACCGCATGGAGACGATGCGGCTGTGGACCATGCCGGCCACGCCGCCGCCGATCTACGTGGCCACCGCCGGCCCCATCACGGCCAAGAAGACGGGCGCCCTGTGCGACGGCCTGATCACGGTCGGGGCACCGGAAGAGAAGATCGAGATGATCTTCGAGAAGTGCCGCGAGGGCTGCCGTGAGGCGGGCAACGATCCGACCAGGTTCCAGTTCATCCTGCAGCTCCACCTCTCGTGGGCCGAGACCGATGAGCTGGCCCTGCAGAACGCCATGGTCGAGTGGCCCAACGGCGGCATGAAGTTCCCCAAGCAGGACATCCGCTCGCCCCACGACTTCGCCCAGATGGCCAAGATCGTGCGACCGGAGGACTTCGAGGGCCGCATGCTCATCAGCAGCGACCTGGAGGCCCACCGGCGGGAGATCCAGCGCTTCCTGGACATGGGCTTCCACAAGATCTACCTGCACAACGTGGGCCGCAACCAGGCCGAGTGGGCGGCGGCCTTCGGGCGGGAGGTCCTGCCCGCCCTGCACGCCTGACCGGCGCCGCGCCATCCAGGGGGCCTGAGCGTGCCCATCGTGGCCCTGGCCGGCGGCGTCGGCGGTGCCAAGCTGGCCCATGGGCTCCAGCAGGTGCTCCCGCCCGGTGACCTGACGGTCATCGTCAACACGGGCGACGACCTGGAGCTGCACGGGCTGGCGGTGATGCCCGACCACGACACGGTCGTCTACACGCTGGCCGGCCTGGCCGATCCGCTCCAGGGTTGGGGGCTCGCCGGCGAGACATACACGGCCGCCGCGATGCTGGAGCGGTACGGCCAGCCGACGTGGTTCCGGCTCGGCGACCGCGACCTGGCGACGCACGTCGTGCGTACGGCGCGACTGCGGGCCGGCGAGCGGCTGACGGCGGTCTGCCTGGGCCTCCAGACCGCGCTCGGCCTGCCCGGACCCGTCCTGCCCATGAGCGACGACCCCGTCCGGACGCGCGTCAGGACCGACGACGGCTGGCTCGACTTCCAGGACTACTTCGTGCGCCTCCGCCAGGCCCCGGAAGTGCGCGAGGTGCGCTTCGACGGAGCCGCGACCGCGAGCGCCTCCCCGGAAGTGATCGCCGCGCTCGGGGCGGCGGAGGCGATCGTCATCGCCCCGTCCAACCCCATCGTCTCGATCGAGCCGATCCTCGCCGTGCCGGGCATGCGGGCCGCCCTCGACCACGCCCACCGGCGGGGCGTGCCGGTGGTGGCCATCTCGCCCATCGTGGGTGGGCGTGCCCTCAAGGGGCCGGCCGATCGGATGCTGCGCTCCCTGGGGGCGGAAGCCAGCGCGCTCGGGGTCGCCAGGCGATACGTCGGGCTGGCGGACGCCTTCGTCATCGACGAGGCCGACCGGGAGCTTGGCCCGTCGATCGCCGCACTGGGCCTGCGGGTCCTCGTGACCGACACGATCATGGTCGATGATGCGGCCCGCGCCCGGCTCGCCAGGGGCACGCTGGACCTGGCGCTGAGCCCTTGACGACGCACGCTTACCATGGCGGCGTGGCCGCGTCGCCCCGACACCGGAATCAGGCGTCCGGCACCCCGCGCGCCGATCTGACGAGCCTGCACGTCGTCGTGCCTGTTCGCACGCTTGCGGGCGGCAAGGCACGCCTTGGCGAGGCGCTCGACGCGGAGGAGCGGCAGGGCCTGATCGCGGGCATGCTGCGCGACGAGCTGGCGGTCCTCGGCGCATGGGGCCTCGCCACGGCCGTCCACGTGGTGAGCCCCGACCCCGAGGTCGCCCCGCTCGCGACGGCCGCCGGGGCGCACCCCGTCGTGCAGGTGGGTGACGGCCTGAACGAGGCGATCCGTGACGCCCGCGCGGCTGCGATGGGTGCCGGCGCGACGGCCCTCCTCATCCTGCCGGCGGACCTGCCGATGCTCGACGTGCCGGCCCTTGACCGGCTGCTCGGCGGGGCCGATGCGGCCATGGCGGCGGGCACGGGCGCCGCGCTGGCCGTGATAGCCGCGGCCGATGCCCGGGACGGCACCAACGCCCTGCTGCTCAGCCCGCCGGACATCATCGAGCCGCACTTCGGCCCGGGCAGCCTCGAGGCCCACCTGCGGGCCGCGCGCGACGCCAACGCCACGGTCCAGCTCGTGGTGGACCCGGTGGTCGGCTTCGACCTCGACACACCGGCCGACCTGGTGCGGCTGGACCCGGCCAGGCTGGCGGAGCTCGAGGCCCTCGGCGCGGCCTCCGTCGCCTCCGTCTGAGCGCCCCGGTCCCGGCCGTGCATCGCCTGCTCGCGGTCGCGCTCCCCGCGCTGCCCGAGATCCGGCAGGGCGACGACCTGGCCGCCCTCATCGCGACCAGCTGGCGCGAGCTGATGGCGGCGGAGCCGGAACTTGCCCCGCGGGCCGGCGACGTGCTCGTGGTGACCCAGAAGATCGTCTCCAAGGCGGAGGGCGCCGTCGTCGACCTGCGCACGGTCATTCCGCGATCGGAAGCCCTTGCTTTTGGCGAGCGATGGGACCGCGATCCGCGCCAGGTGGAGGTGGTCCTGCGCGAGGCGGCCGATGTCGTGCGCATGGAGCGCGGCGTCCTCATCACACGGACCCGGCATGGCTTCGTGTGCGCCAATGGCGGCGTCGACGCGTCCAACGTGGCGCCCGACACGGTGACGCTCCTGCCGGCCGATCCCGACGCGTCCGCGCGCGACCTGCGGGCGCGCCTCGCCGAGCTGCTGGAGCTGCCTGCCGGCCAGGCGCCGGCCGTCCTCATCAGCGACTCGTTCGGGCGGCCCTGGCGGTGGGGCATCGTCGACGTCGCCCTCGGCCTGGCCGGTTTCGGGCCCCTCGACGACCAGCGCGGCCGGCCCGACACGACCGGGCGGATCATGCGCTCCACCGTCGTGGCTGTGGCCGACGAGATCGCCTCGGCGGCCGAGCTCGCCTCCGGCAAGACGAGCGGCCGGCCCGTCGTGCTGGTCCGTGGCGCGGTCCTGCCGGCCGGCGACGGGTCCATCACCCGCGACGCCCTGATGGATCGGGCCAGCGACCTCTTCCCCTGATCCGTTGCCGCCGCCCGATTCGGGTACCCTCCGCCCGATGAGGATCGGCCTGCAGATCGACTCCTTCTCCTGGCCCGGCGGGGACCAGGCCATCGGCCCCACCTTCGCCCAGGTGGTGCGCACCGCCGACGAGGTCGGCTTCGACTCCATCTGGGTCATGGACCACTTCTTCCAGATCCGCGGCGTCGGGCGGCCCGAGGAACCGATGCTCGAGGGCATGACCGCGATGGGTTTCGCCGCAGCGCTCACGAAGCGAGCGGTCCTGGGCCTCATGGTCGGCGGCATCCACTACCGCGAGCCGGCGCTGTGGGTGAAGGCCGTGACGACACTGGATGTGCTGTCCGGAGGGCGGGCCTGGTTCGGCATCGGGGCCGGCTGGAACGAGGAGGAGTCGCGCGGGCTGGGCTTCCCCTTCGCCTCGCTCAAGGAACGATTCGAGTGGCTGGAGGACACCCTGCGCTTCGCCCACGCCATGTGGGAAGGCCCGCGCGGCTCGGAGGTGCCCTTCCAGGGCACGCACCTCATGGCGAGCCGCCCGCTCAACAGCCCGCAGGCCCTGAGCCGGCCGCATCCGCCGATCATCGTCGGCGGCGGGGGCGAGCAGAAGACGCTGCGCCTCGTGGCCCAGTACGCCGACGCGTGCAACATCTTCGGCGGGCCCGACAACATCCGGCACAAGCTGGCGGTGCTGCGGGAGCACTGTGACAACGTGGGCCGCGACTACGCCACGATCGAGAAGACCAACCTCGCCGGCCTCGAGGTCCGCGTGGCGGGGAGCTCGAGCACGCGGCCCCTCACCGCCACGGAGCTGGTCGACCGCATGGGGTCGTGGGCCGACGCCGGTTCCCAGCACGCCATCTTCGGCCTCGACCGCGCGGAGCTGGCCAGGCTCGAGCTCATCGGCCGCGACGTGATCCCCCAGATCCGGGGCCTTGGCTCACCCAGCCCGATCCCGTGAGATACTCCCCCCGGGTATCCGGCCGTGATACGATCGCGACATGACAGGACCATTCGCCGGGCTGCCCGGGATCAGCATCATCGATGACGGGGCCGGGGCCGCGACGGTCGCCAGCGTGCGCCGCCCGGCGTCCCCGGAGACCATGGACGGGGCCGGTGGCGGCCCCGTGGAGGCCAAGGTCGTCATCGTCGGGTCGGGGCCGGCGGGACTGACGGCGGCCATCTACGCCGCCCGGGCCAACCTGGAACCGGTCGTCCTGGCGGGCTACGTGCCGGGCGGCCAGCTGATGATCACGAGCGACGTGGAGAACTACCCGGGCTTCCCCGACGGCATCCAGGGCCCCGAGCTCATGGGCCTCTTCCGCGAGCAGGCCACGCGGTTCGGGTCACGGATCGTGGATGTCGACGTGGATCGCGTCGACCTCTCGTCGCGGCCGTTCCGGCTGTGGGCCGCCGGCGTGGAGTACCGGGCCCAGGCGCTCATCGTGGCCAGCGGCGCGTCGGCGCTGTGGCTGGGCCTGGACTCCGAGACGCGTCTGCGCGGCAAGGGCGTGAGCGCCTGCGCCACGTGCGACGGCTTCTTCTTCCGGGGCAAGAAGGTGGCCGTCGTGGGCGGCGGCGACACGGCCCTGGAGGAGGCCACGTTCCTCACCCGCTTCGCCAGCGAGGTCGTGCTCATCCACCGCCGCGGCGACTTCCGGGCCAGCAAGATCATGCGCGACCGGGCCCTCGCCCACCCCCAGATCAGCGTGCGCTGGCACAGCGCCATCGAAGAGGTCAAGGGCGACCAGGTGGTCACGGGTCTGCGCCTGCGCGACACGCGCACCGGGGACCTGACGGACGAGCCGGTCGACGGGCTCTTCGTGGCCATCGGCTACCGCCCCAACACGGAGGTTTTCCGCGACTGGCTGGAGGTCGACGAGCGGGGCTATCTGGTCGTGCACGACGAGACCGGCTCGCGGATCGAGGGTGTCTTCATCGCCGGTGACGTGCACGATCACCGCTATCGCCAGGCCGTGACCGCGGCGGGCGACGGGTGCCGCGCGGCCATCGACGCGGAACGGTGGCTGGAGACCGTCGAGCCGATGACGCCGGCCGCCCCGAGCGCGTCCGTCCCGGCGCCGTCGGCCGCCTGACCGGCCTGGAGCACGCCACGCACGTCGCCCCGGCCAAGGGACGGCTCGCCGTCCTGCCCCGCCTCGGGCTGGGCCCGTCGACCGCGGAGGTCCTCAACCACTTCATCGACGATGCCCTGCCGCGGTCGGGGGCGGTGGTCCTCGACGCCGGCTGCGGCCGCGTCAGCGCGCTGACCGCCTTTCGGCCCCGCATCGCCCGGCTGGTGGGAGTGGACATCCACACCCCCGAGCCACCGCTGGCCTGGCTCGACGAGTTCCGCGTCGCCGACCTCTGCACCATGCCCGAGGCCTTCCCCGCCGCCAGCTTCGACGTCGTCCTCTCGTCGTTCACCCTGGAGCACTTCGCCGACCCGGACGCGGCGATGCGCCACATCCACGGCTGGTTGCGGCCCGGCGGCACGCTGATCGTGACGACCGTCAACCGGCGCCATCCGCTGGTCAACGCCTACCTGTCGCTGCCGCAGGCGGTGGGACGCCCGCTGCAGCGCACGGTCAAGGAGACGGCGGCCGATGCCCATCCGCTCGTGGGGGCCTGCAACAGCCCGCGGCGCGTCCGCGAGGCGCTCTCGGAGGTCGGATTCGTGGCCATCCAGGTCCGCACCACCGCCCACCTGGCGCGCGCGTGGCAGCGGCGTCTGCCGGCCTTCGGCCTGGGCCTGCTCGGCGACATGGCCGCTCGGCGCTTCCCCGAGCGGCGCTCCACGATCGTGGCCCGGGCCAGGGTCGCCCCCCTGGAGGAGTAGCTCGCTCCGGCGCAACGCGCTGGCTGCCGTTCCCGTCGATAATCCCCCGGTGCAGCCGACGGTCGAACCGCGCGGCCCTCGACCGACGAGCGGCGCGAACCCCCGCAGCCTGATCCTGCCGGCCGTACCCGGCCTGGATGACGTGCGCGTGCGGCTGTTCCTTACCAGCGGCACGCTGCTGTTCGTCGAGCTCCTGCTCATCCGCTGGATCCCGTCCGAAGTCATCTACATCGGCTTCTTCTCCAACTTCGTGCTGATGGGCAGCTTCCTTGGCATCGGCCTTGGCATCATCGCCGGGCGCAACGGGCGCCGACTGCCGCTGTCGCCCTTCGCCCTGCTGCTGTTCGGTGTGGTGCTGCTCATCTACCAGGCCCAGTTGAACGTGCAGGTGAGGTCGCCCGACGAGCTGTTCTTCGGGCTGGCCGAAAGTCAATCCGCCAACGTCAACTTCCTCGTGCTGCCCTTCGTGTTCCTGCTCGTGACCGGCCTCATGGCGGCCCTCGCCCTGCCCCTGGGGCCCCTGCTCAAGAGCCTGCCGCCGCTGCGCGCCTATGCCACCGACATCCTCGGGTCGATGGCCGGCATCGTCGCCTTCACGGCCCTGTCGGCGGCCGGCACCAACCCCCTCCTGTGGTTCGGCGTAGTGGCCATCCTGCTGCTCCTCCTGGCCCTGGGCAACGGGGCATCCGCCTGGGGTCTGGTCAGCGGGATCGCGATGGTGGCCACCCTGTGGGTCGTCATGGCCAACGTGGCCGGCGGGGATATCTGGTCGCCCTACTACCGCATCACGACCTACATCGACCAGAACAACGTCATGGAAGTCAACGTCAACGGCATCCCCCACCAGGCGCTCCACCCCGTCAACGGGCCGCAGGAACCCTTCTACACGCAGGTCTACAAGTGGTTCCCCGGCCGGACGTACCAGAACGTGCTGGTCGTGGGGGCAGGCAGCGGCACCGACGTGGCCATCGCCCTGGCCCACGGCGCGGGCCACGTGGACGCCGTGGAGATCGACCCGGCCATCCTGCAGATCGGTGTGCAGAACCACCCCGACCACCCGTACCAGGATCCGCGGGTCACGCAGATCAACAACGACGGCCGGGCCTACCTGCGCACGACCGACAAGAAATACGACCTGGTCATCTTCGCCCTGCCCGATTCCCTGACCCTGGTTAGCAGCACGGCCAACGTCCGCCTGGAGTCGTTCCTCTTCACCCAGCAGGCCTTCCAGAGCGTGCGTGACCACCTGGCCCCGGACGGCGTCTTCGTCCTCTACAACTACTACCGCCAGACGTGGCTGGTGGCCAAGCTCGACGCCATGCTCACCTCGGCGTTCGGTACGCCGCCCTTGCTCCACACGTACTCCAGCGTGCAGGCGGCGCTCGCCGACGGCCCCGCGGTGGCGGCTCTCAACGGCGGCCCACCGCTGGGCGACACCGTCTCGCCGGTGCCCCCCGCGGGAGAGCCCACGCCCACGCCGGCGACCGACGACTGGCCGTTCCTCTACCTGCGCACGCCGTTCATCGAGCCCTATTACCTTGGCGCGCTGGGCTTCGTCTTCGTGCTCGCCCTCCTGACGGTGGGCTTCGCCGCGCGCCAGACCGGCACGACGATCCGCCGCTTCAGCCCCCACTTCTTCGCCCTGGGGGCGGCATTCCTGCTGCTCGAGACACGCAGCCTGGTGAGCTTCAGCCTGCTGTTCGGCACGACGTGGCTGGTCAACGCGCTGGCCTTCTTCGCCATCCTCTGTAGCGTGCTGCTGGCGATCCTCATCAACGCCCGCTGGCACCTGCGGCGGCCGGGCCTGCTCTACGCGGCCCTCTTCGCGGCGCTGGCCGTGGCGTTCCTCATCCCGCCCGAGTCGCTCCTCCTGGATCCGCTCTGGCTGCGCTACCTGCTCGCCGCGGCCGTCGCCTTCGCACCGGTCTTCTTCGCCAACCTCGTCTTCACCTACTCGTTCCGCGACATCGCCACGGCCGACATGGCCTTCGCCAGCAACCTCCTGGGGGCGATGCTGGGGGGGGCCCTCGAGTACGTCGCCCTGATCACCGGCTACCGCGTGCTGCTGCTGTTCGTGGCGGCGCTCTACGGCCTGGCCTGGCTGTTCGCCAACCGGTGGCGTTTCCTCTCCGACGTGGACCTGGCGGGCGGGGCACCGGCGTCGCTGCCGGCGGGTGGAGGCGTGACGGGGGCCGCGGCGCCGTGAGCTTCGGCAGCGGCCGCGGCACGCGCGGCGTGCGCATGGCCGCCGGCGGGACCGGCCCGCGCGGCGGGCGTGGTTTCGGCATGGCCGGGTCGGTCACGCCCGTGCCGCGCGAGCGGCGGGGCACCACGATCCGCCGCATCCTGGCCTTCTTTGGCCCCTACCGGTTGCAGGTCTCCACGGTCCTGGTAGCGATCCTCGTCACCAGCCTGGTGGGCCTGATCAACCCGTTCCTGCTCAAGCTCCTCATCGACGACGTCTTCACGGCCGGGAATTTCCAGAACCTGAACCTGTACGTCGGCCTGATGATCATCCTGCCCATCGCCAACGGCATGATCGGCCTGGGCCAGACCTACCTCTCCAACTCGGTCGGCCAGCACGTCATGCAGGACCTCCGCGACGCCCTCTACGTGCAACTGCAGCGCATGCCGCTGCGGTTCTTCACCGAGACGCGCACGGGGGAGATCCAGAGCCGCCTGGCCAACGACGTCGGCGGCGTCCAGTCGGTGGTGACCGACACGGCCACCTCGGTGGTGGCCAACGCGGCCACCATCCTCAGCACGATCGTGGCCATGATCCTCATCGACTGGCGCCTGACCCTCCTGTCGCTGGGGCTCATGCCGTTCTTCCTGTACCTCACCTACCGCGTCGGCAAGGTGCGCCGGACGGTCAGCACCGACGTGCAGGAGGCCCTGGCCGACATGTCGGCCATCAACGAGGAGACGCTCAGCGTCAGCGGGATGCTGCTGACCAAGACGTTCGGCCAGCAGCAGGCGGCGACGGACCGCTTCCGCAGGGTCAACGTCCGCCTTGGCATCCTGCAGCTCCGCCAGAGCATGGTCGGGCGCTGGTTCTTCATGATCGTGGGCACGGTCTTCAGCATCACGCCGGCGCTGGTCTACTGGTTGGCCGGGATGCTGCACGGGGCGCCCGACGCGCCGACCGTGGGCGACATCGTGGCCTTCACGACCCTTCAGAGCCGGCTCTTCTTCCCGCTCGGCCAGATGCTCAGCGTCCAGGTGGAGGTGCAGGGCGCCCTCGCCCTGTTCGACCGCATCTTCGAGTACCTGGACATGGAGCCGGAGATCGTCGACGCGCCGGATGCGATCCACCCCGACCCGGCCACCGTCCGCGGTCACGTCCGCTACGCGCACGCCTCGTTCCGCTATCCGTCGGCGCCGCCGGTGGCCCTGGCGCCCGACGCGGAGGCCGTGCCGGAGGCAGATGTGCCGGTCGAGGCCGCCGAGGCGGCGCCCGACACCCCGGAACCACCGGAGCCGTTCGCCCTGGAGGACATCGACTTCGAGATGCGACCGGGCGAGCTGGTCGCGCTCGTGGGCCCGTCGGGTTCGGGCAAGACGACGACGACCTACCTGCTGCCGCGCCTGTACGACGTCAACGAGGGCGCGGTGGAGGTCGACGGCGTGGACGTGCGGCAGATCGCCCTTGCCAGCCTGGGCCGCATCATCGGCGTGGTCACCCAGGAGACGTACCTCTTCCACGCCAGCATCGGTGACAACCTGCGCTACGCCAAGGCGGATGCCACGGACGCGGAGCTCGAGGTGGCCGCCCGCGCGGCCGCCATCCACGAGCGCATCATGGAGTTGCCGGAGGGCTACGCCACGCTTGTCGGCGAGCGCGGCTACAAGCTGTCCGGCGGCGAGAAGCAACGCATCGCCATCGCACGCGTCCTGCTCAAGGACCCCCGCATCCTCATCCTGGACGAGGCCACCTCAGCCCTCGACACGGTCAGCGAACGGCTCATCCAGGCCGCCCTGGACCGCGCCATGAGCGGCCGCACGACGCTCGCCATCGCCCACCGCCTGTCGACGATCCTGGCCGCGGACCTGATCCTGGTCTACCAGCGCGGGCGCATCGTCGAGCGGGGGACGCATCGCCAGCTGCTGGCCCACGGCGGCCTCTATGCGCAGCTGTACCACGAGCAGTTCCTCAGCGCCGCCGCCCACAAGGACGACGGGCGCGGCACGGCCACGGAGGCGGCCGGGGCGGTCGCGTAGACTCGGGACGTGGCACCGACCGGCCAGCTCAACATGGACCGCGCCAGCGTGCGCGACCGGCTGCACGCCCGCGGCCTGCGCTGGACGCTCCAGCGCAGCACCCTGCTCGACGTGCTCGAGCAGACTGACGGGCATGTCACGGGCCACGAGCTCGTCGAGCGCTGCCGTGCGGTGGACCCGTCGACGACCCCATCGACCGTCTACCGCACGCTCGATGTCCTGGAAGAGCTGGGCGTGGTGCGGCACCACCACGGCGCCGATGGCCGTGAGGAGTTCCACGTCCGACCCGCGACGGCCCACGGCCACCTGCACTGCGGCGTCTGCGGCCAGAGCTGGGAGCTGGGCCCGGCCGAGCTGGCGCCCCTGGTGAGCGCCCTCCGGGCCGGGCGCGCGTTCGACGTGGACCTCTCGCATGTCACGGTCGCCGGCACCTGCCGCGACTGCCAGGCACGGCTGGACGAGGCACACCTCGACTGAGCCCCGGGCGCGGTGACGCGGGGGCGGTCCGCCCGGCTCGCTAACGCGGGCTCACTCGTTGTCGTCTAGTCGCCAGCAGACTCTTAAGCACCCGCGCAGCGGCCGTCCGTTGCTGTGCAAGCGTGGCCGTATGCCCCAGTTGGATACACGACAACGCGGACGGCCCATGCGTCGCATATGAGTCACTGGCGGACTAAGCAACGACGGCCGGTGGCCCGCAGGCTCGGCGCCGGCGAGCCGGCGGGCGGCGCCGAAGTAGCGCCCCTACACCGGCCGATCCCCCGGGGTTCGCTACGCGCCCTGCTGGACCTCGTGGAGGGTGTGGGCCTCCAGGCCGTGGGCCTCGCGATGGACACGAGCCGCGGTCTCTCGATCGGGCGCCTCGACGAGGCAGAAGACCTTGCCGGCCTCCTCGTCGACCCAGTAATGCTTGTAGTCCACGCCGTACTTGGCCTGGATACGGACGTCGGCCTCGTGCGCTCCGACCACGTCCGCGGCCGTCACGCCGGGCAGGTCGTGGACGTCAAGGAATGTCGCCATGGATAGCCTCCTCTTGGGGGGCGCCGGACCGGACCGCCGGACGCTCGTGTCCCTTACGACGGGAGCGGCCGCCGCGGATCGCCACCTCCCCGCCGGAGCGCGGTTAGAGTGAGGCCGAGGTCCGGACGGACCGGTATCCCGAGGAGCCACGAGATGGTCAGCTCCGCCACCAGCGCATCAGGTCCTCGCCGTGCGTTCTCCGCGATCCCCTGGCCCGTACTCCTCGTCGCCAGCCTCATGGTCGCCCTGTTGCTGGCCCTGTCCGGCGCCTACGGCTTCCACGGCGACGAGATGTACTACGTCGTCGCGGGCCAGCACCCGGCCCTCGGTTATGTCGACCAGCCGCCGCTGACCCCGCTGCTCTCGGCCGCGTCGGTGGCCGTGCTCGGCGTGTCACCCACCGCCGTGCGGCTCCTGCCGGCCCTCGAGATGGCGCTCATCGTCGTCCTCACCGCGCTCATCGCCCGTGACCTTGGCGGGTCGCGACGCGCCCAGCTCATCGCGGCGATCACAGCCGCGTTGTCCGGCTACCTCGGCGCCGGTCACCTTGACACGACGACCGACCCCGACCTGCTCGCGTGGGCGATCGTCCTGTGGCTCGCCGTGAAGCTGCTCGCGGGTGGCGACCGACGCCTGTGGCTCGTGCTTGGCGTGGTGACCGGCATCGGCCTCGAGAACAAGGACACCCTCCTCTTCCTCGGCGCGGGTCTGGCAGTCGGGCTCGTCCTCGCCCGGAGGTGGGACGTGGTGCGGTCGCCGTGGGCCTGGTCCGCCATCGCCATCGCCCTTGTCCTTTGGGCACCGAACCTCGCCTGGCAAGCCGCCAACGGCTGGCCCCAGCTGACGATGGCGCAGGCCATCTCGAGCTACGCCGGCGACAACCGCGCCCAGTTCGTGCCGCTGCTGTGGCTCTTCAGCGGGCCGCTGCTCTTCCCGGTCAGCGCCGTCGGCCTAGCCTGGATCCTCCGCGCGAAGGCGGCCGCGCCATGGCGGGCGATCGGGATCGCCGCCCTCGTGGCGCTCGTCCTGGTCTACGTCACCGGCGGCAAGGCCTACTACGTCATCGGCAGCATGCCCGTCTTCATGGCCGCGGGCGCGATCCTCGCCGACCGCTGGCTGACTCGCGGGCACTTCCGTCTCAAGGTGTCGAGCCTCGCCGCCGCGGCGGCCCTCTCGGGCGCGCTCATCGCGTTGCTGACCCTGCCGGTCCTGCCAGTCGCCACCTTCGCCCAGTCGGGGCTCGCGGCCGCCGTCCCCGACACGGCCAACGAGATCGGCTGGCCGCAGTTCGTGGCCACCGTCGAGGGTGTCGTTGCCGCACTCCCCGCGGACGAGCGTGCCCATGCCGTGATCCTGACCAACGACTACAGCGAGGCCAGCCCGCTCGTGCTCCTGGGTTCGGGGTTGCCACCGATCTACTCGGGCCACAACAGCTACTGGTCGTGGGGACCGCCGCCGGTCGACCGCACGGTCGTCGTCCATGTGGGTGACTGGCGCCCGACCGACTACAGCGACTACTTCACCGGCTGCCAGGACGTGGCCCATATCGACGACGGCCTGGGCGTGCAGAACGGCGAGCAGGGCGTCGCCGTCACCGTGTGCACCGGGCTGCGCGCGCCGTGGACCGTGATGTGGCCGGGGCTCCGGACCATCTCCTGAGGGACTCCGCCCGACCTGGTCAGTAGTTTGTCAACGGACTTGACAAAGTCCGCCCAACGGCGCACCATCCGACCTGGCCAAGACCCTTCGGGCCCCGCTCGGCGAGGACCAGAGGTGGTTGCGGTGGAGGGAGTGCCCGCCCCGGATGAGCGCCAGCGTGACCGTGCTGCCCGAAAGGGCGACACACCAGCAGACGCGAACGTTCAATCAGCAGCTGATGCTGCGCGCCCTCCACGACAGCAGCACCGCTCTCGCGCGCCGACCTCGCCCGGATCACCGGCCTGACGCGCACCTCGGTCGGCGACCCTGGTCGGCACGCTCATCGACGACGGCCTGATCGAAGAGGTCGGCCGGGGCCAGTCCAGCGGGGGCAAGTCGCCGATCCTGCTGCGGGTCGCTCCCGACGGTCGCCATCTGATCGGGCTCGACCTCGGCGAGGCGGAATTCAGCGGTGCCGTCGTCAACCTGCGGGGTGAGATCCTCCGCTCGATCCACCTGCCCCTCGAAGGGCAGGACGACGAGGCCAGTGTCGAGCTCCTCTTCCAGCTCGTCGACGCCCTGCGCGCCGATGACCGGTGCCCCCTCCTCGGCATCGGCATCGGCGCCCCGGGCGTCATCGACACGAGCGCGGGGACCGTCCGCTGGTCGGCCAACCTGAACTGGGCTGACCTCCGCCTGGGGCCGCTGCTGGAGCAGCGCTACGGCGTGCCGGTCGTGGTCGCCAACGACAGTCACGCGGCCGCCCTCGCCGAACTGACCTTCTTCCGGCGCCCCCGGCCCAACAACCTGATCGTCATCAAGGTGGGTCGCGGGGTCGGCGCCGGGATCATCCTCAACGGCCAGCTGTTCCAGGGCGATGGCTATGGCGCCGGTGAGTTCGGCCACGTTTCGATGGGCAGCGCCGACGGGCCGTGCCGGTGCGGGCGGGCGGGCTGCCTCGAGACGACGACGAGCATGCGGGCGCTGGTCGCCGCCGCTGGCGCAGTCGAGCCTTCGATCACCGACGAGCGAGGCCTCGTGTCCGCCTTCCTGGCCGGGGTCGCCAGCGTCCGGCGGATCGTCCTCGATGCGGCGCGCGAGTTGGGGGTCGCGATCGGCTGGCTGATCGGCGTGCTCAACGTGCGCCATGTGCTGCTGGTCGGTCCGATCGCGCAACTCGGTGACGACTGGCTGGGCGAGGTCCGGCGCACCGCCCGGTCGAGCGTGCTCGCGCTGCTCGCGCGCGACACCCAGATCGAGTTCGGCCACGTGCACGATGACGTGGTCGTGCTCGGCGCGTCGGCGCTGCTCATGGAACAGCAGCTGGGCCTGGGGTTGGTGCGATGAGCGCGACCTTCCGGCCGGAGCTCAACGGGCCGCTGGTCGCCGGCGTCGACGTCGGCGGCACGAAGACATCGGTCGTCGTCATCGACGATCGGGACCGCATCGTCTATGAGCATGTCGCGCCGACCGAGCCATCAGCGCTCGTCGGCCAGATCATCGGCCTCGTCGTGGACGCCCAGCGCCACCTGGGGCAGGACATGGCCGCGGTCGGCGATCGCCATCCCCGGTCATGTCGACCCCGCGGACGGCTCGGTCAGCATGGCCGTCAACCTGGGCATCACTCATCTGCCGCTGGGAGCGATGCTGCAGGCGGAGCTGGGGGTACCCACCTTCGTCGAGCACGACGCCCGCGCGGCGGTCCTGTGGCTGAGTGAACACGCCAACAACGGGTCGGCGCAGGCGCCGGCGAGCATCGCCTTCCTGGCGATCGGGACCGGCATCTCGGCCGGCATCGTCCTCGACGGGGCCCTGCTCCGTGGCGACAACAGCTACGCCGGTGAGGTGGGCCACGTGGTCGCCGATCCGGAGGGAGCCCTCTGCGCGTGCGGCATGCGAGGGTGCCTCGAGACGATCGCCGCCGGTCCGGCCATCGGTCGCCAGGCCGACGAGGCGATGGCAGCCGGACGAAGCACCGTCCTGTCGCCGCATTCGACGGCCGCCGATGTCTTCCGCGCCGGTTCTGCCGGCGACGAGGTGGCGGTCGAGATCATCGACCGCGTGGCCGACCACCTGGCCCGGGCGATCCGCTCGCTCGCCCTGACCCTCGGCGTCAAGCGAGTCGTCATCGGCGGCGGCGTGGCGGCCGCCGGACCCGCCCTGCTCGATCCGATCCGATCGCGAATCGCCCGCGAGTGCGCGGATTCACCGCTCGTCCAGGCCGCCTTGGGCGACGCGACCATCGAGCTGCTGTCGCCTACCAAGGCGCCCAGCGCGCGCGGGGCGGCAGCGATCGCGCGCCACCGCACCGGCTTGCCTGAGCGAGAGGGGGTGGGTGAGCGATAACCCATGCGGAGGTCCTTCGCTGGGATGGGATGGGATGCCTGGACCCAGCGGCCCAATCGTTACCCACAATCCTGCTCGTCACCCATAGTGATCGGTAGTTCGCAGGAGGAGAGGAACTCATGACCAACAGATTACGGACAAGGTCCGCTCTGGCAGTCGTCGCCCTGTTCTTGGTCGGCGCTTGCACGAGCAGCGCCACGACACCACCGGCGACCTCAGGCGCGACCGGCACGCCGGCCGCCGCCACGCCGACGGGGACGACCGCGGCGAGCGCACCGGCCTCGGCCGCCCCCGCGGCAGCCGTGCCGGCGGTCCCGACCGGCTACACCGAGCTGGACCAGGCCCTCGGCGCCGACAAGCCGTTCAACGGCAAGAAGGTCTCGATCCAGACCCAGTGGATCGGCGGCGAGGGCGACGACTTCGCGGCCGCGGTCGCCGACTTCGCAGACGGCGACCGGCATCACGATCCAGGTCGACAGCATCGGCTCGAGCCACGAGACCGTGCTCAAGACCCGCATCGAGGGCGGCAACCCGCCGGACCTGGCGATGCTCGCGCAGCCGACCGCCGTCCTCGCCTACGCCGCCGAGGGCAAGGTCATCGACGTCGCCACGTTCATGGATCGCCGCGAAGCTCAGCGACCGAGCATCCCGGCCACCATCGGCCTGGTCACCGAGGGCGACGCACATCTGGGGCATCCCGTACAAGGCCGACGTCAAGTCGATGATCTGGTACCCGATCAAGGCCTTCGCGGCCAAGGGCTACACAGGTCCCCACGACCTGGGACGAGCTGATCGCCCTGTCCGACAAGATCGTCGCCGACGGCAGCCAACCCGTGGTGCGTCAGCGCCGGCGGCCCCGGCACGGCGACCGGCTGGCAGCTGACGGACTGGGTCGAGGAAGTGCTCCTCAAGACCAAGGGCCTCGCAGGACTACAACGACTGGATCAGCCACAAGATCACGTTCAACGACCCCAGGATCAAGGCCGCCTTCGACATGGTCGGCAAGATCTTCTTCACGCACGAGCTACGTCTACGGCGGCGGCCACGGCGATCGTCGACGACCGACCTGCAGACCGCCATGGATCCGATGTTCAACGACGGACACTGGCTCGACCCCGGGTGCTGGATGCAGAAGATCCCGATCTGGTACGGCCCGGACTTCTTCCCGGATCAGCCGCGCCAACGGCAGCCGACTCGAAGTACATCATCGGGCGACGCGACATCGGGATCTTCCCGTTCCCGACCATCGACCCGGCACCAGAAGGACGCCGAGGGCTCCGCCGACTCGCTCATGGTCCTCGTCGACCGCCCCGAGGTCCGCGCGGTCGCGGAGTTCCTGGCGACGCCGGAGGGCCTCGAGGGCTGGATCAAGCGCGGCAGCGCCCTCTCGGCCAACACGACCACCCCGGCCGAGTGGTACGCCGGCAACTACAAGCTGAAGGTCGCCACCGACATCGTGAGCAGCGCCACCGGCATCGGCTTCGACGCCTCCGACCTGATGCCCCGGCCGTCGGCGCCGGCACCTTCTGGACCGCAGTCGGTCGACTGGGTCAACGCGAACGGCACCAACACCGATGCCGTGCTGAAGGCCATCGACGACAGCTGGCCTAGCCAGTGACGCCATCTCGTACTGGCTCGCGGGGCGCCCCACCACGACGGTGGGCGCCCCGCTACTATTCCGGCTACGCAGGAGGGTGCGAGGTGGCCGGAGGCTCGCACCGAGAGCTCCGGACTCGTCGGCGCGTCGCGTCCGTGCCGGTCGGCAGCCTGATCGGCCTTGCCCTGTGCGTCGTCGGCATCGCTCGTCCTGATCGACCCGCAGGGCGGGCCGAACCTCCTCGCGTCGATCTACGACCTGCTCGGCAACACCGCGGGCGCCGACGCGCTGCGCAACGGCCAGGGCGACCAGTTCCTCGCCAAGCTCCTGCTGGCGGCGATCGCGCTGCTCGTCGGCGTCGGCGGCATCTGGCTCCTGTTCACCGGCGTGAGCGCGCTCGTCGAGCGCTGCTGCAGCCCAAGTGGTCGCGACCGCGCTCCTGCCGCTGGGTCTTCGTCGGCCCGGCGCTGGTGCTGCTCGGCGGTCTTCCTCGTCTACCCGGCGGTCGGCACCGATCATCCGCAGCTTCCAGGACGACGACGGCGCCAGTTCACGCTCGCCAACTGCGCAGAGCCTCGACCGACCCCGAATTCCTCGAGATCCTGCGCAACAACGTCCTCTGGCTGATCGTCGGCACGGCCGGCAGCGTGGGGCTCGGCCTGCTCATCGCCGGCCTGTTCGACCGCGTCCGGCGCGAGTCGCTGGCCAAGATCTTCATCTTCCTGCCGCTCGCCATCTCGCTCGTCGGCGCGTCGGTCATCTGGACGCTTCGTCTACGCCTGGCAGCCCGCCGAGCCAGCCGCAGTACGGGCTCCTGAACGCCGATCTGGACGGCCTTCGGCGGTCAGCCGGTCCCGTGGGCTCACGACAGCCCCATCAACATCTTCGCCGAGATCGTCATCCTGATCTGGCTCCAGACCGGCTTCGCCATGGTCGTGCTCTCGGCCGCCATCAAGGGCGTGTCGGCCGAGGTCATCGAGGCGGCCCGGCTCGACGGCGCCATCGGAGCGCCAGCTGTTCTTCAGGGTCATCGTGCCGATGATCCGCGGCTCGATCATCACGGTCACCACGACGATCGCGATCGTCACGCTCAAGATCTTCGACATCGTCTACGTGACGACCGGCGGGCGGTTCAACACGACGACGTGGTCGCGCAACCGGATGTTCCAGGAGATGTTCCAGTTCTTCAACGATGGGCGCGCCGCGGCGCTGGCGACCGTCCTGTTCATCGCCGTGCTGCCGGTGATGATCCTCAACCTGCGCAACTTCCGACGTCAGGCGGCGATGTGCATGACTGCGCCGGCCCAGCCGATCGCACAGGCGTCCAGGCGCGCGCCGCCGTCTGGCGGCCGCCGTTCCTGCGGAGCCTGCCGCTGCGCATCTGCGGTCATCGTCATCTGCTTCCTGTGGACCCTGCCCGACGCGTCGGGCTGCTCGTCAGCTCCTTCCGCGAACCCGCAGCGACGATCACGACAGACCGGCTGGTGGACGGCCCTGCTCCACCCGTTCGACACCAGCCAGTGGACGCTGCCGAACTACCAGCACGGTCCTCGGCGAGCGACGGCATGGGCAACGCGTTCCTCAACAGCCTCATCGTGACCATCCCGTCGACGGTCATCCCGATCACGATCGCCGCGTTCGCCGCCTATGCCTTCGCCTGGATCCCATTCCGCGGCCGCGGCATCCTGTTCATCGATCGTCGTGGCGCTGCTGGTCGTGCCGCTCCAGATGTCGCTGATCCCGGTCCTCAAGCTCTACAGCGGCCTGGCACCTGTACGGCACCTTCCTCGGCATCTGGCTGGCGCACACGGCGTTCGGGCTGCCGCTGGCGATCTTCCTGCTCTACAACTTCATCGTCGCAGCTGCCGCGCGACCTGTTCGAGTCCGCCGCGATCGACGGCGCGTCCGCACTTCCAGACGTTCATCCGGATCGTGCTGCCGCTCTCGGTCCCGGCGCTCGGCGCCTTCGCGATCTTCCAGTTCCTGTGGGTCTGGAACGACCTGCTCGTGGCCCTCGTCTTCCTGGGCCCGGGAGCCGACGTCCGGGTCATGCCGACGGCGCTGTTCAACCTGCATCGGCAGCCGCGGCGGCGCGTGGCACCTGCTCACCGCGGGCGCGTTCCTGACGATGATCGTGCCGCTGCTCGTGTTCCTGGCGCTCCAGCGGTACTTCGTCCGAGGGATCCTGGCCGGCTCCGTCAAGTCGTGACCCTGGCGCGGCTCATGATCGCCTTCGTCGGCACCGAGCTGCCGCGGTCGGCGGCGAGGCGGATCAACGAACACGACGTCGCCGGGGTGACGCTCTTCCGCCTCCACAACGTCGTCGATCCACCCCAGATCCGCCGGCTGACCGCAGCCATCCAGGCCGCGCGGCCGGCGGGAGCACCACCGCTGCTGGTGGCCGCCGACCAGGAGGGCGGCCAGCTGATCGGCCTGGGCGACGGGACGACCCAGTTCGCCGGCACCATGGCGCTCGGCGCGACCGGCGACCAGGAGCTGGCCGAGCGCGTCGCCGGCGCCACGGCGCGCGAGCTGCGCGCCCTGGGCGTCAACGTGGACTACGCGCCGGTGTGCGACGTCGCCAACAACCCGGCGCAATCCGGCGCTCGGGATCCGCAGCTTCGGCGACGATCCCGAGGCCGTCGGCAGGTTGGCGGCAGCGACCGTGCGCGGCCTGCAGGACGGTGGCGTGGCCGCGACGGCCAAGCACTTCCCGGGCGGCGGCGACACGGCGCGGATCCGCACCACGAGCTGCCGCTGGTGCCCCGGACGACCGCCGAGCTGGCACGAGCGAGAGCTGGTCCCGTTCCGGGCGGCCCTGGACGCGGGCGCCCGGCTGGTCATGACCGGCCACTTCGCGCTCCCCGGCCAGCGACGACCTGCCGACCAGCCTGTCCGCCGTGGTCCTGCGCGACCTGCTGCGCGGGACAGCTGCGACTTCGATGGCGTGACCGTCACGGATGCGCTGGACATGCACGCCCTGGCCCAGGGCTCGGCCCAGATCATCGACGCCGTGGCGGCCCTGCGGGCCGGCGAAGACGTGCTCCTCGGGACACCGGACGAAGCCGCGCTGGAGCGGCTGGAGGAAGGCCTCGCACAGGCGCAGCGGCGGGGCCTCATCGAGGCCGACGACGATGCGGCGGCCAAGCGCCGGCTAGGCGAGCTGCGTCAATGGCTGGGAGGCTTCGAGCAGCCGCCGCTCGACGTCGTCGGGTGCGGCGAACATCAGGCCCTCGCCGCCGAGCTGGCCCGGCGTTCGATGACCCTCGTCCGCAACGACGACGGGCTGGTGCCGCTGAAGCCTGCCGCCGATGCACGGATCGCCGTCGTCCAGTCGAGGCCGGCCGACCTGACGCCCGCCGACACCTCCTCGACGGTGGCGCCGACCCTGGCCTCGGCGCTTCGCCGCCGGCTCGCGGGCGTGGAGGAGATCCTCCTGCCGGCGGCGCCGGGCGAGGCCGACATCCGTGGACTCCCCGAGCGACTGGCAGCCTTTGACGTCGTCATCCTCGGGACGTTCTCGGCGCACCTCCAGCCGGCGCAGGCGGCGCTGGCCGCGGCGGTCCTGGCGTCGGGCAGGCCGACCGTGACCGTCGCCCTGCGCACGCCGTGGGACCTGCTCGCCTACCCGTCCGTCCGAACCCACGTCTGCAGCTTCGGCATCCTGCCGCCGTCGATGGAGGCACTCGCGGCTGCGCTGCTTGGCGAAGCGCCGTTCGGCGGCCGGTTGCCCGTCACGATCAAGGGTCTGTATCCCCGCGGCCACGGCCTCATGGCATAGGGGCGCGGGGCGGCGGCGAAGGGACCTACTCCCGGGCGATGAGCCGCTGATACCAGCGCGCGCTGTCCTTCGGCGTGCGCTGCTGGCTGCCGAAGTCGACGCGGACCAGGCCGAACCGCCGGCTGTAGCCAAGGCTCCACTCGTAGTTGTCGAGCAGCGACCAGACGTAGTAGCCGGTCAAGGGGACGCCTGCCTCCAGAGCCTCAGCGGCCGCGGCGACGTGGCGAGCCAGGTAGTCCTGCCGGTCCTTGTCGCGCACCCGGCCGTCCGGATCGACCGTATCGGGGTACGCGGCGCCGTTCTCGGTGACCACGATCTGGGCGGGTGCGTACGTCCGGTTGAGCTCGACCAGCACGTCACGCAGACCGTCGGGCGCGACGTGCCAGCCCATCTGTGTCTGTTCCGAGCCCGCCACGGCCTCGATCTCCCAGTCGAACGCGCGGTCCGACCTGGCCCGGACCGAGTCGCGGCGGTAGTAGTTCAGGCCCAGGTAATCGAGGTCGCCGGCCGGCGGCTCGGCCAGGTCGATGCCGTTGAGGTGACCCGTCTCGCGGTGCGCTTCGAGACCCAGCGCCGGATAGCCACGGCCGAACAGCGGATCCAGGAACCACGCGTCGCGAGCGGCGCTCCACTTGCGGGCGGCGACTCGATCCCGCTCCGACGCGGTCGCCGGCGCGACCTGGTTGACGTCGATCGCCACGCCGATCTTCGAGTCGCGGACCTGGGCACGGATCGCCTGGGCGGCGCTGGCATGCGCGCGCAGCTCGTTGTCGGCGACCCGGATCGCCGTCGGCCAGTCTCGCAGCCCCGGCGCATGGATGCCGTCGGCATGGCCCAGGAAGGCGAAGACGGCCGGTTCGTTGAAGGTCATCCAGTCCTTGACGCGGTCGCCCAGGTTGGACGCGATCAGCGCCGCGTAGTCGGTGAACCAGCCCACGACCTGCCGGTCGGCGAAGCCACCGCGGTCCTGCAACGCCTGCGGCAGGTCCCAGTGGAAGAGGTTGATCAGCGGTTGGATGCCCGCCGCGAGCAGGCTGTCCACGAGGTGCTGGTAGAAGTCGAGGCCGCGCTGGTTGAGGGCGCCGGTCCCCGACGGCAGCACGCGCGACCAGCTGACGCTGAAGCGATAGGCGCGTGCGCCGAGGCCGGCCATCAACCGCACGTCCGCTGGGTAGCGGTGGTAGTGGTCGCAGGCGACGTCGCCGGTGCTGCCGTCGGCGATGACGCCCGGCTGGCGGGCGAAGGTGTCCCAGATCGACGGGCCCCGGCCGTCCTCGGCCGCGGCGCCCTCGATCTGGTAGGCGGAGGTGGCGAAGCCCCAGGTGAAGTCGGCCGGGAAGGGCCGGCCGAGCCGGACCGGGTCGGTCTCGAACGAAGGCAGTGTGCTCACCAGCCGACCGCGTCGCCCCTACTCGACGTACTGCAGCGGCCTGACCTTGAAGTCGTCCGGCAGCTTGACCCCCGTGGCGTGGTTGGGGCAGTAGCCGTTGGGTTCCTTGGCCAGGTACTGCTGGTGGTACTCCTCGGCGAAGTAGAACGGGCCGGCCGGGGCGGTCTCGGTCTTGATGGTGTCGAAACCGGCCGCCGTCAGGCGCTCCTGGTAGGCGGCGCGTGACGCCTCGGCCAGGCGCTGCTGCTCGGCCGAGTGGGTGAAGATCGCCGAGCGGTACTGCGTCCCGATGTCGTTGCCCTGGCGCATGCCCTGCGTGGGGTCGTGGCTCTCCCAGAACACCTTCAGCAGCTGCTCGTAGCTGACGAGCTTGGGATCGAACACCACCCGCACGGACTCGGCATGGCCGGTCTTGCCGGTGCAGGCCTCACGGTAGGTGGGGTTGGGCGTGTAGCCACCGGCGTAGCCGACCGCGGTGACCCAAACGCCGGGGGTCTGCCAGAAGTCCTTCTCGGCGCCCCAGAAGCAGCCGAAGGCGAAGTCGGCGACCTCCAGCCCGTCCGGGTAGGGCGGCAGGAGGGGGTGTCCGTTGACGTAGTGGGTGGTCAGCCCGGGCATCGGCTCGGGGCGGCCGGGCAGGGCGTCGGCGGGCTTGGGCATGGAGGGTTCACGGAAGAGGAACATGCCGAAATGTTACGCCGGGCGTGTGACAGCGCGGTGACGCGGCCGGGCATCCGGGCCCTCCGGGCCCTCCGTGCCCCGCAACCTGGCGACGGGACATGCGCCGGCTGGAGCCACCGATGGCGGTCCCTGCGACAGCAGCGGCCGGTTCGCCCGAAGCGAACACCAATGTCTCCTGGGCGCCCTCATCCGCTGAAGGAGGCGCTCGTGGGTCTCCTCGACGCGACTCGTTCGCTGGCGGCGTACACCTACGACCAGAAATCGTGGTCCCGATGGTATCGGCGGACGAATCGACCCCCGCGTGTTCGCTTAGGGGCGACATGGGGGCCACCGAGCCCACTCGGGATGACGGAGCGATGGCGGCCCGCGGTGACGATCAGCCGCGGCTGCCCTCAAACCTCGGGGAGGGGGCGCTCCTGCGGGCCGGTGTAGCGCACGTCCGGGCGGATGAGCTTGTCGGTCTTGAGGTATTCGATGCAGTGGGCCGTCCAGCCCGCATGGCGGGCGAGGGCGAACGTGGCCGGGAACAGGTCCGGCGGCAGGCCCACGCCCTGGAGGACGGCCGCGGTGTAGAACTCCACGTTCGTCTGCAGCGACCGCTCGGGGTGGTACTCCTTGAGCAGGCGCAGGGCGATGTCCTCCACTCGCGACGGCCATGTCCAGCCACGCGGCGTTGGTGCCCATCTGCTCGGCCACGGTGCGCAGGGCGGCGGCGCGCGGGTCATAGGCGCGGTACACGCGGTGGCCGAAGCCCATGAGGCGCTCACGGTGGTCCAGCTTGTCGCGGATCCACGCCTCGGCCTTGTCGGCCGAACCCATCTGGTGCAGCTGGTCGATCACCTCCGCCGGGGCCCCACCGTGCCAGGGTCCCTTGAGTGCCCCGATGGCGCCGCAGACGGCGGAGGCGAGGTCGGAATGGGTCGCGATGATGACCAGGGCGGCGAAGGTCGAGGCGTTGAAGCCGTGCTCCGCGGCGACCATGAAGTAGGCGTCAAGGGCCCGCGCATCGGCGGCGGTCGGACGGGTGCCGGTCAGCTGGTGCAGGAAGGCCTCGGCCAGGCCCTCGATCGACGGATCGGGGTCGATCGGGTCCAGACCCTGGCGGATGCGGGCGAAGGCGGCCAGCGCGGTGGGCGCGAAGGCGGTGAGGGCACGGGCCTGCTCGACCGTGGGCGGCCAGGCCAGGCGCGCATCGGCGCCCCACACGGAGACGGCCGTGCGCAGGGCGTCCATGGCGTTCGTGCCGCTGGGGAGCTGGCGCAGCGCGGCCTCGACGGGGGCCGTGAGCGGCGCCGGCGGCTGCGGCGTACGGGCCTTCCACTCGCCGGTCCACAGCAGCTCGCAGACCTGCGAGAACGTGCCGTGCTGGACGACCTGGATGATGGGGTAGCCGCGGTACAGCAGCCGGCCCTGCTCGCCGTCGACGAGCGCGATATCCGTCTCACCGGCCAGCACACCGGCCAGGCCGGGCGAGTACGGCCGGGCGTCGGGGACGGCGATGTCGGTCACGTCGGCATCATAGTCCCGCGGTCGAGGCCGACCCGGTCCGTAGGTCACCCCAACGGGGGGCGAACGGCCCTGCTCCATGTCCGTACGCCGCCTTGTATACTCCCCTGGAGTATGAGCGCAACCCCGTCAGCCACAGCCTCCGGGACCCCCGCCGCGCCGCTGGAGATCGTGCTGCCGATCCGCGGTATGACCTGCGCGTCGTGCGTCAACCGCATCGAGCGGTACCTGCGGGGCACCGACGGCGTTCTGGAGGCCAACGTCAACCTCGCCACGGAGCGAGCCACGCGTGCGCGTCGACCCCGCCGTCGCGGGTCGCCCCGAGCTCGTGGCGGCGGTCGAGGCGGCCGGCTACGACGTTCGTGCGGAGGACCCCGCGGCCGCCGACCTGCCGCGCTCCACGGAGATGACCGCCGACGACGCCACACGGGCCGCCGAACGCCGGGACCTGCTGCGCAAGGCGTCCGTCTCGCTGGCCGTGGCCGCACTGATCATGGCCGCCATGTTCTGGCCGCAGTCGGCCGTGCCCATGACGACCATCAACTGGCTCCTCCTGATACCGGCGACGTTCATCCAGTTCTGGGCGGGGCGCGGCTTCTACGTCGCCGCCCTGCGAGCCGCGCGACACGGCACCACGACGCATGGACACGCTCGTGGCGGTCGGCACCACCGCGGCCTGGGCCTACAGCGTCGTCGTGACGCTCTTGCCCGTCGGCCATGGTGCGGGCCGGCCTCGAGCCGCAGACCTACTTCGACAGCTCGACCATCATCGTCGGGCTCATCCTGCTCGGCCGCTGGCTGGAGGCACGGGCCAAGGGCCAGACGAGCGGACGCCATCCGCCGCCTCATCGGCCTGCAGCCGCGCACGGCGCGACGCTTGCACGGATGGCGCAGGAGGTCGACGTGCCGCTCGAGGTCGTCCGCGTCGGCGACCTGCTGCGCGTCCGGCCGGGGGAGCAGGTGCCGGTCGACGGGATCGTCGTCGAGGGCGCCTCCGCGGTCGACGAGTCGATGCTGACGGGCGAGGCGATGCCGGTCGACAAGACGCCGGGCGACACGGTCATCGGGGCGACGCTCAACGCGTCCGGGTCGCTTCGTGATGCGCGCGACGCGCGTCGGCCGGGACACCGTCCTGGCCCGATCGTCGCGCTGGTCGAACGGGCCCAGGGCTCCAAGGCGCCCATCCAGCGTCTGGCCGACCGCGTCAGCGAGATCTTCGTGCCGCTGGTCCTGGTCATCGCCGCGACGACGTTCGTGGTCTGGTTCGCGCTCGGACCCGAGCCCCACCTGACGCTCGCCCTGACGGCCTTCATCAGCGTGCTCATCATCGCCTGCCCCTGCGCCATGGGCCTCGCCACGCCGACGGCGATCATGGTCGGCACCGGCCAGGCGGCCGAGGCGGGCATCCTGATCCGGAGTGCGGAGGCGCTCGAGGCGATCGGCCGGATCGACACCGTCGTGTTCGACAAGACGGGCACCCTGACCCTGGGCCGGCCGACGGTCGAGTCGGTCGTGGCGGCGCCCGGCTCGAACGAGCACGACGTGCTGGATCTGGCGGCGTCGGCGGAGCGCGGCAGTGAGCACCCCCTGGCCGCCGCGATCCTCGCCCGCGCCCACCTTGACGAACTGGGCTTCCAGCCGGTCGAGGCGTTCACCGCCAGCCCCGGCTACGGGGTCGAGGCCACCGTCGGCGGGCGGCGCGTGCTCGTCGGCATCGCGCGCCTGATGGCCGAGCACGGCATCGAAGCGGGTCCTGACGGCGCGGCACTGATACCGCGGATGCCGACGATCATCCACGTGGCCGCGGACGGACGGGCGGCGGGCCGCATTCGCATCACCGACCCGGTGCGGCCCGAGGCGGCCCAGGCGGTCGCCGAACTCACCGCTGCCGGACGGCAGGTGTGGCTCCTTTCGGGCGACTCGCCGGCGACGGCATCGGCCGTGGGGGCGGCGGTCGGCATCGCACCCGAGCGAGTGCGCGGCGGGACGCTGCCCGCCGACAAGGCACGCCTCGTAGCCGCGCTGCAGGCCGCCGGCCGTCGCGTGGCGATGGTCGGCGACGGCATCAACGATGCGCCCGCCCTGGCCCAGGCCGACGTCGGCGTCGCCATCGGCACCGGCGCCGACGTGGCCATCGAGGCCTCCGACGTGACGCTCGTCGGCGGCGATCCGCGCAGCGTCGTTCGGGCCATCGACCTGTCGCGCCGGACCACCACGGTCATCCGCCAGAACCTGGTCTGGGCGTTCGGCTACAACGTGCTGCTCATCCCGGTGGCGATGGGCGTGCTCTACCCGTTCACCGGGACGCTGCTCAACCCCGGCCTCGCGGCTGGGGCCATGGCCATCTCGTCCGTGAGTGTCGTCACGAACTCGCTGCGCCTGCGGCGTCGCCACCCCGTGCCGGAGCCGACCCGTCCGGCCATCGACCCGGTCTGCGGCATGACGGTCGAGCCCCCGACGGCTCGTTCAACCGGCCTGCACAGCCGGCTCGGTGAGGTCGACTACTACTTCTGCGGCCGAGGCTGCAAGCTCGAGTTCGACGAGCACCCGGCGAGCTACCTGGCGGCCGCTCCCAGTTCGTCGTAGCCCTTCCAGCGGTAGATCAGGGTGGAGATCGCCCAGCTGCCGAGGAAGATGGCGATGATGGCCAGCCCGACGAGGCCGAAGTCGAGGCTGTCCAGCGCATCCCACAGGCCCCCGGTCAGGCCGAGCTCCGTGCCGATGACGTTGAGGGTCTCGATCCCGCCGATGACGAAGGCGATGATGACCGACACGAGCGTGATGTTGAGGTTGTAGTACAGCTTGCGGATCGGCTTGACGTAGGCCCAGCCGTAGGCCCCGAGCATCAGCACGCCGTCGGTCGTGTCGACCAGCGACATGCCCGCCGCGAAGAGGGCCGGCAGCAGCAGGATGTAGCCGATCGGCAGGTGGCTCGCGCCGGACGTCGCGGCCAGGCCAAGCAGCGCCACCTCGCTGGCCGTGTCGAAGCCCAGGCCGAAGAGCACGCCGAGCGGGTACATGTGCCAGCTCTTGCGGATCATCCGCAGCGCCGGCCGGAAGATCCGCGCCAGCAGGCCGCGCTCGTTGAGGATAGTCCTCGAGGGTCTCCTCGTCGTAGGCCCCGCCTGCCGAGACCTTGCGGAACATCCGGTAGATGTCGACCAGCACGACCAGGTTGATGATGCCGATGACCATCAGGAACGTCGCCGACACCGTCGTGCCGATGAGCCCGCCGATCGACTGCAGCGGCCGGGATATCGCTGACGATGCCGGCCGAGATGGCGATGAGGACCGAGAGGGCGACGACGATCGTGGAGTGGCCCAGGGAGAAGAAGAGGCCCACCGCGACCGGCCGCTGGCCGTCCTGCATGAGCTTGCGGGTGGTGTTGTCGATGGCCGCGATGTGGTCCGCGTCGACCGCGTGGCGCAGGCCGAACGAGTAGGCCAGGAACGCCGTCGGGAGCAGGATCGGGTAGCTCACCGACCCCAGGAGGACGAGCACCCAGACCAGCACGTTGAAACCCAGCAAGAAGGCGTACACGCGCACGACCCCGCGCTTGACGGGGCTGGAGCTGCCGAGGATGCGGCGGGCTGTCGTCAGCAACAGGATCTCCACGCCTAGGGTGGTCGACTGGTCGCGATGCTAGCCGACGCACCCGTTTATCGCAACGTGTGGCAACAAGCGGCCTCGGCATCTGATACGCCGGTCGGGCGGCGATGGATCACCCCTCAGGCGAAGGAGAACCCCGCCATCAGCTGCTCGAAGCGGGTCATCTGATCGGGATCGGGGACGGTCGGGGTGAGCGTGTCCGTCCAGCTCAGGAAGAAGCCCTGCGTGCCACGGAGGGCCTGCACCTCGAGCTCCAGCACCCGGTATGGCGGGGCCACGAAGTGGAACGTGCTGATCGTGGCCGGCAAGCCCCCCAGGGTCGTGGACGCCACCGCCTCGCGCGGCTCGACGTGGAAGTCCTCGAGGTGCGCCACGACCGGGCAGATCCACGACGAGAGCTGCTGGTTCGCGGCGACCGCGACCACGCCGACCGTGATCGTGGTCCCCTTACCGTCGCTGAAGGTGTCGAGGCCCGGTTCGCCCGGGTGCACCCCACCGGTCCCGGGGGTCTCGGTCACGCTCCATCCGGCCGGCAGGACCCACGTGTAGCCGTGCCGGCTGGACGTGAACGTGCCGTCGATCCGCTCCGGGGTGGCCGCGGGGCCCGCCGGTGTGGCCGTCGTGGCGGCCGCTGACGGGGTGTCGCTCACGTCGGCCGACGGTACGGCGGCCGTGGGCGTGGGGGTCACCACCGACGCAGCCCCCTGACAGGCAGCCACGAGCACCACGGCGAGCGTCACGACGAGTCGTCGTACCATGCCGCGGAATGGTGCTTCTCGCATCGCGCCGATCGTTCCTGCTCCTGCACGTGGTGCGGTTCGCCCTGCTGGGGCTCGGCGGCCTCCTCGTCGGCCACCAGGCCGTGTACATGGCGCAGTATGGCGATGGGGCCGTTCTCGCCCAGGCCATGACCTCGGGCGGCCACGATGGCTACTGGGGCACGTTCACGACCGTGGCCCTCTCCGGCCTGCTGCTCCTGCTGCTGCGCACCGCCTGGCGCCTGATCGAGCTGCGGCGTGACACGGCCGGCGTCGTGCGCGATACGACCGACGCCCGGCCGGCGCGGGCTTACGCGCGCGAGCTGCTCCGCCTCTGGCCGCCGCTCTTCGGCACGGTGGCCGTGGCCTACCTCATCCAGGAGAACATCGAGCACCTCGTGGCCCAGGGCCACCTGGCCGGCTTCTCGCCCATCGTCGGCGCTGGGGCACCGCTCGCCCTGCCCATCCTGGGGCTGGTCACCCTCGCCTTCGCCCTGGTCGGCGCCCTGGTGCGCTGGCGGATCGCCGTACTCGAAGCCCTCGTTCGCTTCGCCCGCGGACACACCCGCTGGAGGGTCGGCGCCGTCCGTCCCGTCACGCGCTGGACCCTGGTCGGCGCGATCCGCGCGACCTTCTGGTCACTGGCCCGCCAGGGGCCGGTCCGGGCGCCGCCCTCCTCCTTGGCCTGATGCCTCACCCGGACCCGTCGTGGTCGTCCGGGCGATCCACCTTACGAAGGAGACATCGTGCACTCCATGCCCCTCGGGCGACGGCTGCGTGCCGTCGCCATGGCCGCCGTGGCCGGCGCCTTCCTCGTCATGGCCACCGTCGTGCCCGCCTTCGCCCATCAGCAGGTCGACTTCGGGCCGTATCACCTGGAGATCGGCTTCATCGACGAACCGGTCTACGTGGGCGACAAGAGCGGCCTCGAATTCGACGTCTTCAAGGGCGCAGCCGATGTGCCCGGCCTGGAGAAGACGCTCAAGGCCCAGGTCATCTACCAGGGCCAGACCCGCGATCTCGAGTTGCAGCCGGAGACGTCTGACACGAACAACTTCTATCGCGCCTACTTCATCCCCACCGCCGCGGGTCCGTACACGTTCCATATCTACGGCACCATCGAAAGCATGGCCTTCGACCAGTCGTACACGTCCAGCCCGACGGGGTTCGACGAGGTCCAGGACGCCGCGCCGGGCGAGTTCCCGGTGCGGCTGCCGACCCTCGCCGAGCTGCAAGCCAACGCGCAGAAGGGTGCCGACGCGGCTAACCAGGTGACGATCGCGCTCGTCCTCGGCGGCGCGGGCGTCGTCATCGGCCTGCTCGGGGTGGGGCTCGCGCTGGCGGCCCGCCGCCGGCCGGCCGGCTAGCGGCCATGGACGGACGGCGCGGGTTCGGTCGCCATCGCCTCCTCGCGGTGGGGGCAGCATCGGTCGGACTCGCCCTGTCCGTCCTCCTCGTGGCCACGGTCGGGACGGTCCTTGGCCACTCGCAACTCGTCTCCAGCTCTCCGGGCGCCGGCCAGGTGGTGGCCGCCTCACCGACGGTCATCCGCCTCATCTTCAGCGAGCCGATCGAGGGTCGCTACACGAGCATGGACCTGCTCGATTCGAACGGGAAGCTGCTGTTGGGGGGCGTCGGGTCGGTCGATCCGACCGACCCGAACGCGCTCGTCGCCCAGATCGTGAACCCCCTCCCCGACGGCGCCTACTCCATCAACTGGCGTGCCGTCTCCGCGGCCGACGGTCACAGCACCAACGGGTTCCTGAGCTTCGGCGTGGGGAACGCCACGCTGCCTGCCGGCGCTGGGCAGACGGGCGCAAACGTGGGGGACCTGCACGCGAGTCATAGCGGCGGCATAGCCTCTCTTCAGGACTTCGCCAAGACCATCGGCGACGGCGGGGCGATGCTGGCGTTCGGCCTGTGGCTCTTCGGCCTCCTCGTGCTGCGCCCCGTTCGTGGCCAGGTGCAGAGGGGCCTCGTCCTGGCCCAGGTCGCATCGATGGCGGTGGCGACGGTGGGGACCGTGCTGTACATCGTGGGCAGCCTGCTGTCCCTGCCAGCGACCCCTCAAGGCATCGATGTTGGCGGGTTCCTCGACGGGACGCGCATCGGCCAGCTTCTCACCGCACGGACGCTGCTGGAAGTCGGGGTCGCTGCGATCGGCCTCGGCCTCGTAGTCCGGTCCGGCGACCGGCTGGCGGTGGCGACATCCACCGTCCTGGGCGTGGGGAGCGGTGGCGCGCTCGTCCTCGTCGCGCTGATGGGCCACAGCGCAGCCTTCAGCCCGCCGATCCCGTTGGCGCTCGACGTCGTGCATCTCGGGTCGGCGGGCGTGTGGATCTCAGGGATCGCCGCGCTCGCTCTCCTCACGGGGTTCGGCAGTGGACCGGTGCGGGCCGAACTGCGCGAGATCGTGCCCCGGTTCTCCGCCCTCGCATTGGCCAGCGGCGGCCTCCTCGCCACCACGGGCCTCTACGCCGCGTGGACCAATACCCACGACTTCACGAGTCTGCCCGATAGCTACAGCCTCAACCTGGCGCTCAAGGTGGCTGTCGTGCTCGCGGCGTTCACGCTCGGCGCGATCAACCTCTTCGACGGCGGTCGCGACCGCTATGCCTTTGGGCTCTCCCGCCGCGTGGCCGTCGAGGCCATCCTGGCCTTCGCCATCCTGGTGGCCACCGCCAACCTCACCAGCGACTCCCCGACGGCCGACGGACGGCCCATCGCGATCGCCCCCGTCCCCACCACGGCCGGGACGACGATCGATGCCGAGTTCGCCGTCCAGCCGGCGCTGCCCGGGCCCAACCAGCTGTGGGTCGCTCTGAGGACCGCTCCGCCGGCCGGTGCTACGGTCAGCATCGTGATCCAGCGCCTTGACGCCACCGAGGGCACCAGCACGCTCAAGCTCGTGCCTGCGACGGCGATCCCGGGCGTGAGCGGCGCCGCCGTGTACACGGCCAGCGGCGTATCGCTGGCGGCCGATTCCGAGTGGGATGCGTCCGTCATCCTCGCCGGCGCCGACGGCACCGAGATCGGGCGGGCCCGCTTCGACTATGCGCTGGGCCAGGATGACCTGACCGCCGGCGCCCAGATCCCGACGCTCGATCCGGCGCTGCTGATCGGCATCCTCCTGCTCGCGAGCGGTGTGATCGGGTTCGCCTTCTGGATCGGCGGCGGGCGGCCACCCCTCGTCGAGACGGGCCTGGGGCGGCGGGTCCTCGCCGTGGGCAGCGTGCTCGGCAGCGCGCTCGGGGTGCTGATCCTGGTCGGGCCGCGATGAGACGCCGCGTCGTCGGGCTGCTCGCCCTCGTTGCCCTGCCGACGGCCGGGCCGCGGGCGGTCGCGACCTTCAGTGCTTCGCCCACGGGCGGGGGCGGAGTGTCCGTCTCGCTGCTCGTGGGCGTGGCGGCCCTTGGCCTGGCCGTCTTCGGCTTCATGCTGCGGGGCGATCTGCGGGCCCGGTTCCCGCACCGCCAGGGTCTCATCACGAGCGCCATGTGGCTGTGCGGCATCATCGGCTTCGCCTTCACCATCAGCGCCCTGACCGAGGCGCCGGCCGTCATCGAGCTGACCAACCCCATCCCGCTGACGGTCGACTCGGTCACGGCGGGGCGTGGCGTCTTCGTGAACTCGTGCGAGCAGTGCCATGGGGCTTCGGCCCGCGGCGGCGGCCCGCTGGCCTACACGACCCAGATCGCCCCAGCCGACCTCCTCTCCGGCCACCTCCTGCAGCACACCGACGGCGACGTCGAGTACTGGGTCGCCAACGGGCTCCCCGGCGGCATGCCGGCCTGGCAGGGCAAGCTGACCCAGACGCAGATCTGGGACGTGGTCGACTTCCTGCGCGCGATCAACACCGGCCAGGCCACGGTCGCGGGCCCGACTCCCTCGCCAGGTCCGAGCGCCGCTTCGAGCGCCGCTCCGTCTGCGGTAACGTCGCCCGGTCCGTGAGGCGCGTCCCGCCCCGGTACCTCCTGGCCGGCGTCGCTCTGGTCGTAGCGATCGGCGCGGTCGCCCTCCTGGCTGCCCAGAGCCTGGGGATCGGCCGGCCATCGACCGAGACCGGCCTGGTCATCGACGTCCAGTCGAACTCAGCCGTCGACATCACGGGCTTCACCCTTCGGACGCAGGATGGGCAGCTGCACTACTACGCGGTGGGGCGCCTCGACACGGCCAGCCCCGGCTTCCCGGCGGTCCATCTGCGGTCCCACCTGATCTCGCTCATCCCGGTCGTCGTGACCTACGAGATGGATGGCGATCAGCGGGTGGCCGTGCGCATCGTGGACGCCACGCTGCCGCAGTCGACGGCCACGCCCCTGGTCGTCTCGGCGACCCCTTGAGCAGCGGCTCCTAGGCCAACTCCACGCCCACCGCCGCGAGCTCGGCGAGGGCCCTCTCCCCGTCATCGGGCGCCATGTTCACCGCGGCCACGGCGGCGCGGACCACGGTGGTCCCGAAGCCGAGCATGTGAGCGTCGATCGCCGTGGCCCGCACGCAGTAGTCGGTGGCCAGGCCGACGACGACCGCCTTCTCGATGTTGCGCTGGCGCAGGAGGTCGACCAGCTCGGTGGGCGTCGTCTCGCCGGATACCGGGTCGCGCATCGAGAAGCCCGAGTAGCCGTCCTCGCCGTTCGTGCCCTTGCGCACGACCGGGCCGTCGACCGTGAGCCGCGGGTGGAACTCGGCCCCCCACGTCTCGTGCACACAATGGACCGGCCACGTGCCACCGTCCTTGGCGAAGTGCGGCGTGACCGCCGGGTGCCAGTCCTGGGTGTAGACGACGAGCGCGTCCGCGGCGCGCGCGGCGGCGATCTCGGCCTCGATGACCGGCAGGATCGCTGGCGCGCCGGCGACGGCGAGGCTGCCGGCCGGATCGGCGAAGTCGTTCTGGACGTCGACCACGATGAGGGCCGTCCAGAGGTCGTAGCGAGGCCGGGAAGGGGGTGTGGTGCTCATGCCCGCATCCTATCGCCGCCGCGGCGCCGGGAAGGCCTCTCGGCTACCATCAGGTTCGTGAGCTTCCCCACGAGTACCACGGGCCTGTCCATGCCCGTGGCGAACCTCACCGCTCCCGGCACGGGCGCCTCCGGCGACGTCATCGTCGTGCGCGACCTGCGCAAGCACTTCGGCAACGTCCAGGCCGTGGACGGCGTCGACTTCGTGGTCCACAAAGGCGAGATCTTCGGCCTGCTCGGACCCAACGGCGCCGGGAAGACCACCACGATCGAGATGCTCGAAGGCCTCCAGCGGGCCGACGGGGGCCAGCTGCGGGTGCTCGACCTCGACCCCGCTCGCCAGGCGCCCCAGTTGAAGGCGCGCATCGGCGTGCAGCTCCAGACGGCATCCCTCTACCCGCAGCTGACGGTGGCCGAGATCCTGGCCCTCTTCGGCTCGTTCTACCCGAGGGCCCTGCCGGTGAAGCAGCTGCTTGACGCCCTGGACCTGGACGAGAAGAAGGACGCGCGGTCCAAGACCCTGTCGGGCGGCCAGCAGCAGCGCCTGTCGGTCGCCCTGGCGATGGTCAACGACCCCGAGCTGGTCTTCCTCGACGAGCCCACGACCGGCCTTGACCCCGCCGCCCGCCGCGCCTTGTGGGACCTCATCGCCGGGATGCGCCAGCAGGGTAAGACGGTCCTCATGACGACGCACTACATGGAGGAGGCGGAGATCCTCTGCGACCGGCTGGCGATCATGGACCACGGCAAGCTGCTGGACATGGGCACCGTGACCGAGCTGGTCGGCCGCCGCTTCAAGGAGCGCGCCGTCCGGTTCGACACGATCGACCGGCTCACCGACACACAGCTGAGCGGCCTGGCCGCGGTCACCCACGTGGCGCGGGAAGGGCCGGAGACGGTGCTGTACACGGCCGATGTACCGGCCACGATCGGCGCCCTGCTGAGCGCCACCGAGGCCCTCGCCGTCGAGCCGGCCAACCTGATGGTCCGCCGGGCGACCCTGGAGGACGTCTTCCTGGACCTCACCGGCCGGGCCCTGCGGGACTAGCGATGCGCTCCCTCGTCTCGCTGACCATCGCCAACGTGCGCAGCTTCGTGCGCGACCGGGCCGCCCTCTTCTGGACGATCCTCTTCCCGGTCATCTTCATCGTCCTCTTCGGGGTCATCTTCTCGGGCGGCGGTTCCGGCTACAACCTGGGCATCGCCGACCAGGACAACACGCCGACCTCGCAGGGGCTCGTGGCCGCCTTCACCGCCGACGGGCCGCTCAAGCCGACCCCGGGCACCGCGGACGACCTGCTGGCGTCGATGAAGCTGGGCAAGGTGGATGCGGTCCTGGTCATCCCCAAGGGCTTCGGGGCAGCCTTCGCCTCGACGGCCGGTGCCACGGCCCCGCCGATGCAGCTGCCCCTGTACGTGGATCCATCCAACGCCTCCAGCGCGGCGGCGATCAGCCAGGTGGCGAGTGCCATCGAGGCCGGCTTCGAGCAGCACCTGAACCACGTGCGGCCCGTGGCGGCCATCCAGACGACCGATGTGCAGGGCGGCCAGCTGTCGGCGTCGGCCTTCTTCGTGCCCAGCATCCTGGCCATGGCCCTGATGCAGCTCGGCATCTTCAGCGCCATCCCGCTGGTCGAGCAGCGTGAGAAGAAGATCCTCAAGCGGCTGAGTGCGACTCCCCTGCCGCGCTGGGCCCTGGTCGGCAGCAACATCGTCCTGCGCCTCATCATCGCCGCCGCCCAGACGATCATCATCCTGGCCGTCGGGTCGCAGCTGTTCCAGGTGCGGGTGACGGGCAACCCGCTGGTCATCGCCGGCTTCATCGTCGTCGGCGCGATGGCCTTCACGGCCCTGGGCTACGTCATCGCCTCGTTCGCCCCGACCGAGGAGTCGGCCAACTTCATCGTCAGCGCCGTGCAGTTCCCGATGATGTTCCTGTCGGGCATCTTCTTCCCCCTTCAGGGCCTGCCCGACTGGCTGCACACCGTGGCCTCGTTCCTGCCCCTCACCTACCTCGGGGACGCGCTGCGCCAGACGATGGTCGGCGGCGTCCCCTTCGCCACGCTCCAGTTCGACGCCGTGGTGCTGGGCGGCTGGCTGATCGTCTGCCTCGTGATCTCGGCCCGCTACTTCCGCTGGACCTGACCCGGGCGGTCAGCCCGCCAGCGTGATGACGCCCGTCTGGGCGTCGACGTGGATCGGCACCTCCGGCAGCGGGATGTTCGTCGGTCCGGCCAGCACCGCGCCGTGGTTCTTCGGATCGAAGGTCGCCCCATGGCAGGGGCAGAACAGCTCGCTGGACGCCGGATCGAAGCCGACCGTGCAGCCGGCGTGGGTACACACCGCGTCGTAGGCCACGGCCGTCCCGTCGCTGAGCAGCACGACGACGGCCGGATCACCGGCGAAGCTGCTGGCCTGGAACGGGATCTGGAAGTCGATGCTGCCCTGCTGGCGCAGACTGGCCAGCGTGCCGATCGCGCCCTTGGGGGTCGCCGCGGGCCCCGAGGGGATGGGCGCCGGTGAGGGGGTCGGCCGGGCCTGCAGCTCGGCCGTCAGGGAGTTGCGGCCGGGTTCCCCCAGCAGCCAGCCGAAGCCGCCGGTCAGGATAGCGGCCCCACCAAGCAACGCCCCCTGGATGAAGCGGCGGCGCTCGGGGTCGGCATCCGGCTCCTCCAGGCCCACCCCGACCAGCCAGCGGGTGACGCTCGCGCGGATCGTGTAGACGTTCCCGTCGCCGACGAGCGCCAGCGTCAGCCACCCGGCCGCGTATGGCAGATCGGGGCCCAGGTAGTAGGGGTGGATGGCGAACGACGCCGTGAGCCAGAGCAGGATCGCGATGGCGAAGCCACCCCACGCACTCGCCCGCGGCAGCAGGCCGGTCAGCGCCCCGAGGCCGACGGCGATCTCGGCGACCGCCATGCCCAGGCCGATGGGACCCACGAGTGGCTCGGCGATGAGCGTGATCAGCGGCGCCAGCGGTGAAGTATGGGCGAAGCCCTGGAGCTGGGCCAGCAGGCTGGTCGGCGCGGCCGAGTCCAGGAAGGTCGGGTCGAAGAGCACCTTGTCCAGGCCGGCGTAGACGAACGTCAGGCCCAGGAACAGGCGCAGCGGCAGCATCGCCAGCCCGATGCGGCGGTCCGCCGCGACCACGGCCGCCAGCTGCGCACGCCCGCGCGGCTGGGTGACGGTGGGCGCGCCGACGCCCGGATACGTGCGTGCGGGCCGCACCGTCCCCCGGTGCCGTTTGGGCATGTGCACATCGTGGCGCATCGGAGGTGGTGGGACGGTGGCGGAACGGTCAAGGAGCCGCAACCAGGCGGTGGCCTACCATCGGGCGATGCGCGGCAGGCTGTGGGTCGGGACCAGCGGGTTCGCCTATCCGGACTGGGCCCCGCGCTTCTACCCGCCGGGGCTTCGCGCCGACCAGCTCCTGTCGGCATACGCGGCACGCCTGCCGGCCGTGGAGTTGAACAACACCTTCTACGCCACGCCCTCGGCGGCACGCGTCGCCGCCTGGGCGGCCGGCGTGCCCGCGGACTTCAAATTCAGCGTGAAGGCGCAGCGCGGCGGCTCCATGTTCGCGTTGACCCGGGACCCGCAGGAGCCGCTGGCCCGCCTCCTGGCCGCGTACCGGGGATTCGCCACGCGACTGGGGACGGTCCTCTTCCGCGTACCGGCCCCGTTCCGGCGCGACGGCGCGGCCCTGGAACGGCTGCTCGCCGCGTGGCCGCGCGACGTGCCCCTGACGATGGAGTTCCAGGACGACTCGTGGCACGTCGACGAGGTGTACGAGCGGCTGCGCGCGGCGGGGGCGGCGCTGTGCATCACCGAGTTGCCGCCACTGGCCGACGCACCAGACCCCGATCCACCGATCGTGCGGCTGACGGGCCCCTTCCTGTACCTGCGCCTGCGGCGCGAGGACTACACAGGGGTCCAGCTCGCGGCCTGGGCCGACCGCCTCGAACCGTTCCTGGCCGACGGCCGCGACGTGTTCGTCTTCTTCAGGCACGACCCGGTGGGACGGGGCGGCGAGCTGGCCCTGGCCTTCCGGGCCCTGCTGGAGCCCAGGTTCCCGTAGGGCTACATCCCGACCGGGTGCCAGACCGTCTTGAGCTCCAGGAAGGCCATGATCCACTCCGGCCGCTGCGCCGCCCGGTCGTCCAGCCAGTCGAACCGTTCGGCCTGACCGCGCGGCGCGCGAGCGACGCGCTTGACGTTTTCCATGGCGCTGGCCTCGACGGTCGCGAGGTCCTCCGGCGCGACACCCCAGGTGTCGATCGCGTTGACGTCCATGTGGGAGGCGAGGACCGACACGAGCTCGCGGCGCCAGCCGGTCAGGATGTTGACCACGCCGGCGGGCACGTCGCTCGTGGCCAGGACCTCGCCGAGCGTCACCGCCGGGAGGGGCCGCGACTCGGACGCCAGCACGACGGCACTGTTGCCCGCCACGAGCACGGGGGCGAGACGCGAGATGAGCCCGAGCAGGGATGAGGACTCGGGCGCCACGACGCCCACGACGCCGGTCGCCTCGGGGATGGTGAAGTCGAAGTACGGCGCCGCAACGGGGTTGGTCGTGCCGAGGACCTGGGCGATCTTGTCGGCCCAGCCGGCGTACCAGACCCAGCGGTCGATCGAGCGGTCGACCTGCTCGCGCGCGGCCGCCCCAGCCAGGCCTTCCGCCGCCGCCACCTCCGCCTCGAACTGGTCGCGGCGGCCCTCGAGCAGCTCCGCGACGCGATATAGGACCTGGCCGCGCAGCATGGCCGTCGCGGCGTCCCAGCCGGAGAAGGCACCACGGGCCGCGCGCACGGCGTCGCGCAGGTCCTTCTTGGAGGCTCGCACGGCGTTCGCCAAGGGCGCGCCATCGGGGGTCCGCACGACGTACGACCGGCCCGACTCCGAACGGGGGAACGCGCCGCCCAGGTAGAGCTTGTAGGTCTTGCGGACGTCCAGGCGGGCGGCCTCGTCCGGCGTGTCGATCGGGGTGCGCGGCATCAGCGGTCCTCCAACCGGACGTAGGCCAGCAGGCCGGCCAGGCCGCCCTCGCGCCCGAAGCCCGACTCCTTGTAGCCCCCGAACGGGCTGGTGGGGTCGAACCGGTTGAAGGTGTTGGCCCACACGACGCCGGCCCGCAGCCGTTTGGTCATGGCCAGGATGCGGCTGCCCTTCTCGGTCCACACGCCGGCCGACAGACCGTAGGCCGTGTTGTTGGCCTTCTCGATGGCCTCCTCGGGCGTGCGGAACGTCAGTGTCGACAGCACCGGCCCGAAGATCTCCTCCTGGGCGATGCGGCTGCTCTGGGCCACGTTCGTGAACAGGCTCGGGCGCACGAAATAGCCGCGGGCGGGCAGGTCGCAGGGTGGCTGGTACAGGTCGGCGCCCTCGGCGACTCCCGCCGCCACCAGCTCCTCGATACGCGCCAGCTGGGCCGCGTTGTTGATGGCCCCGATGTCCGTGTTCTTGTCGAGCGGATCGCCCACCCGGAGCGTGCCAAGGCGGTCCTTCAGCTTCTCGATGAGCAGCTCGGCGATCGACTCCTGGACCAGCAGCCGGCTGCCGGCGCAGCAGACCTCGCCCTGGTTGAAGAAGATGCCGTTGACGATGCCTTCCACGGCCTGGTCGAGCGGCGCGTCGTCGAAGACGATATTGGCGGCCTTGCCGCCGAGCTCCAGGGTCAGGGCCTTGCCCGACCCGGCGATGGCCCGGCCGATCTCCTTGCCCACCGCCGTGGAGCCGGTGAAGGCCACCTTGTCGACATCCGGATGGGTGACCAGGGCCATGCCGATCTCGCCCGGTCCCGTGACGATGTTGACGGTGCCGGGCGGCAGATCCGCCTGGCGGCAGACGTCGGCGAACAGGAGGGCCGTGAGCGGCGTCGAGCTGGCCGGCTTGAGCACGACCGTGTTGCCCGCGGCCAGGGCCGGCGCGATCTTCCAGGCCAGCATCAGGAGCGGGAAGTTCCAGGGGATCACCTGGGCGGCCACGCCGAGCGGGTGCGCCGTGCGGCCCGGGAAGGCGTAGTCCAGCTTGTCGGCCCATCCGGCGTAGTACCAGAAGTGGGCGGCCACGAGCGGGATGTCGACGTCCCGTGACTCCTTGATGGGCTTGCCCGAGTCGATCGTCTCGAGCACGGCGAACTCGCGGCTCCGCTCCTGGAGGATGCGGGCGACGCGGAAGAGGTACTTGGCGCGCTCGCGCGGGGGCAGCTGGCCCCAGGTCCGCCGCTGCGCGCGCCGTGCCGACGCCACTGCGGTGTCCACGTCCTCCGCGTTGGCCCGGGCGATCTCCGCGAGCGGCTCCTCCGTCGCCGGGTTCAGGTCGGTGAACCACTGGCCGCTCTTCGGGGCGACCTCCCGGCCGCCGATGAAGAGGCCGTAGCGCGCCTGGAGCTGCACGACGTCGCGCGACTCCGGCGCCGGCGCGTATTCCCAAGCCCCGGGAAGGCCCGGCGTCATTGCGGTCGTGGGCGTGGGCCCGGCGGCCGCCGTGACCCGGATGACCTGCTGTCGGGGAGCTCGCGAGGGGCTCATCAGGGTACAAGCCTAGCGCGTCTGTTGGGTTCGCGCCAGTGGCCGAGATGTCATGTGACCTGGCGGTCACATAGTGCCTGATGCTCGCAGACCCATTTGCCCCGCGTCCTACCTGCTGATGCTCTTGAAGGCATCAGGCCGGAGCGAATCACGACGGACGGCCGTCCTGGTGTCGAGGTCGCTTCCGCAGGATCTGCTCGAGCTGTGGGGTGGTCGGGCCATCACCCGACGCCGCGATCTCCCGGATGGCGTCCCCGCCGTCATACGCGAGTGCAAGAAGGACCGCCTCGTCGGCCTTGAGCGCCCAGGCCAGGCGGCCGAGCGTGCTCAGCTGCATGCCCACGACGCGGCCGTTCTCGAGGCGGGAGATGATCGACTGATTGACGCCGCTGATTCGCTCCAGATCGCGCTGGCTCCAGGCGCGCCCCAGCCGCCACTCCCGCAGCAGCTGCCCTAGTGAGGCACCGCGCCGCGCTTCCGGTGGTATCGGTGGCCGGTAACCCCACATGGCCGCATTGAAACGGGTGCGCCTTCACACGCACTTACCGTGGCATGTCCCGGTGCTTCGCCAGGAATTGGCGTGAGGTTCACCGTTCCCGCCCGGCGCTGATGACTTCGAGAGCATCAGCGGGGAGGGTTCGTTTCCTTTTCGTGCTCACGGACCGCGGCTCGGGGTCCCGTGGGAGCCCGGCGCCTGGCGGACGAGCCCCGCGCCCGAGTCGGCCCCGCGCCCGAGTCGGCCCCGCGCCCGCGTCAGTCGAGCGTGAAGTAGTCGCCGCCGGAGTACCGGCCGGTGCGCTCCTTGCGGATCTGCATGAGGATGTCGTTGAGGAGCGAGCTGGCCCCGAAACGGAAGCGCTCGGGCGTCATCCAGCGCGCGCCAAGCGTCTCGTAGAGCACCACGAGGTAGGCGATGGCCTCCTTGGCGGTGCGGATCCCGCCGGCCGGTTTCATGCCCACGGCACGGCCGGTCTGGCGCTCGAAATCGCGGATCGCCTCGAGCATCACGAGCGCCACGGGCAGCGTTGCCGCCGGCACGACCTTGCCGGTCGATGTCTTGATGAAGTCGGCCCCCGCCGCCATCGCCAGGATGCTGGCGCGCCGCACGTTGTCCAGTGTCTCCAGTTCACCGGTCTCGAGGATGACCTTGAGGTGCGCCGCGCCCGCGGCCGCCTTGACGGCCACGATCTCGTCGAAGACCGTGCCGTAGTCGCCGGACAGGAACGCCCCACGGTCGATGACCATGTCGATCTCGTCGGCTCCGGCCGCAGCCGCCTGGCGCGTCTCCTCGACCTTGATGTCCATGAACGTCTGGCCGGACGGAAAGCCGGTCGCCACGCTCGCCACGCGGACCCCGCTGTCGCGCAGGGCCGCCCGTGCATCACGGATCCGGGCAGGATAGACGCAGATCGCGGCCACGCTGGGGATCGACGGATCCGCCGGGTCGGGCCGGATCGCCTTCTGGCAGAGGGCATGGACCTTGCCCGGCGTGTCCTTCCCTTCGAGCGTGGTCAGATCGATCATGCGGATGGCCAGGTCCAGCGCCCATAGCTTGCTGTCGCGCTTGATCGACCGTTTGGCCAGGCTCCCGACCCGCTCGACCACGGCGACCTGGTCGACGCCGCCGACCCGGCCCAGCCAGCCGCCGAGGCCACCGGCGTGCCCATCCCAGGCCCGCACGAGCGCCTGGGCCTCATGCGTCGCCCGTTCCTGGGCCGCCCGCTGATCGGATCCAAGGTGCTCGATGGTGGTCACGACCCTATCGTACACCCGGCCTCATGGACGGCGGACCACTGGATATGTGACTATGTGGTCACCATGCCACCAGCCCAGACGGATCCGGTGAGCCTCGTGGCCTCAGCGGTCGCCGACCCCACGCGCCGGCTTCTGCTGGAGCGCCTCATCGCGACGCCGGGCATGACCAGCGGGGAGCTGGCCGCGCTGGTCCCGCAGCACACCCGTTTCGCCGTCCTGAAGCACATCCGCGTGCTGGAGAGCGCCGGCCTCGTGCGCGTCATGCACGACGGCCGGCGGCGGCGTCACTTCGCCGAGCGGGCCGCCTTCGCCGAGCTGCGGGCGTGGATGGAGCGGATCGGCGGGAGTCCGCGCCGGCGCGCCACCAGGTAGTGGGCAAACCAGCGGGCGATCTCCTCGAGGTTGGCCACGCGGCGGAAGGGCGTGCCCGAACGGGTCAGCTCGTGGGTCTCATCGGGCACCCGCATGAGCCGCACCTCGCGCTTGAGTGACCGCAGGACGGTGAACAGCTCCTCCGCCTGGGTGATGGTGGTGCGCAGGTCGCGCTCGGAGTGCTGGATGAGCAGCGGTGTATGGATGGCCGTGGCGTAGGTGAGCGGTGACTCGCGCAGGTAGAGCTGCGGGTCCTCCCACGGGTTGCGGCCGTATTCCTGGCGCCCGAAGGTCGGGCCGCCGATGTCGCCCGACAGCATCTGCGAGGTCATGTCGTTCACCGACCGGCAGGTGACGGCCGCGGCGAAGCGGTCGGTATGGCCCACCATCCAGCTGGTCAGGTAGCCGCCGTACGAGCCGCCGGTGACGCCCAGCCGGTCGGGATCGGCCAGGCCGTCGGCGATGAGGGCATCGACGCCACCCATCACGTCGGCCATGGGGCCCGTGCCCCAGTCGCTGAAGTTGGCGGCCGAGAAGGCCTCGCCGTACCCCTGGCTGCCGCGCGGGTTGCAGGCGTAGACGCTGATGCCCTCCGCCACGAGGCACTGCCACTCCCACATGAGGGACCAGCCGTAGAGCGTCTGCGGGCCGCCGTGGATCTCCACCACGAGGGGCGGCGGTCCTGATCGTCCGCCCGGGGCCGGGATCAGCCAGCCCTGCACGCGCCGGCCCTCGACCTCATGCCAGCGGGAGATGGGCTCGACGAGCGTGATGTCCCCCCAGGCGTCGGCCATGAGGTGCGTCAGCTGCCGGATCGGCGGGCGGCCGCCGCGGATGCCGCCCTTCGGCAGGTCGAAGGCGACCACGTCGAACGGCGCGGTCCCCGTCACGCGGATACCGGCGTAACGGGTCACGCCGCCGGCCAGCGGCGCCAGCACGAGCGACGACAGCCAGTGGCGCCCCTCCGTCAGCCGCTCGACACGGTGGCTCGCCACCTCCACGCGCCACGCTTCGTAGGCGCCGTCGAGCGGCGCGGTGAAGCTGATCCAGCGGCCGTCCTCGCTCCACGCGACGCGCGAGGCGGGCCCGCCGAACAGGTCGCTGTTCATGGCCGAGTCGACCATCAGGTCGTGCTCACCGGTCAGGTCCTCGCCGACCCCGTCGCCGCCCTGGGGACGGAAGCGCCACACGTCGGTGCGCACGCCTGGGCGGGCCTGGGTGAAGCCCTTGACCGCCAACCAGGCGCCGTCCGGGCTCCAGGCCGGATCGAAGAACTGGCGGTCGTCGGCGCCACTCGTGACGCGCTCGATGCGGCCGCCCGCCGAGGGCATCGCGAAGACGTCCACGCGCCCGGTCAGGTCGCTGTGGCGATGGCGGTTGGAGACGAAGGCGATGGTCCGGCCGTCGGGGCTCCACGCCGGGTGCCCGTCATCGGCCGGCCCGCTGGTCAGGCGCGTCGCGGACCCGTCGGCCACGGTCACGCGCCACAGGTTGCCGGGGCGGTCGTAGGTGAAACCGGCCCCGTTGAGCATGTAGGAGAGGCGGTCGATGAACCGCAGGTCGGGCTCCGGGCCATCCTCCGGCTTGCGCGCGGACGGGCGCTCCTTGGGGCGCGCCGCGGGCGAGACGACGCACAACGCCGCGCCGTCGGGGCTCCAGGCGAGGTCCGTGACGTCCTTGGGCAGCCGCGTCAGCTGGCCCGCCTCGCCGCCGTCGGCCGGCAGCAGCCAGACCTGGGTGGCGCCCTCCTTGGGCGCTTCCTTGGGGCCCGGCTCGTCACCGACCCCGGCCGCCTGCAGGATGCCGGCCCGGTCGGAGAGGAAGGCCAGCGTGCGGCCGTCGGGGCTCCAGCGGGGGACGACGTCGTTGCGCCGGCCCAGCGTCACCTGGCGTGGCGAGGCCGACCCATCGGCCGGCACGAGCCAGATCGCGTGACGGTAGCCGTCGCGTCCGGGCGCGACGGACTTGACCACGAAGGCGACCTGCCGACCATCGGGCGACAGCGACACCTCCGTCGGGACGCGCAGGGCGAACAGGTCATCGGGGCGCGGTGAACGTGGCATGGCCGAATCGGCTCCTCCAGGCGAAGGACTCGAGTGTAGCCGACGGTGCCACGCCGGCGGGCGTACGATCGGCGCATGAGCGGCAGCTACACGAGCGGCAAGGAGTACCTAGCGCCCGTTCGCATCCACGCCGACCGGGCCGCCGGCCGTCTCGAGATCGACTGGGCCGACGGGCACCACACCGTGTACGACACGGTGACCTTGCGCTGGATGTGCCCGTGTGCCTACTGCCGTGGCGAGATGGGCCAGCCGGGGTGGCTCGATTCGAAGCCCACCCTGACGCCGGGCCAGACCGAGCTGGTGGACCTCCAGCTGGTCGGATCGTATGCTCTCGCGCCAACCTGGGCCGATGGCCACCACACGGGCTTCCATACCTTCGAGCGGCTGCGAGCCGCCTGCCCCTGTGCGGAGGACGAGGCGCGCCGCGCCGCCGACCCGCACGCTCAGCACGTCCCGGGAGGCGTCACATGATCGTCAGCACCACCAACTTCGTGGCCGGCATGCGCGTCGTGGAGACGAAGGGCCAGACGTTCGGCGTCGTCGTCCGCAGCCGCGGCCTTGCCGGCAACATCGCGGCCGGCCTGCGCAGCCTGGGCGGCGGCGAGATCCACGAGTACACCCAGCTGCTGGAGGATTCCCGCCGCCAGGCCGTCGATCGCTTGGTGGCGAACGCCACGGCCATGGGCGCCAACGGCATCCTGACGATGCGCTTCGACAGCTCGGAGATGGGCGGCACGATGACCGAGATCGTGGCCTACGGCACGGCCGTCGTCCTGGCCCCCGACGACTCGGGCCACGGCACGGGCGCCTGAGCTCGGCCATGGACCGCGGCAGCGGCACGCTGACCAACGTCGCGCGGATCGCGCTGGGGATCCTGGCCGCCCTGGCCGTCCTTGGCGCGGTCGTGGCGTTCGCCGCGGGCATCGCCGTCGTGGGGCTCGAGGCGCTGGTCGGGGCCGCGGTCCTGGGCCTGGGAGCCGCCTACGAGCACGGTCGGTATCGCGCCTCGGTCAAGGGCTCCGAGGCCGGCCGCTTCCAGCGCACCGACGAGGTCTTCACCGATCCCACCACGGGCCAGCTCACGCGCGTCTGGTACGACCAGGCATCCGGCCGCCGGGACTACCGGCCGGACGCCTGACCCGCGCCGCCCCCTCAAGCTCGCCAGCATGACGGCCGTCCGCCCGCCCGCCGCTCGTCGCCCGGCCCGGCACCGGGTGCCCGCGACGCTGCCCTACATCAACCGCGAGCTGTCGTGGCTGGAGTTCAACGCGCGCGTCCTGTTCGAGGCCACCGACGCCCGCAACCCGCTGCTGGAGCGAGCGCGCTTCCTGGCCATCTTCGCCAACAACCTCGACGAGTTCTTCCAGGTCCGCGTGGCCGGCCTGAAGCAGCAGCTGGCGGCCGGCCGTTCCAATCCGTCCGCCGACGGGCTGACCGCCGCCGAGACCCTGGACGCCATCCGCAACAAGGTCCTGTCGCTCGTGGCGGCGCATTCGGCGGCCTTCGCCGGCATCCACGCCGAGCTCCTCGCCAACGACATCCGCATCGTCCCGTACGCCGAGCGCGAGGAACGGGGCCTCGAGCTGCGGCGCCGCTTCCTGGACGAGATCTTCCCCGTCCTGACGCCCCTGGCGGTGGACCCCGGCCACCCCTTCCCCTACATCAGCGACCTTTCGCTGTCGCTGGCGGTCACGGTGCGTGACCCCGAGACCGGTGAGCGCCGCTTCGCCCGCATCAAGGTGCCGCCCGTGCTGCCGCGCCTGGTCGAGGTGGGCCAGCGCACGTACATCCTGCTCGAGCAGATCATCGCGGCCAACCTGGATGCCCTCTTCCCGGGCATGGAGGTGCTGGAACACCACCTCTTCCGCGTCACGCGCAACGCCGACCTGGCCATCGAGGAGGACGAGGCCGACGACCTCCTGATGGCCATCGAGGAGGAGCTCCGCAAGCGGCGCTTCGGGGCGGCCGTCCGCCTGGAGGTGGAGCGCTCGATGCCGGCCGCCACACGGGCGCTGCTGCAGCGCGGCCTGGGCATCCAGCCGACCGACGTCTACGAAGTCGCCGGCATGCTGGACCTGACGGCCCTCGATGCCATCGCCGAGCTGGACCTGCCCGGCCTGCAGCGCGAGCCCTGGCAACCCGTCACGCCGCAGCGCCTCCAGCCGCTCGACGAGGACGAGGCGGTCGACGTGTTCGCCGCCATCCGCGACGGCGACCTGCTCGTCCATCACCCCTACGAATCGCTTCCGCGGATCGGTGCAGCGCTTCGTGGAGCAGGCGGCCGACGACCCGGACGTGCTGGGCATCAAGATGACCCTCTACCGGACGGGCGGCGACTCGCCGATCGTGCGGGCCCTTATCCGGGCCTCCGAGCAGGGCAAACAGGTCGTGGTCCTGGTGGAGATCAAGGCCCGCTTCGACGAACGGGCCAACATCGTCTGGGCCCGTGCGCTGGAACGTGCCGGGGCGCACGTGGTGTACGGGCTGGTCGGCCTCAAGACGCACTGCAAGGTGACGCTCGTGGTGCGCCGCGAGGGCCGCGGCCTGCGCCGCTACGTCCACATCGGCACGGGCAACTACAACGACAAGACGGCGCGCCTCTACGTCGACGTCGGCCTGCTGAGTTGCGGCGAGGAGCTGGGCGCCGATGCCACCGATCTCTTCAACTTCCTGACCGGCCTCTCGCGCCAGCGCAGCTTCCGACGGCTGGTCATCGCGCCGGTCAGCCTGCGCTCGACCATCCTGGAGCTGATCGAGGGCGAGATCTCGCGTCACCGAGCCTCGGGCGACGGGCGCATCCGGTTGAAGCTGAATGCCGTGGTCGACCCCGAGATGGTCGGCGCCCTCTGCCGGGCCAGCCAGGCCGGCGTGCCGGTCGACATCATCGCCCGCGGCGCCTGTTCGCTCCGGCCCGGCGTCGAGGGGGTCAGCGAGAACGTCCGCGTGCGCTCGATCATCGGGCCGTTCCTGGAGCACTCGCGCATCTTCGTGTTCGGCGATGGCGATCGCGAACGGGTGTACATCGGGTCGGCTGACCTGATGGAACGCAACCTGGACCGCCGCGTCGAAGCCGCCGTGCCGGTCACCGAGCCGGCCCTCGCGGAGCGCCTCCGGACGGTCGTCGAGGTCATGCTGGCCGACGATCGGCGGGCCTGGCAGCTCGGCCCCGACGATCGGTGGCGGCGGGTGGAGACGCTCCTCGAGTCGCCGACCGGGCTCGATACCTTCGAGGTCTTCAAGGCCCAGGCACGGGCTTCCGTGTTGGTCGAGGACTGAGGTGGCCGACCCGGTCGAGGTCGAGCTCAAGTTCCGCGTCACCGATGGCCCGACCCTGGAGCGGCTGCTCGACGCGGACTGGGTGGGCGATCACGCGGCCGGGGCCTGGCGCACCTTCGAGCTCGAGGATCGCTACCTGGACACGAGCGATGGCGCGCTCGCCCGCGGCGGCTACGGCGCACGCCTGCGACGGCAGGACGGCGCCATCACGCTGACCCTCAAGAGCCTCGGCCGCGGCGAGGGTCCCGGCGGGGCGCTCTTCCGCCGGGTCGAGCTGGAAGGGCCGGCCACATGGGACGTGCGGCCCGAGTCGTGGCCGGACAGCGAAGCTCGCAGGCGGCTCATGGCCCTCGCCGGCGACTCCCCCTCGTGCCGCGGTTCACCCTGCGCCAGGTGCGGCGCGAGCGCGACCTGCGCGGCGGCGACGGGTGGGCCGTCCTGAGCCTGGATGCCGTCCGGGTCGAGGCGGCCGGCCACGACATCGGCGGCGGCGATTTCGTGGAGGTGGAGTCGAAGGGTGGCTCGGAACGCATGCTCCAGGAGGTCGGCGCGATCCTGGAGAGCAGCGGGGCGGTGACGCCTGAGGGCCGCTCCAAGGAGGCGCTCGCCACCGAACTGCTCAACGCCGCACGCCAGCCGGGCAGCGTGCGCCCGTGGGGTCCAGGCCGGGACGGCGTAGCGCCCCCCACGCACGGGCCCACGGACGCCGCGCCACCACCCGCGGAGCCGGTCGCGAGGCCCGCGCTGGCGCCCATCAACCGGCCCGATGCGGATGGACCGCTCCCAGCGAAAGAGCCTGAGCCGGTACCCGAGCCCAGGCCTGAGGCCAACGTCAAGGCGGCCGAGCGACCCGCTCCCCCGGCCGAGCCGACCGCCATCGATCCCACACCCGAGCCGGCCGCTGCTGCGGCCGCGGCGCCCGAGCCGCAGGCGACGCCACGACGGCGCGCCCGGCCAGCCGCCGCCCGCCCGGCCGCCAAGCGCCCGCGCCGCCCACGAACGCCCCTGGCCGAGGGTGCCGAGCCGGACGAGCGCAGCCAGATCATCGACCGCCTGCGCACAGGGCGGACGCCCGGCGTCGTGGCGGGTGACTCCCTGGCCGAGGCCGGCCGCAAGGTCCTGCGCTTCCACTTCGCCCGCATGCTCGAGCGCGAGGCGGGGACGCGCCAGGGTGACGACCTGGAGGAGCTCCACTCGATGCGTGTGGCGACCCGGCGCATGCGCGCGGCCTGGCGCGTGTTCGGCGACGGTTTCCGCCACGGCCCGAGCCGCCGCTATGTGTCCGAGCTGCGGACGGTGGCCACTGCCCTTGGCGCCGTGCGTGATCAGGACGTCCTGCTCGACGGCCTGACCGCCTACATGGCCGCGCTGCCGCCCGAGGAGGGCGTCGCGCTCGCGCCGCTCCACGAGGCGTGGCAGGCGGTCCGCAACGAGGCACGGGAGCATCTGGTCAAGCTGCTGGACGGTGACGCGTACCAGCGCTTCGTTGAGGACTACGTGGCGTTCGTGGAGACCTCGGGCGCGGGCGGGCGCGTCATGCGGGCGACCGACCCCCACCGTGTGCGCGACACGGCCCCGAGCCGGGTGTGGGCGGCCTACGAACAGCTGCGCGCGTACGACTCGACGCTCACCTGGGCCGACGTGCCCACGCTGCACGTGCTGCGCATCGCCGGCAAACGGCTGCGCTACACGCTCGAGTTCTTCCGCGAAGTGCTGGGGGCGGACGCCACCACCCTGATCGCGCGGGTCACGGCCCTCCAGGACCACCTTGGCCTGCTGCATGACGCGGACGTCGCCGCGCACCTCGCGCGCGAGTTCCTGGCCAGTTCGGCCGCCGGTCTTTCGGCCGAGACCATCCAGGCGGTCGGGCGCTACCTCGCATCGCGAGAGAAGGAGGTCGCCCGCCTCCGCCGCACCCTGCCGGCGGTATGGCGTCCCCTGGTCGGCGACGCGTTCCGGCGCGCGCTAGGCCGCGCGGTCAGCGTGATCTGAACCCTGGTCCCGCGGGTAGCCCGCGACCGTCACTTCGATGAGCGGGCTGTGGGCGACCATCACGTCCACATCGGTCCGGCGCCATCGCGCGGCGACCTGCTCAAGGACCTTCCGTCGTTCGGCCGGGTCCCGGATGATGCGCGCCGTCGCGGGCACGTCCGCGTGGGTGGTCTGCTTGAGGCTGAGGGTGAGCCGCGGATCGTGCTCGAGGTTCAGGATCCAGGCCCGCGTGCGATCGGCGCGCGGCATGCCACTGATGTAGAGCCGGCCGTCGATCGAATGCAGGGCGATCTCGATCCGCCGCGGCTGACCCGTCCTGCGGCCGGTCGTGGTCATGTCGATGAGCTGCGACCGCGCGAGCGCATCGAGGGTGCTGTCGTCCATGGCCGTGTGCTCCGCGATTATAGTTGAGTGAGCAACCATACCACGGAGGCGGCCGGGCGACGACGCGAGCAACGACATCCCCCCAGCACCAGCGTTGACTCGGACCCTCGCCCGGCGTCGCTGACCCGGGAGGGCAGTAACGGACAGGGACATGGGCCGTAGGCCCTCAGAGGCGTCGCATCTCGCCGTCCCGTGTCCCCGCAGGTCAGCTTCGGACGAATCCGGACTCCGGGCGCCCCGAACGTGTTCGATACGAACCTGCCAAGTCAGAGATCGCTGACCTCCCGGGTCAACGGCACCCTGGACGGCACCCCGGGGCGTGCCCACGAGGCGTGATGACTTCGAGCGCATCGAGGGGAGGCATCGCGCGATCCGTGAGGTCTCGGCGGACGAAGGCGGGTCAGGCGGGCGGAGTCGTCTTGCGCGGTGCGCGGGCCCGTGTGACGCGCGGCTTGGCGGACGCGGCCCGCGGCGCTCGGGGCCGGGTGGCGCGACGAGCCGGAGCGGCAAGGGAAGCGGCCGGTGCCGACGCGGGCGAGGCAGCCTGAGCCGGCGGCTGGAGATCGGCGAGCTTGCGCTCCAGTGACGTGACAAGGGCGCCGACGGCGGCCTGGATCTCGCGGGCGTCGGCCAGCTGGACCTCGACCTTGACGATCCGCTTGGCCCGTCGCTTCTCGGCCTTTGCCGCCTTGTCGTCGGGCGCGGCGGCGCCTGGCTTGGAGCCGCCCTTTCCGTGATCGCCCTTGGCCATGTGGTCTCCCTCTGCTGCGTCCCGGCCGAAAAGGCGAGGCTCGGCCGCCCATTGAACCATCGGTACCCCTGACCCGCAATCACGGGTGGTGCGGCGACGCACCGGTGTGGGTCAGGCCGAGACGGGCTTGCGCGCTCGGATGATCGCCGATGTCATGCCCGGCGTCTCCTGGTGCGTCGGGGTGATCGAGACATCCTCGAGCCCGACGGCCCGCAGGCCGGTTTCGTACTCGGTGAACGACAGCGCCCCGGCGATGCAGCCGACGTAGGAGCCCCGCTCGAGCCGTTCCGCTGGGGTCAGCCCGTCGTCGGCCACGATGTCCGAGACCCCCAGGCGGCCGCCCGGCCGCAGGACACGGGCGATCTCGCGGAAGACGGCCGGCTTGTCGGCGGCGAGGTTGATGACGCAGTTGCTGATGACCACGTCCACCGACGCGGCCGGCAACGGGATCGCCTCGATGTGGCCCTTGAGGAACTCGACGTTCGTGGCGCCAGCGGCCGCCGCGTTCCGACCGAGCCAGGGAGAGCATCTCGTCGGTCATGTCGAGCCCGAAGGCACGGCCGGTGGGCCCGACCCGCTGCGCGGACAGGAGCACATCGATGCCCCCGCCGGAGCCCAGGTCAAGGACGGTCTCCCCCTCACGCAGCTCGGCTACCGCGATCGGGTTACCGCAGCCCAGGCTGGCGAGACGGCGCCGCCTCGGGCAGGCTCGCCAGCTCCTCGGTCGAGTAGTTGGTCGGGCCACAGCAGTCGCCATTCCCGCCGCAGCACGGATCGTCGACGACATTGAGCGCGATGCGGGCGTAGTGGTCGCGGACGACCTCGTGGATGGGTGCGGTCATGGCGGACCTCCGTGGATGTCGGTCGTGTCTATATCGATATTTGCCTAAGTATACACATGTCGATATAGTGCGCGGGTGAAGCGCCCGACCGATCCCGACGTCCTGCTCCTCCAGGCGGCCGCCGACCCGATCCGGCTGGCGATCCTGCGGCAGCTCGCCCTGACCGGACCGGTGTGCGCCTGCGACATCGCCGCGGGCTACAGCGTCACCCAGCCGACCATCTCGCACCACCTGCGTGTCCTGCGCGAGGCCGGGTGGGTCACGGGCGAGCGGCGCGGCACGTGGATCTGGTACTCGATCCGGCCCGAGGCCATGGATCGGTTCCACGCCATCGGGTCCGCCTTCGATGCCACGGGCGCGGCGCCAGCACCGTCGACGCGCCGGCTGCAGGTCATCCAGCCCGTGGTCTGATCGCTCGCCTATGCGCGGATCGGGGACTCACACGGGCAGCCGGACGACGGCGCGCGAATCGCTGCCATCCGGCTGGATGCCGAAGAGAGATCGCCCCAGGCGCATGGCGGCCCAGACCAGGAAGAGCATCACCGGCACCTCGATGAGCGGGCCGACCACCGTGGCGAGGGCCACGGTCGGGGAGAACGCCGTGATGGCGATGGCGATGGCGATCTCGAAGTCGCGCCCGGTCGCGTTGAAGGCGACCGCCACCGCGTCGCGGTAGGAGAAGCGGAGCCGCCAGCCGACCAGCAGGACCACGAAGAACATGGTCAGCGAAGAAGAGGGTCATCGGGATGGCCATCTCAAGGACGATGCCCGGGCCGCTGGAGGATGAGGTCGCCCTTGAGGGCGAACATGACGATGAGGGTGAAGAGCAGGCCCAGGATCGATACGCCGTTGAGGGCCGGCTTGAGGGCGTCCATGCCCGCCTCGCCGCGCCGCCGCACGACCAGCATACGGGTCAGCCACGCCGAGCACGAGCGGCAGGCCGAGGTAGAGCACGACGCTCTCGGCGACGACCCAGACGTCGAAGCTGACGTTCCCGATCAGCAGCCGCGCGTAGACCGGGATGAGCAGCATCTGGGCGACCGAGTTGAGGGCCACGAAGACGAGCGCCATGGGCGTGTTGCCCTTGGCCAGGAACGTGAAGATGATGACCATCGCGATGCACGGCGCGAGGCCGTAGAGGACGAGCCCGGTGTGCAGCTCGGGGTCGGCCACGAAGAGGTTGGCGAGGCCCAGCATCAGGAATGGCGCGACGAGGTAGTTGAAGACCAGCACGACCGCGAGCTGCCGCGGCGAGCGGAAGGCTCTGCCGACCTCGGTCAGCCGCACGTTCGTCATCGCCGGGTACATCATCGCGAACAGGCCGATCGGGACGCCCAGGCTGATCGCGTTCGGAACGTTCAGCTCGAACGTGCCGCCGACGATGGCCTTGAGCGCGTCGATCGGTGGCGTCAGGGTGAAGTCGGAGATCCGCAGGACGTTCCCGACCACGATCCCGACGGCCATGCTGACGACGACGAACACCGGCAGGAGGCGGAAGTCCTCGAGCCGCGCCAGCAGGGCCTTCATCGCGAGACCGCCTCGAGCAGGTGCGTCTCCCGCCTGGGCGCCGTGGCGAAGGGTCGCTCGGGATGATGGTCGCAGGCGTACTGCGGGATGATGGCGCTCTCGAACGACGCCACGAGGTGGGGCTTGCACAGCCCTACCAGGCAGAACCGGCATTCGGCGAGTGCGGGCTCCTGTCGGCCCTCGCGGGCGCATTCGTGGCAATGCATCTGGCGGACCTCCGAAGTGGACGGCACAGCTGGGTGGGCCCGACTGCAGTGGGGCTACTGGCTCAGCCAGAGGGCGATGTCGCCGGCCGAGGGGATCCGGCCGTAGCTCACGACCTTGCCGTCGATGACCAGGCCGGGCGTGCTCATGATCCCGTAGGCCAGGATCTGGCCGTAGTCGGTGACCTTGACGACCTCGGCCTCCACACCGGCCATGGCGACCGCCTCATGGGCGACCCGCTCGAGACGGATGCAGTTGGCGCAGCCGGATCCGAGGACTTCGATCTTCTTCATGGTGATGACTCCTTCGTTGGGTGGCTCAGGCGATCAGGAAGTTGAACAGGTAGCCGATGAAGAGGACGCCGATCGTCACCACCGTGGCGAAGACCGCGATGAGCGGCCAGCGGATGACGCGGCGCAGGATGATGAACTCGGGCAGGCTGATGGCCGTGATGGCCATCATGAAAGCGAGGGTGGTCCCCAACGGCATGCCCTTGCCGAGGAGGGCCTGGACGATGGGGATCGTGCCCGCGGCGTTCGAGTAGAGCGGCAGGGCGATCAGCACGACGATCGGGACGGCGAATGGGTTGGAGCGGCCGCCGATGGCGGCCACGAGGTCCGTCGGGCGCATAGCCGTGGATCAGCGCGCCGATGCCGATGCCGATCAGCACGTAGGGCAGGATGCGCCGCACGAGGTCCCTGGTGTACGCCCACGCATCGTGGATGCGGTCTTCCCAGGTGAGATGGATCTCGATCGCCGCCCCGCCCTTGCCCTGCAGGGCCCAGACGTAGTCCTCGACGAAGCGCTCCATGTGCAGCTTGCCGATGACGAGCCCGCCGACCATCGCCACGGTCAGCCCGGCGGCCATGTAGACGAGCGCGATGCCGGGTCCGAACAGGCCCCACAGCAGGACCAGCGCGACCTCGTTGACCATCGGCGAGCTGATGAGGAAGGCGAAGGTGACGCCGAGCGGGATGCCGGCCTCCACGAAGCCGATGAAGAGCGGCACGGCGGAGCAGGAGCAGAACGGGCGTCACGATGCCGAACGAGGCCGCCGCCGCGGTGCCGGTCAGGCGGCCACGGCCGGCGAGCGCCGCCCGGACGCGCTCGGGCGGGAAGAAGCCGCGGATCAGCGTGACGACCGTGATGATGCCCAGGAGCAGCAGCAGGACCTTGGGCACGTCGAGCAGGAAGAAGGCGACGGCCTCGCCAAGGTGGGATCCCCGCTCGAGCCCGAGCGCCGTGAAGGCCAACCAGTCCGCCAGCGGCGCCTCGGCGAACCAGGCCACGAGCCAGGCGCCGACCGCGCCCCAGAACATCAGCCAGAACGGCATCCGAGTCCGCGGCAGGCTGAGCGCCGTCATCCCAGGAGCCCGCCGAGCATGCGGGCGGCCGCCTGACAGGCCGTCTCGTCACGCTCGTAGTAGACCCAGCGGGCGTCGACCCGATGCCGGCTCGCCCGGACGAGCCCCGCCGCGCGGAGTCGCGCGAGGTGGTTCGACACGTTGTTCTGCTGTTCCCCGAGCGCGCCGGCCATCTCGCAGACGCAATGCGGGCCGTCGGCGAGGAGGCGCAGGATCCCGGCCCGCGTCCGGTCACCGATCAGGGCCGCGATGGCCACAACGTCGTCGACGACGGGGGTTGGCAGATCGAAGCGGAGCCCAGGGACGACGGGCAACTCGCGGGTGATGGTCGGCATCTCACGGAGAACTGTGTCATTCAGGGATGAGATGTCATAGGGCCGCCCGACACCCCGTCGGGGGCCGAATGTCCTCCCGGCGTCACGCCCTGTTAACGCGGGCACCGGGGCCGGCAACGGACCGTTCACACAGGTCCGCCAGTCTCGCGTCGGACACAGACGTACTCGTGTCAATCACGCATGCCCTGAGGAGACGCATCACGTGATCACGTTCACTCGCGCCGGCCGGATCGGCGCCATGACCCTTGCGGTGCTCCTGGCTGCGGCCGCGTGCAGCAGCGGTGCCACCGCCACCCCGACGCCGGCCCCGACCGGGACGCCCGCCGCCGCGACCGCCACGCCCGCCGAGTCGATGGCTGAGAGCCCGAGCGCGTCCGCGGCCGCGGTCACCTATCGGTGCTCCAAGGGTGACGGCCAGCTCAACGGCGCTGGCTCCACGTTCATCAACCCGCTGCTGACCAAGATGGCGGGTGACTACCTCGCCAAATGCGGCGTGCAGATCAACTATCAGTCCATCGGCTCCGGCGGCGGCGTCAAGGCCTGGCAGCAGAACACCGTGGACTTCGGCGCATCCGACGCGTATCTCGCCGACTCCGAGATCTCCACGGCCGCGGCCAACGGCACGCCCGTCGAGATCCCGACCACGTTTGGTGCGGTGGTCGTCGCCTACAACCTGACCGGGCTTTCCGGGGCGATCAAGATGACGCCCGACATCATCGCCAACATCTTCCTGGGCAAGATCACGACCTGGAACGATCCAGCTCTGACGGCCGCGAATCCTGGCCTCAGTCTGCCCAGTACCGCGATCAGCGTGGTCCATCGCTCCGATGGGTCGGGTACGACCAGCATCTTCACCAAGTACCTGACCGCGGTCAGCCCGGACTGGGTCACCAACGTCGGCGGCGGCGACAAGACCAAGTCCGCCGGCAAGACGGTCGCCTGGCCGGTCGGGCAGGGCGCTAGCGGCAATGAGGGCGTCACCCAGGGCGTCAAGGGGACCGACGGCGGCGTGGGCTACATCGACGTGGCATACGCGATCCAGAACAAGATCCCGTTCGCCGACGTCCAGAACTCCAGCGGCAACTACATCACCGCGTCGCTCGACTCCATCGCTCAGGCCGCCAACCTGCCGTCGTATCCGCCCGACCTCCGCTTCGACCTTGTGAACTCCGCTTCACCGCAGGGCTATCCGATCGCAGGCACGACATGGATCATCGTCTACCAGGATCTGTCGAAGGTCCTGAAGAGCCAGGACCAGGCGAACTCCCTGGTCGACTTCATCTGGTGGGCCATCCATGCCGGTCAGGCCGACTCGGCGCCCCTGATCTACGGTGCCCTGCCGCCCAACCTGGTCGCCCAGGACGAAGCCGCCGTGCGCTCGATCAACTGGGCCGGCACTCCCCTCCTGCCATAGCCATTGCAGCATCAGCTCGACGCCCCGGGGATGAGGCCATCCCCGGGGCGTCGTCAATCTGTCAGAGTGGATGGCCTGCTAGATGACTGACTCGGCTGGCTCGCCCGACGCCACGGAAACGGTGGATCGGATCGGCTTGCGCCGTCGCCGCTGGACGGGGGACCTGACCTTCCGCGGCGTGCTCGCCGCGCTCGCCGTTGGGACCACCCTGGTCCTTGGCTTCATGATGGTCGGTAGCTTCGTCACCGCCGCGCCCGTCTACGAGAAGTTCGGGATCATCGGCTTCCTGACCGGGACGAAGTGGGAGCCGTCGTTCACCATCTACGGTGCGTGGCCGTTCATCTACGGCACGGTCCTCACCAGCCTGCTCGCTCTGCTCATCGCCGTCCCCATCTCGGTGCTCATCGCGCTGCTCCTGACGGACCTCGCCCCGGCCCGTCTGCGCGGGCCGCTCGGGGTGGCCGTGGATCTGCTCGCTGCAGTGCCGTCAGTGGTCTACGGCCTCTGGGGCCTGCTGGTTCTCGTGCCGGTGATGCGCCCCCTCGAGCAGGCCGTCGCCGGCACCCTGGGGAAGGTGGTGCCGTTCCTGGGGCCGCCCACGCCCGGCCCCAGCTACTTCGCGGCTGCCGTGATCCTGGCGGTCATGACGGTGCCCATCATCTCGGCCGTGACGCGTGAGGTGTTCGCTTCCACTCCCCGCCTCCAGCGGGAAGCAGTCCTGGCTTTGGGCGGCACCCGCTGGGACGTCGCTCGGACCGTCACCATCCCCATCGGGAAGGCGGGTCTCCTGGCCGCCATCGTCCTGGGTCTCGGGCGAGCGATCGGTGAGACCATCGCGGTGACCCTCGTGGTGGGCAATTCGAACAACATCGGCACGTCGATCTTCGCGCCCGGGTTCACCCTGGCTAGCGTGATCGCCAATGAGTTCAACGAGGCCACGGAAACGCTCCATCCCGAGGCCCTCATCGCCCTCGGCACGGTCCTGCTGGTGATCTCAGTGCTGGTGAATGCCGGGGCCATCACCATCCGCGATCGCTTCACCGGAGGGTTGCGAAGTGGCTTCTGAGGCGGTCGCCGTCTTCGCCCCGACAGACGGCCGCCGGCGGGTCAAGGCCAACCTCCTGGTGATCTGCGCGGCGATCGCCCTGATCCTCGCCCTGATCCCCCTCGTGGCCGTGTTCGGTTACGTATTCGTGAACGGCATCCGCAGCATGCTCAGCCTGGACTTCCTCATCCAGGACCCGCCGGCCGACCTGAGCGCCACCGGCGGAGGGGTGCGCAATGCCCTGGTGGGGACGCTCGAGATGACCGGCCTGGCAACGCTGATCGCAGTGCCGATCGCGCTCGGGATGGCCGTCTTCGCGGTCGAGGTCGGCGGCCGGCTGGCGCAAGCCGCCCGATTCCTCATCGACGTCCTTGCCGGCCTCCCGTCCATCGTGGTCGGGATCTTCATCTACACCAGTGTGGTCGTGACCGAGGGCCACTTCTCGGGCCTCGCGGGATCGCTTGCCCTGGCCATCGTCATGCTCCCGGTCGTGACCGTGTCGGCCGAGGAGATCCTGAGGCTGACGCCACGGCCCATCGCTGAAGGGGCCCGCGCCCTGGGCCTCGCGCGGTGGCGTGCCATCATGTCGGTGTTCGTTCCGGTGGGCCTCTCGGGCATCATCACGGGGATCCTGCTCGGGGTCTCTCGGGCGATCGGCGAGACCGCTCCGCTCATCTTCACGTCGCTCGGCAACAACTTCTTTACGCTGGACCTGAATCAACCCATGCAGGCGCTGCCCCTTCTGATCTACCGGAACGCTCTGAACTCGGCGTTCGACGCCGCGCGTGATCGGGCATTCGGCGCCGCGTTGCTCCTGATCCTGATCGTCCTGGGCTTCAACCTTGCCGGGCGCTGGCTGACCGCGCGCCGGCGTCTGGCCGGGAGTAGTCGATGACGACCCGTTCGGAGGACCCGCTCTTGACTGTGGAAACGCCTGAGATGACCGAGTCAGTGGCAGACCCAGGCGGCGTCCCTGGGGGGCGTCAAGAGCCAGCGGCCGGTTCCGTCAGGCCGCCGACCGAAGTGGCCATGACGGTGCGCGACCTGAGCGCGTGGTATGGCCAGCGTCGAGCGGTGCGTGAGATCTCCCTGGACATCAATGCCAGGGCGATCACCGCGATCATCGGACCCTCGGGCAGCGGCAAGTCGACCTTGTTGCGGTGCCTCGACCGGATGCACGAAGTCGTGCCAGGTGCTGGCAGCTCAGGGCAGGTGCTGTACCAGGGTGTCGACATCTACGATCCCGCGATCGAGCCGGCTGCTGTCCGCCGAACCATCGGCATGGTCTTTCAGCAACCGAATCCATTCCCGACCATGACGATCTATGACAACGTGGCGGCACCTGCGCGCTTCAACGGCGTGGTCAAAGGCAAGGCCGCACAAGACGACCTCGTCGAGCGATGTCTGACCCGCGCCGCCCTGTGGAACGAGGTCAAGGACAAGCTGCGCCACGGTGGCACGTCGCTCTCCGGCGGCCAGCAGCAGCGCCTGTGCATCGCGCGGGCCCTGGCCCTCGAGCCCAAGGTCCTGCTGATGGACGAACCGTGCTCGGCCCTGGACCCGGTAGCCACCCTCCAAGTCGAGGAACTCATGTCGCACCTCAAGGCGGACTACACGATCGTGATCGTGACCCACAACATGCAACAGGCCTCGCGCGTGAGTGACGCCACCGCCTTCCTGACCATGGGTGACGATCGAGCGGGCTACCTTGTCGAGGTCGGGCCGACGAGCGAGATCTTCACAAGTCCGAAGCAGCAACTCACCGAGGACTACATCTCGGGGCGGTTCGGATGAGCGAGCCGCGCGCGGAGGGATCCATCGATAGCATGATCAACCGCGAGTCGACCCTGGCCGGGGGCCACCATCCCAGCCGCGAGATGCTCGATGCGGAGATGCGCTCCGTCAAGGACGGCGTACTGCGTATGGGCAGCCTCGTGGAGCAGCAGATCCTGGCCGCCCTGCAGGCCCTCGTGGACCACGACGCCGATGCAGCGCTGGGCGTGATGACCCGTGACCGCGGCGTCAACGAGGTCCAGCGCGAGGTATCCTCGCTGATCGTCACGACCATCGCCACGCAGTCGCCCGTGGCGCGCGACCTGCGCTTCCTCCTGGCGCTTGACCACGTCACCTACGAGCTCGAGCGGATGGGCGACCACGCCACGTCGGTAGCCAAGCAGGCCCGCAAGCTGGCTCCCCAGCCGCCCCTGGCGGGCTACCTTGGCCTGCCGGCGATGGCCCGCGCGGTGGCCGATCTTGTCCGTGGCGTGCTGCTGGCCCTCATCGACATCGACGAGGCCAAGGCACGTCAGGTCGCGGCCGGTGACGACGCGGTCGACGAGCTGTACCACAAGACGTTCGCCGATGTCCTCGACCTCATGCGGGCCGACCCTGACAACGTCGATCGCGGGACGCGGATCCTGTTCGCGGCCAAGAACCTGGAGCGCATCGGCGACCGCGTCACGAACATCGCCGAGGACGTCGTCTTCCTGGCCACCGGCGAGATCGAGGACCTCAACGAGTGAGGGGAGCGACGGTCCAGCTGTCGCTCCTGCGTCACGCCCATGCCGGTGACCCGGCCAAATGGAAAGGTCCCGACGCCGACCGGCCGCTCTCGCCGAAGGGCCGCCAACAGGCCGAGCGGCTGGCGCGCTTCCTCGCCGAGCACGACCTGCGCCCCGATCTCCTCGTCAGCAGCTCCAAGGTCCGCGCCGTGCAGACGGCGGAGGCCGTGGCCCGTGTCTTCGACCTGCCCATCCACAACGACGGGCGGCTGGCCGATCCGCTCGACCTGGTCACGGTGGACGCCATCCTGGACAGCGCGCTGAGCGGCGAGCGGGCGCCGGAGGGGTCGCCGCGGGTCATGCTGGTGGGCCACGACCCTGACTTCAGCGAGCTCCTGATGGAGCTGACGGGGATCCCCGACCTCACGATGCGCAAGGGCGCCCTGGCCCGCATCGACACGCCCCGCCCGCTCCGGCCGGGCGGCGGCACCCTCGTCTGGCTGGTGCCCCCTCAGTTGCTCGATCCGGCCGGCTGAGTCGCCCGCGAGCCAGCGCCCGCGCCGGTCGCCAGGTCGGCCGCGATGGGCAGGCTGAAGCGGAAGTCGGCTCCCCGCCCCTCTTCACTCTCCAGCTCCAGGCGGCCACCGTGGTCCTCCACGATGTGGCGCGCGATGGCCAGGCCAAGTCCGGTCCCGCCCATGCCGCGGACCCGTGCCCGATCCACCTTGTAGAAGCGCTCGAAGATGCGGGCCTGGTCCTGCCGGGCGATGCCCGGCCCCTGGTCGGCGACCGACACCGTCACCACGTCCGGTCCGGCCACCGCGCTGACGGTCACGGTGGTGCCCGAGGGCGAGAACTTCAGGGCGTTGTGGATGAGGTTGAGCAGCACCTGGCCCAGGCGCTCGGCGTCGCCGCGCACGAGGGGCAGCCCGGCGTCCGTGCGGACCTCCAGGCGGATCCCCTGCCGCTCGGCGAAGAGCCGCAACCGTTCGCACGACGCGCGCACGACGTCGGCCATGTCCACCACGTCCAGGTAGAGCCGCTCGCCGCCGGCCTCGATGCGCGAGAGCTCCAGCAGCTCCGAGACCATCTGCACGAGGTGGCCGGTCTCCACGTCGATGCGGGCCACGCGGTCGCGCACCCGGTCGGGCACGACCAGGTCGTCGAGGTCGCGCGCCAGCGTCTCGGTCAGCAGACGCACGCTGGTCAGCGGGGTCCGCAGTTCGTGCGAGAGGTTGTCCACGAACTCTGTGCGGATCCGCTCCAGCCGGCGCAGCTTGGTGACGTCGTCGAGCGCCACCCACAGGCCGCCCCACGGCGAGCGCCGGGCCCGGATCAGGAGCGCCCGCCCATCCTCGCCGCGTGGCCGCACTTCGCCGCCCGCCGCGCCGCGGTCGCGGGCGGAGAGGAGCAGCGCCTCCACCTCGTGATCGGCGAAGGCCTCCAGCGCGCTGCGCCCCTCCAGGCCGCCGGGCTCCCGACCCAGGAAGGTGCACGCGGCCGGGTTGGCGAAGCGGACCCGCAGGTCGTCGTCGAAGCGCAGCACGCCGACGCCGAGGAGCCCGGCCAGCTGCCCCAGTTCCTGGTCCGCCTGCGCCACCTGCTGGCGGGCCTGGTCGCGGTCATCGACGAGGGCCCGGGACGCCATCTCGACGTCCTGGCCCGGTTCGCCGCCGACGAGGCGTGCCACGCGGTCCAGCCGCGATCGCTGGCGGAGGGCGACGCCAGCCGCCACGGCGAGCGCCACGACGAGCACGACGGCGAGGCCGACGAACGGGTCCATGGGGTCAGTCTAGGCCCCGCTCCGAGCGCCGGGTCAGGCGGATCCGGGCCGCCGGAACACGTAACCGACCCCGCGCACGGTCTGCAGGAAGGTCGGGTGGCCCGTGTCGGCCTCGATGTCGCTGCGCAGCCAGTGCATGTGCACGTCCACGGTCCGTGTCTCGCCGGCGTAGTCGTAGCCCCACACGTGCTCGAGCAGCTGGTCGCGCGTGAACACCTGCCCGGGATGGCGCACCAGGAAGGCCAGCAGGTCGAAGGCCTTGGGCTTGATGGCCACCGCATGGCCGTCGCGCAGGAGCCGATGGCCGGCCAGGTCTACCTGGACCGAACCAAGGTCGATGACCGCCGGCGGGGCCTCCACCGCCTGCTGCTCCAGCCGCCGCAGCAGGGCCCGCACGCGGGCCAGCAGCTCCCGCAGGCTGAACGGCTTGGTGACGTAGTCGTCGGCGCCCACCTCGAGGCCCACCACGGTGTCGATCTCCGCGTCCTTGGCCGTCAGCATGAGGATCGGCACGGCCGACTCGGCGCGGATGATGCGGCAGACCTCGACGCCACTCAGCTCCGGCAGCATCACGTCCAGGATCACCAGGTCGGGTCGCTCGCTGCGGAAGCGCGCCAGCGCCTCACGGCCGTCCGACGCGGTGACGACGCGGTAACCCTCGCGCTGGAGGTTCTCGGCGAGGGTCTCCCGGACGGTGGGCTCGTCGTCCACCACGAGGATCGTGCGGGCCATCTCCGTCCATGGTAGCCAGGCACGTTAACGCCCCGTTTCGGCTCCCGACACGGAGCCGCCGCCGATACCATGCCGCGGTGGCGCGACGAGGAGGCGGCGAGCGGTGCTGACGTCGGCCATCGCCGGGGCACTCGCAGGCTTGGGCATCGCCATCCCGGTCGGTGCCATCGCGGTCCTCATCATCGCCACGGCCGCCTCGCGCGGCCTGGCCGTGGGGCTGGCAGCCGGGGCGGGTACCGCCAGCGCGGACGGCATCTACGCCTCGATGGCGGCCCTGTTCGGGGCGGCGCTGAGTGGCACGATCGCCCCCTGGCTGGCCGACCTGCGCGTGGTGGCGGCAGTCGCGCTGGCCGCCATCGGCGTGGTCGGGCTGGAGCGGGTCTGGCGCCTCTGGCGTGCAGCCTCGGCCGGGCCGGATCCAGCGCCCTCCCCTGCCCCCACCGGCGCCGGCGCGCGCGGCACCTACGCCCGGTTCCTGGGCCTGACGCTGCTGAATCCAGTTACGGTCATCTACTTCGGCGCGCTCATGGTGGCGCTGCCCGCCATCGGCACCACGCCGGCCGAGCGGCTCGCCTTCGCCACGGGCGCCTTCGTGGCCTCCCTGGGCTGGCAGAGCGTCCTGGCCATCATCGGCGCGGTGCTCCACCGGCGGACGTCGCCGACCGGGCGCATCGTGCTGTCGGCCGTGGGCTACCTCATCGTCCTGGGGTTCGCCGTGCGGATCGGCGCCCAGGCCGTCCTGGGTTAGACGCTCGAGGCGTCAGCGGTCGAGCAGCGACCCTTCCACGCACACCGCGGCGACACCCAGCCGGGTGAGCCGCTCGAACGTCGGCCGGCGGGTGACCGTCCAGGCCGCGAGCTCGAGGCCAGCCGCCTCGACGAGGCGGGCCGTGCGGCGGTCGATGACACCGTGGGCGGCGGCGATGCCACGGCAGCCGAGTTCCCGCGCCAGCCCCACGATCCCGTCGTCCACCCACAGCACGTTGGCCCAGCGGGCCCAGCCGGGCGCGTGGGCGGCGAGTGCCTCAAGCGCCTCGGGGTGGAACGACGAGACGACGGCGTTGGCCGGGTTCGGGCCACGCAACGCGGTGAGGACCCGCGCCACCTCCGGGCCGGGCACGACCTTCAACTCCACGTCCAGGAAGGCGCTCGGCGGGAGGGCCGCGAGGACGTCCGCCAGGGCAGGGACGCCGTGTCTACCGAGCTCGGCCGCGCCCGTGTCCGCGACGACGGCGGTGACGCCCTGGACCCGTTCGAGCGTGTCGTCGTGGATGATCACCGGCACGCCGTCAGCGGAAACGCGGACGTCGAACTCCACGCCGTCGCTCAGCGGCGCGCGGGCCCCCGCCACGAGCGCCGCGAGGCTGTTCTCCGCCAGGTGGCGATGGTCGCCGCGGTGGGCCAGGCGGCGGGTCGTCACCCCAGGCGGACCTGGGCCACCAGGCCCACGTGGTCCGAGGGGTAGAGGGTCGGATCGCCCACCGCCGGGCGGTCGAAGACCAGGCGCGCCGCCGTGGCCTGCACGGCGCCGCCGAGCCAGATGTAGTCGAGGCACATCGGCTCGCCATCGGTGTCCATGGCCGGCGCCTGGAGGCCGGACGGCCAGGTAACGTCGGGCTCGCGGCCGTTCGCCTCGACGGATGCTGAGCGGAGAACCGCGGCGAGACGCGCGTAGGCGGGCTCGCGCGGGTTGGCGTTGAAGTCGCCCACGACGAGCGTGGCCGGTACGGCCGGCAGGCCGGCCAGCCACTCCAGCAGCCGTGCCGCCTGCTCGTCGCGACGGCGCGCACCCACTTCGTCGGTGGTGTGGTGGAGATGCACGGTGACGAAGCGGAGCGCCGGTCGCCCGTCCCGCATCAGCTCGACCCGCAGCGCCGAGCGGGCGAGGCCAAGGTCCAGGCGGTCGTCGGCTGAGGCGGGCGCCGCGGTGAGTGCCATCCCCGCCCGGATGAGGGTGGCGTTGCCGTATTCGGGGCGTCCGGCGCACCCCCGGCGCGCCTCATACGAGGCGGCGCCGGCCGCCCCCAGGAGGCGGTCCTGCTGCAGCGGATAGACCACTTCCTGGAGCCCGATGAGGTCCGGCTGGAGCGCCGCGAAGTCGGCCAGCAGCAGGGGCAGGCGCTCGTCCCATCGGTCGGCCAGGTTCCGCAGGTTGAGGGTCGCAACCCGCAGCTCCAGGGGCGCGGACCCGGCCGAGGCGCTCACGCCGCCGGCTCGTCCTCCTGCTCGCGGGCCTGCGGCACGGTCATGTACCACTCCACGAAGGAGCGGCAGCGCCCGTCGGACGCGAACTCGCAGACGAAGATGTTGCGGTAGTCCACGTCCTGGCTGGCCCCATCGGCCTTGCGGTAGCTGGTCTCGCCCTCGGCCACGGCGACGTCGCCGTCGATGGCGAGGGGTCGATAGTCGGCCGACCAGGAGTCGGGCTTGTCCGGATCCTTGAGCCACATGGCGACGATGGCCGGACGGCCGATGAGCGGCGGCTGGAACGGCGCGAACGCGTACGTGGCGTCCTCCGTGAAGAGGGCCTCCACGGCGGCCGGCTCGCCGGAGCGCCAGGCGTCGATGTAGCCGCGCAGCCAGACGGCGAAACGAGCGTGGTCCATAGCCCACAGCCTAGCGGCCCGGGCCGTCCGGCGCGTCGCCGGACTGCGTGGCCAGTGGTGCCCGGGCGCACCGAATTCGGTCCGCGGACCCGCTTGCAGAAGCGTTACAGGGACCATCGGCACGCTCAGAGACAGGACCTCCGCGGTCGACAGGTCGCGATGTCGCGGTGTAGGGTGGCCCGACCAGCACGCACCACGACCTGCGAGCCCCGCCCCAGAAACGCGGGCACCGGTCATTTGCACGACCGGCTCCGACTCGCATGCAACGGAGGACGCGATCGTATGAAACGACGGACCGCGCTGGTGGTCGGCCTCATGGCCGCCGCCCTGCTCCTGATCATCCCAGGCAGCGTCCTGGCCAACACGAACGAGCCCATCGCCCAGACGGGTGGCATGTCGACGATGCCGCTCATCGGCACGGGTCTGCAGGTGGACATCGCCCTGGACACGGTCGGCGTGATCAAGACGGTCGACGTGAATCCCCTCGGCGGCCTGGCCAAGACCAAGACCGACCCGGGCTACGTCCGCTTCGCCACGAGTGATGGCAAGACGTCCGTTTCCGTCCTTGCCCGCGGCGGCCGTTTGACGCTCACCGAGCGCACCACGCTCGCCAACCTCATCGGCACGGACAGGTGGTCGGCCGACGTCTTCGGGACCAAAGCCCCGTCGACCGTGGATTACGCGATCGGCAAGGACAGCAGCGGCAACCCGACCGTCACGATCGGCACGATCAAACCCGCCGGCGGCGTCACGGCGATGGCTGACGTGGCCAAGGCCAAGAGCATCAAGACCAAGTTGACCGGTGGCTGGGCCGTCGCCACGGCCGGCGTGACCTTCACGTCGAACGGCTGGACCAAGCATCTGTCGATCTCCGTGTCGTCCAAGTCGGACGGGACGGCCGCCCTCAAGATCACCCTCAGTGGGAAGGATCGCCAGAAGACGGTCGGGACCCTCGCCGCACTCGCGGCAGCCGGGGAGCGGACCTGGTCCGCCCACCTCTGCGACGCGACGCCGGTGTCCGTGACGTACCACGTCGCGGCCGACGGCACGCTCGTCTACGACAGCGCGACCGGCGGTGCGGTCACCGAGAAGACCAAGGGCCATGTCCTGTCCGTCCGCTTCAACGGCACGTTCGTGGGCATGTTCGCCTGGCTGAAGTCCGAGGGGAACAGCCAGTACAAGCTGGTCGTCCAGGGCTTCTCCGGCTTCTGCGGCCACGGTGACAAGAGCAAGGCCGACAAGGGCCAGGGCGGCAACCAGGGGTGGGGCCCCGGCGGAGACCGGCCTCACTGATCGGATCGATCGCACGCGGGCGGGCCGACCAACCCGGTCGGGCCGCCCGCGTCTTGCTGCTCGGAGCGCTGTGTGGCGCCGTTGTCCTTGGATGTGGCTCGACGGCCTCGCCGACGCCTGCCGGCTCGTCCGGCTCCGGCCCGACCGCCACCACCGGCACGCCTGACCCGGGAGCGGCCCGCCTGCAGCAGGTCCTTACCACCCTGGGCACGGGCTACGCCTTCGATGCCACGGTCAAGGTCGGGGGCGCGGTCGCCACCGAGGCCAAGGGCCGCTGGATCGGCGGCGCCAGCCAGTTCGTCCTGACCAGCGGCGGCCGGTCGGTGACATATCGGTCGGTCCCCCCGGACGCTTGGGTCCAGCAGGGCGACGGAAGCTGGATCGCCACCCAGGGCTCGGTGGCCAGCGGTGACCCGCTCGCCGCGTTCACCTCACCGTTGCGCGTACAGTCGGCCGGCACTCTCACCGACCTCACCGCGACCTACGCGCCGTCCACCCTGGGCCTGACCGGCACCGACCCGATCGCCGTGACCGTGCATCTGGGTGCCGACGGCTCGGTGACCGTGACCTACGCCACCAACAGCCCGGCCGGCCCAGCCACCTCGACGACCGCCATCACGCCGCCGACCGACTCGACCCCCATCCTCGCACCCGGGGTAACGCCCGCCCCGAGCTGACCCCACGGGGAGCGCCCGGGCGCCCGAGCACGAAAAAGGAACGCGCCCTCCGCGCTGATGCGCTCCAGGTCATCGCGGCCGCACCAAGGTGCCGTCTAACCTGGGAGGTCAGCCGGTTCTGACCTGCGAGGTTCGTATCGGACAGGATCGGGGCGCTGGAGGCCCGGATCCGTCGGAACCTGACTTGCCAGGACAGGAATCGGCGAGATTCGGCCAGGTCCGGCCCGGTTGAGGTCCCCGGCCGCCATGTCCCTGTCCGTTACTACCCTCCCAGGTCAGAAAGATGGCGCAGGAGGGATGGAGCGTCGTAGGGGCCGGGCCCCAGCCCGCCCACGACTAAATCGCACGTCAGGTACACGACCGGCCGGCCGTGGGGCGGTCGTGACCCTGCTCGAACGGCACAAAGCGGACTCTTCGGGAGGATCGCCGCGTCAAGCGCCCCGATTTGGAGGTCGGGAGCGCCCAACAGGCTGCGAACCACCCGCGCCGACGGCGCCCCAGCCCCTACCGGAGGCCGATCCCGTTCACATCACGTGCGAAACGGAAGTTCGGAGTGGCGGGGCCACCCGCCTGATGACTTCAAGAGCATCACGGGGTGGGATCGATGAAATCGTGGCCGCCGAGGATCAGGCGCCCGCCGAGGCCCGGCGCCCCGGCGCCCCGGCGCCCGCCCTAACCTCCCGCGAGGGCCTCCCGAGCGGCATCGAGGCGCGCCAGGGACCGAGGCATCCCCAGGACGGCGAGGGTGTCGAAGAGGGGTGGCGTGGCGGTGCGACCGGTGACGGCCACGCGGATGGCCATGAAGAGGTCGCCGGCCTTCCAGCCTCGCTCCTCGGCCAGCGCCCGCAACGGGGGCTCGATCTCCTCGGCCTCCCAGGCCACTTCGCCGACGCGCGCCAGGGTGTGGCGCGCCTCGGTCAGGCCGGTCAGGGTGGTCGCGGCGTCCCAGCGCTTGGGCACGAGGAGCCCTGGCTCAACGACCAGGTCCTCGATGAAGAGGAAGTCGGTCATCTCGCCGACGGCGGCCAGGGTGGGCAGGCGCTCCTGGATCAGAGGCACGAGGGCCAGGAGGTCGGCTTCGGTGGGCTCGGTGACCACCCGGCCGGCGGCGCGCTGGATGGCCAGGTCGGCCTCCAGGAAGGGGGCGACGCGCTCGACCAGCTCCTCCGGCGATAACCGCCGGATCCACTGGCCGTTGAGCCACTCGAGCCGCTCGCGATCGAACACCGCACCGCCCTGGTGTACGCGGTCCAGGTCGAAGAGCCGGGTCAGCTCATCGAGGGAGAACAGCTCGTCGGTGCCGGTGCTGGCCCAGCCGAGCAGGGCCAGGTAGTTGACCAGCCCCTCGCGCACGAAGCCCTGGGCGATGTAGTCGCTCATCGCGGTCTGGCTCTTGCGCTTGCTCATCTTGCTGTGGTCGGCGTTGAGGATGAGCGGCAGGTGGGCGAACTGGGGCACGTCCGCCCCAATAGCGCGGAACAGCAGGATGTGCTTGGGCGTGTTGGAGAGGTGGTCCTCGCCGCGGATGATGTGGCTCATGGCCATCGCGGCGTCGTCGACGACGACCGTGAAGTGGTAGAGCGGCGACCCGTCGCTGCGGACGATCACGAGGTCCCCGCCGAGGGCACTCGTGTCGATCTCCACGTGGCCGCGGATCAGGTCGTCGAAGGCGACGACCCCCTCCCCGATGCGAAAGCGGATGACCGGCTTGCGGCCCTGCGCCTCCCAGTCACGGCGCTGGGCCGCGGTGAGGTGCGCGCACCGGCCTACGTAGTGCGGCGCCTGGTGGGCGGCTTCCTGCGCCGCCCGGTCGGCCGCCAGCTCCTCCGGCGTGCAGTAGCAGTGGTAGGCCTTGTCCTGAGCCAGCAACCGCTCAGCCATCTCCGCGTAGAGCGGCAGGCGCTCCATCTGGCGGTACGGCCCGTACGGACCGCGGGCGGGCAGGCCGCCGACCTCAGGCCCCTCATCCCAGTCCAGGCCCAGCCAGTGGAGGCCGTCCAGGATGTCCTGCTCGTACGCCACGGTGCTGCGGGCGGCGTCGGTGTCCTCCAGGCGCAGCACGAACGTGCCGCCGTGCCGCTTGGCGAACAGGTAGTTGTAGAGGGCCGTGCGCGCGGTGCCGATATGGAGCGGGCCAGTCGGGCTCGGCGCGATGCGGCAGCGGATGGGGGCCGTCACCTGGGGTGCGTCCATGGACGCGCGATCGGCCAGTCAAGGCATGCGAGGATGACGGCTCCCATGTAGACCAGCGTGATCACGGCGGCGGCGATGGCGTCGAACGGCACGCCGAGCTGGTCGGCCGAGGCGGCCTGGCCAAGGGCGAACCCGGCGCCCGCGACGAGGGCGGCCGTGCCCCCGACGGCGGCCAGGTAGGCCAGCCGCGGCGCAAGAAGCAGGGCCACGGCGAGTGCCGACAGAACGCCCGTGACGAAGGGCATGGCGACCACGAAAGGCCCCAGGGTCAGCACGGCCGCGGGCGCCAGCCAGCCGAGCACGGCATAGAGGAGGCGGCCCCCGACCGACGGCCAGGCGGCCGCCCGCCCACTCCGCCGCGCCGACGCCGACCCACGGGGTGGGCCGAAGACCACCCCGCGCGCCCGACCCACGGCCTCCTGGGCGCTCGAGGATGCCGACGCAGAACGTGAGGCGGCTGCGGGGCGGGACGCAGCTGCGGCCGCGGCGCGCGAGGCAGCGGCCGCGGTACGGGCCGCGTTGGGGCTGGGCCCCGGCCCCCTCGAAGGCGTGCCCGGGGGCGTCGTCCAGCGCTGGCCGAACGGCTCGGCCGCGCCACGTGGCACGTCCGATCCCGCGCGGCGGAAGTAGGCCCGCGAGGCCATCGACCAGGCGGCGCCCGAGGAGCGGTTGTAGACGTCGAAGTCGGCGCCCGACGGGGCCGCCCGATGCGTCGCGCCGGCGCCTGCCGACGTCGTGCCCTGGGCCGGTGAGGCGGCAGGGTCGGCTGCCGGACCAGCGGGGCCTGCCGTGCCGGCCGTCTCCTGCCGCTGCCCGGGCCGCGAGCGGTCGGGGCCGGTGGACCACCACGGCACGTCCTGCGCCGACCACGTGTACGAGTCGCTCGTGGGCTCCCGGCCCGACGCGGAGAACGGATCGGGCCGGCGGCGCTGCCGGTTCGTCTGGGGGCGCGACGCGCGCGCCGGGCGCGGGCCGGACGCGGCCGTGTTCGTGTCACCGGCCGGCGACGCCTGGGCCTGGCCGCGGCCGGTCGTGGCGCCGCGTGCCGTGCCGCCGCGCGTGGTCGTGGGCCGCGCTCGCGGCGAGGTATCGGCCCGGACGGGGCCCGGACGATGGCGCGCGTCCCACTCGCGGCGGCGGAGCGGGTCGCTCAGGACCTGGTACGCCTCCTGCACCGCCAGGAAGCGCTCGGTGTCGCCGCCGGTCGCGTCGGGGTGGTACTGCTTGGCCAGGCGGCGGTGCGCCGTGCGGATCTCGCCGACGGTCGCCTCGCGCGCCACGCCGAGGACCCGGTAAGGGTCAGGGATCGGGGGCATCGTCTTCGGAGGTTCGGATCAGGTGAGCTCCGAGATGGGCGCCAGCTCGAAGCCAGGGAGCACCTCACCCACCACGTCGCCCTGCGGATCGCGCGTCACGGGGTGAGCGTACGCCGCCAGCTGCCGAAGCGCCCGTTCATCGAGCGCCCCGAGCTGCCGCACGGCCTCCACGGTGGCCACATGCGTGCCCCGCTGGTCGCCGCCATCCTCGATGGCCAGCGCGAGCCCGGCCGCGGTGGTGCGCGGGCCGCGCGCCTCGGGCAGCAGGGCGACGCCGCGGAGGCCCTCCGCGCCGCTCTTGGCGATCATGCGGCGCGCTCCCACGACCGTCAGGGCCGTGTCGAGCCGATCGCGGCTGCCCCCGACCATCTCCGGCGCGGCCAGCATGGCGTCGCGGATCCTGGTCAGGGCGGGGACCACGCCACGCCGCGCGTCGCCGACCGCGACGCCGGCCGGATCGGCCAGCAGCGCGTACGCCCGGGCGACCTCGAGCAGCGGGAAGGCGTAGGTGGCGAGACCGCAGTCGTCCCCGACCGTGACGAGGGCGGTCGGGCGCACCCCGAAGGCGCGGGCCACCGCGTCCCGGGCGGCCACCTGGCTGGGGTGGTCGGGCCGCCAGTAGTCGTCGAGCGACCAGCCCGCGTGACGGCTGAGCATGATGCTCGCCGCGTGGAAGCCGGAGCACATGTGGCGGACGGGGCCCGGCGCCTCCCCGTCGCGGGCCAGGCGAGCCGCCGTGAGCACGTCGAGCGGGGCCATGTCGCCGCACGCCAGCAGCGTCTGGCTCAGGGTGGCCCGGCGGAAGACCGCCTGCAGGGTGCGGACGTGCATGTCCTCGCCCGAGTGCGAGGAGGCCATGATGGCCAGCTCGGCATGGGTGAGATGGAAGGAGTCGGCCGCGCCCGATTCGACCAGGGCGATCAGGGTGAACGGCTTGACCGCGCTGCGCAGGGTGACCACCGTCTCCGGATCGCCGAGCGCCCGCTCGACCGCCATGTTGGCCCCCACCTGGACGATCGCGCCGCGATGCCGGCTCTCGATGACGCTCCCGCGCCGCACGTTGACGAGCGCCGGCGGGGCCGCGTTGCGTGGCCACCGCGGGGGCGCCGGCGGGCCGGCGGAGCCGCGCACGCCGGTCTTCATGGGCACGAAAGGTCACGGGGTTCGGGCACCGAGCGATGGTACCCGGCCGACCGCCGGTGCGAGGCCCCGCATTTCGGGTCGAGCGGGCCTCCGTTGGTCCCCCGACACGACTAGAATCGCCCGGATGCCCGACCCGACCGAGACCGCCGTCCCGCCGTTCGTGCGACCAGCGAACCTGCACGTCTCCGAGCATCCCGCCGTGCTGCACAAGCTGGCCCTGCTGCGTGACGAGCGCACCGAGCCCAAGAAGTTCCGCGAGCTGGTGCGCGAGATCAGCTGGCTGATCGGGTACGAAGCGCTGGCCGATGCCCACCTTGACGTCGTGCGCGTGCGGACACCGCTGGAGATGACCGACGGGGCGCGGCTGGCCGACCGGATCGGCCTGGTGCCCATCCTGCGGGCCGGCCTGGGCATGGTCGACGCGATGCTGGAGCTGATGCCGACGGCCCAGGTGTGGCACCTGGGGCTCTTCCGCGACGAGCGCACGCTGCGCCCGGTGGAGTACTACAACAAGCTGCCCGACGAAGCGACCGTCGACGTCTGCCTCATCCTGGACCCGATGCTGGCCACCGGCGGCAGCGCCACGGCCGCCATCGATGTGCTCAAGAACTGGGGCGCCACGCGCATCAAGCTGCTCAACCTGATCGCCGCCCCTGAGGGCGTGACCGCGGTCTCGAAGGCGCACCCGGACGTGCCCATCCACTGCGCCGCCGTCGACCGCCAGCTGAACGAGCGCGGCTACATCATGCCGGGCCTGGGCGACGCCGGCGATCGCCAGTTCGGGACGGGCCACACCGGCTGATCGGTTCCTGCTACTGAGAGGGTCTTGCCAGGACCCGTACGATGTCGCCCGTGAGCGACGCGCCGGCCGAGCCGGCAGCTGTCCTGACACCGGGCGTCCCCGCGGGGGCCGAAGGACGGCCCGTCACCGCGTTGCCCATGCCCCAGCTCCTCCAGTTGTCGGCCTACTGGTTCGGGCTGACGATGGTCTTCACGGCCCTCGACTCGGTCGTCCTGCCGGAGCGCCTGAAGCTGCTGCTGCCGGCCGACCAGGTGAACGTCGGCGTGGGCGTCATCAGCGGGCTCGGCGCGCTGGTGGCCATCCTCGTCCAGCCCATGGTGGGCTCGATCAGCGACTACACGACGAGTCGGTGGGGCCGGCGCAAGCCGTACATCGTGGTCGGCTCCACGCTCGATCTGGTCTTCCTCATCGGCATCGCCACGGCCCACCCGCTGGTCGCCATCGGCGCGTTCTACCTGCTGCTCCAGTTCAGCTCCAACATCGCGCAGGGGCCCTTCCAGGGCTACGTCCCGGACCTGGTCCCGGCGCCGCAGGTCGGCCTGGCCAGTGCCCTGGTGGGCGTGATGTCGATCCTTGGCCCGATCGCCGGGACGATCATCGTCTCGATCCCGGTCCGCCTCACCCCAGCGGGCCAGCACCCGGACTTCACCCTCGCCACGATCGCCCTGGGCGTCATCGAGCTGACGACGGCCATCGTCACGGTCGTCACGGTGAGGGAGGGATCCACGGCCAAGCCGCGCGGCGGTCGCTCGTGGAGGGCCATCGCCTTCGAGACGTGGGGCCGCGATGTGCTGAGCGAGCGGAGCTTCGTGAACCTGGTGGCGTCGCGCCTGATGATCCTGGCCGGGGTGAGCATGTTCACCCGCGAGATCGACCTGTACCTCACCTACACCATCCCGCTCTCGACCAGCGATCGCGGCTTCTGGCTGGGGGTCGCGCCGATCATCCTCGGAGGGGCGGTCCTGATCGCCTGCGTGCCGTCCGCCCGCGCGTCCGACCGGTATGGCCGCAAGCCGTTGATCTACCTGGCGTGCGTCGTCGGGGCGGTCGGCTCGGTGGTCATGGTGGTGGCACCCGCCGATCCGGCCCAGGGCGTGCCGCTGGCGCTGGTCGGCGCGGTCCTCATCGGCCTCGCCGCGGGGACCTTCCTGGCCGTGGACTGGGCGCTCATGACCGACATCATCCCCAAGGCCGCCACGGGCCGGTACATGGGCCTCAGCAACGTGGCCACTGGGCTGGCCGGCACGGTGGCAGTGGCGGGGGCCGGGCTCATCGTGCTCCTCGTCACGAAGGGCCTGGGCGACGAGGGCTTCGCGCTGCGGCTGGCCTTCGTGCTGGCGATCGGACTGTTCGGGCTGGGTTCGTTCTTCCTGCGACGCGTCGATCCGACGCGTCGCGAGGATCGGATCGAGGTGCCGTACGAGCCCTAGCCGGTCACGGCCTGGTCGGCGATGTCGAGGGCGCCATCGATGATGGCGAAGCCCTCCGCCAGTTGCTCCTCCGTGATGCACAGCGGCGGGTTGGTGTGGATCGAGTTGTTGGCGATCATCGTGTAGAGGCCGTGCTCGCGGAGGTACTTGGCCACGGCCTTCATCTCGTCCGACGTGCCGTTGAAGCTGGTCAGCGGGACGTACGGATCACGTGAGCGCACGAGATCCAGGATGCCGAAGAGGCCCAGGCTGCGGTGCGTGCCCACGCTGGGGTGCTTGGCCGCCAGCGCCTCGTGGTGCCGGCGCAGGACCGGGCCCATCGCCGCCGCATGCTCGATCAGGTGGTCCTCCTCGTACACCTTGATGGTCGCCAGGGCGGCCGCCAGGGAGATGGGGTGCGAGGAGTAGGTCAGTCCGCCGCTGTAGTACATCGAGTCGAACTTGGCGGCGATGTGGTGGCGCATGGCCACCGCCCCGAGCGGCAGGTAGGACGAGGTCAGGCCCTTGGCCATCGTCATGAGGTCGGGCGTGACGCCCCAGTGGTCGATGGCGAACCACTTGCCGGTGCGGCCGAAGCCGGCCATCACCTCGTCGGCGACCATCAGGATGTCGTAGCGATCGCAGATCTCGCGGACGCCCTTGATGTAGCCGTCGGGCGGGATGAGGATGCCGTTGGTGCCCACGATCGTCTCCAGGAAGACGGCCGCGATCGTGTGCGGGCCCTCGTACATGATCACGTCTTCCAGGCCGCGCAGGCTCTCCGCCACGGGGCGGGGATCCTTCTCGCCCCAGCGGTGCGTGTCGGGGTAGCGCACCACGCCGACCAGGCCCGGCTCGTTGGGCCAGCGGCGCGGGTCGCCGGTGAGCGTCATGGCCCCGAACGTGGCCCCGTGGTACGCCCGGTAGCGCGACAGGACCTTGTAGCGGCCGGTGTAGTGGCGGGCGATCTTGATGGCGTTCTCGATGGCCTCCGCGCCACCCAGGACGAAGAAGACCTTGTCCATGTCGCCGGGCAGGATCTGGGACAGCTTCTCGCCGAGGCGCGCCCGCGGCTCGGTCACGAAGGCCGGCTGGACGAACTGCAGCTTCTGGGCCTGGGCCGTGATGGCATCGATGACGCGGCGGTCGCCGTGGCCGATGTTGACGCTCATCAGCTGGCTGTTGAAGTCCAGGATGCGCTTGCCCTCGGGCGTGTAGAGGTAGACGCCCTCGGCGTGGTCGATGGCGATCGGGTCGAGCTGGCCCTGCACGCTCCACGAGAAGAAGGTGTGCTCGCGCGCGAGGCGGACCATCTCCTCGCTGCTCATGGAAGGGGCGGTAGGAGCGGTCGCCTGGGCCATCGTCGGGGCACCTCATCGCGAGCGTTCGGTGGGCTGCGTGCCCATTGTCGCACCGCCGGCCGGACCTGCTAGCCTCGGCCGATGCGAATCACCGCCGTCACGCCCTACCTGGCGATCAAGGGAGCCGCCGCGGCGATGGCCTGGTACCGCGATGTCTTTGGGGCGGAAGAGGTCGTGCGCTGGCAGGATCCGGATGGGCGCATCAGCCACGCCGAGATCCGCATCGGCGGCGCGCCGATCTTCCTGGCCGACGAACACCCCGAGTTCGAGCACATCGTGGGGCCCTTGACCCTGGGTGGGTCGCCCATCCTCCTGGACCTGGACGTGGACGATGTGGACGGGCTGTTCTCGCGGGCCGTCGCTGCAGGCGCCACGCCGGTTCGTCCGCCCGACCATCCCACGGCCGGTGTCCAGGCCGCCAAGATCACCGACCCCTTCGGGCACGTGTGGCTACTGACGCGGGTGGTGGGGTAGGCGGGCGTTGCTGATGCTCGCCGCCCCGATTTCGAACGACCCCTCCCCGCTGATGCGCTCGAAGTCATCGGCGGGCGTGCGCAGCGGAAGGAGGGACGTCTGAGTGGATCACCTTGACCTCATCGAGGCGGCCTCCGATGCGGCGGCGGAGCTCGACCCCGACGGCTTGGAGATCGTTCCGTATCTCGGCGGCCTTCGGCGCCAGGACGCCCGCAGACCTCGATCCGGCCGACCGCACCGATCTCTACCTCGAGATCGCCAGATCGATGGCCGCCCGATACGCCGACGTAGTGGATGCCGTGAACTCCCTCGAGGCGTACGAGCGCAACGCCCAGAGCTAGGATCCAGTTCGGCCGATTCCGGTGCTAGCCTGGCGGCGTGCCGAAGAGCACGTGCCGTATGGAGACGATCCCACCCTCGCTCGGCATGGCTGGTCGTCCTCGTTTCCTGACTTCAGCCGCAGCACGCCGGCCCAGATCGTTGGATCCCTGGCCGACTTCGTCCGTGACTTCTCCACGTCGCAGCGGGCGGCGTGGGTCGATTCGGTGCCGCGCCTGCAACGTGAGGTGCGCGAGGTCCTGGAGCAGGACAGGATTGCCGCCGGCTACTCCGCCATTCTCGAGTACGAGTTGCCCCTCGAGCATCGGCGGCCCGACGTCGTACTGCTGATCAATGGGGCGGTGTTGGTCCTTGAGCTGAAGGGCAAGGAGCTTCCGACTCTCGCGGACATCGACCAGGCCGCCGGGTATGCCCGCGACCTGCGCGGTTACCACCGCGAATGCGCCGAGCGACCCGTACACCCCTTCCTGGTTCTCACCGAGGCAAGCGGGGACTTGGGTGCCGTGGCAGGCGTGCGGATCGTCGGCCCGGACGTCCTCGACAGAGCTGCCGAAGAGCTGACGGTCGCGGGCTCCGACGACCGCATCAGCATGGCGGCCTTCCTCTCGGAGGATGCGTATCGGCCACTCCCGACCCTGGTGGAGGCCGCTCGTGAGCTGTTCGAGCACGGCACCCTCCGGCGCATCAAACGGGCGGAGGCGGCGACGCAACCGGCCGTGGACGCGATCACCGAGATCGTGCATGAGGCGGCCGCGACCTCAGGGCGTCACCTGGTTCTCCTCACGGGTGTGCCGGGGTCCCGGGAAGACGCTCGTCGGACTTCAGGCCGTCCATGCGCGTTTCCTCGATGACCTGGCTGTGCCTCGTCCCGGGGGTCGGCCTACGGCTCCCGCCGTCTACCTGTCCGGGAACGGTCCGCTCGTCCAGGTTCTCCAGTACGAGCTTCGTGGGGGATCGGGCGAGGGCAAGACCTTCGTGCGTGCGGTCAAACCATTCGTGACCCGTTACGCGCGTGACGAGAAAGCCATCCCACCAGAGCACGTGCTTGTGTTTGACGAGGCCCAACGGGCGTTCTCGGCGGAGAAGATGGCCGCCGAGCATCGCGAACTCGACGTCACGCCGTCCGAACCAGAACAGTTCATCCAGATCGCCGACCGGATCCCGGGCTGGAGCGTAGTGATTGGGCTGATCGGCTCAGGACAGGAGATCCACGAGGGCGAAGAGGAAGGCGTTGGTCAGTGGCTGTCGGCGATCGAGCGATCCAACCGGACCTGGGACGTGCACGGGTCGCCGGACCTCGACCAGGTCGTGCACGACCGCCGGCCGTTTCCGCGGTGACACGCGCCTGAGTCTCGACACGGCGGTCAGGTTTCACCTCGCCCCGACGCTCCATCGCTTCGTCAGGGCGCTGCTGGACGCAAGGCCGGCCGGTGAGTTGGCCGCCGAGGCGCTCGAGCTCGAGAGGTCTGGGCTGCCTCCTGCGGGTGACCCGGCGCCTCGAAGATGGGCGAGCTTATCTCCGCGAACGTTACGCAGATCAACCAGAGGCCCGGTACGGACTCATCGCCTCCTCGCGCGACAAAGACCTCGCGGCGTTCGGTATCCCTAATGGTTGGCACGAAACGCAGCGACTGAAGTACGGCCCGTGGTTTGGGGACGGTCGCGAAAGCCCCCTGTCGTGCACTCGCCTCGACGTGTGCGTGACCGAATTCGGCTGCCAGGGTCTCGAGCTGAATGCTGCGCTTCTAGGATGGGGATCGGATCTGCTTGCTCGACACGGTCAGTGGAGCAATCGTCTCGCTCGTGCGTACGCCCGCGGGTCGCTCGTTAGAGACGCGCATGCGACTGCGCCTAAATGCGTACCGCGTGTTGCTCACTCGAAGCCGCGACGCCACCGTTGTTTTCGTTCCGCCGCTGGACATCTTCAACGAGACCTATGAGCATCTCGTCGCAGCAGGCTTTCGCCAGCTCGACGGGACGACCGGCGCCCGAAGACGCCGGCGCGAATCGCCTCTTCGCTTCTCCTGACACGTCCGCGGCATCCGACGGGGAGCCTCGAGGATCTTCGTACGGCTGCACGAAGGGTGGCTCCGGGACGACGCCGTCAGCGGAACTGCCGGCGGTGCTCCGGACGCTGCAACCGCGCGTGGAGTTCACGGTCCGCGAAGGGTTGATCCACAGGACGGTTTACCTACCCGGGGAGTCAGGATCCGAAGCTCTGCGGCTCGAGTCCTTGACGGAAGCAGACGTCCGGGGCCGGCTCGCTGTCGGTTGATGACTTCGAGCGCATCAGCGTGGAGGGGTCGTGGGAAATCGGGGCGGGCGAGCATCAACACGCGGCGCCACCGCCGGGCCAACGCGCCTAGGGTCCGGCCATCTCCACGAGGCGCGCCAGCGCGTTGGCGAGGCGCATCTGACGCGGGGTCCTGCAGCGGACGCGCAGGAGGTCGGGGCTGGCCACCACGACCGTGACGCAGCGGGCCCGTGAGGTGGCCACGTTGAGGCGGTTGAGGCTGTACAGGAACTCCATGCCGCGCGGGGCGTCGTCGGCCGAGCAGGTGGCCATGGAGTAGATGGAGACGGGCTTCTCCTGGCCCTGGAACTTGTCCACGGTGCCCACGCGGCCCCGGGCAGCGCCGCCGCGATCGTCCGCACCTGGGCGTTGTACGGCGTGACGATCAGGACGTCCTCCAGGCGGACGGGCTGCTCCCGGCCCTCGACGTCGATCCAGGTGGCGCCGGCGTCGACGAGCGACCGCACGAGCCGCGGCCACCGCCTCCGCCTCCTCGGGCGAGTGCGTTGTCGTTCCCGGCGTGGGCCACGGCCGATGAAGCGGATGCCGGTCCCGTCGAGCGGCGGCGTCCCTGGCAGCACCTGCCGCTCGCGACCCGCCTCCGGCTCGAGGCGCCCCTCGTAGAACACCTCCGAGGTGTAGGCGCAGATGTCGGGATGGAGGCGCCAGGTGCGCCGCAGGAACAGGCCGAGCTCGGGCGGCATCGTCTGGCGCGTCGCCCAGCAGGTGCGCCAGCGCGGACCGATCGGCGCCCGGCGGATGGCTGCCCTGGAGGGGCTGGTCCAGCTGCTGCGGGTCGCCCAGGAGGACGAGCGATCGGCCGCCGGCGAGACGGCGATCACGTTGGCCAGCGACATCTGGCCCGCCTCGTCCACGAACAGGACGTCGACGGACCCGGCGAGGTCGTCGCGCGCCCACAGCCAGGTCGTGCCGCCGACCACGTCCAGCTCCCCGGCGGCGAGTGCGCTGGCGACCTCGGCGTTCGAGCCAAGGCAGCGGGCGACCGACGAGGTGCAGACGTCCTTCTCCGCGCCCTTCTGGCCGATCCTGACGCGGCTGACCCGCGCTTCGCCGCCGCCTGACCCACCTTGTCCAGGAGGAGGCCGATGACCTTGTGGCTGTTGGCGGTGACGCCGACCCGCATGCCGGCGGCCACGAGGTCCACGATCAGCTCCGCGCCGAGAGTCGTCTTGCCCGAGCCCGGCGGTCCCTGGATGGCCAGGAACGACCCGCTCAGCTCCCCGATGAGCCGGCGCGCGGCGTCGCGGTCCAGCTCCCATGGCACCGCGAGGGGCTGTCCGGCCGCCTGGCCCAGCCGCGGTGGCTCGCGCAGCAGGAGTCGCCGCGCCGCGGCGTACGTGGCCGGCTCGGCGCCGCGTCGATCCCGTGGTCGGCCACCCACCGGCCGATCGCGCAGCAGGCTGGCCTTCTGCGCCTCGGCCCGGAACGAGGGATACGGCACGAGCGAGGCGGGCCGCAGGTCGCCGGCCTTGGGGCCCTGCTTCAGGTCGATCGTCCCGGCGTCGTTGTCGACCGCGATCACCTCCCCGGGGCTGACGCCCGCGTCGTCCTCGCCGCTCGGATCCGGCATCCGCACCTCCGTGCCCACGTCGATGTCGTGCTCCTGCGGCGGGAAGCGATAGCGATGGACCACCGACCTGGCCATCGGCCCGAGCTCGGCGACGTGCTCCAGGCCGCCGATGGCGTCGGGTTCCGTCACCCGCTCGTCATCGGTGCACTCGGTCATGAGGAAGAAGAAGCGCCACCAGCCGGACTTCTCCTCGCGGCGGTGCCAGCTCAGCAGCTGGGCCAGCAGCCACGACGCGTGCTGCGCCGGCGTCCGCTCGCTCACCGTCTCGGGCACGCCGGCGGTCAGCCGGTCGGCGACCTCGGCGACCCGCTGGAGGGCCTCGGCCAGATGCTCGGGCGGAGGCTGGCCGGGCTCGGGCCGTGGCAGCAGCGGCGTCGGAGGCCAGGTCCAGATCGGCCGCCAGCGCGACCCGCTGGCCCTCCAGCCAGTCGCGCAGCAGCAGGTTGCTCACGCAGTCGTCGCGGTTGTAGCGCTCGATCCGCTCCAGGATCTCGGGATCGCGGCCTCGGGCCTCGCTCCCCTCCGTCCCCAGCTCCAGCCACTCCTCGAAGGCGGCGATGCTAGATCCCGCGTCCCGCAGGTCCACCTCACGCTTGAACCCGTACAGCGGCTCCAGGCGCTTGATCGAGTAGCTCTCCACCGACGCGCGGACGCCCTGCCGCACGGCCCGGAAGAGGTCCACGAAGATGCCCTCGCGCAGCAGCCGGTCCACCTCCACCTCGCGCGTCCCGTAGCGGCCCATCAGGCGGCCCATGGCCGTCGGCTCGTACGGCGCGTAGTGGTAGATGTGGAGGCCCGGATCGGCCTCCAGGCGCTCCATGAAGAAGTCGATGAGCTCCTCGAACGCCCGGCGCTCGGCGTCCAGCGTGACGTCGTCGTCTTCGATCGACCACAAGGCGTGGAAGGTCGGCTCACCATCGGCCCCACGCAGCCCCGGCTCGAGCACCCCGAAGAGGTAGTCGACCCCGTCGTCGAGGGCGAACGGGTCGCCCTCGATGTCGAAGAACAGGTCGCCGCGCGACGGGGCGGGCAGGCTCAGCAGCCCGCGGTCGCGCTCGAGGGCGCCGTCACGCAAGCGGCTCGGCGCGAGGCGCTCGGACAGGACGAGCGGCCGGACGGCGTCGCCCTCCACCTGGATGCGCGCCTGCTCGCGCACGCGCGCGAGGCTCGTCGCGGTCGTGCCCTCGAGGGGCGGGGCCATCGGCAGGGCCAGCCCGCCCAGCGCGGTGCGGGTGGGGATCTGCCGCGCCCGCAGCGCGCGTCCGCTGATGGGCCGTGATGCCGGCCACCAGCGAGAGGTCATCCGTGTCGCGCCGCCGCGCCTCACATTCCGGCCGCCAGCGACAGATCTCGCAGTGCTCGACCGGATCGGGCCGCGTGGCGGGCGGGTACTCGGGGGCCGCCGTGGCGCCCTCCGTGAAGGCCTCGAACTGCCGCTTGACCGTCCGGACGTAGGCGGCGTAGTCGGCGACGCGCAGGTGATCCACGTCCCTGGCGCTGCCGCCGAGCGCCACGTGCATCAGCTCGGGCGTCAGGCCCTGGAGCGTGGCCAGCTGCTCCGAGTAGAGGCTCAGCTGGAGGACCGCCGAGCCCTTGGTGTGCCGCGCGAGCTTGGTGTCCCAGACCTCGTAGCTCCACGGGCCGAACGTGCTCGGCGTCTCGACCCGGCGCAGGAAGTCCGCGAAGCCCAGCCACCGGCCGTCGAAGAACGCGGCCTGGTAGATGACGTCGTCGCCGGCGCGCATGGCCGCCACGGTCGCCTCCGCCGCGGCGCGATAGCCCGTCCCGCGATCGCCCTCGGGGACGTGGATCTCCTCGACCCCGAGCCCTTCCGCGCGCAGGGCGTCGAGGAAGCGCTGTTCGTGCTGGAAGCCCCGCTTGACGACCCGGTCCAGCTCGGGGTCCACTCGCATCGGCCGCTTGACGAGGCCCGCCAGCGCGGCCCGCTCCAGGTTCGTCAGGTGCTCACAGGCCAGGAAGCCGACCAGATCGGTGGCCGAGTAGACCGGGCGTCCGTCGATCAACTGCACGGGGGCAGCCTAGTGGACACAGAACTCGTTGCCCTCCGGGTCGGCGCGATCGAAGACGATCTGGACGGTCGTGACCATGTCACCTCCTGCGGCTCCAGTGGCGCGCGCGAGGGCCTTTCGGCGCTTGCGCGGGGTCCTATGATGCCGCGGTCCGGTCCGTTAACAATACGTTGACCGGTGGCCGCGCAAGATGCGCGCGTCCTGACTCGCGGATGCTCATCGGGGCGGCGTCCGCTGGGCCCGCTCGACCAGACATGTCCCCAGTACATGTGAGGATGGAGAAGCGAAGTTGAGGACCACACGAACACGCACCCGGAGCCTGGCCGCCCTCGTGCCCTTGGTGGCGTTGCTGGCTTCTGCGTGCAGCGGGACCCCCGCGGTGTCCATCGTGCCCGTCTCGGGCTTCACCCCTGATGCGACGCTGCTTGCTGCCGCCCAGAAGGAGGGCACGCTCAACGTCATCGCCCTGCCGCCCGACTGGTGCAACTACGGCCCCATGATCACCGCCTTCGCCGGCGCGACCGGGCTCAAGGTCAACAGCATCACGCCCGACGCCGGATCCGGCGACGAGTTGACGGCGATCACCTCCAACAAGACCAACGCCGGCCCGCAGGCGCCTGACGTCGTTGACGTGGGCTACTCATTCGGTGCCCAGGCGGTCCAGCAGGGCCTCCTCCAGGCCTACAAGGTCAGCACCTGGAGCACGATCGACCCCAAGACGGTCGATCCGAACGGCATGTGGTACGGCGACTACTACGGCGTCCTCTCCTTCGCCGTCAACACGGCCGTCGTCAAGGACGTCCCGACAGGACTGGTCCGATCTGCTGAAGCCCGAGTACGCGCATCAGATCGCGCTTGCCGGTGACCCGACCGCCTCCAACCAGGCCATCCAGTCGGTCGAGGCGTCCGCCCTCGGCAACGGCGGGACCCTGGACAACGCGCAGAAGGGCCTCGACTTCTTCAAGCAGCTACAGCAGGCCGGCAACTTCGTGCCGACCGTCGGTGGCCAGGGCACCCTCGCCTCGGGCGAGACGCCCATCCTCATCACCTGGAATTACCTCGCCCAGAGCTATAGCGATGCTCTCAAGGGCAACCCGGCGGTGCAGGTCGTCATCCCCAAGACGGGCCGCTTCGGTGGCATCTACGTCCAGGGCATCAGTGCCTACGCCCCGCATCCGAATGCTGCCAAGCTGTGGGAGGAGTACCTGTACTCCGACGCCGGCCAGATCGGCTGGCTGACGGGCTACTGCTACACCACCCGCTTCGCGGACCTCGTGAGCCGCAGCGCCATCCCGGCCGCCCTCAAAGCCAAGCTGCCGGATGACACGGGCGTGGTCTTCCCGAGCGCCGATCAGCTCACGGCTTCCAAGACGCTGATCACGGGCAACTGGAAGTCCCAGGTGGGCGTCTCGGTCGCGACAGCCAAGCCCTGATCGTCCCAGCCTAGTTACGCGGGGCGCCACATGACGGCCCCGGCCCAGATGCTTGTGCAGGGCGCGCCAAAAGCGCGCCCTGCACGGCGTCGCAACCTGAACGTCCTTGGGCTCGCGCCCTTCTTCATCTTCGCCGCGCTGTTCCTGCTCATCCCGGTCGTCTTCCTCGTCGTGGGGAGCCTCCAGGACGCGCAGGGCAACCCGACACTCGCCAACTACGGCGACCTGTCCCAGAACTTCATCATCGACGCCTACGTCACGAGCATCCGGGTCAGCCTCGTGACGGCCATCGCCGGTGGGATCTTCGGCTTCCTGCTCGCCTACGCCGTGATCCTCGGCGGGCTGCCCTCGTTCCTGCGCCCGGCGCTGATGACCTTCTCCGGGGTCGCGTCGAACTTCGCGGGGGTCCCCCTCGCCCTGGCCTTCCTCTTCACCCTTGGCCACGTCGGACTGGTCACGAAGTTCCTGCTGGACTCGTTCGGCATCGACATCTACGGCGGCGGATTTCAACCTCTATAGCGAGGTCGGGATCGAGGCCACCTACATGTACTTCCAGTTCCCGCTCATGGTCCTCATCATGGCCCCGGCCATCGACGGCTTGCGGCAGGACTGGCGGGAGGCCTCGGCTAACCTGGGGGCGACGCCGGCCGAGTACTGGCGCCACATCGCCCTGCCGATCCTCACCCCGACCCTGCTGGGGACGATGATCCTGCTCTTCGGCAACTCGTTCGGGGCCCAGGCCACGGCCTACGAGCTTGCCCCCCAGGTCAACCTGGTGACCCTCGTCATCAGTGCCCAGATGAGCGGCGACGTGCTGCACAACGTCGGCCTGGGCTACAGCCTGGCCGTGGGCATGATCGCCATCATGGCCGTGGCGATCTTCTTCTACACCCTCCTCCAGCGGCGATCGGAGCGGTGGTTGAGGTGACGTCGTCGGGCGCCGTCGCTGCCACCAAGCCCAGCCGGAGCAGGCGCAGCCCCGCCCGGTTCTTCTGGTGGGTGGTCTTCATCCTCGGGGTCCTGTACTTCTTCCTGCCCCTCCTGGCGACCCTCCTCTTCGCCCTCCGCTCGCAGCCGTTCCTATCCGCCTTCACCGACACGCTCACCGCGAGCGACTTCTGGTCCGCCCTTGGCTATTCGTTCGTCATCGGCATCATCACCATCATCATCAGCGTCGTCCTCATCCTGCCGACCGCCTTCTGGGTCCGCCTGCGCGTCCCCCGCGCCCGGCCATTCGTGGAGTTCATCACCCTGCTGCCGTTCGTCATCCCGCCCGTGGTGATCGTCTTCGGGCTGCTCCAGATGTACGCCAACAAGCCGCTCTCCCTGACGACGGCGCCGTTCGGTAGCGATCTCCTGCTCATCGGGGCCTACGTGGTCCTGTCATTGCCCTACATGTACCGCTCGATCGATGCTGGGCTCCGCACGCTCGACATCCTCACCCTCACCGAGGCGGCCCAGAGCATGGGCGCAGGCTGGGGCCGGATCCTCGTCCAAATCATCCTGCCCAACCTCCGAGTCTCGCTGCTGAGCGGCGCCTTCCTGACCCTGGCCATCGTCGTCGGCGAGTACACCATCGCCTCGTTCCTCGCCCGGCCGGCCTTCGGGCCGTTCATCGCCCTCATCGGACGCAACGAGGCCTACCGGCCGGCCGCTGTCGCGATCATCAGCTTCGGCCTGACCTGGCTGGCGATGGGTGTCATCGCCGTGATCGGACGCGGCTCGCGCACGCGCATCCGCGTCGTCGGCGCGCACTGAAGAACGGAGCGACACTCCCGATGGGCTTCCTCGACCTGACCGACGTCCGCAAGGAGTTCACCGGCGGTACCGTCGCCGTCGAGGGCTTCAACCTCAAGGCGGAGAAGGGCGAGTTCGTCTCGTTCCTGGGCCCCAGCGGCTGCGGCAAGACGACGACCCTCCGCATGATCGCCGGCTTCGAGCGACCGAGCTCCGGGTCCATCACGGTCGACAGCGCTGACATCACCAACAAGGCGCCCCACCTGCGCAATGTGGGGATGGTCTTCCAGTCCTACGCCCTGTTCCCCAACATGACCGTGGCCGGCAACATCGGGTACGGCCTGCGCATCCGCAAGCGACCGTCCGGGCAGATCAAGAAGCGCGTTGGTGAGCTGCTCGAGCTCATCAACCTGGGCGGCCGCGGCGACCGCTACCCGTGGCAGCTGTCGGGCGGCCAGCAGCAGCGCGTGGCCCTGGCCAGGGCGCTCGCCATCGAGCCGCAGGTCCTGCTGCTTGACGAGCCGTTGTCAGCGCTCGACGCGAAGATCCGGGTCCAGCTGCGCGAGCAGATCCGAACCATCCAGCGCCAGCTGGGCATCACCACGATCTACGTCACGCACGACCAGGAGGAGGCGCTCTCGCTCTCCGACCGCATCGTCGTGATGAGCGAGGGCCACATCGAGCAGATCGGCACCCCGGCCCAGATCTACAACTTCCCGGCGACCACGTTCGTGGCCAAGTTCGTGGGGTCGCTCAACGTCGTCACGGCCAAGACCGTGGACGGGGCGGCCGGCACGGTCACCATCGACGGCCTGCCCGTCCGGACCGTCACCCCATTCCAGGCTGCGGCGGGCTCGGACGTCGTCCTGGCCCTCCGGCCGGAGGTGGTGACGATCGTCGGCGAGGGCGACGCGGTCAGCAGTCGCACCGCCAATCGGCTCCATGCTGCGGTCGATGAAGTGACCTTCCTGGGCGCCGTGGTCCGCACCCGCGTCAAGCTGCCCGGCGGGACGACCCTCAACTTCGACACGTTCAACGATCCCCATGCCGTCGTGCCGGCCCTTGGCTCGGCCATCACGATCGGCTTTCCCGCCGAGGGCTGCCTGGTCCTCGCCGACTAGGACTCCCGCCGGCCGACCCGGACGGCCGGTCGGCCGGCCACCACGACCCGCGCGGTCGGGACGGGACGGACTGGAGCGTCGACCACCGCGGGTACTGCGCGGTTCGGTCGCGACGCTGCCGGGGCTGGCGGGGGGACGTTCGGCCCGTGGATCGCGGGCACGCGCTGCAGCCAGGCGGTCGATGGCACGTCCCTAGCGTGTCCTCTTCATGGGATCGGGGGGATCGTGGTGAAGGGCTGGCCGCTGGGGAGCACCAGCAGCGGCGCGTCGGTGACGGGCGCGTCGGTGGCGCCCGGAGTGCCGCTGCCGAAGAGCAACGACGGGCCCGCCATGGCAGAGAGGATGAGCACGACGGCCACGGCCACGCCGGCCATGGCCACGGTCACCCGTCGCCGCCTGCGAGCAGCACCGCCGGCCGAGGTGCCGCCCGAGGCGACCCGCCCAAGGCTGCGGTAGCGCTTGCGCCGTTTGCTCATGATCGGCCGCATTGTAGGGGCCGAAACGCCAAAGGGCCGTTACCCTGAAGTCATGGACTTCAGCCCCTCTCCTGCCGACCTGGTGGCCCTCTTCGAGCGGGTGGCGCCGAGCGGCCCGGACATCACGCGCCGCAAGATGTTCGGCTGGCCGGCCGCCTTCGTGAACGGCAACATGTGCTGCAGCCTGCACCGCGACCACGTGGTACTGCGCCTCGGCGACGCGGAGCGCGCCGAACTGGTGGCCCAGGGCGCCATGCCGTTCGAACCCATGCCGGGTCGGCCCATGAAGGGCTACGTCACGGCCCCGTCGGCCATGCTGGCCGACGAGCCGGCTCTCAGGGCCTGGCTGGCGCGCACGGCCGACTTCGCCCGGACACTTCCGCCGAAGTGACGCGCGGCGCACGTTAGACTCGACCGACCAGCCCGAAGGAGGACCGAGGATGCCGCGGAACGTGCGGGGAGCCCTGTTGCAGGCGACGTGGACCGGCGACAAGGAATCGATGATCCAGAAGCACGAGCGCTCCGCCCATGAGGCCTCGAAACAGGGCGCCCAGGTGATGCTCTTCCAGGAGCTCTTCTACGGGCCCTACTTCTGCCAGGTGCAGGATCCGCAGTACTACAGCTACACGGAGAAGATCCCCGACGGTCCGACCACGAAGCGGATGCAGGCCCTGGCCAAGGAGACGGGCATGGTCCTCGTCGTGCCGATGTACGAGGAGGACGAGCAGGCCTCCGGCATCTACTACAACACGGCGGCCGTCATCGACGCCGACGGCAGGTTCCTGGGCAAGTACCGCAAGACGCACATCCCGCACGTCAAGGGCTTCTGGGAGAAGTACTACTTCCGGCCGGGGAACCTGGGGTACCCGGTCTTCGAGACGGCGGTGGGCAAGGTCGGTGTCTACATCTGCTACGACCGCCACTTCCCCGAGGGCGCCCGCGCCCTTGGCCTCAACGGCGCCGAGATGGTCTTCATCCCGAGCGCGACCTCACGCGGCCTGTCCGAGTACCTGTGGCGCGTCGAGCAGGTCAGCCATGCGGTCGCCAACGGCTACTTCGTGGGCACCATCAACCGGGTGGGCATCGAGGCCGAGATCGGCGACGACGACTTCTACGGCCAGAGCTACTTCTGCGACCCGCGCGGCCAGTTCATCGGGGGCATCGGCAGCCCGCACGAGGAGGAGCTGCTGGTGCGCGACATGGACCTGGACCAGATCACTGGAGGTCCGCCAGACCTGGCAGTTCTACCGTGACCGCCGGCCCGACGCCTACGGTGACCTGACGCGCCCCTGAGCGCGTCGCGCCGGCGTATCCTGCCGACCATGAAGTTCGGGTTCACGCTCAAGCCTGAGCACTCCATCGCCCATTCGGTCGCCCTCGCCCGCCGCGCGGAGGAGCTGGGCTTCGACTACGGCTGGCTCTTCGACTCGCACGTCCTGTGGCGCGACCCGTATCCCCTGCTGACGGTCATGGCGGAGAACACGAGCAGGCTGCGCCTCGGGACGTGCGTGACCAATCCGGCCACTCGCGAGCCCAGCGTCACGGCCTCCGCGCTGGCCGTGCTGCAGGAGCTGTCGGGCGGGCGCATGGACCTGGGCATCGGCCGCGGCGACTCCGCTCGCCGCGTGCTGGGCAAGGCGCCCACGTCGATCAAGGACCTGGAGGAGGCCATCCACGTCATCCGCGCGCTCGTGGAGGGCCGTTCGATCGAGTTCGAGGGCACCGAGCTCCACTTCCCGTGGACGACCGGCTGGCCGCTCCCCGTCTGGGTGGCCGGCTACGGGCCGGTGGTCCTCAAATTGACGGGGCGCGTCGCCGACGGCGCGATGCTCCAGATCGGTGACCCGGACCTGGTCCGCTGGTTCGTCAGTCAGGTCGACGCGTCCGCCGCGGAAGCTGGCCGCGCACCCGACGCGGTGGCCGTGATGGCCGCCGCGCCGGCCCACCTGGGCGACCTCGCCACGTGTCGCGACCGCGTGCGCTGGTTCCCGGCCCTGGTGGGCAACCACGTCGTCGACCTCGTCAACCGCTATCCGCGCGAGGACCTCCCCGAGGCGCTGACCGGGTACATCCGCGGCCGGGAGGGCTACGACTACCTCCATCACGCGGAGGTGGGGTCGGGCAACGCCGAGTTCGTCAGCGATGAGGTGGTCGATCGCTTCTGCCTCGTGGGCGATGTCGATGCCCACGTGCGACGGCTCCTGGAACTGGCCGACGCGGGGGTCGACCAGTTCAACCTGTACCTCATGAATGGAGACGAGGCGGAGCAGCTGGAGCGCTTCGGCACCGAGGTGATCCCGGCCTATCGAGCGGCGACCGCCTGACACCCGGGTCGCCGGCCTGAGCGGTGACGGGGCGCACCGTTTCGCGCGCGCGAAGGGCGGTCTGGTGCGGTCCCGTTGACACGACGGTACGAGCGGCCCTCTCGACGTCCGGACCCCCTGCGGGTGGACACTCACGGCCTCCCAGCATCGTCGCAGTTGGAGGAATCGACCGTTGCAGCTGCATCTCTCCGTGCCCGGCCGCCGCGACCCCTGGTGGGGGCTCGAGGGACCGGGGGCCCGGCGCCACCGCGCTCGCGTGATGATCGAAAGCGGGGTGGCCTTCATCATGGCCATGGGCGCCTTCTGCTTCATGGTCGCGCTCTGGGTCAGCGCCGTCGCGCTCTGGACGCACGCCTGAGCCGAACCGTTGGGTATGCTCGTGGCCTTCGCTCGAGGAGGTCCGATGCGCACCCTCATCACGAACGGCACCGTCGTCACCGCGGACGGTTCGTACCAGGCTGACGTGCTCGTCGACGGCGAGACGATCGCCCAGATCGGGAACGGCTCAGGGGCGGACGGCCCGGCCGCCGACGAGACCATCGACGCCCACGGCAGGTACGTGATCCCGGGCGGCATCGACGTCCACACCCACATGGAGCTGCCGTTCGGCGGCACGTTCGCCAAGGACACCTTCGAGACCGGGACGCGAGCCGCGGCCTTCGGCGGGACGACTTCGATCGTGGATTTCGCGGTGCAGAGCCGCGGCAAATCCCTCCGCGAGGGGCTGGACGCGTGGCACGCCAAGGCGCAGGGCAACGCGTGTGTCGACTACGGCTTCCACATGATCATGAGCGACGTCAACGACGGGACGCTCGCGGAGATGGACCAGCTGGTTGCCGAGGGCGTGCCGGACTTCAAGCTCTTCACGGCCTACCCGGGCGTCTTCTACAGCGACGACGGGGCGATCTTCCGGGCCATGCAGCGGACGGCCACCAACGGCGGCCTGATCATGATGCACGCCGAGAACGGCATGGCCATCGATGTCGTGGCGGGCGACGAGGTGGCCCAGGGCCACACCGACCCCTACTACCACGGGGTCGCCCGCAAGTCCGTCTTCGAGGGCGAGGCGACCAACCGCGTGATCCGCCTGGCGGAGGCGGCCGGCGTGCCCGTCTACATCGTCCACCTGTCGGCCCTGGACGCTTTGGAGGCGGTGCGCGCCGCGCGCGATCGCGGCACCGCGGGCCTTCGCCGAGACGTGCCCGCAGTACCTGTTCCTCTCGCTCGACGACCTGGGCCACGGCTTCGAGGGCGCCAAGTTCGTCTGCTCGCCGCCGCTGCGGGAGAGAGACACGTGGCCGGAACTGTGGAAGGGGCTGATCAGGGACGACCTGGCCCTGGTCTCGACCGACCACTGCCCGTTCGACTTCCACGGCCAGAAGGAGCTGGGGCGGGGGGACTTCCGCAAGATCCCCAACGGCCTGCCGGGCGTGGAGGATCGGGTCGACCTCCTGCACGACGGTGGGGTCGTCGGCGGCCAGATCACGCGGGAGCGGTGGGTCGACATCATCTCCACCGCGCCGGCCAAGCTCTTCGGCCTCTACCCGCGCAAGGGGGCCGTGGCCGTGGGGTCCGATGCCGACCTGGTCATCTACGATCCGGCCGCCCGCCACACCATCTCGGCCACGACCCACCACATGGACGTGGACTACTCGTGCTACGAAGGGCGCGAGGTCGTGGGCCGGAGTGACGTGGTCATGTCACGCGGCACGGTCGTCGTCCGCGACGGCACCTTCACCGGCCGCAAAGGCTACGGCCAGTTCCTCAGACGCGCCCCCGCCGACTACGTCCGCCCCACTAGTCACACGCGAGCCGGGCGGTCGTCTGGCTGGCGTGAGGAGTCGAGCCGAACGACTACTCGGGAGCCGCATCGACGACCCTTCGGCGCTCGGGCTAGACGGCACGACGTGGCCTTGACGTTAGGCTGGACATCACCTGGCCACGCTTGCGCTCGATCGCGCTTGGCCTTCTCCGGAGGGCGTAGCGGCTCTTCGCGGACGGGTGCGGCTGGCGTGGGGTGCTCCTTGCGTCCGTCGCGGTGCTTCTCTGGAGCTCCAGCGGTCGCGACCGGTTCGAAGGCGCCGAGTCACAGTGGCGTGAGGTTACGGCGGTTCGGTACCTGGTGGTTCCGGGACTAGCCCTCTGGCAGCGGCTCTCTCGTGGAGGGCATTCCATCGACGGTTCGCTTCGCTCTCAGCCGGGACCCACTTCGAGGCCGCGGCCGACGCGGGCCTTAGCAACTCCAGCGTCGCGAGCCCGGTGACCGTTGGCTCTGGGCTCCTGGTCGGAGCGTCATCGCCGACCGACCAGCACGGTCGGGTTGTGACAGCTGTCGCGGCGGTCTGGCACGTCGACACCGAAACCGTCGTGTTCGACGATGGCGCGGCGTCCTCACCATGCGGGCGGACGGGATTCAGCACATCAGCGCAGCCTTACGGCCAGGGGCGGTGACCCTGGTACCGCTCGGCGGCGGGCGGTGGCTCTGGAACGAGGAGTGGGACTAGGGATGTCTTAGGCCCCTCCCCGTCGCCAGGCGTAGAGGCGCGCGCAACCGACGTCGCACCAGACGAGGCCCAGGTCCGCTGGATGGGCTGAGCCGGTGCTCAGCGCGCGGACCCAAGCTGCGGCTGGAGCCCGTGAAACGGCTGGCAAAGAGCTCGGGGTAGCGCGCGACCAGCTCCCGGTTCCGCCGGGTGGCGCGGACCACCCAGACAGTGGCCACGGCGTACGGCTCGCCAGGTTCATCGCCTGCGCCCGTGAACCGTCCGCCGCCGATCACCGCGGCCAGGCCCTCCGCATCGACGCGCTTCCGGTTGGTGGAGCGAACGGCCGCGCCGACGTCCCCGATCGTGTTCCAGCACTCGACCAGGATGAGGCGGCGCCCGTGGTCGTCCCGCAGGCCCACGTCCGTGGAATGAGCTGGGTTTGCAGGCCGGGTCGGTAGCTCGGGGCTGCGCTGGAACCCTGCGACTCGACCCAGCCGCATCACCAGCTCCTGGATGCCCAGGTGGCCCGCGTCGGCCGGCTCCTCGCGCACGTCGCGGAAGAGCTCGATCCGCAGGGGCCGGTCCAGCGCCAGCCCGATCCGCTGCCAGGCGTCCAGGGACAGCACGCCGCCGCCACCCAGTTCGACCCGGCTGACCGCGGACTGGCTCAGCGCGGTCTTCGCGGCCAGGGCGGCTTGGCTCCAGCCCCTGCGCCGACGCGACTCCGCCACCTGACCGCCGAGGCGCGCCAGCTGTTCAAGGTTGACGCGCCGAGCCTGCGCTGCCAGCTCCGGGCGCTTGAGTCGAGCCATACCCGCCCCATTGTTGGTCCGCGCTCATGGCACGGCCTTATCGGGCGCGGTGGAGGGTCCGGTCCGTTCGACGAGGGGTGCTTAGGGCCCGATTCGGCCCGAGGTAGGAATGGAGTGGGTACGGGCGCGCCCAAGCCCCCGGCAGCCGGCGGGCAGGCGGGCAGTCCGGGTGCTTATCGCTCGGGCTTGTGCTCGGATGATCAATGGGGCGGGTAACGGCCGGCCCATTGTGGCCCGGGGCCCCGAAGGGGCCAAGGGGACCCCCTGCGCCCGGGCCCCGAGGGGCGCCCCGGCCCGCGCGGCCCTAGCGGGTGCGGGGGAAGCCCAGGTCCACTTTGGAGGTGCCGGGGGCGGGCCAGCGGGCCGTGACCACCTTGGCACGGGTGTAGAACTGGATGCCCTCGGGGCCGTACATGTGGAGATCGCCGAAGAGCGAGGCCTTCCAGCCGCCGAAGGAGTAGTACGCGACGGGGACGGGGATCGGCACGTTGATGCCGACCATGCCCACGTTGACGTCGAACTGGAACTGTCGCGCGGCGCCCCCGTCGCGGGTGAAGATGGCCGTGCCGTTGCCGTACGGGTTAGCGTTGATGAGTTCGAGCGCATCGGCGTAGGTGTCCACCCGGACCACGGTGAGCACGGGCCCGAAGATCTCGTCCCGATACGCATCCATGGCAGGCGTCACCTGGTCGATGAGCGATGGCCCCAGGAAGAAGCCCTCGGAGCCGCCGTACAGGGGGTGCGACCGGCCGTCGGCGACCACGGTCGCGCCCTGGGCCGGGGCGCTGTCAAGGTACGAGGCGACCTTGTCGCGATGCTGTTTCGTGACCAGCGGCCCCATCTCGGAACTGGGATCGCTCCCCGGTCCAACGCGCACCTTGGGCAGCCGCGCGTTGATAGCTGCGACGAGCGGATCGGCCACGCCGCCGACCGCCACGACCGTGGCCACGGCCATGCACCGCTCACCGGACGAGCCGTAGCCCGCCGACACTGCGGCGTCCGCGGCCATGTCCACGTCCGCATCAGGCAGCACGATCATGTGGTTCTTGGCGCCGCCCAGGGCCTGCACGCGCTTGCCGGCGCGGGTGCCGCTCTCGTAGATGTAGCGCGCGATGGGGGTCGAGCCGACGAAGCTCACGGCGGCGATGTCGGGGTGCTCCAGGATCCGATCGACCGCCACCTTGTCGCCCTGGACCACGTTGAAGACACCCGCCGGGACGCCCGCCTCGGCCAGCAGCTCAGCCATGTAGAGCGACGCGGACGGGTCCTTCTCCGACGGCTTGAGGATGAACGTGTTGCCGCAGGCGAGGGCGTTGCCGAACATCCACATCGGGACCATGGCCGGGAAGTTGAACGGCGTGATGCCGGCCACCACGCCGAGCGGCTGGCGGATCTGATAGACGTCGACGCCGGTCGAGACCTGCTCGCTGAAGCCGCCCTTGAGCAGGTTGGGCACGCCGCAGGCGAACTCCAGGTTCTCGATGCCGCGGGCGATCTCGCCGAGTGCGTCGGACGGGACCTTGCCGTGCTCCGCCGTCAGGTGGGCGGCGAGCTCCTTGCGGTGCGCATCGACGAGGTTCCGGATGCGGAACAGGATCTCCGTGCGGCGCGAGAGCGAGGTCGCGCGCCACGCCGGGAACGCCTCGCGGGCGGCCCTGACAGCGGCATCCACGTCGCCCACCGACGCGAAGTCGACCGTGCGCGCCTGGCGGCCCGTGGCCGGATCGAAGACCGGGCCCGACCGACCCGAGGTGCCCGGGACCAGCCGGCCGCCGATCCAATGATCGACCCGGTCCCCCGAGGCGGCCGATGCCGAGTCCGCCCGCTCGATCACCTGCGTCATCAGTGCTCTCCCAGATGCGAAGGAGTCAAGATAGCGCAGTTGTCGCGGCGGCCGGGACGTACGCTAGTCACGTGACCGACGCGACCCGGCTTTTCATGGCGATAGCGGCCGTCGTAGCGGTCGTGGACTGGTGGGCTGCTGAGACCGGGCGGGCCCGCACGGAAGCCGTCGCCAAGCCGGCGGTGATCCTCCTCCTGATGGGCGTGGCCCTGACTCTGACTGCGACGAGCGAGCTCGCGCGCGGCCTGGTCGTCGCGGCCCTCATCTGCTCGCTCGTGGGCGACGTGGCGCTGTTGCGGCCGAATGTGGCGACGCTCTTCGCGGTCGGCCTGGCTGCGTTCCTGGTCGCGCACCTGGGCTACATCGGGGCCATGATCCTGGACGTCGGCGACGCCTCGGTCGGGCTGCTGCTTGCCGTGGCGGCGACGGCGATCGTCGCGCTGGGCGGCTGGCGGGTCGGCTGGCGGATCGTCGGCGCCGTCCGCCGGGCTCGACCGGAGCTGGCCACCCCCGTGGGGGCCTACGTGGCGGTCATCTCGCTGATGGTGGTGGCGGCGTGGGCGACCGGGCGACCCCTGGCCCTCCTGGGCTCCCTGGCCTTCTACACCTCCGACAGCCTCCTGGGCTGGGACCGCTTCGTCCGACCACTGCCCCACCGAAGCCTGCTCGTCATGTCGACCTACCACCTGGGACAGGCGCTCCTCGTCCTCTCGCTTGTCGGCTGACCGAACCGGGCCGAGAGAACTGCGTCGCGACTCACCCGTTTCCACCACCGACGGCCTCCTGATGGGTGACACGCAGCCGCCGGGATCGGGAGGTGCCTTGGACGCCGAGCGGCTGGACCTGGGGGCGGCCCTCCAGGCGCACGGTCCGCTGCTGCTGGCGGCCGCGCGGGCCATCACGCTGAACGAGGCGGAGGCGCAGGACCTGGTGCAGACGACCTTCGAGATCGCCCTTCGGCACGCCGACGACCTGCGCGATCCCGGTGCACTGCGCGCGTGGCTCCTGCGCATCCAGGCCCGCGAGGCGTTCCGGCTGGTGCGACGGTTGCGGCGGTTCGCGCCGATGCGCACGGGCGTCGTGGAGGTCGCCGTCCCGGCGCCCGATGCGACCGATGCCATCACCATGCGGCGGGCCCTCGGCAGCCTTCCCCGTCGGATGCGGGCGGCGGTCGTGCTGCACCACCTGGCCGGCCTCTCGGTGGCCGAGACGGCCACGGCCCTTGGCGTGAGCGAGAACACCGTCAAGACGCAGCTCAAGACGGGGCTGGCCCGCCTGCGGGAGGCCCTCGGCGATGGCTGAGCCGCGGCAACCCGCACCGTCGGTGCCGCCCGAGACCCCGCCCGACCATCTCCAGCGCTGGTTCGCGGCGGAGGTGCGCGCGGCGGAGCGGGACGTCAAACGCGGCCTGGTGAGCGTCCCAACGACGTGGGTGCGTCGGGGAGCCCTCGGGCGTCGCGGGTTCGCTGGTGGCGCCATCGCCGCTTCGGCCGTCGCCGTGCTGCTGGTCGTGGCGCTGACGAGCGGTTTCCTCGGTGGCACCGTCGGCCCGTCACCGTCGGCGGTGAGCGGCCAGCCCACGGCGTCCTCCGGGATCGTCCTCGGCGCGAATGGCATCCCGGTCTCGATCGATGGGGATCCAGTACTCGATGCCTCGGCGGGCATCACGAAGGCACTCGTGTCGACTGACGCGTCGACGTTCCTCGTCGGTGGCTGGCTGAGCGACGTCAAGGCCGCGTGCCCCGTGGCCATGTCACCGAACCCAGCACTGCTCTATACCGGCATGTGCGGCGGCCAGCCTGCCCTGATCAACTCACCCCCGTACGACGGCAACGGGCAGCCGACGGTCGATTGGAATGGCCGCACGCTGTGGACCGTCTTCCTGGACGGTTCGAGCCCACCCGAGCCCCGACCGAGCGGGGACCTGAGCCAGGCGCAAGCTCTCGACTTGGCGGTCGTGCTGCGAGTCCATACCCATGACACATCGGCCGTCTCCTGCAGCGCAGACGTCCGGCTGCAGTGCGACCTCGCGGTCGTCGTGGACGCAGTCGTCTGGCGGGCCACGGTCGGGCCCGCGGCTTCCGCGGCACCTGCAGCCGGGCTGTACACGGACGGCATCCCGGCGACGTTCGACGGCCAGTCCGTGCTGCGGCCGAGTCAGGCCGTCGCGCGGGCGGACGCCTCGACGGACGCCTCGACATACCTGGTCGGCGGCTGGGTCGGGACCGTTTATTCCTACACCGGGTGTGCCCAACCGAGTGGGTCGGAGGGCGATCAAGTGCTGACTCGCACCTTCTGCGGGACGTACCTGAACGAGTCGCCCACCGGCGTCACGGAAGGCCCGCTGGAGCTCCATTTCCGCACGTCCGTCTCGGCCGACTGGCCGGGCGAGGGCCCAGTGGTCGTGCGCGTCCACACTCACGATCCGCTCGCGACAACCTGCGCCGCTGACAACCAGGACGCCTGCGCGCACGCCGTCGTGGTCGATGCCCTGCTGTGGAACGGTCCGGCCCTGGGGTCCGACGGCCTGCCCAGCTGGATGGACGGCCAGGCCACCATCTCGGTGCCCGAAGCGCAGGGCATGCTGGCGCACTTCCCCGACAGCCCGGCAGAGCTGGAGGTGCGCGGCTGGTACTCCGGGTTCGCCCTGCCCTGCCCGTACATCCCCGCCACCGTGCCACCGACGCCCGGGAGCAGCCTGCTGCCCGACGACTGCCAGCCGAGCATCCTTTCGGCGAGTCCCATCCCGCTGGGCCAGGACCACGCGACGGCCAGCGACTTGAACCTCACCCTGGGCCCGGGCGTAGATGCGCCGCCGGTCGGCGCGGTCGTGCTGGAGATCCACGGCCACGATCCCACGGCGGCGGCCTGCGACCCATCCATCCGCGCCGCGTGCGACGCGGCCGTGATCGTGGATCGGGTGGTGTGGACCGCGTCGACGGGCGTGGTCAGCCCAGCGCCGACCATCACGCCGGCGCCGTCTCCCGCCGACATCCCCTCGTCGATCGACGGGCAGCCCGTCCTCCGCGGCCAGGCATTCGTGGATCGGGTGAACCAGGCGACCGATGCGACCTCGTTCCTCGTCGGCGGCTGGACGCCCGTCACGCCCGAGGTCTACTTCTGCCCCTTCATCCCTGCGCCGTCGCCGGGTGTATCACTCGATCCAGGTGTGGAGGCGCTGTGCGGGGGCCTGTGGTTCCTTGACGCGCCGGGCGACCCGCAGGGCACCCTGAGGGGCAGCCCGCCGTGGGTCGCGGACCGCATCAGCGTGGTCACGACGGTGCCCGCCTGGGGCGTGCCGTTCGTGATGCGGGTGCACGTCCAGGGCCCTCGCGTCCCGGCATGTCCGACGGCCCCGGCTGCTACCTGCCAGCGGACGGTGGTGGAGGAGTCGCTGGTCTGGGAAGGCGCGGCGCCCTCTCGATAGACTGCGCGCCATGCTCCAGCAGCGCCACATCCACGCCATCGTGCCCGCCGCCGACATGGACCGGGCCCGCGCCTACTGGGAGGGCACGGTCGGCCTCACGCCCACGACCGTCCGCTCGAACTTCGTCATCTACGAGTGCCTGGACTCGTGGTTCGCGCTGTCCAGGTCGGGCGGCGCCGGCACCGCGAAGTCCACCGCGGCGGCGTTCATGAGCCACGACCTGGCGGCCGACGTGGCCGGCCTCAAGGCTCGCGGCGTCGTCTTCGACGAGTACGACTACCCGACGCTCAAGACCGTCGACTCGGTCGCCGACATGGGGACGTTCCACGCGGCCTGGTTCCGCGACAGCGAGGGCAACATCATCGGCCTCGTGCAGTTCGCCGAGCCGCCCCTGTGAGCTAGCCCCCGCGCAGGCGCCAGCGGCGGTGCCCGACGCGCCAGCGCTCCTCGGTGGCCAGCGGCTGGGGTTGGCGGATGCTCGCCACCAGCACGCCGATGACGACCACCAGCACGACGACGATGGCCGCCACCTGCTCCATGCCGAGCGGACCGAAGACCGGATCGTCACGCCACAGGAAGGCGATCGCGATGCGCCCCACGAGCCACCACGTGAGGGCCACGAGGAAGAGGTAACCGAAGCGCAGGCGCCCACGCGCCACGGGCTCCCCCAGCGCCTCGCGGTTGGCCGCCCACGTCCCTTCCTGGCGGATGCGCTCGGGCAAGAGTCCCAGCACCGGCCCGGCGTGGACGGCGAGCACGACCAGGATCCCGAGCAGGGCCCACAGGCCTTCGTACACCTGAGTCGGATGGGCCAGGATCTGGGCGGACGGCGACAGCCACGGCCCGCTCCCGGCATAGGCCAGCGCCCAGGCGCCGGTCCAGAACTGGCCCTGCCCGGCCCCGTCGAGGAGCATGGCGAACTTGCCGAGGCCGATGGCCAGCAGCAGCGACGTGCTGGCGACATCCAGCCAGCGTGACGCGGAGTCGAGCAGCCCGGCGATGTAGGCGCCGCTGACGGCCCCGCCGATGACCGCGCCCAGCAGCGACAGGCCGCCCTGGGCCGGGTCTACCAGCGCCATGGGGTTGGCCTGGTAGTAGGGCAGGTAGTCGAGGGCGTACATCAGGCGGCCGCCGATCACCGCGCCGGGGATGATGCCGAGGACGATGAACAGGAGGTCGTCGAGGCGCAGGGCGGGGAGGCCCGTTCGCCGTCCGCTCCGGTCGGCGAAGCGGGCGGCCAGGAGGATGGCCACGAAGATGGCGCCCGCCACGGCCAGCGTGGCGTAGGCGACGTCCGCGCTGAGCGGCCCGCGAACGTGCAGGATCGGGTCGAAGTCCAGGTGGATCGCCGCCAGCAGGCCGCCCATCTCAGGCCAGGGGCTCCGGCGGGACCCGCGCCGCGCCCGCCCGCGCCGTGCCGGACAGGCGGGTGGCGGCGGCACCGGCCGTGAGGAGCGTCAGCCCGCCGGCGACCGCCAGCGTCGCGGTGACGCCGGCCACGGCCATGGCGACGCCCGAAGCCAGGCCGCCGATGGGCGTCGTCCCGGCGAACACCGTGGTGTAGACGCTCATGACCCGCCCCCGCAGCGCATCGGGCACCTGCAGCTGGATGAGGGTATTGGTGGTGGCGCTCATGGTGATCGTGGCGAAGCCCAGCAGGACCATGATGGGCAGGCTGACCAGCAGCAGCGGGGAGATCGCCAGGCCCACCAGGGCGATCCCGATCAGCGCGCTGCCGATGACCAGCAGGCGGAGGGTGGGCCGCATCCCGAAGGCGATGAGGAGAGCCGCCGCGAGCGACCCGACCCCGGCCGCCGCCATGAGGTACCCGTACGTGCTGGCATCGCCGCGGAGCGTCTGGGCCGCGTACAGCGGCATCACGACGGAGAAGTTGAGGGCCACCGTGCTGACGATCCCCAGCACCATGATGGCCAGGAAGACCGACGGCGTGCGCTGCACGTACCGCAGACCCTCCGCCAGCTGGTCGACGACGGCGCGCGCCGAGTGCGGGACCGGCGGACGGATGCCCGGATGGAGCTCGACCGCGCGCATCATGAAGAGGGCGGCCAGCACGGCCAGGTAGCTCGCCGCGTTGAGCATGAAGCAGAGGCCCACGCCGACTGCGCCGATGAGGACGCCGCCGACCGCCGGCCCGATGATGCGGGCGCCGTTGAAGGTCGCGCTGTTGAGGGCTACGGCGTTGACCACGTGCTCCCGGCCGACCATCTCGACGACGAACGACTGGCGCACCGGCATGTCCACCGCGCTGATGCAGCCGAGGATCGCCGCTAGGACGTAGATGTGCCACACCTGGACCGTCCCGGTCACGGTGAGCACGCCGAGCGTCAGGGCGACGAGGCCGGAGCCGGCCTGGGTGACGTAGAGCGTGGCCCGCTTGGGCAGGGTGTCGGCGATGATGCCGCCGAACAGGCCGAGCACCATGACCGGGATGAACTGGAAGACGGCGCGCAACCCGAGGGCGACCGGGTCGTTGGTGAGCAGCAGGATGAGCCAGCTCTGGGCCACGCTGTCCATCCAGGTGCCGACCAGCGAGATCAGCTGGCCGGACCAGAAGAGGCGGTAGTTGCGGACGCCCATCGCGGAGAGCCCGCGGCTGAGGCTCACGAGGGTGCGGCTGCCATGGCGATGAGGTCGGTGCAGTGGGCGAGCCCCAGGCGGCCGGCGTCGAGCGACAGGTCGTAGTGGCGGAGGTCCATCCAGTCGACGCCGAAGCGGCTCCGTAGGTACCCCGCCCGGGCCCGGTCGACGGACGTGCAGAGGGCCTTGAGCGCGGCGTCGTCGGCATCGGGCCGCACGTCCGGCGGCAGCTCCTCGACCCGGGCGCGCAGGTAGCTGACCCGGGCGTCGAGCCCGGCGTGCAGCTGGACCCGCAGGACACCCGGCCGACCGCCGAGGATGAAGCCGGCTCCTCGTCCGGCGATGACCGCGTTGCCGGAGGCGGCCGCCTCCTCGATGACGGCCCGGGTGATGGCGAACAGGCGCTCTTCGATGGCCACGTCGCCCGACACCTCCACCGGCAGGGCGACGGTCACCTCCTCGGGGGTGGCCGAGGTCAGCGCGGCCGCGAGACGCCGCCAGAGGCCCGGCAGCCGCTCGTCATAGCCCGCTGCCTCCGCCTCCGGGATGCCGCTGCGGGCCGCGACCTGGGCCACCAGCTCCCGGTCCAGGTACTCCGCCCCCAGGCGCTGGGCGAGCGCGCGGCCGATGGCGCCGCCGCCGCTGCCGTACTGGCGGGACAGGGTGATGACGGCCATCAGCGACAGGCAAGGTCGCGTCCACCAGCTCCCGCACCGCCGCCGCCGACCGGTCGAACTCGGCCTGCTCGTCGGCGGTCAGCTCGATCGGCACGATCTCCTCCATCCCGCTCGGCCCAGCTTGACCGGCACGCCGACGAACAGGTCGTGCGACCCGTACTCGCCCTGGAGCAGCACGGCGCAGGGCAGGATAGCTTTCGTGTCGCCCAGGATGGCGGCCGATCATCTGGGCCACCGACGCGGCCGGGGCGTAGAAGGCGCTGCCCGTCTTGAGCAGCGCCACGACCTCTGCGCCGCCGTTCCGCGTGCGCGTCGACGAGCGCCTCGATGCGCTCGGCGCTGAGCAGCTCCGTCAGCGGCACGCCGGCCGACGGTGCTGTAGCGCGGCAGCGGCACCATCGTGTCGCCGTGGCCGCCCAGGACGAAGGCGTGCGTGCTGGTCACCGAGACGCCCAGCTCGCGGGCCATGAACGTGCGGAAGCGGGCGCTGTCGAGGACGCCGGCCATGCCGATGACCCGCTCGCGGGGGAAGCCGCTGGCGCGCATGCGCGACGTGGCACATCGCGTCGAGCGGATTGGTGACCACGATGAGGATCGCCTGGGGCGAGGCGGCCGCGGCCGACCGCACCACGCTGCCCACGATGCCGGCGTTCTTGGCCAGCAGGTCGTCGCGGCTCATGCCCGGCTGGCGGGCGAGGCCGCTGGTGACCACGACGATGTCCGAGCCGGCCGTGTCGGCGTAGTCGTTGGTGCCGGTGATCCGGCAGTCGTGGCCCAGGATGGGGGCCGACTCGGCCAGGTCGAGCGCCTTGCCCTGGGGCAGGCCCTCCACGATGTCCACGAGCACCACGTCGGCCAGGCCTGCCTCGGCGATGCGCTGCGCGGTGGTGGCGCCGACGTTGCCGGCGCCGATCACGGTGACCTTCGGTCGGGACATGGGCGGCGCGCTCCTCTGCGGTAGGTCGGCAGGCCATTCTAGTCGGGAGGTACGATGCTGCCGTGACCACACCGCGGCCGGACGGGCCGCTCGATCCGTCCGTGCAGGCCGACTTCCCGACCACAGGCGGCGGCCTGGAGCGCTACGGCCGCGATCCCGGGTGGCATTTCGACACGCTGGCCGTGCACGGCGGCTTCGAGCCTGATCCCGAGACCGGGCGCCGTGGCGCCGCCCATCTACCAGACCAGCACGTACGCCCAGGAGGGCGTCGAGCGGCCGCGCCACGGGTGGGAGTACGCGCGAACGGGCAACCCCACGCGGACACGACTGGAAGCGGCCGTCGCGGCGCTGGAGGGAGCCTCGCACGGCCTGGCCTTCGCCAGCGGTTCGGCCACCACGGCCACGATCGCGGCGCTGGCGCTCTCCGGCGACGAGGTCGTGGTCAGCGACGACGTCTACGGCGGCACGTACCGCCTCTTCGAACGCGTCCTGCGCGACATGGGCGTGAACGCCCGCTACGTCGACCTCTCGGACGATCCGGGCGCCGTCCTGGCCAAGGCGGTCACCAGGCGGACCCGGCTCGTGTGGGTGGAGACACCCTCCAACCCGCTTGCTCAAGCTGATCGACCTGACCGCCGTCGCCCAGGCGCTGGAGCGGCGCAAGGGCCCGGGCGGCGAGCGGCCCATCCTGGTCGTCGACAACACCTTCGCCTCCCCCGCCAGCCAGCAGCCCCTGGAGCTGGGGGCCGACATCTCGTTCCACAGCGCCACCAAGTACCTGGCCGGCCATTCGGACACGGTCAACGGGGTGCTGGCCACGTCGCGCGACGACCTGTACGAGCGCCTCGCCTTCCTGCAGAACGCGGTGGGCGCGGTGCCGGGCCCGTTCGACTGCTTCCTGGTCCTGCGCGGCCTGCGCACGCTGCCGCTCCGCGTGGAGCGCCACGCGGCCAACGCCAGCGCGGTGGCCGCGGCGCTCGCGCGCCGGCCGGACGTGGCCCGCCTGCGCTATCCCGGCCTGGCGGACGGCCCGCATGCCCACCCGCAGGCGGCGCTGGCGAGGCGCCAGATGCGCTATCCGGGCGGCATGGTCAGCTTCGTGCCCGCCGCCCGCGACGGCCGGACGCCGCACGAGCGCGCCCGCCGGTTCGTGGAGGCGACGCGCATCTTCACCCTGGCCGAGTCCCTCGGCGGCGTGGAGTCACTGTGCGAGCTGCCGTCGGTCATGACCCACGGCTCCGTCCAGGGCTCGGCGCTCGAAGTGCCGGCCGCCCTGATCCGGCTCTCGGTCGGCATCGAGCACGCGGACGACCTGGTGGCCGACGTCATAGGCGCGCTCGACCAGGCCTAGTACGTTTCGACGGTCACCGGCAGGTGCGCGAAGTCGCGTACGTTGCGTGTCAGGACGGCAGCGCCCGCGTCACGGGCGGCGACGGCGATCAGCGCATCGGCGAGGCTGAGCTGGCGACCGCGACGTCGAGCGTCGATGCGCCACCGGCCGGCCAACTGGGGTGCGTCCGGCCCCGGCTGGACGAACTCCATGGGTTCGAGCAGCGCCGTCAGGTCGGGATGCGGTAGGTATGGCATGCCACCAGCCACCTCGCACACCACGACCTCGTTGACGACGGGCTCGTCGCCGTCCTCGAACAGCCTGCGGAACCGGATCCGGGCAGCTTGGTCGCCCCGCAGGTGATCGATCAGGAAGGTCGAGTCCAGGAGGTAGCGCACTAATCCTCCGGCCCCGGGTCGGTCTCCATGGCCCGCTGGCCGCGCACCCACCGGACGACGCCATCCGGCTCATCCCACTCTGGCGGCCCCTGGCCTTCCAAAGCGCCGAACGTCTGCTCGATCGCCAGGCGCAGGCGTTCACGCTTGAGGCGTGCCCGCACGGCATCTTCCACGAAGCGGCTGCGGTTGCGCCGCCCGGCCAGGGCATCCACCTCCGCCACGAGCTCCGGCGGCAGGGTCAGGTTGGTTGGTATGCGCACAGCCATGCGCATACTGTACCGCCCGAGTGAGGCCGTATCCTGCCCGGCATGTCCCTGCTCGAGGAGGTGCTCCACCTCGCCGCGTTCGTGGCCGGCGTGTATGTCGTGGCGCGCACGATGCTCGGCGCCATCCGGGCCTTCGTGCTCACGCGGGGCTCGAACGATCCGCTCATCCGGGCCTTCTTCCTCGTCATGCGGCGGTTCTTCGGCCTGATCGCGCATCGCGGCAAGAGCTATGCCTGGCAGGATCGCGTCCTGGCCTACTATCCGCCCGTCTCGCTGGTCCTGCTGCCGACCTACTGGATCGCGCTGGTGGGCACGGGCTACGCCCTCATCTTCTGGGCCCTGGGCGCCGGGTCGCTGGCCGATTCGTTCCGCCTCAGCGGCTCGTCCATCCTGACCCTGGGGTTCGCCAGCTCGCCGGTCCCCGGTGCCTCCCTGGCCGCCTTCACCGAGGCGGCCCTGGGCCTCATCCTGATCGCCCTCCTGATCTCGTACCTGCCCACGATCTATGGCGCCTTCTCACGTCGCGAGCTGCTGGTCAACCTGCTGGAGGTGCGGGCCGACTCGCCGCCGTCGGCGGTCGTGCTGCTCACACGGGCCAATCGCCTGCGCGGCCTGGACGCGCTGCACGAGGTATGGGAGCGCTGGGAGCCGTGGTTCTCCGAGCTGGAGGAGACCCACACATCGCTGCCGATCCTGGTCTTCTATCGCTCCCAGCAGGCCGACCACTCATGGGTCAACGCCGCCGAAGCGATCATGGACACGGCCGCCCTGGCGCGTTCAGTGGTCGACATCCCGCTCGACGTGCAGGCCGACCTGACGATCCGGGCGGGGTACCTGGCGATGCGCCGCATCGCCGACTACTTCTTCCTGCGCTACGACCCGCATCCGCCGCAGGACGCGCCGACCAGCATCAGCCGCGAGCTGTTCGAGCGGGTCTGCGACGTCCTGGCCGCCGACGGCGTGCCCCTCAAGGCCGACCGGGATCAGGCCTTCCTGGACTTCAACGGCTGGCGCGTCAACTACGATGCGCCGGTCCTGGCCCTGGCGCGCATGACGACCGCGCCGCCCTCGTGGTGGACGCGGCCCATGGTCTCGGCCTACGCCACCGACGAGCCGACGCTCACCCGACCGGCGGCCGGCTGAGACGACCCGGGTTCAGACCGGGCGCGGACCGGCTTCGCGGATGGCCGGGCTGACCTCGTCCTCGTAGTGGCGGAAGTTCTCCCGGAACATGCTCGCCAGCCGGTCGGCCTGGCGGTCGTAGGCGGCCCCATCGGCCCACGTGTCGCGCGGCTGCAGCACCTGGTCTGGCACGCCGGGCACGGTGGCCGGTACGGCGATCCCGAAGCGGCCGTCGACGCCGAACGGGACGGCCTCCAGGGTGCGATCGATGGCCGCATGGACCATGGCCCGCGTGTGGGCGATGTTCATGCGCTCGCCGGTGCCGTACGGCCCGCCGGTCCAGCCGGTGTTGATGAGCCAGACGGCGGCGTCGTGCTCGCGGATGCGGTCGCCCAGCATCTCCGCGTAGACGCCCGGGTGGCGCGGCATGAAGGGGGCGCCGAAGCAGGCCGAGAAGGTGGCCGACGGCTCCTTGACCCCCACCTCCGTGCCGGCCAGCTTGGCCGTGTAGCCGCTCACGAAGTGGTACATCGCCTGCTCGCGGGTCAGGCGCGAGATGGGCGGCAGGACCCCGAAGGCGTCCGCGGTGAGGAAGATGATCGTGCGCGGGTGGCCGGCGCGGCCGACCTCGGAGGCGTTGGAGATGAAGGAGACGGGGAAGGCGCCACGGGTGTTCTCGGTCAGGGCCTCGGAGTCCAGGTCGAGCTCGCGCGTCGCCTCGTCCATGACCACGTTCTCCAGGATCGTGCCGAAGCGGCGCGTCGTGGAGAATATGTCGGGCTCGTAGATCGGCGACAGGCGGATCGTCTTGGCGTAGCAGCCGCCCTCGAAGTTGAAGACCCCGTCGGGGCCCCAGCCATGTTCGTCGTCGCCGATGAGCGTGCGCGCCGGGTCGGCCACCAGCGTCGTCTTGCCGGTGCCCGACAGGCCGAAGAAGACGGCCGTGTCGCCCGCCGGCCCCACGTTCACCGCCGAGTGCATCGGCAGGACGTGCTCGTCGGGGAGCAGGTAGTTCATGACCGTGAAGGCGCTCTTCTTGATCTCGCCGGCGTAGGCCGTGCCGCCGATGAGGACCTCCCGCCGCGTGAGGTGGACGAGGATGAACGTCCCCGTGCGCGTGCCGTCGCGCTCGGGCTCGGCGGTCAGCGTGGGCGCGTCGTAGATCGTGAAGTCCGCCCGGAAGGCGCTGCGCTCGGCGGCCGATGGACGGATGAAGAGGTTGTGGGCGAAGAGGCTAGCCCAGGCCGACTCGGTCGTCACGCGGACCGACCGCCGGTGGGCCGGATGGGCCCCCACGAAGAGGTCCTGGACGAACGTCTCGCGCTTGGCGAGATGGCCCAGGACGCGTTCGCGGAGGGCCTCGTAGTGCTCCTCGCTGATGGGCCGGTTGACGGGCGCCCCACCAGACGTTGTCGCGGCTGGCCCGTTCGTCCACGACGAACTTGTCCTGCGGCGAGCGTCCGGTGTGCGACCCCGTGCGCACGACGAGCGGCCCGCCGGCCGCGATGAGGCCCTCGTCGCGACGGATGGCGGCCTCGTACAGGGCCGGCACGCTCAGGTTGTGGTTGACCGCAGCGCCCGCCTGCCCTCGGGCACGAGCGGGACGGACGGTCGGCTGCGACGCGCTCAACGATCACTCCTTGCTCGGTCACGAGCGCGGCGGGTGCCGCAGCCACGCCCGGGTGCACCGCCGGATCGGGCGATGGACCGGCCGCGCGTGGCTGCCCCGGTCGCCCGGAGCAGGGAGTCGGCTTTCGCAGTCGGGGGCATTCTACCGCGCGATCCGCGGCGGCCAGTGACCCGAAGGTCATGGCCCGGCTACCACGACGCGCCGCCGGTCGGCGGTCAGGATGCGCGGTGGGCCAGGAACTCCAGCAGGTCGAGTTTGCTGACGATGCCGGCCGGTCGACCGCCGGTCACGGCCACCAGCGCGGGCGCGCCGTCGGAGAGCAGCTGGAATGCCTCGTCGAGGGCGGCCGAGGTGGCGATGGTCGGCAGCGGCCGCTCCATCGCCTCGCCGACGGTGCGCTCCACGATCGAGGGGTCGTGGTAGACGCGTTCCAGGAGGCTCCGCTCGCTGATCGAGCCGACGATGCCGTCGATGGCATCATCCGCGCGCTCCGAGACGGGCATCTGGCTGATGCCGAACCGCTGGAGCGTGTCGATGGCGGTGGCCACCAGCTCGGTCGTGCGGGCCAGGACCACCGCCGGCAGCTCGCCGCTGCCGTGGCGGGCGACGAGCACCTCGGACACGCGGACCGGCGCGGTGGGCGAGCCGACGAGCCCGTTGGCCCGCAGCCACTCATCGTTGTAGAGCTTGGACAGGTAGTTGCGGCCGCCGTCCGGCAGGAGCACCACCATCACGGCGTCACGCGCCGTCGCGGGCTCCTCGCGCATCAGCCGGGCCGCCTCGTCGAGGGCCGCCACGAGGGCCGTGCCGCAGGACTCCCCGCCCAGGATGCCCTCCTCGCGGGTCAGGCGGCGGGCCATGGCGAAGGCGTCGCGGTCCGACACGCGGACCCATCGGTCGACCACCCCCGGGTCGAAGGTGCCGGGCATGAAGTCCTCGCCGACGCCCTCCGTCAGGTAGGGCCGGGCGGAGTCGCCGGAGAGGACGCTGCCCTCCGGGTCGGCGCCGATGATGCGGACGGTCGGCGCCTGGGCCTTGAGGTGATGGGCGATGCCCGTGATGGTGCCGCCGGTGCCCACGCTGGCCACCAGGTGGGTCACGCGTCCCTGGGTCTGGCGCCAGATCTCCGGGCCGGTCGTGGCCTCGTGGGCTCGCGGGTTCTCCTCGTTCCAGTACTGGTCGGGCTTGAACGCGCCCGGGATGTCGCGAGCCAGGCGCGCCGCCACCGAGTAGTAGCTCTCGGGCGACTCGGGCGCGACGTTGGTCGGGCACAGCACGACCTCGGCGCCGTAGGCCCGCAGCAGGGCCTGCTTCTCCACCGACTGCTTGTCGGCCATGACGAAGATGCAGCGGTAGCCCTTGAGGGCCGCCGCGATGGCCAGCCCGTGGCCCGTGTTGCCGCTGGTGGGCTCGATGATCGTGCCGCCCGGCCGGAGCAGGCCGGCGCGCTCGGCGGCCTCGATCATGGGCAGCCCGATGCGATCCTTGACCGAGCCGCCCGGGTTGAGCATCTCCAGCTTGGCCAGCACGAGGGGCTGCGCCTCGACGGGCCCGAGGGAAGCGGTCAGGCGCGACAGCCGCACCAGGGGCGTCCGACCCACGAGCTCGAGGATCGAGGCCGCGTACTCCATCGGCCCGAGTATAGGTTGGGCCACGAGCGTGCTAGCGGATGACGAGCAGGCCGATGAGGAGGATCACGAGCACGACCGCCGAGATCAGGACGTAGGTCCGGTCGCGCTCGACGGCGAAGAGCACGAGCGAGGTGGCCACCCGTGTCATCGGCGTGAGGATGAGCGCCAGCAGCCCCAGCTGGGCGATGGCCTGCGGCCGGAGGTTCTGGAGACCCTCGACGATCGCCCCGACGTCGGTCGGGTCGCCGCCCGGCGCGGCTCCCAGGAGTGAGCCGTCCCAGCCCACGATGAGCGAGGCCACGAAGCCGGCCAGGATGAGGGCGGCGCTGATCACGACGCCGATCAGGAGCACGCGCGAGACCACCAGCCGTAGCTCGTCAGCCTGAAGCTGCAGTTGCTCGGGCGGCGTGGGCGGATGCTCGGTCATCCCAGGAAGGCCACGTGCAGGCCCAGGCCGCGCGTCAGCATCTGCAGGGCGACGACGACCATGATGGGCACGAAGAGCAGGCGCACCTGGCGGTTACGCAGGCGCACGAGGATGCGCGAACCCATCAGGGCACCGGTCAGGACGCCCAGCGCCACCGGCGCCGCCAGGCGGGCGTCCACGTCGCCCCGGCCCAGGTAGATGCCGGCCGACGCGGCAGCGGTCACACCGATCATGAAGTTGCTGGTGGCCGTGGAGACCTTCATCGGCAGGCGCATCACGCCGTCCATCGCCAGCACCTTCAGGACGCCCGAACCGATGCCCAGGAGGCCGGACATGAAGCCGGCCAGGAGCATCATCACGAAGCCTATGCCCACGCGGCGGGCGGCATACGGCACCTCACGGCGCAGCCCGTGATCCGGATAGGAGCCGGCCAGCCGCAAGGTGACGGCGGCCGGCGACGCCACGACCTCCGGCGGCAGCTCCTCGCCAAGCCGCGAGACCTGCTGCAGCACCGAAAGCCCGAGCACCGCCGCGAGCAGGATGTAGAGCAGCCCGGGGGCCACGACCGCGGCGGCCAGGGCCCCGCCAACGGCACCCGTGGTGGTGGCGACCTCCAGGAACATCCCCACCCGCAGGTTCGTGAGCCGGTCGCGGACGTAGCCCACCGCGGCGCCCGAACTCGTGGCGATGATGGACACGATGCTGGCGCCGATGGCCAGGTGGATGTCCACGCCGAAGATCGTGGTCAGGGCGGGGATCACCAGGATCCCGCCGCCGACGCCCGCCAGGGCCCCGATGATCCCGGCGAGGACGCTGATGCCGTACAGGGCCACGTCCGCACCGGGCGTCATGGGGCCCGTCAGGTCACCAGAGCTGGAGGCGGCTGGGGCCGCCGGTGGTTCAGTACGAGCAGCAGCATGCCCCCCGCCGCCGCACCAAGGCCGAGCAGGATCGCCACCGGCACGCCGAAGAACGTGAAGTCGTAGCTCAGGCGCAACGTCTCCAGGGTGGCCCGCACCAGGCCGTACCAGATCAGCCAGAACGCCAGCACGTCACCGTCACGCAGGCGAGCGGTCAGCCGCGTCAGCAGGTACAGCGCTACCACGGCGCCCAGGAGATCCAGCGAGGACTCGTAGAAGAAGAGTGGCTGGAACGCCGCGTCGGCCGGCACCGGGACCTGGCCGGCCACCAGGTTGGGGTCGCCGGGGCAGAGGTAGGCCGCCACGCGATGGGCGCAGTCGATGGCGATGCCCCACGGCAGGTTCGTCGGCGGTCCGTACAGCTCCTGGTTGGCGTAGTTGCCCCAGCGGGCGATGGCCTGGCCGAAGAGCAGGGCAGGGATGGCCACGTCCGCCCAGCGCAGGAACGGCTCGTGGTGGCGCCGCGTGTAGATGAACGCCCCGACCATGCCGCCGAAGACGCCGCCGTACAGCGCAAGCCCGCTGTAGGGCGGCAGGATGATGCGGCTCCAGTCGTCCTTGTAGAGCTGCCACTGGTCGATGACGTGGTACGCCCGGGCACCGATGAGGCCGGCCACCACGACCAGGAAGAGGGCGTCCCCGATGCGGCCGACGTCCAGGCCGCGACGCCCCGCCAGGCGCGCCGTCAACCAGGCCCCGAACCCGATCGCCACGGCGTAGCCGACGCCGTACCAGGGGATCGCCAGGGGCCCGATCTGGAAGGCGTCCGGGCTCGCCGGCGAGGGGATCACGCCCGAAAGCATACCGACTCGCACAGCGCCGCCGCCTTGCGCGGTCGGGGCAGCGGCCGGGCGGCCCTCCTATACTCGGCCGGTGGGTGAAGCGTGGGGCTGGTGGCTCTTCTTCGTCGGCCTGGCGCTCGGCGTGGCCGGCTACTGGCTCGTCAGCGGGCGGGTGCAACGGGCGGACGAGGACCTCGCGGCCGACGAGCGAGCCAACGAGGCGGCCTGGATCAGCCGCACGGTCGCCAGCTGGGGCGGCGAGGCGCCGGCCGATCTCGTGGCCCAGGTGCTGGACCTGCACCGGCGCTACCTGGGCGGCGCGGCGCCCCTCCTCGCTCCCGACGAGCCGCCGCCGCCGCCGGACCAGCCGGAGGCGACGGAAGGCGTCGCCTCAGCTGCCCCCGCCGACGCGCCCGACGTGGAGGGCGACGGCGCCCATGGCCAGGCGGCGGAACCGCACGTCGACGAGGCCGGCTGAGGCCATCGTCGCGGCCAGGTCGTCGGCATCGGGGAAACCGTCCAGCGACGCCGGCAGGTAGCGGTAGGCATCGGGCGAGCCGCCGGCCAGCGCGGCCATGAGCGGCGCGCTGCGGCGGAAGGTGGCGTGGTAGGCCCGCGCGATGGCCCGGTGGCGGGGCAGCGACAGCTCCAGGCAGACGACGCGCCCACCGGGCCGGACGACCCGCGCCATCTCGAGGAAGCCGTGGCGGTAGTCGGCCAGGTTGCGCAGGCCGAAGGCGATGGTGGCCGCATCGAAGCTGTCGTCCTCGAACGGCAGGGCCAGCGCGTTCGCCACGCCGAACGTGAGCTGCACGTAGCCGCGATGGTCGGCCGAGGCACGCGCCACCATCGCAGGCGAGAGGTCGACCGCCTCGACGCGCCCGAAGGGCCCGACGGCTCGTGCCAGGCGGACGGCCAGCCGGCCCGTGCCGCAGGCGACGTCGATGGCCGCATCGCCCGAGCGCAGTTCGGCCGCCTCCGCTGCGAGGTGGCGCCAACGCTCATCCGCCCCGGCGGTCATCAGCGTGTTCAGGCGGTCGTAGACCGGCGCGATCGTGTCGAACATGGCCGTCACGTCGGTTTCGGGGACGCGATTACCGGGGCGGGCCATGGCCCGTCGATGCTAGCCCCGATCAGAAGGTGCCGCTGAGCACCGGCGCCGCGCCGGGCACGTCGGCCTGCACCACGATGCGGTCGCCGCTGTGGCCGAGCGTGACACCCGCCGGGGTCTGGCCGACCCAGTAGGCCACGTTGCCGGCCGTGTCCATCCAGCCGATGAGCGTCAGCGAGGACCCGCGGATCAGGAAGCAGTCGTAGCGCGTGCCGCTGGCCATGCCCACCAGGTCGTGGCTCCAGACCGCGAGCTGGCCCGACGAGGGGCTGAAGACGACCATGCCCATCGACGTCCCGTCGGCGGCGACGAGCGGCAGCTGCGCGTGGTCGGGACGGGCCAGGATGTGCCCGCTGGCCGAGGCCAGCTCGCCGAGCGCGGCCACCTCGGCCTGGGCGACGTCGCGCTGCTGGCCCATGTTGGCGACCGTGACCAGGCCGCCGACGATGATGGCGGCCATGGCCACCGAGGCGAGGGCCGGCACGAGCCGCCAGCGCCGTACCCGCGAGGCGACCGGGACGGCAGGGGCGATCGGCACCACCATGGGGGCCGGAGCCGGAGTCGCGGCGGCCGGCACGCGGACCATGCCGGTCTCCCGGACGGTCCGCAGGATCCGCTCACGGGCCGCGACCGGCGCGAGCACGTCGTCCGGGGTGGCGGCGGCGAGCAGGGCGCCGGTGGTCACGAGCGCACCGGCTTCCGTCTGGCATGCGTCGCAGGCCACGAGATGGGCCCGCACCTCAGCGGCGGCCGGATCGGGGGATGCGCCATCGGACCCGGGCGCCGCGGCGAGGTCATCGAGGACCGACGGCAGGACGCCGCCGGCCAGGGCATCGGTCAGCCACTGGCGAACCTCAACGTGATCCATCGGACCCTCCCTGCGTGACCGACGGCAGGACGCGCAGGCCGGCGTCGGGCCCCAGGACTTCGGCGAGCACGACGCGCAACCGCGCGAGGGCTCGGCGCGTGCGGGTCTTGACCGTGCCGAGTGGCCAGCCCAGGCGGGCGGCGATCTCGGACTGGCTCAGGTCGTGGTAGTAGGCGAGCTCCAGGGCCTGGCGCTCGGGGTCCGGGATGGCGGCGAGCGCATCGCGGACGGCACCGGCGAGCCACGATGCCTCGGCCGCGGAGGCGGGGTCCGGTCGGGCGGCGGCGGCACCCACCAGCTCACCCCCAGCGACCAGCCGGTCGATGGCCGTGTCGTCCGTGGCCGCCCCAGCAGCCGCGCTGAGCAGCGTGCTCACGGGCCGCCGGGCACGCGCCCGCAGCCGGTCCACCGCCCGGTTCCGGGCGATCGTCAGCAGCCAGGCGGCGAGCGACGCCACTGAAGCGTCGTACGTTTCGGCTCGGTTCCACAGCGCCAGCATCGTCTCCTGCAGGACGTCCTCCGCCTGGCCGCGATCCCCCAGCAGCCTGAAGGCGGCCCTGAAGATCGCGTCCGCGTGGCGGTCGTAGAGTGCGCCGAGCGCATCCTCGTCACCCGCCACCAGGCTGGCCACGAGTTCTGCGTCCGTGCGCCCGGTCGGGCTCATCGCCATCGTTACGCTGCCGGGGCGGCGGCGGTTTCAGGCGGGGCGCCGCTCACGCGATGGCCACGCCGATGAGGTGGCCCACGCCGTAGGTGACGGCCGCCGCGAGCGCGCCGATGGCGATCTCGCGCCCGCCGCTGAAGAGTGCCGAGCGGCCGGTGAAGAGACTCACCGCCGCCCCCACCGTGAACAGCGCCAAGGCGGACAGGATGATGGCGACGGCGAAGGCGAGCGTGCCGGTCGTCAGCAGGAACGGCAGCAGCGGCACGAAGGCGCCGAGAGCGAACGAGATGCACGAACTGATGGCGGCGCCCCACGGCGAGCCCAGCTGGTCGGGGTCCAGCCCCAGCTCCTCGCGCGCCTTCGTGTCGAGGGCCACTTCCGGGTCCTGCATCAGGCGGTGGGCCAGCCGCGCGGCATCCTCGGCCGGGATGCCCTTGCGCCGGTAGAGACCGGCCAGCTCCGCCTCTTCCTGTTCGGGCATGACCTTGAGCTCTTCGCGCTCGAGCTGGAGCTGGCGCTCGAACAGCTCGCGCTGGCTCTGCATGCTGATCCACTCCCCGGCGGCCATGGAGAACGCACCCGCCAGCAAGCCCGCCACGCCGGCCAGGACCACCAGCTTCTGGTCCGCGTTGGCGCCCACGAAGCCCATCACCAGGGAGAGGTTGCTGACCAGCCCGTCGCTCACGCCGAAGACGGCGGCCCGCAACGTGCCGCTCCGACCGGCGTGGTGCCAGGCCTCGTCGACCGAGTCGGTGGGTGCGGCTTCTGCCGGTGGGGCCGTCGCGGCCGCCGGTCCCGCGTCCTGGCGGAGCCGCTGCCAGATCGCAGCGTGCTCGCGCTCGTCGGCGACGATCGAGGCCACGTCCGGGCTGTCCTGGTCCAGGTAGGCCTCTTCCTCGTCCCCTTCGAGCGAACGGACGAGTTCCGTCACCGCGTGCGTCCCGAAGAGGCGGGCCACCAGCAGGATGAAGCGGATCCGCAGCCTGGGGCGTGTGTCGGCCTCGGGGACCACCACGCCCGCGTCGCGCAGGCGCCCGGCCCAGATCTCGGCGTGCCGCCGCTCGTTGCCGGCGATCAGCCGGAACGCGTCCGCCCGGCGTGGCACCTTCTCGATCCGCGCCAGCGCGTCGTACAGCACGATCGCGTCTCGTTCCAGCTTGAGGTTGGCCAGGCTCACGGCCTGCTCGGGCGAGGTCACCAAACCATCGTAGCGAGGACGTACGATGCGGACATGGACGCGCCCCGCCCGCTGCCGGCGCTGATCTACCTGGACGCGGCCGTGGTGGAGGCGTCGATGCCGCCACTCGAAGAGCGCCTGCGGCTCGCCGAGCAGACGATGCGGGCCCTCGTGGCGGACGCGGAACTGCCAGCCAAGATCGGCGTCCACCCCGGTCCGCCGGGCAGCTTCGCCCACGCCATGCCAGCCTGGCTCGACGGCCGCACCGGAGACGCCTCGGCCGACCTCCTGGGCCTCAAGTGGGTCACCGGCTTCCCCGCCAATCGCGCCGAGGGACGGCCGGCCATCCACGCCACGGTCGTCCTCAACGACCCGACCACGGGCGTCCCTACGGCCATCCTCGACGGCTCCCCGATCACCGCCCATCGGACAGCCGCGGTGAGCGGCGTGGCCATCCGCCACTGGAGCCCGCGTGTCACGGGGCGGCCCCTGCGCGCGGCGATCCTTGGCGCCGGCGTGCAGGCGCGCAGCCACCTGCCGGTCCTTGGCGCGCTGTTGCCCGGCGTCACCGTCGCGATGCACGATCGCCACGACGACCGGGCGGCAGCCATCGTGGAGGCGGCCGCGGCCACGGCCGGCATCGGGGGGGCGAGGGTGGCCCGGTCGGCCGGGGAGGCGGTCCGCGAGGCCGACGTGGTCATCACGGGCATCTCGTTCGGCACGACGCGCCAGACGATGGGCCCGGACGCCTTCCAGGGTCATGCCCTGGTCGTGGCCATCGACTACGACATGTGCTGCGCGGCGGCCGTGGCGCGCGAGGCCGACCTCTTCCTGGTGGACGAACGGGCGCAGTTCCTGGCCGTCCAGGCCACGGGGCCGCTCGCCGGCTATCCCGTGCCGCGCGCGACGATCGGCGAGGCGCTGGCCGCCGGCACGACCCGCCCGCCGGGCCGCGTGCTGGTGACCCACCTGGGCGTCGGGCTCGCTGATGTCATCTTCGGGGCCGCGATCACGGCGCGCGCCCGCGAGCTGGGCCTTGGCACGGAGCTGGCGCGTTGAGGCGACCCAGCCACCGGCCATCGCGCAAGATGTGCGGGCACGGAGGACCAGGGTGTACCTGATCGGTCGACTGCTCAAGCTCCTGCTGACCATCCTCGTGGTGGTCGTCGTGGCCGCCGGCGCGTTCGTGGGCTGGGTCGGCGCGCGCGGTCTGCCTCAGCGCGACGGCACGGCCTCGCTGCCCGGCCTGTCGGCGGACGCGACCGTCAAGCGCGACACGAACGGCATCGCCCAGATCTACGCCGGCACACCGGCCGACCTGTTCGCCGCCGAGGGCTACGTCCATGCGCAGGAGCGGATGTGGCAGATGGACGTGTGGCGCCACATCAGCAGCGGCACGCTGTCCGAGCTGTTCGGCCAAAGTGAGCTTCAGACCGACGAATTCATCCGCACCCTGGGCTGGCGCCAGTCGGCGCAGCGCGACTACGACGCCGCGGACGCCAGCACCAAGGCCATCCTCAAGGCCTACGCCAGCGGCGTGAATGCCTGGTTGAGCCAGCACCACGACCTGGGCCTGCCCTTCGTGATCAGCGGCTTCCTCGGCGCGGGCGGCGGCCTGAGCGGCTACCAGCCGGCGCCCTGGACGCCGGTCGACACGCTCGCCTGGGTCAAGGTCGAGTCGTGGCAGCTGGGCGGCGACTACTCCAGCGAGGTCTTCGACCTCCTGCTGGCCAAGAAGGTCGATGCCAAGGCGGTCACCGAGCTGAGCCCGCCGTACCCGGCCGGTCGGCCGGTCATCGCCCCCACGGGCGCGCCGGGCGTGGGCGGGGCGGGCGCGAGCGGGTCGGTGGCGGTCCCCGGTCAGGCGGTCGACCCCGCGGCGGTGGGCATCGATCCGCGGGTCCTTGCGCTGGCCGGCGATCCGACCTCGCTGCTGGGCCTGGAGCAGGCCTCCGACGACATCGGCCAGCTGGCCGGCTTCGGGCCGGCCGACGCGATCCAGCGCAGCGACGGGATCGGCTCCAACGACTGGGTCGTCAGCGGGGCGCATACGGCCAGCGGGTCGGCCCTGCTGGCCAACGACCCGCACCTGGGCTACTCCATGCCCTCGCTGTGGTACATGGTCGGGCTTCACTGCACGGTCGTGTCCAGCGCCTGCCCGTATGACGTGGCCGGCGTCTCGTTCCCCGGCGCGCCGGGCGTCGTGCTCGGCCACAACGCCCACATCGCGTGGGGCTTCACCAACGTCAACCCGGACGTGCAGGACCTCTTCATGGAGAAGGTCGATCCGGCGGATGCGACCCAGTACGAATACAAGGGCCAGATGCGGCCGTTCACCACGCGCAAGGAGGTCATCAAGGTCGCTGGCGGCGATCCGGTGACGATCACCGTGCGCTCGACCGTGCACGGACCGGTCGTCAGCGACGTCACGGATGACCTCAAGACGAGCAAGGACGGCGGCTCCGGACTGGCCGGTGACGGGAGCGTCGTGTACGCCCTCGAATGGACCTCCACGGCGGTCGTCGATACCACCGTTGAGGCGGCCCTCAAGCTCGACGCGGCGACCGACTTCACCTCGTTCCGTGCCGCCCTGAAGCTCTACGTCGGTCCCTCGCAGAACGTCGTGTACGCCGACACGGACGGCCACATCGGCTACCAGATGCCCGGCCTCATCCCCATCCGTGCCGCCGGCACGGGCAACGGGCCGGTGCCCGGCTGGGATGGCTCGCACGACTGGACCGGCTACATCCCGTACGACGACCTGCCGCGCGTCTACGACCCGCCGAGCGGCGTGATCGTGACCGCCAACAACGCCGTGGTCGACACGTCCTACCCGCACTTCCTCGGCGACGAGTGGGACCCCGGCTACCGCGCCGCCCGCATCACCGCGCTCATCGGTACCGACCGCAAGCTGACCACCGACGACGTGAGCAAGATCCAGCTCGACGGCCAGACCGGCATCGCCACCGACGTCGTGCCGCACCTGGGGTCGCCGGCCCCCTCGACGGACGACGGCCGGACCGTCTTGGCCGACATGCAGGCGTGGGCCTCGGCGGCCGCGCCATACGACTGCAGCCAGACGGACGCGTCGGTGGCCGGCACCGGCTGCACCGCCTTCAACGCCTTCGCCTACCACCTGCTGCGCGACGTCTTCGACCCGCGGCTGGGAGCGGGCACGGCCAAGACCGACATCGCGCGCCTGTTCGTGGGCTCCGACCGGTCGGCGATGACCCTCGTGGATCTGCTGGGTGACTCAGGCAGCCGGTGGTGGGACGATCCGTCCACGCCGGCCCACGAGACGGAGGCGCAGGTCATCGGCAAGGCGCTGGACCAGGCCGGCGCGGACCTGCGGGCGACGCTGGGCGACCCGGCCGGCTGGTCATGGGGCGGGCTGCACACCGTGGCCTTCCAGGAGCAGACGCTCGGCACGTCCGGCATCGGCCCATTGGAGTGGCTCTTCGACAAGGGCCCGTACCCGGACGGCGGATCGGTCTTCGCCGTGAACCAGCAGTTCTTCGACCTCTCGGCCGCCTACCCCGACCCCTACGCCGACGATCCGGCCAGCAGCGGCGGCACGTTCGCCGACGTCTTCGCGGTCAAGGGCGGCCCGTCCTACCGGCTCGTGGCCGAACCCGCGCAGTTCGATGGGGCGACCATCATCGATACGACGGGCCAGTCGGGAGTCCCCTTCGACGGGCACTACGGCGACCTCATCGACGGCTACCTGGCCGGCAAGACCATCCCCCTGCCGTTCAGCAAGGCGGCCGTCGACGCGGCCACGTCACAGATCCTCACGCTGACGCCGTGACCGGCCGCAAGCGCCCGATGGGCGTCCCGGACCCGCGGCCGGAACCGGTCGGCGAGTTGCCGGCCACGTGCGACCTGCTGGTGGTCGGCGCCGGCGCGATGGGATCGTGGACGGCCCACCACGCCCGGGCTGGCGGCGGCCGGTCGGTGACCCTGCTTGATGCGTTCGGCGCCGGGCACTCGCGGGCCACGAGCGGCGACGAGACGCGCATCATCCGCGCCTCCCACGGCCCCGATCGCTTCTACACGCGCTGGTCGCGCCGCGCCCGCGAGGCGTGGCTGGCCTACGGCGCGGCATGGAGCGTGCCCCTGATGCTGCCGACCGGTACGCTCTGGTTCGCCGCCCAGGAGGACGGCTACGAGGCACGCTCGGCGGAGGCGCTCGCCGCGGAAGGTGTGCCGTTCGAGCGGGTCTCGCCCCAGGAACTCGAGGCGCGCTGGCCGCACATCTCGGGCAAGGGCCTGGCCTGGGCCCTCTACGAGCCAGAGGGCGGGACGCTCATGGCGCGCCTCGGCTGCCAGGCCGTGGTGCAGGCGTTCCAGGACCTCGGCGGGCGCTATGGGGTGGCGGCTGTGCGACCCGGACGGTCGAAGGGTGGGCGCCTGCTCGACGTGGTGGACGGGTCAGGCCGGCGTTGGTCGGCCGCGACGTTCGTCTTCGCCTGCGGCCCGTGGCTCCGGTGGCTCTTCCCCGAGCACCTGGAACCGATCCTGCGGGTGACCAAGCAGGACGTGCTGTACATGGGGCCGGCACGGGGTGACGCGCGCTTCCGGCCCGAGTCGATGCCCTCGTGGGTCGAGTACGCCCGGGCCTACTACGGCATCGGTGCGGTCAGCGACCGTGGCTTCAAGCTCGCCCCGGACCGCTATGGGCCGGTCTTTGACCCGACCGACGGCGAGCGGGTGGTGGACCCCGACGCCATCCGGCTCGCCCGCCTCTACCTCGCGGAGCGGTTCCCGTCGCTCGCCTCAGCACCCGTAGTGGAGACGCGCGTCTGCCAGTACGAGACCACCCCCGATTCGCACTTCATCATCGACCGCCTGCCAGGCTTCGAGAACGTCTGGATCGCCGGAGGCGGCTCGGGCCATGGCTACAAGCACGGCCCACGCATCGGCGAGTACCTCGTCGCGCGGCTTGACGGGGCCGAGCTGGGAGCCCAGGACGGGCCGGAGGAGACGCGCTTCGTGCTCGGCCCGCGGGTCGCCGATCCCGGCGCGCGCACCTCCGGCGATGAGATGGCCCGCGACTGGTCCCCGATCTAGCCGACCGTCAGACGGGGTAGCCGCGGGCGGCCATGATGGACGCGGCGATGCGGCGGCCGAGCGCCACCTGGTCGAGCGGCTCGGAGCGGAGGAGGCGCCGGATGCCCGACTGCAGCAGCCGGGCGTCGTCACCATCGGCGACCGACGGCGCGATGGCCCGCGCGATGCCTTCCACCTGGGCGATCCGCTCGGCCACGAAGAGCGTGGCCAGGTCCGCGTGGATCGCGGCGGCCTTGCCGCCGGCCGCGGCAGCCTGGCGCGCCCGCGCCACGGCGCTGTCCATGGCCCAGGTCTGGATGACGAGGTCCGCGACCGCGGCCAGCACCTCCTGCTGCTCCTCGAGGGCCGTCCCGAATCGCTGGACCGCCGCACCGGCGACCAACAGCGTGACCTGGCGGGCCGCGTCCACCTGGGCCGCCTGCGCGGCCAGTGGCCCGTCGCCGACCTCGTCAGACGACGGCGCGAGCAGCGCCTCCTGCGCCCGGCGGGCCGCGCCGAGCAGGTCGAGCCGGCCCTTCATCGCGCGTCGCAGGAGGGTGCCCGGGATCAGTAGCCGGTTGATCTCGTTGGTGCCTTCCCAGATGCGGTTGATGCGCGCATCGCGGTACGCCTTGGCCGCCGGGTAGTCCTCGATGTAGCCGTAGCCGCCGTGCAGCTGGACCAGCTCGTCGACCACCCAGTCCAGCTCCTCGCTCGCCAGGACCTTGGCGATGGAGCATTCGACGGCGTACTCCTCCAGGGCGGCCCGGGCGGCCTCGCTTGAACCACCGCCCTCGACGACGTGCAGGCGGGCGTCGAGCATCCCGGCCAGGCGGTAGACCAGCGACTCGCACGCGTACGTGCGCACGGCCATGCCGACCAGCTTGGCCGCCACGAGCGGGAACTCCACGATGGGCCGGCCGAAGGCCACCCGGCCCTTGGCGTAGTCGAGCCCGATCGCGATCTCGGGCCGCATCCCGCCGACCGCCGAGGCGGCCAGCTTGAACCGCCCGACGTTGAGGACGTTGAAGGCGATCTTGTGGCCCTGGCCGATCTCACCGAGCAGCGCGTCAGCCCCGACCACCACGCCATCGAGCAGCACCGGCCTCGTGGAGGTGCCGTGCATGCCCATCTTGTGTTCCTCGGCCCCCAGGGACAGCCCGGGCGCCGTCCGCTCCACCAGGAAGGCGGCGATGCCCTCGCCCTCCACCTGGGCATAGACGGTGAACAGATCGGCGAAGCCGGCGTTGGTGATGAACTGCTTGGCGCCGTCGAGACGGAACGAGCCGTCGGGCAGGCGCGTCGCGCGGGTCTTGATGGCCCGCGCGTCGGAGCCTGTGCCGGGCTCGGTCAGGCAGTACGCCGCCACGGTGGTACCTGCGGCGAGGCCGGGCAGGTAGCGCTGCTTTTGGGCCTCCGTGCCGAAGAAGACCGTCGGCAGGGTGCCGATGCCGCTGTGCGCCGAGTAGGTCACCGAGAAGTCGATCGCCGCCGACAGGGCGTCGGTGACGACGATCGAGGTCACGTGGTCCAGGCCCAGGCCGCCGTAGGCCTCCGGCACGTCGATGCCGACGTAGCCATCGCGACCCAGGATCTCCAGCAGCTCCCGAGTCGCCTCGAAGTCCTTGGCCGCGATGCGCTCGGCGCGTGGCACGGCCTCGCGCGCCACGAAGGTGGCGATGGCATCGCGGGCAGCGAGCTGTTCCGGCGTGAATCGCTCCGGGGTGAAGACATCGGCAGGGTCGGTCGGGCCGAGCAGGAAGGCGCCGCCGACCGGCGGGGCCTTGAGGGTCGTGGTCATGCCGCTGCCTCCATGCGTTCCGGCTGGCGCCCGCCGAGCCATTCGATGATCCCGGCGGCCCCCTGGCCACCGCCCACGCACATCGTCACCAGGCCGTAGCGTGCTTCGCGGCGGCCCAGCTCGGCCAGCATCTGGACGCTCAGCTTGGCGCCGGTCGCACCGAGCGGATGGCCCAGCGCGATGGCCCCGCCGTTGACGTTGGTGCGCGACTCATCCAGGCCGAGCCGCCGCACGACAGCGACCACCTGGGCGGCGAACGCCTCGTTGAGCTCGATCACCTCGATGTCGGCGAGGGTCAGGCCGGCCTTGGCCAGCGCCTTTGGCACGGCCTCCACCGGGCCCATGCCCATGATCTCCGGCGCGACCCCCGCCGTGGCGAACGCCACGAGGCGGCCCAGCGGCTGCAGCCCGAGAGCGGCGGCGCGCTCGCCGGTCATGACCACGAGTGCGGCCGCGCCGTCGCTCGTCTGCGAGCTGTTGCCGGCCGTGACCGTGCCGGTCGGGTCGAAGACCGGCTTGAGCTTGCCAAGGGCGGCCGCGTCGGTGTCGAGGCGGATGCCCTCGTCGGCCTCGAACGGACTCGTCACGACCGTGGGCCGGCCCGCGGCGACCCGCGTCTGGCGCGCCGCGACGGGCACGATCTCGTCGTGGAAATGGCCCGCGGCCTGCGCGGCCGCGGCGCGGGCGTGGCTGCGCAGGGCCCACGCGTCCTGGTCGTCGCGTGACACGCCCTCCCGGCGAGAGACCTCCTCGGCGGTCAGGCCCATGTTGAGGAAGACCTGTGGCCAGCGCTCGGCCAGGCCGGGGTTGGGGGCGAAGTGCCAGCCGATCATGGGCACGAAGCTCATCGACTCGAGGCCCCCCGCGACCGCCACCTCCGTGGTGCCGCTGGCGACCGACTGCGTGGCCAGGGCCAGCGCCTGCAGGCCCGAGGCACAGAAGCGATTGACGGTCATGGCGCTGGTGGCCACGGGCAGGCCCGCCCCGAGCGCCACGTGACGGGCGATATTCAGGCCCTGTGCCCCCTCCGGCATGGCGCAGCCCAGGATGAGGTCCTCCACCTCCGCCGGGTCAAGGCCGGGGGCCCGCGCGATCGCCTCGCGGACGGCGGTCATGGCCAGCTCCTCGGGCGGCGTCTCCCGCAGGCCGCCACGCGGCGCCTTGCCGACCGCGGTCCGGGCGGCGGAGACGATGACGGCGTCACGCATGGGAACGGCTCCTGGTCGACTTCAGTTGCGGAGGGGTTTGCCGGTCTTGAGGGTGTGGCGGATGCGGGCGCGCGTGAGCGGCTCGCCGAGGAGGCGCAGGAAGGCGGCGCGCTCAAGCTCCATCAGGTATGCCTCGGCCAGTTCCGTGCCCTCGGCCACGTCGCCGCCGCTCAGCACCCCGGCCAACTCCAGGACCACCTTGCGATCGTGGTCGCTGAGCTGGTGACCGCTCAGCTGGTTGTAGGTAAGGGCCTCCGCGGCGGCCACGCCACGCCGGCCAACGACCGTGATGGGCAACGCGGCGGGTGGCCGGTAGCCGACCTGGGCGAGCGTCGCTGCCACGCGGGCTGCATCGGCCCATTGGCGCTCCGGGCTGGCGCTGACGAGGTCGCCCTCCGCCAGGTAGCCCAGGGTGCGCGCCTCCTCGGCCGAGGTCGACACGCGAGCGAAGGCGATCGTCTCCACGGCTGCCTGGAAGAAGGCGAACCGGTCGGCGTGGGTGCCCGCCGCACGCTCGGCGATGCGGCGTGCCGTCGCGGTGCTCCCGCCACCGGCCGGGATCAGGCCGACGCCCGACTCGACGAGGCCGATGTACGTCTCGGCCAGCGGCTGGCGTCGCGCCGCGGCGAGCGCCATCTCGGCGCCCCCGCCCAGGGTCAGGCCGCGCGGCGCGAGCACGACCGGCACGGCCGCGTAGCGGATGGCCTGGTTCGCGTCCTGGAACGCGCGGATCCCTCGTTCCAGCTCGTCCCAATCGCCCTCCTCGGCGGCCACGAGCATCAACGCGAGGTTGGCGCCGGCCGAGAAGTCACCGGCCTCCGTACCGATGACCAGGCCGTCGTACCGCGTCGCCGCGAGGTCGATCGCACGCCGGACCATGGCCAGCGTGTCGGCGCCGATGATGTTGAGCTTGCCGTGCAGCTCGAGCCCGAGGATGCCGTCGCCAAGCTCGCGCATGGACGCCGCGGCGTGGCCCGGCAGCCCTCCAGATCCGCTCCGGATGGCGGGAGTCCCAGCCGGCTCTTCTGGGGTGAAACGACCCGTACCAGCGGCCGTCGCGTGGGCGACGGCGGGCACGGCGCGACCCTCCGCCCGCAGACGCTCGATGGTGGCCGCGACGCCCAGGGCATCCCACGTTTCGAAGGGCCCGAGCTGCCAGCCGAAGCCGAGCCGCATGGCCCGATCGATCGTCGGCAGGTCGCCGGAGATCTCGTCGGCCACGTCGGCGGCGTAGGTGATGCCGTCGCTCAGGGCTCGCCACAGGAAGCGGCTCGGGGCGTCATCCCCGGCGACCAGGAGGCGCAGGCGGGCGCCAAGGTCACGTTCGTTGCGGGCCGCCTCCACGGTCGCTGAGCTGACGCGCCGCCGCGGGCGGTAGTCGCCGGTGGCCAGGTCGAGCGCCAGGATCTCGCCGCCCGCGCGCTTGAAGAACCCGGCCCCGGCCTTCTCCCCCAGCGCGCCGCGCTCGATGAGCTGGCGGAGGACGGGCGCGACGACGAACACGTCCCGCTGCGGGTCGTCGGGCAGGTCGGCGTGGCAGTGGTCGGCGACGGCGACGGCCACGTCGAGGCCGACGACGTCGAGGGTCCGGAAGGTCGCGCTCTTGGGGCGGCCGATGAGGGGGCCCGTCAGCTCGTCGACCTCGTCGACGCCCAGGCCCAGCTCCTGGGCGAGCGCGAGCGCGCGCTGCAAGCCGTAGACGCCGAGCCGGTTGGCGATGAACGCGGGGGTGTCCTTGGCCCGCACCGTGCCCTTGCCCAGGTGGCGCGGCGCGTAGTCCTCGAGCGTCTCGATGACGTGCGGCGCGGTCGTCGCGATCGGGATGAGCTCCAGCAACCGCGTGTAGCGTGGCGGGTTGAAGAAGTGCGTGCCAAGGAACGCGCGGCGGAAGTCGTCGCTGCGGCCGGCCGCCAGGGCCGCGATGGAGATGCCGCTGGTGTTGGTGCTGACGATGGGCCACGGTCGCCGCGCGGCCGCCGAGAGCGCCTCGTCGACGCGCGCGAACAGGGCGCGCTTGGGCTCCAGTCGCTCGACCACGGCCTCCAGTATCCAGTCGGCGTCGGCGACGGCCGCGGGCAGGTCGTCGAAGCCGCCGGTTCGGATGCGGGCCACGTCCTGCGGTCGATAGGCCGGCGCGGGGCGCAGCTTGAGGGCGCGCGCCAGGCCATCGGCCGCGGTCGCGTCGTCCAGGTCGAGGAGGCGCACCTGGGCACCCGCACCGGCGAGCAGGCAGGCGATCTGGGCGCCCATCGTGCCTGCACCAAGGACGACCGCGGAGCGCATGCGCGGGATCATCGGGACGGATCCCGCAGGCCGTCCAGGAACAGGCCGGCGAACTCCTGTCCGATGGCCGGCACGTCGAGCGGGCCGTCGGGCCGGTACCACTGGGTGAACCAGTTGCAGACCGAGAGGATGGCGATGCTGGCAATGCGCACGTCGACGGGGCGGATCGAGCCGTCGGCGACGCCCTGGCGGATGGCCTCCCGCCAGGCCGCCTCGTAGGCGTCCCGTTGCCCCACGAGCGTCGCCCGTCGCTCCGGGGTCAGCGCCCGCAGCTCGATCTGGATGAGGGCCAGCTCATCGCCATGCTCGGCCGCGAAGGCCAGGTGGGCGGCGATGGCCCGCGTCAGCCGCTCGGGGATCGGGTCGGGGCCTTCCAGGATGGGCCGCACCGCGCCGTCGAGCCGTTCCATGGCCCCGTTGACGATGGCCCACAGGAGGTCGTCCTTGGCCTCGATGTAGTGGTAGAGGCTGCCCCGGTTCATGCCCAGGTCCTCCGCCAGGTCCTGCATCGACGTGGCGTGGAAGCCACGCTGGCGGAAGAGGCGAGTGGCGGCCTCGTGCAAAGCTGCTTCCCGCGGGCGGGCCAGGGTCAACGCACCGATTCCTCAAACGAACGTTTGGTGGAAGATAAGGGTTGGAATACCGGGCGTCAAGGTGTACACTGTGGGGGTCGCACCGATGTGTTGCGATCCCCCGCTGGTCGACCTCCTTCTCGGATAGACCGCGCGACGGCTATCCCACACGAGAAGACGAAAGGGTCACCATGACCACCGGTACCATCAAGAAGGTCGTGTCCGACCGCGGATTCGGTTTCATCACCGCCGAGGACGGCAAGGACTACTTCTTCCATCGCAACGAGCTCCAGGCTCCCCTCGACTTCGACCGCCTCAACGGCGGCGAGCGAGTCGCCTTCGAGGTCCAGTCGAGCCCCAAGGGCCCGCGCGCCGCACAGGTGCGCGCCGCCTAGGACGCTCCCCCTGGGCCGGCAACGGCCCACGATCGAAGCCCCCGGTCAAACGGGGGCTTTTTCGTGTCCGCCGCCGGCGTTCGTGTCCGCTTACCGCGCGTGGGCGGCGAAGAAGTCCCACATGACGCGGGTCGCGTCGATCGTCTGGCTCGTCCGGCCGAAGAGGAAGCGCGGCAGCCCGGGCTGGCTGCCCGGCCAGGTATGGCCCATGCCGTCGAGGCGGTAGAAGACCACGTCCGACATGGGCGTCGGCCCGCGCCAGGTCCTGACCGTCGTGTCGGGCGGGATCCGGGTCACGACCGGCTCGGCGGAGGCACCATTCGCCGCCACCCAGAACTGGGCCCAGGCGTCCACGCCGATGCTCGGCCCCATCGAGCCCCGCCCAAACAGCAGCGCGCGAGCCAGCAAGCCCTGGCGCCGGCCGCCCTCGTACGGCGCCAGATGGTCGGCGGCGCCGTGGATCTGGAGGATCGGCACGGGTCGAGCGGGCCGACACTCGACCGCCACGACGCGGGCGGCCGTGCCCGCCGTCTGCGCGACCGCCGCGAACCGGTCGGCCCTCGCGCAGGCCAGACGGCCGGCCATCGCCGCGCCGTTGGACATGCCGAAGACGTAGACCCGCTGCGGATCGACCGGCGTGCGGGCCATCGCGTCGTCCACGACCGCCGTGAGGTAGGCGACGTCGTCAGGCCTGCTGCGCCGGTCGTCCGCCGCGAACCGGCCGTCGCTCCATACCCCGTCGATGGCATCGGGGATGGCGAGCACGAAGCCCTCCGTGTCGGCGAGGGCGGTGAAGCCGGCCATCCGGTCGAACCACGGCCCTCCCCCGCCGCGGCCGTGCAGCTGCAGCACCAGCGGACGAGGGGCCGGCGATCCGCCGGAGGGGACAAGGAGGCGGTAGGGCCGGTCACGGCCCTGGAACGTCAGGGTGACGAATGGGATCCCCGGCGCGAGGTCGGCCCGGGCCACGTCAGCCCCGCAGGATCGGCCGGGTCAGACAGGTCGGCCCGCCGCCGCCGTTGAGGCCGATCTCCGCCGCCTCGAAGGCATGGACCTCGCACCCGGCTGCCTCGAGGGCCCGCCGCGTCCGCGGGTTCCCCTCGGCTACGACCACGACGCCAGGCCGGACCGCCAGGATGTTGCAGCCGAGCGTCACGAACTCGTCCTCGGGGACCGCGATGAGCCGGATCCCCAGGTCGCCCAGGAGCTCCCACAGGCCCACCGGCAGGAGCGGCTCGTACACCACCGCGAGGTCGTCGGCGGCCGGCGAGATGACCGACAGGAGGTGCAGCAGCTCGGCCGGCCCGTGCCAGTAGGGCAGGTCGAAGATGCGGGCCTCGCCGCCGGCGGCGGTGGCCAGCGCGGCCAGCTGCCGCGTCCCAGCGTTGTTCGTGCGGAGGCCGCGGCCGATGCACAGGAGGTCGGGTCGCAGCCAGAACGTGTCGCCGCCATCGACCATGCCCGGTGCCGTGATCGTGCCGACCGTGGGGATGCCGCGATCGGTCATCCAGCCGGCGAGGAGCGGCGCCTCGGGTCGGCGGCTGGCCCGTCCGCTGCGGAGGGCGATGGCCCCCTGGTCGGCCACCAGGAGGGGGTCGAACGTGTAGATGTCATCGGCGCTGCCCGACTCGACGTCAAGCGTCTCGACCTGCACCCCGAGCCTGGTCAGCAGGTCCACCAGGGCGTCGTGCTCGCGCTGCGCGCGCGGCAGGTCGACCGGGTGAAGGAAGCCGAGCGCGGGGTTTAGGAAGGCGCGCCCGAACGCCGGTCCGGGCCGCTTCACGAGCGCCCGGCGCAGCGGCGCCACCATGCTCTGCGCCCCGAACGTCCGTGCCTCCGTCACCGGTCGCCCCTGGCCCAAGGGCGAGGGCTCCGTTGTCGTCTATGCAGCATCGGACTGGCAAGTGACCGTTTGGCGGCGTCGGGTCGTCGGCTGAGCGTGTGTGTATGCGCCGGGAGACTAGGCAACAACCAAACCCCGCCGATCCGTCACTTAAGAGTCGCGCACAGCATAAGCAACAACCGCCTGCAGATGGCAATGGCATGGGGCCCGAGCCACATGGGCGCGGCGACCGTCAGGGGGCGCTACAGCTCGCGGCGGCGGAAGCTCAGCCAGCCGAGGCCCAGCACGATGACCGTCCAGGCGACACACCAGGCGAGGAAGGCCGGCGCGAGGGGCTGCGTCGCGGCGAAGGGGAAGATCGCCGCCACGTTGCGGCCGGCCTGCTCGTAGGCGAGGAGGACGGCGGCTGGTTCGAGATGGAAGACGGCGCCGCGCCAGAGCGCGTCGGTGGGCAGCAGCGTCCGGCCGACGGCGCCCACCAACGACAGCTGCGGCGTATCGAAGGCGTCGCCGATGCCCCCGACGATGCCCAGGATCCAGGTCACGCCGAAGAGGACCACGGCGATGATCCCCGACGCGATGGCCGAGATGCGCGTGGACAGCGCCACGGTCAGGGTCAGCAGGACGGTCGCCTCGCCCACCAGCAGCACGACGGCCTGGATCGGCTCTGGCGGCAGATAGCCAGTGGTCAGGTCCACCACGAGCAGCTCGACGACACCGGAGAGGACGGCGTAACCGGCGATGAGGATCAGCACGCCGAGCCACTTGCCCATGAGCAGCTCCGCTCGCCGCACCGGTCGGGCGAGGATGGCCAGGATGACGCCCGACTCCAGGTCCTCCGCCATGACCGGTGCCGAGATGAAGGCCGCGCCGAGGGCCAGCACGAAGCTGAACATGAAGGTGACCAGGATCAGGACCTGCGACACCACCAGCGACCGAGCCGCCTCCGGTGTCACGTCGCCGCCGGTGCGGATGTCCACGGTGGAGAGCTGGGCGAAGCCCCAGCCGGTGAGCACGACGGCGATCCCGGTGAGGATGATCAGGACCAGGAACAGGCGACGGCGGGCCGCCTCGGCAAGGGTCAGGCGGGCGATGGTCAGCACGATCATGGGGCGGTCCGCGAGACGAGCGCGCTGAAGCGCTCCTCGAGGCTCTCGTGGCGGGGCTCGACGGCGTAGACGCGGACGCCGGCCGCAACCAGCGCATCCACAAGGGCGGGGACGCGATCCTCCACCAGGCCGCGGACGAAGAGCCACTCGCCGTCCTCGCGGACCTCGCCATAGCCGGCCACGATGGCCCGGCTCGCCGCGTCGAGACCGCCCAGCCGCAGGGCGACCTCCTTGGCCGCGAGCAGGTCGTCGAGCGTGCCCATGGCCACGACCTTGCCGCGGTCGACGATGGCCACGCGGTCACACACCTGCTCCACTTCCGTGAGCAGGTGGGAGTTGAGGAAGACGGTCGTGCCCCGGTCGCGCAGGCCGCGGATGAGCGGCCGCATCTCCATGCGCCCGACCGGGTCCAGGGCCGATGTGGGCTCATCCAGGAAGACCAGCTCCGGGCGGCCGAGGAGGGCCGCTCCGACCCCCAGCCGCTGCTGCATGCCCTTGGAGTACCCGCCCACCCGGTCGTCGCCGCGGTCGGAGAGCCCGACGAGGGCAAGGGCCTCGGCGACGGCGGCCGCATGGCTCGCCCGGGGCATGCGGGCCAGGCGGCAGTGGAGCAGCAGCAGCTCGCGACCGGACAGCCATGCCTGGTAGCGGAACAGCTCGGGCAGGTAGCCCACGTGACGGCGGGCGCTCAGGTCACCGAGCGGCCGGCCCAGGATCTCGCCGTCGCCGGCGGTCGGCCGGGTCAGGCCGAGCATGACCTTGACGGCCGTCGTCTTGCCCGCGCCGTTGGGCCCCAGGAAGCCGAAGACCTCGCCGCGGGGCACGGCCATCGTGAGGCCGTCGAGCGCGGTGGTCGACCCGAACCGCTTGACGAGGGTGTCGGTGCGGATCGCAGGGCCGGCGCCCCCGGACACGGCCCCTTGCTACTCCTCGGTCGGTTCGGCTTCGCCGCCCTCGGCGGGCGCCTCGGGCGCCTCGACCTCCTCGGTCGGCGCGACCTCCGGAGCCTCCTCGATGCGCGGCGGCTGGACGCGGGCGAGCGCCTCGTGGGGGTCGGTGAGGATCGTCACGCCTCCGGGCACGCGCAGGTCGCTGACGTGGAGCAGGACGTCGAAGGTCTCGAGCGGGCGAGATGTCCACCTCGATGGAGGCCGGCAGGTCGGCCGGGAGCGCCCGCACGCGGACCGTGTCGCGCAGGTGCAGCAGCGTGCCGCCGCGCTTCTCCACGGCCACCGACTCGCCGACGTAGGCGACCGGCACGTCGATGGTCATCTCCTCGGTCATCCTGACGACGTAGAAGTCGACGTGCAGCGGCCGCCGCGTGACGGGGTGCTCCTGGAGGGCGTGGATCATCACCGGCTGTGCCCTGCCGCCGTCCGACCTTGAGGTCGAGCAGGGCGTTGCGCCCGGTCCGGCGGCGCAGGTCGTCGAACGCGCGCGCGTCGATCTGGAGCGATTCGGACGGATGGCCGTGGCCGTAGACGACGGCGGGCAGGCTGGCCGGCGCGCCGCAGGCCGGCGACGGCCTTGCCGGTGATCGTCGCGGCGCTGCGCGGTGAGTTCGGGGCGGGTGCTCACGTGGTCGGTCCTCTCGGAGAGGGCGCTGCGGCCGGCTGGCGCGCGCATCGGATGCGGGCGCGGACCCGCGCATCGTACCAGAGCGCCCCGATGTACCATCCCGGCACGATGTCGGCCACCATCCTGATCGTCGAGGACGAGTACGCCGTCGCGCGTGGCGTCCAGTACGCCCTCCAGCAGGAGGGCTACGAGGTCACCCTCGCGCGCAACGGCGAGGAGGGCCTCGAACATCGCCACGGACGCTGGCCCCCGACCTCGATCCTCCTCGACGTGCGGCTGCCGGGCATCGACGGCTTCGAGATGCTGCGCCGGCTGCGGGCCCACGGCTCCAAGGCGCCGGTGCTGTTGCTGACCGCGCGCGACGACGAGGTGGACAAGGTCATCGGCCTGGAGCTCGGCGCGGACGACTACCTGACCAAGCCGTTCGGCCTGCGCGAGCTGATGAGCCGCATCAAGGCGCTGCTGCGTCGCGCCTACGGCGACCTCGCCGACGCGGCGGGCGGCCGCATCATCCGCCACCACGACCTGGTCATCGACCTCGAGCGCCGCCGTGTCCAGCGCGGCCAGCGGCGCATCAACCTGACCGCCACCGAGTTCGAGATCCTGCGCCACCTGGCCTCGCGGCCCGGCCGCGTCTTCTCCCGCTCGCGAGCTGCTCGAGCTGGTGCGCGACTACGAGGCGCTCGACCAGGACGAGAAGACCATCAACGTCCACGTCAGCCACCTGCGCGAGAAGCTCGAGGACGATCCCGGGCGACGCCGTCCTTCATCCTCACCGTGCGGGGGGCCGGCTACGCCTTCGCCGAGCGCTGAGCGCCCGGCGGCCACGGATCGGCCATGACCTCCCTGCGCCGCCTGGGCCCGTTCAGCCTGCGTGGGCGGCTCATCTTCGCCTTCACCGGGGTGGTCATCTTCGCCCTGGCCCTCGTGGTGGTGGCCCTGCCGAACCTGCTGGATGGCTACTTCCTACAGCAGGAGCAGAAGAACCTGGACATCCGGGCGGTGGCCGTACAGGCCCTGCTGGAGTTCCAGCTGGAGTCGTCCCTGGGCCTCGGCACCGACGACCCCCAGGCCATCGTGCAGGCCACCCAGCCCGCCACCATCGCGCCCGGCGTGGCCAAGGCGATGGGCCAGCCGACCGACCCGCAGAGCCTCATCAGCAGCGTGACGACCCTGGTCGCCCAGGCCAACCTGGACCTCTCCATCTCGACCGACCCGGCGCACCCCGAGCAGGTCCTCTACCGGGTCACGGTGGCCTATGCGCCTGACGTGCCCACGCCCGGCCAGGAACGCGACTCGATCAGCCAGACGTCCGCCTTCACCATCGCCGACCCGTGGTGGTCGCAGTTCCCCGGCACGGTGCCCATGCGTCTCGTCACCCTGCGCCTGTCGAGCCCATACGACTTCCGCGCCGACACGCTGCGCAGCGTGCTCGGCGTGCTGCTCACGGCGGCGGCCGTGGCCCTCCTCGTGGCCCTCCTGGCGTCGATCCTGCTGGCCGACCGCCTGACCAACCCCATCCGCCGGCTCACGCGCGCGTCGCGTGCCCTCGGCGAGGGCGACCTCGCCTCGCGCGTCTCCGTGGAGGCCGGCGGCGGGTCGCCCGAGATCGGCGAGCTGGCCACGACGTTCAACCGCATGGCCGACCGCCTGACCGAGTCGATCGACCTCATCCGGCGCGACCGCGATCGGAGTCGCGACTTCCTGGCCGACGTGAGCCACGAGCTGCGCACGCCCATCGCCGCCCTGCGCACGTTCAACGAGCTGCTCCAGGAGGGCGCGGCCGAGGATCCCCTGGCCCGCCGACGAGTTCCTGCAGGCGAGCGGCCAGCAGATCGAGCGCCTGGACTGGCTGGCGACCAACCTGCTGGAGCTGTCCAAGCTCGACTCGGGGCTCGTGGCGCTGGACCTGCGACCCGACGATCTGCGCGCCGTCGTCGGAAGCGCCGTCCAGCAGGCGGAGCCGGCGGCGCGGCGCAAGGGCGTGGGCCTCGTCACGCAGCTGCCCGACCGAGCCGGTGCGCCAGCGGCACGACCCGCCGCGCATCGGCCAGGTGCTGAGCAACCTCATCGGCAACGCCATCAAGTTCACGCCGCCCGGCGGCTCGGCCACGGTCAGCCTGGAGGCGACGCGCGACGGCGCCCGGTTGCTCGTGGCCGACACCGGCGTGGGCATCACAGCCGAGGAGCTGCCGCATGTGTTCGAGCGCTTCTACCGCGGCACGCAGGTCAGCGAGGAGCGGGCCAGCGGCTCGGGCCTGGGCCTCTCGATCGTGCAGTCCATCGTCGACATGCACGACGGTCGCGTGACGGTGGAGAGCCAGCCCGGTGAGGGGACGACGGTGGCGGTCGACCTGCCCCGTGAGGTGGCGCAATCTTCACCGAGCTGATGGCCGAGGCTGAACCCGCCGCCGCCACACTGGTGGCACGTCGGCGAGCCTCTCCCGATCTCGCCGACGATCTCGCCCCGTCGGCATGTCCCGCCCCGGGGCCGCACACCAGGAGTCAGCACTTCATGACCGACCCGCAGCTCACCGGGCAGCCGCGCCCCGGCGCCGCCCAGCCCGATACGGCGGCGGACGCGCCTGACGCAAGCGTCTTCACGCCACCCAGCGCCTCACGGCCGACCTGGACCCAGGAGGTCATCGGCCCGCCGGCCAGCACGACGCCGAGCCACTGGCTCGAGCCGGCGCTCGCGTCCCCCGTGCCCGTGGCGCCCGCCGCCCCGCGACGGAGCGGCGTGCGCGCGTGGGGCGCCCTCGTCGTGGTCGCCTTCCTGGCCGCCCTCCTCGCCTCGGGTGGCACGTACCTCCTCGTGCGCGGCACGGCCACGCCGACGCAGCCCGCCGTGGCGGTCGCCTCGAGCGGGCCCGGCGGCAGCCAGACGACCGTCAACGTGACCGAGGAATCGGCCATCACGCGGGCCGCCGCGGCCGTCGACACGGCCGTCGTGACGATCACCAGCAGCCAGGGCAACCCCGCCGACGTGCTGAGCGGCCAGAGCGTGACCGGCGTCGGCTCGGGCATCATCTACGACGCCGGTGGCTGGATCATCACCAATCGCCACGTCGTCTGCGGCGCGACCGACCTGAAGGTGACCCTCCTCGACGGTCGCTCGTTCCAGGGCACGACCTACGGCATCGACACCCTGACCGACCTGGCCATCGTCAAGATCGACGGCACGGGCCTGCCCACGGCGCCGCTCGGCGACTCGTCGAACCTCCAGCCCGGCCAGCTCGCGGTGGCCATCGGCAGCCCGCTGGGCGACCTACACCAACAGCGTCACGGCCGGCGTGGTGAGCGCGCTAGCGGCCGTGATATCCAGGTCAGCGACGACTGCTCGAACGGGCAGGCCCTGACGATCCACCACCTCATCCAGACGGACGCGGCCATCAACCCCGGCAACTCCGGCGGCGCGCTCGTCGACTCGGCCGGCGAGGTCATCGGCATCAACACGGCCGTGGCCGGCCAGGCCCAGGGCATCGGCTTCGCCATCCCCGTCAACATCGCCAAGCCGATCATGCAGCAGGCGGTCGCCGGCAAGGAGCTGACCCGGCCGTACCTTGGTGTGATCTACCAGCAGGTGACGCCGGCCCTGGAGCAGGCGGAGAAGCTGCCCATCGACTACGGCGCCTGGTTGTCGACGACCGGCCTGACCTCCGGCAACGGTCCCCAGGCGAGCGGGGCCACCGGTGCGGTCGTGGCCGGCAGCCCGGCCGAGAAGGCCGGCCTCAAGGACGGCGACATCATCACGGCCGTGGACGGCCAACGGATCGACGCCGCCCATAGCCTCGACGATGTCCTCATCACCCACCAGCCCGGCACGACCGTGACGATCACGGTGCTGCGCGCCGGGCAGTCCATCGATCTGCAGCTGACGCTCGGCACGAGGCCGGCCGGGCTGCAGTAGCCCGGTCAGCCGCGACGGCGGCGCCGGACCGACCGGCGGCGGATCTCCACCTCCGCGTAGTCCAGCTCGCCGTCGAGTGGGACGTGCAGCTTGCGGACCCGTACCACGACCTCACTGAGGCGCGGGAAGGCCCGCAGCAGCTCGTGGGCGAGGCCCTCCGCGATGGCCTCGAGCAGGCGGAAGTTGGTGGCCTCGACGAGCTCACGGCAGATCTCGAACGCGGCGCCGTAGTCGACCGTCTCGGCCAGGTCGTCCTCGACGCCGGCCGGCTGGAGGTCGGTCACCAGCTCCACGTCCACCTCGAACGGCTGGAGCGTCGTCCGCTCCTCCGTCGGTCACGCCGTGGCGGCCCTCGAAGCGCATGGCCGAGAGCACGATGCGGTCGCTCATGGGCGTGTCCCCTCCACGTCCTCCAGGGGGCTTCCGCGCACGATGGCATCGGCCATGCGGGCGGCGCGGACGTTGGCCCGCACATCGTGGACCCGCACGATGTCGACGCCGGCCGCGATGCCCAGCGCCGTGGTCGCCAGCGTGCCCTCCAGGCGCTCCTCCGCGGGCAGGTCGAGGACGCGGCCGATGGTCGACTTGCGGCTCGTGCCGAGCAGGATCGGCCGCCCCAGGGCCTGCAGGGCCGCCAGGTCGCGCAGCAGCCGCCAGGTTCTGCTCGGCGGTCTTGCCGAAGCCGATGCCGGGATCGACGATGAGGCGGGCGCGCGGGCAGCCAAGGTCCATCGGCGCGAGCCAGCGCTCGCGCGCAGGTCGGCCAGGACCTCCGCCACGACATCGCGCGTAACGCGGCTCGGCGCGATCGTGCATCAGGATGTAGCGGGACGCCGCGCTCGGCGGCGAGGCGGGCGAGGGGCACACCGCCCGGTGCCACCGCCGCCGACGTCGTTGAGCAGGTCGGCGCCCGCGTCCAGCGCGGCACGCGCCACGGCGACCTTCGTCGTGTCGATGCTGAGGGGCATGGCCGGCAGGGCCGCCCGGATCGGCCCGCACGACCGGCACGACCCGGGCCAGCTCCTCTGCCTCGTCGACCGGGGCGTGACCGGGACGGGTCGATTCGCCGCCGATGTCGAGCAGGTCGGCGCCCTCCGGCGGCCATCCGCCGCGCCTGGGCCACGACGGCCGGCAGCGGGTCGGCGGCGGCATCCATGCAGCAGCCCGTCGCCGCTGAAGGAGTCGGGCGTGACGTTGAGGATGCCCATGACGTACGTCCGGGCACCCCAGGCGAACGGTCGTGCCCCGCAGGCGTCAGCGTGCGCGTGAGCCATCCGCGCACCGCCTCCCACCAGGTAGAGCGAGCCGGCCACGACCAGCGGCCCGCCGGCCGCGCGCGCCAGGGCCTGGGCCTCGTCGAGCGCCCGACGTCGTCGACGGTATCGACCGCACGTCCGCTCCCGGCCCGGCCAGCCGCCGCCAGGTCGCGGCCAGCGGCGTCGGCGGGCATGGCTCGTGCAGCCGCTCACCTCGGTCGTCACGACCCGCAGGTCGCGCAGCGCGGGCGCTGCCGCCAGCCGCCCCAGCATCCGCTCCACGTCCTTGTCGGCCATGACGCCCAACAGGAGCGTCGGGCGCCCAGGCGCGAGCAGCGGCCGCAGCTCGTCGAGCGCGGCGACCAGGGCCGCGACGCCGGCCTCGTTGTGGGCCCCATCGAGGAGGACCTGCGGATCGCCCTGGCCAGCGAGCTCCAGCCGGCCCGGCCAGCGGACGGCCGCCAGGCCGCGACGGACGGCCGCCTCGTCGACCGAGACGATGCCGGCGACGTCCAGGGCGCGGAGCGATGGCCAGCGCCACGGCCGCGTTGGCGGCCTGGTGGCGGCCGAGCAGGCCCACGCGCAGGTCCGGCAGCCCCGGCGCCTGCACGACCAGGCCGTCGAGGTCCATGCCCGTCACCGGCGAGCGGTCGTCACCTCCTCCAGCGGCACGTCGAAACGCGCGGCGCGTCGCCGGATGACGGCCAGGCCGGCGCCGCTCGCGCCGGTCACGGCGCGGTCACCGCGCTTGATGATGGCGGCCTTCTCGCAGCCGATGCGCGGCCAGCGTGCTGCCCAGGTGCTCCATGTGGTCGAGCTCGACGTTGGTGATGGCCGCCACGCCCGCCGTCCCAGGTGTTGGTCGCATCGAGGCGTCCGCCAAGGCCCACCTCGACCACGCCGACCTCGACCGCCTGGCGCGCGAACCAGGCGAAGGCGGCCGCCGTCAGCAACTCGAACTCGGTCGGCGGCCCGAGCGTCGCCGGGACCTGGTCGGCGGCCCGGAGCACCTCGCCGAGCAGCTCGGCCAGGTCCTCCGACGGCGATGGGCTGGCCGCCGACCACGATGCGCTCGCGGTAGTCCGACGAGGTGCGGCTTGGGTGTCTGGCCGACGCGCACGCCGGCCGCGCCAAGGACCGCCCCGACCATGGCCTGCGTGCTGCCCTTGCCGTTGGTCCCGCCGATGAGCGCGCCGCGCAGGCGCCGCTCCGGATGGCCGAGCAGGCGCAGCAGCGCCCGCGTGCGCCCGAGGCCGAGCCGGATGCCGAAGCGCCCGCGCGCCTGGAGTTCGGCGATGGCCGCCGCGGCAGGATCGGGCGCGGTCACGGGCGTCAATGCCGCGCCAGGTCGTCCTCGTAGAAGACGCACTGGTTGAAGCGCGACGAGAGGCAGATGTCGGTCACGTAGCCCTGCTCCAGGTGGACGCCGCCGCGCAGCTGGCAGCGCGAGACATTGGCGTCCTGGCGCATGAGCGCCTTGAGCAGGTGCGGCGCCTGGATGGGGATGGCGCCGCGGCCGCCGGTCATGTAGAAGTGGGGGCAGACGTTCCGTCGCAGGTTGGGCATGCCAAGGGGCATCCGCATCGGCGCCACGAAGGGCATGCCGTTCCGCGGCGGGGCCAGCGGCAGGCGGCCGAGGGCGGTCGGCGTGGCCCGCGCGATGGGCCCGGGCGGCGGAGGTGGCGGCAGGCGACGGCCGGCGGGTGCCGGGGGGTTGCCGCGCGCGAGCGGACTGGGCCGGCGCGCCGTCGATTCCATCAATCCTCCCTCGATCGCACCAGAAGGGGCCGATCCGGCGCACAGGGTACACCGCACGTCGGACGCGGCGAGACTTCGTGGGAGAATGGCCGCGCATGGCCGCCTCGAACCGCCCTGTTCGCCGCCGGTCCACCGAGATCGCGCCGCGGCGGCCCCAGCCCCTCGTCCGGCCGCGCAAGACCCGCCCCCACCAGCCCCCGGACGTGGCCGTCCGCAACCGTAGCAAGGCGCCGGCGACCGGCCTCGTGGCGCTCCCCTGGCCGGTCCGGGCGCTCCTGCTGGCCGCCCTGCTCGGGCTCGGTGCGCTGGCCATCCTGCTCGGTGGCGGCACCCTGGGACGCGTCACCGCGGGCATCGGCGGGGCCATCTCCAGCGCCTTTGGCGGCCTCATCCCGGTCGGTGAGCCAAGCGCTTCGGCGAGCCAGCCGGGCATCCCCACCCCGCGGCTCGACCCGCCAGCCTCGGCCTACACGCAGCTCGCCAGCGCCGACATCTCAGGCCACCTGCCGGGGGATGTGGCCGGCACGACCGACGAGATCAAGGTGTACGTGGGCGGCGAGATCGCCGCGGAGCAGCCGGTCCCCACCACCAACGACTTCGTGGTCACGGGGGTGAAGCTCGCTGAGGGTCCCAACGTCATCACCGCAACGCTCGTCACGGCGGATGGCGAGAGCGGCCCCTCGGCGCCGATCACCATCACGTTCGACGACGTGCCGCCACCCCTCGCCTTCAGCAGCCCCAAGGACGGGGCCTCCGTGGCCACGGCGACCGTCGCGGTCAAGGGCACTACCCAGCCTGGCGCTACCGTCACCATCCACGACGCCAGCACCGGCGGGAGCACGTCGGTGGTCGCCGCCGCGAGCGGCGCCTTCGCCGTCACCGTCACCCTGGCCGAGGGTCCCAACGCGATGACCATCACGTCCGTCGATCAGGCCGGCAACCGCACCACCAAGACCCTCACCGTGGTCCACGGCTCGGGGGCGCTGAAGGCCAAGCTGGGCCTCTCCTGGGTGACCATCTCCAGCAAGAAGATCGGCTCGTCACCGCTGACCATCACCGTCACCGTCGACGACGCGACGGGCAAGCCCATCAACGTGGCGGCGAGTGCCATCTTCACCGTCTCGCCACCCGGTCAGCCCACGACCGTCTCGTCGCCCATCGCCCTCAGTCACGGGGTCGCGAGCTGGACCAAGACGCTCACGGGGGCCGGCCAGGGCGCCGGCTTCGTCACGGTCACGGTGACCCTCGGCGACGGCCGCAAGGTCACCGCCAACGGGTCGTTCACGATCACGAAGTAGCGCGCTTCACCCCGGCCAGCTCGGGTAACGGCCAGCCCGCCTCGAACAGTCCGACCGGCGCGGCCCCGACCGCCATCGGGTCCTTCCAGCAGGGCTGGATCTCATCGCCGCGCAGGGGGCCCTTGCGCCGGTCCAGGCCGCAGGTGCCGCCGACGTCGGTCACCCCGCGGCGGTAGTGGAGGCAGGTCGCGCAGGTGGTGGACGAGCGCGTGCAGACCCAGCAGCGGGCGGCCTCCGCTTGTCGCGTGCCGCAATGGGGGCACCGCCAGGTCAGCACGCCGCGAGTGTAGCTGCGCGTCGCGGGGCGTGTGCGCCCCGGAGGTCTCAGACAGACGGTGTGGGCGTGGGTGTCGGTGGCGGGGTCGGGGTCGGGGTCGGTGGCGGGGTAGGCGTGGGTGTCGGTGGCGGGGTGGGCGTCGGCGTCGGCGTCGGGGTCGGGGTGACCGTCGGCGAAGGCGTGGGCTGCGGCCCGAGAGAGACCGAATAGTCGATCGGCGATCCAGGGCTGACGAGGACGCCCGTCGGCGGGTTCGTGCCGATGCAGTCGCCGGCCGGCACGGTCGGGTCGAAGGTCTGGGTCGCGGTACGCGGTCTCAGGTTGCTGGTGACGAGCGTCACGATGCAGTCCTGCTGTGCCTGGTTGCGCACGTCGGGCACCGGCACGCTGCCGGCCTGGACGTTCATCACGACGGTCACGGTGCTGCCGCTGGCCACGGACGTGCCCGCGGCTGGGTCCTGTGAGGCGACGACATCGACCGCCGCGCTGGGGTCAACGGTCGCCGGGCCGAGGGCGAAGAGCAGCCCGGCCGTCGTCAGCTGCTGCTGCGCCGCGGTCTGGCTGAGGCCCACGACGTTGGGCACGGTGACGTTGCCCGAGGCGCCCGGCGTGGTGCCGTTGCCCCGCAGCAGGATGAAGATCACGGCGCCGGCGGCGATCAGGACCAGTAGGCCCAGGATGCCCGCGGCCCAGGCCCACAGATTGGCCCCGCCGCCGCCCTCTTCATCGTCGGGCTCCTCGCCGGGTCGAGGGGGTGGCGCACCCCGGCCGCCGCGGGTCAGGCCGGCGTTGGGCCCGCCGTAGCTGGAGACGACCGCGGTGGGACCTTCCGGGGGCAGGCCGCCGCGGCCCGCCGCCGCGCCGAGGGCCGCGCCTCCCGCGGCCGCGCCCGCCGCCGCTCCGGCTGCCGCGCCGGTGCTCCCCAGGTTGGCGAGACTGCCACCGGAAAGGAAGCGCCCGATGGCGTCCGACATGGCGGCCGCCGACCCGAAGCGCTGGGCCGGGTCGCGCGCCGTCGCCTTGCGCACGATGGCGTCCATGCCCGGCGGCACGTCCGCGCGCAGCGATGACGGCAAGGGCACGTCGGTCGTCAGGCGGGCCATGGCGACCGCGGCCGCCGAGTCGCCGCCGAACGGCCGCGTGCCGGTCAGCATCTCGTACATCACGAGGCCCAGGGAGTAGATGTCCGAGGCGGTGGTGACTTCGTTGCCGCGCGCCTGCTCGGGGCTCATGTACTGGACGCTGCCCAGCGTTGTCCCGGGGAGGGTCAGCTGCGCCTCGGACAGGGCCCGGGCGATCCCGAAGTCGACGACCTTCACCTGGCCGGAGAGCGTCAGCAGGATGTTGCCGGGCTTGATGTCGCGGTGCACGATGCCGCGCGCGTGGGCCGCCGCGAGCGCGTCGGCGACCTGCATGGCGATGCGCGCGCAGGCCGTGACGGGGATGGCGCCGCGATCGTGCAGGATCGTCGCCAGGTCCTGCCCGTCGACCAGCTCCATGACGATGTAGGGCCCGGCCTCGTCGGTGCCCAGGTCGAAGACGCTCACGATGTTGGGGTGGCTCAGCCCGGCGACGGCCGTCGCTTCCTGGCGGAACCGCGCCACGAACGCCGCGTCGCGACCGTACTCGGGGTGGAGGATCTTGATGGCCACCTCGCGGCCGAGCTGCTCGTCCCGAGCGCGCCAGATGGTCGCCATGCCACCGGCGGCGATCTCTTCCTCGAGCTGGTAGCGGTGGCCAAGCACCTGGCCGATCTGCGGCACCGATCCTCCCTCGCCTAGCGCAGGTCGAGCCCGGCGAGGTAGCGGCGCAACTCCGGACCGATGTCCGGCCGCTGCAACGCGAGCTCGACGGAGGCCTTCAACCAGCCCATGGTGGTCCCGGCATCGTACCGCACGCCCTCGAACGCGTAGCCGTAGATGTCCTGCTCCTCCATCAGGGCCTCGAGCGCGTCGGTCAGCTGGATCTCCCCGCCCGCGCCGTGCGGCGTCTGCTCCAGCTTCTCGAAGATCTTGGGCGTCAGCACGTAGCGGCCGATGATGGCGAGGTTGCTTGGCGCGGTCCCGGTGGGCGGCTTCTCCACGAGGCCCTTGACGCGGTGGAGGCGCGGGTCGCGGCCGGCGTCGCCGTTCGGGGGCGCTGGATCGATGATGCCGTAGCGGTCCGTCTCGTCCGACGGCACCTCCATCACGGCCACGACCGTGGAGTGCGTCTCGCCGTAGGCGTGGATGAGCTGGCCGATGCAGGGTCGCTCGGACGCGACCACGTCATCGGAGAGGATCACGGCGAACGGCTCGTGGCCCACCAGCTCGCGGGCCATGAGCACCGCGTGGCCCAGGCCCAGCTGCTCCTTCTGGCGGACGTAGCTGATCTGGGCCAGGTCGCTGATGTGGCGCACCCGGCGCAGCATCTCGATGTCGCCGCGTTCCTCGAGCAGGTGCTCGAGCTCGTACGACGAGTCGAAATGGTCCTCGATGGCGCGCTTCTGCGAACTGGTCACGATGATGACCTGCTCGATGCCGGCCGCCACCGCCTCTTCCACGGCGTACTGGATGACCGGCTTGTCGACCAGGGGCAGCATCTCCTTGGGCTGCGCCTTGGTGGCGGGCAGGAACCGGGTGCCCCAGCCAGCGGCCGGGAAGACGGCTTTGCGGACGCGCAAGCGGACCTCGGGTTTTCAGGTGGTGGGCGGCGGCCAGTATAGCCGCGGGCCGACCGCGGTCAGGGCAGGCTGGTCGGCTCCCGCCGGCTGCCCCGCAGGACGACGTGCGTGAACGGGATGCGGACCTCCTGGAAGACCTCCACGGAGACCAGGAAGCCCAGGAACAGGAAGACGACGCCGAGGAACTTGAAAAGGTCGAACCAGGCCGTGTCGCCGAAGCGGTTGAGGGTGTCGCCAAGGCTGGGGATGAATGCCCCGATGGCGATCAGGACGGTCGCCGGGACGCGGCTATGGAGCCGGCCGGAGGCGAAGGCCCGCAGCGCGCCGGGCACGGAGGCGACGAAGTTGACGGGGATGGCCACGACCGAGATCAGCATGTTGAAGAGGAAGTGGTCGAACGGCTGTTCGGGATCCAGGGAGTAGGCCAGCACGCGCTTCTTGGGCATGAAGACGTAGACCGAGAAGATCGCCCCCAGGAGGAGGGCGAAGGCGCCGGTGATGTTCATGAACGGCGTCAGCAGGCGCAGGGTGGGCGGGAAGAGATCGGCCACCGGCAGGTGGGTCGTCGGGTCGAGGGCATAGCCCGGGGCGGGGATGACGGCGACGATCGTGAGGATCAGGCCGAGGAGGCTGGCCCCCACCACCGCCACCGCGGCGAGGCGCGGCCAGCGCTCGTCCTGGAAGTAGGTGGCGATGGCGACCGCGAGGGCGAGCACGCCCGCGGCCAGGAAGTACAGCACCGGCGCCGCGCCAGCACCGCCGTAGATGTCGGGGAACTTCTGCCATGTCAGGAAGGTGAACAGGCCGGCCAGGAAGAGGCAGACCGCGAACGAATAGCCGAAGCGCGTGCGGCCCAGCAGGAAGGCCGTGCCAAGGCCCAGCCAGCCGGCCGTGTAGACGGCCCCGGAGAGGTACCACGCCTTATAGAGGATATCGTTCCAGCCGCCGATGGCGGCGATCGCCTCACAGGCCGCGGCGATGGCGAAGAAGAGCATGCCGCCCGCCCACACCAGCTGGAACGCATGGTGCCGCTCGCGCCACTGATCCAGCAGGGCGAGACAGAAGACGAACGCCAGGAGGGCGGTCGCGGCGGGCAGGATGAAGGTGACGCTCATGCGAAGACGAATTCGTGGGCCTGTCGATGGGTGCCATCGCACACGCCCCAGCGAGCCGTCGGGCCAGGGATCGCCACCGGCCGCATGATCTCGCGCACCTCGGAGAGGCGGCAGAAGAAGAGCTCCCGGCCGCGGGCCCAGGTGCGGAAGCAGGCCGGGTCGGCGTGGAACTGGTGCGGTCCGGGGTTCAGACGGGCGTGGCGAGCCCAGCTGTCGGGGACCTCGGCCGACACCGTGTCGAGCAGGGAGATGCGGAACGGCGTGCCGTCGATGGGCTGGCCGCAGCCGTCGCAGACCTTGCCGTCGTTCTCGTCGAAGACGGTCGGGATGCGGATGCCGAGGATCTCGCCGCCGCGGAACGTGGTGGGAGGCACGGGCGCGATTGTAGCAAGGGTCCCGGCCGCGCCTGGGGCGGGCGGATCAGGTCCCCAGGGGGAACAACCACTGGTACAGGAGGATGCCGAAGCAGGCGGCGCCCGTGGCCGCCCCGAGGGCGCCCACCGACATGAGGCCCCGCCGTCCCAGGTGCGCCTCCCAGTCCCGCGGCCTCGAGTAGGCGTAGAGGACGACCGCCCCGGCATACGCCGTGAAGAACAGGGCGACGCTGAGTCCGATCGAGACCGCCGTGATGCTGTCCACTCGACCAGCCTATCCAGCCGGCCGTGCCGCGACAGGACCGGACAGGCTGCGGGCGGGCGGGACTATCGGGTCAACCGCCCACCGCATGAGGCCACGACGGGGGCGATCCGGGCCACCCAGAAAGCTGGTGCGCCCCCGATGGATGGAGCCCGTCGGAGGCGACGAGCGAGCGGTCGGCAGCCGCTCGCGCGCCCACGAGCGTGATGGCGAGTTGGCGTGCCGATCAGCTGAAGTCGGGTGCGGGTCGGGTGTCGTACCGAGCGCGCGCCGCATCGATGTCGCCGGTGTGCTCGTCGGCCCAGTCGATGAGCTGGCGCACCGTCACGAGGAGGGTGTGGCCGCTCGGCGTGAGGTCGTACTCCACCCGCGATGGCACCACCGGATAGACGCGGCGGGTCACCAGGCCGTCGCGCTCGAGGCCCCGCAGCGTGACTGTGAGCATCCGCTGGCTGATGCCGTCGATCGTCCGAAGTAAGTCCGTGAAGCGCCGCGGCCCATCGCCAAGCAGGCCGATGACGTAGACCGACCACTTGTCGCCGATGCGGTCGAGGACGTCGCGCGCCCGACAGTTGTCGACGCGAACGTCGCGGCGATCGTCCAGTGCCTGCGCCATGAGCCGGTTACCTCCGCGTCACCGAGGCACGGAACAGTGCGCCCTTGTGCCTTGGCGGATTGTGACTGATGATGTGGTCACACACAAGAGAGAACTGACCGCATCCGACGAACCCGACCATCCGGGCGCGCGCTTTCAGCGGCTACTCGAGGAGATCCCACGTGACCACCCACCACTCTCGCGGCAAGCTGGTCGTCCTGATGGGAGCGGAGGGATGACCGTGGCGAACGCCGTCCGGTCCGACCAGCCGAGCGCCCGCGACCCCCTGGAGGACGTGGCGGCCATCCTGCGCACCCACAACATCGAGGCGCTCGTGGTGGAAACCGCCGCAGACGCGCGCGCGGCCGTCCTGGCCATGATCCCCGAGGGCACGGAGGTCCACTCGGGCAAGTCGAAGACGCTCGAGGACGTGGGTCTCTACAGCGAACTCGTCGAGTCGGGCCGCTATGACGCGATCCGGCCGCGCCTCTTCAAGATGGACCGCCAGACCCAGGCGCGCGAGATGCGCAAGTTGGTAGCGGCGCCGGACGTGGAGCTCGGAAGCGTGGCGGCCATCACGGACGATGGCACGCTCGTGGCCGCGTCGGCGACGGGCAGCCAGCTGGGCGCGTACGCCGCCGGAGCCGGGAGGCTGATCCTGATCGTCGGCAGCCAGAAGCTGGTGCCCGATCTGGATGCGGCCATGCGGCGGATCAGCGAGGTGGTCTTCCCGTGGGAGAACGCCCAGGTCCGTGAGCGCCTGGGGGTGGACACCATGCTCGCCAAGGTGCTCCTCATCTATGGCGAGTGGCAGCCCGGCCGGACCACCGTCGTCCTGGTGCGCGAGCCCGTCGGCGTTTGAGGGGCGCGGCTCCGCGGTCAGGGCGCGATGAGGCGCACCGGCTGGCCCAGGAACGAGCCATAGGCCTCGACGGCATCCCGTAGCCCGGCCAGGAGCGGTCGTGTCAGCGGCGCGAACGGCGCTGCCTCGACGACGACCTCGCGCGCCTTGACCGTGCGGCGCCAGGTGCCGGCGACGGCACCATCGACCACGATGGTCGGCCGGAAGACCCCGTTACCACCCGGCACGATGGCCTGACTGTGCTCCGGCGCGAGGACGGCCGTGCGGTCCTGGTAGCCCAGGACGTACTCGTCGAAGCCGGGCAGCAGGTGGACCCGCACGGTGGGAGCAGCAACCTCGAGCGTTTCGGGTGCCAGGAGGTACGGGATCCCGTCCAGCTCGAGCGTCGTGAGCGCGGCACCGGCGACGCCGATCCCCAGGCGCACCTGGGCCATGGTGAGGCCGGACCAGCGGGCGAGATCCTTCGCCGTGGCCGGCCCGTGACTGGCGAAGAAACGCAGGGCGAGCTCGCCGAGGGCCTCGTCACGCTCCAGGCGGCGGGGGCGGGGCACCCAATCGTCGAGCAGGGCGAAGGTCTGCTGGCGTCCGTGCGCGGGCCCCAGGACGAGCGTGCCCGTCTGCGCCAGGTACCACAGCAGGTGGTAACCACGCTGCCCATGGGTGCTCACGCCGCCGGCCGCGATCGAGCCCAATAGGGCCTCTCGCGTCAGGACCCGGCCGCCGGTCAGCGCGGCCTCGGCGATGTGGCGGGCCCGCTCCACGTCCAGGTCGCCGATGCCCAGGTAGGCGCGCCGATCCCCGGCCGACGCGACCGAGCGCGGCGTGGTGAGCTCGAGCATCCAGTGCAGATCCTCGGCCGCGACCAGGTGGAGCGTGCCCCGCATGGGCCAGGAACGGACGATCTCGCCCGCATCGCACGCGGCCTCGACCGCGGCCTGGGTGCCGCCACGCTGACGGAGCCCGACCGACCATTTCACGCCCGGGAAGTCCTGCGCCTGGAGGGCCAGCATCCAGCGCACGGTCTCCGCCGGGCTCGCGGCGGCCGGCGTGACGATGCGCTGGGCGATCAGGCGGAGTGCCCCGATCCGCCGATGCTCGGCCGAGAAGGTCACCGCCTCAGCATCGGCTGGGTGGCGGGATCACCGGTGGCGAACATCATCTCGACCGAGTCGGACATGGGCCGGATACTGGAGCGTCGCTCAGTCGATGACAAGGTCCTCGGCGGGTCCTGCAAGCGGGTCGCGCCGGCCCAGGATCACCCAGGCGGCCAGGCCGCTGAGGACCCCGACCAGGCCCATCAGGGCCACGCCCTGCGCCGCCGCGCTCGTGTAGGCGGCGGCCAGGCCCGCCTGCAGGTGCGCCGCCAGGTCCGGTGGCAGCGTATCGCTGCCCGAGATCGCCACGAAGTCCAGGGCCTGACGCAGGACGCTCACCGAGTCGGCTCCGGCGTCGGGCACGTGCTGGAGGTAGGTGGCCACCGCGGCGCCGGTGATATAGGTCGTCAGCCCGCTCGCGCCGACCGCCACCCCGAGCGCGATCGAGGTGTCGTTGAGCGCGGCCGCCGTCGCCGGCAGATGACGCGGGACACCGCTGAACACGATGGCAGTGCGGACCGTCGTACCCAGCGTGAAGCCGACCCCCAGGCCGAGCAGCGGTAGCACGATGACCAGGACGCCACCCGTCTGTTCCGCGTAACCGAGGACAAGGTCGGCTAGTCCCATGCCGATCAGGCTGCCGACCAGGAGGACACGCGGCCCCGTCCGCGGCAGCAGCCGGGCGGCGAGGGGCGTGGCGGCCAGCATCGCGCCGATGGCGGGTAGCACGGCGAACGCGGCGACGACAGCCGGGTAGCCCAGGCCGAGCTCCAGGTACAGCGGCATCTGCAGGAGTGGCCCGGCCTGGATGGCGGCCAGGACCACCCCTGCGACGATGGCCACCCCGAGCGGCCGCACGTCGAAACCGCGGCCGTCGGCGGAGGCACGGAGCGAGCGACGGCGCCGCCACACCACGCCTACGGTCACGAGTCCGCCGGCGACGAGGGCGAGCCGCACCCCGACCGCGGGCCCGTCGCCGACGCCGAACGACCCGGTCGCGATCGCCAGCAATGCCACCACCCAGGACACCTGCATGAGGATCTCGCGACCACCGAACTCGCGACGAGCGTCGGTCTCATGGATGGCTTGCCGCACCAGCCACCAGGCACACGTCGCGGCCGCCGCCGCGCCGAGCAGGGAGGCGACCCGGTCGGCCTCGGCGAACAGGAACCCGGACACGACGGGCGAGGCCGCGACGGCCGCTCCGAAGACACCGGACGCCAACCCAAGCGCGGTGGTCCGAGCGTTGCCGCTGAAGGCGACGGCGATGTTCGCCAGGGCGAGTGGGATGATGAAGCCGGCCGCGGGGCCGGCCAGCGCTCGACTCAGGAAGAGCGCCGGATCACCCGGCACCACCGCGCCGATGGCATCGCCCAGCGCGAGCACCGCGAGCCCGCCGAGAAGGAACCGGCGGCGGCCGTACAGGTCCCCCACCGCTCCACCGGAGAGGGTGATCGCGGCCCCGGCCACGACGCCGAGCGTGACGAGCGCCTGGAAGGCCGGATACAACCGCAGGTTGGCCTGCACGAAGTCGCCGGTGGCGTCGATGAGCGGGGGGTCGATGCCGGCTGCAAGAAGGGCCAGAAGCGCCGCGATGAGGGTCGTGCGCGCGTGCCGGTCGGCGGCCAGCGCCACCATCGACGCGGGCACCTTTGCGCGGACCCAGGTCATGACCATCGACGGACGCATGATGCACGGCCCGGGGGTCCGGAGGGCCGGCCGCCGGCCGCGCGCGCCCGTGCGAAGATGCCGCCATGGCAGGCGATCGGGCCGATCTGGCAGCCGGCGAGGCGAAAGCCATGGCCCTCACGCCCACGGAACGACTGGCTCACGGGAAGACCCTGCGATCTGCCGTCCCCCGCCGGGCCCATGCCGCGTGGGCGCCCGTGGCGGAGCGGCCGGACCCCCTGGCCGTGATCGACGCGACCAACGACGACCGCTGGCCGCAATACCTGGCGGTCCGTTGGGGCCGGATGCTGGCGTCACCGTTCGCCTTCTTCCGCGGCGCCGCCTCGGTCATGGCCATGGACCTGGCGGAGACGCCGGTCTCGGGCATCCTGGTCCAGCTGAGCGGGGACGCCCATGTCCTGAACTTCGGCGTCTTCGCCTCACGGGAGCGGAACCTCGTCTTCGGCCTCAACGACTTCGACGAGACCACGCCGGGACCGTGGGAATGGGACATCAAGCGGCTGGCGGCAAGCGCGGTGCTGGCCTCCCGTGACATCGGCGCACCTGAGGCAACCGCCAGGTCCGCGGCGCGGAGCGTGGCGCGTTCGTACCGCGAGCACATGGCCGAGTTCGCGCAGCTGGGCGCGCTCGAGATCTGGTACACGCAACTGGACGGGGCGGTCGTCCTGCCCACGTTGTCGGAGGCGGCCCGCGCCCGTGCCATCGAGATCATCGCGGCGGCCCGCCGTCGCACACATCTCCAGGTGCTTGCCAAGATGTCGGAGCTCGTTGACGGCAACTTCCGGATCGTCGAGGAGCCGCCACTCGTCGTGCGGGTGCCCCACAGCGTCACCGGCGAGGCCCTCGAGGTCGTGCTCCAGCAGTGGTTGCGTGCCTATCGGGCCACGCTGACCCCCGATCGGCGCGAGCTGCTGGACCGGTACCGCGTCGTTGATGCGGTCCGCAAGGTCGTTGGGGTGGGCAGCGTCGGGACCCACTCGTACGTGCTCCTGATGCACGGGTACCACCAGGACGACCCCCTCTTTCTTCAGGTGAAGGAGGCGCGTCCTTCCGCACTGGCGCCGTACCTGCACGCTCCCCGTGCACGACATCAGGGTCAGCGCGTCGTGCTGGGTCAGCGGCTGATCCAGCCGGCCCCTGACATCTTCCTGGGCTGGGGGCAGGCGTCGCGCTCGACGGCCTGCCCATCGAGTTCTACGTCCGCCAGTTGCGAGACATGAAGGGCGGCGTGACGCTCTCGCCGGGCGAGACCCGTCCGGCCAACCTCGTCGAATACGCCGGCCTGTGCGGTTGGGCGCTGGCCCTGGCCCACGCACGCTCAGGCGATCCGGCCTCGATCGCCGGCTACCTCGGCCCGGGCGAGGCCTTCGACGATGCCCTCGTGCGCTTCGCAGTGAGCTATGCCGATCAGACCGAGGCCGACCACGAGCGACTGGCGAAGGCGGTGGGTCAGGGCAGGATCGAGGCGGTCACCGGCCTGTGAGACGTGGGAGGCCGATCGGGGTGAGGGGTGAGAGCCGCCCGCTCCCCACGAAGCCTCCGTGCCGGCCTCACAGTCGCTCCACATTCGCACGCCAGCATCCATGACCTCAGCGCGTCGCCCGAGTAGAGGCGACGACCAAGATCGAACGGAGATCCTGCATGTCAAGTTCATCTGGAGGGCGCCTGCTGGCGGCCCTCGTCGTGGCGGTCGTGGCGATCGCCGTGGCGTTCGGGGCCTACAGCCTTGGCGTCTCGGCTGGTGCCGCGTCGACCGGCGCCGTGAGCGCCGCGCCGGCCTTCGCGGGCTGGCATGTCGTGGGCTGGTTCCTGTTCTTCCCATTCGGCTTCCTGTTCTTCCTCCTGTTCATCGGCCTGATCCTGCGGGTCCTGTTCTGGGGCGGACGGCGTGGTCACTACGGTCCCCAGCACTGGGGCGACGGCTCGGGCTCGCGCCTCGACGAATGGCATCGGCGCGCCCACGCCCAGGGGCCTGCCGACCCGACCAGCCAGCCCGGCACCTTGGGCGGCGATCCCACCGCGCCCCGCTGACTGCGCGGAAGGCCGGCGAGCCCGGGATAGCATCAGCGCCGTGCAGACGATCCTCGTCGTCGATGACGAACCGCGGATCGCGCAGCTGGCGCGGGACTACCTGGAGCACGCCGGCTTCGCGGTCCTCGCGGCGGGCGACGGGCACGGGGCACTGGCCACGGCCCACGCCCGCCGGCCCGACCTCGTCGTGCTGGATCTTGGCCTGCCGGGCATGGATGGCCTCGACGTGGCCCGCGCGCTGCGGCGTGAGTCAGACGTGCCGATCATCATGCTCACCGCCCGCGACGACGAACTGGACCGGGTGCTAGGCCTCGAGCTTGGCGCCGACGACTATGTGACGAAGCCGTTCAGCCCTCGCGAGCTGGTGGCCCGCGTGCGGGCCGTCCTGCGGCGCGCCGAGCGCGCGCAGGTCCCGACGGACGTCATCAGGGTCGGTGACCTTGTCATGGACGTGGCACGGATGCGCGTGGAGGTCGCCGGCCGCCCGGTCGAGCTGACCGCCACCGAGTTCCAGCTCCTGACTGCCCTGGCACGACAGCCCGGGCGCATCTTCACCCGGGCCCAGCTGCTCGACGCCGTCCACGGCGTCGCCTTCGAGTCATACGAGCGGGCGATCGACACGCACATCAAGAACCTGCGCCGCAAGGTCGAGCCGGAGCCGCGCCAGCCGCGCTACATCCTGACCGTGTACGGCGTGGGGTACCGCCTGGCCGACGAGCCCGCATGAGCGACGCACCGGAACGGGGAGGCTGGCGACGCGGCTCGCCTCCGCCGTGGTGGCCGGCCGACGAACCGTGGCCGCCTCCCGGTCGCCGGCACGGGATGCGGCCGTGGCTTCATGTGGCAGGCGGGCTGCCTCGCCACCCTGATCCTGCTGACGGGAGCGGTGGGGCTCATCGTCCTGCTGTGGCACGTCGCCACGGCGATCGGCTTCTCCGCCGGAGGTGCGGGTGGGCTGGCCGTCCTCACCGTCCTGGGCCTGGCGGCCCTGATCGGCGTAGCGGTGGGGGGACGGGCGGTCCGCCGCATGGCCATGCCGTTCGGTGACCTCATCGACGCCGCGGGGCGCATCGAGGGCGGGGACTACAGCGCCCGGGTGCCCGAGCGCCCCGCCGGCCCGCCCCCCGTTCGGGCGCTGGTCCGCTCCTTCAACGGCATGACCTCGCGCCTCGAAGCGAACGAGCGCCAGCGGCGGACGCTGCTGGCCGACATCGGACACGAGCTGCGAACGCCGCTCGCAGTGCTCCAGGGCGAGCTCGAGGCGATGCTCGACGGCGTTCACGCGCCGGATGCCGAGCACCTGGAGGCGGCCCTCGACGAGACTCATGTGCTGGCCCGCCTTGTCGACGACCTGCGGACGCTGGCCCTGGCCGACGCCGGCACCCTGGCGATGCACCGCGAGCCGACCGACCTCGACATCCTGATCCAGGAGGTCGCCCGGTCCATGCGTCCGGTGGGCGACGCCGCGGCGCCGACCATCGCCACGGCCGTGCAGGACGACCTGCCGCTCGCCGACGTCGATCCGGTGCGCATCCGCGAGGTCCTGACCAACCTCGTCGGCAACGCCCTCCGCTACGCGCCATCGGGCAGCGCCGTGACCATCGCCGCGCGACGCGGGGACGGAGGCCCCACGGTGCTGCTCTCGGTGGCAGACACCGGGCCGGGCATCCCGGCCGACCTGCTGCCGCAGGTCTTCGACCGCTTCGCCAGGGGCGCCGATTCCCGAGGCTCCGGCCTTGGCCTGGCCATCGCCCGCCAGCTGGTCGAGGCGCACGGCGGCCACCTCGGCGTGCAGAGTTCGCCGGCCGGCACGCGCTTCTGCTTCGATCTGCCGCTGAGCCCGACCGCGTAGAGTCGGCCCCAGCGGGCCCGCGGGGGCCCGCGGCGTGCGAGGAGGGCGTGGAGTGCAGACGGTGTCGGTCGTCCTGAGCGTCAGACAGGCGTCCGTGGAGGCCTTCGAGCAGGGTTTCCGCGAGCATGAGCTGCCCGTGTGGCGCGACCTCCTGTCGCGCGGCGTCATGCTGCGCGCCTCGTTGACCCGCCTCGACATCAGCACCCGACCGGTCGAGGGCGCGGTCCAGTACATGGTCACCGTCGACTTCGCCACGGACGAGGGCCACCACGAACACGACCACCACCCCGGATTCGAAGCGTGGAACAAGCTCGGCGACCAGTACCAGGTCGCCGAGGCGGAAGCCTTCGGCGGCGACACGATCCTCCACGAGGTGGCGTGACCGCAGGTGCAAGGATCCTGTAACCCGTTGCGATGACCGGGCCACCCCTGACGCGGGTGGATAGGGCTCACGATGTCGCGCGATGCGACAGGAGGTGACCATGGCGAAGGCCGAGGGCTCATTCGACATCCTCTCCGGCGAGGAGACCACCTACGAGGAACGCGGCGGCGGAGCCAAGCTCACCCACGCGTGGGGCGCCCAACGGTTCAGCGGCGACATCGCCGGCGAGGGCAGCGTCCACTGGCTCATGGCCTACGGCGGGGACCGGACAGCCCACTACGTGGGCCTGCAGCGCATCACGGGGTCGCTCGACGGGCGCGAGGGTTCCTTCGTCATCGCTGCCCAGGGTGAGTTCGACGGCTCGTCCTCCCGCGGGACCTGGTCGGTCGTCGAGGGCAGCGGGACGGCCGGCCTCGCCGGCATCACGGGCACCGGCTCGTTCGAGGCGCCCGGCGGCCCCCGGGCCACCTACCAGCTGGACTACCGCCTCGCCTAGGGCAGCGGCTTGCGATACACCGTCTCGCGGGAAACCGGGCTGAAGCCCATGCTCTCGTAGATCCGCAGGGCGCCGGAGAGGTTCTCCGTGTCCACCCCGAGTGCCCCCTCGGTCATGCCGCGCGCGCGGAGCAAGGGGAAACTCGCCGCCATCAGGGACCGCGCCAGGCCGCGGTGCCGCCAGGGGCGGCGGACGCTGATGTGCTCGACCCAGCCACGGCGGCGGCCATACCGCCGGTTCTCCTCGGCGTTGATGAAGCTGCGCACCTGGCCGGCGACCTGATCGCCGTCCCACGCGATGCGCCAGAGCGTCGGATCCAGGTGGGGGTTGCTGCTGAACTCGAGCCAGTCCTCCTCGCTCCGCTGACTGGCGCCCCAATGGTCTTCGAACGCCTCCTGGTCGGCATCCCAGATGGCTCGTAGATGCTCGGGGCTGACCTCGCGGATCTCCAGGCCGGACGGCAATGGGGCGTCGTCCTGGTCCTCCAGGTCGGGCCGCACCATGAGATAGGCGTAGCGGACGGGGGCGTAGCCGGCGTGCGCCATCAGCGCGGCCTGTCCGACGTTGCCGTCGTCGGACTCCGTCTGGAGGACGTCGGACGCAACGGGATCAGCGGCGGCGATCTGGCCGATGCGGGCCTCCAGCGTGCGGAGCATCGCTGTTCCGATGCCGCGTCGCTGCCAGGCGGGGGCCACGAAGCAGATCGGCTGATAGACGCGCCCGCCGTCCAGCAGCTCCCACCAGGTACATCGGCCGTAGCCGACGAGCTCGTCGCCGACCCACACGGTGAAGACGTCCCGCGTCGTGTCGCAGTTGGACAGGTGGGCGTAGAAGTTGGCCATGTCCGCCACCGTCGTGATGAAGGTTTCGCCAGCGGCGATCCGGGCGGCGTTGGCGATCTCGGTCATGGCCGCGAAATCGTCGGGGGCGCACAGGTGTCGCAGCGCCAGGCCGGGGATCGGCGGCAGGTCGGCGGCCGGCTCGTAGGGCTCGCCCCGGGCCATCCGTGGATGGGTCACGGCCCGCCGCCGTCCATCGTCGCCTGGATCCGCTCGGCGAAGACATCCAGCCCTGCCTCACGGCCTCGCACCTCGACCGTCCGCTGCGCCAGGGGCCGAGTGTCGAGGCGCGCGTGCTCCGCCGCCGCGGCGGAGATCAGCAGCTCACCGGGACCCGCCAGGGATGCCAGGCGGGCCGTCGCATTGACCGGATCACCGAGGGCGGTGAAATCGGAGATCACCTCGGATGAGCCGAGACTGCCGACATAGGCGATCCCCGTATGGATGCCGGCGCCGACCGGGATGGCACCCGACGAGGACGCGTCCGGCCGGGCGACCGCCGCAAGCAGGTCCCGCCCGGCCGCGATCGCCCTCGCGGCGTGGTCCGGCCCAGAGAACCCCGGGATGAAGAGCCCGATGGCCTCGTCACCGACGAACTTGTCGACCACGCCGTCGTTGCTCGTGATGGCCGTCGCCGCCAGCCGGTAGAAGTCACCAAGGAGCGCGGAGAAGGCAGCCGGCCGCAGGCGCTCCCCGAGGCCGGTCGAGCCGCGGATGTCCGCGAACAGCAAGGACAGTTCGACCTCCGCCCCGCCCACCCCCTGCTGCGTGAGGTGTTTCATGCAGCTCTTGCACAGCTGCGCGTTGCGCTCCCATGGGCCGAACCAGGGCCGGAGCAGGAGACCGCCGACCCCGCTGAAGGGCGCGTGGCACAGCTTGCAGCGCGGCGGGGCAGGGACATGCCGGAACGTGCGCCGCAGGGCGAGCATGTCCTTGTGCTCGCCGGTCAGCAGCGCCCGCCACTCCTCCTCGGGGGTGCCGTAGCCCACGATCCGAGCCCGATCAAGCCGACGGAGGAACGACCGGCTGGGCGTCGTCGGGCCGCGGGCCGCCGTGGCTCTGCTCGAACGATGCCTCGGCGCCGAAGCGGACGCCGAAGATGCGGATCGCCGCACGCCAGCTGCGCGCGAGGTAGAGGCTGAGGGCGATGAGGACGAGCGCGCCGACGGCGAGCCCGGCGGCCCCGGAGACCACCCCGTCGAGGCCCAGGGTCAGGGTGACCAGCGTCGCGAGCACGCCGGCGACGATGGCATCGATCACCCCGACGAGCCCGGCGTTGGTGACGAAGAGATCCCACGGCCGGATGCCGCCGCGGATCGAGCCCAGGCTGGTCAGGACCCCCTGGGTGTCGTCCGCATCAGACAGGGTGAAGTGCGGCCGCAGCTCGGGTGCCACCTCGAGGTAGTAGCGCCGGACACGGTTGATGGCGACGACCGTGCGGATGTTCTCGATGCCCAGCTGCAGGAGCCGTTCGAAGCTCGCCAGCCCGATGACCAGCAGGGTGGGCAGCAGGATGAGCGCGAGGACGATGAAGGCCGCGCCCGTCTGCGCCACCTGGGCCACGAAGGCAAGAGCCACGACGCCCGCCGAGAGCGTGCTCAGGAAGAAGCTCGTCCGCCCGTTGGCGTCGCTGATCGCCGCCGACCGGGCGCCCTGCAGGGTGAAGTGCTCCGTCGACATGATCGAGAGCAAGTCTTGCCGGCTGGCCGGCGGGAGACGCTGCATCATCGCGGTGACCTCGTATGCCTGGCCGGTGCGACGACGGCCTCCCCTATTCTGCGCCCGCCCTCAGCCGGCCCGCGAGGCCGTTCAGGATCGCCGCCGGTACCACACGAGACCGCCCAGGTACGCGACCGCGAACGCCGCCCCGAGCCACGCGTATGGCGTGGAGTCGGTGCCGCCGAACTGGGTGACGAGGAAGGCCGTCACCAGCAGGACCGCGAGGAGCTGGGCCGCGAGCGAGAGCGCGTGCAGGTTGATCGACTCCCAGCGTTCGTCGCGCGGCAGGCCCGACAGCAGGCTGGCGACGTCCGAGCGCGACTGGAGGAAGCGCAGGGCGAGCGCGTAGGCGGCCACGATGGCGAAGGCCAAAGCGGCCTGGCCGACGGTCGCCTGGTGACCCAGCATGGCCGCCGCCATCAGGATGCCGATGACGAACCCGACCGCCGGCACGAACCACTTAGACAGCTGGGTCGACATGGAAGATCTCCTCGAGACGCTGGCCGAAGAACCGGCCGATGGCGAAGGCGAGCGGCAGCGAGGGCAGGTAGCGGCCGGTCTCGATCGCGTTGATCGTCTGGCGCGAGACGCGCAGCTCCTGGGCGAGTTGGCCCTGGCTCATGCCCCGGGCCTCACGCAGCCGCCGCACGTCGTTCGTCATGCTGTAAAGCTACCTTGTCATCAACCGCCTGTCAAGGACCTTTGTCACCCCCTTGACGGGCCGGGTGGCTAGCGGCCGCTCGGCACGAACGAGGCAGCCATCCGACCTGCGGGTCAGGCCGCGAACGGCGCCAACGCCTCGCTGGAGGGTACGAAGTAGTAGGCGCCGCTGCGGGCGTGGGTGAACTCGGTCAGCCGATCGCGGTCGGCGCCGCTCGCGCCGATCATGCTGGCCAGCATCGCGTCCAGGCGCTGCCGGTCCTGGCTAAAGCCCACGAAGATCGTGCCATGGCTCGTCAGCGTGCCGTACCCGATGTTGCGCCGGAAGATGCGGCCGAAGCGGTCCTGGTCGGTGCGCGCCACGTGGGAAGTCTCCGGCGGAGGGTCCAGCTCCTCGCTGGTGGGCTTGCGGCGTCCGATGACCTTTTCCTGCTCCGTGACCTGCAGGCCCTCCCACCGCGCGGCGTCGTGCTCCCACCGCTGCAGGAGCAGCACGCTGCCGCCCTCGCCCGGCATGCCCGCCGGGACCACCGCCGCGCCGGCCGCCTCGGCGAGCGACGGGTTCTCCGTGCCGTCGATGAAGCCCGTGAGGTCCAGGTCGCGGTGGTACGGCCAGCCCACCGTCTCGTCGGTCAAGATCGCCAACGTCGCCAATGAGGCTACGACGCCGCGGGACAGATCGAAGACGACGTCGTAGGCCGCCCCGGCTAGCCACACCACGACGTCTCGTTGCGTGGCCGCGAGCGTGTAGCCATCTCGGCCGACCATCGGTGCGTCGAACCCGGTCAGACCGCTCGGCATCGCGCCCGGCGCGACCGAAGCCCACAGCTGGGGTCGGAAGCCCGCCACGAGGTTGACCCCACCGATCGTCGTCCGCGGCTCCCGGAGGCCGGCCACGCCTCGGATCAGGGCCGTCGCCGGGACACCCGGTCGGATGTCGAACTCCAGGTAGGCGTGGGACATGGTGCCGAGCGCGAAGATGCCGGTCTGGGGCGTCGCCACAGCAGCAGGATACGCGGCGGTGTGCCCCGCTACCGTTAGGCCATGCCGGTGACCGTCAGCCTGATTCGTCACGCGGAGAAGCAGTCCGACGAGGGGCCGCCGTACGGCGTGCTCGCCGATGGTTCCCGCGATCCGTACTCGCTCACGCCGCGCGGCTGGCAGCGCGCCGGCGCCCTCGTGTCGCTCTTCGTGCCCCGCTCCGGTGCGGCCGCGGCACCACCGCTCCCGACACCCGCCCACCTGTTCGCCTCCGAGGTGGGACCGCACAGCCACAGCCGGCGTCCCTCGGAGACGCTGCAACCCCTCAGCGACCGGCTCGGCGTGCCGATCGCCGAACCCGTCCGGCCGGACGCCCTCGATGAGCTCGTGGCGGCCATCAGGGCGTGTGCCGGCCACGTCCTCGTGGCCTGGGAGCACAAGCGGATCCCCCTGATCGTCGACCGGCTGTTGGGTGGCGCGACCGGGACGCCGCAGACGTGGCCGGACGACCGATTCGATCTCGTCTGGGTGGTCGAGCGCGATGGCGACGGTCGCGCTCGCCTCCGCCAGGTGCCGCGGTTGCTGCTCGCCGGCGACCGAGCCGATCCCATCGCCTAGCGTGGAACAATGGCGGGCATGAACGTCCTCGTCGCGGCGCTGCCCGCGTTCCTGGCCTCCGCAGTGGAGTTCGTGGAGGCCCTCACGATCGTGCTGGCCGTCGGCGTGACGCGCCAGTGGCGGTCGACGCTGATCGGGACCGGCGCGGCGGTGGTGGCCCTCGCCGCCATCGTGGGGGTCTTCGGGTCGGCCATCGTGCTGCTCGTGCCGATCTCTGTGCTGCGCCTGGTGGTCGGTGGCTTCCTGGTGATCTACGGGCTGCAGTGGCTGGTCAAGGCGATCCTGCGTGCCGCCGGGGCCAAGGCGAAGCACGACGAGAACGCCATCTACGCGGCCGAGATCGCGGCGATGCGCCAGGAACCGCCGGTCGCCGCGAGCGGCATGGACTGGATCAGCTTCACGGTCGCCTTCAAGGGCGTCCTCCTGGAGGGCATGGAGGTGGCCTTCATCGTGGTGACCTTCGGCGCGTCGGCGGGCCAGCTGGGCCCGGCCATCCTGGGCGCGACCTTGGCCGGGCTTCTCGTCGTCGCCGTGGGGATCGCCGTGCACCGGCCGCTGGCGCGCGTGCCGGAGAACGGCCTGAAGTTCATGGTCGGCCTGATGCTGACCACCTTCGGCACGTTCTGGGCCGGGGAGGGCGTGGGTGTGGAGTGGCCGTGGGGCGACGCCACCCTGATCGTGTTGCTAGGCGCGTTCCTCGTCGCGTCCCTGGCCGCCGTGCGCCTCGTCCAGGCTCGACTTGACGGGGCCCCGACGGCCCGCCTGGCTCCGGTCCCATGAACGGGACGGTGAGCCGCTACCTCCGCGCCTTCGGCGCGTTCTGGTACGACTTCCTGGTGGGCGACCGGCCGGAACTCTTCGTCGGCTCGATCGTGATCCTGGCCGCTACCTGGGCTGCCATCCAGGTGGGCCTCGCGCCAGGGCTCGCCGGCCTCGTCCTGGCGGTGCTCGTGGTGAGCCTCGCGGCGGGGAGCATCTTGCGGGCTACCCTCCCCGGCCGCGCTCGCCGCTGAGGCGCGAGCAGCTGCCATTCGGGCCCTTCGACCCTACCCGTCCGCCCCGGTTCCGGCGAGAATCGACTGAACTGGAGCAGTGGCGGAGGTGCGAGATGGCTCGATGGCAGCGTTGGTCGGCTGAAGGCGCGGCCGTCGGGGTCGCGCTGGGCTTGCTCTTCGGGTTGATGCTGGACCAGGTGATCCTTGGCGCCGCACTGGGGTTCATCGTGGGCGGTGTGACCGGAGTCAGTTCGGCCCCTCTGGTGCGGCCCAACGGCCCACGGCCGCGGCCTCGGCCCTGAACCAGGGCAGGCATCGCCGGTGCGGATCCTGTGTCCGACTGACGGCTCGCCGGGAGCGGCGGCCGCGATCGACACGGTCATCGGGACATTCAAGCCCGCAAGACTGTCGGTCGACCTCCTCGCGGTCATCCCCTCGCCAGCCGGCGGCTCGTCGATGGCCGCCGCCGATGCCCAGGCGGACGCCGACGCGCTCCTTGTCCGTGAAGGTGCGCGCCTGGAGGCGGCCGGCTTCGCGGTAGAGACCAGGACGGGCACGGGCCATCCCGCCGACGCGATCGTCGCCTTCGCCGCCACGCGCCAGCCGACCCTCGTCGTCCTCGGCGCACGTGCTCAGGGGGACGGCGGCCGCGCCTTCGCGGGGCCCGTCGCCGACGCGGTGGCCCGCTACTGCCACGTCTCAGTGTTGATCGCCAGGCACGGCCACCCGGTTCGGTCGATCGTCCTGGGCTATGACGGCTCGCCCGGCGCCGAGAGCGCGCTAGCGTTGCTGCTCGCAATGCCGTACCGGGCACAGCCCCGGATCACCGTATGCACGGCCTTCGACACGATCAGGCCCTTCACTTCCGGTGTCGCTCCCCTCCTACGTGCCCAGGCGATCACCGCGGCCGAGGAAGAACTGGTCGCCGTGGGACAGGCGGCCGAGGCATTGGCTCACGACGCCTCGGACCGCCTCACCCTGGGCGGCCTCCCGGCCACCTTCGATGCGCTCCGGGGTCGTGCGAGCGAGGCCCTCATGGCGCTCGCCGGGGAGCGGGGCGCCGATCTGATCGCCGTGGGCTCGCGGGGGCTGTCAGCGATCGCCCGGTTCCTGCTGGGTAGCACCAGCGGTGAGCTGGCGGCAGTCGCATCCACCGATCTCCTCATCGCGCGCGCCTGACGCGGCCCTGCACCGTCGGACGATGAGCCTTCCCGCCCGCGGTCCCGGGTTGCGCGATCCGCACGCGCAGACGGGATCAGCCGTGGCTGCCGCGCTCGGAGTCGACCCCGCACGCGGCCTCAGTCGGGAGGAGGCGCGCCGCCGCAGCCTGGCAAGCGGTCCCAACGCCATCGCGAGCACGAAACATGAACCCATCTGGCGGCTCGTGCTCGGCGCAGCGACCGAACCGTTCATCCTGATGCTCGCCCTCGCCGGGGGACTGGCGATCCTCGTGGGGGAGGCACGCGATGGGCTGCTCGTCCTCGCCGGCCTCCTGCCGATCGTCGGGGCGGACGTGGTGACGGAGTACCGCGGCGAACGGGCCCTCGAAGCGCTTCGTGAGGCCTCGGCTCCACTTGCCCGTGTACGGCGTGACGGTACCGCCCAGATCGTGGAAGCCTCGGGTCTGGTCACCGGCGACGTCGTGCTCATGCAGGGCGGAGACGTCGTCCCCGCCGACCTGCGGCTGACGCGGTCGGAGCGACTTCTGCTCGATTCCAGCATCCTGACCGGCGAGTCGATCCCTGAGCAGGCCCTCGTGGAGGCGGTCCCTGCGGATGCGCCTGTGGCGAGCCGTCGCGCGATGGCCTACTCGGGCACAAGCGTGGTCGGCGGCCGCGGCGAGGGCATCGTCGTCGCCATCGGCCGGTCCACCGAGTTCGGGCAGATCGCGCAAGGTCTCGGCACGCGCGAGCGTCGCCGTTCGCCGCTGCAGCGCGAACTCGATCGCCTGGTCCGGATCCTCCTCGTGGTCGCAGTCGGGCTCATCGGGCTGACCAGCGGGCTCGGCTTCCTGAGGGGCCATGTCCTCGGCGAGAACGTCCTGGCCGGCGTCTCAGCTGCGATCGCCGCGATACCCGAGGAACCGCCGGTGCTCCTGGCCGTCATCCTCGGCCTGGGTGCCTATCGCCTCCTCAAGCGCGGGGTGCTGGTGCGCCGCCTCAATGCCGAGGAGACCCTGGGGGCCGTGGATCTCATCGTCACGGACAAGACGGGGACGCTCACGCAGAACCGGCTCGAGGTCTCTTCGGTCCGAACGCTCGACGGCCATATCTTCGACGTAGCGGAGCGGCGGGACCTGCTCGAACAAGCGCTACGGGCCGAAGAGGACGCGTGGCCTGGTGAAGCGGTGGCCGCCGCCTCCTTCACCCGGGCGCTCCGGGCGGCGGTCGTCGCCGTGGGGGGCGAGGCCGAGCTCGATGCCTCTGCGCTGATCGCGGCGGAGCCGCCCTCCGATGACCTGCCGGCATCCCGGACCCAGGCACGGCGCAACGGGCATCTGGAGGCCCTGGTGCTGGGGGCACCCGAGGTCGTGCTCGCGTTCGTGCAACGCGAACGCGCCTTGGCAGATGACGGGCGCGGCTGGGCCGAGGCGATCGACGCGGCCGCCCAGGCCGGCGAACGCCTGGTCGCCCTAGCGGGTCGGGTGGACGGCGCGCCATGGGAGATGCGCGCGCTCGTCGGGTTCGCGGACCCGATCCGCGACGGTATCGCGGACGCGATGGGGATGGCTAACGAGGCCGGGATCCAGGTGATCGTGGTGACCGGCGACCACCCGAGGACGGCCGCCACGATCGCTCGAGAGGCAGGGCTCAAGGCTGACCACGTGGCCACCGGGGAGGAGCTCGCGACGTGGGATGAGGAGCGGCTGGCCGGGAACCTGGCCGGTTTGCACGTCGTGGCTCGCTCGACGCCGGCGCAGAAGCTGCGGCTCGTCCGCGCAGCCCGCTCGCGTGGCCGCGTCGTGGCGGTGACGGGTGATGGCGTGAACGATGCACCGGCGCTCCATGGGGCGGATGTCGCCGTGGCCATGGGATCCGGGACGGCTGTTGCCCGAGAAGCCTCTGACCTTGTGCTGGGCGACGACTCGTTCGCCACCCTCATGTACGGCCTCGCGGAAGGACGCCGGATCGTCGACAACGTCCAGAAGGGACTCGTCTTCATCCTGTCCACGCACGTCGCTTTCCTGGGGTTCATCTTCATCTCGACCGTCTTCGTCGCTGAGCGCCAGGTCCTCCTGCCGATCCAGATCCTCTGGATGGAGCTCTTCATCGATCTGTCCAGCTCCATCGCCTACGAACGCGAGGCGCCTGAACCCGGCCTGATGCGCCGACCCCCCCGCCGCGTCGATCGGCCGCTGCTGGATACGGGTATGCTCGCCCGCATCGCCGCGGCCGGGTCCATCACGGCGGTGGCGGCGCTCGCCCTGATGCTGACGCATGGCGGCTCATTCGACCACGGCGCATGGCTCGCGTACACCGCCCTCGTCGTCGCCCAATGCGTTCGTGCCTACTGGAACCGCAGCGTTCGCGAGCCGCTGCACCACCTCGGCGTGAACCGGTTCCTGCTGATCGCGTCCGTCGCGGCCATCGCGGTCCAGGTTCTCATCCCGTACGTGCCGCCCCTCGCCGAGGCCTTTCGAGCGACACCACTTGCGCCGCACGAATGGCTCCTCATCGGCGTGGTGGCGTTCGCTCCTGCGCTCGCGGCGGAGGTGGCCCGGACGATCCGTCGAGGCGGCGCGACCTGGGTCGCCTGATACCCATGCGAGTCGTCCGGCGTAGGCTGCCCTTCCAGCCCAGATGACAACCGACCGGAGGGCAGACCGATGACCACCTGGGGTGCGTTCGCCACCGCGGCGCCGGCGATCGCGGCCAAGGGCCGCGAACTGCTGTATCGCGCCGGGCACGGCACCGGCCTGCTCGTCACCGTCAGCGGCGACGAGCCGCCGCGAGCCCACCCCATCTCGGTGGGCATCGTCGACGACGGGCTGTACGCCTTCATCCTGCCGTCGCCCAAACTCCAGGACCTGGAGGCCGACGGGCGATACGCGCTGCACGCGCACTTCGACCCCCACGCGCCCGACGAGTTCCTCATCCGGGGTCGCGTCCGGGCCGTGCCGCCGCCGCGGCGCGCGGTCCTGGCCGCCGACTGGTCGTGGAGCGTGGGCCAGGCCCACTGCTTCGAGTTCCTCATCGAGGACGCGCTCTACGGGGAGCGCCCCACCTCCGATGACTGGCCGCCGAAGTACACGACGTGGACGAGCACGGAGGCAACCGCGACCTAGAATGGCCACGACTCGCTGGGCTACAGCGAAGGCTCCGCATGGAGGACAGGATGACTGAGCCCAGCGGTCGCACGATCGTCGAGCGCTATGCTCGCGCTCTGCAGGATAAGGACTTCACGGCCCAGGAGGCGCTGCTGGCCGACGATTTCATCGACGAGATGCCGCAGTCGGGGGAACGCGTGCGGGGCAAAGCGAACTGGCTCGCCATCGCACGAAGCTACCCCGGTGGCGTCGGGACCATCGATCCAAGTGGCGCACGACTCGTCGGGTCCGAGGACCGCTGGGTACTCACGCCCTCGTTCTCACCCCTGCGAATCGAGGGATCGGGCAACATCTACACGTATGTCGGGACCGTCACCTACGCGAATGGCGAGACGTGGCAGATGCTCAGCATCATCGAGCTCCGTGGGGGCAAGATCGCCAACACGACGACCTGGTACGCCGCGTCGTTCGACGCTCCGGCTTGGCGGGCGCCGTTCGTGGAGCGCTTCCCCGCGCTTGGCGCCTAGCCGGTCAGGCCAAGCACCTCACCGGCCATCCCGGCGAGGCCGAGGAGCAGCAGCCCGCCCGTCACCGCCCACAGGACGGCGGCGCGACGGCGCGAGTTCGCCAGCGATCCCAGGACCTCGCGATCGCTCGACAGCCGCACGAGGAAGGTGAGCGGCACGGCCAGCACGACCACGTTCAGGATCATCGCGCCGAGCACCACCGCCCCAAGGCTGGGCGCCAGGAGCGCGATGAGCGCCGCCGGCACGACCTCCAACAGGTAGACCAGGTAGAAGCCGGGCGCGCGGCGCACGGAGTGGTTGAGGCTATGGCGCCACCCGAGCAGCTCGGACCAGGCCCACGCCGCCGACAGGGAGATCACCACCAGCGCCAGGACGCCAGCGCCGATCAGGCCCAGGGCGAGGAGCACGCCGGTCGGGCCGCCGGCCAGCCGGGCGAGGCCGGTCGGGAGGTCCGGCAGGGCGATCGAGGGCAGCGGCAGGGCATGCGCGGTGGCCGCGGCGGCGGCGACGAGGATGGCGACCATCAGCAGCTGGCTCGCTCCGGCCCCCAGGAGCGTCTCGCGGCGAGCGGTCGGCAGATCCTGCGGGCGGAGCCCCTTGTCGACGCTGGCCGCCTGCTGGTAGAAGAGCATCCAGGGCATCACGCTGGCCCCGGTCAGGCCCACCGCCAGCGCAAGGTACTCCGGCTGACCCATCGCCGCGCCCGGCCACAGGCCGGCGGCCACCGCCCGCAGGTCCGGCTCCTGCCCGATGGCCAGGATGACGAAGGCGAAGAGCAGGACGGAGAAGGCCAGCGCGATCCGCTCGAACGTGCTGTAACTGCGGGTCAGGACGACCAGCGAATGGACCACGAGCGTGGCCACGATGGCCGGGGCGACCGGGATGCCCAGGATGGCGGCCCCCAAGGCGATGCCGGCGAATTCGGCGACATAGGCCACCAGGTCGATGGCCACCATGGTGACCACCGCCACGCCGGCCCATCGCATGCCGTACCGCTCGCGGATGAGTTCCGCGTGCCCGCGGCCGGTCACGATGCCCAGCCGCGCCGTCATCTCCTGGACGAGGTAGAGCACCGGGATCAGGGCGAGCAGCGGCAGGATCAGGCCGTAGCCAAAGACGGTCCCCGCGCGACCCGCGGTCACGACCGAGGGGGCGTCGACGTCCGCCAGCATGACGATCCACGCGGGGCCCACCACGGCCAGCCAGCGGGCCAGGCGCTCCCGCAGGCGGAAGGGCGCCGGGGCAAGCGCATCGTCGATCGTGGTCACCGTCGGACCGTAGCGGCCGCGACCGGCCGCCCGGAGGTGCCGAACGTCCCCATCTCCCGGGCCGGTCGCCCTCGCGGTCCTCAGGTCCGGGCTCGAGCCGGAGTGGACGCCCAAGGCTGTACGCTGCGCTCGTGGAGCACCAACTCGGGGCGCGCAAGCGGATCGGGCTGGTCGCGCACGACAACAAGAAGCTCGACCTTGTGGAGTGGGCGCAGTACAACCGGGCGCTGCTGGCCCAGCACGAGCTCGTCGCCACCGGCACGACCGGAGCGCTCCTCGAGTACGAGCTCGGCCTGCCGATCCGCCGGCTCCAGTCCGGGCCCCTCGGCGGGGACCTGCAGATCGGGGCGCTGATCGCCGAGGGTCAGATCGACCTGCTCGTCTTCTTCTGGGACCCGCTCGAGCCGCAACCGCACGACCCTGACGTGAAGGCGCTGCTGCGGATCGCCGTCGTGTGGAACATCCCTGCGGCCAGCAACCGGGCGACGGCCGACTTCCTGATCTCCTCCCCGCTGATGACCGGTTCCTACGAACGGCAGCTGCCTGACTACACCACGCACGTCACGCGCCGTCTCCCCACGGACGGGGATCTGTCGGCCGCCGACGAGGGGGCTCCACCGCCAACGCCACGGTGACGAGCCGGATGGGCGGCTACGCCGGGATCGGTGCCCCCACCGGAGGTTCATGGGCCCGTACGCCCGACCGAACCTCAGGCCGGACGATCTGGCTCGAGCGGGGCCTGCGGTGCGTCCGGCGCCTCGCCCAGGGCGGCCTTCGCCAGCCGCCGCAGGGCTCGCTCGGTCGGCTTGTCCTTGAGCAGCCGGCGCAGGGCATCGGTCACGAGTTCGAGGTCGCGCTCCTCGGCGTCACGCCGTGGGGCATCTCCCATCACGTCTCCTCCAGGGCGCGGATGGTAGCAACGCCGTGTTAACGGCCAGGGCCAACGATGGCTGCCCTGGCCTCGTCGCGGAGGCCTCGGCTCACACGCGACTATGCTCACCGTCGTGACCACAGCGCCACCACGGCAACTCGAGATCGATGGGATCTCGAAGCGATATGGGCAGACCGTCGCCGTGCAGGACCTCACCTTCGCTATCCGCGCGGGCGAGCTGTTCGGGTTCGTGGGCCGCAACGGCGCCGGCAAGACGACCACGATGCGTATCGTGCTGGGCGTGCTCGCGCCCGACGCCGGCGCGGTCCGCTGGCTCGGCCAGCCGCTCACCCTGGAGGCCCGCCGGCGCATCGGCTACATGCCCGAGGAGCGCGGCCTATACCCCAAGATGCACGTAGCGGAGCAGCTGGCGTACCTGGGTGAGCTCCACGGCATGACCGGCGTAGAAGCCCGCGAGGCGAGCCTGCGGTGGGTGGACCGCTTCGGCCTCACCGACCGGCGGGACGCTGAGCTGCAGGCCCTCAGCCTGGGCAACCAGCAGCGCATCCAGCTGGCCGCCGCGCTCGTCTTCGGACCCGAGGTGCTGGTCCTTGACGAGCCGTTCGCCGGGCTCGACCCGGTGGCCGTCGATGTCATGAGCGCCGTCTTGCGAGAGCAGGCCGACGCCGGCCTGCCGGTGATCTTCTCGAGCCACGAACTCGAGCTGGTGGAACGGCTGTGCGACCGGGTCGGCATCATCGATCACGGCCGGATGCTGGCGTGCGGCACGATCGCGGAGTTGCGGGCCGGAGGGCGTGAGCGCCGCTGGATGGACGTGCCCGCGGCACCTGGCGACTGGGACCCGGCCGTGCCTGGCGTGCGGCTCCTTCAGACGGACGGCTCGCGGCGGCTGTTCGAGCTGGACCCGGACACCGACGACCAGGCGCTGCTGCAGGCCGGGCTGGCGACCGGACCGGTACGCGAGTTCGAGTTCGTCAAGCCAAGCCTCGGGGAGCTCTTCCGGTCCGTCATCGGGGAGGCAGAGGCGTGAACCCGCGATCCTGGGGGCCTGGCGGAACGCGCCCGTTGCCCGCCGTCGTCCTCGTCGCCCGCCGCGAGATCCGCATGCGCCTGCGCTCGCGTGTCTTCGTTGGCGGCACCATCCTGATGACCGCCCTCGTCGTGATCGGCATCGTGGCGGCGTCGCTGCTCGCGGGTAGGACCACCCCGGTGCAGGTGGGCTTCAGCGATGGGTCGCAGGCGTTGGAGCAGACCTTCACCGCGACGGCCGCCGCCCTGGGTGCGAACGTGACTGTCAGCGACATCGCCGACGTCGCCTCCGGGCAGGCGCAGGTCATGGCGGGCACGCTCGACGTGCTCGTGACCGGGTCGGCGACCGCGCCGACGGCCGTGGCAAAGGCGTCGATCGCACCCAACATCGAGTCCGCCCTGTCCCTTGCTGCGGAGGCTGCCCGTCTCAGTGAGGCCGGCCTCTCACCGGCGGCCATCACTTCGGCCATGGCCCTTGTCCCCGTCCAGCTCCTGCAACCCCCCGATGCCAAGGACACCCAGAACCTGCTCGCCAGCCTGGTCCTCGGCATCCTGCTCTGGATCGCGCTCGGCCAGTACGGCAACATGGTGGCCCAGGGCGTGGTCGAGGAGAAGGCGACGCGGATCATGGAGATCCTGCTCGCCACGATCCAGCCGACCCGCCTGCTGGCGGGCAAGGTCGTCGGGATCGGCCTCGTCGGCCTGCTGCAACTCACCATCGTGGGCGCGGCGGCCCTGATCACCGTCCGCGTGACCAACGTCGCCACCATCCCAGCGCTCGGCGTGACCTCCATCCTGAACGATATCTTCTGGTTCCTGATCGGCTTCCTCTTCTACGCCACTGCCTACTCCGCCATCGGTTCTCTCGTCTCCCGCCAGGAGGAGGTCCAGAGCGCCGTGGCCCCGATCTCGATCCTCCAGATCGCGGGGTACCTGCTGATGTACGCCGCGCTGCCGAATCCATCGGGCCCCCTTGCCACGGTGGCCTCGTTGCTTCCACCCTTCGCCCCGATCCTGATGGCGGTTCGGATGGCAGCCAGCGACGTACCGGTCTGGCAGGTCGGCCTGGCCGCGGCTCTGGCCGTGGCGTCCATCGTCGGCCTGACCTGGCTGGCCGGCCGGATGTATGCCAATGCAGCGCTGCACCTCGGCACACGGGTGCGCTTCAAGGATGCGTTCCGTGGGTAGCGACAGCACGTTCGGGCCCGATCGGGCCGTAGCGATCGAAGGAGGAACCACATGCCGCCTCGCGTGATGGCCCATCCATACCTGACCGCCATGGCGGTCGTCTCCGCGATCATGATCCTGGTCGGCCGCATCAACCGCGACGCGTCGTGGGGCGACGGGGTCTTCATCGCCGGGATCGCGGTCCTCGTGGTTGCAGGTGCCCTCTTCGTCCTCCTGTCACGGCGCTGACCAGAAGGACCCAGACGTTGCCCCATCAACTACCGCCGCTCCTCGCGATCATCTCGGCGGTCTTCATCGCATACGGCCGGATCAGCAAGCGCTGGCCGATCGCCATCGTCGGCTTCGCGCTGCTCGCGCTGGCCGCGCTCCTGTACCTCCTTGCGTCGGGCACTCCGTAAGCCCGGGTCGCGATCGAGCGCCGTCTATGGCCCCATGTAGGCAGCGACGGCCGCCATCACGGCGTCGGACACGCTGGCATTGCCACCGACGATGTAGACGGTGGTCGGCTTGAGCACCGACAGCTCATGGGCGATGGCAGCAGGGATCGAGGTCGGGGTGACGAGCAGGACAGGGCCCTCCGGCGGCACCAGCCGCGGCACCAGCCCCGAGGGCGTCGGGGAAGTTCGCGCCTGACGCGACGTACACGGTCAGGGCGGTCCCGCCGAAGGCCTGCTCGGTGACCGCGGCATCGGTGCCGTACCGATCGTTGGGGTAGCCGGCCAGATCCGGGTTGGTCGCGTCGTCCAGGCGGGTCACGGTTCCCGCGAAGGCCTCGAGTGCCTTTGTCACGGCGTCGGAGACACTGGCCGAGCCACCGACCACATAGATCGTGGCTGGATGCAAGGCGCTCAACTCATGGGCGATGGCCGGCGGGATGGCGGTCGGGCTCACCAGCAGGACCGGGCCATCACCCTTGATGGCGGCGGCACCGGCCCCGAGGGCGTCGGGGAAGTTGGCCCCCGAGGCGACGTACACCGTGGGCGCGCCACCAGGGAACGCCTGCTCGGCGACCGCGGCATCGGTGCCGTAGCGGTCATTGGGGTAGCCGGCCAGGTCCGGGTACGTCGCGTTGTCCAGCCGCGTCACGGTCGTCGCGAAGTGCTGGAGTGCCGTCAGGACAGCCTCCGAGACGGACGCGGTGCCACCGACCACGTAGATGGTCGATGGCGCGAGCGCGGTCAGTTCATGGGCGATGACCGCCGGGATGGCGGTCGGGCTCACCAGCAACACCGGGCCAAGAGCTTTGCCCGCGGCGGCACCGGCCCCGAGGGCGTCGGGGAAGTTGGCCCCCGAGGCGACGTACACCGTGGGCGCGCCACCAGGGAATGCCTGCTCGGCGAGAGCTGCGGCGGTCCCGTAGCGATCGTTGGGGAAGCCCGAAAGGTCCGGGTACGTCGCGTCGTCAAGACGGAGCGGGATGGTGAGGGCGATCGAGGCTGAGGTCGGCATGGACGTGTTGCCGACCTTGTCCGCGAAGGTGACGTAGACCGTCTTGGGGCCGTTGCCGGCCGGCAGGATGTAGGGCGTCGAGCAGCTGCCGCTGGGGCACGGGACGCTGATCGCACTCGCCATGCCGGGATCGTTGGCGATGTTCGCGGAGGCGACGCCGCTGCCGGCATCGGTGGCGGCCAGGGCAAGGGTCACGGTGGCCGAGTGCACAGTTGCCACACCACCGTTGATCGAGACCGAGCCGACGGGCGCGATCGTGTCGAGCACGATGGCATGGCTCGACGGGCCGGACCAGTTGCCCGCACCGTCCTGCCACTCCATGGTCACGGTCTTGGTGCCGTCACCACTGGTGCCCCCGAAGGTCGGGTTCGTGAGGTCCCATGAGAACGTGGTCGCGTACGGCACCGTGTCCCACGTCGCGCCGTCGTTGGCGATCCGCATCTGCGAGACGCCGGTGAGGCTGTCGGTGGCCGTGTCGGCGATCGGGACCGCGGATGTGGCGGTGGCCGCGGCGCCGGCCGCCACGGAGAAGGTGCCCACCGGCGCAGTGATGTCGAGGGCCAGGCTGGAGATCCATGTCGACCATGAGCCGCTGGCATTCGCGTACTCGTCGGCCTGCCACACCGTGTCGGCCTGCCCCGGGTCCTGCGCAACGCCCACGTAGTCGCCCCAGCGAGCGCCCTGATAGGTCGCCAGGCCGGCCTTGACCACGATCGGCGCACGCGTCGTGTCGATCGCGTCGGTCGGCGCCTGCGCGACCGCCAGGGTCGAGGCGAAGGCGCCGGTCGAAGACTGCGAGTAGACCACGTACAGCGTGCCGCTGGCCGACAGCCCGATGCCGCCCATGAAATCGTCGGCGCCGATGGTGCCAAGAACGAAGTCCTGCCGCACGGACGGACTGGCCGTCGTGTTGATCTCGGTCACGCGGACGCAGTCGCGGGTGACCGTGTCGCCTGCGGGCAGGCACGGTGCGGTGGCGGCGAACCACAGGTGCCCCGCCTGCCACAGGGCGTCGGTCGGGCGTGAGTCGACCGCGTCGGCGATCGTCGACGGGCTGCCCGGCTGCCTGGGTTCGGGCGGGTTGGCGAAAGCCGGGAGCGCCAGGGTGGAGGTCAGGTCACTGGGGCCGGCGAGACTCAGCGTGCCGCCCGCGACGGTGCCGGTCAGCACGCCGTAGCCGACATGACCGCCGGCCAACTCGACCGCGGCATAGAGGGGGGCGCCGGCACTGAGCGCGTTGGCCGGGCGCCAGGTGAACCTTGCCGTACTCGCCGTGGTGGCGGCTGCCGGGATGCTCGTCGCGCCGGAGGTGAGGCCCGACCAGTCGACGACGTACATCTGGGTGCCCTGGAACGTGTTGCCGCTGCACTGCGGGGCGGCATTGTCGAGGTTGAACAGGTTGAAGGCGACGGCGACCTTGTCCGACGACTTGCCCACGTCCGGGTAGTCCGGCAGCGAACCGGGGAAGTCGAAGCGGTACGAGCGCCAGGTGCCCGTCGGATCAGCCCCACTCGAGACGGCCAGGTACAGGTGGCCGGCGGCGCAGTCCCAGCTCAGCTCCGTGGCCAGCCAGCGACCGTGGGGTGCATCCCAGACGACGTGGGGATCGGAGTCGCCCTGCTGGCTTCCAAGCTCGGCGAAGAACGTCGGGAACGCGGTCGTCTTGAGGGTGCTGCCCGACCGCGTCGAGACCCGGATCGCCAGGTTGACGGCCTGGACGACATCGCTCGCGTTCACCGCCACCCACGGGTCCGGCGGTTCGGTGCAGGTCGCCGCGAGCGTGCAGTGCCCCAAGCCGGCGAAGCCGCCGCTGGACTGCAGGTCGGCCGGGCTCGCGGCACCCAGCGGCGGCTGCCGGGCCACCGTCGGACCGTGCGCCGCGATCGGCAGGGGGCTTGGGACGAGCGCGTGACGTGGCGCCGAGGCTGGCGCCACGGCGGCCCCCCTGGGTGCTGACGGTTGGTCGGTGGCCCCCGTGACCGAACTGGCCGTCGAGGACACCATCTGGAAGCCGGCCGGCGCGTGGGATGACCCGGTCGAGGCAGGGTGGTCGGCAGCCGTCATGGAACCGGCCGGCAGGACCGCCCCGAGGAGGATCGCCACCGCAGCCGCGCTCAGCCGTATCCCCAACCGAATCCCTCCCGGCGTCTGCGGAGTCTACGCCCCAGGCTCCAGCCATCACGGACACGCCCATGGTGCGGCAAAGGTCAGGGTACGGTCGGGTCGGTAACGCGCGCATGATGGTCCTGAGGCGCGTGATCCCTGCCGCATCCGCGGTGCGGTCGCCCGGCCTTCTTGCCTGCCGGAGGCGGCCACCGATGGAACGAGACCTTCTTGATCGAGTCAACTGGGTGCATCAGGCCGAGGATCGACTGCGGGCCACGGCCCCGCACACGGCCGAATGGCGACACGCGCAGAGCGAGACCGTGCGTGCGCGGGCCGACTATTGGGCAGCGAGCAGCGAGCGGTGGGACCTCAACCACCCGCACCAGGCGGAGTCGCCGCGCCCGCGTCGACCTGCCTAAGCCCCACCGCGATCAGCCGTGGCCGATCGCCTGGTGCCCCCAAGGGGATTCGAACCCCTGATCTCCACCTTGAAAGGGTGGCGTCCTAGGCCTCTAGACGATGGGGGCGCCGTCGGCCGAGTGTACGCGGCGAGCGTGCCGGCCGCCCGGTCGCGCCTCAGCTCGTGGTCTTCCAGATGAGGGCCAGCACGACCGCGCCGCCGAGCGAGGCGGCCGCGGCGATCGCACACAGGCCGCCGAACAGGGCCGCGAAGAAGGCCGTACGGCCGTCCTGGTCACTACCGGCGCGGACCAGCGAAAGGCAGCCCCAGGCGGCCAGGGTCAGGAAGACCAGGCCCAGGAGGACGAAGCCCGTCGTGAGCAGCGGCAGCTGCGTGTCGGATTGGTCGATGCGCGCGCCGTAGCCGATGACGACCACGGAGATGCCGAAGGCGATGAGGACGGCGATGCGCCCGGGCGTGATCTGCCCGGCCAGGCGGGCGGCCGCGGATGGCCGCGACGGGTTGGGGACCTTGCGCGGGGTGCTCATGCCGCGGCCCGCCGATTGCCCACGATGCGGTGGTACACCGCGACGCGATAGTCCAGGCGGGGGCGGTCCATCCGGGCGGCGATCGCGGCACCGGTCGCCGGGAAGGCCCGATGCAGGAGGTCGGCCGCGGCGGGCAGGTCGGGAAAGGTCCATCGGCAGTGGAGGGTCCGGACCTTGAATCCGGCTCCCAGGACGGGGCCGTCGCGCTGGCTCCACCGCTGCAGGCGCGCGTCACGGGCCGGGTCGGCGTAGAGCGGCGACACCTCATCGCGCCCGTAGTCCTGGACCACGAGGAGGCGCGCACCGGGCGCCAGCAGCTGCTCCACGTGCGCGAGCGGGGCCACCGGGTCGGACCCGCCGCCGTCGAAGCCGTCCCACCACGCCACGGCCACGTCGAACGGCTCGTCGAGCGACGCCGGACCGCTCAGATCGGGCCAGGTCACGACCTGGGCTCCCAGAAGGTCCAGCTGGCGGGCCCGAAAACTGCCCGGCCGGGCGCCCAGCAGCAACGTCCGCCGCCCGGCCATCGAGCCGAGCGTCGCGAGGGTGCGCGGGATCTTGTCCTCGACGTCGACGCACGCGAGCAGGCGAGCCTGGAGGCGCCCGTCGGCGAGGTGGAAGGGGGCGTCCACGTGAGCGGGAAGTATAGGGGGGCCCTTCGCCACCTCGCGACGACGGCGGCCGGACACCTGAGACCCCCCGGACGAACGTCCTATCGACGGTCCCGTGACGGCTCCATAGGCTGCAGCAACCGGTAACAACACGCAATGACGGAGCCACGAGGGATGAAGCCGCCGGGCGGCCCGGATGCGTTCGACGATTGGATCGGCATCGACGAGGCCGCCGCGTACCTGGCCATCCCCGTGCGCACCCTGTATCTCCACGCACAGCAGGGTCGCCTGCCCGCCACCAAGGTGGGACGGACGTGGCGGTTCAAGCGGTCTCGCCTCGACGAGCACCTGGGGCACGCCGACTCGGACGGCAGTAGGCCGGGGCGACACCCGCCAGCTCGAACGTCTCGTGGCGGAACAGGGCGGCCTGCTGAGCGAGCTGGCCGGGCTGGCCGACCTGTCGGTCCGCCTCTCGGCCCTGGACGACGCGGGCGAGATCATGGCCTTCGTCAGCCAGCGCCTCTTCGAGATCTTCGCCGTGGACCAGGCCGGCTTCATGCGGCTCGAGCACGGATCGGAAGGCCTGGTGCTGAGCACAGCCCGTCGGGGCCGGGACACTGGCCGTCCCACCCGACGTGCGGATCCCGATCGATGCGTCGGCGATCCTGCAGCACGTCGTCACCGAACGGATGCCGGTCGTGCTCGACGACCTGCCCGCCCAGGTCACTGTGGCCCGAGACCTCATCGCCGGCCTCGGCATCCGGGCCGGGGTCGTCGCGCCAGTCATGGATGCGGATGCGGTGTGGGGGCTCCTCGCCGTGCTCACCACGACCCCGCGCCGCTTCTCGGCCCTCGAGGTCGAGCGCATCATGGCCGTCGCCGCGCAGGCGGGCACGGCCATCACCAACGCGCGCCTGATGGCCGAGGCCCGCCGCTGGGCGAAGCAGCTCGAGGGCATCGAGGCCCTGTCGCGCCAGCTCAACCGCTCCCGGGAGGTGGCCGGCGTCGGTGAGGCCGTGGCGCGCGAGCTGGAGAGCCTCATGCCGTACGACGGCCTCCGCTTCTACGTGCTCGAGCCGGACGGCCGGACCTTGGAGGCGGTGACGCTCAAGACCAGCGTGCCTGAATACGCCGACGAGACCGCGGAGACCACCCGGCTCGTCCTCGGCGAGGGGCTGGGCGGCATCATCGCCGTGTCCGGCGAGGCGGAGATCATCGGCAACGTCATGGCCGATCCGCGGACGGTCGACATCCCGGGCACGCCCGATTGCGACGAGTCCATGATCGTCGTGCCCCTGCGCTTCGAGCAGGAGGTCCAGGGCGTGCTGGAGATCTCCCGCCTGGGCTTCGACGCGTTCGAGCCGGGTGAGCTGCGCCTGGCCCAGATCCTGGGCGCGCAGGCGGCCGTGGCCATCGTCAACGCGCGCCAGGTGGAGGAGCTGCAGCGGCGGGGCGATCGGCTGGAACGCCAGCTGGCCAACCAGCATCAGCTGCTGGCCATCACCGAGCGACTGCTGAAGACCCGCGACCACGACCAGACACTCGCTGCCATGGCCGACACCCTGGCCGAGGTCGTGCCCCACGACACCCTCACGATCTACCTCATCGACCAGGCCGCCGGTCGAGCTCGTGCCGGTGCTCGCACGCGACCAGTACGCCGACCTGGTCATGCAGGCACGGCTCGCCCTGGGCCAGGGCATCACCGGGTCCGTCGTCATGAGCGGCGAGGCTGAGTTGATCAACGATCCCAACGACGACCCGCGGGTCCGCCACGTGCCCGGCACGCCGCAGGACGAGGAGGAGGCCATCATCGTCGCCCCGCTCCACAGTCCGGCGGGCGTCATCGGGTCGCTCAACCTGTACCGCATCCACGGCACATTCGAGCCCGAGGAGCTCGAGCTGGTGAAGCTCTTCGCCAACCACGCCGCCATCGCCCTGGAGAACGCCCAGGTCCACCAGCGACTACTGGTGGCCGCCCAGACCGATCCGCTGACCGGGCTCGGTCACCACGGTGCCTTCCAGGAGACGCTGGCCAAGGCGTTCGCGCAGGACGCTTCGCTGAGCGTCCTGATGATCGACCTGGACGACTTCAAGGCCTACAACGACCGGTACGGCCACCAGGCCGGCGACCGCCTCCTGCGCCGCATCGCCGACGGCCTGCGCAGCAGCGTGCGGACCAGCGACAGCGTCTTCCGCTACGGCGGTGACGAGTTCGCCGTGGTCCTGCCCGGGACCGACGCGGTGGGCGCCGAGATCGTGGCCGGCAAGGTCCTGAGCGGACTGGCGGCCATCCCCTCCGTGCCCGGCCGCCAGCGCCGCAGCGCGACGCCCATCCGCGCCAGCATCGGCGTCGCCAGCCACCCCGGTGACGCACGCGACTCACACGACCTGGTCGCGGTCGCCGATACGGCGCTGTACGTGGCCAAGGAGCTCGGCAAGGCCCGGGTCGTGCCCGCGAGTGCCCTGCCCGCCCATCTCCAGGAGATGCGTGCCTTGCTGGACCGCGTCATGAACGAGCCGATGCCGCGCCTGGCCAACGGCTCGCCCGACCTCGTGACCCTCCTCCGACCGCTCCACGACCAGCTGGCCCAGGTCGCCCCGCGCCTCGCCGACTTCGACGAACGCGTGGCGCAGGCCTTCCCGCGCCTGGGCAAGCTGCTCGGCCTGCGGCGCGACTCCCAGCGGTTGCTGATGGCAGCGGCCCTGGTGGCCGACATCGGCCGCCTGGCCACCGAGTCCCCCGACGAGCGCCTGGGTGGCGGGCTCGCCCACCCCATCATCGCCGCGCGCATCCTGGAGCCCTATCCGGCCCTGCGGGCGGTCGCCACTATCGTGCGCAACCACCACGAGCGCGCCGACGGAGCCGGGTACCCTGATGGCGTCGCCGCCGCCACGCTCCCGGCCCCGGTCCGCACCTTCCTGGTCGTGGAACGCTACGTCGACCTGACCGAGATCATGCCCGAACCCGAACGGCTCACGCCTGCCCAGGCCATCGTCCGCCTGCGCGAGGAGGCCGGCGAGCGCCTGCCGCGCGAGGAGGCCCTGACCCTCGCCGACGCCCTGGCGGCCCAGGCCGCCGCCTGAGATGCCCGCGCCGCGGCCGTGACCTCCGGCTCTTGACGCAGCTCGTGGCTGGGCGCAGCCTCGGCGGCAGCAAGGAGTGGCCATGACCGAACCCGAACCGCGCCGGGCGGAACGCAATGCCGGCGCGTTCCTGACCCCCACCGACTACTCGATGATCCCCGTCCCCATGCGTACGCTCAGCGATGAGTACCACGACGAGCCGGCCGAGCCCCGGGATTCGGAGGCGGTCCCGCCGCCCGAGCCCGAGAGTTCGATCCGCCGGGTCGTCGAGCGGCTGGTGGGGCGAGCGCGCCCGTAGCCTGACGGCTCAGGGACACACCGGAGCTAAGTAGGCGGGTGGCGGGCAGGTGGCACGCTCGACGGCGTGGCCATCGCTGCCGTCGATGACGGTGCCGGCTGCCCAGCGGTTCCTGGAGCTTCGCGATCGACTCGTAGGCGATACCCAGGCCCGTGGACGCCCCAAGCTGGAGGTAGAAGTTGCTGACGACGATGGTGACCGTCGTCGGGGTCTCGGTGACGCTCGAGACGCGTGCCCATGCCCCCGGCCCACTCGACCGTTCCGACAGCCAGGGTCTGGTCGTCGACGACCCGGTAGTAATGGATGTAGGTGCGCGAGTCGAGCAGGCGGTAGCTCGTGAAGAGCACGGCGACGACGATCGCCAGCACGATCCAGCGTCGCCGAACCTTGGGGAGCTTCATGGCGACTCGACCTGTCTGCGATCGACGCCAGAGCGCCGCGGCCGCCCCCAGCCGACACAAGGAGGATCAGGGCCAGCACGCCGAGCGACGGCGTCGCCGGGGCGTCGGTCGAGGTCCCGGGCAGCGTCAACTGCCACGACCGTGCTGGCGACGCATCCCTCGCCAACGATGCGCGCAGTGATCGTCCGCACATCGCTGTCACGCGCCCGGAAGGTCAGCTTGAAGGACCCATCGAAGAACGTGGTGGGCACCACGAACGACGTCACCGACGGTGGCAGGCCCTGGGACGTCTCGCCCGGATACAGGACGACCGGGGCACCGAAGGTGATCGTGGGCGGCAGGGATCGGGTCGAAGTCGAACCCGAACACGTTGAACCAGTCGGTCGAGGTCTGACCCGTCAGGACCGGCACCTGGCCGAGCAGGACGTTGTCGGCGCGGCACGTGGCGGCGCGTGACGGGGTCGGCGTCGCGAGGATGAGCAGGATCACGACGGCGCCAACCAACCAAGGCCCGACGAGTAGCGTCAGCCGATGCATGTCTCTCCAACGATGCGCGTTCCCGGTCAGTGCCACAAGCGGCCCTGGGCGGCTCACGGCTCGTGTGCTCCGGCGCGCGGACGGGATGCTTCGAGCATCCCTTGACCTGCCAGGTCAGAAGGTTCTGACCTCCCAGGTTCGTAACGAGCAAGTCCGCAGGGACTCGGGCCGCCGGCGAGCATGCCTCGAGGTTGCACGGCGACGTTCGTGCTCAAGCCACGCTCAGCGGCCGCCTTCCCGACGCGTCGAACACCACGAATCGAGGCATTTCGGCGCTGCAGCGGCATGTCCCCGTCCGTTACTGACCCCCCAGGTCAACTGGCCCCGGAACCGCACCCAAAGCCCGCCGACGACCCCGTCGAAGCCCTACCGCGCCTTCGCCATGAGCCCCGAGCGCGGGCCCAGGGTGAGGTGTGCTGCACCGCCACCCGAGGCCTCGACCGATCCCTCCCACGAGCCGGGCCACGATGCCCAGCGGACGACTTCGAGGCCCCGCTCCCCGAGTTCGGGCAGCGTCACGTCCAGCGCGACACCGTCATCCCCGGCATTGACGGCCACGATCCAAAGCTGGCCCGCGCCCGCGGTCGGGTCGTGTCGCACGTACGCCATGCACCCACCGGCCGACCCCGCCACCCGGAACGAGCCACCGGTCGCGCAGCGTGGCACTCGAATGCCGCAGCGCGATGGCGCCGGCGATGAACGCCCGCAGGTCCTGGTCCCAGGCGCCGCGGTCCACGGGGAAGGCGCCGCGGTTGGCCGGGTCGATGCCCGCCCTCCATGCCGATCTCGTCGCCGTAGTAGATCGAGGGCGCCCCTGGCAGCGTCATCTGGATGAGCGTGGCCAGCCGCAGGCTGTCGCGATCGCCGCCGCACACCGTCACGAAGCGGGGCGTGTCGTGACTGCCCAGCAGGTTGAACTGCACGGCGATGACGGCAGGGTCGTACAGCCCCAGCAGCCGCTCGAGCTCAGCGGCGAACGCCGCGCCGTCCGTCGGATCGCACGTGCGCCGCGTACTCGTTGTGCGACTGGACCACGCGCAGGTCGAGATGGCTGCCGCCGCAGAAACCGAGCAGCGCCTCCGCGAGCGGGTAGTCCATGACCGCGTCGAACTCGTCGCCGCCCAGCCGCTCGGGTCGGGGCTGCCCAGATCTCGGCCAGGACGTAGGCGTCCGCGTCGACGGCCTTGACCCGCTGGCGGAACGCCTGCCAGAAGCCCGGCTCCGTGGATCTCCTCCGGGCACGTCAAGGCGCCAGCCGTCGGCGCCCGGCCCGCAGCCAGTGCTCCGCCGACCGAGATGAGGAATTCACGGACGACCGGGTTGCCGTGTTCGAGCTTGGGCAGGGCCGGCAGCCCCCACCAGGCCTCGTAGCCCAGGCGGCCGATGTCTCCCGCCGTGCGCCGCGTCGGACCCCGGGGCGGGTAGGCATCCAGCTGCCCCACCCGACTCCAGCCGTCCCCGATCGACGTGGTACCAGCCCAGATACGGCGACACGGCGCCCGTCTCCAGGATGTGGTGGAACGGCATGAAGCCACGCCCGGTGTGGTTGAAGACACCGTCCAGGATCACGTGCATGCCGCGTGCGTGGGCCGCCTCGATGAGCTCGCGCCACGCCGCCTCGCCGCCCAGCAGTGGGTCCACGGCCAGGTAGTCGTCGGTGTGGTAGCGATGGTTCGACGCGGAGGTGAAGATCGGGGTGAGGTATAGGGCGTTGATGCCAAGCTCGGCCAGGTCGCCGAGTCGGTCGGTCAGGCCGGGCAGGTCACCACCCTTGATACCGTCCCAGGTGGGCGGCGCGTCCCAATCCTGGAACGGTCCGGGGGCGGGCACCCGTCCGCTGCGGGCGAAGCGGTCGGGGAAGACCTGATAGAAGACGGCGTCTCGGACCCATGCAGGCGTCTCGATGCTCACCGCGCCTATGGTGGCAGAATCGGCGGCCATGCTGGCCACCCTGCGCGTGATGCCCAACGGCGTGCGCGTCTTCCTCGTCTACGCGCTGGTCGTGCTCGGGATCCTGGGCCTGACGCTCCCCTTGATCGTGGCCGAGGCGTCCAACGACGTGCCCATCTCACCGCTCGGCGTCGTGTGGATGGCCCTCCTGGCGTACCTCATCTTCACCATCACCCTGGTCCTCCAGCGCAAGCAGGCGGGCTGGGGTCTGTCGCTGGGTCTGGTCACCCTGGTCGTCCCGCTCGTGCCGCTCCTGCTCCTCACCGCGGGGGTGATCGGTGGCATCTTCGCCATCGCCCTGGGCCTCGTGCTGCTGCGTGGCCTGTTGCGGCCGGAGGCGCGCCGTGTGGTTCAGCGAGACCTGACGAGCGCGAGGCCGACGCGAACGGCCGCGTCCGAGTACCCTGTGCGCCGGCGTGGCCGAGCCACCGCCCTGACGATCTCACCAAGCGAGGGGTCGACTTCCCGTGCCTGACCGACCGCGCCGCCCCGCCGCCGGAGCGCGCGACACCGCAACCCCGGGATCCGGCTCGAGCGTGCGAGACCGTCGCACGGCACGACGCGGGCGCGAGATCCGACGGGACGATCGCTCCGTGCTCGACCGCTACGGTGGCATCCTGCTGGCCCTCTTCGCCGTGGCCGGCATCGTGATCGTGGGCTTCCTCGTCCTCTCCAACGCCTCGGGCAAGGCATACGCCTGCGACAGCCTGCTGACGCCCGGCCCCAGTGCGCCCGTCCCGACCTTCACCCCTCGCCATCCCCGAGCCCGACGCCCAGCCCGACGCCCTCGATCACGCCGTCGACCACGCCGTCGCCCACCCCGTCGGCCACGCCCACGCCCAGCGAGACTCCGACCCCGAGCCCGTCGCCGAGCCCCAGCCCGTCACCGTCGGCCTCGCCCAGCGCCTCGACGTCCGCGAGCCCGACACCATCGGTCACGCCGATACCCCAGCCGACCCAGCGGGTGGGCTTCCCCGTGGCCGACCTGGGGCGGACGCACATCCTGGACACGAGCACCAAGATCGACTACGCCTACTGCCCGCCCGGTTCGGGTCCCCACTTCAACGTGACCAACATCGGCCCCATCAAGCGGGCCTTCTACGGCGCGGACAAGGAGCAGGACCCCGGTGGCTGGGTGCATGATCTCGAGCATGGCTACGTGGTGATCGCCTACAGCTGCGCGCCGCTGCCCGGACCGACGCCCGTCGCCACCCCGACGCCAGCGCAGGGGTGCCCCAGCTCGGCCGAGCTCGCGGCCATGCAGCAGGCCTTCAACACCGCCCCACAGGCCGACTCGGCCAAAGCCTGTGGTGACGCCAACAAGCTGCTCGTGCTGCGGTTCGACAGCATGACGACCCGCTTCGCCTACATCGCCTGGGACCGCATCGAGATGACCAACACCTTCAGCGTGCAGGACGCCATCACCTTCATGCAGCAGTGGCAGGACCAGGCCAACCCCGAGCCGAGCATCTGCGTCTGACCGATGCGCACCATGCGCGCCCTCGTCAAGGAACGTCGAGCCCCCGGGGCGGCCATCCGCGAGGTGCCGGTCCCCGAGCCGGGGCCGGGTGAGGTATTGATCCAGGTCCAGGCAGCCAGCGTCTGCGGGACCGACGTGCATATCGAACGCTGGGACGCCTGGGCCCAGGCCAACGTCCAGCCGCCCCTGGTCTTCGGCCACGAGATGGCCGGCATCGTGGTGGCCCGGGGCGAGGGCGCGACCCGCGTGCCGATCGGGGCGCTCGTCGCGGCGGAGACGCACCTCGTCGACTGGACCTGTTACCAGTGCCGCACGGGTCGGGCCAACGTGTGCCAGCACCTGCGGATCCTCGGCGTGCATGCACCCGGCGTGTTCGCCGAGTACGCCGTCATCCCGGAAACGAACGCATGGGTCTCGGAGGGCCTCGCGCCCGAGGTCGCGGCCCTCCAGGAGCCGATGGGCAACGCCGTGCATGCCCTGTTCGTGGAGGAGATCGCCGGCCAGTCGGTGGCCATCCTGGGCTGCGGCCCGATCGGCCTCATGGCCGTCGCCATCGCCCGCATGGCCGGCGCTCGGCACGTCTTCGCCACCGACCTCAACCCCGAACGGCTGGCGGTGGCCGGTCGCATGGGTGCGCATGAGGCGATCGACGCCCACGAGGACGTGGTCGCGCGGCTGCGCGCGGCGACCGACGGCGACGGTGTCGACGTGGTCCTGGAGATGTCCGGCGCCGAGGCCGCCCTCCATACGGGCCTGGCCGCGCGCTCACGAACGGCGGCCGCATCTCGCTCCTGGGGACGCACGCCAAGCCGGCCACCATCGACGTCTCCGCCGAGATGATCTTCAACGGCATCCGCGTCTACGGCATCACCGGCCGGCGCATGTGGGAGACGTGGTACCGCACGACGGCGCTGCTCGAAGAGGGCCTGGACCTCTCGCCGATCATCACCCACCGCCTGCCGCTGGAGCAGTATGCGGACGCGTTCGAGCTGGTCGCCGCCGGCCATGCCGGCAAGGTCGTCCTGCTGCCCCAGGTGACCGCGTAGCGCCCTGGCGCACGCGGTAGCCTAGACGCGACGATGGGCACCCGAGCCGATCCCCTGGCCTACCTCGACGAGGCGCTGGCCGACCTGCGCGCCAAGTCCCTGTACCGCCCGCTGCGGGTCCTCGACGGGCGGCAGACGCCCCATGCGGTCATGGATGGACGCCCGGTCATCAGCCTCTCCTCCAACAACTACCTGGGCCTGGCCACCCATCCGCATCTCGTGGAGGCGGCGCTGGCCGCCGTCCGTGACCTGGGCGTCGGCAGCGGCGCCGTGCGCACCATCGCCGGCACGATGGAGCTGCACCAGGAGCTGGAGCGGCGGCTGGCGGCCTTCAAGCACACCGAGGCGGTGCTGACCTACCAGTCCGGTTTCACCGCCAACAGCGGCGTCATCCCGACCATCACCGGCGAGCGCGACCTGATCGTCAGCGACGAGCTCAACCACGCCTCGATCATCGACGGGGTCCGCCTCTCCAAGGCCGCCCGCGCCGTCTACCCGCACAAGGACGTGGACGGCCTCGAGGGCGTGCTGCGCGAGGCGCGCGCCAAGGGCGGCCCCGGCGGCGCCTACGAGCACATCCTCGTCATCACCGACGGCGTCTTCAGCATGGACGGCGACATCGCGCCGCTGCCCGGCATCTGCGACGTCGTGCGAGCGCTACGACGCGGCCGTCATGATCGACGACGCGCACGCCTCGGGCGTCCTGGGCCGCAACGGGCGCGGCACGGTCGACCACTTCGGCCTGCACGGCCGTGTCGACATCCAGGTGGGCACGCTCTCCAAGGCGGTCGGCGTCCTCGGCGGCTACGTGGCCGGCACGCAGGCCCTGCGGGACTACCTCATCCAGCGCTCCCGGCCCATCCTCTTCTCCACGTCCCACCCGCCGGCCGTGGTGGCGGCATGCCTCGCCGCCATCGACGTCCTCGAAGGCGAGCCGGAGCGGATCGAGCGGCTGTGGGAGAACACCCGCTTCTTCAAGGCCGGCCTGACCGGCTCTGGGCTTCGACACCGGCATCAGCGAGACGCCGATCACGCCGGTCATGGTGGGCGACAGCGAGCACGCCGGTCTCCTCAGCGCGCGGCTGCTGGAACTGGGCGTCTTCGCCCAGGCCGTCGTCTACCCCACGGTCGCCATCGACCGCGCCCGGATCCGCACCATCGTCTCCTCCGAGCACACCCGCGACGACCTCCAGGCGTGCCTGGACGCCTTCGCCACCGCGGGCCGGGAGTTGCGGCTCATCGGCGGCTGATGTGCGTCGCCTGACGACCAGCCTCCTCGGGCTGGCGGTCAGCGCCGTGCTGATCGGAGTCGTGCTGCTGGAGGTCAACCCCGGCGCCGCCGCGGCGACCCTGGGGCGTGCCCAGCCGCTCATCCTGATCCTGGTCCTGCCGCTGCTGGCCATCGACCAGGCCGCCCGGACGGTGCGCTGGCACCTCCTGCTCGCCCACGAGCCACGGCCCGGCTACCGCGAGACGTTCCGGTACCTCGTGGTGGGCTACCTCGTCAACATCGTCCTGCCGGGGCGGCTGGGCGAGTTCGTGCGGGCGCATCTCGCCGGTACGCGCGCCCACGTGGGCCAGCTGCGCGCCCTCGGATCGATCGCCCTCGAGCGGGGCCTTGACCTCGTCAGCGCGGCCACCCTGGGCGCCCTTGCCGCGGCCAGCCTGGGGCTGGGCAACGGCATCACCGGTGCGTTCACGGTGGTGGCGGCCCTGGGCTGGATCGTGTTGCTGACGGTCACGCTGGTGCCGCACGACCTGGTGCGGCGGCTGCTGGACGGCGTCGTGAGCCGCTTCAGCCGTGGCCCGGCGCGCCTCCTGCTGCCCCACCTTGGCTCGTTCGGCCACGCCCTCATCGACGCCGCCGCGCCACGTCTGGTGGTCGCGGCGCTGGGCCTGACGCTCATCAGCTGGACCACCGGCACGGCCGTCTTCGCCCTCGTGGCGACCTCGCTGGGCCTCACCGTCCCCCCGCTCGTGCTGCTGGCGATGGTGACGGCGGCGAACCTGGGAGCGGCGATCCCCTCGGCCCCGGCCGGCATCGGGCCCTTCGAATTCGCCGTCGTCTATGTCGGCACAGCCGCCGGTCTTGATGGTTCACAGGCCCTGGCCCTGGGCATCCTGGCCCACCTCATCGGGACGGTGCCGATCGCCGCCGCGGGCGCGCTCAGCCTGCCCTCGGTCGACTGGCGGCTCGGCCAGCTGCGCGGCCTGGCTGCCCTGCGCCGCGGTGAGGATGCGGCGACCCCGGCAGACACGATCGAAACGCCGGAGTAAGACCTCAACGAGATCGGGAAGGTCAGCAGAGGCCCCGGGGCACCGAGGTTCCGTGTACCGTGAGCAACCGCGACAGCGACTCATAAGCGAAGATGCATGGCCTGCGCGACTGGTGGCGCCTCTTCCGACCCGCCGTCCTGGTACGCCTGGGAGTGAAACGATGATCCCGTCTCTTGAGCGATCGTTCAGCGGGCGCCGGGTGCTCGTCACCGGCGGCGCGGGGTTCGTCGGCGGCGCGGTCGCCAGGCGCCTCGTGGAGGCCGGTGCCCAGGTCACCGTCCTGGACGACCTCTTCACCGGCCAGCGCGAGACCGTCCCGCCAGAGGCGCGGTTCGTCGAGGGCTCCGTCACCGACGCGAGCCTGGTCGGCGAGCTCGTCGCCGATGCGGCGATCGTCTTCCACCTGGCCGCCCGCAACATCATCGCCTCCACGGCCAACCCGCGGGACGATTACGCGACGAACATCGGGGGCACCCTCAACGTGCTGATGGCCGCGCGGGAGACGCGACCCGAGCGGGTGGTCTACACGTCGTCGACGTCCATCTACGGCAACCCGCGGTCGATCCCCATCAACGAGGACGACGGCATCGTCCTGCTCTCGCCGTACGCGGTGAGCAAGCTGGCCGGCGAGCACTACTGCCTGGCCTTCTATGAGAGCTACGGCGTCTCGGTGGCGTGTGTGCGCTACTCGAACATCTACGGGCCCGGCCAGCGGCCGGACAACCCCTACTGCGGCGTCGTCTCCAAGTTCCTCGCCGCCGCCTATGCGGGTCAGCCCCTGGCCGTCCATGGCGACGGCGAGCAGACGCGCGACTTCACCTACATCGACGATGCCGTCGACGCCACCCTGCTGGCGGCCGTCCAGCCGCGTGCGGAAGGCGACGTCTTCAACGTCGGGACGGGTATCGAAACCTCGATCAACCAACTCGCCCTCGTGGTCGCCCGGGCGACCGACCAGCCCGTGTCGATCGTCAACATCGACCGCCGCGACATCGACAACATCCGCCGGCGCGTGGTCAACATCGAGAAGGCGCGGCGGATGCTGCGCTGGTCGCCTCAGACGACGCTCGAGCGTGGCATGCGCGCCACCGCCGAATGGTTCCGCGAGGCCGGCTTCGAGGGTCAGCCAGCTGCGCGGATCGAAATCACCGCCGGGTAAGGTGTCCCGCTGATGGACCCTTGCCGAGACGCCGCGCGGCCGGCACCTGGGGCGGCCCGTTGAGTGCACCGCAGGGCCTCGCGGAGCGCCTCGAGGCCCTGATGAGGTCGACCCTTGCCGACCCGGACCTCGCCGAGTACGCGTTCATCGTGGCCCTCATCGCACTCGTGTCGTACGTCGCCGTCTACGTGCGCTGAGCAAACGATCGTCTAGCGACGCCAGTGGGTGAGCACCACCCATACGCCGGTGCCGATGACCAGGGCGACCAGACCGATGCCCACCCATTCGGTCGCCGTGAACTTGATGCCCAATACGGATACCGCGAGCAGGGCCATCGTGGCCTCCTTGACACGAGATCAGGCCAGATCGGCCTGGACGCCGGGCTGACCTCCGACTTGGCCGGTCGGCACAGGTGACGCGACCTCAGGTCGGGCGTCGGTGGCGGCGGTTCGTGCCCCACGCGGAAGTGCGAGCAGCACGAGCAGACTGCCGCCGGCAAAGCCGATACCTGACGGGTTGAACAGCACGAGCGTCACCACCGCCATCTGGAACGATCGGCGTCCGCGGAGGACGACGGTCAGGGCCATGCCGACGAGCGTGAGGGCATCCGAAAGCCACGAGATCCCGGTCAGATACGAGATGGACACAGGCTGCGGTGCAGACGCGAGCGTGATCCCCGGGTATTGGAGCGTGGCATCCAGGCCGGCGCCGGCGATGCCGATCAGGCCGCAGAGCACCACCGCAGCGACGAAGGCCACGAGGGGCCGGCGGTGTCGTTCCGACACGAGCCAGGGCAGGAAGACGAGTGGCATCACCTTCGCGGCCGTGACGATGCCCAAGAGCGCAGCGGGCCAGGCGCGGCCGCGCCACAGCCACAGCGCGACGAGCGCCGCGAATACGAATCCGTGGATGTTGCCGGATCCGAGGAGGAATCCGAGGCCCGGAGCTGCCACCGCCACCGCCAGGGGTGACACGACGAAGATCTGGTAGGCCGCCCAGCCCATCGCCAGGACCATGAGGCCGAGCCAGATATACGCCGCATGTGGGTACGAGAAGAGGGCCAGCGGCCGCCAGATGACGGCCATGAACGGGGGCGACAGCAACGGCACCGACCAATACGGCGGATGGAGGGCGATGACGATGTCGCCGGGCGACAGCTTGTACAAGAGGTGGTGGACGTTCAACCGCCGTGCCGCCGCGAAGTAGGTGTATGCATCCGGCAGGAGACGGTGCGCGCTCGCCCGCTGGGCCTCGTAGACCATGGCGCCGATCGTCCACACGCCCAGAGCGAACCGCCATGCGACCCGGCGCCACTCGATCGGGGCGCCGGGAGTGTGCGCCTCACCGGTCAGGCCCCGGGGCAAAAGGCTGGCCGGCATGCGGGGCACCCTAATCACCCGCGGATGGCGGGGTCAGGGGCACGAAGCGCCGGTCACGGCGCCACCCGAGGCGATGCAGCGTGTAGCTGGCCACCACGCCGACGGTGCCCAGGCCGTAGCGCACCGAGCGGCGGAAGTTGACCGAGGAGGCCTCGGCGAAGTAGCGCGTCGGCACGGCCACCTCGGTGATGCTGAAGCCGGCCGCCACGACCTGCGCCACGAACTCCTGGTCGAAGACGAAATCGTCGCTGTCGCGCTCCATGTCGACCGCCCGCAGGAGGCGTGCCGAGTAGGCCCGGAAGCCGGTGTGGTACTCGGAGAGATGGAGCCCGAAGGCCCGGTTCTCGAGGCCCGTGAGGAAGCGGTTGGCGACGTACTTCCAGCGCGGCATGCCCCCCGCCAGCGGGTCGCCGAGGAGGCGCGAGCCAAGGACCATGTCGGCCGTGCCGGCGATGATCGGGGCGACCACGGCGGGGATGCGCGTGGGGTCGTACTGGTAGTCGGGATGGACCATCACGACGATGTCGGCCCCGGCCGCCAGGGCCAGCCGGTAGCACGTCTTCTGGTTGCCGCCGTAGCCGCGGTTCTGGCGGTGGACCTCGACCTGCAGGCCAAGGCGCTGGGCGATCTCGACGGTCTCGTCGCGCGACACGTCGTCGACGAGGATGACGTGGTCGACGATGTCCCGGGGGATGTCGTGATAGGTGCGCTCGAGGGTCTTGGCCGCGTTGTAGGCGGGCATGACCACGACGATCATGAACCGCTCCGCGCCAGGGACCTGGGCCCGCCCACCGTGTGCATCGTGCCGATGCTAGCGGACGAGCGGGGGCGGCGCCGCCCGAGCGCACCGGCCGCTCCTGTACGCTGTGGCCGATGGTCGCCCCGGAGCCCCCTGCAACAGCGCTCGACCTCCCCCTGGACGCGCACCTCCACACCGATCTCTCGCCGGACGCCGACGTGCCGCTCGACGCGTACGCGGCGCTGGCGCGGACGAGGAACGTGGCCGAACTGGCCATCACCGACCACCTCGACTTCGAGCCCGGGGCACCCGCCTACGGCTACGCGGAGTTCGACCGGCGCGAGCGGGTCGTGCGTGAGGTGGCCGAGCGCTGGGGCGGCCGTCCGGCCATCCGCCTTGGCGTCGAGGTCACCTACCAGGCGCAGTACGAGACCGAGATCCGCGAGTACCTGCGAGCCCACCCGTACGACTACGTCATCGGGTCGGTGCACGTGGCGCGGGACCACCCGTTGGCGCGACCAGCCACCGCCGCCGCATGGACCCGAACGCGCACCGCGGACGAGGCGGGCGAGTGGTACTGGGCCGAGGTGCTCGGCGCGATCCGCAGCGGGCTGTTCGACACGATCGGCCATCTTGACGTCATCAAGCGCTGGCTCGTGCCGTACTACGGACCATATGAGTACGAGGCGCACGCCGACACCTACGACGCCGTCCTGACGGCCCTCGTGGAGGCCGGGACCGCGCTGGAGGTCAACAGCTCCGGCCTGCGCACCGACATCCCCGGCCCGTTCCCCCACCCCGGTGAGCCGTATCCACCGGCAGCGGTGGTGGCCCGCTTCCGGGCTCTTGGCGGGACGCGCGTCGTGGCCGGCTCGGACGCCCACCGCGTGGCCAGCTTCGCCGGCGCGCTGCCGGAGGCCTATGCCGTCCTTCGCGCGGCCGGCTTCGAGCGCCTGGCCTTCCGGCGGGGTGGCGAGCCCATCGAGATCGACCTGGTCACGCCGCCGCTCGTGTCGGAGGCGGCCCGGTGAGGCTTACGATCGTGGGACCAGGACCGGCCTACACACGACGCCGGCTCAGCTCGTCGTGCTACCTCGTCGAGCACGGGCGGTCGGCGCTCCTGCTGGACCTGGGGCACGGCAGCTTCGCCAACCTCGCGCGGCGTCGAGAGCCGGCCAGTCTCACCGCCATCCTGGTCAGCCATCTCCATCCCGACCACCACATCGACCTCGTCCCGCTGCGCCACTACCTGATGTACGCACCGCACCCCGGGGGACACGTCGCGCTGCACGCGCCGGCCGACCTGCGGCGGCGCTACGACGAGCTCAATGGCGAGGCCGGGTTCCTGGACGTCCTTGGCGCGGAGCCGGCGCTGGAGCCGGGCACCCGCGAGATCGGTCCCTTCCACGTGACGGTCGGGCGAGTGACCCATACCGATGCCAGCTTCGGTTTCCGCGTGACGCTCGCCGGTGGCCATGGCCGCGGCCTGGTCTATTCCGGCGACTGCGGCCGGCCGGAGGACCTCGTCGCCCTGGTGCGACCGGGTGACGTCCTCCTGTCGGAGGCCAGCTTCGGGAGCGCCCATCCCGTCGATGAGGTCGAGCACCTCACCTCGGCCCAGGCGGGCCGGGCGGCCGCCGATGGCGGCGCAAGCCGATTGCTGCTGACCCACATCCTCGACGAGAACCTCAGGGGCGCGACGGCGGGCGCACGCCGCGCCTTCAAGGGTCCGGTCGAGCTCGCGCGGCCGGGCCACCAGATCCAGATCGGCTAGCCGAACAGAAACGGACGCCGGTTCAGGGACCGGCGTCCGTCCTGTGGCGGCGGGTGGGGCGCGTCGGCGCCCCGGAGTCATCGGATCAGCGGCGGCGGCGGCGGCTCACCGGGCTCGGGGCCAGGACGAGGACACCCGTCGTGCCGAGGGCCATGAGGGCCAGCACGAAGAGCAGGGCTCCGTTGCCCGATCCACCGTTCGAGCCGTCGGTCGAGGTGGCCGGCGGCGTCACGCCGGGGGTGCCACTCGAGGCGTCGGCCGAACCGGTCGGGGTGGGCGTTCCACTGGAGGCCTCCGCAGAGCCGGTCGGGGTCGGCGTGGCCGAGTCGGTCGGACTCGCGCTCTCCGACGGAGTGGGCGTGGCCGGAGTCGGTCGGACTCGCGCTCTCCGACGGAGTGGGCGTCGAGCAGTCGCCGGCGTATTCGAAGATCCAGTGCTGGACGATGGAGGAGTCACCGGCCTTGCCGTTCGACAGCGTCAGGCCATTGGCCTCCAGTGAGGCCAGCAGGTCGACGTCCTTCTGGCTCTGAAGCAGATAGACGTCCTCCTGCACGTAGCCGCACGAGGGCAGGAGGTCTTCGCTGCCGAGGTTTGCGCCGTCGATCTGTGCGACATAGACCTGCGGGAAGACGGCCGCGAAGTTGGACGGCACTGCGTCTTCGACGTCGAGCTTGACCGTCGGCGCCACGGGCAACTGCCACGAGACGGTGACGGTCTCAGGCAGGCTCTGCGCGGCGACCGCGGCCGGCACGAGCAGCGCAGCGGCGGCGAGGAGGCTGACGCCGAGGGCCGCGGCGCGGCTCCGACGTAGGTTCGCGTGAGTCATATGACGCCCTTTCGATGAGTGCTTGGGCGCCGGGATGAAGGTCGGCGCCGCTGGTCCGATGGATGACCTGATAGTGGCCTTCGGTCCTGGGGTTGTCTAGGACCTTCGACGGACCCCTATGCGGACCGCACCCCACCAGTCTGCACCTGACTGACACCTCGCGTTGTGTCGCCGCAACGCATTCGGTCCTGCCCGGCCCATGACCTTCGGCGGGCCACCGGAACGGGTACGCTCTGGCCGATGGCCCCCCCCGGCGAGAGCCCCTCGGCGCCATCCGCTCGACGAGCGGTCCACGACCTGCTCGCGCGCGCCTGGCAGGCGGCGGAGACGGGCGGCGCATTGCCGGCCACGCCCGACGCGGAGCGCCCCGCCATCGAGGTGGCCCATCCGGCCGATCCCACGCACGGCGACCTGGCCACCAACCTGGCCCTGAAACTCGCTCGACCGCTGCGGCGGCCGCCGCTGGCCATCGCCGAGACACTCGCCGCCGCGCTGCGGACGGAGGCAGCCGCGACCACCGGCGGGGTGGCGCCGCTCCTCGCCGAGGTGAGCGCGGTCGCCCCCGGCTTCGTCAACGTGCGGCTGGCCCCCGGCTGGCTGGAGGCGTCGGTCGACGCGGCGCTGGCGGCCGGCCCGGGTTTCGGGCGCGGTCACCAGGCGCAGCCCCGCCGCGTCAACGTGGAGTTCGTCTCGGCCAACCCCACCGGTCCGCTGCACATCGGCAACGCCCGGGGCGCGTTCGTGGGAGACCTGCTGTGCCGCGTGCTCGAGGGCGCCGGGCATCAGGTCACGCGCGAGTACTACTTCAACGACTTCGGGGCCCAGGTCCGCCACCTTGGCGCGTCCGTGCTGGCGCTCCGGGAGGGCCGCCCCGTGCCCGAGGAGGGCTACCGGGGCGAGTACGTGGGCGAGCTGGCGGGTGAACTTCCCGACGACGTGCTGGGGGAGGCGACCGCCACGGGGGCCGATGCCGATGACATCGTCGGCCGTTGGGCCTCCGAACGCGTGCGGGCGGGCATCGAGGCATCGCTGGCCCGCCTCGGCGTGCGTTTCGACGTGTGGAAGAGCGAGAGCTCCCTCTACCGCGACGGCTGGGTCGCCCAAGCGGTCGAGCGGCTGCAGGCCGCCGGCAAGCTGTACGAGCAGGACGGCGCCGTATGGTTCCGCTCCACCGAGTACGGCGACGACAAGGACCGCGTGGTGCGCCGCTCGAACGGCGACTTCACCTACTTCGGCTCGGACATCGGCTACGTCCTGGACAAGTGGCAGCGCGGATTCGATCCGCTGCTGTACCTGTGGGGCCAGGATCACCACGGGACGGTGGCCCGCCTGCGCAACGCGGCCCAGGCGATGGGCCTGCCGGAGGGATCGGTGCGCGTCCTGCTCATCGCGTGGGTGCGCTTCGTGCGGGACGGGCGCGAGATCTCCATGTCCAAGCGCGCCGGCGAGTTCATCACCCTCGACGAGCTGCTGAGCGAGATCGGCGTCGATGCCGCCCGCTGGTTCTTCGCCGCCCGCGGGGCGACCGTGGGCATCGACTTCGACATCGAGCTGGCCAAGAAGCAGTCGGCCGAGAACCCCGTCTACTACGTGCAGTACGCCCACGCGCGCATCGCCTCGCTCCTGCGCAAGGCGGCCGAGGCCGGCCTGACGCCCGCCCCGTCGCTGGCCGGGGCGCTCGACGGCGACGAGGTGGCGCAGGGCCTGGCGAAGATCGTGCTGCGCCTGCCGGAGGTGGTGGAGGACGCCGCCGCGGCCGAGGAGACGCAGGGCGTGCCCACCTACGCCACCGAGCTGGCCACGACCTTCCATGCCTACTACCGCGACCGGCGCGTGGTGGATCCGGCCGATCCGGCGACCTCCGCGGCGCGGCTCAGGCTGGTGGACGCGACGCGCCTCGCCCTCGCCAATGCCCTGGCCCTGCTGGGCATCTCGGCCCCGGCGGCGATGTAGCCCGACCGGCCGAGGTGTCGGTTTCTTCATCGTGTCGGCGCTTGTCGCTTCACGGAGCCCGGGTAGCGTACGGACTGCGGAATTGAGAAGCCCACCGCTTCCAGTTCCCTCTCCCTCCCTCCGAACGGGGAGCGCCGATTGGGCAGGCGCTCCCCGTTCTCCCTTGTCTGGCAGAATCGCCACGTGGAGATCAGCTGGTACGGTGGTGGCTGCGTGCGCCTGCGCGGCAGGGAAGGCACGATCGCCGCGGACGCGTACCGCAGCGTGGTCGGGCCGACGGGACGTGGTCTCACCGCCGACATCGTCACGTACAGCCATGCCGATCCCCACCCCGAGGTCAGCCGCGGCAAACGGGGGGCGCATGCCGCGCCCGACGGTCGCGTGGTTCGCCCCACCAGCCTGGAGCCGGCCTTCCAGCTCGACGGGCCCGGCGAGTACGAGATCCGTCACGTCCTGATCAACGGCGTCCGCACCTACCGTGACGACCAGAAGGGCGCCGTGGATGGCCCCAACGTGGCCTTCGTATACGAGCTCGACGGGCTGCACGCGGTGCACCTCGGGGACATCGGCCATCCCCTCACGGAGGCGATGATCGGGGAGATCGGCACGGTCGACGTGGTCTGCATCCCCATCGGCGGTCGCCTGACGGCGGGCCGCGCCTCCGAGCTGGTCGCCCAGCTGGATGCCAACCTGGTGGTGCCGCTGGCCGTCGCCGAGGACGAGGCGGAGGGCCAGCAGCAGGTCGCCCGGTTCCTGCACGAGATGGGCGTGGGCCAGGCGCCCGCGACCCAGGCGCGTCTGGTCGTGACCGTCTCGTCGGTGCCCCAGGAGCTGACCCTCATCATGCTGGAGCAGCGCGGCCGCGGCTGATCTGCCGACTGCGCGACCGCGAACAACGTCCGCAGCCGCGATCCGCTCCACCCTCCGCGCCCGGTTGTCGCCCAGCACGCCACGGACTGGTAACCGCCAGCCGCTGCCCAGACCGTTGTCGCTTGAACGTGGCCGTAGTCTGCGTGGCGCTGAGCAGCAACGGCTGCGGCGGCATCGGCACTTACGAGTCTGCAACGGACTGCGCGACAACCGCCTGCGTCGGCATCCGTCGACGGGCGCCGCTGCTTCGCGCGACCTAGCTTCGGGCGAGCACCACCTGGCCGTGCTTGACGACGGCCCGCACCAGGTCGGCGCCCAGCCAGTACGGGATCAGCTCGTGGCTGGCCACGTCCCACACGACGAGATCGGCCTGCTTGCCCACCTCGAGCGAGCCGTGGGTCTCGGCGAGGTGGAGCGCCTGGGCCGCGTTGATCGTCACGGCCGCCAGGGCCTCGGTCGGCGTCAGGCCCAGGCGCAGCACCGCCAGGGACAGCACGAGCGGCAGGTTCGGCGTGGGTGAGGTGCCCGGGTTGAAGTCGGTGCCGAGCGCGACCGGGATGCCCCGCTCGATGAACGTCCTGGCCGGCGCGCCGTGGTCCTTCATGAGGAAGAGGCTCGTGGCAGGCAGCACCGTGGCCACCACCGGCGCGTCACCGGCCGCGGCCTGGGCCAGGGCCGCGACCCCTTCCCGCGAAGGGGCAGCCAGGTGGTCCGCGGAGGCGGCGCCCAGGTCGGCGGCCAGCTCGGCCCCACCGGACGGCTCCAGCTCGTCGGCATGGAGGCGCGGCTCCAGCCCCAGCCGGTGAGCCTCCACGAGCAGCCGCCGCGACTGGTCCGCCGTGAAGACGCCGGCCTCGCAGAAGACGTCGCAGAAGCGGGCCCTGCCCTGTGCGGCGACCGCCGGCAGCTGGTCGCGCAGCACCGAGCGCAGGTAGGCCTCCGCCGGCTCCGGCCGGTCACGGAACTCGGCCGGCACGGCGTGCGCGCCAAGGAAGGTCGGCACCACCTCCACCGGCCCCTCGGCGCCGAGCCGCCCGGCTACCTCCAGCAGGCGCAGCTCGGTCGGGCGGTCGAGCCCATAGCCCGATTTGGCCTCGATCGTGGTGACGCCGTGGGCCAGCATCTGGTCCAGCCAGTGCCGCCCGTGATCGGCCAGCTCCTCTTCGGACGCCTCCCGAGTGCGGGCCACCGTGGCCAGGATCCCGCCGCCCGCAGCCAGGACCTCGAGGTAGCCGGCGCCGCGCTGGCGCAGCCGCAGCTCCGCCTCGCGGGTGCCGGCGAAGAGCAGGTGCGTATGGGGATCGATGAGGCCTGGCGTGACCGTGCCGCCGCGCGCATCGAGGGTGGTGAAGCGGCGCTCGTCGGTCAGGCCCTCCGCCGCCAGTCGTCGCTGCACGTCATCGTGGGTCCCCACGGCCACGATGCGGCCGTCGAAGACGGCGATCTCCGGCCGGCCGCCGATCAGGGCGGCGGCCTCGTCCTGGGCGGCACCGCGCCGCACCCCCCCGGCGAAGGTGGTGATCTCGGCCGCGCCGGTGACGAGCAGGCCCGGCCGGGTGCCGCCGCGCGCGCGTCCGCCGGCCAGCACACGGAGGGTCACGCGGCAGGCCCGCCCATGGCGGCGGCGAGCCGCAATTCGAGGGCCATGTCCGGTCGGAAGTCGCGGATGCGCAGCCACTCGGCCGCGGCGCGCAGGCGCGCCTCCACGGGACGATCGGCCGGGACGTCGAGGTGATCCGCCACGTCGCGAAGGGCGGCCAGCGGCGCCAGGCCGATGAGCTCCGACTCGCGCAGCTCCACGCCCTCGTCGGCGGCGAGGGCACGGACCGTCTCCCAGACCAGCCAGAGCGAGGTCACGCCGAAGTCCAGCAGGTTCATCGAGACCTGCGCGCAGCCCAGCTCCTCCAGCGGCAGCCCCAGGGCCTGCACGCGCGGCAGGCCGCCCGAGCTTTCCCTGACCCGCCGCGCGATGCGCTTGGCCAGGTCGACGTCCGGCGAGGCCAGGTTGATGTTGTAGGCGATGAGGAACGGCCGCGCCCCGACGGCGACCGCGCCGGCGGTCGGGTGCAGCCGCGGCGGGCCGAAGTCGGGTTCCCGCCCGTGCTGGCCGATCGTCTCGCGCAGGCCCTCGAACTGCGGCCGGCGCAGTTCGGCCAGGATGACCCGGTCCGGCCGGGTCGCCGCGCGGGCGTAGAGGTAGACGGGGAGGTCGAAGCGCTCCGCGATACGGGCGCCGAATCCTCGCGCCAGTTCGATGCACTCGTCGATCGTGGTGTCGCCGAGGGGCACGAACGGCACCACGTCCACGGCCCCGATGCGGGGGTGCTGGCCCTCGTGGACGGTCATGTCGATACGCCGCAGGGCCACGGCGACGGCTGCCTCCATGGCCGCCACGACCGGCTCCGGCGGCCCGGCGAAGGTCAGCACGGAACGGTTGTGATCCGCGTCGGACGTGCGGTCCAGGAGATAGACGTCAGGCGTCGACGCCACGGCCGCCGCCAGCTGGTCGACCACCTCGAGCCGGCGGCCCTCGCTGAAGTTGGGCACGCACTCGACCAGTCGGGCCACGGGTCCTCCCTCGACGTCGGGGCGCTGTCGCGCCTGCACGGCGCAGTCTAGCGAGGCTCGATCAGGCTCCGGCGAGCGTCAGCACGATGTCGGTCGCGAGGGCCACGATGAGGCCGGCCACCAGGGCCGCGTTGGCGGCCATGGGGTCCGCGAAACGCCGCGCCACGCTGACCATCTCGTTGAAGACATGGATCAGCGCGCCGGCCGCCACGCCCAGGAAGATGATGCTGATGAGAGGCGAGACGAACGTGTAGCCGACCACGCCGCCGAGGAAGGTCGGCCCGCCGCCGATGACACCGGCAAGCGCCAGGAACGACCAGCTCGGCTGGGGCCCCGAGGCCAGCGGCGCGGCGATGCCAAAGCCTTCGGTCGCGTTGTGAAGGGCGAAACCCACGACCAGCAGGAGCGCCAGCGACGTGGCGCCGGTAGCGGCCGACTGGCCGATGGCCAGGCCCTCCGAGAAGTTGTGGAGGCCCAGCCCGACCGCCGTGCCAAGCGCGATCTGGCGCAGGTCCATCTCGCTCCGGGCGCCGCGCATCCGGCGCGTCACCCACACGATCGACAGGAGACCTGCGGCCAGGCTGACGGCGAGCGCCACGGCGTCGGCGACGGCGTCGCCCACCGGCCCAGTACCCGCCTGGGCCGCCTCGAGGGCCGTCTCCAGTGGCTCGACGGCGTGGCTCAGGATGTCCCATAGCAGGAAGAGCACGACGCCGGCCGCCGCCGCCGTCAGGACCACCTGCACGCGGGTGGATACGCGCAACCGGCCCACCGGCAGCCCCAGGAAGATCGTGGCGCCGGCGAAGGCGGCGAGAAGCACGGTCTGGGCGAACGACACGCGGAGCCCTCCTGATGGACGCGCCGTGGCTGGGGCCGGGTCGAGTGGCCCGTGCGGCGGGCCGGGGGCGGAGGTCAATCCCGACGACGGGGGTCGGGATTGCGTCGGATGCTAGCCGGGCGGCGTCCGCCGTGTCAAGCGCTCTTGATGCCCCTTCTCAAGCCCCCTTGATGGAACGTCGCGGGCCGTGGCTGGCGCTACCATCGGCGCATGAGCCAGCCGCACGACGGCCCCCCCGCGCTCGTCCTGTCGGAAGCGGCCCAGCACTACCTCCTGGCCGTGCGCGCGATGACCGATGGGGACACGACGACGCAGGCGTCCGTCCTCGCGCGAAGCCTCCACGTGTCACCCCAAGCCGCCTCGGAGATGCTCGCCCGGTTGACGGCCGAGGGGCTGGTCCGGGCAGCCGACGGGCGCGAGCTGTCGCTGACGCCGGCCGGCCGCGAGGCCGCGGACACGATCTTCCGTCGGCACTCCCTCCTGGAGTGGCTGCTGACGGCGGTCATCGGGCTGGGCTGGGCTGAGTCCGACGAGGAAGCCGGCCGTCTCCAGGGATCGGTCTCGCCGCGGGTCGAGGCGGCCATCGCCGAGCTCGTCGGCTACCCCTCGACATGCCCGCACGGCAACCCCATCGACGCCGCGGCCGCCCGCGTGCGTCCCCGTGGCACGCCGCTCAACAAGGTCGAGGCCGGCGCGACGGTGACCATCTACCGCATCACCGAGCAGGCGGAGGAAGACGCCGAGCTGCTCGTGTACCTCGAGGAGCAGGGTCTCGTGCCCGGTGCGCACGCCACGGTCCAGGACGTCTCCACGGGGCGGGACTCGATCACCCTCGACGGGCCGCGTGGCCGCTCCTCCATGGGCCTCCGCCCGGCCGGGCTCATCCGCGTGCTGTCGGGACGCGCCGACCCCACGCTCTTCCACCACGTCCCGGACATCGTGTCAGCCGGGCGGCGCGGGGGATGAGCCCCGCGGGGGCTGATCGGGCCGGGCTCGTCGCGCTCGCCGAGCGGTTGCGCGCCCTGCATGTGCCGGGACGCCCGCTGATCCTGCCGAACGCGTGGGACGTCCCCAGCGCCCGCGCCGTCGAGGCGGCCGGGTTTCCCGCCATCGCGACCTCGAGCGCCGCGGTCGCCGAGGCGCTGGGCTTCGAGGACGGCGAGCAGGCCCCGCCCGAGGCGATGTTCGCCGCCGCCGGGCGGATCGCGGCTGCCGTGGACGGCCCCGTGACCATGGACGCCGAGGCGGGCTACGGGTTGACGCCGAGCGAGTTCGTCGCCTGTGTCGTCGAAGCCGGGGTGGTCGGCTGCAACCTGGAGGACACCGACCACCGCGCCGGTGGCGTGCGGGATGCCGAGGCCCAGGCGCGGTGGCTGGCCGAGGTGCGCGCCGCGGCCGCGACCGCTCGCGTGCCGCTGGTGATCAACGCCCGGGTCGACGTTCACATCCGCTGGGTCGGGCCACCCGAGGCCCGAACGGACGAGGCGATCCGTCGCGCTAACCTGTACCTGGAGGCCGGCGCCGACTGCGTCTATCCCATCTGGGTGGCCGATGAACCCACCATCGAGGCCCTGGTGGCGGGCATCCGCGGGCCGGTGAACATCTACGCCCGGCCCGAGGCGCCGTCACCCGCCCGCCTGGCCGAGCTCGGCGTGGCCCGCGTGTCGTACGGGCCGTGGATCCATCGGCTGGGGATGCGCGAGGTGGCCCGCCTCGCCACCGCGATCGCGGCCGGGGAGGACGTATTCGAGGGTTCGGGCTAGCCGTCCTCCAGCATCGGGATGCGGACGCCGCGCTCGCGGGCGACCTCGATGGCCCGCTCGTAGCCCGCGTCGGCGTGGCGGATGACGCCCATGCCCGGGTCGGTGGTCAGGACGCGCTCCAGCTTGCGCGCGGCGAGGTCCGTGCCGTCGGCCACGACGACCATGCCGGCGTGCTGGCTGTAGCCGATGCCCGTGCCGCCGCCGTGGTGGATGCTCACCCAGGTGGCGCCCGCGGCCGTGTTGACCAGCGCGTTGAGCAGCGGCCAGTCGGCGATGGCGTCGGAGCCGTCGCGCATCGCCTCCGTCTCGCGGTTGGGTGAGGCCACCGAGCCGGCGTCCAGGTGGTCGCGGCCGATGACGATCGGCGCCCCGACCTCGCCGCGCGCGACCAGCTCGTTGAAGGCCAGGCCGGCCCTGGCCCGCTCGCCGTAGCCCAGCCAGCAGATGCGGGCGGGCAGGCCCTGGAAGGGCACCTTGCCTCGGCCATGCGGATCCAGCGGCGGAGCGGCGCGTCGTCGGGGAAGAGCTCCAGGATCGCCTCGTCGGTGCGCTTGATGTCGGCCGGATCACCTGACAGGGCGACCCAGCGGAAGGGCCCCTTGCCCTCGCAGAAGAGCGGCCGGATGAAGGCCGGCACGAAGCCCGGGAAGTCGAAGGCGTCGTCGACGCCCGCCTTCTGGGCCTGCGCCCGGATGTTGTTGCCGTAGTCGAAGACGACCGAACCGGCCTGCTGGAAGGCCAGCATCGCCCGCACGTGGTCGGCCATCGAGCGCCATGGAGCGGCGCCACGTAGACGTCCGGCTCGGGCCTCGCGCAGGCCGATCGCGTCGGCCAGCGTAGATCCCCGCCGGGACGTAGCCGGCCAGCGCGTCGTGGGCGGAGGTCTGGTCGGTGACGACGTCGAAACGCTCGCCCCGGCGCACGAGCTCGGGCTCGACCTCGGCGGCGTTGCCGACCAGGGCGATCGAGAGCGGCTCGCCCGTCGTGCGGCGGCCGCCCGCGCCCAGGCCAGCGCCTCGTCGGTCGACTCGGTGAGGCGGTCCACGTAGCCCATGTCGAGCCGCCGGCGGGCCCGCTCCGGGTCCACCTCGATGCAGATGGCGACGCCCTCGTTCATGGTCACCGCCAGCGGCTGGGCGCCGCCCATGCCGCCCAGGCCGGCGGTGAGCGTCACCCGCCCGCGCAGCGTGCCGCCGAAGTGCTGGCGGGCCAGCTCGGCGAACGTCTCGTACGTGCCCTGGAGGATGCCCTGCGTGCCGATGTAGATCCACGACCCGGCGGTCATCTGGCCGTACATCGTCAGGCCCTTCCGCTCGAGCTCGCGGAAGACGTCCCAGGTGGCCCACTTGCCCACCAGGTTGCTGTTGGCGATGAGCACGCGCGGGGCCCACTCGTGGGTCCGGAAGACACCCACCGGCTTGCCCGACTGGACCAGCAGCGTCTCGTCGTCCGCCAGGCGTCGCAGCTCGCGCACGATGGCGTCGAAGGCCTCCCAGCTGCGCGCGGCCCGGCCGGTCCCGCCGTAGACCACGAGGTCGTCCGGCCGCTCGGCCACCTCCGGGTCCAGGTTGTTCATGAGCATGCGCAGGGCGGCTTCCTGCTGCCAGCCGCGGCACGTGAGGGCCGTGCCGCGCGGGGCTCGCACGGGCCGGGCACCGGCGCTCACAGTTCCCGCCGCATGACCGGGAAGCGGGCATCGGCGACGGCCATCGCGAAGCCCAGCGCCTCCCAGAACGCCGGCGTGGCGCCGCTCTGCTGGTCGGCGCCACGGGTCAGGTCGGGGTAGGCCTCCACGGCGGCGAAGCCACGCTCCGCCAGGTCGTCGCAGACCGCGGCCGCGAGGCGCGCGGCGTGGCCGTCGCGTCGCGCCTCTGTCGTCGTGGCGACGCAGGTGATGACGGCGGGCAGCGGCATGACCGGCAGCTGCGGGTACAGGTCGCGCAGGCGCTGGGCCCGCGGGTACGCCGACAACGGCCCGAATTGCACGTATGTGACGGGTGTCTCGTCCACCAGAAGCACCTTGGCGTACGTACCGAAGATGCCGCGCCCGCGGTCGAGCAGGGCGAACTTGCGCGGGACACCACTCGTGCGGCCACGCTCGACGGTGCGCGTGGGGGCGAAGGGATTGTCGAGCGGCTCGTCGTCATCGTCGGCCAGGAAGGGGTTGACGATGGGCCGGTCGACGGGGGGCGCGAAGGGGTTGTCGGCGAGGGCCGGTCGCGGTCGAGGCGCCGCCGGTGCCTCCAGCCAGGCCGCTCGGGCGGCCCGGGACCCCCGGTCCGCCTCCTCCCAGTAGTCGCATGTGCGGTGGTCGAAACCGGGGTCGGCGCACGGTGGGATGAGCCGGAACGCGGGCTCGTCATCGACGTCGACGATGCGGATGCTCGCCACGTCCCGATTGTCCCACGACGCTCGCACGCCGATGATGAGGGCGGGGCTCAAGAGGTGAAGGAGGGAGCATGACCAGCTCGCGCGACCTGGAGTCACTGGAGACCGACGCGACGCGGGCGGTGCCCGATCAGGAGTGCCTCCGCTGCCACGGTCAGCTCATCTCGGAGGGCGAGCGTCCCTTCCGCGTCGGGGGCACGAGCGGCGGGTGGCACCTTCTACTTGGCGAGTGGGCCGAACTCGGCGAGCAGACGGTCGCATTCGAGGTCCTCGTCTGCGCGAACTGTCGCTTCGTGGAGCTCCGGAACCCTGCCCGCTGAGGGCGGCCGGACCCTCGTGGACATGGAAGAGCCGGAGGCGGCTGGGCGCCTCCGGCTCCTGGAGTTGCGAGTAGCGGGTGCGCTACTTCTGGCCGAACAAGGCCTTGATGGAAGGCTGGTACAGGTAGTACAGGATGATGCCGGAGACCACGATCGCGACCAGGACCGAAAGGATGCTCGAGTAGCCGGTGAGGAATTCGAGCACGGCCACCACGATCGATGCGATGGCGATCACGATGCCCACCATCCAGGCCCATGGCAGGGTCATCCAGAACCCGTAGGCGAGCGCAAGCTCGGCGACGGCGATGACGATCGTCGCAAGTCCCACGAGGCCCGCCAGCCCGCCGAGGGGACCAGCGCCCACGGCCGCGGCGAGCGCGCCGAGACCGAGCAGCGCGATGCCGCCCAGGATCCCGAAGACGCCACCGATGGCCGACAGGACCGCCAGGATCGTGATCCCCATCGGTCGTGACGAAGATGCCGTCATACGCCCTCTCCTTCCGTGGCCCGAACAGGTGCCGGGCGCATCGCGTGCACTGTAGCGAACCTGCGCCGCGACGCAAGCACGATTCTGCGGTTCAGGCGGGCACCAGGTCCAGCAGGGCGCCGGTCGTGACGAGATCGAGGGCACTCGAGATGTCGGGCCCCTGGTCGCGATCCGTGCTCAGATGAGGGATCTGCGCCCGGATGCGGGCGTGCGCCTCGGCCACGCCGTCACCGGGCGACGTGCCGTCGGCGGTTCGAAGATCGAGGCCCTGGGCGGCACACAACAGCTCGAGGGCCACGATGCGCTGCACGTTGGCCAGGACGTCCCGGGCGTGTCGCGCCGCGATCGAGCCCATCGACACGTGGTCCTCCTGGTTGGCGGAGGTCGGGATCGAGTCGACCGAGGCGGGATGGGCCAGGACCTTGTCCTCCGAGACGAGGGCGGCGGCGGTGTATTGAAGCAACATCAAACCACTGTTGAGACCGGCCTCCTCGACCAGGAAGGCGGGCAGCCCGGACAGGCGCGCGTCGAGGAGCAGCGCCGTGCGCCGCTCGCTGATCGAGCCGAGCTCGGCGATAGCGATCTTGGCAAAGTCCATCGCCAGCGCCACCGGTTGGCCATGGAAGTTGCCGCCTGAGATCACCCGGCCATGCGCCGTCGCCGTGGCCGACGCGTCGGCGTCCGGGCCGGCGCCGTCGGGGAACACGAGCGGGTTGTCCGTGGCGCTGTTGATCTCCACCTCGAGGACCCGCCGGGCGTAGCCCAGGGCGTCGCGGGACGCGCCGTGGACCTGCGGCACGCAGCGCAGCGAGTAGGGGTCCTGCACCTTGTGCGTCTGGCGGTGGTGGCTGCGCTGGAGCCGTGACCCGCGCAACAGGTGACGCAACTCGGCGGCGACCCGGCGCTGACCGTCGTGCGGGCGGGCGGCATGGTAGGCCGCCGCGAAGGCGACGTCCGTGCCAAGGAGCGCCTCGATGCTCATCGCCGCGACGACACTCGCGGTGCGTGCCAGACGCTCCGCATCAAGCACCGCCAGGGCGCCGACGGCGGTCATCATCTGGGTACCGTTGAGCAGCGCCAGGCCCTCCTTGGCCTGTAGCTCCAGGGGCCCAAGGCCGGTCGCTTCCAGGGCGGTGGCGGCGGGCACGCGCCGGTCCTCGTACTCGACCTGGCCACGGCCGATCAGTGGCAGCGCCAGGTGGGCCAGCGGGGCCAGATCACCCGACGCCCCCACGCTGCCCTGTTCGGGCACGACCGGATGGATGCCTCGCGCCAGGAAGTCCAGCAGGCGCTCGACGATCTCGGGGCGGCAGCCGCTGTGGCCGAGTGCCAGCGTGTTGGCGCGCAGGAGCAGCATCGCCCGCACCGTCGCCGCGTCGAACGGGGCGCCCACCCCCACGGCGTGGCTCACCAGCAGGTTGCGCTGGAGTTGCGCCGCCTCCGCCGGCTCGATGCGCCGGTTGGCGAGGTCGCCGAAGCCGGTCGTCACGCCGTAGACCGCCTCACCGGACGCGACGATCGACTCGATCGTCCGCCGGCTGGCCAGCATCCGCTCGCGCGCCTGGGGGTCCAGGGTGGCCCGCGCGCCGTGCCGGGCCACCGCCTCAACGGCCTCGAGGGTGAGATCGTGGCCGGTCAGGACGACGGGCGACGCGGTGGGCACGTCGGCAGGATAGGGCAGCGGCGGTCCGCCGCTCGGTCGGTTCCGGCGCGGGGTCAGTCCCAGGTCGCGCCGGCGAGCCCGCGCAGGTGGCCGACGTCGTTGACGACGAGGGCCTGCGCACCCGTGCCGCGCGGGCCGCCGAACCGGACGACGGTCAGGTTGGCCGGATCCTGGACGAACCGGCGGCGGAAGTCGCGCACGGGCACCCCGAGCGCGACGCACAGCAGGATCCGGTCGGTCGTGCTGTGCCCGACCACCAGGATCCGGTGGTCCGTTGTGTCGTCGAGGGCGGCGGGCGCGGGCTCACGGTCGGTCGTCGCGCCGTCGATGGCGGCCTCGAGGAACGAACGCACTCGCGCCGCGACGTCGTTGCCGCTCTCCCCGCCGGGGCAGGCAAGACTCGCCGGATCGGCCTCCCACAGGAGCCGGGCAGGGCCGTCACGTGCGGTGATCTGCTCGTAGGTGAGGCCCTCCCACGCGCCGTAGTCCATCTCCAGCAGGCGCGCGTCCGTCTCCGGTTCGCGTCCCGGGACGACCAGGCGCGCCGTCTCGACCGCCCGCCGCAACGGGCTCGCCACCACACGGTCGAAGCCCACGCCCGCCAGCCGCCGGCCGAGCGCCGCGGCCTGCGCGCGACCCTCGTCCGAGAGCGGCACGTCCAGGCGCTGCCCCAGGTGCTGCTCCGGCTTCGACCGCGTCGTACCCCCATGCCGCGTCAGCACGACCGTCCACACGCTCGGAGCGTACCAGCGTGGCTGCGGCGGGACTGCCGATCACCCCCGTTGTCGTCTAGTGCCCCCGAGACTCGTATGCGCCGATCCCGGGTGGTGTGTTGTTGGCGTAGTCCGGACCGTGCGTGCCACGCTGCAAGGCGACAACCGCGTGCCGGATCCGGGCGCATATCAGTCCCCGGGCGACTAGGCAGCAACGTGTCGGCCTCACCTACCCGCCCTCTGCGCCTGTCGGTAGCGGTCCCGGCAGCCCGATCGTCATCTGCGTCGTTCGCCGGACCGGCGGACTCTCATGGGAGCGGGCGCTCGCTGGGCCGCGTGCCGTTCCGACGACGGGCGGGCGAGCCAGAGGGCCGCCATGGTCCCGCCCGGACGCACCAGCCAACGACGCGCGTCCGCCCCTCGCATCGGGTACGCGAAGCGAAGGGACGCCTCGTGGCTGGTGACCACGTTCCGGTTCCGCGTCGTGGCCGGCGCATAGACGAGCCGGCCGACGCGCTCGGCCACCCATCCCCGTTGCTCAGCGAGAAGCGTTGGTACGAGCCGGACCTTGCGGTCGAGTGTCGAGATGAGGGCGTGCAGATCGAGGATGACCGACTTGACCTCCACGATCAGCAGCGTCCGGGTCGCCGGGTGCCAGGCGATGATGTCCACCGCCCCTCGCTCGCCGTAGACGCTGAAGGTGAACTCGATGATCACCTCCCAGCCGGCTCGTCGGAGCATCGTGGCGCACCGCTCGACCAGGTGCGCGTGGACCTCGTCAAGCAGGCGCGCGGTCTCCCCACCTCGCCATCGCGGGTCGAACGGCAGGGCGACTTCGAGCGCTGCCGCGAGGCGACGGGTCGTGGACAGCGTCAGCCGTTCCAGCTGCCCCCGTTCCGCGCGGGACCCGCTGGACGATGCTGCAGGGAACTGCCGGCGGCTCGCGCGACATCGGCCTGGCGCCAGGCCGCTCGTCGGCGGCGCACCGCCGGAGCAGGTTCCCACGCGGGCATCGTCCGTGCCGAATGCTCGCCGAAGGGCCTTCACCACCGGTTACGGCCGACGAACCGCCGAGGTTACCGTCGCCGTCAGACGCCCCCGTTGTCGTCTAGTGCCCCCGAGACTCGTATGCGCCGATCCAGGGTGGCGCGTTGTTGGCGTAGTCCGGACCGTGCGTGCCACGCTGCAAGGCGACAACCGCGTGCCGGATCCGGGCGCATAACAATCCCCGGGCGACCGGACAGCAACACGAACCCCACATCCATGCGGCCGGCGCTCCGTAGATTCAGCGGGTGGAGACTCCGCGCCCGGGCGACTCATCGGCGACGTCGGCCGCCCCGCAGGGCTTGCTGGCCAGAGTGATCGAAGCGATCGCGCCACACCGGCTCGGCCTGAGCTTCCGCTGGCTCCTGGCCGCGACCTTCATCAACAACGCCGGGGACGGCGTGGTGGTCGCCGCTGGGCCGCTGCTCGTCGCCTCCCAGACCCATGACCCGTTCCTGGTCTCGCTGGCCCTGCTGAGCGAGTACCTGCCGGTCCTCCTGTTCGGCGTGGTCGGAGGCGTCGCCGCGGATCGGTTCGATCGGCGGCGGATGGTCGTCGTGGTGAACCTCATCCGAGCGGCGGTCCTGGCGGTACTCGTGGCCACGATCGTGAGCGGCACCGTCACCATCGCCGTGGTCCTGGTGACGCTCTTCGCGCTGGGGACCGCGGAAACCTTTGCCGATTCAGCCAGCAGCACGCTCATCCCCAGCCTCGTCGCGCGGCCAGACCTTGGCCTCGCCAACGCCCGCATGCAGGGGGCGTTCCTGCTCGTGAACCAGCTGGTCGGCCCACCCATCGGCGCCTTCCTGTTCGCCGCCGGGATGGCCCTGCCCTTCGCCACCAACGCGGCCGCGTTCGCGCTCGGGGCGGTGCTCATCTCACGCGTCGCCGTGAGCACGAAGCAGCTGGCCGGCGAGGGGAGGAGCTTCCGGGCGGACATGGCCGAGGGCATCCGCTGGCTGGCCGGGCACCCGCCGATGCGGACGCTGGCGCTGACGATCCTCACCTTCAACGTGACCTACGGCGCGGCCTGGTCGGTGCTGGTGCTGTACGCGACCCAGCGCCTGGGGATGAACGCGGTCGGGTTCGGGCTGCTGACGACCGCCGTGGCCGTGGGCGGCATCATCGGCGCGTTCAGTTATGGCGCCCTGGAACGCCGCTTCAGCCTGGCCGACATCATGCGGGTCGGACTGCTCATCGAGACCTTCACCCATCTGACGCTCGCCCTGACGACGTCCGCCGTGGTGGCCCTCGCCGTCCTGGTCGTCTTCGGCGCACATGCCTTCGTCTGGGGCACCACCTCCACGGTGGTCCGCCAACGGGCCGTGCCCAACGAACTGCTGGGCCGGGTCTCGGGCGTCTACCGGGTGGCCATCGTCGGCGGGCTGGTGGTGGGCACACCGCTTGGCGGCCTGCTCGCGAGCGCCTTCGGGATCACCGCGCCGTTCTGGTTCGCGTTCGTCGGTTCGGCGCTCCTGGTGACGTTGCTGTGGCGCCAGTTCGAGCACATCACCCACGCCGAGGTGCCCCTCGCGTCCTGAGCCTGCCCGCGTGTCTGCCCGGGGCACACCGGCGCGTGTACCGTGGCCCAGTGACCTGGCGACCGATGGCCCACGACATCGAGACCGAACGGCTGATCCTGCGCCTGCGCGACGAGCGGGACGCCGAGTGGTACCGCGAGCTCATCGGCGAGCGGGGCCAAGAAACGCCGACGCTCGAAGAGGCGACGGCGCGCCTGGTACGCGTCAGGGACGAGGCGCTGGCCAACGGCCTGGGCCCGCTGACGATCACGCGACGCGCGGAGGGCGACGCGATCGGCTATTGCGCGCTCATCATCGGGCGCTGCAGCCTCGACGAGCCGGAGATCGCCTATGAGCTGCTGCGACGGTTCCATGGCCACGGCTACGCCACGGAAGCCGCCCGAGCCCTGGTGGCCGCGGCCGCCGACACCGGTCGCCAGCGGCTGTGGTCCACGGTCGGCGCCTGGAACACGCCATCGCTGCGGGTCTTGGAGAAGGTCGGCTTCAGGCGCCATCACGAGACCACCAACGAGGCCGGCGAGGTCGTTTACCTCGTCCGCGACCTCTAGTTGGCCGCAGTACACTGCTTGACACATCACCAATAGCCTCGCCTTCGGGGTCGGGTGGAAGTCCCGACCGGTGGTCGGCGGAGCGCGGCGCCAGCCGTGCGGCCGCCAGCCCACGACCCGCACGCCGTGTCGATCCGCGGCGGCGGTGGATCCCCTCACAGGGAGCCGACGGTCACAGTCCGGACGGGAGAAGGCAGGACGAGCCCGCCTGAGGGCACCGCTCGAACGACGCGAGTCGCGCCGGGGCAGCGGGCCATCACAGCGAGCTGGCACCGCGACCGCTTCCGCAAGCTCCGAGTGCAGGCGCCGCTGCGCTCCGGTCTCGAGCGCCCATCGGGAGGTCGCGCCACGACCACTCCCCGCGTCGAGTCGACCGGGTCCATCCGCGTCACGCATCTGGGCAAACGCTTCCGCGCGCCCGCCGACGCGAACGGGTCCGTCGGCGCCGGCATGGCGCTGCGCGCGCTGGACGACGTCACCTTCGAGGTCGGCGCCCGCGAGATCGTGGCCATCGTGGGTCCCAACGGCTGCGGCAAGAGCACGCTCCTGCGGCTCATCGCCGGACTACTGACGCCGGATGACGGCACGATCGACCTTGGCGGACAGCCCGTCATCGGCCCCGATCCACGGGTCGGCTTCGTGTTCCAGGAACCGCGCCTGCTGCCGTGGGCGTCGATCCGCGACAACGTGGGCTTCCCCTTGCGGCTGGCGGACCGGCCGGAGGTGGAACGCCAGGCACGGGTCACCGAGCTGCTCGAACAGGTGGATCTCACCGGCTTCGCCAACGCCCGCCCGCACCAGCTCAGCGGCGGCATGCGGCAGCGCGCGGCGATCGCTCGTGCCCTGGCCCTGGAGCCGTCCGTCCTCCTGCTCGATGAACCGTTCAGCTCGCTCGATGCGCTGACCCGCGAGCGGTTCGGCCTGGAGCTGCTGGACATCTGGAAACGCACCGCCACCACCATCGTGCTGGTGACCCACAGCATCCCCGAGGCGGTCTTCCTGGCCGACCGTGTCCTGATGCTCTCGCCGCGCCCGGGCCACGTGGTGGCGGACATCAGGGTCGGGCTGCCGCGGCCGCGCCGCCCGGAACAGGTCGATACGCCGGCCGGCAATGCCGTCGCCCTCCAGATCCGCCGCTGGCTGGCCGATGGCGCAGAAGCCCCCGCGTCCGTCCACCTGGAGGCGATGACGAGGTGAGCGCGGCACTTGACGAACGGGAGGTCGCCGCGGGCGCGGTCGTCCAGCCCCGGCCCCTGCCGCATCGCCGGCGGCTGCCCGGCTGGCTGCTGGCCCTGGGTGGCGTGGCGCTGCTGCTCCTCGCCTGGAAGCTTCTCGTCGTGGTGGCCGGCTACCCCACGTTCGTGCTGCCTGCCCCGGAGGTCGTTGCCGCGCGGTTCGTCCGTGCCTGGGTCGACGGGACCATCGAGCCGCACGCGGCGGCCACCGTCGAGGAGATCGTCGGCGGCCTGATCATCGGCGTGGGGGCGGCGCTGCCCCTCGGCGCATTGCTGGGGCGCTCGCGGCTGGCGGAACAGGTGCTGGCGCCGTACTTCGTGGCCGCGCAGGCGACCCCCATCCTGGCCGTCGCGCCCCTCATCGCCCTGTGGTTCGGGACGGGTTTGATCAGCATCGCGGCGATCTGCGCCATCGTCCTCTTCTTCCCGGTCACCGTGGCCACCATGGTCGGCGTCAGGTCCGTCGATCCACGCCTCGTGGAGATGGCCGCGGCCTTCCGCGCCACGCCGCGGCAGCGACTCCTGTGGGTGGAGGTCCCGGCCGCCCTGCCGGCCATCATGGGCGGCCTGCGTGTGGGGGTCACCCTGGCGGTCGTCGGCGCCATCGTCGGCGAATGGGCCGGCGCGAGCACGGGCCTGGGGGTCCTCATCAACTACGCCCGTGGCGGTCTGTTCGACACGCCGCTGCTCTTTGCCACCCTCCTCACGATCGCCCTCCTGGGGATCGGTCTGTACCTGCTCGTCGTCTTCGCGGAGCGCCGGCTCGTCGGCGTCCGCGCCTGAACGCCTCGGAGGTCCGCATGCGCCCGTCCATCCACCGCAGCCTGGCCGTCCTGGCGACCTTCCTGCTGGTCGCCTGTTCGGGGGGCCCGAGCGTTTCGGCCCCGGCGAGTACGGGCGCGCCATCTGCCTCGGTCGCCCCGTCGGCCACCGCCTCCCCCTCGCCCTCGGCCTCGCCGACGCCGCTCGTGGTCGGCCTGGGCTACATCCCGAGCGTCCAGTTCGCCCAGTTCTACTACGCGCAGCAGCAGGGCTACTACCGCGCGGCCGGCCTGGACGTCACGTTCCAGAACAAGAACGACCCCGACCTGGTGACGCTGGTGGGCCAGGGCAGCATCGATGTCGGGGTGGCCGATGGCACGAGCGTCATCCCCGCCGTCAGCCAGGGCATCCCGGTAACGTACGTGACGACGCTGTACGGCCTGTTCCCCAACGTCGTCTTCGCCAAGGCCAGCAAGGGCATCAGCACGGTGGCCGCCCTGAAGGGCCTGAAGGTCGGCACGCCCGGGCGGTACGGGTCCAGCTGGATCATGCTGCAGGCGCTCCTCGCCTCGGCCCAGATGACGCCCGCCGACGTGCAGGTCGTGCTGTATCCCGACTACGGCCAGGCCGTGGCGGTGCAACAGGGCGCGGTCGACGCGGCGACCGGCTTCACCAACAACGAGCCGGTCCAGCTCCAGCTCAACGGCACGCCGACGACCGAACTCCACGTGGACCAGGCCACGCCCCTCCCCGGCCCCGGCCTCATCGTCGGCTCGGCGACGCTGGCCGCCAAGCACGCCGAGCTCAAGGCGTTCGTGGCGGCCACGCTGCGGGCGATGACCGAGGTCATGGCCGATCCGCAGGCGGGCCTCACCGCGTCGATCGCCGCCCAGCCGACCCTTGCCGGCTCGGATGCGACGCAGCTGGCGATCCTTAACGCGACCATCGCCACGTGGCAGAGCCCCTACACTCTCGCCCACGGGCTGGGGGCCATCGATCCGGACGCCTGGAGCCGGTCGATCGCCTTCATGCAGACGCTTCCGGAGAAACCGGTTGCGGGCCCCGTTACCGTGGACCAGGTGGTGAACGAGGGCCTGCTGCCATGACCGAGCCGCACAGCACGCCCGGTGCCGCCGGGGCGCCCGCAGCGCATGAGGCGCCGGCCGGCCACGGGACGGCCGGCCATGACGATCACGACGAGACGCCGCTCGGGCCGGTCGATGCGCAGGCCTGGGGCGCCGGGATCCTGGGTGTGGCGGTGGGCGCCATCGTGGCCGTCCTGCTCTACGCCGCCTCGTACCACTGAGGCCGCGGGGGTCAGTCGCCGGACGGGATCCGTTCGATGATCGTGGCGATGCCCTGCCCGACCCCGATGCACATGGTGGCCAGGCCGTAGCGGCCGCCGCGAGCGGCCAGCTCGTGGGCCAGCATCGTCATCAGCCGCGCGCCGCTCATGCCGAGCGGGTGGCCCAGCGCGATGGCGCCGCCGTTCACGTTGACCCGTGAGGGGTCCAGGCCGAGCTCGCGGATGCACGCGATCGATTGGCTGGCGAAGGCTTCGTTCAGCTCGATGAGGTCCAGGTCGGCCACGCTCAGCCCGGCCCGTGCCAGGGCCTTGCGGGTGGCCGGGATCGGGCCGAGGCCCATGACCGACGGGTCGACCCCTGCCACCGCCGTCGCCACGACCCTGGCGAGCGGGTGGAGGCCCAGTTCGCGGGCCAGCCCGGCCTCCACGAGGACCGTCGCGCTGGCGCCGTCGTTGATGCCCGAGCTGTTGCCGGCGGTGACCGACCCGTCACCCCGGAAGGCCGGCCGCAGACGGGCGAGGGCCTCCAGGGTGGTGTCGGCGCGAGGATGCTCGTCGCGCGTGACGACGAGGGGCTCGCCCTTGGGCTGGGGCACCAGGACGGGCACCATCTGGCCGTCGAAGCGGCCGCCGTCGGCCGCCGCGACGGCTCGTTGCTGGCTCTCGAGGGCGAACGCGTCCTGCTCCTCGCGGGTCACGCCGCAGCGGGTCGCGACTTCCTCGGCCGTCTCACCCATGGACAGCGGCGGGTGCATCGCGGCGAGGGCCGGGTTGACGAAGCGCCAGCCCAGGGTCGTGTCCACGAGGGGCCGATCCCCTCGCGCGAACGCCGTTTCCGCCTTCAGGGTGACCAGCGGGGCGCGGCTCATCGACTCGACGCCGCCCGCCACGAACGCGTCACCGTCGCCGACCATGATGGCGTGGGCCGCGGTGTTGATGGCCTGCAGGCCCGAGCCACAGAGGCGGTTCACGGTCAGGCCGCCGACCTCGACCGGGAGCCCGGCCAGCAGGCCGGCCATGCGGGCGACGTTGCGGTTGTCCTCGCCGGCCTGGTTGGCGCAGCCCAGGATCACGTCCTCGACGCGCTCGGGCGGCAGGCCCGAGCGCTCCACGGCGGCACGGATCACGAGCGCCGCCAGGTCGTCAGGGCGCACCCGCGACAGGGCTCCCCCGTAGCGCCCGACCGGCGTGCGCACGGCGCTGATCAGCCACGCCTCGCGCGTGGCCCGAGTCAGATCACGGTTCATGCGCCGGGGACCTGCATGGTCACGATCGTAGCGGTTCGCGCGCCCGGGCTCAGACGGCGGCGATCTGCCAGAGCGCCGGCGCCACACGGTAGCGCTCGCCGTAGCGTCGCTCGAGGCCGGCCAGGCGGCGCACGACCGAGCCCAGGCCAAGCGCTCGCGCCCGCTCGAACGGGCCGTACGGATGGCCGGCGCCGAGCCGCATCGCCACGTCGATGTCGGGTGGGTCGGCCACGCCGTCGCCCGCCGCGCGGTACGCCTCGTTGATGATCGCCAACTCCAGCCGGGCGACGATCTCGTCATCCGGCAGGTCCCCGCCCGCACCCACCGGCCGCTCCAGCGAGACGGGCAGCGGCGCGAGGCTGGTCGGACGACCGTCGGCGCCATAGCGGTAGAAACCCGCGCCCGACTTCCGCCCCAGGGTCCGGGCTGCCACCAGGGCCGCCTGGACGGGCGAGGGCCGGAACCGCTCGGCCTCCTCGAAGGCGTGCCAGATGGCGTTGGCCACGGCGAAGTTGACGTCGATCCCGACGAGGTCCATCAGCGTGAACGGGCCCATCGGGTAGCCGGCCGCCACGACCGCCTCGTCCACGCCCGGCACGTCCCCTTCGCCGGCCTCGAGGATGCGGAGCGCCTCCAGGGTGAACGGCCGGTTGATGCGGTTGACGATGAAGCCCGGCGCGTCGGCGCATTCCACCGGCGTCTTGCCCAGGCCGGCGACGAAGCCCAGGCCGGCCTGCATCGTGACGGCGGCCGTGCGGTCGCCGGCCACGACCTCGACGAGGGCCATGCGTGGCGCGGGGTTGAAGAAGTGGAGGCCCAGCACGCGCTCCGGGTGGGTCGTCGCGCCGGCGATGGCATCGATCGACAGGGCGCTCGTGTTGGTGGCCAGGATCGCCGTCGGCTCGACCACCGCCTCCAGGGCCCGGAAGACGTCCCGCTTGAGCTCCAGGTCCTCTAGCGCGGCCTCGATGACGAGATCGACCGGCCGCCCCCGATGCGCCAGCGCCGCCAGGTCGGCCGCGTCGTGCAGCCGCCGCAAGGCTCCGGCGCGCGTGACCGGCGTAAGGTCGCCACGCGCGACGAGCCGGGCGAGGCCGTCGGCGATGCGGGCGCGCCCGGCCGCTATCGCCTCCGGCGAGACGTCGTGCAGCCGCACCGCGTGGCCCGCCTGCAGGCAGACCTGGGCGATGCCGGCCCCCATCGTGCCGGCGCCCACGATCCCGACGACCAGCGGTCCGGTGGCCGGCGTCGTCGCGCGGGCAGGGATCCTCACCGATCGGCGAAGCGCGGCGGCCGCTTCTCCGTGAAGGCGGCGATGCCCTCGGCGTGATCGGGCGAGCGGCCGGCCGTGGTCTGCAGCTGGGCCTCGGCCTCCAGCGCCGCCTCGAGGTCCAGCGAGGTCGCGGCCAGCATGGCGCGCTTGGTGAGTCCCATGGCGAGTGGTGCGCCGGCCGCCAGCCGCGCGGCCAGGGCCGCCGCCTCGGAGGCGAGGTCTGCCGCGGGCACGACCCGCGTGACCAGGCCGATGCGCTCGGCGGTCGCGGCGTCGACCGGGTCCGTCGTCAGGGCCAGCTCCAGCGCCCGCCCCAGGCCCACGATGCGGGGCAGGAACCACGACAGGCCGCTGTCCGGCACCAGGCCGACCCGGCCGAAGGCACACGTGAAGCTGGCCGTGTCGGCCGCCATGCGGATGTCACAGGCCAGGGCGAGCGACATGCCGGCCCCGGCGGCGACGCCGTTGACGGCGGCCACGACCGGCTTCTCGAGGCCGGCGAGGGCGAGGATCAGGGGGTTGTACCGCTCGCGCACCTCGCGACCGATGCGCGCGCCGGTGATGCCGGTCTCGCGCAGGTCCTGGCCGGCACAGAAGGCGCGTCCGGCGCCGGTGAGGACGACGACCCGCACCGAGCGATCGCGCGCCGCGGCCTTCAGCGCGGCGAGAAGGCCCGTCTTGAGGGCGGCATCGAGGGCGTTGAGCGCCTCGGGCCGGTCGAGCGTGAGGGTCAGGACATGGTCGGCCTGTTCGCTGCGCAAGGGCGCCGGTGCCGCCATCGACGCTAGCCCGCGTACTCCACGAGGTCGTCGCCCTGGAGCTCGAACAGCCGGCGGTCGATGGGCTGGTCGGCGGACGCCGAGTGGTCCATCACGAAGTCATGGAGGAGGGCCGCGAACTCGTGGTCGCCGGGCCGCAGGGCTCCCGCGACGAGCAGTTCGCGGTCCGGCAGGCCCACCAGGACCCGGGTCCCTGGCGGTGCGCCGCGGCGCAGCTCGGTGGACAGGCTCGCGCGCACGGCGGGCAGCAGGACGCGCGCGGCATCGCGACCGGTGCCGCTCTCCGAGCTCCGCAGGCGCCGCTCGCCGGAGTCCTCGTCGATCCAGCCCACGCCGTCCGACCATGCGCCAAGGTTCTGGCCGGCGGTCACCGCGAGCTCCTCCGCGGTCACACCCCAGTCGTGGAGGTGCTGCGCGTTGACCAGCACGTCGAAGCCGACGCCCTGGAGCGTGAACGCGACCACCAGCCCGCAGGGCCCCTCGGTGATCAGCGGCTGGGCATGGGTCTGGATGCCCTCGTTCGCCCAGTCCCGCTCGCGCTCGGCAGGGTCACCCTGGCTCCCCGGGGGCAGCAGGCAGGGGAAGACAGCGTCCTTCGTGCGCTGCCACTCATCCGCCACGTGTCAGCCCTCCCGGCGTGCCCCATCCCACGCGCCGCTGGGCGCGTGCGGCAAGCCTACAACCTCGCCATCGCTGTCCGCCTCCCTGTGGCGGCATTCAAGGCGTTTGCGGCCGCAGTATCGCCTGCAGTGCTGCTGGGAGCACAAGGCTAGGGGCCTAGGTCGAAAGGACCGACCGAGGGAGGGTTCGGCGGGTTCCTTAGCGTCGCTGCATGCCCACCTCAGACATGAACGCGCTAGGCCGACAGCCAAGGGGCCGGGGTGGTCGCTCGCCCGTGCCTTGTAGAACGGCCATGTGTTCGGAGCAGCACTGGAGGCGCTATGGCACGAGTCAAGCGGGGCCATGCCTCCGGCTGGCGACTCAGCGGCCGCGCCAGACCGGCGGGCGCTTCTCCGTGAAGGCGTGCATGCCTTCCTTCTGGTCGGCCGTGGCGAAGAGCTGGAAGAAGTCGTGCCGCTCGGCGGCGATGCCCTCGCTGAGGGGTAGTTCGAAGGCACGGTTCACGGCGGCCTTGGCCGCCCGCACGGCGAGCGGCGGCATCGCCGCGATGCGGCCCGCCAGGGCGAGCGCCTCGGTCAGCGTCTCCTCCCGGGCGACGACCCGGCTGACCAGGCCGCGTGCCTCCGCCTCGCGGGCCCCGAACGTGTCCCCCGTCAGGATCAATTCCATGGCGCGGGCCTTGCCAAGCGCGCGGGTCAGCCGCTGGGTCCCGCCGGCGCCGGGCATCACGCCGATCCGGATCTCGGGCTGGCCGAAGATCGCATCGTCGGCCGCCACGACGATGTCGCAGGTCATGGCCAGCTCACAGCCGCCACCGAGGGCGTAGCCGCGCACGGCCGCCACCAGGGGCAGGCCGATCGCCCGGAACTCGTCCCAGTAGCGGAACCGGCCGCTCACCTCCAGCTCGTCCGGCGTCGCGTCGACCATCTCCTTGATGTCGGCACCGGCCGCGAAGGCGCGCTCGCCCTGGCCGGTGATGACGACCGCGCGGCAGCTCGGATCGGCGTCCAGCCGTCGCAGCACCTGAGCGAGCTGGCGCAACGTCTCGCCGTCGAGCGCGTTGAGCACCTCCGGCCGGTCGAGCGCGACGAGGGCCACCCCCTCGACGGCGGCACCGTCGGCGTCGAGGGCGGGGTGCTGCACGAGAAGCCGGTGGGCCTCCCCCGATCCGGTCACGACGCGTCCTCCGGTCCCGCCGGGCCACCGCCCTGCTCGAGGCGCAGGCGCAGCTTCTCGTAGTCGACCGGCCGCTTGCCGGCGAAGGCGTCCAGCCCCTCCCGAACCTCTTCCGAGGCGGCGTGGAGCGTCAGCCACTCCCTCGCCATGCGGATCGTGAGCGACCAGGAGAGGTCACGCCAGAAGTCCACCTGGGCACGGGTGGCGCGGGAGATCTCCGGCATCTTGGCCAGCAGCTCGACGCAGTAGTCGTCCACCGCGGCGTCCAGCTCGGCCCTCGGCACGACGCGGTTGACGAGCCCCCAGTCGAGCGCCTGGCGGGCGGGGATCTCGCGGTTCAACAGCAGCATCTCGCGCGCCCGCCGGTCGCCCAGGAAGATGGGCAGCCACTGGGTGGCGCCGCCGGACGGAAGGCTGCCGTGGGACGGTCCGACGTGGCGGATGTAGGCGTCGTCGACCAGGACGGCGAGGTCGCAGGCCAGGTTCAGCTCGTTGCCGCCGCCCACGACGATGCCGTTGAGGCGCGCCACGACCGGTTTGGGGCAGCCGCGGATGGCGTCGATGGCGGCGATGAACCGTCCCATCCAGGCGTAGTAGTCGTGGGGCCGGCGCAGGAACGCCTCCTGCTCGCGGAGGTCCGCGCCGGTGCAGAAGGCACGGTCGCCGGCGCCGGTGAGGACGACCACCCCGACCCGATCGTCTCCGGCCGCCTCGCGGAACCGGCTGGCCAGCGCGTCGAGCGTGGGTCCCTCGAGCGCGTTGAGCTGCGCCGGCCGCTCGAGGCGGATCGTGGCGCGGCGGCCGTCCACCGCGTACCCGACGGTCATGCGTCGCCCGCGGCGCCGAGCTCGGCATCGGGCTCGACGACCACCATCGTGACCAGGCCGGGCGCGATCTCGCGCAGATTGCGGCCGGCGGCGCGCATCGGGTCGCTGGCCAGGGCGACGTCCAGCGAGGCCCGGTCGGCGAAGACGAGGCGCGCGACGAGCATGAGATCCGACTCGCCGAACACCTGCACGACGTCCGCCACGTGGAGGCTCTGGAGACCGGGGACCTGGCGGATGAGCGGCAGGTGCTCGGCCGCGTACCGCCGCCGGAACGTGGCCACGGCCTCCTCGCCGCCCTCGGGCCGGCGGTAGAGCGCCATCAGGGTGGTGGTCATCGACGGGCCTCCTTGGGGATGTGCTCGGTGTGCGGCAGTGACGTGGGGATCGGGGCGCGATTGCCGCCGCGTTTGGCCGACGCGGTGGGGCCGGGCTCGCCCGAGGCCCGCGCCCGGGCGACCGCCTCGGTCTCACGATAGAACGCGGCGGCCGCGTCGTTGAAGAGGGCCGGCCGCGAGACCATGACCTGGTGGTCGCAGTCGGGCGCCACGAGGAGCCGCGCGTCGGGCAGCTGGCGGTACAGGGCGACGACGTGCGGCAGCGGTGCGAAGACATCGCGGTCGCCGTAGGCCAGCAGGGTCGGCACGCGGATGTCGCGCAGTTCGGCCGGTGTCAGAAGCGGCTGCGTCGCGACGTCGTTGGCGATGGCGCGCATGAGGTCCCGCCATGCACCGGGTCCCTGTACCGGGCCATGGCGACGGTCCAGCTGCGCCGCCCAGGCGGGCTCGTCGCGCGCGATACGGTCAGGGTCCATGAGGTGACGAGCGACGCTCGTGCGCGGCTCCCGCTCCGTGTCGATGCCCGCGATCAGCAACGTCCGCAGCCGGTCGGCGTGGCGTGTGGCGTAGGTCAGGGCGGTCATGGCGCCCAGGCTGAAGCCGACGAGGTGGAAGGTGGTCAGGCCGAGGGCATCGACGAAGGCCTCCAGGTCAGCCACCAGGAGCTCGGCGGAGAAGCCCTGCTCGACGTCCCAGCGCGTGCCGCCGTGGCCCCGCGCGTCGGGCAGGTAGACGCGGAAGGCTTTGCGGAACGAGGGCAGCTGGGCCGACCAGTCCTCGCGGGCAGAACTCGACGCCCCGTGGAGCATGACGACCGGAGGCCCCGCGCCTTCCACGGAGTAGGCCACGTCGAGCCCGTTCGCCTGCAGGGTCGGCATCCTAGATGAGGCTGTCCCGACCTTCGGGGTACCGCTCGTCGGGTTTGCCAAGGAGCTCCGAACTGGCGGCCCGTTCGATGCGCAGGTAGCGGCCGCGGTAGTAGAGGAGCGGGAGGGGGTGGACCTCGCTGACGCCGAGTTCGACCACCCGGGCCAGGTAGATCGTGTGGTCCCCTGCGTCCAGCACCCGCTCGACGGCGCACTCAAGGTGCGCCACGGCCGCCTCCAGGATCGGCACACCGGTCCGTCCCGTCGTGTAGGCCGCCCCGCAGAAGGCGCTGCGCGGCAGGTCCGACGGCGCGCCGGAGAAGCAGTCCGAGAGGCCCTGGCTCTCCTCCGCGAGGATGTTCACGGCGAAGCGGCTCGCCCCGGCGATGACGTCATGGATGGAGCGCTCGCGCCCGATGCACACGAGGACGAGGGGCGGATCCAGCGACACGGAGGTGAACGCATTGACGGTGGTGCCCCACGGGTGCGAGCCGGTCTGCGTCTGGATCATGCTCGTGACGACCGTCACGCCGGTGACGAAGCGGCCCATCACCTCGCGGTAACGCTCCGCGTCAACGGGCGGCAGCGTGACGCGCGTGCCGGTGTCGTCGGACATCGCGGCCCAGTCTAGGACGGTAGACTCGTGTACGGGGCGGAGGGCCAAGGAGGCGTCATGGCGGCGCACGATCGTGCGGGGGACACGGACCGCGACCGGCAGCCGTGGGCGCTCGTCCTGGGCGCGAGCAGCGGCTTCGGCGAGGCGACATCCCGCGCGCTGGCGGCCGATGGCTATGACATCGCCGGCGTGCATCTTGACCGGCGCCAGGGGATGGCCCATGTGGCCGAGGTGACGGCCGCCATCGAGGCGGCGGGCCGGACGGCCCATTTCGCCAACATGAACGCGGCCGACGACGAGCGGCGGGCCGAATTCCTGGCCGGGCTCCGCTCCCTGTTCGACGCGCAGCGGGAGCGCACCGGGCGTCGCCCGTACGTCCGCGTGCTCCTCCATTCGCTGGCTTTCGGGACGCTGAAGCCGTTCCTGGCGCCCGACCCGGAGGCGGCCATCAGCCGCAAGAACATGGAGATGACCCTGGACGTGATGGCCAACAGCCTCGTCTACTGGGCGCAGGACCTGTGGCGCGGCGGCTTCCTGGAGGCGGGCTCCAAGATCTATGCCATGACCAGCGAAGGGTCCAGCCGGGTCATCGACAGCTACGGCGCCGTGAGTGCGGCCAAGTCGGCCCTGGAGTCGCACTGCCGCCAGCTGGCCATGGAGTTCGCGCGGCGCCATGCCGATGTGGCCGTCAATGCGATCCGCGCCGGGGTCACCGTGACGCCCGCGCTGATGCAGATCCCCGAGCACGACGCCCTCATCGACCATGCCACCAAGCGCAACCCCAGCGGGCGCATGACGACCGTGGGCGATGTGGCCAGCGTCATCGTGCGCCTCTCGCAGGACGGCACGTCGTGGGTGACCGGCAACGTCATCGGCGTCGATGGGGGCGAGTTCATCAGCGGATGAGCCGGGTGCCCCGATGAAGCGCCTGGTCGTGCTCGGATCGCTGAACGTGGACCTGGTCGTGGCGGGGGTCCGTCTGCCGGCGCCAGGGGAGACCGTCAGCGGCGGCCGCTTCGAGCAGCACCACGGCGGCAAGGGCGGGAATGCCGCGGTCGCCGCCGCGCGAGCCCTGCGCGGCGGGCGGCTCGAGGGTCGGGTGGCCGTCGTGGGGGCGATCGGCGACGACGCCAACGGTCGGGCCGCGCTCCAGGCGCTGCGGGACGAGGGCATCGACGTGGCCGCGGTCCGCGTCCTTGCCGATGCCGCGACGGGGGTCGCCCTCATCGTGGTGGCACCGAACGGCGAAAACCAGATCGCGGTCGCATCGGGCGCCAACGCACGACTGGAGGCGCTACCGACCGAAGACGCCGTCCGCTCGCTCCTGGCCGACGGCGGGGTGCTGCTCAGCAGCCTGGAGGTGCCGGCGGAGGTCGTCGAGGCCGGCGCCCGAGCCGCGCGTGAGGTGGGTGCCACGGTCGTCCTGGTCCCGGCGCCGGCCGACGCCATCACCGCTGGGCTTGCTGACGCGGTCGACGTCCTGACCCCGAACGAGATCGAGCTAACGACCCTTGGCGGGGTGAGCGGACTCGTGGACGGCCGACCGGCGTTGCGTCTGGCGATCACCCTGGGCGCGGCTGGCGTCCGGCTCATCGGCCCGGAGGGCGCCGACATCCGGCTGCCAGTCCAACGGGTGGGCGCCGTGGTCGACACGACCGGCGCGGGCGACACGTTCAGCGGCGTCCTCGCTGCGGGCCTGCTGGAGGAGCGGTCGTGGACGATCGCGGCGCGGCGCGCCACGATCGCGGCCGGCCTCTCTGTCGCGGTGGCCGGCGCACGCGAAGGCATGCCGCTGCGCACCGCCATCGACGCCGCCGGTCAGGGGATGTAGTACCAGTCCTCGATGTTCCAGAGTTCGCCGAACGAGGAGGGGGCGTAGCCCGGCCAGTTGCCTATATGGTCGCTGATACCCGTCACCTCGGCGCGGTAGAAGAGCGGGATCTCCGGCACACCCGCCACATATGCGTCCTGGACGGCCTTTGAGGCATCGGCCTGCGCCTGCAGGTCGACGGCGCTCTTGAGGGTGGTCAGGGCAGCGTCCATGGTCGGGTCATTGAAGCGCGTGTCGTTGCCGCCGGAGTGGTCACCCTTCTCCGGCCACTGATCGGACGCGTACGTGTAGTAGTAGTCGTTGTACGGGCCACCACTGACCACATAGGTGAACGCCGCCAAGTCGTAGTTGCCTCGGTAGATGCTGCAGTCCGTGGTAGCGGTCGTGTCCGACCAGGCGGCATAGAGGACCGAGGAGGCGTCGACCGTCTTGACGTAGCTCTTGATGTGGATGGCCTGCAGGTAGGCCTCGACCTTCTGCAGCTCGGTGAGCTCCGCGCTGCTCGAGGCAAAGGTGCATAGCTCCAGGTTCAGATCCTTGCCCTGGTACTGGAAGTTGCCGGTGGAGCCGATGGCGAGACCGGCCGCCGTGAGGGCCGCCTGGGCTGCCGTCGGGTCGTAGGCCGGGCAGGTCTCCGCCACGCCGTACCAGAGGCCCGGCGGGGCGGGAGAGCAGGCCGGCTGGATGCTCTGGCCAGGGAACAGCACGCTGATCAGATTCGCCTTGTCGACGGCCATGGCCAGCGCCTTGCGCACCGCCGGATCCCACAGGTCGTTGCCACGGGTGTGGTTGGGATCGTTGTTGATGTCGAGGTGCTCGTAGCGCCAGACCGGCACCTCCTCGGCCTTGCCGATGGTCGGGTCGACCTTGGCGACGGACGGATAGTCCCCCTGGTTGAGGGCGAATGCCAGATCCAGCTTGCCGGCCAGGAAGTCGGTGATCTCCCCGTTCTTGTCACCGTAGTAGACGAACTTGAGACCGGCCAGGAATGGCGCATGGGGCGTGCTGACGCCACCGGCCCAGTCGGGGTTCGGCGCGTAATCGATCTCGGTCTTCGACGCGCTGGTGATCACGAAGGGTCCGTCGACGGGGACCTTCGCGACATCGGGGCTGAGCGGATACAAGCTGGACGCTTTCGCCACCGGCACCGAATCCAGGTACTTGGCCGGCCACGGCCCACTCGTCAGGAAGCCCAGCCAGCCCGAGTAGAGGTCCTTGAAGTGGATCGTGGCCGTCAGCTTGTCGCTGGATTCGTCGATGCCGCCGATATCAGGCCAGCCCGTGGTACACCCGATGCAGCCCGTCTGGGCCTTGTCGGTGGCCCATCTCCAGGTGGCCACGTAGTCATCCATGGTCAGCGGCGTGCCGTCCGACCACTTGAGGTTGGGCTTGAGCGTGACCTTGACGTCGAACGTCGTGCCGCTGACCACGACGCCGCCGTTCTCGATGGTCGGCACGGACGTGGCCAGGTCGGGGATGTACTTGCCGTCCGAGGTGACCGCGATGAAGCCGCGCATCACCGGCTGCATCGCTTCGACGGCGCTGAAGGCACTCGCGAACCACAGGTTGAGGGAGTCGGGCGGCGACCATTCGCCCATCACGATCGTGCCTGGAGGAGCGGCCCCGATCTTGTTGCTCGGCGCGTAGTTGGTGCCGAAGAGCTGCCGGTCCAGGGCCGACGCGGGTGAGGACGACGGCGAGGCGGGTGCCGCTGACGCCGTAGGCGTGCTCGTGAGTACGCTCGAGGCCGTACCTGTCGGGGTCACCGTGGCGGTGGCACCGCAGGCTTCGGCCAGGATCAGTGCCGCGAAAGCCAACGTGAGGGCCCTGCGAACGCCAGGACTCATCGTTCCGATCCCCTCTGCCGACGAACCCGGGCCCGCCTCGGCCCCAGACCGAAAGCCTCGCTGGAGATCGACCGGATCGGTATCGCCGGAAGGACGGCCGATAGGTGAAGGAGCGTACACGGTGTGCGTCGCTCGGACGACATCGACTTGCTGTCGTCCAGGCGACACCTCGGGGCTCCTACACTCGATGGCGCCATGATCGTCTGCCCGGCCTGCGGCGCGGAGAACCCGGAGCGGGCCCGCTTCTGCCTGGACTGCGGGACCCGTCTCCAGGCGCTGCCGGCCGCGACGACGCCGTCTCGCCGGACCGTGACGATCCTGTTCAGCGACGTCATCGACTCGACGGCCCTGGGTGAGTCACTCGATCCCGAGGCCCTGCGGTCGGTGATGGCCAGCTACTTCGGCGCGATGCGGGCGGCCATCGAGCGCCATTCGGGGGCCGTCGAGAAGTTCATCGGCGACGCCATCATGGCCGTATTCGGGCTGACGGCGATCCATGAAGATGACGCCCTGCGGGCCGTACGGGCTGCCCTGGAGATGCGCGACGCGCTCACGGCGCTCAACGCCCACCTGGCCTCCGAACGTGGCCTCACGATCGGGGTGCGGACGGGCATCCACAGTGGCGAGGTCGCCGCCGGTGACGCGGGCGCCGGCCAACTCCTGGCCACGGGTGACGCCGTCAACACGGCCGCCCGCCTGGAGCAGGCGGCCGGGGCGGGGGAGATCCTCCTGGCCGACAGCACCATCCGGCTGGTGCGGGACGCCGTCGTGGCCGAGGAGCTTCCGGCCGTCCTCGCGAAAGGCAAGGCGCAGCCGCTTCGGGCATACCGCCTCGTGGGCCTTCGTCCGCGAGTCGGGTCGCTGATGGCCTCGCCGACCGTGCGGCTCGTGGGCCGTGTGTCGGAGCTGCGGCGCATGCGCGCCGCCTACGGGCGCGTGCGGCGGAGCAGGCGGGCAGTCGCGGTGACGATCGTCGGACCCGCCGGCGTGGGCAAGACCCGCCTCCTCGCTGCCTTCCTCGCCGGGGCCGGCGCGGTCAGTCCGGTGCTGCTCGGACGATGTCTGCCCTACGGGGAAGGCATCACCTATTGGCCCATCCGGGAGGTCTTCTTCGACGCCGCCGGCATCCGGGACACGGACTCACCGAGCGAAGCCGCTGCCCGGCTGGAGCGCCTCTTGACCGGCGCGCGCGACGCCGAGGTCGTGTCCGCCCGCATCGCGTCCGCCGTCGGCCTGAGCGATGCGCCGGCCGGCCAGGTCGAGATCTTCTGGGCCGTGCGACGTGCGCTGGAGCACCTCTCGAGCGACGAGCCACGAGTCGTCGTCGTGGAAGACCTGCAATGGGCCGAACCGACGCTGCTCCAGCTCCTTCGATACCTCGTCCGCGAAGGTGGCGACCTGCCCGTGCTGCTCGTCTGCCTCACCCGCCCCGAACTGTTCGACCGGCAGTCAGCACGCGGCGGACCGGCGCCGCCAGGCATCCGCATCGACCTCGCCGGGTTGGGGGCGTCTGGCGCGGACGAGCTGATCGCCGCGACTCCGGGTGGCACCTCGTTGCCCGCTGACCTTCGTGACCGGATCGTGGCCGCCGCCGACGGCAATCCGCTGTTCATCACGGAGATGGTGGGCCTCATCGTCGAGCGTGCAGGTGACCGACCGGCGGAGGTCCAGGGCGATCGAATCGCGATCCCCCCGACGATCCAGGCGCTCATGGCCGCACGCGTGGACGGACTCCCGGACGACGAACGATCGCTCACCCGACGCGCCTCGGTCCAGGGCCAGGTGTTCGAGGAGGTGGCCCTGGTCGCGATGACGCCGGCCGAGGCGCGTCCGGTCATCTCCTCCAGCCTTGCCGGCCTGCTGCGACGAGAGCTCATCAGCGCTTCCGAGTCGGCCCTCTCCGTCGCGGAGGCGTACCGTTTTCGCCACATCCTGCTCCACGACGCGGCCTACGACAGCCTTACCAAGGCGGACCGCGCGGACCTCCACGAGCGGTTCGCCATGTGGCTCGAGCGGGCCTCGGGCGAGCGGCTTGCGGAATTCGAGGAGATCCTGGGTTTCCACCTCGCCCAGGCGTACCGATATCTCGTAGACCTGCGCCTCGATGTCGCGCGCGCGAATGACCTGGGCAGCCGGGCGGCCGAGCGGTTCCTGCATGCGGCGCGTCGCGCCCGCGAGCGAGGTGATGGCGTGGCGGCGGCCCGCCTGTGCGAGCAGGCCCAGGCCCTGCCGGCGCGCGACGAACGATTCGAGGCTGAGCTGCTGCTGGAGTCCTCTCAGGCGTTGTCCGACATCGGTCAGCCGACCGAGGCGCTTCCGAGCGCGGAGCGGGCGCTGGCCATCGCCCTCCGCCTCACCGATCCCGTGCTCTCGGCGAATGCGCGCCTCCTCGGGCTGGACCTCGCCTCGGCGGCCGGGACGCTGCTCAATGACGATCCACGCTGGAGGACCGAGCTCGCCGTTGCCCTGGCCGATGCCGAGACCGCTGGTGACGCCGGCGCGCTCGGTCGCGCGTGGTCATCCATCGCCTGGGTCGGCTTCACCGGGGGTGACGAAGGCGAGTCCGTGGCAGCGGACCAGCGAGCCCTCGCGTTTGCCCTGGAGGCAGGCGACCTCCGGCTGGCCTTCGACGTCGAAGCCAACCTCCTCACCAGCGCCGTCTCCGGGATGACACCGGCATCACGAGTCGTCGAGATGGCCACTGACCTCATGGAGCGAGCAGCGAACTACCCCACGGTCCGGGCGGAGGCGCAGCACCGACGGGCCGTCATGAAGGCGCAGCAGGGGCTGGCCGACGACGCACGCCGCGATGCCGACGAAGCGGTCGCCACCCTGATCGACCTGCGCCAGTGGGCGTATGTGCCCCACGCGCGCACCGACCTCGCGTGGTCGGTGAAGTACACCGGCGACTTCGTGCAGGCCGAGGCGATCCTGCGTCAGGCCCTGGATGAGGCACGCGAGCAAGCGGATCAGCTCATGGTCAGCTTCATCTCCTGCCGCGTGGCGGAAATGCTCATCGCGCAGAGCCGGTTCGATGACGCCAGGAGCCTGCTCGACGAGGCGGAGCGCCATCCGACGTATGCAACGAGGTCGCGCATCCTGGGTGCCCGCGCCCGCATCGCGGCTCACGATGGCGACGGGACGGCGGCCGCCCTGATCGAGCAGCTGCTCGCGGAGATCGCCGGCTACAACTCACCAAGCGTCCGCGCCGAGGGCTACCGTGACGCCGCGATGTCGACTGCAGACCTCGGCGATGCCCCCAGGGCCCGGACCCTTGCGGACGAGGGGATCCGCCTCGCCCGAGCCAAGGAGAACGTCGCCCTGGCCCGCCAGATCGAAGTCTTCGTCGCCAGCCTTCCGCCAGGCTGAGGAGCGTCAGCGGTCAGCGGCGTAGCCCGTCAGCTCCACGTAGGCCTGGGCGCCGACCGGCGAGCCGTCGCGGGCTGCGGTCACCGCCTGCGACCCCTCCCAGTAGACGACGCCCGTGGTCGCGCGCGTGTCCAGCTCCTGGTCGGGAACCGTGGGCCGGAGCGTGATGACGAGGCCCGCCTTCGGTATCTCGACCCGCCAGCCAGCTGGGTACACCGCGCCGGTGTGAGGGCTGGTCCAGTGGTCGGTCACGCTGACCGTGAAGTCGCCGGTCGCCAGGTGGACCACCGTCCCGTCGCTCGTGACGTACGTGCCATAGGCGAGCGGGTACGTCCCATCGGCGTCGCGGATGAGCGACAGGGTGACGGCCGAGCCGGCGGGCAGGTTGACCGCGAACCAGTCCCATCCGCCCCCGCCGACGGTCACGAAGTCGCCCCACTGGTGGTCGAACCACGCCTCCCCCGTGACGGCCACGGCCTGGCCGCCGATGGTCAGGGTCCCGGCCGCCTGCATCGTCGGACGCGAGTAGTAGTACGACCCGCCGGCCGCACCGAACGGCACGTACCCGATCGTGTCGTGCAGGACCGGCGGCCGCCCGCCGGCGTCCAGCGTCAGCTGGAAGCCGAAGCCGCCCGTCGAAGAGGCCACCCCGAGCAGGTCGTGGCCCTGGTAGCCACGCATCACCCAGGGATCGGCGGGCGCGGCTCCGGGCGCAGCGGGCGTCCCGGAGATGGCCAGGAAGAAGCCGTAGGGGCCGCTCGACACGGCCTGCGCCGCGTCCACCTGCGGCCCCACCTCCGAGCGCTGGTCGTACAGCAAGCGATGGCCCTGCTCGTCGGTGACGGCGATGTGGGAGGCCCAGGTCACCTGGAAGGCGCCCCGTTCGGCGCGGAAGATGACGTCCTCGAATCCGATACGTGGCGCCCGTCGCCGTCCGCAGGTGGCCGGTGTAGTACCACCACTCGGTGAGGCGGTCGTGCGGCCCGTCGTCGCGCGGGAAGGCCAGCGGCTGCGGGTCGGGCGCAGTCGCCGGGGTCGCGCTGGGCCGCGGCACCTGGGGATGCGCCGCCGGCGCATTGGCCAGCAGGGCGCCATTCGCGGAGCACGCCCCCAACACGAACGCGGCCAGGATCGCCACCACGACGGCCTGGACCAGGGTCGCCCCTTCGACGACCGGCAGGCGGGCCGCGATCCAGCGCGCCAGCCGGGCCGGCATCCACCAGTTCCAGTGACCCAGGAGGCGCATCGTGGCCGGGACCAGCAGGGCCCGCACCACGGTGGCGTCGAGGGCCACCGCGATGGCCATGCCCAGGCCGAGGGCCTTGATGAGGACGACCTGCGAGAAGACGAACGAGCCGGCCACGATGACCACGATGAGCGCCGCGCTGGTGACGATCCGGCCGCTCCGCTCGAGACCCCGCGCCACCGCCGTGCGGTTGTCGGCGCCGGCATCGTAGGCCTCCTTCATGCGGCTGAGCAGGAAGACCTCGTAGTCCATCGACAGGCCGAACAGGACGCAGAACAGGATGACCGGCTGGGTCGTCTCCACGTAGCCCAGCGGCTGGAAGCCGATAAGCGCCGACAGGTTCCCGTCCTGGAAGATCCACACCAGCGCGCCGAAGCTGGCGATGATCGAGAGGCTGTTCATGACCAGCGCCTTGAGCGGCAGCACCACCGAGCGCAGCAGCAGGAACAGCACGAGGTAGGTGGTGATGAGGATGAAGAGGGCCGTGCGCGGGAAGTCCTGGCCCATCCTGGCCACCACGTCGGTCACCTCGGCGGCGCCACCGGCGACCTGGACGGTGAGGCCTGCCGGCGGGGCCAACGCGGAGGCGGGATCGCGCAGCGCGGCGACGAGGTCGCGGCCCGGCGCGGCATTGGGCCCGTACGGCGTGGTCACCGTGAAGACCGTCAGGTCGCCCTTCGTGGTGGCGGCCAGGGCGGCCGCGGCGAACCGGTCGGGCGGCCCACCGGGCGCGGCGTAGAGCAGCTGGTACTGGGCGCGCGTGAGCCGCGGATCCAGGTCCACCAGCCCGTCCACGCGCACCACGCGCGGGTCCGAGGCGAGTTCGCGGGAGTAGTCGTAGAGCTTGCCCAGGACCGTCGGGTCGGTGATGGGACCGGTGGCCCGGACGGCCAGCTCGAGCGGCGCGAACGTCCCCTCCCCGAACGTGGTGGCCAGGACGTCGTAGGCCTGCCGGGACTGGAGGTTCGCCGGCAGGATCGTCTCGTCGGGCGCGTCGAACTGGACGTGCAGGAACGGCACCCCGAGCAGGACGAGGATGCCCAGGGTGGGCACGAACACGCGCCAGGGACGCTGCATCACCCAGCGCGCCAGCCGCGCCCAACGGCTCTCGGCCACTGGCGCGGCCGGATCGGGCGGCGGACGGCGCAGCAGGCTGCGCACCGAGAGCGCCCCCAAACGCGGGCCCAGGACGGCCAGCACGGCCGGCAGCAGCGTCAGGGCCGCCAGCACGGCCATGCCCACGACGATGGCGCCACCGACGCCGACGGAGCGCAGGATCATGAAGTCGAAGAGGACCAGGCCGATCAGGCCAAGCAGGACCGTGAAGCCGCTGAAGAAGATGGCCCGGCCCGCCGTGGCCACGGTCACCCCGACCGCTTCGTCCACGGCCGCCCGGTCGAGCGACCCGTCGACGAGCCAGCCTCCGCCCCGCCGGCCCAGCTCCTCGCGAAAGCGGCTCGTCAGCAGGAGCGAGTAGTCGACACCCAGGCCCAGCCCCAGGAGGGTGGCCAGGTTGAGCACGAAGATGCTCATCGGCGTGGCGCTGGCCAGCAGGAAGATCGCGGCCAGGGCCAGCAGCACGGCAGACCCACCCACGACGAGCGGCACGCCGGCCGCCACGATGCCCCCGAAGATCAGGACCAGGGCGATCGCCGCCAGCGGCAGGCTGACCAGCTCGGCCCGCCGCAGGTCCTCCTCCGAGGCGGTCTGGATGTCGCCGTAGAAGGCCGGCGCTCCGCCGATCAACGTGCGGATGCCAGGTTCGTCATGGAGCGCCTCCTGGACCGGCGTCATCGCCTGGGGCGAGTCGTCCGGCGATAGGTCCAGATCGACGATGTCGTACACGACCGTTCCGTCGGCGCTGACCTGGCGGGGTGCCAGGAGGTGGCTCTGGATGCCCGTCACGTGCGCCGCGTGCGTGACGTCGGCGACGGCAGCGGCGGCCGCCGTCTCGAATGCCGGGTCCCCCGCCCTCGCCGACCCGGTGGACTGGATGACGATGGCCAGGACGGACGGTGGCACGCCGAGCTGGGCGAGGGTCGCGCGCGCTTCCTCCGACGGCAGGTCGGGCAGCGTGAAGCCACCGGCCCGCAGGGCCGAGCCCGCACGCGGGGCGAACGGCAGGGCGGCCAGGAGGACGATGGCCCACGTCCCGATGACCCACCAGCGCCGGCGCGCCATGAGCAGGCCCAGGCGCTGGAATCGCGGCATGCTGCTCAGCCCGCCGCGCTGGGAAGGTGTCATGGGCGCGCTCGTCATCGCGGCGGCCTCAGGCCGCCGCTTCGGCGACCTCGGAGCGGCACGTCACCTGGGCCACACCGCGGATCGTGGCGATCACCGAGCAGTACCGCTCCTCGCTCATGGCCACCGCTCGCCGGACCTTGGCCGGGTCCAGGCCGTGGCCGGTGGCGCGGAACACGAGGGCCACCCTCTCGAAGGCGAAGGGCGGTCCGTCCAGCTGCTCGCCTTCTACGCTGACCTCGAGCGCCGTGAGGTCCTGGCGTTGCTTGCGCAGGATCTCCACGACGTCCCATGCGGAGCAGGCGCCGGCCGCGGCCAGCAGCAACTCGCTGGCCGAGAAGCCTCCGGGGCGGCCTTCGTGTGGGGCGTTGATGTGCACGAGGTGACCATGCAGCCCGCCCTCCGCCTCGAAACGGTCGGCCTCCGGCTGCCATCGCACGAGGACCGTCTTCACGGTCTCATGATGCGCCCTCGGCGGTCCCGCGGCTGGCGCGGCCCACGGCCAGCGGCCCGACGATGAAGCGGGCGGCGAGGTAGCCGGCGAAACTCAGGCTCGTGACGTAGACGCTGACCGGAAGGTTCGTGGCGAGCGCGAGCAGGATGCCGCCCTCCACCGAGACGAGCGCGATGACGACGCTGTAGACGGTGGCGCGGGCGGGATTGACCGTGAGCCGCTCAGCGGTAGCGCCCGGCGTGATGAGGAGGGTCAGGATCAGCAGCACGCCCACGACCTGGACGGCCTCCGCCACGGCCGCCGCCAGGATCAGGAGGAAGGCGATGGCGAGCTCCCGGACCGGCACGCCTCGCGCTTCAGCGACCTCGGGGTCGACCGTCGCGAACGTGAGTGGCCGATAGATCACCGCCAGGGTGACGAGCGTGACCACGCCGATGCCGATCAGGAGCGCCACGTCACCCCGGCTGACGCCGGTGATCGAGCCGAACAGGATGCTGAACGCCTGGGTCGCGTAGCGCGGATAGAGCGACAGGAACAGCACGCCCAGGCCCAGCCCGAAGGCCATGGCGATCCCCACCACGGAGTCCCGCTCTCGCACGCGCACGCCGAGGGCGCCGATGAAGAGGGCCGTGACCGTGGTGCCGACCATCAGCCCAAGGACCGGCGAAACACCGACGAGGATGGCCCCCGCCGAGCCCGTGAACCCGAGCTCGGATAGCGCATGCACCGCAAAGGCCATGTTGCGCATGACGACGAACCGGCTGACCACGCCCGACACGACGCCCACCACGAGGCCGGCGGCCAGGGCGTTCTGGGCGAACTCGTAGCCGAGCAAGTGCAGCAGCTGTTCCATCAGACGGGGGGCCGCTCCGGGTGACGGTCGTCGTCGCGCACGACCGGCAAGTGGTGGGGCTCTTCCATCTCGAAGCCCGAGCCGCCTGACTCGCCGACCACCAGGATCCGCCCGTGGACCCGGAGCACGTCGACGTGCGACCCGTACAGCTCGGTCATGCGCTCGGACGTCAGGATCTCGTCGGGCGTCCCCATAGCCCACCGGCCGTTGACCACGAACAGGACCTGGTCCACCAGCTCCAGGACGGGGTTCACATCGTGGGTCACGAAGAGGACAGTGCGTTCGCCGCCCCGGTGCCAGCCACCGATGAGGTCGGTGATGGCCTGCTGGTGGCGGAGGTCCAGGCTGGCCAGCGGCTCGTCGCACAGCAGCAGCCTGGGGTCGCCGACCAGCGCCTGGGCGATCCGCAGGCGCTGCTGCTCGCCGCCCGACAGCCGTCCGATGGGCGCATCGGCATAGGGTGCGGCCGCGACCGCCTCGAGCGCGGCGTCGACGCGTCGACGTGAGGCCGCGTCCGAGCGCCCGAGGCCCCAGCGGTACCCGTCCACCCCCAGCTGCACGAGATCCCGGCCGCGCAGCGGCAGGTCGGTATCGAATGCCTGGTGCTGGGGCACGTACCCGATGCCCGGGTCGCCGCGCCGCGGAGCGTGACCCAGCACCTGGACCTCGCCCGAGATCAGCGGCGTCAGGCCCAGGATGACGCGCAGCAGCGACGTCTTGCCCGATCCGTTCGGCCCCAGGATGGCCACGAAGGAGCCGGCCGCGAAGGCCAGCGACATCTGCGACCAGATGCGGCGCCCGTGGTACTCGAGCGTCGCCTGGCTGAAGCGGACGGCCGGGTCCGTCACCCCCGTCAGCTGCCCTGCGCCAGGGCCGCCTGGAGGGCCTGCATCTGGGCCAGCTGCCAATCCACGTAGTGCTGGTAGGCGGGCGGCATCGTTTCGGCGACCCCGACGACGGGGACGCCGTTCTGCACGGCGAGGTCGTGGACCTGCTGGGTGATCGGCGAGGTGACCTGGCTGTTGTAGAGGAGCACCTTGACCTTCTTGCCTGTGAGCAGATCCTGCTCGGCGGCCACGTCGGCCGGGGCGGGATCGGTGCCCTCCTCGATGGCCTTCTGGAAGGCTTCCGGGGTGAGCACCTGCAGGCCGATCGCTGCCGCAAGGTAGCCCGCCACCGGCTCCGTGAAGGCGACCGGCGCACCGCTGTAGGTGGCCTTGAGCAGCGCGATCTCATCGGTCAGCGGCTTAAGCGACGCCAGGTACGCCTGCTCGTTGGCGTTGTAGTAGGCCGCGTTGGCCGGGTCCAGCTGGCCCAGCGCCGCGGCGGCCGCCTGCGCCACCTTGGGCATCGTGCCGGGGTCGTACCAGATGTGCACGTTGACATCATCGCCGACGCCAAGGAGCTGCTGCACGTTGATCACGATTCGCGTCGGATCTGGGGCCGCCCCAAGAAGCTGCTGCATGAAGTCGTCATAGCCGATGCCGTTGACGATGACCAGCCTGGCGTCCGCGACGAGGGCGGCATCCTGGGGGTTGGTCTCGAAGGCGTGCGGGTCGGCGTTGGGATCGTTGAGCAAGCTTGTGGCCTGCACGCGCGAGCCTCCGATCTGGGTCAGGAGATCGGCGTAGAAGTTCTCCGTGCCCATGACCGCCATCGGAGGGCCGGATGCGACCGGCGTGGCGCCGCCGGACGTGCCAGGGGTGGCCGGCGCGCTGCTGGTCGGTGCCGTCGTCGTCGTCGCGCATGCGGCGACCAGCACGGCGGCCAGACCGACCGCCAGCAGCTGGAGCTTGAACGCTGGACCGTGTCTCAGTTGCTGCACCACGTCATGACACTCCTGCCATCTGCTGCCTGGCGGTTCCGGGGATCCTGCGGATGATACTCAGTCTCACTCAGTGGTCAAGCGGCTGGCGGCACAAGGACGTCTGCTACCCTGTCGCCGCCCAACGAGAGGAGGTCAGATGAGCATCCCGACGCCGGCGGACGCCCGCGCGTCGAGCGATCGTCACATCCTCATCTTTGGGCTGGGCGTGCTCATCGTGGCGGCCCTCTTCGTGCTGTTGCCCGACCTCACACCCCCCGCGGGCGTGGGCCTCATCTCCGACCAGGCGCACGGGGTCATCGTGACGATCGCGCCCCCCACCGGGCCGCAGGGACCGACCGGCACGGTCAGGTTCCTCGATGGGCCGAAGGCGGGCCAGACGGTGCCCGCCACCATCGAAGGACCGAGCGGCGCGCTCCAGATCCCCGACTACCACGTCGGCGACGAGGTGCTGGTGGCCATCGACCAGCTGCCGGACGGCACGAGCCAGATCTCGGTGGTCGATCGCTGGCGGCTGCCACTGCTGGGCGGGTTGCTCGGCCTGTTCGCGGTCGTCACGGTCGTCGTGGCCGGCTGGCGGGGCCTTCGGGCCCTCGTGTCATTAGCCCTCACGCTGGTGCTGGCGATCCGGGTCCTGATCCCCCTGCTCCTGTCGGGGTGGCAACCGGTGGGCCTGGCCATCGGGCTGGGGATCCTGATCACGATCGTGTCCTTCATGCTGACCCAGGGGTTCAGCCGGACGACGCTCGCGGCCATCTGCGGGACGGCCATCGGCCTGGGCGTCACGGGGCTACTGGCCATCATCGTGACCGGCCTGGCCCAGTTCACGCCGGCCCAGGGCTCCGAGTCCATCATCTACCTGCAGCAACTGGTCGGCGACAAGATCGACCTGTCCGGGCTCCTGCTGGCCGCGGTGATCTTCGGCGCGCTGGGGGTCCTCAACGACGTGGCCATCGGCCAGGCGGCCACGATCGACGAATTGGCCCTGGCTGACCCGACCCTGAGCCGGCGGCAGCTCTACCAGCGGGCCATGAACGTGGGCATCGCCCATCTCGCGGCCACCGTCAACACGCTCGTCTTCGCCTACCTGGGCACCGCCCTGCCGCTCCTGGTCCTGCTGTCGCTGCAGCTGCAGCAGTTCAGCCTGAGCGTCAACCAGGAGCTGCTGGCCGTGGAGATCGTTCGGGCGGTGGTGGGCAGCATCGGGATCCTCGCCGCCGTCCCGGCCACCACCGCCATCGCGGCGTGGTGGCACGAGACGCCCGTCCGACCGGCGCTCACGGCAGCGGCCGCACCGGCCGTTCTGGCGGCGTCGGCGGGGCTCACACCCGACTCGTGATCGGGTCGCGATGAGCCTGGGTCAGCGTGTCACCGGGTTCATCGAGCGCTTGGAACCGCGACCGCTCCTGCTGCCGGCGCTGGCCATCGCGCTGCTCAGCCTCGTCCTGGCGCTGCCGGATCTGTCGGGGATCCCCGCCGGGCAGGGCACCGTCACGGCCTACCAGGGCACGTTGGTGGCCGTCGTCGCCAACCAGACCCAGTTGCCCGGCGGTGGCTTCGCCCCCGACGCCACCGTGCACATGTCCGACGGCCCGGATGCAGGCCACGATGTGCCGGCGTACCTCCAGGGACCAGGCGGCACCGAGGACCTGACCTCCTTCCACCCGGGTGATGCGGTCGTGGTGACCTACACGCCGCAACCAGGAGCCGGTCCGTTCATCGCGGTGACCGACCACTGGCGCTTGCCCCAGCTCGGGTTGCTGGCCCTCCTGTTCGCGGCCGCGGTCGTGCTGGTGGGCGGATGGCGAGGGACGCGTGCGCTGCTGGCGCTGGGCCTCACGGTGGCGGTGATCGTACGGATCGTCCTGCCCCTGATCGTCGCGGGCTACCCGCCCGTGCCCCTGGCGATCGTCGCGGCGACCGCCGTGACGTTGTTGACGATCCTGCTGACCGAGGGCTTCTCGGTCGCCAGCGTGGCGGCCATCCTGGGCACGGCGGCGGCGCTCGCCCTGACGGGCCTGCTGGGAGCGGCCGCGACCCACTTCGCCCAGTTCACGACCGTCGGAGCCGCCGACCTGGCGCAGATCCAGACGTCCGCCGGGGGCGCCGGCCTGGACCTGAGCGGGCTCCTCCTGGCCGCCTTCATCCTGGGTTCGCTGGGCATCCTCGAGGACGTCACGATGACCCAGGCCGTCGTCGTCGAGGAGCTCTCGGCGGACGGCGGCGCGAGCGTCCGCGAACTGTACGGCCGCGGCCTGCGAGTCGGCCGGGCGCATATCGCGGCGACGGTCAATACGCTCTTCCTGGCGTACGTCGGGGCGGGTCTGCCCCTGCTCGTCCTCCTCGTCGTCAGTCAGCTGCCAGCGGGCCAGGTCCTGAACGGCGAGACGCTGGCGGTGGAGATCGTGCGCGCCCTGGTGGGCAGTGTGGGTATCGTCGCGGCCGTTCCCATGACGACCCTCGTGGCCGCGGTGCTCGTGCGCCGGCGGTTCGAACGCGACCCGCTCGCTGGGCTGAGCCTGGCGGATCCCCTTCCGTCGTTGCTCGGGGGCCTGGTGGTGATCGGGGTCGTGGCCGGCCTTGCGACCGTGCTGGTCGGCCCGCTCGGATCGCCCCGTGTGGCCCAGCCGACCGACCGCCCGTTAGCCAACCTCTCCCCGAGTCCGGTGGCGACCGGTTCGGCCGAGGCCACGGTCGTGCCGAGCGGAGAGCCCTCGAACCTGCCGCCGATCGTCGACGTCGGTGCCCCGACGCCCGTGATGAGCGGCGGTACGACACTCGGCACGGTCACCGTCCTGACGATCGATCCGACCACGACAGGCTCGACGACCCGGATCGCCATCGACGTCCGATACGCCAGCAGGAGCGCGGCATGGTCGGTCGGACCCCAGGCCTGGGGTGTCATCACGGCCGACTCCAGCAAGACGACCATCTCCGCCGGCTCGCGAACACCCGAGCTGCGCAGCGAAACGCTGCCCGCGGATGGCACCCTCGAAGGCTGGCTGGAGGTGACCATGCCGGCCGCGGCCCAGGATCCCTTCCTGGTCTTCCAAGCCGCGGATGGGACCGAGCTCTTCGTCGTGCCCCTTACGTGATCCTGTGCTGACGTACCTCCAGGCGGTCGTACTCGGGCTCCTGCAGGGCGTGACCGAGCTGTTCCCCATCTCGAGCCTCGGCCACTCGGTCATCGTGCCGCAGCTCCTTGGCTGGACCGACGTGGTCGCCGCCCAATCCGCGTCCGAGTCGTACTTCCTGGCGCTCCTCGTCGGCCTCCACGTGGCGACGGCCCTGGCACTGGTGGTCTTCTATCGCGACACCTGGGTGCGGATCGTGGTCGCGGTCTTCGGATCCCTGCGGACGAAGCGGATCGACTCGGCCGACGCCCGTCTGGGCTGGCTGCTCATCGTGGCCACCATCCCAGCCGGCCTGGCCGGGGTCCTCTTCGAACACCTTCTGCGCGTCCTGTTCGCCGTGCCCCTCGCCGCGGCTGGGTTCCTCTGCCTGAACGGGCTGATCCTGCTCGCCGGAGAGGTGGTCCGCCGGCGGGCGGCCGCCCGCAAGGTCGCCCGGATCCATGGCACGACACCGGCGGGTGACCGGCGGCTCGAGACGCTCGAGTTCCGGGAAGCAGGCCTGATCGGCGTGGCCCAGGTCCTCGCTCTCTTCGCTGGCATCAGCCGTTCCGGCATCACCATGGTGGCGGGGCTCGCGCGGGGCCTCGATCACGAGGACGCCGCCCGCTTCTCGTTCCTGCTGGCGACCCCGATCATCCTGGCCGCCGGGGTCTACAAGCTGCCCGACCTGCTCGGCCCGAATGGTGCTGGGGTGCAGGGCCAGATCCTCGCCGGGAGTGTCGCGGCCGCCCTGGCCGCGTACGCGTCGGTGCGCTTCCTGAGCCGCTACTTCACGACGCGGACGCTGCTGCCGTTCGCGGCGTACTGCCTGATCGTGGGCGTCCTGGCGGTGGTGCGTTTCGCGTGAGCGGGCGCCCGGGCAGGTTCGGCTACTCGCCGATGACGGACCAGATGAAGCCCAGGAAGAGGAAGGCCCCGGCCAGCAGGCCGATCAACGCCAGGCCGCCCTCCGCCGCCGACGGCGCGCCGTTGAGAGCCGGCTGCCAGGCCTGAGCGATCGTCGGCAGCATGAACATCGCGCCGGTCCACAGCAGCAGCAAGATGAAGAAGAAGATCCGGCCGTTAGGACTGGTCAGGCTCTTCACCCAGCTCGTGTGGCGCTGGCTGGAGGTCAGGATGGAGCGCCAGATCACGAGCACGGTGACGCTGGCGATGACGATGCCCGACACGAGGGCGATCGGCACGAGCAGCGCGTAAGGGATGCCGTTGGCCGAACCGGGTGGGATCTGGGGCACGAAGGCGCCGACCAGGCCGGCCAGCATCGTCACGACGAGTACGGTGATGAACAGGCCGCGGACCGCACTCAGCATGGCCGCGAGTCTAGCAAAGCGCGCGGCCACCGAGTCGCCCTTCGGCCGAGGTGCCCACGAGCGAGTCGCCCCTTAGCCGAACCGGCCCTCAGCCGAACCGGCCATGGCGTTGTCGTCTAGGCGCCGGGGGACTGGTATGCGCCCGGGAGGCAGCTCGGCGTCGTCGCGTCCGCGTGCCGGGAACACGGTCTGGACTGCAGCAACAACGCGACGCCCGCGCACGGCGCATACGAGTCTGCAGGGCACTAGACAACAACGAGTGCGCCGTGGCGCCTCCATGATCGCCCCCGCCGAGTCGCGGCTCAGCCCAGGCGACGATCAGCCAGCGCCCTTGCGGGCCTTCCAGATCTCCTCGCAGGGCCAGGCCTGGGCCCAAGCGAGCGACATGTACGGGATACCGGGTGGTCGATCCGTCGGGCGGATAGACCTCGACGAGGTCCTCCACCTCGAAGCCGTTGGTCCGCAGCAGGCGGATCCAGTCGCCCGGGCTGAGGTGGAACTCGACGCCCGGGTCGGGCGGCCACTCGAAACGGTGCATCCCGTGCTGTGGCCGCAGGAGCCGCTCCGTGGCGGGCTCGTTCTCGTCGTCGGGCGCCGTCAGGATCATGAGCGTCGAGTTGCCCAGGAAGATCAGGCGCCCGCCGGGGCGCAGGATGCGCGCCGCCTCGGGGATCCAGCGGTACGGATCGCACCAGATGGCCGCGCCGTACTCGCTGATGGCCAGGTCGAAGCTCGCGTCGGCGAACGGGGTCGCCTCGGCATCGCCGAGGTGGAGCAGGAAGTGCAGGTCGTGCTCCGCCTGCATGCGACGGGCGGTGGCCAGCTGCGCCGGTGAGTTGTCGATGCCCACCGGACGTGCGCCGCGGCGCGCCAGCCAGGCCGAGACGTAGGCGGTGCCGCAGCCCAGTTCCACGGTGTCGAGGCCGCGCACGTCCTCGGGCAGGACCCGCAGCTGGATTTCCGGCACGCCCCAGATCCCCCACGTGATCGCGTCGGTGGCCCAGTTGCGCTCGGCGGACGCGACGTACTTCGGGGCCAGGGCATCCCAGGCGGTGCGGTTGCGGGCGACGTGATCCGTGGCGCTCACTGCGGGGCGGCGCAGCTCACGCCAGCGAAGGTCGCGGTGAAGACGAAGATGGCGGCCGCGGCGAACGCGGCGAGGCCCACCCCGCCCGCGATCAGGGACCGGATCGCGACGACCCAGCCGCGCCCGCCGATGCCGACCGACACCATCGCGGCGATCCCGGCAAGGCCGAAGGCAGCGCCTGCGGCGAACGCGGTGGGAACCGCTAGCGCCACGACCTGGGATGGGTCACTGACGGGGGTACAACCGATCTGCCTGATCGTGGTCACGAGCAGGATCTCCACCCCGATGCCGATCGCGAGCGCCATGGCGGCGATCAGCCGGCCCGCCAGCTGGCGGCGGCCGGTCGCCTGCCACGTCAAGGCGGCGGCGCCCGGCGACATGAGGACGAGCGGCACGACGACGAACCACCCGAACGCGGCCCGGTCGACCTGGCCGGCGGCCACCAGGGACTCGCCGATCTGGTTCGCGGCGAAGGCGGCGACGAGCAGGAGCGGGGCGACGGCAAAGCTTGCCAGCGCGAGCCCTGAACCCGATCGTGAGGGCACCAACGGTCGAACCATCGGATCCCGCCTTGTGACGTGCCCCTCATCCTATCGTCCGGGACCGGCGGCGAGGAATGCGATCAGACGCCGCTCGCCACCAAGGCAGCCGCGCAGACCGGACAGGCCCAGCCGGAGGGGGCCTGCGGGTCGTGCCTCGGGTGGCGGCCCGCGATGGCCGGCTTGGTGAAGCTGAACCAGTCGCACTCCGGGCAGGCCCATCCGGAAGGTGACCGCGAGTCATGCTTGGGGTGTCGGTCGACGGTGCGACAGCGGGTGCAGATGACGGCGACACAGGCGCTCATGCCCGCCTCCAACTCGTAGGCCGCCAACGGTCTAGCGTCGAGCGGCGGAGGGGGCTGCTAGACCAACCGATCCACCGTGGGCGCGTACGAGTAACCGGTCAAGGGCCGAAGGGCCGGTGCGGGATGAGCCGGCCGGCCCGGTCGATCGCCAAGGGTCCTGTTGTCGGGGCCGCTACAATCATGCAGACTGCATAGAACTTATGCACTCGGCGCATGGTGAGGGTCCCTTGGACGAGCAGCAGATCAAGGCAGCGACGCACGCTGCTGCCGCCGAGGCGGCAGCGGCCCAGCCGCCGTTCGTCAACCGGCGTGACCCCGCGCGGGCCCTGGGGCCCGACGGCAAGCCGGCCGTCAGCCGCCGCGCCCCGCTGTGGGCGGACGTGCCCGACGAGCAGTGGAACGACTGGCGCTGGCAGCTCAGCCATCGCGTCAACGACGTCGACGAGATCGGCGCCATCCTGGAGCTCACCGACGAGGAGCGCGAGGGCCTGTCGGCGCCGGAGAAGTTCCGGGTCGACATCACGCCCTACTTCATCAGCCTGATCGACCCTCACGACCCCGACGACCCGATCCGCCGCCAGGTCATCCCCCTGGGCCGCGAGAACCAGCCCTTCACGGCGATGATGGAGGACTCCCTCGCCGAGGACCGCCACTCGCCGGTGCCCGGCCTGGTCCACCGCTACCCGGATCGCGTCCTGATGCTGGTCACGACCCAGTGCGCCAGCTACTGCCGCTACTGCACGCGGTCACGCATCGTGGGCGACCCATCGCAGAACTTCAACCGCAAGGACCACGAGGCCCAGCTGGAATACCTGCGCCGCACGCCGCAGGTGCGCGACGTCCTCATCTCCGGCGGCGACGGCCTGACGCTCGCCCCCAAGCTGTTCGAGTCGATCCTGCGCGGCATCCGCGAGATCCCCCACATCGAGATCGTGCGCATCGGCAGCCGCGTGCCGGTCTTCCTGCCACAGCGGATCGACGACGAGCTGTGCGACATGATGGCCCAGTACCACCCGATCTGGATGAACCTCCACTTCAACCATCCCAACGAGATCACGCCCGAGGTCAGCCGCGCGGTCGACAAGCTGACCCGCGCCGGCATCCCGGTCGGCAACCAGTCGGTCCTCCTGGCGGGTGTCAACGACTGCGTCAACATCCAGCGGGCCCTGGTCCACAAGCTGGTCGAGAACCGCATCCGGCCCTACTACCTCTACCAGTGCGACCTGGTCGAGGGCTCGGGCCACTTCCGGACCCCGGTCGGGAAGGGTCTCGAGATCATGGAAGGCCTGCGCGGCCACACCAGCGGCTACGCCGTCCCGACCTACGTCATCGACGCGCCCGGTGGTGGCGGCAAGATCCCGGTCATGCCCAATTACCTGGTCAGCTACTCCGACCACAAGGTCGTGCTGCGCAACTACGAGGGCTACATCACGACCTACGAGGAGCCGCTGACCTACCAGCAGCACGACAAGGCGAACTGCACGTACTGCCAGAACCCGCGACCCGAGCCCGGCCAGAGCGGCGTCCTGGGCTTGCTCGAGGGCGAGCGCCTGTGGATCGAGCCGCGCGGCTTCGACGAGATCCACGCCCGTGGCAACAGCGAGGCGCACCGCCTCCAGGATCCGCACAAGTGGGTCCCCTATGGCGTCGGCGCGATCGAGGGCCGCTCGGGCGCACCGCTCCAGGTCCTGCAGAGCGGCGACATCGCGGAGCCCGCCGGCGCCACGGCCGGGGCGGCCAAGCCCGTCTACGGCCCCGGCGAGGAGCCCCGGCCCCGGGACGGCGAGCCCACCGCCTCGGCCCACGGCGAGCTGCTCTAAGCCGGCGCGGCGATCTCAACCCGCCGGAACCTGCTCACCTACCAACCCGGGTGGTGTTGGACCAGTTGGGCAAGATCTCGGCCCGGGGTAAGGTCCTAGGCGACGCCTCTGCCGAGCGTGGACCTGCTTCGAAGCGGCACTCCGGATCACCCAGGACGACCGACTTGTGGCTCTAACACTTCCCCCATTGGTAGCAGACCAGGTTGCTTCCCGCGCGCCACGGGATGTGGTCAAACCTGACTCGGGGGCACATTAGGTCGGATTCGGCGCGGCCGGCGGCCTGCGCCGCAAGCCAGGACCGCCTGCCCTGAGCGTGCAGCAGGGCCGTCCGTAGCCGGCGGAGCTGTCCGGGACGACTTGAGCAGCCGCTGTAGATGCCCTCACGTGCCCCCCAGTCACAAATGACCAGGTAGGGCGTCACCTGCGTGGCGGAGGGCCGATCATCGGGGCGTACCATCGCACGCAGTCGTCGCACGGGAGCGGGAAGCATGATCGAACGCGGAGTGCTTGACCGCATCGACCGCTGGCAGGCCTCCGGCTTGATCGACGCGGCGACGGCCGATCGGCTGCGCGCCGCCGAGGCAACGGAGCAGGCCGCCCTCCCGCCCGCACCGTCCCCCGTACCGGCGATAGCCGCCCCGACCCCAGCCGAGCCTGCCTCTGGGGGCTCGACGGCAACCGTCGTGTTCGGGCCCAGCGTCACGGTCGTCGAGATGTTCGCGTACCTGGGCACCGGGTTCCTGCTGGCCGCCGTTATCGCCTTCTTCGCGCGCTTGTCGGGCCCGAACGCCGGCCAGTCGCAGACGGTCCTCGGCATCGGCGCGGTCGTGGAGGCGCTCGCCCTGACCGCGATCGGCCTTGTGCTGCGCGTGGGGACGCCGCGACGGCGGCGTGCGGCAGGGATCGCGTTCCTGGTTGCCGTGGTGGCGGTCGGGTCCGCCTCCAACCTGTTGAGCGGCACGGTCGTGAGCGACACACTCGTCGTGGCAGTCATCAGCACCGGCGTCGCACTCGCCGTCGCCGTGGCGTTGCGGCTCCTCTTGCCAGCGGTGACCACGGAGCTGGCGGTGCTGGGCACGATCACCGCGCTGTCGAGCTCCCTCCTGGTGTGGATCGAAGCGGTGGTCGCGCCGCCACCGTACTTCGGTGACAACACCCTGGTGACGCCGCCCGGCGTGGACCCCCTGATCCTCGTATTCGGCGCGGCCATCTGGTGGCTGGCGACGGCGTTCCTGCTCGGCATCGTGGGGTTGATGGAGGCGCACCGCGGACGGACGGATCCGGCGGCCCTACGCCGCGCCGGCTTGGTGCGCCTGTGGGCGGGGCTGACCGCCGTGCTCGGCGTGTTCTACGCCGTCACCCAGGCGACCCAGACCAGTGAGCTGGGCTCGACCCGTGCCCTCGAACCGTTCGTCGGCGACGCCGCCGTGCTGATCGTGGCCGCGATCCTGCTGGAGCGAGCCTACCGGCGCGAGTCGAACGCCTACATCTTCGCGGCGGCCATCGGCTGCATCGCGGCGCTCACCGACCTGGACGGCAGCTACCTGTCGAGCACGCCCGACATCGCCCTGCTGCTCGAGGGAGCCATCCTCATCATGGTGGGGTTCGGAGCCGAGACCCTTCGGCGGCGCCTCAACGGCCCGGCCGCAGGCGCGCCCGCACCGGCCGTCCCCGCCTGATGGATACCTGGCGGGCGATCGACTCGATCCGGGTCGTACGGAAGTTCCAGGCGCGGCCACCCGAGGAGGCCCATCTCAGGCGGATCCTCAACGCCGGACGACGCGCCGGCAGCTCCAAGAACCTGCAGCGCTGGGCGTTCATCGTCGTGCGCGACCGGGACCACCTGCTGGAGCTGGCGGCCGTGGGGCCGTTCGCCGGCCACCTGGCGGGAGCCCCGCTGGCGATCGCACTCGTGACCCCTGATCCGGCCCAGGCCGATGCGCCCCTCTCCGTCATGTGGGACCTGGGGCGTGCAGCACAGAACATGGTCCTGGCCGCCTGGGAGCTGGGCATCGGCAGCGTGCCCGCCACGGTCTACGACCAGGCCCTCGCCCGCCGGCTACTGGGCTACCCCGAGGACCAGTGGTGCGAGTTCCTCATCTCGTTCGGCTATCCCGCGGACCAGGCCGCGCTCACGGCGCCCAAACGCCCGGGCGGACGCGTCACCCTGGACTCGATCGTGCACGAGGAGCGCTGGTGAACCTGCCCGCCGACGTCCTCGCCGCGTGCGAGGACGACATCGAGATCGAAGTGGTCACCAGCCGCCACGACGGCACGCCGCGCCGCACGGTGGTCTGGCCGGTGGTGCAGGACGGGGTCGCGTACGTGCGCTCCTACAAGGGGCCGGCCGGGAAGTGGTACCGGGAAGCGCTGGCTCGCCCGGATGGCGCGCTCGCCGTCGGGGGTCGCTACGTGCCCATCCGCTTCGTCCCCGCGACGGACCCGGCGTCGATCGCCGCCTGCAGCGCCGCACTCGCCCGCAAGTACGTGGTTGATCCGTCGCTGCCGTCGATGCTGATCGACGACGTCCTGCCCACGACCCTCCGGATCGAACCCCGCTAGGGCGAGGCGAACCGGCCGTCGGCGGTCCGCGGCATGGGCCGCACCGCCAGGATGGCCGCCCTGGGCAGGGGTCCGTAGATGTGCGGATAAGGACGCCCCGGCTCGTCGATCCGCCACGGGCAGCCGACGGCGTCCAGATCCACTGTCAGCAGCAGGAAGTCGCCCGGCTCCCCCGCGTAGAAACGGTTGGCGGTGTCGGCCATCGCGGCCAGGCCGTCGGTGCAGTGGATGAAGCCCTCGCTGGCGAGCGAGGCGGGAGCCCACGGCTCGTGGGGGTCGGCGGCCGCCCAGTCGGTCGACCGGACGAGGTGGAAGGTCGGTCGCATGGCTGCCAGCGTAACGCCGTCAGCCTGACCCGAAGGGCCCTGCTATCCTGCGGCCATCAATCCCGAGTCGGGCCGTCGGATATGCGCATCCGCCGGGCGCGGCGCGCCTCAACGCGAGCACAGGTGACGTGATCCTTCGCGACATCCCAGGCCTGGCCGACCCGCACCTCCAGCCACCGCAGGTGGCCGAGGTCCGCGACCCGTTCGCCGACCTCCGCGTCGTCCACCTCCTGGCGCGTGCGCCCCGCGGGGTGCCGTTGCGGATCCGCGACCTCGTCGACCAGCTCAACGCCGAGTACGTGGACTGGTCCTTCAGCCGTCCCGTGGTCGCGGCCGCGATCCTGCAGCTGCAGGCCAACTGGCTCAGCGACTACCGCAACAGCGACGGCATCGCCTTCGACGAGGACGCCACGGGGCCCACCGTCACGGTCGAGGACACGTCACGCGTCGATCCGTGGATGGCGCGCCAGGTGGCGCGGCTGCACGACGAGTGCGAGCTGCGCCTGCGGGCCTTCGCCGTGCAGGAAGGGGCCCTGCCGTGACCCCGCGGCCGGCCCACGAGGCGACCGGGAGTCGGTGCAGATGTAGCGGGCGGGTCCGCTAACCGCGTTCGCGCGCGGTAGCGGGACGGCCCGCCTCGTCACTCGGCGACCCCGTGCGGGTCGCCCGCATATGACCCTGCGCCCGTGCGCGCACTCAGCTGAGGGAACACCACCATGACCGTATCCACCGCTACCCCCGCTCTGGTGAGCGCCGACTGGGCCGTCGAGCACCTCGGCGACCCGGCCGTCCGCTTCGTCGAGGTCGATGTCGACACCACTGCCTACGACCAGGGCCACCTGCCGGGGGCCGTCGCGTGGGACTGGACGAGCCAGCTCACCGACGGGATCCGGCGCGACATCGCCACGCCGGCCGACATGTCGCGCCTGCTCAGCACCTCCGGCATCGGCCCGGACACGCACATCGCCCTGTACGGCGACAACAACAACTGGTTCGCCGCCTGGGCCTACTGGCAGCTCAAGCTGTACGGCCTGGAGCGGGTCTCGCTGGTGGACGGCGGCCGCAAGCTGTGGCTGGGGCGGAACCTGCCGCTGACGAACGACGTCCCGGCCTACGAGGCGACCGGCTTCACCGTGGACGGGCCGTCGTACGAGCTGCGGGAGTTCCGCGACGAGCTCCTGCCGCGCCTTGGCGACCCCGGCCTGGGCCTCGTCGACGTCCGTTCGCCGGCCGAGTACAGCGGCGAAGTCCTGGCCCCGCCAGGCCTCTCAGAGACGGCGCAGCGCGGCGGGCACATCCCGGGCGCCGCGTCGATCCCATGGAGTCAGGCGGTGCGCGAGGACGGCAGCTTCAAGAGCCCCGAGGAGCTGGCCGCGCTCTACGAGGGCAAGGACATCACGCCCGACAAGGACATCGTCACCTACTGCCGCATCGGCGAGCGCTCCAGCCACAGCTGGTTCGTGCTGCACGAGATCCTGGGTTACCCGTCCGTGCGCAACTACGACGGGTCGTGGACCGAGTGGGGCTCGATGGTCGCCGTGCCGATCGAGCGGGGCAGCCCCAGCGCCTCGTAGACGGCGTCGATGACCGCATAGGAGTAGCGCGTCTCGCTGAGCCAGCGGTTGGCCAGCAGGACGATCACCAGGTCGTGCGTGGGGTCGACCCACATGCGCCCGCCGGTGCTGGCGCCATGCTCGAAGGCGGCCGCTGAGCCCGGCTTACCCGGCCGACCGCCGGGGATGTTCCAGCCCAACCCGTAGTGCGCCGTCCGACCGGGCTCCTCGACGTCGGGGAGCCCGGTCGTCTGTTCCCGCGTCATCTCGGCGACGCTGCCCGGGGTCAGCACGCGGACTCCGTCGAGCGCGCCGCCCATGAGCATCGCGCGGCCGAAGCGGACGATGTCGTCGGCGGTGCTCCATAGCCCGCCGGCGGGATGCTGCAGGCGCATGAACGCGGCCAGGAAGAGCGGGCTGACCAGCGCGTTCGGGCCGAACGAATGCACCCGCGCCCGATCGGACGCGGGTCGCCCGAAGCCGGTCTCGTCCATCCGCAGGGGCTCCAGGACCTCCTCGCGCAGGAAGACCGGGTAGGGCCGCCCGTCGAGACGGCGGATGAGCTCGCCGAGGACGAACCAGGAATTCGACGTGTAGTGGTGCCGCGTGCCCGGCGTGTATTCCAGTGGCTCGCTCGCCAGCATGCGATACGTGCGCGCGGCGTCGGGCCGCTCGCGGCTCATGCGCTGCCAGTCCTCGATCAGGCCGGCCGTGTGGCGCAGCACGTCCCGCGTGGTGATCACCTCGCCGCCGGGCTCGCCGCGGATCGCCGGCAGCGGCGCGAACTCCGACAGGTAGCGCTGCACGGGCTGGTCCAGGTCCAGGCGGCCGGCTTCCACCAGCCGCATCACGGCCGTGGCCATGATCGGCTTGGTCATCGAGGCGATCATGAAATGGCTGAGTGGCGTGACCCGCTCGCGACCGGGCGCGAAGGCACCGACGCGGACCAGTCCCTCGTGGTCGGCCACGGCCAGGACGGCCGCCGGCAGGTCACCCGCCGCCACCTGGCGGGCCACGACATCGTACGCGGGCTGGAGCTGGTCGTGGTCCACGCGTTGATGATGCGACAGGTGGCGCGTTTGGGCGCCCACCTATCATGCGAGCCGATGCCCATCACCACCTCCTATGCTCCCGCCGGCACGCGCGCCGGCGCACTCGCCGTGCGGACGCCGCTCCCCGAGCTCGCGGGGTTGGCGCCGCTCGACGTGGCCGAGCGGCTGCGCGGCCTGCCCGGGATGACCCTCCTGGAGAGCGCCCGGCCGGGGCGGCGCGCTCGATGGAGCTACCTGGCCGCCGATCCGCTCGAAGTCATCGAGGCGGCGGATGACGGGCCCGAGCCGTTCGCCACCGCGCGGCGGCTCTTGGCACGTATCGCCCCGGCCCCGCTGGCCGCGCCGTTCAGCGGCGGCCTGATGGGCTTCCTGGGCTATGACCTGGGCCGCCGACTGGAGCATGTGCCGGCCATCGCTGCCCTTGATCAACGGCTGCCCGAACTCCGCCTTGGCCTGTACGACCAGGTCGTGGCCTTCGACCACGGCAGCGGCGACGTGTGGCTCGCCTCGCGCGCGGTGGACGGGGACACGGACCGCCTCGCGGTCCGGCGGGACACCATCCTGGCGCGCCTGTACGGGCCTTCCGAGGCCGCGCCGCCTGCGGCCGTGGAGCCCCCGGCCGTCTTCGCCAGCAACCTCGATCGAGGTGCCTACATGGCGATGGTGGAGGCCGTGCGGCGCGAGATCGCCCGCGGCGAGCTCTACCAGGCCAACGTGGCCCGTCGGCTGGAGGCGGCCTTCTCCGCCGATCCGTGGCCCGTCTACCGGCGGCTTCGCACGGGCGATCCGGTCGGCTACGCGGCGTACCTCGACCTGGGACCCGACCGACGCACGGGCGCCGCCCGGGCGCTCCTCTCGGCGTCGCCCGAGCCCTTCCTTGCGGTGTCACCGGACGGGACGGTCCTGACCGACCCGATCAAGGGCACCCGGCCCCGGGGCCGGACCCGCGCGGAGGACCGTGCCCTGGCGGCCGAGCTGCTGGCCAGCGCCAAGGACCGGGCCGAGAACACGATGATCGTTGACGTCCTGCGCAACGACCTCGGCCGGGTCTGCGAACCGGGCACCGTCCGCGTGCCCCGGCTGTGCCGCCTGGAGCGGACGGGCAGCGTCCAGCACCTGGTTTCGACCGTGACCGGGCGCCTCGCCGCAGGCCGCGATGCGTTCGACCTCCTGGCGGCCTCGTTCCCCGGCGGCTCGATCACCGGCGCCCCCAAGATCCGGGCCATGGAGCTCATCGAACGGCTGGAGCCGGTGCGGCGCGGACCCTACACGGGCGCCGCCCTCTGGCTGGGCCCGGACAGCACGATGGGCTCGTCGATCCTCATCCGGACGCTCGTCGCCGACGGCGCGCGCCTGACCCTGCACGTCGGCGGCGGCATCACCTGGCGATCCGATCCGGCCGCCGAATGGGCCGAGACGCAGGCCAAGGCGAACGGACCGCTGGGTGCCCTTGGCGCGCACGAGGTCGACGCATGACGGCCACGCCGCGCAGCGACCGAGACACGCTGCTGGCCGTGGTCAGCGGGGTGGCGGTCGGCCTGCTCGCCCTGTCGTTCCCCAGCCCGGTCGCGTTCCTTGGCCTGATCCCGGCCGTCATCGCCTCGCTGGACCTGCTGCGACGAGGCCAGCAGACGGCCGTCGGCGTGCTGCTCCTGTCGGCGGCTCTGGCCGCCGGGCTGCCGAGCGGCTGGATGCTCTTCGGCGGCTCGCGAGCGGCCGGCGTCGGGCTGCCGGCCGAGACGGCCGCCGTCTTCGGCGCCGCGTGCGGCGCGCTCATCCTGGGCGTCATGGTCCTGCTGCTGGACCAAGGGGCGGAGACCCCGCTGCCGTCCGTGCCCAAGCCCGCGGCCGCCCCCGCCGACGACGCTGCCGCAACCCCGGTCGAGCCGCCCGCGCCGGACGACCCGCCGGCCCCGTGACCCGGACGGACGACGGGCCGGGGCACGTGTGGGTCGATGGGCGGCTCCAGCCCGCGGCCGGACCGCATCTCTCGGCGTTCGATCGCGGCTTCCAGCTGGGCGACGGGGTCTTCGAGACCCTCCGGGCTCGGGGTGGCCGACCGACCGAGCTGGCCGAGCACACCGCCCGGCTGCGCCGCTCCGCCGATGGCCTGGGGATCGACCTGCCGAGCGACCTCGCGGCGCGGCTCGCGAACGCGATCGCCGAGCTCCTCGCCGCCGAGGACCTGGCTGGCGCCGAGGGCGACGCGTCCATCCGCATCACCGTCTCCCGGGGCCCCATCGCCCAGCGCGGCCTGCTGCCGCCGGTGCCGCACGTGGCACCGACGATCGTGGTCCAGGCGACGCCGGTGGTGCCCCCGGCCGCCGACCTGCTCGCCCGTGGCCTGCACGTCGTGGCCAGCACCGTCCGGCGCGACGTGGAGAGTCCGCTGGCCGGCCTCAAGACGACCAGCCGTGCCGACTACGTCTTCGCCCGCCTGGAGGCCGACCGGGCCGGGGCCGACGATGCCCTCTTCCTGACCACGGACGGGTACCTGTCCGAAGGCACGAGCGCCAACCTGTTCCTGATCCGCGTCGGCGAGCTGGCCACACCGTCGCTGGCCTGCGCCGTCCTGGCCGGCACGACCCGCGACTGGCTGCTCCGATGGGCCGCGACCGCGGGACTCACCGCGCACGAGACGCTGCTGACGAGCCGCGACCTGCTCGAGGCGGACGAAGCCTTCCTCTCCAGCAGCGTCGCGGGCATCCTGCCCATCACTCGCTTCGACGGCCACGCTATCGGCTCGGGCCTGCCGGGTCCGTGGACGACGCGCGCCCGCATGGACCGCGAAGCGTTCATCCGCGGCGCTGGATGACCCGCGACGAGCTGATCCGTGACACCCGGGCGCTCGTGGAAGAGGGTGATCGGCTGGCCAGGAAGCCGGAGATGGTGGGGCTGCGGGGCTGGCTGCGTCGGTCGGATACGCTCCTGTCGGCCGCCTGGGGTTCGATGGACCGCTACCACCTCTCGTGGCTGTCGGTCGGGCGCCCGGCGGACGCGCCAAGGGGCCGGCCCATGACCGCCGACGAGGAGACGGCCTACGTACGGGCCGTGGCCGAGCAGAAGACGGCCGCCCTGCGCATGAGCCTGCGGGCCGTGGAGGAGCAGGGCATGCCGTTCCGTGGCGAGACGGCCGCGGACGGTGCCGGCGGAGCTAGCGGGCCGACCACCAGCTGACGCCGGCCAGCAGCAGGATCTCCAGCGGGCCGAGCGGCAGGAACTGCGGGGCGAGCCAGTCGGTGAAGGGCGTGGAGGCGAGGCGGTCCGGAAGCGTCAGCGACGAGGCCGGCAGCGTGACCTCGGCGTACAGGTACAGCGCGATCGTCCCGGCCAGCCACGTCAGCAGGGCGAGCACGGCGGCCAGCCACGGCATCCGACCGGTCACGTGCGCCGCGTCGGCGCGGCCCCACGCCCCCAGCGCGGTGCCGCCACCCACGAGCCAGCCACCGACGATGGCCACCACCACGAGGCCCGCGTCAAGGTCCAGGGTCCCGCCGATGACGACCCACAGCAGCGCGGCGACCACCCCGCCGGCGAGGCCGCCCACGATGGCCCGGCCGGCGCGCGTGGCGACCACCTCCGGGGGCCGTGGAGGCGGCCCGAACCGGTCGCTCGGCGGCCGGTCCAGCAGCCGCGCCGAGGCCGGCCGCACCTCACCCGGGCGGGCGGGCGTGGCAGCCGGTTCGGGGGCCTGGTCGTGGGTCGCGGAGACGTCCGTCACGCCGCCACTGTATCGCCGCCGCTAGACTTACCCGCCATGAGCCACCCGGCACTTGGCCTGCCACCGCTCGACCACACGGCGGGCCTGCCCGCCGCGGCCGGACGCATCCGCGCCGCGCGCAAGCGGCTGGCGGCGACCTCGCTCCAGGCGGCCGTCAAGGACGACCCGCCCCTGGCGACGCGCTATGACGAGGTGGCCCTGCGCGAGCTGCTGCGCGACGCCGATCGCCATCTCGAGCAGCTGGCCCAGGCCATGGAGACGGGCCAGGTGCACCTCGTCACGACGTACGCCGAGTGGATCCAGCCTGCCTACCGCCGCCGCCACGTGGGCGCCAGGGACCAGGCGCTCCTGCTCCAGCGCCTTGCCGACGCGGCCTCCACGGTCCTCTCACCGGACGAGATCCACGTGCTGGAGGGATACGTCCGGGCCTGGCTCAAGGTGCTCGAGCTGCACCGCCGGCTACCCGGCGACCACAAGGGCAACGCGGCCGTGCGCTTCATCTGGAAGGGCGCCGGCATCCTCGATGACTCCCTCATCTAGCCGCACGAGCGCCGGCCGATGACCATCAAGTGGGTCAAGATCGACCCCCTCGTGATGAACGGCGAGCCGTTCTGCTACAACACGCGCCTGACGGTGCGGAACGTGCTCGAGATGCGCGCCAACGGCCTCACGCCGCGCCAGATGCTGGTGGAGAACCCCGAACTGCGGCGCATCGGCATCGCCGAGGCCTTCCGCTACGCGGCCGACCATCGGGGCCGCTACGCGGACTTCTTCGCCGAGGACGGCGGCTTGCAGGGCCCCGGCTTCCCCGCCGCCGAGGCAGCCGACCTGCCTGAGCACCTCCGCGAGCTGGCCGGCGTCGTGGTGGACGCGCCCGCCGCCTGATCCCGTCCAGGGACCCTCGCAAGACGGATGCTACGATTGGGTGAGTACGCAACCGAGGTTCCCATGCCCGATCCCGCCACCGCTGAGTCCGGTACCGCCGCCGAGTCGCCGACCGCGACCGGTCCCGACGCGCCCGTCTTCGACGCCGAGGCGCGGGCGACCGAGTTGGCGATCCTGGACGGCCTCCGGACCGTTGTCGACCCCGAGATCGGCATGAACGTCGTCGAGCTCGCCCTGATCAAGCAGATCATCCTGGGCCGCGAGCAGACCGAGATCAAGATGATCCTCACGACGCCCTTCTGCCCCTACGCCGGCGCGATGATCCAGCAGGTGAAGGAAGCCACCGAAGAGGTCGTCGGCCACGAGGTCAAGGTCACCCTGCTGGCCGAGCGCTGGGACCCGCGCGACGCCGGCCTGATGTGGTGATCCTCACTCACTGCCTGGTGATCGCCGCCCGATGACCACGCGCCGCCCGCGCATCGCGGCGAGCGGCGTCGCCACCGGCCGCGGCGACGACGGCACGACCGGCCTGCTCTTCGGCGGGCCGCGGGTGGCCAAGGACGATCCCGCCACCGAGGCCTACGGCACGATCGACGAGGCCGTGGCGGCCCTTGGCGTGGCCCGGGCGGAGTTCCTGGCGGCCGCGGATGCGCCGGACGCGCTCCGCGCCTACGGTGAGCTCGCGACGCTGGTCCTGCGGCTGCAGCGGGAGCTGTTCGTGGTGGGGGCCGAACTCGCCACCACCCCGGCGGCACGTGACCGCCTGACCGATGGCGTGACCCGCGTGAGCGAGGCGATGCTCGAGGCCCTGGAGGCGACCCTCGCCGAGCACGAGGCGGCCATCGAGATGCCGCGGGAGTTCGTGGTCCCGGGTGAGACGCGCGCGTCAGCGGCGCTCGAGGCCGCGCGCACGGTGATGCGGCGTGCGGAGCGAAGGATCGTGACGTTCCAACGCGACGGCGGGCTCTCCGGTGAGTGGCTGCTGCCGTACGTGAACCGCGTGGCCGATCTGCTGTGGATCCTGGCTCGCGCCGCCGAACAGGCCGCCGCCCGGCCGGCCGTGCCAGCCCGCACCACGCCTCGCGGGAAACGCTCCCGCTAAGCGGCGCTGCGGTCTTGCGGCCACGGGACGTCCGACTCCTGACGTGGGGCGTTAGCGAGTTCTGACCTGGGGGGGTCGTATCTGACGGGATTCGCATGACCTGGGGCCCGAATCCGTCCGGCGTTGACCCGCGGGGACAGAAACGACGGGATCCGACCTGTTTGCGGGCCCGATCGCAATGTCCCCGTCCGTTACTGACCTCTCAGGTTAGATCGCGGATCCGTCGCGTGGCGCGAGTGGGATGCGGCCCGTCCGGGCCGCCCGCGGTCAGTGGCGGTCGTCGTCCTTGGTGAAGTGCTCGTGCTTGAAGCGGCCGAAGATGCCCTTCGACAGCTCCGCGTGGAACATCGCCTCCGGCGTATAGACGGGCAGGGCCAGCAGCTCGGCCGCGGTGTGGTCGCTGACCACGCCGGCCGCCGAGATACTCGTGACGCAATCCGAGGTGAGCACTCGCTGCTGCCCCGACACATGCACGATCAGGCCGTGGAAGATGTCCTCATCGCGGCTGCCGAGCACCTCGGTCACCGTCCCCGCGCTCTGGCCGTCCGAACTCAGCACGGGCGTGTTCGGCGGGATGGCTTTCCAACTGATCGGCGTGTCGTCGGGCAACGTATACCTCTTGAGAGCGTCGCTCTCCAGTCGAAGCGCGCGTCGAGAGCTTCTCGACAAGATGGCTAGACTAGTCCGTGGCGCACGGATCCGCCGTGCCGCCACCTGACCGTCGACGGGACGGTCGAAGGAGTCCCTCATCCGTGTTCAGTAACGATCGACCCGACCCATCGCGTACGTCGCCCTCCACGGGCCCGGCGAGCCAGACCCGCTGGGGTCAGCCGAACACGCTGGCCGGCATGACCCAGCCTGCCGCCACCGTCCAGGTCGGCGAGGGCTACCTGACGATGAGCTTCGTGTGGATGACGCTGGGCCTGCTGCTCAGTGCCGGCACCGCGGCCGTCGTCCTCAACCTGCCCAACTTCCAGCAAACGGTCGCCCAGTGGTACATAGCGCTCGTGATCCTGGAGTTCGTCTTCGTCATCGGCGTCAGCGCGGCCATCAACCGCATCGGCGCGTTGCCCGGCCTGGCCCTCTTCTTCGCCTTCGCCATCCTGAACGGGGCGACCCTCTCGATCATCGCGCTGGTCTACACCGGCCAGTCGATCGCGACGGCCTTCGTCAGCGCGGCGGCGGTCTTCGGGGCGGCGGCCCTCTATGGAGTCGTCACGCGCCGCGACCTGACCAAGCTCGGCGGCATCCTCTTCATGGGCCTCTTCGGCCTCGTGGTGATGTCGTTGGCCAACGTCTTCGTGGGTGGGAGCCAGTTCAGCTTCATCATCGGCGCGATCGGCGTGGTGATCTTCACCGGTCTCACGGCCTACGACGTGCAGCGCCTGCGCAACGGCAACCTGGCGTGGATCCGCACCCGCGAGGCCGCGTCGGTCATCGGGGCGCTGCGCCTCTACCTGGACTTCGTCAACCTGTTCATCAGCTTCCTCCGCCTGACCGGCAGCCGCCGCTAGCAGGCATTCGACCGACCAGAGGGCCCCGCTCACCCGGGGCCCTTTCGATTCCCCTCGGTACCATGGGCCGGTCGTGGTGTGTCGGCAGGCGCCGTCCCGGGACGAGTGGAGGTAGAGATGGAACGCGTCGGGTTCGCGGGCATGGGCACGATGGGGGCGGCCATGGCCGCGAACCTGGTGAAGGCTGGCTTCCCGCTCACCGTGTGGAACCGGACGGTCGGGCGCGCCGAACCGCTCCGCTCCGCGGGCGCCGCGGTGGCGGCCACGCCGCGCGAACTCGCCGCGGCGACCGATGTCGTGGTCTGCTGCCTGTCGGACACGCCCGACGTCGAGGCCGTCCTGTTCGGCCCCGACGGGCTCGTCGCCGGCGGGCGGATGGGCAGTCTGGTCATCGACTGCTCGACGATCAGTCCATCGGCCACCCGGGGCTTCGCGGCGCGCCTCGCCGAGCAGGGCATCGGCTTCGTCGACGCTCCCGTCTCGGGCGGCTCGGAGGGCGCCCAGAAGGGGACCCTGACGATCATGGTCGGGGGCGAGGAGGCGGCGGTCGAACGCGCCAGGCCCATGCTGGCGGCGATGGGCAGCACGATCACCCACATGGGCCCGGTCGGGTCCGGCCAGGCCACCAAGGCGGTCAACCAGGTGATCATCTCCGGGACGTACCTGGGTGTCGCCGAGGGGCTCGTGCTGGCGATGCAGGCCGGCCTTGATGTGCAGAAGGTGGTGACCGCCCTCAGCGGCGGTGCCGCTCAATCGTGGGTGCTGGCCAACCGCAGCGGCCGGATGATCGAGAACGAGTACCCGCTGGGCTTCAAGGTGGCGCTCCACCGCAAGGACCTGGGCATCGCCCTGGACCTGGCTCGGGAAGTCGGCGCCGCCCTGCCCGTGACCGGCCTGACGGCGGAGATCGAGAACGGGCTCGTGCGGCGCGGCCACGGCGACGATGACATCTCGGCCGTGGCGCGGGCGATCCGGGGCTGGTCGGGCCTCCCCGACTGAGGCTACAGGTGGCCCAGCATGTCAAGGGCGAGCTGCTGCTCGATGCCCTGGACGTTCGCCGTGGTCACGTTCTTGCCCGAGGCGGTGACAGACCAGCCGCGTCCGCTGCCCTTGTAGAACGTCAGGACCGACGGCAGGCCGGTGATCGTCCCGAGGCACGCCTTGTCGCCGATGCCGCTCAGCGGGGTGTTGGTGATGCCAAGCGCGGCGTTGGAGCCCTCGTCGCACAGGCCGGTGTCTACGTTGGTGTCCACGATGACCTGTGTGGTCGGCAGCTGGTTCTCGATGTGGGCCCAGTCGCAGGAGTGGGTGTCGCCGCCCGAGTCGCCTACGCCGAACGTCAGGCCGATGACCGCGCTGATCTCGTCCGCGGTGAGCAGGGAGCAGGGGCCCGCCGTCGAGCCTCCACCCCCGCCGCCTCCGCCTCCCTGGCTAGCGGTGGCGACCGGCGACGTCCCCGGCGACGCGCCGCCGCCGCCCCCGCCGCCGGTGTTGGCAGTAGGCGAAGAGCCCGATGAACCACAGGCCACAAGGAGGCCCGCGAGGGCCACCGCCAGACCGACTTGCCGTAGACGTCCCGCCATCGTGTCACCTCCAGCGGACGAACGATACGTCCGCCGATAAGCCACGACAAGGGGCGGACCGGCCGGGCGACGCCTCCTCCGCGCCGCCCGGCGAGCCCGCGTCAGGGGATGCTGTAGACGACGTCCACTGTGACCGTCACGTCGGTGGTGCCGACCTGGATCGGCGTCGCGGCGCCGGCCTTGTCGACGGCGGCGCCGGCGGCGTAGTAGACCGGCGGCTGGGTGGCCGATTCCTCGGTGACACTGATCGGGGCGCCGAGCGTCACGCCGGCCGCGGTGGCCAGCGCCTGGGCGCGCTTGTGCGCGTCGGCGACGGCCATCTGGCGGGCCTGGTCGGTGGCGGCCGTCGGGTCGGCGAGCGAGAAGCTGATGCCGCCCACGGACGTGGCACCGGCGGCCACGCCGGCGTCGATGATCGGCCCGACCTTGTCCAGGTCACGGACCTTGATCGACATGGACTGGCTGGCCTGGTAACCGTTCACGTGCGCGGTCCCGCCGATGTTGGGGTCGTAGGTGGGGTTGAGGTTCACGCCCTGGGTCGCCAGGTCGGCATCGGCGACGCCCTGCTTCTTGACGGCCGCGGTCACGGCTGCCATGGCCTTGCTGGCATTGGACTGGGCCTGGGTCGCGGTCGTGGCCTGGGCGTCCACGCCCAGGTACAGGGAAGCCATGTCGGGCTTGAGGCTGATGATCGCGGTGCCCTGCACGGTGATGCCGTGCGTCGGATCACCCGACGCGGCGGCGACCACCGACGGGGACCGCAGGCCGCCGAGCATGGCCGGGATGCCACCCAGGATCGCGAACATGGCGACCGCTGCGATGACCACGGTCCTGGCGAGGAGCGTGCGCGTGGCGCTGGACATCGAGGAGACCTCCGGGCGTGACGATGGTTGCTGGCCCGTAGACGCCGCCACCGGCGCCGCGGTTCCGCCCGGGAGGCCGACCGACCGCTAGGATGCCCGCGATGTTCCGGCCGCAGCTGCCCCTGGAGACCGAACGCCTCACGCTGCGCCCGTTCGAGGACGGCGACGCCAAGGCGCTCTACGCGATCCAGTGCCGGCCGGACGTGACGCGCTACCTGTATTGGGGGCCCCGAACCAGGACGGACGTGCGCCGCATGATCGAGCGCCGGAAGCGAGCCGTCGGGTTCGAGCGAGCGGGTGACGCGCTGCTCCTGGCCGCCACCCTGGGTGCTACGGGGGCCCTGATCGGCGATGTGATGCTCCGCTGGCTGAGCGAAGAGCACCGCCAGGGGGAAGTCGGCTTCGTGCTTCACCCGGACCATCACGGTCACGGCTACGCCACCGAGATGAGCTCGGCGATGCTCCAGGTAGGCTTCGATGGGCTGGGGCTGCACCGCATCATCGGCCGCTGCGACTCGCGCAATGCGGCGTCCGCGGCGGTGATGGCGCGCCTGGGCATGCGGCGTGAGGCGCACTTCCTCGAGAACGAGTTCATCAAGGGCGAGTGGGCCGGGGAGTACCTCTACGCGATCCTGGCCGCCGAGTGGGCAGCACGGCCGAGCGCCACCGCGAGGGCCGACACGACGGCCATCACCACGAGCACCCCAACGCAGTAGACCACCACGGTGCCGTAGCCGCCGTTGGCCGGATCGAGGAAGGGATACGGGTAGCGCCCCACCAGCGCGCCCCGGATCATCGTGTAGGCGAGCCAGACGATGGGGAAGCTCAACCACAGCAGGCCCTGGCGCAGGGTCAGGCGAGTGGCCGGCGGGTCGAGCAGCCAGTCCGCCACGATCACCATCGGCATCAGCTCGTGAACCACCGTGTTGACCCACGGCACGGCCGTGTCCACGTCGGTGTTGGCCAGCAGCAGCGTGAAGACGATGCCGGTGACGCTCATGTAGACGACGGCCGCCCCACGCACGAGGTCCCAGCTCGGGACGCGCGTCGAGCGCCCGCCGACGGCTCCGATGAGGAGCACGGCCGCCGCCAGCAGGTTGCTGTCGATGGTGAAGTAGCTGAAGTAGTTAACGACGTCGAGCGTGCCCTTGCCAGCCAGGTCGGCGAACTGGTAGCCCATCGCAGCCAGCCCGACCAACCCGAAGATCGCCCTGCCGAGAGCCAGTCCCGTGGCCCGAGTCACGCTCGCATCTTACGCCCCGGTCCTCGCGGCTTGAACCCCTTCAGAGCACCGAGCTGATCGGACAGGACGAACCGGTCTTGGCCTGGGTCGTAGACGCGGATGAGCGCCTCGACGAGGTCGTACACCCAGCCGTGGAGGCGGACGCGACCAGCTGACAGCGCCCGTGCCACCACCGGATACCCCGCCAGGTTGGCGAGCCCTTCCAGCACGTTCTCCTCGACCGCTCGCGGGAGCAGGTGACCCCCAGCGCCGCCCGCCCCGCGAGCTCGGGCCACGGCCGGCTCGATGCCCCGGATCCACCGATCGAGCCGCGAGCGGGGGCGTCCGGGTGGTCTGAGGTCCAGGGCGGCGGACACACCGCCACAGCCGTCATGCCCGCATACGATCACGTCGGGCGCGCCCAGCTGTTCAAGGGCGAATTCGACCGCGGCCGCGACCCCGTCGTCGTGGTCGCCCCACGCGGGGACGCGGTTGGCGATGTTGCGCACCACGAAGAGATCGCCCGGACCGGCGCCGGTCAGCAGCTCCGGTATGACTCGCGAGTCGGCGCAGCCGATGAACAGCGCGCGCGGCCGTTGCCCTTCTGTCGCTAGGCGCCGCAGGAACTCGCGCTCGTCCGCGGCGTACGTCGCCCGGAAGCGACCGTGGCCCGCCAGCAGTTCCTCCGCCATCGCTCAGGCGGCCCGCAGGAGCTCCAGCACCCGACCCATGACCTCGAGGGCTTCCTCCGTCTGCGGCTCGAACATGAACTCCAGCTGGGTGAAGCCGGCGGCGCGGAAGGTCCGGAAGGCGTCGGCGATCTCCTCCGCCGAGCCTGTGATGGCGCTGCCGAAGATGCCCTCGCGTTCCCCGGTGGCGAGCGGCGCGACGATGACCCCAGCCGAGCGGCCGGCCGTCGCCGGATCGCGCCCCACCTCCGCGCACGCTGCCTCGAACGCGGCCACCCGCGGGCCCAGCTCATCGACGTGGCTGCGCTCCGTGGCGTAGCAGCTCCAGATGTCCGCCAAACGGGCCGCGTGCCGGTAGCCCTTGTGGCCGTGACCGGCCAGCAGGATCGGGATGCCGCCCGGGCGCGGGCCCGGTGGCATCTGCTCCAGGTCGCGGGCCACGTGGTAGGTCCCCTCGTAGTCGGCGCGACCGGCTCGCAGCAGCGGGACGATGATCTCGAGCGCCTCCTCGAAGCGCTCGTAGATATGGTCCTCCGGCAGGCCGAACGCATGGGCACCGCTTCCGGCGTGGCCCGCCCCAAGGCCCAGCACGAACCGGCCGCCGCTGATGTCGTCGATCGTCGCGGCCGCCTTGGCGATGAGGCCCGGATTGCGATGGAGCGAGGACGCGACCCACGTCCCGACCTTGATGCGCGACGTCACCGCGGCCATCGCCGCGGTGATCGCATACCCGTCCCAGAAGCCGTAGCGCGGCCCCTCCTTGACGAGCCGGCCCATCAGCTCATCCGGACTCCAGACCGCGTCGAATCCCAACGCCTCGGCGCTCACGGTCAGGTCTCGGATCTCAGCCCAGGGGACCGTCGTGGGGTCCTCGCTCGAGCGCCACGTGGTGAGCACGACACCGATCTCGAATGGGCGCACCTGGTCCTCCTTGCCGCGAAGCTCGGCTGCCCTATGGGCGGGCCAGATGACCGACGACCCTCGCGGCATCCTCGTCGACTCCGGGGATGATGCCCGACTTGCGCTTGCACAACCAGGGGAAACCCACGTAGTAGAGGCCCGGCATCGTGCCGACACCGTCCACGTGGCGCGGGACACCAGACGCATCCATCGCCTCCGCCGGGAGGTAGCCGAACCCGCCGCCGAAGCCGCACGCCCAGACGACGCACCCGATGCCGGACCGCTCCAGGTCCAGGTGGTCCGGCGCGCGGATCCCCGCCGGATCGGGATGCGGGTCGTCGGCCGGGTCGGGCTCCACGGGCGGCAGGCTGGGACCCGCGCGACGGAGGTGATCGTCCACCAGCGCCTTGAGGTCGTGCGACACGCGGTCACCGAAGGCAACGTTGGCCGCGACGGTGTCGTCCAGCACGACGCGGTCACCGGTGACCTCGACGGGGCGACCCAGGAGCGTCACACCCTGCTTCGCCAGGCCCTGGAGGCTGACGGTGTGGCCGAGCGGTCCCACGCCGGACGTCTGCGGGATGGGCCATTGCCGCATCGCCGGGTCAGGAAGCTGCGCCGGCGTCACGTCGTAGAACCCGGCGTCGAAGAGCCGGGCGATCATGTCGCGACCCCGATAGCGGCGCCGCAACCGGCCCACCCGGCTCGTGCAGAGGTACACGGCGCGGCCGGCGGCGAGCAGGTCCTCGGCGATCTGGACGCCGGACTGCGCACCACCTACGACAAGGACCGCTCCCGCCGGCAGGGCGGATGGGCGCCGGTAGTCGGCGGTCGTGAGCTGCAGGACCCAGGGCGGCAATGAGGCCGCGACCGACGGGATGCGCGGCACGTTCTGGAGACCCGCGGCGACGACCACAGCGCGGCCGATCACCTCGTCGGAGCCGTCGGCGCCTTGCAGGGAGACCCGGAAGCCAGCACCCGGCGGGTCGAGAGGATCGACGCGTGTCACGGTGACGCCGATCCGCACAGGGACCGCATGTTCGGCCACGAATGACTCCAGGCGGTCGACGAAGGCACTGGCGGACAGGAAGGCGTCGTCCTGGCCCTCGTCGTCGCGATGGGCGCCCGGCCGGACGTGGCTGAGCCAACCGGGCGTATTCAGGACGAACGTGTCCCAGCGCTGCGAGCGCCAGGACTCACCGACCCGGCCCCGCTCCAGCACCACGTGCTCGATCCCCGTCCGTGACAGGTGGTAGGACGCGGCGAGGCCGGCTTGGCCTGCCCCGATGACGATCGCGCCGAGCTCGCTCACAACGCCAAGTATCCGCTCTCCCCCCGCTTGACACTATACGTATACTCATACGTACACACAGCCCGCAGGACAGGAGTTACGATGTCGGCGTGCCGAACAAGACCATCTACGTCTCTGACGGGGATCTCCCCCTCTACGACCGCGCCCAGAAGCTGGCCGGCGACAACCTCTCGGCTGCCATCTCGGCTGCGCTCCGTCGCTACGTCGACGTCGAGGAGGGTCGACGCGAGGGGTTCGATGAGATCACCGTCCGGGTCGGCCCGGGCAAGGGCCGCAAGATCCGCTTCACCGGCATCCTTCTCGGCGAGTGGGTCAACTCCTCGTTCAACCGTGTCGAGACGTTCCGCATCTATCGCAGCCGGATGGGCAAGTTCGTCCTTCACGTCGAACGCAGCCCCGACTACACCATGGTCGACGAACAGGGCAAGCCGGCCGGCTGGCGCGGCTACCTCGGCATCGGCAACGTCAGCTACGGGAACTCACCCGGCGAATCGACCCTGGAGGTCGTGGCGTCGCTCGAGGAGCTTCGCGAGCGGATCCCGCCCCAGCTCTACGACATGGTCGCCGGCTCAGCCCAGCAGCCCGTCGTGGAGGATCTGGACATCTGATCGTCGGCCGCGCCTCGCCGACGCGCGAGGAGGTGTGGCGTGACGACCATCGAGCCCCGGATCGCCATCCGCGCGACCGGCCTGCGCAAGTCCTACGGCAAGCACCTGGTCCTGGACGGGATCGACCTGGAGGTCGCCGAAGGGACCGTCTTCGCCCTCCTGGGTCCGAATGGGGCGGGCAAGACGACCATGGTCCGGATCCTGTCGACCCTCATCGCCGCCGACGGTGGGGAGGCCCAGGTCGCCGGCCATGACGTGGCCCGCGAGCCCGACGCCGTCCGCGCCGCGATCGGCTTCACCGGCCAGTTCTCCGCGGTCGACGCCCTCTTCACCGGCGAGGAGAACCTCCAGCTGATGGCGGACCTCCGCCACCTGGACAAGCGGGTCGGCCGGCAGTGGATCGGTGAGCTCCTCCAGCGGTTCGACCTGGTCGATGCCGCAAGGCGACCGGTGGTGACGTACTCCGGCGGCATGCGTCGACGCCTGGACCTGGCCATGACCCTCGTCGGGAACCCGCGCGTGATCTTCCTCGACGAGCCCACCGCGGGGCTCGATCCGCGCAGCCGGCGTGCCATGTGGCAGACGGTCCAGGAGCTGGTCGCCAGTGGCGTGACCATCTTCCTGACCACGCAATACCTCGAGGAAGCGGATCGCCTCGCCCACCGCATCGGCGTCCTCGACAAGGGCGTGCTCGTCGCGGAAGGCACGCCGGACGAGCTGAAGCGACTGGTCCCCGGCGGTCACATCCAGCTGTCGTTCAGCGACGCGGCCGATCTCGAGCGGGCCGCCCAGACCTTCCATGGGGCGGTCCGCGACGACGAGTCGCTGACGCTCCAGGTCCCCAGTGACGGTGGCGTGGATTCGCTGCGCGCCCTCCTGGATCAGCTCCAGGCCGGCTCCATCACCGTCGGCGCGATCTCGCTCCAGACCCCCGAACTCGACGACGTCTTCCTGTCGCTCACCGGCGGCGCCTACGAAGAGAAGGTGGCCATCTCATGACCGCATACCCCCTGGTCGTCGCGGACTCCGCGACGATGCTTCGACGAAACCTCCGCCGGATGCGGCGGTACCCCTCGCTGACGCTCTTCGTGGTCGGCCTTCCGGTCGTGCTGCTGCTGCTGTTCGTGTACGTGTTCGGCGGCACGCTCGGCACCGGCCTCGGCCAGGTGGCCGGTGGTCGCGCCGCGTACATCGCATACGTCATCCCGGGGATCCTGCTCATGACCGTGGTCGGCGCCGCCCAGGGCACGGCCATCTCGGTCGCCATGGACATGCACGAGGGCATCATCGCCAGGTTCCGCACCATGGACATCGCCCGTGTCTCGGTCCTCACCGGCCACGTCCTGGGCAGCGTCATCCAGACGGGGCTGGCGATCGCCATCGTGATGATCGTGGCCGTCGTGATCGGGTTCCGCCCGACGACCGGACCTGTCGATTGGGTCGCGGCCACCGGCCTGCTAGCCCTGACCGCGCTGGCGGTCTCCTGGCTCTCGGTCGCCCTGGGCATGGCTGCCAACAGTGTCGAGACCGCCAGCAACACGCCCATGGTCCTGATCCTGCTGCTGTTCCTGAGCAGCGGCTTCGTGCCGACCGACTCGATGCCCGGGCCGCTCGCCTGGTTCGCCCAGAACCAGCCGATCACGTCGGTGGTCGAGACGCTGCGCGGCCTGCTGCTGGGCACCCCGATCGGCGCCAGCGGCGTGGTCGCCGTCGCGTGGTGCGTCGGGATCTCGGTCGTCGGCTACCTGTGGGCGCGACGCCTCTACGACCGCGAGCGGGAGGCGTAGTCGCGGCCGTAGCTGGGGTGAACGAATCGGGGGATACCGACGCCATACCCTATCGAGCACGACCATCCAGGCCGTGCCGCAAGGCGAGGCGATCGTGGATCAACGAGAGCTCATCGACCGAGCGAGGCACGGCGATCATGACGCCTTTGCCGCGCTCGTCGACGGCGCTCTTCGGCGGCTGGACGCAGCTGCCCGGCTGATCCTGCGTGACCCGGACCTGGCCCAGGATGCGGTCCAGGAGGGCCTCATCCGAGCGTGGCGTGATCTGCCGGGCCTCCGTGACCCGGATCGATTCGACGCCTGGTTACACCGCCTCACGGTCAACGCCTGTCTTGATCTCGTCCGACGCCGTCGGAGGCGCCCCATCGAGGTCGAGCTCTCTCCGATCGACTCATTCGACGTGCCCGACCACTCCATCGCGTTCGCCGAGCGCGAGCGCCTGGACACGGCGCTTCGGCGCCTGGATCCGGGCCATCGAGCCGTCGTCGCCCTGCACTACCTCCTGGGGATGCCGCTGCCGGAGGTGGCCGTGTCCCTGGGCATCCCCTATGGCACCGCCAAATCGCGCTTGCACTACGCCCTGACCGCCATGCGGATCGGGGTGGACGCCGGGGCCCACGAGGCCACGGCCACGGTTCCGGGAGGGCAGCCGGCATGAGTCCCGAGCGACGCTTCCAGCAGGACCTGCCCAGCCTCCTGGAAGACCTCTACCTGGGCCCGATGCCCACGTACCGCGATCACGTCCTCCAACAGACCGCCCGCACCCGCCAGCGGCCGGCCTGGTTGATCCCTGAAAGGTGGCTCCCCATGGTTGACATCGCCGGTCAGCCCGTCCTTGTGCGGCGCTTGCCGTGGCGCACGGTCGGATTTGTCCTGGTACTCCTGGCGTTGCTCGTGGCGATGCTCGCGGCGTTCGCCGTGGGCACGCGTCCGAACCTGCCCCCGCCGTTCGGGCCCGCCGCGAACGGACTCGTGGCGTACGCGAGCGGTGGTGAGATCTACACGGTCAACCCGGTGACGGGCATCGCCAAGGCCGTCGTGACTGGCCCGGACACTGACCTCGCGCCCGTCTGGTCCCGGGACGGCACGCGTATCGCGTTCGAGCGTGAGGTCGTCGCCGGCAGCGCCGGGCGACTGTACGTGGCGCAGGCCGACGGCACTGGACTCGTCGCCATCACCACGACCGAACAGGCACAGCTTGCCAGCTACTCGTTCTCGCCGGACGGCAGCGCGGTCGTCTTCACGGCCGGGGCGGACCCGAACTCGGAACTCTGGCTTGCCAAAGCGGATGGGAGCGGCGCCCGGCAGATCAACGTCGACATGAGCGTGCGCGAGCCATCGTATCGGCCCCCCAACGGAGCCGAGATCGTCTTTGCAGCCGACCCGGGATACAACACCGGGAGCGGCATCTACGCGGTCGACGTCGCCACGGGAACCCTCAGGACCATCGTCAAGCCGTCGGCTGGTGTGACGTTCGACCGGGTTAGTGTCGCCCCTGACGGGTCGCGGATCGTCTACGTCGCCTCGACGGTCGATCCCGCCCGGAACACGTACCGCGTCCATGTGGCCGCCATCGACGGATCCCGCGACACGATCCTGCCGATGCCCCAGAGTGCGACCTTCCAGGACGCCCCGGCCTGGTCGAATGACAGCAGCGACGTCGTCCTTGTCCGTGGGTACTCGACATTCAACCAGGCGATGACCCTGGCGGTGCTCCCGGCCGATGGTTCAGGGGTGGGCGTGGAGAGCGCTCGCGGCCTGACGGGCTGCTGTGACAACGTCATGGGGTGGGCACCCGACGACCGGTCGATCCTGGTCAGCCCCGAGAGCCTCTCTCAAGCGACAGCGCCGCAACTGCTGCTCGACCCCGCGACCGGAGCCACTCTCCCCATCCCGTGGGTCGCCGAGGGCGATCCCGCCTGGCAGCGCCTCGCTCCGTGATCTCAAGCTTCTCACCGGCACCGGGTAGTGGGTCAAACTGACCCACTACCCCTCTCGTAGTTGCGGCGAGCCGCCTCGGTGGCTAGACTAATCCCGACGGAATCCGTCGGATTTAGCTCGGAGCGGCATCTCGGCCTTGCGCAGCATCTTCCCCACCTCGGGAGCGGTCCACTTCTCGACGCGCGGTGAATACGGCGTGCGCCTGATGGTGGAGCTTGCCCGCCACAGTGGCGACGGGCCGGTCAGCCTGGCCGAGATCGCAGACCACGAGGAGCTGCCCCGTCCCTACCTGGAGCAGCTGGTGGTGAGCCTGCGCGACGCGGGCCTCGTCACCAGCACGCGTGGGGCCCATGGCGGCTATGCCCTGACGCGCCAGCCCGACGCGATCCACATGAGCGAGGTCATCCGCGCCCTGGAGGGCCCACTCGCGCCGATGGTCTGCGCCAGCGAGGACCCGGTCCATGCGGCCGCGTGCGACCGCACGGCCTTCTGCACCGTCAACCCGCTCTGGATGAAGGTCCGCGAGGCCGTCGCCGGGGCGCTCGATTCGGTCACCCTGGCCGACCTGACCCATCCCCGTGGCACCGCCCACCCGTTCCACGCCGGCACCTCGACCGACCCGGTCGTCGTCCACGCGGAGCGCGAGTTGGCCATCCCCACGCCCTGAGCATCGAGGCGGCCGGACAGGCCGCCGACCCACCAAAGGAGCCCCGTCTTCCGTGATCGAACCGACCCGCGCCGCCGGCCAGCAGCCCGCGAGTAGCTCCCTCGACCGGGAGCTGGTCATCCGCGACCTGCACGTCGTGCCCCTCGCCGACCCCAAGCGCGAGATCCTGTCGGGCATCGACCTGACCGTGGCGAAGGGCGAGGTCCACGCCATCATGGGCCCCAACGGGTCGGGCAAGACGACGCTCTCCTATGCCCTCATGGGCCACCCGGCCTACACGGTGACGAAGGGCGAGGTCCTCTGGAAGGGCCAGAACATCCTCAAGCTGTCGCCCGACAAGCGCGCCCGCCTGGGCCTCTTCCTGGCCTTCCAGTACCCGACCGCCATCCCCGGCCTGTCGGTGGCCAGCTTCCTGCGCACGGCGCTCAATGCCCGCAGCCGCGGCCTGAACGCCGGTGACGGCGAGATCGACCCGTCCGACATGACCCGCGGCGGCATCAGCATGGGCGACTTCCGCCGCCTGATGCGGGAGAAGATGGCGCTCCTCAAGCTGGACGACACGTTCGTCAGCCGCTACGTCAACGACGGCTTCTCCGGCGGCGAGAAGAAGCGCCTGGAGATGCTCCAGATGGCCGTCCTCCAGCCGGAGATGGCGATCCTGGACGAGACCGACTCGGGCCTCGACATCGACGCCCTGCGGATCGTCGCCGACGGGGTGAACGCCCAGCTCAACCCCGAGCTGGGGGTGCTGCTCATCACCCACTACCAGCGCCTGCTCAACCACATCACGCCTGACTTCGTCCACGTCCTGGCCCTTGGCAAGATCATCCTGTCGGGCGGCCGCGACCTGGCCCTGCGCCTGGAGTCAGAAGGCTACGGACCGGTCCTCCGTGAGGCCGGCTACGAGGAGGCGGCGGCGGAGCTCGACAGCGTCGCCGTGCCCGTGCCGGAGACCACGTCGGCATGACGACCCACGTGCCCGTCGGCGAGGCGGCGACGGCCGTCGCGCGGCTCGACCCGGTCGCCATCCGGGCCGACTTCCCCATCTTCGAACGCGACTTCGGCGGCCGGCGGCTGGCGTACCTGGACTCGGCCGCGACGGCGCTCAAGCCGCGCGTCGTCATCGACGCGGTGGACGGCTACAACAGCCGCTACTCGGCCAACGTGCACCGCGGCATCTACACCATCGGCGAGGAAGCGACCGCGGCCTACGAGGGGGCGCGGACCGCGGTGGCCCGCTTCATCAACGCCGCCGACCGCCACGAGATCGTCTTCGTGCGCAACGCGACCGAGGCCATCAACCTCGTCGCCTACACCTGGGGCCGCCAGCACATCCACTCGGGCGACACGATCGTGCTGACCGAGCTGGAGCACCACAGCAACCTCGTGCCCTGGCAGCTCCTGGCCCAGGAGCGCGACGCCGACCTGGAGTTCGTGCCCATCGACGATCAGGGCCGCCTCCTGCAGGCGACGTACGAGGCGCTCCTGCGCACGAAGCCCCGCCTCGTCGCCTTCACCCACGTCTCCAACGGCCTCGGCACGATCAATCCGATACGCGAGATGGTGGAGGCGGCGCACGCCGCCGGCGCGCTCGTTCTGGTCGATGGAGCGCAGGCGGTGCCCCATCTGCCGGTCGACGTGCAGGCCCTGGGCTGCGACTTCTACGTCTTCAGCGGCCACAAGACCCTGGGCCCGACGGGCTCCGGGGCCCTCTGGGCGCGGCGCGAGCTGCTGGAATCGATGCCGCCCTTCATGGCCGGCGGCGAGATGATCCGTGAGGTCCACCTGCGCCGCACCGAGTTCAACGACGTGCCCTGGAAGTTCGAGGCCGGCACGCCGGACATCGCCGCGGCCATCGGCCTCGGGGCGGCGGTGGAGTACCTCGAGGGCATCGGCATGGCCGCCGTGCGCGAGCACGAGCGCGAGCTGGTCGCCTACACCCTGGACCTGCTGCCGCAGGAGGTGCCCGACCTGCAGTTGTACGGCCCCCTGAGCGCCGACGAACGCGGTGGCGTGGTGACCTTCAACCTGCCCGGGGTACACGCCCACGACGTGGCGACACTGCTGGACCGCGAGGCGATCGCCGTCCGCGCCGGCCACCACTGCACGCAGCCGCTCCACGAGCGACTCGGCGAGGCCGCCACGGCGCGTGCGAGCTTCAACGTCTACAGCGACCACGAGGACGTGGAACGGCTGGCGTCGGCCCTGGCCCGCGTGCAGCGCATCTTCGACCGGCCCACCGGCGGCACGGCCTGAGCGACGGCATACTGAGCACGAGCATGGACGACCTGTATCGCGACGAGATCCTGGAGCACTACCGCCACCCCCACAACTTCGGCACGCTGACCGAGCCGGACGTGGTGCAGGAGGGTTCCAACCCGCTGTGCGGCGACCGCATCACGCTGATGCTGGGCATCGGCGAGGACGGCGTCATCGACGAGGTCGCCTTCACGGGCCGTGGGTGCGCCATCAGCCAGGCCAGCGCCTCCATGCTGACCGACGAGATCAAGGGCAAGCCGCTGGCCGACCTGACCAGCCTGAGCCGGCAGGACATCCTGGACAACCTGGGCATCGAGATCAGCCCGGCCCGCCTCAAGTGCGCCATGCTCTCGCTGGAGACGCTGCGCAAGGGCGTCGGCGACCGCGTCGCCTGGCCGACCCTGCCCGAGGCCGAGGACGTGCCCGCATGACGGCCTACCGGGTGGGCTGCAGGTGTCGCCCGCCGGCCTGACCGCCGGCGCACCGCTGCCGCCTGACGTGCGACGTCGGCACCCCTGCCCCTGACCAACGCGACCCCGAGGAACCCCTGACCCATGAGCAAGACCTACGCCGAGCTCCTGCGAGAAGCCCGCCAGACCGTGCCCCAGACGACGCCGGCCGACGCGGCCGAACGGGCTGCCACCGGTGCCCTGATGCTCGACGTGCGCGAGCCCCACGAGTGGGAGGGCGGGCACGTGCCCGGCGCCCTGTTCGTGCCGCTCGGCCGGCTCGAGGAGCGCATCACGCTGGCTGCGCCCGACAAGGCCCGCCCGGTAGTCGTCTACTGCGCGTCCGGCGTACGGTCGCTGGCCGGGGCACGCACCCTGCAGCTGCTTGGCTATGCGGATGTGGCCTCCATGGCCGGCGGGATCGAGGCCTGGCGCCAGGAAGGCCGGCCCGTCGAGGCGCCCATCTCCCTGACGCCCGCGCAGCAGCAACGCTACAGCCGTCACCTCCTCATCCCCGAGGTGGGCGTCAGCGGCCAGGCCAAGCTGCTGCAGTCGCGCGTGCTGTTCATCGGGGCCGGCGGGCTGGGCGCGTCGGGCCTGCTGTACCTGGCCGCCGCCGGGGTCGGCACCATCGGCATCGTCGATTTCGACGTGGTCGATGAGTCCAACCTCCAGCGCCAGGTCGTCCACACGGTCGACCGGCTCGGCCAGCCCAAGGTGTCGTCCGCCGCCGCCGCCATCCATGCCCTCAATCCGGGCGTGCGCGTCGTGCCCCACGACGTGATGCTGACGGACGACAACGTCGACGCGCTCATTTCGGGCTACGACGTGATCCTGGACGGCACCGACACGTTCGAGACGCGCTACAGCCTCAACGACGCAGCCGTGCGGGCGGGCATCCCCGTCGTCCACGCCTCGGTCTTCCGGTTCGAGGGCCAGCTGACGACGTTCGTGCCGTTCGAGGGGCCGTGCTATCGCTGCCTCTACCCGACGCCCCCGCCGCCCGAACTGGCGCCGGGGTGCTCGGTCGCGGGCGTGCTTGGCGTCGTGCCCGGCACGATGGGCCTGCTCCAGGCGACCGAGGCGCTGAAGCTCCTGCTGGGCATCGGCGAGACGTACGTCGGGCGGCTGCTCATCTACGACTCGCTCGACGGGACGTTCCAGGAACTGCACCTGCGGCGCGATCCCGCCTGCCCAGCCTGCGGCGATGCCGCGCGGGCAGCCCTTGGCCGGCCGGCCGCGGCGGCCGTTCCGGCGGGCGTCGGGGCGCGGGCGTGAGCACGGTCCGCATCCCGCCCGTCCTGCGCGCCTCGGCGGGCGACCAGAAGCAGCTCAGCGTGGACGGCGCCACGGTCGGGGCCGTGCTGGAGGCCCTCGTGGCCCAGCATCCGGCGCTGCGCGGACAGCTCCTGTCGGCCGATGGCGACCTGCACCGCTTCGTCAACGTCTACCTCAACGACCAGGACGTGCGCTACCTGGAGGCCCTGGCGACCCCTGTGACGGAGCGCGACACGATCACGATCCTGCCCGCGATGGCCGGCGGTGCCTGATCCGGGTTCGCCGGTGCTGACGCCGGCGGAGGTCGGGGCGCCGCGCTTCGACTCGATCGAGACAGCCATCGGGCACACACCGTTGGTGGAGCTGGCCGCCCTATCGCCGCGACCGGGGGTCCGCCTGCTGGCCAAGCTGGAGGGCCTCAACCCCAGCGGATCGGTCAAGGACCGCATCGCGCGGGCCCTCCTGGCCGATCTCGAGGCGTCCGGTCGACTGCGGCCGGGCGTGTCGATCCTGGAGGCGACCAGCGGCAACACCGGCATCGCGATGGCCATGCTGGCCCGGCGCCACGGCCATCCCCTGACCGTCGTGCTGCCCGACAACGTCACGCAGGAACGGCGGCAGCTGCTGACGCTCTACGGCGCGGAGATCATCGAGTCGCCGGGCACGCTCGGCTCCAACGGTGCCATCGCGCTGGCCCGGCGCCTGGCGGCGCAGGACGACCGGTACGTGATGGCCGACCAGTACGCCAACGCCGCCAACCCCCGCGCCCACTACGAGACGACCGGTCCGGAGATCCTGGCCGCCTGCCCGGAGGTGGACGTCTTCGTCGCCGGGCTGGGCACCGGTGGGACGCTCATGGGTGCCGGCCGCCGGCTGCGCGAGGCCAACCCGGCCGTGCGCCTCATCGCCGCCGAGCCGCTGCCCGGGGAGCAGGTGCAGGGCCTCCGCTCCCTGGCCGATGGTTTCGTGCCGGAGATCCTGGACACGACGATGCTCGACGGGCGCTTCCTGGTCTCGAGCACCGACGCCATCCGGGGCCTGCGGGCGTTGCTGGAGCTTGAGGGCATCCTGGGTGGGGTGTCGTCGGGCGCGGTCCTCGTGGCGGCGCGCCGCGTGGCCGAGACCATGGAGCGCGGCACGCTCGTGCTGCTGCTTGCGGATGGCGGCTGGAAGTACCTGTCGGACGGCCTGTGGACGCGCGACCTGGCGGAGCTCGAGGCCGACGCGGAGACCCGCAACTGGTGGTGAGCCCGGCGGCGTCACCGGCCGTCGCCCACCTGCCGGCGACCCTGCGGGACGAGCTTGTGGCCTGGTCTCGCACGGCCCTCCCCAACGAGGCATGCGGCATCCTGGCCGGGCCGCGCAGCGCCTTCGCCGGCGGCGCCGCGACGGCCTTCCACGGCCTGCGCAACGCGGCCGCCTCGCCCTTCTTCTACCAGATCGACCCGGTCGAGCAGCTCAAGGTGATGCTCGCCATCGACGACGCCGACGAGGTCGTGTGGGGCATCTTCCACTCCCACGTCGCAAGCGCGCCACGACCCTCCGCCACGGACGTCCGGCTGGCAGCCTACCCCGACGCGCTGTACCTGCTGTGCTCGCTGCGCGACCCGGACGCGCCCGAGGTGCGGGCCTGGACGATCCTGGATAGCACGATCACCGAGGTCCCGCTCGAACTCACCTGACGGCCGCCCGCGTTGGACGCCGTGCTCCCGCCGACATTGCGGCTGGCGACGCTAACGACGGAGCAGGCCGCCGTGCTCCGTCATCTGTGCCGCGCGGCGCAACGTACGACGTCGGAGCGGGTTGATTCGGTGCCTCTCGAGCTCCTCCTCCGTCGTTAGCGCCGCTGCGCGCAAAGACCAAGTAGGGGTGGCTCCGGATCCGGAACCAGCGGGCGCGCCGCGTGACCATCAGGTCGCTATTTGAAGGGTGGTTCGAGAAGCAGGATGGCCTTCGGGTCGCCCACGACGCATGCGCCGGTGACGCGATCGCCGTCGCGGAGCACGACCGTGTCGTTGGCGTCGAGCACCTCGAGGCTCGGGTCGAACCGGGCCCGGTAGCCGGCGGGCCAGACGACGCTGACTCGCGGGCCGATGTCGCCGATCAGCCAGGCCACCTGCGGATCAGCGGCGTCGCCATGCAGGACCATGTCGATCCCGACTCCCGCACAGGCCGTCGCCACGCCAGGCGCCACTGCGACCGGCGCCTCGGTTGGCAGGGCCACCTCGCCCGCGGCGAGGGGAACCACCGTTGCCGACGGCGCCGGCAGCGACGTCGGAGCGGGTGCACCACAGCCTGACAACGCGAGCGTGACCAAGGCCGTCACAACCACGCCAGCGCGACGCACGCTCCACCACCCCTATCGTCGGCGTTCCAGGCGCCGCTGGCCCCCCTTTACTCTACGCGGGTGCTCCAGTCGTGCCGCGCCTGAGCGCGGCGATGAGGCTCGCCTCGGTGGGCGTCGAGCCCAGGCCCAGGCGGGCACCCTCGCGGGCGGCGAGCGGCGGGTCCAGATAGGTCGTGGCGAGGGTCGGCCAGTTCGCCTCCGCGAAGACCTCCGCGGGCGGGCCGTCGAGGATCACCCGGCCCGCGCGCATCACGACGAGACGCGGGAAAAGCTCGGCCACGAACGTCATGTCGTGGCTGATGGCCACGACCGTGCGCCCGGCCGCGGCCAGCCCGGCGACGATCTCGCGCACACGGGCGACGCCGCGGGCGTCCTGGCCGGTCGTGGGCTCGTCCAGGATGACGGCCGGGGTGGCCATGGCCAGCACGGACGCCATGCCCAGCAGCTTGCGTCGCGAGTAGCCCAGGTCGTACGGATTCATCGCTTCTGACCCCGCCAGCCCGACCGCCTCGAGGGCCGCCCCCACTCGCTCGTCCAGCTCGCGCCGCTGCATACCCAGGTTGCGGGGGCCGAAGGCCACCTCCGCACGGACCCGGCCCGCGAAGATCTGGCGGTCGGGGTCCTGGAAGACGATGCCGACCAGACGGGCCAGGTCGGCGACATGGCGCGGGCCTACCGGCTCGCCGCCCACCAGGACGCGCCCGGTGGTGGCGCGCAGCAGGCCGTCGAAGTGGCGCACGAGCGTGGACTTGCCCGAGCCGTTCTGGCCGATCAGGGCGACCTGCTCGCCCGCGGCGATGCGCAGGTCCACCCCGTCGAGCGCGCGCGTGCCGTCCGGGTACACGAAGCCCAGGCCTTCGGTCGCCAGGGCCAGCCCGGTAGCGGGCGCGATCACGTCAGCCAAGGGAGACCCCGGCCGCCGCGGCCGCACGCCCCAGCCGGACCGATGACGGCGGCTGCACACCCCAGCCCGGCAGGCGCTCGTCGGCCAGGGTGTCCGCCGCGGAGCCAACGGCCACGAGCCGGCCCGCCTCGATGACGGCCACGCGTGACGCCAGGCCGGCCAGCAGGTCCGTCTTGTGCTCGACGATCAGGACGCCGGCGTTCGACTGAGCGGCCAGGGCGGCCAGGGCGTCGCCCACGAGGCGCGTGCCCTGCGGGTCCAGCTGGCTGGTCGGCTCGTCCAGGATGAGGTACGCCGGGCGCAGGGCGAGGACGCCGGCAAGGGCGACGAGCTGGGCCTGGCCGCCGGAGAGGCGCCCCGGATCGCGCCGCACCAGGTCGCCGATGGCCAGCAGCCGGACGGCCTCGTCCACCCGGGCCACGACCTCCGCGAGCGGCAGCGCCAGGTTCCGCGGCCCGAAGGCGATCTCCTCCCAGACGGTCGGCGCGGTGCCCGAGAGCTGCGTGGCCGGGTTCTGGAACAGCGTGCCGCAGCGCTGCGCCAGCTCGAACGGCTTCGCGGCCGCGGTGCCCAGGTCGTCGATGTGGATCGTGCCCTCCAGGCGGCCGCCGATGGTTGCCGGGGCAAGGCCGGCGGCGACCAGGCAGAGGGTGGTCTTGCCCGCCTCGTTGGGTCCTACGAGGCCGACGACCTCGCCGCGCTCCACCACGAGGTCGACCTCCGACAGGACGGTGGTGGCCGAGCCCGCGTAGCGGTACGAGACGCCCCCCAGGCGGAGGCTCACGGGAGCACGCCGAGCGGGCCGGTGATGCGCCCCACGATCATCGCCGCGAGCGCCAGGAGCAGCACGGACCGCAGGAGTCGCTGCAGGGACGAGTCGGGCAGGACGCGCAGGACGGTGCGCGGCCCGGGCGTGGAGAAGGCGCGCGCCTCCAGCGCCATCGTCCGCTCCTCCACCTCCGTGAGGGCCCCGAACACCACGGGCGCCGCCAGCGGCACGATGCCGCGCACCCGCCGCCACCAGCGGCCCTCCGTGTCCAGGCCGCGCGAGCGTTGGGCGTCCACGATCTCCGCCGCGCGGTCCACCGTGCGCGGGACCGTCTCGATGGCCGAGCCGATGACGTACGTCGCGCGCCGCCCGAAGCCGCGGCGTTCGAGGTCCGAGAGGAGGTCGTCGGTGCGGGTCGCGAGGTAGGCGACGGCGAGGGCCAGGGAGGCGGCCAGGAGCCGCAGGGTGATCTGCAGCCCGAACAGGAAGCCCGACACGGACGGGGCGAGCGGTCCGATCCGCACGATGACGTCGACCGCGCCTGGGTAGAGGAAGCCGTTGATGAGCATGATCGAGGCCACGATTGGGACGGTCACGGCCACGATCACGGCGAGGCGTGGCACGACCGCGGCGATCGCCGCCGACGCGAGCACGAGGAGCAGCACCAGCACCGGCCCGGTCCAGGTGCCGACCAGGAAGGCCGCCTCGACCTCCACCGCGGCCAGCAGCAGCTTGGTGGCCGGGTTCAGCGAGAGGTACGCGCCCGAGGGCGCCTGGAGGACGAAGTCGGGCGGGCCTGGTGGTGGGGAGCCAGTCGGCCGGTCGGCCGTCACATCGACGACGTCGACACCAGGCGCTCGCCGTTGGGGAACCGTGCGATGAACCGCTGCGAGAGGTTGCCGATGATGAAGAAGACCACGAAGGAGGTGATCATCTTGTCCATCGGGTCGGACAGGAGGCCCTGCTTGAGGGTCGCCGAGACGAGGCTGTCACCGCCCGCCCTGAAGGCCGCCACGAGCAGGTCGGTGCCGCTGCCGGTCACGCCGCCGAAGACGACCGCGGCGATGGGCGCCGACACGATGGCCGCCACGATGCCCGTCACGAGCCCGGCCCCGATGGCATAGACCGCTCCCACGTCGCGCCGCAGGAAGAGGGCCACCGCGATGAGCGCCACGAAGACCACGAGGATGATCAGGAAGAAGATACGGGACTGGTCGATCGTCGTGGGGTCGAAGCCGGTGTTGTTCTGGAAGTCGGTCGGGCTGGCGTAGGCACGTGCGTACGTGTAGACGGCAAGGGCCCCGACCAGGATGACCGCCACGACCGCCCCGGGGATCGAGCTGCTCTCGCCGCGACGGGACCGGAACAGCCCCAGGCGGCCCCACAGGCCGGCCAGCAGGCCGATGACGCCGGCCACGATGGCGAACGGGCCGATGGTCGTCGAGCCGATCGGGGCGGGCAGCAGGTAGCCCCAGATGAGGTTGGACAGGACGCCCGTGAGCAGGCCGGCGAATGGGCCGGCCACCACGCCGACGAGGATCGTGCCGATCGAGTCCAGGTAGATGGGCAGCTTGAGCGCCTGCTGGACGGTGGCGCCCAGCACGATGTTGATGGCGATGGCGATGGGCATCAGCACGATCACGCGGGTGCTGAACTGTCGAGACAGCCAATCCACCGGGCAGACCTCCTTGGCGACGCTCCCTCCAAGGCAAGCTTGCCACGACGACGTGCGTCGGCGCCAGTCCGCCAGGCGCCGTATCCGCCGTGACATGGCACGATGTCACCCCAGCCTGAGGAGTGACCCGTTGCACGTCGCCGACAGCCACGGCCTGATCCGCGTCCACGGCGCGCGGGTCAACAACCTCAAGGACGTCAGCATCCAGATCCCCAAGCGCCGTCTGACGGTCTTCACCGGCGTTTCCGGCTCGGGCAAGAGCTCGCTGGTCTTCGGCACCATCGCCGCCGAGTCGCAGCGACTCATCAACGAGACGTACAGCTCCTTCGTACAGGGCTTCATGCCCACCATGGCGCGGCCGGAGGTGGACGTCCTTGAAGGGCTGACGACCGCCATCATCGTGGACCAGGAGCGGATGGGGGCCAACGCCCGCTCCACGGTCGGCACGGCCACCGATGCCAATGCGATGCTGCGGGTGCTGTTCAGCCGACTGGGCGTGCCCCACCTCGGGTCGCCGCAGGCGTTCTCGTTCAACGTCGCGTCCGCCCGCGGTGGCGGGGCCATCACGGTCGATCGGGCCCACAGCACGGCGGTCAGCCGGACGTTCTCCACCACCGGCGGCATGTGCCCGCGCTGTGAGGGCATGGGTTCGGTGACCGACTTCGACCTGGCGCAGCTGTTCGATGAGGGAAAGTCCCTGGCCGATGGAGCCATGACCATCCCCGGCTACCAGGCCGGGGGCTGGAACTACCGCCTGTACGCGTCCTCCGGCTTCGTCGACCCGCACAAGCCCATCCGCGATTACACCGAGCGGGAGCGCCACGACTTCCTCTACCGCGAGCCGGTCAGGATGAAGATCGAAGGCATCAACATGACCTACGAAGGCCTGGTGCTGCGAATCCAGGGGTCGTACCTGGCCAAGGACGTAGAGGCCATGCAGCCGCACATCCGCGCGTTCGTGGAGCGGGCGGTGACGTTCACGACGTGTCCCGAGTGCGGCGGAACGCGGCTGAGCGCGGGTGCGCGGTCGTCCAGGATCGGGGGGCTCAGCATCGCCGATGCCTGCTCGATGCAGATCGACGACCTGGCGGAATGGGTCCGCGGCCTCCACGAGCCGTCCGTCGCACCGCTGCTGGCGGCCCTTGGGCAGCACCTTGATTCGTTCGTCGAGATCGGCCTCGGCTACCTCAGCCTCGATCGCCCCTCGGGCACGCTTTCGGGCGGCGAGGCCCAACGGACCAAGATGATCCGCCACCTGGGATCGGCGCTGACCGACGTGACGTACGTCTTCGACGAGCCGACGATCGGGCTGCACCCTCACGACATCTCGCGGATGAACGACCTGTTGCTGCGCCTGCGTGACAAGGGCAACACCGTGCTCGTGGTCGAGCACAAGCCGCAGACCATCGCGATCGCCGATCACGCGGTCGACCTTGGCCCTGGGGCCGGTGCGGCCGGGGGCCGGGTCGTCTTCGAGGGCAGCGTCGAGGAGCTGCGCGCCAGTGACACGATCACCGGGCGCCACCTGAGCGACCGCACGGCCCTCAAGCCGTCGGTGCGGACGGCCTCACGCGCCCTGGAGGTGCGCGGCGCCAAAACCCACAACCTCCGCGACGTCGATGTGGACATCCCGCTCGGCGTGATGGTCGTCCTGACCGGCGTGGCCGGGTCGGGCAAGAGCTCCCTGATCGACGGCTCGGTGGCCGGTCGCGAGGGGGTCGTCGCCATCGACCAGGGCGCCATCCGCGGATCGCGGCGGAGCAACCCGGCCACCTACACGGGCCTCCTGGACCCGATCCGGACAGCCTTCGCTAAAAGCAATGGGGTCAAGCCCGCGCTCTTCAGCGCCAACTCGGAAGGCGCCTGCCCGGCCTGCAACGGCGCGGGCGTCATCTACACCGACCTGGGGATGATGGCCGGCGTCACCACGACCTGCGAAGAGTGCGGCGGCAAGCGCTTCCAGGCGTCGGTGCTCGAATACCGCCTGGGAGGGCGCAACATCGCCGACGTCCTCGCCATGTCGGTGACCGAGGCCGAGGCATTCTTCGGGACCGGCGAGGCACGCACACCAGCCGTCGAGGCCATCCTGCATCGCCTGGCCGATGTGGGGCTCGCCTACATCAGCCTGGGCCAGCCACTCACGACGCTATCCGGGGGCGAGCGTCAGCGGCTCAAGCTGGCGGCCGAGATGGCCGAGAAGGGCAGCGTCTTCGTCCTCGACGAGCCGACCGCGGGCCTCCACCTCGCGGACATCCAGCAATTGCTGGGCCTGCTGGACCGGCTCGTCGACGCGGGCAAGTCGGTCATCGTCATCGAGCATCACCCGGCCGTCATGGCCCACGCCGACTGGATCATCGACCTCGGGCCGGGCGCCGGCCACGAGGGCGGGAGGGTCGTCTTCGAGGGCCCGCCCGCCGACCTCGTCGCGGCCCGCTCCACGGTCACCGGCGAGTATCTCGCCGCCTACGTCGCCGCCTGACCACCACGGGCGGCGGCACGGGCCGCCGCGAGGGCGCCGACCCGCTCGATGAACCGCTCCAGGAAATCAGCGGCCCGGACCACGACCGCCACGTCCATGTTCGGCGGCCGTCCCCAGTGGTGGCGCCAGTCGGCGACGGTCTGGCCGCCCGTCAGCGTTCCCGTCAGCTCCACGTCCACGGTCACTGGCTCGGTCGTCACGAGCGTCGGGTCGATCGCTGCGGCCAACGCCAGTGGATCGTGCATGTGCGCGCCGCTGAAGCCGTCGTACCGCTCATGGAACTCGATGTAGAAGCGCAGTGCATCGGCGATGAAGCGCAGGACCGGGTCGGAGGCGGGCGAGCCCCCCGCCCGGGCGTAGAGGCGGTCCAAGTCGGCCGGCCGGATGATCGCCTGCTCGGTCACGTCGAGACCAAGGGCCAGCGGCAGCGGGCGTCCGGAGGCCCTGAAGGCATCGGTGCCGAAGGCATCGGCGACGGCCTTGGCCGCATCCGGGTCGACCGCCACGTTCCACTCGCTGACCGGCGTCGTGTTGCCCGGCGCGCGGAAGGCTCCGCCCATGAACACGAACCGCCGCAACATGGCTGGCAGGGCGGGGTCCCGCTCGAAGGCCACGGCGATGTTGGTCTGCGGCCCGACGGCGACCAGCGTCACCTCGCCGGGCCGGCGGCGCGCCTCCGCGCCGATCAGGTCGCCGGCGTGGCGCGCGCTGACCGGCCGTGATGGCGGCGGCAGCTCGGCGTAGCCGATGCCGCGTGGTCCATGGGTCTCGGGACTGGTCATAAGCGGCCGGACGAGCGGCACCTCGCGCCCCAGGGCGACCTCCACGTCACCGCGCCCGACCAGCTCGAGCAGGGCCCGCGTGTTCTCCGCGACCTGGCGCGCCCCGACGTTGCCGCTCACGCACGTCACCGCGAGCAGTTCCACCTCCGGTGAGCCACAGGCGTAGAGGAGGGCCATGGCATCGTCGATCCCGGTGTCGACGTCGAGGATGATCGGCGTGCGGTCCGTCACGCCACGATGCTACCGGCTGGCCGTGCCCGCCGACGCTAGGATTAGGCCGTGCCCCCGACCGCCTCGAGCAGCCACCGCGTGACCGTCATCCCCGGCGACGGGGTAGGGCCGGAGATCGTCCGCTCGGCGATGCGCATCATCGAGGCGGCAGGCGTGGCCATCACCTGGGAGGAGGCGACCGCCGGAGCGGCCGTATTCCGCGCCGGTGACACCTCGGGCGTGCCGCGCGAGACGCGCGACTCGATCGAGCGGACGCGAGTGGCGCTCAAGGGCCCCCTCGAGACGCCGGTCGGGTTCGGCGAGAAGAGCGCCAACGTCACCTTGCGCAAGCTCTTCGAGACGTATGCCAACGTGCGGCCGGCGCGCGAGCTGCCGGGTGTGCCCACCCGCTATGCGGGCGAGGGCATCGACATGGTCATCGTGCGCGAGAACATCGAGGACCTCTACGCCGGCATCGAGCACCTCGAGACTCCGGACGTGGCCCAGGGCCTCAAGCTGATCACCCGCAAGGGTTCGGAGAAGATCATCCGCTACGCCTTCGAGCTGGCGCGGCGCGATGGCCGCACGAAGGTCACGGCGGCCACCAAGGCCAACATCATGAAGCTGACCGAGGGCCTGTTCAAACGGGTCTTCGAGCAGCTGGCGACCGAGTATCCGGGCATCCGCGCCGAGCACCTGATCATCGACAACGTGGCCCACCAACTGGTCAAGGAACCGGCCCAGTTCGACATCGTGGTGACCACCAACCTCAACGGCGACATCATCAGCGACCTGGCCTCCGGCCTGGTCGGCGGCCTGGGCTTCGCGTCGTCGGGCAACTACGGCGACGAGGTGGCCATCTTCGAGGCGGTCCACGGCTCGGCCCCCAAGTACGCCGGCAAGGACGTCATCAACCCCACGGCCCTGATCCTCAGCTCCGTGATGCTGCTCCGCCACATCGGTGAGCCGGCCGCCGCCGACCTGGTCGAGAACGCGGTGCTGGCGACCCTGGAGAGCGGCACGGCTGTGACCCAGGACCTCGCGCGCCAGACCGGTGGCGACGTGGAGCAGGCGACGTCCACGAGCGGATTCACCGACGCGGTCATCGGCAACCTGGGCAAGGCGCCGCAGACGAGCCTGGCTGGTCGCGTACGAACGCCCGACCCGGCGGCGATCCCGCTGCCCCGCTGGGACTACAGCACCGCTCGTTACGCGGCCATCCCGCGAGCGCTGGTGGGCCTGGACGTGATGGTGGAGAGCGACCTGCCGATCGAGGAACTTGGCCCGTCGCTGGCGGCCGTCGCCGGCGATGTCTTCCGCCTGGAGGGCGTGGCCAGCCGGGGCACCCACGTCTACCCCGGCGAGGCCGTGGGCGACAGCGTGCGGTGGTTCACGGCGCGGTACGTCGCCGCGGACGGCCGCGAGCCCCGCGGGCGCGACCTGCTGGACCTGCTCGGCCGGGTCGCCGAGCACCATCGCTGGACGCACGTGGAACGGCTCCAGTCGTTCGACGGCGAGCTGGGCTACACCGCATCGCAGGGAGGCTGATAGATGCCGGCTGGAGACGGGACGGGCGCCGCGCGTGGTCCGCGGGTCGGCATCGTATGCGGTAGCCGCTCGGACTTCCCGATCATGGAGAAGGCCGTGGCGCTCCTTGGCGAGCTGGGCGTGGCCAGCGAGCTGCGGGTCATGTCGGCCCATCGCACGCCGGAGCTCGCGACGCGTTACGCGGAGACCGCCGCGCCACGAGGTATCGAGGTGCTCATCGCCGGTGCGGGCGGCGCGGCTCACCTGGCGGGCGTGCTCGCCTCCAAGACGCTGCTTCCGATCATCGGCGTGCCCATCCCGACCCAGGTCGGCGGCGGCCTCGACTCCCTGCTGTCGACCGTGCAGATGCCGCGCGGCGTGCCGGTCGCCACGGTCGCCATCGGCGGCGCAGAGAACGCGGCGCTGCTGGCGGCGCAGATCATGGCCCTCCACGACGAGGGCCTGCGCGATCGCCTGGCCGCCTGGCGGCGACGGATGACGGAGGCCATCCTGGCCGACGAGTCCAACGCGGAGCCGCTCCCGGACTGACGGCTTCCTCCCGGAGTGATCTGGCCCCCGGGCTCGCGCGGAACGTAGTCCCCTGTCTTCCGGTCGATCGGCTCTTGCCGAGTCCCGTGCCGTGCATAGGCTTGCGTCAAAGCCGGCGAGCCGTCGATGGGCAACCGGTCTGATCGAGATGGTGAGCGCGATGGGAAAGCTCGCGGTTCTGCTCACGGCCCTTGCCTTCGCTGCCTGCACCGCAGCGCCGACGCCGACGACCGTGACCGAGCAGCTCGCACGGTTGCGGGTCACCCATCCGGTCGCCTGGACCTCCGTCGCGGGGCCTAGACCTGTAGCCGGTGGCGGCCTCGTGCCCCAGTTCTACCTCACCAACACGCCGCTGACCGTCACCTGTCCACCACCGCCGTCCGGCGGCCTCTTCGAGGGCTGCCCGGCACCGATCACGACACTGCCAGCGGGCGGCGTGCTCGTCACGGTGTCGGACGCCGGCAATCTCGCCGAGACCCTGCCGCCAGAGGTCAACGCCGGCCCGCCGACCGACGACTGGACCGGGCCGTGTCGCTCGATCGGCGGAGAGCGCCAAGTCGTTTCCGTGCTCGATGGGGTGGTCGTGTCGGCCTGCCTTCGGGGACCCAACCTGGATGCGGCTGAGGCCGCGGTCCGCGCGATGATCGCCTCGATCGTCTCATGCGTGGCCGTGACCTCGAGCCAGGCGGCGTCGATCGCGCGTGCCTACGTCATCGCACACGGCCAACCGTCCGGCGACACTTTCACTCGGCTGACCGTCGGTGCGCCGGTCATCGCCGAGGGCGCCTGGAGGGTCCAGGTCGATGCAACACTGCCCGGCCCGTCCGGAGGGCCCGCGGCGTTGGGTGTCCATTGGCTTATCGATGTCGACATGTGCACGGGCGAGGCTTCGGTCTTCGCTTCCAGTTGAGCGGACGCCGTGACGTAGGTGTGGTCAAGCGAACGGATCACGTACCTCGATGCCGGCGAACGGCGCAGGTCACGGTCGTGCGACCAGATCGTGCGGACCTCGTGCTCGTCCATGAGCGCGACCAAGTAGGCGTCGAGCACGAGGTTCCCCGTGGGGATCGAATCGTCGGCCACCGCCTGATAGCCACGCCAGAAGCCGTCCCCTTCCCCGGGCGTCCTGACGTGTGGCCGGTGCACGAGCCCTTCGATGTTGGCAACGGCCTCGGTGGCCGGGAGCGGTCGCCGGAAGATCGCCGGGTGGGTGACGATCCGCAGGTAAGCCATGATCGTCGGCCAGAAGAGGTAGACGAGCTCGGGGCCGCGGGCCGCCGTCAGCAGCAGGTCACGCGCCCACTGATTCCGCGGGCTCATCTCGTCGGAGGCGTACAGCAGGACGTTCGCGTCCCCCGACGGACCGGGGCGAGCTAGGCATCGCGGGACCCGGCGTACACTCGACCGGTGACTGAGACACCGCGCATGGATGACGAGCGGTGGCAGCCCGGGATGCCGGTCCTGGCCCGACAGGGGGTTGCGCCGACGACGGCGCCCCGGGAAGGGCGCCAGGCCGTCCCCCAACGCGTCCCCGAGACGCGCCCGACGCCGCTCCAGGGCGTCTTCATCTACCTCAGCGTGGTCGTCCTGATCTGCGGCACGGTGGCCATCACTGCCTGGGAGGTGGGGACGCCACTTGGCGCGCCGCTGGTGCGCCTGCCAGTGCTCGTCGCGGCCGCCCTCCTGCTGGTGGTCACGGCTGACGCGACGGTGCGGATCGGGCGGTCGGTGAGCGCGTGGTGGCCCGTCGCGCGCGGTCGCGCGGCGTTCCGGGCCATCTGGGTCGGCGTGCTGCTGATCGGCCTCCTCCTTGAGCTTGGCGCGATCGCCCTGGTCCTCGCGGCATGACGGACTCCTCCGCTCGCGAGGCCGGCCGCTCCCAGGGCCCGGACCTCACCAGTCATGACGACCTGCTCGAACTCGAGCCATGGGACCAACCCCGCGGGCCCGGCGGCGTGCCCACCTGGATGGGTGAGTTGCTCAACTTCTGTTCGCGCTGCGGAGCGGAGCTGCGCTTCGGGCCCATCGACGGCGACCACCGCGACCGCCTGAGCTGCCCCGCCTGCGGCTTCGTCGCCTATGTCAATCCGCGCCTCGTGGTCACGACGCTGCCCATCACGGCCGACGGTGAGGTCGTTCTGCTGCGGCGCGGCATCGAGCCGGGGCTTGGCGCGTGGGCCCAGCCGGGCGGCTTCCTGGAGATCGACGAGACCGTGCGCGAGGGCGCCATCCGGGAGACCCTGGAGGAGACCGGCCTGATCGTGGAGCCCGGCGAGATCGTGGGTCTGTACTCGCGGACGCAGGCGGCCATCGTCGTCGTGGCGTTCGAGGCCAGCATCGTCGGCGGCAACTTGCAGACCAACCCCGAGGCACTGGCGTTCGGCACCTTCAAGCCCGAGGCGATCCCCTGGGCGGGCATCGCCTTCAAGACCAGCACCTGGGCGTTACGCGATTGGGTCCGCCGGGTACGCCCCGACCTTCACCCCGATCGCGCGATCGATCACGCCACCGCCTGATCCCGCGGCTATGAGCCGCGCACGAGCCGGGCGGGCTCGACCGCGGTGCGCCGGCCGCTGTTGGCGACGGCCTTGGCGAACGCCACGTCGTGGGCGCGCTGCTCCTCCGTGTCGTCGAGCGGCGCCAGCTCGACCGGCACGCCCATGCGCCGCTCCAGCGCGACCCGGATGAGCTGGTCGGCCAGCCAGGGGTTCTTGGGCAGGACAGGCCCGTGGAGGTAGGTGGCGTAGACGTGGTCGCGCACCGCGCCCTCCGTCCCGTCGCGACCGTTGTTGCCGGCTCCCGCGATCATCCGCCCGATCGGACGGGCACCCGGCCCGAGTTCGGTGAGGCCGGAGTGGTTCTCGAAGCCCACCACGGTGCCGGTGGCCCCGTCGATGGTCATCTCGACCGCAACGTGCTGCATGAAACGCTGGGGTCCACCGTGCGTCTCCAGGTCCAGCAGGGCGAGGCCCTCCATGGGCTCACCGGCCGAGGGCACGTAGCGCTTGCCCAGCAATTGCAGCCCGGCACAGACGGCGAACACGACGACGCCCTGGTCGGCGGCCTCGCGCAGGGAGGGCGCCTTGAGCCCCAGGTCGGCGGCCGCGACCTGCATCTCCACGTCCTGACCGCCCTGGATGAAGACCATGTCGAAGGTGGAGAAGTCGGGCGTGTCGCCGACCTCCACGTCAACGACCTCGGTAGGGATGCCGCGCCAGGCGCAGCGCTGCACGACGGCCATGACGTTGCCGCCGTCCCCGGCCACGTTCAGCAGGGACGGGTAGAGGTGAGCCAGGCGGAGGGTGGGATAGTCGGTCATCGGATCAGGCCTCCCAGTAGCGATCGACCCAGCCGCGCCGGTGCATCTCCTCGCGCAGCTCGATGGTGGGGGTGTAGCCGGCCAGGATGGTCAGCGTACCGCCCGGGGGGATACCCGCCAGGGCGGCATCGAGGGCGGCCGGGCGGTCGGGGATGATCGTCAGGCGGTCCGGCGCGACGCCGGCGTACTTCAGTCGGTTAGCCAGCTCGTCGGCCCGCAGCCCGGCCACCGTGACGTGCTCGACGTTCGCGGCCGCGCCCTCGAAGTCCACGTCCCACAGCCAGGCGAAGTCCTCGCCGTCCACGAGCGTGTTGCTGGCGGCCACGAGCAGCTGCCGCGGCAGGCCCTCGGCCGCGAGCGAGCGCAGCGTCGTGTTGAAGGAGGTCGGGTTCTTGGCAAAGCCAAGGACGATGCGCCTGTCCCCGGCCTGGATCTGCTCCAACCGGCCGAACGCCGGCCCGACGGCGGCCAGCGAGGTCGCCGCGCCATCCAGCGGCACGCCGAGCCCGACGCAGATGGCGATCGCGGCGGCGGCGTCGTAGGCGATATGCACGCCGGACTGGGGGATGGTCAGGTGCAGGTCGCCCGACGGCGTGCGCACGGTGAACGTGGTCTCGGCCAGGCCGCGGACCTCGAGGGCCGTCACGGCGACATCGAGCGGCGGTCGGGTCAGGTCGCAGGCGGGGCAGTGCCAGGCGCCCATGTGGCTCAAGTAGACGTGGTCATAGGCGAGGTCGGCCCGGCAGCGCGGACAGCGGATCGTGTCCGCCGCGCGGGTGATCCGGTCGGTGTCGTGGTCCAGGTCCAGGCCGAACGTGACGCGGGGTCCGGGACGGCTCGCGGCGAGGCCGGCCACGATCGGGTCGTCCCCGTTGACGCACAGGACGCTGTCCGCGGGGAGGGCTTGCGCCACGGCGGAGAAGGCATCGGCGACCGCGTAGATCTCGCCGTAGCGATCGAGCTGATCGCGGAACAGGTCGGTCACCAGGACGGCTCGTGGCTGGAGCTCAGCCAGGACGTGAGGCAGCGCGCCCTCGTCCACCTCGGTGACCATCACCGAGCGGGGCATGCGGCCGCGCAGGTCGGCCGAGGTCACGGCCAGTGAGGTGACGCCCTGGACCAGGTTGGCACCCGTGCGGTTGTGGCGCACGGGCAGGCCCGCCCCCTGGAGCAGGGCCGCCGTGAACCGTGCCGTGGTGGTCTTGCCGTTGCTGCCGGTGATGGCGATCACCGGCACGTGCTGCGCGGCCACCAGCGCGCCCAGGATGCCCGGGTCCACGCGCCGCGCGATCATGCCCGGCAATGACGTCCCGCCACCACGCCCGCTGAGCCGGGAGGCGGTGGCGGCGGTACGGCCGGCGACCAGGGCGGCGAACCGCCGGGCGGTCAGGCGCGGGACGGGCCCTCCGGCGGGCAACCGGAAGGGGGCGGGGGCGGCCATCGCGGACAAGGATAGCCCGCCGCGGCTCCTGGACCGGTCGCGGCGTATGCTCCGGCATCATGCAAGCCCTGGTCGGCCTGGATCCGGAGCTCCGACCACGCCTGGCCGAGCTGGCGGGGGGGCGGGCCCTGGTCATCGACTACTTCGCCAGCGCGCGGTGCGGTGGGCTGGTCGGCGACCTGACCGCGGACCTGGTGCGGGAGCCCCTGGGGGCGGAGTTCGTGCCGATCCGCGTCCTGGAGACGGTGCCCTGCTACGCGGAGCGACGCCTCGTGCCGCTCCTGGCGCAGGTGGAGACGACGATCCGCTTCGGCGGGCCGCCGTTCGCACGGCATCTCGCCGTCACGCTCGATCCCCCGGAGCGCTGGCTCGACTTCCTCGAGCAGGGCGTGGGACGCGCTAGGACAGGTCCACGAAGACGTTCTTGAGCTCCGTGTAGAGCTCCATGGCATGCATCCCCAGCTCTCGCCCGATGCCCGACATCTTGTAGCCGCCGAAGGGCGCCTCGGTGTGCACGGAGCTGTTTGAGTTGACCGACAGGACGCCGGCCTGGACCCCCCTGGCGACGCGGATGCCCTTGGCCAGGTCGCGGGTCCAGATGGAGCCTGACAGCCCATAGGGCGTGTCGTTGGCCAGGCGTACGGCCTCCGCCTCGTCGTCGAAGGGGATGATCGAGACGACCGGCCCGAAGATCTCCTCGCGCACGATGCGCATGTCGGTCGTCGCGCGATCGAAGACGGTCGGCAGGTAGTACGCGCCGCTGGCGAACTCGGCCGCGTCAGGGGCCTTGCCGCCCACGACGAGCTCCGCGCCCTCCTCCAGGCCGACCTCCACGTACCCGGCGACGCGCTCGCGCTGCTTGAGGCTGACGAGGCTGCCCACTTCCGTCGCGTCCGCAGCCGGATCGCCCACGACCACCTTGCGGGTCGCGTCGGCAAACAGCTGGACGACCTTCTCGTGCACGGAGCGTTCGACGAAGATGCGGCTCCTGGCGCAGCAGTCCTGGCCGGCGTTGTCGAACACCGAGTACGGTGACTCGCGCGCGAAGCGCTCCAGGTCGGCGTCGGCGAAGACGATGTTGGGGCTCTTGCCGCCCAGTTCCAGGCTGATCTTCTTCACGTTGTTGGCGGCCAGCCGCATGATCTCCTGGCCCGTCGTGGTCTCGCCCGTGAAGGCGACCTTGCCCACGCCCGGGTGGCCGGCGATGGCCGCCCCGGCCGAGCCACCGGGGCCCGTCACGACATTGACCACGCCGGGCGGGAAGCCCGCTTCCAGGGCCAGCTCACCCAGGCGAATGGCCGTGAGCGGCGTCCAGCTGGCGGGCTTGAGGATGCAGGTGTTGCCGGCCGCCAGGGCCGGGCCGAGCTTCCAGCTGGCCATGTTCATGGGGAAGTTCCACGGCACGATGAGGCCCACGACACCGATCGGCTCGCGGAGCGTGAAGTCCAGGCCCGGCTTGCTGACCGGGATCGTCTCGCCGAAGAGCTTGTTGGCTGCGCCGGCGTAGTACTCGAAAACGAGGCTGGTGGCGAGGGCCTCGCCGCGGGCGCCGGTGATGGGCTTGCCCACGTTCTGGCTCTCGAGCTGGGCCAGCTCCTCCAGGTGCGCCTTGACCGCGTGGCTGAACTTCTGGAGCGTCCGGCCTCGCTTGGCCGCCGACCAGGACGACCAGCCCTTGGGATCGTCGAACGCGTCGCGGGCCGCCTTGACCGCCCTGTCCACGTCCTCTTTGCCACCGAGCGGCGCCCGGGCCATGACCTGCCCGGTGGCCGGGTTCATGACCTCGAACGTCTGGCCGTCGGCCGCCGGCACGCTCCGGCCGCCGATGACCATCTGCACGTCTCGGATCGCGGCGGTCGTCTGGGGGGCCTGCTCGGTGGTCATGGGTGCTCCTGGGACTGGGCGAAGGGAGGTGGTCAGAGGGTCCTCGATGATACGCCGCGCTTCCATGCTGGCCTCTACGCAGGTCGGCGCGCCGATGAACACAGAAGGTTGCCAAGGACGGAGATGGAGGCCGTCCGGGGTCAGGATGAACCTCACGTGTTCGACCCGACATCCGAAACCCCCGAAGTGGCGTCGAAATGGCCGCGCCGTCGTCGTTAGCCACTCTTCATGTTCACAAGGGCCCGCACTGCTCGCGCGACCGGCGCCCCTTACGCGGCGAGCACCGGCCAGCGCGCGTCGGCCCAGGCGGTGAGGCGGCCGACCGGATCGCCGGGCCAAGGGATGCGTCCGGCTTCCAAACCGACCCATTGATCGAGGTTCCAGCAGACGATCGGGGCGATGCCGGCGAGGTAGGCGAAGGTGGACCAGAAGCCGGTGTACAGGGCGACCAGGTAGACGGCCAACCCGCCCAGCACGACCGCCCGGCCCGAGCGGGCCACCACCAGCGAGCCGACAGCCGTGGCGGCGCCGAGCACAAGCCGCAGCGCGTCGAACGGCGCCTCGGGCACAGCCGAACGCAGCCAGCCCGATACGAGCGAGGCCAGGGAGAAGAACGGCGCCAGGTGGGCAGACTGCGACTCGGTGAAGCTCTCGATGTAGCTGGGCAGCCCCCACACGAAGAGGACCGGTGCCCAGGCGACCAGCGTCACGGCCAGGAAGCCTCCGCCGCCGGCTAGTGGCGCCCAGGCGATCAGCGGCGGGAGCCACGCGATCGCATACGGCTTGAACGCCGTCGCGAGGGCCAGCAGGCCGCCGCCGATGAGCGGCCGGCGAGGCAGCGCGACGAGGGCCAGGAGTAGCAGCAACCCCGCCGACGTGTCGTTGGACCCGTCGCTGGCGGTCAGCAGCAGCGGCCAGGCGAGGGCATAGACGGCCAGCCCGATGGGCCGCCCACGCAAGGTGAGGAGCGCCAGCAGGGCCATGGCGACGGCCGTCTCGACGACGCGCGGGTGGCCCAGGAATGGGGCGTACCACAGCAGAGCCAGCGGGCCATAGGGGAACGGCGCGCCGGGTGGCAACGACGTGGCGTAGCCGACGCCATACGGGTTCAGGCCCAGCTGCGCCGCCCGGATGGCCGAGGCGGTCACCGTCAGGACGTCGGAGTTGCCCACGTCAAGCATGACCAGCCGCAGCGCGACGCCAAGCCCCGCCAGCCCCAGCAGGCTCGCCGCTGCGACGAGCGCCGACAGCCACCGCGGCCCGCCGGCGACCGAGATGCCCATGACGAACGCGAGGGCCGCCAGCAGCCCCGCCACGACGAGTCTGGCGTCGGCCGGCGGCGACAGCTGCGTTGCCAGGGCCGCGGCCACGGCCAGGCCCAGGGGCAAGCCGACCTGGCTGCGGGTCAGCGACGGCTCCGCATCAGGAACGGCTCCGCATCATGCGTCTGAGGGTGGCCTTAGAAGTAGTTGACGGAGATGCCGCCGTCCACGACCAGCGAGGCGCCGTTCGTCCAGCGCGACTCGTCGGACGCGAGGTACAGGGCGAGGTACACGATCTCCTCGGGCTTGCCGAAGCGGCCCGTCGGGTTGCGGGCCAGGCGGATGCGCTTGGCGGCCTCGTCCTTGACCAGCCAGTCCATGAGCAGCGGCGTCTCCACCGGTCCCGGGCAGATGGCGTTCGTGCGGATGCCCTGCGGGCCGAACTGCACGGCCAGGCTGCGCGTCATGGCCAGCAACGCCCCCTTGGACGCGGTGTAGGCATCCTGCGGCACGGAGCAGCCCAGGATGGCCACGAAGCTGGCGATGTTGATGATCGAGCCGCCGCCAGCCGCGATCATGGCCGGGATGGCGTACTTGCAGCCCAGGAAGACGCCCCGGACGTTGATGGCCATGACCTTGTCCCAGGTGGCGACGTCGGTGTCGACGACCGAGTGGTCCGCCTCGGGCATCACCCCGGCGTTGTTGTAGAGGCAGTCGAGCCGGCCGTAGGTGGCCACAGCCTGGTCGACCATGGCCTTGGCGTCGGCCTCCGCCGACACATCCGCCTTGACAAAGGTGGCCTCACCGCCGGCCGCGCGCACGAGCCGCGCCGTCTCCTCGCCCGAGGCCGCGTCGAACTCGGCGACCACCACGCGCGCGCCCTCGGCCGCGAAGAGCTGGGCCGCGACGCGCCCCATGCCGCCGCCGGCGCCGGTGATGAGCGTGACCTTGTCCTGCAGCCGCACGTGGGTACCTCCTCGTGGTCCGTTGGATCAGTGGGCGGGGGCGGCGGCTTCCTCGCGAAGCCCGACCACATTGTGGACGGGCACCGGCCGGCTGAAACCCTTGAGCGACACGTCGCCGATCAATTCGCCCACGACGACGTCCTCCACGGCGGCGAAGGCCCGCTGGCTGAGCAGGATCTGCCCGGCGGCCGCCTCGGAACTGAGCCGCGAGGCCATGATGACGACCATCCCGATCGCCCCGTAGTCATAGCGGCCCTCGAAGCCGATCCGCCCCAGCGTGGCGTGGCCGACCGCGATCCCGACGCCGAAACCAAGGTCGTAGCCGCGCTTGTGCCAGCGCTGCTGCAGCGTCTCGAAGCGGCCCCGCATCGCCACCGCCATCCGCACCGCCTGCTGCTCGTGGTCCGCGACCGGCTGGGGATCGTTGAAGAAGACCAGCAGCCCATCCCCGGCGAAATGCTCGAGCGTCCCGCCGTACTCGACGACGAGCTCGCCCATGGCCGCCTGGTACTCGCGCAGGACCCCGAAGAGCTCCTCTGGCTCGGCCGTCTCGGAGAAGGCGGTGAAGCCGCGGAGGTCGCAGAAGACGGCCGTGATCAGGCGCCGGTGGCCCTCCAGCAGGGCGTGCCCCTCCTGGCTCGACACGAGGGCCGCGACCTGCGGGGAGAGGAAGTGGGCGAGCTCGGCGCTCTGCCGCTCGATCGTCTCCAGCAGCTCGGCCTGGCGTGCGGTGTACTGGCGCTCCAGGTCGTGCAGGTGCTTGGTGGCCAGCGAGGCGGAGAGGCGGGCCCGCAGGATGGCCGCGTCGAACGGCCGTGGCAGGTAGTCCGTCGCGCCCATCTCGATGCAGCGGACGACGCTGGTGAGGTCGTCCACGGCCGAGATGATGATGACCGGCACGTGCCGCAGGCGCGGGTCGGCCTTCATCCGACGCAACGTCTCGTAGCCGTCCAGCTCCGGCATCTCCAGGTCGAGGAGCACCGCATCGATATCCCGGCCGCCATCGCCGGCCAGCCGGGTGAGGGCCGCATGCCCGTTCTCCGCCTCTTCGACCTCGTAGCCCTGCTCCTGGACGGCTCGCACGAGGAGGCTGCGGTTGACCCGCAAATCGTCCACGACCAGGACGCGTCCGGAGGTGTCCGCGCTCATGCCGTCGCGCCCCCCAGGCGGTCGCGCAGTGCGGTCGCGACCGGCTCATAGGCGGCCGCGACGGCCGTGATGCGCCCCTCCAGCCAGGCCGGATCCGCCTCGAGGGCGTTGGTCTCCACCTCCCGGCACAGCGCCGCGAACGCCGTTGCCCCCAGGCTGGCGCTGGTGGACTTCAGGGTATGGGCGGCGCGGCGGAGCGCGGTCCGATCGTCCGCCCGCAACCCGGTCCGCATCGCCTCGAGCAGGCCGGGGCTGTCGCCGAGGTAGGCCTCCACCAGCTCGGCCAGGAACTTCCGGTCCCCGCCTACGGTCTCCAGGAGGTTGCCCAGGATCGCCTCGTCGAGGACCTCGTCAGGCATCGCGGCGGCCTCCCGGCGACGTGGCCGCGAGGGCGGCCGCCAGCTCGGCCGGCCGGATGGGCTTGGACACGTAGTCGTCCATGCCGGCGGCCAGGCACAGCTCGCGATCCCCGGCCAGGGCGTTGGCCGTCATGGCCACGATGCGCACGCCGCGGGAAGCCTCGCCGGCCTTGCCCGCTCGCACCTGCCGCGTCGCCTCCAGGCCGTCCAGCTCGGGCATCTGCACGTCCATCAGGACCACGTCGTACGGCTGCGCCGCCAGCGCCTGGACCGCCTCCAGGCCATTCGTCGCGACGTCCGCCTCGTACCCGATCTGGCTCAGCAGGCGCAGCGCGAGCTTGCGGTTCACCGCGTTGTCCTCTGCCAGCAGGATGCGCAGCGGGTGGCGCTCACCGAGGCGCGGACCCGCCTCCACGCGCGCGTCGGTGCCGCCCTCCCCGACCGGCTCGCGGCCCAGGAGCACCGTCACCAGGGCGTCGTGCAACGCGGAGGGCTTGACCGGCTTCAGCAGGAACGAGGCGACCGCCGACGACGCCCGGCCGTGCTCGCGGTGGCCGATCGACGAGAGGATGATGACCGGCAGGCCGTGGCCGTGGGCCGACTCGCGCAGCCCGTCGGCGAGCGCGTAGCCGTCCACGTCGGGCATGGCCAGGTCCACCAGGGCGACATCGAAGTGCTCGCCCGATTCGACCAGCCGCAGGGCCGCCGTGGCGCCCTCCGTGTCGCGCGTGCTCATGCCCCAGCGCGTGAGCTGGGCGACGAGGATGCGCCGGTTCGTGGCGTTGTCGTCGACGATCAGGACGCGGCGCCCGGTCAGGGCCGGCAACGGGCCGCTCGGGGCAGTAGCCACGTCGGAATCGGCCGCCACCGGGGCGCGGAAGACGAGGCGGAAGAGGCTGCCGGCGCCGTCCCCCTCGCTCTCCGCGGTGAGCGAGCCGTCCATCAGCTCGGCGAGGCGCCGGCTGATGGCCAGGCCCAGGCCGGTCCCGCCGTAGCGGCGGCTGGTCGAGATGTCGGCTTGGCTGAAGGACTGGAACAGCCGCCCCATGCGGTCGGCCGGGATGCCGATGCCGGTGTCCTGCACCTCGACCACCAGCTCCCGCCGGTCGCCGCGCCGCCCACGCTCGGTCACCCGGTGGCCGGCGACGCGCAGCACGATCTCCCCATGGTCGGTGAACTTCACGGCGTTGGACAGGAGGTTCAGCACGACCTGGCGCACGCGGCCTGCGTCGCCCACCAGCGCCCGTGGCAGGCCGTCCTCGGGAGCATAGACGAGCTCCAGGCCCTTCTTCGCCGCGAGCGGGGCGATCGTGTCCAGAGCGCCCTCGATGCACGGCCCAAGGGTGAACGGGAGGGCCTCCAGGTCGATCTTGCCGGCCTCGATCTTGGAGAAGTCCAGGATGTCGTTGATGATCGTGAGCAGGGCTTCGCCGGAGGTCGCGATCGTGTCGGCGTAATCCCGCTGCTCGGCGTTCAGGTGGGTATCGAGGAGCAGCCCGCTCATGCCGATGATGGCGTTCATGGGGGTGCGGATCTCGTGGCTCATGGCGGCCAGGAAGGTGCTCTTGGCGCGGTTCGCTTCTTCCGCCGACTCCTGGGCCGCCCGCCCATCGGCGAACAGGCGGGCGTTCTCGATGGCGATCGCGGCCTGCTGTGAGAGGCTGACCAGGAAGGCCAGGTCCGCGTCGGTGAAGGGCGGGGCGGTCTGTGCCCGCCAGACCGCCATCATCCCGGCCACGGCGCCACGGGCGAGCAGCGGGGCGGCCATGAGCCGGTCGTGCTCGTCCGGTGAGGTGCCCTCGATGACGAGCGTCCGGGGGTCGGTGGTGGTGTCGTTGACCGCCTCCGCCGCCCCGCGGCGCACCAGGTCGCCCAGGATGCCCAGGCCGGGCTCGATGGCGATGGCCATGACCTCGTCGGCGAGCGAGCCAAGGGCGACCAGGGCCGGATAGGTGCGGCCCTCCGAATCGGCCAGGAAGACCCCGCTCGTGTCGCCGCCAAGGAGGGTCCGGGCCCGCTCGGCGATCCGTTCGATGACCGGCCGCAGGTCGAGCATGGCCGAGATCTCCGAGGCGACGTCGACGAGGGCCGCCATCTCCCCCGCCCTACGCTGCGAGTCGCGGTACAGGCGGGCGTTCTGGATGGCCACCCCGACGTTTGCCGCGAGCGTGGAGAGGAGCCGCTTCTCGTCGTCGCCGAACCGCCCCGCCTCGTCGATGCTCTGGACGCTGATGACCCCGATGGCCCTGTCGCCGACGAGGATGGGCACCCCCAGGTAGCTCCTGGACGGGGTCCCGACGCGTTCCATGCCGCCGTAGTCGCTGGCCTGGTTCAGCAGCAGTGGTTCGCCCGAAGCCAGGATGCGCGACGTCAGGCCGCTCCCGCGCGGCATCGGCTCGATGCGGAGGCGTTCGCCACGTTCGCTGTAGTAGGGGAACTCGATCCGGTCCTCCGCCTCGTCGAGCATGGCCACGTAGACCATGTTGGCGTCGAACGTCTCGCCCAGCTGGTCGCCCAGCCGATCGACCAACCGATCCAGGTCAAGTTGGGCTGCCAGCGCCTGGCTGACCTCGTTGATGGTGGCCAGCTCCGAGGCCCGATGGCGCGTCTGCTGGACCAGGCGGGCGTTCTCCAGGGACGCGCTGAGGCTGCCCGCGATGGTCGTGATGACGCGCACGTCGGACTCGCTGAAGGCGTGCTCATGGTCCAGGTTCTGGAGCGAGATGACCCCGCCCGTGGCGCCGTCGACGACGAGCGGGACGGTCAGGATCGACTTGGCCGGCGCACCAGTGGCCAGGCGATTGCCCTGCGCCTCTCGTGCCTCCGCCACACCCTCGTTGAGGAGGATCAGCCGGCCGGTCTCAAGGACCCGCTTGCTGAACCCTGCGGGCGGTCCGGGATCGTCGGGGAACCGTTCGCCACGCTCGACCATGTAGGGGTAGTGGACCAGGCCGGAAGGCCGGTCGAGGATGCCGAGGTAGAACGTCTCCGCATCGAAGATCTGGCGCAGCTTCTCGCCCACCAGGTCGAACATCGCCTGCGGCTCGACCAGGCTCGCCAGGCCCTGCTGGACGTCGTTGATGATGGCCAGCTCGGCCGCACGCTGGCGGGTCTGCTCGACGAGGCGCACATTCTCCAGGGCCACGCTGAGGCTGGCCGCGAGGGTCGTCAGGAGCTCGAGGTCGGAGTCGCTGAAGGCGTCCTCGTGATCCAGGTTCTGCAGCGAGATGAAGCCACTGGTCTGGACGCCCATCGTCAGGGGCACGAAGAGAGCCGCCCTGGACTCCTCACCGGCGAGGGTCTCGGAGCCCATCTCCCGGCTCACCCGCACCATGTCGCGGTTGATCAGGATGGGCTGGCCCGCCTCCAGGATCCGCTTGCTGAAACCGGCCGGCGGACCGGGATCCGCGCTAAGGCGGATGCCCCGCTCGTTGACGTACGGGAAGGCCACGGTCTCGGCGGCGCGATCGAAGACGCCGATGACGACGACCTGGGCGTCGAATATCTCGCGCACCTTGTCGCCCACGAGGTCGTACATGGCCTGCATGTCGAGCTGGGCCGCCAGGCCCTGCTGGACGCCGTTGATGATGGCCAGCTCGGCCGCCCGCTGGTCGGTCTCGCGGAGCAGCCGCTTCGTCTCGTCGAAGAGGCGGGCGTTCTCCAGCGAGGCGCTGAGGCTCGCGGCGATCGTGGTGAGCAGCCGGACGTCGCCCTCGTCGAAGGCGTACTCGCGGTCCAGGTTCTGCAGTGACACGACGCCGGCGACCTTGTCCTCCACCCGGATGGGCACGAAGACCAGCGATCGCGACGGCTCGCCGCTGATCACCACCGGGTTGCCATAGAGCTCGTCGCTGGCCCGTGCATCGTGGTCGATGAGCAAAGGCTGGCCGGTCTCGAAGACGTGGCGCCGATAGCCGATCAGCGGGATCGGTTCGTCGGGGAAGCGGACGCCGCGCTCGATGGTGTACGGGAAGTGGAGCTGCTCGTCGGCCGGTTCGTAGAGGCCCACGTCGACGACCTGCGCGTCGAACAGCTCGCGGATCTTCTCCCCCACCAGCTCGACCATCGTCTGCATCTCGAGCTGCTCGGCCAGGCCCTGCTGGACGCTGTTGATGATGGTCAGCTCAGCCGCCCGCTGGCGCGTCTCGTCGACCAGGCGGACGTTCTCCAGCGCCACGCTGAAGCTGGCCGCGATCGTCGAGAGGAGCTGCACATCGGACTCGGTGAAGGCGTCCTCGTGGTCCAGGTTCTGGAGGGAGATGACGCCGCCCGGGCGGCCGTTGACGGGCAGCGGCACGAAGAGCGCCGCTTTGGCCGGTTCGCCACTCAGCGCGCCCGGCTGGCCCATCGCCTGCACCGTGGCCGTGGCATCCCGGTTGATGAGCAGGGGCTGGCCGGTCTCCAGGACGTGGCGCCGGGCCCCGATGACGGCCATCGTCTCGTTGGGGAAGCGCACACCGCGCTCGATGGTGTACTCGAAACGGATCAGCCCGGCCTCGCGGTCGAGCATGGCGATGTCCACCACCTGGGCGTCGAAGATGGCCTGGATCTTGTCGCCGACCAGCTCGTACATGGCGCCCATCTCGAGCTTGCTGGCGAGGCCTTCCTGGACGCCGTTGATGATGGCCAGCTCGGCCGCCCGCTGGTCCGTCTGAGCCAGGAGACGCTTCGTCTCGTCGAACAGGCGGGCGTTCTCGAGGGCCACGCCCATGCTGGAGACGATCGTGGTGAGGATCCGCTCGTCGCGCTCGTCGAAGGCTTCCGGCCGCATCGATTCGAGCGAGACGACGCCGATGACGTCGTCGCCGGCGATGATGGGGACGCCCAGCCACGACTCGGTTGCCGACCCAGTGATGATCGCTCCGGCGGCATCGGACTCGTCGCCATGACCGAAAAGCAGGGGCCGCCTGGTCTCGATGATCCGCGAGTTCAGACCCTCGCCGAGCGGCCGCGACCTACGGTTGGTCATCCGCACGCCTTCATCGATGGTGTACGGGAAGCTGATCACCTGGGTCGCCTTGTCGTAGGTCGCCAGGGCGATCGTCGTGGCATCGAAGAGACCGCGGATGCGCTCCCCGACCAGCTCGACGATGGCGTCAAAATCAAGTTGCTTGGCCAGGGCCTGCCCGATCTCGTTGACCAGCGCAAGCTCCGCCGCCCGCTGGTCTGTCTCCGCGAGCAGGCGTTTCGTCTCGCCGAAGAGGCGGGCATTCTGGAGGGCCACGCCCATGCTCGCCGCGACGGTCGAGACGAGCCGCTCGTCGGACTCGCTGAACGCGTGGGGCCGCGGGTGGCCCATGATGATCGCCCCGATCACCTCCGCCCCGGACGGGATCGGCACGCCGAGCCACGACTCGGTCTGCGTCACGCCCGGTGCGAGCGACAGCGTCGTCGTCGCCGCCTGTTCCGCGGTCGTCCCCAGGCGGAGCGGTCGGCCGCGCTGGATGACGATGGACGTCAGACCCGTGCCGAGCGACAGGGGCTCCATCCGCACCCGTCGGCCGCTGTCGATGAAGTAGGGGAAGGCGATCGTGCCCGCGTCGCGATCGTAGATGCCCACGCCGAGATCACGCGCCTGGGAGCGGAAGATCGCCCGCAGCCGCTTGCCGACCAGTTCGACGATGGCATCGAAGTCGAGGTGCCGCGCCAGCGCCTGGCCGATCTCATTGATGAGGGCCAACTCGGTGGCCCGCTGCTCCGTCTCCGCCAGGAGCCGCTTGGTCTCGGCGAAGAGGCGGGCGTTCTCAAGGGCCACGCCCATGCTCGACGCGAGCGTGGACAGCAGGCGGGCGTCGCTGTCGCTGAACGCAGAGCGTTGGGTGCTCTCCAGGACGATCACGCCGATCACCCGCTCGCCGGCGATGACCGGCACGCCCAGCCAGGACTCGGTCACCGCCCCGCCGAGATCCACGGAGCCAGCGGCCCTGAGCTCCGCCCGTGTCGCCGCAAGGAACGGTCTGCGGGTCTCGATGACCCGGGACGTGACGCCGGGGCCCAGGGTGAAGGCAGGGGAATGGAGCCGCTGCCCCTCCTCGATCTCATAGACCCACGTGATCACGTGCGTGGCGTCGTCGTACATGCAGATGGAGAGCGAACGGGAGGCGAACAGGGCCCTGACTCGTTCCCCGACCAACTCGATGATGGCGTCAAAGTCCAACTGCTTCGCCAGCGCCTGGCCGATCTCGTTGATCAGGCCGAGCTCAGCCGCGCGCTGCTCCGTCTCGGCCAGCAGTCGCTTGCTCTCGTCCATCAGGCGAGCGTTCTCGACGGCGACGCCGACACTGGAGGCCAGCGTCGAGAGCAGCCTCAAGTCTGATTCGTCGAAGGCGTTGCGGCGGAGGCTCTCGAGGATGATGGCCCCCCGTACCCGCTCGCCGGCCACCATGGGCACGCCCAGCCACGACTCGGTGTCGAGGTTGCCGACCGTGATCGCGCCGTGCGCGGTGCTCTCCCCCAGGTCGTGGATGAGCAGCGGGCGTCCGCTACGGATGACCTGCGAGGTCAGGCCGGGTCCGATGATGAACGGCTCGGTAAGCGCGTCGGGTTTGCCCTCCACCATCTCGAAGGGCCACGAGATCAGCCCGCTCGCCTCCTCGTAGAGCGCGATGGCCATCGATCGCACGTGGAACAGGGCACCGACCCGCTCGCCCACGAGCCGGATGATCGCGTCGAGGTCACGACCCGCGGCGACCGCCGTGCCGATCTCATCGACCAGGTCCAGCTGTGCCCGCAGCCCGATCCGCCGGCGGCCGGCTGCCGGGGCGTCGGTCGGCCCAGCGGGGCTGCGAGGTCGGGCTGGCGCAACCATCGACGGGAAGACTAGGCGACGGCGCTCAGGCGCGTTCGAGGTAGCGCTGGCGCTCCCAGGCGCCGACGACCGCGTCGTACGCGGCCTGCTCCACGCGCGCGGCGTTGAGGTAGTGGTCGACGACGTCCTGGCCGAAGATCTCGACCGCCGCCGTGGACCGCTCCAATGCTTCGATCGCCTGGTAGAGGGCGTGCGGCATGCGGTCGCAGCCGGTGGCCAGATAGCCGTTGCCCTTGTACTCGGGCGGCACGTCGATGTGGTGGTCGATGCCGTGTAGGCCGGCCCCCACGAAGGCGGCGTAGGTGAGGTAGGCGTTCATGTCGCCGCCGGGGAAACGACATTCGACGTGGAGCGCGGGACCGCGGCCCACGACGCGGAAGCCGGTCGTGCGGTTGTCGCGGCCCCATACCACGTTGACCGGCGCCCATGAGGCCACGGCGAAGCGCTTGTACGAGTTGATGTTGGGGGCGAAGAACGGCGCCAGCTCGCGGGCCAGCTGCATCATGCCGCCCACGAACCAGCGCATCGTCTGCGACATGCCGTAGGGCTCGCCCTTGGGGTCGTACATCAGCGAGGTCGTCCCGGTGGGGTCCCAGACGCTCATGTGGAGGTGTCCGGACGACCCGGTCCACGACGCGTCGGGTTTGGCCATGAAGGTCAGGCCAAGCCCGTTGAGATAGGCGATCTCCTTGGCCCCGTGCTTGAAGATGACGCTCCGGTCGGCCGACTCCAGGACCTGGTCGTAGCGGATGTTGACCTCGTGCTGGCCCGGCGCGGCTTCGCCCTTGCTGAACTCGATGGGGATGCGGGCCTCGGTCATCTGGTTGCGCAGCAGGCGGTGGATGGGCTCGCCCTTGGTCGCCTGGAGCAGGACGTAGTCCTCGTTGTAGTAGCCGAACCGCTCGGGCAGGGCTCCACCCTTGGCGTTGACCTGGTCGTAGCTGTCGCGCAGGAGGTAGTACTCGAACTCGGACCCGGCCTTGATGGCGAAGCCGTGCTCCGCCGCGCGCGCCACCTGGCGCTTGAGGATGGTGCGCGGCGAGACGGGGATCTCCTCCTGGGTCTCGTCGTCGATGGTGTCGCTGAGCACGAGGGCCGTCTTCTCCAGCCAGGGCAGGACGCGCAGGGTGTCCCACACCGGCCGGGCCACCCAATCGCCGTAGCCGGTCTCCCAGTTCATGAGGGCGAAGCCCTCCGGCGTGTTCATCTCCATGTCGGTGCCGAGGAGGTACGTGCAGAAGTGGGCGCCGTGGTCGATCACGCCCTCGAGGAAGGCCTGGGCCTGCACCCGCTTGCCCATCAGGCGGCCCTGCATGTCGGTCAAGGCGACGATCAACGTGTCGATCCGGCCGTCGCGGATCATGGTCTGGAGCTCGGCCAGCCGGGGGTGGTGCGGCGTCTGGTGCTCGCTCATCACGATCCTCTCGCTCGTCGATCGTCAGGACGAGGCAGGGACCGGCGTCTGCCGATCCCTGCCTCGATCATCCTCGCTGGGTCGATGCGGGACCTGGCCTACGCGGCGGCCGGCCCGAGGTCCTCGGCCGCGTGCTCGAACTCGCGTTCGAGGTCGGTCAGCTGTGCCTCCTGCCCCATGATCCGAGGGCCCTGGAAGCGGGAGCGGGCGTACCCGAAGTAGTACACCAGCAGCACCACCAGCGCACCGATCATGAACGGCCACGAGATATTGCCCGACGTGGGGAAGGAGAACAGGACCATCAGGACGACGACCCACAACAGGGCCAGCCACGCGACCGGCTTGGAGAAGCGTCCCAGGCTCCAAACGCGCTCCGAAAGCCAGGCCGACGTCGTCGCCCCGAGGTAGATCACGATGCCGTATGCCGCATACAGGAAGATCGTGCTGATCGCGGTGACGATGACGATCGCCGGGCCGCCGCCGACGATGCCGGCAGCGAGCGTGAACAACCAGGCGAACACCACGATCGCCGTCAGCGAGTTGGCCGGGGTCCGGTAGCGGTGCGAAACCCGCTTGAGCCAGCCGGAGCCGGGGATCCCGTCGTCCCGACTGAAGGCGAAGAGCATCCGGCCGGCCGCGGCGATCGACGCGAGGCCGCAGAACCACATCGCCACGGCGATGCCCGCCGCGAGGATGTTGCCGAGTGAGTCGCCCAGGTTGTAGACGAGGATGGAGATGACGGCGACCCCGCCGCCGAAGTAGTACTGGCTCGAGGCGGGCGATCCAAGCTTCGTTGGATCGCTCGGGAAGAGCGCAGAGAGGTCCGGCAGGTGCGTCGTGAGGGCGACCAGGAAGATGTAGCCGACGACGGCGGACACGGCCACGGACAGGAAGACACCCCAGGCGCTGGAGATCCGGGCACCCACCGTCTCCTCGGCCACGTGGGCGGAGGCGTCGTAGCCCGTGTAGGTCCAGTTGGCCTGCAGCAGTGAGAAGAAGAACGCGAGGATCACCGGATAGGTCGTCGCGGCTCCGTACTGGAGGTCGAGGACCTTGGTGTCCCCGAGCGCAAACGTGTTGGCCCAGCTGCCGGCGGTGTCGAGCGGCTGGATCTGGAACAGGTGCAGCCCGGACGCGTCCGCCTTGCCGATGAGGAATACCAGCACCACGACGGCGGCGACGATGACGATGTGCCACCACACGCTGACCTGGTTGAGCAGCGCGACGAGGCGGATGCCGGCGATGTTGAGGAACAGCTGGACCAGCATGATGACGCCCATCGTCGCGAGCTGGCCGGTCAGCCAGGTCTGACCGAACACCGCCGCCGTGTTGAAGGTCGTGCCGAAGATCTGGTCGACGATCGTCGCGTTCAGGAAGCCCGCCGCCGCGTAGTCGATGCCGGCCACGATGGCGATCTGCCCCAACAGGTTGAACCACGCGGTCCACCAGCCCCAGGCCTTGTTCTTCATCTTGCTGGCCCAGTAGTAGAGGCCGCCCGCCGTGGGGTAGGCCGAGGCGATCTCAGCCATCGAGGCGGCGATCAGCAGCACGAAGACCGTGACCAGCGGCCAGCCGATCATCACCGCGGCCGTGCCCGCCCAGGCCAGGCCGTAGTCGTACAGGATCACCGCGCCGGTGAGGATGGAGATGATGCTGAAGCTGATGGCGAAGTTGCTGAAGCCGCCCATCGAGCGGAACAGCTCCTGCGCGTAGCCCAGCCGATGCAGGTCCCGCACGTCCTGCTGGATCGTGTCCTCGCGCGATCGCGCCTGGGTCATGGAGCCAACCCTCCTCATCCGCCTCGCCCCCTGGGTGCGCCGCTGCAACGGGCACCGTGCGCGGATGATAGTGGCGGGCTCGGGCGCCGGGAAGGCCCTTCTGCGTCAGTAGATGGAGCGCACGTCCGAGGAGACGTGGAGCACGAACACGTCGTCGCTGATGGGCCCGTCCAGCTCCAGGCTGGTCACCTCGGCGTGACGCGTCAGCTGGTCGCCGACGTGCTCGGCCAGGAGCAGCACCAGGCCGCTCAGACGATCGACGGCCAGCTCCAGCCAGCGGTCGGGCCGGTCGGTCAGGACCTCCGTCGAACGCGGGTGCTCGGCGCGCAGCACGTAGACCTCGCGATCCGCCAGGCGGGCCGTGCCACGCAGCGTCAGGTCGGCCGTGGCCAGGACATTGCGGCAGAACCCGTGTGGATGGACGAAGGTGTCGACCATGCCATCTGCCGGCAGCTGGGTGAGCGGCCGGTATGCCCGGCCGAAGGCCGGCAGGTGCGGATCCTCGATGCCCGCGGCGCGCGGCCGGGCCGGTCGGGCGGTCGCCGTATGGCTGCGGCCGTCGTACGTGCGCACGGTCGAGCCGTCGCTGATCCAGACCATCCCGCTCCCGGCCGGCGCGTCGGGGTCCGTGTAGGTGACCGCCCTGGCGCGGCCGGGGTGGCGCAGCCAGACGTCGCTCGTCGTGACGGTCTCACCGGCCGCCGCCTGGACCCGCTCGACCAGCCGCATGCGCAGCGTCTCGAACCGCCGCTCGGCATCGCGCATGAAGGTGAACAGCTCGCCCAGCGAAGGGGCATCGGGAGCCGGTGGCAGGACCAGGGCCGGCGCCACGGACGCCTGGGGGGCGCGAACGGTCAGGGCGCTCGAGGGAGCGCCGTCGGCGGGATGGGCCATCGGCTCGATTGTAGGGGAAAGGGAGAGGCCCCCGGCGCTGCCGGGGGCCTCTTGCTGCGGCCGTGGGGAGGGTGGCTACGGCTCCGGGACGTCCGGGGCGATGAAGGGGCTGATGGCGTTGACGACGGTGTCCGAGATGACGCTCACGCCACCCAGGACGAACAGGTCATCCGGGGCCAGGCCGGCGAGCTCGGTGCTGGTGGCAGCCGGCACGCTATCGGTCTGGACGAGGAGGATCGGGCCGCCGGTGAAGCCGGCCGCGGCACTGCCGGCCATCGCGTCGGGGAAGTTCGTGCCGAGGGCCACGTAGGCCGTCGGCGTGCCCGACCCGAAGCTGGCCGCCAGGGCTGCCGCGGTGGCATAGCGGTCGCTCCCGGCCACCCGGCTCACCTTGTTGGAGGCGAGGCCCGCGGCGGTCTGGATCTGTGATGCCATGCTCGCGGAGATGCTTCCCGTGCCACCGACGATGACGATCGTCGCCGGGGCAAGGGTGGTGAGCGCGTTCTTGACGGAGGTGGGCAGCGTCCCGGTCGAGGGGGCCAGGAGCAGTGCGCCGCCGAAGTGGCTGGCCGCCGGCCCGGCGGCGAGGGCATCCGGGAAGTTGGCCCCGGAGGCGATGTACACGACGGGCAACGGGGTGACGTCGAGGACGGTGTCGAAGATGGTGGTGGCGACGGTCGCCGCGGTCGCATAGCGGTCGGCGCCGGCCAGCCGCGTCACCGGGGCGATCAACCCGAGGGCCGTGGCTGTCGCCGCGGAGACCGAGGCGGTGCCACCGACCACGTAGATCTTGGCCGGATCGAGCCGCGTCAGCTCAGCGGTGACCGAGGCCGGGATCGGCCCGGACGGTGGCACGAGCAGGACGGGCCCGCCCATGGCCGCCGCGGCGGGACCTGCGCCCAGGCCGTCGGGGAAGTTGAGGCCGGACACGACGAATGCCGCGTCCACGCCAGGCTTGAAGGTGGCCGCACTGATCGCGGCCGCCGTGTCGTAGCGGGTGGCTCCGAAGAGCCGCGTGGCGACCTTGCCGATGGGCACGAGGTCGGCCTGGGACGCCCCGTTGGCGTCATCCGTGGTCACGACCATCCAGCCCAGGGCGGGCGTCTGCTTGATGAGGTTGTTGTCGACCGACAGGCCCAGGTTGCCGGAGGTGCCGGGATCCAGCGGGATCGAAGTCACCGTTGGACACGGCCGGAGCGTACGCGTCGAACCAGGCCGTGCCGTTGGCGACGTCGGCTGCGCCGGTGTTGAGGTTCTCGGCCTGGACCTGGTAGCTGAACTTGCCGTGACCGGTCCCCAGGCCGAGGGTACTCGCCAGCACCGGCAGCTCCACCGTGGAGCCGTTCGCCGGTGCGTTCGCGTAGAAGATCGGCCCGGCCTGGTTGCAGGTCGCTGTCGAAGAGCACGGCCACCAGGATGCCGTCGAACGAACCGGTGGTCAGGAGGCCGTGGTCGGCTGCCTGGAGGTAGAAGTCGGGGGTGCCATCTCCGTTCGTGTCGATCGCGACGTCATAGAAGTTCGTCGCTTCCGTCGAGGCCTGGCCCCACGTGTTGATGGCGAAGACGATGTCGCGCTCGGACGCCACGTCCTGATCCTGGAACACCTGGACGCCGACGGCACGGATGTCGACGGTGTCGCCGGGCAGGTCCTGCGGATCGGACAGACCCCACGCATAGACGTCGCCGTTGCCCTGGTGGATGCCACCGTTGGTCAGCAGCGTCGACGCGGTCGATGTCATGCCGTTGGCCGCATACGCGGAGCGAGCCGATGCGGTGATGTCGGAGATGCCGCGCGGCACCAGGTTGAACGGCACGTGGATCGTGCCGACCCCGGCCCCGCCGTCTTCAGGCGTGAGGATGATGTTGCCGGCCGTGCTGGCCAGGTCGCCGAAGTCGCTCGCCTCGGCAGCGGGGAGCGCCGCGACGGCGGCGGGGTCAAGGGTCAGGGTCACGTCGACCTGGGCCGTGCCGTAGGCCGGCACGGCCACCGCATCGGCCCCGTCGTTGATGTCGATCGTCACGCCAAGGTCGGGCTCGGCGAAGGCGCTCGAGAGGCCGAAGCTCTCGCTCGAGCCGGTCCCGTTGGTGACGGTGAAGGACTTGGTGGCGGACCAGCCGTCGTTGAGCGCCTGGTAGCCGTAGGACAGGGACTCGGTGTGGTCGGCAGTCGTGGCCACGACGGCCGCTTGGGAGGCGTCGAAGGCGTCCACCACGCCGGCACCCGCGAGGCGCGGGTCGTACGGCGTGACCCCGTGTGCGCCGTCGGTGTCATCCGCGTTGTTCATCAACGCCGCCTTGACGAAGTCGACGCGGGTCGCGGCGTTGTTCCAGCCCGGGTGGCCCTGCAGGACCAGCGCGGCTGCGCCGGCCACGTTGGGGGTGGCCATGGAAGTACCGGACAGGGTCTCCCCGCCGGTGCCGGTGCCGACGCCGGTCGAGACGACGCTGACGCCCGGCGCCGAGATGTCGGGCTTGAAGCCGCTGTCGCCGTTGCGCCAGCCGGCCGACGAGAAGCCGGCCACCTGCTGGTAGGTGGGGTTGGTGATGGGGGTCACGCTGAGGGTGGCGAGCTGGCCGTTATCGGCCAGCAACGTGAGGCCCTGGGCCGGGGTCACCCCGATGAAGGGGATCGTGACTGGAGGGCCGGGCGGCGTCCCGGGCAGTCCCGGGATGTCGCCCTCGAACGGCGGGAGGCCGGACCCGTTGTTGACGAGGATAACGGCTGCGGCGCCGGCTATCTGGCCGAGCTGCGCGCGCGTGACCCGGTCGCAGGTACCGCGGAGGGCGACAACGATCTTGCCGGCTGCGCCGTCGTAGTCGCTGGCGGCGCAGCCCAGGCTGATGCCGCCCGCGCCGTCGCTCAGAACGTCGAGCGTGCCGGAGACGCCGGCTGGGCTTGCATTGTTGTTGAGTGCGCCGTTGACGCGAGTCGCTGGTGAGGGCGATGTGCACGCCGGGGAGGGTCGGGGTGGTGCCGTCGATGGCGGCCACCGAGATGACGCGGTTGGACGCACCGGGCACGCCGGTGATGTAGGCCCCGGCGCCGGCGTTGCCAGAGGCCGCGACGACGACGATGCCGGCGCCGGCCGCGTTGTCGGAGGCGACGACGTCGGGGTCATCGGCCAGCGGGACGGCCGCGAAGTCCGAGCCCAGGGACATGCTGATGACGCTCGCGCCATCGGCCACGGCCTGGTTGATGGCCAGCGTGATCAGGCTGGACGAGCCGACGCAGCCGAAGACGCGATAGGAGAGGATCTTGGCCTCCGGGGCGACGCCCGGGCCCACGAGGAACGAGGTGGCCTCCGTGCTGCCGTCGTACGGACCGGTGTACGTGTCGCCGTTGGCGAGCACGCCCTGACCGGCGGCGGTGCCGGCGGTGTGCGAACCATGGCCGTCGCCGCCGCTGGCGATGCCGCAGTCGAGCGGATTCGGATCAGGCACGGGGACGTCGTTGAGCGGGTCGTCCGCGTTGTAGTCGTCACCAGAGAAGTCGTACCCGCCGATGACCTTCGCGCTCGGGAAGGCCTGCGTGGTGCCGTCGGCGTTGAAGGCCGGAGCCGTGGTGTCGTGGAGCTCGCCGTAGTTGAAGTCGGCTGTGCTGCCCGAGCCGCCGAAGTTGGCGTGGTAGTAGTCGATACCGGTATCGATGACGGCGATCCACTCAGTGCTGCCGGTGAGCCCGTCAGCCCACGCCGCGGGCGCCTGCACATAGGGGATGGCGTTGACGTTGTCGCGCGTGTACGTCGTGACGGCGTGGACCTTGACCACGCCGGGCAGCGCGGCCAGCTTGCTCACCTGGCTGGCCTTGATGAAGACCTGGATGCCGTTGTAGGCGTCCTGCATCGTGCCGATGACCCGCCCGCCGACGCTCTTGATGCGAGCCGCGAGGGCAGCCTGGGGGGCCTTGAGGGACGTGCGGATGGAGGTCTTCTCGGCCGCGGAGAACGTCCGGCCGGCGGTCGCTTCACGCACGGCGACCGGGTCGCCCTTCAGCTGCACGATGACCATGACCTGCTTGTTCGGGTCCCGCATCGCCGCCAGCACCTTGGTGTCGATCTTCTGGCCGTCCTGCAGCGTCACCCGCTTGAGGGCGGGTCGCGCGGACGAGGGGCTGGACGAGGCCGGGGACGAGCTGCTCTTGGCGAACACGCCTACCGGTAACAGGGCGGTGAGCATGAAGAAGGTGACGGCCACGACGGCCAGCGCACGTCGACGCATGGGTGCGGATCCCTCTCTCAGGCGATGCCTGGACTCCCACGATCTCGACCTGACGACACGCCTGGCGGTGTCTCCTGGGGACCAGGCGAGGCGATGGGTGGTCGGCGGCTCCCTCCGTCGCCGGCAGACATCACAGGCTATCGAGATGGGGCCTGCCGGTCAATCCGAATCTGGCCTCTGGTGCACCGCGTCAACGGGGCCGCGTCATGGCCGCTGGGTCGACCAGCAAGTCGTACTCCGCGGCCGTCACGGCGCCGCTGGCGAGGGCCGCCTCGCGCAGCGTGAGGCCCTCGTGGTGGGCCTGTTTGGCGATGGCCGCGGCCCGGTCGTAGCCGATGCGCGGGGTCAGCGCGGTGACCAGCATCAGCGAGCGATCCACCAGCTCGGCGATGCGCGCGGTGTCCGCTTCCAGACCTTCGACGCAGTACTCGCGGAAGGTCCCGCAGGCGTCAGTCAGGATGGTCGTGGAGTGGAGGAAGTCGTGGATGATGACCGGCTTGTACACGTTGAGCTCGAAGTTGCCCTGCGAGCCGGCGAACGCGATCGTCACGTCGTGGCCGAGCACCTCGGCGCAGACCATCGTCAGCGCCTCGCACTGGGTCGGGTTGACCTTGCCGGGCATGATCGACGAGCCCGGCTCGTTCTCCGGCAGGCGCAGCTCGCCGAGGCCCGAGCGCGGCCCCGAGCCCAGCCAGCGGAGGTCGTTGGCGATCTTGATCAGGTCGGTCGCCAGGGTGCGGATCGCGCCGTGGGCCGCGACCAGGGCCGCATGCGCCGCGAGGGCGGCGAACTTGTTGGGCGCGCTGACGAACGGCATGCCGGTCTCGGCCGCCAGCCGGGCGGCGACCGCCTCCCCGAACCCCGCCGGAGCGTTGAGGCCCGTGCCGACCGCCGTCCCGCCGAGCGCCAGCTCGAGCAGCCCGGGCAGGCCGGCCTCCAGGCGTGCCAGGTCGGCGTCGAGCTGGGCGACGTACCCCGAGAACTCCTGCCCAAGCGTCAGCGGCACGGCATCCTGGAGGTGGGTCCGGCCGATCTTGACGATCCCCCCGAAGGCGTCGGCCTTCGCCGCCAGCGCGTCACGCAGGACCCGGACGGAGGGCACCAGTCGCCGCGCCACGGCCGGCGCGGCGGCCAGGTGCATGGCCGTGGGGAACGTGTCGTTTGACGACTGCGACATGTTGACGTCATCGTTGGGGTGGATGGGCGTCTTGGACCCCAGCCTCCCGCCGGCGAGTTCGATGGCCCGGTTGGCGATCACCTCGTTGGCGTTCATGTTCGACTGGGTGCCCGAGCCGGTCTGCCAGACCGAGAGTGGGAAGTGGTCGTCCAGGCGACCCTCCTCCACCTCGCGTGCGGCCCGCACGATGAGGGCGGCCTTCTCTGCGGAGAGGCGGCCGGCGTCGGCGTTCTCTTCCGCGCAGACCCGCTTCAGGAGGCCGAACGCATGCACGACCTCGGCCGGCATCCGGTCGTGGCCGATGCCGAAGTGGTGCAGCGAGCGTTCCGTCTGGGCGCCCCAGTAGCGATCGGCCGGCACCTCGAGGGCGCCCATGCTGTCCGTCTCCGTCCTCGTGCCAGCCATGCTCACAGCTTACGTCGCCTCACACGACCTGGGAGTCGCGCAGCTCGGCGATCTCGGCCGGTGCGTAGCCCAGCCAGGCCAGGATCTCCGCCGTGTGCTGGCCGCGCAGCGGCGGCGCCTCACGGATGGTGGCGGGGGTGCGCGACAGCTTGAAGGGGATGCCCGGCAGCCGGATCGGACCGGCGGTCGGGTGGGCCACGGTCGCGACCATGTCGCGCGCCGCCACCTGCGGGTCGGCGAACGCCTGGGCCAGGTCGATGAGCGGGCCACTGGGCACGTCGGCGGCGGCCAGGGCGGCCAGCCAGGCGTCACGCGGGCGCGCCGCGAAGACCGCTTCCAGGATGACCCGCAGCTCCGCCCGGTGGGCCACGCGTGACGCGTTCGAGGCGAACCGCGGATCCGCGGCCAGGTCGGAGCGGTCTAGGGCCGCCGTGAACCGGGCCCACTGCCGCTCATTGCCCACGGCCACGGCCAGCTCCCCGTCCGCGGCGCGGAAGGTCTCGTAGGGCGTGATGTTGGGATGCTCGTTGCCCATGCGGCCGGGCGTGACCCCGCCGATGAGGTGGTTGGCCGCCTGGTTGGCCAGCCACGACAGGGTCGTCTCGAGCAGCGACAGGTCGATCCGCTGCCCGCGGGGCTCGGCGGCGTCGGATCCTACCCCGGCGTCCGTCCGCCGCGCCAGCAGGGCGGCCAGCACCGCCACCGCGCCGAGCATGCCGGTGGTGAGGTCGCTGATGGCCACGCCGACCTTCGTCGCCCGGCCGCCATCCGCGTCGGCCTGGCCGGTGATCGACATGAGGCCCGAAACGGCCTGGATGACGAAGTCGTACCCGGGCCGGTCGGCCAGCGGACCGCTCACGCCGTAGCCGCTGATGGCGAGGTGGACGAGGTCCGGGTTCAGCCGCTCCAGCTCATCATCGGGGAAGCCCAGCCGTGCCAGCCCGCCGACCCGCGCGTTCTCGATCAGCACGTCCGACCGGCCCAGCAACCGGCGGAGGACCTCCTGCCCGGCCGCCGTGCGCAGGTCCAGCCGCAGGCCTCGCTTGTTGCGGTTGATGGAGAGGTAGTAGGCCAATTCGCCGGGGTACGCCGGGTCGCGCCGGGGGTCATCCGGCGCGTAGTCCGCACCGGGCTCCGGCGGACCCACGAACGGCGGGCCCCACGCGCGCGTGCCGTCGCCCTCGGGCGGCTCGACCTTGATGACGTCGGCGCCGAGGTCGCCCAGGAGCATGGCGCAGTACGGGCCCGCCAGGACCGTCGACAGGTCGCAGACGACCAGGCCGGCGAGGGGTTCGGTCATGGCCGAAACGGTAGCCGAGCCGCCTCCGCCTATCATGCCGCGCATGCCTCACCGCTTGACGCTCCTCACCGTCCACGCCCACCCCGACGACGAGACGATCACCACCGGCGGGGTCATGGCCCGCTACGCCGACGAGGGCCTGCGCGTCGTCTGCGTCACCTGCACCGGCGGCGAGCTCGGCGAGATCGTCGTGCCGGAGATGGACACCCCGGAGAACCATGAGCGCCTCGGCACGATCCGTGCTGGCGAGATGGCGCGCGCCCTGACTGCCCTCTCCCCGGAGGGCCGCATCGAGCACCGCTGGCTGGGCTACCGGGACTCCGGGATGATGGGCACCGAGGGGAATGACGATCCGCGCTCCTTCTGGCAGGCCGACCTGGCGGAGGCATCGGCGCGCCTGGAGTCGATCGTGCGCGAGGTGGAGGCCGACGTCATCGTCGGCTACAACGACTTCGGCGGTTACGGCCACCCCGACCACATCCGCGCCGGGCTGATCGCCAAGTCGGCCTTCGAGGCCACGGCCGGCGCCTCGGGGCCCATGAAGCTGTACGAGTCGGTGCTCCAGTGGTCGCGCATGGAGGCCGTCCAGAAGGAACTGGCCGAACGCGGCATCGAGTCCGGCTGGGGCCCGCGGGCGGATGAGAGTCCGGAGGAGAAGGCCGAGCGGGAGGCCTTCGGAGCGAAGATGGCCGCCGCGGCGGGCCCCATCACCTCGTCTGTCGACGTCACGGGCTTTGCGGAGCGCAAGATCGCGGCGCTGCAGGCGCACGTGACCCAGATCTCCATGAGCAACCCGTTCCTGGCCCTGGGCGCTGAGGCGCTTCGGCGCTACCAGCCGACCGAGGACTTCACCCTGCGGGTCTCCCGCATCGGCGTGCGCATCCCCGAGACGGACCTTTTCGCCGGCCTGCGCTGAAGCCACGGGAGGGAGCTGGCGGACCCGACCGGATTCGAACCGGCGATCTCCAGCGTGACAGGCTGGCATGTTGGGCCGCTACACCACGGGTCCGCGTGGCCTGGGGATGGTAGCAGGTGCCCGCCTGGCTGACCGGCCACGAGCCTGGGGACCAGACGCGTCGGCAGAGGCGCCGCGCTCCGTATACTCGCGCTGCGATGAGTTCCCCCGCCTCGACCTGCGCTCCGATACGGTCACGCAACCCTCGCCCGAGATGCGACGGGCGATGGCGGACGCCGAGCTGGGTGACGACGTCTTTGGCGACGACCCGACCGTCATCGCCCTGGAAGAGCGGGCGGCGGAACTGACCGGCAAGGAGGCCGGCCTCTTCGTGGCCAGCGGCACGATGGGCAACCTGGTGAGCCTGATGGCCCACGTGCCCCGCGGCGGCGAGATCATCGCCGAGGCCGAGTCGCACACGGTCTTCGATGAGGCGGGCGGCCACGCGGTCGTGGTCGGGGCGACCACGCGGCCCATCCCGGCGGGGCCGGACGGGACGATGGACCCGGACGCCATCCGGGCGGCCTTCCGCGACCCGCGCGACCCGCACGAGCCGCTCACCGCGCTGGTCGTGCTGGAGAACACGCACGGCCATTCCATGGGCCAGCCACTCTCGGCGGCCTACACGAGCCAGGTCGCCCGCCTGGCCCACGCGGGCCTGAGCGAGCCGGACGGGCCACCCGCGCCGGGCGTGCCGGTCCACGTCGACGGGGCGCGCCTGTGGAACGCCGTCAGTCGCCCTCGGGACGCCTGCACCGGTCCTCCTGCGAGACGTGGACTCGGCGACCTTCTGCCTGTCGAAGGGGCTCGCCTGCCCGGTCGGGTCGGTCGTCGTCGGCACGCGCGACTTCATCTGGCGGGCGCGCCGGGCGCGCAAGCTGCTCGGCGGCGGCATGCGCCAGGTCGGCGTGCTCGCCGCGCCCGGGCTGATCGCCCTGCGCGACGGGCCCGGCGGGATGATCGAGCGGCTGGCCGACGATCACGCGAACGCCCGCCGCCTGGCGGAGGGCCTCGCCGGGATGCCGGGCGTGGTCGACCTGGACGTCGACCGGGTGCGCACCAACTTCGTGTTCTTCCGCGTCCGCGCGGTGCGGGACGACATGCCGGCCGCCGCCCTCGCGCCGCGTGAGCTCCGCGCTCGCTTCCTCTCGGCGCTGGAGAGGGCCGGCGTCCTGATGATCGACTACCCGCACGGCCAGGTCCGCGCGGTGACCCACTACGGCGTGGAGCGGGCGGACGTGGAGCGCGTCCTGCGGGCGGTCCGCGACGCGCTGGCCGAGATCGGGGCCGCAGGCGTGCCGGTGGCCGCGTGACGGCCACGAACGGAGCCGCGGACGCGGCCTACAAGCAGCTGGTGCAGACCCGCTTCGATGCCCAGATGGCGGCCAACCCCGTCCTGGCCACGGCGGTGGGCATCCATGAGCATGACGAGCGCCTCGGCTCGCGCACGCGCGCCGCGATCGAGGCACGCATCGCCGGATCGCGCCGCTACCTGGCCGACCTGGAGGCCCTCGACGCCGGCGCGCTGTCGCCGGAGGCGGCCTTCGAGCGGGAGATCGCCGTGCTCGGCGCCCGTCGCGCCGTCTTCGACGACGAGGTGCAGCGCCAGTGGGAGCAGCGCGCCTCGGCCATCGATGACGTCGGCGACGGCATCTTCATCCTCTTCGCCCGCGACTTCGCGCCGCTCGCGCGGCGCCTGGAGGCGATCACCGCCCGGCTGGAGGACTCGCCGCGCCTGCTTCGTGAAGCGCCCCAGCAGCTGGGGCCGCGCCCGGTGCGCATGTGGAACGAGCTGGAGCTGGAGTCGGCCGCCGAGATCGGCGGCCTGCTGGACGAGGTCGAGGCGGCGGGCCGCGGGTCGTGGGGCTCCGACGACCCCCGCCAGGCCCGCCTCGAGCGCGCCTCGCGCGACGCCCGGGCGGCCATCGACGACTACCGCACGTGGCTGGCCGGGCGCCTGGACGGGTCCGACGGGTCCGTCGCCCTGGGCCGTGAACGGTACGACGAGCTGGTCGGGCTGCGGGCCTTCGACGGCCTGAGCAGCGACGACATCCTGGAGATCGGCTGGCAGCAGCTGGCGGACCTCAAGGCGGCCCGCCGGCGGGTGGCCGCGCGAGATCGACCCGCAGGCGACCGAAGCTGAGGTGCTCGATCGCATCAAGTCGGACCACGCGGCCGACTTCGCGGCTGCGCTCGACGGCTACCGCGACGCGATGTTCCGGGCGCGCCACTACATCCAGGAGCACGACCTCGCCACGATCCCGCAGGGTGAGTCGCTCAGCGTCGTGGCCACGCCGCAGTACCTTCGCAACTCACTGCCCTTCGCCGCCTACTTCGAGGCCGCCGCCGTTCGACGACCACCCCGCGGGCATCTACGTCGTGACGCCCTCGGTCGACGGCAGCGGCGGTGCGATGCGCGAGCACAACCGCAGCTCGATCATCAACACCAGCATCCACGAGGCCTACCCGGGCCACCACCTCCAGCTGTCGGCGGCGACCACCCATCCCAGCCTCGCCCGCCTGATGCTCGACGCGCCCGAGTTCGTGGAGGGCTGGGGCATGTACAGCGAGCAGATGATGCGGGAGGAGGGCTTCGAGGCGGGGCCGGCCTGCATGTTCGCCCTGTACACCGACGCCATCTGGCGGGCCTGCCGGATCGTCCTCGACGTGCGCCTCCATCGCGGCGAGCTGACGCGTCGCGCAGGCGGCCGATTTCCTGGTCGAGCACACGGGCTTCGAACGGCCCCACGCGGTGGCCGAGGTCAAGCGGTACACCCTGACGCCGACCCAGCCAGCTCTCCTACCTGCTGGGCAAGGTCATGCTGCTGCGGCTGCGCGACGACGAGCGGCGCCGCCTGGGCCCCGACTTCTCGCTCAAGCGCTTCCACGATGCGCTGCTCTACGGCGGGCAGCATCCCCATCTCGTTCCACCGCCGCCAGCTGGCCGGTGAGGGCGGCGGGCCGGTCGGGCCGCGGCCGATGCGGGGAGCCGTGCCGGACCCGGCCTGATGCAGGTCATCCCGAGCGTGGACGTCCAGGCGGGACGGTCGCGCCTCGTCTACTGGCCCGGGGCCGCGACCGGCGAGGGGGCCCCGACCGACCGTCCCGAGCGGATCGCCCGTCGTTTCGTGGAGCTGGGCGCACCGCTCATCCACCTGGTGGACCTTGACGGGGCGCGAGCCGGGCGGCCGGTCAACACGGCGGTCATCCAGGAGGTCGCCCGGACCGTGGCGACGCCGCTCCAGGTGGCCGGCGGCATCGATGGCCCGGAGCAGATCGAGCTTGCCTTCGGCGCCGGCGCCACCCGTGTCGTCATGCCGCTGCTGGCCGTGGCCGAGGAACCGGCACGGCTGGCGGCGTGCGTCGCCATCGCCGGGGACTGGCTGGCCGTGGGGCTGGACCCGCGACCCGACCGGTTGCGCGAGTACCCCTGGCGCGGTGGACGGCCGCCCACGCTTGGCGATCTGGTGGCGCGCCTGACCGACGCGGGCGTCCACCGCTTCGTGCTGTCCCATGGCGGCAGCACGCCGGACCTGGCGCTGATCGAGCAAGTCTCGGCCGGCGGTGCGGCGGAGGTGCTGGTCGCGGGCGGGGTGCAGGACCTGGCCGCGGTGGCGCGGCTCAGGTCGGCCGGCGTGCGCGGCCTGATCCTGGGTGAGGTGCTGCTGGCCGGCCGGCTCGACTTCCAGGCGGTCCTTGCCGCTGCCGCCTGACGATCACCGCCCTCGCGGGCCAGAGTGGCCGGTTCGGCTGCTGCGGGCCGCCGAAGGTAACCCCCTTCCGGCGCCACAAAGGTTGCGGATTATTAACCTTGGGCACATGCGGCGGGCTTGAGCCGGACGGTCTTCGAGCGTAGACTTGCATTCGCTGCTCAGCCAGCGTTGCTGCCCCAGTCGCAACGTCATGGGTAGGTTGGGTTAGGGTAGCCGGTGCAGCCGGCGTCATAGATGCATTGCGACGTGGCAGAAGACCGGTGGACTTGTCCACCGGCTTCACCGGGACAGTGGGAGTGGCCCCTCTTCGGAGGGGCCACTTCGTTTCCGTAGGCGTCCCTCCGTGCGGGCAGGGCCCTGGTAAGGTGGCCGTCACGTGCTCGCGCCGTTGATCGTCGCCTTCATCGTGCTCATCGGGATCGCCGGGCTCGCGGCGGTGGCGGAGATGAGCCGACCGGAGCCGACCTTCGGCGCCCCGGCGTCCGCCTTCGATCCGATCCGCGCGATCACGCCGTCGGGCCGGCGGGGAGGCCTGGGCGCCCTGGCCGTCATCGCCGCGTGCGGCGTGGCCATCAGCCGCCTCATGGGAGTCTGGTAGGCGCGGCCTCAGTGGCCGACGGCTGCGCTGAAGCGTGCCGACGCCGCGGTGAGCCGGTCGAGCTCCGCGCCGCCCAGCTCCAGCTCGGCGGCCGCGACGTTCTCCTCCAGCTGCGCAACGGTGCGCGCGCCGGGGATGGCGACGACCGGCCCCTGGCTGATCAGCCAGGCCAGCGCCACCTGGGCGGGCGTGGCGGTATGGGCGGTGGCCACCTCTCGCAGTGTGGCGAGCAGCGGCTCGGCCAGCCGCAGGGCCCGCGGCCGGAACAGGGTGCTTCGCCTACGCACATCGGCAGGCGCGGCGCTGCCCGGAGTGTGGCGTCCACCCAGCAGACCCTGTCCCAAGGGGCTGTAGGCGATGATGACGCGGCCGGTCTCGCGGGCATACGGCACCAGCTCCCAGCGGGGCACCGGCGCGCCCAGGCTGAAGCGGACCTGGTTGGTGAGAACGGGCCGGCCAAGGCCCCGCTCGCTCGCCTGCCAGCGGCCGACGGAGTGGTTGCTCACGCCGACGTGGCGCACCACACCCTGCTCGAGCAGCGATCGCAGGGGGGCCATCGTCCGGCGCGGCGAGACGAACGGGTTGGGGAAATGGACCTGGTAGAGGTCGATCGCGTCCACGCCGAGGCGCCGCAGGCTGCCGCGCACCTGCCGGTCGACGACCGCGGGGGTGGGCAGCACGGGCACGAGTTTCGTGGCCACCACGACCGCCTCGCGATGCCCTGCGATGGACCGGCCCACGATCCGCTCCGACTGCCCGAAGCCGTAGATCTCGGCGGTGTCGATGAGCGTGACCCCGAGCTCGATCGCGCGTCGCACGATGGCCGGGGCGATCTCCGCGGCGTACTCGGCTCCGTAACCCCATTCGCGCGACCCGAACTGCCACGTGCCCAGGCCGATCACCGAGAGCCGCAGGCCGCCGACCTCGATGTAGCGCATCGCCTCAGCCTCCGGACACGACGCCGCCTAGCGTCGCCCCATGAACGGCCGGACGCGGTCGGGCGTGATGACGAAGATCTCGCGCGGGCCCGGGCGCGGGTACGCAGTCCCGTTGTACCGCTGTGACATGCGGTTGATGAAGGCCAACCCCTCATCGTCCCGGATCTCGGTGACGTGGCCGCTGATCGACAGGCGTCGCCACGGGTCGGACGGGTCCACGACGGAGATGGCGACCTGGGGCCGTTGACGGAGGGCTCGGCTCTTGTACGAACCGACCGGCGAACTCGTCAGGATGTGCTCGCCGTCGTAGTCGATCCACATCACGTGGGTCACGAGTGACCCGTCCCCCTTGGTCAGGGTCACGTGGCCCAGCACGGTGGTGCGCAGCAGGTCGGCCAGTTCGTCCGGGATCACGACGCCGACCGCCACCGCAGGTCGACGCTGAAGTCCAGGTGCGCCCGCAGCTGCGCCAGCGCTGCCGTCCAGTGCTCGATCGCCCGCGCCCAGGCGTCGAGATCTTCCGTTCCCCCAAGCCGGAACGGACCGTCCTCGAGGTCGAGCCTGCAGCCGTACCCGAGCGGCCTGATGGTCACGGCGACCCGGGTGACCAGGCGATCGTCTGGCGTCCATGAGCGGCGGAAGACGAAGCTGCGATCGGGCTCCGCGGTGACCACGTCCCACCAGACGCGTTCGTCCGGCCAGACCAGGACGGAGCGCGCCTTGACCGCGAGGTCTCCCTCGATCTGGTTCGGCAGCCAGCGCACCAGTTCCTCGGGGTCGGACCAGGCGCGGAAGACGCGGTGCGGCGGCGCGCTCAGGCGTCGATGCAGGGCCACGACACGCGATCGACCGCCGTCGGCAGCGGGATCGCCGGGCGGGGCCTGCATGGCCGTAGCGTACGCCCGATCGGTCGTCAGACCGAAAGATGCGCTGTCGGGCTATCGGCGTAGAGACTCACGAAGTCCATCGACGAAAGTACGCCGACGGGACGCCCGGCATCGTCGATGGCTACGACGCGGTGGACGTGGCGGTCGAGCATCAGACGGGCGGCCTCGTCGAGCGAGCCGGTCATCGGCACGGTCACCGCCGGGGAGCTCATGAGTTCGCCGACCCGCAGGGCGCTCTGCTTGCCCCGGACGAGCCGGCTCACCGACGCATCGTCGGCTGCGAGGAGGTCCGTCTGGCTGATGACGCCCACCAGGTTGCCGTCCAGGTCGATGACCGGCAGCCCGTGGATGGAGTAGGCGCGCAGCAGGTGGGCCGCCTCCTCGAGGGACGCGTCGACATTCACGACGATCGGATCGATCGTCATGAGATCTGCGACCAGGAGCGCTTGTGTCGCCATCTCAACGCCACCTTCCTTGGGCGCTACGTTCAGCACCCGACAGCCCGGGCGACAGGGCCGGACGGACCGAAGTCCGGACCCATTCGGACCTACTGCCCGGCGAGGCCACGAGCGAACCCGATGGGTCTTGCGCTCTGTCACACACGGCTGCGGGCGGCACGATCAAACTTCGCCACCCCTCAGACGGTCGATGGATCCCCCGTTCGAGTCGGCTCCGGCGCGGGCGACGATGGCCGGTCCATGGCCGCGTCGAGCCGTTCGACGAAGGGCTTGGCCCCCAACCGTGTCAAGGTCTCGCGGGCCGAGTCGGCCGCGGCGCGGACCTCCGGCTCGATCGGGCCGAGCAGAATCGCCATGTCGATGGCGGTGAGCGTCTCAAGCCAGAGAAAGCCGCTGTCCCGCCAGCCTTGAGACACCTGCCGGTACAGGCGCAGCGCCTCGACCGGTCGACCTTGTAGCGCGGCCAGGCCCGCCCGGATGCCTGCCCGCTGGAGCTCGGCTGTCGAACCGTGCAGGCCACTGGCGTCGAGCTTGGCCAGGTCCTCCTGTGCGCCGGCAGCATCGCCGGCCCACAGCGCGGCGCGGGCGGCCGACCCGAGACTCCAGCTCCGCGTGCTGGCCACCAGGTCCCCCACGCGATGCCAGGCCGCTCGGGCAGCGGCGAGGTCCCCCGCTGCGAATGCGACCGCGGCGCGCGCCGTCAGCAGGTCGACCTGGTTCTGCGGCTCGGCCTTCTCGACGTCGAGGTGGTCCATCTCCGTGAGCACGTCCTCGACCGGTTCGCCCCGGCTGGCCCGCACGACGATGGTCTGGCGCAGGAGCGCACCCTTGATCACCAGGTCCGGGTCGTCCGCCAAGGCGGTATCCAACTCGGCGAGAGAGCTGTCCCAATCGCCCATCATGAACCCGAACCAGCCGCTCGACAGCACCTGGTTGAACATGAAGGATCGGTGACCCAGCCGTCGAGCGAGCGTCAGCCCTTCGCGCGTGGCGGCGAGGCCGCCGGCCGGGTCGAGGATCTCGAGGCTCACGGTTTCGTTGTTGAGCGCACGGAGAAGGGTCGTCGGGAGATCGGCCGCCCGGGCCAGCTGCTCGCCGATGGCGATCACACCGGCCCCCTCGCGCAGGCGGCCCAGCGACACGAGCGCGGTGCCCTTGGTGACCAGCACATCGGCCAGCGGCGCGACCAGGTCAGCATGCTCGGCCGCCGTCAGGACGCGCTCCGCGACCTCGATCGCCTTGCTATGGTGCTCCTGCAGCATGTGGACCCGCGCCAGCTGCGCGTCGAGCATGACCAGTCCCGGGTCGGTCGCCAGATCGGCGAACTCCACCGAACCCTGCTCCAACAGCGTGAGCGCCTGACCCATCCGGTAGGCATTCAGGAGGATCGTGCCGAGGACCGCCGTCGCGCGGACGACGGCCGATCGATCGCCGAGCTCGCGCCAGCGGAGGATGGCGTCCTGCAGCAAGGCCTGGGCTTCGTCGAAACGGGCGGCAGCGCCCGCTGAAGTCCCCGCGCGCTCCAGCAGATCGGCCTGATCGCGGGGATCGCTCGCCACGGTCAGCGCTTGCGTCAGGAACGCGACCGCCTGGTCGTGGGCTCCGAGACTCGTCGCGCGTTCGGCCGCAGCGCGCAGGGCGATCCGCGATTGGCCGGCGAGTGCATCGACCTCCGGCCCATCGAGCGCGTTGGCATGGGCCGCAAGGTAGTGGCCGGCAAGGGCACCAGCCAGTTCGTCAGAGCCCAGGGACTCGAAGAAACGGGCGGCGGCAAGATGCCGCACTTTGCGGTCTTTCTTGGTCAGAGTGCCGTAGGCCACCTCGCGGATCATCGCCTGGACAAAGGCGTACTGGCCGCGTTCCGGGCTGCGCGGGTCGGCCTCGAGCGTCAGTAGCTCGCGCCTCACGAGGCCTCGGAGGCGCGGCTCCAGACCGGCCTCATCGGTGCTGGAAACGGCCGCCAGTCCCGCCAGCGAGAAGCTCTGGCCAAGGACCGCGGCGGTCTGGATCAGGGCGCGGTCCCTGGGGTCCAGACCATCCAGCCGCGCGGCGATGAGGGCCGCCAGTGAGTCGGGCACGGCCAGGGCGTTGAGATCGTCCTCCGGGACGTAGACGCCATCCTTGATCGTGAGGCGACCCTCCGCCACCAACATGCGTACGGTCTCGACGGCATACAGCGGGATCCCATCTGCCCGGGAGACGATCGCCTTCGCCGCGGGCTCAGGCAAACCGGGGACGAGGCCAGCGAGGAGCTCACGCATCGCCGGCTCGGGCAGCGGCTCAAGGTACAGCGAGGTGAAGTTGCGTTTGCCGGCACCCCAGTCGGAACGGCGGTCCACCAGCTCTGGCCGTGCGAGCGTGAGGACGTAGATGGGGAAACCCCTCGACCATTCGAGCAGGTGATCGACGAAGTCGAGCAGTCCCGAGTCGGCGAAGTGGAAGTCCTCGAAGACGAGGACGACCGGCGCCGTGACCGCAAGGCGTTCGAACAAGGTGCGCCAAGCACCGAAGAGCTGCTCTGCGGGGGCGCCGGACTCGATGCCCAGCAGGGCGAGAAGCGCCGGCGCGATCCACCGTCGCTCGTCGGGATCAGGCACGTGTTCGCCGAGCATCGCGGTGATCTTCGCCCGGGTCGTCGCCTCGTCGTCCGTCTCGAGCAGGCCGGCGCGGCGCCGAACCATCTCGCCGAGGGCCCAGAAGGTGATGCCTTCCCCGTAGGCGGGGGAGCGGCCGGTGTGGTACCACACGCGCTCGACCAGGCCATCGAGGTACTTGAGGAACTCCCAGGCCAGCCGCGTCTTGCCGATGCCGGCCGGCCCGATGACGGACACGAGCCGCGCGCGACCCTCGCGGCTCGTGGCATGGAAGAGGTCCTTGAGGAGGCGCAGCTCGTCATCGCGGCCGACGAACGGCGCCTCGAGCGTCTCGGCGCGGTTTCGGCCACCGATCTGGGCGACGACCCGCAGCGCTCGCCACGCGGGGACCGGGCTGGCCTTGCCCTTGAGCGCTTGCTCCCCGGCCGGCTCGAAGGCGATCGCCTTGGCGGCTGCGCGGTGGGTCGCCTCGCCTACGAGCACGGATCCAGGCTCCGCCACCGACTGGAGACGACTCGCGGTGTTGACCAGGTCGCCGGCGACCATGCCCTGGTTCGTCGCGCCGATGGTGACGGCCGCTTCGCCGGTCAACACGCCGGCTCGTGCCTGGAGGTTCGGGCCAAGGCTGCGCACCGCGTCCACCAGCCCGAGCGCGGCCCGGACGGCACGTTCGGCATCGTCCTCGTGCGCCGTCGGTGCGCCCCACACGGCCATCACGGCGTCGCCGATGAACTTCTCCACGGTGCCGCCGTAGCGGGCAACGATGTCGCTTGCGAGATCGAAGTACCGGCTCAGGAGTTCCCGGGTGTCCTCGGCGTCGCGGCCCTCGGCCAGCGCCGTGAAGCCGACGAGGTCGGCGAAGAGCACCGAGACGAGGCGGCGCTCGGCGACCGGGGCTTCACGAACGGAAGCGGGATCGCTCATGAGGCCCGACACCGCCGCCTCATCCCGCCCGACCGGCGTGCCGCATTCGCCGCAGAACCGTGCCTCGGCCTCCAGCGCACTGCCGCAGTTGGCGCACGCGGCGGCCAGGCCCGAGCCGCACTGGATGCAGAACTTGCGCCCGGCCCTGTTCTCCGTCCCGCAGTTCGAGCAGATCACGGCGTCCTCACGCTGGCTGATCGCGAACGATAAGCGTACTTGAGGGATATCCGTAGGGCGCGCCTGATCGAGCCAGGGGTGGATGGAGGTACGGCTCCTCGGAGGTGGTCGCGGAGGTTTCCGCTCTGGATCGCAGGGCCCACGTGCCGCCTTTGTATGATGGGCTTCGCCGCGCGCTCGTAGCTCAGCGGATAGAGCGTCTGCCTCCGGAGCAGAAGGCCGTGGGTTCGAGTCCCGCCGAGCGCGCCACTCCCCTCAGGGCGCCAGCGACCGCCAGGTCTGGCCGCCGTCCGAGGTCGCCTCGAGGCCGTCCGGGCCGCACCCGTCGGGCCCTGCGCACATGACCGTCGACTGACCGACGCCGGCCCAGCCACGGCCGTCGTCGGTCGGGAACTGCAGCCAGCGCACCGGGAGCGCCAGGCCTGCGGCGACGGACGTCGTCCAGGACGTGCCCGCATCGGCGGTCTCCGCCCGCACCCCGTTCGGCGCGATGACGAGCCAATGGCGAGCCGAGAGCGCGGCAACGGTCCCACCAGGCACGATCGGCCCGGCCTGGCGCCAGGTTCGCCCGGCGTCGGCCGTGGTGTAGAAGGCGATCCAGCCCGGGCTGGCGCCAGTCGGGTCCGTGTAGACCTGCCACGTCACGGCCGTGGTCGGGCTCGTGATCCGCACGGGCGGACTGGCCCATAGCTGGCCCCCGGCCACGTCCTCCGCCGGGACCGCCGCCGGCCGCGGCAGGACGAGCGGCTGCCAGGTTTGCCCGCCGTCGCTCGTCTCGTCGAAGGTCGGCCCGCCGGGGCTGAGCCTGGTGGCCATCAGGACCAGCCAGTGCCGCGCGTCGAGCATCGCGACCGAGCCGACATCACCCAGGCCGGGCCAGGCGATGGGGTGGCGGGCCCACGTCGCTCCGCCGTCGGCCGTGGAGAGGACCAACGCCCCGGTCGACGAGCCCTCCTGGCCCACGAGCGTGCCGCGACTCGGATCGGTGAACGTCGGGCTGCCCATGTCCTGGTACGGCCCGCCCGGTACGGCCACGGGGAACCACGTCGCACCGCCGTCGGTCGTGTGGTACATCCCCTCGACCTGGCCGAAGACCCAGCCGTCCGCGCCATCGGTGAAGACGGGCCGGTCGCTCAGGTCGGGCCATGCGGCCGACAGCCAGATGAGACCGCCATCCACGGTCACCCGGTAGCCGTCGCCGGTGCGCACCCAGCCGAAGGCGTCGGTGATCAGGCTGGCGCCCTGGAGCTCGCCGCCGCTCACCACCGCGTACGGCCGGCCGGGCGGTGACGATGGCGTCTCGATGGCTGTCGGCGGCTGCGTGGTGGCGAGCGGGGTGGCCGTCGGTGACGGCGCGGGCGAGCCGAAGAGCAGCACGGCCGCCACGAGGATGGCCGCGATGGCGGCGGCGGACAGTCCGGCACGGCGCAGCAAGAGGGCGAGTGTAGGCGCGAGATCCATCGCCGGCCCGGCTAGACTCGGCCGCGTGAGCCCGTCCGAGCGGCCGCGCACCGCGGCCGACCTCCTCGTCGAATGCCTCGAGACCGAGGAGGCCGCGCTACGTCTTCTCCGTGCCGGGCGAAGAGACGATGGACGTCCTCGACGCCCTGTCGCGGACCGACCGGATCCGCCACATCACGACCCGTCACGAGCAGGGTGCGGCCTTCATGGCCGACGTCCACGGCCGCCTCACGGGGCGTGCCGGCGGTGGCCATGGCGACGCTCGGCCCCGGCGCGACCAACCTCGTGACGGGCGTCGCCGACGCGTTCCTGGACCGCGCCCCGATGGTCGCCCTGACGGGCCAGGCGGCCCTCGGCAAGGTCCACAAGGAGTCGCACCAGTACGTCGACATCGTGCGCCTGTTCGGGCCCATCACGAAGTGGAACCAGCGCATCGAGCGGCCCGGCACCATCCCCGAGATCGTGCGCAAGGCGTTCCGCGTGGCCCATCTGTCCAAGCCCGGCCCCACCCACATCGAGCTGCCGGAGGACGTCGCCGCGACGAGGCTCGGGCCGGCCGATGACCTGCGGCCGCTGGTGCCAGGCGGCCTCTACTTCCCCGAGCCGACACAGGCGGCCCTGGACCACGCCGCCAGGCTCATCGCCGCGTCGACGCGACCCATCGTCCTGGCCGGCAACGGCGTCCTGCGGCGGAGCGCCTCGGGCGCCCTGCGAGGGTTCGCCAACGGCCTGCATGTGCCGGTGGCCGTCACCTTCATGGGCAAGGGGGCCATGGACGACCGCTCGCACCTCTCGCTGATGGCGGTGGGCCTTCAGGCGCGGGACCACGTACTGACCGGCTTCGACCGGGCCGACCTCGTCATCGCGGTCGGCTACGACCTCGTCGAGTACGCCCCGTCGCGCTGGAACCCCGATGGCACCAAGCGGATCATCCACATCGATACCCAGCCGGCGGAGGTGGACCAGGGCTACCAGCCGGAGGTCGAGCTCATCGGCGACATCGGCCCGTCGCTCGAGCGCCTGCTCGCCGGGGTGCTGCCCACGGGGATCAGCGGGCGCGACGCGAGCGCACGACACGCCGCCAAGGAGACGCTCGTCAATGCCGACCTGCGGCAGGAGCTGCTGGCCGACCTGGGGGCGTACGCCACCGACGACGGCTGGCCCATCAAGCCGCAACGGGCCATCGCCGACCTGCGCCGGGCGCTGGACCCATCCGACATCGTGGTCAGCGACGTCGGGGCCCACAAGATCTGGGTCGCCCGGCTGTACCAGGCCTACGAACCCAACACGGTCATCATCTCCAACGGGTTCGCCGCCATGGGCATCTCACTGCCCGGCGCGATCGCCGCCAAGCTGGTCCACCCCGAGCGTCGCGTGGTGGCCCTCAGCGGGGACGGCGGCTTCCTGATGAACGCCCAGGAGCTGGAGACGGCCAAACGCGTGGGCGCCAACGTGACGGTCGTGGTGTGGCGGGACGACGGCTACGGCCTGATCGACTGGAAGCAGCGCAACGAGTTCGGCCGGCCCTTCGCCGTCGACTTCGGCAACCCCGACTTCGTGGCCTTCGCGGAGTCGTTCGGCATCGCCGGCTTCCGGCCCGCGAGCTCGGCCGACCTGTATCCCGACCCTCATGCGGGCGCTTGCCGTCGACGGGCCGTCGCTCGTCGAGGTGCCCATCGACTATCGCGAGAACCTGCGGCTGACGGAGCACCTGGGGGCGCTCGCGACGGACGGCTGAGGAGCCTAGGCGGGCAGCCAGCCTGGTAGCACGACGAGCGCCGACATCCAGAGCAGCGCGAGGCCGACCGCGGCTGCCAGCCGCTGGCCGTGGCGGCCGGTCGCTTCGTAGACCATGACGCCGGCCAGGGCCGCCATCCACCACAGGTCGCCGAGCCCGGCCACGACCATCACGGCCATGAGGGCCCAGGCGCTGCCCAGGCAGGCGAGGCCGTGGCGGAGGCCGACCGCATAGAAGGTGGCCTGACCGGAAGGGACATCGGCCAGCCGTGGGTCGGGATGGCGGCAGGCGGCCAGGCTGCGCCGCTTGAGCGTGGTCAGCTGGTACGCGCCGCCGAGCGCGATCACTGATGCCTGCAGGAGCCACGGCCGCGCCGCGAGCCACGGCGTCATGAGGTCGACACGGACGACGATCTGGTCAGCGGCGAACGCCAGCAGCCCGAACAACGTCCAAACCGAGACGAACCCGGCCACGAATGCCGCGGTGCCGGGACCCCGTTGGAGGAGGCGGCGCGAGGCCATGGCCGCGGCCCGGATCGAGGGCAGGCTGGCGGGCAGCATCGTCGCCACGACCATGACCTGCCACGACGCGAGGAACGCGCCGAGGGCCACCAGTGGCGGCAGCGCCGTCGCGGCCGGACCGTGCTCGTGGACGACCGCCGCCGCGGCTCCGGTGAGCTGAGCGACGAGCAGGAGGGCCCATGCGGCTGGGATCGTGGCGAGGACGGCCGGCCACGCGAGGTCGTGCCGCGATGAGGTCGGTGATCCGACCGTGACCGTTCGCGCGCGCTGGACCCAGGGTCCGGTCATCGGGGAAGGATGCGCCTTCTCGCCGCCCCTGTGAAGATGCCGACTTGGCGACCCGGCGACCCCCTACCCTGTGACGGTGGCAGACCCGTCCCACCCCGGCGCCATGCGTGCCGTACTCGAGGAGCGGCGGGCCGAGCTGCGCGCCGAGCTGGCCATCGGCATCGAGGCGCCGGGCCAGATGACGTACGGCTCCCAGGCCGCCGCCGCCAGCCAGGTCTTCGCCCAGCAGCGCGACCTTGCCCTGCGCGACAAGGCATTGCGCGACCTGGCCATGGTGGAGGGGGCGCTGGCGCGACTCGACCAGGGCCGCTACGGGCGGTGCATCGACTGCGGCGGGCCCGTCGACGCCGACCGCCTGGCGGCTCTCCCGTGGGCCGAACGGTGCATCGCCTGCCAGCGGCGGGCGCGCCTCTGAGCCCAGGTCACCTGCTACGATCGGGCGGCCATGGCCCAGCAATTCATCGTCCAGTTGACCAACCGTCCGGGCGCCCTCGCCAGCCTGGCCGAGGCGCTCGCGGCACGCGGCGTCGACCTGCGGGCGATCGGCGGGGGCGGCATCGGCGACCAGGGCCACATCATCCTGACGACCGCCGATGACGACACGGCACGCGCGGTCCTCACCGAGGGCGGCTACACCTTCATCGAAGGCGAATCGATCCTGACCGAGGTGGACGACCGCCCGGGCGGCATGGCCCGCCTCTCACGCGCCCTGGCCGACGCCGGCGTCAACGTCTACGGCCACCTCTTCCTGGGCCGCTGGGGCGACCGTGCCATGTTCGCCTTCGTGGTCGACGATCCGGAGAAGGCCCGCCCGATCCTGGAGCGTTAGCCGGCAGCCAGGCCGGCCAGCTCGCGAGCCCGCCACAGGATGGCCTCGAACATGGACGGCGTGAGCTTGCCGGTGAAGGTGTTCTGCTGGCTGGGGTGGTACGAGCCCACGAACTGGTAGGGCCCCACGGTGGCCTCGGCCCCGTGGCCGAAGCGCGGCCGCGGGCGAGCGGCCGGGATCCCCAGCGCGGCCGTCGTACGAAGGGCGGCGTCCCAGCCGAAGCCGCCCAGCGGCACGATGACGCGCACGCCGTCGAGCAACGCCAATTCGCGCACCAGGAACGCCGCGCACGTGTCCCGCTCCTCGTTGGTCGGCCGGTTGAGCGGCGGCGCGCAGCGCACGGCGGCAGCGATGTAGGCGCCATCCAGGGTCAGGCCGTCATCCGCGCGACGCGAGCTGGCGCGGTCGGCGAAGCCGGTGGCATGCAGGGCGGACCACAGGAAGTCGCCGGAGCGGTCGCCGGTGAAGACGCGCCCGGTCCGGTTCCCGCCGTGGGCGGCCGGCGCCAGGCCGATCAGCAGGACCCGCGCATCGGGATCGCCGAAGCCGGGCAGCGGCTTGCCCCAGTAGGGCTCATCGGCGAAGCGGGCCACCTTCTCGCGGGCGACCTGTTCGCGCCACGCGACGAGCCGCGGGCAGCGGCGACAGGCCACGATCTCGTCACGGAGCAGGGCCAGCGCCGGCCCGTCGGTCAGCTCGCACCCCCCAGGCCGGCCATGGCCGCCACGATCGCCGCGCGGTACTCGGCGGAGGCGAAGGCATGCAGCGGATGGGGGTCCAGCAGGTGCTCCGTGACCACGCCCTCGCCGGCGGATGTAGAGGGCCGGCCGGATCACGCCGGCCTGGTCGCCTTCCACCGTGATGGCGGCCGCGTCCGGGCCGCCCGCATCGGCGAAGTGGGCGAGCGGCAGGATGCCGTCGTCACGCCACGCGCCTCGGGCGGCGTGGCGTCGCTTGCCACCCGGCGCCGTGTCGTCCAGCGTCAGGACGCGCGCCAGGTAGCCTTTCTGGTTCCACAGCTCGGGCGCCTCGAAGGCTTCGCGCGCAAGGTATGCGGCCACGCCGTCGGGCGCGACCGGCGGTCGCGCCGGTCCACCGTCGAAGTGCTGCTCGGCGATGTGCCGGGCCAGGATGCGCGCGTTGTAGCGGGCGCCATGGACGGCCCCGGAGTTACTGGGGATGCCGTACTTGAGGGGCCCCTTGGCGCCCTGCATGATCGTGCCGGCGAAGTAGATGCCGGGCACCGTCGCGCTCTCCCAGAAGTCGGTCATGGCCGGCAGACGGCTCTGGCCGAAGGTGGTCACCCCCAGGGCCGGCAGGTCGAGGAGCGGAGCCGTGAAGCCCGTCGCCGCGATGACCGCGTCGGCCTCGACGGGCAGCGGCGAGCCGTCCGCGCTGCCGCGGGTGTGGACCACGAAGCCGCTCTCGACGGCCTCGACCCGCTCGATGGCCGCGTTCAGGATGAAGACGCCGCTGGCCATGATGTGGTCTTCCACGGGCTGCACGTACCGCGCGCGGATGCCGACCAGCGAGTTGGTCTCCACCGATGTGCGCGCCGGCCGGGGCGAGGCCAGGACGATGCGCTGGGCGTAGCTGAGGAGGCCATTGGCCAGCTCGAAGCCCGAGTTCTGCTTGCCGATGATGAAGAGGCGCTTGCCAGCGTAATCGGCGGCCGGCCGCGTGTCGACGTAGTGGGCCACCAGGTCCATGCCCGGCGTGTCGGGCTGCCACGCCTGGGCCACGCCCACGGCGAAGACGAGGACGCGGGCGCGGTACGTCGCCGTCCGACGTGTGGAGGACGAAGCGCACGCCGTCGGGCCCCTCTTCGCGGGCCGTGCTCTCCCACGTCGCAGCCGTACCGCACGACCACGCCCGTCCGGCGGGCGAACTCGGCGATGCCGGCTCTCCATCTCCGGGCGTGACGGGAACTCGGAGGTGCCGTCCATCAGATCGACCATGACCGCCTGGTCGTCGCTGATGGGCCTGTCGTCGCCCCCGCGTGCCAGGAGGCTGTTCCAGTCGTAGCGCTCGAAGGCGCGCTCGCCTCGCCTGGCCGGCGCATACGGTTTGGTCCACGACAGCAGCCGCTGGAAGAACGGGAAGCGGCGGAACATGCCGCCCGGCGCCGGATCGCGCGACAGGACGGCGTGCTCCACGCCGAGGCGCTTCAGGCAGTAGCTGACCTGGATCGCCCCGGGGCCACTGCCTACCACGACCAGCGGGTAGTCGCCCGGTGGGAAGGGCCGCTCGACGGGGGCCCCTACCTCCGCCACTGGTTCGCGTTCCGCAGTCGCCGCGTCTGATCCACCAGCACGCGATAGGTGACCCGCGGGTACGCCAGCAGGAAGCTGCGCAGATCCTGACCGGCGAGGTGGAGGACGCGCAGCGGACCGTCGGCGACGATGTCGGCGATGGGCGACTCGCCGAGCAGGATGGCCGCCTCGCCGAAGAAATCGCCGCGCACCAGGCGCGCGCGCGGCTGGCCGTCGACCACCACGTTGACCTCGCCGTCGAGGATCACGTAGAAGCCGCTGCCGGCGAAACCCTGGCGGACGACACGCGTCCCGGCGGGATACCAGGCCTCCTCGAAGATGTGGGCGACGGCCTCGAGCTGCGCCCCTTCCAGGTCGGCGAAGAGGGCCAGCCGCGCCAGTTCGTCGCGCAACTCACCGCCCTGGCCGCCCGAGCCCCGCTCTTGCATGGCCGGACGATAGCATCCGCGCCGCTGCCCGCGCCGGACTCAGTCGCCCCGGTGCTCCGAGCCGCGGATGACGAAGCCGTTCTCGACCGCCGGTCCGTCCGACCGCATCGCCTGGACCGACCCGACCGACAGCCCCCGGCGGTCCCAGGCGAAGGGCCGCCTCGAATGCCTCCAGCGCCTCGGCCGGCCCCTCCGCCAGGACCTCCAGTGACCCATCGGCGCGGTTGCGCACCCAGCCGCTCAGGCCGAGCGCCGTCGCCCGGTCGCGGGCGAACCAGCGGAACCCGACGCCCTGCACGCGGCCCGTGACGGTCGCCTCCAGCCGCACGGCGGTTCAGCGCTCCACCTGTCGCGCGCGGCCAGGAGAGGAGCAGGGCATCGATGGCCAGCTCCGGATTGGCGTACGCCTCGACGGCGACGGCCAGGCGGTCAAGGCGTCCCATGAACGCCACGAGGCCCGGGCCGGGGATGCGGGCGGCGGCGGTCCGCAGCTCGTCCGCCAGGTCCAGCCGGCGCGCCGCGTCCGGCAGGCCGAGGGCCGTGACCGCCACGTCGCGGGTCAGGGCACGCCACGTCTCGATGAGCCGCAACGCCGCCAGGCGTCGTTCGGCGGGGCTCGCGCTCCGCGTCGTGGCGGCCTTCGCCGTCCGGTTCCTCGCCGCCGACCGGGCACGAGCCGGCGGGCATCGGCCAGGAGCTCGGTCGCCGCGGCCAGTCGCGTGCGCCGGTCCGCGCCGGCGAGGTCCAGCAGGGTGCGCGCCATGCGACCCTCCGCGAGGACCGCGTCGGGATCCCCGGCGAGCGCCAGCGCGACGCCGGGGCGACCGCCCGCGGCGCGAGCCAGGGTCGCGGCCTGCGGCGCATCGGCGACGCCCCGCTCCACGAGCAGGTCGGCCACGTCGCGGGCCGGCACGGGGCCCAGGCGGATCCGCTGGCAGCGGCTCACGACGGTCTCCAGCAGCAGCGACTCGGCCGTCGCCGTGAGGACGATCACGACCCGCGGCGGGGCTTCCTCGAGGAGCTTCAGCAGCGCGTTCTGCGCATCGGGGTTGAGCCGGTGAGCCTGCTCGATGATCGCGGTGCGCACGCGTGCCTCGGCCGGCAGGAGCGCCAGATCGGCGAGCAGGGCGCGGACGTCGCCGATCTTGATCTGGCCGCCGGCGCCGCCGGGCGCCAGGCGGTGGACGTCGGGGTGGTTGCCGTGCTCGAGCTTGCGGCACGCCGCGCAGGCGCGACATGGCCGCGACGCCGGATCCTCGGCGAGGCAGCAGAGACCGGCCACCAGGTCGAGCGCCAGCGTCGTCTTGCCGCAGCCCTCCGGTCCGACGAAGAGGAGCGCGTGCGGCGCCTCGCCGGCCGTGACCCAGCGGCGGACGGCGGCCGTGGCGGCCGCCTGTCCGCGCGTCCGGAACTCACCCATGGCGACCGTCGCGACGGCCGAGGCTCAGGCCTCGGGCGCGGCCTTGCGCGGAGCGCGGGTGCGCTTCGGCTTGGCCGGCTCATCGGCCTGGACGGCCGGCGCCGCCGCCTCGACCTTCCTGGCGGCCGTGCGGGTGCGCCGGGGCTTGGCCTCGACCTCGGACGCGGCAGGTGCCGCGGCGCAGCCGGGGCCTCGTCGCTCGTCTTGCGCGGGGCGCGCGGACGTCGAGGCGCCGGACTCGCCGCCTTGGCGACCGGCTCGGGTGTCGGCGCCGCCTCGGATCGCACCGGGGCCGGGGCCGTGTCGCGTGCCGGGCGCCGGGCGAGCTCGGCCCGCAACTGGGCCTCCAGCTCGGGCGGCACCTCACTCCACGGGCGATCCGTCGCTCTCACGCCGGGGCGTCTCCGTGTACTGGCGCGGGGGCCGATCCTGGACGCGGTGCGCGATCGGGGCGCGGCCCGCGAGGCGACTGGCGCCCGGCTGGGCCGCGGACCACTGCTGAAGCCGCCCGTGCCCCCGCCGCTGGGGGCGCCGCTGCGGCCGAAGCGTTCGCGATCGAGGGCCACCTGGTAGGCGCCGCCCCGACCCCGTCCGCCACGTCCGCCCGTGCGCGGCGGTGCGCCGCGCTGCTGCCGTCGCTCGGCGAGCAGGTATTCGGGGATCTCCGGCTCGTCGTCGGGCACGTCGTCGAGCTGCTCTCCGGCGAGGATGGGCGTGCTCGGCACGCCCAGCTGACTGTCCCAGATGGAGCCGAAGGCCGACGGCTGCGGCGCCCGCGGGGCGCTGTAGTCGACGATCTCCTCCTCCACCACCTCACCCGCTTCGGTCAGGGGCTGCTCGCCGGCCACCGGGCGCTCGCCCCGGCCACGGCCACGGCCACGGCCACCGCGGCGGCGGCGGCGGCGCGGCGCACCTTCGGCGTCGACCTCCCCGACCCGGCCGCCGGCCGCGACCGGCTCGTCGTCCGATTCGATGTCCGGCTCGCGCCCATCGGCCTCGGCCTCGGCCGGGGCCGGGGCCGCGGGTCGGGAAGCGGCGCGGGACAGGCGTTCGCCCGGCAGCGCCACCACGGTCCCGCCGGATGCCGGCGCGGCCGGGGCCGCCTCGGCGACCGGCGCGCGGCGTCCACCTCGACGGGGCTCGGCCGCCACGGCTGGCTCCTCGCGCTCGGGGCGCGCCCGGGTCGTGCGGCGGCGGCGCGGTGCGCCCTCGCTCTCCTTGTCGGGCACCGCGGTCATGGACAGGTCGTCCTCCGCCGCGACGCGGCGGCCGCTGCGCGACGATTCCTTCTCCACGCGCGCGACCTGGGTGATGTCGGTGAAGACGTCGGCCACGTCCATCAGGTCGGAGCTGGTGTTGCCCCGGAAGCTGATGACCTCGACGCGGACGCCCATCTCCTGGACGGCGCGGATGGCCGGGGCGAAGTCGCCGTCGCCCGAGACGACGACCGCGATGTCGAGGTTCCGGGCGGTCTTCATGAGGTCGACCACGAGCTCGATGTCCAGGTTGGCCTTGACCTTCCCGTCACCGTACTTGCGGATGTCCTTGCTCACGACCTTGTAGTCGTGCCGGGCCAGGAACTGATGGAACTGGCGCTGGTTGTCGTTGTCCGGGTCCAACCCGGTGTAGGCGTAGGCGCGCACGAAATCGCGCCCCGCCGTGGCGCTCTTCAGCAGCGTGACGTAGTCGATGTCCACGCCGGCCGCCTTGGCCGCGTAGAAGATGTTGGCCACGTCTACGAAGACCGCGACATTCTTGCTCACGCAAGTCTCCTGTACGCCCGGGCCACCGTGCGGTGGGCCGGGATGATGGCGCTCAATGCGCCGGACGACCGCCACCCGGAACGGGGGCGGCTGATGGATCGCGCGCCGCGCCCGCAGGCGTCAGGTCGCGTTTGAGGCGGGGACCGTCCGCGGCGAAGCCGAGGTCGGACCAGCGTCGTTGGGCGGCTGGATCGTGCGGGAGGCACGGCCTCCACGGCGACGCAGCCCTTGTTACGGGCCGAACGCAGCGCCTCGCCAAGCAGCGAGTCGACCACGCCTGCACCCTCATAGGCAGGATCCACGACGAGCAGATCGACCGTTCCCACCATGCCCCCGGCGGCGACCGACGGGCGCAGGGCCAGGACGGCGGCGCCCACGATGACCCGCCGGGCGTCGGCCACCAGGACCGCCGCGTTGGGCAGGTAGATGAGCTGGCGCAGCAGGTCGGTCCCGCTCGCGCTCATGGCCGCGGCCGGCTGGGCCGACGGCGCCGCGAGCAGCGCGGCGATGCGGCCGACATCCGTGATGCGGGCGTCCCTCACCTGGTATTCCACGGCCGATCGGCACCTCGTGGATACGCTCCAGGCCGCGACCTGCGGTCGCAGCGGACGGATGCAGTGCGCTGGCGAGCCAGCGCCGGTCGAGCGCGCCGCACCGGGTCCGTCCGTTCCCCCATCGGGGACGGTCCGCACACGCCCGGGGCGCTCGGAACCGACGAGCATTCGAAGCGTCGCCCCACATGATACGCCATCGCGACGGCGGCTGACGCGCCGGGCCCTGCCGCGCTAGAAGCTGCCGCGCTCCCGCAGCACCTCGCCCGTGCCCCAGACCACGATGAGGATGCCCACCGCGGAGATCCACAGGCCCGGCGCCCGCAGCGGCCACAACGGCCCCAGGTCGGACAGCTGGAGCAGGAGCTGCGCCAGCCGGGCGAGCAGGCCGATGAGCCCGACCGCCGTGGCCACGACGTACGTCGCGGCGCGATCGATGGTCAGCGGCTGGTCGCCGGCGGCGTACGGCAGGGCGATGAGCGCCAGGAGCGCCACGGCCGCCACGAAGACGACGACCCCCGCCCCGTCGAAGCCGTTGGCGCTGGTGGCCGGCAGCTGGCCGGCCCCCCCACCGACGGTGAACCAGGGCAGGAAGCAGCCGACCACGGCGAGCATCGCCCCGATGCCCACCGTGAGACGCCCGCGGCCCAGGGCGCGGCGGTTCACGACGCCGCGTAGACCTCGGGCTTGAGGACGCCGATGTACGGCAGGTTGCGGTAGAACTCGCCGTAGTCGAGGCCGTAGCCGACCACGAACCGGTCGGGGATGGTGAAGCCCCGGTAGTCGATCTCGATGGGCGCCAGGCGACGCGCCGGCTTATCGAGCAGGGTGCAGATGCGCAGCGAGGCGGGGTTCTTGCCGCGCAGGTACCGCTGCAGGTAGTTGAGCGTCAGGCCGGTGTCGATGATGTCCTCGACGATGAGCACGTCGCGTCCCTCGACGGACGAACTGAGGTCCTTCAGGATGCGCACCAGGCCGGACGTCTCGGTGCTCGTGCCACCGTACGAACTGACCTCCATCAGGTCGATCTGGACGGGGATGGTGATGGCCCGCATGAGGTCGGCCATGAAGGGCAGCGAGCCCTTCAGGACGCTCACCAGGGTGAGGTCCCGGTCGGCGTAGTCGCGCGACAGCTCGGCCGCCATCTCGGCCACCTTGGCCCGCACCTGGGCCTCCGTGATGAGCACCTCGGCGACGTCATCCACCAGGTCCGGCAGGTGCCGCTTCACGGCGGGCTGGTCAGCCATCCACGGCTACCGCGGCGGCGGCCTCGGCTCGGGGCGACGGCGGCTGGCCCTCCGGCCCGGTCAGGGCGGCCTCCATGTCCAGCCGCCCGTACTTCAGGAGAAGGGCCTTGAAGTCGCGCGCGTAGAAGAGCTTGATGCGGACGTCGGGATACAGCTCGCGGAGGCGCCGCAGCTTGCGGTTCTTGCGCCGCACCAGGCTCTGCTTGAGCGTCGTGAGCTCGACGTAGAGGTCCAGCTCGGGCAGGTAGAAGTCGGGAGCGAAGCTCTCCACGACCGCGCCCTCCAGGCTGAAGAGGATGGGGAACGTGCGCGGCTCGTACTCCCAGGCCACCTGGTAGTAATCCAGGATGCGGGCCAGCTCCTCTTCGCTGGCGTGGGCGAAGGTCGTCACGCGCCCGCCGTACCGGGTCGCTCGCGCGACGCCCCGAAGAGGCCGCGGAAGTCGCCGTCGAAGCCGCGCAGGAACTCGTGCATGGCTAGGACGTCGGACGCCAGCACGGCCGGATCCTCCTCGGCGGGGCCGAGCGGCACGTCCCCCAGCTCGCCGATCTGGAGGTCCGTGGTCGCGCCGTCGGCCCCGTTCTGCAGCGACACGATGGCCACCGATTCGGCGGCGCAGGCGCGGCAGTCCAGGGCCACGAAGAAGAGCGCTTCGCGCTGGGCCAGCACGCGGATGTGGTCGCGACGGTAATGGCGCCCGCAGGCGGCGCAGGTGAAGCCCGCGAGCCGGCTTCGGATCCACGCGGCGGCGTCCATCGGCCCGCAGTCTAACGGTCTCCGGCGGCCGCCGCTGACACGGCGCGGTGTATACTCCCTCCCAGTATGAGCGAGACGACCTTCCGCCACAGCTACAGCAAGGATCGGGCGCAGCTCGTCCGACGCCTCTCGCGGATCGAGGGGCAGGTGCGCGGCATCGGCCGGATGATCGAGCGCGACGAGTACTGCATCGACATCCTGCAGCAGACCGCCGCCCTGCGCGCCGCCGTGGACGCCGTGGCCCTCCTGGTCCTGGAGGATCACGTCGCGGGATGCCTCCGCACGGCGGTCGAGACCGGCGATGCGCAGGCCTACACGGACGAAGTGCTCGACGTCGTGCGCCGCTCGCTCGGCCGCCCCGTGCGGACGCCACGTCCCGCCGGGGACTGAGCGTCTTTCCACAGCGGCGGGGCCCCGCCGGCCAGTTATCCACCACCCCCAGGAAGGGCCCGCGGCTGGTGGATAAGTCCGTTGACGCGGCCGATGGCGGAGACCACACTGCGACCCCTGCACCACCGCCCCCGGTCGACTGGCGGCGGCACGGACCAAGTACGGTAACGCCGTCCGCGAGGCGATCCGCGAGATCGGATCGACGGCCCGGACGGACGGCGGAAGACTGAACGGTCCATGGTGCGACGAACGTCCCGCGCTCGGGAGCGGCCCGGGCCAGACATGCTGGAACGGATGCATGAGGAGCGCCGCTCTGGCCGGGCCCAGCCGCTCCTGACGCGTTCGCCCACCCCGCTGCGCGACCCCCTCCCTGACGACGCGGCGACGCTGCCGCCGTTGCCGGCCGCGGTTCGCGGCCTGGTCGAGGCCGGCGGCGCCGCCTGGGACGTGACCCTGGACGAGCGGATGCTCGCGGCGCTGGACGCCCATGCGCGCCTCCTGCTGGCGTGGACCTCGGCGATCAACCTCACCTCCGTCCGCGACCCGGAGCGCCTGGCCGTAGCCCACGTCCTCGACAGCCTCTCCGCTGTGCCCCTGATCCGTCGCTGGGTCGGCGGCGCGCCCCGTCTGGCCGACATCGGCAGCGGTGGCGGGTACCCCGGCCTGCCCCTGGCCATCGTGCTGCCCGCCTCCCGCGCGGTCCTCATCGAGTCGGTCGGCAAGAAGGCGCGTTTCCTCGAGGTGGCGGCGACGGCCGTCGGCCGGGCCCTTGGCGGGCACGGCGCGGTGCTGGAGGTGGAGCGGGGCCGGGCGGAAGCGCTGGCCGGTCCGGGCGGCCGGCGGGCCAGCTTCGACCTGGTCACGGTACGCGCCGTGGGGTCGCTGGCGCGGGTCGCCGAGCTGGGCCTGCCCCTGCTGCGCCCCGGAGGGCTGCTCGTCGCCTGGAAGCGCGATGGCGGCGACGGCGCGCTCCGGGCGGAGGTCGACGCGGCACGCCCCACCATCACCCGCCTGGGCGGCACGGCCCCGCGGGTCGAGCCCGTCAGCGCGCCACCGGGGATCACCGGGCTGGAGGGGCATCGCCTCGTACTGGTGCAGGTGGGTCCCACGGGGCCGCGGCGAACGGAGGGAGCCGCCTGCTAGGCTGACCCGGTGCGCGTCGCGGTGCTCTCGGACATCCATGCCAACCTGATCGCGCTCGAGGCGGTGCTGGCCGCCATCGCGCCCTTCGACGCCGTCTGGCACCTCGGCGACACGGTGGGCTACGGGCCCCAGCCCAACGAGGTCGTGGAGCGCCTGACCCGCGAGGGAGCGCTCGGGGTGCGGGGGAACCACGACTCGGCAGCCACGGGCCTCATCGACGCCGACTGGTTCAACGAGGACGCCCGGGTGGCCGTGGAGTGGACCGCCCGCGTCCTCACCCCGGCGTCCAGGGCGGCCCTGCTGGCCCTGCCGGAGCGACGGACCGAGGACGCCTTCACGCTGGTCCACGGCAGCCCGCGCGACCCCATCTGGGAGTACATCGCCTCGACCGCGGTGGCCCGGGCCGGGCTTGAGGACCTGACCACGCCGTACGGCCTCTTCGGCCACACCCACGACCCACGCGTCTTCCGGGCCCAGGGCGGCACCGTGGAGACGCTGGGTCCGTCCGACCAGGCCGAGCTGCATCTCGATGACCGACGCGTCCTGCTGAACCCAGGGAGCGTCGGCCAGCCGCGCGACGGCGATCCCCGCGCCTCGGCCCTGGTCCTGGACCTAGAGGAACGCCGGGCGACGTGGCATCGCGTCGCCTACGACATCCACGAGGTGCAGGCGCGCATGCGCGAGGTCGGCCTGCCCAAACGACTGGTCGACCGCCTCGACCGCGGCCTTTGAGCGGCCCGACCAGACCGACCGGCCCGCCCGCCCCGGAAGACCCCGCAAGGAAGCCGGCGGGTCTCGTCGGCCTCAAGCCCGGCGATCGGCGGGTCCGCATGGAACGGCCCCGCGCGGCGTACTTCAGGTACGAGGGCCCGGGGGTCCTCGTCGCCCGCGCCAAGGCCAGCGAGCCGACCACACCTGTCGGGAAGGCCCTCGCCCGCGTCCGCCGCTCACTGCTGGGGCGGCCCCTCGCGAACGAGGAGGAGATCGGCGAGCGGCTGTCCAAACGGAAGGCGCTGGCCATCTTCAGCTCGGACGCCATCTCCTCGAGCGCCTATGCGACCGAGGAGATCCTGCGCGTCCTGGTCCTCGCCGGCGCGGCCGCCCTGACCTTCAGCCTGGGCATCGCCATCGCCATCGCCATCATGCTGGCGGTCGTCTCCACCAGCTACCGCCAGATCGGCTACGCCTATCCCAGCGGGGGTGGCGCGTACGCCGTCGGCAAGGCCAACCTGGGACGCTACGCCGCCCTGATCGCGGCCGCCGCCCTGCTCGTCGACTACATCATGACCGTCGCCGTCAGCACCTCGTCGGGCGTCGAGCAGATCACCTCGGCCCTGCCGTCGCTGGCGCCGCTCAACGTGGAGATCGGCGTCCTGGCCGTGGGCCTCATCACCCTGGGCAACCTCCGCGGCATCCGCGAGTCGGGCAACATCTTCGCCATCCCGACCTACCTGTTCGTGGGCAGCGCGCTGCTGATGGTCGCGATCGGCGTCGTCCGCATCGTCTTCCAGGGCGCCGGGGGGCCGCCGGGCCAGCTGCCGGTGGCGCCCATCCACGACACGGTGAGCAGCGTGAGCATCCTGCTCCTGCTACGGGCCTTCGCCGCCGGTTCCGTGGCCCTGACCGGGACCGAGGCCATCGCCAACGGCGTGACCGCCTTCAAGCCCAAGCCATCGGAGGCCCACAACGCGGCCCAGACGCTGACGGCGATGGCCATCCTCCTGGCCGTCCTCTTCGTCGGCATCACCTTCGTGTCGCAGCACCTGGGGGTCGTGCCGATCGACGACCCCGCGACCGGCAAGGTGCAGCAGACCGTGGTGGCCCAGGTGGCCAGCCTCGTGTACGGTGCCGATTCGCCCGGCTTCTACCTCTTCCAGATCTTCACCGCGCTGATCCTGTTCCTGGCCGCCAACACCAGCTTCAACGCCTTCCCCCGGCTCGCCGCGATCCTGGCCCAGGACGGCTACATGCCGCGCCACTTCGCCTTCCGTGGCGACCGGCTGGCGTTCACGCTGGGCATCCTCCTCCTCGGCGCGATCAGCGCCGGCGTCCTGGTGCTCTTCGGCGGCGAGACCACGGCCCTCATCCCGCTCTACTCGGTGGGCGTCTTCGTGAGCTTCACCATCAGCCAGGGCGGCATGGTCCGCCACTGGCGGCAGACGCGCGACCCTGGGTGGCGCCGGCGGATGGCCATCAACGCCTTCGGCTGTGCCCTGACCGGCGTCGTGTCGGTGGTGGTGCTGGTGGCCAAGTCCCCCGAGTCGCTGCTCGTGGCGGTCATCATCCCCACGCTCGTGGGCCTGATGCTGTTCATCCACCACGAGTACCGCGGCCAGGCGCAGGAGCTCGAGGTGCGGCCCGATGTGGTGATCGGGCCGCCGCACCGCAAGCAGCGCGTGGTGATCCCCGTGCCCGGCCTGACGCGGGCCGTCGTGACGGCGGTCAACTTCGGCCGCTCCATCTCCGACAACGTCGTGTGCGTCCACATCACCGACGACCTGGAGGCGGGCGAGCGCGTGCGGGCGCGCTTCGAACGCCAGCTGCCCGGCGTGCCGGTGGTCATCGTGGAGTCCCCGTTCCGTTCGCTGGTGAACCCCTTCGTGGCGTACCTGGATGTCACGTACACCGATCCGGAGATCATCACGATCGTGGTCCTGCCGGAGTACGTCGGCCGTCACTGGTGGGACCGCCTGCTCTACAACCAGGTCACCAATCGCCTGAGGCAGGCGCTGGTCGGCCGGCCCCACACGGTCATCGCCACGATCCCCTACCGCCGCGACGCCTGACCGTCGGCGCGACCGCGCGGTGCTACCCTTCGCGCCGTGCCCGAGTCCATGCCGGCGGTCCCCCTCAAGCGTGTCGTGCTCGGCCTCAGCGGCGGCACCGCCGATCCCTTCGTGGTGCGCCTGGGCTGCCAGCTGGTCCGCGGCCAGCGCGCCGAGTTGATCGGCGTCCACGTCGTCGAGGTCGACTGGAGCCACGACCTGTCGGAGGACATCTCCAGCGGCAACGAACAGGCGGCGGCCGTCCTGGACCACGCCGAGGCGGCGGCGGAGGACCTGGGCGCGCGCCTTACGACGAGCCTCCTCCAGGCGCGCCATCCGGGGGCCGCGCTGGTCGACGAGGCCGTCGCCCTGGGCGCCGACATCATGGTCCTGGGCCTGCCCTACCGCACCCGCTTCGGGGGCGACTTCGCCATCGGGCGGACCGTGCCGTACGTCTTCCAGAACGCCCCGTGCCGTGTCCTCGTGGCGCGTGAACAGATGCCCGTGGAGAACCGGGCCCTACCGCCGCTGCCCGCGGCCGTCGGCGCGAGGGCCTGAACCATGGCCCCCATGCGGTCCATCGTCGTCGGCTGCGGACGGGTCGGGGCGGGTATCGCCGAGCACCTCGCCCGGGCCGGTCACGAGGTGGTGGTGATCGACATCTCGACCGACGCGTTCTCCCGCCTCGAGCCCGACTTCCCGGGCACCGCCGTGCGCGGTGACGGGACCGATGAGGCGGTCCTCCGCCGTGCCGGCACGGAGGGCGCCGACTACTTCTTCGCCCTCACCGAGGGCGACAATCGCAACATCCTGTCGGCACAGCTGGCCGAGGAGATGTTCGCCGTGCCCCACGTCGTGGCCAAGGTCAACGACCCGGTCCGCGCCGAGGCGTACACCAGCCTGGGCCTGTCGACGCTCTGCCGCACCACGACCCTGGTCGACGACCTGGGCCGGTTCGCGGGACTGCCGGCGATGCCCGGTGCCGAGGGCGTGCGTACAGCGTCCGGCCATCATGCCCATGGCCCGGCCGATATCGGGGTCGCCCCCACCGATCTGCCGGAGACCGTCGGCTCGCCTGCATCCTCCATCAGGGAGCGCTGAGCGTGTACGTCATCATCGTCGGCGGCGGCAAGGTCGGCTACTTCCTGACCAAGGAGCTCCTGGCCGCGGGCCATGAGCTCGTGCTGCTGGAGAAGGACCCGCGCCGCGCCCACCAGATCGCCGACGAGTTCGGCAGCATCGTCATGGCCAAGGACGGCTGCGAGGGCAAGCACCTCGCCGAGGCCGGCGCGAGCCGCGCCTCCATCGTGGCCGCCGTGACCGGCGACGATGAGGACAACCTGGTCGTGTGCCAGATGGCCAAGCACCACTTCGCCGTGCCACGGACCATCGCCCGCGTCAACAACCCGCGCAACGAGCCGCTCTTCCGCCACCTGGGGGTCGACGAGATCATCAGCCCGACGCGGATGGTCCTGGGCGCCATCGAGCAGGACATCCCGGTCCACGAGCTGCTCCACCTGGCTCAGCTGGAAGGCGGCGAGCTGGAGGTCCTGGAGGCGCAGATCGGGCCCGGCTCGCCGGCCGTCGGCCGCCATCCCTCCGACATCCACCTGCCCGACGGATGCACCCTCTTCATCCTCATCCGCGACGAGGTGGCCCAGGCGATCCGCCCCGACAGCCTCTTCGAGGTCGGCGACAAGGTCATCGCCATCACCCGCACGGAGTGCAGCGTCGAGCTGCACGAGCAGCTGATCGGCGACGAACCGACGCCGGAGCTGGTAGGCCAGCCCTAGTCCCCACCGGCCCGGGCCCCGCGCCAGCCACCGGGCTCTCGCTCGTTGTCGTTCAGTCGCGCCGGGACTGTTATGCGCCCGGAGGCGGCTCGACGTTGTCGCCCTGACGACCGCGCAGCGTGGCCCGGACTCCCCGACAACGCGACCGGCCACATTGGGCGCATACAAGTGTGGGGGGACTAGACAACGACCGGGACGGGCCGCAGAGGGCCCGACGAGGTCTAAGCGGCCCCGAGGCGCACGAAGGCGACGCGCCGTCCACGAGCCGGCATGGTTGACCCGGGAGGTCAGCCGGTTCTGACCTGGCAGGTTCGTATCTGACACGATGCGGGCGCTCCAGGCCCGGATCCGTCGGTCGCTGACCTCCCAGGGCAGAAACGGGCGGGATTCGGTCCATCTTGGGGCCGAACAGCCGTGTCCCCGTCCGTTACTGCCCTCCCGGGTCAGCGCCGGCGGGCCGGGCGCCGCTCGGGTCCGGAGGAGCGGGAGGCGACCGCGGTCGGCGCCTCAAGCGGCGGTATCAGCGCAACACTCTTGACAATCCCATTGATAGGGTTTTACCATTTCGGCTGTCCGGTGCTGAAGGCCGGACGGACCGCGGCCCTCACCGGCCACGGTCCACCAACCCCCTTGGAGGTGCAGAACATGAGCCTCATCCGGCGTACGTCGCCGTTCGGCGACATGCTTTCCCTGCGCCAGGCGATGGATCATCTCTTCGAGGATTCGTTCGTTCGCCCGCGCAGCTTCTGGTTCGGCGACAGTTCGGTGCTGCCGCTCGACATCCATTCGACGCCCGACGCGCTCGTGGTCGAGGCGGCCCTCCCCGGCGTGAAGCCGGAGCAGGTCGAGATCACGGTCGCCGGAGACCAGCTCACCATCAGCGGCGCGAGCGACGCGACGCAGGACGGCGAGCGCGATGGCTACACCTACCGGGAGATCCGCCGCGGCGACTTCAGCCGGACGGTGGCCCTGCCGCGCGACCTGCAGACCGACCGCGCGACGGCCAGCTTCGAGCATGGCCTGCTGCGCCTGTCGATCCCCCGGGCCGAGCAGACCCGGCCGCACCGGATCGCCATCACCCCGACGCACGAGGCGTCGGCGGCCGAGGCGGCCGCGCCCGATCCGGACCACGAACTCGTCGCGGCCCACTGACATCCGCGGAGCGTCCGACGTGCGCGACCGATTGGAGCGAGATCCTCATCGGCCCGTCTACGTGATCAGCGTGGCGGCCAGCATCGTGCGGGCCCACCCCCGCACCCTGCGCATCTACGAGGATGAGGGCCTGCTCTGCCCGGCGCGCACGCCGACCAACATCCGCCTCTATTCGGAAGAAGACATCAGGCGGCTCCTCTGGATCCGCCACCTGACCCAGAACCTGGGCGTCAACCTGGCCGGCATCCGCATCCTCTTCGAGCTCGAAGAGCGTATGGGTACCCGGATCCTGGAAGCGCTCTTCGAGGCGACCGACGAACCCGACCACGCCAAGGTCGAGGCCCCGGCGGCCGCGAGTCCACCGCCCATCAGCACCAGGCCCACGCGGTGACCCGCGCCCGCCCCCAAGGAGACATCATGGCTGAGACCAAGAAGGCCCCCGAGACCAAGCCCGACGCGGCGCCCGACACGCCAGTCGTCGTGGCGGCCGACCAGACGCCCGGCGACCTGCCGCTCGTCGCCCTCCGCGAGACGGTCATCTTCCCCGAGATGATCGTGCCCCTCCAGGTGGGCCGCGACAAGTCGGTGCAGGCGCTCAACGCCGCCGTGGCCGAGGGTTCGCCGATCGTGCTGGTCACGCAGCGGCAGGCCGGAAAAGGAAGACATCGCCGACCCGTCCGAGCTCTACGAGATCGGCACCCTGGCCAAGATCGCCCAGGTGGTGCAGCTCCAGGACGGGACCGTGCGCGCCATCGTGCAGGGCCAGCAGCGCCTGCGCGTCAAGCGCTTCACGCAGGTCGAGCCGTTCATCCGCTCGGAGGTCGCCCTCCTCGAGGACGACAAGCCATCGAGCCTCGAGGTCCAGGCCCTGATGCGCAACGTCCAGGGCCAGATCGAGACCGTACGTCCAGTCGGGCGCCCCCGTGCCGCCCGAGGCCGCCGTCGCCGCTCGCAACATCACCGAGCCGGGGCTCCTGGCCGACATGGTCGCCTACAGCCCCGACCTGACGACCGAGCAGCGCCAGGAGCTGCTGGAGACGATCGACATCGTCGAGCGGCTCAAGCTGGTCAGCACCTTCCTCGCCCGCCAGATCGAGATCCTGGAGCTGAAGGGCAAGATCCAGTCCGAGGTCAAGTCCGAGATGGACAAGACGCCAGCGCGAGTACATCCTGCGCGAGCAGCTCAAGGCCATCCAGCGCGAGCTCGGCGAGGACGACCCGCAGCAGGCCGAGATCAGCGAGCTGCGCGACAAGGTCGAGCAGGCCGGCATGCCCGAGGAGGTCAAGGCGCGGGCGATCAAGGAGATCGACCGCATGAGCCGGATCCCGTCCGCCTCACCGGAGGTGGGCGTCATCCGCACCTACGTCGACTGGCTGGTGGGCCTGCCCTGGAACGTCGCCACGGTCGACCAGCTGGACATCCGCGAGGCGGCGAAGATCCTGGATGAGGACCACTACGGCCTGGAGAAGATCAAGGAGCGCATCCTCGAGTACCTCGCGGTGCGCACCCTGGCGGACACCATCCGCAGCCCCATCCTGGCCTTCGTGGGACCGCCAGGCGTGGGCAAGACCTCGCTCGGCAAGAGCATCGCCCGCGCCATGGGCCGCAAGTTCGTGCGCATGAGCCTGGGCGGCATCCACGACGAGGCCGAGATCCGCGGTCACCGCCGCACCTACATCGGGGCCCTCCCCGGTCGCATCATCCAGAACATCAAGACGGCCGGCACCAACAACCCCGTCTTCATGCTCGACGAGGTCGACAAGATCGGCATGGACTTCCGTGGCGACCCCAGCTCGGCGTTGCTGGAGGTCCTGGACCCGGAGCAGAACAACACCTTCCAGGACAACTACCTGGAGGTGCCGTTCGACCTCTCCAAGGTGCTCTTCATCGCCACCGGCAACCTGCTCGACCCCATCCCCAACGCCCTGCGCGACCGCATGGAGATCGTGCATCTGCCCGGCTACACCGAGCAGGAGAAGATCGAGATCGGCAAGCGCTTCCTGGTGCCGAAGCAGATGACCAACCACGGCCTGAAGGCCAAGCACATCGAGATCACCGAACGAGGCCATGGTCGAGCTCGTCCGCTCGTACACCCACGAGGCCGGCGTCCGCAACCTCGAGCGTGAGCTCGCCAACGTCATGCGCAAGGTCGCCCGGCAGGTCGCCGAGGGTCGCACGCGCAAGGTCGTCGTGGACAAGAAGAAGCTGGCCGACCTGCTCGGCCCGAACCGCTTCGAGTACGGCGAGCTGGAGGCCGAGGACCAGGTGGGGGCCGCCACCGGGCTGGTCGTCACCGAGGTCGGCGGCGACGTCGTCTCGGTCGAGGTCACCCGCATGGAGGGCAAGGAGGACTTCATCCTCACCGGCCAGCTGGGCGAGGTGATGCGCGAGTCGGCCCGGGCGGGCCTGTCCTGGACGCGGGCCAACGCGGCCCAGCTGGGCATCCCGCGCGAGGTCTTCGAGAAGAACACCCTGCACATCCACGTGCCCGCCGGCGCCATCCCCAAGGACGGCCCCTCGGCCGGCATCACGATGGCCACCGCCATCGTCAGCGCCCTCACCGGCATCCCCGTCCGCAAGGACGTCGGCCATGACCGGCGAGATCACGCTGCGGGGCAGGGTGCTGCCGATCGGCGGCCTCAAGAGCAAGATCCTGGCGGCCCACCTCTCGGGCGCTCGCATGGTCATCCTTCCGCGCAAGAACGAGAAGGACCTGCGGGATATCCCGGAGGAGATCCGCAAGCAGATCAAGCTCGTCCTCGTCGACTCCATGGACCAGGTCCTGGAAGCGGCCCTCCGGCGCAAGCCGACGCCGCTTCCCCAGGGCCGGCCGCCAGCCGGCCGACGAACCCACGACCGCCCGCCTCCCGGCGGCGGCCGCCGTGCGGCCGACGTTCCCCCCGGCCGATCAGCCGCCCGCGGTCGCCTGAGGCCGCGGACCCTCCCCGCCGATGGAATACCGCGACTACTACGCCACCCTGGGGGTCGCGCGTGACGCCAGCCCGGCCGACATCAAGAAGGCCTTCCGCAAGCTCGCGCGCGCCAACCACCCGGACCTGAACAAGGGTGACGCGGCCGCGGAGGCGCGCTTCAAGGAGATCAACGAGGCCCACGAGGTGCTCAGCGATCCCCAGAAGCGCAAGGCGTACGACGAGCTGGGGGCCAACTGGGAACAGGTCCAGCGCGCCGGTCGCGGCGGGGCCGATCCGTTCGCCGGCTACGCCGGGTTTGGCGGAGCGGGCGGTCCGGGCGTCCGTTTCGAGTACCGCGGCAACGCGGAGGACCTGGCCGGCTTCAGCGACTTCTTCCAGACGTTCTTCGGGGCGGCCGGTCCTGCCGACGGCGCGACCGGGGCCCGCGGCTCGCGCCGCACGACCCGCACCCAGACGGCCGGCGGCCTCGACTTCGCCGACATCCTGGCCGGCCTTGGCCTCGACCAGGCCGAGGCCCCCGGCTCGGCGCGCCAGCCGCGGGTCGCGCCGCTCGAGCGGCAGCACCTGGAGGCGCGTGTCGAGGTCTCCCTGGAGGAGGCCTACCACGGCGCGACGCGCCTGGTGCAGGTCGGCGACCGGCGCCTGGAGGTGACGATCCCGCGCGGCGTCGCGTCGGGCCAGCGGATCCGTCTCTCGGGCAAGGCCGGCCGCGGGCCGGATGCCGGCCACGTCTACCTGGAGATCCATGTGGCGGACCATCCCGAGTTCGTGCGGCGTGGTGCCGACCTGCAGCGCGAGGTGCCGGTGACCCTGGCCGAGGCGCTCCTGGGCGCCGAGGTGCCCGTGCGCACTATCAAGGGCCGCGTGATGCTGCGCATCCCCGCCGAGACGCAGGCCGGCCGGACCTTCCGGCTGACCGGCCAGGGCATGCCCCGCTTCAAGGCCGACGGCTTCGGTGACCTCCTGGTAAGGATCCGCGTCGTCCTGCCGACGGGCCTGTCGGCGGACGACCGCCGCCGCTTCCAGGACTTCGCCGACCACATCCACCAGGCCGATCCCCGCCAGGCGGACCGGACCGAACGACCGACCCACGCCCGCCCGACCGCGGACGCCACCGGAGCACTCGCCGCATGAACCTCGACCGCTACACCCAGAAAGCCCAGGAGGCCGTCCTGGCCGCCCAGCGCCTCGCCACCGAGGCCCACAGCCCCGTGCTCGACGCCGAGCACCTCCTCGCCGCCCTGCTCGACGACGAGCAGGGTGTGCCCGCTACGACCCTGCGCCGGGTGGGCGTCGACGTACCGCGCCTGCGCATGGACCTGGCCGCGGCCCTCAGCCGCCGCGCCAGCGTCGAGGGCAGCTCGATGAGCCTGGACCGGCGGGCCCACCAGCTCCTGCAGCGCGCGGAGGACGAGGCGCGCCGCCTCAAGGACGAGTACGTCTCGACGGAGCACCTGCTGATCGCGGCCAGCGAGTCGGGCGGTGACGCCCAACGCCTGTTGGAGGCGGCCGGGGCCGGCAAGGAGGCGCTCCTCGGCGCGCTCGCCAGCGTCCGCGGCGGGCAACGCGTGACCAGCCAGAACCCCGAGTCCACCTACCAGGCCCTGGAGCGCTATGGCCGTGACCTCACCGCCGACGCCCGCGCCGGCAAGCTCGATCCGGTCATCGGCCGCGACGAGGAGATCCGGCGCGTCATCCAGGTCCTCAGCCGGCGGACCAAGAACAACCCCGTGCTGATCGGCGAGCCCGGGGTCGGCAAGACCGCCATCGCGGAGGGGCTGGCGCAGCGCATCGTCCGCGGCGACGTGCCCGAGTCGCTCAAGGAGAAGCGCGTCGTGTCGCTGGACCTGGGCGCCCTGATCGCCGGCGCCAAGTACCGCGGCGAGTTCGAGGAGCGCCTCAAGGCCGTGCTCAAGGAGATCAAGGACTCCGACGGCCAGGTCATCCTCTTCATCGATGAGCTGCACACCGTGGTCGGGGCGGGGGCGGCCGAGGGCGCCATGGACGCCAGCAACCTGCTCAAGCCCATGCTGGCGCGCGGCGAGCTGCACACCATCGGCGCCACGACGCTCGACGAGTACCGCAAGCACATCGAGAAGGACGCGGCCCTGGAGCGGCGCTTCCAGCCCGTCTTCGTGGACCAGCCCTCGGTGGAGGAGACGATCTCCATCCTGCGCGGCCTGCGCGAGCGGTACGAGGTCCACCACGGCGTCCGCATCACCGATTCGGCGCTCGTCGCGGCGGCCACCCTGAGCAACCGCTACATCAGCGACCGCTTCCTGCCCGACAAGGCCATCGACCTGGTCGACGAGGCCGCCAGCCGCATGCGCATCGAGATCGATTCGATGCCCACGGAGCTTGATGAGCTCGAGCGCCGGCGCATCCAGCTGGAGATCGAGCGGGAGGCCCTGCGCAAGGAGAAGGACGACGCCTCCAAGGCACGCCTCGCCGCCCTGGAGAAGGAGCTGGCCGAGATCAGCGAGGAGGGCGGCGGCCTGAAGCAGCAGTGGGAGACGGAGAAGGCGGCCATCGGCGCGCTGCGCCAGACGAAGTCGGACCTGGAGGCGCTCCAGCACGAGATCGAGGCGGCCGAGCGGGCCACCGACTACGGCCGCGCCGCCGAGCTGAAGTACGGACGGCAGGTCGAACTGCAGAACCGGCTCAAGGAGCAGGAGGCGGCCGTCGCCGCCGCCGGCGGGGCCACCCGCATGCTCAAGGAGGAGGTCGACGCGGACGACATCGCCCGCATCGTCGCCACCTGGACGGGCATCCCGGTGACCCGGCTGCTGGAGGGTGAGGCGGGCAAGCTCATCCACATGGAGGACCGGCTGCACGAGCGGGTCATCGGCCAGGACGACGCCATCGCGGCCGTCTCGGACGCCGTCCGGCGCGCCCGCGCCGGCCTGAAGGACCCCAAGCGGCCCATCGGCTCGTTCATCTTCCTGGGCCCCACGGGCGTGGGCAAGACGGAGCTGGCGCGGGCCCTGGCCGGCTTCCTGTTCGACGACGACACGGCCATGACCCGCATGGACATGAGCGAGTACATGGAGAAGTACTCGGTCAGCCGGCTCATCGGCGCACCGCCCGGCTACGTCGGCTACGACGAGGGCGGCCAGCTGACCGAGGCGGTCCGCCGCCGGCCGTACCAGGTGGTGCTGCTCGACGAGATCGAGAAGGCCCACCCGGACGTGTTCAACGTCCTGCTCCAGGTCCTCGACGACGGGCGCCTCACCGACGGCCAGGGCCGCACGGTGAACTTCAAGGACACCGTCATCATCATGACCAGCAACATCGGCAGCCAGTTCATCGCCGCCTACGGGGGGCGCACGGACGAGGCGGCGTACGAGGACATGAAGCGCCAGGTGACGGAGGCCCTGCGCCTCCAGTTCCGGCCGGAGTTCCTCAACCGCGTCGACGAGGTCATCGTCTTCCACGCCCTGACGGAGACCGACCTGGCGGCCATCGTGGACCTGCTGCTGGCCGACCTCCAGCGACGCCTGGCCGACCATGAGCTGACCATGGAGCTGACGCCCGCGGCGCGGCGCATGATCGCGGCCGAGGGCCACGATCCCGCCTTCGGCGCGCGGCCGCTGAAGCGCTCGGTGCAGCGCCTGGTGGAGAACCCGCTGGCCCGGGCGCTCCTCGAGGGTCGCTTCCCGCCCGGCTCGCACATCCTGGCCGACGCGGACGCGCTCTCCGGCACGCTCCTCTTCCGGTCCGGGGACGAGACGGTCGTCGCCACGGCCGGCGAACGACGTGACGCCCGTGCCCGCGCGGCGACGCCGACCCCGCCGGCCGACCCGGTCGAGGCGGCCATCGAACGGGCGTCGCGCCCGCGCAAGAAGCCCGACGACGGGGGCGAGCTGCTCAACTAGGCGCGGCTCGGTCGTCGCCCTAGCATGGCGCGCGTGACCGATCCGCTCGCCGGCGTTCGTAGCCCGCTCCCCTCGGCCGCCCCGACGCTCGAGGAGCGCTGGGCGGAGAGCCGCCGTCCACTGGTCGAGCGGCTGCGCGACCGCATCCTGGCCGACGGGCCCATCCCGTTCGCGGCCTTCATGGGGGCGGCCCTCTACGACCCGGCCGATGGCTACTACATGACGCGGCCCGATCGAACCACCCGGGCGGGCGACTTCCTGACCGCACCGGAGATGGACCCGCTTTTCGGGGCGGCCCTGGCGGCCCATCTCGAGGCCGGCTGGGAACGCATGGGCCGACCGGATCCGTTCGCCCTGGATGAGTCCGGGGCGGGCAGCGGCGCCCTCGCCTCCGGCCTCCTGCACGAGCTTCGCGCGCGCCATTCCCCGCTGCTCGGCGCGATCCGCTACCGGCCGCTGGAGGTCGACCCAGCGCGCGAGACCGCCGTCCTCCGGCGGCTGGAGGCGGAGGGATTCGGGCCTCAACGGATGCAGCAGGACCACGACGCCCTGATCACGGGTGTGGTGCTGGCCAACGAGCTGCTCGACGCCCTGCCCGTGCACCGCGTGACCGTCGTCGATGGCGAGGTCCGCGAGCTGTACACCACGTGGCGAGACGGCTGGTTCGCCGACGAGCCCGGCCCGCCGTCCGACCCGGGCCTGGAGGAGACCCTGGCGGCCTCCGGCATCGAGCTGCGGGAGGGTGATCGAGCTGAGGTCTCGCTCGCCTCGCTGCAGTGGATCCGGTGGGTCGCGGCGCTCCTGGTGCGTGGGTGGCTGCTGCTGATCGACTACGGCGGCCCCGGCGCGTCGCTTTGGGGCGCCGCGCATCCGGAGGGCCTGCTGCGCACCTATCGGGCCCACCACGCCGGTGCCGACCCGTACCGGGCGGTCGGGCACCAGGACCTGACGGCGCACGTGGACACGACGGCGATCGAGGCCGCCGCCGAGGCCGCCGGCCTGACGCCGATGGGCCGGACGACCCTCGCCGAGTTCCTGGCGGGCCTCGGCGTGGGCGAATTGCTCGTGCGCCTGGGCAGCGACCCGGCCACGACCGCGGAGCGGTACCGGACGGCGCGCGGAGCGCTGCTGCGCCTGCTCGATCCGGGCGCCATGGGTCGCTTCGCCGTGCTCGGCTTCGGGCGCGGCATGGCGGCCGAACCGCCCCTGCGCGGTTTCGACTTCCGGCTCGCGCGCGGCTGACGGCGCGATGCGTTTCGCGGTCGCGGCCCGGCGGCTGGCGCACCTGCCCCAGCCCCTCCCGCCTCCACCGGCGGGGCTCCAGCCCGGCATCGCCGCGGACGCGAGCGGCGATGCGTCACGGGCCCGACCCAGCTGGCCGGCCCCGACCCGGGAGAGCGCCGTGCTGGTCCTGGTCTTCCCCGACGCGACCGGCGAGGCGCGGCTCGTGCTGACCGAGCGCCCCGCCACGGTGACCCACCACGCCGGTGAGGTGAGCTTCCCCGGGGGCGCTCGCGAGGCGACGGACGACTCGCCGGAGACGACCGCCCTGCGCGAGGCGGCGGAAGAGGTCGGCCTCGACGCCGCGGGTGTGCGGGTCGTGGGGCGGCTCGAGGAGGTCGCCATCGGGCCGAGCGGCTTCCGGCTCACCCCTGTGCTGGCCCTCGCCGACCACGAACCGCCCATGGTGCCCGACGCCCGCGAAGTGGCCGCCATCCTGACCCCGCCCCTGGCGTCGTTCCTGCCCGGGGCGCCGATCAGCCAGGGCGAGCTCGAGCGGGACGGCTGGCGCCTGCACTTCGGGGCCTACGAGGTGGAGGGGCGTCTCGTCTGGGGGGCCACCGCCCGCATCCTCGGCCAGCTCGGCGCGACCGTCGCGGTCGAGGAGCGGTGAGGCTCAGGCCCGGGTCGGGCCGCCGCGAGGCGCCGTGATGAGGGTCACCAGCTGGGCCACGATGGCGTCGGGATCGGGGCCGTCGATGTTCGTCAGCACCGCGACCGAGGCACCCAGCAGCGGGAAGTAGCGCAGAGCCGCCCGGTAGCCCGAGCACGCGCCGCCGTGGCCGTAGCTGGTGAAGCCGTCGATCGTCAGCCGCTGGGTGCCAAGGCCGTAGACGAAGCGCGGCTTCCAGGGGGCGGAGATCGACGTGTCCTCCATGGCCTGGAGCGACGCGGCCGTGAGGACCGCACCCCCGTAGAGGTCGGCGCCCCAATGGGCCATGTCGGCTGACGTGCTGACCAGCGAACCGGCGGCATCGAGCGACGTGGCCAGCGAGGTGAACGGCAGGTAGCCGGTCCCGTCGGCCAGGTCCTTGAAAGCGACCTTGGGCCCGGCGATGCGCTCGTAGGGCAGCGCCACCGGACCAAGGCCCGGAGCGGGCGCCGCCGCCGTCCCGCTCTGCAGGGCGGTCGAATGGAGGGCCAGCGGCTTGAGGAACCGGCCGGCCAGCTCATCGCCCACGCCCCGGCCGGTGGCGGCCTGGATGACCTCGCCAAGGAGCAGGTAGTTCGTGTTGGAGTAGTACCAGCCCTTGCCGGGCGGGAAGAGCGGCTTGGCCACGTACCGCAGCAGGGCCGCCGGCTGCCACGGCGTCCGTGGCGCCGCGCCAAGGTGGATCAGCAGCTTCTCGTTGGCGAAGTAGTCGGCGAGGCCGCTCGTGTGGGCCAGCAGCTCACGCAGGGTGATGGCGGCCGCGCCCGGATAGGCCGGCAGCCAGCGGCTGAGCGGATCGTCGAGGTGGAGCGTGCCCGCCTGGGCCAGGCGGAGGATCTCGGCGCCGATGAACGTCTTGGTGATGCTGCCCACGTCGAAGACGTCGGAGGTGGTCATCGCCCGCGAGGCGGCCATGTCGGCGAGGCCGGCCGCACCGCTCCACCAGGTGCCGTCCGACAGCAGGACCGTGGCCTGCACGCCCGGGAGGTGCAGTCGTTTGACCGCCGCGGCGAGCTGGGCCTGGAGCTGGCTGGCGAGGCCGGTGAGCTGCGGCAGCGGCCCGTCGGCCGAGAGGCCGGTGGGCCTCGCGGTCGGGGCAGGGGACGGCGACGGCACCGCCGTGGCCGTCGGTGCGGGCGATGTCGACGGCGCGGACGAGGCGGGCCGCCCGGAGGCGCCGGCGGGCCCGCTGGCCGTCGCCACGGGCTCGGGCGACGGCGTGATGACCGGCGCGCTGGCGCATGCGGCGGACCAAAGCCCCACCAGGAGCACCGCGGCCGCGACGCGCGCCCGGGCGCGGCGCTTCGCGGCGGCCGGCATCGCGTCTACCAGGGTTCGCCGGACGAGGGGTCGTGGTCGGCGGGCGAGCGGCCCGGCCGGCTCAAGGTGCCCTCGGCCGGCGTGGCCTCTCCGGCGCCCGCGGAAGCGGTCGCGTCAAGCAGGCCACGCGCCCATCCATCGTCAGGGCCCGAGAACTCGACGACGATGGCGCGCATCTCGCTGCCATCGGTGTAGGCGCCGTGCAGCACATCGGCCGGCCACAGCACCGCTTCGCCGTGCATCACCCGCGACCGCTCGTCGCCCACCTGCACGAAGCCCCCACCGCTGACGACCACGAAGAGGCAGGTGTTGGGGTTGTCGTGGGGCGTGATCATGGCGTGCATGCTGAAGGCCAGTTCGGCGACGCTCCCGCGAGCGTCCTGGTGGAGCACCTGGGCGGAGACCCCGGTGGTGCCCGGCGGTCCCTCCGGGCGACGGTGGCCGGGCCCGAAGCGGCGGATGTCCATGGCCGGCGCCGCGCGCCCGGGCCTACCGCCGCCGACGGCGGCGGCGTGTCCGGATCGTCGCCTCGGGGTGCTTGTAGCGGGCCTGGCTGAAGAAGCGGGCCCGGCGCAGCTGCTGGTTGTAGCCGGCGATCTCCGGCGGCCAGTGGCGGAAGCGCACCCACACGTAGCAGGCCACGCCGATCACGATCGTCGTCAGCACGAAGAGGAAGTACCACTGGAAGAGGGACATGATCAGCAGCAGGCCGAACGTGCAGAAGCCCGTCCAGAGCAGCCACTCCTGCATCGTGACCAGCGGCTCGAAGCGGTGCAGGGCGCGTGATCGCACGTTGTAGAGCACGATCTGCACGATGAGCAGCGCCGCCGAGGCCACCACGACCGGCCAGAACAGGTCGGGGAACTGGTGCTGGTTGAAGGGCAGGAGCAGGTAGTCCCAGGGAGCCAGGGTCACGCCGTATCGATCCCCTTCCAGTCGGCCACGCGTCGGGTCCGCCCCGCCGCTCCGGACGGGGAGGATAGCAGAGGGCCATTGCTATACTCGGAGCTCGGAGGGAAGCCAGCAGACGGAGGAGCCGAGTGCGTGCCCTGCTCTCGGTCGCCGATCGGGAAGGCCTGGCCCCCCTGGCCGCGGAGTTGCTGCGCCTGGGCATCGAGGTCTTCGCCACCGACGGCACGCGCGAGGCGCTCGCCGCGGAGGGGGTGGAGGTCGCCTCGGTCGCCGTCCTGACCGACGTCCCGGCGCTGGCCGGCGGCCAGGTCAAGACGTTCCACCCGGCCATCTACGCGGGCATCCTGGCCCGCCGCGACCGACCGGAGCAACTCGCCGAGCTGGCCGAGCACGGCATCGGGCTCATCGACCTGGTGGTCGTCAACATCGCCCCCTTCGCACCCCAGGTGGGCCAGGAGCTGGTGCCGCTCGACGAGGCCGTGGAGCGCATCGAGGTCGGCGGAGCGGCCCTCCTGAGCGCCGCCGCGCGCAACTTCGCCGGGTCCACGCCCGTCAGCAGCCCGCAGCACTACGACGCCCTGCTGGCCGACCTGCGCGAGCGCGGCCAGGTCTCGCCCGAGTTGCGCCAGCAGCTGGCGGCCGACGCGTTCGCCACGGTCGCCGCCTATAACGCGGAGGTGGCCGCCTACCTCAACCAGATCAGCGGCATCCGCTTCCCGTCGCGCCTGACGCTCGTGCTGGAGAAGCTGGCCGACCTGCCCTACGGCGAGAACCCCCACCAGCGCGGCGCGATCTACCGCGAGACGAGCCATCGCGCCGGCGTGATCGTGGACGCCGTCCACCTGCAGGGCGGGCCGCCGACCTTCAACGACCTGCTGGACCAGGACGCCGCCCACCGCATCGTCTCCGACTTCACCGGCCCCACGGCGGTCATCGTCAAGCGCGCCAACCCGGTCGGCCTGGCCAGCAGCGACACGCTGGCCTCGGCCTACAAACGGGCCTTCGACTGCGACCCGGTCAACGCCTTCGGGGCCACGCTGGGGGTCAACCGGATCGTCGACGAGGAGACGGCCCAGGCTATCGTGGACACGCCGTTCGAGGCGGTCGTGGCGCCCGGCTTCGGCGAGACCGCGCTGGCCATCCTGGGCGGCAAGTCGGACATGCAGCTCCTGCAGGTCCCGGGCACCCCGGCCAGCGGGCGACCCGACTACGGCATGGCCAACCTGGACTTCGTGCGGGTGGGTGGCGGCCTGCTCGTGGAGACCCTCGACCGCGACGAGGACGACCGCTCGCTCTTCGAGGTCGTGACCCACCGGCGCCCCACGCTGGAGGAGCTGACCGACCTGATGTTCGCCTGGCGCTGCGTGCGCCACGTGCGGAGCAACGCGGTCGTGGTGGCCCGCAACGCCGCCCTCGTGGGGGTCGGGGCCGGCCAGAGCAGCCGGCTGGTGGCGGTCGAGGTCGCCCTGCACCGGGCGGGCGAACGGGCCAAGCTGAGCTGCCTGGCCTCGGACGGCTACTTCCCCTTCGCCGATGCCATCCAGCTGGCGGCCGAACGTGGCGTGACTGCCATCGTCCAACCGGGCGGGTCGCGGCGGGACGAGATGGCCGTCGAGATCGCCGACCGCCACCACATGGCCATGGTCTTCACCGGCCGTCGCCACTCGCGCCACTAGCTCGCCCACGCCGACCGACGCGCAGGAGGTCCCGATGCCCGAAACCAGCATCGAGTCGCGGATCGCCCTCGAGATGGTGCGCATCACCGAGTCAGCCGCCATCGACTCGGCTCGCTACATGGGCCGGGGTGACAACGTCGCGGCCGACCAGGCCGCCACCGAGGCGATGCGCCGGACGATGGACGAGCTGGAGATGCAGGGCACGATCGTCATCGGCGAAGGCGAGCGCGACGAGGCGCCCATGCTCTTCATCGGCGAGCAGGTCGGCCAGCGGATGGCGGACCAGCCGGAGATCGACATCGCGGTGGACCCGCTGGAGGGCACCAACCTGGTCTCGCGTGGCCAGGCCAACGCCATCACGGTGCTGGCCGCGTCCGAGCGCGGGGGGCTGCTGCACGCGCCCGACACGTACCTCGAGAAGCTGTGCGTGGGGCCCGTCGTGGCCGGCCACGTCGACCTCACCGTCAGCCCGGCCGAGAACGTGGAACGCATCGCCGCGGCGCTCCGCCGCCGCCCCAACGACATCACGATCGTCATCCTGGACCGGCCCCGGCACGCCGACCTCATCGAGGAGGTGCGCGGGGCTGGCGCCCGCATCAAGCTCATCACCGACGGCGACCTTTCGGCCGCCATCTCGTGCGCCGTCTCGGGCACCGGTGTGCATGCCGTCATGGGCATCGGCGGGGCGCCCGAAGGCGTCATCACGGCCGCCGCGCTGCGCTGCCTGGGCGGCGAGATGCAGGCGCGCTTCCGCTTCCGCAACGACGATGAGCGGGCCCGCGCCGCGCGTATGGGTCACACCGACGAGAGCCGCATCCTCCACACGAGCGACCTGGCGCCGGGTGAGCATCTCGTCTTCAGCGCCACGGGCGTGACCGACGGCGACCTCCTCCACGGCGTGCGCTTCTTCGGCGGCGGCGCCCGGACCCACTCGCTGGTCATGGGCTACCAGACCAAGCAGGTCCGCTTCGTCGATACGGTCCACATGTTCGACCGCGAGCGACCCCCGGCCGTCCGCCTGTAGGGCGCGCCGGGCCCCTAGCCCTGCGGCGCGCCGCTGCGGTAGCGGCGCACGCGGTCGCGGTTGCCGCAGCCGGCCGAGTCGCACCAGCGGCGGGAGCGGTTGCGCGACACGTCCAGGAAGATCAACCGGCAGTGCGGGTTGCCGCACAGCCGGACGCGGTCGCGCACGCCGACGAGCTGGGTCAGTGGCAGCAACAGGTCACCGATGAAGCCGTCCCAGCCATCTCCCTCGGCGCGCAGAACGCCATCGGCAGCGGCCACGAAGCGGGCCGCCTGGAGGATCGCCAGAACCTCCGCGGTCCAAGGCGCCCCCTCGCCGGGCAGGGCGCGGATCATCTCGCGGATGGCGCCCAGGCGATCGAGTTGCGCCTGGCTCGGCGGGGCCGTAGGGACGGGGACATGGTGGCGGTCCAGGTAGTCGACGGCGTCCTCGGCTGCCAGCAGGTGATCGTGGTCGCCCGTGTCTGCCGTGACGCGGGCGAACCAGTGCCCGCCCGGCCCGTGCCTTGTGTTGGCGATCCACAGCAGCTGGTCGAGGGATAGCCGCGGGGTGAGCCCCAACGGGAGCTGTTCACGGGGGCCCATCCTGCTCATGGGCCGCCCTCAGCGGGGCCAGGCGGGCGGGCTCGTCCAGACCGTGGCGACATAGATGTCAGGAGCCCCCCGATCCCCGACCGCGTAGAGCTTCGAGCCCGACGACGTCAGGCCCGTCAACTCGCCGTCGGCGAACTCCACGCCGGCCGGCTGCTGCGTCCAGGTGAGGCCGTCCGTAGAGGTCCATGCCACGGCCGCGCCGTACTGGATGCCCGCGGTCGCCGTGCCGACCACGACGGCGCCCGGGCCGCCGGCCAGCGCCGCGTACATGCGCACCTGGATGCCGACGGAACCGTGATAGGCGGTGACCGTCCGGCGCTTCCAGGCCGCGCCGTCGCGGGACGTCCAGACGATCGCCTGGTCGCCGGCCAGGTCCTCGCCGGCGGCGACGAGGCCGATGCCGGGGACGCTGGTGACGGTCCGCATCCGGGCGTCGTCGAAGGTCGCGCCGGCCGCCACGCGGGTCCAGCGCAAGCCATCGGCCGATGTCCACACGACGGCCGGTCCCGGCGCATCGGCCGGCCCGGCGGTGCCCACCGCCACGAGGCCCGGGCCACCGCTCGTCACCGCCGCCGGTCGGGCGTCGGCGAAGGCGTCACTGTCGGGCGCGCGCTGCCACGTCAGCCCATCGGGCGAGACCCAGAAGGCGGCCCGGGCGCTCCCGAACTCGGTGCCCGCGTAGCCGGCCACGACGAAGCCGCCGGTCCAGCGGGTGACCGCCGTCAGCCGGAGGGGACTCGCGGCGAAGGCGTCGCTCGAGGTGGTCTGCTGCCAGGTGACGCCGTCCGTGGAGCTCCACGCCGTGCCGCCCTGACCGTTCAGGCCCACCGCGACGTACCGTGTGTCGTCGGCGGCGACCGCCTGGAGGACGGAGTCCTCGGCGAGCTGCCCGTCGAGCGACCAGGTGCTGCCGTCGGCCGAGTGCCACGCCTCGCCGTGAAAGCCCTGGAAGATCCAACCCACGGCGACGAGCCCGGCGGGCCCGCTGGCGATGCCGGTCATCGTCGTGTCCACGGCCGGGTGGCACGGCGCACACATCGAGACCGGATTCCCGTACGCGTCGACGTGGACGCTCATGAACCCGAACGGCTGCTCGATCGCGTCGGGCTGGATCCGGGTCCAGAAGTCCGGGTCGGCCGGGGCCTGTGGGGTGGCGCGCGCGGCGCTGCCGGCGGCCGAGGCGGAAGGCGCGGTGACTGGGGCCGCGCCCTGGCAGGCGGCGAGCGCCAGCAGGACCGCGATGGTGGATATGGCCCCGAGTCGCCGGATCACCATGCGGGCAGGCTACCAACGCCCCTTGTCATCCGTCAAATAGCTTCTAGGTCATTACCTTGGCCGGGTCAGCCGCCGCCGCCCACCCCGGTGACGAGGTCGATGCGCAGCCAGCGCACGACGGTGTCGGCATCGAACGGGAAGCGGAAGGCGATGGCGTACGAGCCCGCCCGCCACGCCGCTTCCTGGGGCGATGGCGACGGCGGGCCCGGCGCGCCCGAGGCGGGTGCGCCGCTGGGCGATGGCCCGACTCCCCCCGCCGGCGGCCCGTAGAGCGGCGCGGGGTCCGTGCTGTTGAGCGCACCGGCCAGCGGCTGCGGCGGCCCCAGGTCGGTGGCGACCGCGACCCCCGCGACGATGGTGATCGCCTCCACGTCCACGATCGTGGCCCCCGAGCCGGCACCCGGGCCGGCCGCTCCCGGCGGGGGTGAAGCGCCGGCGGCCGTGCGCGCGGCACAGACCCCGACGCCCACCACGTGGCTCGAGAAGATCGTGACCGGCACCAGGCGCGGGTCGAGCGGGCCGGTGGCGGCGAGCTCGGGCACGGCGATCCAGCTGCGGACCTCGCGGTCGGCGGAGCGCTCGACCGTCAGCACCTGCTCCGTCTCGTCGGCCAGGCAGGCCATCGCGCTGGGGTCGCCGGGCGGCGCGGATGGACCGGCCGACGCGCTCCCGGGGCTGCCGGTCGGGGTCGCTCGCAGCGGGACGGCACTGCCGGCGCCCGTGCCCGGTCCCGTCTGGACCAGCGACCATGGCTTGAGGACGGCCAGCGCCAGCGCGACGACGATCGACGCCGCCAGGATCGATGCCCGACGCGGCCCGCCGGCGGGTGCGGCGACGGGAGTGGTGCGGGGTCCCTGGTCCATCGGCCGGCCCTCGAGGTGAGGTGCGTCCCGGTCGCCGCCCTTTGGCGGCTTGGTCAGATCTCGCCCAGGTAGGCCCGGCGGACGTCCGGGTTGGCGGCGAGCCGTTCGGCCGTATCGGCCAGGATCACGCGGCCCGTCTGCAGCACGTAGCCGCGATGGGCGACATGGAGAGCCTGAAGGGCATTCTGCTCCACGAGCAGGATCGTGGTGCCGCGCGAGTTGATCTCCGTGATGATCTCGAAGATCTCCTGTACGAGGATCGGCGACAGGCCCAGCGACGGCTCGTCCAGCAGCAGGACGGAGGGCTTGCTCATGAGGGCACGGCCCACCGCCAGCATCTGCTGCTCTCCGCCGGAGAGCGAGCCGCCGCGCTGGCTCGATCGTTCGCGGAGGCGGGGGAACAACGTGTAGATGTGCTCGATGCCTTCCTCGGCCTCCGCGTGCGGTCGGGTGAACGCGCCCATCTGGAGGTTTTCCAGGACGCTCAACCGGGAGAAGATGCGCCGCCCTTCGGGGGCGTGGCCGATGCCGGCCTTGACCAGTTCGTGGGCCGGCCGCTGGGTGATGTCCTTGCCGTGGAGCAGGACCTTGCCGTCGCGGGCGTGGAGAAGCCCGGAGATCGTCTTGAGGATGGTCGTCTTGCCCGCTCCGTTGGCCCCGATGAGGGTCACGATCTCGCCCTGGCGGACGTCCAGCGAGACGCCCTGGAGGGCGTGGATCCGGCCGTAGTACGTGTGGATCTTCTGCAGCTCCAGGACGATCTCGGCCTGGGACCCGGCGGCGGCGGTCGACGTCTCGGCGGTCATCATTCGGGCGGCTTCCCCAGATACGCCTCGATGACCTTGGGGTTGGTCCGGATCTCGGCCGGCGTGCCCTCCGCGATCCGCTCACCGTGGTCGAGCACGCAGATCCGGTCGCTGATACCCATCACGACCCGCATGTCGTGCTCGATCAGCAGGACCGAGAGGCCCAGCTCGGTCCGCAGGTGGTTGATGAGCGTCATCATGTCGGCCGTCTCGCGGGGGTTCATGCCGGCCGTCGGCTCGTCGAGCAACAGCAGCGTGGGATCGCTCCCCAGCGCGCGCGCGACCTCGAGCCGGCGCTGGTCGCCGTACGGCATGTTGCGGGCCACGACGTCGCCGCTGCCCTTCAGGCCGACCAGGGCCAGCAGCTCCTCCGCCCGGGCCGCGGCGCGCAGCTCTTCCGCCCGTGCTCGCGGCGTGCTCAGGAGGGCATCCAGCGCATTGGCGTGGAGCTTGCTGTGCATCCCCACGAGGACGTTCTCGAGGGCCGTCATGTTGGCGAAGAGCCGGATGTTCTGGAAGGTCCGGCCGATCCCGGCGTGGACCATCTCGTTGGGCTTGGCACTGCGGAAGATCCCCGCCTGCTTGAGCAGCGCCACGTACCGCCGGGGACGGATGATGGCGGCCAGGAACATGGCGGCCAGGGCGAACAGGGCGATGGCCCCGCCCAGGGCCGCCACCGCCGCGGTGCCCGTGGCGGCGAACAGCAGCGCGGTGAGCACGCCGATCACCGCGGCCGGGACGACCCAGACGACCGGCTCCAGCCAGGCGCGCACGGGGCGGCCGATGAGTCGCTGGCCGCCGATCCGGACGTGGCCGGAGGTGGGATCCAGGATGCCCACGATGACGTTGAAGAACGTCGTCTTGCCAGCCCCATTGGGACCGATGAGGCTGACGATCGAGCCCCGCACGATCTCCAGGTCCACCTCGCGGACGGCCAGGAGGCCGCCGAATCGCTTGGTGACCTTCTGCGCCTGCAGGATGAAGTCGGGCGGCGCGGCGGTGCCTGTCGCGGCGGTCATCAGTCGCCCAGCGCGGCGGTCGGCGGCGGGACGTCGGCCACGTCCTCGCTCACGTCATGCAGCTCCCGCTGGCGCCGGCGACTCGGGAACAGGCCCTCCGGCCGCAACAGCATCATGCCCACGAGCGCCAGGCCGTACAGCAGGAACTGGTACTGCACGAAGTCGATGGTGTCCAGCAAGGGCACGTGCGTGGCCTGGAAGAACTGGTTGAGCCCCTTGAGCACGACGCTCTGGATCTCGTAGAGCGTGAAGGCGCCGATGGCGACGCCCCAGGCGTTGCCCATGCCGCCCAGCACGACCATGGCCAGGACGGTGAAGGAGACCGCGAAGCCGAACTGGTCGGGGCTGACGATGCCGAGCTTGGAGGCGTTGAACACGCCGGCCAGGCCGGCCGTCGAGGCCCCCAGGGCGAAGGCGAGGAGCTTGGTGGTGACCGTGTTGACGCCGGCACTGGCGGCCGCCAGCTCGTCTTCGCGAACGGCCATCCAGGCGCGGCCAAGGCGCGATCCCTGGAGGCGGTACACGAGGATCATGACGACCGCGAGGATGACCACCATGGTGACGTAGAACGGCACCGGGTCGCTGAAGTTGAACTTCAGGAAGGGCAGCTCGGGCTGGGCCACGCCGCCGATGCCATTCGTGCCGCGCGTGTACGTGTCGGCGTTGAGGAAGACGGCCGGCACGATCTCGCCGAAGCCCAGGGTCACGATGGCCAGATAGTCGCCGCGCAGGCGCAAGGTCGGGGCGCCGAGCAGGATCCCGAAGGTTGCCGCGGCGAAGGCGCCGACGAGGAGCATCGGCCAGAAGGGCACGTGCAGGCCGGTGAACGACGACGCCCCGAAGGCGTAGGCGTACGAGCCGATGGCGAAGAAGGCGGCGTAGCCAAGGTCCAGCAGGCCGGCCAGCCCGACCACGATGTTCAGGCCCAGGGCCAGCAGGATGAAGACCCCGGCGTTGGCGAACCCGCCCACCCAGAGGCTCTGCACCTGGAACGTGCTGAACGGCGGCAGCAGCACGATGAGCGGCAGTAGGGCCCCGACGAGCGCCCAGCCCACGAGGACGGAGATCGAGCGATGGGCCCGGATGAGCAACGACAGGCGCGCCAGCGAGGCGGTCACGCCCGCTCTCCCAGGGCCTGGCCCAGGATGCCGCTCGGGCGGAAGACCAGGACCAGGATGAGGACCGTGAAGACGGCCACCTCGGACCAGCGCGCCAGGCCCACCTGGGCCGCGAAGACCTCGATGAAGGCGATGATGAAGCCGCCGATGGCGGCGCCGGTGGTGTTGCCGATGCCGCCGAGGACGGCCGCGGTGAAGGCCTTGAGGCCGGCGAAGAAGCCCAGGTTGTACTGGATGCTGCCGAAGTAGAGGCCCTGGATGACGCCGGCCGATCCGGCCAGGGCGGCGGCGATGAAGAACGTGATGGCGATCGTCTGGTTGATGTCCACGCCCATCAGCTCGGCCGCCTCGCGGTCCTGCGCGGTCGAGCGCATGGCGCGACCCAGGCGGGTGCGGCTGACGAACAGCTGCAGGGCCACCATCAGGGCGATGGCCACGACGACCATGAAGATATTGAGCACGCCGATGCTGCCCCCGAGCACGTCGAGCTTGGTGCGCGGGAAGATCTGGGGCACGCTGATCGGCGAGGTCGAGAAGATCGCCTGGATGATGTTCTGCAGGATGAACGACACGCCGATGGCCGTGATCAGGGGGGCCAGGCGCGGCGCGTGGCGCAACGGCCGGTAGGCGAAGCGCTCGATGATCACCCCGACCATGCCCATCACCAACATCGTGGCGAAGACCACGATGGCCAGCACGGCGGTGAGCTCGAGAGGGTTATCGATGGCCTTGTCGGCCAGGCCGAGCGGCACGGTGATGATCCACATGGAGAGGAAGGCGCTGACCATGAACACGTCGCCGTGGGCGAAGTTGATCAGCTCGATGATCCCGTAGACCATCGTGTAGCCCAGGGCCACCAGCGCGTAGATGGCGCCGAGGGTCAGGAAGTTCTGGAACTGCTGGATGCCCAGGACCAGGAACGCGAAGACCAGCGCACCGACGACGACCACGGCAGGCCGCAGGACGCGCATCGGGTCTTGTCTCATGGCCCTCTAACCGCTAGCCAGGGGCTGGTTACTAACAGGCCGGGGAGCGGCGAGCTCCCCGGCCTGTTCCTGGTCGCGTGTTACGCGTTCGGGTCCGTGAACGCTTGCTGCTTCACGTAGACCCAGTCGCCCTTGCCACCGGCAAGGGTCAGGTCCGTCTTGTAGAAGGACATGTAGGGGGTGGTGATGTCGCCGTTCTTGTCGAAGCTGATCGAGCCGACGACGGTGTCGAACTTGTTGCCTGCGGCCGTCGCCGAGGCGCGGACCGCCTCACGCATGGCCGCCGGGTCCGTGCTCCCGGCCGCGACGGCGGCCTTGATGCCGGCGATGATCACCTGGGCGCAGGCGTAGGCGGCGGCGCTGTAGGCGCCGGGGGCCTTGCCGAACTCCGTGGTGTAGTCGGCCACGAACGTCGAGCCGCTCGGCAGGTCGTGGATGCCCGCGACGGTGCCGTAGACGTCATGGGCGGCCGAGCCGGCGACCGTGATCGTCGCGCCCGTGGTGCCGCCGGGTCCCAGGTCGGCCACGCCGTCGGGGCCCATGAAGGGGATGGTCTCGAAGCCGGCGACCGTGCGGCCCTGCTTGAGCGCGAGGCCCATGCCGGTGGGGGTCGTGCCAGCGAGGTAGACGGCATCGGGCTTGGCCGCTGCGGCCGCCGTGAAGAGCGGGGTGTAGTCGGTCGTTGACTTGGGGGCGCTGTCACGCTTGGTGACCGTGCCGCCGTCCTTCTTGAACTCGGCGGCGAACGAGTCGCCGACGCCGACGCCGAAGGTCTCGGTGTCGTCAAGGATGTAGACCGACTTGGCCTTCAGGTCGTTGTAGACGTAGTCGGCGCCCGCGGGGCCCTGGATGCTATCGGGGGCCGCGGTGCGGATGTAGTTGATCTTGCTCGGGTTGGTCGGCCGGTACTGCGCCGAGTCCGGCGGGTAGGTCAGGCCGGTGTTGGTGTTGGCGGGGCTGCACTGCAGCACGCCGCCGGCGTTGCTGATCGGGATCTCCGCCTGCGCCACGCTCGAGTTGAACGGTCCGACGACGCCCATGACGGTCGTATCGGCCACGAGCGTATGCATGTTGGTGGCGCCCTGCTGCGGGTCGTGCGCACCGTTCACGGCATCGTCCTGGACGTTGATGTCCAGGGTGTAGCCGGGGATCTCGCTCTTGGCGTTGGACTGCTTGATGGCGAGCTTGACGCCGTTGGCGGTCGGCTCACCGTTGGCGGTCTCCGCGCCGCTCATCGGCAACTCGGTGCCGATCTTGATCGTCTTGCCTCCACCCGACGGACTGCCGGTGCTGGAGCAGGCGCCGACCACGAGCACGGTCGTGATCGCCAGCGCGCCGAGCTTGGCGAGCCTCATATCCACGGTTCCTCCTCATTCCCGCCCGCCTTGCTGGCGGGCGCTGCCGGTCCGACCGCCCGTCCCGAGGTCGTCCCGCGATCGGCGACCGACACCCGCGGCCCCGTCCTCTCGTCCCCTTCCAACCATCAAGTGGTCCGAGTGGGACACGGGCTCCAAGTGTCGCGCAGCCACCATCCGCTGGCCGACTCCGGCGGCGAACGTGGGTTGCCGTCAAAGCTGGAGCGTAATGATAGGGGCCGAAGGCGCGATTGCAAGCCTCCTCCGGACCGACCTCCGGAGCACGGATCAGGCCCCCGTCACCCACTCCCGGGCGGCCGGATCCCAGCTCGCGACGGCTCGCGCCGCCCCCGGACCCTCGATCGCGGCCCGCTCGGCGAGAGCGTGCCCCACGGTCGTGGGCCAGCCGGGCGGGACAAGCCGCGGGGCCAGGTCGGCCAGCGGTGCCAGCACGAAGACGCGCTCCCGGGCCGCGGCGTGCGGCACGTCCAGCCACTGCACGCCGGTGCGGGCCGGGTCGGCACTCCGGGCGGCCGCCGCGCGGGCCACGTGGATGCGATGGCGGCCGAACACGAGGAGGTCCAGGTCGAGCGCGCGAGGCCCCCAGCGCAGACCGGGGACCCGGCCGAGGGCGCGCTCGAGGCCCTTGAGCGCCACGGCGAGCGCCAGGGCACCCGCCTCGGGCGTCGCGCCGCGCGGCACGTCGAGGGCCACGACCGCGTTGTGGAAGTCGGGCTGGTCCGTCACCCCGACCGGGCGGGTCACGTACAGGCGGGAGACACTCTTCAGGTGCACCCCGGGCAGGGCGGCCAGCGCTCGCACCGCGAGCGTCAGGGTGGCCGTCGCGTCGCCCAGATTGGCCCCCAGGCCGATGTACGCCCGCACGGCGGCCGAACGGCTCAGCGTGACCTCCTCGTAGACTCCGGCGGTGGGCGCCGCGACGGTCATCATCTTCCACCCTCCGCCGACCGCCCCCGCCGGACCCCTGACCCACCTCCTGGCGATCGCCCGCGATCGGCTCGTCGAGCACCAGGTGGGGCTCTTCGAGCGGGCCGGCGCGATCGAGGTCCGGGTCGTCCGCGAGCGTGCCGCGAGCTTCGGGGCGGCCCTCCGCAGCCTTGCCGCGGAGGTGACGGCGGAGGCGTGTATGGCCGTCCCAGGCCTGGTCCTCCTCGGCGCCGGCGCGGTGCCCCTGCTCGGCCTGGCGAACGCGCGGTGCCTCGTCGCGGTAGCCGCCAGCGGGGAGCGGCGTGGCCTGACCAACAACCGGTATTCGTCCGACGTCTGCGCGGTGGGTGACGCGCGCGTGCTCGGCGACCTGCCGTCGCTGCCCGGTGACAATGCCCTGCCTCGGTGGCTGAGCGAGCGCGCCGGCCTCCCGGTGGCCGAGCTGCCGGGTCGCGACCGGCTCGCGCTTGACCTTGACACGCCGCTCGACCTGGCCCTCCTGGCCCTCGTCCGCGGCACGCCGCCCGCCCTGCGCCGGCTCGCCGGCGAGGAGCGCCTGGAGGTGCCGCGCCTGGCCGAGCTCCGCGCCGTCCTTGGCGACCCCCGCCGGGAGCTGCTGGTCTGCGGCCGCGGCTCGTCCCGCGGGATGGCCCTCCTGGAGCGGCGCGCGCGCTGCCGCGTGCGGTTCCTGGCGGAGGAGCGCGGCCTGCGGGCGTCCACCGCCCTCGCCCAGTACCCGGCGCCGCGTGGCACGGTCCCTCGCCCGCCCCGCGCCACACTGGGGCGGTTGCTCGAGGCGCGCGGCCCCGGCGCCCTGGCGAGCACCGTCGCCGAGCTGGCCGATGGGGCGATCCTGGACAGCCGCGTCCTGCTGGCCGACCGGCTGGGCCCGGACGAGACCCGCTGGCCTGCTCCCGAGGACCGCTTCGCCAGCGACCTCCTGCGTCCAGGTGGCATCCAGGACCCGTGGCTGGCCGAGCTCACCGCCTCGGCCTCGGGGGCGGCCATCCCCATCCTGCTGGGCGGCCACACGCTCGTGGGGCCCGGGCTGGGCGTGCTGGCAGGCACCCCGGTCGAGCCGAGCGGCCCAGGCTGACCGGCCCGCGGTCGGAGCGGGCCACGATAGAATGCCGATGCGGGCAGCACGCCGGATCGACCGTGCCTTCGGTCGCCGACGCCCGGCCCGATGGGTGACGTGACCGCAACCGCGAGGACCCGTGACGCAGCTCTGGTACGTGCTCGGTTTCGCCTTCGCCGGCGTCAGCTTCGTCTTCCTGACGATCGGCGCGTCGTGGCTCCTCAGCCATCGCAGCAAGGGCGATCGCCACAAGGGCCTGCCCTACGAGTCGGGCATCGACACGTTCGGCGACACGTGGGGCCGCTTCGGCCTCTCGTTCTACATCTATGCCCTGCTCTTCGTGGCCTTCGACATCGAGGTCGTCTTCATCTACCTCTGGGCGCTCGTCTTCCGTGACGTCCTGCTGGGCGGCTTCGTCAGCATGCTGATGTTCGTCGGCATCCTCCTCGTGGGCCTGGGCTACGCCTGGCGGAAGGGGGTCCTGACGTGGAAGTGAACGAGCCGCGGGACCTGCCGGCGCCGGTGGCAGAGCCCGACGGGAGCGTCGAGCGGCCCCTCGTCGTGGCCAACTCGCTGTGGTCGGCCGCCGACCCGGCGGCCTACGACGGCGGCCGCCCGCCGACCATCACGCACCTGCGCGAGCTGGAGCTGTACGGCGACAAGAGCGACAACGCCCGTTTCAGCGGCGCCCTCGAGATCATCCCTACCAAGGCCGACTACGTCCTTGACCTGATCCGCGCCAACAGCCTCTGGCCCCTCCTGTCGGGGCTGGCCTGTTGCGCCATGGAGATGATGTCGGCCGCCACCAGCAAGAACGACATGGACCGCTTCGGCATGTTCCCCTTCCGGGCCAGCCCCCGGCAGGCCGATGTGCTCATCGTGGCCGGCACGCTGACGACCAAGATGGCCGGCCCGCTGGTGCGCCTGTGGGAGGAGATGCCCGAGCCCAAGTGGTGCGTGGCGATGGGCGACTGCACCTGCTCAGGCGGCCGCTACAAGCGGTCCTACGCCACCGTCCAGGGCATCGACCGGGTCCTGCCCGTCGACGTCTACGTGCCGGGCTGCCCGCCCCGTCCGGAGGGCCTCATCTACGGCATGCTCAAGCTGCAGCAGCTGATCATGGCCCGGCGCGGCCACTGGCCCGAGCGCCAGGTGGGCCCCTCCGTGCCTGCGGGCGTGTAGGCCGGCCGAGGGAGGCTTCGACCTGGACAGGGCCCTGGCGCGCCGCCTGCAGACCGCGCTCGCTGGTCGCCTCCGCGCGCCCGTCGGCGGGCGCGGAGACACGACCGAGATCCTCGTCGACGTGGCCCACGTGGCCGACGTGATGCGCACCATCCACGACGACCCCGCCCTCCGTTTCGAGCTGCTGGCCGACCTGTGCGGCGTGGACACCGGCACGGCCATGGAGGTCGTCTACCACCTCTGGTCGGCCGGCACGCGTGACTGGCTGCGGGTCGTCGCGATGGGCCTGTCGCGCGAGGATCCGCGCGCTCCATCGGTCACCTTCCTGTGGCGCGGCGCGGAGTGGGCCGAGCGCGAGGCGTACGACATGTTCGGCATCGTCTTCGAGGGCAACCGCGACCTCCGCCGCATCTACATGCCGCCCGACTACCGCAGCTTCCCCCTGCGCAAGGACTTCCTCCTGCCCGACGACGCCAGCCGCTCCCCCGGCGAGGGTGTGCGACCCATGGAGGCCGCGCCGGAGCCGGCCGTGCTGAAGGGCACGCCGGCCGACCTGCGCCACGCCCGCGAGGCCACCCCATGACCGCCCCCGAGACGAAGATCCGTTCGCTCGACGATCCGACCATCTTCGTCGACACGCCGGCCACCATCTACGACGCCATCCCGCCCTACCCGCCGCGCACCGAGCGCGAGGCCGAGTTCTACACGCTCCGGGAAGGCGAGATGCTCATCAACATCGGCCCGCAGCACCCCTCGACGCACGGCGTGCTGCGCGTCGTCCTCAAGATCGACGGCGAGCGGATCGTCGACCTGGACCCCGTGCTGGGCTACCTCCACCGCGGCGTGGAGAAGATCTGCGAGAACAGCGATTGGCACATGGTCATCAGCCACTGCGACCCGCTCGAGTACATCGCCTCGATGTTCAGCGAGTACGTGCCGGTCCTGGCCGCGGAGAAGCTGCTCGACGTGACCGTGCCGCGGCGGGCGGAGTACATCCGGGTCCTCGCCTGCGAGCTGAACCGCATCTCCAGCCACGCCCTGTTCATGGGCTGGCTGGCCCTTGACCTCGGCGGCATCACGCCGATCCTGTACGGCTTCCTCGAGCGCGACGAGATCGTCGAGATGCTGGCCGCCCTGACCGGCCAGCGGCTGCTCTTCAACTACATGCGCATCGGCGGCGTCAACGGCGACCTGAATCACGAGTTCATGAGCCGCCTGGGCGACTGGATGAGCCACGCCCTGCGCCACCTCGAAGACAGCATGACGCTCATCAACAGCAACGAGATCTTCGTCGGCCGGACGCGCGGCCTGGGCCGCATCGACCGCCAGACGGCGCTGCGCATGTGCCTCAGCGGGCCGCCGCTGCGGGCCACGGGCATCCCCTACGACGTGCGGCGGGCGCATCCCTACTCGGTCTACCCCGAGCTGGAGTTCGAGATCCCGACCCGGGAAGAGGGCGATTCGTACGCCCGCTACCTGCTCCACCTCGACGAGATCAAGCAGAGCATCCACATCATCGACCAGGTGCTCCACCGCATCCCCGACGGGCCCATCATGGCCAAGCTGCCGCGGCTGCTGCGGCCGCGCCCGGGGCGGGCCTGGGCGGCCATCGAGAGCCCCCGCGGCCAGTACGGTGTCTACGCCATGAGCGACGGCACCGACCAGCCCTTCCGGCTGCGCATCCACGACCCGTCGTTCTTCAACCTGCAGTCGGTGGGCCTGCTTTCGCCGGGCCATCTCATCGCCGACATCATGGCCATCATGGCCAGCCTGGACCCGATCATGGGCGGCGTGGACAAGTGACCATCGTCTCCCGGCCGTGGCAGCGCCTCTCGCCGGCCGGCCGTGTCCTGCTGCCGCTCGCCGCCGTGGCCGGTGGCCTTGGCGTGGTCTTCCTGGGCGGCGTGTCGAGCGGCATCCTGCCCAACCTGTGGAGCTGGATCTACGAGGCGCTCAACGACAACGTCCTGCTGCTGCGCTTCCTCGTCGCCGCCACGGCCGTGCTGCTCTTCACCGTGCCCACGGCCTTCGTGATCATCTACCTGGAGATGAAGGTCATCGCCCTGCAGAACCTGCGCCTTGGCCCCAACCGCCAGGGCCCGTGGGGCGTGCTGGCGTCCACGCTGCACGGCTTCAAGGTGCTGGCCAAGGAGGACTTCACCCCCACGGGGGCCGACGTGCCGGTCTTCACCCTCGCGCCGGTCGGTCGTCTACCTCGCCTCGGTCATGAGCTTCCTGGTCATCCCCTTCGCGCCGGGGCTGTTCGCCCAGGACATGAACCTGGCCCTGCTCTACTTCTTCGCCGTGGGCGGCCTTGGCGTGGTCGGCCTGATGATGGCCGGCTGGTCCAGCTTCAACAAGTACTCGCTGCTGGGGGCGCTGCGGGCGGCCGCCCAGATCATCAGCTATGAGATCCCCCTGACCCTCTCGGTGGTCGGCGTGATCATGCTGGCCGGCACCCTCAGCCTCAACACGATCGTCCACCAGCAGTCCGGCTCGTTCCTGGACTGGTACGTCTTCCGCCAGCCGCTGGCGGCGGTCATCTTCTTCGTGGCCGCCACCGCCGAGGGCAACCGCACGCCGTTCGACCTGACCGAGGCCGACAGCGAGATCGTGGCCGGCTTCGCCACCGAGTACAGCGGGATGCGCTTCGGCTTCTTCTTCTTCGCCGAGTACGTCAACGTCTTCATCCTGTCCGCCCTCACCGTGACCCTCTTCCTCGGCGGCTGGAACGCGCCGCTCGACCTGACGCCGGTGTGGCAGGCGCTTGGCGCACATCCCGGCGCCATCGACCTGAGCGGTCTGGGCGTCGGCCTGCTGATCGCCATCCTCGTCGTGCCGCCCATCCTGACCCTGCTGCTGGCGCTGCCGTTCTGGATGCTGTTCACCAGGCTGCGGTTCTGGCAGGCCCTCGCCATCGGTTTCCTGTGCTTCAACGCCCTCGTCGGCGCGGCCGTCCTCATCTGGGCCGCCTTCAGCTTCGACGCGGTCATGGGCCTGCTGTGGTTCCTGGGCAAGACCTACGTCTTCGTCGTCATCTTCGTGTGGATGCGGGCCACCCTGCCGCGCGTGCGCATCGACCAGCTGATGGGCTTCGCCTGGAAGTGGCTCCTGCCGGCCTCGCTGGCCAACCTGTTCGTGACCGCGCTGGCCATCCTGATCATCGCCCAGGTGCGCGGATGAGCTTCGTGCCCGGCCTGGGGATCCTCAAGGGGATGGCCCTCACCTTCCGCAACATGCTGCGCCTCAAGCCCACGGTGCAGTACCCGGAGGAGGTCTACCCGGTCGCGCCGCGCCACCGCGGCCGCCTCCTGCTGCTGTACGACGAGGCCGGGGCGCTCAAGTGCGAGACGTGCTTCCAGTGCGCCCAGGCGTGCCCCATCGAGTGCATCGACATGGGCGGCGTGGACACGCGTGACCGGTACCACGTCCACTGGGGCCCCGCCGAGCAGTACGGCGAACGGCGCGAGGAGTCGGCCCTGCGCCGCTCGGGCCGGCCGGTCCCCGACCCCACGGCGACGCCCTTCGAGCCGATCGACACGGCGGCCCTCGACGCCATCCTGGCCGACGAGGGGCACGACCCGCGGCACATGCTGGCCATCCTGGGCCGCACCCAGGACGCCTACGGCCACCTGTCCGTGGCCGCGCTCAAGCACATCAGCCATGCCACCGGCGCCTGGTACGCCGAGGTCTACGGCACGGCCACCTTCTACGACCAGCTGCGCATGGCCCCGGCCGGCGGCCACGTGCGTGGCCGTCTGCCGCTGCCCCAGCTGCACGTTCCGCGGCGCCGGCCGCGTGCTGGCGGCGGCCGAGGCGGCAGCCTCGACCACGCTCGGCGGCACCAGCCCCGAGGGCGCGGTGCGACTCGAGGCGGCGGCCTGCCACGGCAGCTCGCCGCGGGCCGTCTACGTGACGCTCGACGGTGCCGTCGAGGCCGAGCCGACGGCCAAGGGCATCAGCGATCTGCTCACCCGCCTGCGGGCCGGCCACGCGCCGTCGGGACGGGCCTGAGATGGCCAGCGCGATCCTGCGCCAGCCGGCCGGCTGGCCGTCGGTGCTCCTCGCCCGAGCCGGCAAGCTCGACGCGCGGGCGGGCCTGGCCGAAGCCGAGAAGCTGGGCGCCTGGGCGGCCTGGAAGTCGGCCGTCCGACAGGGCCCTGAGGCCGTGGTGCGGGCCGTCAGCGACGCGGGCCTGCGGGGCCGCGGCGGGGCCGGCTACCCGACGGCCGACAAGTGGCGCGCCGTGCGGGCCCACCCCGCCCCGGTGCGTTACGCCGTGGCCAACGGCTACGAGGCCGATCCCGGGCGCCGTCGTGCGACCGCACGCTGATGGCAGCCGACCCCCACGCGGTCGCTGGAGGGCCTGGCCCTCGCCGCGTTCGCCGTCGGCGCCGAGGAGGCGTTCCTCGTCGTGCGCGCCGACGCGACCGCCGGCCATCGAGCGGCTCGACGGCGGCCCTGGAGGCGGCCGAGGCGGCGGGCTACGTCGGTGACGACGTGCTCGGCAGCGGCGTCACGGTGGAGATCCAGATCCGGCCGCTGGAGGGCGGCTTCGTGCTCGGCGAGGAGACCGTCCTGCTGCAAGGCCCTGGAGGGCAAGCGGGGCGTGCCGGAGCAGCGGCCGCCGTACCCCTCCGAACGCGGCCTCTTCGGGGCCCCCACCGCGGTCAACAACGTGGCCACGCTGGCGAGCGTGCCGTGGCTCCTCGTCAACGGGCCGGCCAAGTTCCGGGCCATCGGCGATCCGGACTACCCGGGCACGGTCCTGGTGCAGCTCAGCGGCGCGGTCCACCGGCCCGGCGTCGCCGAGGTGCCCACCGGCACGCCGCTTGCCGCGATGCGTCGACAAGGCCGGCGGCGGCGCGACCGGGCAGCTCAAGGCGGCCCTCGTGGGCGGCCCGTCGGGCGGCTTCCTGCCCCCGGACGGCCTGGCCACGCCCCTCGCACCTCGACGCGCTCGAGGCGGCGGGGGCGATCCTGGGCTCGGGCTCCGTGCTCGTCCTGGACGAGCACGCCTGCATCGTCGAGCTGGCCGACGCTCATGGAGCGCTTCATGAACGACGAGTCGTGCGGCAAGATGCATCCCCTGCCGCATCGGCACGCGCCGCCTGACGGAGATCGGCGAGCGGTTCATGAGCGGCCGTCCGCGGCCCACCGATCCGGGCCTCCTGCTCGACCTGGCGGCCGATGTCCGGGACGGCTCGCTGTGCGGCCACGGCATCACGGCCCCCAATCCGCTCACATCCGGGATGCGATACTTCCGCCAGGAGTTCGACGACCACATCGTGCGCGGCCGGTGCGCCGCCGGGGTGTGCAAGCCCCTGCGCGTCGCCGCCGGAGCCGCCCGATGAGCCCGTCCCCCGCCAGCCAAGGACCCGTCCGCGCATGACCGACCTGCTGCCTGCGCCGACCGCCGCCCAGGACTCGCTCGCCGACCGCCTGCTCGACGACGCAGGCGCCGCAGCGCCCGCAGGTCAGCCCGACCATCACCATCGAGGTCGACGGCCGGCAGATCACCGGTCGCGAGGGCCAGACGATCCTGGAGCTGTGCCGCGACAACGGCATCGAGATCCCGACCCTCTGCTACGAGCCCAAGCTGCCGGGCTTCGGGGCCTGCCGCATGTGCGTCGTGGAGCTGGCCGGTGAGGACCAGCCGCCCATCAGCTGCTCGCGCGCCGCCGAGCCGGGCATGGTCGTCCAGACGCAGACCGCCGCGCATCCGCCAGCTGCGCAAGACGAACCTGGAGCTGATCTTCAGCGACCACAACGCCTACTGCCTGCCGCCGTGCCAGAACAAGTGCCCCAGCCACATCGACATCCCGGGCTTCCTGAAGGCCAACACGGAAGGCAACTTCGTCGAGTCGGCCCGCATCTTCAAGCGCACCATCCCCTTCCCCAGCATCCTCGGCCGGGTCTGCCCCGCGCCGTGCGAGGAGCACTGCCGGCGCGACGAGGTCGACGAGGCCATCGCCATCCGCGACAGCCACCGCTACGCCGGCGACCAGGTCCTCAAGGCCCTGGGCCGGGGCCAGAAGGCGCCCGTGCCGTTCGAGGTCCAGGCCGCCTCGGGCAAGCGGGTGGCGGTCATCGGCTCCGGCCCGGCGGGGGCCTCGGCCGCCTACTACCTGGCCATCGCCGGCCACGAGGTGACCGTCTACGAGCGCGACCCGGCCCCCGGCGGCATGCTGCGCTACGGCATCCCGCAGTACCGCCTGCCCAAGGACGAGGTCCTGGCCCCGGAGTACGAGAGCCTCACCGACCTGGGCATCCGCATGGTCTGCGACAAGGCCCTGGGTCGCGACTTCACCATCGACGACCTGCAGAACCAGGGCTTCGACGCGGTCTGCGTGGCGATCGGCTGCTACGACACGAACAAGCTCGGCGTGCCCGGCGAGGACGCCCCCGATGTGCTCGACGGCCTGGAGTACCTGCGCATCGCCACGCTCGGCCTGCCGTACCCGGGGCACAAGGGCAAGCGGGTGGTCGTCATCGGTGGCGGCTTCACCTCCATGGACTGCACCCGCACGTCGCTGCGGCAGGGCGCCAGCGAGGTGACGCTGGTCTATCGCCGCGACATGAAGGAGATGTCGGCCGCCAACGAGGTCCACGAGGCCATCGAGGAGGGCGCGCGTGCCATCTTCCAGGCCGCGCCCACGCGGGTGCTGGCGGACAAGAAGGGCAAGGTCACCAGCGTCGAGTTCATCCGCATGCGCCTCGGCGCGCCGGACGAGAAGGGACGGCGACGACCCGAGCCGGTCGAGGGCACCGAGTTCACCATCCCCTGTGACCGCGTCCTGCTCGCCATCGGCCAGGGCCCCGACCTGACCTGGCTCGATCACGGGTCCGATGGCCTGGCCGCCTCCAAGCAGCGACGCCTGCAGGCCGACGCGGTCACCTTCGCCACCGGACGGGCGGGCGTCTTCGCCACCGGCGACGTGCGCGTCGGCGCCACCACCGTCGTGCAGGCCGTGGGCGAGGGGCGACGCTCGGCGTACGCCATCGACGCCTACCTCAAGGGCCACGACCTGGAGGCCATCCGGACGCGCCAGACGCTCGCCGAGCCGCAGCCCGAGTTCCTCTCCATCGTGCCCTACACCGACGAGCGCAAGGAACCGCGCCTGCGCCTGAAGTCCATGGCGCCCGAGGTGCGCAAGCAGAGCTACATCGAATACGAGATCCCCTACACGCAGCAGGAGGCGATGAGCGAGTCGGGGCGCTGCCTGCAGTGCACCTGCGAGGCGATCGGCTTCTGTGACCTGCGCCGCCAGGGCATCGAGTACGGCACGACGCTGCAGACCCTGGAGCCGGCGCGGACCGGCCTGTCCTTCCGGTCGGTGACCGAGAACCGCTTCACCGGCCACAACCACGACTACATCCGCGACGACAGCCACGCCTTCATCCTGCGCGAGCCGTCGCGCTGCATCGACTGCGGCCGCTGCGCCAACGTGTGCAAGGAGGTCGTCGGCGCCGCCTGTTACGACTTCATGCGGACCGGCTTCGACACGCTCGTCACGACGCCGCTCGACATGAGCCTCAACACGACGCCCTGCGTGAGCTGCGGGCGGTGCGCCGAGACGTGCCCGACCGGCGCCCTGATGCCCAAACCGCGCGTGCTGGAGCGCTACGACGTCGACGAGAGCCGCTGCATCCTGTGCGGCATCTGCGTCGATGCGTGCCCCTACGACGCGCTGCGCTGCGGGCCGGACTTCGAGCTGTCGCACGAGAGCCGCGCCGAACCGATGATCGACCTGCTGGCCATCAGCGCCATCGAGCACACCAGCGAGATCACCTACATCCAGCGCGAACGCGACTGGCTGACGCGCGCCCAGGCCGCGGGCCGGCCCGTCGACGCCGGGCGCCTCCTGCCGGTGCTGCCGGCCAGCGTGCGCGGCAACGGCCACGGCAACGGGCTGGGCAACGGCCACGGCGACGGCCACGCGTCCGACGCCTCCTAGGTCGCCATGCTGACCATCCCCTCGACGATCCCGCTGCTCGGCTGGAGCTGGAACGACCTGCTGTTCCTGGCCCTCGCCGGGGGCCTCCTCGGCTCGGCCCTCATGGTCGTCCTGGGGCGGGACATCATCCGCTGCGGCCTGTGGATGATCGTCTGCTTCCTGTTCCTGGCGGGCCTCTACGTGCTGGTGGGCAATCCGCTCGTGGCCGGCGCGCAGGTGCTCGTCTACATCGGCGCCATCAGCGTGCTGATCCTCTTCGCCGTCATGCTCACCCAGTCCAAGGCCGGCCCGGCGCGCCTGGTCTTCCACCACCAGGCCTGGGCCGCCGCGCTGGCCGCGATCGGCCTGGCGATCGTGCTGGTCATCGTCGACGGCGCGACCAGCTGGCCGCTGGCCCAGCCGGACCGCAGCGCCACGGCCACCACGGACGTCGCCTCCAAGCTCTTCGGCGACTTCGTGCTGCCCTTCGAAGTCGTCAGCGTGCTGCTCCTGGCGGCCGTCATCGGCGGCGTCTTCCTGGCCAAGAAAGACGACGCGCCGCGCTCCGACAGCGACATATGAGCCACAACCTCGACGCCTACCTCGTCCTCTCGGCGCTCCTCTTCTGCATCGGCGTCTTCGGCTTCCTGGCCCGCCGCAACGCGATCTCCATGCTCATGTGCATCGAGCTGATGCTCAACGCGGTCAACCTGGCCATCCTGGCCTTCGGCGCGTTCGTGCCGTCGCTGCACGGTGACGCGGCGGTGATCGCCCTCATCGTCATGGCCGTGGCGGCCGGCGAGGCGACCGTGGGCCTGGCCATCGTCATCGCCATCTACCGCAACCGGCGCACGCCGCTGGTCGACGAGTACGCCCAGATGCGTGACTGAGCGGTGACCCAGCTGACGGTCCTGCTCCTGCTCCTCCCGGTGGTGGGCTTCGCCATCACCGCCCTCGCCGGGCGGCGTCTCGGGGCCAACGCATGGGTGCCCGCCGTGGCGGCCATCGTCGCCGCCTGGGTCGTGGCCATGGTCGTGGTCTACGGCCAGCTGAGCGGCGGCAACGGCGACACGGGCCTGCAGGTCACGCTGTACCGCTGGATCCCCGCCGGCGCCTTCACCATCGACTTCAACCTGGCCGTCGACAACCTGACCGCGGCCCTCCTCATCGTGGTCACCACGGTGGGCATGCTGGTGCACGTCTACTCGATCGGCTACATGGCCCACGACCCCGGCCGGTGGCGCTTCTTCGCCTACCTCAACTTCTTCATGTTCAGCATGCTGCTGCTGGTCCTGGCGGCGAACTTCCTGCTGCTCTTCGCGGCGTGGGAGCTGGTCGGCCTGTCGAGCTACCTGCTGATCGGCTTCTGGTACCGCCGGGGCAGCGCCTCGCTGGCGGCCAAGAAAGCCTTCCTCGTCAACCGCGTCGGCGACGTCGGCTTCGCCCTCGGCATCATGGCCGTCTGGTCGACGGTGGGGACGCTGAACTTCAGCGACGTGTTCAACCTCCTGCCGGCCAAGCTGGCCAGCGGCGCCATCGCGCCCTGGGAGATGACCGGCATCGCCCTGCTGCTCTTCTGCGGTGCGGTCGGCAAGAGCGCCCAGTTCCCCCTTCACGTCTGGCTGCCCGACGCCATGGAGGGCCCCACGCCGGTCAGCGCCCTGATCCATGCGGCGACCATGGTCAACGCCGGCGTCTACTTCGTGGCCCGCGCCAACCCCATCTTCAGCCAGAGCGGGTCGGCCATGGTCATCGTCGCCGCGATCGGCATCTTCACGGCCCTGCTGGCCGCCTCGATCGCCCTGACCCAGACCGACATCAAGCGCGTCCTGGCCTACTCCACGCTGAGCCAGCTGGGCTACATGTTCGCCGCCCTCGGCGTGGGCGCCTACGTGGCGGCCATCTTCCACCTCATGGCCCACGGCTTCTTCAAGGGCCTGCTGTTCCTCGACTTCGGGCTCGGTCATCCACGGCGTGCACGACGAGCAGGACATGAACCGCATGGGCGGCCTGTGGCGCAAGCTGCCGGTGACCCACGCCACGATGCTCGTGGGCACCCTGGCCATCGCCGGCATCCCGCCCCTGGCCGGCTTCTTCAGCAAGGACGAGATCCTGGGCCAGAGCTTCAAGGCCGGCTTCCTGTGGGTCTGGATCGTGGGCATCGGGGTGGCCGGCCTGACGGCTTTCTACATGTTCCGCCTGATGGGCAAGACGTTCTACGGCCCCAGCCACGTCGATCCGGCCGTCGAGCCGCAGGTGCACGAGTCGCCGCGCTCGATGACCGTGCCGCTCGTCCTGCTGGCCATCCCGTCGGCCCTGCTGGGTCTGGGTCTTGGCCTGCCGTTCGGGGCGGGCGCGATCTCCAGCTGGCTCGACCCGGTCTTCGCCCACGCCGAGCAGACCCTGGGCCGGAGCCCCGAGTCGTTCAGCCTCTTCGGCCTCGACGGCGCCCTGATCCTCATCAGCGTCACGGTGGCGGCCGTGGGCACGATCGCCGGCATGCGGCTGTTCGGCTTCCACTGGCCGTTCACGGCGCGTGAGACGGCACCCCAGCCCGACCGCGTGGCGGCCATCACCGCGCGCCTGCGGCCGCTCTACACCGCCTCGTTCCACAAATGGTGGTTCGACGACCTCAACGACCTGATCTTCGTGCGCTTCGGCAGCCGTTTGGCCAACGGGGCGTGGTGGTTCGACCGCACGGTCGTCGACGGCACGGTCAACGGCACCGGGCGCCTCATCCAGCGCACCGGTCGCGAGGTGCGCCAGATCCAGACGGGGCACGTCCAGAACTACGCCCTCGGCATCGCCATCGGCCTGCTCGTGGTGGCCGGCGGTTACCTGCTCGTGGCGGGCCGCTGATGGCCGGCCTGCCGCTCCTTTCGCTGGTCGTGTTCAGCCCGCTCGTGGGCGCGCTGCTGATCGCCTTCATGCCGCGCGACCGCGTCGTGCTCATCCGTCGGCTGGCCCTGGCCACGGCCCTCGTCAGCTTCGGCTTCTCGCTGCTGCTGCTGGCCGGCTTCAACGGCGCGGCGGCGGATGCGGGCGGCTTCCGTTTCGTCGAGACCGCCTCGTGGGTGCCCGCCTTCGGCATCCAGTTCAAGCTGGGGGTGGACGGCATCAGCCTGCTGCTGGTCGTCCTCACCACGCTGCTGACGTGGATCAGCATCCTGGCCAGCTTCGGGCCCATCCGCGAGCGGGTGAAGGAGTACATGATCTCCTTCCTCATCCTCGAGGTGGGCATGCTGGGCGTCTTCCTGGCGCTCGACCTCTTCCTCTTCTACGTCTTCTGGGAAGTGGTCCTCGTGCCGATGTATCTCATCATCGGCATCTGGGGCGGGCCCAACCGTATCTACGCCACGATCAAGTTCGTCCTCTACACGCTGGTCGGCTCGCTGCTCATGCTGGTGGCCATCCTGGCCACCGCGTTCGCCTTCGCGACCGCCCACGGCGGCGACTTCACGGGCGCGTTCGACTACGAGCAGCTGCGCGGCTTCGCCTTCTCCGACGTCCTCCAGACGGGCGCCTTCCTGGCCTTCTTCCTGGCCTTCGCCATCAAGGTGCCGATGGTGCCCTTCCACACGTGGCTGCCCGACGCCCACGTGGAGGCCCCCACGGCCGGCTCGGTGATCCTGGCCGGCGTCCTCCTCAAGCTGGGCGCGTACGGCTTCATCCGCTTCTCGCTGCCCCTCTTCCCGCACGCCGCGCAGTCGTTCGCGGTGCCCATCGTCGTCCTGTCGCTGATCGCCATCATCTACGGGGCGATCGTGGCGCTCGTGCAGACCGACCTGAAGAAGCTCATCGCCTACTCGTCGGTGAGCCACATGGGCTTCGTGACCCTGGGCATCTTCATCTTCCAGCAGCAGGGCCTCCAGGGCGCCGTGCTGCAGATGGTCAACCACGGGCTCATCACCGGCGCCCTCTTCCTGCTGGTGGGCGTCATCTACGAACGCGGCCACGACCGCACCATCGCGCGGATGGGCGGCCTGGCCGGCGCGACCCCCGTGTACGCGGCGGCGTTCGGCTTCTTCATGCTGGCCAGCATCGGCCTGCCCGGCTTGGCCGGCTTCGTCGGCGAGTTCCTGGTCTTCCAGGGCTCGTTCGTGGCCTGGCCGGTGTACGCGGCCATCGCCGTGCTGGTGATGACGCTGGGGGCGGCCTACCTGCTGTGGCTCTACCAGCGGATGTTCACCGGCGAGCTGTCCGACTTCTTCCGCGGCCTTGGCGACCACCTGACCGACCTCAGCCCGGTGGAGGTCCTTACCCTCGTGCCGCTTGGCACACTGGTGCTGCTGCTGGGCCTCTTCCCGGGCCTCGCGCTGGGCGTCATCCAGGCCCCCACCGATAGCGTCCTGAGCGCCGTCCACGGCACCGTGACGGCCCTGGCGGGCACCCCGTGACCGGGCCCGAGCTGGCGGCGATCGCGCCGTTCGGCTACGTCGTGGCGCTGGCCCTGCTGGTCATCCTGGCCGACATCGCGCGGCCCGGCGACGAACGCGTGACGATCGTCATCGGGACGGTCGGGACGCTCGTGGGCATCGCCCTCGTGGTCGCCGTCGGGATCGGCGGGACGGTGCAGCCGGTGTTCGGGGGCGCCTACCAGCTGGATCCGCTCACCACCTTCCTGGACCTGCTCTTCCTGGCCATCGCCTTCCTGACCATCCTCTTCTCGCCCGACTACCTGCGGCCACGCCACTACCCCCTGCCGGAGTACGTGGCGACCCTGCTGTTCGCCATCAGCGGGGCCATGCTCATCTCGGCCGCCCGCGACCTGCTGGTCCTGTTCCTGGGTCTGGAGCTGCTGGTGCTGCCCGGCTACATGCTGGTGGCGTACGCCAAGCGCGACGGGCTGGCCACCGAGGGGGCCATCAAGTACTTCCTGCTCGGCTCGTTCTCCTCGGCCATCTTCCTGTTCGGCCTCGCCTTCACCTGGGGCTACACCGGCACGACGAGCGTGGCCGGGGTGGCCTCACACCTCCAGCAGGTCGTCACCAGTGGGCAGGTGCCGGCCGCCGGGTTGCTCATGGGCCTTGCCCTGATGACCACCGGGGTGGCCTTCAAGATCGCCGCGGTGCCCTTCCACTACTGGACGCCCGACGCGTACCAGGGCTCGCCGACGCCCGTCACCGGCTACCTCTCGGTGGGGCCCAAGATCGCCGCCTTCGCCCTGATCCTGCGCCTCTTCGCCGAAGCGCTCGCCCCGATGCGTGCCGACTGGGTCGGCGTGGTCGTGGTGCTGGCCGCCCTGACCATGACGCTGGGCAACCTGGTGGCCCTGACGCAGGACAACATCAAGCGGATGCTGGCCTACTCGTCGATCGCCCACACCGGCTACATCCTGGTCGGCCTGGCCGCCTTCGCCGGTGCGCCGGCAGGTTCCACCGCGGCCTCAGCCGGCATCGCCGGCATGCTCTTCTACAGCGCCGCGTACACGTTCATGAACCTTGGCGCGTTCGCCGTGGTGGCCGCCCTCCAGGGCCGGCCCGGCGTCACCAGCCAGATCGCCACGTTCGCCGGCCTGGGCCGTCGCGCCCCCCTGGCGGGCGCGCTGATGCTGCTGTTCCTGCTGTCGCTGACGGGCATCCCGCCGACGGCCGGCTTCTTCGCCAAGGCCTACGTCATCGAGGCCGCGTTGCAGTCGGGGGGCCTCGTGCCGTGGCTGGCCGTGATCGCCGTCGTCAACGCGGCGATGGCCGCCTTCTACTACCTGCGCGTGGTGGTGGTCATGTACATGCAGGAGCCGGCGGCCGACGCGCAGCCCGTCACGGACAGCCGGCCGATGCGCCTGGGCCTGCTCATCGCGGCCGTGGCGACCGTGCTCATCGGCCTGGTCCCCGGCCTCCTCATCCCGATGGCCCAGGCCGCCGCCGCGGCCATCCAGTAGGCCAGGTCGCCAGCCGCCACAGCAGGCGTGCCGCCTCGGCGGGGCTGGCGAGGACGGCGTCGGCGGCGGCCACGACCTCGGGCACCTGATCAGCTCGCCCGTGGACCCCCGCGGCAAGGGTCCGCAACCGGCCGCTATCTCGCGCGGCATCAAGGACGCGGAAGGCGGCCGCGTCACTGACGTCGTCGCCCAGCATCACCGCGAAGCCCGGGCGCACCTCATCGAGCAGCGTGGCCATCGTCTGGGCCTTGGTCGTCGCGCCCGGCGGCCGCAGCTCCAGCATGCGCATGCCAAGCTGCCGCTCGAAGCGGCCCTCGGGGTCCAGGCGGTCGACCGCGGCCCGGACGCGGACGGCGGCCGCGGCGAGGTCCGGTGCGCCGCGGAAGTGGAGGGCCAACGCCGGCGGCTTGCGCTCCACGACCAGCCACGCCTCCGGCAGGAGCCGTGGCACGCCCGTCGCGAGGCCTTCCGCGGCGTCGTCATAGTCCTCGAAACCGGGCCTGCGCACCGGCACCAGGTGACGAGCGGCCTCACCCCGCGCCAGGCCGCCACGCTCCATCCCGTGGTTGCCCAGGTAGGACGCCCCACCGACCCGCACGCGCGCGGCCAGGTCGGCGGCACTGCGCCCCGACAGCAGGACCACAGTCGTGGCCGGGCGCGCCGCCAGCCGGCGCAGCGCCCGTTGCGCGAGCGGCACGATCGTGGCGCCCCATGGATCCATCTGGAGCGGGCTGAGGGTGCCATCGAAGTCGGAGACGACGAGCCACGGCGTCGCCCGGAGGGCGTCTCCGGCGAGCTCGAGCGCGCCATCGGCGGAGAGCCGGCGCCCCTCGACGCCGTCGCTCACGGGGCGAAGGTGGCGACGCCCGGCAGGATCGACTTGAGCCCGGTGGCGAAGCCGGGGATGGTCCCCTCGCCGAAGAGCACGTAGCGGATGACGCCGCTCTTGTCGATGAAGTAGTGCATCGGCAGCACGAGCGCGTTAAAGGTCTGCTGCGCCGTGCCGTCGGCGTCGATGCCCATGGTGGCCACGAAGCCGGTCTGGGCCATCAGCGAGGCGGCGGTGGCCGCGTCCTCGCGCACGTCCACGGCCACGATCTGGAGCTGGCCGCCGTACTGGGCCGCGGCCGCATCCATCAGCGACATCTCATCGCGGCAGCTGGGGCACCAGCTGGCCGTGAAGGCCAGCCAGACCGGCTTGCCACGCAGGGCGGCCAGGTCGACCGTGCCCCCGCCGACCCGCGCCACCGTGAGGCCGGGCGCCAGCTGGCCGACCTTCAGGCCGGTCGCGATGGTGGGCGTCGGCACCGGTGTGGAGCCACTCGGGGAAGGGGTGGGGCCCGAGCAGACAGCGCACGGCGAGGCGCTCGGCGTGGCCGACGGACTCGCGTTCACGGAGGGGCTCGGCGATGGGGACGCGAGGGCCAGCGACGCGGGCGGTGGCTCGAGCGTGGTGGAACCCAGGTTCATGGCGATGGCGCCGAGGACCAGGGCTCCCACGAGGAGGCCCGCGACCAGGCCCACCAGGGTGGGGATACGCATGCCGGCGCAGTCTACGTCCTCGCCTCGGTCGTCCGTCGCCGGCCCTCGCGCCGGGGCCTGCTAGCATCGCCCGTCGATGCGCCAAGCCCGACCACTCGTCCAGCGCCTCGTTTCGGCCGTCATCACCGCGGCGGGCGTCGTCCTGCTCGCCGCCGGACTGCTGACCGTGGCCGCGCCGGCGAGCGGCGCCGGGCCGACGAGCTCACCGACCGGCCTGGCCCCGGCCTCGCCGTCACCGACCGCCAGCGGCGCCCATCCGTCGGGCGGCCCATCGGCCAGCCCCTCGACCGCGCCCGGTCACGCGGCGCCGACCCGCATCGTCATCGCCGACATGAAGATCGACCTGCCGGTCCTCTCATACCTGTACCCGGGAGGGCAGAACTTCCCGCTCTGCAACGTGGCGCAGTACTACGACGGCACCGGCACGAACTTCGCCGGCACGAACATCGGCCTGCCGGGCAACGACGGCCGCAGCGTCTACATCTATGCCCACGCCCGCACCGGCATGTTCCTGCCACTGCTGACCGCCTCGCAGACCGCCAGCGGCGACAGCATGCTGGGCTTCCAGGTGCAGGTCTACACCGACGACGACCTCGTCTACACGTACGTGATCTCTAAGGTCAAACGCCACAGCGAGGACTTCTCGATCGCCTCGTCGGTGGCCCCGGGTGACCAGCAGCTCGTGCTCCAGACCAGCGAAGGGCCCAGCCCGACCTTGCCCAAGCTCCAGGTCGCGGCCACCTACGTGGGCGTGGCCCCGGCCGACCACGCGGCCGCCCACCCGACGCCCCACCCGGTGACCTGCAGCTAGACGCGGCGCGGGTACGGGCCGACCACCTGGCTCGGCGCCGCGTCAGTCCGGCCATGAACATCAAAGGTCGCTAAGGACGGCGATAGAGGCCTTCCTTCGCCAGGATGAACCTCAAAGGCGCGAGTCGACGCCGGAAACGCCCGGATCGGGGTCCCTGCGACCGCATGTTCGTCGTTAGCCACCCTTAAGGCTCACGCGGCTACGCGACTGACCGGCATCCCGTCCATACGGGTCGTCAGGGAAGCGCCTCACGCTGCCGCGCCGAGAGCCAGAGGGTGGGCACGATGGCCAGGAGCATCACGACCGCGGCCACGATGAACAGGCCCTCCAGGATGCCGGCGGCCTGACCGGCCGCCCAGCGTTCCAGGGCGTCCACGACGAAGGGGTCGTCCAGGGGCCGCCCGCGAAGGGTCGCGGGGAGGACGGCGTCACGGGCGGTCGCGTCGGTCAGGACGACCGAGAGCGACTCGATGCGGTTCGAGCCCAGCGCCGTCAGGATCGCCACGCCTACGCCCATACCGGCGAAGCGCGCCTGGGTGACCAACCCTGAGGCGAGGCCATAGGCGTCACGGCCCAGGGCCTCGACCGCCGTGACGGCATAGGGCGTGACGGTCAGGCCGAAGCCCAGCCCGAAGAGGCCAAGCGCCAGGGCGACCGCGGACGTCGCGGACGTCGCGTCCTCCCGGCCCACGAGCACCAGCCCGAGCGCCCCGATGACGATCCCGCCTGCCGCCACGATCCGCCCGCCGAGGCGGCGTACGACGATACCTGACGCGAGCGCCCCGGCCGCCATGGCCAGCGCCAGGGATCCGAGCACGAGCTGCTGGTCGGAGGGGTCGCCGTAGCGGACCCGGTCGACGAAGACGGCCCCGCCAACGAGGGCGGTCGCCAGCGCGTATCCGGTGAGGCCGCTGACGAGGACCGCGCCGCGCAGGCGCACGTCCCGCAGGAGGCCGGGTGGCAGGAATGGCTCGGCCGCGCGTCGCTCCACGAGGACTCCCAGAGCGAGGGCGGCACAGGCCACGGCGGCGGGCACGACCGCCCCCAGCGGTCCACCAGGTGCGTCCGACCAGCCCAGCCAGGTGACGGCCAGGAGCCCGGCCGCGAAGGCGACCGTGAGGGCCACCCCGCCGGCCATGTCGAACCGCACCGACTTGCGGTCCACGGTCGGCCAGGTGGCGCCCGCAGCCCACACGTACAGCGCGGCGAGACCGGCCACGGGTGCCGCCAGGTAGAAGATCCAGCGCCACGCCGGCACGAGAAGATCGGCCGTGGGCGTCCGCTCCAGGCCCGACGCGGCGACCTGGGCGGTCAGGTCGAGGTGCTGCAGCACCCAGGCGCCGAGGAACGGGCCGGCCGCCATGCCCAGGAACGTCGCGCCTCCGACCACCCCGAGCGCCCTGGCCCGGGCCGGGCCTTCGAACAGGCGGCTCGCCCCGAACGTGGCCAGCGGCACGATCGCGCCAGCGCCAAGGCCCTGGACCAGGCGGGCCCCGATGAGGACGGCCAGGGTCGGGGCGGCGCCGGCGACCAGCGAGGCGACCGCGAAGAGGCCCAGGGCGAGCGTCAGCGGAGGCACGAGTCCGTAGCGGTCGGCGGCACGGCCGGCGATGGGCATGATGGCGATGCTCGTGACGAAGAAGCCGTCGACGATCCACGACGCCTGGCGCAGCTCCTGCCAGCTGGCCAGGTCCTGCACGATCGAGGGCAGTGCCGTGGCCGTCACCAGCAGCTCGGCGCCGGCAAGCCCGGCGGCGACGCTCAGGATGGCCATCAGCGACCAGGCGGCGCGGCGACTCACGGCCGGGCACTCACGGCCGGCAGTGTACGCGGCACCCCTGCAGCTCCCCCCGGGCATCCATGCACGTGTTAGTGGAGCGTGACTCGGAGGAAGTCAAGCAGATCTCGTGCGTCTGCTCGCCCGCTGCTTGTCCCCTGTCGATCGAGGGCGAAGCTGAAGCCAACGAATACCAAGCAGACCATCAGCAGGGGGAGAACGCCCGCGACATCCGGGGAGGTCATGACGAACCCGATCGCGCCGAGCGCGACCACTCCGACCCGCCACAGCCAAAGGGCAGGCAAGAGCCATGGGCTGCCGAGCCTGATGATGCCGCGGAGCATGGAGCCCGTTTCCGAGGCGTCGATGGTCCCGCGCAGTTCGATCCCCCACGCGTGGTTGTGGCGTAGCCACGAAGACGGGACCCTGAGGTAGAGATCAACGTCCCAGCCGTCCTGACGGCCAGCCAGGATGCGCCCCGGTTGGGCCTGAGAGTCGCCCTCGATCGAGGCGCGTGCCGCGAGGGCACGAAGAATTCGATCCGAAGCATCAACCTGGGGAGCCGATGACGAGACGACGAATTCCGCCCCACGCCGGGCGGTGAGTTGATCGACGGCCCCAACGCGCTCTCGCACCGTGGCTTGCAACACCTCGTTGTCTACGTACGTGCTTCGCGACATCATCGAGAGTCTTCGACCCGAGCGCACCGGCCGCCCGATGCGGCATCCCACCCGACGACTCGTGGGGCCACGCGGATGCGCGACTCCTGCCGTTGACACCGCCCCGATCGAGGCATAGTATCAATCTGCCTTTATCAATCGCCCTGCGGCCAGACCCGGCCGCGCGAGCACCGAGAGCGCACCCGCCCATGGCCAGTCCGGCCCGCATCCGCGCCACGATCGCGTCCGTCACCACCGCGCCCGAGGAGCTGCGCGAACTGCGCGCGTTCCACAAGGCCCTCGCCGACGTCAACCGCCTGCGCCTGATCCGCCGTCTGGCCGACGGTCCGGCGACCGTGGCCGAGCTCACGGAGCATGTCGGCCTGTCGCAGCCCCTGGTCAGCTGGCACCTCGGGCGCCTTCGCGCCGCCGGACTCGTGGCGATGCGCCGCAGCGGCCGTGAGACGGTCTGCAGCCTCGAGCCGACGGCGCTCCTGGAGGCCGAACAGCGCGAGCGGGCGTGGCTGGGCCTGGCGGGATGAACCTCAAGGAGGGCTCGCTGCTCTCGGTCGCCGCCCGCGATCGCTTCCGCCATCGCGTGGAGCCGTACGCGGCAAACCTCGCCAGGGTCGGCCTGACCCCGAACACCCTGACGCTGATCGGCTTCGGCATCTCGGTCATCGCCGCCGCGCTCGGCGGCCTCCAGCTGTGGCTGGCCTGCGGGCTGGTGGCGACCTTCGGTGCCCTGTTCGACATGTTCGATGGCGCCGTGGCCCGTGCCACCGGCACGGCCAGCCCGTTCGGCGCGTTCATGGACAGCACCTTCGATCGCTGGGGCGAGGGCACGGTCTACGCCGGCATCGCCACCGGCGCGGCCCTGGCCGGCCAGTCGGTCACCGTCCTGCTGGCGGCGCTGGCGATGGGCGCCGCCTTCATGGTCAGCTACAGCCGGGCCAAGGCGGAGAGCCTCGGCTGGCACGGCGAGGCCGGCATCGCCCCCCGCCCCGAGCGCGTCGTGATCCTCGGCGTGGGCCTCGCCGCGGCCGGCCTGGGAGGCGGACCGGGGGGCGGCCCGTGGCTCCAGCTGGCCCTGGGCGCCATCGCCGTCCTCGGCACGGTCACGGTCATCCAACGCATCGTCTACGTCCAGCATCAGGCAGAAGGGACCAGGTAGGAGCACATGGAGCAGCACGTGAGCAAGAACGGACAGGACAAGGAAGCCCCGGCGAAGGGCAGCGGCAAGCGCGGCGACGGCAAGATCCGCGTCGCCATCGTGGGCGTGGGCAACTGCGCCAGCAGCCTGGTCCAGGGGCGCTACTACTATGAGAACGCCAAGGACGACGAGTTCGTGCCGGGCCTCATGCACGTCAACCTGGGCGGGTACCACATCCGCGACATCGAGTTCGTCGCGGCGTTCGACATCGACAAGAACAAGGTCGGCAAGGATCTCTCCGAGGCCATCTACACCAAGCCCAACAACACCTACGTCTTCCAGCAGGTGCCCCACATCGGGGTCAAGGTCGAGCGGGGCATGACCCACGACGGCCTCGGCAAGTACCTCAGCCAGATCATCGAGAAGGCCCCCGGCCCCACGGCCGACGTGGTGGGCATCCTCAAGTCGCGCAAGGTCGACGTCGTCGTCTCCTACCTGCCGGTCGGCTCGGAGGAGGCCACCAAGTGGTACGTCGAGCAGGCCCTGGCGGCCGGCGTCGGCTTCGTCAACGCCATCCCCGTCTTCATCGGCCGTGAGCCGTACTGGCAGCGCCGCTTCGCCGAGAAGGGCCTGCCGGTCATCGGCGACGACATCAAGAGCCAGGTCGGGGCGACGATCACGCACCGCGTCCTGACCCGCCTGTTCATGGATCGCGGCGTGCGCCTGGACCGCACCTACCAGCTCAACTTCGGCGGCAACACCGACTTCCTCAACATGCTCGAGCGCGAGCGGCTGGAGTCCAAGAAGATCAGCAAGACCAACGCCGTGACGTCGATGCTGGACTACGACATCGACCCCGACGACATCCACGTCGGTCCGTCCGACCACGTGCCGTGGCTGCTCGACCGCAAGTGGTGCTACATCCGCATGGAGGGCACGACCTACGGCGACGTGCCCCTCAACGCCGAGTTGAAGCTCGAGGTCTGGGACAGCCCCAACAGCGCCGGCGTCATCACCGACGCCGTCCGCTGCCTGAAGCTGGGCCTGGATCGTGGTCTGAAGGGCACGCTCGTGGCGCCTTCCTCGTACTTCATGAAGAGCCCGCCGATCCAGATCCACGACGACATCGCCTTCGAGCGGGTCGAGGCCTTCATCCGCGGCGAGGACAACGAGACCCTGGTGGGCACCGAGGCCGCGCCGGCCCGTCGCATGCGGCGGATGGCCCCGACGCGAGCCAAGGCGAGCGTGGCGGCACGCTGAAGCGCCGCGCGGCCGGATCGGGAGCCGCGTCCGTAGCACCTCCCGCGCCGGTGGCATCCACGTCCGTACCCGCGCCGCATCGTCCGCCCGCCCGTGGCGGACCCGTGCGACGCTCCCTGCTGCGCGCCCACGAGAAGGCGACCGTGACCGCCTACCGCGCCACGTCGGCGGTGATGGGCCATGTCCCGGTGGGCGTCGCCTGGCCGGTGGCGCGCGCCGGGTTCCTGGCCGGCTACGCCGCGTGGCCAGCCAAGCGCCGCATCATCCAGGCCAACGCCGGCCACATCCTGGGCGTCCCGCCCGACGATCCCGCCGCTCGGCGGCTGGCGCGTCGCGTGTATCAGACGTACGCGCGCTACGTGGTGGAGCTGATGCGCCTGCCATCCCGGCCGCTCGACGAGCCGGCGCGCCTGTTCGAGACGGATGGCCCTGGCGGCTACGACTCGTTCCGGGCGCTCTACGAGCGGACCGCCGCGGAGGGCCGCTCGCTGATCGCCGTGAGCTGCCACATCGGCAGCATCGAGACCCTGGTGGCCGCCTTCGCCACCCGCGGCATGCCCGTCTACGGCCTGGCCGACGACAGCGCCTACCCGGAGCTCTACGAGCTGTTGCAGGCGCAGCGGCGGCGCTGGGGCGTGGAGGTCGTGCCGTGGCGCAACCTGCGGTCGCTGTTCCGCATCCTGCGCCAGCCGGTCGTGCTAGGCCTGCTCGTCGACTGGGGCTATCGCGCCGAGGACGTGCCCGTCCGCCTCTTCGGGGCGTGGACCACGCTCCCGGCCGGGCCGGCCGTGCTCGCCGCGCGGACCGGGGCGCTGCTCGTGCCGGTCGCCTGCCGCCGCCTGCCCGACGGCCACTACGAGGCGGAGCACCTGGATCCGATCGACGTCACGGACGGCTCGCCGGCCGGCGTGGCCCGCGCGACCCAGGCCATCGCCGACGCCGTCGAGACGATGGTCCGCGAGGCCCCTGCCCAGTGGTACACGTTCAAGCGCATGTGGCCGGCGACGGAAGCCGAGGCCGAGACGCTGGCGGCGCGGGCCGCCCAGACGCAGGCCGGCAAGGCGCCGACCGAGCCGGCGGCCCCCGAGCCGGCTCCGGCATGACCGAACCTGCAGCCGGCACGCCGCGGCAGCGCCTCACGGCACGGCTGGTGGCGGCCGCCTCCGCGCTCGCCTGCCGCCTGCCGGGCGGCCTGCTGGAGCGCCTGGCCGACGCGCTCGGCGGCGCGCAGTACCTCCTCGCCCGCGCCACGCAGCGGGACCTGGTGCGGGCCAACATGCGGCGGGTCTGTGAGGGCCTCGTGACGCGCGGGCTGGCCAGCCCGCGCGTCACGGCGGCGACCGGCGACCCGCACGTCCTGGACGACCTGGTTCGCGGCGTCTACCGGCATCACGCGAGGTACCTGGTGGAGCTGATGCGGGGGCCGACCATGACGGCCGCCTGGCTGGCGGACCACCTCGTGCTGGAGACGATGGACACGATCGACGCCGCCTACGCGCGGGTCGCCGACGGCGGTGCCCTGCTGGCCCTGGGGCTGCATTTCGGCCCCGTCGAGATGCCGGCCATCTACAGCGCCGTGCGCAGCGGGCGCCGCGTCGCCGGACCCATGGAGATCATCGCCAATCCACCGCTGCAGGCCTGGTTCACGGCGCAGCGCGAACGCCTGGGGGTTCAGGCCGTCACGCCGCCCGAGACGGCCGGGCCGGAGCTGCGCCGGACGCTCCGCGAGGGCGGCCTGGTCGGTATCGTGGCCGACCGCGACATCTCCGGCAGCGGCCGTCGGACGCAGCTCTTCGGCTGGCCGGCCCCGTTGTCCGCCGGCCCGGCCCTGCTGGCGCTCGAGAGCGGCGTGCCCACCTACGCCGTGGCCATCCGGCGGACCGGCTGGAGCCGCTATGCGGGCCGGATGGAGCCGCTGGACGTGCCGACGGGCGGCTCCCTGCGCCAGCGCGTGGAGGCCTTCATGGAGGGTGAGGCGCGCGCCTTCGAGCGCCTCGTGGCCGCCGCCCCCGAGCAGTGGTGGGCGCTCCTCTTCCCCATCTGGCCGGACCTCGTGCCGGCGGCCGCGGCCCGCGCATGAGCGCCGTCGAGCCGGCCGAGGTGACACGCCCCGGACGGGCTGACCTGCACATCCATACCGCCGCGTCCGACGGGACCGCGCCCATGACGGCCATCCTGGAGCGCATGGCGGCCCGGGGCGACCTGGACGTCATCGCCATCGCCGACCACGACCGGATCGACGCCGCGCTGGCGGCCCAGGCGATGGCGCGCAGCCGCGCCTACCCCTTCGAGGTGATCGTGGGCGAGGAGGTCAGTACGCGCGCCGGTCATCTCCTCGGGCTCTTCCTCACGGCGCGCGTCCGCCCCTGGCGCTCGATCACCTCCACCATCGCCGAGATCCACGCCCAGGGCGGCCTTGCCATCCCGGCTCACCCGTTCCTGCCGTACCCTCTCTGCGTCAGCCGCCGGACGCTGCTGCGCCTGCTGGCCGACCCCGACCCGAACGTCCATCCCGACGCCCTGGAGGTCTTCAACCCCACCACGATCGGCCGCCGCTGGCATCCCCAGGTCGTCGCCTTCGCCGCCGAGCATGGCCTCCCGGGCATCGGTGACAGCGACGCCCACGAGCTGGACCAGATCGGCCAGGTCTGGACAGGATTCCCCGGCCACACGGCGGCCGACCTGCGCAGGGCCATCCTGGCCGGGACCACCACCTGGCACGGCGACTTCTACCCGCCCTTCACCCAGGTGGGCATGGTGGGCCGCCAATACCGCAAGAAGGCGGTCGACCTGTCGGCCGACCTGGGCGGCCGCCTCCTGCGGCGGGGCACCGGGCGCGACCTGGGCTATCCGGGCGGGCGGGAACGGCCGGCGCGGTATCGCGACGACCACGACGGCGGGTCGGGTGGTGCGAGGTGAAGATCGGCCTCGTCACGCCCTACGTCTATCCCCTGCCGGGAGGCGTCAACGAGCACGTCCGCCACCTCTACGAGAACCTCCTGGCGCGCGGCCACGACGTGCGCATCATCTCCAGCACGCACGGCCTCCAGAAGGCCAGCGAGGGCGACGTGATCCGCCTGGGGCGCGGCTTCAGCGTGCCCACCAACGGCTCCGTCGGCACGCTCACCCTCTCGCCCCGCTACCTGGCCCAGGCGCGCGAGCTGATCGCCACCGAGCGCTTCGACCTGCTGCACTTCCACGAGCCGCTGGTGCCGTTCCTGTCGCCCATCCTGCTGCGCGAATCCGATTGCGTGAACGTGGCGACCTTCCACGCCTACGCCGGCTGGAGCCCCGCCTACCAGGTCATCGGACGGGCGGTGCGCGGGTCGGTCGCCCGGTTGCACGGCCGCATCGCCGTGAGCGCGGCGGCGCGCCATTTCATCGACCACTACTTCCCCGGCGACTACAAGGTCATCCCCAACGGGGTCGACCTGTGGCTCTACGAGTCGGCGCGGCCCATCGCCAAGTGGCGCGACGGCACGCCGAACATCCTGTTCGTCGGTCGATTCGAGGCGCGCAAGGGCTTGCCCATCCTGCTCAAGGCCTACCGCACCCTGCGCCGCTCGGGCCGCGCCTGCCGGCTCCTCGTGGTGGGCTCGGGGCCGCTGGAGCGGGAGGTCAGGCGATACGTGCAGACGCGGCGCCTGCAGGGCGTCGAGCTCCTGGGCCGCGTCAGCGACGAGGAGAAGGCCCGCTATTTCGCCACGGCCGACGTCTTCGTCGCACCGGCCACCGGCCAGGAGTCGTTCGGCATCGTGCTGCTGGAGGCGATGGCCGCCGGCACGCCGATCGTGGCCAGCGACATCCACGGCTACAAGGGCGTGGTGCGGCGTGATGTGGAGGCCCTCCTGGTCGAACCGCGAGACCCGCACGAGCTGGCTGTGGCCCTGGCGACGCTCCTTGATGATCCCGCCCGACGGGAGCAGCTGGCGGATGCGGGCCGACGGCGCGCGGAGCAGTTCGGCTGGCCGCGCATCACGGCCAAGGTCGACGACTACTACGGCTTCGTCATCCGACGCCTCGCCGCCCAGGGGCGGCTGCCGTCAGGCTTCCGCGCCCCGATCCCCGAACCGACCGACCGGGCGGAGCGACCGGCCTAGGGCCAGGGCAGGCCGGCGGCGGCGTGGAGCGCGGCGTCGGCCGCGTCGGAGACGCCGAGCGGGCCGCCAAGGACGACCATCGATGGCGGCGCCAGCCGGGTCACCTCGTCGAGGACCTCCTGCGGCACCGTGTCCCCGTTGGGCACGAGCAGCAGCGGGCCGCCCAGGGGCGCGCCGGCCAGCGCGTCGGGGAAGTTCTCGCCGTTCGCGACGTACAGCGTGTCGCCGGCGCTGTAGGTGGCCTGCGCGATGGCGACCGCGGTCGCATACCGGTCGGCCCCGCCCAGCCGCGTCACGCTCGAGGTTGCCCGGCTGGTAGTGTATTGGACGAGGGCCGCCTGGACGGCGCTGGGGACGGACGCCGTCCCGCCCAGCACGTAGATGTGCGTCGGGACGAGGCGCTTGAGCTCGGTCGCCGTGCTGGCCGGGATGCCACTGTTCACCAGGAGCACCGGCGCGCCGACCCGGGCCGCGGCCGCCGCGCCGGCCAGGGCATCGGGGAAGTTGAGCCCGCTGGCGATGTAGACGGCGGCCGGATGGGCGGCGAACGTCGCCTTGGAGACGGCCACGGCGGTGGCGTAGCGGTCGCTGCCCGCGAGGCGGGTCACGGACCCCGTGGTGTAGCCCTGCAGCAGGCTCATGACGGGCGCATCGACCGCGCTCGTACCTCCCAGCAGGACGATCCGTGCCGGTTGCAGGCGGGCCAGCTCCTGGGCCGTGCTGAGGGGCAGCAGGCCGTTCTGGACGAGCAGGACCGGTCCGTCGTTCTTGCCGGCGGCCGACGCACCGGACAGGGCGTCGGGAAAGGCCTGGCCGCTGCCGACGTAGGCCACGCTGACGCCCGGCGCGAAGTTGGAGGCCGAGGTCTGCGCGGACGTCGCGTAGCGGTCGATGCCGGAGATGCGGTTGGGATCAAGCGGCGGGGGCGGCGGGGGCGGCGGCGGCGGGCCCTTGATGAAGACGCCCGTCCAGTAGGTCCGGCCGCTCGTCGGATCGTACGCGACTCCGATACCGGCCGCGGTGTAAGCGGCGTCAGTGAGGATCAAGGCGTGCGGTTCTGAACCATGCCAGTCCGCAGCCGCCTGGTCGGCCGATGGGCCCCAGCTGCCATAGCCCGCGTTCCATTCGATGATCTCGCCCATCTTCGACCAGCCGATGCCGGCCGCCTCGATCATCGAAAGCGCCGTCCGGCCGTCCGGCTGGGTGTGGGAGAAGTAGTGCAGCGTGGCCATGTTCATGGAGCGCTGCTCGGCGATCGCCTGGAGGCGGGGATCCATGATCACGGGCTGGGCGCCGGCGCACGCATAGCCCGGCGGCGGATCCGCTGCGCAGGCAAGGCGCTGCGCATTCAGCAGGTCGAGCTCGTGGGTCTCCGCGCCCAGGGGCGTGAGCGATCCGCTCGTGGCGGTGGCATGCCGGGCGCCGCCCGCCGGCGCGACCAGGCAGGCCAGAGCGACCACGAAGGCGACGGCCATGCTGAGGGTGGGGCGTCGAGCGATGGTCAAGATCCGTTCGTGTCCGGTGCACACGCGTGATGGACGGCGACAGGGAGCGCCGTGCTACCCCGCCAGTCTGGGCGCCCTCACCGCCACGACCATAGCGCACGGGTCCCGCCCCGGGACCGGTCGATGGTACGGGCACCGTGCTCAGGCCCGGTCAGGCGGTGCCCGCTGTCAACGCGTTACCGGGCTCGTCGGGGTCCGGGCCGGGCCCGCGCAGGAGTTCCAGGCGCTGCGCTCGGCGGGTCCACGCGGCGTACATCACGGCCAGCGCCAGGGCGCCGGTGACCAGGGCCAGCGACCCCGACTGGAGGCCGAGCACCTGCAGCGTCTGCGGCGGATCGGTATTGACGGCGAACTGGAAGTCGTACACGTACGTCGGCAGGGGCAGGACCTGGAAGATGTTCTTGAGGCCCGTCGGGATGGGCAGGCCGGCGATGTCGGCGTAGAAGATGACGAACCACAGGGCGGCGGCGCCAAGGATGCCGATCACGAAGCGATGCGGGTCGCGCATGGTGAGCACGAACCAGGCGGCGATCGCAAGCGGCACCGTGCCGATGATGGCGAACGCATAGGGCCCCAGCGCGCCGAGCGGAGCAGAGATCAGCGACTGGTCCCCGAACCTCGTCTGGGCCAGGGCCAGGGCGGCCAGCAGCGCCGCTGCGGTGATCACCAGCCAGGGGGCGCCCGAGTGGAGCAGGCTGGCGCCGCCGGGCCGCTGGCGGCCGGCCGTGAAGGCCCGCTCGGCCAGCACCAGGCGCAGCTGCCAGAGCAGGATGGCGCCGCCGACGAGGAGGACGACGGCGGAGGCGGCGACCCGTTCGGTGAGCACGAACGGCATGCTCACGAAGCCGCAGACCTGCGAGTTGGGGGCCACCCGGGAGGTCCCGGCCAGCGCACAGAGCGGCACACGCGCCAGCCACAGGAGCGGGGCTGCCACGAGCGCGCCCGCGGCGGCGAGGCGGGCCAGGAGCCACGTGCGCGGCGAGGGACCGTGCCACAGCTCGGCCAGCCAGTAGGCCACGGCGGCGAAGAGGAACGGCAGCGCCGTGTAGTAGTGGTACTGGAAGCTCGCCCGGTCGATGCGCGACCAGGAGAGCCACTGGCAGACGAAGCCGATGACCAGGACCGTCAGGGCCAGGCTCCGCCGCGCCCAAGCCTGCCAGGCCGCCCAGGCCATGACTGGCACGCCGAGCCAGAAGATCACCAGGTTGCCGGCGTCGTAGGTGATGCCGGTGGTGTCGTTGGCGTAGCCCTGCTGGAAGAACCACACCGGCTTGAAGTCGAACGGCCAGGCCCACCACGGCGACGACGCGGGATGGGAGGCGCGCAGGTCGTTGTGGTAGTTGTACATCTGGATCTGGAGGTCCAGCAGCGTCTGGCCGGTGTGGCCGGCCGGGTAGCCCGTGAACCATTGGTTGTTCAGGGCGACCCACGGCGCGTAGCTGATGATGTAGACGACGAGCGGCACGAACGTGAAGCAGACAAGGGCGAGCAGCCACGGCGCGCCCAGGAAGGTCCCGGGGATGAGCCAGCCCTGATCGGGCGCGTCGGCGGGGGGGTCGGGGTCGTCGGCGGACCCGGCCCGGCCGCGGGCCAGCGGCCCCAGGCCGCTGCGGCCGGCCAGCGCGAAGGCCACGTACGCCGCGGCCGCGAGCACGAGGAAGGCGGCCCCCAGGATGACGAGGTCGCCCGATGAGCTGGGGCCCGTCGCGGCCGGCGCGCGCCCGCCGAGCACGATGCCGGCCAGGAGCGCGAGGCCACCAAGGACGGCCGGAGCCCCGACCGCGAAACGCACCTCGTCGAGCGTCCAGCGGACCGGGCGCACGACGATGGCGGCCGCCAGGACCCCGGTGAGGATGACCATCAGGACGAGGAAGCTCGCGTCGCCGATCGGCGCGCCGGCGGAGGTGGCGCCGATGGCCAGCCAGCCCAGGACGCCCGTCAACCCGACCATGGCCGCGAGGGCCAGCAGGCGGCCCAGCGCGGAGCGGAGCAGCACGAGCAGGACGATGCCGCCGATGGCGTACGCGCCCACCCACTTGGAGGCGAGGGCCAGGCCGAGCAGGACGCCGATGGCCGGGATGGCCAGGGCCACGACCCACCGCCTCCGCCACAGCCCCAGGTAGATGGGCACGAACAGCATGTAGGCGGCCACGATGAAGAGGGCCACGTACGTGTCGTTCATGGCGATGCGCGACTGGGCGAAGAACATGCCGTCGACCAGCACGAGCCCGGCCGTGAGGAGGGCCACCGCCCGGCGGCGGAAGAGCATGCGCACGAGCAGGTAGAGGCAGCCCAGCAGCAGAGCGCCGGCGATGACGCCCATGATCCGCCACGCGTAGGCGTGGTTGCCGATGTCCACGACCGCCAGCTGGCCGGCCGAATCCAGGGCCAGGAGTTGCTGGCGATCCTGGGCCGGGCGCTCGGGCTGCGTGTCCAGGGCCATGGCCACGGCAGAGAACGGCAGGCGGGCGTCGGCGAAGACGGCCTTGCCGTTCGGCTCCACGACGTAGACGGTGTCACTGCTGCCGTCGGCCGTGCGGCCCAGGACGTGGATGATGTTGGAGGACTCGTCCCACGCCACGTCCCGCACCGGCCCGGGCATCTTGAGGGTGCCGCCGAGCGTGGTCCCGCCCGAAGCCGGCACCGCCACCCAGCTCAGCGACGACTCGCCCGCCGCGAAGATCGTCGGCTGGTCGAGCCCGTTCATCAGCACCAGCCCGGTGGGGGCCTCGGGCAGCGTCAGCTTGCTCGTCGAGACGAGCGTCCCCGCATCCCGCAGGTCCAGGGTGTCGCCCTCGGCGACCGCCACCGCGCCGGCCCCGGAGTCGGTCGGCACCGCGACGAGGGCGGCCGCCGACGGATCGGCGACCGCGGCGGACTGGCTGCCGTCGGCCGTGGCGAGGCTGACCAGCTGGTGGGCCGTGGTGATGGCCTCGACGTGGGCGCCGTCCGATGATGTGATCAGCGCCGCGACCGGCCCGCCGAATGTGCCGAGGCGCGTCGCCACGGGTGGCGCGGCGGACGCGGAGATCCGCATGGCGTCGAGGTCGGCCGTCTGGATGGTCCACAGCCCGCCGGCGTCGTCGGCCACGTACAGCACGTGGTTGCCCTCATCGACGGCCAGGTGGACCGCCACCCGACCCTGGCCAAGGGCCACGGTCGCCACGACCTGCCGCGTGGCGAGGTCGTACGCCACGACGCCGCGTGGCGTGGCCGTGTAGAGGCGGTCGCCGTCGCGCTGGTCCGGCTGCTCCGGGGGGCTCCAGCGCGTCTCGGTCACGGCGTCGGTGACCGGCCCGCCGAGGTCGGCCGTGCCCGTCACGTTGTCGTCGCCGAATGCCACGAGGCCCACGGCGATGAGGTACTTGGCCAGGTGGGGGTGGGTGAATTCGTAGATGTCGTGGGGCTCGCCATAGCGCCAGTCCTGCAGGAACTCGGTCGCCGTGCGGGCGTGGTAGACCTCGTCGAAGATCATGCCGAAGGGCTGGCCAAGGTCCCACGTCCGCAGGACCATGGCGGCCACGATCAGGATCAGCACCACGAGGCCGTCCAGGCGGTCGGGCAGGCCGAACGGCTCGCGCCGCAGCTCGCCGCTGCGGTCACGCCGCAGCGAGCGGGCCATCAGCCCGCGCAACAGGCCCGGACCCGACCGCTGCGGAGCCTGGAGACCCGGCGACGCCAGGGGCGTCGGGGCCGGTGTCCGTGGTGCCGGCGGCGGCAGGTCGTAGGGGTCGACCTCCGGCGGCCGCGCCCCGAGGCCCGCCAGGCGGCGCAACGGCCCGGCGACGAGGTCGCTCATCGGCCGCAAGGACCAGGCCACGACGAGGAACCCGCCCGTCTGCAGGAGGACGCTCAGGAGCACGCCGCCGAAGCTGCGCATCTCGGCCCCGATGGGCAGGCCCGTGACGTTGGCCGTGCCGTAGTTGCCGACGGTGAGGATCCCGTGGAGGTTGATGAACGAGCCGACGGCCAGCACCAGCGTCAGGACCCGGAAGCGGCGCGAGTTGACCGCCAGCAGCGGCAGGAAGACGAAGACGGGGAAGAGGTACCGCTCGTGCACGCGTGTGGGCAGGATGAAGAAGGCCAGCGCCAGGAAGACGGCGGTCAGCAGGATCGAGCGGCGTGAATCGCGCCACGCGAGCTGGATCGCCCCCACCGCGAACCCCAGGCCCAGCAGCAGGGCCCCGATGGTGAAGCCGTTCAGTCCCGCCAGCAGCGGCACCTGGTCGGACGACCAGCCCCCGCCGGCGGCGAGTGAGGCCTGCCCGCCGGAGCCGATGAGGGCCCACGGGTCGTAGGCGTTGACGCTCAAGTAGGGATAGCCGGCGGCCGTGTCGCCCATACGCGAGATCAGCGTCGGCACGTCCAGGCCGAACGGCGTGATGAGGACGAACAGGACCACCGCGCCCACCGCCGCGCAGCTGACGAGGCGCCAGATGCCCTGTTCCTCCACGACCCACGAGCGCAGGGCCCGGGGCACCGCCGTGGCTCGCGGTCCGGAGCCGATGAGGAAGAGGTGGCGGCGCAGGAGTGTCACGCCGATGAGCGGCGCGAGGACGATGCCGAACTGGGGCTTGACCAGGGCCGCCACCACGGCGAACCCCACGGCCGCCTCGGAGAAGCCGTCGATGAGGAAGGCGATGGCGACCAGCATCACCAGGGCGCCGACCGCGTCGATCTGGCCCCACAGCGCCGAGTCGTACCAGGTGACGGGGTTGAACAGGTACAGCGCGGCCGCCCCCAGCGCCGCGCCGCGCGCATCCGACCGCGGCCCCAGCCAGCGTCGGACGAGGCGGTATAGGAGGTAGGCGATGCCCAGGTCGGCGGCGATCGCGGGCAGCTTGATGAGCCCGCCGACGATCGTGTCCGGCAGCGGCAGGGCGAGCCCGCCGAGGGTGATCGTGCCGCCGCCCAGCAGGTCGGCCACGCTGCTGCCGATCGAGCCCAGGAGCCACAGCACGTAGAGGTAGCCAGGCGGGTAGTCGGCGAAGCCGGCGTTGGCGTAGAAGCCGCCGGGGCCCCCGTGGGCGAGCGTCAGGGCCCACGAGGTGAAGCTGCCGATGTCGCTCTGGAAGCCGGAGCCCGGGAAGAGGACGTATGCGATGATGAGTCGCAACGCCAGCCCGACCAGGAGCAGGATGGCGATGGCGGGGATGGCCGAGGGCGACCCGTCCGAGCGTCTCGGCTCCGTGCGCCCCGGTGCGGCCTCACCCGGCCGAGGCGCTGTCGAGTCCAACCGGCCTCCTGCACGAGCGACGAGTGGCCCGCAGTATAGCAACGGCCCGACCCGTTCCCCCGCCTCGCCCAAGGTCAGTCGCGGACCGCCTCCGGGCGCGTCTGGACGACCTGGACCCGACCTGGATCGGGGTCGCCGTCTTCATCGCGGCGCTCGTCATCTACATCGCCTCGAACCCGGCGCGCCAGAATTTCTACGACCATTTCGTGTGGCAGGCCGACGCCTACCTGCACGGTCGCTTCGCCATCACCTGGCCGGTGATCACGGACGGCTTCCGCAACGACTACTTCCAGGACGTCTATCCGCTCGCGTCGGCGCCCGGCTACGCCCTGCTGCCCTTCCCGCCGCTGCCGGCCGTGCTGCTCACGCCGTTCGTGGCCCTGGGCGGCCTGGGCACCGATGCGGCGCTCCTCGTGGCCTGCCTCGGCGCGGTCAACGTGGCCCTCGCCTGGCGCCTCACTTCCCACGTCACCAGCGACCGCCTGGCGGCCCTCGTGGCGACCGCCTTCTACGGCTTCGGGACGGTCGCCTGGTACGCGGCGATGCTGGGCAGCACGTGGTTCGCGGCCCACGTCGTGGCCAGCTTCTTCGTCTTCCTGGCCATCACGCTGGCCGTCGACGGAGACCGCCGGGACCGGGTGCGGGCGGTCGTCAGCCGCCTGCCCCTCGATGGGCGCCAGTTCGTAGCGGGCCTCGTGTTCGGCGTGGCGGCGCTGGCACGCCTGACGACCATCCTGGGCCTGCCGTTCTTCGTCTTCGTGGGCAGCGGGGGGAGCGTCTGGCGGCGGGGCCTCTCCGCCGCCCTCGGCGCGGCCATCCCGGTGGCCGTGCTGCTGGCCTACAACCTGGCCTCGTCGGGCCAGCTGTTCGAGCCGGGCTACGACTACCTGTATCAGACGGAGGCGGTGCCCATCCCCGGCGGCCTGCTGGCCCAGGTCTTCCCGTCCCTGCAGGCCATCGGATATCACCCCGGCACGTGGAGCGCGGAGGATCTGCGCTACCTGCCCCAGAACCTGCTGATCATGCTGGCCTGGCTGCCGACGGTCCAGCCGCAGTGTGGGGTCGAGGGGCTCTTCTCGACGACCTGCGCGCTGATCCGGCCCGATCCGCTCGGCATGAGCCTCCTGCTCACGAGCCCGGCCTACCTGCTGGCCATCCCGGCGCTGCTGGCCGGCTGGCGCGATCGGCTCGTCATCGGGGCCACGGTGGCGGTGGCCGTGATCGCCGGGGCCGACCTGGTCCATTTCAGCCAGGGCTGGGTCCAGTTCGGCTACCGCTTCAGCAACGACTTCGCGCCGTTCGCCCTCATCCTGGTCACGCTGGGCATCGCGCGGCTGGGGGTGCGACGTGCGGTGGTGGGCCTGGTGGCCCTGTCCGTCCTCGTCAACGCATGGGGCGTCTTCTGGGGCATCGCCCTGGGCTGGTGAGGCGCCCCTATACTCGCCGCGATGTCCAACCCTGACGGGGTGGCGGCCGCCCCGCCAGCGGCGAGCGCCGCCGCCGTGCCCGCCCTCTCCTATTTCTTCCCGGCCCACGACGAGGCCGAGAACATCGAGGCGCTCGTGGCCGAGGCGCTGGCCGCCCTCCCGGCCCTTGCCGAGCGTTTCGAGATCATCGCCGTGGACGACGGCAGCCGCGACGGCACCGCCGCGCTGGCCGACCGCCTGGCGGCGGCGAACCCCGACGTCGTCCGTGTCGTGCACCACGAGGTGAACCAGGGCTACGGGGCCGCCCTGCGCAGCGGCTTCCGGGCCGCGCGCTACCCGCTCGTGGGCTTCACCGACGGCGACCGCCAGTTCCGCGTGGCGGACCTGCACCTGCTGCTCGACCGCCTCGACGGGCCCGACGCGCCGGACGTGGTCGTGGGCTACCGCCTCAAGCGGGCGGACGCCGCGGTGCGGCTCGTCTACGCCCGCGTCTACCGCTGGTGCCTGCGCCTCTTCTTCGGCCTGGACGTGCGCGACGTGGACTGCGCCTGCAAGCTCTTCCGCCGCGAGGCCCTGACCGGCGTGCGGCTCGAGTCGGGCGGGGCGTTCCTCTCCGCCGAGCTGCTCATCAAGCTGCGAGCCCGCGGCGCCCGCCTCGCCCAGGTCGGCGTGCCGCACCACCCGCGCGTGGCCGGCCAGGCCTCGGGCGCCAACCCGCGCGTCGTGCTGCGCGCGGTACGCGACTTCTGGCGCCTGCGCATCCGCCTGTGGGTGGCCCGCGACCGGGCCCTGGCGCGCGGCCTGCCGGTGCTGGGCAGCGAGGCCTAGCTCTCGCTCTCGCCCTCGGGCGGGTCTGCCCAGTCGAGCGAGTTGACGAACTCGCGGAAGATCGCGAGACGCTCCTCGTCGATCGACTCGGCCTCGGACGGGGTCACGCCGGCCCGATCCAGGACGTCGTCCGTGGCGTAGATGACGACGCCCGCGCGGAGGGCCAGGGCGATCGCGTCGCTCGAGCGCGCGTCGACGTCCACGGTCTTGTCGCCGAGCTCCATGATCAGGCGGGCCCGGTAGGTCTCGTCGGCGAGCTCGGAGATGATGACCTGCTTGAGCTGCACGCCAAGCTCGTCCAGGGCCGTGGCGAAGAGGTCGTGCGTCAGGGGCCGCTCGGGGACCACGCCCTGCAGGCGCCGCGCGATGGCGTCCGCTTCATTGGCCCCGACCCAGATGGGCAGGTAGCGGTCCCGGTCGGCTTCCTTGAGGATCACCACGTGCTGCGACGTCAGCATGTGGATGCGCACGCTCTCGACGACCATCGCGTTCAGCCCTGGCGGCATGTCGGCGATTCTACGCCCGGTGCGGCGCGGCTCAGCGCTTGGGGGTGGCCTTGGGCTTGGCCGTCGGCTTGGGCGTGATGTGCGGGCTTGGGGAGGGGCTGGCGGAGGGTGACGGCGAGGCCCCCGGGCCGCTGATGGCAGCCAGCGGGCTGACCATGACCTGGTCGGCGGTGATCCACACCAGGGCCGGCGGCTGGCCTGCCTTGCCCAGGACGACGGCCATGCCGCGCAGGCCGTTGAAGCCTGTGCTGCCTTCCGCCACGAGGAACTGGCCGATGTAGCTACCGTCGGTGCGCGAGAACTCGATGATCCGGGAGTGGCTCGCGTCCCACACCCAGAGGCGGTCGGTGGGGGCGGCGCCGGTGGCGTTGAGCAGCCGGTAGTCGTGACCGGGCCGCAGGTCGCCCTGGTCGGGCGGCACATCAAGCGAGAACGAGCTGGCCTGGCCGCTGAAGTAGCGGGTCAGACCGTCGCTGGCGAGGGTGAAGACGTAACCGTCGACGATGTCCATGTCGTGCACGCCGGTGAGGTCGGTCGGCACCGTCAGGTAGTCGGAACTGGTGACGTAGCCCCCGCCGGCCGCGGTCGGCTGGTAGCGGACGATCTGGCGCCCGGCCGGATCGACCGTGTAGAAGTTGTAGAGGCCCGTGTTGAAGTTGCGCAGGTAGGCCGCGATGGCCGACACGTCCGGGGCGAGGGGGGTCGGGGCGGTGACCGAGAGTCGGGCCAGCGTCCCGTCGCCCTTGGCGTCCGACGGGGCCCAGCGCCACAGGCCCTGGGCGGTATCCACGATCAGGACGTCCGGCCCGGCCGTCGTGAGCAGGCGCGGGGCGGCGATGCCCTTCTGGCCCTTCTGGACCACGATCTTGGCCGTCCGCGCCGCCAGGTCGATGCGGATGACGGAGCCGTTGGCCGTGTCGATGATGTAGGCCGCGCCATCGGGGCCCACGATGAGGCCCTGCAGGATCGGGTGGGCATCGATCTTGTCGAGGGCGAGGAGCGCCTGCGAGGTCGTGTAGCCGACGTCGTAGAGTTGGTCGAGCGCGGTCGATACCCGCCCCTTGAGATCGGCCAGGGCCGACGCAGGAGCCCCGAAGGCGGTGGCCTGGCTGAGCTGGTGCCACGCGTCCTGGAGGATGGTGTGGGCGCGCGTCGGCTCGTTGACCAGGAGGTTGCCGTCGGTCACCTGGGCCAGGTCATCGGTGGCGGCCTGGATGGCCTGCTGCGCGTTGCTCACCGCCGCCACGTTGGGATGGCTCAGCCCGCCGATGAACCAGACGACGCCGGCGAGGGCCACCAGCAGCACCAGGAAGCCCAGGAAGGCGATGGCCAGGCGCCGCTGCGAGGCGGTCCGGTCGGCCAGCGGCACGACGCGTCGATACGAGGTGCGGCGGCGCGGCAGCAGGTCGGTCAGGTGCTCCATCGCGCCGGCGGCCGCCCCGGACATCGCCTCGCGAGCGACCCGCGCCCCGCCCTGCACGGCACTGGCAGCCCCCACGAGCGGGTCGGCCAGGGGGATCGGCGAGCGGTCCGGCGCGCCGGCCAGGGGCTCGGCGGCGCGCACCGGGATGAGCTTGCGGTCGGTGCGGGTGGCCGGCATCTCGGCCGCCTCCATGACCATCAGCGCATCCGACTGCTCACCACCGCCGGCCACGAAGAGGTGGTGCAGGTGCTCCGCCGCGGACTGCGGGTGGAGCGTCACGGCGGCGTTCTTGATCTCCTCCAGGCCGACCGTGGTGGTGACGTTGTGGGCGCTCAGGATCAGCGTGTCGCCCACGACCATGTCGCCGCGCCAGACGTCCACCTCGACCTCGCCGGGGGCCGGCAGACCCGCGCCGCGCTCGTCCTCGGGCAGGGTCAGGAGGCGCGCCTGGCGCACCAGGAAGGCATCCGCGTCGCCGATGGTCGCCACATACAGCTCATGGCCGCGGACGACTGCCACGGCCGCTCCGATGGCCCCGGCGGCCAGGCCGTGGCTCTCCCGGCCGTGCCGCAGCCGCTGGTTGGCGCTGCGCACGGCCTTCTCGAGGCACACCGGGATGCCGGCCGACTCGTCGTAGTAGTACTGCCGCTCGATGGTCTCAGCGACCAGGCGGGTGGCCTCGGCAGCCCGGCTGCCGCTGCCCGGCCGACCGGTCACGATGGCGTAGAGGTTGCCCTTGGAGCGACTGGTGGAGCCGATCGTCGGCTCCTGCACCACGACGGTGTCGGGCGAGGTCGGCAGGCGGTCCGCGGCGGCCACGAGGCCCGGCTTGAGGTGCAGTCGGACGGCCATGGGGCGCCTAGTCTACACGCGCCCGTCCGGCACTCCCGGGGGCCCGGACGACGACCCGCAGCTCGCGCATGTGGCGGCCGCCGGGCGCCTGGGCGAAGGCGGCCAGCAGCTCGTCCGCCCGCAGCATCAGCTCCTGGGCCACGATCGGGGACGGCGCCGCGGCCACGATCGTGCCGTCCTCGCGCAGGTCCAGGAGCGTGCTCGTGCCGGCCGCCGCCGGCACCCGTTCGGCCACCAGCCGGCTCCACGCTGCCATCGCCCGACCACGCATGAGCGGCTCCTCCAGGCCGAGCGCCTGGGCGGCCGAGGGCAGCAGGTCCCCCAGCCGGCGCATCGGGCGGCGCCGGTTCGTCACGCGGCGCTCCGTTCGACACGACCGGGCGTCACGCGCCAGGCGGTCGAGGCGGCCACCAGCTCGGGGTCCAGGTCAGCCAGGGCCGTCGTGGTGATGAAGGCCTGGGGCAGGGCCTGGATGCGCCGCACCAGGTGGGCTCGCCGCAGGGGATCGAGCTCGCTGAAGACGTCGTCGAGCAGGAGCAGCGGGGGCTCCCCTTCCGGCGAGGTCAGCAGGTGCACCTCCGCCAGCTTGAGGGCCAGGATCGCCGTGCGCTGCTGGCCGCGCGAGGCGAACGCGGCGAGGGGCCGCTCGTCCAGCCGGAAGACGATGTCGTCGCGGTGGGGCCCGATCAGCGTGGCGCCGTTCCATAGCTCCTTGTCGGCCGTCTCGGCAAGGCGCCGCCGGATGGCGTCGGCCGGCGACTCGGTGGCTTCGGCAGGCGCGTTGGTCACGTAGTCCATCGACAGGCGGCCCTCACCGGGTGCGATCTCGACATGGGCCGCCGCCAGCGGCCCGTCCAGGTCGGCCAGCGTGGCCTGGCGACCGGCCACGATCGCGCCGCCCTCCTCGACGAGGAGCGCGTCCCAGTAGGGCAGCTGGTCGCGTGCCGCGGTGCCCTCACGGATGGCCCGCAGCAGGCTGTTGCGCTGGGCCAGGGCCCGCCCGTACGTGGCGAGCGCCCGGCCGTGGCCGGGTGACCGCGCGGCGGCCAGGGCGTCGAGGGCGGCCCGGCGCAGGGCCGGCGAACCGACCACCAGGAGCATCTCCTCCGGCGCGAAGAGGACGACCCTGAACGCCTGGCCCAGGGCCGGAGCGCGGCGCGGCACGCCGTTGATACGGATGCGCTTGCGGGCGGCCGCCCCGGCGGCGGGCCGCGGGATCACGACCTCCAGGACGTCGGGCCCATGCGCCGGCCCGTGGCTGACCCCAGCCTCGAGCCGGGCCAGCTGCCCCGACCAGGCCACCAGCTCGGCGTCCGCGGCCCGGTGCGAACCGCCGCGGGCCAGCACGACGAGCGACTCGACCAGGTTGGTCTTGCCCGCCGCGTTCGCCCCATACAGGATCTGCGGCCCGGGCGGGGGCTCGACGACGAGCTCGTCGTAGCTGCGGAAGCCCGTCACGACCAGGTGATCGACGCGCATCGCTGCCCTCCGGCGCGTGCGGGCACGGCCGGGTCGCTGGCCGTCAGGACGGGGTGCGGACCGGCATGATGACGTGCACGTAACCCGGGTCGCCGACCGGCTTCATGACGCCCGGCGAGAGCGGCCCACTGAACTCGAGGGCGACCTGCTCGGCGCGCACGTTCTGGAGCGCCTCCTGGAGGTAACGGGCGTTGAAGGCGATGGTCATCGGCTCGCCCTCCACGGACGCCTCGACCTGGCCCTCCGTGTCCCCCACGTCGGCGGCCGCGGCGATGGTCAGGAGCCCGCTCGACGCCTCCTCCACCCGAACCTTGACGACGTTGGCCGAGTTGCTGGCGATGAGCGCCGACACGCGCACCGCCTTCAGGAGGGCCTCGCGATCGACCACCGCGCGGGCCGTGAACGAGCTCGGCATCACCTGCTGGTAGTTGGGGAACTGGCCGTCGATGAGGCGGCTCACCAGCTCGGTGCCTTCGAGGTGGAAGACGACCTGGTTCTTGGCCGGGGCCAGCAGGATGTCGACCGGGTCGTCCGTGTCGGTCAGCAGGCGTTCCAGCTCCATGTACGTGCGGGCCGGGACGACCACGCTGGTCTCCTCCACGGGATCGAGGGTCGTCAGCGTCTTGACCGCGATGCGGTAGTTGTCGGCCGCGGCCAGGGTGACGCGGTCGCCCTCGAAGCGGGTCAGGACACCGGTCAGGATCGGCCGGGCCTCGTCGGTGGCGGCGGCGAAGGCGACCTCGCTGAGCGCCTGGCGCAGGGCGCGCTGGCTGATGCGGGTCGTGGGCCGCTCGCCGGCGGCGGGGATGACCGGGAACTCCTCGGCGTCGATGCCCCGCAGGGCCGCCTTCTGGCGCCCGCAGTGCAGCCGCATGGTGCCGTCCTCGACCTCCATGTCGACGCGCTCGGACGGCTGCAACGAATTGACCACGTCGGACATGAGGCGGGCCGGGACGGTCAGGGCACCGTCCGTCTCGATGCGGCCGGGCACCCAGACGGTGATGCCGATCTCCAGGTTGGTGGCCGTCAGCTTCAGGCCGGCGTCTTCCGTCCGCAGGAGGACGTTGGCCAGCACGGGCAACGCGCTGCGGGAACTGACGGCCCGGCTGACGACCTGGAGGCCGCGCGCCAGGTTCTCCTGCATCACCGAGAGCTTCACGGTCGGGGGTCTCCCTCGAGCCGGGAGGCCAACGTCTCGCGGCCTCCACGGGTCGGTCGTAGTGGGTGGTCCTTCTTCCTGAATCTTCTCATCTACTCATCACCGTCATATGCCTGTGGAGACTGTGGAGGCCTCTGTGTGGGCCTGCGTCATGAGCCGGTGGAGGGACCAGGGGGAGCGGGTAGAAACCCGGGCTCCCGGAAGGGACGGACGGTGGGTAGAGGCGCCGCGGGGCCGGGCAGGATCGCCCGTGGAGGGGTCCCGTGGGGGAGGGCTTGTCCACAAGTGACCCCTGTTATCCACAGATTCAGGCGGCTTCTCCACAGGAACAGGCCCGGGAAGGGGTAGCGGCGACCTCTGGCGACGACTGCCGGACGGGCCCTCAGTCGGCGTAGAGCAACTCGCGGACGGCCGCCAGCTCACGACGCAGCTCGTCGTTCTCGGCCGTCTCCCGGGCGATCTTGTCGCATGCGTACAGGACGGTCGAATGGTCACGGCCGCCCAGCTCGGCGCCGATGCGCATGAGCGAGACGTCGGTCTCCGAGCGCATCAGGTACATGGCGATCTGGCGGGGCGTGACGATGGCCTTGTCGCGCTTCTCCCCGCGCAGGGCGTCCAGGTCCACGCCGTAGTAATCGGAGACGGCCTGGGCCACTCGCTCGGGGGTGACGCTGCGCTTCTTGGGGTTGTACAGGACGTTGGACAGGACCGCCTGGGCCAGCTCGATGGTGATCGGCTGGCCGCCCATGCTGGCGTACGCCACGATGCGGTTGAGGGCGCCCTCCAGCTCGCGGATGTTGCTGGCCACCTTGCGAGCGATGAACTCGATGACGTCCGAGCCCACGCCGACGGCCTGGTCCTCTGCCTTGGCCCGCAGGATGGCGATGCGCGTCTCCAGGTCGGGGGCCGTCAGGTCGGCGATGAGGCCCCACTCGAAGCGGCTGCGGAGGCGCTCCTCCAGGGTCAGGATGGCCTTGGGCGGTCGGTCACTGGAGAGGACGATCTGCTTGCCGTCTTCGTGGATGGCATTGAAGGTGTGGAAGAACTCTTCCTGGGTCCGTTCCTTGTCGGCGATGAACTGGATGTCATCGATCAGCAGCAGGTCGATCTTGCGGTAGCGGGCCCGGAACTCGTCGATCTTGCCCTGCTGGATGCTGGTGATGAACTCGTTGGTGAACTTCTCGCTGGTAGCGTAGACGACGCGCTTGCGGGGCAGCCGCGACAGCACCTGGTTGCCGATGGCGTGCATGAGGTGGGTCTTGCCCAGACCCACCCCGCCGTAGAGGAAGAGCGGGTTGTAGGCATGCCCCGGTCGTTCCGCGACCGACAGGCTGGCGGCGTGGGCCAGCCGGTTGGCCGACCCGACGATGAAGGTGCCGAAGGTGTACCGGGGGTTCAGGCCGACCGCCGCGCCCTCGCCGCCGACGCGGGTCGGCTCCAGGCGGACCGAGCGGGTCCCATCGGTGCTCTCGCGCACCGGAGCGGGCGCTTCGCGGACCTCGAACTCGACGGTCACGCTGTAGCCCACGACCCGGGCCAGCGTCTGGGAGATCAGCGAGCGATAGCGGGTCTCCAGCCAGTCCTTGGCGAAGCCGTTGGGGACCGCCACGCGGAAGCGGCTGTCATCCACTTCCACGAGCGCGGTGTCGCGCAGCCACGTCTCGTAATTGGCGGGCGAGAGGGACACCTGGAGCTCGCCCAACGCGGCGCGCCACACCTGCTTCGCGTCCATCGATAGCACGACCCCGAGACTGGATGTTGACCATGGACTGGGCTGCGGGACTCGCTGCCGGCCGACCCCGACTGGGTTGGCGCGGGCGGCTCGAACAGGCGGCGACGGGCTGTCGGGCTGGGTCCCGGGCATGACCGGCGGGCCGTCTCCTGGCGCACCTCCGGCGTCCCGGCGCAGGGGGTCGAAAGAGAGTAGCACCGGCCCGAGCGGCCCTGCAACGATGAAGTTCGGATACTCCCTGGGAGTACTGACGATCAACGGCCTGCGGGGCCGGTGACGGGGGATGATGCCACTACGCGGGGGCGCCTGCAGGGCCGTCGCGCAGCCCCCCGCATCAGGCCACCGGATCCCCCGGCGCGGCTCCCTCGTCGACGCTCAGGAGGGGGATGCGGCCGTCCTCCGGCAACGCGCCAAGGACCAGGACCTCACTGCTGAAGCCGGCGACGCGCTTCGGCCCGAAGTTGGCGACCACCACCACGAGGCGTCCCACGAGCGCGGCCGGATCCGCATACGTGCCGGGAAGCTGGGCCGAGCTCCGCCGCAGGCCCCCCGGCCCCAGGTCGATGGTCAGGCGGTAGGCCGGGCGCCGCGCCTCGGGGAACGGCTCGGCGGCCACGATCCGGCCGACCCGCAGGTCCAGGCGTTCGAAGTCGGCCCACGTCGCCGAGCCGGCCGGCAGGAGGGGACGGGCCGTGCTCATCGGCCGATGGTAGCCGCCGGCGGCGGTAAGCTGCGCCGATGGATCTGAGCCTCCAGCTCGACCTTGGCCTGCGCATCCTGCTGGCGGCGATCGGCGGCGCGGCGATCGGCCTGGAGCGGGAGATCCACGACCACCCGGCCGGCATGCGCACCCACCTGCTCGTGGCCATGGGCGCCGGGCTCTTCGCCGTCCTGAGCGGCACCGGCTACCAGGATGCCTTCCACCAGGGCATCGCGGCCGCGCCCGACCCCACCCGGATCGCGGCTCAGATCGTCACCGGCGTGGGCTTCCTGGGGGCCGGCGCGATCATCCACCAGGGCAACATCATCCACGGCCTGACCACCGCCGCGAGCCTGTGGGCCACCGCCGCCGTGGGCCTCGCCGCGGGGACCGGCCAGTACGTCCTGGGGTTCGTGGCCGTGGCCATCATGCTCATCAGCCTGGGGCCCTTGAACGCCATCGCCGCGCGCATCCACCCCTCCGGCTCCCACGCCGTGACGATGCGCATCGAGATCGCCGCCCTCGACGTCCTGGGGGCCGTGTCGGCGCATATCGCCGCCGCCAACGCCGATCTCCTGTCCATCACCAGCCGCAAACTGGGCAAGGGCCGTTACGAGATCACGCTGGGGGTGCGCTTCCCGCGCCGCACCTCGGCCAACGAGTTGCTGGCCGGCCTGACGAGGGTGGAGGGGGTCGAGAGCGTCGACGCCTCCGACAACGCCGAGACGTGAGCCGCGGCGTGCGGTGTCCGTCGGCGCGATCGTGACGCGCTGATCCGGGATGATCGCAGGGCGCTCGACGAGATCGTCGCGCCGCTCTCGGACAAGGTCTTGAGGACGCCGGGACCAGACGGTGGCTGGTCGGTCAAGGACCACCTCTCGCATCTGGCGGCATGGGAGCGGATGATCGTCGCGCACCTTGCCGACGGGTCGGATGCGACGGTCGCCGGCATCGCGCCGGCGACAGGGTACCTGCACTATCGCGAGCATGCCGCGTGGATCAGCCAGATGGTCGAAGAAGGGACGGCATGACCAAGGCGCCGGACTCGCGACAGGCCAACAGCAGCGAGGCTCTCTACCTCGGTACGTTTGACACCCGTTCCGAGCGGTTCCTATAATCCCGCGTTGATCGACGCGCCACGGCGGGACGGACCGAACCCGGTTCCGACACCTCGCAGCGGCGCGTTCGGTGCCTCTCAGGGACCAATGGGGCCCGTCCCGCCCCGTCCGGGTCCGGATCCTGATCCTCGGCCCAAGGAGTCCTCCCAGCGCGATGAAGCAGACCTACCAGCCTCGCAAGCGTCACCGCGCCAAGGAGCACGGCTTCCGGGCCCGCATGCGCACCCACGGGGGCCGGCGCGTGCTGGCCGCCAGGCGCGCCAAGGGGCGGAAGCGCCTGTCCGCCTGAACTCCGCTCCGATCGAGGCCGCACCGCATCACTCTGCGCATGCTCACCTCGGCGCATGACTTCGCCGAACTCCAGCGTTCGCGGCGGACCAGGGGTGACACGTACGTCGCCCTCCGCTTCAAGCGCACCGACCTGCCGGAGACACGGTTCGGCTTCGCCACCGGACGGAAGCTGGGGGGAGCCGTGGTCCGCAATCGGGTGCGGCGGCGGCTACGCTCGATCCTCCGCGGCCTGGAGCCGCGGTTGGTCGGCGGGTGGGACGTCCTCATCGCCGTCCGGCCGGCCGGGGCGACGGTGAGCCAGGCCGTGTTGTGGTCATCGGTCGGGGAGGCCCTGCAGGCTGCGGGCGTGCTCAAGGGAGAAGTGACGAACAGGTGAGACAAATCGGCGTCGCCCTCGGTGTGGGGCTCATCCGTCTCTACCGCGTCGTCTTCGCCCTGTTCCCCTCGTCGTGCCGCTACGAACCCAGCTGCTCCCGCTACACGGAGCAGGCGATCGTCCGCTACGGCCTCCTGCGGGGCAGTGTCATGGGGGCCCGGCGCATCGCCCGATGCCATCCGTGGGCCCCCGGCGGGTTCGATCCCGTCCCGTGATACCCGCGCGTCGCCGGGTGAGTCGCACGCTCCTGATCCGTGCCGGGCTGCTGCTGGCGCTGCTCGGCCTGGCGGTCGCCATGTGGCTGCCCGCGGGGCTGGCCTTCGCCGACAGTCCGTCCCCGACGGCCTCCGCCCCGGCCAGCGCACCGGCCACGACGCCGACCCCGACGCCGGTGGGCCAGACGCCGTTCCTCGAGAACAACGAGCCGCCCTGCCCGAACGTCACGCCCGCCCCGACGGCCAGCCCCACGCCGAGCCCGTCGGCGGCCGGGTCGCCCGTGGCCACCACGACCCCCGTGCCCAGCCCGACGCGGCACCCCAACCTCTGCCCGGCCCAGCTCGCCAGCATCGATCCGCTGACGGTCCTGGCCGTGGTCTTCACGCCGATCTTCCAGACGATCTTCCTGGCCCTGGCCTTCATCTACAGCATCACCGGCGACATCGGCATCGCGATCATCCTCGTGACGCTGCTCATCCGGCTCCTGCTGATCCCCCTGTTCCGCCGTCAGATCACCTCGACCCGTCGCATGCAGGCGCTGCAACCGGAGCTGGCCGAGATCAGGCGGCGCTACAAGGGCGACCGCAACAAGCAGAGCGCCGAGCAGATGAAGCTGTACCAGGATCGCGGGGTCAACCCGGCCGCCGGCTGCCTGCCGTCGCTTTCCCAGATGCTCCTGCTCCTGCCCATGTACTACGTCTTCAGCGCCGGCCTGCAGGCGCCCAACATCTCCTCGATGCTGACCGTGTTCGGCACGAAGCTGGTCAACATCCAGTGCCAGGACCTCACCGGCAACGCCCTCGTGCCGTGCCTCAACTCCACCATCCACTGGCTGGGCGGCCTGAACGCCGGCCAGCCGGCCGTCTTCGCCGAGATCCCCCTGGGCATCGCCACCTTCGGCCTGAGCCTTCTTGCCCTGGTCTCGGCAGGCCTCCAGCTGATCCAGACGCGCATGATGATGCCGCCCGCGGTCGACTCCCAGTCACGCAGCCAGCAACAGATCTACGCTTTCATCCCGCTGCTGTCGATCGTCTACGGTTCGTTCCTGCCGGCTGGCCTGTTCCTGTACTGGATCGTCACCACGGTCTTCTCGATCGTGCAGCAATATCTGACCGTCGGCTGGGGCTCGTTGTTCCCGCTCTTCGGTTGGACGCCCGCCTTCGCCAAGGGCCACGTGCCGCGCTTCGGTATCGCCGACGTGCCGCCACCGAAGCCCCGCGTGAATGAACTCTCCGCTGGTCAGCGCGATCCCAAGGACGCTGCCAGCGGCACGGTGCGCCCGGCCAGGAAACGGGCACGGACCAGTCGACGGGGGAGAAGAAGATGAGCGACTACCAGGAGTTCACCGGCAAGAGCGTCGAAGAGGCGCTCCGGGCCGCCCGCGAAGCGTTCGGCGTCACGGGACTCGACGATCTCGACTTCGAGATCCTGACGCCCGGCAGCCGGGGTGTCCTGGGCATGGGCGCGGAGCCGGCCCGCATCGTGGCCGCGCCGAGGTCCGCGCTCGGCGGCGCCGCGCCCCGCCGTGAGGCGGCCGCCGCGACACCGCTGCCGCCACGCGAACCGCGCCCCGAGCACGGCGATCGCGAGGGTGGACGCGAGGCCCGCGGACGCGACGACCGCGGCCGCGGCGGCCGACCCGATCGTGGGCCCCGGCCGCCGGACCGGGCACGGCCGATGGACCGCCCGGTGCGGTCGGAGGACCCACCCATGCCCGCTCCGGACGTGGAACCGGCGGCGCTCGAGGATGAAGCCCAGCCCGACCTCCCGGCACGCCCGCCGCGCGCCGACCGGCCGCCCCGCCGCGATCGGCCAGAGCGTGGGCCCCGCCCCGACCGGGCGCCGCGCGCCGACCGCGCGGATCGGCCACGTGGTGACCACCGGCCGACCGGCCTGACCGACGCCGAGACCGAGCAGGTGGCGGCCGGCCGTGCCTCGCGCACCGTGGAGCGCGAGGAGATCCAGGCGGCCGAGGCTTCGCCGGAGGCGCTCGCCGCCGGCAAGGCGATCCTCGAGCGACTCCTGACCCTGATGGGCTACGACGTGCAGGTCAGCATCGTGACCGGCGAGACCTCCAAGCTCGACGTGAGCGGCGAGGGCGACGAGCGCGAGGCGCTGGGAGCGCTCATCGGCCGCAAGGGCGAGCGCCTGTCGGCGCTGCAGCATCTGCTCAACCTGATGCTCTCCCGGGAGATCGGCGCCTGGACCCGCGTCCTCGTCGACGTGGAGGACTACCGCGGCCGCCGCGAGCGGCAGCTCGTCGAGCTCGCCAACCGGGCCGCCGACCACGTCATCGAGACGGGCAAGATGCTCCAGCTGGAGCCCATGCCGCCGCTCGAGCGCCGTTGGATCCACATCGCGCTCAAGGGGCGCGAAGGGATCGGCACGCAGTCCATCGGCGAGGAGCCCAACCGTCGCGTGGTGGTCCTTCGCCGGGACGCCTAGCCCCGACCGGCGTGACCGCCCTGCGGCTCGCCCGCCTCGCCCGCGCCGACGACCTCCTGGGCCTGGCCGGGGACTTCCTGGCCGCGCGAGAGGCCGAGCACAATCTCCTGCTCGGCGTCCTCGGCGGGCTGCGATCGCCCGCTCCCGGCACGGTCGGCGAGGCGCCCTACATGGCCGCGGTCGTGCGCGGTGATGCGGTCGTCGCGGTCGCCGTCCGGACACCACCGTGGAACCTCGTGCTGTCCGAGATCGACGACCGGGCGGCCCTGCCCCTCATCGCCCGGGACGTGGCGATCGACCTGGCCGAACGCGGCCCCGATGCGACCATCCGAGGTGTCCTGGGCCCCTCGGTCCACGCCGAGGCCTTCGCGCGATCGTGGGTCCGCCGGTCGGGGCAGCGCCCGCGACTGGCGCGCACGGAACGGATCTTCCGCCTCGACCGCGTGCGGCCGCCGCGGCCCGCGGCCGGCACGTGGCGCCTCGCCACCAGCGCCGACCGGAGCCTGCTCGTGGCGTGGCTGCATGCGTTCGATGACGAGGCGCTCGAGGGTGACGAGCCGGCGGACATGGCCGTGATCGCCGACCGGATGCTGGCCGGTGGCGGACGCGCGGCCTATCTGTGGGACGACCATGGGCCGGTCTCGCTGACGGCGGTCGGCGGGCGCACGCCGCATGGCGCGCGCGTCGGGCCGGTCTACACGCCGCCCGTCCATCGGGGACGCGGCTACGCCAGCAACCTCGTGGCCGCCGTCAGCCAGGCCCAGCTGGACGCCGGCTGCCGTTCGCTCTTCCTGTTCACCGACCTCGCCAACCCCACCTCCAACCACATCTACCAGGTCATCGGCTATGAGCCGGTGCGGGATGTGGCCGACTGGCGCTTCGAGCCGCTCAGTCCGCCGCCGCCAGCTCCTGCTCCAGCGGGGTCCTGAAGCGCGGTACCACCCGGACCGGGCCGACCCACGCGCCAAGGGCGGCCGCCTCACCCTCGATGGCCGCGTGGGCTTCGCGACCGGCATCCTCCAGCAGGCGGACCAAGACCTCGCCGCTCCGCCGCTGAGACCAGCCACCGACGACGCGGCCGTCGACCCACACCGTGGGCCCGGCGTTGCCGTTCGTGTCGAAGAGCGCTCGCCCGTGCGGGCCCAGGTACCAGTCCCGGGCCGACCAGCCCATCGTCGTGGCGTCGAGGGCGGGCAGGAGGGCGATCCACGGTCCGCCCGGCGGCTCGGGGTCGAGGTCGTCGGCCAGGACGAGCCCGGTCGAGCCATCGTCAAGGTCGACCGTCACCGCCTCCAGGCCGGCGACGGCACGGCGGATGGCGCCCAGGGTGAGGCCCGTCCACCAGGCCACGTCGCGCTCGGTGCCCGGACCGAACGCGCGCAGCCAGTGGCGCACGAGCTCCCGTTGCGCGTCGTGCGTGGGGAGCTGGGGCAGGTCGCCGCCCAGCCACCGGTCGGTCGGCGCCCAGCGGTACTGGCCACTGATCCAGGTGCCGCGCGGGCGGCCGCGCATGATGCGGCCCTCCATCGCGAGGAGCATCAAGAGGCGGGTCGCGACGCTCATGGTGCCCACCCACCGACGACCCTCGCCGAACGAGATGCGCTCGTGCAGGCCGGCCACCTCCGCGCTCAGCTCGGCCGCCGCCAGCGGTCCGTCGTGTGACCGCAGGGCGTCCACGGTGGCCGCCTCGACGGTCTCCAGCCACGCCTCGGGATCCGCGGCGATCCCGGAATCGCCGAGCATGGCCAGGAGGCGCGTCCGTTCCCGCGCGGCGATGGCCCGGGAAGCCGCCGCGTTGACGACCGGGGCCAGCTCGGTCGGCACCGCGAAGAGCGTGCGGCGCATACCGATCATGCGCACCAGCGAGCGATCCTCGTACAAGGCGCGCTCCAGGGTCACGGGCGACATGTCGCGCGTCCGGGCGCGCGCCTGCAGGTAGACCGACCCGGGATCGGTGGCGTGGTAGCCGACCAGGGAGCCGGCCGCCGCGGCCGGGTCGGTCACCCGGGCGGAGGGGATCAGCCGATGCCGCCGGGCCAGCCTGACGCGCCGCTGGTCGGTCGTGATCCGCGGCACGCCCTAGCGGCGGCGGAGTCGGTCCAGGAGGCTGCGCCGGGGCTCGGGCGCCGGCTCGGTGGTGGCCGCGTCGTCGTAGTAGTCCGCGCGCTCCATCTCGTGCAGGTCGGCCTCGTCAAGCGCGGCCTGGGCCTGATCCGCGTCATGGTGGAGCGCGGTCGCCTGGTTCGAGTCGAGGCCCGTGACGATGGCTGCGCCATCGATGGCCGGATTTCGGGCTTTGCATGGGGTGCACGCTGCGCCACCCCGATCGGCGTGTCAAGCCGGCCCGGCGCCATCTGAGGTAGGGGGACGAATGGATGCCACGTACGGGCCGACCGGCACATCCCGCCGAGCAGCGCGGGCCACCACCCTGCTGGATGGCGCGATGTGCCGCGCGGATGGCGGCGCTCCCTGCGCCATAGGTAATCAGTCGTCGTCACGCCGAGGGAACGCCGGACGTCCGAGGGAAGCACGCATCCTCGGGGTGCTGCAGGACAGGAGTCGATGGCCGCTCTACACACGGGGACCACCGAGGACGTGCCGACGCGGCCGGCGCGCTTCGCGTGGGACCGCATCCGCCGCGCGAGCGCGACCCTCCTGCCGCGCAGCGCAGTGGTGCTGTCGCTGCTGACGTTCGCGGCGTATGCGATGGGCGTGGTGCGCGACCGGGCTTTCGCCCGCACGTACGGAGCCGGAGCGAGCCTCGACGCCTACAACGCCGCGTTCGTGCTGCCGGAACTCGCGCTCGACGTGCTCGTGGCTGGGGGCCTGATCGCGCCGTTCGTGCCGCTGTTCACGCAGCTACGCGACAAGGCGGCCGGTGACGCGCTGGCCTTCGGCCGGACGGTCCTGACGTACGCGATCCTCGTGATGGCCGCCGTCTGTGTCCTCCTCTTCGTCTTCGCACCCCAGACCGTCGACATCATCGTGCCCGGCTTCCAGGGCGACCAGCGGGACCTCTACGTCTCGCTCTTCCGACTCATGTGCCTGACGCCAGTGGTCTTCGCCATCTCCATCGTCCTGGGCGAGATCCTGGTGGCTGAGCAACGGTTCGTCTGGTACGGGCTGGCGGCCCTCATGTACAACGGGGGCATCGCCGCAGGCACGCTCCTCCTGTCCGGCCAGGTCGGCATCTACGGGGCCGCCATCGGGGCGCTGGTGGGGTCGTTCCTGCACCTGGGTATCCGACTCGTGGGCATCATGCGGGCCACCTCGTTCCGGCCCCGCCCGCGCCTCGACCTGCGTACGAAGGGGTTCGCCGAATTCAGTCGGTTGATGGTGCCCAAGATGGTCAGCCAACCGATCGAGCCACTGACGTTCCTGTACTTCACAGCGCTGGCCTCGACGCTCGAGCCGGGCAGTGTCAGTTCGGTCAGCTTCGCGCGGAACTTCGAAGGCGTGCCGGTCAGCCTCATCGGCATGTCGTTCGCGATCGCCGCGTTCCCGACCCTGGCGGCCCAGTTCAACAAGGGCGATCGACGCGGGTTCATGCGCACGTTCGCCACCAACTTCGCGTCGATCGCCGTGATCACCACCGTCGGCTCCATCGTTCTCTTCTTCATCAGCACGCTGGTCATCAAGCTGGTCCTGGGAGGGGGCGCATTCGACGAGGTCGCCGTCGCCCGGACAGCCGGGGTCCTCAGCGTCTTTGCCTTCGCCATCCCGCTCGAGAGCCTCACCAACCTCCTGAGTCGCGCGCTGTACGCGACCCACAACACGCTCCTGCCGACGATCGCCTCGGTGGCCGGGTTCGTGATGACCGTGGTGGTCGCCCAGGCGCTCGCCCCGACCTTTGGTCTGACGGCGATCCCGGCGGCTTATGCAGCCGGCATGGGCCTCAAGGTCGGCCTGACCGTCGTCGCGCTGATCCCGCGGATGGCGGGCATCGGCCGGCCCGCGCCGACGGGTCCGGCCGTCCCCTTCCGACGCCGTATCGTCGGCCGCGTGATCGCGGTCGTCCTGCTCGTGATCGTCTCCGCCGGCACGATCTACGCGACCAACCAGGCCCTCGGGTCCGGTGCGTCACTGGTGGTCGTCCCCGCGGTGACGCCTTGGGCTCGCTCCTCCCCCCTCCCGTCGCCGAGCCCGATCCCCAGTCTGTCGCCGGGAGCCGTCGGCCCGGGCGCCTCCGGGAGCGCCCATCCCTCGGCGACTCCCAAGCCGGGCCCGTTCTCGATGGACCTGTACCAGAAGGGGGACTACGTGGGCGAGCTGGAGGACATCTGGTGTGTGCCGGCCGCCATGCAGACCTCGATGAACATCATGGATGCGGGAGCCGACACGACCCGCGCGACACAGGCGCGCCTCTTCGCGCTTGCCACGACGCTGTATCCGCCCCAGAAGGGCGGCGCCGAGCCCGAAGGCTGGGCGCTTGGGCTGACCAAGCTCGGCTACGGCAACTACGAGGTCAGCGTCCAGCCATCGGTCAACGCGGCGATCCACGTGGCGGCCAAGCAGGTCCGCGTGACCAACCGGCCGGCCGGGCTGGTCGTGTGGTACGGCGCGCACTCGTGGGTGATGTCGGGGTTCACGGCCTCGGCAGATCCCGCCCTCACGGACGCGTTCACCGTGACGGCGGTGCGGATCGAAGACGTGTGGTATCCGCGGTTCTCGACCATCTGGGGCTACTCGCGCCCGCCCGATACGAACGTCGCCGTGTCCAACCTGCCGCGCGACTTCCTGCCCTGGCGGATGCCCGGGTCGTACCCCGACAAGGCCTTCAAGTACGTGATCGTCATCCCCACGCTGTAGCACGCGGGATGGCGTCTGGTCGGGGTTGCGCCCTGTCAGGGACCCGTGGCGTACTGCCCGAGGGCCGTCTTGACGGCGTCGCTGATGACGCCGGTGCCGCCCAGGACGTCGATCGTGGCCGGCTGCAGGCGGGTCAGCTCGGCGGCGGTATAGGCATCGATGGGCCCGCTCGTGTTGACGTACAGGACCGGCCCCTTGAGGGTGCCCGCGGCGGCCGCGGCGGCCAGGGCATCGGGGAAGTTGTAGCCGTAGGCGATGTAGGCCACCGGCACGCCCGGGCTGAAGGTGGCCGCGCTGACGGCGGCCGCGGTGGCGAAGCGGGTGGGACCCGCCAGGCGAGTCGCGGTGTGGCCCGTGGCGTACTGCCCGAGGGCCGTCTTGACGGCGTCGCTGATGACGCCGGTGCCGCCCAGGACGTCGATCGTGGCCGGCTGCAGGCGGGTCAGCTCGGCGGCGGTATAGGCATCGATGGGCCCGCTCGTGTTGACGTACAGGACCGGCCCCTTGAGGGTGCCCGCGGCGGCCGCGGCGGCCAGGGCATCGGGGAAGTTGTAGCCGTAGGCGATGTAGGCCACCGGCACGCCCGGGCTGAAGGTGGCCGCGCTGACGGCGGCCGCGGTGGCGAAGCGGGTGGGACCCGCCAGGCGAGTCGCGGTGTGGCCCGTGGCGTACTGCCCGAGGGCCGTCTTGACGGCGTCGCTGATGACGCCGGTGCCGCCCAGGACGTCGATCGTGGCCGGCTGCAGGCGGGTCAGCTCGGCGGCGGTATAGGCATCGATGGGCCCGCTCGTGTTGACGTACAGGACCGGCCCCTTGAGGGTGCCCGCGGCGGCCGCGGCGGCCAGGGCATCGGGGAAGTTGTAGCCGTAGGCGATGTAGGCCACCGGCACGCCCGGGCTGAAGGTGGCCGCGCTGACGGCGGCCGCGGTGGCGAAGCGGGTGGGACCCGCCAGGCGAGTCGCGGTGTGGCCGGTCGGAGGCGATGTCGGTCCCGGTGGCGGAGTGGCCGCCGGCGCAGCCGGGCCCTTCACGGGGGCGATGATCAGCCACTTGCCGTACCAGACGTCCTTGCCGATGAGCCCCGTGAGCGGGTCGCGGTACGGCGAATCGGTCTGCCAGTACTGCTGGAAGCGGATGTGGGGATCGCCCTTCTGCCAGGTGGACAGGCTGATGTACGTGTTGCGGTAGCCGTCAGATCGCAGCGGGTCGGTGATGTACACGCCCTGGATGGTGAAGTCGGCCGTCGTCCTGGGATCGCCCCCGCTGACCTTGTAGCCGTTCATGATCTGGGCGTGCTTGCCAGCCCAACCGGCGATCGCCACCGGCTCGCCGGTGCGGGCCATGGCCTCCACCGACGCCTTGGCCGCGCTGATGAACGTGGTCGCCGTCTCGATCGCATAGACGCCCGCGTTGGGGGAGCCCCAGCCATAGTCGTTGAGGGCGTTGCGCCACCCGACCGGATCCGTCCCGCGCGTGCCCTGGACGGCCATCGTCATGTGGGACCGTGAGTACGCCAGGATGTTCTCCTGGGCGTCATACGACGTGGTGGCGTGCCACACCAGGTCTGGGGCGCCGGGAGCCGACGCCTTGGCGAAGTTCAGCATCATCAGGGTGGCCGTGGCTGCACAGGCGTTGTAGTCTGGATCCTGCCACCGCACCCCGCCCGCGCTGTACACGTTCGCCGTCCACGTGCCGGAGCTGCCGACGGCGATGCCCGGGAGGGCAGCGGACGCCAGGACAGCCGCGGCGAGGGCCACGACGCCCAGCGGGATCCGTTCGAGGTGCGCTCGGAGCACGGGACTCATCACACCCACTGCCCGATCGGAGGTGCAGCGAACCAGGGCTAGGACCGCTGGGTCCGAGATCACATGCTGGTCTTCACCGTGGCGCAGGTGGGTGCCATAGGGCCCGGGTTCAGGAGGGCCGTTCCTCCTTACGGCATGAGATATAGGTCCCCCCCGGCGCCCGGACCGGTCCCCGTCTCGAACGAATCGAAACGGCGCCCCTCCGGACGGAGGGGCGCCGATCGCATGAGTGCTGGTGGAGATGGGGGAGGGTCGAACTCCCCGTCCAGAACCCTCAGCCGGAGACCACTACGAGCGTGTCCGATGCTTTGTCGTCGACCGCTCAGCCGGCCATCGGCAGCCTGCTGGACGGTCCAGTCGCGTGTCCCTGGATCGGGCCTGGTCTCCGGTTACGCCACGCTGGCCGGAGCTGCATCCCCGCTGAGTGACGCTTCCACAGCCCACGGGGAGGAGGCTGCTTCCACGCTCACCTTACCGCGTTAAGCGGCGAGGGCGAGAGCAGGCTGGCGGTTGCCAGTTACTTCGTTTTGCCGCCTGTTTAACGAGGCCTGACGGCACCTCGGCTCGCGTTCCCCGGGGATCCGGCCCTGTCGAAACCACACATCCCCGCAGCCGGTCGCTCTCGCGTCCGGACTACCGATTCTACGCTCGAACACCCGTTCGGACAAGAGCCGGGGTCCGCCCGGTCGGCAGCTTGAGTTGGTTGCGGACTGATCACAATGGCTCGGTGACATCGCCCCTGCCGCGCCTGGTACTCATGTGCGGCCTCCCCGGTGCCGGCAAGACCACCGCGGCACGGCGGCTCGGCAAGGACCTGCGAGCCGTCCGGCTCGCGCCAGACGAGTGGATGGACGCCCTCGGTATCGACCTCTGGGATGAAGGGATGAGGACGCGCCTGGAGCGAACCTTCTGGGATCTGGCCCAAGAGCTATTGCGGCTCGGCCAGAGCGTCATCCTCGAGTCCGGCTTTTGGCTTCGCTCGGATCGCGACGAGAAGCGGACGGGCGCCCGCGAAATCGGCGCGGCGGTCGAACTGCGCTACCTCGACGTGCCGATCGATGAACTCATGCGGCGATCGAGGCAGCGTAGTGCCACCGAGGTTGGAGCTCCGAAGATATCCCAAGACGACATGGAGCGATTTGCCGCGCTATTCCAGCCACCGGATGAGGCGGAGATGGCGTTATTCGACATGCCGATCGAACCACTGGGTTGATCCCGAGCCTTCCACGGCGCGGCTAGGTGTTCCCCGTCTTACCAGCCCAGGTGGTGGTATGCGCCTTCTCGGCCGGCCCGGCGCACCTGAACCGCGATCTCAGAGCTGGATCCACGCTCAGGCGAGGCCGATCGCCTGGGATCGGCGGCGCTGGATCGCCCGCGGAGGCACATTGCACCAAGCCCGCTGGTGCGCGAGGGATCGCCGGGTCGAGAGCCTTGATGCGGCACGCGCCCATCGATAAGCCTGGGCGTAGCGCCTGCAGTGCTGCTCTGAGCACAAGGGCACGGCGTAACGATCGCCTGACCCCGCCCGCGTCGCCCTTGGGGAGCGATCTAGCGCGCCCATGCCTGGATCTAACCCATCAGGTCCCTTAGCCGTCCCCGAATCCCAGCCGAGCGAGGATCCTCGACCCCTTGTCGGGGCGACTTGTGCGGGGAGCAGCACTGGAGGCGATATGGGCCGGCGCTAGGCGACCAGCGGTGCTGGCCAGGGTCGACGCGTCGCGCCACCCGGCACGAGCCCGCGGCTACCGGCCCCTGGCCACGTCCGCCATCTGGCGCTCCAGGTCGCGCCTGGCGTCACGTTCGGCGATGGCGCGGCGGCGGTCGTGGAGCTGCTTGCCGCGAGCCAGGCCCAGCTCCACCTTGGCCCGCCCGTGGTCGTCCAGGTACAGCCGCAGCGGCACGACCGTGAGGCCCTTGGCCGAGGCCTTGCCCATCAGTTCATCGATCTGGCGGCGGTGCAGGAGCAGCTTCCGCACGCGCTTCGCCTCGTGGTTCCAGCGGTTGCCGCTGGTCCACGGCGCGATGTCGGCGCCGATGAGCCAGGCCTCACCGTGCTCGACCCGCGCGTAGGCATCCCGCAGGTTGACCTTGCGGGCGCGGATGCTTTTGATCTCGGTGCCGGTCAGGACGAGACCGGCCTCGAAATGCTCCTCGATGAGGTATTCGTGATGGGCCCGGCGGTTGAGCGCCACCGTGGTCTCGCCCATGGGATGGATCCTTCAGGATCGCGGACGGGAGCCCGCGGGGTTCCTAGACGCACGAATGCCGGCTCGAGGTCGAGCCGGCATCCGGTTGCTGGACCACCTGCGGGTCTTGGCTTAGGCAGCTGCCTCCCGCGAGGTGGTGCAGCTAGGCGTAGGGTCGATCACTGCACATCACCTCCTTTCGTTAGGCGGCACGATAGCGGAAGGCCCCCCGGGGCGCAAGGACCCGCCCCGAGGGCGCGCGACCCCGCGGGCCCTAGTCCAGGAGCTCGAACGGCACCAGGCTGGAGGCGCCGGCGGGCGAGCCCATCAGGGCCTGGATGGCCGCGTCGAGCACCGGATCGTCGCCGGCCGGGCGGGTTGGCCGGCGGCGTGACCACGATGTCGGGCGTCAGGCCCTTGCCCTGGATCCACGTCCTGCTGTCCGGCGTGAGCCACTTGGCGATGGTCAGGCGGAAGCCGCCCATGTCGTCGCTGAGCGTCTGGAATTGCTGGATGACGCCCTTGCCGAAGGTGACCTGGCCCACCAGCCGCGCCCGCTTCGAGTCCTGCAGCGCCCCGGCCACGATCTCGCTGGCACTGGCCGAGCCCTTGTCGACCAGCACGACCAGGGAGATCCTGGGGTCGACGGCGACGCCGCCCGGCTGCGCGTCCTGGGCCACCTGGCGCCCGTCGGCGTACTCCTGCCAGTAGATGGGCCCCGAGCCGATGAACTGGCTGGCGATCTTCTGGGCCGCATCGACGAAGCCACCCGGATCGCCCCGCAGGTCGAAGGCGATGTGCGTCACGCCCTGGGCCAGCAGGGCCGACAGCTGGTCCTTGAAGTCGGCCGGGGCCGTGTCGCTGAACTGGGCCAGGTGGATGTAGCCGACCTGGCCCGAGTCGACGAGGCGGCTGTCCACCTGCGGCTCGGTGACCACCTGGCGGGTGATCGACAGGTCGAACGGCTGGCCGCCGTTGCGCGCCAGGCGGAGGGTCACCGCCGTGTTCGCCGGGCCGCGCACCTCCCCGGTGATGGCGTCGACCGTCTGGCCGTCGACCGCCTTGCCGGCGACGGCCACGATGACGTCGTTGGCCAGCAGGCCGGCCGCCGCGGCGGGCGCGCCGGGGATGGTCCGCACGACCACGAGCGTGCAGGCGGAGCCGAGCGGCGTGCAGCCCTCGGTCCCGTCGGGTGCCCGGCTGGTCATCACGGCGCCGATGCCCTCGAATTGGCCGGCCAGGCCCGACAGGGTGGAGGTCAGGGCGGCCGGCGCCAGGTATTCGCTGTAGGGGTCCTTGAGCGAGGCGAACATGCCGCTGAGCGCGCCCTCGACGAGCGCCCGCTGGTCCACCGGACCCTCGGCGAAGTCGCTGGTGATGGCGTGGTAGGCGTCCCAGAAGGCCTGGAACGCGCCCTCGTCGGACGCCTGCGTGCCGGGCGTCTCGGCCTGCAGGTGACCCAGGGAGTAGCCCGAGACGAACAGGGCGGAACCGGCCAGCACCGCGGCCACGACCAGGGCCAGGCGCGCGCCGGGGACGCGGACGGGCCGGCGGCCTGCCGGCTCGGGATCGGGCGATGCGAGCGGCAGGGACATGCGACGCCTCGGAGGGATCGATGCGGGTTCCGGACCAGTGGGGCGTCAGTCTACTCGTGGCCCGCGAGCCCTGCAAGGGACCCGGTCGTCCGGGCCGTGGGCCTAGCGGATGAGGTAGCTGCGGACGGAGATCCAGGCGCCCGCGCCGCCCATCAGCGCCCCCGCCCCGACCACCAGGCCGACCAGCTCCAGGCCCAGCTGCTGGTCGAAGCCGACCGGGACCTGGGCCACGATGGCGGTCGTGAACTGGCTGATGGGCCCGGCGGCGAGGCCCAGCAGGACCAGCGTCAGGGCCGCGCCGATGAGGCCCACGAACAGGCCCTCGAAGATGAACGGCCAGCGGATGAACGCGTCGGACGCCCCCACGAGCCGCATGATCTCGATCTCGTCGGCCCGGGCCATGACCGCCATGCGGATCGTGTTGACGACGATGAAGAGGACGGTCAGGCCGACCATGACGAGCATGATCAGGCCGATCGTGCGCAGGACGTTGGTGATGGTGATGAGGGCGTCCACGACCTGCTGCGTCTCGTCGACCCGCTGGACCACGCCGGTGGACGCCTTGAGCACGTCGACGACCGTCCCGTAGACGCCCGGCTCGCGCAGCTTGACGTTGATGCTGGCGGGGATGGGGTTGGTGCCGGTGACGGCGGTGAAGTCCTGCTGGCCGCGGGCGCGCAGGGTGGCCTGCCAGTCGGCCAGCGCCTGGTCCTTGGTCGTGTAGGTGACGGCCGAGACCTCGGGCAGCGCCTGCACCTGTCCGATGAGCGCCTGGACGCGGTCGGGCGGCACCCCGTCGTAGAGGTAGGCCTGCACATCGACCTTCTGCTCCACGAACGACAGGCCCGCCTGCAGCCCCGACAGGACGATCAGGAGGCCGGCCAGGAGCAGGAGCATGAGGACCATCGTCACCGTCGCGGCGAGGCTCATCACGCGGTTGCGCCAGAGGCCCTGGAGGGCGCGGCGCACCGAGAAGGCGGTGAAGGTCAGCACGGCCCGCGCCCGTCGCCCACGCGCAGCTCAGTACTCGCGGTGATAGCCGCCCACCTCGTCCCGCACGACGCGGCCCTCCTCCAGGGCGACGACGCGGCGTCGCAGCGCGGTCACCACCTCGGCGTTGTGGGTGGCCATCAGGACGGTCGTGCCGAGCTCGTTGATGCGCAGCAGGAGCTGCAGGATCTCCCAGCTGATGAGCGGGTCCAGGTTCCCCGTGGGCTCGTCGGCGATGATGATCTCGGGGTCGTGGACCATGGCCCGGGCGATGGCCGTGCGCTGCTGCTCGCCGCCCGACAGCTGGGCCGGGCGCTGCGCGGCCTGGCCGGTCAGGCCGACCAGGGCGAGGACCCGTTCGACCACCGGCGCCGCCTGCTGGCGCGGCGTGCCCGTGACCTCGAGGGCGAAGGCCACGTTCTCGCGCACGGTCTTGCTGGGCAGCAGCTTGAAGTCCTGGAAGACGATGCCGATGCGCCGCCGCATGAGCGGCACCTGGCGCCGCGGCAGGTGGGCCAGGTCCTGGCCGGCCAGCAGCACCGCGCCGGTGGTGGCCACCTCGTCGCGGATCAGCAGCTTGATGAGCGTCGTCTTGCCGGCCCCCGAGGGGCCGACGAGGAAGACGAAGTCGCCGCGGGGCACCACGAGGTCCACGTCCACCAGGGCGCGCTTCCCATTGGGGTACACCATGCTCACGTCGTGCAGCACGAGCGAGGCACGGAGGGCGTCCGGTTCCGGCGGTCGCGGCGTGACGGCCGGCGGCTCGAGCGTTGCGGTCACGGCGGCGCGAGGGTAGCACGCCGGGGCGGTCAGCCCTCGCCCGAGGCGGCCACCTCCGTCAGGGCTCGCTCGAAGCGCGGTTCGGCGGCGTGGTCCAGGAGCCGCTCGAAGTGCCGCGCCGCGTAGGCGTGGAAGTCAACGTCCAGCGTGCTGATGGCCTGCTGCAGCACGCCCCAGGTGGCCTCGCGGAAGTCGGACACGACGCGCATGAGGGCCAGCCGGCCCAGGCGCTCGGGACGCACCGACCCCTCGTAGGCCTCCAGCAGGACCTCGTCCTCGTCGAGGTCCAGGCCGTGGTTGACGCTGAAGTTGCCCAGGTCGAAGAACGGGTCGCCCATGCCCGCGTACTCCCAGTCGACGATGCGGACGCGGGCCCCGTCGTCGATGAAGTTGGCGTTGAGCAGGTCGTTGTGGCAGGGCTGCATGGGCAGCGGGGCCGCCACGCAGGCCCGTTCGACGCGCCGCACCACGGCCTCCGCCCGCGCGTAGGCGTCGGGGATGGCCACCCCCCGTGACGCGGCCAGGGCGCGATACGCCTCGCCGATGCGGTACGGCACGAAGATGCCGGGGATGGCCGGCCCGTCGTGGATGCGGCGGATCGAGTCGGCCACGCGCCGGATGGTGGCCGGCTCGTGCACGGCCTCGTCGGTGATGGGCCCGCCGACGATGAAGCGGGTGACGAGGTAGCCCTCCGGCCGGATGTAGGCGGCCACCTCGGGTCCGACGCCCACGCCGGCGGCCATCACGGTGGCGGCGTGCTCCACCTCCCGGCTGATGCCAAGCAGGTGGGTGTCGTTGCCGCCAAGGCGCAGGACGACGGTGTCGCCGCCGGCCGCCTCGAGGCCGCCGTCCGCGTCGACGCGGTAGTTGCGGTTGGTGATGCCGCCCGAGAGGGTCGTCAGGACGAGCTCGCGGCCGGCCAGTTCGGGGACGCGCTGGAGCGCGCCCACCAGGGTCGTGCGGAGTTCCCCGGTGAGCGGCTCCCCGGTCATGCCGCGCTCGCGACGCGGCCTAGGCGATGGCCGCCTCGCCGGTGGCGATGTCGGCCGCGGGTGCATTGTCGACGCGTCCGCGAAGGGCGAAGGCGTAGTAGACGATGCCAACGACGAGGACGATGCCCAGGAAAGTCTCGAAGATCGGCCACGCCGGCAGCCCGGTCAGGGGATCGCTGCCGAAGATCGAGAGCGTGTTGATGGTGGGGTTGGTCAAGTCGCGCAGGCCGTTGCCCCAGTCGCCGAAAGCGTCCAGGTGCCACAGGCCGAAGTTGATGAGCATCAGACCGCCCCACAGGAGACCCACGATATTGATCACGAGTCCCAGCCCGCCCAGGTTGAACGCCGAGCGACTGTGGGGCCAGCCCCGCAGGCGCGCCACGAGCACCCCGATGTTGCAGAGGAAGTAGCTCAGGTAGATCGTGCCGGTCGCGGCGATGGCGATGACGCCTGCGCTGCTGCTGACCAGGAAGGGGATGGCGGCGAGCACGCCGACGGCCACCGCGGCGTTGGCGGGCGTCCTGAAGGTGGGGCTGACATGCCCCCACGCGCGGCCAAGCGGCAGACGCCCGTCGCGGCCCATCGAGAACATGAGGCGCGTCGTCGCTCCCTGGATGGCCAGGGTGCACACGAACACGGCCGCGAGGATCACGGCGAGATAGACGTTGCCAAGGCCGCTGCCGAGGTTGCCCACGATGGCGTCGGCGATGGGTGACGAGCCCTTGGCGGCGGCCGCCATCTCGGCCGCGATGTCGGGCGTCGACAGCGTGATGGCCAGGAGGAACACCGCCCCGATGGCCCCTGAGAGGAGGATCGCCGAGAGGATGCCCCGCGGCGCCTGCCGGCTCGCGCCGACGGTCTCCTCCGCGAACGTACCCGCGGTGTCGAAACCGTAGACGACGAACAGGGACATGAAGGCGGCCACGGCGAAGACCGGCAGGTAGCTGCCGCCCGCCTGGCTCTCGGTGCCGAACGAGTCGGTCAGGACGGACAGCGGCTGGTGGTTGTAGAAGATGAGCAGGATCAGGCCGAAGATGAGCATGCCCACGATCTCGGCGGCCACCCCGATGTTGTTGACGATCGAGAGCAACCGCACGCCGAACGCGTTGATGAGGGTGGTGATGACCAGGGTCCCGAGCGCGACCCAGACGCTCCACGTGAAGGGTCCGATCTGCTGCGTGCCATCGACCCCGAGGATCGAGGCCAGCACGAGGGGCACGGTGATCGCCACCGCGGTCGTCGTGATCACGCCGGCCCAGAAGTAGAACCAGCCGGTGAACCAGCCGAGCGTGCGGTGAGATAGCCGCTTGGACCATTGGTAGATCGAGCCGGCTACCGGGAAATGGCTGGACAGCTCGGCGAAGTTGAGGGCCACGAAGAGCTGGCCGAAGATGACCAGCGGCCAGGACCAGATGAACGGCGGGCCGCCGACCGAGAGGCCAAGGCCGATGAGGGTGTACGTCCCGGTGGACACGGAGATGTAGCTGAACGCGACGGCGAAGTTCGACAGGAAGCCAAGCGAGCGCCGCAACTGCGGACTGATGCCCAGCGATCGAAGGTGGGCGTCGTCCTGGGCGGCCTGATCGGCCGGCGCGGCGCCCGGTTGCATCGTCACGATCACCCTCCTGTGCTCCCGCCATGCATCGCGGCCCCACCTGCCCGTGCACGCGCAAGGCTCCTCCCCGCGCCCCCTCCGGGCGGCGGGAATGGCAGCGGAGTCTACGGACGGTGGTGCACGGGCGCAAGGGGTGAAATTCGCGTATGTCGTGCCGCCAGAGGACTTTTCGCACGAATCCCGCAGCTGTGGCCTGGGCGCTTGGCGGGTCGCGCCCGAGGTGGGCCGTATGCTGCCCGGCGTGACGACGACGGCCCGGCGGCGAACCTGGTCCAGCCTGGCGGCTGTGGCGGTCGTCCTGGTCGTGGTCGCGGGGTGCGGCGGTCCGGCCCCGACGCCCACCCCACAGCCCTCGGCCGTCGCGGCCAGCCCGTCGGCGAGCGGGACGACCCCGCGGCCCTCCGGCACCCCGCTGACCTGGACGGACTGTGGCGCCCCCCTCCAGTGCGCCACCCTCAGCGTGCCGCTCGACTACGGCGGTGGCGGACCGGCCGTCGCGCACATCAGTCTCATCCGCCTGCCGGCGACGGATCGTGCCCGGCGCATCGGCTCGCTGGTGACCAACCCGGGCGGGCCCGGCGGGTCGGGCGTCGACTTCGTGCGGCAGGACGCCACCTCGATCTTCCCCGCCGCCATCCGTGAGCGCTTCGACATCGTCGGCTTCGACCCGCGGGGCGTGGGCCTCAGCACGCCGGTCCGCTGCGAGGCCGACCTGGAGACGTACCTCGCGGCCGATCCGGATCCCGTGACCACGGCCCAGTGGGCGGCCCTGGAGGCCGTCGACCGGGCCTTCGCCACCGCCTGCGGGGCGAACGCCGGGCCGTTGCTTGGCGACGTCTCGACCGTCTCCGCCGCCCGCGACCTGGACTTCGTGCGAGCGGCGCTGGGCGATGCCACGTTGACCTACGTCGGCTACTCGTACGGCACGTTCCTTGGCGCGACCTACGCCGGGCTCTTCCCCGACCACATACGGGCCCTCGTGCTGGACGCGGCGGTCGACCCGGCGCTCGACCTGGTGGGCCGCCTGCGCGGCCAGGCGGCCAGCTTCGAGGGGGCGCTGGACCGATTCCTGGCGTCGTGCGCGGCCAACCCGAGCTGCGACTTCTACGAGAGTGGCGCGTCGGGCCGGGCCTTCGACCGCCTCATCGCCGGCCTGGACCGGCAGCCCCTCCCGGCGCCGCTCGTGGGCGGTGGCCGCGCGGCGACGGCTGGTGAGGCGTGGAGCGCCATCCTCGGCGCGCTTTACAGCCCCGGCTTCGGCTGGCCGTATCTCGCCCAGGCGCTCGGGCTCGCCGCTCGCGGCGACGGCTCCCTGCTGCTGGAGACCGCCGATGCCCTGAACGGCCGCAAGCCGGACGGCGAGTACAGCAACGAGGTCGAGGCCAACAGCGCCATCGACTGCGCCGACGAGCCGGCCCCGACCGACCCGGCGGCCTACATGACCCTGGCCCAGCAGCTGGTCAAGACCGCCCCTCGGGTGGGGCGCGTCCTGGCGGCAACCGGGTTGACCTGCGCGTTCTGGCCCGTCCACCCTGCCGCGGCGCCCGCGCCGATCACGGCCGCCGGGGCTCCGCCGATCGTCGTCATCGGGGGGACCGGTGACCCGGCCACGCCCTACGCCTGGTCGGTGGCCCTGGCCAAGGAGCTGAGCTCGGGCATCCTGCTGACGCGGACGGGCGAGGGCCACGGCTCATACGGGTTCGGCACGCCGTGCATCGACGCCCCGGTGGACGCCTACCTGCTGGACCTCGCGGCGCCTGCCAAGGGCACCGTCTGCAAGTGACCCGGTCCGGCCTCAGGGGCGGAGGCCGGCCAGCAGCTCGTCGTGCAGGAGGCCGTTGGAGGCCACCATCGTCGACCCGTCGATGGTGCGCCGGCCCTCGAAGTCGGTGACCCGGGCCCCGGCCTCCTCCAGGACGACCAGCGGGCCGGCCAGGTCCCAGGCGTGCATGCCCACCTCGATCATCGCCTCGGCCGCCCCTTCGGCCACCAGCGAGTAGCCCCAGAAGTCGCCGAAGCCGCGGTCGCGCCAGGCCCGGCTGACGAGCGCGCGGAAGCCGGGCGCCTCGGGCTCGATGTCGGTCGGCGAGCTGTACACCAGCTGGGCGTCCTCCAGCCGCGCCACGGCCGACACGTGGATCCGCCGCGGGCCGGGGGCGACCGCGCCGGGCGACCCGGTGACCCAGGCCCCGCCACCACGCCAGGCGTACCAGCGTTGCCGCAGGGCCGGGGCGGAGACCACGCCGACCTGCATCTCGCCATCCCGACTGATGCCCACGAGCGTGCCGAACAGGGGCACGCCACGGATGAAGTTGTGGGTCCCGTCGATGGGGTCCACGTACCAGCGCACGGCGGCCTCGGGGCGGGTCTCGCCCTCCTCCTCGCCGATGAGCCCGTGGTCCGGGTACGCGGCCAGGATGCGCTCCCGCAGGCGGCGTTCGATGGCCTGGTCGACCTGGGTGACCAGGCTGCGATCCGGCTTGGCGCTGATCTGCAACTCGCGACGGAAGCCCGCCAGGGCCATCCCGTCCGCCTCGTCGCACATGGCCAGCGCGAGCTCCAGCCACCCGCGCAGCTCGGCCTCGCTGCCTCGGCGCAGGCCCGCGCTCCACGCCTCGCCGAAGGTGGCCGTCCCGTCCGCGTCGGTCACGCCCGGATCCGCTCGTTGGCCGGGTCGTAGAGGGGCTCGCGGGTGACGACCCCGCCGACCCAGGTGCCGAAGACGTCGACCTCCACGCGCGTGCCCAGCGCAGCGTGCGCGGCGGGTAGATAGGCGTAGGCGACGCTCCGCTCGACGGCGTAGCCGAAGCCGCCGGAGGTGACCCGTCCGACCACCCGTCCGTCGACGCGCACGGGCTCGTTGCCCAGCGCGATCGAGCGGGGATCGTCGAGCACGAGGCAGCGCAGGCGACGTGGCGGCGGACCGGCTTCGCGCGCGGCCCGCAGCGCCGCCTGGCCGATGAACTCGGCCGGCTTGTCCAGCCGCACGGCGAAGCCCAGGCCGGCCATGTCGGGCGTCTCCTCGGGCGTGATGTCGCTGGACCACACCCGGTAGCCCTTCTCCAGGCGCAGCGCGTCGATGGCCCGGTAGCCGCCCGCCACGAGGCCGCGGGGCTGGCCCTGCGCCCAGATCGTCCGCCACAGCGTCCGCCCGTACTCGCTGGGCGGGTACAGCTCCCAGCCCAGCTCGCCGACGTACGTCACGCGGAGGGCCAGGACCGGCACGCTGCCGATGGTGATCTCGCGAGCCGTGAGATAAGGGAAGGCCGCGTCACTCAGGTCGTCGCGGGTGAGCGGCGCGAGGATCTCCCGCGCCAGCGGCCCCCACAGCCCCAGGCAGGCCCTCGCGGCGGTGATGTCGCGCAGCTGCACCGAGCCGTCCTCCGGGACGTGCTGGCGGATCCACCCCAGGTCGTGGTTGCCGAACGCGGTCCCGGTCACGATCAGGAACCGGTCGTCGGCCCAGCGCGTGACCGTGAAGTCGCTCTCGATGCCGCCCCGCCGGTTGAGGAGCTGCGTGTACACGATGCTCCCGACCGGGCGGTCGATGTCGTTGGCGCACAGGCCCTGCAGGAAGGCGCACGCGCCCGGGCCGGCTACCTCGATCTTGGCGAAGCTGCTTTCATCGAAGAGGGCCGCCCGCCGCCGGCAGGCGAGGGCCTCGGCGCCGATGGCGGTCGACCAGTGCTCGCCTGCCCAGCCGCGCGGCCGCTGGGCCTCCAGCTCCGCTCGCGTCGCGACGCCTGCCCCATCCGCGTTGGCGGCGAACCAGTTGGGCCGCTCCCAGCCCGACTTCTCGCCGAAGACCGCGCCGAGCGCAGCGAGCTCCTCGTAGGCCGGCGACAGGCGCAGCGGCCGGCCAGCCTGGCGCTCCTCGTTGGGGTAGTGGATGTCGTAGTAGGTGGCGTAGTTCTCGTACGTCCGGGCCAGCGTGTACGCCTGGCTGCGGTACTGCGGCCCGAAGCGCCGGATGTCCATCTTCCACAGGTCCAGTTCCGGCTCGCCGTCCACGATCCAGCGGGCCACTTGCTGGCCGATGCCACCGGCGCCGGCGATGCCGTGGGCGCAGAAGCCGGCCGCGACGAAGAAGCCGCGCACGGCCGACTCGCCCAGGATGAACTCGTTGTCCGGGGTGAAGGCCTCCGGGCCGTTGATGAGCCGCGTCACCTCCGCGTCGGCCATCGAGGGGACCCTGCGCACGGCGCCCTGCATGATCGCCTCGAAGCGGGGCCAGTCCGGCGGCAGCAGCCGGCCGTTGAAGTCGGGCGGCACCCCGTCAAGCGCCCATGGGGCCGGGTCCCGCTCGTAGCCGCCCATGCACAGGCCGCCGACCTCCTCACGGAAGTAGACGAGGTTGTCGGGGTCGCGCATGGTGGGCATGTCCGCGGTGACCCCGACGAGAGGTTTAGTCAGCAGGTACTGATGGGCCATCGGGATGATCGGCACGTCCACCCCGGCCAGGCGCCCGATCTCCGGGGCGCACATGCCGGCGGCGTCGACGACCACGTCGGCCACGATCTCGCCGCGGTCGGTGGTCACGCCACGGACGCGCCCCTGCTGGACGCGGATGGCCGTGACGCGATGCTCGGTCAGGATGCGGGCGCCGCGGGCGCGGGCCCCCGCGGCCAGGGCGAAGGCGAGGTTGGAGGGGTCGAGCCAGCCGTCGGTGGGCAGGAAGACCGCCCCGAGCACGCCGGTGGGGTCCATGAGCGGGAAGCGCGCCAGCGTCTCGGCCGTGGTCAGCAGCTCGAGCGGCAGCCCGAACGTGCGCGCCCACCCCACCTGGCGCTGCAGCTCCTCGAAGCGAGCCGGCGTGCTGGCCAGACGCAGCGAGCCCACCTCGTGCCACGAGACGTCCACCCCCGTCTCGGCACCCAGGCGCCGGTACAGCGCCGCGCCGTACATCATCATGCGGGTCAGGGTGGTGGTGCTGCGGAGCTGGCCCACCAGACCCGCCGAATGGAACGTCGAACCGCTGGTGAGGCCCGCCCGGTCGACCAGGACCACGTCCCGCCAGCCGAGTTCGGTCAGGTGGTAGGCGATGCTCGTGCCGCCGACACCGCCGCCGATGATGACCGCCTGGGCGTGCTCGGCCATGCCGTCGCCTACAGCAGGGCGAACGAGGCGGGCAGGTAGGCGTCCCAGGTCGGGCCCTCGCGGTTGCCGGACCAAAGGGCGGGATTGCCGTTGATGCGCATCCCGGCCTCGATCAGGGGCACCAGGCTGGTCGAGTGGCCCGGGACGTAAAGGCGCCACGCGCCGCCCGGTTCGAGCCGGCCAAGCAGGTCGCCCGTCACGGCCGGCAGGAGCGCCGCGTCACGCACGGCGATGGGGCCGGCGCGGCCGCTGGCGTGGACGTAGCCGTAGCCGAGCGGCCCCCCGTCGCGGCCGCGGTAGCGCACCAGCAGACGGCCGTCCGTCATGAAGCCAAGGTGATCGTGGCGGCGCCGCCAGCCCAGCACGCGACGGTCGGTCGCGTCGAGCTCGGCCAGCAGGTCGGTGGGCAGCGAGGCGGCGTCGACCGGCTCGTTGGCGGTCATCCTGGTGTGGCCTGGTCGGGCGTGGAAGGGCACGGCCACGATCCCCTCCGGCAACGGGGCCAGCGCACCCGGGCGCGGCCGGCCAAGCACCTCGTAGATGGGCACCCGCGGCAGCAGGCCGAACGTGGCGTAGAGGCCGGCCGAGATGGGCTGCAGGGCATCGATGCAGGTGTGATGGAGCGCTCCGGGGGCGGCCGCCGGGCTGCCCGGGCCGGGCACCAGGCGCCGCAGGATGCCGCGGCCCACGCCCGCGGTCTGGATGCCCGGCTCGACGAAGAGGAACGACAGGAACCACGTCGCTTCCCGCTCGATGGCGATGCCGAAACCGGCCGGCCGCCCGTCGGGCTTCGCCGCGACCCAGGCCCGGCCGCCCTCCCCGAAGGCCAGGTCGGCGAAGAAGGAGGCCAGGCCGTCGCCCTCGTCGGGCGGCAGCGACGGCTGGTTCCAGCGCGCGAACAGCTCGTTGATGGAGGTGAAGAAGACCTCCAGGCAGGCCTCCACGTCGTCCCGGGTCATGGGCCGTTCGACGAGCTCGGTCATACGCCGCCGCCCGTCTGGTCGGTCGCCTCGCGCTCCAGCTCGGCGGTCATGAAGGCGTCCAGGTCGCCGTCCAGGACGGCGCCCGTGTTGCTGGTCTCGACCTGCGTGCGCAGGTCCTTGACCATCTGGTAGGGGTGCAGCACGTAGGAGCGGATCTGGTTGCCCCACCCGGCCTCGACGTGCTCGCCGCGGATGGCGCGCATCTCGGCCTCCTTCTCCTCCAGGCGCCGTTCCAGGAGGCGCGCCTTGAGGACCTTGATGGCCGTCTCGCGGTTCTGGATCTGCGACCGCTCGTTCTGGCTCTGGGCCACGATGCCCGTGGGCAGGTGGGTCAGGCGGACGGCCGAGTCGGTCTTGTTGACGTGCTGGCCGCCGGCGCCCTGCGAGCGGTACGTGTCGACCCGGATCTCATCCCAGTCGAGCTCGATCTCCGCATCGTCCTCCACCTCGGGGACCACCTCGATCAGGGCGAAGGTCGTCTGGCGCCGCTTCTGGGCATCGAAGGGGCTGATGCGCACGAGCCGGTGGACGCCGCGCTCCGCCCGCAGCCAGCCGTACGCCATGCGCCCGTGGACGCCGACGGTGACGCTCTTGAGGCCGGCCTGCTCGCCCTCCAGCTGGTCCACGATCTCGCTCGCGAAGCGGTGCCGTTCCGCCCACCGCAGGTACATCCGCAGCAGCATCTCGGCCCAGTCGGTCGCCTCGGTGCCGCCGGCCCCGGCGCTGATGGTCAGCAGCGCATCCCGTTCGTCGTAGGGGCCACCGAACAGCAGGTCGGTGCGCTGCCGCTCGTAGTCGGCCAGCAGGCCCTCGTACTCGCCATCGACGCTGGCGGCGAAGTCGGGGTCCTGCTGGGCCATCTCGGTGAGCTCCAGGAGGTCGGTGGCACGCACCTCCAGGCCGCGCCACAGCTCGATCTCGTCGCGCAGCCGCTCGGCACGCCTGAGGGTGCGCTGCGCCGTGCGGGGGTCATCCCACAGGTCGGGCCGCGCCGCGACCTCGTCGAGGCCCGCCAGGGTCAGGGTCTTGGCGTCGAGGTCAAAGCCGCCCCGAGGTCGCTCGGACGCGGTCGACCAGGTCGCGGACGGCAGAGGCGTCCACTACTGGCGCTTCCGCAGGTCCTGGAGCAGGACGGGGCGCAACTCGATGATGCGCAGCGCGGTCTTGCTACGAGCGACGACGGGGTTCACGCAGGGGCAGTACGAGTTATGAGGGCAGACGCCGCAGTTGCCGTCGCAATCCAGCCACGCGGCGTAACTGCACGATCGGCAGTCACGCTCGCAGGCGATCAGATCGACGAACTCGTCGTCGACGGCGCCTGACTTCACCCGATCCCTCGCTCCCTCTCCCGGCCGCGTCTGGGCAATGACTCACGTCGCGGAGTGCCGGGCCTGGCAGATCGAACGCCGTCGGGCTGGGCCGCCGGCGTGTTTTCGGGAGTATACGGACGGGACGGTCCCGACTCAATAGGTCAGGGCCAGGAAGAACGGCCTAATGGCTGAATAAGTAGAGAGCCAGGCCGCCCAGTTCGTGGACCATGGCGTCAGCGAGGCTCGAGGGGTCGGCGTCGGTCGGGCTGTCGGTCGCCGGCGAGCCATACGCGGTCAGGCCCAGGTCGGTGGCCATGCGCAGGACCCGCAGCATGTGGGTCCGGTCGCTGACGAAGATGGCGCTGGTCAGGCCATCCTTGCGGAAGACAGTGGCCACATTCGTGAGCGACTCCAGCGTGTCGCGCCCGGTGTCCTCATCCAGGATGCGATCGGACGGCACGCCGTGGGCGACGGCGTAGGCGCGCGCCGCCTGGGCCTCCGTGTAGCGGTCACCCGGGGCCCGGCCACCGGTCACCACGAGGTACCGCGTCGTACCGCGGCGGAAGATCGTCAGGGCGTGATCGAGGCGCGCCCGGAACACGGGCGACGGCACCCCGTTGTACTGCGCCGCACCCAGCACCACGACGGCGTCGGCCGGGCGGTCGCCCTCGTCCACCTGCCCCTGCTGCCAGATGCGGAAGGCCGTGTAGCCCGTGACGCCGACCGTGCCGACCACGACCGCCAGGCCCACCCGGGCCAGCGAGCCGGTCAGCGTCCGTGGCACTTCTTGTACTTGAGCCCGCTGCCGCACCAGCACGGGTCGTTGCGGCCCAGCTTGGGGGTGCCCGAGGGCGCTGCCGCCGGTGCTCGTCCAGGCAGGCCGGCGATCGCCGTCGCGGCGGGCCCGGCCGGGGCGGCGGCCCCGACGACCTGCGTCGGGCGCGGCTGCGTCGGTGTCGGCTGAGCGCCGTCGGCTGGTGGGGCCGCCGGCTGGCCCGGGCCGGGCATCGGCTGGGCCGCCTCGGGCGGCGGCGTGGGCTGCTGGGTGACCGTCACGCGGAAGATCGTGTGGGCGACCTGTTCACGGATGAAGCCGCGCAACTCCTCGTACAGCGAGAAGGCGACCTTCTTGAACGCCTGCAGCGGGTCCTCACCGCCGTACCCTCGCAGGCCGATGCCCCGCCGCATGTCGTCCAGCTCGGTCAGGTGCTCGACCCACAGGCTGTCGATGGCCCGCAGCAGCACGATCCGCTCGACGACCGCCCAGACCTCTTCGCCGTGGGTCGCCTCGCGCTCTGCCAGAGTGGCATCGACCAGCTCCTGCAGGTCGGTCAGGATGGCCTCCCGGCTGCCCATGTCCCACAGGGCGTCGGGCGTGACCTTGGCCGGGTCCAGGCCCAGGCCGACCAGCTCCTTTGACAGCTCGTCCAGGTCCCAGTCGTCGGGCGGCACGTCGGGCAGGAGGTGGCGGTCGAGCAGCGCGCCGATCTCGTCGTCCAGGAAGGCCCGCACGGTCTCCGTCAGGTCCTCGTTGCGGAGGACCTTGTCGCGTTCGGCGTAGATGGTCTCGCGCTGCTTGTTGATGACATCGTCGAACTCGACGACGCGCTTGCGCTGATCGAAGTTGTAGCCCTCGACGCGGGCCTGGGCGCTCTCGATGGCGCGCGACACCAGGTTCGACTCGATGGCCGCGTCGTCCTCCAGGCCGAAGCGCTGCATCAGCGACGCGACGCGATCCGAGGCGAAGCGCTTCATCAGCGTGTCGTCGAGGGAGAGGAAGAAGCGCGAGGAGCCGGGGTCGCCCTGGCGACCGGCGCGGCCGCGCAGCTGGTTGTCGATGCGGCGGGCGTCGTGCCGTTCGGTGCCGATGATGTGCAGGCCGCCCGCGGCCACGACCTGTTCGTGATCCTCCGCACAGGCCGCGCGGGCCGCCTCCAGGGCCGCCTCGTAGACCTCGGGCTCCACCTCCGCCGGGTTGAGGCCCTGCCGGTGGAGCTGCTCGGACGCGATGCCGGCCGGGTTGCCACCCAGGATGATGTCGGTGCCGCGGCCGGCCATGTTGGTGGAGATAGTGACGGCCTTGCTGCGGCCCGCCTGGGCCACGATCTCCGCTTCCTTCTCGTGGTATTTGGCGTTCAGCACCTCGTGGCGGATGCCGCGCCGCTTGAGCATCTCGGAGAGGATCTCGCTCTTCTCGACGCTGATGGTGCCGACCAGGACGGGCCGGCCCGCCTCCTGGAGCTCCTCGATCTCGTCGATGAGGGCCTCGAACTTGGCCGGCTCGCTGCGGTAGACCAGGTCCGGCGAGTCGTCGCGGATCATCGGCCGGTGGGTCGGCATGGCCACCACGTCCAGCCCGTAGATGCGGTAGAACTCCTCGGCCTCGGTGAGGGCCGTGCCGGTCATGCCGGCCAGCTTGTCGTAGAGGCGGAAGTAGTTCTGGAAGGTGATCGTGGCCAGGGTCACCGACTCGCGCTGGACGCGCAGGCCCTCCTTGGCCTCGATCGCCTGGTGCAGCCCCTCCGACCAGCGCCGTCCGGGCATCTGGCGACCGGTGAACTCGTCGACGATGACGATCTCGCCGTCCTTGACCAGGTAGTCGCGGTCGCGCCGGTAGAGCGCATGGGCCCGCAGCGCCTGCTCGAAGTGGCGGGCCATGCGCGGGTCGGCGGCATAGAGGTTGGGCACGTTGAGCAGGCGCTCCATGTGCGCCACGCCCTCCTCCGTCGGCGAGACGGCGTGCTCCTTGAGGTCGACGAAGTAGTCGCCGCCCTCCTCCTCGCCCTCCGGCCGCTCCTTCAGGCGGGGTACCAGCCGGGCGAACTGGTAGTAGAGGTCCTCCGACTCGGCCGCCTGGCCGCTGATGATGAGCGGGGTCCGGGCCTCGTCGATGAGGATGTTGTCGACCTCGTCCACGACGGCGAAGTAGCGGCCGCGCTGCACCCGCTGGGCCGCTTCCTGGACCATGTTGTCGCGCAGGTAGTCGAAGCCCAACTCGTTGTTCGTGCCGTAGGTCACATCGGCCGCGTACGCCTCCGCCCGTGGCACCGGGCGCAGGTGCTGGGTGCGCTCGTCGCTGGAGCGGAACGTCGGGTCGAACACGAAGGCCGTGTCGTGCTGGATGATCCCGACGGTGAGGCCCACGCCGTGGAAGATGGGGCCCATCCACTGCGGGTCGCGCTTGGCCAGATAGTCGTTGGGCGTCACCACATGGACGCCGCGACCGGCCATCGCGTTGAGGGCCGCCGCGAGCGGTGCGACGAGGGTCTTGCCCTCGCCGGTCTTCATCTCCGCGATCTTGCCCTGGTGGAGCACCACGCCGCCCATCAGCTGGACGTCGAAGTGGCGCATGCCAAGGTGGCGCCGGCTGACCTCACGCGCCGCCGCGAAGACCTCGGGCAGGGCGTCATCGAGGACGCTCTGCAGGTGGCGGGTGTCCGCCTTCTCACGCGCGATGCGGATCTCCCGCCGACGCTCCGACTCGGGGTTGTTCAGCTCGTCATCCGAGGGCTCCGTGGGCGCGGCGTCCTCGAGGATCTCCGCGCGCAGGGCGATCATGCGCTCGCGGATCTCCTCGTCGGAGAGCGCCTCGAACTCAGCCTCCAGGCCGTTGATCTCGTCCACGAGCGGCTGCAGACGCCGCGCTTCGCGCTCGCCGCCACCGGTGAAGCGCGACAACAGGTTCTTCATGGGAAGCGAAAGTATAGGGCGGGCCGGTCATCTGGCCGTGCTCGCGGGCGGCGCCCGCGGTTCAGTGCCAGAAGCCGGTGAGGTAGCCCAGCAGCAGGAGGACGAGGGTCAGGCCGGCCAGGCCGCCGAAGAGGAGCACGCCCTGGAACGGGCCGGCGGTCTCCGATTCGGGGTTGGCGAGGCGCGAGGGGGCCCAGCGGGCGGTGCGCAGACGAGTGCGCCAGTCGCGCGGCTGGACCGGGCGCGGCTCGAGGCCGCCCTCGACGGGGCGGTAGAGCTTGAGGCTCATCGGGCGGCCGCCGCTTCGAGCGGCCCGTCACCGGGCTGCCCGATCGGCTCGTTGCCCTCCCAGAGGAGCATCTCCTCCACCAGCTGGAGCTCGCTGGAGAAGAGCGCGCCGACCGACTCGCCGTCGTGGATGCGCCGGATGGCCTCACCGATGAGGGGCGCCACCGACAGCTGCCGGATCTTGGCGATGCGCTTGGCCGGGGTGAGCGGGATGGTGTCGGTGACGACGACCTCCAGGAGCGCCGATTCGCGGATGCGGTCGATGGCCGGATCGCTCAGGACGCCGTGTGTGGCGCAGGCGTAGATCTCCGTGACGCCTTCCTTCTCGAGGGCGCGCACCGTCTCCATGAGCGTCCCCGCGGTGTCGATCTCGTCGTCCACGATGATCGCCCGCCGCCCGGCCACCTCGCCGATAACGTTCAGCAACTCGGCGCGGTCCAGGTTGCCCTGGCGCCGCTTCTCGATGATGGCCAGCGGCGCATCGAGCAACTCGGCGAAGGCCCGGGCGCGCTTGGCGAAGCCGAGGTCGGTCACCACGACCAGGTCCTCCAGCTGCTTGCGCCGGAAGTAGTTGCTCAGCAGGTGGACGGCGGTCAGCTCATCGACGGGGATGCTGAAGAAACCCTGGATCTGGCCCTGGTGGAGGTCCATGGTGAGCATCCGGTCGGCGCCCGCCACCTGCAGCATGTCGGCGATGAGGCGCGCCGTGATCGGCACGCGCGGCTGGTCCTTCTTGTCCGACCGGCCGTATGAGTAGAACGGCACCACGGCCGTGATCCGCCCGGCGCTGGCCCGCTTGAAGGCGTCGATCATGATCAGGAGCTCCATGATCGACTTGTTGACCGGCGCGCAGGTGGGCTGGATGAGGTAGACGTCGCGCTGGCGGACGTTGTCCAGGATCTTGACGAAGATGTTCTCGTTGGCGAACTCGAAGACCTCCGCCCGCCCGAGCTCGCGGCTCAGGTAGCGCGCGATCTTCTGCGCCAGCCCGAGGTTGGCGTTCCCGGTGTACAGGTCGTACTCGCCCAGCCCGACGCGGCCCGGCGCCCCGAAGGCACTCATGGGCGTGGCGTTCCCGGCGTCCGCTCCACGGTCACGCGACTGCAGCTCCTCAGGCGCCCGCGGGTGGCCCGTCCTCCGCGGGTCCGTCATTGTCCTCCATCGCCCGCTGCTCCGCCAGTCCCGCGCGGAAGACGGCGATGCCCGCGACCGTGTCACCCTCGTTGAGGCGCATCACGATGACGCCGCGGGCGGCGCTGCCGTAACGGTTGATGGTCTTGACGTCCGTGCGCACGACCTGGCCGCCGGCGCTGATCAGCAGCAGCTCCTCGTCAGCTTCCGTGACGAGCTGCACGGCCGCCACGGGGCCCGTCTTGCGGCCCTCCAGCGAGATGAGCCGGACGCCCTGGCTGCCCCGATGCATGGTCCGGAAGTCGGCCAGGGCGACCCGCTTGCCGTAGCCGGTCTCGGTCAGGACGAGGATGTCGGCGGCCGGTTCGACCACGCTCATGCCCACCACGAGGTCGCCCTCGCGGGCCAGCCGGATGGCGATGACGCCCGCGGCATCACGGCCCATGGGCCGCACCTCGGCCTCGCCGAACCGCGCGATGCGGCCCTGGGCCGTGGCGATGACGATGTCGTCGTGGCCGCCGGACACGCCCACCCAGGCCAGTTCGTCGCCCTCGTTGACGGTGATGGCCCGGATGCCCGAGGAGCGCACCTTCTCGAACTGCTCGATCGGCGTCTTCTTGATCATGCCGCGCCGGGTGGCCATGACCAGGTTGTGGCCCTTCTCGAAGTCGGGCGTGGTGAGCACGGAGAGGACCATCTCGCCGGTCTCCACCTGGACCCCCTCGAGATTGATGATGGGGATGCCCTTGGCCGTCCGCGAGGCGTCCGGCACCTGGTGGACCTTGGAGCTGAAGACGCGCCCGCGATTGGTGAAGAAGAGGGCCCAGTCGTGCGTGTTGGCCACGAGGAGGTGCTTCAGGGCGTCCTCCTCGACCGTCCGGGCGCCGATGATGCCCTTGCCGCCGCGCGCCTGGCGCCGGTAGGTGGCCAGGGGCTGGCGCTTGATGTAGCCGCGCCCGCTGACCGTGACCACGACGTCCTCGTCGGCGATGAGGTCCTCGTCGGTCATCTCGCGCGAGGCGTCGTCGGCTACGCGGGTGCGCCGCTCCCCGGCGTACTTGCGGGCCAGCTCGGTCAGCTCGTCCTTGATGATGGCCAGCACCCGGGCCGGGTTGGCCAAGATGTCCTCGAGTTCGGCGATGAGCTGGATGACGGCCAGGTACTCGTCTTCGATCTTCTTGCGCTCGAGCGCCGCCAGCCGCCGCAACTGCATCTCCAGGATGGCGTTGGCCTGGATCTCGCTGAGCTCGAAGCGGGCGATCAGGTTGGCCCGCGCCGTCTCCACGTCGGCCGACTGGCGGATCGTGGTGATGACCGCGTCAAGGTTGTCGAGGGCGATCTTGAGGCCCTCAAGGATGTGGGCCCGGTCGCGCGCCTTGCCCAGGTCGAACTCGGTGCGGCGGCGGACGACCTCGCGGCGCCAGTCGACGTGATGCTGCAGAACGGCCTTGAGGGGCAGCGTCTGGGGCTGCCCGTCGACCAGGGCCAGCATGTTCATGTTGAAGGCGAGCTGCAGGGGCGTGTGCTTGAAGAGGTTGTTGAGGACCTTGTGCGGGTTGATGTCCCGCTTGCACTCGATGACCAGGCGCATGCCGTCGCGGTCGGACTCGTCGCGCAGGTCGGCGATGCCCTCGATCTTCTTGCCCTGCACGAGGTCGGCGATCTTCTCCACCAGGGCCGCCTTGTTGACCTGGTAGGGCAGCTCGGTGACGACGATCGCCATGCGGTTCTGGCGGGTCTCCTCGAACGCGCACTGGGCACGCATGACGACCCGTCCCCGGCCGTGGGCGTACATCTCGCGGATGGCGTCGACCTGCTCCCACTGGCCGCTCAGCGGATTGCGCCGCTTCTCGAAGCGGAAGATCGTCGCGCCGGTCGGGAAGTCCGGCCCCAGGACGATGTCGCAGAGGGCATCGGCGGTGAGCGCCGGGTCGTCGATGAGGGCGATCGTGGCGGCCACGACTTCGCCGAGGTGGTGCGGCGGGATGTTGGTGGCCATGCCGACGGCGATGCCGGACGAGCCATTGATGAGGAGGTTGGGCAGCTTCGCCGGCAGGACGGACGGCTGCTGCCGCGTGCCGTCGTAGTTGTCGACGAAGTCGACCGTTTCCTTGTCGATGTCGGCCAGCAGTTCCGAGCTGATGGCCGTCATGCGCGCTTCCGTGTAGCGCATGGCGGCGGGCGGGTCCCCGTCGACCGAGCCGAAGTTGCCCTGGCCGTCCACGAGCGGATAGCGCATCGAGAAGTCCTGGGCCATGCGCGCCAGCGCGTCGTACAGGGCCACGTCGCCATGGGGGTGGTACTTGCCCATGACCTCGCCGATGATCGCCGCGCACTTGCGGTACGACGCCGCCGAGGTGACGCCCATCTCGTGCATCGTGAAGAGGATCCGGCGGTGGACCGGCTTGAGCCCGTCGCGCACGTCCGGCAGGGCGCGGCTGACGATGACGCTCATGGCGTAGTCGAGGTAGCTGGTGCGCAGCTCGTCCTCGATGCCGACGCGCCTGACCCTGCCGATGTCCTCCGTCACGGTGCGGCCGTCCTTCTCATGCCGCGCCGAAGGCGTGGGCTACTTCGTGGGCCCGGCTCGTGTCGTGGCGGCGGTCGGTGCGCAGGTGCGCCGCGGCCAGCACCGGCTTCAGCTCGCCGGCCAGCGCCTCGTCCGCACCGGCGCCGGTCAGCGCGTCGCGTACGACCCACGCCCGGTTCCCGTCCATGGTGTCGACGCTGACCATGGTCTCCCGCCGCAGCAGCTCGGCCACGCCGGCCGGGTCGACGATGCGCCAGGAGCGGAGCGCCCAACTCAGGGCCTTACGCACGTCCGGGTCGGCCTCGCCGATCATGGTCGCGATCAGGGCCATCGCCGGCGTCGGGCGGAGGCGGTTCGCGCGCTCGTCCGTGCCGACGCGGAAGGGCAGCTCGGCGAGCGTGGAGCCCACCAGGCGGCGCTCCCACCGGTGCGGCGAGTAGACCAGCTGTTCCAGCTCCGCCCACCGGTAGGCCTCGAGCAGGATGCCGCGGGCAGTCAGATCGGCCAGGCTGTCCACGCTCACCCAGTCCGCTGCCCGTCGGGCCAGACGGCGGATGACCTGCCAGCTACGCTCGGGATCGCCGGCCAGGCTGCGACGGAGGGCCACGTGGCTGAACAGGCGCACCTCCAGCAACTCGGCCTGGGCCAGCCGCTCGCCGAGGTACACGGCGATGGCCGGCGACTGGCCGGCCAGGGCGCGATCGACCTTGCGCGCGACCGTCGACACGAGCGGCCAACGCACGCCGAGCAGCGGCGCCGAGCCGGGCGCGATGGTGGGCTGCGCCGCGGCGTAGACGGGATCGGCCAGGCCACGGAACCCGCGGGTGAGGGTGCGCTCGAAGCGTTCGGGGTCGGCCACCAGGCCGGCAAGGCGGTCACCGAGGGCCACGGCCGACGGGCGGTGCGCGGCCACGAACGCCTGGGCGCGCGCCGTGGTCGGCGAGGGCACTATCGTGGCCCGACCGGCGCGAGCGCCAGGTCGTCCGACGCGAGGGGCACCAGTCGCAGCTGGTAGCGCGCCTGGAGTTCGACTCGCTGCGCCTCGCCGGCCGCCATGTAGGTCGCCTCGCCCGTGCACAGCACGCCGCCTGTTGCCGCGTCGAGCACGTGGCCGGCGGCGTGGAAGATCCGCCGGTGCACGTCGGTGACCCAGCCTTCGACGCGGACGCGCTGGCCCACCGTGACCGGCGCCTTGTAGCGGACGCCGAGCTGGGCGGTCACGCCCCAGCAGTCCTGCTGGAAGAGCGCCCAGCCCATGACCTCGTCGAGCAGCGCAGCGATGATCCCGCCGTGGATGACGCCGGCCCAGCCCTCGTGGCTGGCGCTCAGGACCAGCTCGGTCCACGCGCGCCCGTCGCCGACGCGGAGAGGGACGTGCAGGCCGTGGTCGTTGAGGTCGCCGCACACGAAGCAGCCATGGGGTGCCACCTCCACCCGGTACACGTGGGATGGCGCCGCCGAGGGGCCGTCCGCCGCGTGACGCAGATCAGATGTCAAGGTTGGCGACCTTGCGGGCCTCGGCCTTGATGAAGTCCTTGCGCGGGCCGACCTTCTCGCCCATCAGCGTGCTGAAGATGTGGTCCGCGTCGGCCGCATCGTCGATCGCCGCACGCAGGAGCGTGCGCGTGGCAGGGTTCATGGTGGTCTCCCAGAGCTGCTCGGCGTTCATCTCGCCAAGGCCCTTGAAGCGCTGGATGGTGAGGTTCTTGACCTTCATGTCCTTGACGATGCGGTCCCGATCGCGCTCGTCCTGCGCGTAATTGGTGACCTTGCCGGTGCTGATGCGATAGAGCGGCGGCTGGGCGATGTAGAGGTACCCGTTGTCGATGACCTCGGGCATGTGGCGGTAGAAGAAGGTCAGCAGCAGGGTCCGGATGTGGGCGCCGTCCACGTCCGCGTCGGCCAGCAGGATGATGCGGTGGTAGCGCAGCTTGGCGAGGTCGAACGACTCGCCGATGCCCGGCGCCAAGGGCGATGATCAGGGGCCGCACGTTGTCCGAACCAAGGACACGGTCCAGGCGCGCCCGCTCGACGTTGAGCAGCTTGCCGCGCATCGGCAGGATCGCCTGGAAGCGGCGGTCGCGACCCTGCTTGGCAGAGCCGCCGGCCGAATCGCCCTCGACGATGTAGAGCTCACTGCGCGCGGGGTCGCGCTCCTGGCAGTCGGCCAGCTTGCCCGGCAGCGACATGCCCTCCAGGGCGCCCTTGCGGATGACGAGGTCCCGTGCCTTGCGCGCCGCGTCGCGGGCGCGGGCCGCCAGGAGGCACTTCTGGATGATCGCCCGGCCGTCGGCGGGGTGCTCGTCCAGATACTGGCCGACGCCGTCGGTCACGGCCGCCTGGACCTGGCCCTTGACCTCCGCATTACCCAGCTTGGCCTTGGTCTGGCCCTCGAACTGGGGCTCCACCAGCTTCACGCTGATGACCGCGGTGAGGCCCTCCCGGACGTCGTCACCTGACAGGTTGGTGTCGGACTCCTTGAGCACGCCGGCGCGGCGCGCCCAGTCGTTGAGCGAGCTCGTCAGCGCGGCGCGGAAGCCGGTGACGTGGGTGCCGCCGTCGACGGTGTTGATGTTGTTGGCGAACGAGAAGACGTTCTCGGCGTAGCCGTCGTTGTACTGGAGGGCGACCTCGATGACCGTCGAGCCATCCTTCCGCTCGACGTACACCGGCCGGTCGTGGAGGACCTCCTTGTCCTTGTTCAGGTGGCGCACGAAGCTGATCAGGCCACCTTCGAAGTAGAAGGACTTCTCCCGGGTCGGCGTCTCGCGCTCGTCGCGCAGGGTGATCCAGACCCCCTTGTTGAGGTAGGCCGACTCACGGAGCCGTTGCGAGATCGCCTCGAAGCTCCAGTCCAGCGACTCGAAGACCTCGCTGTCGGGCATGAAGACGGTCGTGGTCCCATGGCCATCGGAGCGGCGCAGCTCGCGCACCGGGCCGGTGGGCTTGCCCCGTTCGTAGCCCTGGCCCCACACCTTCCCGTCGCGCTCCGACTCCACGTTCAGCCAGGCCGACAGGGCGTTGACCACGCTCACGCCGACGCCGTGCAGGCCGCCGGAGACCTTGTAACCGCCGCCGCCGAACTTGCCGCCGGCGTGGAGGACCGTGTGCACCACCTCGAGAGCGTCCTTGCCCGTCTTGTGGCGGCCGACCGGCACGCCGCGGCCGTTGTCGCGGTTGCGGACGGACCCGTCCGCCAGCAGCGTGACCTCGATGCGGTCGGCGAAGCCGGCCATGGCCTCGTCAATGGAGTTGTCCACGACCTCCCAGACGAGGTGATGGAGGCCTCGCACGTCGGTCGAACCGATGTACATGCCGGGCCGCCGCCGGACGGCCTCCAGGCCCTCCAGGACCTGGATGCTCTCGGCCGTGTACCCGGCGCTGGCGCTGCCGCGCTTGCGGCTGCGGGTCGCGCCGTTGGCCGACGGGCCCTCCGGCTCGCTGACCGGGTCCAGGGGCTTGGTGGCCTCGGTCATGCCGCGCCGCCCCCGAGGCGTTCGACCAGGCGGCCCAGGTCGTCCGCTCCGTAGTACTCGATGATGATGCGGCCCCCCTTGCCCCCCCTGGTGAGCGTGACCTTCGTGCCCAGGATCGTGCGCAGGTGGGCCTCCACGCGCTCCAGGTCAGGATCGACCGGGTCGGTACTGGACGCGGCCTCGGCCGGCGCCGGGCGGGCGCGACGGACCAGCTCCTCGGCGGCGCGGACCGAAAGGTCGCGTTCAAGGACGATCCGCAACAGCTTGTCCTGCAGCGCGGCATCGGCACCGCCGAGCGCACGGGCGTGGCCTTCGCTGATGAGACCCTGGGCGACGGCGTCCTGCACCGCCTCGCTCGTGTCGAGCAGGCGCATCGTGTTGGCGACGCTCGAGCGGGCGCGGCCGACCTGCTGGGCGACTTGCTCCTGGGTCAGCTCGAACTCGCTCATGAGGCGTCGGAAGGCGTTGGCCTCCTCGAGTGGGTTGAGGTCGGCGCGCTGGATGTTCTCCACGAGCGCCAGCTCCAGTTGCTGCCGGTCTGACGTCGGGCCGCGCACGACCGCCGGGATCCGCGTCAGGCCGGCGATGCGCGCGGCCCGCAGGCGTCGCTCGCCGGCGATGAGCCGGTAGCCGTCCACCGTCTCCTGCACGACGATCGGCTGGAGGACCCCGTGGGCCTCGATGCTGCGGGCCAGCGCCTGGAGCGCTTCCTCTTCGGCGTGCGCTCGCGGCTGGGACGGGTTCAGGGCGACCTGCTCGACCGGGATCTCCACCGCGGATGGCCCGGCGGGACGCTGCGGGATCAGCGACGCGAGACCGCGGCCGAGCCCGCTGGGCCGCCGGCCGAGGCCGGTCATGCGGCACCCCGGTGCTCATCGGCGACGGGCAGCGCGATCGAGGGGACGTCCACGGTCAGGCCTTGTCGCCTCAGGTATTCCTGGGCCACCTGTCGGTAGGCCTCTGCGCCGGCCGAATCGGGCCGGTAGGTGGCGATCGGCTGACCGTAACTGGGCGCCTCGGACAGCCGGACGCTGCGCGGGATCACGGTCGCGAAGACGCGGTCGCCAAGATGACGGCGCGCTTCCGCGGCCACGTCGGCGGCCAGCTTCGTGCGCGCGTCATACATCGTCAGGAGCACTCCCTTGATCGTGAGCCCAGGGTTTAGATGGTCGCGGATGAGGTTGATCGTGGCGATCAGCTGGTTGAGGCCTTCCAGGGCGTAGTACTCGCATTGCAGCGGGATCAGCACCTGATCCGCCGACGTGAGGCCGTTGACGGTCAGGAGCCCGAGCGACGGCGGACAGTCGATGAGGATGTGCTCGAACGGCTGCTGGATCGAGCCGAGCGCCCGTCCCAGGCGGCGCTCGCGCTGGGACATCGAAGCCAGTTCCACTTCGGCTCCGGCGAGCGCCATCGCCGAGGGGAGCAGGCGGAGTCGGGGGATCGCGGTATCGACGATGAGTTCGTCCACCGCAACGTCATCGGTAAGCGCGTCATAGGTCGATCGGGCGACGGCCGCGCGGTCGACTCCGAGCCCGCTCGTCGCGTTGCCCTGCGGGTCGAGGTCGACGACGAGGACCGAACGCCCGGCGAGCGCCAGGTACGTGGCCAAGTTGACCACCGTGGTGGTCTTGCCGACGCCGCCCTTCTGGTTCGCGCATGCGACCGTCTCGCCCACTCAGCTTCCCGACCGACGCGCTATCACTGCACATGATTCTACCGGATTCGGCGTTCTCCGACCCTCTCCCGACCTCGGCGAGGCCCCTGGCGACAGCTCGAAATCATGGTTGCGGCGACTTCACCGGCGCTTGGCTGGCCGTTGTTGCACGTGAAACACCCGCGGTGGTGCCGGGGTGCACCGCTGAGCGCCGCGATGCCGTTCCGAGCGGCCCTCGGCTGGCTTCTCCGGCGGCCGTCGGCGACCTCCGCGCTATACTGCCGACCGGGCAGCGCTGCTCACCCCGGTTGCGGTCCGGTCGGCACCCGACGTGCGGGTCCGGGTGGTCGCTTCGAGGCACGCAGGATGAGCATCATTCTGGCCGCGGTCGCCAGCGTCCTGGCGGCGTTGCTCGAGATCAGTGTCATTCCAGGCCTGACCAGCGTCGGGCAGCCGAATCTCGTATTCCTCATCACCGTGGTGGTGACGATGATGATCGGGGTCGAGGAAGGCCTTACGGTCGCCTTCCTTGGAGGACTGATGACGGACCTGCTGCTCCCCGGCCATCAGCTCGGCGGAACCTCCCTGGTGCTGCTTGGGATGTCCGGTATCACGGCCACCGTCGGACGCTTCCTGCCCCAGCGGCGGGTCGCCGTGGCGACCGTCCTGGTCCTGGTGCTGGCGATGGTGTTCCAGCCGCTGGAGATCCTGGTCCTGGCCGCCACGGCCGGCACGCCGGCCACCATCGACCCGGTCGCGATGCTGCCCCGTGCGATCGTCGACGCCCTCCTGGCGATACCGGCCGCGGGGATCCTGCGATTCGCGTGGCTGCGCTACGGTGCGCATGACCGAATCGAATGGTGAGGGTGTGACGTCGATCGACCTTGAGAACCGCCACCCGCGCGGATCACTCCTGGGCCGCTTCATCGTGTTCGGCCTTGTCATCGCGCTCGTCTTCAGCGTGCTCGCGGCGCGGCTGTTCTACCTGCAGGTCGACCAGGGCAGTTACTACACCGGCCTATCCGACAGCAACCGCATCGTGTCGCAGGAGATCCCCTCGACGCGGGGCCTCATCTACGACCGCAACGGCACGGCGCTCGTCAGCAACGTGCCGACCTACGCCGTCCAGGTGCTGTCGGCGAACCTGCCGCTCACGCAGCGCCCGGCGGTCGTGGCGCGCCTCTCGTCCCTCCTGGGGCTCACCACGAGCGCCATCAACCAGACCATCGACAAGGATCCGGGCGCCCGTTTCGACGAGGTGACGATCGCCACGGGTGTGCCCGAGGACGTGGCGCGGGTCATCTCGGAGCAGCACCTTGCGATGCCCGGGGTGAGCGTCGTCGTCCAGTCGCAGCGCGACTACCTCTACGGCCCGCTCGTCTCGCAGGTCGTCGGGTACACGGGCGCGGTGACGACGGCCGACCTCCAGCGACTGGCGACGCAGGGGTACCTGTCAGACGACCAGATCGGCAAGGCGGGCGTCGAGGCGACGTACGAAGCGGCGCTGCGCGGCCAGTACGGCTCGGAGCAGGACGAGCGCGACGCGCTCGGCCAGGACCTGGGGGTGCTGTCGCAGACACAGGACCCCGTCCCCGGCAGCTCCCTCGACCTGACGATCGACCTCAAGACGCAGCAGCAGGCGCAGACGGCGCTCGAGTGGGGCCTCAACACGGCCCACGTCAAGTCCGGGGTCGTCATCGCCATGGATCCGCAGACGGGCCAGATCCTGGCCATGGTCTCGCTGCCGACGTATGACGACAACACGTTCGCCCAGGGCATCTCCGACGCCCAGTTCCAGGCCTACCTGAAGAACCCCAACCAGCCGCTCCTCAACCACGCCATCGCCGAGCAGTACGCCCCGGGCTCCACGTACAAGCTGGTCACCGGCACGGGCGGCCTGGCGGACAAGAAGATCACCACGCAGACGCTGATCCACACCGCCCCGTACCTGCGCCTCGGGGCCAACATCTACCCCGACTGGAACCACCTCGGCTTCGGGAACATCAACATCGACTACGGGTTCGGCCACTCGAGCGACACGTTCTTCTACCAGGTGGCGGGCATGCTGGGCGCCGACCGCCTCGGCTACTGGGCCTCGCAGTACGGTTTCGGGGCCCCCACGGGCGTCGACCTGCCGGGCGAGGCGGCCGGGATCGTGCCGACCAACGCCTGGAAGCAGGAGGTCTTCGGCCAGAACGTCTTCCCCGGCGAGGTCTACCAGGCGGGCATCGGGCAGGGCTATGACGCGGTGACACCGCTGCAGCTCATCAACGCGTACGCGGCCCTCGCCAACGGCGGCAAGTTGTACCAGCCGCAGATCGTGCAGCAGATCGTGGGACCCGACGGTCAGGTCGTGCAGCCGTTCGCGCCCAAGCTCATCCGCACCCTTGCGGCGAGCCCTCAGGTGCTGCAGTCGATGCGCGTCGCCGCCCTCTACCCGCAGATCCTGCGCCACACCTACAACCTGGTCGACGAGCCCATCGTCATCGCCGGGAAGTCCGGGACGTCCGAGTTCGGCGTCCGCGATGCCCAGGGCCGACTGCCGTACAGCTCGTGGTTCGTGGCGTTCGTGCCCAAGGTGCCGGGCAAGACCGCGAGCGACCCCGATGGCTTCAAGGCCATCTCACGGACCGACTCCAACCTCGTCGTGATGGCCTTCATCCAGGACTCGCGGACGGTCGGCAACGCGGCGACCGAGGTCGTCAAGTACTTCCTGCAGATGCACTACGGTCTGAAGCACGATCTGCGGCTGCCGCAGCTCCTGCAGACCGGCAACCACTACGGCGACTGACATGGGAGCGTTGCGCGTCGAGCCGGCACGGGTCCAGACGTGGGCGACGCGGTCGGCGGGCGCCGTCTGGGGCATCTTCGACATCCAGCTGCTCCTGTACGCCGGGATCCTCGTGTTCTTCGGCCTGCTGATGGCGTATTCGAACAGCGTCGCGACGGGCGTGCTGGCGGCGGGGAGCACCTTCGCGCGCAGCCTCGTGTGGCTGGCCATCGCCTCGCTCGTCTTCGTCGTCGCGGCGGCCTTCGACTATCGCTGGCTGCGCACGTTCGCCTGGCCCGTCTATCTCCTGAACATCGCCCTCCTCGTGCTGTCCAAGCTCATCGGGACCGGCGTCGGCGGCGTGGCGCGCTGGGTGTCGATCTTCGGGCTCCAGTTCCAGTTCTCCGAGCTCGCGAAGATCCTCATGATCGTGGTCCTGGCGGCCTACCTCGCCTCGCGGCGGGACCAGCTGGGCACCTTGGGCACCCTTCTCGGCGCCCTGATCTTGGCCGTTCCGCTGGTGGCCCTGGTGCTCATCCAACCGGATCTGGGCACCTCGATGGTGTTCATCGCCATCCTCGTCGGGACGCTCTTCCTGAGTGGCGGCAGCGTGCGATGGCTGCTCGGTTTCGCCGGGCTCGGCCTTGCGGCCCTCCCCGTCATCTGGACCGTGGTCCTGCGTGACTACCAGAAGGCCCGCCTGCTGTCGTTCCTGGACCCGTCCGCCGATCCCCTTGGGTCGGGCTACCACCTCATCCAGTCGCAGATCGCGGTGGGCTCAGGCGGGATCTTCGGCAAGGGCCTCGCCAACGCGACACAGGGGCAGGTGGGCTTCCTGCCGGTCCAGACGACCGACTTCGTGATGGCCCTGCTCGCCCAGCAGCTTGGCTTGATCGGCGTTGCTGTCGTGCTTGTCGCGTTTGGCGCGTTGCTGTGGCGCATCCTGCGCATCGGCTGGCGCTCGGACGACACCTTCGGCCTGGCGTTCGCCTCGGGCATGGCGTCGATGCTGCTGTTCCAGCTCTTCGTGAACGTGGGGATGGTCATCGGGATCATGCCCATCACGGGCATCCCGATGCCCTTCGTGACCTACGGCGGCGCCTCACTCATCAGCATCGCCCTGGGCCTTGGCATCCTCGAGAGCATCAACCTGCGGCAGGCCAAGCCGCGCTTCTGAGGCGCCCGCTCAGCGGCGGCGGAAGAGACCCCGACGCGACTCGTCCTGGATCGCGCTGGACCGCCGGCCGGCCTGGCGCAGCAGCTGGTCGAGTTCCGCCTGGTACTGGCGGCCGATGGGGGCCCGGTCGAGCCACTCCAGGTATTCGATGTCCGTGCGGCTGATCTCGCCCAGCGACCAGCCCGAGAAGCGGCCGAAGTTGAGCACGCTGCCCGATGGCCGACCCGGTGGAGGCCCGGCCGAACCCGTCTCCATCGAGCGGCCCATGCTGGCGGCGTCGTACCCGGTGCCGATGTTGGAGCGCCCCGACGTCCACAGGGGGTTGGCCGACTCGGCCCGCGGCGGGCCTGCCGCGGCGCCCCAGGCCGCGCGCACGGCGGACTGCGCCTCGGCGGGGGCCGGTCGAGCTGCGGGCGGCGCAGTGCGCTCAGCCTGCCGCCCCGCGTCGTAGGCGGCGCGGCGGTGCGGATCCCGCAGCACCTCCCAGGCGGCATTGAGCTCGGCCATGCGGCGGCCGCGTTCCGGCGTCTCACCACCGTCGGGGTGGTATTTGAGGGCCAGCCGTCGATACGCGGCGCGGATGACGTCCTCGTCGGCCTCGGCATCCACCTGGAGCGTCTTGTACGGGTCGAGCGCCATGTCCATCAGGGTCAACCCTAGGCGCCGGTTCCTGCCCGGGCAATGACCCCATCGTCCCGGTCGGCGGCACCTCGCTGCGCCGGACCGGCTGGCGGCATACCTTGACGCGGCCGCCCGGTCCGGGTGTTGCAGACGCACGCCGGGGGAACATTGGCGCGGGATCAGGTGGGTCGGAAGGGCTCGGAACGCGCTGACGGACCAGGCACGGTCCCCCATCACGTTCGACGGGGCCGTCGCGAGGAACGTGCGCGGGGCTGCGCCGCTGGCGAGCGGCGCTTACGTTCCCCGAGCGTGCGTCTGAGCCACCAGGTGCGCGTCATGCCTCGCTCCTCTTCGAGGCCAAGGTCGGCCGCGGGGCCCGGGACCGACCGGCGGTCGTGTCTCAGTCTCGCGGCCCCCGACACGTTTGACTGGCCAGCGGGCGAGCGGTAGCATCTGCCTTCGCGCCGCGAGGTCCGTGGCCGTGTTCGGCCTGTCCGCCGCGCGCTCCGTCATCAGCCGGCCCAGTGGGGAACCATGTACGCAGTCATCGAGAACGGCGGGAAGCAGTACCGCGTCGAGCTTGGCGCGGAGCTGGTCGTCGACCGCATGGACGTCGAGGCCGGCCAGACCGTCAAGTTCGATCATGTCCTGCTCGTCGCCGACGGGGATGAGGCCTCGGTCGGTCGGCCGCACGTGGCGGGTGCCAGCGTGAGCGCGGACGTCGTGCGCCAGGCACGCGGCGAGAAGATCGTAGTCTTCAAGTACCGGCCCAAGGCCCGCAGCCGTGTCAAGCAGGGCTCGCGCGCCGACCTGACGGTCCTGCGCATCGCCGACATCGTCCACGAGGGCAAGAGCGCGGCCAAGATCGCCGAGGCCGCCCGGACCGAGCGCGAGCGGCTCGAGGCCGTCGAGGCCGAGGCCGCCGCGAAGCAGGCCGAGGCGGACAAGGAGCTGGCCCGCAAACTGGCCAGGACGGCGGCCGCGGCCGAGGCCAAGGCCAGCGCCGCCAAGAAGGCCAGCGATGCCGCGGCCAAGCCGGCCGCCAAGGCAGGCGCCAAGACAGCAGCCAAGCCCGCCCCCAAGACGGCGGCGAAGCCCGCTGCCAAGGCAGCCACCAAGCCCGCCACCGGCGGCAAGGCCCCGGCCACGCGCACCCAGGCGCCGCAGCCGCCGGCCAAGCCCGCCCCCCGCAAGAAGAAGGAAGACTGATGGCCCACAAGAAGGCGGGCTCGAGCTCCAAGAACGGACGCGACAGCGTCGGCCAGCGCCTCGGCGTGAAGGCCGGCGACGGGCAGGCCGTGCACGCCGGGACGATCATCGTCCGTCAGCGTGGCATGACCTTCGTGGCCGGCACGGGTGCCGGGCTGGGACGCGACTACACGGTCTTCGCCACCGTGAACGGCCGCGTGCGCTTCAGCCACGCGACCCGCGACAAGAAGCAGATCACCGTCGAGGCCGACGCGTGAAGGCCGAGATCCACCCCGCCTACCACCAGGCGACCGTGACCTGCGGTACGTGCGGCACGGTCTACAGCATCGGCTCGACGCGCCGCGAGATGCACGTCGACGTCTGCGCCCACTGCCACCCGTTCTACACGGGCAAGCAGACGATCGTGGACACGGCCGGCCAGGTCGAGCGCTTCCAGAAGCGGCTGGAGCGAGCGGCCCGCAGCTGACGCGCTCGGCGTCGGCGGGACCGCCGGGCATGGCTCAGACCTTCGCCTACGGCGGCCAGGCGCTGATGGAGGGGGTCCTCATGCGCGGCCCCGACGCGATCGGGGTGGCCCTCCGCCGCCCGGACGGGATGATCGTCTGGGCGACCGAACCGCTGGCCTCGCCCCTCCACCGCAACCGCCTGGCCCGGGCGCCGTTCGTGCGCGGCATCGTGCTGCTCTATGACACGCTCGTGGTGGGCACCCGTTGGCTGATGCGCTCCGGCGCCGTGGCGGCCGCCGGCCAGGGCGTCGAACTGGGGGGCCGCACGGTGGCGTTCACGCTGCTCGTGACTCTCGCCATCGCCGTCGGCATCTTCGTCCTGCTGCCGCTCTTTCTGGCCCAGGCGGGCGTGGCAGCGGCCGGGGGCGGCGACCAGCCCATCCTCCAGCGCCTCGCCGAGGCGCTCATCCGCGTGGTGCTCTTCGTGGGCTACCTGCTGGTGGTGAGCCGCGCGGCGGAGGTGCGGCGCGTGTTCCAGTATCACGGCGCGGAGCACATGACCATCCACGCCCTCGAACACCAGGACCCGCTGACCGTGGAGTCCATCCGGCGCTATCCGACGGCCCATCCTCGCTGCGGCACCGAGTTCCTGGTCGTGTTCGTGATCGTCAGCATCATCCTGTTCAGCCTGCTCGCCACGAGCGATCCGCTCGTCGCCATCGCCGGCCGCATCGTGCTGATCCCGGTCATCGCGGCCGTCAGCTACGAGCTGCTGCGGATCGGGGCGCGGTACCGCGAGCACGCCCTCGTGCGGTGGGTGTTCGCACCCGGCATCTGGCTGCAGCGCATCACCACGCAGCCGCCGGATGACGGCATGATCGAGGTCGCCGTGGCCTCCCTGCAGGAAGCCCTGCGAGTCAACGGCCAGGCGGCGCCGGTCGGGTCGCTTGACCCGCCCCGGATCCCCCTGGCGGCTGCCGCCCCGCTCGAGCCGGGGGCCGTGGCGTGACGCTGGAGGACCGCCTGCTGGAGATCGAGGCCCAGACCGCCGAGATCCACGCCCGGCTGGCCGACCCGGCGGTGGCCATGGATCCCGCCGCCCTGAAGCGGTACGGCAAGGACCTGGCCCGTCTCGAGCCGGTGGTCGACGTGGCCCAGCGCCTGCGACACGCCCGCGAGGAGCTGGCGGGGGCGCTGCAGGTGCGCGACGAGGCGTCCGACCCGGCCATGCGCGAGATGGCCCACGAGGAGGTCACGCACCTGGAGGCCCTCCAGGTGGAGCTGGTGGAGGAGCTGCGCCGGCTCCTCGTGCCGCGCGATCCCAACGACGAGCGCAGCGTGATCATGGAGATCCGGGCCGGCACCGGCGGGGACGAGGCGGCCCTCTTCGCCGCGCAGCTCTATCGCATGTACGTGCGCTACGCCGAGCGGCACCGCTGGGCGACCGACCTCCTCAGCGCCAACGCGAACGACATCGGCGGCCTCCGCGAGGCGATCCTGGAGGTCCGTGCCGACGGCGCCTACAGCCGCCTGAAGTTCGAGGGCGGCGTGCACCGCGTACAGCGGGTGCCGGAGACGGAGTCGGCCGGCCGCATCCACACCTCGACCGCCACGGTGGCGGTCCTGCCGGAGGCGGATGAGGTGGAGGTCCAGATCGACGAGGACAAGGACCTGCGAGTGGAGGTGAAGCGCTCCTCCGGCCCGGGTGGCCAGAGTGTCAATACGACCGACTCGGCCGTGCGCATCACCCACCTTCCGAGCGGCCTGGTGGTGGAGATCCAGGACGAGAAGAGCCAGATCAAGAATCTGCGCCAAGGCCATGGCCGTGCTGCGGGCGCGCCTGCTGGAGATGGAGCAGCGCAAGGCCCACGAGGCGGAGGCCGCCGTCCGGCGCAGCATGGTCGGCTCCGGGGAGCGGTCGGAGAAGGTGCGCACCTACAACTTCCCGCAGGACCGCCTGACCGACCACCGCATCGGCCTCGACCTGCACAACCTGCCGGCGATCCTGGATGGCGACCTGGACCGGCTCATCGATGCGCTGGTCACGACCGACCAGGCGGAACGGCTGACCCACCTCGACCCGGGCGTGAGCGCCTGATCGCGTGGCGACGGTGCGTGACCTGCTCGAGCCGGCCGTGGCCCGCTTGCGCGCCTCAGGGTCGCCGTCGCCCCGCCTGGACGCCGAGCTGCTGCTGGGGTACGTGCTCGGGGTGGATCGGACCACGGTCCTGGCCCACCCGGAAGCACCGGTGGGGACCGGACAGGCGGCCGCCCTCGAGGCGGCCGTGGCACGGCGTGCGCAGGGCGAGCCGGTGGCCTACATCCGGGGCGTCAAGGAGTTCTACGGGCTGGCGTTCACGGCCGACCGCCGCGCCCTCATCCCGCGGCCGGAAACGGAGCTACTGGTCGACCTGGCCCAGGCCTGGGTGCGGGCACGCCTGACCTCGGCGCCCCGGGTCGCCGACGCCCCGCCGGTGGTCGTGCTGGACGTGGGGACCGGCAGCGGCGCCATCGCGGTGGCGCTTGCCGTGACCTTCCGGCGCCGCGGCTATGGCGACGCGGTGCGCCTCGTGGCCAGCGATGTGTCCGCCGATGCCCTGGGTTTGGCCATGGAGAACGCCGTGGGCCACGGCGTGGCCGACGCGATCGAGTTCCGCCACGCCGACCTCCTGGAAGGCGTGGCGCCGAGGGGCGGGCCGGTGGACCTGCTGCTGGCCAACCTGCCGTACGTGCCGAGCGGCGACCTGCCGGGCCTCCCCGTGGCGGCCAGCTTCGAACCGGCCATCGCCCTGGATGGCGGCCCGGACGGGTCACGCGTCATCGCCCGCCTCATGCAGGATCTGGACCACGTCCTCGCGCCGGACGGCCTGGCCCTGCTGGAGATCGGCGACGGCCAGGTGGAGCGCCTGCGGGCCCTCCTTCGCGAAGTCCTGCCCGGCTGGACCTCCGTCGTGCATGACGATCTGGGCGGCATCCCGCGCGTGCTGGAGCTGGCACGCGGGCCACACCCGTGAGCCTGCCGATCCGGCTGGTGGCGACCGACCTGGACGGGACGCTCGTCGGTGCCGACCTCCTCATCCGGCCGCGCGTGGCGGCGGCGGTCGCGGCGGCGCAGGCGCGGGGGGTGATCGTGGTCATCGCCACGGGCCGCATGTACCGCAGCACCCTGCGCTTCGCCCGAGCCCTGGACCTGCGCGCTCCGCTGATCTGCTATCAGGGGGCCTACATCCGCGAGATGCCGGTCGGCGACGAGCCGGCCGGACCGCCCATCCGCCACGTGACGCTGGCGGCGGACGTGGCCCGCCAGGCGATCCGCTGGTCGCGGGAGAACGCCCTGGACCCGCACGTGAACATGGACGACCGGCTGGTGATGGAGCGTGGCGACGAGGGCGCGGCCGACTACGAGCGCCTGTCCGGGATCGACGCGGACTTCGTGCCCGACCTGGTCGCCGCCGTCGCCCGTCCCGTGACCAAGGTGCTGGCCGTCGGTCCGCCCGGCGTGCCTGAACGGGTCCTGGCGGCCGGCCGCTCGGTGTTCCTGGGCCGCGCCGAGGTCACCGTCTCGCACCCCGAGTACCTGGAGTTCACGGCCCCCGGCGTCACCAAGGGCCAGGCCCTCCGCTGGCTGGCGCGGCGCCTGCGCATCCCGCTGGCCGCCACGATGGCCGTCGGCGACCAGTACAACGACCTGGAGATGCTGGCCGCGGCCGCTCACGGCGTGGCCATGGCCGGCTCCCCGGAAGAGGTCCGTGCCGCCGCCCGGCACGTCACCGCCTCGGTGGACGAGGAGGGCTTCGCCGTCGCGCTGGAGGCGCTGGTCCTGGGCCGCGGCAGCCTGGACGGCCGCTCGTGACCACGCCGGCGCGCCTCGTCGGTGAGGACGACCCGTCGGCGCTGGACCTTGCCGTCGAGGCCATCCGGGCCGACCTGCTCGTGGCGGTCCCGACCGAGACCGTCTATGGCCTCGCCTGCGCCCTCACCGATGCGGCAGTGGACCGCCTGGTGGAGGCCAAGGGGAGGGACGCCGGCAAGGGCATCACACTGCTGGTGGACGACCTGGCCGACGCGGCAGGGCTCATCGTGGAGTCGCCGGCGGCACGGCGGCTCGCCGACCGTTTCTGGCCCGGCCCGCTGACGGTGGTGGTGCCCCTGCAGTCCGGCGTGGAGCTGCCGTATGCGGTGACCGGCGGCACGCATGCGGTGGGGCTGCGGGTGCCCGACCAGCCCTTCACCCGTAGCCTGGCCCGCGCCCTTGGCCCCCTGCCGCTGACCTCGGCGAACCGCTCCGGCGAGCCGGACGCCCGGGACGCCGCGGAGGTCCAGGCGACGGTCGGCGCCGCGGTCGAGCTCATCGTTGATGGGGGCCGCTCGCCAGGTGGCGTGCCCTCCACCGTCGTGGCCCTCGAGGCGGATGGCTCGTGGCGGCTCCTCCGGGCCGGGCCGATCACGCAGGCCGAGCTGGCCCGGGCCTTCGCCTGAGTCCAGGGCGCGGCGACCCCCGGCGCGTACACTGCGCACCAGGCGCGCAGGCGAGGGAGGAGGTCCGGATCCGGTGACGCATGTGGAGGCGACGGGCCTCGGCTGGGCCCCCCTGGCCACCGTGGATCCCGACCTGTGGGCCGCCATGGAGGCCGAGCGGCACCGGCAGCACGACAAGATCGAGCTGATCGCCAGCGAGAACTACACCTTCGCCGCGGTCATGGAGGCGCAGGGCTCCTGGCTCACCAACAAGTACGCCGAGGGCCTGCCCGGCAAGCGCTATTACGGCGGCTGCGAGTACGTGGACGTCGCCGAGACGCTGGCCCAGGAGCGCGCCCTCCGCCTCTTCCCGGGCGCCGAGCACGTCAACGTGCAGCCGCACAGCGGCGCCCAGGCCAACATGGCCGCCTATTTCAGCGTCCTCCAGCCGGGCGACCGCATCCTGGGCATGAACCTGGCCCACGGCGGCCACCTCACCCACGGCTCGCCGGTCAACTTCAGCGGGCGCTTCTACGAGGTGCACGCCTACGGCGTCAGCCCGACCGACGAGCGCATCGACTACGACGCGCTGGCCCGCCAGGCGGAGGAGGTGCGGCCGCGGCTGATCGTGGCCGGGGCCTCCGCCTACTCCCGCCTCATCGACTTCGAGCGCATGGCCGCCATCGCGCACGGCGTCGGCGCGCTCCTCTTCGTGGACATGGCCCACATCGCCGGCCTGGTCGCGGCGGGCCTCCATCCCAGCCCCTTCCCGCACGCCGACCTGGTCACGACGACCACCCACAAGACGCTGCGCGGCCCGCGCGGCGGCCTGATCTTCAGCCGGGTGGAGTTCCCCCAAGATCTGGACAAGGCGGACTTCCCGACGGTCAAGGGCACGCTCGCGGCGGCCATCGACAAGACCGTCTTCCCGGGCATCCAGGGTGGTCCGCTGATGCACGTCATCGCGGCCAAGGCGGTCGCCCTGCTGTTGGCCCTCGGCGAGGACTTCCGGGCCGACCAGCACCGCACCGTGGAGAACGCGGCCATCCTGGCCGATGCGCTGCGTGAAGAGGGCGCCCGGTTGGTGTCAGGTGGCACGGACAACCACCTCATGCTCGTCGACGTGACCCCTCTCGGCGTGACCGGCCGGGAGGCCGAGGCGGGCCTCGACCACGTCGGCATCACCGTCAACAAGAACGCCATCCCCTTCGACCCGCTGCCCCCCAACACGGCGTCCGGCATCCGGGTCGGCACGCCCGCCACGACGACACGCGGCTTCGGGCCGGCCGAGATGCGCCAGATCGCGGCGCTCATCGTGCGCGCCATCGCGGCCCGCGACGACCCGGCCGCCCAGGCGGTGCTGGCCGACGAGGTGCGTGCCATCTGTGATCGGTTCCCCGTGCCGGGCCTGCCCGCGGCGTGATCCAGGCCGACTCCGGGGCGCTCCTCACCATCGGCGGCGCCTTCGCGGCGGCGCTGCTGATCTCCCTGCTCCTGACCCCGCTCGCGGCCCGCTTCGCCACCGCGACCGGGGCGATCGACGCGCCGGGCGCGGCCCGCCGCATCCACAGCCGGCCGATCCCTCGCGGCGGCGGAGTGGCGGTCGCCGCCAGCTTCGTCGTCGTGGGTGGCGTGTGCTTCGCCGTCGTGGCGAGCACGGGGCCGACGTTCGACATGGCCGACATCACCCCGCCGGAGGCGCTCGCCCTGTTCGGGGGCGCCGTCGCGGCGGCCGTGCTGGGGTTCCTGGACGACCGCTTCCAGCTGCGCGCGCGCTGGCAGCTGCTGATGCAGGTCGTGCTGGCCGTCGGGGCCGTTGCCGCAGGCGTGCTCGTGGACTTCGTCAACAACCCGGCCGGCACGGGCGTCATCCATTTCTCGACCCCGTTCGCCGTCGGCTTCACCGTCTTCTGGATCGCCGGCATGATCAACAGCATCAACTGGATCGATGGCCTTGACGGGCTCTCGACGGGCGTCGCCCTGATCGCGGCCGTGACCCTGGGCCTCATCTCCGTGGGATCGGCCATCGACCAGCCCGCGGTGGCGCTGCTGTGCGCCTGCCTGGCCGGTGCACTGGCCGGCTTCCTGCCGTGGAACTTCCATCCCGCCCGCGTCTTCATCGGTTCCGCGGGGACCTATTTCATCGGCTACACACTGGCTGTGCTCTCGATCCTGGGGACCGCCAAGGTGGCCGTGGCCATCCTCGTCCTGGGGGTGCCGATCATCGACACCTTCTGGATCATCGTGCGGCGGACCCTGGCGGGCCAGGCCCCGTTCACCGCCGATCGGGGCCACCTCCACCATCGGTTGCTCGACCTGGGGATCTCCCATCGGGGCGCGGTCCTGACGATCTACGCCCTCACCGGCATCCTTGCCGTGGCCTCGCTGGTCCTCTCGGGCTCAGGCCAGCTGTACGCCTTCCTGGGCCTCGTGGCGGCGGCCGGTGTGCTGCTGTACGTGTCGATGCGGCGGGGCAACGACGCCCTCGAGGCGGACGCCTATGACGGTGAGGACGAGCCCGACGATGAGGGCGGGGACGCACCGGGAAATCACGACGATAGGTAGGTCGACGTAGGTCGCCGCGCTTGCGGCCGACCCCCGCGGTGCTAGCATCGGTAGTCCCTTCGACCCCCCTCATCGTGGCCGAAGGTACCAGGTGCACAACGATCCAACCGCTCATCCCGCTCCTGCTGCTCGTCCTCGTGGGCCTTTCCATGGGGGCCTTTGCCTGGCTCCGCCGTGCCCGGCGGCGGAACGCCGAGGAGCGCCTCGTGGCCGAGGCGACGCCCCGGGTCACGGCCCGGCTGGCCGGCCTGCGGGGCGGCATCGACCCCGAGTCAGCCGTCCCGTTCGACGCGCCGCCCATGGCGCCCGTCCCGGCCATGCGACCGCGCTCGATCTCGTCTGCCCTTGTGCCGTGGGCGGGCGCGCGTGCCGCGGCCTCCCGCGCTGCGAGTGTCGCCGTCGCGCCGGCCTATCCCCTGCACCCCGGCGAGGCATCGATCATGCGGCGCGCCCCGATGGCGCTGGACGGCGACCTGTGGCGCTCGCAGGACATGCCGGGCGACCCTGGCCGTGCGCCGGCCGATCCGCGCTGGCGCATGTGGCGCGATGCGTCCGCCGCCCTGGTCGCGTTCGCGCTCGTCGGACTGGTGCTCGTGGGAGGCGACCTCCTGCACCTGCCCTCGGGTCCGCAGCCTCGCAACGCCGGCCCCGTCGCCGCCCAGCTCGCCCCGGAGCGCACGAGTGCGCCGACCCCGTTGGTCGCAGCGGCGGACCCATCGGTCTCCCTTGACCCGCCCATCCTGACCACGCCGAGCCCGGGTCCGATCGCGACGCCCGTGCCGGTGACGGTCCCGGCGGCCGACCCGACACCGCCCCTCACCGTGGACCGCACACCGCCTCCGACCCACAGGCCCACGCCCAAGCCCACCCCCCGGCCGACCCCGCAGCCCACGCCGAAGCCGACCCCGCCGCTCGATCCGGCGTTCTACTGCGACACCTATACGCCGACCGCGCTCATCCCGGACAGCTGCACCGTGGCGGCCACCAATGGCGGCACCGTGAGCTACCAGTGGCTGATCAGCGACGACGGCGTGACCTATGCGCCGGCCGACCTCGGTCCCGACGGCCGCTCGGTGAGCCTGACGTTCGCCCTGCCCGGCTACTACTACGTGGAAGTGGTCCTGACGCGGGATTCGACCTCGATCACGAGCGATCCCGCCGCCTTCACGGTCGGTCTCTGAGCCTTCCCGGCGGTCGGCCGGGGAGTCGCATTTGCTATACTCCCGGCGCCCTTAAGAGCGTGCCATGAGGGACCTCGGCCGAGCGAGCATCTACCTCGCCCTTTTCTCCGAGATCGCGTTCGCATTCGGGCTGACGGTCCTGGCCGGAGTACTCGGCGGCTGGTGGATCGACCAGCAGTTCCATACCCTGCCCGTCTTCCTGCTGATCGGTGCGGTCGTCGGGCTTGCTCTGGGGGGGGCCGTGGTGGTCCGCCTCATCAGCCGGTTTCTGGCCCGGTTCGAGTGATGGAGTCCTCGCGCGGTGGAAGCCGCGCGGATCGCATGGAGAGAGCGTGACGAGCGAAACCTCGCCCGCCGAGGGAGCCGAGGCCACGACTTCGGCCCGTCCCGATACCGGATCGCGTCGGCGGACCCTGCTGATCGCCGGTGCCGCCCTCGTGGTGATCGACGTGCTGGCCGCCATATTCGCCGCACCGGCCGGCTTCCCCGACCCGAAGTCGACGATCCTCGACAACCTGGAGCCGGTCGCCCCGCACGTGGTGTGGGACCTGGATCCCGGCTCGGCCGTCTCCAACGCACCGCTGGTCATCCTGCCTTTCCACCCCAGCATCACCTCGAGCATCCTGGCCACGTGGGTGGTGATCGCCGCCGTCCTGCTCTTCTGCCTTCTGGCCACCCGGCGCATGAGCCTGGTGCCCGGTAGGGCGCAGAACCTGTTCGAGTTCGTGTACGAGCAGTTCGCCGACTTCGCCGGCGGCCTGGGTGGCGATCGAGCACGGCGCTACGTGGGCCTCTTCGCCGCCTTCTTCCTGCTGATCATGTTCACCAACTGGACCGACCTGCTGATCTTCGGCGGCAAGATCGAGGCGTTGCGGACGCCGACCTCGGACATCAACATGACCATCGGTTTCGCCCTGGTCACGTTCGTGATCACCCACGTCGAGGGCGTGCGGGTCCTGGGTGTCCGCGGCTACCTGGGCAAATTCTTCAACTTGGGCGGCTTCAAGCGAGGGATCGGCGACGGCCTCATCGACCTCTACGTGGGGCTGATCGAGTTTCTGCTCGAATTCTTCAAACCGGTCACGCTGAGCTTCCGTCTGTGGGGCAACCTGTACGGCGGCGGCATCATGCTTGGCGTCTTCACCGCCCTGTTCATCCCCTTCGTGCCCATCGCGGCGATGGCCCTGGAAGGCTTCATCGGCTTCATCCAGGCGCTCATCTTCGCGTCGCTCACCCTGATGTACGTGCTGACCGCCGTGGAAAGCCATCACGAGGAGGAACACGCCGCACCGGCCTTCGCCAGCGACCCTGAAGGGGACATGGGGCCCCCATTCGAAGCCGTGACCGTCGCGGCCCATTGATCTTGGTCTGAACAGGAGGAGAACACAGGTGAACGGTGACATCGCGATGCTGGGAGCCGGGCTGGCCGCGCTTGGCGTGGTCGGACCGGGCATCGGCATCGGCATCCTGACCGGCATGTCGACGTCTGCCATGGGCCGCAATCCCGATGCGGCCGCCGTGATCCGCGCCACCTTCATCCTGGGTGCCGCGTTCGCCGAAGGCCTTGGCATCCTGGCTTTCGTCGTCGGCGTCCTCATCGTCTTCCTGAAGTAGCCGGCGCTCCGGTTCTCACGCCATGGACCTGATGGCCCTCGCCGTCCTGGGCAGCGCGCACCAGGTGGTGACCCAGTTCGCCGAGGACCCGTCCTCCGGCGGCCTGGTCTTCAATGGCTTCTGGATCCTCATCGCGGCGGTCAACTTCCTGTTCTTCCTGGTCGTCCTGCAGCAGTTCGCCTTCGGGCCCGTGTCGAAGATGCTGAGCGACCGCCGCCAGCGCATCGAGCAGGGCCTCAAGGACGCCGATATCGCTCGCCGCGAGCGCGAGGCGGCGGCTGAAGAGAAGCAGGTCATCATCCAGACGGCCCGCCGTGAGGCGAACGACATCGTGGCCCACGCCCAGAAGACGGCCGACGAGGTGCGCCAGCGCGACGTGGCGGCCACCCAGCAGGAGCTCGAGCGGCTGCGCGAGCAGGCCGCCGTCGAGATCGCCGCGGAGAAGGCCCGCGTCCTCGGTGAGGTGCGTGGCCAGGTCGCCGACCTGGCCCTGCTGGCGGCCGCCCGGGTCGTCGGTGAGACGCGCACCAGCGAGCGCGAACGTCGCCTCGTGCAGGAGTTCCTCTCCACTACGGCGCCGGCTGGCCCGGCCGAGCCGGCCTGACCTGCGCATGGCTCGTCACGACAGCTCGGCCCGGCGCTATGCGGAGGCCGTGTTCCAGCTGGCCGTCCGCGACGACGACGTGCCCGGCTGGCGTGCCGACCTGACGGCCGCCGCGGCTGCCCTTGGCGAGGCGCGCGTGGCGCGCGTCCTGGCCGACCGCGGCCTGGCGTACGAGGCACGACAGCACCTGGCCCAGGCGGTCATGGGAGCGGACACCCGCACCCCTGTTCGAAACCTGGCCCTGCTGCTCCTGCAGCGCGGCCGCCTGGAGGCGCTGCCGGCCGTGCTGGCCGAGTTCATCCGCCTCGACAATGCCCGCCAGGGCATCTTCACCGCCACCGCCATCAGCGCCGCCCCCCTGGAGCCCGCGGAAGTGCGCGAACTCACCGCGCGCCTCGAGCAGCTGACCGGGGGCAGCATCGAGCTGAGCCAGAGCGTGGACCCCAGCCTCCTCGGCGGGATCCAGGTGCAGCTCGGCGATCGTCTCATCGACGGGAGCGTCCGGGGCCGCCTCGAACGGCTGCGCCACCGGCTCGCCTCGGGCGCCCTCTAGGAGATCACATGGCCATCCGTTCCGACGAGATCACCAGCATCATCAAGTCCGCCATCGAGGGCTTCGACGCAAGCGCCGAGACGCGCTCGGTCGGGACCGTCGTGGAGGTGGGCGACGGGATCGCCCAGGTCTACGGACTGTCCGACGCCCTCGCGTCCGAGCTGCTGGAGTTCCCCGGCGACGTCTTCGGGCTGGCCCTCAACCTGGAAGAGGAGACGGTCGGGGCGGTCATCCTGGGCGACGCGACGGCCATCAAGGAAGGCGACACGGTCAAGACGACCGGTCTCGTGGCCGAGGTGCCGGTGGGCCAGGGCCTGCTGGGCCGGGTCATCGACCCGCTCGGCCGGCCGCTCGACGACAAGGGCCCGCTCGGCACCAGCAGGACGCGCCCGGTCGAACGCATCGCGCCCGGCGTCATCGTCCGCCAGGGCGTCGACACGCCGGTCCAGACGGGCATCAAGGCCATCGACGCCCTGATCCCCATCGGCCGCGGCCAGCGCGAGCTGATCATCGGCGACCGCCAGACGGGCAAGACGGCCGTGGCCATCGACACGATCATCAACCAGAAGGGCCAGGGCCTGGTCTGCATCTACGTGGCCATCGGCCAGAAGCTGTCGACGGTGGCCAACATCGTGGCCACGCTCGAGAAGTACGGGGCCATGGAGCACACCATCGTCGTCGTCGCCGGCGCGGAGGACCCCGCGCCGCTGCAGTACCTGGCGCCGTACTCCGGCGCCGCCATCGGCGAGGAGATCATGGAGGTCGGCGTCGAGCTGCCCGGCCAGGGCCTGGTCAAGGACGCCCTTTGCGTCTACGACGACCTCTCCAAGCACGCCTGGGCGTACCGCGAGATGTCGCTCCTGCTGCGCCGCCCGCCGGGCCGCGAGGCCTACCCGGGCGACGTCTTCTACCTCCACAGCCGGCTGCTGGAGCGCGCCGCGCGCCTGAACGACGAGAACGGCGGCGGCTCGCTGACGGCCCTGCCGATCATCGAGACGCAGGCCGGCGACGTCTCGGCCTACATCCCCACCAACGTCATCTCCATCACCGACGGCCAGATCTTCCTGGAGACGGACCTCTTCAACTCCGGCCAGCGGCCCGCCCTGAACGTGGGCATCTCGGTCAGCCGCGTCGGCTCGGCGGCCCAGACCAAGGCCATGAAGAAGGTCGCCGCGCCGCTCAAGCTGGACCTCGCCCAGTACCGCGAGCTGGCGGCCTTCGCCCAGTTCGCATCGCGATCTGGACAAGGCCACGCGCGACCAGTTGACCCGCGGCGAGAAGCTCTCGGAGGTCGTCAAGCAGCCGCAGTACCAGCCGCTGCCGGTGGAGAAGCAGGTGGCCATCCTGTACGCGGCGACCAAGGGCTTCCTCGACGACGTGCCGACGCCTCGCGTCAAGGACTTCGAGACGGGCCTCTACCGCTTCCTGGAGGCGGAGCGCCCCAAGGTCCTCCAGGAGCTGGGCCAGACCAAGGCCCTCAGCGACGACCTGGCGAGCGCCCTGGACGAGGCCGTGACCGCGTTCAAGACCTCGTTCCTGGCCTGAGCGCGGGGAGCCGTCCCGGTCATGGCCAGCCAGCGTGACATCCGCCGCCGCATCGGATCGGTGCGCAACATCCGGCAGATCACGCGCGCCATGCAGTTCGTCGCCGCGTCCAAGCTGCGTCGGGCGCAGGAGGCCACGCTCGCCGCGCGCCCCTACAGCGACGGCGCTCGACGAGGTGCTGGCCGACCTGGCCGCGGTGCTGGACCAGGAACACCATCCGCTCCTGGCCGACCCGGGCGGCGGCAAGCGCATCATCGTCCTGGTCACCACCGACCGTGCCGCTGGCCGGACCGCTGACGTCGAACATCGTGCGCTTCACCGCTCGCGAGATCGTGGACCACCCCGGTGACGTGGCCGTGGTGACCATCGGGCGCAAGGGCCGCGACGCGATGCGGCGCACGGGCGTGCCCATCGACGCCCATTTCGCGGGCTTCGGCGACCGGCCGGCGTTCGCCGACGTGCTGCCCCTGGTGCGCCTCATCAGCGAGGGGTACCTGGGCGGCGAATTCGGCCGCGTGGACGTCATCTACTCGCATTTCGTGTCGACCCTCGTGCAGCGCCCCACGATGGCCCAGCTCCTGCCGATCGTGCCGACGCAGGACACCAGCGGCATCCCCGGCCGCCAGTTCATCTTCGAGCCCAGTCCGGCCGGCGTGCTGGAGCGGCTCCTGCCGCGGTACGTGGCGACGCGCCTTTACCAGGCCGTGCTCGAATCCAAGGCCAGCGAGGAGTCGAGCCGCATGGTGGCCATGAAGAACGCCACCGAGAACGCCGAGACCCTCATCGACGACCTCACCCTGGCCTACAACAAGGTCCGCCAGGCCAACATCACCCGCGAGATGATCGAGATCGCGACCGGCGCCCAGGCGCATTGACGGCCGCGCCCCACACCAGGAGGCATCCAAGCACCATGGCGACCGCCGCCCCCACCGCTATCGGCAAGGTCATCCAGATCACCGGGCCGGTGGTCGACATCGAGTTCCCGGCGGGCCAGCTTGCCGTCCATCTACAACGCCGTGGAGATCGAGCGCGAGGGCCACGAGCCGCTGGTCTGCGAGGTCGAGTCCCACCTCGGCAACGACTGGGTGCGCTCGGTGGCCATGACCACCACCGACGGCCTGGCCCGTGGCGCGGCGGTCGCGCGACACCGGCGCCGCCATCACCGTGCCGGTGGGCGAGGTCACGCTGGGCCGTGTCTTCGACGTGCTGGGCCATACGATCGACCTCAAGGGGCCCGTGAACGCCGCGGTCACCCTGCCCATCCATCGCGCCCCACCCGCCTTCGACCAGCAGACCACCGACGTCGAGGTCTTCGAGACCGGCATCAAGGTCATCGACCTCATCTGCCCCTTCCGCAAGGGGGGCAAGATCGGCATCTTCGGCGGCGCCGGCGTGGGCAAGACGGTCATCATCCAGGAGCTCATCCGCAACGTCGCCCAGGAACACGAGCGGCTATTCCGTCTTCGCCGGCGTCGGCGAGCGCAGCCGCGAGGGCAACGACCTCATCCGTGAGATGACGGAGTCGGGCGTCATCGCCAAGACGGCCTTCGTCTTCGGCCAGATGAACGAGCCGCCCGGCGCGCGCCTGCGCGTGGGCCTGACCGCCCTCACCATGGCCGAGTACTTCCGCGACGAGGAGGGCCGCGACGTCCTCCTCTTCATCGACAACATCTTCCGCTTCACCCAGGCCGGCTCGGAGGTCTCGGCCCTGCTGGGCCGCATGCCGTCGGCGGTGGGCTACCAGCCCAACCTGGCGACCGAGATGGCGGCGCTCCAGGAGCGCATCACCTCGACCAAGAAGGGCTCCATCACCTCGCTGCAGGCGGTCTTCGTGCCGGCCGACGACTACACCGACCCGGCCCCGGCGACGACCTTCGGGCACCTGGACTCGACCATCCGCCTGGAGCGCTACCTCACCGAGCTGGGCATCTACCCGGCGGTCGACCCGCTGACGTCCACGTCGCCGCGTGCTGGACCCGCTCGTGGTGGGCCAGGAGCACTACGACGTGGCGCGCGAGACGCAGCGCGTGCTACAGCGCTACCGCGACCTGCAGGACATCATCGCCATCCTGGGCATCGACGAGCTGTCGGAGGAGGACAAGGCCACCGTCGCCCGCGCCCGGCGCCTGCAGCGCTTCATGAGCCAGCCCTTCTTCGTCGGCGAGGTCTTCACCGGGCGGCCCGGCAAGTACGTCTCGATCAAGGACACGGTGGCCTCCTTCAAGGAGATCCTGGAGGGCAAGACCGACACCCTGCCCGAGCAGGCCTTCTTCCTGGCCGGCACGCTCGACGACGTGCGCGAGAGCGCCAGGAAGCTCGAGGGCTGACGTGCCCCTCCACCTGGAGATCGTGACGCCGGAACGCCTCGCCTATAGCGACGAGGTGGACGAGGTCGTCTGCCCCGGCAGCGAGGGCGAGCTGGGCATCCTGCCCCACCACGCCCCCCTCGTCACGAACCTGGGGGTGGGTGAGCTGCGCATCCACAAGGGCGGCCAGCAGGAGTCGTTCGCCATCGTGGGCGGCTTCCTGCAGGTCCGGCCGGACCGCGTCGTGGTCCTCGCCGAGACCGCCGACATGGCCTCCGAGATCGACCTCCAGAAGGCCCACCAGGCGCGCGAGGAGGCCGAACGGGCGCTGGAGTCGCAGACCACGCCCTCCGACCTCGCCGCCGCCCGTGCCGCCCTCCAGACGGCGCTCCTCCGGATCCGCGTCGCCGAACGGCGGCACCGTGAGGGCCCGCGGCACCGCGGGTAGCCTGGTGGCAGACGCCCGTCCGTTCATCTGGGAGTACGCCCCGCCCCCGGTCGCGCGCGAGATGCTGCGGGTGGAGGGCCGCCACCCGCTGTCCGGCACGGTGCGCATCAGCGGCAGCAAGAACGCGGCTCTGAAGCTGCTCGCCGCAGCCACCCTGACCGGGGAGCGCTGCCGCTTCACCAACGTGCCGGAGATCGAGGACGTGCGCGTCATGGCCGAGACGCTGCGCGACCTGGGCGTCGTGGTGGACCACCCGGCCGCCAACGTCTACGAGGTCGCGTCGGGCGACGTGGACTGGCTCTTCGTGCCCCTCGAGGCGGCGGCCAAGATGCGCGCCAGCTTCATCCTGCTGGGTCCGCTCCTGGCCCGTTTCGGGCGGGTCATCATCAGCAACCCCGGTGGCGACCGCATCGGGCGGCGGCCGGTCAACCTCCATGTCGACGCGATGCGCGCTCTTGGTGCGGAGATCGAGTACCGCAACGGCTACTACTTCGCCCGCGCGCCGGGCCGGCTGCGGGCCGCCCGTGTGACGTTCCCCGCCGTGAGCGTCATGGGCACGGAGAACGCCATGCTGGCGGCGACCCTGGCCGACGGCCGCACGACGATCCAGCCGGCGGCCCAGGAGCCGGAGGTCGACGACCTGATGGGCTTCCTGTGCGCCATGGGTGCCGAGGTCTCGCGCACGGCCCCCGACACCATCGAGGTCGTGGGCCGGCGACGCCTCCGCGGCGCCGACTACCGCGTCGCCTCGGATCGCATCGAGGCCGGCACGTTCGTCGTCGCGGCGGCCGTGACCGGCGGGCAGCTGACGCTCGAGGAGGCGCCCTGTGCGCAGCTGGGGTCGTTCCTGGACGTCGTCCACGACGTGGGCGTGGATCTGACCTGCCAGGACGACCGCATCGTGGTGCGCGGCGTGGACCCGGCGCTGCGGCCGTACCGCGCGCGCGATATCGCGACCGCGCCGTACCCAGGTCTGGCCACCGACCTGCAGCCGCCCACGTGCGTCCTGCTGACCCAGGCCCAAGGCGTCAGCCAGGTCCATGAGACGATCTTCGAGGATCGCCTGGAGTACGTCGGTGAGCTGGTGCGCATGGGCGCTGACGTGACCCTGGCGGACGACCAACACGCCCGGATCCGCGGCCGCACGAGCCTCCACGGGGCCGAGCTGGAGATCGGCGACCTGCGGGCCGGGGCCTCCCTCATCCTGGCCGCCCTGGCGGCCGAAGGGACGTCGCTGATCCACGGCGAACACCACGTCCGGCGGGGGTATGAGAACATCGAGGGCAAGTTCCACGACCTCGGCGCTCATGTGACGCGCCTGCCCGAAGGGCCTCCCACGGAAGGATCCCCCGCCAGCGCATGAAGATAGGCATCGACCTCGGCACGGCCAACGTCCTCGTCTACGTCAAGGGCCGCGGCATCGTCATCCAGGAGCCGTCGGTGGTCGCCGTGAGCGACGACAACCACATCGTGGCCGTGGGTGAGGACGCGCGCGAGATGATCGGCCGCACCCCGGGCAACATCCGAGCCATCCGGCCCATGAAGGACGGCGTCATCGCCGACTACGTCATCACCGAGGCGATGCTGCGCTACTTCATCAAGAAGGCCGGCCGGTCCATGACCAAGCCGGACGTCATGATCAGCGTGCCCTCGGGCGTCACGTCGGTGGAGAAGCGGGCCGTGCGCGACGCGGCCCTCAAGGCCGGCGCGCGCGAGGCGTACCTCATCGAGGAGCCGCTGGCCGCGGCCATCGGGGCCAACGTGCCCATCAGCGGCCCGTCGGGCAACCTCATCATCGACATCGGTGGCGGCACCACCGAGATCGCCGTGATCGCCCTCGGCGGCATCGTCGTCAGCTCGTCCGTGCGAGTCGGCGGCAACCGCTTCGACGAGGCCATCGCCAACTACGTGCGCAAGAAGTACAACCTCATGATCGGCGAGCGGACGGCCGAGGAGGTCAAGATCCAGATCGGCGCGGCCCTGCCGCTGGAACGTGAGCTGCACATGGAGGTGCGCGGCCGCGACCTGATCGCCGGCCTGCCGCGCACCATCCCGCTGACCAGCGCGGAGGTCATGGAGGCCCTCGAGCAGCCCCTCCAGCAGGTCGTGATGGCCGTGCGCCACGTGCTCGAGGAGACGCCCCCGGAGCTCTCCAGCGACATCATCGACAAGGGCATGGTCATGTCGGGCGGCGGGGCATTGCTACGGAACATCGACCGTTTGCTGACGCAGGTGACCGGCGTGCCCTGCCACGTCGCGGAGAGCCCGCTCGACTGCGTGGCCCTTGGCACGGGGCTGGCGCTGGAACACTTCGACTTCTTCAAGAAGTCGCTCGTCCAGCGCGTCTGAGGGCGGCTGCATGCCCGCCCTGGGCGAGCCCGTCGCGACGCCACCCGGGCAGGCCTTCGTGGACCTGCACTGCCATAGCTCGGCCTCGTTCGACTCGCTGAGCCGGCCGGCCGACCTGGTGAGGGTCGCCGCTGAGCGCGGCCTGACCCATCTCGCCATCACCGACCACGAACGCCTCGACGGCGCCCTGGAAGGCCGGGAGCATGCCCCGGCCGGCCTGACGGTCATCATCGGCGAGGAGATCCGCAGCGCCCACGGCGACGTGCTTGGCCTGTTCCTGCGGGAGGCGGTGGGCCCGGGGATGTCGGCAGAGGAGACGGTCGACGCGATCCACGCCCAGGGCGGGCTGGCCGGCCTGCCGCACCCCTTCGACCACTACCGTGATTCCGGCCTCAAGGGCGACCGTGAGGTGGCCCTGGCGGCGCTGGCCCAGAAGCTCGACTTCATCGAGGCGTACAACGCGCGGGTGGCGTTCGGTGACGCCAACGAGCGGGCCGCGCAGTTCGCCCTGCGCAACGGCCTGCCCGGCGTGGCCTCCAGCGACGCCCACTCACTGCTCGAAGTCGGGGTCGCCTGTACCATCGTCCCGGGTCCCATCGAGACCCCTGACCAGCTGCGGGCGGCCCTGGCGCAGGCCACGCTGATGCCTGGCCATGCCTCATACCTCGTGCGAGGCCTCACACCGCTTGCCAAGCTCATCAACCGGACCCGAGGCAACCGCCGACTGGGTCCGCTCTCGCCCCGTCGCTGAGCGTCCCCGCCCCCTCGCGGCGGCGCGCCCATGAGCCCCTCATCCGACACGCCGACGCCCGACCACACGCCTGATCGGCCCGCCGAGCCGGCTTCCGAGGTCTCGCCCGACCAGCTCTCACTGGTCCGCCGGCTGCGCAGCCCGCGGACGATCATCTCGCTGGCCGTGCCGATCGTCCTGATCGTGCTGCTGGCGCGCTCCCTGCCCGGCTTCCAGCTGGACCAGCTGCCGGCGCGCATCCTGGCCGCCAACCCGTGGCTGCTCCTGGCCGGGTTCCTCATCTACTACGTCGGCTTCCCCATCCGCGGCTACCGCTGGACGCTCCTCCTGCGCAGCGCCGGCACGCGCCTCTCGACGCGCGACTCGACGGAGATCGTCTTCATCAGCTGGATGGTCAACTGCCTTGTGCCGGCCAAGCTGGGGGACGTCTATCGCGCCTACCTGCTGCGCATGAACCAACGCGTCTCGACGAGCCGGACCCTTGGCACGGTCTTCATCGAGCGGGTGCTGGACCTCTTCGCCATCGCCGTGCTGGGCCTCGCCGCGGGTTTCTGGAGCTTCCGTGACGGTTTCGACCCGTACGTCGAGTTCGTGCTCGGGCTGGGCGTCGCCGTGGTGGTGGTGCTGGCCGTGGCCCTCCTGACGCTGCGCAACTTCGGACGCCGCATCCTCGTGCGCCTGCCCGTGCCCCACCGCGTCGTGGAGCTGTACGACCGCTTCGAGGAGGGCTTCTTCGCCCTCAAGGTCCGTAGTCTGCCGCGCCTGGGGTTCCTGACCGGGCTGATCTGGTCGACCGAGGCGATGCGCCTCTGGTTCGTCATCGCCGCGCTCGGCTACTCCGACGTCCGGCTGGGCCTGTCGGGGGCGTTCTTCGTGGCCCTCGCGGCCTCGCTGCTGACCGCCGTGCCGCTCACGCCGGGCGGCCTCGGCGTCGTGGAGGCCGGCATGGTCGGCATCCTGACCTACATCTACGGCGTGCCCCAGGGCGAGGCCCTCGACGATCGCCCTCATCGACCGGTCCATCAGCATCCTCTCGGTCATCGTCATCGGCGCGATCGTGTACGTCCTGTCCAGCAAGACCAAGGTCATCCGCCGCCCGATCGCCCCGGCCGCCGCGCCCAGCCCGTAGGCAGCGGGCCGCGCTCGTTGCCGGCCCCGTTGGCCGAGGCAACCCCTGCCCCAGGGTAAGGGAAGGACCGCGGCCAGACCCATCTGGGCTGCCGAGGTCCGGTCGCGCGGCCGACGGTGGGTACTGACCCGGGAGGTCAGTAACGGACAGGGACGTGGGCCGCGAAGCCCCAAAGGGGTCGAATCTCGCCATCTCGTGACCCGGCGGGTCAGTTCTCGACCGATTTCGGGCTGTGAGCGCCCGGATCACGTCAGATACGACCCTGCCAGGTCAGAGTCCCTTGACCTCCCAGGTCAGACCGCAGCGCCCGGGTCTCGTCCCGTCCAGCGGCGTTCCGGGTCGGTCATACCATCGTGGAGCACATGAACGTTCTCCAGGTCGGCTTTGCTCTCCTGTCAGTCGCCCCAGGCACGCTGGTCGCGCTGGCCGGTTTCGCCGTGGGCCTGCGTGAGATGCATCGCACGGGCCAGGAATCGCCGCTGGGTGGCCGGCTCAACGCCGTCGGGCAGGGCCTGGTCTTCCTGATCCCCGGGGCAGGCCTGATCGCCCTGGTCATCACCGGTGATCTAGCCTGGCCGGCCGCGGTCGGTGGGCTCGCCGGGATCGGCATGGGACTGGCGCTCCTGTTGCCCCTCCGGTACACCTGAGGCCGTCGACCCGACCCAGGGCAGCGAGGGGCCGCGGCGCGGCCCCGAAACGCCGAGTGCCGGCCCCCAGCGGCCGGCACCCGGAACGGTTCGATTCGGTTTTCAGGCGGCCGACACGGCGTCGGTCCGGGGAGTCGGTCAGTTGCGCTTGGGAAAGCGCGTCAGGCTGGCCGCCCCGACGGTCACGGTGGCCTGTGAGGGGCGTGCGGTGAGGCGCCGCATACGCACCGCGAGGTAGTACTCCATGACCTGGCGCACCTGCGCCTCGGTGAGGTAGTCGTCCGACCGCAGCGCGTACTCGACGCGCGCGGTGGGGTTGGTGGCCGGCGGCCATGAGCCCGAAGTACTGCGGCGTGTCGGCCTCGTCGCGCAGCTCGCGCAGGCCACGAGCCAGCTTGGTGGCGGTGCCCAGCGAGGGCGTGCGGTCGCCGCGGACCAGGCGCGAGATCGTCGAATGATCGACGCCCGACTGCTGCGCCAGCTGCCGCTGCGACATCTTCTTGGCCTTCAGCTGCGAACGCAGCCACTCATTGAAGGCTCGACCGTTCTGGACGCTCATGCGCGGTTTACGGACCCTCGAGCGGACCGGGATGACAGGGGCATCATCCGAGCCGCCGCAGGGTGTCGATATAGGTCCTTGGTACCCCGCATTCCGCGCCGAACGGTGAGCCGTTCACGCACGATCGGAGCCTCCATCGGACGGTCGAGCGCGCCCTCAGGCGCCCTCGAGGGCCGGCGCAGCCCGGTCCCGCCGCCCACGCGAGCCGGGCAGGTCAAGGGCCGCCTCATCGAGCTGCGGCAGGGCCTCCCCGGCGATCAGGGCGCGTACCCGCTCCATGTTCCGGGCGTCCCAACCGTCGTCCATGCCGGGCGTCTCCAGATAGGCCGGCACGCTCGACAGGCGCGGGTGGGACAGCAGCGCGCGCATGCCCCGTTCGCCGATCGCGCCCGCGCCAAGGTGCTGATGCCGGTCACCGTGCGAGCCCAGCGGGACCTTGGAGTCGTTGAGGTGCAGCATGGCCAGGCGCCGGGGGCCGAGCAGGGCATCGAAGCGCACCAGGAGGTCGTCCAGGACGGCCGGATCCGACAGGTCGTAGCCGGCGCCCCACAGATGGGCCGTGTCGAGGCAGAAGCCGAAGGCTGCGTCCGGGACCCCGCCCTGGACGGCGGCCTCGGCGATCGCGGCCAGCTCCTCCAGGGTCGAACCGATGCCATCGCCACCCCCCGCGCCGTTCTCCAGGACGAGCAGCGGCGTGGCGAACGGGTCGGCGGGCGGAGCGGCGCCATCCTCGGATGCGTGGACGGCCGCCTCCAGGGCCGCCACCTCGTCCAGCGCGGCGGCCATGCCGCGTGCCAGGCGGGCGATGCCGGCCTCGGGGCTGTCGCCGCGGTGCGAGCCCACGTGGACGTTGACGAAGGCCGCCCCGTACGCGGCGCCCATGCGCAGCTCCGCCGCCAGCGCGCCCACTGAGCGGCCCCAGAACGATACGTCGCCGCCCGCCAGGTTGATGAGGTACGCGGCATGGGTGGCGGTCGGCGCCAGGTCCAGCTCGGCGAGCCGGGCCCGGAAGGCAGGCAGCTCGCGGGGTGGATCCGTCCGGCGGCGCCAGGCCGTGGGGTTGTCGGCGAAGACCTGCAGCGCGGCGGCGCCGATGGCATCCGCCCGGTCGGCCGCCTTGACCATCCCGGCCCCGAGCGGCAGGTGGATACCGATGGGTCGGCCGCCAAGGGCCGCGCGGAGGTCGCTGGGCATGGGCGCCCATGGTACGGCACGCCGCGGCCGAGCACGATTAGACGCCTGTCTAATCGCCAGGTATGATCCGATCATGGATCCGGAGCTGCTCACCACCCTGAAGGCGCTGGCCGACGCCTCCCGACTCCGTCTGATCGGCCTGCTGGCGGCCCGGCGCATGGCCGTGGAGGAGCTGGCCCAGGCGACCGGCCTGTCCTCGCCGACCGTCGCGCACCATCTCCAGCGTCTGCGGGACGCGGGCCTCGTGACCTCGCGGCCGCGTCATCCGTACGTCGAGTACGAACTCCGCCTGGATGCGCTCCACGACATCGGGCGCCGCCTGGATGCCGCCTCTCGCCCTGGTGCAGCCGAGTCACTGGAGGAGGCCGGCCCGGACGGCAAGCCTCGGCCGGCGTTCGACGCCAAGGTCCTGCGCGCGTTCATCGAGGAGGGACGGCTGGTGTCGATCCCGGCCCAGGAGAAGAAGCGCCTGGTGCTGCTGCGCTACCTGGCCGAGACGGTCTTCGAGCCCGGCACGGCCTACCCCGAAAAAGAGGTCAACCAGCGCCTTGGTCTGGTCCACCCGGACGTCGCGTCACTGCGGCGCTACCTGGTCGACCTGCACTTCGATGTCGCAGTACGAAGGGGGTCTACCGCCTGGAGCCGCCCACCGCCTGGCCGAGCTGAGGCGCGTCAGGCGCGCCGGCGCACCTTGCCGACGGCATACTCACCGCCCACCATGGGCTCGATGAGGCCGTAGTCGCCGTCGCGTCGCCGGTATAGCACGTTGAGCCGCTCGTCTTCCGCGTTGACGAATACGAAGAAGCTGGTGGCCCAAGCTCCTCCATGCGGGTGACGGCGTCCTCCTCGAACATCGGCTCGAGGGCGAAGCGCTTGACCTTGACCACGCGGCGCGTGCCGTCGGGGCTGGGGAGGTCCTCCGGTGTGACGGTCGACCGCGCCGAGGGCGCGCCGGGATGGTCCGGCTGGCGTAGGCGTTCCTTCTGGTTGACGGCGCGCCGCTCCAGGAGATCGATGATCTCATCCGCGGCGGCGCGATGGGTGGAAGCACTGGCTGAACCGTGGATCGGCGGGCGGCCGTCCAGGTCAAGCTTGACGGCCACGACGTGGCTGGTCGCGGCGCTCCGATGGCGCTCCACCCGCAGCTCGGCGGTGGCCTCGGCACGCTCCCCGAGGAGACGATCGAGGCGGTGGAGTTTGCCCTCGACGTACTTCCGGTCGACTTCTGGGACATCGAAGTTCCGGCCCCTGACGATGGTTCGCATGGGCGCT
>CAVTML010000002.1:0-2003908 GCA_963735865.1 uncultured Chloroflexia bacterium
GCACTGCCACAGCTCCGCCTCGTTCGACTCGCTGAGCCGGCCGGCCGATCTCGTGCGGGTCACCGCGGAGCGCGGGCTGACCCACGTCGCCATCACCGACCACGAACGCCTCGATGGCGCGCTGGAGGGTCGCGAGCATGCCCCGGCGGGTCTCACGGTCATCATCGGCGAGGAGGTCCGCAGCGCCGACGGCGACGTGCTCGGCCTGTTCCTCCAGGAGGCGGTCGGCCCCGGGATGTCCGCGGAGGAGACGGTCGACGCGATCCACGCCCAGGGTGGGCTGGCCGGCCTGCCCCACCCCTTCGACCACTACCGAAACTCCGGGCTCAAGGGTGACCGGGAGGTGGCCCTGGCGGCGCTCGCGCAGAAGCTCGACTTCATCGAGGCGTACAACGCCCGCGTGGCTTTTGGCGACGCGAACGAGCGGGCCGCGCAGTTCGCCCTGCGCAACGGCCTGCCCGGCGTGGCGTCCAGCGATGCCCATTCACTGCTCGAAGTCGGGGTGGCCTGTACCATCGTCCCGGGTCCCATCGAGACCCCTGACCAGCTGCGGGCGGCCCTGGCGCAGGCCACGCTGATGCCTGGCCATGCCTCATACCTCGTTCGAGGCCTCACACCGCTTGCCAAGCTCATCAACCGGACCCGCGGCAACCGCCGACTCGGCCCGCTCTCGCCCCGTCGCTGAGCGCTCTCGCCCCGTCGCTGAGCGCTCTCGCCCCGTCGCTGAGCGCCCCCGCCCCTTCGCGGCGGCGCGTCCATGAGCCCATCGTCCGAGACGCCCTCGCCCGACCAGACGCCTGATCGGCCCCCCGAGCCCGCCGCCGAGGTCTCGCCCGACCAGCTCTCGCTGGTGCGCCGCCTCCGCAGCCCGCGCACGATCATCTCGCTGGCGGTGCCGATCCTGTTGATCGTCCTGCTGGCGCGGTCCCTGCCCGGCTTCCAGCTGGACCAACTGCCGGCGCGCATCCTGGCCGCCAACCCGTGGCTGCTCCTGGCCGCGTTCGTCATCTACTACGCCGGCTTCCCCATCCGCGGCTATCGCTGGACGCTCCTGTTGCGCAGCGCCGGCACGCGCCTGTCGACGCGCGACTCGACGGAGATCGTCTTCATCAGCTGGATGGTCAACTGCCTCGTGCCGGCCAAGCTGGGCGACGTCTACCGCGCCTACCTGCTGCGCATGAACCAGAACGTCTCGACGAGCCGGACCCTCGGCACGGTCTTCATCGAGCGGGTCCTGGACCTCTTCGCCATCGCCATCCTCGGCCTCGGCGCCGGCTTCTGGAGCTTCCGCAGCGGCTTCGACCCGTATGTGACGTTCGTGCTCGGCCTTGGCGTCGCCGTGGTCGTGGTGCTAGCCGTGGCCATGCTGACGCTCCGCAACTTCGGGCGCCGCATCCTCGTCCGCCTGCCCGTGCCCCACAGCGTCGTCGAGCTGTACGACCGTTTCGAGGAGGGCTTCTTCGCCCTCAAGGCCCGCAGCCTGCCGCGCCTGGGGGCGCTGACCGCGGTGATCTGGTCGACCGAGGCGATGCGTCTCTGGTTCGTCGTCGCCGCGCTCGGTTACTCCGACGTGCGGCTGGGCCTCTCGGGGGTCTTCTTCGTCGCCCTTGCGGCATCGCTGCTGACCGCCGTGCCGCTCACGCCGGGCGGCCTCGGCGTCGTGGAGGCCGGCATGGTGGGCATCCTGACCTACATCTACGGCGTGCCCCAGGGCGAGGCGCTCACGATCGCGCTCGTCGACCGCTCCATCAGCATCCTCTCGGTCATCGTGATCGGCGCCATCGTGTACATCGTCTCGAGCAAGACCAAGGTCATCCGCCGCCCGATCGCCCCCGCCGCCGCGCCAAGTCCCTAGGTCCCGGCCCCGGAGAGGCACCCTCGGCGCGGCCCGGGCCGCGGGCCGGGTCTGGGCATGCTCTCCAGCCCCGCAAGCCACGTTCCGCCGCGCCAAGGCCGCAAGCCACGTTCCGCCGCGCCAAGCGTTCCGCCGCACCCAGCCCCGGTGGTGTGAACGCCCGATGTTCGTAGTACGGGCTGGCGGGGCTTCCGACGCCGTCGGTCGGGACTCGTCGGCCCGATCGAACGCACCACGCGCTGATCAGCGATGGGGCCCCGTTGCGGGTCGACTCCTTCCCTGCAGTGAACGTCCAGGTTTCACAGCACGACGATGCCGTTGGCACCCGGATCGCGGCCGATGGCAAGGGCGGCCATGGTGGCCCGCGTGTCGAGCGGAAAGTCGCCGCGCAGGACCTCTCGCGCCTCCCTAAGCACCCGACGGTTGTGCTCCGTGTCGGCGATGAGCAGGACCAGCCGGTGGACGGTGCCAGCGGCGAACTTGGCGTGCGCACGGCGTGCCTGGGCCTGGATGTCGTGCAGCCGCGTCTCCGCCTCGCAGGCGATGGTGATGCCGTCCTTGCTCGAAACGGCGTCCCACCACAGGTGGTCGAGCGGGTCCACGCGAACCTCGATGTGCCACGCCCATCCGGTGTGGAGGCGGCGGCGGTAGCGCAGGAGCAATCGCACGTGACCCGCGTCGCGGAGCGGTGAGCCGCCCGGGTACGCCCGCAGCCGCAGGTCCAACCCGACCACGGCGGCGACTCGTGCCAGGACGCGCGGCGGCGGCTCGGCGACCCGCCCCAGCTCGAGTCGCCCGACTTCCTGGCCCGAGATGCCTGCGCGCCGGCCCACCGCCGCCTGGCTTAGCCCACCCGAAACCCTCGCGCGCCGGATCTCCTCTCCGGCGAGACGCAGGTCGACCTGCATCCGCGCGTTCGCTCGCGCCACAGAACCCTCGCGCACGGACATCCAAGAACCTTGATGTGTCGCCCTTGGCGGCCACTTATTCGATGGACCCGCGGCTTGGTCTTGATCATCCTCGAGCCGCACGCCCGAGGTTCACTCCGCGGAAGGAGGCCCCGATGGGTCGCGTACCGCCGTTATCTGGAACCTCTGGCGCACGATCCAAGGATGGAGGAGCGGCAAAGCCCCCTTCCGTCCTTGCAGTGAACGCGATGGGTTCACCGCGAGGAACTGACTCAGCGGACCCCCGGGGAACTGACTCAGCGGAGCGCTGGGGCTGCCGGCGCTGCTCCGGCCCCCGGAAACGCCGAGTGCCGGCCCCCAGCGGCCGGCACCCGGAACGGTTCGATTCGGTTGTCAGGGCCGGCGCCGAGGCGTCGGCCGGGGGTCGGTCAGTTGCGCTTCGGGAAGCGGGTCAGGCTGACGGCACCGACGGTGACGGCGGCCTGCGAGGGGCGGGCGGCGAGGCGCCGCATACGGACCGCGAGGTAGTACTCCATGACCTGGCGCACCTGCGCCTCGGAGAGGTAGTCGTCCGACCGGAGCGAGTACTCGACCCGCGCCGTGGGATTGGTCGCGGCGGTGGCGACGAGCCCGAAGTACTGCGGCGTGTCGGCCTCGTCGTGGATCTCGCGGAGGCCGCGGGCCAGCTTGGTCGCGGTGCCCAGGGACGGCGTGCGGTCGCCGCGGATCAGGCGCGAGATCGTCGAATGATCAACGCCCGATTGCTGGGCCAGCTGCCGCTGGGACATCTTCTTGGCCTTCAGCTGCGAGCGCAGCCATTCGTTGAAGGCTCGACCGTTCTGGACGCTCATGCGCGGCTTACGACCCTCGAGCGGACCGGGATGACAGGGGCATCATCCGGGGCGTGGCAGGGTGCCGATATAGGTCCTTGGTACCCTGCATTCCGCGCCGAACGGTGAGCCATCCGAGCACGATCGCAGCGTCCATCGAACGGGCGACGGCGCCCTCAGCCGCTCTCGAGGGCGGGTGCCGCGCGGTCCCGCCGGGACCGCGAGCCGGGCAGCTCAAGGGCCGCCTCGTCGAGCTGCGGCAGGGCCTCGCCTGCGATCAGGATGCGCACCCGCTCCATGTTCCGGGCGTCCCAGCCTTCGTCCATGCCCGGCGTCTCCAGGTAGGCCGGCACGCTGGCCAGGCGGGGGTGCGAGAGCAGCGCGCGCATGCCTCGTTCGCCGATCGCCCCCGCGCCAAGGTGCTGGTGCCGGTCGCCGTGTGAGCCGAGCGCCACCTTGGAGTCGTTGAGGTGCAGCATCGCCAGGCGCTGGGGACCGAGGAGGGTGTCGAAGCGCAGCAGCACCTCGTCCAGGACGGCTGGATCGGACAGGTCGTAGCCGGCGCCCCACAGGTGGGCCGTGTCAAGGCAGAAGCCGAACGTGCCCTCGGCGACCCCCGCCTGGACCGCGGCCTCGGCGATCGCGGCCAGCTCCTCCAGGGTCGACCCGATGCCGTCGCCACCGCCCGCGCTGTTCTCCAGCACGAGCAGCGGCGTGGCCGACGCGCCGGCGGTCGGCGGAGCCCCGTCATCGGTCGGCGGAGCCCGGTCCTCGGATGCCCGCGCGGCCGCATCCTGGGGCCGTGACCTCGTCAAGGGCGGCGGCCATGCCGCGCGCCAGGCGCGCGATCCCGCCCTCCGGGCTGTCGCCGCGGTGCGATCCGACGTGGACGTTGACGAAGGCCGCGCCGTACGCGCCACCCATGCGCAGCTCGGCCGCCAGGGCGCTCACGGAGCGGCCCCAGAAGGCTTCGTCGGTGCCGGCCAGGTTGATGAGGTAGGCGGCATGGGTCGCGGTCGGTCCCAGGTCGAGTTCCGCGAGCCGGGCCCGGAAGGCCGGCAGCTCGCGTGGCGGATCCGTCCGCCGGCGCCACGCGGTGGGGTTGTCGGCGAAGACCTGCAGCGCCGCGGCGCCGATGGCATCCGCCCGATCGGCCGCCTTGACCATGCCCGCACCCAGCGGCAGGTGGATCCCGATGGGTCGGCCGCCGAGGGCGGCGCGCAGGTCGCTGGGCATGGGCGACCATGGTACGGCACCCGGCGTGAGCCCTCGATTAGACAAGCATCTAATCGTGAGATATCATCGGCACATGGATCCCGAGCTGCTCACGGTGCTCAAGGCGCTGGCCGACGCCTCCCGCCTCCGCCTCATCGGCCTGCTGGCCTCGCGACGCATGGCCGTCGAGGAGCTGGCGCAGGCCACGGGCCTGTCATCGCCGACCGTCGCGCATCACCTCCAGCGGCTGCGCGAGGCGGGCCTGGTGACGTCACGGCCGCGCCATCCGTACGTGGAATACGAGCTGCGCCTGGACGCCCTCAACGACATCGGGCGCCGACTCGGAGCCGCCTCGCGCCCGGGCGCCGCCGAGCCCCTCGAAGAGGCTGGCCCGGACGGCAAGCCGCGTCCCGCGTTCGACGCCAAGGTCCTGCGGGCGTTCATCGAGGATGGGCGGCTCGTGTCCATCCCGGCCCAGGAGAAGAAGCGCGTGGTGCTGCTGCGCTACCTGGCCGAGACGGTCTTCGAGCCCGGCGTGGCCTACCCCGAGAAGGAGGTCAACCAGCGCCTGGGCCTCGTCAATCCGGACGTGGCGTCGCTGCGGCGCTACCTGGTCGATCTCCACTTCATGTCGCGCACGAAGGGCGTCTACCGCCTCGAGCCGGCCACCGCCTGGCCGGACTGACGGGCGCGGGGCGCGTCAAGGGCCGCTTGCGCGGCAGGCGCCGCTTGCACGTCAGGCGTGCCTGACGGATCAGGCTCGCCGGCGAACCCGGCCCACGGCGTACTCGCCACCGACGACGGGCTCGATCAGGCCGTAATCGCCGTCGCGGCGCCGGTAGAGCACGTTGACCCGTTCGTCCTCCGCGTTGACGAACACGAAGAAGCTGTGCCCCAGCTCCTCCATGCGGGCCACGGCGTCCTCCTCGAACATCGGCTCGAGGGCGAAGCGCTTGACCTTGACGACGCGACGCGAATCGTCGGAGCCGTCGGCGGGCTCGGGTGTGGGGGTCGACCGCGCGGATGGCGCGCCGGGATGGTCCGGCTCGCGCAGGCGCTCCTTCTGGTCGACGGCGCGCCGCTCGAGGAGATCGATGATCTCGTCCGCGGCGGCGCGATGGGTCGAAGCACGAGCCGAGCCGTGGATCGGCGGGCGGCCGTCCAGGTCCAGCTTGACGGCCACGACGTGGCTCGATCGCGACGCTCCGATGGCGCTCGACCCGCAGCTCGGCGGTGGCCTCGGCACGATCCCCGAGGAGACGATCGAGCCGGTGGAGTTTGGCCTCGACGTACTTCCGGTCGACTTCTGGGACATCGAAGTTCCGGCCCCTGACGATGGTTCGCATGGGCGCTCCCTTCTGCCGCCGATTCTAGTCCCGACGACCAGCGACCGGTCCGCATCGGCCTTTGACCGGATCGCCGCTCATCGGTCGCGGGCCACGACGAGGGCCGACACGGCCCGTGCCCCGGCCGACCGCAGGGCCAGGGCACACGCGCCGATGGTCGCGCCGGTGGTGAGGATGTCATCGACGATGACGACCCAACGTCCGCGGATCAGCGCGGCCGCCTGGGGCGCGACGACGAACGCATGACCGACGTTGCTGGCGCGGGCGCTCACGGCCGAGGGCGTGCTGCGCTGACGTGGCCTCACCGCGACGCACGGCCGGCACCACCGGCAGCCGAAGACGACGGCCGGCGGCGAGCGCGAGGAGTCGCGCCTGGTCGTAGCCGCGGTCGTGGAGCCGGTCGCGGTGGAGCGGGACCGGCACCAGCACGTCCCCGCCGCGTCCCGCGCGCGCCCATCTGGCCGCCAGCAGGGTGCCCAAGCGGCTCGGCCAGCGATCGCACCCCCTGGTACTTCAGGGCGTGGAGAGTCGCGCGCGTGGTGCCCGTGTACGGTGCCAGCCATTCGAGCTGGGCCACGCCGGCCGGCAGCCGGCTGCGCAGGCCGAGGGCCACCCCCGGCGGCTCCGCCAGGCGGCGGCGGAGCGGGCGCATGCACGTGGCGCACAGGTGCGTGCCCTCGCGCCCGCAGCCCGGGCACGTCGGCGGGAGGAGCAGGTCGAGCACGGCCGCCATGGGTCCATCATCGCCACGCCGGCTTGGCTGTCGCTTACGCGAGGCCGCCGCCTATCATCGCCACGATGGACCGCGACGGACGCGCGACGGCGGTCGCCCTGGCGATGGGTGTGGCGGGCACCGTCCTACTTCTCGCGGCTCTCGCCGTGTTCAGCAGCAGTTCGGGCTACGGCTACGACCTGGCCGCCTACCTCTCGGCCGCGGCCCGGGTCGCGGCAGGCGGCACGCCGTACCAGCCACAGACGCTGAGTGGGCCGTTCAACCCGGGTCCAGCTGGGCTGTACCTCTACCCGCCGCCCCTCGCGGTGCTGCTGGCGGCCGTGAGCGGGGTCGCCACCGCGACGGTGGAGGCGGGCTGGTGGATCGTCCGGGTCGGGCTCCTGGTGGTCGGCTGCGCCGTCCTGCCCGTACCTCGCTGGGTCCGCGGCGGCGTCCTGCTCGTGCTGGCCGTCAGCTACCCGACCCTGATCGACCTCAACCTTGGCAACGTCAGCCTTCTCGTCCTCGTGGCCAGCTGCCTGGCCTGGCGCTGGCTCGACCGGCCGGTGTCGGGCGTGGCGACGGCGCTCACGCTCGCCCTGCGGCCGACCCTGATCGTGGTGCCGGTCTGGTGGCTGATCCGTCGCCGGTGGCAACCGCTGGCCTGGACCATCGGCGCCGGTCTCGTGCTGATCGTGCTGACGCTGCCGTTCGTCGGCGTCGGCGGGTACACGGACTACCTGACCGTCGTGCGCGATCTGTCGAACGTGACCGGGGTCGCGCATAACGTGGACCTGGCCTCGGCCGCGCTGCTGGTCGGGATGGGGCCGGGCGTCGTGCAGCCGGCCCTCATCGTCCAGTACGCGCTCGGGGTCGGAGCCATCGGGCTGGCCCTGCGGCAGGAGCGGGAAGTCGGCTTCGTGATGGTCACGGTGGCCTCCCTCCTGCTCGCGCCACTCATCTGGGTGCACTACCTGGTCGTGCTGGCGCTGCCTGCCGCCCTGCTCGCCGCGCGGGGCTACCGGTGGGCCATCCTGCTGCCGCTCCTGGGCTGGCTGCCCGAGCCGCTGCTGCCCCTGGTCGCGATCGCCGGTGCGTACGTGCCGTTGCTCGCCGCCCGTCGGCCGCTGGGGGGTTTGGCCACGGCCACGTCGGGGCCCGCGGCACTCGGAGGAGGCCCTCCGCCATGATGCGGTCGTAGTCATCGAGAGGCGGGGCGGTGGCGGGCGGTAGCGGGGCGGGCGTCGTCCTGACCTGCAGGGTGCGCTCTGACCTGGGGGGTCACCGGGTTCTGACCTGGCAGGGTCGTATCTGACGAGATTCGAGGGCCCACGGTCTGAATCAGCGCGCCGACGGTCCGAATCCGTCGAGAAATGACCTGCCGGGTCACAGGACGGTGAGATTCGACCCCGTTGGGCCTCCGCGCCCGACGTCCCTGTCCGTTACTGACCTCCCAGGTCAGGACGAGCCATCCGGCCGCAACGACGGACCTCGGCGGCCTGTGGGCCTTGCCCTGGTGCCTTGCCCTACCCCTGGGGTAACCGTTGCCTGTCAGGCAGCGATGGGCCCCGGGTGGCGGCCTGCCGCCCGTCGAGCCAGAGGCGGATCGGGGCGATGAGGATGACCGTCGTGGACAGGTACAGCGAGGGCATCGCCACGACCACGGCGAGCGCGCTCAGCCACGGCCGGCGGAGGACCACGCTGCCGAGGGCGGCCAGGACGAGCGCCACCGGCAGGCGCAGGTACCACGGTCCGACCGGCAGGGAGATGGCGATGCTGGAAGGCTGCCGGGCAAGGTAGGCGAACCAGTCCGGCCACAGGTACAGCACGGGCAGGGTCACGACGATGCAGACGGCAAGGGCCACCACGGCTCCCCGCCATCGAGCGGGCGGGAGGGCCAGGGCCGGGGCCAGCTTGGCCAGGGCCATGAGCACGAGGGGGCCGACGCGTCGGAGCTGGCCCAGCACCCGCGCCGTGGTGCCCGTGCCACCGTCGGAAAGCGAGGGGGCCTGGCCGCCTGACCAGGCCAGCACGATGGCGGCGGCGATGAGGAGGTCGATGTTGCCGGCCGAGAGCTCGAAGGCCGTCAGCGGCCACAGGAGGATCAGGCCGGCGCCGCGCCAGCTGCCCGCGACGTAGCGCATCGCGAGCAGGTCCAGCGCGATGATGACGGCCTGCACGAGCAGCGGCGGCAGCAGGGCCAGGCCGGCCGCGATGACCGCCCACGGCGGCGCGTACGGGAAGTTGGTGGCCTCGCCGATCTGGCCCACGTACACCGGCGCGCCGTTGAGCAGGTCGTGGCCGGCGCGCAGGTAGGCGTCCAGGTCCGGCCCGGTACGGAACCACTGGCCGCCGACGCTGGCCTCGATGGTCACGAAGGCGAACGCGCCGAACAGGTAGCCGGTGATGGCGCCGGCCCACAGGACCAGCTCGCGCCCGGTGAGCCTCCGCTCGCTCAGGGAGCCGCTCCCCAGCCACTGACGGTGCCTCAGACCGCGCGGCCGTTGCGCCCGCTCAGGGTGACGCGATCACCGATCTGCGTCCCGCTGCGCTCCAGCGCGCCGACCGGCAGCTCGATGACGCCATGCGCGCCCCGCTCGTACCACACGATGCCACGCCACGGCGGCAGAGCCCGTCGCACGCCGACGACCTGCCGCGACCCGTCGTCCGCCGGGCGGCCGACGAAGCAGCAGTCGATGGCGAAGCGCATGAAGAACATGTGGATGTTGTTGGTGCCCGGCAGCCACAGGCCCTCCTGGGGTGCCAGCGTGCGGCGGCCCATCAGGCCCATGAAGCGCGCCCAGAACGAAGCGGCCGCCACGACCTGGGTCGCGACGGCCGTTCCGCGGGTCGTGTTGCGGAGCTGGAGCAGGTCAGCCATGCGGCCGGCTGCGGACTAGGTGTGGAGGTTGACCATGAGCAGGATGATGGCCGGCCCCAGGATGACGATGAAGAGCGACGGGAAGATGCAGCCCACGAGCGGGAACAGCATCTTGATGGGGGCCTTGGCCGCCTGCTCCTCTGCCCGCTGGCGGCGCTCGATGCGCAGCTGCTCGGACTGGACCTGGAGGACCTTGCTGATCGAGACGCCGAGTTGCTCGGCCTGGATGATGGCGCCGATGAAGTTGGCCAGGGCCGGCACGTTGGTGCGGGCCACGATGCCGCGCAGCGCGTCGCGCCGGGCCGACCCGAGGCGGATCTCCGCCAGGCCGCGCCGGAACTCGTCGGCGAGCGGGCCCTGCGTCTTCTCCACCACGCGACCGAGCGCGGCGTCGAAGCCCAGGCCGGCTCGCACGGAGATCGTGAGCAGGTCCAGGGTGTCGGGGATGGCCAGCAGGATGGCCTTGTTGCGGGCGCGGATGCGGCGGTTCAGCCAGTACTCGGGGAGGACGAAGCCCAGCCCCAGGCCGACCACGCCGGAGATGATCCCGAACAGGAAGTTGCCCTGCAGGACGCCGAAGATGAGCAGCGCCAGGGCGCCGACCACGACGGCCGAGACGAGCTTGAGGGCCGTGAACTCGGCCGGCCTTGAGGTTGCCGGGGTTGCCGGCCTGCGCGAGGCGCCGGTCGGTGCGGCTGGCGGACGCCGGGCTGCTGATGCGCTGGGCGTACGCCGTGAGGCGGGCCATGAACGGCCGGATGGTGCGGTCGAAGAACGGCTGCTGGAGCTCGAGCTCCTCCAGGTTCTTGGCCTGCATCGAACCCAGCTGGGTCAGGCGAGCCTGGACCGGGTCGCACCGACTGGCCCCCGGCCAGGCCGAGGACGATGAGCATGATCGCCGCGAAGGCGACGACCGCGAAGACGAGGGGCAGCATGGCTCAGACCTCGATGTCGACGATGCGCCGGATGACCAGGAAGCCCATGAGCATGAACAGGCCACCGACGAACATGATGCAGACGCCGAGGGGCAGGCCCAGGAAATCGGGAGGCTTGAGGAACATCGGCGACATGAAGCTGGGGGCGATCACGAAGAGGACCGCCACCAGGCCGATGGGCAGGCCGGCCACGACGTAGCCCGACATGCGCTGCTGCGCCGTCAGGGTGCGGATCTCGCCCTTGATGCGGACCCGCTCGCGGATGGTGAAGGCGATGGAGTCGAGGATCTCGGCCAGGTTGCCGCCCACCTGGTGCTGGATGGTGATGGCGGTGGCCATCAGCTCCAGGTCATCGGAGCGGACGCGGCGGACCATGTTGGCCAGGGCGTCGATCGAAGGCGAGGCCAAGGTTGACCTCGCGGATGACGCGGCCGAACTCGGTCGAGATGGGCGGCTGCGTCTCGCGCACCACCAGCTCGACGGCCTGCAGGAACGACGAGCCGGCGCGCAGGGCGTTGGCGATGAGCGTGATCGTGTCGGCCAGGCGGTTGTTGAAGGCCTTCAGGCGGCCGGCCTTGCGGTGGTTGATGTACCAGCGCGGCAGCCACAGGCCGACGATGGCGGCGATGACCAGCACGAGCGGGTTGCCCAGGGTGGGCAGGAAGTCGCTGAGGGCCAGGCAGATGAGCGGCAGGCCCACGATGGAGGCGCCCCAGATGGCGAGGAACTCGCTGGTCTTGAGGCGCAGGTCGGCCCGCGCGAGGTCGCGCGCCAGGTTGGCGCCGAAGTCGCGGTTCTCGACGACCTTGTTGAGGCTGGCCAGGGCGACCGAGCTGGAGATGGCGTCGCTGATCGAGCCGGAGCCCTGCTTGTCGGCATCGGGCTTGCGACCCGACGCGTAGCGGTCAAGGCGCGCGCTGATGCCCGAACCGCCGGAGGCCGTGAGGCCCACGATGATGAGCAGCACGGCCGCCCCGGCCAGGGCACCAAGGACGATGGGCAGCAGGTTCATGGCGTCGTCTCCCGCGGCCTAGTAGTTGAAGCCGAACATGCCGGCCGGGAGGTGGATGCCCATGATCTCGAACTTCTCGACGAACTTGGGCCGGATGCCGGTGGGCTTGAGGCGGCCCTGGATCTTGCCGTCGACGATGCCCGTCTGCTCGAAGACGAAGACGTCCTGCATGACGATGACGTCGCCTTCCATGCCCTGGACCTCGGTGATGTTGACGATCTTGCGGGTGCCGTCCTTGAGGCGGGACTGGTGGACGATGAGATCGACGGCGGACGAGACCTGCTCGCGGATGGCCCGCAGGGGCAGGTCCACGCCGGCCATGAGGACCATGGTCTCCAGGCGGGAGAGCATGTCGCGCGGGCTGTTGGCGTGGCCGGTGGACATCGAGCCGTCGTGGCCGGTGTTCATGGCCTGGAGCATGTCCAGCGCCTCGCCCGAACGGCACTCCCCGACGATGATGCGGTCGGGCCGCATGCGCAGCGAGTTGCGCACGAGCTCGCGGATGGGGATGGCGCCCTTGCCCTCGATGTTCGGGGGCCGGGACTCGAGGGTCACGACGTGCTCCTGGCGCAGCTGGAGCTCGGCGGCGTCCTCGATGGTCACGATGCGCTCGTCGTTGGGGATGAACGAGGAGAGCACGTTGAGGGTCGTGGTCTTGCCCGAGCCGGTGCCGCCGGAGACGAAGATGTTGAGGCGGGCCTCGACGCAGGCCTTGAGGAAGTCGAACATCTCGGGGGTGGCGGTGCCGAAGCGGATCAGGTCGTCCACGGTGAACGGGGAGGCCGAGAACTTCCGGATCGTGATGACCGGGCCCACCAGGCGAGAGCGGCGGGATGATGGCATTGACGCGCGAACCGTCGGTCAGGCGGGCGTCCACCATGGGGCTGGACTCGTCGACGCGGCGGCCGATGGGGGCGATGATGCGGTCGATGATGCGCATCACGTGGTCGTCGTTCTGGAAGACGACGTTGGTCAGCTCGAGCTTGCCGGCACGCTCGATGTAGACCTGGCGCGGGCCGTTGACCATGACCTCGGTGATGCTCTCGTCACGCAGCAGCGGCTCGAGCGGCCCGAGGCCGATGATCTCGTCGGTGATCTGCTCGACCATCCGGACGCGCTCGGCGCGGGTGAGGGCCAGGCCCTCCTCGTCGATGACGCGGCCGAAGATCTCCTCGATCTGGCGCCGGACCTCGACCTGGTTGGACAGGTCGAGCTTGGGGTCCAGGTCCTGGATGACGCGCGACTGGATGCGGAACTTGACGTCCCGGAAGGACTCGCGCACCGGCACCTGGCTCATGATCCGCGACGGCCCACCGGTCGGCTGGGGCTGCCGCCGGGCGCGCCGGGCTGGCCCGGTGCGCTCGGCAGCCTCCGCCGGCGCCCAGGCCGGGCACTCTCGATCCGCTTCAGCAGGGACATCTATGGCTCTCCCCTTCCGCCCTTCGCGGGACCACGATCGGCTGTCAGCGCCATGCGAACAGCGACTTGCGTTGGACCGGTTTCTCTCGTTGCGCGGCGGGCCTGACGGCTTCGCCGATGACGGACCTGGCCAGCCGGATGATGTCCTGGCTGACCTGGGCCTCGCGATTGCTCCGAGACGAACGGTACGCCACGGTTCAGGGCATAGACCACGCTTCGACCGTCGCTCACGATCGTGTCGTCGATCCGCCGGCCGATGGAGTGCTCGACATCCGAGACGCGGATGCCAAGCGCCGAGTCGGCGCGGTTGAGGACCAGCTTGATCTTCCCGCGGCGGTAGCCGAGCTGGTCGGCGACCTCCAGGAAGAGGCGGATGTTCTTGATGTTGGTGATCTCCAGCGTCAGCAGCGCGAGGATCACGTCGGAGAGATCCAGGAGCGCCCAGGGTCGTGTCGTGGAACCACGGCCAGCAGTCCACGATGACCAGGTCGTGCGTGTCGCGCAAGCGCTCGAGCACGCGGCGCAGGAAGGCCGTGGTGATGAGTTCTGACATCTCGGGGCTTGGCGGCGCCAGCATGACCCGCAGCCCGAGCCGTGGGTCACGAGGACCTGGTCGATCATCTCGGGATCGCCTTCGGCCATGTCCGGGATGAGGTCGACGATGGACTTGTTCTTGGGGTTGAGGTTGAGCAGGACGCCCACGTCCCCGAACTGGAAGCTGGCGTCCACGAGGGCCACCTTCTTGCCCATCTCGGAGGCGGCCACGACGGCGAGGTTGACGGCCAGGTGGTCCGTCCCACGCCGCCCTTGGGCGAGAAGACGGTGACGATGCGGCCGGGCTCACGGCCCGTATCGCTGGCGGTCACCGGCGGGCCGTTCGGCCAGGCGGGTCGCCTTGTCCTTCTCGCGCTCGTGCACCTGGCGGATCGACGAGCACGAGCTCGTCGGAGCTGAAGGGCTTGACCAGGAACTCGCGCGCGCCGGCGAGCATCGAGCGACGCAGGTAGTCCGCTTCGCCCTGGACGCTCATCATGATCGACCGAGGCCGTCGGCACCGACGGCCGCCAGCTGCTCGGTGGTCGCGATGCCGTCCATGCCCGGCATGTTGATGTCCATGAGCACGATCGCCGGGTGCAGACGTTGGGCCAGCTCCAGCGCCTCCGGTCCGGAAGCGGCCGCGCCCACCACCTCGATGTCGCTCTCGAATCCGAGCAGCTTCGTGAGGTGGTCGCGGGTCTCCTGGATGTCGTCGACGATGAGGACTGCGATGCGATCGGCCATCAGTGCTCTTGCTTCGTTCCCGTCGCTACTGTTGGTTCAGAAGTGGTCGGGTCGATGGATGGTGTGGGGTAGGCACCGCGGGCGCGCGACCCGATGGAGTTTCGTGTCGCGCGCCCGTGGGAGGCTATCGCTACGTGGAGTCGGCCGCGAACGGCCTCCGCCGTTGTCTAGGGGACGGTGCCGAGGACCATGCGAGGCACGAGGACCCCGTACTTGTCCACCATCATCCGCAGGGTGATGCCACTGGTGACGTCGGGCGGCGCCTGCTGATCGGCCGTCGAGCGGAGGACCAGCGAGAGGTTGCCGTCCAGCTGGGTGAAGCGGACGAGCTCCACCTGCTGCGGGGTGAGGGCGAGGACCACGATCTCCTGCTGGCCATTGAGGGCCGTGCCCGCGTTGGCCTGCGTGCCGGGGCTCGCCTGAGCGGCCTGGTTGTTGCTCGCCGTTGGCGGCGGCAGCAGCGTGCCCAGGACCTGGACGTTCTGCACCAGCACCTTGACGGAGGTCGAGTTGATGACGCCGTTGATCGTCGCGAAGTGACGGACGGTCGTCAGGGGGTTGCCTTCACGTGTGGGCGCGCCTTCAAGGTCGACGGGGAACTTGTTGTCCGAGTTCTCCATCGAGAGGACGACGTCCACGTAGTCGCCGGCCTGGATGAGGGTGCCCACGCCGGTGACCTGGTCCACCTGGACGGTCATGGCGCGGAAGCCGGCCTTCAGGTTCTTCTCGATCTCGACACTGGTCGCCAGACCGGTGCCGTTGAAATCGTCTTCCACGAGGACGTCACCACTGTGGACGTCCTTGCGCACGACCAGGCCATCCACGTCGCTCGGGGCGGTGAAGTAGCCGATGGGTGCGGAGGTCACGTCGACCTGCTTGGTGCTGACCATGGACGTAGCCGCGACGACGGTGCCGAGGGGCATGTCCTGGCTGGCCACGAGCACGGTGACGGTGGTCGGCGCCTGGGTAGGCCCAGTGCTTCCGCTTCCGCTTCCGCCGTTGCCCTGGGTCAGGATGAACACGCCGCCGGCCACGAGCACGGCGAGGATGATTCCGACCAGAACGATGAGTCGGTTGGAACGTTTCAAGGGTGGACTCCCACGTAGCGGTGTGACAGCTCGCACCACTGTAGCACCGGGCTACAGACCGGCGATCATACGAATGGGCTAGTACGTTTGGCAGGTTATGTGAGGAAAATCGGGGGCAAATACGAAGGCGCCGACCGGGAAGACCCGGCCGGCGCCTTACGAGTGTGCGAGGTGGGACTAGACGGACGTGCCCACGTTGGAGAGGATCCCGCGGATCTGGCTGCCCAGGAAGATCAGGGCCAGGATGGCGATGATCGCGATGAGGGCAAGGATGAGGGCGTACTCGGCGAGGCCCTGGCCCTCCTCACGGTCGAGCAGGGACGCCAGCCACGTCTGGAACTGGACGAACTTGGTCATGTCTTTGATTCACCTCCTTTCCACCGGAGCTCCGGCAACGCTGCCGGGCGGGGACCGCAGTCTGCTTCAGGGTTCAGGCAGGGTCCAGTAGGAATTGCGTACCACCGATCGCGGAGGTCCCCCCGGACGGTCGCGCGGCGCGGACCGGCTGCGGAAGATACCGTGCGCCATCCGTAGCGTCAATCAGACTGGCGTGCCTGATGGTGCGTCGCGGAAACGGCGCGCGAGGTGCGATCGGACGAGAAAGACAAGTGCTGGGCTCCCATCCCCCGTGGATGAAAGAAGACGGGCCGGGGGGTTAGGTCGCGGTTTGGACGCTGTGACCGATCATGGAAAGCAGAGTCGAGACCGCCGTGCCGAGGAAGACGAGAGAAAGGATCGCGACCACCGCGATCAGAGCAAGGATGAGTGCATACTCGGCAAGTCCCTGGCCCTCGTCGCTCTGTAGCGAGCGAACGAGTCGCCGAAACATGATCGTGTGCTCCTTTCTGACCTCCACTACGGGTTCGAGCGACACGATCGTACGCGCGCCCCTTGCCGGATTGCTAGGGCCGGTGCCCCAGAAGATGGTACTGGGGGCCATGGCCCGGTCGGCCATAGGCGCGATCGGCGTAGGCGCGCGTCAGGCGGGCAGCTTCGCCACCAGCGTCAGGGCCGCCCCGTCATCGCCGAGCACGACGCGGATGCCGGCTGCCGCGGCGCGCGCCTGGATGGCCTGCCAGTTGCGGGCCGGCAGGAGCATCGGCACGGGCCGCGCCGCCGCCGCCGCGGCCGCCTGGGCCACCGAGGCCCTGGTCGCCTCGGCCCGTTCCGCGATCATGGCCGCGAGGGCGGGCGGCATGTCGGCCGAGGGCGGCTCCAGCGCCGGGGCGGACCTTCTCGTGCACCGCCGCCGCGACCCTCCGCGGCACCGGGGCCGACCGCGGCCGGCGGGGTCGCCGTGATGCGGGTCGTGACGTCGTGGTCGGTCCAGTCCATGCGCATCACGAGGTGCGGGCTGGCGGCCTCGAGGTAGCCCGTGATCGCCTCGTCGGTGCAGCGGAAGAGCGCGCTCTCGACGTCGTCGGGCAGGCGTCGGTCGGCCCCCACGGAGTCGAAGTCGATGGGCACCTTGCTGCGGCGGCCGCGGTCGCGGGCGGCCCGTCGCAGGGTCGGCACGAGGCCCAGGTCGTCCAGCACCATCGGGCGGACGTCGAAGATGAAGGACTTGGTGGCCTCCAGGGTCTGCTCGACCATGGCCACCAGCTGGTCGACCTCCTGGGCCGCGCGGGTCGTGTCGGTGCCCATCAGGCGCTGCACGATCTGCGCCTGGAGGATGATGTTGGTCAGGCTCTGGGCCGGCCCGTCGTGCATCGCCCGGGCGATGCCGCGGCGCATCTCCTCCTGCGCGTCGAGCACGCTGGTGGCCGCCTGGTCAGCGGTACTCCCGCTGACGACCCCCAGGCCGTGGTCGGCACCCCCACCGTGCTCGCCGTCGGAGGCGCCCGAGCCGGCCGCCACCAGGGTCCCCGGCGGCAGCGCCCCCAGCTGCTGGGCCAGGTCGGCGATCCGGTCGCGCATGCGCAGGACGGTCTTCTGCTTGCCCTCGAGGACGTCGATCTGGCCTTCCATGAGCGCCGCCCGGCGGGTCGCCGTCAGGAGCGCGGCCAGGGCCTGCGCGAAGTCGTCGGCGGAGACCTCGCGGCGGGCCTGCTGGAGCTCGGTCAGGCGCTGCTCCGCCGTGGCACGACGCGCATCGTGGCGGGCCGCTTCGTTGCGCGCCTGCCCGATGAGCAGGCCGATCTCGTCGAGCTCCTTGCCCAGCCGCCCGGCCTCGTCGGCCAGCTCCGCCGCGAGGCGGGGCTGCAGGTCGGCGGCGGGCTCGTCGGCGGCCATCAATCCTCCGGCATGCGGATCCAGCCCTGCTTCATGGCGTAGACGACGGCCTGCGTGCGGTCGTTGACCGACAGCTTGCGCAGGATCGAACTCATGTGGTTCTTGACCGTCTGCTCGCTGATGGACAGGGCGTAGGCGACCTGCTTGTTGGTCATGCCCTGGGCGATGTTGTCCAGGATCTCGACCTCGCGCGGCGACAGCGGCGCGAAGATCGGGGTGTCCGACTGACCGTAGACGGCCAGGTCGCGGAACTCCTTGAGGACGCGACTGGCGACGCTCGGCCGGGCGAAGACCCGATCGTTGATGAGGTACTCGCCGGCACTCACGCGCCGGATGATGGTGACGAGGTCGTCCGGGCCCGACGTCCTTGAGGATGAAGGCCGCGGCGCCCGCCTTGATGGCGTCGAAGAGCTGATCCTCGTCCTCCGCCATGGCCAGGCAGACGATGCCGACGGCCGGGCAGCTCGCGCTTGATGCGCTGCGTGATCTCGATGCCGCCGGGCGCCGGCAGGGAGAGGTCCATGAGGATGATGTCGGGCGATTCGGACTGCGCGAGCTCCATCGCGCCGCGCGGGATCCTCGGCCTCGCCGACGATCTCGAAGTCCTGCTCGCGCAGGAGGATCTCGCGGATGCCCACCCGGAACATGGGGTGGTCGTCGACGATGAGGATCTTGGTCCGCTGGTCGGCCGGGGTGCGCCGGTCGGGGCCGCCGCGACGGCGGTCCGCGCCGTTGTAATCGTTGGCCATGCCGCTCCGCTCCTTCTCCTAGCTCAGGGTGATGGTAAGCCGTACCGTCGTGCCGCTGTCGGCGACGGCGTGGATGTCGAGCACCGCGCCGACCATGGCGGCGCGTTCCTGCATGAAGCGGAGGCCGAAGTGGCCGCCGCTGCCCGCGTCATCGGGCGAGGCTGGCGGGTGGAAGCCCTTGCCGTCGTCGGTCACCTCCAGGATCCAGCTGGCGGGCAGGTCCTCCGTGGCCGCCTCGTGGCGCGTGCTGATGCGCACGTGATGGGCCGCGGCGTGCTTGCGCACGTTGCGCAGCGCCTCCTGGGCCACGCGCAGGACGACCGTCTGGCGGGCCTCGTCGAGGAGGTCGTCCGAGGCGGCCAGGTCCAGCTCGACGGCCGGCCCGCCGCGGCCCGCGAGCTGGGTCACCGACTCGCTGAGGGCGCGGTCCAGCCCCTGCTCCTCCAGCAGTGGCGGCCGCAGCTGGCTGATGAACCCGCGCAGGTCGCCCAGCTCGCTGCGCAGCTGGTCGCGCAGGGCCCGCAGCTCCGCCGGCACCTGGTCGGGGCGGGTCTCCAGGGCGCGACCGATGATGTCGACCTGGAAGATCGCGTTGGCCAGCGCCTGGGCCGGCCCGTCGTGGATCTCCTGGGCCAGGCGCGCGCGCTCGGCCTCCTGGGCCTCCAGGAGCCGCAGGCGTTCCTCCGGATCCATCGCCGGGCGGCGCGGTGCGCCCTCGGCGCCCTGCGCCAGGAAGCGGCGGTCCGCGTCGAGGCCGCGCAGCGCCGCCTCCAGGCGGGAGACGGCGGCCTTGTCGGTGACTCCGCGGGACAGTTCGCGCAGACGCGCCGTCGCGTCGGTCAGGACGTCCATGGCGTGCCGGTCCAGGTCGCTCATGGCACGCACGCCGCCGTCCGGTCGATGAGGTAGAGGCGCGCGTGCGCGCCGGCGGCCGCGGGCAGGCGTGCCCGGGCTGAAGCAGGCTGCGCCGTCGAAGCCAGGGGCGCTGCGCACCACCTCGCCGAACAGCAGGACGGCGCGTGCACCGAACTGGCGGGCCAGCTGGAGCACGTCGGCGGGAGGCTCGTCGGGCAGGATCAGGGTGGGTCGCCCGGTGGCCAGGCTCAAGCCGATCGGTTCGTCGCTGATGACGACCGCGGGCACGCCGGCCTGGGCCGGCAGCTGGCCCGCGAGGACCGCGGCTGCGGCGCTCTCCCGCGCCGCCTGGTTGGAGGCGAAGGAGCCGGTGAGCCAGACCTCGAGGCCCATGACGGGCAGGGCCACGGCGAGCGTGACGAGGGGCGCGAGCCAGGCGTTCTGCTTGTCCCAGCCGCGCCACGTGCCGATGGCCGCGACGACCCGGTCGGTGGCCAGCGCGGCGACGACGACGAGGGCCACGAGGGCCGGCCCGAGGCATGCAGGAAGGTCCCGGCCAGGGTGGCGACCGGGAACAGGAGGCCCGTGGCCAGGAACATCAGCGCGGCGGCCAGGGTCAGGGCCCGCAACGCCGTCGGGCCGCGGAGGGCCGGGGTGCGCCAGGCCCACGACGAGCCCCAGCAGGCCGAAGACGCCGACGGGCAGGGTCGGGAGGAGCAGCACGTCCACCAGCTGGTGCCACATGCCGGCGACGACGTGCTCGGCGATGACCGCCGGCCCCTGGGCCAGGAAGGCCGCCATCGTCGGCGGCTGGGCGAAGGCGAAGACGTCCTGGTTGCGGGTGAACCACAGGTTCTGGATGGCCTGCCCGGGGAAGGGCGAGCCAAAGACCAGCGCCTGGCGGACGAGCCACGGCGCCACCACGATCGCCCCGGCCAGGACGACCGGGCCAAGCGGACCGCGCCAGCCACGCGGCCCGCTCGCCGGGCAGGCGCCGGCGCAGCTCGGGCAGCGAGGAGCAGCAGGTAGGTCAGGCCCAGCCAGATCGCTTCCTGGCGAGCCAGGTAGGCCAGGCCCAGGAGGGCGCCGAGCGCGATGCCCCAGCGCACGGCCGGACGCGGCATCCAGGGCCCGCGGCATGGCGCAGCAGGCCGCCACCGCGAGGACCGCGAAGGGGACGCTCGAGTCGGGGCCGGTGACGGCGACGAGGAACGGGCCGAAGAGCGCGGCGACCAGCCCGCTGCCCAGGGCCACGGTCGTCCGGCGGCGGCCGATCAGCCCGTTGGCGGCCGCGGCCTGGTCGGCGACGTACCAGGTGAGCGGCGCGAGGGCGGCCCCGACCACGATCATGGCGACCTGGGCCGCCAGCAGGGAGGTCGTGCCGCCCAGGACCATGGGGATCGCCGCCAGCAGGCTGGCGAGGGGCATCCACAGGGTGAAGGCCGGCTGCGGCAGGGTCAGCGGCGGGCTGGCGTAGGTCCACAGGACGTTCGGCGGTCAGGCCCTGGCCGGAGGCGAGGCGGCCGGCCACGCCGACGTAGTAGGCGCTGTCGACGGTCGGCACGAAGGTCACCTGGCTGACCGCCATCGCCCGCGCGACGAGGGCCAGGCCCACCAGGGCGGCGCCGACCAGCCACGGCGACAGGCCGGCGGTGGTGCGGACCGCGGCGTCAGTGGCCACAGCGCGCATCCCCCGGGGTGACGCAGACGGCGTAGAGGGCGGCCGCGACCTGGCCGTCGGCCGAGGAGGTGACGAGCGGTGCCGAGAGCCATCCCGGATGCGCCGTGCCGTCGAGCACGGGCTCCAGGGAGGGGACGATCTGGCTCCGCTCCAGGACCAGCCAGCGCACGTCGTAGGCGGCCGCGGCCTGCTCCACGACGGGCAGCGGATCGGCCGGGCTCATGACGCCCGAGCGGCCCGTGGTGTACCACCAGCCGGCGGGGTCGGCGCTCATCAGGCGGTCGGCCGCGGGCAGCCCCTGGAGCGTCGACGGCGATCGGGGCACGGGCGTCCGCGACGGCCTGGAAGACGCCGCTGGTGATGATCGTGGTCCCCGCCGCGAAGACGGCCACGACGGCCACGGCGATGGCGCTGAAGGTCCGGCTCGCGCGCGGCACGTCCCACTCGGTGCGGCGACGGGCGACCCAGCCCACGGCCGCCGCGATGCCCACGGGGAGCAGCAGGTAGGCCGCCGGCAGCAGGGCCACGGCCGAATGCATGAAGTTGCCCGACGGCACGTGCAGGGCGAAGAGCAGGCTGCTGAACACCAGCAGGGTGATGCCGTACGACGAACCATGGGCCCAGGGCCGGTGTACGTCGGCCGCAGCCACGCCCCGATGACGGCGAACGGCGCCAGCACGACCGCGAACGGCTGGTAGGCGAAGAGGCCGATGGCGGCCACCAGGCCCAGCAGCCGGCTCTGCAGCAGCGGACCAAGTCCCTGGGCGAGGAACGAGCTGAGGGTGGGCGTGCCCGTGACGCTGAAGAGCTGGTCGTAGGTGGTGATCCACAGGATGCGGCCGGTGGCGGCCGACGGCAGCGGCGTGCCGAAGACGGCGATCTGGCGCAGGTACCACGGCCCCATCACCACGGCGAAGGCCACGCCACAGCCGATGGCCGCCGCCCAGCCGATGCGACCAGCCGCCAGGACCCCGCCGCCCGCGCGCCACGCCCGCCAGCGTTCGACGAGGAAGGCCAGGCCGAACGGGACGCCCAGCAGGATCCCGTCGTTGCGGGCCAGGCTGGCCAGGCCGACCACCAGGCCGCCGGCCACGAAGGCGCGGCGATCGCCGCCAGCCCGCGGCCGCAGAGCCACAGGGCGAGCGCGCCCAGGAAGAGGTACAGGCCGAAGTTGTCCGGCTGCGCCATGTAGGCCGTCACGGCGCCGGGCACGGCGACGAGGGCGCCGCCCACGAGGGCCTGCCAGCGCTCGAGCCCGGCATCCAGGCCGATGAGGTAGGTCAGCGGCGCGGCGGCCGCGCCGGCCAGCCAGAAGGGCAGGCCGGAGGCCAGCCCGGTGGGCCCGAGCAGCCAGATGAAGGGCACCTGGATGAGCGACGCGAGCGGCAGCCAGTGGGCGTCGGCGGGTACCGGAAGCAGGGGTACGGCCGGGATATGACCACCCACCTCCAGGTAGGCCCAGATGAAGGGGACGTTCAGGCCATGGCCCGCCGCGAGCTGGCGGGCGACGTCCACGTAGTAGAAGGCGTCCAGGTAGCCGGGGCCCATGAAGAACAGGCCGGCCGCGGCGCGGACGGCCAGCGCAGCCGCGAATAGGAGGATCGGCAGGCCCAAGGCCGGTGCAATCTAGCACCGGGCTCCCGTCCTGTGACCCGTACCAATGGGCTACGGGCGTGCGTGACGCCGCTGCTAGGCTGGCCCCTGATGGAGGCAACCGTCCCCCGCCGTTTCGCGCTGCCCGCGCCCTGGTTGGCCGCCTCGCTCCTGCTCGGGACGATCTGCTGGGCCGGCATCGCCGCGCTCACCGCGGGCCTCATCAGCGTCCAGCCGCCGGAGGCCGGCTTCGACCTCGACCTCCTCCTGCAGGCGGGCCGACGGGTGGCCGAGGGGCTGAGCCCCTATGACCCGGCCAGCCTCGTGACGCCCCTCCAGGCGCGCGACCTCTTCTACTCGTACCCGCCCGTGGTGGCGCAGCTCCTGAGCGTCGCATCCGGGCTGTCGACCGCGGCCATGCTGCTGCTGTGGGGCGTCGGCTCGGTGGGCGGCCTGATCCTCGTGACCGAGGCGCTGCGGCGTCGTCTCGCGCCTGGCACGTCGGTGCTCGCCGGCCTGGCCCCGGTGCTGGCCGCGGCTCCGCTGGTCTTCCCCTTCAGCGTGGCCCTCATGTTCGGCAACCTCGACGCGTGGTTCCCGCTCGTCTATGGGCTCCTGCTCCTGGCGGCGCTCGGCGCGGGCCTGTCGGCCCGGGTCGCCGCCGGCGTGGGCCTGGGGGCGGCGATCGTGACCAAGCTGCATCCCGCCTCGCTCGTCCTGTGGCTGGCCATCCGCGGGCGCCACCAGCGGGCCATGTGGACCGTCCTCGGCGTTACCGCCATCGCCGGCCTGGCCCTCGTGCTGGCCAGTGTCGCGATCGGCGGGACGGGACCGTGGGCCGACTACGTCACGGTCGTCCGCGCGGAGGCCGGGGCGATCATCCTGACGCCCGTCAACGTGGGCCCCGCACCGCAGCTGGCCATGCTCCTGGGCGCAAGTGAGGCGACGGCCCGGGTGCTTGGCGTGGCCGTGGCCCTGGCCGGCCTCGCGCTGACCGCCTGGGCCGCGGAGCGCTCGCGTGATGTCGTGACGAGCCTGGCCCTGGCGGCCGTGGCCTCGCTGGTGATGCTGCCCATCACCTGGTACCACTACCCCCTGGCGCTGCTGCCGTTCGCCATCGCGGCCTACTTCCGGGCGGCGCCGGACCAGGCCGTGACGGTGCGGCTCCTGCTCGGGGCGGCGGTGCTGGCGTCGCTGCTGGCGATCCTGGCCCCCGTCGCCGTCTGGCTGGCGGTGGCCCTGGTCGTGGCGGCGGTCATCCGCACGGCACCCATGGCCAGCGCGGCATGAGAAAGCGCGCACTGCTGCACGGCCTGACGGTCCTGGCCGTCCTCGCCGGCGCCTACATGTTCTTCGTCCTGTGCCCCTCGATCATCTATACGTTCGGCTTCGACGCCCAGTCCTACTGGGGCTTCCCGCGCGCGGACCTCTACGCGGGCACGGCGGCCGCGAACGGCATGGGCATCTACCGCTATGCGCCGGTCTTTGCGCCGTTGCTGGAGCTGCTCAGCCGGCTTGACTGGAGCACGTTCGCCGTCGTCTGGCTGGCCCTCCTGGTGGCCACGTCGATGTGGCTCGCGGGGCGCTGGTGGCTCCTGGCCCTGGCCTTCCCGCCGCTCATCTTCGAGTTCTACATGGGCAACATCCACCTGCTGCTGGCAGCGGCCATCGTCATCGGGTTCCGGTATCCGGTCACGTGGAGTTTCGTGCTCCTGACGAAGGTCACGCCGGGCGTCGGGCTGCTGTGGTTCGCGGTCCGCCGTGAGTGGCGGTCGCTGGCGATCGCCGTCGGCGCGACCGCGGCCGTGATGGCCGCGGGGCTGCTCCTCGCGCCCGACACCTGGAACGCGTGGTTCGCCTCACTGGCCGGCACGGCCGACGCGACCGGCACGAACCACGTGCCGATCCCCTTGCTCGTGCGCCTCCCGATCGCCGCCCTGGTGGTGATCTGGGGTGCCCGGACCGACCGCCGCTGGACGGTGGTCGTGGCCGCCACCATCGGCCTGCCCACCCTGTGGACGCACGGCTTCGCGCTGCTGCTCGGCGCCATCCCCCTCCTGGATCCGGCCTGGGCGGCACGGAGCCCAGCGGCGCGGCTTCGCGCCCGCCTGGTGACCCTCACGCCCGGCCGCCGTCACCCCGCCGCCAACCGGGTCCCCGCATGACCGCGGCGACCACCGTCCGCGACCCCGCCCGCGACGTGACCGAGCCGTTCCTCTTGCGCCTGCTCCGCTCGCCGTGGGCGCCCGTGGCCGTGGCCTTCGTGGCCTTCCTGCTCTACCTGCCGCTGGCCAGCCAGGTCCAGCGCGACCGGCCGGACTTCTTCTATCTCGCCGACGCCTTCCTGCACGGCCGGACCTGGCTGGAGCCTGCCTCGTGGCTGGGGCCGCAGGACATCGTGCCCCTCGGGGGCCACGTCTACGTGCCGTTCGGGCCGTTCCCGGCCATCCTCTTCGTGCCGCTCGTGGCGGTGTTCGGGGCGGCGGGACCGGCCTCGATCGAGTTCGTCATCAACGCCGCCCTGGCCGGCGCCTGCGTGGGCCTGGCATGGCGGTTGATCGCCCGCTTCGACAGCGGCCGGCTTGGCGACCGCGTCTTCCTGGTCGCCTTCTTCGGCTTCAGCACCGACCTCTGGTCGATCACCGTCCAGGGCGGGGTGTGGCACACCGGCCAGCTGGTGGCGATGGCCTCGCTGCTACTGGCCCTCCTGGAGGCGACTGGCCGGCGGCGACCCCTGGTCATGGGCCTGCTGATCGGGGCGGCCTTCCTGAGCCGGGCGCCGATCCTCTTCGCCGTGCCGTTCTTCCTGGCCGTGGCGGTCCTCCACGACGGCCAGCGCTGGCGATCGATCCGCTGGCGGCCGGCCCTGCGCGATGGGGCTTTCCTGGCGGCCGGCCTGGTGCCGTTCCTGGCCTTCTTCGCCTGGTACAACGCCGTGCGTTTCGGCTCACCATTCGAGTCGGGCTACGGGCTGGCCACCCTGACCGAGCCGGTCCTGATCGCCGAACGGGCCCAGGGCCTCTTCGCCTTGGTGCACATCCCGCAGAACCTGCAGTACCTGCTGCTGGAACTGCCGGTCGCCGCGCCCATCCCGCTCTTCCTGCGGCCCGACGGATACGGCTTCCCGCTCCTCCTGCAGAGCCCGGCCATCCTGCTCGCGGTCAAGGCGCGACTGGCGCGACCCGTTCATCCTGGGCGCCGGCCTGACGGCGCTCGCCGTGCTCGTGCCGAGCCTCCTGTATTACGGCGGCGGCTTCTACCAGTTCGGCTTCCGCTACTTCCTCGACGCGATGCCGTTCGTGCTGGTGGTTGTCGCTTCCGGCGCGCGGACGCCGTTGGGCCGCGGGTGGAAGGTGCTCATCGTGGCCGGCATCGTCATCAACGCCTGGGGCGTTCTCTTCAGCGGCTGACGGTGCCCCGCGATCTGGCCGGAGCTCCCGTGTATCCTTCCCGTCCGCGACCTTGGGGCTCGTGGGAGCGAGGAGATGGACCCTGCTGGTGGTGGGACGCGGTGAGACGGGGGACGGTCCGATCGGCAGGATCCGGGCATGGCTGCCAGCCACCAGGTCGGCGTGGCTGCTGTTCGGGGTGCGGCTGGGGCTGATCGCCGCCCTCTGCCTGGAGCTGTTCATCACCGCCCACCGGCAGCGCCCGGACCTGCTGGATCCGACCGCCATCGGGACCGACCCCTCGACCTACTATGCGGCGGGCCTCCGGCTGAACGACGGCCATAACCTCTATGGCCCCCTGCTGCCCGGGGACAGGCCCGTGCCCGGCTATCCAGGAACGCTCCCGGCGCCGCTCCTGTCACCGCCGCTGGTCGCGGTCGCCATGCGCCTCCCGGCGGCGCTCCTGGGCGATGCCTCCATGACCGCCGTGTGGTTGGGTTGCCTCGCCCTGATCGTCGTCTTCACCATCTGGTTCGCCCTTCGTGGTCGGCCGCCGCAGCTCGCGACGCTCGCGGTCGTGCTAGCCCTTGGCCTGCCGCTGACCCTGGCGGTGGGCGTTCCGTACAAGTACCCCGGGCTCAACTCGCCGCTGTCCTTCGCGGCCTTGTCGGGCAACCTCAACGCCTACCTGCTGGGCTTGTTCGTGCTGGTGTGGTGGGCGGCGAGCACGGGGCATGACCGGATCGCGGGGGTCGCCGGCGCGCTGGCCACGGTGCTCAAGCTGGGCCCCCTCGTGCTGCTGTGGTGGTTCGTCGTGCGACGCCGTTGGCAGAGCGTGATCGCCTTCCTCGCCGGTCTCGTCGCGTTCGGGGTCGTGGGGCTCGTCTTCGCCGGCGTCGGGGCGAACCTCGACTACGCCCACCTGGCCCTCGGGGGCGGGATCCAGCCGCAGGGGTTCGCCGTGGCCGACATGCTGCGCGGTCTCCTGCATGTGGCGCTGGCCTCGACCAGTGCTTCGACCTACGTCGTCGTCGGTCTGGGAGTCGTGGCGATCGCCGCTCTGCGAGATCGACCTCGCGCCGCCTTCGCCGTCGCGATCGCCACGACGATCTACAGTTCACCGGTGGTGCTCGCTGGCAACCTGGCCCTGTTCCTCGCCGTCGCGGCGCCATGGGCCATCGACCGGGCCACGGGCCGCCCGGACGGCGATGCGCCGCGCGGCCCGATGTGGGATCGGCTGCTGGCCCGAGCGACGAGGAGTCCGGGGTGACGCAGGCATCGGAGGCCGGCGGGGGCGGCGACGTCCTGGTGGCTGTCGTGATCCCCGCGCTCAACGAGGCCGGCAAGATCGGCCGCGTCCTGGACAAGATGCCCGCTGATGCGCGCTTCGAGGCGATCGTCGTGGACGATGGTTCGACGGACGGCACGGGCGAGGAGGCACGCCAGCATGGGGCGGCCCTCGTCGTGCGTCACGAGGTGCGTGGCGGGGTGGGCGCTGCGATCCGCGACGGCTGGCTGGCGGGGACGCAGCGAGGCCGACCCTGGCTGGCCCTGGTCTCCGGTGACGATCAACACGAGCCGGCTGAGCTCGTTCGAACCTTGGATGCGCTGCTCGCGCAGGGCGCGGACTACGCCCAGGGCTCCCGCTGGATGCCGGGGGGTGCGGTCGTCGGCGAGCGGCCGACCCGTCGCCTGGGCACGCGTGTGTACTCGCTGGCCTTCAGCGTGCTGGCCGGACGCCGCATCAGCGATGCCACCAACGGCTTCAGGGTCTTTCGGACGAAGCTCCTGGACGATCCCCAGGTCCGCATCGGCCAGCCCTGGCTGGACAGTTACGACCTCGAACCGTACGTCCTCTACAAGGTCATCCGGAGGGGGTATCGGGTCATCGAGGTCCCGTGCACCGTGCGCTATCACTCGGGCGAGTCGTTCTCCAAGATGCGTGGCCTGCGCGACTGGTGGCGCCTCTTCCGACCCGCCGTCCTGCTACGCCTTGGGGTGAAACGATGATCCCGACGCCCGAGCAAGCGTCCTTGGCGAGCGCCCTCGCATTCGGTCAGGGGCTGACCGCCGCCTTCGGGAGCCATCGTCCGCGGAAGGCCGTGACATACCAGCGCAGGTAGTGCGGGAGCCAGGCGCGCAGCCTGAAATGGCTCTCGCCTGACGTCCGGTCCCGCCAGGTCGTGGGCACCTCGGCAAGCCGGCGGTGCGCGAGGGTGGCCTTGACCGAGAGCTCCAGGGCCAGCTCGAAGCCGGCGTCGCTCTCGATCGAGACGGACTCCAGGAAGGCACGGCTGTAGAGCTTGAAGTTGCTGGTCGGATCGTGGATGGGCACGCCGGCGAACCAGTGGAGGCTGAGGCCAGCGGCTCGACTGAGGGTCCGCTTGACGAACGGCCCGCCGATCTGCCGGCCGCCCCGCATGTACCGGCTGGCGGCCACGACGTCGGCGCCGTCCTGCGCGAGCGCCACCATGCGGTCGACGTCGGTCGGCTCGTCCGAGCCGTCCGCCATCGAGATGACGATGTAGGGGGCGGCGCAGGCCGCGATGCCTGCCTTCATCGCGTTGAGCACGCCGCGACCGAGGTCGTTCCGAAGCAGCCGCACGGTGGGCAACTCGCCCTGGACGGCCGTCACCGCGGGGACCGTGGGGTCCGCGTCGTAGTCGTAGACCACCAGGATCTCGTGGGTCGAGTGGATCGCTTGCTCCAGGCCGCGGAGCACCGGCACGACCGCCGATCCTTCGTCGTAGACCGGAAGGACGATCGAGACCTCCGGCGCCGCGGTCGCGGGCGGCGCTAGATCCGGCCGGCTGCCAGCTCGGTCCGGATCCACGGGATCACCTCATCCAGCATCTCGTCCAGGGTGGTGGTGGCTTCGTATCCGAGCACCGCACGAGCCTTAGCCACATCCGGGACCCGCATCGCGACGTCATGCTCGAACGGCGGATCGCTGACCCAGGTGAATGGCTTGTCGCCGTTAACCTTGCGCCAGATCGCCTGCGCCAGCTCGAGGACGGTCGTGCTCTGTGCGGTGGATAGGTTGAAGTCGTCGTTGCGAGCGGCGGGTGATTCCATGGCCAGGCGGATGCCGAGCGCCAGGTCGCCGCCGTACGTGTAGTGGCGCACCTGCGAACCGTCGCCCAGGATGTGGAGCGGGTCCTGCCCCCGGAGCACCTTCTGGGCGAGGTCGGGGACGACGTGGCTCATCGCCAGCCGGACGTTGCCGCTCATGATCTCGGCGTCGCGGAGCGCCCGGCGCTCGCCGATCCCGACGCAGTTGAAGGGCCGCAGGATGGTGTACGGCAGCTGGTACTGCTCCCACGCACCCTTGGCAAAGTACTCGCTGGCAAGCTTCTGGAAGCCGTAGGTGGAGCTCGGTGGCGGCGAGCTTTGCTGCGCGCCCTCCGGGGTCGGGAAGACGGTCGAGTTCTCGAAGACCATCGAGCTGGAGATGACGACGATGCGCTCCAGGTGACCGTTCGCGGCCGCGTGGATGGCCGCGTCAAAGGTCGACGCGAGGATCCGTTCGTTCTCCGCGAGCAGGTCGTAGGCGAACTCGTGGAAGTAGCTGATGCCGCCGATCATGGCCGCCCCAGCGACGATCTGATCCACGTCCGCGGCGAGGTGAGCCAGCAGGACGGCATCCTTGGCGTCGCCCTGTACGAAGCGGTAGTGCGGATCCGCGTCGTAGGAGCGTGAGGTCGGGCCGTACTTGCTGAAGTCGTCCACCCCGACCACCTCGTGGCCGGCCGCGATGAGCTCGGGGATCAGATAGCCGGCGATGAAACCGGCCGCACCGGTGACAAGGGCGCGCACGTCAAAGGGTGATGCGGCCGGCGACGATGCCCCAGACATCCACGAACGGCCGGTCACCCACCTCGAGGCCGCGGTAGCGTCGGTGAGGGGCACCCACCACGAACATGTCGCTGTCGCGGAGGACCTCCTCCAAGCTCACGAGCTTGGGATCCCGAACGTAGGGGTCCGTACAGAGGACCCGCGCACCCTCCCAGGCCAGCAACTTGCGCAGCTTGTAGCTCAGCGACGCACGGATGTCGTCCGATTCGGCCTTGAACGCCATGCCGAGCACGCCGACCGTCTTGCCAGACAGCGAACCGTGGCGGCGCTTCATGGAGTCCACCAGGAAGGCGGGCAGGCCCTCATTGATCTGCATGGCCGACTGGCCCATCGGGAAGTGGTCCGGGGTGAAGGCAGAGAGCTGCATCGTGTCCTTGAGCAGGCACGGACCCGCGGCGAAGCCTGGACCCGGCAGGTCCGCGGCCCGTGGGTAGTCGGTGGTGACAGCGTCGTACACGGTCTGGTAGTTCATGCCGGCCGATTCCGCGATGACCAGGAACTGATTGGCGATGGCGAACTTCATGTAGCGCCATGTGTTGGTGAGCAGCTTGGCCAGCTCGGCCTCGCGTGTGCCTGTCCTGACGATGCTCACGCCCAGCCGCTCGAAGAAGGCGGCCGCTCGATCGCCGGCGGCCGTGTCGTCTGCACCCACGATCTGGGGGAGGGATCGCAGCTCCTCGAGCGCGTGACCCTCGGCGATCCGCTCGGGGCAGAAGGCGACATCGACCTCGAGACCCTGGCTCGCCAGGGTCTTTCGGACGTACTCCGTCGTCCCGGGGAACACGGTGCTGCGCAGGATGACGAGGGATCCGGCAGCCAGATGCGGTGCCAGGTCCTTGAGGGCCCGCTCGAATACGGTCATCACCGGGTTCAGGAATTCATCGACCGGCGTGCCGATGACCATGATCACGATGCGCGTGCGGGACAGGATCGCCGGATCGGTCGTGATCTCCAGCCTGCCCGCGTCCAGCTCATGTCTGAGGAGATCGTCCAGGCCGGTCTCGATGAAAGGGGTTTCGCCGGCCTGGATCCGTGCGACGGTGGTCTCCGAGACATCCTGGATCCCCACGTGCATGCCGGCGTTCGCCAGGCTCAAGGCAAGCGGAAGTCCCACGTGGCCGCCCCCACCGACCACGACGACATCAAGCCGTGCTGTTCGGCTCGTCCGGCTGATCGTTGGGATCGTGGTGCCCGGGGCTCGTGCCCTGGTCACGGTTGATGGCACCTAGAGCCTCTCTTATCGGATCAAGTCTCATGTTCGTCGCCAGCAGCATGGCCGGGCTCGACGGCCGCGGCTATGGTACCGAAGCCCCAGTCGAGACGGGCGAGTTGACGGCCATCCTCTGGGCCACTCGAGCATGGGCCCTTCGCGTCCAGAACTCAATGACGGCCTGAAGGGCTACCGCGACGGCTGGCGCTCCTGGGATAGGCATGCTGAGGCCGAAGGCCAGCAGGGGGGTCATCGCCGGAACCGCGATGGCAGCGTAATGAAGTTGCGTACTGGGCCATAGGACCGGCACCGCCAGCCAACCGGCTCGGCGCAAGCCCAGGCCGGCGAGCCCTATCAGGCCGATCGGGATAAGCCACGGAACTGAGATCGCCGAGAGGCCAGCAGCCTGGCCCGTAAGCGATGCCGAAACATAAGGCAGGTCAGCAAGGAACTCGCGCCACGGTAAGACCCATGCTGTCGTCGTCAGCATAATCATGGTCACCGCGATGGGACGCCACCGGTGCTCGCCGGCCAAGGGCACTAGGCCGTAGATCTTCAAGATCGGTGCGAGCCCTGCGACAACTGGACTAGCCGCGACAAGTGCGGCAAGAACGACTGGGTCAGGATTGCCAACCAGGACGCCTTCCCAGAGCGGCGGGAAGAGCGCCCACCACCAAGCCAACTTGAGGCGGCGTATGACGAGAACCACCGCGACGGCGCTCGCGCACACCCAGAAGGCCCTCGTGACCACGGGATCGACGAAGGCGAATGGTGTGAAGAGCAGCAGGGTCGGTGGTGGGGCGGCGAAGCGGATGCCTGCCTGCGAAACGATCCAGGGATCTATGCCAGCCAGCCAGGCTCGCGCCGCCGCCGCGTAAAGCGAGGCATCTCCGCCCGCATTCAGCGCGGCCGGGCTCTTGTACAGGTCGACCAAGAAGAACCAGAAGAGGAGGTCAACCTTCCTCCAGGTTGCGAGGGCGAGCTTGAGATCTGGCCGCCTAATCACACGCAGGCACGGAAGGCGTGACCGGTCAGGGCGACTGGTATTCATCGGGTAGGGTTCGTTGGCCCCCCGAGGCTTGTCCCATCGACATGGGCCCTAAGGTAGGTCGCCGCACCAAGACGTCATCCTGGGCCTTGCGTACCACCCTGTGCCTTACCTTGGAGCGGGGTCCGAGCTTGGCGCCTGCCTTCGACAGCGGCCGCCCGACCCCGCATGCGGTCGAGCAGAGCTTCCGCGACCACCGCTACGGCGGGGGCCCCTGGCACGGGTACGCTCAAGCCGAGGGCGAGAACGGGCGTGAGCTTGGGTAAGGCGATCACCGCGTAATGGAGCTGCGTGTGAGGCCACACGACGGGTACGACGAGCCATGCCGCCCGCCTAGGCGCGACGGCGAGAAGCCCCACGATCGCCACCGGCAGCAGCCAACCCACAGATAAGGCAGAAAGGCCCATGGCTTGACTCGTCAGGGTGGCCGCCACGAGGGGGGCATCGCCGATGAACTGGCCCCACGGGAGGATCAACGCTGACACACCGATCGCGGCGATCGCGAAGGCCGTCGCCCGCCAGTCTCGTTCGCTAATGATGGGTGCGAAGGCGTAGATCTTGACCAGGGGCGCGCATGCGCGCAGGAACCCGGATGTGGAGAGTAGAAAGGCGAGCATCACTGGCTCGGGATTGCCCGCCAGCGTCGCCTCCACGAGTGGGGGGAAGAAGGCCCACCACCATGCGATTCGGAGGCGACGAATCGCATAAGCAGTAGCCACGATGTCCGCGCCAACCCAGAACGCTACGGTCACGATGGCGGGCGCATTTGCGAACGGGACGTAGAACAACAGAGTCGGCGGTGGGGCCGCGAACTGAACGCCGGCGATGGCCACGCGCCAGGGGTCGCCTCCGCCCACCCACGCGGCGGAGGCAGCGGCATACAGCACGGCATCTGACCCGAACCGGGCGACTCCAGCCACGAGGTATGCGCCGACGAATACCTGATCGATGGTCGCGAACCATATGGCCAGTCGGTTGCGCCATAGGACAGCAACCGCAACCTGGGCGCTCGGAGCCCTGGGCCGCCGCCTGTGTCCGTGCGTCTCGACCGACTGGCGCAGGGTGCCTCCACAACGCGGCTCGTGCCGTCTTCGACGTCGGTGCCCACCCAGGCCCCCCGGTTCCTGGTACCGCCTGTTCGCACCGGCGCGGTAACCGAGTATGAATAGTCGGACCGCCCGAGACTCGCCGACTATCGACTCAGGTGGTCTGTACTGGCATACTCATCCTGAGGTTCTCCTCGGTTGATGCGGCCGAGCGCGGATAGCGTCTTGGTAGCTCGTAAGCGCTCGAGCAGGGCCTGGGCAGCGACGGCGACCGCTGGAGCACCGGGGATCGGCACGCTAAACCCGATTGCGAGGATCGTCGTCATTTCGGGCAACGCGGTCGCGGCGTAGTGCAGCTGCGTGTGAGGCCATAGCACGGGGACCGCCAACCAGCCTGCCCTCCGGCGGCCCACGCCTGCCAGCCCGACTACGCCGATAGGCAGCAACCACGGCACGGAGAAAGCCGATAGATTTGCCGCTTGGGCGGTGAGCGTCGCCGAGACCTCGGTGAGATCGGCGGTGAAGCGAGCCCAAGGGAGCACGACAGCGGTGCAAGCCATGATCGTAACGGCCAGAGCCAGGGCCTTCCATCTTCGCTCCCCGGCCAAGGGCGCGATTGCGTAGACCTTGCCCAAGGGTGCAAGGCAGGCTGCCCAATCGCTACCAACCACCAGGCACGCGAGAACCAGCGGTTCAGGGTTTCCGCTGAGCAGACCCTCCCAGAGCGGGGGGAAGAACCCCCACCACCACGCAAGCTTCAAGCGTCGGATAACGAAGACGATCGCCAGGCCGTCCAGGATCAGCCAGAACGCGGCGGTCGCCACAGGATCCGCGAATGCAAATGGCGCATACGCGAGAAGCGTCGGCGGCGGACCGGCGAACCGAACCCCTTGCAGGGAGACTAGCCACGGATCTCCACCCGACAACCAGGCGCGGGCAGCGGCTGCGTAGAGAACGGCATCTCGCCCCTGCAGCCCAAGGCTCGTGTACACGATGTCGATGCAAGCGAACAAGATCGCAACGGCGTGCGAATGTGCTCCGATCAGAGCAAGCTGCGGACTGGGCAACCGCCCCGTCCAACGGGCCGAATCTGATGGCGATCGGTCGGCCACCTCTGGAGGAGCTTCCATCATCCAACTTCACCGCGAAGCATCGACCCGCGGGTTCCTGCCGGGCCCCGGCGGTTCCACCTGCCACATACGTCGCGCATGGCCATTTAGTACCAGATTTGGAAATGACATTGGGGCACGTACTGGGTCATCACTCTGACGCGAGACTAGGCGTGAACCCACCATTCGGAGACTCCGTGCCCGGTTCGCGCCCCAACCATCCCTCCAGATGACCGTCCGTCGTCTGTACCAGGCCTTCGTCCGGATCGGCGTGCCCGCCGGGTTCCTGCTCATCGACTCCCAACTCCTTGCACCACTTGTTGGACCTGGAGGCGATGCTGTGTTGTACGCCAGGGGAGCGCGTGCCTTTCTCGATGGCGGAAACCCTTGGGACGCGACCATCGTTGGAGGTGGTCACCTCTTCCACTTCGCCGGTTTGCCCCTGACGGTCCTCGCCTTCATTCCCTTCGCTCGGATGCCCGAGGTCTCGGTCGCCTGGGGATCGGTCATCGTCTCCGGCTTAGCTGCCGTGCTGATCGTCCGCCGGTTGGGTCTCACCTGGTGGTACCTGGCGTTCCCCCCGTTGGTCGCCGGAACCCTGTCGGGGAATCCCCAGGTTCTGCTTGTCGCGCTGCTGATCACCGGGTTGGGCCCGGTTGCGGCAATGCTCAAGGTGTACGCCGTCGTTCCGTTGGCGGGCGAGCGCCGTTGGTGGGCCCTCGCTCTCACCATCGCGCTATTCGTTGGGTCCGCGGTTGCGGCTCCTAATCTGTGGGCCGCCTACCTCGGCAACCTCGGGCCCATCACCTCGAGGCTTGCCGCAGAGGCCAGCGGAGGCTATTCCGCCTGGGGCCGGCCGTTCCCGGTGCTAGTGGCGACAGTGGTCGCCCTGGCCGTCATCGCCCGTTACGACCGGCGCGCTGCCAGCTGGTTGGCGATCCCCGCCCTGTGGCCCGCCTCTGAGTACCACTATGCAACGATGGTGCTCCCAATCGCGACGCCAGTGATCGCACTGGCGATGGCCATTCCATGGTACGGGGTGCCTGCCGTTGTAACCATCGGTTACGCTGCCCTGCTCGTGGTGGAGACTCACACCAAGCAACGCTGGTCATTCCGACGATTGACTCTCGTCGAATCTGCCTGATCGATGCCTGATCGCCCCTGCCCCAACTGCGGGACGATGCGGCCCGAGGCTGCCACCTTCTGCGCCAACTGCGGTCAGGACCTGCGCCCGGGCGCATCGATCGGCGACATCCGCCCCGGCGCCACGATCGTGCGCAAGCTGCCGCCGGGGAGCCCGGCCGGCGCGCACGCGGCCGGCCAGGCGCCGCCATCTGCGCTGCTCGGCGCCACGCCGTCCCCGCCCACGGGCGCGACGGCCAAACCGCCCGCCGCCGCTCGGGCCCCACGGCTGCCGCGCCTGGGCCGGGGCCGTGCGGCCCCGCCGCCCAAGGCCCCCACGCCCGCCGCGCCGGACACCAGGTCCTTCACCGACCGCTATCGAGGCACGACCTTCGAGACGCCGGAGGCCAAGGCCATGGCGCCTACGCGCCCGGGCACGCGGGTCATCCGCATGGGCGGTGTTCTACTCGTCATCCTGGCCGTCGTCGCGGTCGCCGGCTACGGAGCGCTCCAGGTCCTCTCCACGCCGGCCGCCGTGGTCGCCACCCCGACGGGCTCCGGCGTCGCCCAGGCGTCGGCCACGCCCGTGCCGGTGATCACTCCGGCGCCCGGGGTGACGTTCACCTCGGCCGAGCAGGCGCAGGTCGCCTTCTGCCTGGCCGTCCCGGAGACGCACGGGCTCGACGCCGACATCACCTCGGTGCGGGCGGCGGTCACCGCGGTCCAGCACGCCGATGTCGCGACCCAGGCGGCGGCCCTCGTGGCCCGTGTCACCGAGATGCGCCTCGCCGCCACCGAGATGGCGGCTCTGCCGCTGATGGCGCAGTACGCGGCGGCCTACGATGCCGCGCTCAAGTCCACGGCCGCGGCCGCCTCGTCCCTGGCCGCCGCAGGCGCCGCATCCGATGCCAAGGCGGAGGCCAAGGCCGTGACGGCCCTGGTCGCCTCACAGGTGAAGGTCGACGCCACGAGCACCCGGACGGCCCTGATCACGGCAAACCCGCGACTGGCTTGCACCGCTCCCGGATGATGTGCGCCTGAGGGGCATCAGGAGGAGAGGAGTCGACAAGGGTGGAGATCCAACTTGCGGCCCAGCGCATCTTCGTGCTGGAGGACCGCCTCTCGTTCGAGGAGATCCGCCAGCGCGCCATGGACCGGCGCACCGGCGCCTTCGGGTCGGGCCTCAGCAGCCTGCTCCAGCGGCCCAAGGCGGATGACATCGAACTGATCGACAGCCAGCGACGCGTGGAGCCCTTCTGGCACGTCGCCTGCCGCGCCCACTACGTGTACGACCGGGCCCGTGACTACAGCGTCCCGGTCAGCGGGCCGGAGGTGCGCGAGGTCTCGATCGGTGACCAGACCCTGGCCGTCGGCACGCCCGGCGGCAAGACCGGCCGTACGTTCACGGTGGCGACGATCGAGCACTGCCGTGAGGAGATCCAGGACGAGCGATTCGTAGACGGCCTGACGGCAGCGCCGGTCCCGGATGCCGCGGGACTGATCAACGGCAGCAAGCAGGAGGTGGCAGACCCCGCCGCCCTCGCCGCGGATGAGACGATCGTGATGCCGCCCGAGCACCGCGCTTCCTACGTCATCCGGCAGCTCCTCTCCGACATGCTCAAGCCGGTGCAGGCCGACACGGTCAGCGAGGAAGCGCTGACCCTGGAGAAGACGGACCTCTACTACCGACCGCTGTGGGCCTTCGAGTTCCACTGGAAGACCAAGGACAAGCGCGGCATCGTGGAGCTTGACGCGGTCACCGGCCAGATGCGTCAGGGAGAGTCGCTGGCGCCCAAGCTGACGCGGATGGTCTCGCGCGATGCCCTGTTCGACATCGGTGCCGATACCGTCGGCCTCCTCGTTCCGGGCGGCAGCATCGCGGTCAAGGTGGCCCGGATCGCGCTGGAGCAGAACAAGGGCGGTTGACGGTAGACGGGGATCCGCCGGGGCCACGGGCCGTGGGACCAATGACGCCTCAATCCCGACGATAGGCGCCTAGCCTGGTCCGGCGTTGATACGGCACGCTGCACCGGATGGTGCGCCGTCCGGGGCTCGACCTTCTCCGCGTGTCCCCAAACCCTCGGCGCATCGTGACCGACCGCAAGGCCCGCCTGACTATTCGAGAGCGTTCGATGGACAGGGGCCGAGGTGCATGAGTGTGAACTCCGTGTCGATCGTCGCTTTGACGTAGCCAGCCCACTCGACGCGGGGACCGGCGTCGGAGCTCCGGAAGGTCCGGCATATCCTGTACGCGGCGGCCGCATCAGGATAGTCGCGGTGGAGTTCCTCGAGGTCGGACGGCCGGACGATCAGCCACGGTGTACGCAGGGCGTTGGCCAAGCCGGCCACATCGCGCTGATTCGTCGGGAGCCGGCGGAGCTCATCGAGCGCGACACGTGAGGTCAGCCCGGGCACGTCATACAGCGTGACGTGTGCGTAGTAGCCAAGGTAACCGGCCGACTCGGCGATGACCGGCTGGCCGGGCGGCACCACGGAACCGACGTAGAGATCGAACGGAAGGCGCGTTCCATCCTCGATCTGTGACTGGATGCGACCTTCGAGCCCAACCATGAACGGAAACGGCAGGGCGAAGGACGCGATCAGCAGCGCGGCGACGATCCGCTGTGGGGTGAGTCGGGGGGTGAGTGCGTTTAGGCCACAGGCGGCGATCAACGCCCCGACCGCAGTGAAGGGGGGCAGGTACCAATCGAAGTACGTGGGCGGCAGGAAGGCGAGACGGTAAAGGAGGAACCCGGCGAAGAACGCCAGGGCGGGGCGCCAGCTGGGTGCTCGCCAGGTGGCAAGGTAGCCGACCACCGTCAGCATCACGACGGAGAGTGCGACCACGATAGGTGCGAGCGTGGGAACTGGCGCCCCTACGACATGGGAGTCGGCGAAGTACGGCATGAAGGCCCTGAGGGCCGGGCCGATGTTATCGACGAAGCTCGCTGGCGAGGTTGCATCAACGGTGGCCTTGGCGATGATCGTCTGAGGGACAGGCGACCCGTAGTACCAAGTTGTGAACAGGAGCCACGGGCTCACCACCATGAGGGCAACCAACGCGAGGCCGAGCCCGCGGGCCGGTCGAGCTAGAAAGGTGAGCCCAATCGCTGGCACGGCCCACAGTAGGAAGTCCGGGCGGGCAAGGACCGCAATCCCGATCGAGATGCCTGCCATCGCGAAGCGGTCCTCGAGGACCGCCCACATCGACCAGAGCAACACCGAGACGGCGATCTGCGTTTCCATGCCTGCCATGCCGTAGAAGATCTGGTTCTGCTCGATCGCGAGGAAGACCACGGCGAACAGGCGAGGCCAGAGCGACACGTCCAAGCGACGCAGAATCCGGTTCGCAAGGTAGATCGTCGCCACTGCGGCAATCAGCGATGCGAGCCGCATGACGGTCACGCCGGAGCCCGGAGCGATAGCCTCGGCGGGCAGTGGGATGAGCACTGACAGGGCCGAGGTGAAGCCTTGCACAGGCGGCTCACCGGCGTGGTGGGTAAGGCCGATCCCGGCGAAGACGTTCCGGACCTGGGTCAGAGTGATCAGCGCGTCCTCCCAGACGCGGTTCGTCATGAGCCAGAACATCACCCGCGCGGCCACGGCGAGGACCGCCGCGGAGGCCAACGCGGGGTCCGCCGTGACTCGGCCTCGCATCCGCTTCGCGGCGCGCCGCAAGGCCGTCAGTCGTCCGGAGCCGTCCGGATGCCCCACGTCTCGCTGCGTCGTCGCTCGCACGGTCGGTGAGCGTAGCAGCGGTCGCGCGGCCCAATCTGGCGCCACGGTGCGGTTCAGCCGCGCTCCGCCCGAGTGGCGCCAGCACCGTCGCGTAAGGCACGGCCGGCTGGTGCACGATCGGGTGCCCCGCGTCACCAATGGCCATTGCTTGCAATTGGTGACTGGTCAACGGCTTCGGCGGGCGGTGCTATCCTCGGCTGACCTGTGACCGCCGCGATGCCTGCTGCCTCCCCTTCCGACCCTGCCTGTCCTCTGGTCGCACGCCCGGTCGCCTTCGAGGCGATCCCTCGTGCGACATGGGATGGGCTGTTGACCCAAACGGCGCGGATCACGCCCTTCAGCCGCTGGACGTGGCACCGCGCCTGGTGGGACGCCTACGGATCGCAGGCCCGGCAGCTGTACCTGGTCTGTCAGGACGAGGCCGGGGCCGTCCGCGGCATCGTGCCGCTGATGGACAAGGATGGCTCGCCGTACTTCGCGGCGACATACCACGGCGACTACGCCACGATCCTCTGCGCGCCCGACGACCTGCCGGCCGTCGCGGACGCGATGGCGGTGGACCTGGCCGGTCGGACCGTGGATCTCCGGCGCCTGCGGCATGACGACCCGGCGGTCCCAGCGCTGGAGCTCGCCCTGGGCATCCCGCGCGAGCAGGAAGACGTGTGCCCCGTGGTCGATATCCCGTCCGGGACGGACTGGGAGAGCTACCTGGGCACCCTGGACAAGAAGGACCGCCACGAGATCCGGCGCAAGATCCGTCGGGCAGAGAGCGCCGGGGCGACGAGGTTCGAGCTGGTCGATCCGACGAGCGACGCGGTCGAGACGTTCATCCGCCTCCACGACCTGCGCTGGGGCGAGGCCGGCCTCTTCCCGTCCACGCCGGTGGGGGACCGGACACGGACGTTCATCCGAACGCTGGCGCGCCTGGAGGCCGATGAGGGGCCGGATCGGCAGCTCCAGCTGGGCCAGTTCCACGTGGGCGACCGCCTGATCTTCGCCACCGTCGGCTTCCACGACGAGGACACCTGCTACTTCTACAACGCCGGCATCGACCCGGCGGCGAAGGAGCTTTCGCCCGGGGTGACGGGCGCGGCCGCCTACCTGCGCTACGAGCTGGAGCACGGCTGCCGCCGGTTCGACTTCCTGCGCGGCGGCGAGAGCTACAAGTACGAGTGGGGCGCGGTGGATCAGCCCATCTACCGCCTGGCCGGGACCGTGGCGGCGCGATCATGACGACCGCCATGACCGGCCCCTGCGCCGACCTGCCGCCGCGTCCGTCGCTGGTCGCGGACCAGCGCATCAGGGTCACCCAGGTGCTGGCGACGGGATCCAACGGGGGGGCGCAGGAGTACGTCCGCTCGCTGGTCCAGCGCATGGACCCCCGGCGCTACGACGTCGACGTGGTCAGCCTGACCGACGGCCCCACCATCCGCCGCATGACCGCGTCCGGTGTCGCCGTGACGGTCCTGGACGAGGGGTCCGATGAGGACGTGACCCGCCGCCTCGGCGAGCATCTCCGCCGGCGTCGCACGCAGGTCGTGCACAACCACATGTATCGGGCGGAGATCGTGGGCACGAGGGCGGCCATCCGCATCGGTGAGCTCGGGCTGCCGCGCCCGTACATCGTCGCCACGGTCCATTCCAGCCGCGTGCGCAGCCCCGAGGATCGCGACCTGGTCGCCGCGCTGACGCCGCGCATGGACCGCCTCATCGCCGTCAGTCGCTCCATCGAGGCCAAGATCGAGCGGGAAGGCCGCACCGGGGCGCCGGTCGAACTCATCTACAACGGGGTGGACCTGTCGCGTTACGACCGCCTGGAGGCCTGCTGCACGCTGCCGGAGGAGTACGGCTTCCCGGTCGGCAGCCCGCTGGTGGGGATCGTGGCGCGGCTGGAACCCGAGAAGGGCCACACGACCCTCCTGGACGCCTGGCCCCAGGTCCTGACGCGCGTCCCCGAGGCGCGCCTGCTAATCGTGGGCGAAGGCACCCTGCGAGAGACCCTGGAGACGCAGGCAGAAGACCTGGGCCTGCTGGGCGAGCCGTGCGAGGGCGATCACTGTGTCGGCACCCGTCATGCCAGGCCGGGCGCCAAGGTCGTCTTCACCGGTCGGCGCGACGATGTTCCTTCGGTCACCGCCGCGATGGATGTGGCCGTCCTGCCCTCCTATCGCGAGGCGCTGGGCCTTGCCATCCTGGAGGCCATGGCCCTCAGCCGGCCCGTCGTGGCCACCAACGTCGGGGGCATCCCGGAGATGGTGGTCGACGGCGTGACAGGCCTCCTCGTACCGCCGCACGATCCGGCCGCCCTCGCCGGGGCGATCACCCGCCTGTTGACCGACCACCCGCTGGCCGACATGGTGGCCCGTGCCGGCCACGACCTGGTCCACGACCGCTTCTGCATCGACCTGATGGTCGACGCCATCGAGGCGATCTACGACCAGGGCGCCGAGTGTGTCGAGGAGCGCGCAGCCGCGTCGGCGCCGGCGGCGTGATCCGCCGCCGGTCGCGCACCGTCCAGGTACTGCTGGCCTGAGAAGTCGGGCGGGACTATCGGACTAGCCCGCATGCCGGTGGATGCGGCACGATGCATTCGTGGACCGGCACATGCTGTGGAGAGCCTTCACCAACCTTCTTCCCGTGTGGTTCATCGCCATGGACGCCGCGCAGTTGTCTTGGGCCGCCTCGACACCGCTCGGCATCGACGGCACGACATATGTGCGGGGTGCCGCCGCCTATGTGGCCGGTGGGAACCCCTGGTTTGGGGGGGTCACCGAGAACGGGACGACGTACCACTTCGCTGGTCTCCCGCCCACCGTGGTCGCCTTCGTGCCCTTCACGATCCTCCCCCAGGGAGTCTCGGCGTTCCTCTGGGTCGCCCTGTCGGCGCTCGCGGCGGTCATCATCGTGCGCCGGTTGCAGCTGGCCTGGTGGTACCTGTTGTTCCCCCCCGTGCTCGTCAGTGTGTGGGCTGGGAACCCTCAGCTGCCGCTCATCGCCTTGATCCTGGTGGGGGGCGCCGCCCTCGCGCCGCTGCTGAAGATCTATGCGTTGGTTCCACTGGTTGGGGAGGGCCGCTGGCGAGCCGTCGCGGTAGGGCTCGCCCTCATCGCGGCGACCGTGCTGGTCGCGCCGTCGCTATGGGTCACGTACCTCGGGGAGTGGTCGACCCTAGCGGCGCGACAGGTCATAGAGGCGCACGGCGGGTTGTCGGCTTGGGGCCTGCCGCTCCCCCTCCTCGGACTGACGGTGGCAGCGCTCGGCGCGCTGGCGCTCCTGGACCCGCGAGCGGCAGGTTGGCTGGCCGTGCCCGTCCTCTGGCCGGGAAGCCAGCTGCAATATGGGACGATGGCACTCCCCGTCGCTGGCCCGCTGACACTCGGCCTCCTAGCCGTCCAGCTGCCCTATTTACCCGCCCTGATACCGTTCGGCTACGCCGCGCGTTCCCTCTGGCGACGATGGCCGTACCTTGGCCTCCGGAGGCGAGACGGCGTGGTCACGCACCATGTCGCCTAGCGCACTGAGCCGCACGGGTTGAGGCAGGCGGTGACGACCCTCCGCCACAGGGCCGAGCTCGATGGCCTCCGCGGCGTGGCGATCCTCATCGTCCTCGCGTCGCACACCCATGTCCCCGGTTTCGCGTACGAGGGCGGCCTGGCCGGTGTCACGTTGTTCTTCGTCCTCTCCGGCTATCTCATCACGTCGCTGCTTGTCATCGAGCACGCGCGCGACGGCAAAGTCGATCTCAGGGCCTTCTATCTCCGCCGGGCCTTGCGTCTGCTCCCTGCTCTCTATGCCCTGTTGCTTGTGGTGGCCATCGGCTACTCGTTCCATGCCTGGAGTCTGCCCACGCTGGGCAGCCTCCCGATCGCCGTGGTGGCCGTCACAGGGTATGTTGCGAACTGGGTCTCGATCAGCTCCCCCCTCGGGGTCCTGGGCCACACCTGGTCTCTCGCCATCGAGGAGCAGTTCTACCTGCTTTGGCCGGTGACCCTGTTGGCTGGCCTCCGGGTGCTCGGACCGCGCCGGCTCGCCTACATCGCCATCCTGGTGGCTGCCTTCGTCGTGCCGTGGCGGATCATCGTGCTCGAGGGTTACAACTACGGCCGCGTCTTCAACGGCACAGACGTCCATGCCGATGCTTTGCTCTTGGGCTGCGCAGCGGCGCTGCTCGGGCTCCGGCTGCCATCCGCCATCGGTTGGGCCGCGACTGCCGGTACCGTCATCCTGGGCATGGCATGGGTGACGGGCGGGCTCGGGCAGATGGCCTTTCTCCCGGTCGCCGCTGTCCTCTCCCTTGCCGCCGTGGCCGGATGCCCCGCCGCGTTCGGCTGGAGGCCGCTCGCCTACGTGGGCCGCATCAGCTACGGGCTCTATCTGTGGCACTTCCTCTTCGTCTGGTGGGGGTGGCCGTTCACGCTCTCCATCGGCGTCTCGTTAGCGGTGGCGACGGCGTCGTATCGGTGGCTGGAGCAACCGTTTCTACGGCTCAAGTCGCGGTTCTCTCCGGCGGACAGGAGCGGCGTCGCCAGCGCATCCCCAGCTGCCGTGTGAGCGGCCTGCTGCCGGGGCCCGTCGCGGCCGAGGCGGCAGCGCAGCCAAACCTGGGCGCGGAAGGAAAGATCGCAGCCGGGGCCATTCGCAAGCGGCATCCGTTGCGAGCGAACACCGGCTTTAGGTGATTGGTCCCGCCATTCGCCGCCATACGTACTAGGCTGCCGGTCGCACCGAATTCCGCCACCTCGGGGGTGGCCACGGCCCGATGGGAGGAACGTTGGCAGTCCAGCTGGACTTGAAACAGCGATGGGCCTGGCACCTGAGTCAATCAGCTGCGTGCAAGATCTTGACGGCCCACAACCAGCGTGCCCTCGCCGGTGTGCGGTACCACATCGCCATGCTCGGGGCCGCAGCACGCCGGATCGGCATGCGCCGCGCCCTGTCGATGATCCTGCTCGTCCAGCTGGTCGGGCTCACCGCATTCGTTCTCGTGACCATCCCATGGTTTCAGGATCCGACCCAGATCGGCACTGACGTCTCCAATTACCTCGCGGCAGGCCTCCGCCTCAATGCAGGGCACGACCTGTATGGTCTCGTCAGTGGGGACCGCCCGGTGCCTCTCGTGCCGCCCTTCTGGACGTACCCGTTGCTGTCACCACCGCCCATCGCCGTCTTGTGGCGAGCGCTGGCGCTCCTGCCGCCGATGGCGATCATGTTTGCCTGGTGGATCGGTGGCCTCATCGCGTCGATTGGCGCGGTTGTCTACCTGATCCGCCGTGCGTCGCCAGTCGGCTTGGTCATTGCCTGTCTGGTGGCGCCTGCAATGGCTCTGACGGCCCTGTCCAGCAACGCCGCGGCTTATCTCGTCCCTGCACTGCTGGTAGTCGGCGTTGCGCATCGCCACCCGCGTGCGGCGGGTATTGCCGTTGCCATCGCAGCAGCGGTCAAATTGGCTCCAGCTCTGCTAATCGTCTACCTGCTTGGGAGGGGCGCCTACGGTGCCGTGCGCTGGGCGGTCGCTGCCAGCGGCGCCCTCGTGGTGCTGAGCGTACTGGGTGCCGGACTGGCCAATAACTTGGCGTACCTCACAGTCATCCGGGTCAGCACGGCCGCCGCAGCATCGCCGCACAATCCTGCCCAAGGACTCCTCACCTCGGCCGGTGCGGAGGTCGCCCTGATGGCAGCCGGAGGTGCACTGGCGCTGCTGGTGCGACGGTGGCCCCGTCTCTCCCTAGGCATCACCGCTGTGACGCTCACGGTCGCGACGCCCGCCTTCTACTTCGAGACGTTGGCCCTGCTGTTGGTGGCTGCGGCGCCTATCGAGTCGTTCCCCGCTCGACATGACTCCGGGCAACTGGAGGCGGCGCCCGCAGTTGGATCACGCGTCCTCAGGCGCCTGCCCGGATTGATCCAACTCTCCAGACGGCAGCAGGTCTGACGCAAACCGCAAGCGGAAGACCGCATAGAGCATCGTCAGGGTGTGCAGGTAGAAGGCTGGGACCGCCAGCGTCGCCGCCACCGGCACCGTCCAGCGGCGGCCCGTGAGGGCGCCCCAGACGACGATCACGACGGCAGGCGGCAGGCGCACCCAGATCGGGATGGCCAGCTCGCTCACGCCGCCGGTGCCCGTGTTGTTCTGCAGGACGGCGAACCAGTCCGGCCACAGGCTCGGCGCGACGACGAATGAGACTGCGGCTATGGCCAGGGTCGCGCCCAGGGCGATGGTCAACGAACGCCACTCTCGACGCAGGGCGAACCACAACAGACCGATGCCCGGGGTCACCTTGGTGAGCAGTACGACCGCCCAGGCCGCGGGGTAGCGGAAGCCCACCACGACCGCCACAGCGAGGAAGACGTGGATGTTGCCCGACACGAGCTCGGGGCTGGCGAGCAGCAGGAACGGCGCCTGCCAGGAGCAGGGCAGCGGGCGCAGCAGCCACAGCAGGCCCGCGCCCTCCGCGAGCACCCAAACGGCCGCGAAGGCGGGGAACGGGAGCTGGGTCAGGGGCCAGATCAGCTGCGCGAACGCCGGGGAGTAGAGGTAGGCGTCGCGGCCGCCGACGATCGCGCCCTGGTACAGGTGCCCGAGGTCGGTGGCCCAGTAAGCATGGGCATCCAGGAATCCCTGCCCGCCGACCAGGATCAGCACGTAGAGCCCGGTGAACATCAGGCCGGCGACGGCCAGGCCGGCGTGCACCGCCCGCAGGCGAGCCGGCGTGACCCAGGCGGGCCACGCGGCGGGGGTCAGGGTCGTGCGGCCGCCCAGTAGCGCTCGGCGTAGCCGGAGATGCCGCCCTCCAACGCCACCCGGGCGTGGTAGCGGGCGAGGCCGTCCAGCATGGCCTGATCGCTGTCGAAGAGGTGGGTCACCTGGCTGCCGTAGAGGCGCACGCCCGCCGCCTTGTGCTCCATCTGATCGCCGATGTCGGCGTACTCGGCCGTCAGGCCAAGGCCAGGCGGCAGCTCGGGCGGACCGTCGGGAAGCTCGGTCGGCCGGTGGAAGTCATGCCACCACGCGTACGGGAAGTCTTCGTAGAACGAAAGCCGGCCGGCAAAGTCGGGACCCGGCATGACCCATCGGCGGCCTTCCTCGAGCAGGGCCAGGCCAACCTCGCGGCACTGCTGATGGTCGACATGGTTGCCCACGGCGAGCGGCAGGTAGACCATCTGGGGCTCGAGCCGCAGGATCTCGCGGCGCAGGATGTCGTAGGGCGCCGCGTCGTCGGCGCGCACCGAGCCCAGCAGCTCCTCGTCGCCGACGTAGCCGCGGAAGACGGCATCGGGCAGCTCGAGCGAGAGCAGCGACACCTCGGCGAAGTAGGCGTAGCGCTCGTCCTCGATGCGGCGCATGGCCATCGCATCGGTGGCTCGAAAGTCCAGCGCCTCGTCGCTGCCCTGGTTGCCGATCGAGTCGGCCAGCGGCCGGTCCGGCGTCTCGACATTGGTGACGTTGGCGCTGCGGGTCCACGCGGCGCGCTGCCAGAACTGGCGCGCCTGGGTGGCGGCACGCTCCTGCGTGACGGTGATGCGGGCGGGGTCGGCCGCCCACGGGGTGGCGTTCGACGGCAGGTCGACGTCGGACGGGATGTTGTCTCGGCGGAAGGCCTGCGTGTTGGGCCAGACGGCCTTGGAACCGAAGCCCAGCGCCGCGCGCTGGTAGTCGGTCAGGTCGTCCTCGTCGCGGAGCCCGCCCGAGTAGACGGAGATGATCGTGACGTTCTGGCCCAGCTCGCGGAGGCTGCCGATGAGCCCGCCGCAGGAGAGGGCCGCATCGTCGGGGTGCGGCGAGACGAACACATGCGTCACGTCGGCGAGGATACCTGCCGCGCGGGCCTACGTCCCGGGGGTTGGCGTGAGGCTGGGCTCTAGGCTCGGGCTGGGTGTCGGCCCGGCGCTGGCCGAAGCGGAGGGCTCGACCGAGCCTGATGCCGATGACGTCGGCGCGACCGTCGCGGTGGGCGACGAGGTCGCCGGGACGGTCTCGGTCGGCGTGGCGGTGTCTAGCGGCGGGTGGGTCTGGCAGGGTGTCGGCGCGGGTGCGGGCGAGCCGGTGTCGGTCGGCGAGGGCGATGGTGACGTGGTGGCGGTGGCGGTGGCGGTGGCGCCGCTGGTATCGGTGGCGGTCGGGCTGGCGGTGTCGACGGCGCAGTAGGGGAGCGTGGGGCTGGGCGTGACGATGGGGTGGAACACGCCGCCGGTGCCCAGGAAGATGCCGTTGAGGAAGATGCCGACGAAGATCAGGACGATGACGGCGACCCAGATCTTTGAGCCGCGGTCATCGATGTAGGGCAGGACCTCCTGGCCGGCCACCGGTGCCGTCGCGGTCGGGCTGACCGGGCCCCTGGCTCGCCCGGCGCGGGCACGGCCTGCGGCGGGTGACGCAGCGACGACCGCAGCGGTCTCCTCGAGGGCGCGCTCCTTGGCCTCCTCGGCCTCCTGGGCTTCGTGGTCCTCGAAGTCCTCGGGGGCCGGTTCGTCGGCCGGGAGCGCGTCGTCCTCGGGCTCGAGGGCGTCGTCAGGTCCAGTCGGATCGGTCATGCCGGGTCCAGGTCTCCTCGCGGGGTAACGGCCGGTAGTATGCCGTGTCAGGCGTCCCGCATGGCAGGCAGGGCCAGCGCGATCGCGCCGCAGGCCACCGTGAGCACCCCGAAGCCCGACAGCACCAGGCCCACCGGCAGGACCTGGGCGAGCAGGCCCGACACGCCCATGCCCAGCGTCATCGAGCCGTAGACGAGCCCGGAGCGGAACGAGACCACGCGCCCCATCAGCTCTGGCGGCGTCAGTTCGGCGAAGAGCGTCTGGGTGGGCACGATGTAGAGGAGGTTGGCCACGCCGGTCACGACGCAGGCGGCCGCGGCCAGCCAGACGTTGGTGGTCAGGCCGATCGCCACCAGCCCGCCGCCGGAGATGAGGAGGCCCAGCGCCACCAGCCAGCCCTTGGCGAAGCGACTCCCGATGAGGCCCACGGCCAGCCCGCCGATGAGGTTCCCCAGCCCGATCGCCGTCTCCAGCGTCGTGTAGTTGGTGGGATAGGCGATCGTGCTGGTATCGAGCGCCCGCGCCGCGTAGACCAACGCAAGGGCGACCAGCGCCCCGGTCGACATCTGGGCCAGCGCGGTGACCATCGTGTTCTGCCACAACGCGGGCTGCCGGCGCAGGAAGCCGACGCCCTCGCGGAAGTCGCGGGCGAAGGGTCCGATCCGGCCGCCGACGCGCGACACCGCGGACTGGGCCACCGGCGGGATGACGAGGCCCAGGATGACCACGCCACTGACGAGGTAGGTGGCCGCGTCGGCCCAGAAGGCGATCGTCAGAGCCGAGCCAAGGATGGCCACGAACAAGCCAGCGATGGGGTAACCCGCCAGGTCGGCCAGGGTCTCCGAGGTCCACAGGGCGCTGTTGGCGGCCATCAGGTCGTCGCGGGCGACGATACGCGGGACCGCGGCGTTTTTGGCCGCGCGGAAGAAGACGCTGATGCAGGTGATGACGAAGACGATGGGGAAGGCGAACCAGACGTTCCGCGCGGCTGCGAGGGGCAGCGACACGACGAGCCCGGCCCGCAGGAAGTCGGCCGCGACCATCGTGAGCCTTTGGTCCCAGCGGTCCACGAGCGTCCCCGCGACGGCCGCGACCAGGAGGTTGGGCACGGCCGCCACCAGGAACACCAGGGCGGTGGCAAGGGGCGAGCCCGTGACGCCGAAGACGAGGACGCCCAGCGCCACCTGGTGGATGCGGTCCCCGAAGGCGCTCACCGTCTGGCCGAACCAGAAGGCGGAGAAGCGCGCATCCAGCGCCAGCCGGATCAGCGGCTGCTGGCGCAGGTGACCCAGGACCGAACCGACGGTCCCGCCGGCTGCCACCGTGCCCGCCTTGGTGGGGTCGAAGGCACCCGAACCCAGGCCGGTGGCGGTGGCGGTGGGGTACGTCGTGCGATAGGTCGGGTAGGCCTGCGGGATGGCCCCTCCGGTGGGCGCGGCGGGGTAGGTGCCGGCGAAGATCAGGCCACCGCCCGCCGTCACCTGGGCGCGCGCGTTCAGGCCCATGAGCGTGGCGAACACGAACCACCCCAGGCCTACGGACAGGAAGACGTCGCCGACGCTGGCCACATTGCGCAGCACGGGGAAGGGGATGGGCAGGATGTCGCCCAGGGGCGCGGCCTGGAGAAGGATGTTGATGCCCGTCGGATCCGGCAGGAGGCGATGGAACTGCGGGATCAGGTCAGCGGCCGTCATGCCGGCGGCCGAAAGGGCGCCCGACCAGACCGGCATCCATCCCCCGTTGGCGATCATGGCGACGGCGTTGGCGGCCACCCCGACGCCGGCGACGAGGAGGCCCGGCTGGTCGCGGTTCAGCCAGAGCCCGTAGAGGAGGATGCCGAAGCCCAGGGCGAAGAGCGGCAGGCGGAACTCCTCCGCCCCCTGGAAGTCCAGGCGCAGCGCCAGCTCCGTGCCGTAGCGGACGATGACCGCGAGGAACAGCAGGATGGGTGCCCGCAGGCGGACATCAAGGAGGTGCGCCGGCCGGCCGCCCAGGAGCAGGGCGAGCACGATCCCGACGACCATGCCCGTGATCAGCATGGCGTCATCCCGCGGGTGGCGCCCGGATAGGCGCGCGCCCGGTCACGGCAGGGCACATGTGGCACGCGGCCGACTCTAGCGGCTGAGTACGGCCAGGGGAACGCCCGTGAATGACGTACGCGACGCCGCCGGGTGTGGGGTGCTAGGAGGCCGCGTCCGTGGGGCTGGTGGCCTCGGCGCGCGTCGGCACCGCCTCGGGGCGGGTGGCCACGGCTTCGGAGCGCGCGGCCGCCGCCTGGCCGAGCAGCGGGATCGGGCGAGGCGCGACCGGCGGGCGGCCCGGGTCGGCCACGTTGCGGACCCAGTCGGTGCGCGCGAACGCATCGAGCACGATCGGGTCGAACTGGATGCCGGCGTAGCGCCGCAGCTCCAGGAGCGCCTGCTCGCGGGTCAGCGGCTGGAGGCGATACGGGCGCGCCGCCGTCATGGCCTCGAAGGCGTCGGCGACATGGAGGATTCGCGCCAGCTTGGGGATGTTCTCCCCGACGAGGTGGTCGGGGTAGCCGGAGCCGTTGTACCACTCGTGGTGGTGGCGGATGATCGGCAGCTCGGGCTTGAGGCGCTCGACCTCCATGATGATGTCGGCACCCAGGACGGGGTGCATGTTCATCTGGATGCGCTCTTCCTTGTTGAGGCGCTCCGGCTTCAGCAGGACCGCGTCCGACACACCGATCTTGCCGATGTCGTGCAGCAGCCCGCCCCACTCCAGGGCTTCGATCTCCGCCTCCGAGCAGCGCATCTGCCGCCCGATGGTGACCGCGATCTCCTGCACGTTCTTGCTGTGGTTGGACGTGTAGGGGTCCTTCTTGTCCACCGCCGACGACAACGCCCGGATCGTCTGCGTGAACATGCTGCGGATCTCGACGACGTTCTTGTAGGCCCCACGCGTCGACGCCAGGGGGAGGGCGAAGAGCAGTACCGCCCACCACCCGACTGTGGCGTAAACGTACGCGACCAACCAGGCAAGAGGGGCAAGCGCGAACATGCTTGCCGCGACAAAGCGGATGTCGCCAAAGAGCACCGAGCGAACCGTCAGGCCGTCCCGAGCAGCCACTCCCGCGATTGTGAGGAACGTGTTCGCGCCGTAGTAGACCGCCCCGCGACAACGACCGCGATCAGGCTCTCGAGGGTCGCCGCGAAGGGTCCGCCGGCGTGGAGAGACCGAGAGACGCCACTGCGCGCGGCAATTGCAGGCATGGTCACGATGCCGTGGTTGTACACGGTGCCGTACCAGGGAACGTCACCCCTCAGCTCGCGACGTTCGGTAGTACCGAAGGCTGCCGCCAAACCCGCGACCGCCGGACCGCCCAGAACGCCCGCCGCAAGGAGTGCACTCCCCGACACGCTCACCTGCGACCCGCGCGGAAGTTTGATTGGGGAGGCCGACAGCAGCAGGGTCGCGACGACCCAGAACAGGACTCCGAGGAGCCCGAGGGAAGGGGGAATTGGGTACAGGTAAACGGCAGCAGCCAGCGCAACTACGCTGGCTGCTGCTACGCAAACAATTAGGGCCCTGAGTGCGGTACTCACGGGGGCGCGAAGCTCCGCATCTGACGGTATCGTAAGTCGAGATCTTCGGTTCACTCAGTAGGCCGAAAGTACGGTTCTACAGCAGGTGCACCCCAGCGCCGCCGGCCAACAGCACCGCTCCGAGCGAACCGCCTCAAGGAAGCCCAAGGGCGACCTCATGCTCATCCTACCAGGTCTTGATCGTCATTTCCCGACTCCTGACGTGGGCCGCGATCCTGGGATCGGACGACCTGCGCTAGCCGTCGTCGGGTGCACTACTCGCTCCGCACCACCCCAAGTGCCCAGTTCAGGCGGCGCTTCCTCGCGTCCGAAGGACTCCCCGCTACTGGTACGAAAGTACCTGTAGGCACCAGGACTGTAGGTGTGGGCCTGAAACCGGGTCAATACGCCGACTTGCGTATGGACGGCCCCGGACGCGATGCTAGGAAGCGGTCTTTCGAGATCTCGTCGAGCGTTGGCGGCTCTGCCGCGTACTCATCACGGAACAGGGCAGCAAAGTGTGAGTACTGCTCCGACGCAGCCGGACGGGAGCCCGTGGCTGCCAGAGTCCACACAAGCGCCTCGTGGAGATCGGGGTTGCGCGGGTCCACCAACAGCGCGGTGCGCGCAAGTGCCGCTACGCCTGGTAAGTCTCCCAGGTGCACCATCTGGCGCTCGGCGGCGACCAAGAGATCCAGGTAGGTAGCGTGGAGCAGATCCCGCCAATCAATCGACCATTCCTCGTACTCGAATTCGGGCGCGAAGTGGCCCGCGTATCGTCCGAGCACAGCCACCATTGAGTCGAGTGCCCCATCAGGGCGGCGCAAAAGACCCTTTGCGGCGGTCTGGAAGTCGAAACTCGCGACAGTTACTAACTCCGGGGGCAGGCTCACGACCTCAGCCTCATGGCGGGCATAGTCCACGGACACACCGTCTTCATACCAAGGATCGAGAGACCGACGGAGGAAGTACATCGTCTGGTTGAGGCTGTTCGAGGCAGCTGCGGGGACCAAACTGGGCCAGAGATCCTCAAGGACCTGCTCGCGGGTCGCCGACTGGCGCGGTCTAGAAGCCAGATAAAGCAGGAGTGAAGCAGACTTCCGTCTCATCTCGGCTGCCTGTATGACGCGATCGCCAATCAGCAACCTCGTTTCGCCGAGATCGAAGATCTCCAGGGTCGGGCTTGCTCGTTCGGCGAGCCGCTGCGCAAACTTGACGCCTCGCCCGACTGGCCCACTTGTCCGCTCGAATGCTCGCAGGAGCGGAACATCCTCGACGGCACCGATCAGCTCCAGGAGGTGGGCCGCCAACAGGGACGACGGATTCGGGTTGGCGACGATGCGCGCTCGTGCCGCCAATCGCCACCGGCTCGGTCGCTCGCGGGCGCTCTGAAGCACTACATCCGGAATGCGACCCGCGAGGTCAAGCCCAGCAACGATCGCCTCGGCCGTGTCCAGAAGAGCGAGCCTGCACCGTTGCGCCGCAACCTCCAGGGCCTGCTGAAACGACACGCCGTCGCCGGTAGCCACCGCCCCAATCACCTGGAGCCTGAGGGCCACCGCAGTTGCGCCCACTTCCTTGGCACGTCGAAGTGCTGGGTCGACTAGTTCTGCAGCCTCTTCGTACAGCCCGCGGTTGAGGAGGATTGACGCCCGGAGATAGCTGCGTTGGACGTCGAGAACGAACACGCGTTGAGCTCCAGTGCTGGACATCGAATCCAGAATGCCTTCCGCGACATGAGTGTCCCCGACAATCGACGCGATGCTCGCCTGAGCGAGTGCGCTCGTTGCGGACAATTCTTCGCTGCGATGCACGGCTGCGGTAAGGGGCCGTCGCGTCGGCACAGGGTCCGCGGGGGACCAGCCAAGTACCGCCTGGAGATATGCGACCTCAGACCTCGCGTCTCCGTCCGGGTCTTGGTCCAGCGACTTCGCCGCCGTCGCGTGCTCGTCGGCGATGGCCCAACGGCCCAGCTCGGCAGCACACACAGCCATGACGGCGTGCGTCGATGCGCTTTCATGGCTGTCACGTCGCGCCTCGTTGAAGCACTCGATCGCTCGAATGCCACACCTATAGCCGTCGTCCGGCAGGGCCGCCACCCGGTACGCTTCGAGGGCATTGTGGTAACTGATAGCCGCGAAGTAGGTAAACCTTTCCCGTTCGCAGTCCGCGCCGAGGCGCTCTAGGGTTCTGGCCATTGCCTCCAGGTTGGATATCGGCCGAAGGTAGAGCGCTGAGAACGTTTGGGCCAACCTCTTCACTAGAGGCACACTCGCGTCGTCTTCCAATATGTCCTCGACAACGTCCTCTGCAGTGTCTCAAGTCTCCGGCCACAAAGGCTGCGCGGAGCAGCACGTGCCGGATTAGTGAACGCATCGGGGGCGGGACGCAGTCGAGTTCCAACCTCTCGAGACGGCTTGCCGCAGCAACCACCGCTCCCTCCTCAATGTCGCGGAGAGCGAGGATGACCTGGACCGCGGGCGCGTCGGGTTCGGAGGGGAACCGGTCGAGGAGGTCGGCGGCGACGCCCCAGGCGCCAGTGCCGATGGCGACAAGGAGCGAATCGCTCATGACGCGGACGGCCTCGGCCGGCTCGCCTGCCTCGAGGTAGTGGTAGCAGGCCGTGAGCCAGTCGTCGGCCTCGGCGGCCGTCGCGACGCGCAGGTGACGCTGGCGGATCACTTCCGCTGGGACGTCATCGGCGAGTTGCCGCAGCAGGAACTCGCGCAAGAGCGGGTGGAAGCGATAGCCGCGGCCGGATTCGCCGCGCCGGCCCATGAGGCCGAGATCGTCGGCGGCCTCGATCCAACCTCGGGTGGTCTGGATGGCGGGCGGATCCGGATCGTCGGCGAAGATCGCCGCCACGAGTGACGGCACGATGCGCCGCAGGATCGCAGAGCCGACCACGAAGCGGCGCAGATTCGGCGTCAGCTCGCGAAGGACCTCCTGGGCCAGGAAGTCATAGATGGGCCCTTGCGTGCCGCTCATGGCCCGGGTGAAGGCGCGGATCTCCAGCGCGGACCGGCCGCGGATCGAGGAGCGGAAGAGCTGAAGGCTGGCCGCCCATCCTTCCGTGCGCTGTTCGACCTGGTCCAGGACGTCCGGCTCGAGCGGCTGCTGGTACGTCTCGCTGAACAGCGTGTCCGTCTCGGCGCGCGAGAAGCGCAGATCGTCCGTGGTCAATTCGGCGACCTGCCCCTGGGCCATCGGTCGAGCCAGGTCCAGATCCGGCCGCCGCCGGCTGGCGATGAGCACCGACAGGCTGGAGGGAGCCTCGCGCAGCAGGCGGGCCACGATCTCCCGGGCATCCGTGCTGAGGTCGACGAGGTGGTAGTCGTCGAGGATCAGCAGGGCCGGGTGATCGAAACCTGCGATGTCCGCCAGGAGCGCGTCGATGATGCGGTCCCGGGACTGATCCGCGGTCGCCAGCTGGTCGAGCAGGCCCAGGCTCGCGTGGCCGAACTCCGGGTCCAGCTCGCGATAGGCGGCGATCAGGTAGTTCGTGAACGAGATCCAGTCCGCGTCCGTGTGATCCAGCTTGAACCACAACACCGGCACCTCAGAGCGGCGCCCGTAGTCCGCTAGCAGGGTGGTCTTCCCGTAGCCGGCTTCGGCGATCACGAGCGTGAGGCGCTGCCGGGTGTTGTACCGCAACCAGTCGATCAGGCGCCCGCGGGTGAGCGTCTCGTCGCGCAGCAGCGGCGGCGTGATCTTGGTGCGCGAGATGGAGCGGAAGCCCGCGGGGCTCTCGCTCAGGGGCGGAGGTTCCGGCGGGGGCGCCGCTGGGGACGGCATGACCTGCACCACCGATCGGTCAGGGCTCCAGGCGGGCGGCTGGGCGGCCGTTTCAAGGCGCCTGGCTGGCGGCGCCAAGGCTACCGCGGGCCGTTCGACGGTGTCGAGAGGTGCGGTCCGGTGGGCATCGGGCATGTCGGCAGTCTGCCGAACGGCGATAACCAGCCGCTTAGCTGCGCCTCATGCCCTCGCCCCGAGAAACGGTGCACCGCGGCACCATCGCGCGCCCATCCGCGCGCGGCATCGACTCAGGCTGGGGCCGACGCCGGGGCCGTGGCCATCCGGACCACGTCGAAGCAGGAGCTGCAATACACGGGCCGGTCGTTGCGCGGTGCGAAAGGCACCATCGCCTGCTGACCGCACCGGGCGCAGACGGCGGCGTGGTACTCGCGCGCCGCCCCGGCGGTGCGGTTCTGCTTGGCCACGGCGCGGCAGGACGTGCAGCGCTGCGGGTCGTTCTGGAGACCTTTGCTGGCAAAGAAGGCTTGCTCACCGGCGGAGAAAAGGAACGAATCCCCGCAATCCCGGCAGGTGAGTGTCCGATCCTGGTACACCCTCTCCCGACCTCCCTCGGCGGCGGCACAGCCGTCGCGGTCCGTCCCGGTTCCGGGTCGGCGGGTCGGGCGCTCGCCCTCCATCGGTCGCGTCCGTGGCCACTGTCGTCCCTTGGCCGGATTGAGGCGCGACTATAGGCACGCCGCACGAGCGTGCGCAAGATGGGAATCGCTACGCGTATTCCTCCGCGTACCGCTCCGAGTCGGCGTAGCTGGTGAAGCGCGTCTGGCGCTTCTTGAACCAGAGCTTGACTTCACCGGTGGGGCCGTTGCGGTGCTTGGCCAGGCGGAGGTTCACGATCTCGCCCTCGGCGTCGTTGTCCTCGGCGCCCCGCTCCTTCTCCCGCCACAGGAACATCACCAGGTCGGCGTCCTGCTCGATGCTGCCCGACTCGCGCAGGTCCGACAGGCGCGGCTCCTTTGACTCGCGCATCTCCGCCTGGCGCGAGAGCTGCGACAGGGCCACGACCGGCACTTCCAGTTCGCGCGCGAGGGCCTTGAGGCCGCGTGAGATCTCCGAGACCTCCTGCACCCGGTTGGCGTCGCGTGACACGAAGTTGGACTGCATCAGCTGGAGGTAGTCGACGATGAGCATGTCCAGGCCCGACTCGGCCTGCAGCCGGCGGGCCTTGGTGCGCAGCTCCATCGTCGTGATGTTGGGCGTGTCGTCGATGAAGACGGGGGCCTCGGCGAGGGCGTTCATGGCCGGCGCCAGCCGGGTGAAGTCCATCTCCTCCAGGAAGCCCGTGCGCAGGCGCTGCGAGTTGATATGGGCCACCGATGACAGGAGACGGAGCACGAGCTGCTCCTTGCTCATCTCCAGGCTGAAGACGCCGACCGTCTTGCCTTCGGTGACCGAGGCGTACTCGGCCAGGTTGAGGGCGAGGCTCGTCTTGCCGACGGAGGGCCGCGAGGCGACGATCACGAGGTCCGACTTCTGGAGTCCCGTGGTCAGGGTGTCGAGGTCGCGGAAGCCCGTGCGGACGCCGCTGATCTCGCCCTTGTGCTCGTGGAGGTAGTCCAGGCGGTCGTACGCCGAGTGGAGCAGCGTGCGCAGCGGGCTGAAGCCCGTCTCCACGCGCTTCTGGCTGACCGCGAACAGCTCCTGCTCGGCACGGTCGATGGCCTCCCCGACGTCGGGGCCATCCTCGTAGCCGATGCCGGCGATGCGCCCCGCGGCCCCGATCAGGTTTCGCAGGACGGCCTTGCGCTCGACGATGCGGGCGTAGTAGACGGCGTTGACGGCCGTGGGCGTCAGGTTGATGAGGCTGGTCAGGTAGGCGGCCCCGCCGACTTGCTCGAGACCGCCGTCGCGCTCCAGTACCTCCGAGACGGTGACGATGTCGATCGGCTCCCGCCGTTCGTAGAGGTCCAGGATCGCGCCGTAGATGGTGCCGTGGTGGCCGCGGTAGAAGTCGGCGGGGCGGAGCAGCTCGGCCACCTCGATGACCGCGTCACGGTCGATCAGCAGCGCGCCGAGGACGGACTGTTCGGCGTCGATGGATTGCGGTGGCAGACGATCGATGGACACGACGGCTCCATGGATGAGGGCAGGTGCTGGCCCGCGATGGTGCGGGGCGGCGGATCGATGATGGGCTCCATCGCGCACCGCTGCCGGCGGTTGTCGACGGTCCGTCTCCCCAAAGATGCGTCTCGGCGGTGGAGGACGGTGGACGGGCGGTGGATGGCTGGGCGGCGGACGGTGGACGATGCCGTCAGTCGACCCGGCGGATGACCCCGATCAGCTTGCCCTGGATGCGCACGTCGTCGTAGATACATGGGCTCGTAACGGCTGTTGGCGGGCTGCAGGCGGACGCGGCCGCTTCTCCTTGAAGAAGCGCTTGAGGGTGACCGCGTTCTCCTCCACCTGGGCGACCACGATGTCGCCGTTGCGGGCGGTCTGCTGGGGCCGGATGACGACGAAGTCGCCGTCCTCGATGTGGGCATCGACCATGGAATCGCCGCGCACCCGCAGGACGTAGGCGTCACCGCTGGGGGCGAGGAATTCCGGCACGGCGAGGGTCTCGCTCGCGTCCTGGTACGCCTCGATGGGACCGCCGGCGGCGATCTCGCCGAGCACCGGCGAGCACGTGGCTGTCCATGGCCGCGACCTGCGGCACGAGCTCGCTGGTCAAGCCGGCATGCAGGGCGGCAGTGGGCGTCAGGCGCAGGGCACGGGAGCGCGTGGCACCACGCTCGAGGTAGCCGTCCCGCTCCAGCGCGGACGAGGTGGTGGTGGACGGCGGACGTCGAGGCCAGCCCGACCGCGCTGCGCGATCTCGCGCACGGACGGCGGGTAGCCGCGGGTCCGCAGCGTGGCCGCGATGTAGTCGATGATGCGCTGCTTGCGGGCGGCGTCGTGCTTGGTCACCAGCGCCTCCTTTCGGCGGCGACGCTACCGAACGTCTGTTCGATTGTCAAGGCAGGCGCGGCGAACCGCGGTCGGTGCCGCCGGGTGCGCGCCGGCTATACTCCGTCGTCCGATGCCCTGCTCGATCCCGTTCGCCGGCTGACGCGGCTTCATGCGGGCCTTCAGCCTCTGGCCGTTCATGCCGCTCGCCTCGCGCGCGCCCACCTACGGGCGGCTCCTGGCTGGAGCTGCTGCGCGGACGCCCGCGTGCCCGTGGACCGCGCAAGGCCATCCTGGGGCTGGCCGTGGCCTACGTCGCTGTCGCCCATCGACCTCGATGCCGGACTTCGTCCCGGTGCATCGGCCGGCCATGGATGACGTGGCGGTCACCCTGCTCGCGGTCGACCTGTTCCTGGAGAAGGTCCCCGACGAGGTGCTGAATCGAGAAGATGCTACGAGCTGGGCATCGACGGACGCGACCTGGAGCGGGACCTGGAGTCGGTCCGCCGCATGATCCCGCGGCCCGTCCGCCGGCATCCTCGGCGCGCTGCCGGTGGTCGTCGAGACGGAGGCGTCCGTGGTCCATGGCGCTCGTCGCGGCACGCCGGACCGGCCTGGACCGCCGCCTGCGCGAGTGGCTCGAGGACACCACGCCTGACCAAGAACGGAGGTACTGCCCGCGTGAAGGTGATCCTGACCCAGGACGTCGAGACGCTCGGCAAGAGCGGTGAGCTCAAGGACGTCGCCGACGGGTACGCCCGCAACTTCCTGATCCCGCAGAAGCTGGCCGTGCCGGCCGCCGGGCGGCGCCTACCGCGCCTGGCAGCACGACATCGCCAGCCGCGAGGAGAAGCGCAAGCGCGAGCGCGAGGAAGCCGAGATCGCGGCCACAGCGCATCGGCAGCACGACGCTCACGATGGGCGTCAAGGTCGGCGAGGGCGGCAAGCTCTACGGCTCGATCACGGCCAAGGACATCGCCGACGCGCTGGGCCGGCGCGGCATCGAGGTCGATCGCCACAAGGTCGACCTCGAGGAGCCGCTCAAGACGCTGGGCACGTACAAGGTGGCCATCCGCGTCTACGCCGGCCTGACCCCCGAGGTGACGGTCGCGGTCGAGCCCAAGGGCTGACCCGCGCGCCACGCGGGCGCGATGATGGCGCCATGAGTGGCGCCGCCACGACGACCATCCTGCACGTCGACCTCGACGCGTTCTTCGCCGCGGTCGAGCAGCGCGACCGGCCCGAGCTGCGCGGCAAGCCGGTCATCGTCGGCGGCGGCGGGCCGCACGATCGTGGTGTCTGTCAGCGCCGCCTCGTACGAGGCGCGACGCTTCGGCGTCCGCTCCGCGATGCCGCTGCGGACGGCTGGACGCGCTGTGCCCGCGAGGCCGTGTTCGTGCCCGTCGACGGTCGCCAAGTACAGCGCCGTCAGCCGCCAGGTCATGGCCATCCTGCGCCGCTACACGCCGCGCGTGGAGCAGATCTCGATCGATGAGGCCTTCCTCGACGTGGCCGGCTCCGAGGCCCTCTTCGGCCCGCCGGAGGAGATCGCGCGGCGCATCACGGCGGCCATCCGCGACGAGCTGCAGCTGACGGCCTCGGTCGGCGTGGCGACCAACAAGCTCGTGGCCAAGGTCGCCTCCGACCTGCGCAAGCCGGACGGCCTGGTGGTCGTGCCCCCCGGCGAGGAAGCCGCGTTCCTGGCGCCGCTCGCCATCGAGCGCCTGTGGGGCGTCGGGCGAGCGGACCCGCGACGTGCTCGCCGAGTACGGCGTGCGCACGATCGGCGACCTGGCGCGCCTGCCGGCCGACACTCCTCGCGCGCCGCTTCGGCCGCCAGGGCCCGGTGCTCCTGGCCCGGGCCTGCGGCATCGATCCGTCGCCCGTGGGCGACGATCGCGAGGCCAAGTCGGTCAGCCACGAGCACACGTTCGACGTCGACACCGCCGACGGCGAGGTCATCGAGCGGACCCTGCTGGCGCTGTCCGACGGGGTGGCCGGGCGACTGCGCGCGGGTCACCTGCGAGCGCGCACGGTCGCCGTCAAGGTCCGCGACCAGCGACTTCACCACCCTCACCCGCCAGCGCACCCTGCCCCAGCCGACCGACGAGACCGACATGATCTGGCGCACCGCTCTCGATCTCGCGCGACCGCAGATCAAGGGGATCCGGGTGCGGCTGCTCGGCATCTCCGCCAGCCAGCTGGTGGTGGGTGAGCAGATGTCGCTGCTGGAGGGTGCCGCGACACGGCGGCAGCGCGCCATCGAGGCGGCCGATCGGATCCGCGAGCGGTTCGGACCGCGGTCCATCACCCGCGCTCGCCTGCTTGGCTCCAACGTGGCCCAGCCGTTCGAGCGCGATCCCAACACCGCGCCCGAGGCGCGCCGCGTCGGCCGGCCTCGCCCGGGGTCTTGACATCGAACGCCTGTTCGATTACGTTCTGGCTCCACAACAGAACGGATGTTCTCTGTCGGCCTCCCCCAGCCGGCGTGAGGTCGCACCGTTGGTGGAAAGGAGCCGGCGTCATGTCCCTGGTCCAGATCACCCCGCTGGAGGTCAGCGTTCGCGCCGACTGGCTGAGCGGCCGGCCGCGGCGCATGCGCCTCGCCGGCGAAGACGTGCCCATCGTGGCCGTCGAGCAGGTGCGCGACGAGTCGTCCGCCTACCCCGCCTCCCGCGGGCCCCGTACCACGTTCAAGGTCCGCACCCCGACCAATCGTCTCGTGCTCGCCTTCGAGCACCGCCGGCGCCGCTGGCTGATCGAAGGCCTCGACCCCGAAGTTCCCGCCCTCGCGCCGGCGGCCTGATCGCCGACCCCTCTCCGGTCGATCGGGTCGCTCGCGCGAGCGCAGCGTCGATCCGCCCCGCCTGGTCCCCACCCGGGCGGGGCGGGTTCGCCGCAGGGCCGGTGACCGTCGCGCATGCGAGAATTGCCACGTGAGCGATCAGACACGTGGCTTCGGGGCGACGACGCTGGAGGCATTCACCTCGCACCTTGCGTCCGCCGATCCCGTCCCGGGCGGCGGGAGCGCCGCGGCCGTGGCTGCCAGCCTTGGCGCCGCTCTGGCGGTGATGGTCGGACGCTTGTCCGAGGGCCGACCGCGCTACGCCGCGCACGCCGCCACGCACCGGCGCGCCATCGAGGCGGGAGAGGCGGCCCGGCGCCGGTTCATCGAACTCGCCGACGTCGACGCCCGCGCCTACGGTGGGTATGCGGCGGCGATAAAGCTGCCTCGCGAGACCGACGCCGAGCGTGCGACGCGGGCCGGGGCGATCGCCGCGGCGGCCAAAGCGTCCACCCTCGCGCCGTTGGACACCGTCCGCCTGTGCGAGTCGGTCATCCAGGTGGTGGAGTCGCTGGCCGGCCGGAGCAACGTGAACGCCGCCAGTGACCTCGACGTGGCCGCCCTCCTGCTGGAGGCGGCGGCGAAGGGCGCCGCGGCGAACGTGCGCATCAACCTGCCGTCCGTGACGGACGCCCCATTCGTAGAAGAGGTTCAGGGTGAGGTCACGCGCGCCCTCACTAAGACTCACGAGATCGCTGCGGAGGTGCGGCGGATCGTGGCGGACGGTACGGCCCGCGAGCCGGAGGCGGCCTGAGGCACCGGGCGGGGCCCTTGCCCGATCTGCTTGACATGCGTACTATCTCTGAGTCGCCGGTCGCGGCGGCATCTAGGCGTATACCGCGAGGGAGTCCCATCGGATGCTCGAGACCGAGCCGCAGACGCAGCCGCTGATCAACCTGCCGATCGCCCCGGGCCAGCCGGACCTGGTCCACCTGACCGATGCGGCGGCCGGCAAGCTGCGCGAATTGACGGCCCAGGAGCCCAACCCGGCGATGGGCCTGCGTGTGTACGTGTACAGCGGCGGGTGCTCGGGTTTTCGCTACGGCATGATGCTGGAAGACCAGCCCACCGCCGACGACGTGACGGTCAGCAGCAACGGCGTCACGGTGTACGTGGATGGCCAGAGCACGCAGTACCTGACCGGCTCGGAGATCGACTACGTCGACACGCTGATGGGCGCCGGCTTCACGGTCAACAACCCCAACGCGGTCTCCGCGTGCGGCTGCGGCAGCTCCTTCCGCACGGCCGACTCCGAGGGTGCCCCCGGGGCCTGCCACCACTGATCATCGCGGCCGGCCTCAGCCGCCGGTGACCGCGTAGATCCAGAGCCCGTCCGTCACATCCACCAGCAGCGGCGTGAGCGTCTGCCCGCTGACCGTGGTGGGGGTCGCCACCTCCAGCTCGGCGTAGGCCGGGTCGCGCACGTCACCGACCCGCGAGTGGACGATCAACTCCGTCTTGGCGAGGGAACCGGGCGGTGGGGCAAGCCCCCCGGGGCTGGTGCTGCCGAGCCTGGTCAGGGGCACGTCCAGGTCTGAGGCGAGCAGGGTCCGCATCGGCACGGGCACCAGCAGGACGAGTGGCCGCTCGCCAGGACCGGCCGCGGCGTCGTGGCTGCCCTGGAGTCCGGCCAGCGCCGTCCGCAGCACCGGCACCGCGGCGCGCTCGTTGGCGGCAAGCTGGCGCGCATCCCGCGCGGCCGACGCGGTCGTCGCCGCGACCATGGCCGGCGGCCAGCCGCTCGCCAGGGCCAGCAGCGCGGCCACCACGGCCGCCCCCGCCGCCAGCCGAGTCCGCGCCCGCTGGTCCGTCGGGGCGAGATGCGGCCACCGCGCGGCGACGATCCGGCCGATCTCCTCGGCGACCCGGGCGGTGCCGATGGCTGCGGCGAACAGCACGGCCAGATCGACCGGCACGGCGTACCGGGTGGCCACGAACGTGCCGCGGGCCGACAGGAAGAACAGGAAAGCCACGATGCCCGGTCCCAGCGCGGCGAGGCCCACCGCCATCGCCCAGCGCCGCCGCTGGAGGAGCGACAAGCCCCCGATCGACGCAAGCATGACGAACGCGATGAGGCCCAGGTAGCGATGGGCCAGGAAGTGGGCCAGCGCTAATGGGCGCATCAAGGCCGCGGCCCCGGTGCCCTCGGAGTATCGCGTCGCGACCGAGGCCCAGAACATGGGGTCGCCGGTCAGCAGCCAGTCGTGGACGAGCATCACCGGCAGGGCCGTCAAGCCGAGCAGGATCCACCAGGCACCACGCGGCACCCGAGCACGAGCGTCCCGGCGTGACACGAGCCAGATCGCCACCAGAAGCCCCGCTGCCACTCCGACCAGGACCAGGGTCTCGAGGCGGGCCAGGGAGCCCAGCGCCAACGCGATGCCGGCCAGGGCGTAGCGCGGGCGAGGCGCGGTCACGGCCAAGCCGGCGGCCGCCCAGCCGACCATCGCGAATGGCACCGCCGAGGCGATGATCAGCTCCCCCGCCAGGGACGGCGACGCGATCAGCGCGACGGCCGCGAAGGCGGCCGCGATAGGACCGGCGACCCGTGCCGCCAGCCACGTCGCCAGGGCGACGGCCACGCCGAACGCCCCTATGGCGGCGAGCGAGATCGCGCGCCAGTCACCGGTCAGCGCGTAGAGCCCGCCGTCCACGACCGTCAACAGCGGTTTGGGTGTCGTGCTGATGAACGCTTCCAGGCGCTGCCCGTGGATCAGGCGCAGGAAGTGGATGACAGAGCTGCCGACGTCGTAGCTCACCGGCCCCGCGGCGAACGGCTGGACGACGGCGAGCGCCGAGGCTGCGGCGAGGAGCCCCACGAGGACGAGGCAGAGCGCGGCCAGGCGAGGCGACACGCCGGACCACCCCCCGCCGGCGCTGCGCTCAGCCGTCGGCGAACCGCTCCTCTCGCCAGGGGTCGGCATCGTTGTGATAGCCGTACCGCTCCCAGAAGCCCAGCTGGTCGTGGTCCAGGAACTCGAGGCCCCGGATCCACTTGGCGCTCTTCCAGAAGTACCGCTTGGGCACGAACAGGCGCAGCGGCCCGCCGTGCTCCGGCTCGAGCGGCTTGCCGTCGAACGAATTGGCCAGCAGCACGTCGTCGTCGTCGAGCACGGACAGGGGCAGGTTGGCGGTGTAGCCCTGCTCGCAGTGCGCCACCACGAAGCGCGCCGCGGGTCGTCGCTGCGCGAGGCCCAGGATGTGCTGGATGGCGACCCCCTCGAAGTCGGTGTCCAGCTTGCTCCAGCGCGTCACGCAGTGGATGTCCGTGTGGACCGTCTTGCGCGGGAAGCGCTGGTACTCCGCCCACGTGACGGTGAACGGGTTATCCACCTCACCGTAGACGCGCAGGTCCCAGCGGGCCAAGTCGATCCGGGGCACCGAGCCGTAGTGCAGGACGGGGAACTTCTCGGTCACGTACTGGCCCGGCGGCACGCGCTTCTTCTGCTCATCGGTGAGCGGCGCGCGGCCCATGAGTCGTCCCAGCACGGCGGCCTCTCCCTGCCTACGTGTCGTCGAGGGCGCGGTCGACCGCCCGCAGGATGAACCGGGAGGCCTCGGCGCTCTTGCCGCCCAGGCGCTGACCGTCCTCCTGGTCGAGCGCCGTCGCCAGGTCGCCGAGGGCCTGGTCCAGGAACGGGGTCCTGACGAGGTCACCCGCCGCGAACGCGGCCTCGAGGCGCGTCGTCGCGGCCCGCGCGTTGTCCACCGCGTGGCCCTTCTGGGCGATGAGCTCGCGCACCTCGGCGCGTGCGGCCGCGGCCCCCGGCCCGATCGACGTCACGTCGTCCTCAGCCCGCGCTGGCGACCGTCGCCAGGTCCTCGGGCCGATCGCCGGCCCCCTCCGAACCCGCCACCTCGTCCTCCAGGCGTCCAGGCTGCCATTCGGTCGAGAGGATGCCCATCTGGACCTCATCGACGTAGTGGCCATCGCGCCAGATCGCCTCGCGCAGTCGACCTTCGACCCGGAAGCCGGCCTTCTGGTAGGCCCGGATGGCCCGCTCGTTGAAGGCGAACACGCTCAGGCCGACCCGGTGGAGGCCCAGCCGCCGGAACGCGTGGTCCAGCATCAGCTCGGTCGCCTCGGTGCCCATGCCGCGGCCCCACGCGTCGCGCTCCCCGATCGTGATGTGGAAGAGCGCCGACCCGTTGTCCGGGTCGAGCGCACTGAACGTGGTGAGGCCGATGAGGCGATCGCCGGGCCGCTCGTGGATGGCGTAGGCCATCGCCTCGGGCGCGATGAGGCGGGTGCGGAAGAACTGGGCCACCTCGTCGGTGCCCATGGGCCGCGTCTGGTAGCGCGTCAGACGGGCCAGCTCGGGGTCGTGGTACCAGCGCACGACCGCCGGCAGGTTCTCCTGGCGGTGCCGTCGCAGGGTGACCGAACGGCCCTGGATGGCCGCGGGATGCCACTGGTCTCGATCGAACACGGCCGACATCGGAGGGCGATGCTATACCATCGCTCGGATGCGCCGTTGGAGCGAGACGGCCGAGCGCGTGGCGGCCACCAGCCGCACCTCGGAGAAGGTCCGCATCCTGGCCGAGTACCTCCGCACCCTCACCCCCGCTGAGCTGCCCACGGCCGTCACGTTCTTCACCGGGCGCCCCTTCCCCGAGCGTGATCCGCGCGTCCTTGGCCTGGGCTGGGCCGCCATCGGCGAGGCCGTGCAGGCCGAGGCGGATGCCGAGCCGGGCGCGCTCGGCAGGGCCTACGATCGCTCGTCTGACCTCGGGCAGGCCGTCTACGACCTGCTGGGCGAGTCGAGGCGCCGCCCCTCGGGCGAGCTGCCGACGCTCACCGACGTGCGTGACACGTTCGCCACCATCGCCACCTCCGGCGGCCCCGCAGCCAAGGGCGCGCCGCTGCGGACCCTCCTCTGGCGCAGCGACCCCCTGGTCGCCAAGTACCTCGTCAAGGTCATGGGCGGCGACATGCGCATCGGCCTCCGCGAGGGCAACCTGGAGGCCGCCATCGCCGCCGCGTACGGGCGGCCGCTGCCGGCCGTGCAGTGGGCCGGCATGCTGACCGGCGACCTGGGCCACACGGCCGAGCTGGCGCGCGACGACCGCCTGGACGAGGCGGAGCTGACCCTCTTCCGACCCCTCAAGTCGATGCTCGCCTCGCCCGCCGCCGACGTGGCCGAGGTAGTCGCACGGCTTGGCACGCCCGTCTGGGTGGAGGACAAGTACGACGGCATCCGTGCCCAGCTGCACCGGCAGGGCAGCGAGACCCGCCTGTACAGCCGCGACCTGCACGACGTCTCGGGCCAGTTCCCCGAGGTCATCGCCGCGGCCGGCGACCTGGCCTGGTCGGGCATCCTCGACGGCGAGCTGCTGGCCTGGCGCGACGGCACCGCCCTGCCCTTCCAGCAGCTGCAGGGGCGTCTTGGGCGCAAGCGGCCCAGTGCGGCCGTGCTGGCGGCCACGCCGGTGATCTTCGTGGCCTTCGACCTGCTCGCCAGCGCCGCGGGCACGGCGATGCCCGAGCCGCTCCTGCGGACGCCGTTGCGGGAGCGCCGCGAGCGGCTGGAAGGACTCGGGCTCGCCGCGCGACCCGGCTTCGGCCTGTCGCACCGGGAGATGGCCGCGTCGGAAGCCGAGCTCGACGAGCGCTTCGCCGCGGCCCGCGCCCGGGGCAATGAGGGGCTCATGGTCAAGGACCCCGCCAGCGGCTATTCGCCCGGCCGGCGCGGCTTCGGCTGGCTCAAGCTCAAGCGGCCGCTGGCGACGCTGGACTGCGTCGTGGTCGGCGTGGAGGTGGGCCACGGGAAGCGGCACGGCGTGCTGTCCGACTACACCTTCGCCGTGCGCGACGACCGGCCGGACGCCCCGCATCCACTGGCCACCATCGGCAAGGCCTACAGCGGCCTGACCGACGCTGAGCTGGCCGACATGACGCGCTGGTTCACCGACCACACGATCTCGGTCCACGGTCGTTACCGCGTGGTCCAGCCCACCGTGGTCGTGGAGGTCGCCTTCGACGTGATCCAGCCGTCGCGCCGCCACGCCTCAGGTTATGCGCTGCGGTTCCCGCGCATCGCTCGCCTGCGGGACGACAAGGGGCCCGCAGAGATCGACCGCCTCTCGACCGTGGTCGCGCTCGAGGCGCGCCTCTCGGCGGGCGGCCACGTGGCGGTGGAAACGAGCGCCTGACGCCGCCTCAGCGATCGACCGGCAGGTCGGCGCGCGCGCCCCAGTCGGACCACCCGGCGTCGTACACGGCCACGTCGGGGTAGCCAAGGAGCCCCAGCACGAAGGCCGCCTTGGCGGCGGCGATGCCGCTCCCGTCATACGTCACGACGCGCCGCCCGCGCTGGACCCCGGCGTTGGTGAAGAGACGGCCGCAGGTCTCGGCATCCTGGAAGGTCTGGTCACCGGGCACCGTCAGGAGGGTGGCCGGGACGTTGATCGCGCCCGGGATGTGGCCAAGGCGCACGGCGTTGCCGCCCTGTCCGCGGTACTCGGCGGGGGCGCGCACATCCACCAGGTCGACCTCGCGCGATCCCAGCAGGGCCCGCACGTCGCCCGATGAGAGCACGCGGCTGGGCTCCATGCGCGGCGTGAACGTGGCGGGCTCCGGCGACGCATTGGCCGCGGTCGAGATGGGGCGGCCGCTGGAGCGCCAGGCGACCCATCCGCCATCGAGGACGCGGACGCTCTCGAAGCCGTAGACCTGGAGGCTCCACCACACGCGGCCGGCGTAGAGCGAGGCCGTGTCGTCGTACAGCACGGCCGTCATCCCGTCGCCGATGCCGGCGCTGCCAAGGGCCCGAGCCACGGCTTCCGGCCCGGCCAGCTGGAAGGGCACGGCCTGATCGCGGTCCACGAGCTCGTTGGCCCAATCCAGGAAGGTGGCCCCGGGGATGTGCCCTTCCGCATGCAGCTGGCGGGCGGAGCCATCCACGCGGTAGCGGCAATCGACGACCCGCACGCCCTGGCGACCCAGGTGCTCGGCCAACCAATCGGGGCTCGCGAGGAGCTCTGGTCGAGCGTAGGTGCCGCTCATCGACGGCTATGATAGCTGCCCATGGTCGCGCCCTTTCAGCCCGACCCGGACAAGGTCGCGACGATCCGGGCGGCCCTCCCGGCCACGGGGGCGGGCATCTACCTGAACACCGCCACGGCCGGCCCGCTCTCCCTTGACGGCCTCCAGGCGATGCGCGAACTGCTCTCGTACGAGGAACGCATCGGCCGTGCCGACGTCGACTCGCGCGAGGCGTTCCAGGAGCGAGCGGCCGAGGCGCGTGCCGTCCTGGCGACCCTCATCGGGGCGGACCCGGACGCCGTCGAGCTGGTCCCCGGGGCGACCGCGGGGATGGCGTGGGCCGCCGAGCTGCCCGTTTGGCGGCCCCGCCAGCGCATCGTCACCACCGACCGCGAGCATCCCGCGGTGCTGGCGATGCTCGAGGCACTGGCGGCGCGTCACGACCTCCAGCTCGTCCGCGTGCCGATCGACGCTGCGACCGACGAGGCCGACCTGGTCGCTCGCTTCGGATCGGTCGTGGACCGCCGCACCGGCCTGCTCGCGGTCAGCCACGTGACGTGGGATACCGGCACGGTCCTGCCGGTGGCGCGGCTGGTCGCGCTGGCTCGGGCGGCGGGAGCATGGTCGGTCGTCGACGGCGCCCAGGCCGTCGGGGCGATCGCCGTCGACGTGCCCACCCTGGGTGCGGACGTGTATGCCTTCTCCGGCTACAAATGGCTGCTGGGGCCGCACGGGGTGGGGGGCCTGTGGCGGTCGACGCGGGCGCTGGCGGCCGCGGGCCCGCCGGCCACGACGCTGCATCGGCCGTCGGTGGTCGCCCTGGGCCGCACGGTCGGCTGGCTGGAGATGCACGTGGGGCTCACGTGGGCGCTCGAGCGTTCGGCCCACCTCGCCGCGGCCACCGCGGCGTCGCTCGCGGCCGTCCGCGGCGTGGAGCTGCTGACGCCCGATCCGCCCGGGGCGACGCTGGTCGCGTTCCACATCGCCGGCTGGCCCTCGTCCATCGCTCGCGCGGCCCTGGCCCGGCGCGCGTTCGCCATCTGTGAGGCCGTGGAGCCGCTGGACGCGATCCGTGCCAGCGTGGCCTGGTTCAACACATCGGCGGAGCTCGAGCGGTTCGTCGGGGCCGTCGCCGAGCTGGCCGCCGCGACCCCCGACACGCTGCCGGAGCGACCGCGGCTGCTGGTCCTGCCAGCCGAAGGCGGCCGGTGACGTGACCGAGCCCCGTCCCGTCCCGCGGCGATCCTGGCTGGACATCCGGTGGCGCCAGTTCCGCAACGCGCCGCGGCCCGTCGTGCGCGCCGTGACGGCCGACCTGGCGGTCGCGGTCGTGGGCGGCGTCCTCCTCCTGATCGACCGCCAGTCGCTGACGCATGGCGCCACCCAGGCCGGGGCCGGGGACCTCGCGCCGGCCGTGGCCCTGTTCGTGGTGGCGGTCGTCGTGGCCGGGTCGGCGTTGACCTGGCTGTGGGTCCCCCAGCCCGGCCCGGGCGGAGGCACCCGCCGGTCGGCCTGGAGTGCCATGCTGGGGCTCTTCGCGGCCCTGCCGATCGCCTACCTGGTGCTCGTCCTCGTCTTCCAGGTCATCGGGCCGCTGCTCGGGTGATGGCATGACGGTGTCATGCGAACGGTGCCAACTGGCACCGTTTCGTACAGCGTCCGAGGGTACGTTCGGGGTATACCCGGACCCCGGACCGGCCGTATCCTGCGGTGGACGGTCCATGAGACAAGGGAGTCCACAAGCTTGAGTCCACGCGCCACGCGGCCGCCCAAGGAGGGTCCTGCCCAGCCGTCGACCCGTCGGCGGCCCACGCTGCCCACCCGCGGACGGAAGGCAGCCGCGGCCAACGGTGCGTCCGCGGCCGCCGCGGGCACGGCCGAGCCGGGCGCCGCCGAGGCGCCGCGCGAGCCCATCTCGTGGATCGAGATGGCCCAGCCGGCCGCCTCCGTGCCGCACATGGCGATGCCCAAGCTGATGGGCCAGCCGGCCTACGCCCGCCCGCCCCGGCCCCTGGCGATAGCAACGCCCCGGCCCCTGGATCCGGACGACCTGCCCATCGAGGCGTTCCGAAGCGAGGAGGACCAGCAGCTGGCGGCCCGCCTGGCCAATAGGGCGAACCATGATGACGGCCACGGCGCGGCGCTCCATCCGTCCAGCGTCGGCGGGCTGCGGGGCATCGCCGGGCGGCTCCTGGGACGCGGCTGACCCTACAATGGCCGCCGGCCTCGCCGGCGGGGGAGTAGCTCAGCGGTGAGAGCAGGAGGCTTATACCCTCCATGTCGGTGGTTCGAATCCATCCTCCCCTACCAACCCGCAGCGGGTCCTCAGAACCTTTTCAGGAGCGGTGACGAAACTGTGGTCACGAGCCCAGGAAAGGAACCGCTACCTCGTGGACCTCTATCCCACACCCCAGGATCCCCATCCGGAGGCCGCCGAGCCGGCTGAGACGCCGACCGGCTTCACTCCGGGCAACACCCCATCGCAGCCGCCGTCCACGCCCCTGTGGTGGTCGGCGCCGGCGCCGCCGCCGACCCAGCCGGTGGTCACGGCCCCGCCGCCTCGCCAGCCTCGCCGCGGCAGCGGCTTCGCCTCCCTGTTCATGGCCGCCGTCCTCGGCGCCGTGCTGGCCTCCGGCGGCACCTTCGTGACCCTCGAGGCCGTCGGTGTGGGCGCTGCCCCGACCGCCGCCCCGGCGGCCACGACGAGTGCCAACTCGGCCGATCAGGCGTCGACCAAGACCGCCTCCGGCGACCCCGACGCGGACGTCGTGGCCGCCGCCGCCAAGGTCAGCCCGGCCGTCGTGACGATCACCTCGACCGGTACCGCCAGCAACGGCTTCGGGCGCGGCTTCCAGACGACCGGCGTCGGCTCGGGCACGATCTTCAACGCCGCCGGCTGGATCCTGACCAACCGCCACGTCGTGGACGGCGCCTCCAACCTGTCCGTCCAGCTGGCCGACGGGCGTACGTTCACCGGTACCATCTACGGTGAGTCGTCCACGTCCGACCTGGCCATCGTCAAGATCGACGCGACCGGCCTGCCCACGGCCGCGGTCGGCGATTCCACCCAGCTGGTCGTGGGCCAGCGGGTCATCGCCATCGGCGACCCGCTGGGCGACTTCCAGAGCACCGTGACGACCGGCATCGTCTCCGGCCTGAACCGCTCGATCGACGTCGAGAACGAGCACCTGACCGGCCTGATCCAGACCGACGCCGCGATCAACCCGGGCAACAGCGGTGGACCGATGCTCGATACCGCCGGCAACATCGTGGGCATCAACACGGCCACGGCCTCGACGGCGCAGGGCATCTCGTTCGCCATCCCGGTGGCGGTGGCCAAGCCCCTGATGGCCGCCGCGCTGGCGGGCCAACCCATCCCCTAGGTTCCTGCCCGTGACCAACCCGGTACCGCGCCTCGGCACGGTACCCGTCCCCCGCACGTGGGCCATCCGCGCGGGGGACTTGGTCGTGCTGGCCGTCGGCAATGGCGTGCTCATCGGGGCGATGTGGATCCGCCATGGAGGGCTCGAGCAGCTCGACAGCCTGGGCGGGATCCTGTCCGCGGGCGGGCAGTTGACCGCCCTCGCCGGCACGTACCTGGCCCTCATCGCGCTCGTGCTGATGTCGCGCAGCCCATGGCTCGAACAGCGGTTCGGGCGCGACGGCCTGGCCGCCGCGCACCGGCTGGTGGGCTTCACGACGATCTGGCTGCTGCTGGCCCACGGCCTGCTGACCACCGTGGGCTACGCCATGGGTGACGGCAGCAGCGTGGTCGGCGAAGCCGTCACCCTGCTCACGACCTACCCCTACGTGCTCATGGCCACGGTGGGGATGGGCCTGTTCGTGCTCATCGGGGTGACGTCGATGAAGGTCGTGCGCCACCGCCTCTCCTTCGAGACGTGGTGGGGCGTGCACCTGTACGTCTACCTGGCCCTTGCGCTGACCCTCCTCCATCAGCTCGTGGTCGGCACGGACTTCTCCGATGACCCCGTAGCGCGTGCCTACTGGCTGGCCCTCTACGGCATGGCGGGAGGCCTGCTCCTGACCTTCCGTATCGGAGAGCCTGTGGCCCTCTCGCTGCGTCACCGCCTCCGCGTGGCCAACGTCGTGACGGAGGCACCGGGCGTCGTGTCCGTCTATGTGACGGGGCGCGACCTGGACCGCCTCGCGGTGCGCGCCGGCCAGTACTTCATCGTGCGTTTCCTGTCTGGCGATGGGTGGTGGCGGGCCCATCCCTTCTCGCTCTCCGCCGCGCCCAATGGAGCCTGGCTGCGCCTGACGATCAAGGAGCTGGGCGACTGGACGGCGCGCCTTCAGCGACTGCGGCCCGGGACCCGGCTGTTCGTGGAGGGTCCGTATGGGGCCATGACGGGCGCGCGTCGGACGCGGCTGCGCGTGGTCCTCATCGCTGGTGGCATCGGTGTCACGCCTCTGCGTGCGCTGCTGGAGGAGTTGCCGGCCGCCCCCGGCCAGCTGACGTTGCTGTATCGCACCCGCGACGTCGAGGACCTGGTGTTCCGCGACGAGCTGGACACGCTCGCCCGCCTGCGCGGCGCCGCGGTCCACTACCTGGTGGGCCCTCGCGGCCGTGGGTCCTCCGACCCCCTGAGCGCGCCGCGCATCCGGGCCCTGGTGCCCGACATCGCCACTTCTGACGTCTTCCTCTGCGGCCCGGACGGCATGATGGAGGCGGTGCAGACCCGCTTGAAGGCCCTCGGCGTCCCCGCGGCCCACATCCACCGCGAGCGTTTCTCGTGATCCCGCGGCGAGGCGCGATCGCGCTCGCGCTGACGGCCGTGGCGCTGATCCTGCTCCTCAGCTTCAAGACGCCCGCGCCGCCCAGCATCGTCGGCGGCCTCGAAACCGGAACGGGCGCCGATGGCGCCGGCACGGGCAGCATCGCGACGCCGGGCTTGACGGCCGGGCCCACCATCCGCAGCGGCTCGGGTTCGGCCTCGACCGCCGGCCCGACCGCCCGACCGACCGGGGCCCCGCCGTCCACCGCGACCGGCCAGTTCACTGGGGCCGTAGTCCAGACGCCCTACGGCACGGTGCAGGTGCGCATCACCATCAGCGGGGGCCACATCTCCGACGTCACCGCGCTCCAGCTGCCCGGTGACCGCCGAAGGTCGTCACAGATCTCGCAGTACGCCGGGCCGATCCTGCGCTCCGAGGCCATCGCCGCCCAGAGCGCCACCATCGACACCGTCTCGGGCGCGACCTACACGAGCGAGGGCTACGAGCAGTCGCTCCAGTCGGCCATCGACCAGTCGCATGGGTGACGCCGTGGCTCGTCGTGTGGAGCGCATCATGGGCACGGTCTTCAGCCTGGACGTACGCGGGCCGGATGTGGACGCTGCCGTCGTCGAGCGCGCCTTCGCCGTGATCCGTGCCGCGGACGAGCGGTTCAGCCCGTATCTCGACACGAGCGAACTCAGCCGTGTCGTCCGTGGCGAGCTTGAGGAAAGGGCCGCCAGCGACGAGTTCCGGCACGTCATGGCCCTGGCGGACGACCTGTGCCGGGTGAGTGGCGGGGCATTCGATGCGCGGCACCACCGAGCTGATGGTCGGCTGGATCCGTCGGGCCTCGTCAAGGGTTGGGCGGCCGAGGCGGCTGCGCGCGTCCTCGACGAAGGGGGCGTGACGGACTACTGCCTCAACGCCGGTGGTGACGTCATGACGCGAGGCAGCGCGCGACCGTCACGGCCGTGGCGCGTCGGTATCCGCCACCCCGCGGACCCGGCCTCGGTCGTGGCCGTCGTGGACGCACGCGACCTGGCGGTGGCGACGTCTGGGGCCTACGAGCGTGGCGCCCATATCGTCGATCCACTCGGCAACGGGACGCCGAGCTCATGGTGGAGCGTGACGGTCGTGGGGCCCAGCCTGACCTACGCGGACGCCTACGCCACCGCCGTCTTTGCCATGGGAGCACCCGGCCTGGCCTGGGTGGATCGGCATCCAGGCTACGGCGCGTACGCCATCGCGCTGGACGGCATCGCCACGTGGACCGCGGTCGTGGATCCCATCCTCCACCACCGCTTGGCCTAACGGCCGGCGCCGAGACGTGCGCGAGCGCTGGGCCATGACCTCCGGGGCGGGCCGGTCCACCCCACGTACCATTGTCGGCCTGCCCACCCGCGGCGCATCCTCGGGACGCTCCGGGCCATTCGGCCCAGCCCCGGAGGATGCCCTTGTCGGTCGGCCATATCCGCGTCCCAGGCGACCATCGGCGAGCGCATGTCGCGGCGCTCACCGGCGCCGTGCTGCTCGCCATCGTGATGGCCATGCCCGCCTTCGCCGCGGACGGGGCACCGACCCTGACCAAGGGCACGATCTCGCCGGCCGGGGGCGCGGCCGGGACGACCTTCACCATTCGCGTCACCTACACCAGCACGGGCCACGGCGGCCGGGGCTGGCGGCCCGCCTACGTGACGCTCTGGCTCGGCTCGAAGGCGATCCCGATGACGGCGGTCGTCCCCAGCGACACCGACTACGCCGACGGCGCCGTCTTCGGCACGACCGTCAAGCCGGCGGCCGGGACGTATGCGGTGGTCATCCGAGCGGCCGACACGCGCGCCTTCCAGCGCACGGCACTCCTGGACCTGGCCTCGCTGGTGGTCGGACCCGCCCCGACCCCGACACCCAGGCCCACCCCCAGGCCGACACCCAGGCCCACCCCGACGCCCGCCCCACGGGCCACGGCACGCCCGACGCCGGCGCCCAACGCCGCCGCGACCCTGACCGCCGGCCCCTCCCCGACGACCGCCGAGCCGTCAGAGCTGCCCGTCCTGGTCCCGCTGGCCACCGCCTCCACCGAGCCGTCGGCGAGCGTGGCCCCGTCACCCAGCGCCATGCCGGCCGCCGCGGCCGGGCCCACCGGCGGCCCGGGCACCCTGCGGGGATCGCTGGCGGCCCTGACGTCCAGCCTGCCGCCGGTGGGCTCGCCCGCGTGGATCGAGCTGCTGACGCGCCAGATGGCCGTCGCGGTCGGCGTCACCACGATGATGGCGATGGCCCTCTTCACCTTCGGCCGGCGCCGGCGCGACGACGAAGAGGCCGGGACGCCGCCCGCCCCCGATGCGTACGCCTCGCCGCCGCCGCTCTCCGAGCAGCTGGCAGCCGAATACGCCGCCCTCCCCGAGCTGGGCGAGCTGGCCGGCGAAGCGGGCATGCCCCGCTGGCGACGGCCATCCCTGCGGGCCGCGCGCGAGTCCAAGGGCACCGACGTTCGCGCCATGGAGGCCCAGCGCCTGAGCTTCAGCCACACCGAGTACGCCGTCTCGCACGGTCTCGAGCGGCGCCGCCTGCGCTACCGCATGGTCCGCCTGAGCGACACCCCCGACGAGATCCGCAGCGCCGAGCTGGCCCTCCTTGACCAGGGTGACGAGGTCGAGCTGCTCCAGCAGTCGGGCCAGTACTGGCAGGTCAGCACGCCCGCCGGCCTGGTCGGCTGGGTCCATCGCATGACGCTGGGTGACGTGGTGGCGGCGCCCGCCGCGCCCGCGCCCCCGCCATGGCAGCAGCCGACGCCCGCGCCAAGCGTCGAAGAGGGACCGGCCCCGGCCGAGCCGGCCGCCGACTCGGTCGAACCGGATCCCTACAACGAAGGGCTCGCCCAGCGCCTCGTTCGCGAGCGGTTCACCCTCTGAGGGTCACGCCCGCAGCACCAGCACGTGCTGGTGGACGATGTTGGGCACGAAGCTCCGCGGGTAGCCGTAGGGCCGCAGGCGGGTCCCCACCTGGTACCAGATGAGGTCGCCCTTTGCCACCAGGCCGGCCGCCTCCGCCCGCGCCGCGAGGTCCGACGCGGTGAAGCGGTAGCGACCCTCCTGGTAGGCGTCGCGCACGATGACCGTGGCATAGCGCCCCGGGCGGAGGACGCGCCGGATCTCGGCGAAGATCCCGCCCATGCGGTCCAGGTAGGCGGGATAGCCGGGGCTGTTGGCGAGGTCCGCGGGGTCGTCACTGACCATGGCGTAGTCGGTCCGCCGGTTGGCGTGGACGAGGGCGAGCGGCCCCCCGGCCATCGTCATCGGCAGCTGCGGGTTGTAGGGCGGATCGGTCGCCACGAAGTCGATCGACCCGTCGGCGACATCGGCGAACAGGGCCACCGCGTCCCCCACCAGCAGCCGGCAGCCCGACGGGTCGAAGGTGCGTGGGCCGCCCGGATCGGCGTTGCCGAGGTCGGCGAGGAGTGGCCCCAGACCGTCCCGCTCGGCCAGGGCGTCGCGCACCACCTCGTCGTAGACCGCCGCCCAGCGGGCCTCCAGCTCGAAGCCGATGGCGCGTCGCGGCCGGCGGCAGATGGCGGCCCCCAGGAGCGTCCCGCCGACCCCGGCGAACGGGTCAAGGACCAGCTCATCACCGCGGGTGAAGAACTCGATCAGGCGGGCCATCAGGCGGGGCGGCTTGTTGGCGCCGTGCGCCCGCCGCGCGGCATGGCCCAGCTCGGAGGGGTAGGCGGTGGTCCACAGCGAGCGGGTGAAGTAGAGCCAGGCGTCGCCCGCCATCTCGTTGAGGGCGTTGGACCGGTGCACCGGCGCACCGTTGGGCCTGTCAGCACCGCCTCGCACGGGGGAAGTATCCCGTACTCCGGCCGCTATCCTGTGACCATGGCGTTCGTCGGGCGGGAGCGTGAGTTGGCGCGCCTGGCAGCGAGCCTGGAGCGCGCGGCCCGGGGGGAGCGCGTGAGCGTGTGCCTCACCGGGTCTTCGGGGGTCGGCAGCACCCGGCTGCTGGCCGAGCTGGCCGAGCGGCTGCGTGGTCTGCCGCAGGTCACCGTCGTGCGCGGCAGCGCCTATGCGCCGCTCCAGGGCACCCCGTATGCCGCGGTCCGCGAGGCCCTCACGGGGGCCTTGTGGAACCTGGACCCGGCGCGCCTGGAGGCGGTCACCGGTCCCCATCGGCACGAGCTGCGGCGGCTGCTGCCGCTGCTCGGTGACCGGCTGGCCGGCCCGACCGACCCCGACGACGAGCCCTTCCAGGTCTCCCCCGACCAGCGCGCCGGGCGCACCGCGGAGGCGGTGCTGGGCCTGCTGGAGCGGCTGGCCGGCGACGGCGTCGTGCTGCTCGTGCTGGAGGACCTGCACTGGGCGGACGCCGGGACGAGGCGGCTGGTGGAGACGATGCTGCGGGTCGGTCGGCCGCTGCCGCTCTGCCTCGTCGTCTCGTACCGCCCCGACGAGCTGCACGTGCGTCACCCCATGCGGGCCCTGGCCACCACCCTGGAGACCGAGCCCGGAGTGGAGCGCGTGGCGCTGCCGCCGCTCGAGCGCCACCAGTTGATGGCGCTGCTGGAGCACCTCCTCGGCGAGCGACCGAGCGGTGGCTTCGTGGCCGCGGTGGCCAGCGCGTCGGGCGGCAACCCGCTCGTGGCCGAGCATCTCGTGGCCGCCCGCCAGGCCCGCATCCGGCTCTCCGATCCCTTCGACCAGATCGTGGGCGCGCGCGTCGCGGCGCTGCCGGCGGGCGCCGTGCGCTGCCTGCGCCTGCTCGCCGCGGCCAGGCGTCCGCTGCCCGTGGCCCTGATCCGGCAGGCCGATCTGCCGGGCGGCCGGCTGCCCGCCAGCGCCATCGCCGAGGCGGTCGCCAGCGGCCTGGCCCACGAGACGGTCGACCGCGAGGGCGCGACGCTGGTGGGCATCCATCACGAGCGGTACGCCGAGGCGATGGAGGCGCTGGCCCTGCCGGGCGAGCGCCAGCCCGCTCACGACGCCCTGGCCCGAGCCCTGGCCGGGGAACCCGCCGAGCAGGCCTGGCACTGGGAGGCGGCCATGCGCTTCGGACTGGCCCGCGACGCGCACGTGCTGGCCGGCGAGGCGGCGGTCGAGGTGGAGCCGGCCGGGACGGCCTTCTTCCACGACCAGCGGGCGCTGGAGCTGCTCGACGTCCACGACGCGCACCCGGGTGCCCTGGCCCTGGCCGGGCCGGCGGAGGACGAGCTCGTGCTGCGGACCGCCGACGCCGCCTTCGCCGACGACAACCCGCGGCGGGCGGCCGACCTGGTCCAGCAGCTCATCGACCAGCGGTCCAGCGTGACCCAGCTCAGCGAGGCCGCCCGGCGGGGCGAGGCGGCCCGGCGGGATCTCCAGCGCCAGCTGGGCATGCTGCACCTGCGCATAAGCCAGTACCAGGCCGCCAGCGGCGACCTGGGCAGCGCCATCGCCGCCTGCGAGTCGGCCGTCCAGCTGGTCCCCCGCGAGCCCCCCAGCGCCGAACGGGCGCGGGTCCTGGGCGCCCTGGCCCAGCAGCAGATGCTGGACGGCCGGTTCGAACGGAGCGCCGGCCTCGCCGAGGAGGCCTGCGCGACCGCGCGGGCGGTCGAGGGCGGTGTGGCCGCCGCCGAACTCGGCCACGCCACGTGCACCCTGGCCGTGGACCGCGCCTACGCCGGCCACATCGACGACGCGCTGCGCCTCCTGGACGAGGCCACCGGCATCGCCCTCTACGCCCGACGCCTGGACGATCTCATGCGCGCATGGGCCAACCGCACCCACATCCTGGAGCTGGACGCCCGCCTCGAGCCGGCCCTCGAGGCCGCCCGGGACGGCATCGCCACGGCCGGCCGCTTCGGCGCCGAGCTTGCCTACGGCTCGTTCCTGCGCGGCAACGCCGCCGACATCATGCTCAAGCTGGGCCGCTGGGCCGACGCGGAGGCCGAGGCGCGGGCCGCCCTCGAGCTGTCGCCAAGCCGCCTGACCTGGAGCCCGCTGCTGGCGCTCGGCTCGGTGCTCGTCGAGTCGCGGGCGGACGAGGAGGCCAGCCGGGCCGTCGGCCAGATCCTCCTCCAGCTCGAATCGGCACCCGAGGGCCAGTGGACGGCCATGGTGCAGCGCATCGCGGTGAGCTTCGCCCTGTGGCGCGACGACCTGGCCGATGCCGAGCGCGTCGCGCGCAGCGGCTGGCGCCGCGTCGCCGACTCGACCGACTGGCGGCAGGTGGCCCTTGCCGCCTCCACCACCCTGGAGGCGTGTGCCGCGGTCGCCGACGCGGGCCGGGCGCGGCGGGACATCTCGCTGGTGGCCACGGCCGGTGAGTTCGGCACCTCCGTGCTGGCCCAGACCGAGCAGCGCGTCGATGCCATCACGATGCCCCCGACCGTCGGCGCGCGTCGTGAGGCCGACCTGCACGTGGCCACGGCGCGGGCGCACCTCGCCCGTCTCCGCGGCCGACCCGACGAGACCGCCTGGGACCGTATCGCCACCGGCTGGTCCGAGCTGCACGTGCCGTACCTGACGGCCAAGGCCCGCTGGTGGCAGGCCGCCGCCCTGCTCCACGACGGCGGGCGGCGCGTCGCGGCCCGGCAAGCCCTGACCGATGCCTGGCAGATCGCCGCCGCCCTTCCCGCGCGGCCGCTGCTGCGGGAACTGGCCCGCCTCGCCCAGCGTGGCCGGCTGGCCCTGCCCGAACTGCCCGACGGCCTGGTGCCGGTCGCCATCGGCGAGGCGCAGCGGCCGCCGGTCGCCGTGGGGCCGGGCCTCATCGTGGGGGCGCCCGTCATGGCGCCCGGCGCGACCTCGCCGGTGGGCTCCGACCTGGGCGACCTGGCCGCCCGGGTCGTGCCGCCGTCGCCGGCCGCGGCGGACCCCTTCAACCTGAGCCCGCGCGAGTACGAGGTGCTGGCCATCGTGGCGGAGGGCCGCACCAACCGCGAGATCGCCGAACGCCTCTTCATCAGCGAGCGGACCGTCGGCGTCCACGTCCGCAACATCCTGGGCAAGCTCGGCGTGGCCGGGCGGGTGGAGGCGGCCAGCGTGGCCATCCGCCTGGGTCTGGTGCCCGGCGTGGCCCGCGGGGTGCACGGCGGCTGAGCCTCCGGATCGCCGGATTGGGCGACAATACGGCCATGCATATCCGTCCAGCGCGCCTGGCGCGCCTCCTGACCATGTCCGCCCTCGTCCTGCTTGCCGCCGCGGCCTGCACGTCTGCGTCCGGCGCGGCCGGCTGGACCTACGCCCCGCCGATCGCCACGCCCGCCCCCGGCGCCAGTGGCTCGGGCGCCCCGAGCGGGTCGCCGGCCGCCACCGCCACCGGTGGCGCGACGATGAACCCCAGCATGTCGATGGGGGCGCCGCCGTCCGCCTCCGGCGGCGGCAACGTGATCCAGCTGACCGAGACGGCCGACCTGCGCATCACCGATGCGAGCGGCAATACCGTCTCGTCCATCACCGTCCAGAAGGGCCAGACCTACACCTTCCAGATCACCAACACAGCCGGCTTCGCCCACGACTTCTACATCGGCACGCCGGACGACCTGAAGGCCGGCAATACCGGCAACCTCAAGGGCTTGGACCAGTTCGTCTCGGGCACCCAGTCGTTCACCTACACCTTCGACTCGGCCGGTCCGCTGGGCTTCGGCTGCACCCTGCCCGGCCACTACCAGTCGATGAACGGCCTGTTCCAGATCCAGTGAGGCCGTGAAGGTCGACCTCGCCCCCGGGGCCGTCGCGCCGGGGGAGGTCGCCGCCCTGGCGGCCGCCGCCGAGGCCGTCGGGTTCGACGGCCTGTGGCTGCCCGAGACGCAGCACGACCCGTTCATCGGGTTGGCGCTGGCGGCCGCGGCGACGAGCCGCCTTCACCTGGGAACGTCCGTGGCCATCGCCTTCGCCCGCAGCCCGACCGTGCTGGCCCAGACGGCGTGGGACCTGGCCGCCCTCTCCGGCGGGCGGTTCGAGCTGGGCCTGGGGACGCAGGTGCGGGCCCACGTGCAGCGGCGGTTCGGCATGGCCTGGAGCGAGCCGGCGCCGCGGCTGGCCGAGTGGCTGGGGGCGATCCGGGCCGCCTGGGCGACCTGGCAGGACCACGCGCCGTTCCAGTGGACCTCCGAGCACCTGGACCTCTCGCTGATGACGCCCTTCTTCAGCCCGCCCCCGCTGGCCTTCCCGGCGCCCGACGACGGCCCGCGCATCCCCGTCTCGATCGCCGGGGTGGGCGCCGGCCTGGCGCGGCTGGCGGGCCGCCTCGCCGACGGCTTCCACGTCCACCCGTTCCACACGGCGCGCTACCTGGCGCGGGTCCTGGAGCCGGCGCTCGCCGCCGGCGCCGAGCGGCGGCCGGCGGAGCTGCCGCGCCGGCGAGCGGAGCGCATCGTGCCGGTCTTCCTGGCCCCCACCGACGAGCCGGCGGTCCTCGGCGCGGTGCGCCGGCAGGTCGCTTTCTACGCCTCCACGCCAAGCTACCGCGGCGTGCTGGCGGCCCACGACCGTGACCGCATCGGGGAGCAGCTGAGCCGCCTGGCCGCGACCGGTAGGTGGGCCGAGATGGCGGCCCTGGTCGACGACGAGCTGCTCGCGGAGGTGGCGGTCGTGGCCCCGGCCGACGGCCTGGCCGACTCGCTGGCGGCGCGTGTGACGGGCCATGCCGAGCGGATCGCGCCGCTGCTGCCGGTGCGGCTCGAGCCCGACGGCAGCCTGGCCGACGGCCGGCTGTGGGAACGGTTGGTGGCGACGCTGCGCGACGCCTGACCGCCCTGGGCGGCGCCCGGAGGCTCTAAATGTTCTATCGACCTGGTCCTGCCGCCGCTCCTGCGCCCTCGCGCCGGGTCGCCTGAACCCCCCTCGACGCAGCGTCAGGCGACGGCGCCGCGGCGCCGCAGATCGGCCGTGATGGGGGTCAGATCCGGCACCACGACGACCGCGCCCGCCGCCCACAGCGTCCCGGCGTCCGCGGCACCGCTGGTCACGCCGACGGGCTGCATCCCCGCCGCGGCGGCGGCCAGCATGTCCCAACGCGCGTCACCCACGTACCAGCACCCCGCCGGCGCGATGCGGAGACGCCGCGAGGCCAGCACCAGAAGGTCGGGGGCCGGTTTGGCGTGGGCCACATGGCTGCCGTCGACGATCACCGGTCGTCGCATGAGGTGGAGCGCCTCCACCGAGGTGCGCACCTGGGCCCGCCGGCTGGACGTGGCGATGGCCCACCGGATCGGGCTGCCGGTGAGGCCCAGCAGTAGCTCACGCGCCCCGGGCAGGGGCCGGGGGTCCACGTTGGCCGCCTCGTGCAACTCGCCCGCCCGATGGTCAAGGTGCTCGACGTCACCCTCCGAGAGGTCGCGCCCCGCCTGCGAGCGCGATCTCGCGCGCGAGGGCCCGCCCGTCCGAGCCGATGAGGGCTGCCACGGCCGCGCGATCCGCGGGGATGCCCGCCTCCCGGAAGGCTCCCAGCCACGCCTCGATGCGGATCGGGACGGTGTCCACGAGGGTGCCGTCGAGGTCGAACAGCAGGGCACGCGGGTCGGGCAGGTCGGCGAGGGCCACGGGGGCAGCCTAACGGAGGCTTTACCCCTGCGTCATGACTCGCTAGGCTTGCCGGCCATGGATCGCGCCCGCGCCTACGAGGCACTCGGTTACGTGGTCGGGACGCTCCTTGCGTTCGCCGTGGGGTTGCTGGGGCCTGCCGTCGCGGTCAACCTCGCCTCGAGCATGCCGCCCGACATCGTCACCAAGGGCATCTACGGCCTGGCCGCCTTGTTCATCGTGGGCACGCTGGCCGGCATCTTCGGGCGGGGCCTGCCAGGGCTGGCCGGGCTGTTCGTGGGCATCTACCTGGCGGACCAGCTCGGGGAAGCCGTCACGATCCCGCACCCCGACTGGCTGCCGGCGGTGGCCATGGCCCTGGTCGCGGCCACCATCGGCTACGTCATCGCGCGGGCGATCGATCCCCTGTGGGGCAGCGGCGACAGCCTGCGGCGGAGCGGCCGCCCGGCCTGACGCCCGGTCGGGTCGCGGCCCGCCGTATCAGGAAGCCTGACCTGCCTCCAACTGCGCCCGGAGGTCACGGGGGTCGGCCACGGGGCGCAGGCAGGCGAAGCCGCGGCACACGTAGGCCGTCGGCGCGTCACCGATCATGGGCCGTTCGTGCAGGAGCGCCACCGCCGACGCGTCGCTCGCCTCGGGCGGCGCGACCGCGAGGACGCACCACGGCCGGAGGGTGTCCCTGACCGTGGCGATCAGCTCAGCCTGGGCCCGCGCATCGGGCGACCCCACGATGGCGACCTCGTCGAAGGGCCGGCCGGCCAGCTGGAAGGCGACCAGCCACTGGGGGAAGGCCTGGGGATGACGCGCCGGCAGGTCGCCGACCGTCCGAAGGGCCGCCTCGGCCGCGTCGCGATAACGGGCCTCACCGGTCAGCGCCGCTAGGCGCAGCAGGGCCGTGGTGGCCATGGCGTTGCCCGACGGCACCGCGTTGTCCTGCACGCCACGCGGCCGGGCGATGAGCGTCTCGTGATCCGCCGCGGTGTCGTAGAAGCCGCCTTCCGGGGCCGCGAACCGCTCGAGGACGGCGTCGAGGAGACCTCGGGCGGCCCTGAACCAGCGCTCGTCGAACGTGGCCTCATAGAGCGCCAGCAGGCCCTCCGCCAGGTCGGCGTGATCCTCCAGGACGGCCGGAGGGCCGGCACGGCCGTCCTTCCAGGTGCGCCGCAGGTGGCCGCCGGGACCCACGAGCCGGGTCAGCAGGCAGTCGGCGGCGCGCTCGGCAGCGGCGCGATAGTCGTCGCGACCTAGGGCCACGGAGGCTTCCGCGAAGGCGGCCAGCGCGAGGCCGTTCCAGGCCGCGATGGCCTTGTCGTCACGGGCCGGCTGCGGTCGGCCCCGGCGCACCGCCAGGAGGCGTGAACGGGCCTCCGCGAGCAAACGGTCGACGGCCGCGTCGCTGAGGCCGAAGCGATCGGCCAGCTGCGCGTCCGAGGCGACCCGGCGGAGGATCGTGTGGCCCTCCCAGTTGCCGCCCCGCCGCACGTCGTACGCGGCGCTGAAGAGCGGCGCCGCCGGTCCCAGGTGGCCTGTCACCTCCCCGGGCGTCCAGGTGTAGGTGGCCCCTTCGACGCCCTCCGTGTCGGCGTCCTGGCTGGCCGCGAAGGGCCCGTCGGGCAGGGCCAGCTCGACTGCCACGTAGTCCAGGGTGTCCTCCACGACCGCCCGGTAGCGCGCCTCGCCGGTGAGCTGCCAGGCGTGGAGGTAGGCGCGGGCGAGCTGGGCGTTGTCGTAGAGCATCTTCTCGAAGTGGGGGACCAGCCACTGCCCGTCGGTCGAGTAGCGTGCGAAGCCACCGCCCAGCTGGTCGTGGATGCCGCCGTCGGCCATGGCGTCCAGCGTGCGGCGCACCATGGCGAGGGGCGCGGCGTCGGCCGGCTCGGCCACCGTGCGGACGAGGAGTGCCTCGATGAGCATGGGAGCCGGGAACTTGGGGGCGCCGCCCCAGCCGCCCTGAAGCGGGTCGAAGCTCGCCTCCAGGGCCGCTGTCGCGGCGGGCAGCCACCGCGCGTCGAGGTGCCACCCGCCGGCGTCGCCCGCGCCGTTGCCGTCCAGGCCGACCGGCGCCGCCGCCGGGACCTGCTGGTGGGCCGCCACCGCCTCCGCCACGCGAGCCGCCGCCCGCCGCACGCCCTCGGGGTCGTCGTGCCACGTGCGGCTGACGGCCGCGAGCACCTCGCGGAAGGCCGGCAGGCCGTGGTGGCGCTCCTGAGGGAAGTAAGTGCCGCCGTAGAACGGCTGGCCGGCCGGGGTCAGGAAGAGGCTCATGGGCCAGCCCCCCTGACCGGTGAGAGCCTGCACGGCATCCATGTACAGCGCGTCGAGGTCGGGCCGCTCCTCGCGGTCCACTTTGATGGCCACGAAACCGGCGTTCAAATCCGCGGCCGTGGCCGGGTCACGGAACGACTCGTGCGCCATCACGTGGCACCAATGGCACGCCGCGTACCCGATCGACAGGAAGATCGGCCGATCCAGGCTGGCCGCCCGCTCCAGCGCCTCGGGACCCCAGGCGAACCAGTCCACCGGGTCGTGGGCGTGTTGTAAGAGGTACGGGCTGGTCTCCGCGGCCAGGCGGTTGGTCGGGCCGCCGGTCGGCGCGTGGTCGGGCATCCGCCCGATGGTACGGCCACGTGGCACGATGACCCCATGGAGCGCACGTACGACAAGCCGCGTCTGGAGAAGCTGGGCATGCGGCCCGGCGCTCGCGTGGCCCTCATCGGGGTGGACGATCCGGACATGGCACAGGAGCTGGCGGCCTTCACCGACGACCTCACCGAGGGGATGGCGCGGCCCGGATCCGACCTCATCTTCCTTGGCGCCGCCCAGCCCGCCGACCTCGATCGCCTGGCCGAGCTCGGGGCGTGCCTCCGGCCGCGTGGCGGCATCTGGGTCGTCTCGCGCAAGGGTCGCGCCGCCACCCTCCGCGATGTCGACGTCATGGCGGCGGGACGGGCGGCCGGCCTGATCGACAACAAAGTGGTCGGCTTCTCGTCGACGCACACGGCCATCCGCCTGGTGATCCCGCTCGCACTCCGCCTGAGGTCCTAGGCCGTTCTGCGATAGTGCAGTTGCATATAGTTAAAGGCGGCCTTGACAAAGTGTAGCTATAGCCCTATAAAGCGCACATGTCACACGACGTCATCGCGATCTGTCCAGTCTGTGAGCAGGAGCTCTCGGTCACCCGGCTGCACTGCCGCTCGTGCGGCACCACGCTCGACGGGGATTTCCGGGTCGGCCGTTTCGGCCGCCTGACGCGCGAGCAGATGGAACTGCTGGAGGGGTTCCTGCGGTCGCGCGGCAACCTCCGTGAGATGGAGCGTGAGAGCGGCCTGTCCTATCCCACGTTGCGGGGGCGCGTCGACGCCCTCATCCGCGCGCTGGGCCTCGGCGAGCCGCCCGTGGAAACCACCCCGCCCGACGAGGTCGAGGCGGCTGCAGAGCCTGCCGCGGGGGCCACCCCCCCGGCTGCCTCGACCCCCTCCACCGAGGACGCGCGACGCGTCGTCCTGGAGCGACTGGCACGACACGAGGTGAGTGCGGCCGAGGCCTCGGGGCTGCTGCGGGACCTGGGCCGAGGCAAGGAAGGATGAGCACCATGACCGCCACCGCCGCACCCATCTCGAGCATCGAGCATGAGATCGGACCCCACGGCCTCCTGACCCTCTCCATCCCCTTCGGCACGATCCAGATCCACGCCGTCGAGGGCACGACCGCGCGCGTCCGGGACGTCGCCCAGCACGAACCGCTCCTGCTCGCCGGCCAGGCCAGCGGGTCACTGCGCGTGGAGATGGTCCACGGACGCGGGCTTCGGTGGGGCCGGCCCCCGGCACCCGACATGCAGGTGGAGGTGCCCGCCGGCGCGCGGGTTGAGATCGACACGACCGCCGCCGAGATCACGGCTCACGGCCTGCTCGGCGAGCAGCGCATCCGTACCGTCTCGGGGAGCGTCCGGCTGGAGCACGGCGGTGGGGCCATCGATCTCACCGGCGTCGCCGGCGACGTGTGGGTGGTCGGCGATGGCCAGCTCTCCGCCCGAGTACGGACGGTGTCGGGCGAGGTGCACCTCCGGGCGCCGTCGTGGCGCCTGCTCGAGGTGCGCACGATGAGCGGCGCGGTCCACGTGGAGGGGCGGATCCTGCCCGGCTCGCATCGCATCGAGACGGTCAGCGGGGACGCGGTGCTGAGCGGCACGACCGACCTGGCCGCCGAGGCCTCGACGCTGAGCGGCGACATCACGACCGACCTGCCCCACACCTCGAGTGGCGGGCTCGGTCGGCGCAGCATGCGCCTGGGCAGCGGCGACGCAAGGCTCAGCTTCAAGTCGATGTCCGGTGACCTGGCGATCCTGCGCGGCACCGCCGGTGCCGATCCTGCCCAGGCCGCCAGCCTGCGCGACGAGTCCGCCGCGGCGGCCCGCGCCGAGGCCACGCGCCTCGGCATCCTGGAGGACCTGGAGCGGGGTGCCATCGAGGTGGCCGAGGCGTCGCGCCGCCTGGCGGAACTCGATCATGCCTGACGGGCTCGACGCGATCCTGCGCCTCGTGGCGGAAGGACGCCTCTCCGCGGAGGAGGCCGCGCCGCTCGTCGAGGCCGTCCTCGCGGCCGAGGGTGGACCTGCGCCCGCTAAGGCGGCGAAGGGCCCGTCGGCCGCGCCAGCGCCCGCGGGCATGCCGGACCACGTGCGCGTGCTGGTCACGGAGCGCGGTCGTGCGGTCGTCAACCTGCGCGTGCCGCTCGCCCTGGGAAAGGCCGCCGTGGCCCTCGTGCCCGGCCTTTCCCTGGGGGATGCCGCGCGGCTCGACGCGGCCCTGGCGGCCGGTCGGATCGGGCCGCTGCTCGACGTCACCGACGATGAGGGTGACGGCGTCCGGGTGGTGCTGGAGTGAGCGCTGACATGGCGGCCTCACTGGACCGCGCCCGCGCCGAGCCGCCCGTCCCCGCGTCGGCGACCGCGGTCGGCCCGCGCCTCCTCCAGCCGTTGCGCGAGCACGACTTCCGCCTGCTATGGCTGGGGGAGTCGATCTCGTCGCTCGGCGACCAGTTCCAGTTCGTCGCCATGGCCTGGCTGGTGCTGGGCCTGACGGGCTCGGGCCTGGCCCTCGGCGGCGTGCTCGCCGCGGCCTCCATCCCGCGCGCCGCCCTGATGCTGGTCGGGGGCGCGGCCAGCGACCGCATCTCGCCGCGCACGATCATGCTGCTGTCCAACGGGTCGCGCGCGATCTTCGTCGGGCTGCTGGCGGTCCTGGTGTTGACAGGGGCCATCCAGCTCGTGGAGCTCTACCTGCTGGCGATCCTCTTCGGCATCAGCGACGCCTTCTTCTTCCCCGCCATGGGGTCGCTGCTGCCCCGTCTCGTGGAGGACCAGGGCCGGTTGCCGTCGGCGAACGCCCTCTTCCAGAGCACTGCCCAGCTCATGGGCCTGGCCGGGCCGCCACTGGCGGGGCTCGTCGTGGCCGTGGTCCAGACCGGCCCTGCCTTCGCCGTCAACGCCCTCTCGTTCGTGGTCGCGACCGTCACGCTGCTCCTCATCCGCTGGCGCATTCCTCGCAGCACCACGACCGTCGTGAGCGGCCAGGCCGGGGAGAGCGTCATGGCCAGCATCCGGGCCGGCATCGCCTACGTCTGGCGGGACGAGGCACTGCGCCTGCTGCTGATCATGGTGACGGCCATCAACTTCGCCTTCGCCGGCCCGGAGGCCGTGGGTCTCGCCTGGCTTTCGGCCAACCGCTGGGCGGCCGGCCCCATCGGCTACGGCGCCCTCGTCGGCGGGTTCGCCCTGGGGGCCCTGGTCGGCGCCCTGCTGGCCGGTTCGATGAGCCAGCCCCGCCATCGCTCCCGCATCCTCATCGCCGTGGCCGTCGCGCTCGGCGTCGGCCTGGCCCTGCTGGGTCTCGCACCGGCGCTGTGGATGGCGATGGTGGTGACCTTCCCGATGGGCGTCTGCGTGGGCCTGATCAACGTCCTGCTGATCTCGTGGCTGCAGGTCCGTGTGGAGGAGGCGATGCTGGGTCGGGTCATGAGCCTGGTGATGCTGGCCGGCGTGGGGCTCACCCCGATCTCGCTGGCCGTCGCCGGCCTGCTGATCGACACGTCCGTCGGCGCGTTGTTCCTTGGCGCGGGCGGCATCGTGCTCGCCGCGGCTGTCTTCGGGATCGTGTCGGGAGCCGCTCGCCGCCTGGACTGAGGCGCCCGCGCGACGATCCACGGCTGGTCACCGGGCGTATGCTGGAACGACCATCTCCCGAGGAGGCTCTTCATGCCGTTCGGCCTGCAACCCTGGCACCTGCTGATCCTGCTCGTCGTCGTCGTCGTGATCATGGGACCCAAGCGCCTTCCCGAGATCGGGCAGGCCATGGGCAAGACCCTGCGCGGCTTCAAGGACGAGCTCGACGGCGGTCCGGAGACACCGCCATCCACGGTCTCGGCCGCGGTCGCCCCGAGCGAGCCCGTCGCGCCCGCCGTGGCGACCCCGCCGGCGCCCGCCCCGGTGGTGCCGCCCGATCAAAGCTGACCCGACCGACGTGGGCGACCACGCCGACGGCCATCAGCGCGTTCAAGGCGCGGTGACCCATGTGCATGGCCCGCGCCTCGAGAACGCCATCCTGGACATCGGCGGTGACGTCGGCGCGCTGATCCTGTACACGGGCGCCAGCTATGCCGAGCGGGAGATCGAGGTCAGCCTCGAGGGCGACGACGAGCACCGCACCCACACGGCGATCCATGAGCGTCACAGCGGCGCCGGCGTCGTGTATGCCGGCATCTACCCCGAGCTGCATGCCGGGCGCTACCGCATCTGGGCCGACCGGCCGGGTCTCGCCGATCGCGTGACGATCGTCGGCGGCGAGGTGGCCGAGGTGGACTGGCGCTGACACGCGGAGGCGCCGCGCGGGAGTGGCGTCGCGCCGCGTCCTTGCTGCGGCACCGAGTCGTTGCTGACGCGCCGCGTTGTTGCTCATGCACACACGGACTCTTAAGCGCCCACTCGGCCAAGGTCGTTGTTGCTTAGTCCAGTGCTGCATACGGCCACGCTCGGCCGACAACGAACCACTTCCCGGACGTCACTTAGTAGTCCGGAGATGAGTAACCAACAAGGAGAGGGCCCCACCGCGGCCACAGTGGGATTGTTGCCGTGCCGCGCGCGAGGTCCGATCCGTGGCGCTGACGCACGGAACGGCCCGGTGGCCAGGAGGACCAACGGGCCGTCCGGGTGAGGCGGTGCCGGTCGCCAGGGTGCGGCCGGATGGGAGCCTAGCTGGAGGGGTTGTCGAACCCGTCGAGCGGCAGGCCCAGGTACGGGAAGGTCGCCTGGTAGCGCGACGCGCTGGGCGTGAGGCCCTGCGTCACGAGACCCGCGGCGCCGTCGGGCGTGAACGTCGGATCGACCAGCGGGATGGTCAGGCCGGCCACGGCCCGGATCTCGATGGTCACCACGTCGTCCTTGACGCGGCGTCCGTTGGGGAAGCCGGCCAGGTCGCCGCCCAGGACGCCGAGGGGGCTCGGCGAGCTTGACGGCGGGATGGCCATGTTGAGGCGGAGCAGGTCGGCCGCCGTGCCGCCCGTCGAGTTCTGGAAGCCGGGGACGATGCCACCGGGGATGCCGGTGAGCAGGATCGCCTCCAGGTCGACGCGGTCCTTGGTGTAGGCCGCCAGGTTGGGGAAGACGCCCGGATACAGCACAGGCAGGAGGCCGGCCAGCTCGGGATGCTCGTACGAGCCCACGAACTGGCTGTCATGGTGCGGCCGCTGGCCGTTCCAGTAGTCCTTCTTGGCCATCGGGATCAGCACCTCGTTGACCAGCGGGTTGCCGAGGCGCGAGACCTGCACGAACGGGCCGCTCTCGACGTCATCGCTGCCGTAGAGGATGCGGGCCTTGCGGCGATGGGCGGACGTATAGACGCCGATGACCGCACGGGGATCCATCGGGTCGGTCGGCTTCCAGCCGTCCTTGGTCAGGCTGCGTCATGGGGATCTGCATGGCGATGGTATGGACGTTGAGGTCCTTGGTCGCGTCGACGCCGGCCGCGGACGCGGTGGGGATGAGGTGCAGTTGCTGGAATGGGCGCAGGTCGCCCAGGTCGAAGATCGAGCCAAGGTCGACGAAGAAGCCCTCGCGGCGCTGGCCGGCGAAGACCTTGATGCCGCCGCTCAGGTTGTGCACCGCGGCCTGCGCCAGGGCCCCGTAGTCGGGCGTCGAGCGCGGACCGATGTTGACCGGCGGGCAGGTCAGGTTGGAGCCGATGACCTTGGCGTGGCCGTGCTCGTCGAGGCGGGTGATGGTGTAGGTCTGGGTGCGGTTCCAGCTGGCGCTGTCGAGGGCGCCGATGGGACCCGTGTTGTAGAGGAACGTCTTGTGGTTCTTGACATGTGTTTGGAAGCGGAACTGGTAGGTGATGTCGGCGTCGGCGTCGCGCGTCGTTGTCGATGACGATCTCATACAGCACGTCGTCGCCGAACTCGTAGAAGTTCGGGCCGCCGGCCGGACCCTCGAGCGGGATGTAGTTGGCCAGGATCGTCACGGTGTCGGGGTGGTCCGGGCTGACGAAGGCATACAGGTCGGTGCTGTCGGCGACCGGGTCCTTGGAGATGCCGGGCGCTTCGCGGTGGGAGGACATGGATCAGCCTTCCTGTGTGGCGCGGCGGGCGCCCTGGAGCAGCCGGGAGGCCAGCTGCGCGTCCTGGTAGACGATCTCGCGGTCACCGACCATGACCGAGACCTCACCGGTGGAGGCGTCGCGCAGGTGGGCGACGACATCGGTACCGAGCGGCGTCAGGTCGGGCGCATCGGCGGGCGCGGCCCGGCCGACACCGGCGAGCAACTGGGGAACCGCCGCGGCCGCACCGATGCCACTGGCAGCGGCCGCACCGGCGGCGATGCTGAGGGCGGTGCCGGCGATGAAGCGGCGGCGAGAGAGTTCAACCATGGGAGACCCTTTCTCCACGCTGGGGATGGGGGAGGGCAGAGACGCGGAAGCGGACGGGCTCGGGACGGTCATCGCACCTCGTCAACGGGGACGCTGTCACGGCGCACGCAGCGGGACGGGTCCGCCGGGTTGTACGCGGCCTGCCGCCGGGTGGATGAAAGGGTGGTGACGCGGAGCACCGACCGGGTGTCACGCCGACAGGTTGACGGCCTACCGCATGCTCCCTACGATGCCCCGACGCCCCGGTCGCCAGGGGTGGACCTGAGGAGACAAGAACGCGATGGCTCGCTCGATGTGGCGCGGCGCGGTCCAGTTCGGGCTCGTCACCATCCCCGTCAAGCTCTACCTGGCCACGGAATCCAACGCCGGGCTGAGCTTCAACCTGCTCCACAAGACGTGCCTGACGCGCGTCCAGATGCGCACGTGGTGCCCCTACCACGAGGAGTACATCAGCCGCGCCGACACGGTCCGCGGCTTCGAGTACGCGAAGGGCCAGTACGTCGTGATCGACGATGCCGACCTGGAGAACGTGCCCCTCAAGACCGTCCGCTCCATCGAGATCGAGACCTTCGTCCCGGCCCGCCGTGACGGTGAGACGGCCAAGTTCGTGAAGTCGGCCTACTACCTGGAGCCCGAGGCGGTCGGCCGCAAGGCGTTCTACCTGCTCCAGGACGTGCTCCGCGAGGACGGCCTCAGCGCCATCTGCAAGATCGTCATCAAGGATCGCGAGGCGCTGGCGGCCATCGACCCGTACCAGCGCACGATGTTGCTCTCGACCCTCTACTGGCCCGACGAGGTCCGCTCCGTCGACGAGCTGGATCTGCCCGACGAGCAGCAGGCGTTCAAGCCGGCCGAAGTCGCCATGGCTCGCAACCTCGTGGCGGCCATGACCACCGAGTTCGACCCGGCCCAGTACCACGACGAGTACCGCGCGGCGCTCCAGAAGGTCATCGAGGCCAAGGTGGCGGGCGAAGAGGTCGAACGACCGGCCGAGGCGCCCAAGGCCGCCGGCAAGCTCGTGGACCTGATGAGCGTCCTGGAGGCCAGCGTCGCGGCGGCGCGGGCGACCCGCAGCGAGGAGAAGGCCAAGCCCGCGTCGCCCGCCAAGGCCGCGTCGGCGCGGCGCAAGGTTCGGGCGGCCGCCGCGGAGGCGGAAGAGGAAGAGGCAGCTCCGGTGCGGCGGCGCAAGTCCGCCTGACGCTGCGTCGCACGGGGTGGCCGAGCCGGACCAGCCGCAGCACCCGTTGGCCGACGCGGACCAGCTGACCCTCAGCCTGGGCGACCCCCAGCCTGGCGGCCCGGGTGGAGCCACGACGGCCCGGGGGCGCTCGAAAGGCAAGCCGCGCCGGTTCCGCCCGATGGAGCCGCTGACGGGCGACGGTCCATTCGACGACCCGACGTACCGGTTCGAACCGTGGTGGCCGGGCACGCGGGTCCTCCTCACGGTGGCCGACGGGACCGTACGGCTCGACGCACGCCACCTGGCCGATCCGCTCACCGCGTTCCCCGAGCTGCGCGAGATCGCGGGACTCCTGCCGATGCCGGGACCGCACGTGCTGGACGGGGCGCTACTCGTGCTCGATGCCGACGGCCGCCCCGACAGCGACCTGCTCCGGGAGCGACTCTCGTGGCCGGAGGTCCGCGACGGCACGCCGGCCTTCGTCGCCAGCGACCTGTTGATGGCGGGCGGCGTGGACGTCACCGGCCTCCCCTTCCGGGCGCGCCTGGAGCGGCTCATCGGACTGCTGCACGAGGCGGACTGGTGCATGGTCGCCCGCGGCTATGAAGGCGACGGGATGGCGGTCGCGGCCGCCCTCGAGTCGATGGGGCTCACCGCGATGTCAGCCAGGCACCTGGAGTCCCGCTACCATCCCGGGCCGTCGCGCGGCGCGTGGCTACGGCTGCCGCTGCAGCCGGCCGCCCCACCGGCTCGGCCGCCGTCGCTGGCGCTCATCCAGCGGCTGGGCCTGTAGCCCTCCCGGCGGCCGGGACGACCCGGAGTTCGGCGTCTGCCTCGGTGACGCGCGCCAGGACGGCGTCGCGGAGGTGGTCCAGGGCCGCCTGGATGTCGCGCGTGGTGGTCGAGATGGAGGTCAGGGACGCCTTCATGCGGCGAACCGCCTCCAGCTCCTGGCGGACACCGGTGAGCGCGACACGGATGGCGTCCGCATCGACCTCGACGGGCCGGTCGCGCAGCGTGGCGAGGGCCAGCAGCCGAGCCAGCCGGAGCGCCGCCTCCAGCGTCGCGCGGTCCGGCGCCTCGGGATCGAGCACGCAGTAGACGTCGCCAGCGCGGACATCGAACGGCGCGATCCCCGTCGGCGCGTGGGCCGGCGTGAACACCACCAGGGCGACCGCCGCATCGCGATTGGTCCGCGCCTCGCGCAGTTCGTCCCGCATGGCCCGGCCAGAGATGGCCCGATCCTTGGCCTCGACGACCACGCGGACGTCGGCGCCTCCGGTGACCCCCGGGTCGAGCGTCAGCACGAAGTCGCCCTTCTTGGAGGAGATGGTTGCGCCGGCCTCCAGCCCGGTCCGATCCAGGAGGTCGCCGCAGCCGCGAGCGATATCGCCCAGGAAGTCGGCCACCAGCGCCTCGAAGTCGGCACCCTTGGCGGCCGACCGGGCGCGTTCGGCGCCGCGCGCCGCGGCGGCCGCCTCGATGGCCGTGAGGCGGTCGTTCAACTGGATGAAACCGTCGCTGACCTCCTTGCGGAACTGGTGCAGCGGTGAGTTGAGGCGCGTCGGGTCGAGCAGCAGGGCGAGGCGCGACGCGTCGCCATCGAAGTAGGTGCCCAGCAGCTCGCGCATCCGGCCGATGGCACTGTCGCGGCGCTTCTCGTCGAACAGGTCGTTGACGAACGTACGGAGCGCGCCGCGATCGCCCAGGAACTTCTCCAGGGTGCGGGGCAGGCGCCCGTCGCCGTCGGCGAAGTTGAGGCGCAGCGCCTCTTCAAGGGCGCGGCCGGCCTGCTCGTTGGCGACCTGGGTGCGCGCCAGGAGGGCGTCGAACTCGTGGCGCACGACGTCCACGTTGACCGACACGCCGGCGTCCTGGAGCGCCATCAGGCCGATGCGCACGGCGCGCTCGACGATCCCGGGGCGTTCCTCTGCCGGACGCCCCGCCAGGAACGCGGCTGCCCCGCCGTCCACCAGCAGGAGATCCTGGATCCGCACCCTGTCCCCGTCGATCGACACCACGGCGGATCGATCGTCAGGTGCCGGGCGGCGGCCCGGCAGGACGGTGACGGGCGGCCGATCGAGCAGGACGGCGGCTTCCATGGGACGGCCCCTTGCTAGGGACGGTCCAGGGTTCGACGGCCGGCCAGCGAACCGGCGATGGCGGCTCCCAGCGCGACTACGGAGGGCAGCACCAGGAGGCGCAGGTCGAGCGTGACCGCGAGGAAGAGGTAGCAGGCGACGACGGCGCAGATGGCGACGTCCTTGGTGGTGTCCATGGCCGCATCGTGGGGAGCCGCGGTGCCACCTTGGATGGCACGACCGGAGAGCCGAGCCTAGACTCGGCTCTCGACGATGACTGCCCGGCCCATCCGCCTGCTCTCGCTGCTCACCGGGGCGGCGCTCCTCGCCTCGTGCGGGGGCGGTCCGGCGAGCACGACGCGGGGCGCGACGCCACCCGGCAGCCCGACCTCGGCGGTCTCGACCGCTCCGGCCTCCGGGTCGCCCTCGGTATCCTCCACGCCTGTGTCGACGCCAGGCCCGACCCCCACGCCATCACCGGCCCCGCCGCTCACCCTCGCTTCCTCGGCGTTCGCGAACGGTGGCGCCATCCCGGCCCGCTACACGTGCAGCGGCGCGGACGGCTCACCGCCCCTGGCGTGGAGCCACGTGCCCCAGGGCACCGTCGCGCTCGCCCTGGTCGTCGTGGACACGGACGCGAGCAGCTTCGTGCATTGGGTCGCTTCCGACATCCCGGGCGACCTGTCCGCGCTCGCGGCCGGCCAGCGGGCCGGGGTCGCCGGCCGCAACAGTTTCGGTGGTGTCGGCTACGGCGGACCGTGTCCCCCGGTCGGTTCGGGCGCCCATCACTACGTCTTCACGCTGTACGCCCTGTCGCACAAGCTGGGCCTGGGCGGCGTCCCGACCGCGACCCAGGTTCGGGCCGCCGCGGCCAAGGTCACCCTGGCGACGGCCCGCCTGACGGGGACGTTCCGCCGCTAGAGCACCTTGCCCGGGTTGAGGATGCCCAGCGGATCCAGGGCCGCCTTGACGGCCCGCATCACGCGCACGGCGTCCGGTCCGCGCTGCGCCTCCAGGTAGGCCCGCTTGGCGACGCCCGTGCCGTGCTCGCCGGTGATGGTGCCGCCGAGGGCGATCGCCGCCTCGTAGATGCGGGCCCGGGCGGCGTTGATGCGCGCCTCCGCGGTCGGGTCGTCGCGGTCGACCACGAACGTGGGGTGGAGGTTGCCGTCCCCGGCATGGCCGAAGACGCCCACCGGCAGCCCGGCCTCGGCGCTGATGCCCTCGATGGCATCCAGCAACTCAGGCACCCGGCTGCGGGGCACGCCGACGTCGTCCATGCGCGCCACGCCGGCCTGCTCCAGCGACCAGTGGGCCTTGCGCCGCGCCTCGCGCAGCCAGTCGGCCTCGGTCGCGTCCGCCGCGCGGGCCGTCTCGGTGGCGCCGGCCGCCCGGCACGGCCGCTTCGGCGCGGTCCAGCTCGTCGGCCGCCGCCACCGCCCGCGTCCGACTCGATCATCAGCATCGCCCCGGCGTCCTCGGGCAGGCCCACCCGCATGGCCGCGTCGACGGCCCGGATCGTGAAGCGGTCCATCAGCTCCAGGGTCACCGGCACGAGGCCGGCCGCCGTGATCCCGGCTACCGCCCGCCCCGCGTCGTGGACCGTGGCGAAGAAGGCCAGCAGGGTCAGCTTGGGCGGCGGCGCCGGGATGCAGCCGGAGCGTCGCCTCGGTGATGATGCCGAGCGTGCCCTCCGAGCCGATGAAGAGGTGCGTCAGGTCGTAGCCGGCGACGTCCTTGATGGTCTTGCCGCCGGTCCGGATGACCGTGCCGTCGGCCAGGACGACCTCCAGCCCCAGCACGGCGTCGCGGGTCACGCCGTACTTGAGGCAGCGCAGGCCGCCGGAGTCCTCGGCCAGGTTGCCGCCGATGGTGCAGGTCTCGAAGCTGGCCGGATCGGGGGCGTAGAAGAGGCCGACCGCCGCGGCCGCCCGCCCCAGGTCGGCGTTGATGACCCCCGGCTGGACGACCGCCACCAGGTTGGCCTGGTCGATCTCCAGGATGGCCGCCATGCCCGTCATGACGACGGTCAGGGCACCCTCGACGCCGGTCGCCCCGCCCGACAGGCCGGTGCCGGCTCCGCGCGGCACGAGCGGCACGCCGTGCGCCGCGGCCAGCCGCACGATCGTCGCCACGTCGGCGGTCGAGGCGGGGAACGCCACCCCCAGCGGCACGCCGGGGTGGAGGTACTCGGTCTCGTCGTAGCGATACGCCTCGACCTCGCCGGCGTCCGTCAGGACCCGCAGGTCCGGCAGCGCCGCCCGGAGCGCCGCGAGGAACTCGGCGCCCATCGTCAGCCGGTCTCGCGGACCCGTCGGTAGGCGCGCCCGACGACGACCACGGCCGGCAGGCGATCGAGCAGCTCGCCCATCGCCGCCGCATCGGCCGAGCCGTCCCGGCGGGCGACGAGGAGGCGCCCCTCCAGCTTGCGGGCGTACTCGGGCTGGGCATCGGTCTCGGCCAGGTCCAGCCGGTCGCCGCGGCGAGCGCTGGCGGCCAGGAGCGACTCGACCTCGTCCCGGCCCCCGTGGCGTGAATCGCGACGAACCTCGTTCACGGCCCGCCAGCGCGGCTGCCGCAGCAGGATGCCGCGCCACAGCCGCCCGACCGCCGGCGTGACCCGGCCGTCGCCGGGCACGGGCCGGTCCGCCAGCTCGTGGCCGTCGGCCCAGCGGGAGGCCTGGTGCAGCAGGGCGTATTCGTCCAGGGCCACGTATGCCTCAAGTGCCCCGAGCGGGTTCGCCCCGCCGAAGATGGCCCGGATGGCCGGCCAGAACGCCTCCGCCAGGTCCAGGTCGATGGCCCGCACCGTGCGGTGGAAGTAGACCGTCTGATACATGAAGAGGCGGGCGGTGAGGAACATCTCCAGCGCCCCCAGGCCGGACTCGTAGAGGGCGAGGCCGTCCGGCGAGACGAACGTGTAGCGCCGCAGGCGGTCCGCGTCCACGGGCACCGTCCGCACGCCGGTCATGTAGGCGTCGCGCCGCACGTAGTCCAGGTTGTCGACGGTGAAGACGCCGCTGAAGAGCGGCTGCATGAGGCGCACCCAGCGCGGCATCGCCGCGTCGGCGAGGGGCGGCTTGCTGATGAGGAAGCTGACCCACGCCGGATCGATCGCCTCCCCCTGGTGGAAGGCCGCCTCGTCGGGGCCGTCGCCCGGGGCCCGGCGGAGGCCGTCGATGAGCGGGGCCAGCGAGCGCTCGATGATGGCCTGGCCAAGGTCCTCGTGGCTGAGGCGCTTGCCGGGGTCGCGGCTGGGGTGGCGCGGCGCGGGGAAGCGGGCCAGGACGTGCTGGTCGAAGAAGTGGGCGAACGGCCCGTGGCCCACGTCGTGCAGGAGGCCGGCCACGCGCAGCGTCTCGACCACCAGGCCGGCCGAGGGGACGGCCTGGCCGTCGGCGGCCAGCACGTCCCGCAGCGACGGGTAGAGCGAGCGGCCCCACAGGCCCGCTTCGTGCATCACGCCGAGGCCGTGGGTGAAGCGGCTGTGCTCGGCGGTGGGGAAGACCCATCGCGCGCTCTGCAGCTGGCTGATGCGGCGGAGGCGCTGCACCCACGGCGAGTCGAGCAGGTCTTCCTCGGCGACCGTCTCGGGTGGCAGGCCCGCCTCAGCGCTCTGGTCCGGCGTGAGCCGCTTGGTCAGCTCCAGGTAGCCGTGGATGGGATCGCTGATCAGGTTGACCGCGGCGAAGCGGGGGTAGGCCACGCCCGGAGTCTAGCGTCGGCCGGGGTGCGCGCCGGTATCCTTCGCCCATGGAGCAGGACGACCTGAAACGCCAGGCCGCGGAGCGTGCCGTCGAGCTGGTGGAGCCGGGCATGGTCGTCGGCCTTGGCGGCGGGACGACCGCGCTGCTGGCGGTGCGCCGCCTGGCGTCCCTGCTTCCGCGAGGGCGCCCTGCGTGACATCGTCGGCGCGCCGTGCAGCGAGCGGGTCGCGGCGGTGGCCCGAGACCTCGGCCTGCCGCTCGTGGCCCTGGAGGAGCGGCCCTCCATCGACCTGACCATCGACGGCGCCGACGAGGTCGATCCGCAGCTCCGCTTGATCAAGGGCGGGGGCGGGGCGCTGCTGCGCGAGAAGATCGTGGCCCAGGCCAGCACTCGCGAGGTCATCGTGGTCGACGCCTCCAAGCTGTCCGACCGGCTGGGGACCCACCACGCCCTGCCGCTGGAGGTGACGCCCTTCGGCTGGCGCACGCACCTGCCGTTCCTGGAGGCGCTGGGGCTGCGGCCGACGCTGCGTGTCGACGCCGCCGGGCGGCCGGTCCAGACCGACCAGGGCGACTACCTGCTCGACTGCGCCACGGCGCCGCTCGACGAACCCGAGGTGCTGGCGCGGACGCTGGAGGGGCGGGCCGGGATCGTGGAGCACGGCCTGTTCATCGGCCTGGCCACCGACCTGATCGTGGCCGGGCCTTCCGGCATCGAGCATCGCGCGGCATGATCCAGATCGCGCCCTCGATCCTGGCCGCCGACCAGGGTCACCTGGCCGACCAGGTGGAGGCGACCTTCAAGGCCGGCGTGCGCCGCCTGCACGTCGACGTCATGGATGGCCGGTTCGTGCCCAACATCACCATCGGGCCCACCGTCGTGGCCGCCCTGCGGCCCATCGCCGACCGCTACGGGGCTCTCGTGGAGACGCACCTCATGATCGTGGAGCCCGACCTCTGGCTGGCCCCCTTCCGGGAGGCCGGCGCGGACGTGCTGATCATCCACGCCGAGGCGGCGCCGCACCTGCACCGGTCGCTGCGCCGCATCCGCGAGCTCGGCGGCGGACCCGGCGCCGCGGTGAACCCGGCGACGCCGCTGACGGCCCTGGAGGAGGTCCTTGACGAGCTGGACATGGCCCTGGTCATGACGGTCGAACCTGGCTTCGGCGGCCAGGAGCTGATCCCGCACACGCTCGACAAGGTGCGCCGCCTGCACGCGCTCCTGGAGGCCCACGGCCTCGCTGACCGCGTGGCAGTGGAGGTCGACGGCGGGATCCACGCTGGCACCATCGCCGCTGCGCAGGCCGCCGGCGCGACGCTGGCCGTGGCCGGCACCGCCGTCTACAACACCGAGGGCTCGATCGAGGACAACCTGCGGCTCCTGCACGCCGCCTGCGCCGCGGGGTAGCGCCGTGCCGAGCCCGCTGCTGCTCATGCCGATCCTGGGAGCAGAGCTCGTTGGTCTGACGCTGGCGTACCTCTGGCGGCTCGGCGGGATCGTTCTGGTGCGGGCGCGGGCCGGCTACGTGCTGCAGCTGGCGGCGATAGTGGCCGTCGTGGGCATCATCGTGATGGCCGTTGACCAGGCGTTGGATCCTGACGTGGCACTGGTGATCGGGCTCGTCGTCACCGCCGTCGATCTGCCCATCGTCCTGGCCATGCGGCGGAGACGCATCGCTCGCGAGGCAGCGATGCCGCCCGTGGACAGGCGACTCGCCGCGCAATTCCGGATCCTTGTGTTCATCACGCTGCTCGGCACGACGCTCGTGTTCACGTTCCTACCCTTCGTGCTGCGCTGAGGCTCAGCCAGGGCCACGGCAGCACGGAGACGACCCCAGTCTTTCGTCACGCGCTCACGGAGTGAGCATTCGTCAGGGAAATCCGAGCAAATGCTTGTCAGGCGCTCAACGGACGCGCACGTGGCAACGATCGGCCGCTCGCAGCCTGACGAATGCTCGCCAGGAGAGCAGATGACGAGGTCGGCAGGAGAGTGGCGAAGCTCTGAGCCGCGCGAGGCCCGACGCCTCGTTTTCGGGGCTAGCTCGACTTCTCCAGGTGGCCGCCGAACTCGTAGCGCATCGCCGAGAGGATGCGGTCGGCGAAGTCGCCCTCGCCGCGTGAGGAGAAGCGCTCGAAGAGGGCCGCCGTCAGGACGTGCGCCGGCACGCTCGTGTCGACGGCCGCCTGCACCGTCCAGCGGCCTTCGCCCGAGTCCGAGACGCGCCCGCTGAAGTTCGCCAGGGCCGGATCGGCCAGCAGGGCGTGGGCCGTCAGGTCGAGCAGCCACGAGGCGATCACGCTGCCGCGGCGCCACACCTCGGTCACGTCGGCCAGGTCCAGGTCGAAGCGGTAGAGCTCGGGGTCGCGCAAGGGGCTCGTCTCGGCGTCGACGGTCCGACTCTGGGCCCCGGCGTTGGCGTGGCGCAGGACGTTGAGGCCCTCCGCGTAGGCGGCCATGATCCCGTACTCGATGCCGTTGTGGACCATCTTCACGAAGTGGCCGGCCCCGCTCGGGCCGCAGTGGAGGTAGCCCTCCTCGGCCGTCCCGCCGTGGCTCTCGCGGCCCTCCGTGCGCGGCGCCGCGGCGATACCCGGGGCCAGTGTCTTGAAGATGGGGTCCAGCCGGGCGATGGCCTCACCCGGGCCACCGATCATCAGGCAGTAGCCGCGCTCCAGGCCGAAGACCCCACCGCTCGTGCCGCAGTCGACGTAGTGCACGCCGCGCTCGACGAGGCCGTGGGCGCGCCGGATGTCGTCGCCGTAGTAGGAGTTGCCGCCGTCGATGACGATGTCGCCCTTGGCGAGGTGCGGCACGAGCTCGGCAAGCGTGTCGTCGACGGCCGCCGCGGGCACCATCAGCCACACGGCCCGCGGCGCGGGCAGCTGCTTGACCAGGTCCTCCAGCGACGTCGCCCCGGCCGACAGCGAGCCATCGGCCACGAGGCCGTTCACGGTCTCCTCGTGGCGCGCGTATCCGACTACGGTGTGGCCGCCGCGCAGGAGGCGGCGCGACATGTTGGCGCCCATGCGCCCGAGTCCGATGAGGCCGAGTTCCATCGATCCCTCTTCTGGCGGCCTAAAGGTCTTCTTTCGCGGCCGACCCGGCGAGTCTAGCGCTCGGCTATCCTTGGCTCACTCACCCCCGCATCCCGCTGCCCGTGACTGGAGTCCCGCATGAAGGTTGGTGTCGCCAAGGAGAGCGCGCCCGGCGAACGGCGCGTCGCCCTGGTGCCCGACGCGATCGGCAAGCTGACCGCGGCCGGCCTGGAGATCCTCGTCGAGAGCGGAGCCGGGGCAGGCGCCCAGATCCCCGATAGCTCGTTCGCCGACGTCGGCGCCCACCCCGTTCCGACCGCGGAGCTGTACGCCTCCGCCGATGTCATCCTGCGTGTCCAGAAGCCCAACCCCGACGAGATCGCCCGGCTGCGCCAGGGCCAGACCGTCATCGGCCTTCTCCAGCCGCTCATCGACCCGGCCACGGCCAAGGCCCTGGCCGAGCGCGGCGTGACCGCCATCAGCCTGGATGCCCTGCCGCGCACCCTGAGCCGCGCCCAGGCCATGGACGCGCTCTCGTCGCAGGCCAACGTGGGCGGCTACAAGGCCGTCCTCATCGCCGCCAACGCCTTCGGCCGCTACTTCCCGTTGCTGACCACGGCGGCCGGCACGGCCAAGCCCGCCAACGTGCTGATCCTGGGCATCGGCGTGGCCGGCCTGCAGGCCATCGCCACGGCCCGGCGGCTGGGCGCCGTCGTCAAGGCCTACGACGTCCGCGCCGAGACCAAGGAGCAGGCGGAGTCGCTCGGCGCGCAGTTCCTGGTGCTCAAGTCGGTCGCCGACGCCTCCGGCGAGGGTGGCTACGCCCGGGCCCTCACGCCCGAGGAGCAGGCCGCGCAGCAGGCGGAGCTGAACGGCTCATCGCCCAGATGGACGTGGTCATCACGACGGCCCAGGTGCCCGGACGGCGACCGCCCGTGCTGGTGACGGCCGAGGCCGTGCGCGGCATGCGACCGGGTTCGGTCATCGTCGACATGGCCGCCAGCACCCTCGGCGGCAATGTCGAGCTGTCCAAGGTGGGCGAGACCGTCGTCACCGACAACGCCGTGACGATCGTGGCGCCGGACAACCTGCCGGCCACGATGCCGACCGGCGCGTCGGCCTTCTACGCCCGCAACATCGCGACCCTCCTGCTGCACCTGGTCAAGGACGGGGCGCTGGTCCTCGATTCGGCCGACGAGATCACGGCCGCGACGGTCATCACTCAGGGCGGCCGCGTCGTGCAGCCCGCCACTGCCAAGCTGCTCGAGCCGCCCGCGGCTCCCGGAGGCGCATCCGCATGAGCCCCGAAGTCCTGTCCGCGCTGACGATCTTCGTGCTGGCCATCCTGGTCGGCTTCGAGGTCATCAGCAAGGTCCCGGCGACCCTCCACACGCCGCTGATGTCGGGCGCCAACTCGATCCACGGCATCGTGCTCGTGGGGGCCATGGTCATCGCCGTCGAGGCGACCGATCCGCTGAGCCAGGTGCTCAGCTTCATCGCCGTGGTGTTCGCGTCCATGAACGTCGTCGGCGGCTACGTCGTCACCGACCGCATGCTGCAGATGTTCCGCAAGCGCCCGACCGCGCCTCAGCCGGCGGCGCCGGCCGACGGCGACAAGGCCTAGGCGGCCGCCTCCATGTCGACCCTCGACACCGTCATCCAGCTCGTCTACCTCGCCGCCGCGGCCTGCTTCGTGCTCGGCCTGCACCAGATGAACTCGCCGGCCACGGCCCGCAACGGCAACCGCCTGTCTGCCGTGGGCATGGCCGCGGCCATCGCCGGCACGGTCGTGCTGATCGCCAGCGGCACGTACGCGGATGTCAACGCCAGCGCGTGGATCATCATCGCCGCCGGCATCGTCGTCGGCGGAGGCCTCGGGTTCTACACGGCGCGGACCGTCCAGATGACGGCCATGCCGCAGTTGGTCAGCATCTTCAACGCGGTCGGCGGCGGGGCAGCGGCCCTCATCGCCATCGACGACTACATCCGCCTGTCGGGCGTGTTGAACGCCTCGATCCCCCTCGAGGTCTCCATCCCGACCGTCCTCGACGTGATCATCGGCAGCATCACCTTCACCGGCTCGGTCATCGCCGCGGGCAAGCTGCAGGGCCTCATCGGCGGCCAGCCGATCATCCTGCCGGGCTCACGCATCCTGACGGCCGCCCTGGCCGTGGTGGCGGTGGTCGGTGCCCTGTTCCTCCTGGCCGGCAACGTCAGCCTGCCTATCTTCGGCGTGATCCTGCTGGCGGGCCTGCTCTTCGGCGTGACGATGGTGCTGCCCATCGGCGGCGCCGACATGCCGGTCGTCATCTCCCTGTTGAACTCCTTCACCGGCACGGCCGTGGCCATGGCCGGCTTCGTGCTGAGCGACCCCGTCCTGATCATCGCCGGCGCCCTGGTCGGCGCCTCCGGCGCGATCCTGACCAAGCTGATGGCCGATGCCATGAACCGGTCGGTCCTCAACATCATGATCGGCGGCTTCGGTACTGCGGACGCGGCGGCCGGCGCCTCGACAGGCGGTCCGGGCGGTGCGGTGCGGGAGATCGGCGTCGACGATGCGGCCATCCAGCTGGCCTACGCCCAGAACGTGATCATCGTGCCCGGCTACGGCCTGGCCGTGGCGCAGGCCCAGCACGGCGTGCGCGAGCTGGCCGAGCTGCTCGAAGCACGCGGGGTGGACGTCAAGTACGCCATCCATCCCGTGGCCGGGCGCATGCCGGGCCACATGAACGTGCTGCTGGCGGAGGCCAACGTGCCCTACCCGCAGCTCAAGGAGATGGACGAGATCAACCCCGAGTTCGAGCGGGCCGACGTGGCCCTCGTGGTGGGGGCCAACGACGTCACCAACCCGGCCGCCCGCAGCAACACGGCCTCGCCCATCTACGGCATGCCGATCCTCGACGTCGACAAGGCCCACAGCATCATCGTCATCAAGCGCTCGATGCGGCCCGGCTACGCCGGCATCGACAACGAGCTTTACCTCAATCCGAAGACGGGCATGCTCTTCGCCGACGCGAAGGACGGCCTGGCCCAGCTGGTGGCGGCCGTCAAGGCGGTCTGATCCGCCCGCCGCACAGCCGGCGGCTACGCTCGGGCGGCCTTGCCTTCTCGGGCGGCCTTGCCTTTGCGCGGTGCCGCGACCGGCTGGTGGCCCGGGCTCATGGCGCGCTCCATGTTCAACGGCGCCAGCTCGCCGAGTGACTCGGCCACGACCAGGGCATCGTCGCCGGGCTGCACGACGTACTCGGCGGGCGGGTTGGTGATGGTCGTGCCCGCGCGGCTGATCGACAGGAGCGTGGCCCGATGCTCCCCACGCAGCCGGGCGCTCAGGTCGTTGGCCGAGAGGCCCACGTACGCCTCCGGCAGGGCCACCCGGTAGAGTTCCGACCCTTCGCCGCCGGAGACGATGTCGGTCACGACCTCCGCCAGGCCCGGATAGAGGGCCGAGCGTGCCAGGAGATGCGAGGCCAGGGTGCTCGTGACGAGGATCTCGTCGGTGTGGGCGCGCTGGAAGTGCTCCACGTGGCGGGCGTTGTTGACCTCCGCCACGACCCGCACGTCGGGCGCCTCGGCCTTGAGGGCCATCACGGTCAGGATGTCGCGCATGTCGGCCTCGTTGGAGTCGTCGGTCGGCACAACGACGATCACCGACGCCTCCGCGACGTTGGCTCGTCGCAGGTCGGCCACCTCGGTCGGATCGCCCTTCACGTAGTACGTGTGATCGCCGCCCGGGTTGCGGTCCAGGCTGTGGATGATGACGATGCGCTTGCGATACTCGTCGCCGCGTAGTTCCAGGATCAGGTCGCGGGCGGTGGCATTCCAGCCGCAGACGACGATGTGGTCTCGATAGCCTGCGGCGCCCATGCCCTGGCCCTCCTTGAGCAGGAAGTCGATGACGGCGGCGACCAGGGCACCGGTGATCGTGCCCAGCATGGCCACGCCGAAGAGGATGAGCAGCCAGCTGATGAGCCAGCCGGCGGGGCTCTTGACGAACGTCGAGTCGCCCTGGCCGAAGATCGTGGTGACGCCCCAGTAGAACGACGAGCCGAACGACTCGAAGGTCCACGACTTCTCGACCAGGGTGATGAGCAGGGCGGCGATCGCCACCAGGACGATGATCCCGCCCGCCAGGGACAGCACGAACCGGCGGTCCAGCCCGCCCCGGATGCGTTTGGCATGCCACGCCACGCGCCGCATCAGCGGCACGTCCAGGAGCGGCAGCAGCGATGCGCGGAATCGGCCCAACTCTTCTCTCCCTGTCCCGGTGCAGGATACCGGGCGTTATCCTGCCGGTATGTGGGCTCCGCGCGTCGAGCAGCAGGCCGAACTGCCGATCTCCCGCGAACGGTTCTTCGACCTCGTGTCGACCGCCGACGGCCTCGCGCGGTGGATGAGCGAGGCCGCGCTCGCCGGTGGCCGGGCCGTACCGGGCGCCGCCGTCCGCCTGCGCCTCCTCGATTCGGTCGTCGAGGGCAAGGTCGTGGCCGTCGATACGCCCCAGCACGTGAGCTACACCTGGGATTACCCGGACGCGCCGCTCGCGGCGCCCACCGTGGTGGCGTTTGACGCCATCGACCACGGCGAGCGGAGCCACGTCACGATCCGCCATGTCGGCTTCCGCAGCCGCCGCCAGGTCGACCTCCACGATGCCCTCTGGCGCTACTGGTTCGGACGTCTCCGCGAGGCCGCCCGGGAGGGCTGACGGGGCCCGCCGGGTCAGCTGTCGAGGATCGCCTCGGCCTCGATCTCCACCTTCCAGCGCGGATCCAGCAGGCCGGCCACGACCACCATCGTCGCGGCGGGTCGGAGGCTGCCGAAGATCTCCCCGTGCACCCGGCCCACGGCCGTCCCGTCCTCCGGGTCGATGATGAACATCCGCGTCCGCGCCACGTGTCGCGCCTCGCCGCCAGCCTCGGCCAGCGCGGCCAGGATGATCTCGAAGCAGCGGCGCGCCTGGATGACCACATCCGGGTCGACCGACCCGTCTGGCCAGATGGGCGCCGTGCCGGAGATCAGGACCCGATCACCCGATCGGACCGCCCGGCTGAACCCGATCGTCGCCTCGAACGGCGAGCCGGAACTGACACGGCGACGAGGCCGAGCCGCCATCAGGCGTCGGTCCCGTATACGTCCGCGGCGTGGCGAAGTGCCGCGGCGATGTCGGCCCGCAGTCTTGCCGGCTCGAACACCTCGACATCGGGGCCCCAGCCAAGGATCCAGAGGCGGATCTCGCGCACGCCCGCCACCCGGCCGCGCCACACGAGCGAGCCATCGGGCTGCGTCTCGAGTTCCTGGGAGGGATGCCAGCGCGTCTCGGCGACCCGCTTGGCCACCGAAGGCGCGAAGCGCAGGACCACCGTCTCGAGCGGCTCGTCGGCCATGATGTCCCACGCGCGGCGGAGCTCGGCCGAGGGGTCGAAGGCCGGATCCGGGGCGAAGGTCTCGGGCGTGAGCGAAGCGCTCAGGATGCGCTCGACCTTGAAGGTCCGGACGGCCCCGCGGTCCTCATCGAAGCCGATCAGGTAGAGGGCGTGGGTCAGGGCTGACGGCTCCAACGCGTACGGCCGCACGCGGGTGCGGCGCGGCCCCCGCTCCGGATCGTAGGCCGCCGCGTCGTAGTCGATGACCACCACCCGGCGACCGGCCCAGGCCTGGGTCAGGGCCCGGAAGACGCTCGTGAAGCGCTCGTTGGCGGGGGTGGTGGCGAAGGCGTCGGCGGTCGCCCGGATGTGCTGCGCGAGGACGTCGGGCAGGACGTGCGCCAGCTTGACGAACGCGCCGATCAGCTCGGGGTCCTGCTCATCGCTGGCCTTGGCCAGCACGCGCGCGGCGAGGAACAGGGTCGTGGCTTCATCCAGCGTGAGGTTGAGGGGCGGCAGGAAGGCGCCGCTCTCGAGCCCCCAGCGACCACCGTCCTGCCAGATGGGCAGGGCCCCGTCCAGGCTCATCGCCTCCAGGTCCCGGTACGCGGTGCGCTTGGAGATGCCGACCTGCTCGGCGATGTCGGCGGCGCTGATGCCGTCGGGGTGGCCGTGCAGGATCATCGCCACGCGCAGGTAGCGCGCGGCGCGGTCCCACTTGCCGCCGTGGGCCTCCCAGGTCGCGCCTCGTCTCGCCACGGCTACAGCCTAGGGGGTCACGCCGGGCGGTGGCTGGATGGCCACGGGTGTCGTTCGGCGGGTGGCCGTCAGCATCGCCTGGAGCACGCCTTGCACCCCACCACCGGGCCACGAGTTCGGCGGCAGGCCGGAGACCTGCACGGAGGCCATGCCGAGTTCGCCGTCGGTGAAGACCCACCAGTCCAGCTGGCCGCGCCAGTCGTGGAGATCCGGCACCCCGCCTGCGGCGGTCGTCTCGGCCAGCCACTCGAGCTCCGGGAAGCCGCCCAGCGCCAGCGTCCCCGTGGTCAAGGTCCGGCAGTGCCGCGCCGTGGCGCCACCGACCTCCTCGAACCCCACGTCCTCGGCGGCGACGCGCAGGGCCGGCGTCAGCGCCGTCTGGACCACGGCCTCGTCAAGGGTCGGCGCAGGGGCCGTCCGGCCGACCGGCAACGCGACGACGCGCCAGGTGCCGGAACCGCTGGCTTCTTGCCAGGCGGTGCCGGCCACCTCGACGTAGGCGCGCGACGACGTCAGGCCGTCGCGGGTCCCGGTCGCCTGCCAGCGTTCGTCGATGCCGGCGCGCGCGCCGCTGACCGTGCTCGTCGCGCGCTCCCGGCGGTCCACGCTCGCCGAGGCGGTGATGTCCACCGCGGCGTACGCCCCGGCCGTGAGCGCGCCCTCGCACAGGGGCGGCGTCGTGGCCGTCCCGACCGGCCCGTAGATCGATGAGGGTGGAGCCGGCGGCCTCCAGGGCCAGCCCGTTGACGAGGATCGCGCCGCCCAGCAGGCCCCCCGTGGCGAGGGTCAGGGCCATGGCCAGTGAGACGCCCACGATCAGGCGTCGCTGCCGGTCGGCCGACTCGCCGACGAGCCGGCGTGCGATCCCCAGGCCGGCGAACAGGCAGGTCAGCACGAGGGCGGCCGTGCCCGCGTACATGGCCTCCGGTGACGGCACGGTCAGCGACGCGTCACCGGAGGTCTGCGCCTCGAAGGCGCCGAACAGCACGGGGATCAGCACCAGGCAGGCCAGCACGCCGAGCCAGCCCATGACGACCGACGAACGGTCACCGACGGCCAGGGGCGGATAGCGCACGGCGAGGGCGGCCACGGCGACGGGGCCAAGGGCGGCGATCCCGACCAGCCAGTCGACGGGCCCGCCCGGGTGGTAGAGGGCGAGGATGCCCACGACGGCGCCCGCCCACAGCAGCAGCAGGAAGGTCGCGATGAGGCGGAGCTGGAACAAGTCGAACGCGCATCGGCGCCGCAGCTTACGCCGTCGCGCCGCCTACCATGCCCCCATGGTCGACCGGCCGTTCATCAGCCTGCTCAGTGACTTCGGCTCGCGCGACCCGTCGGCCGGCATCATGCGGGCCGTGATCCTGGGCATCGCGCCCGGGGCCAACGTGGTCGACATCTCGCATGACGTGGCCAAGTACCGGGTCCGCGACGGCGCGCTGCTCCTGTGGTGCGCCGCCCCGTACCTCCCGGTGGGGTCCCACGTGGCGGTGGTGGACCCGGGGGTAGGAACGGAGCGGCGGCCGATCGCCGTGCGCGTGCACCGGGGCGACGTCCTGATCGGCCCGGACAACGGCCTGCTGCTGCCCGCGGCGGAGCGGCTCGGCGGGGTCGTCGATGCGCGGCTCCTGGCCTCCACCGCGCATCGTTTGCCCGTCGTCTCCAGCTCGTTCCACGGGCGCGACATCTTCGCCCCCGCCGCGGCCCACCTGGCGACCGGCGTCCCCTTCGCGGCGCTGGGCCCGGAACTCGCCGTCGACGGCCTGGTGCGGCTGCCGTGGCCCGCACCGGAGGTCGGCCCTGGAGCGCTGGCGGCCACGGTCCTGTACGTCGACACGTTCGGCAACCTGAAGCTCGGCGCGGAAGCCGGCCACCTGCGCGCGGCGCTCGGCGAACTGCCCTGGGGCGCGCCCCTGCGGCTGTCGTGGGAGGGCGCGCCCCAGGGAGTCGTCACGCCATGGTGCGAGACGTTCGGGCGCGTCGGAGCCGGCCGGCCGCTGCTCTACGAGGACTCGTACGGGCGCCTGTGCGTGGCCGTCAACCAGGGCGACGCGGCGGCCCTGCTCGAGCTGCACGAGGACGACCGACTCACGATCCGCTCCGTGGATGCCGGGGGCTGACCGGCTTCGTGTAGACTCGCGGCTCGGTCGGGGGGCACGAGGAGGAGGACGTCATGCGTGCGTCGCTGCAGCGGCTGGGGGCCATGTCGAGCATCGGGATCCTGCTCGCGGCCTGTACGGCCGGCGCGACCGCCACGCCCACGCCGGCCCCCACGGGCACGCCGGCCGCGACCGGCACGCCCGCTGCCTCCGCCACGGTCGCGGCCAGCCCCTCGGCGACCGCCAGCGCGTGCTCCGCGGGCAACCTCCAGACGCTCACGGCGGGCAAGCTCACGATCGGCACCGACAACCCGGCGTATCCGCCGTGGTTCGGCGGCACGCCGCCCGACGGCGGGCTGTGGCAGGTCAGCGACCCCACGAGCGGTGACGGCTACGAGAGCGCCACCGCCTACGCCATCGCCAACAAGCTGGGCTTCCCGGCCACCAACGTCGTGTGGGTCGTGGCCGCCTTCAACGACGTCATCCAGCCCGGGCCGAAGAAGTTCGACTTCGACATCAACGAGGTGTCGTACAGCGCCGATCGGGCCAACGCGGTCGACCTGAGCGACGGCTACTTCGACAACAACCAGGCGGTCGTGGCGATCAAGGACACGCCCATCACGAGCGCCAAGTCGGTGAGCGACCTCAAGGCCTACAAGCTGGGTGCCCAGGTGGGCACGACCAGCTACTCGTACATCACCGACAACATCGCGCCGACCCAGGCCCCCTCGGTCTACAACGACAGCAACGGGCCCATCGCGGCGCTCAAGGCCAAGCAGATCCAGGGCATCGTGGTCGACCTCGGTACGGCCTTCATCATCACCGGCGACGGCGAGGTGCCCAACGGCGTGATCGTGGGGTCACTGCCCACGGTCGGCGCGCCGGAACATTTCTCCGTCGTCCTGAACAAGGGCAGCGCCCTGACCGCCTGCGTGAATCAGGCGATCGACGCCCTGCAGACCGACGGCACCGTGGCCAATCTGCGCGCGCAGTGGATCGCGTCGGAAGGTGACGCGCCCGTCCTGACGCCGTAGCGCGGCTCGGGCGGCCGTGAGCCAGAGCGGGCCCTCGGGGCCGCTCGACATCGGTCTCGGGGTCGAGCCGCCGTCCCTCCACGGGGCTGCGCCGGCTCCAGCCGTGCGCCCGTCGGGGCGACGCGGCGTCCTGGTCGGTGTCGCCAGCGTCATGGTGTTCTTCGGCGCCCTCGGCTGGATCGTGGTCAATTCGCCCAACTGGCCGCTGGTCCGCGACGCGTTCTTCAACGCCAAGTACTTCTGGAAGGCCCTGCCCTACGTCACCCAGGGCTTCGTGGTGAACATCCAGCTGTTCCTCGTGTCCGAGGTCCTGGTCCTCGTGGTCGGCCTGGTCATCGCCCTCATGCGCACGGTGCCGGGGCCGGTCTTCCTGCCGCTTCGTCTGCTGGCCGTCATCTACTCCGACTTCTTCCGAGGTGTCCCGGGCGTCCTGTTCATCTTCCTGTTCGGGTTCGGCATCCCTGCGCTGGGGATCCCTGGGGTGCCGAACGACACCTTCGTCCTCGGCGTGATGACGCTCGTGCTCCTGTACTCGGCGTATGTCGCCGAGGTCTACCGGGCCGGCCTCGAGTCGGTCCATCCCAGTCAGGAGGCGGCGGCGCGGTCGCTCGGCTTGAGCCGCGCGCAGGCGCTGAGGTACGTGGTCGTGCCGCAGGCCGTACGGCGCGTCATCCCGCCCCTCCTGAACGACTTCATCGGCCTCCAGAAGGACACCGCGCTGGTCTCGTTCATCGGCGTGGTGGAGGTGTTCCGGCAGTCGCAGATCCAGGAGGCCTCGTACTACAACTTCACGCCCTACCTGGCCTCGGCGGCGCTGTTCCTGCTGATCACCGTGCCGCTCACGCGGGTCGTCGACATCCTCATCGCCCGCGACCGGCGCCGCCTCCTGGCGGCCGCCCGATGACCGCGGTCCCGCCCGTCCTGCGCCTGGAGGGCGTCCACAAGTCGTTCGGCCAGCTGGAGGTCCTGCGGGGCATCGACCTGACGCTCGCTGAGCACGAGGTCATCTGTCTCATCGGCGCGTCGGGCTCGGGCAAGTCGACCCTGCTGCGCTGCATCAACCTGCTGGAGATCATCGATGCGGGGCGGATCGAGCTGGACGGCAAGCCGATCACTGGCCTCACCGTGGACGTCAACCGCCTCCGCCGCCGCATCGGCATCGTCTTCCAGGCGTTCAACCTCTTCCCCCATCTCCGTGTGCTCGACAACGTGACCCTGGGGCCCCGCCGGGCCCTCGGTCAGTCGCGAGCCGAGGCGGAGACGCAGGCGCTGGCCCTGCTGGAGCGCTTCGGCCTGGCGGAGAAGGCGCGCGAGTACCCCGATCGCCTCTCGGGCGGCCAGCAGCAGCGCGTGGCCATCGTGCGCGCACTCGCCATGCAGCCCGACCTGATGCTGCTCGACGAGATCACGAGCGCCCTCGACCCCGAACTGGTGGCGGAGGTCCTCAACGTCATCCGCGAGCTCGCCAAGGGGGGCATGACGATGCTCATCGCGACCCACGAGATGGGCTTTGCCCGGGACATCGCCGACCGCGTCTGCTTCCTGGATCGTGGCGCCATCCTGGAGGAGGGCACCCCCGATCAGGTCTTCCGCGCCCCCCGCGAGGAGCGCACGCGGCAGTTCCTGCAGCGCGTCATCGAGGCCGGCCGGCTCCAGGTGTGACGGCCGCGGGCTGGCGGCAGGCGGCGACGAACGCGTCCCACAGGCGATCGAACTCGGCCGGTGTCGACTCCGTGCGCTCCGGGTGACACTGGACGGCCACGAAGAACGGATCGCCGGCCGTGGCCTCGAGGCCCTCCACCAGCGGCCCGATAGGGCTCTCGCCGAAGGCCGAGGCCCGCAGCCCAGGCGCCAGGTCGGCCGGGCGCACCGCCTGGTGGTGGTACGTATTGACGAGGAGCTCGGGGCCGCCCCCCGGCTGCAGGATGGCCGCCAGACGCGTGCCCGGCACGAGGGTGATGGGATGGTGGTTGGCCGGGCCGCTGCCGTAGCTGGGGCTGCCGTGGCCCTCCAGGTGCTGGACGAGCGTGCCGCCCATCAGCACATTGAGCATCTGCAGGCCGCGGCAGACGCCCAGGATGGGCACGCCACGGGCGCGTGCCGCGGCGAATGCTTCGCCCTCCAGCGCGTCGCGCTGCGGCTCCATATCTTCCGATCCGCGCACCGGATGGCCGTACCGCCCTGGGGCGACGTCCGCGCCGCCGGTCAGCAGGAGGCCGTCCATCTCGTCGAGGGCCGCCGCGCGGGTGTTCGGGTCGGCCGTCTCGTCGAGGACGATGCAGCGTGCGCCGCGGGCCTCCAGGGCCTCGACATAGCGCCCGTTCTTGCGACCGGCGACGGCTGGGTCCCGGGCGACGCCCGGGGCCTGGACGGTGAGGACGATGCGCGGGGCACGGCCCGCCTGGGTTGCGGCCATGGCGGCGATGGTACGTCGGGTCAGGGGCGCGCGGCGACCGCCGTCTGCGGGATCCGCTCTGGACCGAGGGGCTGCGGCACCGATGGTTCATCGACCGGGGTCGGCGGCGTCGGCATGAAGCTGGCGGCGCCCTCCGCGCCCTGCGCGGCGGTCGACACGAGGTCGCGGCCGGTGTGCTTGGAGAGGTAGGCGGCCCGGTCGGCGGCGAACAGCAGCGAAGGGGCATCGGTCGCGTCGTCGGGGAAGGAGGCGACGCCGATGGAGCAGGTCAGCAGCAGGGCGTCGGGCCCGCGCTGGCGGCCGGCCCCCGTGACGGCCGCGCGGACCTTCTCCGCGACGGCGAGGGCGCCCGCCTGGTCGGCGCCGGGGAGCAGGATGGTGAACTCGTCGCCGCCGTAGCGGAACACCGCATCGGTGTCCCGGCACGCCGCCTTGAGGGCGCCGGCGATCGCGCGCAGCATGTGGTCACCCGCCTGGTGGCCGTACGAGTCGTTGTAGGTCTTGAACTCATCGAGGTCGATCATGAGGACGCTGAAGCGGTCGGCGTGGTCCACTGCGACGGCCAGCTGGGCGTGGAAGGTGGCGTGGTTGCTGAGGTTCGTGAGTCCGTCCGTCTGGGCCAGCACGGCCACCGCGTGGTGCGCCTGGGCGTTCTGAAGGGCGACCGAGGTCTGGGCGGCGACGAGCGCGGCCAGGTCGAATTCCTCCTGGGTGAAGGGCCGGTCGGCACCGAGGCGCTCCATCGTCAGCACGCCCACGACCTGCCCACGGTTCCGGAGCGGGGCGACGATGAGCGAGCCCGGCTCTGGTCCGAGACCGAGCCGGCTGACCCGCTCATCGACCATCTCGTCGAGTACGAGCTGTGCCTCGCCATGCTGGAAGACCCACCCGGTGACGCCGTCCGTGTCCGGCTGGACGAGGCGCTGGAGGTAGTGCTCGGCATAGACGCCACCCGCGGCGAGCGTGCGGAACTCGTGACGCACCGGATCGTGGAGGTCCAGGGTGATGGTGTCCACCTCGATGAGGCGCGGCACCCGTTCCGCGACCAGGTCGAGGAGGGTCACCTGCTCGAGGGTCGAGATCATGGCCTCGGTCAGGCGCAGCAGCTCCTGCTGGCTGCGGACGCGCCGCTCCAGGGCGGCCGACTGCGCGTGGAGACCCTCCGTGGCGGCCGCGGTCCGCACCGCCTGGGCGGCGAGCGAGCCGTAGATCTCCAGGAGGCGCAGGTCGTCGGACGAGAACTGGTGCAGGCCGAGCTTGGACAGGACGATCACGCCAAGGACGCGGTCCTCGAACTTCATGGGCGCCACGAGGAGCGACTCGTCGAGGTGCTCCTGGGTGCCCGTGATGGTCTGCGTGCGGGGGTCACCGTCGGCGTCCGGCAGGTACTGGGCCACGCCGTGCTCCGCCACCCAGCCGGTGATGCCCTGGCCCACCTTCAGCCGTAACTGCTCCTCCGCCTCGTCGGCGTACTCGCCGATCTCGCCGTGCCAGGCGATCGGCACCAGCTCGATGCCCTCGACGGTGTAGACGCGCACGTTGTGGTAGTCGATGAGCTGGTTCAGCTCGCCGCAGATGGCGAGGCCGATCTCGCGGACCTTGGTCAGCCGCGAGAGGCGTGCCCCGAGCTTCTGGATCGACTGGAGCTGAGCCGCCCATGTCGCCGTCTGGGCGTAATTACGGGCGTTGGCGAGGGCGATGCTGGCCTGCGCCGCGAGGGCGTCAAGGACGTCCAGCTCGGCCTGGTCCCAGGCATGGCGCCGGTCGTGGTACAGGACCAGGAGACCCAGGCTTTCGCCGCCGCGCACCAGCGGCGCCACGGCCACCGTGTCCAGTCCTTCCTGGAGGACGAGGGCCCGGCTGTCGTCGTCGAGCTGACTATTGGCCCAGTCAGGGCTGGCGAAGGCGCGATGGCGCTCCAGCGCTCCTGCCGGCAGGCCGAGGACGTCCGATCCGCGCATGGCGACCAGGAAGCGCTCGGACAGCCCGCGCGAGACCTGCGGCACGAGTGCGCCGTCGGGCTGCCGCAGGAAGACGGCCGCGCGATCGGCGGTGAAGAGCATCGCCGCGTGGTCGATGAGGTCGCCCAGGATGACGTCAAGGTCGAGCTTGGAACTCAGGTCGGCGGAGACGCGACGCAGCGCCTCGGCTTGCTCCAGCTGGTGCCGGAAGCGGCTGACCAGCTGCAGGTTCTGGGCCATCACGGTGACCTGGTCGGCCACCGCCTGGAGCAACTCGCCGTCCTCCTCGCTGAGGGCGCCGACGCGGTCATCACCCACGAGCAGCACCCCCCACGGGTCGCCCTCGATGAAGATGGGGACCGCGATCTCGGCTCGGACCTCCGGCAGGTTGACCACGTAGCGCGGGTCGCGATCGACCTCCGGGGCGAAGATGGGGCGGCGTTCGGTGAGGCTCGCGCCGGCGAGGCCGTGCTCACGCCCGATCGGCGGGATGCGCGTCACGTCGAGCCCATCGGCTGCCCGCAACCACAGCAGGTCGCCGGTCAGCTCGGCGAACGACACGACGCGGTAGCCGAACGACTCGCGCAGGAGGCGGGCGATGGCCGCCAGCGTCACATCGAGGTCGGTCGCGGTGGCGATCGAGCGGGCGATGCCCGTCAGCACCCGGAGCTCGACGTCGCGCCGGTCGGGATCCCGTGCCGATGAGGCCAGGATGCGCTCGGTGATGGCGCCGGGTGGCACCTCGGCGCCCGGGGAAGGCCGGGCGGGGAACGATGAGTCGGCCCACGGCCGGAGGTCGGGGATGGCCAGCCGGGCCGGACGGGCGCGCCGCGTGGCCTGGTCCAGGAACGCCTCGAGGTCGGCCGTGCGATAGCGCCGGTCACCGCGGCTGTTGATGCGCAAGCAGGGCAGCCGGCCCTGCTCGGTCCACGTGCGCACGGTGTTGGCGTGGACGCCGAGGATGCTGGCCGCGCGGGTGACCGAGACGGTGCCGGGCGTTGAGGCGGGGGGCGGCGTGGTGGTGTCCTCGACGAGTGGGACCTGGATGATCGCGGGTCAGCCTATGGTGACCTACCAAAAGTTGCCATGGGGCGGAAGTCCCATGTCCCGAGCGCCGCCGGTCCGGGCCGTCCCGCCGGATCGCGGTCGGCGCTATCCCGGCCCCGCCTCGTCCGACGAGTCACGGGACGCGGCGAGGCGAGCGTACCCCGCGGCCGTGATGATGGCCAGACCGGCCACGCCGATGACCACGAGCACGGCCAGGAAGGGCTGGCCGACGAGGCCGGGCCCGGCCCCGCTGGACCGCGTATCGGCCGGGCTGGGCACCGGCGAGGGCTGGATGGTCGCGGGCGCGGACGCGTCAGCCTGGACGGGCGAGGCCGCCCGGGCGACGCTGATGACGCCCGAACCGCCGAGCGTCCAGGTCGCCGCCGCCAGCACGAGGGCCAGGGCCAGGCTCAGGGCGCCCACCGCCAGGCAGGCCGCCGCGAGCCGCAGGCGGCCCGTGTGCCCCGCCCCGAGGATGCGCATCGCCTCCGGCCGGTCGAGCGTGCTGAGGATGAGCGGCCGCCCCATGCCGGCCGTCATCATGGCCGACCCGTCCGGCCCGACGACCGGGCTGCCGGCCACGTCGGCCTGTTCGACGGCGGAGATCTGGTCCACGCGGTAGCGCGCCGCGGCGGCCGGGTCGGTCCCCGGGGGCAGGTGCTCCGGCACCTCGCCCGCCCGGCCGCGCGACTCGCGGGGGATGACCACGAGGCCCTGCTCCAGCTGGGCCGCGTCGACGGCGATGAACGTCGCCCGTTCCTCGACCCCGAAGGGAACGGCCTCGCGCTCGTGCCACACGTCCTGCCAGCGGCCGCCGGTCCGCAGCTCCAGGCGACGACGGCGGAACACGAGCGGCCGGTCGAGCTCATCGGGGAACTCCTCGGCCGACGTGATGCGGCCGTGCACGCGCACGTACCGCGGTTCACCGGAGCGGGCCAGCTCGACGGCGGCGGCGATCGGCATGAGCGGCGCCGCGGCGAGGAGGCGCCCGACCCGGTAGGCGCGGCCAAGTCGGCTCAGCAGGACCAGGCCGCACGCGATGAGGCCAAGGCCGACCGCCAGGAGCAGGAGGGGGAGCACAGCGAGATGCTAGCCGAGCCTTGGGGCGCGGGTCCGACGGCCCCACGACGCTCCGTCCCACCGCGGGCTGACCCATCACGTCCCGGCCCTGCCCGGGCCGCCTCGGCTGACCCATCACGTCCCGGCGCCTCGACTGACCCGTCACGTCCCGGCGCTGCCCAGGCCGCCTCGGCTGACCCCCCAGGTCAGTATCGGGCAGGGACATGGCTCATTCGGGCCCTCTCGGGCCGTTTCGTGCGCTTCCGTGACGCCCCAGGTCAGATCCGTGCCGATCGACCATCTGGGTGGGCGCTTCGTGTCCGATACGAACCTCCCAGGTCAGGCAGCGCTGACCTCCCGGGTCAGCCCACGGGCCACACGCCGTTCTCGTATGGAACGATGGGGCGATGACGCACCAGACTCGCGAAGAGGAGCTCCGGGCAGCGTCCGTCGGTGAGTTGCGACCGCACGATGCTCCGATCGTGCTTGCCGAGTACGACCCGGGCTGGGCGGCCCTGTACGAACGGGAAGCAGCCCGCATCCAAAGGGTCCTGGGCGACCCGGTGCGGCTCCTGGAGCACGTCGGCTCGACGTCGGTGCCGGGCCTCGCCGCCAAGCCGCGGATCGATATCCTGCTCATCGTCCCGGATTCGGCCGATGAGCCTGCCTACGTGCCGGCCATGGAAGCGGCGGGCTACGTGCTGCGCATCCGAGAGCCGGGGTGGTACGAGCACCGCGTCTTCAAGGGCCCGGACACCGACGTGAACAAGCATGTGTTCTCGCCAGGTTGCCCGGAGATCGCCCGCATGCTCATGTTCCGCGACTGGCTGCGGACCCACGATGCCGACCAAGCCCGGTACGAGGCGGCCAAGCGCGACCTCGCCCGCCGCACGTGGCGCCACGTCCAGGGCTACGCGGATGCCAAGACGGCCGTCGTGGAGTCGATCCTCACCGCGGCCGGCGCACCCGGCCCGTGGCAGCCGCCGGAGGGCTAGGGCACCGGCTCCGCCGGACATGGAACGGCCCAGAGGAACCACACGGCTGCGTGAGTGTCGATCTTGCGATCAGCACCGCCAGCGGTCGCTTCGGCCCCTCCGGGCACGTCACAACCATAGGTCCGCCTGCCAGGCAGGGTCAAGGCTCCCTCTCCACGAAATCGGGGGCTGTTCGGCCCCTTGTCCACCGCCCGTCAACACGCCGGTGCAACGGCCTGGCCTGGTCGGGCTGTTGGCCTCGGATTTGCATCCAGCGGCGACGGCGACGGAGGAACATCTCCGCGAGCGCGGTCGCCCGCCGTTTCTTTCGCGCGGCGCAACGGGTGACGGTGGAAGGGGTCCAGATCTGCGCTTGGACCGATTCGCTCCGTCGCTGTTGCCGCCAGACGCAAACGGGAGCGGCCAGGCGCGGACCGAGGGAGGAGCAGAGCCGGCTACGCGGCCAGGCCGGTGGCCGGGTCGAGGGCGATCGTGCGACCCGCGTACGTGGTGAGGACGAGGCTGCCCGCCACGAGCGCCGCCTCGGCCACCACCTCGTCGTGGGCCAGACGCCAGGCCGTCGTGCCGTCGGGGCGCACGGCGAACGTCTCGATCTCGCCCTGGAGCAGGACGTGGTCGAGCCGCGACGAGCCAAGGACGGCCACCAACGGCGTGCCGGCGGTGAGATGCCAGGCCAGGTCGCCGGACCGCACGGCGAAGCCGTAGCCGATGAAGCCGTAGCGCACCACGAGCAGGGCGGCGGTGTCCAGCAGGACGGCGTCGGGCTCGTCGAAGATGGGGGAGGCGAGGCGCACCGTCCATGTGGCGGCCGGGCCCTCCACGCGCAGCTCGGCCCGACACAGCAGATCGGGCTCCGGACCGGCCAGCCGGCCGTGATCGTGCAGCGGGCCGCCCGTCTCCGTGAGGGCGAAGAGGGCCGCCGCCTGGCCGCTGCCCGCCCAGCGATAGCGCGCCTGCAGCCCGCCCGGGTACCGGACGGCGCGGAACGACGGCTCGGCGGCCGTCACGCGCCGGTGGCGGCGCCTGCGGTCGAGGAGCCTGCCCCCGGCAGGGCGGGTCCCGCGGAGCCCTGCGCGTCCGGGTCCATGACGCCGACGGACGCCTGCTCGGCGATCGGGGCGACGGTGGCGTTGGCCAGCGTCCGGAGGGTTCCCGGTGGCACGGCGAAGACCGACGTCGGGGTGCCGGCGGCCGCCCAGACGACCTGGTAGCGGCCCAGGTCGGGGTCCATCACCACCCGGATGGGCCGGACGTGGCCGATGGGCGGGATGCCGCCGATGGGGAAGCCGGTCAGCTCGTTGGCCTCGCGCGCGCTGGCCCGCCGCATGCCGCTCTCCCCGACGATCGCCGCGAGCTGGCCGATATCGACACGGTTGGCGCCACTCGCGAGCACGACGAAGGGGATCAGATCGTCGCCCTCGCCGGGTGCCACGAACACGAGACTTTTGACGATCTGGCCCAGCTCGACGCCCAGGGCGGCGGCCGCATCCGAGGCGGTGTGGGTGCTCTCGGGGAAGGTCACGATCTCGAGGGCCACCCCCTTGCGGGCGGCGGCGTCGAGGACGCGCTGGTGCGCCGCGGGGGTCTCGGACACGAGCCCGAGTCTAGCAGGGCCCCCGGCCGTCCGACTGGTTCCGACGGCGTCCCGGGCTGGCCGCTACCATGCCCGTCCGTGCGCCTGTTCCGTCGCTCGCGACCTCCCCGCGCCGTGGTGGAGCGGCTCCGTGAGGCGGAAGCGTGGGCCTTCGACTGGGACGGCACGCTGCTCGACTCGATGGCGCGGACGCTGGCCGTCTACCAGCAGCTCTTCGACGAGTTCGCCGTGCCGTTCGACGAGGCCACGTTCCGGGCCCACTACTCGCCCACCTGGCAGCGCATGTACGGCAGCGTCGGGCTGCCGCGCGAGCACTGGGACGCCGCCGATCGCCGCTGGGTCGAGCTGTACGAGACGGAGGTGCCGGCCCTCGTGCGCGGCGCCGGTGAGGCGCTCCGGGCGCTCAAGGGACGCGGCGTACGCCTCGCCCTCGTCACGTCCGGCCATCGCGCTCGGGTGGAGTTGGAGCTGCGGGCCACCGGCCTGGGCGACATCTTCGCCACGGCCGTCTACGGGGATGCGGTGCCGCACCAGAAGCCGGACCCGGCGCCGCTGCTGCTGGCCAGTCGCTACCTGCGCCTGGAGCCGAGCACGCTGGTGTCGGTCGGGGACGCCATCGACGACATGGAGATGAGCCGGCGGGCCGGGGCGTATCCCGTCGGCGTGCTGACCGGCGCAGCGGACCGCGGCCGCCTCAGGAGCGCCGGGGCGCGCTGGGTCGCGCCGACAGCCGTGGAGGTCGTGACGGCCGCCATCCGCTGACCGGCGCCGCCCGAGGCGGGTGCTACGATGCGCCCACAACAGCACATGGGACAGGGGAGCGCCATTCGGCGCTGAGAGTGCGGATCCGACCGCAGACCCTTGGAACCTGATCTGGTCCGTACCAGCGAAGGGAGTCCACCGGCACCACCTCCGTCCCGTACCGCGGAGGTCGCCGCCCCGAATGCCCGATCCGGTCAGTCCATCCACCCTCGTCGTGAGCGACGGCGACGTGCCCGCGCGGGCCGCGCTCGATCGGGCCTGGCCGGGCTGGGCGGCCGGCGTGACCCTGGTGATCGGGGCGGACGGCGGGGCGGCGCACGCCGTCGCCCTGGGCCGGCAGCCGGACCTGGTGATCGGCGATCTCGACTCGCTCGCGCCCCGCGACGCCGACCGGCTGGCACGGGCCGGGGTGCCCATCGAACGCTGGCCGGTGGAGAAGGACCAGTCGGACCTGGAACTCGCCCTCCGGGCGGCGCTGCGCCGTTCGCCGGCACCCGTGACGATCCTGGGAGCCCTGAGTGGGCCCCGTTTCGATCACGCCCTGGCGGCCGTCTGGCTGCTGGCGCTGCCGGCGGCCCGCGGGCGCAGCGTGACGCTGCTCGATGCGACCAGCCGCGTGCGCCTGCTGCGTGGCCCGGGGACGATCGAGCTCGAGGGACGAGCCGGCGACCTCGTCACGCTCCTGCCGTTCGGGGCCGCTGCCCGTGGCGTCCGGACGGACGGCCTGGCCTACCGCCTCGACGGCGCGACGCTCGCCTTCGGGCCCAGCCGCGGTTTGTCCAACGTCCGCACCGGCGAGCGCGCCGTCGTCACGCTCGTCCGGGGCCGCCTGCTCATCGTGGAGAGCCACCCCATGGAGGATCCGTCATGACCGTTTCCGCCGCCGCTCCGGCGCTCCCCTCGAGCACCCGCTGGCGCACGCTCGACATCGTCATCACGGCCGTCATCGGCGTCGTCTTCGGCGTCGTCTTCTGGTTCTGGGACGTGTCGGTCTGGCCGGCCACGACGCCCATCTTCGCGGCCGCCCCGCCGTTGCAGTACGTGGTCAGCGGCGTGTGGCTGCTGCCGGCCGTCCTGGCGCCCCTCATCGTGCGCAAGCCGGGCGCGGCCATCTTCGCCGAGGTGATGGCGGCCGTCCTCTCGGCCCTCCTCGGCGGCGGCCCGTGGGGCCTCGACGTGATCCTTTCGGGGTTCGCCCAGGGGGCCGGGGCCGAGCTCATCTTCGCCTTCGGGCTGTACCGCTCGTTCGGCCTGCGGACAGCGGTGCTGGCCGGGGCCGCCGCGGCCCTGGGTGAGGCGCTGCACGACCTCGTCCTCTACTACCCGTCCGACAAGTTCGGCCTCGACGTGCAGGGCACGATCGCCGTGGTGGACGTGGTCTCGGGGGTGGTCCTGGCAGGGTTCCTGGGCTGGTGGCTCCTGACGGCGCTGCGTCGCACGGGCGTCCTCGACACCTTCCCCGGGGGCGCGTGACCGACCGCGGCGAGGCAGCCGGAGCGCCGTCGGCCCTCCGTGCCGTCGGGTTCGGCTGGACCTATGCGGGCCGGTCCAGGCCGGCCCTCCACGACCTCCGCTTCGCGCTCGAGCCGGGCCAGCTGCTGCTGGTCGTCGGCCCGTCCGGCTGCGGCAAGAGCACGCTCGCGCGGGCCCTCGCCGGGATCGTGCCACACGCCCTGCCCGGTGCCTGGGCCGGCGCCCTGCTGGTCGGTGACCGCGACGTGGCGAGCACGCCTCCGGGAGTCCTGGGGCAGGAGGTCGGGCTCGTCTTCCAGGACCCCGAGACGCAGCTGGTCATGCCCCACGTGGGCGACGAGGTGGCCTTCGGCCTGGAGAACCGCGGCTGGGACCGCGACCGGATGCTGGCAGCGGTCCCGGCCGCCCTCGCGGAGGTGGGCCTGGCCGGCTTCGAGGCGCGGCCGACCGGCGCCCTGTCGGGCGGCGAGCAGCAACGCCTCGCCCTCGCCGACATCCTGGCGCCACTGCCCCACGTGCTCGTACTCGACGAGCCCACGGCCAACCTGGACCCGCCCGGCACGACGGCCGTGCTGCAGCGCCTGGCCAGCCTGGCGGCCCGGCGCGACCGGTCGATCGTGGTCATCGAACATCGCCTGGAGGCGCTCCTGCCGCTGGCCGACCGCGTCCTGCTGCTGGATGGCGAAGGCGGCCAGGTGGCCTTCGGGTCGCCCGGGGACGTGGCGGCCGGTCATGGGGAGGCGCTGGCCGCCGGGCGCGCCTGGCCCGCCGTGGCGCCGCCCGCCGCGGATGCACCGGTCGTCCTCGAGGTCGACGGCGTCTCGGCGGCCTACCCGCCGGTCGCGGCGGGCCCGGCGCGAGCCGTGGTCGACGGGGTCAGCTTCATCGTCCGAGCGGGCGAGCGGGTCGCCCTGGTGGGACCCAACGGCTCGGGCAAGTCGACCCTCCTGCAGGTGGCGGCGGGTCTCCGCCGCCCCACCGCTGGCACCGTCCGGCTGGTGGATCCGGAGGGGCGGCGAGACGACCCGGCGCGCCTGCCCTCGGCCGCCCTGCCAGGCCGCCTCGCCCTTGTCTTCCAGGACCCCGAGGTGGGCTTCGTGGCCCGGCGGGTGGTCGACGAGGTCGGCGGCCCGGACGCGGCGCGGACCCTCGAGCGCTTCGGCCTCGCGGCGCTCGCCGAGGAGGACCCGTTCCGCCTCAGCACCGGCGAGCAGCGCCGCCTCAGCCTGGCCGCGACCTCGCGGCAGCGCCCGGCCCTGCTGCTGCTCGACGAGCCCACGTTCGGCCTGGACGAGCGCGGCCGCGACGCGGTGGCGGCCCTCCTCGACGAGGGACGAGGCGCGGGCCAGGCGCAGCTCATGGCGACGCACGACCCGCGGCTGCTGCCCGGCTGCGACCGGGTGGTGGCCCTGCGCGATGGCCGCGTCATCTTCGACGGGCCGGCGGCCGGGTTCCTGGCCGCACCGCCGTACGACCCGCCGGACCCGTGGCGACTGGGGAGCGTGGCGCCGCGCCTCGCCGTGGGTACTGCCGCATGAGCTTCCTGCCCGCGCCGCTGCTGGTCCGCGCCAACGCTCCGCTGGCCCGGGTCACGGGCGTGACGCGCCTTGCCGCGGGCGTCCTTTGGCTGATCGCGGCCGCGGCCATCCCCGACGCGCGGGGCGAGCTCGTGCTGCTCGCCGCCGCCGTGATCGTCCTGGTGGCGTGGTCGGGCATCCCGATGCGACCGCTGCCACGGCGCATGTGGCCGGTCGCGCTCGGGGCCCTCGGGCTGGGCCTGACGGCCGCCCTCGGCAATGCCGCCGATCGCGATCTCGCGTTGCCGACGCTCCTCGTGCTGGGGCCGCTGCGCCTCACCCCTGCCGGCCTCGAGGCGGGCGTCGCGCTGGCCCTGCGGGTGCTGGTCATCGGGCTGACGAGCCTCCTGGTCTTCGCCCCGGCCGACCTGACCCGCCTGGCCGATGCGCTGGTGCAGCAGCTCCACCTGCCCGACCGCCTGGCCTACGGCAGCGTCGCGGCCATGGGTCTGGCGCCCAGGACGGCGGCCGACTGGCAGGCCACCGGCGCGGCTCGCCGAATGCGCGGCCTGGCGCCGCGGACGCCGGCCGGGCGCCTGGCGGCCGTGCCGGGGCGCCTCCTCGTCGTGCTCGTGATGGCCCTGCGTCGCGGGGAGCGGCTGGCCCTCGCCATGGACGCCCGGGGCTTCGACAGCGGCCTGCCCCGCTCGCGCTACCGCCCCGTCCGCGTGGGGCCGCTCGACGCGGTCGTCCTGGCCGTCGCCGCGGTCATCGTGGTTCTCGTGGTGGTGATCGAGCACGCCTGAGCCGCTCGGCCGGCCCTGACGGCCACGGATGTATCGTTCCGAGCCATGGAAGAGCCCCACGTCCCGGAGGTCGGTGAGGTCGCCCCCGACTTCGCCCTGCCCGACGCTGATGGGACCGTGCACCGCCTGGCCGACCAGCACGGCCAGTGGACCGTCGTCTACTTCTACCCGGCCGACGACACGCCCGGTTGCACGACCGAGGCCTGCGGTTTCCGCGACGCCAACGTGGTGATCGCCGAACACGGCGCGACCGTGTGGGGCGTCAGTCCGCAGGGCGTCAAGAGCAAGGCCGCCTTCCGCGACAAGTTCGACCTCTCGTTCCCCCTCCTGGCGGACGTGGGGCATCACATCGCCGAGGCGTACGGCTGCTGGGTCGAGCGGGTCAACTACGGCAAGACCTACATGGGCATCGCGCGGCGCACGTTCCTCGTCGATCCGGACGGCCGCGTGGCCCACGTCTGGCTCAAGGTCAAGCCGGACGGCCACGCCGCGGACGTGCTGGCCACGCTCGAGGCGGCCCAGGCCGGACGCCCCGCCTGAAGCGGCCCATGACCGAGACGACCCCCACCGCCATCCAGCCCCACACCGCCCGACCCGAGCGGGCGATGGTCATCGTGGCCCATCCCGATGACGCCGACTTCGGGCCGGCCGGCACGATGGCCAGCTGGATCGACGCCGGCACCGTCGGCCGCCTCATCTGCTGCACCAGCGGCGACGCCGGGGCGGATGACCACACCATCGACCCCCTCGAGCTGGCGGCCACGCGGGAGGCGGAGCAGCGGGCGGCGGCCGCGATCATCGGCTACGAGGCGGTGACCTTCCTGCACGCGCCGGACGGCGCGCTGGCCAACGACCTGCCCCTGCGCGAGCAGCTGGTGGCCGCCATCCGGGAATTCCGCCCGGACGCCGTGCTGACGATGGATCCCTCGATGCTGTTCAGCCGCTCAGGGCGGATCCAGCACACCGACCACCGCGCCGCGGCCATGGCGGCCGTCGACGCCGTGTACCCGGCGGCCCGCAACGCCATGGCCTTCCCGCACCTGGCGCGCGCCGGCCTCGCGCCGCACACGGTGCAGTGGCTGTACCTCTTCTGGACGGATCAGGCCGACGTGTGGGTGGACACCAGCGCCACGTTCGAGCGCAAGCTGGCGGCCCTGCGCGCGCACGCCAGCCAGATCCGCGATCCGGCCGACATGGAGCAGCGGCTGCGCCAGTGGGCAAGCGAGGATGGGACGCGCATCGGGACGTCCGCGGCGGAGGGCTTCCGGCTCCTCGACGTCGCCTGAGATCAGCCCGCCGTGGCCATCAGCAACGGCCGCACGTGGCCCCACTGGTTCCACAGGTCGGCCAGCGTCTCCGACCGGCGCCCCAGCAGAGCCACGAGCTCGCTTAGCGACAGCTCGGGGGCCATGCTCGCGAGGTACTCGTCCGCAGCCACCGTGACGCCCCGGTACAACTCGCGGCTCTCCGCCTCGGTGGGCCACTGGCGGATGCGGCGCGGATCCAGCCCGGCGTACCCCACGGCCAGCGAAAGGTCGCGGGCGTTGGGGACGCGGCCGCCGTCGAAGCCGCCGAGGCCGTCGAAGCGGTAGCCGAGCCCGGCCAGCCCCACGGCCACTTCGCGCGACTCGACCCGCGTCAGGCCGGCCCAGAAGCGGTGGCTGGGCGGGAAGTCCAGGAACGCCTGTTCGATGGCCCCGGCCACGATGGCGTCGACCAGGCCGCTGAGGTCAAGCTGCAGCTGGCGCCGCGCGTCCGGCGTGTGGACGGCCGCGTCGACGATCCGGGCCATGGTCTCGCCGTCGCCGTCCAGCAGGCGGTAGATGGCGGGCTGCCGGCCGCCCTCGTGGACCATGATCCGGGCGTCGTCCGGCTCCTCCGCCGGTCGGTCCTCGGGCGGCCGGTCGCGCGAGGGCGCGATCGCGATCAGGTCGGCCGCGCGCCGATCGACGCCGGCCTCCTCGCAGATCGCCAGCGCGTTGCGGGCGTCGTTGCACGCGGCGGTCGCCGTCTCCGCCGTGATACGGGCCGCGTCGGCAGCCAGCGTCAGCGCCTCGATCGTGGGGAGCAACTGCTCCATGCGCTTCGTCGCCGAGGCGGCGCGGGCCAGTGAGGCGCGGCGCTCACGGTTGATGCGGTTGATCTCGGTCAGCCATACGGTCGCCGCGAGCTCCTGGGCGTGGCGATCACGGGCCCCGGCGGTCGCCTCGCGGAAGGCGCGCCGCGCCGCCTCCTTGGCCGCGGCGATGCCGCGGGGATCGGCCTCATGGGCGGCGGCTTCGGACTCCTGGACCGCCGCGTCGTAGGCGCGCCGCGCGTCGCGTGCTTCCCCCGCGGCCCGCTCCGCGTGCGTCCGTGCCTGCTCGGCCACGGCGCAGCGCTCGCCGGCGAGCTGGCGCGCACCGGCGCACGGATCGGCGGCCACCTCGCTCGACGAGGCGCCGGTCGCCCGGGACGCGGCGGCCTCGCGAGCGGATTCGTTGGCCGGCGCCATGGCCCTGGGCCGCTCGGCGATCGCGACGCTGCCCGTCGGTCGCTCGGCGACGGCCACCGCGCCTGGGGCGCGTTCCAGGAGGGCCACCGGCCCGGCCGCTTCCGAGTGGCCCCGCCCGATCGGACGCCCCGGCTGGAGGCCCCCCCCGGCGATCGCCGTCAGCAAGGGGTCGACGCCGCCGGAGACGGGGATGGGGACCCGGGCGGCGGGTCGACGGGGGGCGGGGCGCAGGTCGGTCATGAGGTCCAAAGCCGGCTCGGTCGTCACACGGCCCGGCCCGCGCATCGTGCGCCGCAGGGTGATCGGCTCGCCCGGCGTCTCCGGCCGGACGACCCGCAGGGGCAGCGCGTTGTGGGTCACGGTCACGCGAACCTCCGGACGCGTCGGATGGGCTCGCACGACGTCCAGCAGCACGGCGCCGGCGACGACGCCGACAGAGATCCCGAAGAGGAGGAAGAAGAGCTCGCCCGCGGTCACGGGGCGCGGTGGACCCGGCGAAGGGACGATCGGACCATCGGTTCCCGAGCGTAGCTGCGCGTGCGTTCCGCGTCAACTCGTGCGATGGGCCCCGCCCGATGCTAGATTCCACCGGCGCGCCGCTCCTCTGCATAACCCAGGTGTCCTGAGAGGCTGAACCGCCGCCGTGACGATCGACCCCCACCAGGAGTTCCTGGTCCAGCCGGTCAACGCCTCCTGGCTCCAGTGCAACATCGAGTGCCAGGAAGCCTGCCCGGTCGGCACCAACTGCCGCGGCTACCTGAACCTCGCCGCCGAGGGCCGGTTCGAGGAGGGCTACCTCCTGTCGCGGGAGCCCAACCCGGTCGCCGCCATGTGCGCCTACGTCTGTTCCGCGCCCTGCGAGCGGGCCTGCAGGCGGGGCGACATCGACCGGCCCCTGGCCATCCGGGCCATGAAACGGTTCCTGGTCGAGTGGCACGAGGCTTCCGGCATCCCCGACGACATGCCGGCCATCACGCCCAAGGACACCAGCGTGGCCGTCATCGGCGCCGGGCCGGCGGGCATGGCCGTGGCCCGCGAACTCGCCGTGGCCGGCCACAAGGTGACGGTCTTCGACGAGCTGCCGTACGCCGGCGGCACGATGCTCATCGGCGTGCCCGCCTTCCGCCTGCCGCGCGAGGCGATCGAGATGGACGTCCGCCTCATCGAGCGCCTGGGCGTGACGTTCCGCTACGGCGTGCGCATCGGCCGCGACCTGACCTTCGAGCAGCTCCAGGAGCAGTTCGACGCCATCGCCGTGTGCGCCGGGGCGATGGACGCGGTGCCCCTCGACGTGCCCGGCAACGAGCTGAGCGGCATCCAGTACGGCGTCGATTTCATGAAGCGGGCCAACCTTGGCGAGCCACTCGAGGTGGGCCAGGACGTGGTCGTCATCGGCGGCGGCTACACGGCCATGGACTGCTCGCGGACGAGCCTGCGCCACGGCGCCGCCAACGTCACGATCGCCTATCGCCGCACGCGCTCCGAGCTGGTCGTGGACGAGGAGGAACTGGGCGAGACCGAGCGGGAAGGCGTGCGCATGGAGTTCCTCGCCAGCCCGGTCGAGTTGATCGGCGGGGACGGCAAGCTCACCGGCGTGCGCTTCATCCGCAACAAGCTGGGCGAGCCCGACGCCACGGGTCGCCGCGCGCCGGTGCCCATCCCGGGGTCGGAGTTCGTGGTCAAGGCCGACACCGTCATCCCGGCCGTCAGCCAGGCCGCCGACAACACGTTCCTGCCGGCCCAGTCGACGTTCGAGATCAACCGCGGCCGCGTCCGGGTCGACGCCGGCACGTACGCCACCAACGTCAAGGGCGTCTTCGCCTGCGGCGACTTCGTGACCGGGCCCACCACGCTCATCGAGGCCGCGGGCCACGGCAAGAAGTGCGCCTACGCCATCGACCGCTACCTCTCCGGCCGCTCGACGGTCGAGGTCGCCGCCAACGTGCGGGTCGTCAGCTCCTGGCGCCACGAGATGCCCGAGTTCTATGACGTCCTGCCGCGCCAGCACATCCCCATGGTGCCGGTCCAGGCGCGCATGCCCTCGACCGATCCGGCGATCAACTTCACGACCCACGTGGAGGAGGGCTACGGCGCCTCCGCCGCGGTCGCCGAGTCGACGCGCTGCCTGATGTGCAACTACAACATCTGGTTCGACCCGTTCCGCTGCGTCCTCTGCGGGGCCTGCGCGGACGTCTGCCCCGAGGGCGTGATCCACATGATCGACGTCAACCAGATGAAGGCGGAGGGGCCCCTTCCCGAGCTCATCGACGCCTATGGCTGGGACCAGGGCGCGGCGATGGTTTTGGACGAGGAGCGCTGCATCCGGTGCGCCCTGTGCGTCAAACGCTGCCCCTACGACGCGATTACCATGGACCGGTTCGAGCTCCAGGAAGTCAGCGACGACGGTCGGCTCTACAAGGAGAGCTACCGCGACGCGCAGTTGGGGCTCCATGGCCTCGGTAACGCCCCGGTCACTGGAGGAGTGTCGCGGTGAGTTTCCTGGAGCGGGTCGACGAGTCGATCCGCCGCAGTGCGGCGTGGCGCGCCATCTTCCGCCAGCCGTATCCCGCCGACGAACGCTCCCGCGCCATGGCCGTCATGAACAACGTGTTCCTGCACCTGCATCCCGTGCGGGTGCGGCAGCACGCCGTGAAGTTCGCCTACACCTTCTGCCTTGGCGGACTCTCGTTCTTCCTGTTCCTGGTGCTGGTCATCACAGGCGTGTACCTGATGTTCTTCTACGTGCCCTACACCGGCCAGGCGTACACCAACATCCTGAACATCGACTCGAGCGTGGTCTTCGGCCAGCTGACCCGCAACATCCACCGGTGGGCCGCCCACCTGATGGTCTTCTTCGTCTTCCTGCACATGATGCGGGTCTTCTACCACGGGGCCTACAAGCCGCCGCGTGAGTTCAACTGGGTCGTCGGGGTGGTCCTCCTCCTGCTGACCCTGCTATTGAGCTTCACCGGCTACCTGCTGCCGTGGGACCAGATCGCCTACTGGGCCGTCACCATCGGCTCCACCATGGCCACCTACGTGCCCATCTTCAACAAGCCCAGCCAGCTCATCCTGCTGGGCGGCGTGGAGGTCGGCCAGAACACCCTCCTGCGGTTCTACGTGCTGCACGTGATCCTGCTGCCCCTGGTCGGGGCGCTCTTCCTGGCCGTGCACTTCTGGCGCATCCGCAAGGACGGCGGGATCTCGGGGCCGCTGTGAGCGACGAGAAGCCCGGCCAGCCGCACACGCCCGGCGGGTCGTCGGTCACGCCCGCGCCCGCGGCTGAGCCGCCGGTGCGCCGCACGACCGTGCCGGCCGCGCCCGCGGAGCGGCGCACCACGGAGATCGACAAGCAGCGCGTGCCGATGGCGGCCAAGCCCTACCGGCTCCTCGCCCTGGTCAAGCAGGACGCCGTCGTGCGTGTCCAGAAGGAGCCCGACGACACGGTCATGACGTGGCCGCACCTGCTGGCCATCGAGTTCTTCGCGGCCGGCGTGATGAGCGTCTTCCTGCTCCTCATGGGCATCTTCATCAACGCGCCGCTGGAGGACCTGGCCAACCCCAACATCACGCCGGCGGTGGCCAAGGCGCCGTGGTACTTCGTGGGCCTGCAGGAACTGCTGGTCTACTTCCATCCGACGGTCGCCGGCGTCCTGACGCCCACCTTCGTGCTGGTCGGGGCGGCGCTGGTGCCGTTCATCGATCGCGGCGCCAAGGGCGACGGCGGTTCGTCGCGGCCGCGCGACCGCAAGGTGGGGGTGATGCTCTTCACGCTGTTCTGCATCGCCGGCCTGACGGTCACGTTCCTGGGCGCCATCTTCCGCGGCCCCGGTTACACCTGGACGCTGCCCCTGTTCGGCCTCGAATTCTCGCTGTAGGGTGACGAGCGACCGTTGGGCAACTGGAAGCTGACCACCGCCGACCAGCCGCAGGCCCTGACGCGTGAGGCCCTGGCCTCGCTGCGGCACGGCCAGACCGGCGGCATGTCGCGGCGGACGATCCTGCGCCGCTCGATCGGCGCGGCCGTGGGCCTGTGGCTGGCCGAGGTGACCGGCGGCACGATCGGCTTCGTGTGGCCCAACCTGGCCGGCGGCTTCGGGTCCAAGATCACCCTCGGCGACTTCGACACGGTCAGCGCGTCGCCGGCGGTGGCCGGTGCCACGTTGAAGGACGGCGCCCCCGCGTACTTCCAGGCCGCCCGCACCTACGTCACGCTGCTCGACCCGGGCCGCGGCTTCGAGGCCGGCGACAGCCCCGAGGGCGACGGCGCCACGACCAACGTGCGGACGCTGTACCAGCGCTGCACGCACCTCGGCTGCAAGCCCAACTTCTGCACCACCAACTACTGGTTCGAGTGCCCCTGCCACGGTTCGCGCTACGACCGCCTGGGCATCAAGGTCCTGGGGCTCGGGCCGGCCCCCCGCAGCCTCGACCGCTTCGCCTCGACCGTCGACGCCTCGGGCGTGCTGACCGTCGACACCTCCAAGATCACCCTGGGCCCCCTGCCCGTGGCGCTCGGCCAGCCCGGCGTCATCCCGCCCAAGTCGCCCACCGGCTGCATATGAGCGACGAACGATCGGGACGGGAGCTCGAGCCCCGCGTCGCCGAGGCGGGCGACGGTTCCCTCGTCACGCCGAGGCCCGGATCGGCCAGCGTCGAGCGTTTCGACGCCGGGGAGCGGGCCCACCGCGTCGAGCTGACCGAGGAGCGGGCGGCGGGGATCGTGCGCCAGAGCGGCTCCGCCCGGCGCTGGTCGTTCTGGTTCGTCCTGATCGTCGTCCTGTTCATCCCCATCTACTGGCTGTACGACCAGGGCGTGCCGTTCATCGCCGGTTCGGGCGCCATGGCCCAGAGCAGGGATCAGCAGTACGTCACCAGCGTGGCCAACGGCTACGCGCTCTTCCTGGCCAACTGCGCCCAGTGCCACGGCGACCACGGGCAGGGTGGCGTGGGCCCGCCTCTCAACGACCAGGCCAAGCTCTACAACGCGCTGACCGCGACCGGCGGCCCCGGGACGGGCCACCTGAACCCGACATACCTCATGAACGTCCTGACCGTCGGCGGCCGCTACGTCTGCGGGGACGCCAACAGCGTCATGCCCATCTGGTCGCAGGCGAACGGCGGGCCGCTCAACTACAACCAGATCAACGACCTGATCAACTGGATCACCGCGCCCAACACGATCTCCTTCCAGTACAAGCCGGCGGCGCCGAACGCGGCGGCGACCGCGCCACCCGTCCAGACGGTCACCGGCTGGACCGACCCGAGCTACAAGCCCGCGGCCGGCCAGGCGACGCCGCCGGCGTGCTGGCGCAACCCGAGCGGCGTCATCGGCGGCGGCGGTGGCGGCTCGGCCTCGTCGACCCCCGGCACGGTGACCAACCCGGGCACGGCCGCCGCGCCACGCGTCATCAAGCTTGATGAGAACGGCTCGCTGCAGATCACCGACAGCAGCGGCGCCCAGGTCCCGGCCATCACGGTGAAGGCGGGCGAGGTCGTCACGTTCCAGGTGACCAACTCGGCGGGCTTCGACCACGACTTCTACGTCGGGGCCGCGGCCGACCTCTCCTCGGACAGCCGCGGCAACCTGCAGGGCATCGCGCCGTTCTCGTCGGGCACCCAGGACTTCACCTGGACGGTGCCCGCGAGCGGCACGTTCCAGTTCGCCTGCACACTGCCCGGCCATTACGCCACGATGCACGGCGACATCGACATCGTGCCGTAGGGACCGGAGACCGCCCATGGCCCAGCAAGCCCTGCCCCCCGGGACCACCCAGCGACGGTCGTTCTTCGGCCTGCTCGACGCGGACGGCTGGCCGGCGGCCTTCTGGAAGGCCCTCTTCTGGTTCATCCTCATCCTGTTCATGCTGGGCTACCTGCCCGACCGGGCCTACTACTTCACGGTCGAGCCGGCGCTGGACATCGGCGAGAACGTCCTCAGCCCTATCAACTTCTGCGACGGCAGCAACGAGTCGCTGCCGTGCCCGGCGCCGCGCGGGGCGATGATCCCGTGGCAGGCAAGCCCGACGTCACTCGCCCTCCCCGCCCCGCGGACCCAGGCCGGCACGTTCCAATCGGGTACCCAGCTGTACGTGGTGGGCGGCCTCGTGGCCGGCAAGGCGACCGACTCGGTGCTCGTCACGACGACGACCAGCGACGGCAACTTCGGGGCCTGGCAGGACGGCCCGGCTCTCCCCGCCCCGCGGACCGATTTCGCCATCGCCAGCTTCAACGGCACGCCCTACGTCATCGGCGGCCTTGATGCCGACGGCAAGCCCACCTCCACTGTCTACGTCGGCGACATCCAGGGCGGCGACCTGGCCGGCTGGAAGGCCAGCGACTCGCTGGCTCTGCCCACGCCGCTTTCCGGCGCGGCCGCGGTGGCCACCGGCACGGGCCTGTGGCTCGTCGGCGGCAAGACGCCGAACGGCCTGTCCGCCACGGTCTACCGCGCCGTGCTCGACAGCACGGTCAAGCCGGCCGTCCTGCGCGCGTTCACGGAGCAGCCCGCGCTGGTCCTGCGCGACGGCAGCGGCAACGCGGCGCCCCGCCAGCACGCCGCGGCCCTCTCCACCGGCAGCCAGATCTTCCTCATCGGCGGTGAGGATCCGCAGGGGGTCTCCGACCAGATCTTCCTCCTCACCCTGAACGCCATCGGCGAGCCCTCGGTCGACTCGCAGGGCCGGGTGATCGGCTGGGGTCAGAGTGTCGGTGCGTCGTCCCTCCCGGCCCCGCGGACGGAATTCGCCGGCTTCGTCGCCAACGGGGCGCTCTACGTGCCCGGCGGCTTCGGCGTGGACGGCAAGCCCACCTCCACGGTCTACTGGACGGTCCCTGCGGCAACGACCGGTCAGATCGATCAGTGGAACCATCTCGACCAGACCGACCTGCCCCAGCCCGTCGCACAGGCATCGGGTGCGGTCGCCGGGTCGTTCGCCCTTCTCATCGGCGGCCAGGGGACGACGAATGCGCAGGCAGGTGCGTACCGCGCCAGCCTCGCCCCGGCGGCTCCGTTCTTCCGGCTTGGCCTCATCGGGATGACCATCCCCGGTCTCTCGGTGAAGGGCGGCGTGGGGGCGCAGCTGGGCTACGTCATGGCCGGCATCGTGGGCGGCACGAACTTCATCCTGCTGATCGCGGTCGGCGTGCTCTACACGCGGCCGGAAGCGAGCCGACGCCTGCTGGAGCGGCTCAGCCGCGGCCGCTACCGGGCGCCGCGTGGAGACGAGTACTTCGGCGACTGACGCGAGCCGCGTCGGGGCCTCTGCGGCCGGTGCGGCCCACCGATCTCCGCCCGGACCAGCACCGCTGACCTGGGAGGTCAGTAACGGACGGGGACATGGCGATCGGCCCCCCAAACCGGTCGAATCGCGCCGTCTTCTGTCCCCGCAGGTCAACGCCTGCCGGATTCGGCCTCCGGTCAGGCGAATCGGGTGAGATACGACCTTCCCAGGTCAGGACTGGCTGACGCCCCAGGTCAGGGACTCGGACGCCCCGTTCCGGGCGCGCGAGCCCGGCCCGCCTTGTCCGGCGATCGCCTGGTGAGCACACGTCACGCCAACGCGGCCTGATCCCCGTCAGGCGCTCACCCCACGAGCATCTGCCGACGGTTCGCGCTGGATAGCGGGGCGAACGCTCACCCAGTGAGCAGGTGGCAAACCGAGGCTGTTCCTAGCCCAGGCGGCGAGTCACCGGTTCCCGCCACTCCGGCACGCGCCAGGCGAGGGCCCGGAGCAGTCCGAACGGCCCGGCCTGCATCATGTCGCCGTGCGGGACGGCCAGGTGCGGCCTGCCGAGGCCCCGCACGACGTGCCCGGCCAGGAGCTCGCGCCGCGGCCCGGTGAGGGCCAGCATCGGCCGCGCCTCACGTAGCCCGAGGGACGCGGCACCGGTGCCGGGCGCGACGAGCGCGCCGTGGCCCTCGGAGCGGAACACGTCGTCGTCGCGGATCGAACCGTCGGCCAGCTGGCGCAGGAAGCGCGCGAGCTGCGGCCGGGTCAACTCGCCGGTGTGGTGCTCGAAGATGCCGCTGATGCGCGGCCCGGGCTCGAGGCGCATCGCCAGGGTGTGGAAGTTGCCGACGTTCACGGCCACCATCGGGCGGCCACGTTCGAGCTCGTCGCGCACCCTCGCGTCGTCCAGCGCCCCGAGGATGGCGGCCGGACCGGTGTCCATAGCCAGCACCGGCACGTAGGTGCGTCCCGCGCCGCGGAGCCAGCTGCGGGCCGCGGCCGCCGCCGTGGCCAGGCGGGTGAAGGAGGCGGGCACGTCGGCGTCCAGGTAGCTGAAGGCGACCGGACCAAGGTAAGGCTCCGCGGCGAGCCGCTCGCGCAGCCGCTCGAAGCGGAAGCGGCGGTCGGAGACGCCGGGCGGCGCCGCGCCGTGGTCGAAGACCGCGATCGCCACGGCGTCGACCGCGCTGAGATCCACGTCGAAGAGGGATAGCGCCTGGGCGAGTTCGGCCAGCCACGCGTCACGCATGTCGACGGTCACCGTCCCTGGCGCGGCCGCCCGGCCGGCCACCCCATCCGACGGCACGACCTCGATCCCGAGCGCACGCACCTGCTCCAGGTCGTCGTCCATCGTGCCGGCCGCCTCGGGTGTGGCGGCGATGGCAAGGCCCGCAGCCGGCGTGGTCACGGGCCGCCCACGCGACGGGTCCGCCGCCCATGAGGCCGCCGGTCAGGAGCACCGGTCGTCGGGCGCGGGTCGCCGCCCGGATCCGCTCGGCCAGGATGACGGTGGGCGACGGCAGGATCAGGCGGACGGCGTTCTCGATCTCCTGGTCGGCATCGAAGAGCAGGACGTCCTGCGTGCCCGTGCCGACGTCGATGGCGAGCGCCCGGTGTCGCCCGGCCGCGGTCACGGGACGGGCGTCAGGTCAGTTCGGCGAGCGGCTTGCGCCCGGCGAACCCCTCGTTGGTCTCGTGCCAGAAGCCGATGCCGGTGTCCTCCAGGCGCCAGCAGAGCCAGATGGGCCGGCCGTTGGCGAGGGCCGGGAAGTCGATCAGGCCGCTCCCGATGTCGCGCAGGGTGACGTCCCAGTCGTCGAGCTGCTGGACGGCGGCCTCCATGCGGCTCACGATGCCGGCCATCTCGCGTTCCCGACGGCGGATCTCATCGGCGTGCTTCTCGTTGCCGTTGGTGCCGCGGAAGGCCTCCAGCTCGGTCTGGGCCTCGGCGATGCGGGCGCGGTCGCGCCGCAGGCCCTCCAGCAGCGGCCGGACGTCCTCCAGCCGTGCCGTGGCGTCGTCGATGTCGTAGAAACGGGTCACGCGCCGATTCTCCCACGGTGCCGCCGGGCCGGCGCTAGCATGCACCGATGCGCCTGGCGGACCGCGTCGTGGACATCGGGACGGAGACCGCCTTCGAGGCCGCCGCCCGCGCGCGGGCCCTGGAGGCGACCGGCCGGAAGGTCATCCACCTGGAGATCGGCGAGCCCGACTTCGACACCCCGGCCAACGTGCGCGAGGCCGCCAAGCGAGCCCTCGACGCCGGGTGGACCCACTACGGCCCGTTCATGGGCCTGCCGCAGCTCCGCGAGGCGATCGCCGCCGACTCGACGGCGCGTCGCGGGGTCACCGTCGACCCGGCCACGGTGGTCGTGACGCCCGGCGCCAAGCCGATCATGTTCTTCGCCCTGCTGGCCCTGGCCCAACCGGGCGACGAGGTCATCTACCCCGACCCCGGCTTCCCCATCTACGAGTCCATGACGCGCTTCGTGGGCGCCACGCCGGTGCGGCTGCCATTGCGCGAGGAGAACGACTTCCGCCTGGACGTGGACGAGCTGCGGCGCCTCGTCAGCCCCCGGACGAAGCTCATCATCTTCAACTCGCCGGCCAACCCGACGGGCGGCGTCCTGACCCTGGAAGACCTCGAGGGGATCGCCGACGTGGCCCGCGAGCACGACATCACCGTCCTCGCCGACGAGATCTACATGCGCATCCTGTACGACGGCGCGCAGCACCACTCGATCACCTCGTTCCCCGGCATGGCCGAGCGGACGATCGTCCTGGACGGCTTCAGCAAGACCTACGCCATGACCGGCTGGCGGCTGGGCTACGGCATCCTGCCGGAGGCGCTCGTGCCCGCCTTCGGCCGCCTCGTGATCAACAGCGTGAGCTGCGTGGCCTCGTTCGAGCAGGTCGCCGCGGTCGAGGCGCTGACGGGACCGCAGGACGCCGTCGAGGCGATGGTCACGGAGTTCGACGCGCGGCGAAAGCTGGTGGTGGCCGGCCTCAACGCCATCCCCGGCGTGACGTGCCGCATGCCGCACGGCGCGTTCTACGCCTTCCCCAACATCGGCGGCACCGGCCTGGACGGGCCGGGCATGGCCGACCACCTGCTGCACGAGGGCGGCGTGTCGGTCCTCTCGGGGACCGCGTTCGGGCGGGTCGGGGCTACGCACCTGCGCGTCAGCTACGCCAACAGTCGGGAGAACCTGAACCTCGCCCTGGAACGCTTCGGCGAGGTCGTGGCCGGCCTGCCGGTGAGGGCCTGACGTGACGGACCTGAGGCTTGGCATCCTGCCGTGGAGCCAGTCGGTGGGCTGGGCCGACCTGCTCGACGTGGGCCGCCGCGTCGAACGCCTGGGCTACCAGCACCTGTGGGCGTGGGACCACCTCTTCGCCATCTTCGGCGACCCCGCCCAGCCCATCCTCGAGGGCTGGCAGACGCTGGCCGCATGGGCCATGGCGACGCAGAAGGTGCAGATCGGCCTGATGGTCGGCGCCAACACCTTCCGCAACCCGGGCCTGGTGGCCAAGACGGTGACGACCCTCGACCACATCAGCGGCGGCCGGGCGATCCTGGGCCTGGGCGGCGCCTGGTTCGAGCCGGAGCACACGGCCCACGGCATCCCCTTCGGACGTGGCTTCGGCGAGCGGCTGGACTGGCTGGACGAGTCGGTGGCGGCGTGCCGCACGCTGCTGGCCGGCGGGACCGTGACTTCGGCCGCCGAGGCGCATTACGCGTTCCGTGAGCTGCACCAGGAGCCGCTGCCCGTCCAGAAGCGCCTGCCCATCATGATCGGCGGCACCGGCCGCAAGAAGACGCTGCGCACCGTCGCCCGGTATGCCGACATGTGGAACGCGCAGGGCACGCCCGCCGAGCTGGCCGAGTTCGACGCGATCCTCAAGGAGCACTGCCTGGCCGTGGGACGTGACGAGCGGGAGATCGAGCGCACGGGCAACCTGTGGATCGTCGTCCGTGACTCGGAGGCCGAGGCGCGAGCGGTGTGGGCGGCGGCGATGGTCCACAACCGCACGCCGCTGGCGGCCTCCCTGGAGCCGTCACGGCCGCTCCTGGGGCCGCCCGCCGCGATCGCCGCACGTCTTCGTGAGATGGTGGCGGTCGGCTTCGAGTCGGTCATCGTGGAGGTGCCCGCGCCGTACGACATCGAGACGCTGGAGCGGCTGATCGGCGAGGTCAAGCCGCTGGTCGACGCCCCGTGAGCGACGCCAGGCCGCGTGTCTTCGTCAGCCGCCGCATCCCCGAGGAGGGGCTGCGGACCATCGCGGAGTTCGCGGACGCGGACATCTGGCCGGATGACCTGCCGCCGCCGCGCGACGAGCTGCTGCGCCGGGTAGCGGGGGTGGACGGTCTGCTGGCCCTGCTCACCGACCGCGTGGACGACGAGCTGCTGGATGCTGCCGGGCCGCAGCTACGGGTGGTCAGCAACTATGCCGTCGGCTTCGACAACGTGGACGTGCCCGCCTGTACGCGCCGCGGGGTCGCCGTCGGCAACACGCCCGGCGTCCTGACCGAGACGACCGCCGACCTGGCCTTCGCCCTCCTGATGGCCGCCGCCCGCCGCCTGACGGAGGGCTACGACTACGTCCGGGCCGACCGCTGGAAGACCTGGGGCCCGCTCCTGCTCCAGGGCACGGATGTCCATCACGCCACGCTGGGCATCATCGGCTTCGGGCGCATCGGCCGCGAGATGGCCCGCCGCGCCTCGGGCTTCGACATGACGGTCCTCTACCACGACGCCGTGCGCGCCTCGCTCGCGGATGAGGCCGCGCTCCATGCGCGGTCGGTGCCGCTGGACGAGCTGCTGGCGGCGAGCGACTTCATCAGCCTGCACGTCAACCTGACGCCGGAGACCCGCGGCATGATGGGCCGCGAGGCGCTCCGCAACATGAAGCCGACGGCGATCGTCATCAACACGAGCCGGGGGCCCGTGGTCGACCCGGCGGCCCTGTACGAGGCGCTCCGGGACGGCGTCATCGGCGGCGCGGCGCTTGACGTCACGGACCCCGAGCCGATGCGCGGGAACGACCCGCTCCTGACGCTGCCCAATTGCCTGGTGGTGCCGCACATCGCCTCGGCCTCGCGGGCGACCCGGGCGCGCATGGCCGAGATCGCCGCCGCGAACCTGCTCGCCGGCCTGCGCGGCGCGGCGCTCCCCGCGCCGGTCAACCCGGAGGTGGCGCCGCGGCGGTGAGGCCGCCGCTCCGTCCCCGCTGATGCCGCCGCTCGCCCTGGGCTTGGCGTTGCTGGCGGCGTTCCTGCACGCGTCGTGGAACCTCCTCCTGCGCCGCACGGACGACACCGAAGCCGGCACGGCGCTGATGGTCTGTACCGGATGCGTGGTGCTGTCGCCGCTCATGGTGGTCACGTGGAGCGTCCAGGGGGCGGTGATCCCGTATCTCCTCGCGACCTGGACGTTCGAGCTGATCTACTTCGTGCTCCTCGCGGCGGCCTATCGGCGCGCCGAGCTCAGCCTGGTCTACCCCCTCGCGCGAGGGAGCGCGCCGGTCATCGTCCTTGTCGTGGGGGTCGCCCTCCTGGGCGTCCAGCCGACCGTCGCCGGCGGCGTCGGGGTGCTGCTCGTGGGGGCCGGCGTCCTGCTCGTGCGCGGTCTGCGCGGCGGCGGGGACACGGTCGGGGCGCTGCTGGCCCTGGCCACGGCGGGCGCCATCGCCGGCTACACGCTGGTCGACCGCGTCGGGGTGACCCTGGCCGGGGCGGTGACCTACCTAGAGCTGGCCATGATCGTGCCGGGCGTCCTCTACCTGACAGCGGTCATCTACCTCCGCGGCGGCAGCTACGTGCGCACCCAATTCCACCCTACGACCGTGGTGGCCGGCACGCTCATGGTCAGCGCCTACGGCCTGGTCCTGCTGGCCCTCCGCCTGGCGCCGGCCGCCTCGGTCGCCGCCGTGCGCGAGTCGGGCGTGGTCATGGCCACGGCCATGGCGGCCGTGCTCCTCCACGAGCGCGTGTCGCGCGAGCGTTTCGCCGGCGCGGTCCTGGTCGTCGTCGGCATCGCCGCGCTGGCGGTCAGCTAGTCGCCCTACCATTCACGCAGGGGCCGGTAGCTCAGCGGTCAGAGCAGGGGACTTTTAATCCTCGTGTCCTGGGTTCGAATCCCAGCCGGCTCACCACCATTCCACGCACGAATCGAGCTCCCGTAGGGCGTCGCATGCCCGCCTAAGGGCCGTTCGACAGCCACGGTGACAGCCACGTCAAACGCACGCGGTGGGACTCGGTGGAGGCGGTGGACAGGGTTGCGCGCCTAATGGGTTGACGTCCCGCTTGGTCGCACTGCACTTGGGCATCCGCCGTCACGCGGAGGGCGGTTGGATCAGCCCTTCTATGACTCGGTCGGAAGTCGCCCGCCGGCCAGGAGCAAGGAAGACCGGGTCGTACTCACCCACCACGCCGGACTTCCGGCGCGATGTGGCCAGCCTGCCGCCCTCGGTGGATCCGGGCTAGAGAAGGCTGTTCACCAGCGCCTCGACCTGCGCCAGGGTCGCGGGCGTGTAGGTGGCGCCGATCGAGACGAGCGTCGTGCCCTTTGTCGCGACGACGCCCTCGTTGATCCCCGGGCCAAGCGTCTGGGAGAAGGAATACGCCTGGTCGCCGACCCCCGACACGGCCACGGGCGGGACGGGATAGTTCTTCGTGAAGTTCGTGATGGACGAGGGCGCGATGTTCGAGATCAGCTCGATGATCACGTTGTAGGTACTCGCGTGATAGTCGCAGGCCATCCCCGTCGCCCCGGCTGGTAGCTGGGTACTGCCGGTGGCGATCCCGACGGGCGGCGGCAACGTGGTCCCGAGGGCGGCATCGACGGTCGCCGCGGTCGGGCAGGTCGTGGCCGCCGTGGTCGTCCCCGGGGTCGTGATCGGCCCGGCCGACGCAGGCGCGGTGCTGGCGACCGAGGTCGGCGCCGTGCTGGCCGCGGGGGGTGTGCTGCTCGAGCTCCCGCAGCCAGCGAGAGCGACACTCAGGAAGAGGGCTGGCGCCAGCCACCGCGAGCTCCTGAAGGACACGGGACACGCCTCCATCCGAGCAGGTCGCCCGCCGGATGCGCCGAAGCGGCGTTGATCGGTGGCGGCCCGCAGGGCCGGAAGGCTACTCCGTTTCTCCCCAGCGGTGCTACGCAGTCCTGTATGTAACTTCGCCAATTTGCGCCTGTCCCGATATCAGGTGAGACTTGGGGAATGGCCATCGACCTGTTCGCGGGTGTCCCGGTCGCCGACTGCGCTTCGGCTCAAGAGTGGTATCAGCGGCTCTTCGGCGAGCCGCCGTCATTCCTCCCGAACAGCATCGAGGCGGTGTGGGAGATCGCCGAGCACCGGTTCGTCTTCATCGAAGAGAAACCTGAGCGCGCCGGGACGGCCAGGCACCTTCTCTTCGTCGATGACCTCGACGGGCGGGTTGCGGCCATCGCCGAGCGAGGGCTGGGCCCCGCGAAACGGGAAACACTTCCTAATGGCGTGCGCAAGGTCGCATACCGCGACCGGGACGGGAACGAGATCGAGTTCGGCGGTGCTCCATTGGATGGCCAATAGCTGAGTTCGAGCCCTGGGTTTGACGTCTACGTAGTCGTACTTTCAGGCACCCAGCGGACTGCGCCGCCTCCGTAATGAGACGCCCGGCGCGCTCGGCCTACGAACGCGCATACTGCTGCCCCCTGAACGGGTCGGCGTCCCAGCCGCGAGCCCCCTCAGGCAAGCCGAAGGGAGCCTCGCGTATGACACACGTTGTCCTGACCCACGCCGTCGAGGACGTCGAGCGCTGGCTGTCGTTCAAGGGTGAGCGGGCCGCGAGCATCGGGGCGATGGGCGCCACGAACGTCGTCGACCACGTCGCCGCCGATGGCAGCAAGAACGTCGCCGTCAGCATGGACGTGGCCGACATGGGCCCTATCCAGGCAGGTCTGGCGTCGCCCCCGCCCGAGCTGGCGGAGGGGATGCGGCGGCACGGCGTCATCCAGCCGATCATCGCCCACATCGAGAAGTAGCCTCAGCCGCCTCGGGCGGTCAAGAACGAAGACGGAGCCCCGACCTACCGCAAGGCCGGGGCTCCCTCGTTGCCCAGCCTGGCATGGTCCGAGCTCCATGGCTCGCCTCCTTCGCACCAACGGTCGGGGGAGCCACGGGATTCGCACTCGGTGCAAAGCTGTGGTCGTGATGGACGGACGGCTCGCCCTCGGTGGGCGTGGTGCGACCCTGGAGCACCCCACGCACGGGCAGCGGACGGACTCTTGATCCTCGTGTCCTGGGTTCGAATCCCAGCCGGCTCACCAGTCCTGAGGCGACGACCTGACCCCTTTCACGAGGAGGTACAGGGCCATCCACATCTCCCCGATGAGGGGCGGGATGACCAGGATCGCGTTGATCTGCCGGCCGAAGTCCGGCACCAGGAACAGCGCGAGCGTGTCCGCCAGGTAGCACGCCCCCGCCACGACCAGCGCGATGCCGAGGGCCCTCGGGAACATGCCTGACCGGTAGGCGAGGTATCCCAAGGGCAGCAGCCACAGGCCGAAGAAGATCTGGGCGATGAGGAAGCCGTAGTGCTGGAGGTCGAGGAGGAGCAGCACGAGGGCACTTGACCCCGCGGCGCCGAAGGTGACCGCGTAGCTCGAGTCGAGGGCGACTCGTACGGCGACGAATTCGAAGACGTCGTTGAGGCACACGATGGCAGCCCCGACCCCGACGAGGAACACCATGAGGCGGGCCGCGTTCCCGCCCACATGCCGGAGGAGCAGGTACAGAGCGAACCCGAGGAAGATCCACTCGGCTGCCTGGAACAGGTCGGCGACGACCCCGAGACGGACGAGCCCGGGGTTGGCCAGTACGTTGGCCGCTGTGGCCGTCGCGTCGCCCGCGACGTACATCCGGGTGGCTACGAAGCCGTAGGCGAAGCCGGCCACGATGGCGTTGAGCAGGTACAGAAGCCCGGCCGTCCTGGCGAGGCGCTTGGGCGAGGGCAGGTTCGCTTCTTGAGCTGGTCGCGCCTGGACGGGCCAGGCTCGTGATCCGTCGATCAGTCCGGGCTGCGTGACGGGGAACGGGTGGGCGCTCATCGGTGCTCTCCATTTACGCTGTAAAGTGGACAGCGCCGACTGTACTGTGTAAAGTCACGCCTGTCAAGACCTTGTTCCATACCCCAGCGGGGGCGTCAGGAGGCCATGTGGCGACGGTCAAGGAGACCTCGGAGCGCCGGGTCCCGCTGAGCCGGGAGCTCGTGCTGCAGACCGCTCTGCGGCTCGCCGATAGTGGCGGGCTCGCGTCACTGACGATGCGCCGCCTGGGCGAGGCTCTTGGCGTCGAGGCGATGGCGCTGTACTACTGGTTCGCCAACAAGGACCAGATCGTCGATGGACTCGTCGATCTCGTCTTCGCCGAGATCGGTCCTCCCGGCAGCCGACGGCGACTGGCGGTCGGCCATGCGCCAGCGGGCGATCTCGCTGCGCGACGTCCTGCTGCGTCATCGTTGGGCGATCGGCCTCATGGAGTCTCGCCGAAACGGGGGGCCGGCGAACCTGCGCCACCACGACGCGGTGATCGCCAGCCTGCGCGCCGGCGGCATGGACATCGTGATGACTGCCCACGCGTATTCGCTCCTGGACAGCTACATCTACGGCTTCGCCCTGACGCAGATGACCCTCCCGTTCGAGACCGCGGAGGAGGTCGCCGAGGTCGCGCAGGGGATGCGCCAGTCCGTCGACCTCGACGCGTACCCGCACCTGGTCGAGATGATCGCGCACGCGATGGAGCCCCGCTACGACTACGGCCACGAGTTCACGTACGGCCTCGATGCTATCCTCGACGCTCTTGAGCGTTCACAGAAGAGCGCCACGATCCCGTAGAGCCGATCCCTTGCCGGCGGCCGACGCTCGCGGTTCAGCCAACCCGGCTACCCTGAACCGGTGACCGTTTCCGAACCGCCCGCCGCCCGTCGGAGCGGCGCGCCCGACAAGGCATCCGACGTCCTGCGCGCTTCCCGCCATCCCCTCGACCCCCTCTTCCGACCGCAGTCGGTGGCGGTGATCGGGGCCACCGAGAAGGCGGGCAGCGTCGGGCGGACGGTCCTGTGGAACCTCATCAGCAACCCGTTCGGCGGCACGGTCCTGCCGATCAATCCGAAGCGCCCCAGCATCCTCGGCATCAAGGCCTATCCCAGCCTCGCCGCGACGGGCGAGGCGGTCGACCTGGCGGTCATCGTCACGCCCGCCGAGTCCGCCCCCGGTCTTGTCAAGGAGTGCGCGGAGGCCGGGGTCAAGGGCGTCATCATCATCTCCGCCGGCTTCCGCGAGATCGGCCCGGCAGGGGCGGCGCTGGAAGCAGCGGTGCTGGCCGAGGCGCGTGCGGCGGGCATCCGGGTCATCGGGCCCAACTGCCTCGGCGTGATGAACCCCATCGGCGGCCTCAATGCGACGTTCGCGGCCGGCATGGCCGCGCCTGGCTCGGTCGGCTTCATCAGCCAGAGCGGGGCGCTCCTGACGGCCGTCTTGGACTGGAGCGCGGCCGAGGGCGTGGGCTTCAGCTCGGTCGTGTCGCTCGGCTCGATGCTGGATGTCGGCTGGGGTGACGTCATCTACTACCTGGGCGACGATCCGCACACGTCGAGCATCCTCATCTACATGGAGACGATCGGCGATGCGCGGGCCTTCATGTCGGCCGCCCGCGAGGTCTCCCTGACCAAGCCGATCATCGTCATCAAGCCCGGCCGGACCGGCCAGGCGGCCAAGGCTGCCGCCTCGCACACCGGCTCCCTGACCGGCTCCGACGACGTTCTGGAGGCGGCCTTCCGGCGGGTCGGCGTGCTGCGGGTCAACCACATCTCCGACCTGTTCGGGATGGCGGAGGTGCTGGCCAAGCAGCCCCGCCCCAAGGGTCCCAACCTGACCATCGTCACCAACGCCGGCGGGCCGGGCGTGCTTGCGACGGACGTCCTCGTCGAGGGCGGCGGGCATCTGACGGATCTGTCGCCGGCCACGATGGCCGCCTACGACGAGGTGCTGCCCGCCGTCTGGAGCCACAACAACCCGGTCGACATCATCGGCGACGCCGCACCCGAGCGGTACGTCAAGGCGCTGGAGATCGCGGCGGCGGATCCGGCCGCCGACGGCATGCTCATCATCCTCACCCCGCAGGCGATGACGGACCCGACCCGCACGGCGCAGGAGCTGGTCCCGTACGCCCACATCGCCGGCAAGCCGGTGCTCGCCTCGTGGATGGGCGGCCGGGGCGTGGCGGAAGGGGCGGCCATCCTCCGCCAGGCCGGCATCCCGACCTTCGAGTACCCCGATACGGCGACGGAGATGTTCAACGCGCTCTGGCACTCCGCGCTCGACCTGCGCGCCCTGTACGAGACGCCAAGCATGCCCGACGACGCCGAGCGGGCGATGGACCGGGCGGCGGCGGCGGCCATCATCCGCACCGCTCGCGAGGCCGGCCGCACTTTGCTGACGGAAGTCGAGTCAAAGGCCGTGCTGTCCGCCTATGGCATCCCCATCACGGAGACGCGTATCGCCCCTGCGGCCGACGAGGCGGTCGCGGCCGCCGCCCGGATCGGCTATCCCGTAGTGCTGAAGCTGTACAGCCACACCATCACCCACAAGACCGACGTGGGCGGCGTCCAGCTGGACCTGGCCGATGAGGCGGCCGTGCGGGCGGCCTACGAGGCCATCCGGGCCGGTGTCACGACGGCTCGCGGGGCCGAGCACTTCGAGGGCGTGACGGTCCAGCCCATGATCGACTTCGCCGGCTACGAGCTGATCATCGGATCGTCGATCGACCCCCAGTTCGGGCCCGTCCTGCTGTTCGGCATGGGCGGCCAGCTCGTCGAGCTGTTCCGTGACCGGGCCATCGGGCTGCCCCCGCTCAATACCACTCTGGCGCGGCGCCTGATCGAGCGGACCAGGATCTCCGGCGCGCTGAAGGGGATCCGCGGCCGGCGGCCCATCGACGTCGATGCGCTGGAGCAGCTGCTCGTCCGGTTCAGCCTGCTAGTCGTGGAGCAGCGCTGGATCAAGGAGATCGACATCAACCCGCTGCTGGCCTCGCCCGAGCGGTTGCTGGCGCTTGACGCGCGCGTCGTCCTGCACGACGCGACCGTCGCCGAGGCCGACCTGCCGCGCCTCGCCATCCGCCCCTACCCGCGCCAGTACGAGCAGCCGTGGACCGCTCCCGACGGCACGTCCGTCCTCATCAGGCCGATCCGGCCGGAGGACGAGCCGGCCATGGTGCGGTTCCACGCCGAGCTGACCGAGGAGACCGTCTACTCGCGCTACTTCGAGCACCTGGGCCTCTCCCAGCGGACTGCCCACGAACGCCTCACGCGGATCTGCTTCAACGACTACGACCGCGAGATCGCCCTGGTGGCGGAGGAGCCGGACGCTGCCGACGGCCCGCGCATCGTCGCCGTGGGCCGACTGTCCAAGGAGCATGCCCGTCCGTCGGCCGAATTCGCCGTTCTCGTGGCCGACCGGTGGCAGCGCCACGGCCTCGGCGCGGAGCTGCTCCGCCGCCTGGTCGCCATCGGCCGCGACGAAGGCCTGGAACGGCTCTACGCGGAGATGCTGGCGGGCAACATGGCCATGCGCCACACCGCCGAGGCGGCCGGCTTCACGATCGTCGAGGACGCGCCGGCGTCGACCGTTCTCGCGGAGCTGACCCTCAGCCGCTAGCGCTGGATGTCGCGCCTCGTCACACCCCAGGCCCCGAGCGCGATGCCGCCGACGGCGATGACCACACAGGCGACGATACCGGCCGCGTCCCAGGTGCCGATCATGGGCAGGCCCAGGTGGGCCGTCAGGGCGAGCTGGTGGAACCAATCGGGCAGCCCGAGCGGCGGTGACAGCAGGTCGATGAGGTAGGTCGCGACGACGAACAGGGCCGCCAGCTCAGCCGCCAGCGACGTCCGCCACAGCCCTCCGATGGCGATGCCGATGCCGACGATCGCAGCCCCGTAGAGGCCCATCGCCGCGGTGCCCAGGATCGCGTTGCCGGCCGCCAGGCCGGTGCCGGCCGCGCCAGCCGCGATGCCAGCGGCGAAGAGCGCGGTCATGACCACGACCGCCAGCAGCGAGGCGACGCCGCCGGCGACCACCCACCGCGCGCGGCTCACCGGCGTGGAGAGGACCGTCTCGAGACGGCCCGCGGTCTCGTCCGACGCCCAGCGCGCCACGAACGTGGTGCCGGCGAAGCCCGCCGCGATGTAGAAGAGCACGAGATACAGCTGCAGGAAGCCGCTGGCCTGGCCGAGGTCGAAGTCGGGGAAGACCGCGCTGAAGGTCTTCAGCAGGTCCGGGCTGGTGGCGATCTGGTCGGCCATGGGCTTGACGATCGAGGTCAGCAACGCCCCGAAGAGGAACAGCCCGATGCCCCAGGCGAGGGCTCGCGGCAGCTCGTCGCCGAAGGCGCGGCTGATCGGCCCGCGCACGCCCAGGACATCCTTGGGCAGTGAGGGCAGGGAGAGCCCGGCGGTGACCCCCAGGTCGCGACGCTGGAAGAGCTCGATCCCGATGACCAGGAAGACCACGCCCACGATCCCCACGAGGGCCAGGCCGCCCCAGTCGTAGAGGCCGACGAGCGGGATGTGGGCGTTCGTCCAGTTGAACGGGCTCAGGGCGAGGAGCGGCCCACCGACAGCGAGACCGTTCATGACCCAAAGGAGCAGCATCAGGATGGCCGACACGCCGGCCGCCCCGCCACGACCGAGGACGGGGGCTAGGGCCAGGGCCAGGCCACCGAAGCACAGGGCGGTGAAACCGATGAGGAGGACGAAGCCGACCGCCTCGACCGGCGAGATCTGGTCGCCCAGGCTCGCATCGCCGAACGCGGTGGAGCTGACCACGAGCATCACCGCCGTGAAGGCCAGCGCGAGGCCCACCATCGTGAGGTGGGCGGCGAGCTTTTCCAGGGCGATGCGCCGCTTGCCGAACGGCGCGGCGGCGACGAAGTCGAGGCTGCCCCGGGCGGCCTCGCCAGCGAGTGTCCCCGACAGGGCCAGGATCGACCACAGGCCGGTGCCCAGGATGAACAGCGACCCGTATTTCCAGGTCAGGTAGCCGCCCAGGGTGCCCAGCTTCGCGCCCATCAGCGTCGCGTTGCCGAAGAGGTTGACCATCGAGGCGGGCATGCCGCCGATGAGACTGTTGATCTCCAGGCGCGCGGCCGGCGACGGAAAGACGGTGCCGATGGCCGCGGGGAGCGCGACGGAGAGCCCGCCGAGCAGGCCGGCGGCGATGATGAAGGCAAGCCGCGAGTCGCGGATCGTCTTGCCGTAGATGCTGCCGAAGCCGTAGAGGCGGCGCCGGAGCGGGATCGGCGGGAACGGCGCCGCCGCGACACGCGACGGTGTGCCAGCGCTGGCGGTCATGGCTTCACCTCGGCGGCCTCTTTGCCGTATTGGGCCAGGAATGTCTCCTCGAGCGACGGCTCGCGCGACACGAAGTCCAGGAGCTCGTACCTGGCGGCGGCCTGCACGACCGGCGTGATCGGCCCGGCCACCCGCAGGCGCAGCACGTGGTCGTCGGCGACGACGTCGCTGACGCCCGGCAGATTCTCGAAGTCGGACGCGGGCACCGCTCCAGCGAAGCGCAGCTCCACCTGGTGGTGGGCCAGGTCACGCAGACCCTCGACCGTGTCCAGTTGCACGATGCGGCCCTCGCGGATGATGGCCACTCGGCCGGCGCTCTTCTCCACCTCGGAGAGGATGTGCGACGAGAGGAACACGGTCGCCCCGTCCGCAGTCGTCTCGTGCAGCGTGGCGAAGAACGTCTGCTGGACGAGGGGATCAAGCCCGGAGGTGGGTTCGTCCAGGATCAGCAGCTCCGGGCGGTGCTGCAGGGCGATGATCACGCCGACCTTCTGCTTGTTGCCCTTGGAGTACTCGCGGAAGCGGCGCGTCGGGTCGAGGTCGAAGCGTTCGATGAGCGACGTCTGGTACGCGCGATCCACGCCGCCGCGGAGGTTGGCGAAGTACTCGAGGGTCTGGCCCCCGGTGAGCCGGTCGTACAGGGTGAACTCACCCGGGATGTAGCCGATGCGGCGGTGGATCGCGACCGGGTCGGCGGAACTCTCGAGGCCGAACACCCGGGCGTGCCCGGAGGTGGGGCGGATGAGGTCCAGGAGGACCCGGATCGTCGTCGTCTTGCCCGCGCCGTTGGGGCCGAGGAAGCCAAAGACCTCGCCCTGCTGGACCGCCAGGTCGACCTCGATGATGCCCCGGTGCGACCCATAGGACTTGGTGAGCTTCTCGGCTTCGATGACGGCGGTCATGGATGCTCCTTTCGCGGGGCTGGGAGTCAGGCGAACCAGTAGGTGACCGTCGCCTGATCGACGATCGGCCACGACATGGGGGGAAGGCCAAGGATGCGCTCGAAGGCGTCGGCGTAGGCCTTGAGCGTGCAGGTCACGCGCTCCAGGGAGACCGTCCCGTCGCGTCGGCCCAGGAAGAGGCGGATCGCCGCATCGTTGAGGCCCAGCATGAGCGCGGTGAGGACGCTCGCCGTGCCCTCCGCGGAACCGAGCGAGAACTCGCCGTCGGCGGCCCCCTGCTGGAGGATGCCGAGCAGCAGCGGCGTCAGGCGCTGGCCCGCGGCGGCCCGCATCCGCTCGACCACGATGGAGTTCTCGTCGGAGTACCACGTCCGCATGAGCGCCTCTACGGCGGCCGGCTGCAGCTCGGGCTGCTCGGCCTTCCAGCGGGCGATGCCCGAGAAGATGCCCTGGAGCTTCTGCACCGCGCTCAGGTCCGGGTCGGCGGCGACCGGCGCGACGATGCTCGCCGCGGTCTCCACCATGCGGTCGATGACGGCCGCCAGCAGGGCTCCCTTGGAGCTGAAGTAGTGGAAGAACGCGCCCTTCGAGGTGCCGACCCCGTCGATGACGTCCTGGATGCTGAGTTGCTCGTAGCCCCGCGTCTGGATGAGGCGGATGGCCTCGTCGACGTACGCGTCGCGGCGCACCGCGTGGGCTACGGGATCGACTGAGCGGGCCATGACGCCAAGATCATAAACCGACCGCCGGATTACCACAGAGCCGGACAGATCAGCGGGGCGGGACCTTCGGCACGGTCCGGCGCGTCTTGTGTCATCAGGACGTCACACGCCGCGCGCACCGTGGGCAGCCCTGAACCCTTGGAAGGAGGGCGCCTCATGCCCCGACCCACCCGGCCGTTCTTTCGCCCGCTCGGTGTCCTCGCCGCAGCGCTCGTCTTGGGCGTGGCCGCGGCCTGCTCGAGTCCGTCGGCCGCGTCACCCACGCCAACGGCGATGATGGAAGAAAGCCCCTCGCCCAGCGCGATGATGGAAGAGAGCCCGTCGCCCAGCGCGATGATGGAAGAGAGCCCCTCGCCCAGCGCGATGATGGAAGAGAGCCCCTCGCCGTCGGCCCCGTGATGCTCGTCCGCGCCCTCGGATGCGGTGATCACCCGTGATAGCGGTGCTTCTATACGCCCTCCTCGCGGGCATGCTGACGATCGTTTCGCCGTGCACGCTACCCGTCGTGCCGCTGCTCGTCGGGGCGGCGAGCAGCGATCGCCGCCAGCGCGTCACGTGGTTGCTTGTCGGCTTCGGCGGCACGTTCATCGTGGTGACGGTGGTGCTGGCCTCGGCGCTGGCGTCCGCGGGGGTCACCACGGACGGGTTGCGGACCATCGCGGCGATCGCCCTGGGTTTGGCCGGGGCGACGCTCGTGATGCCCTGGCTGGGTCGCCGATGGGAGGCAGCGTCGGCGGCCCTCGCCCGGCTCGGCGGTGCCGTCTCGGCCGGCGCAGGGACGTCACCCGGCCGTTTGCAAGCGACCCTGCTCGGCGCCTCGGTGGGCCTGCTCTGGGCGCCGTGCGTCGGGCCGCTGATGGCCTCGGTCATCGCCGCTGCGGTGACCGGCGGGCCGTCACTGCAGGTCGTCGCGGTGGCTGGTGCGTACGTGACCGGCGCGGCGATCCCGCTCGGATTGATCGCGGCCGGCGGCCAGCGGGCGCTCCGCGCCATGGGCACTCCGCGCCGCCGCGCCCGCCTGCAGCGCTCGTTCGGGGCGCTGATGCTGGCCAGCGCCATCGTGATCCTGACCGGCCTCGACCTGCCGCTGCAGAGCGCCGTGGCGTCCCTCACGGCCACGGACATCGCGCCGGCCGCGGCCCTGGGCGGATCCGGTGAGTCCGCCGTGAGCCCGACGCCGGCCCCGGTGCCCCTGGACGATCTAGGGCCGGCGCCCGAGCTCACCGGCATCACCGCCTGGATCAACTCCACGCCGTTGACCATGGCCTCGCTGCGGGGCAAGGTCGTGCTGGTCCACTTCTGGACGTTCGACTGCATCAACTGCCTGCACGTGCAGCCGTACGTGAAGACATGGGCGTCCCGCTATGCGAGCGCCGGCCTGGTGGTCATCGGCGTGCATACACCGGAGCTCTCGTTCGAGCGAGACCTCGCCAACGTGCGCCAGGCCGTGACCCAGGACGGGGTGGCCTTCCCAGTCGCGTTCGACCCCGCGTTCGCCACCTGGAACGCCTACCACAACCTGTACTGGCCGGCCTTCTACTTCATCGATCGGGCCGGCGTCATCCGCCACGAGCACTTCGGCGAAGGCGACTACGCTGGCTCGGAGCAGGTCATCCAGGAGTTGCTGGCCCAGCCCGGGGCCTGACCGGGCTACCCTGCTCGGCCGAGGCCCCTCATGTCACGACACGATCGCCCGCGCCGACCTGCCTGGCCCCCTTACGCGACCTCGGTCAGGCCGGCCTTCCCGGGGCGCAGGGTGTGCTCCACGAATCGATGGACCGCCGCGCCGACCTCGCGTCGCGTATGGCGGTAGGCGGCGAGCCGGTCCACCGGCGTGCCCTCGACGACGGCCGGATCGGTGATGCCCCAGTGGATCATGGCCGTCGCCGGGTCCAGCGCGGGGCAGGCTTCCTGCGCCTCGCGGCACATCGTGATGACGTAGTCGAACGGCTGGTCGCGGACCTCGTCGACCGACTTGCTGCGCGCCGATCCCCACTCGATGCCCACCTCGTGGAGGACCTGGACGGTCAGGCGGTAGACGGGCCGGGGGGCCGTCCCGGCGCTGCTGGCGTGGAACCAGTCACCAGCCTCGTGCCTGAGGAGCGCCTCGGCAAGTTGGCTGCGGCTGGCGTTGTCCGTGCCGACGAACAGGACACGGACGGCTGCTGCGCGCGCCATGGTTCGATCTCCTGACTTGACCCGCGGGACGCCTGGATCTCAGGCGTGCCCTTCCTCGGCGTCCGCCTCGGCCTTCGTCCGGTGGATCGTGCCGGGCAGGTGCTCGGGTGGGGCGTAGACCGTGTAGAGCTTCAAGTCGACCGACCCCGTGTTGACGAAGTTGTGCCGAGTACCCGCCGGGACGTACACGAGGCGACCGGGCGACACGTGGCTGCGCTCCCCGTCGAGGACGGCGGCACCCTCTCCGGTGACGAAGACGAGGATCTGGTCCACGTCAGTATGGACCTCCTCGCCGATCTCGCCCGCCGGGGGGATGCACATCACCACCACCTGGGCGTGCGGGCCGGTGGAGAGGACCTTGCGGAAGTAGACGTTCTCGACGGCCAGATCGAGGATGTCCTCGTTGAACGGGGTCGTGGCCTTGGGCGAGGCGAGTGGCATGGCGGCCTCCTTGGAGGCGAGTGTGCCAGCCGCCGGCCGCTCGTCGCCAGAGCCGAACGGCCCTTCGTGCGCCTCACGGCTGTAAGCTGGGCCCAGGAGGGAACGGATGCCCTGTTGTGCGCTGGCAGTGCTCGGGCTGATCGGCCCCCGAGCCCTCATCGTGTTCTGGTGGCTGATCGACGCGTCGCACTGGAGCGCCATCTTCGGCAGCCTGATCCTGCCCCTGCTGGGCTTCCTGTTCCTGCCCTGGACGACGCTGGCCTACGTGCTGGTCTGGTCGACTGACGGGCTCAGCCCGTTCGCCTGGCTCATCGTCGCCCTGGCCTTTCTGGCCGACATCGGCTTCTACGGCGGCGGCGCCTTCCGCAACCGCTACCGGCGGTCGAGCTAGCGCCCTTCCTGGTCAGTTCGAGGCGGCCGGGCTCGCGGCGGCGGCTGCCACGGGCGGCACGATCACGATCGCCAGGCCCTGCCAGCCCCCGCTCGCCTGTTGCGAGACGACGATGACGTCCACGCCGGTCGTGACCTGGGCCATGGTGGCCGCGGCACCCTTCGAGCGCACCCGCGTCGCCGAAGTGAGGGCGAATGAGACCGTCGCCCCGCCGGTCTCGGTGACGGTCAGGCTGGTGGCACTCACCGGCCCCACCTTGCCCTGATCCAGGGCGTACGTCTGGACGCCCTTGTTGGGCAGGTCCAGTGTGGCCTGAGCGTGGATCAGCGTCCGCGCCAGGCGCGCCAAGCCGGTGCGCAGGCCCAGGATCGCGCTGACTCGGGCCGCCGGGCCGGAGGCGTTCGTGGCGGCCGTGCCGGCCGACGGGTCGAGGGCGAAGCCGGCGGCGGCCATCGCCGCGTCGAAGTCCTGGGCGTCGATCTGGCCTGCCGCGGCCGTCGCATCGGCCGCTCTGGCCGGCGCGCCGCTCGTGCCGATGAGGAAACCGGCGGCGCCGCCGCCAAGGACGAGGAGGAGCGCAAGGACGAGGGTCAGATGGGTCCGCGTGAGTCGCATGGCAAGCACCCGTGGTGACGGCGGAGGTCAAGTGCTTCCTACCCTGCCGCCCATACCCGGCGCTTGGCAACGGATGCGTGTAAGGCCCGTGTAAGAAGGTGGAAATAGGGTGGCCCGGCGCGGTATCGTTGGCGGCCGGGGGCAGACCAGACACGCATGAGGGCCCAACCATGAGTCCGCTGGCCGCGATCTTCCTCTTCCTGCATGTCGCCGGGGCGATCATCGCCTTCGGGCCTACCTTCGCCTTCCCGTTCCTTGGCCGGGTGGCGGCTCGGGAACCGCGTTTCGGGCCCGCCGTGATCACGGCCAACGTGGCTATCGAGAAGGGGCTGGTCATCCCGGTCGGGCTCTTCCAGGCGGTGACCGGCATCGGGCTGATCCTGACCCTGGGCATCAACCCGCTCGACAGCGCCTTCCACTGGCTGCTGGCGGGGATCATCCTCTACATCGCGGCCTTCACCATCGTCTTCACGGTCGTCTACCCCAACGGCGAAAAGCTGCTCCACATGGTGCAGGCCGCCCCCGCCGGCCCGCCGCCTGAGGGCGCGCCCGCCGGGCCGCCGCCGGCCATGCTGGCCCTACTCAAGCGCCAGCAGCAGATGGGCATGGTCCTGGGCCTGCTCCTGCTCCTGATCATCTACTTCATGGCCATCAAGCCCAGCATCTAGCCTTCGGGCCGGATCGTTCGTCTCAGCCCGCGTCGAGGCGCTCGAGCATCGGCGCCAGCGCCTCGATGGAGCCCACCGTGATGGGGTCCAGGACAAGCTGGACGTGGCCCACGCCCATGGCGGCGTACTCGCGCAGGTTCGCCGCCAGGGCCACCGGATCGCCGCTCAGCGGACGCGTGCTCCTCGCCCTCCGGGTCACCCTGGAGCCGGCCGACGGCGCCGGGCAGGCTGACCAGGGCGGTCACCGTGCGCTCGATGGATCCGGCCGGCCGGCCGGCCGACGCCTCCGCCTGGGCCACCGTGTCGAGGAGCGGCGGGAGGCCGGCCGCACCATTGCCGAACCAGTCGTGCCACGCGTTCCAGGCATCGACGTGCGGCGCGGTGATGCGCAGCATGCGCGCGCCGATCGAGCCGATCATGAGTGGCGGCCCGGCCGGCCTAGGCCCGCGCGGCAGCAGCTCGCAGTCGCGGGCGCTGTAGAAGCGGCCCTCGAAGTCGATGCGGCCCTCGCGCAGCAGCGTGCGGATGATGGTGAACGCCTCCTCGAAGCGCGCCACGCGCTGGTCGAAGGGGAAGCCGAAGGCGCGGTACTCGGTCTCGTTCCAGCCTGCGCCGAGGCCCAGGATGAGGCGACCGCCGCTGACCTCGTCGACGGTCGCGGCCATCTTGGCCAGCAGGGCCGGGCGCACGGAAGCTGGTGGCCGCCACGAGCGGCCCGAGCTGGATCCGCTCGGTGGCCGCGGCGAGCGCCGCCAGCATCGACCAGCCTTCCCAGGGACCGCGTGGCGGCCGGCCCGGCCAGCGGTAGAGGAGGTGGTCGCCGACCCACAGCGAGTCCAGGCCGACCCCCTCGGCCGCGCGGGCCATGGCCCGCAGTTCGGGCCATCGGACCTCGCGCTCCACCTCCGGCAGCTGCACGCCGACACGGAGCGGCCGGCGATGGTCAGCCATGGATCACCTCCGCGGCGGTGCCGCGACATTTGACCGTTCCTGGGCGAGCGGCTAGGATTGTAGGTCGCGGGGTGGAGCAGCGGCAGCTCGTCGGGCTCATAACCCGAAGGTCGGCGGTTCGAATCCGTCCCCCGCAACCAATCCGCATATTGACCTCGACGACCCTGGGCCCCGCCCCCAGGGTCGTCCCCTTTTCCGGGCCGCGTCAGCCCTCGTCGACCCGGAAGGTGGCCAGGGTCGCCGCCAGCAGCACGACCGTCCAGCCAGCCAGGGCGAGCACCTCGCCCGCCGCGAGGGTCGCACCCCCGGTCAGCGCAGTGCGCACGAGGTCGGCCATCAGCGCCGGCGACAGCGCCCCGGCGACTGTCGCGACGGGGCCCGGGAGCTGGGCGAGTGGCACGATGACGCCACCCAGCAGCAGGATCAGCAGGTACAGGGCGTTGGCCAGGGCGAGGGTCGCCTCCGGCCGCAGCAGGCCGGCCAGCAGGAGCCCGGCCGCCGCGCTGCAGACGGTGCCCAGGATGAGCCAGGGGCTGGCCGACAGCAGAGCCAGGAGCGGGCCCCCGGACGGTGCCCACCCCAGGAGCGTCCCCGTGGCGCCGAGCACCACCACCTGGACCACGACCGTGGCCAGGACCGCGGCGGTCTTGGCGGCGACCAGGGCCCAGCGTGGCAGCGGCGAGCTGGCCAGCCGCTTGAGCGTGCCGTTGCCCCGCTCGAAGGCCGTGGCGATGCCCAGCGACACGAGGCCGGTGGAGATCAGGGCCAGGCACAGGATGCCGGGCACGAGCTGGTCCAGGCGCGACGACTCGCCCGTGGCGCTGCCGAGCAGGTCCACGTTGGCGAGGAAGACCAGCAGCAGGAGCGGGATGCCGAGCGTGACGACGAGGTTCTCGCCGCGCCGCATGGTGAGGCGCAGCTCCATCCTCAGCTGGGCGGCAAAGGCCTGCATCAGCGGTCCGCCTGGGCCTCGCCGGTGAGGCGCAGGAAGACCTCCTCGAGCGACGGGGCGCCGAACCGCAGGGCCAGGGGCACGATCCGCCGTGCCTCGAGCCACGCGGCGACCTCTCGCAGCGTCGCGCCGGGGTCGTCCGTCGGCAGGAGGTAGACGCCCGGCTGTCCGGGCGGGGTGAGCGGCGCTCCGGTGGCGGCGACCGACGGGAGGGCCGCCAGCTCGGCCTCCGCATCCGCCGCCAGGGGCGCCCGCAGCGCCACCTCGAGTCGCGGGCGCTCACCGGGCCCACCGCCGCGCAGCTCGGCGGGCGTGCCCGCCGCGAGCACGCGGCCGCGATCGATGATCACCACGCGATCCGCCAGCAGCTCGGCCTCCTCCAGCAGGTGGGTCGTCAGCAGCACGCTCGCGCCGTCGGCGCGCGAGCGGCGCAGGAGGTCCCACGTGGCGCGGCGGGCGGTCACGTCCATGGAGGCCGTCGGCTCGTCCAGGATGGCCAGGTCCGGCCGGCCCACGATGGCCACGGCGAGGGCCAGCCGCTGGCGCTCTCCGCCCGAGAGGGTGCGATAGCGGGCGTCGCGGCGCTCGGCGAGCCCCACCTGCTCGAGCACCTCCCCCGGGTCCAGGGCATGGGGGTAGAACGCGGCGAAGAGGCGCACGGCCTCGATGACCCGGGCCTGGTTCCACAGGTCGGCGCGCTGCAGCATCACCCCGCACCGGGGCCGGATGCGCGCGCCGTCGCGCCGCGGGTCCAGGCCGAACACGCGCACCGAGCCGGCGTCGGGCCGCCGGTGGCCCTCGATCGTCTCGACCGTCGTCGTCTTGCCGGCCCCGTTCGGGCCCAGCAGGCCCACGATCTCGCCCGGCGCCACGGTCAGGTCAAGGCCGTCGACGACCGCCCGACCGCCATAGCGCTTGACCAGGGCGCGCACCTCGATGACGGGCGTCGCGGGGCCGCTCATGGCGCGCTGCCGCTGCCGCTGGTGCCGGGCGATGGCGACGGCAGGATCTGCCCGATGAGGGCGTCGATGCCACTGGCGGGCGGCGGCCCGAAGCTCAGCGTGCGCACCACGCCTGACGGGTCGATGTAGAAGCTTTCCGGCACGAGCAGCACGCCGTATGCGGTCGCGGCAGCCTTGGCCGGGTCCAGCAGCATCGGCCACCTGGCGCCCTCGGCCGTCATGAACGCCGTCGCGGCGCTGGCCGAGTCCTGGTAGACGATGCCCAGCACCTCCAGGCCCTGCGCCGCGTAGCGCGCGCGGGCGGCGGCGAGGAGCGGGAACTCCTCCTTGCACGGGCCGCACCAGGAGGCCCAGAAGTTGACGATGACGGGGCGGCCGCGGTAGTCGGCCAGGCTGACCGGATGCCCGGACCCGTCGAGCAGCGCGATGGCCGGCGCGGGCTTGCCCTGCAGCGGTCCGCCGCCGACCACGGACGTGCTGGCGATGGCCCCCGGCGAACCCGTCGGTGCGGCAGGGGCCGTCGCGAGGCCCAGGTCCAGGGCGACCAGCAGGAGCGCCAGGAGGCTCATCGTCACGGTGCCGGCCAGCGCCACACGGCGCGGGTCAAGGATCGAGCCCGTGGCGACCTACTTGACGGTCAGCGTACCGGTCATCTGCGTGGGATGGACGATGCAGATGAAGGTGTACGTGCCGGCGGGCAGGGCGGGGACGGTGTAGTCGGTGGTCTGCCCGCCCTGGGTCAGCGGCTGGCCGTTGAACAGGAAGTCGCTGGGGCCGCCGCCGGGCTTGAGGATGGCGAAGTTGTGGGGCACGGTGTCGTGGTTGGCCAGCGTCACGGTGAAGCCCTTGCCCGCCGCTGCGCTCAATGATGTCTGGTCGAACTTCACGTTCTGGGCGCTGAGGGCGATCGAGCCGGCGCCGCCCCCGCCGCTGGCCGCGGCGGTCGGGGAGCTGCTCGGCTGGGCGTTGGCGTAGGTCAGGATCGAGGGCGTCGCGGCGAGCATCACGCTGATGAGGGCGATCGCCACGTAGGTGCCAGCAAGGGCCTTGGGGAAGGCCCGCTCGGGGTCTCGTGTGCGCGGCTCGGGCGGGCTGCCGGCGGCCACGAACTCGTATTCATGGCGCGCGTCCAGGTACCAGCCCACGATGGCCAGCACGGCCATGAGGATGCCTCCGCCCACGAGGGCGGGGCTCAGGACGAGCCCCAGCAGGGCGACCGCGGCCCCGACCGGCACGAACAGCGGCCACGGGCTGGGGCCCGGCAGGTGCACGCCCGGCGGCAGGGTCAGCTCGGCCGTCGTCGCAGTGGACGGCGTCTCCGGTTCAACGTGGCCCTGGTCGACCCGCACCCATTCGTGCCGCGCGTCGCGGTACCAGCCGATGATCCCCACCACGACCACGAGCAGCCCGAGGAGGAGTACCGGCAGGTTGAACAGCTCGGTCACCCCGGCCGTCTGGCCCAGCTTGATCGCACCGGTCGTCGGATCGACCGTGGGGGGCTCGACCCGCCCGGTCTTCCAGACCAGGCCGAAGAGCATGATGGCCGCCCCGATCGGCGCCACGAAGGGCCACGGCGACGGGCCGGGCAGGTGCGTCCCTGGCGGTGGCGGGGGGGCCGTGCGGCGGGCCGGCAGTCGCGAGGCGGTCCACACGCGGTTCGTCGTCCAGCGCAGGACGAGGAAGGCCAGGCCCACCAGGACGAGCAGCGCCAGCAGATAGGGCACCCAGCTGATGACCGCGCCCCAGTCGGGCGAGATGATCTGGCCGATCAGCGTGACGAGGCCGTTCCAGAGATCCTGGATGTCCTTGATCATCGGTCGCGGCGCACCCGGTGGCGGCTAGAGATCGTCCGAGTTCTTGAGCAGGATCCAGAACCCGAAGACCATCGCCACGGCGAGCGCCAGCAGCATCGCCGGTCCGCCAAGGTCGGCGCCGTTGGTGCCGTGGTTGAGCACGAGGTAGGTGATCCCGGCCCCGGCGAAGAGCACTCCGAGCACCCATGCCGCGCGACCGCTGCGCAGGAGGCTGGCCAGGATGCCGCCGTCGTCCGACTCGTCGTGCACCGTCGCCTACTTCAGGAAGTAGAGGGTGAAGAAGAGGGCGATCCAGACGACGTCGACGAAGTGCCAGTAGTAGTGGACCGCCTCCACCGCCACGTGGTGCTCTCGCGAGAACTGGCCCGCCAGACGCCGCGCGACAGGACCACGAAGATGCCGATGACGCCGCCCAGGACGTGGGCGCCGTGGAAGCCGGTCATCGTGAAGAAGAGCGTGCCGTAGATGCCGCTGTCTGATGCTGAAGCCCTCGCGACAGGTTGGCAGTAGTCGTACAGCTGGCCGCCCAGGAAGATGAGGCCCAGCAGCAGGGTCACCGCCAGGGCCCGGTTCATGGCCGTGCGATCGCCCTTCCGGATGCGCGATCGTGGCCCACTGCATGGTGAACGAGCTGGTGACCAGGATGACGGTCGGCGATGAGCCGGCAGGGGGAACGGCTCGATGTCCTCGGAGCCCTCCGGCGGCCACACCGGCGCCTCGCCCGGACGTTGAAGTAGGCGCCGAAGAGGCCGGCGAAGAACATCACCTCGCTGGCGATGAACAGCATCATGCCCAGCAGGGCGGTGTCCATGCCCTCCGCTTGGCGTCGTGGCCGTGAGGCCTCCGGCTCGTCGACCTGGCCGGCGCCGTCGTGTCCGCGGCCATCAGCTGTCCGCTTCCCCGGGCTGACCACGACCGCGGCGCGTGGCCGGCTTGCGCCACGCTCGGGGTGCTTGAGGTCGAAGAGCGGCCGCTCGGAGCGGACCGCCGGCAGCGGTCGAAGTTGTAGGGCGGTGGCGGGCTGGAGGTGGCCCACTCGAGCGTGTTGCCGTCCCACGGATCGTCGGGCGCGTCGGCCGGGCTGCGCAGCGTGGTGAACACGTTCCACAGGAAGGGCAGCATGCTGGCAGGGCGATGATGAAGGCGCCGATGGTGGACAGGAAGTTGAGCGGCTGTCCAGCCGGCGTTGGCGGCGTAGTCGGCGATGCGCCGGACCATGCCGTCCAGGCCCAGCAGGTGCTGGGGAAGAAGGCCAGGTTGGTGCCGACGAAGAGGAGCCAGAACTGGACCTTGCCGAGGCGCTCGTCGAGCATCCGCCCGGTCATCTTGGGGAACCAGTAGAAGAGCGCCGCGAAGATGGCGAAGACCGCGCCGGCCAACAGCACGTAGTGGATGTGCGAGACGACCCAGTAGGTGTCCTGGTCATGAAGTCGAACGGCACGACGGCCAGGAAGGCGCCGTCCAGGCCGCCGATGAGGAACAGGGCGATGAAGCCGACGGCGAACAGCATCGGCGTGTCGAAGCGCAGCTGGCCGCCCCACATGGTGGCCAGCCAGTTGAAGAACTTGATGCCCGTGGGGACCGCGATGAGGAAGGTGAAGAAGGAGAAGAAGGGCAGGTAGACGGCGCCGGTCGTGAACATGTGGTGGGCCCAGACGCGTGAAGCCCAGGGCGCCGATGGACGCCGTCGCCAAGACGAAGGCCTTGTAGCCGAAGAGCGGCTTGCGGGAGAAGACCGGCAGATCTCGCTGATGATCGCCGAAGGCCGGCAGGATCAGGATGTAGACCTCGGGGTGGCCGAAGAACCAGAACACGTGCTGCCACAGGATCGGGTTGCCCCCGGCCGCCGGGTCGAAGAAGCCGCCGCCGTAGTTGCGGTCGATGAAGAGCATCATCAGGCCGGCGGCCAGGACCGGGACCGCGAAGAGCAGCAGGACGCTGGTGACCAGCGCGGTCCAGCACGAACATGGGCATGCGCAGCAGCGTCATGCCCGGCGCGCGCATCTTGAAGATCGTGACCAGGAAGTTGATGGCGCCCAGGATGGAGCTGATGCCGAGCAGGAGCAGGCCCAGGAGCCAGCAGGTCCACGCCCGATGCCCGGGCACTTGGCTCGGAGAGCGGCGCGTAGAAGGTCCAGCCGGCCGGCGGCGCCGCCGAAGGCGAAGCCGCTGAAGAGCAGCAGGCCGCCAGCCGGGAGCATCCAGAACGACAGCGCGTTGATGCGCGGGAAGGCCATGTCCGCCGCGCCCGATCTGGAGCGGCACGATGTAGTTCGCGAGGCCCGCAGTCATGGGCATGACGAAGAGGAAGATCATCGTCGTGCCGTGCATGCCGAAGAGCTGGTTGTACAGCGCGTTGGGGATCAGCGTGCGCCGGGCACCGCCAGCTCGGTGCGGATGCCGAGCGCCAGGAGGCCGCCCAGCAGGAAGAACGAGGTACGCTGTGCCATGTACATGACGCCGATCTTCTTGTGGTCGGTCGTGGTGAGCCACTCGTAGACCCGCGACCGGGGGTAGGTGGTGGCGCGCGGCAGCACGGTGGTGGCCATCGGTGCTCCTACTTGACCGTCAACGTGCCTGTCATGTTGGGGTGGACGATACAGATGAAGGTGTAGGTGCCGGCCGCCAGGGCGGGCACGCTGTAGGTCACCGTCTGGCCCGCCTGGGCCAGCGGCTGGCCGGTGAACAGCAGGTTGCTGCTGCCAGCCGGGTCCTTGATGGCGAAGTCATGCGGCGGGCCGCCGGTGGCCTCCTTGTTGGTGAAGACCACGGCGAAGGGCTGGCCGGCGGTGGCGGTCAGGGTCGACGCATCGAAGGCGGTCGTGTTGGAGGCGCTCAGGGTCAGGCTCTGCGCGCCGCTCGGCAGCGGCGACGGCGTGGCCTTGGCGGCCTCCTGCTCCTTGGCCACCCAGGCCGTGAAGTCGGCCGGCGAGACCGCCTGCACGGTGAAGCGCATGTCGGCGTGGCCCAGGCCGCAGAACTCGGCGCACTGGCCGGTGTACGTGCCGGTCTGGTCCACGGTCAGGTCGAACTCGTTGGTCCGACCCGGGACGACGTCCGCTTGAAGAAGAAGCCGGGCACGTAGAACGAGTGGATCACGTCGTTGGAGTGGAGCCGGATGTGGACGTCCTCGTCGACCGGCAGGACCATCTCCGGGCCGTCCGTGCCCTGGCCGGTGAAGCTCAGCCCCTGGTCCTTGTAGTCGAACGTCCACTGCCACTGGAAGCCGGTCACGTCCACCGTCAGCGGCGGGTTCGGGGTGCTGGCATCCACCTTCTGCTGGGTGTTCTCGGAGAGGACGAAGAGGGCCACCACGATGATGAACGGCACGATCGTCCAGGCCAGCTCGAAGGGCATCGAGCCGTGCGTCTGGGTGGGCAGCTCGTCGTCGCCCTTGTGCCGCCGGTAGCGGAAGACGGCGAAGATGATGAGGCCCTCCACCAGCACGAAGATCGCCGTGGCGATCCAGAAGATGAAGGCGTAGAGGCTCTCGCTCGCCTGGCCCTGATCGGTGATGGCGGGGGCGGGGAAGAAGTTGGGCACCTGGTTGCCGGGGGTGGCTTCCGCGCAGGCGCCGACGACGAGGACGAGGACGGCGAGGGCCAACAGCGATCGGGTCCAGGCGATGGCGGCGCGTCGCACGCGGCGTGGCTCTCCCTGAAGGCGGTCCGGGGTCGAGGGCGCATATGATACGGCCCGATGCGCCCGCTCGTCCGCAGCCTTGTGCTCACGGGTGGCGCGGTCGGGGTGGCGGCGATCGGACTCGGGACGGCGCCCGTGGCGCTGGCCCACGTGATCGGGAACCTCGCCAGCCTGCCACCGCTCAGCCCGCTCACGGCGCTCACGACGTGGTCCTTCGACCCGCTCGTGACGACCGCCATCCTGGTGCCGCTGGTGGCCTACCTGGCGGCGGTCCGACGGGTGGACGCCGCGCACCCGAGCAACCCCGTGCCACGCCGCCGGGTGGCCGCCTGGGTGGGCGGGCTGGTCGTCCTGGCCATCGCCCTGTGCTCGTCGGTGGACGTGTACTCGCAGGTGCTCTTCAGCGTCCACATGGTGCAGCACATGCTGCTCGTCTTCGTCGTGGCCCCGTTGCTGTGCCTGGGCGCGCCGGTGACGCTGCTCCTGCGGGTGGCGACGCACGAGCAGCGCGCCCGCCTCATCCTGCCCGCGCTGCACTCCCGCCCCTTGCGGGCGCTGACCCACCCGGTGGTGGACTGGATCCTGTTCACCACCGTCATGTGGGTGACCCACTTCAGCCCGCTCTTCGAGCTGGCCCTGGAGAACGGGTGGGTCCACATCCTGGAACACGCCCTGTTCCTGGGGGCGGGCTTCCTGTTCTGGTGGCCGGTCGTGGGCGCCGACCCTGGGCCACAGCCCCTGAGCTACCCCGTCCGGCTGGGCTACGTGATGCTCCAGATGCCGCAGAACGCGTTCCTGGGGCTCACGCTCTTCACCGCCGATCACGTCCTGTACCCGTACTACGCCTCCCTGGGGCTGTCGTGGCTGCCCGACCCCGTGGCCGACCAGCAGCTCGGCGGCGGCCTCATGTGGGTGGCGGGGGACCTGCTGTTCCTGGTGCCGGTCCTGCTCGTGGTGGTCGCCTGGCTGCGCGACGAGGAGCGTCGCGGCCGCCTCTACGACGAGCAGTTGGACCGTCAGCGGGCGGCCGTCGGCCCGGTCAGCCGATCGGGATCCGGATGACCACCAGGGTGTCGACGGCGACGGCGATGAACAGCAGGCTCAGGTAGGCGATCGAGTAGCGGTACAGGCGGATGGCCTGGGCCAGTGAGGCCTCCGGCGAGAGGGCCTGGCGCCGCAGGCGGAGGGCCCGCCAGATGAAGATGCCGCCCAGGGCGACCGCCGACACGAGGTAGATGGCGCCCATGTGGCCGACCACGAAGAAGACCAGGGTCAGGGCCACCAGCACCATCGTGTAGCGCAGGATCTGGCGGGTCGTCTCCGGCACCCCGCGCACCACGGGGAGCATCGGCACGCCGGCCGCCCGGTAGTCCTTGGCGAGCCGCAGGGCGAGGGCCCAGAAATGCGGCGGCGTCCAGTAGAAGACGATGGCGAAGAGGACCAGCGCCGGCAGCGTGATGTCGCCCGTCACGGCCGCCACGCCGATGACCGGCGGCAGGGCGCCGGCCGCCCCGCCGATGACGATGTTCTGGGGCGTGGTCCGCTTGAGCAGCATGGTGTAGACGACGACGTAGAAGCCGATCGCCAGCAGGGCCAGGAAGGCCGCCAGCAGGTTGACCAGGAGCGTCAGCTCGGCGAAGGCGACGACCCCCAGGGCGAAGCCGAAGATGAGGGCGTTCTCCGGCGTCACGGCGTGCGCCGGGAGCGGCCGGCGGCGGGTGCGGGTCATCAGGGCGTCGATGTCGCGGTCCAGGTACTGGTTGATGGCGTTGGCCGATCCCGCGGCCAGGGAGCCGCCCACCAGCGTGGCCACGATGAGGGCCAGCGGCGGCATGCCGTGCGCGGCCAGGATCATGGCCGGCACGGTCGTCACCAGGAGCAGCTCGATGATGCGGGGCTTGGTGAGGGCGATGTAGGCCCGCACGATCTCGCCGCGGGTCGGAGGGTGAGGGTCGGCGACGGCCATGGCCACACCGCCTGGCTGGGCCAGGCGGGCCGTGGCGTCGTCACGGCGGTCGCCGGGGAGGCCGCGCGGTGTGCCGTCGGCGGGAGCGCCGGCGGGTCGCCGCGCCTCGCACCAGGCGTAGACAGTGGCCGCTACGAGCAGGCCCCAGATGGCCGCGCCGAGGCCGACGTGGAGGGCCTCCGCCCAGGCGGCCAGATCGGTGAAGATCTGGGCCGCACCGACGATGCTCTGGATGAGGAACAGGGCCGCGGCCGACCCGACGAGGAGGAGCAGCGTCGGCCTGGCGGCCGCCGGGCCCCAGGCGTGGCGGTCGTAGCGGCGCCAGGCGACCCAGGCCGTCCACAGCACGACGAGGCCGGCCACCAGGGCCACCAGGCGGTGCAGGAACTGCAGGACCTGCATCTGGGCGATCGTCGCGTCGGGCGAGAGGGTCGGCACGAGCTGGCCGTTGAAGAGCGGCCAATCGGAGAAGACCAGGGCGGCGCCATTGCCGCGCACCTCGGCCCCGAACAGGAGCACGGCATAGACGCACGCGGCGGTGAACGCGGCCAGCATCGTGAAGCGCTGGCTGGCCAAGCCCGAACCAAGGCCGGCCGGGTACTGGACGCGGATCGCGATGGTGATGAGGACGGCGAAGAGGAGCATCGCGGTCGCCAGATGGGCCGTCACCGACGTGGAGCTGTTGCCCGACGCGACCGTGATCTGGCCCAGCCAGGCCTGGATGAGGGCGATGACGAAGGCCGCACCGGCCAGCACCACCACCGAGCGGTACGCCCGGTAGCGCAGCACGGCCACGATCAGCAGCGCCACCACGAGGAGACCCAGGGCCAGGGCGAAGGCGCGATGCCACCACTCGATCCAGGCCTGCGTGTCGCTCAGCGCCGGCAGGAGTCCGTGGCAGAGCGGCCAGTCCGTGCCGCAGCCCATGCCCGAGTCGGTGCTGCGCGTGACGGCACCCATGACGACGACGGCGAACGTCACGAGGGCGGTGATGAGGGTGAGTCGCTGGAAGCGCGTCATGGGATGAGCCGCGATTGTAGCGCCGCGGACGGCACGTTCCGCGGGGCCCGGATAGAGTGGGTAGCCATGCGTCCGCCGGCCGCCCCGCGCGCCGCCACCGTGCTCCTCCTGTTCGCCCTGGCGGTCGCCGTGGGCGCCTGCGGCGGGTCCGTTGCGCCGTCGACCCAGGCGATCCCCAGCGGCACGGGGTCCGGCACCTACCCGGGCTGGCCGGTGGGGCCGGTCAGCGGCGCCACGGTCGTGCCGCTGCTCATCAACCAGCAGCTGGCCGTCGGCCCCAACCGCTTCCTGTTCACCCTCTACGACGCCGTCGACCAGACGAAGATCGTGGCGGCCGCCGACGTCACGACGAGCCTCGCCTTCTACGACCTGGCGAAGGATCCCGCAGCGGTCGCCGCGACCGCGTCGGGCACGTTCATCAAGGTCGCCCCGCCGCCCGATCCACGCGGCCTGTACCACGCCTCGGTCACGTTCCCGGAGGCGGGCGACTGGGGCGTCCAGATCACCATCCAGCAGCCGGGCCAGCCGGCCACGAACTCGCGGGTGCAGTTCAGCGTCATGCCGGCCACCACGACGCCGGCCATCGGGGCGGCCGCGCCCGCCTCGCAGACGCCGACGGCCACCACGGCCAGCGGCATCGCCCTGATCTCGACGGACCAGACGCCCGACCCGGCCTTCTACCGCACCTCCGTGACCGACGCGCTCGCCGCCCACAAGCCGTTCGTGGTGGTGTTCGCCACGCCCCAGTTCTGCCAGAGCCAGATCTGCGGCCCGACGCTGGACATGGTCAATGCCGTGGCGGTCCCGTTCGAGTCGAAGGTCGACTTCATCCACGTCGAGCCCTACATCCTGCAGCCGGCCTCCGGGGGCGGCCTCCAGCCGGTGCTCAGCACGGCCGGGCAGCTGCAGCTCGTGCCCGCTGCGGTCCAGTGGGGTCTGCCCGACGAGCCGTGGGTCTTCGTGGTCGACGCCAGCGGCAAGGTCACCGCCAAGTTCGAGGGCGCCGTCGGCTCCGATGAGCTGACCCAGGCCATCCAGGCGGTCGCGGGAGGCTAGCCGGGCCGCCTCCGGGCCTAGAGCCCGCTCGAGCCGGGCGCCTCCACGGGCAGGCCGGCGGCACAGGCCGGGCAGGTCGGAGCGCCAGGCTCGAAGGTCGGCAGATCCAGGACCCACAGTGCGGTCACCGGGTACGAGCGGCCGCTGGCCGTCGAGGTGGCCGAGGTCGTGCCGCCGGCCCGATCCACCAGCACGACCGCGCCGGCCAGCTCCGCGCCGGCCGCCTCGATCGGCGGCAGCATCGCCAGGAGGGACCCGCCGGTGGTGAGGATGTCGTCGACCAGCAGCACGCGCTGGCCGGGCGTCAGGCGGAAGCCGCGGCGGAAGACGCGGCGCGTGGCCCCGTGCGCGTCGCGCACCTCCTCGGCGAAGAAGCCCGGCAGGCCGAGCTGGCGGGCCGTCTCGAAGGCCAGGATCACGCCGCCCGTGGTGGGGCCCACCACGACGTCGACGGTCGGGCGGCCGGCGGGATCGGTGACCGTCGCGGCGATCATGGCGCACAGTTCGCTGACGGCGGCCGGGTACTGCAGGACCTGGAACTTCTCCAGGTAGCTCGTGCCGTGGCGCCCGCTCTTGAGCTGGAAGTGACCCTCGCGCAGTGCGCCGGACGAGCGGAACAGCGCCTCCACGCGTCCCTCGGTGGCCGGCGTCACGGCCGGTACTCCACGCCCTTGACGCTCGGGCGATCCTTGCCGTGGACGCCCTTGCGGGCTCCGGCCGGCAGGGCCGCCCCGATGATCTCGCGATGGCTGCCGATCCCCTCGGCCGCGCACCATGCCGCCAGCTCATCGACGAGGCGCAGGGGCAGCGCGGGGTCGGCGAAGATGGCCGTGCCGACCTGCACGGCGCTGGCGCCGGCGAACAGGAAGTCCAGCACGTCGTCCAGCGCGGCCACGCCGCCGATGGCCACGACCGGGATGCGCACGACCTGGGCGACCTCGTACACGACCCGCAGCGCCACGGGCTTGATGGCCGGCCCGGAGAGGCCGCCGTACGTGTTGCCCAGCAGCGGCCGCCGCCGGCCGCGGTCGATGGCCATGCCCGAGAGCGTGTTGATGGCGCTGATGGCGTCGGCGCCGGCCGCCTCGATGGCCTGGGCGATGGCCCGCACGTCGGCCACATTGGGCGAGAGCTTGACCATCAGGGGCAGGTCCGTGGCGTGGCGCACGGCCGCCGTGACCGCGCCGGCGGCCTCGCGGTCGACGGCGAACTGGAGGCCGCCCTTGCCCACGTTGGGACAGCTGATATTGAGCTCGATGCCGGCCACGCCGGGCACGCCGTCCAGGCGGCGCACGACACCCACGTAGTCCTCGATCGATTCGCCGGCCACGTTGACGATGACGGGCACCTGCCAGGTGGCCCACAGGGCCGCGTACTTGTCGATGACGGCGTCCACTCCGGGGTTCTGCAGGCCGATCGAGTTGAGCATGCCGGCGGGCGTCTCGGTCACCCGCGGGGGTTGGTTGCCGACCCGCGCCTTGAGCGTGGTGCCCTTGCAGCAGATCGCGCCGAGGCCCTGCACGTCCACCACGTCGCCGTATTCGAGGCCGTAGCCGAAGGTGCCGCTGGCGACGAGGATGGGGTTGCGCAGGTGCAGCCCTTCGGGACGCCCAGGCGCCAGATCGATGGTCAGGTCGACGGCTTCGACGGTCACCACGGGCCGTCCCGGCGGGGCCGGCGCCCCGCGACCGGACGGTCGGGCCGTCGTGGTCGGGGGCCGCGGGGCGGCTCCCAGGGCGGCGCGCCGCCGGGGCGTCGGGTACGGCTCGACCGCACGGCTGCGCGCGGGCACCACGCGCCGGCGGGGTTTCATGCGGAGACGCCCTCCCACACGATCTCGTCGGCGGCGAAGACCGGGCCTTCCCGGCAGACCCGCTGCGGGCCATCGACGCCGAAGACCACGCAGCCCAGGCACGCCCCCACGGCACAGCCCATGTTCTGCTCGAGCGAGACCTGCAGCCAGGCGCGCCGGCGAGCGGCCGCCGTGCCGCGAGCGGCGGCGGTCGACCGCCCGCGACGCCGGCCCAGGCGGGCCACGCCCAGCCGCGCGTCACGCCCGGTCGCCAGTTGCGCCAGGGCCGAGAGCATCGGCCACGGCCCGCAGGCGAAGGCCTGGTCGGCCCACGCCTCGTACTCCGGCAGCAGGTCGGTCACGCGACCCGGCTGGCCGAGCGACCCGTCGTCGGTGGCCACGACGTACTCGACTTCGGGCGGCAGGAGCGACGAGGGGTACACCTCGGCCGCACCCCGGCCCCGAAGAGCAGCGTCACCTGTCTGCCGGCCTCGAGCGCCTCGTCGGCCAGGGCGCGCACACCGGCCATGCCAAGCCCGCCGGCGACCAGCAGCACGTGGCGGGTGCGCGGGTCGACCTCGAAGGGGCGGCCCAGGGGCCCCAGCATGTCGATCACCTCACCCGGCCGGGCCCGGGCCAGCCACTCCGTGCCCTTGCCGGTGATCCGGAAGTGGATCGTCATCTGCCCGTTGGCGCGGTCGATCGTGTTGATGCTGAAGGGGCGGCGCAGGACGAGGCCGGAGTAGTCGGGCGTGCGGACGTGCACGAACTGGCCGGCCCGCACACCGCCCGCGGCGAGCCACGGCGCGGCGTACGTCTGGAGCCATTGGCCCGGCAGGATCGACCGGCTTGCGATGAGCTCGGCCCCCGCCAGCCGCATCACGGTCGACCGCTCGCGGCGAGGTCAGTCGTGCGCGGCGTCGTCACCCTCGTCGTCCGTCTCGTCCTCATCGGGCGCGACGTCGGGAAAGAGATCGGCGAGGCTGTCGGCCAGGTCGCCGAAGACGTCCGTCGGGTCGTAGAACTGCACCAGCTCGTCCGGCGTCTCCAGGCGGCGCCACTTGCCGTCGCCGTCCTCCGGCACGACCTGGCCGCGGAAGATGCCGTCCCGGTCCAGGCGCAGGCGCTCGTCGTCGTCGTCGACGATGACGGTGTCGCCGATCCAGTGGGTGTGCGGCCCCACGGCGTCCTGGAACTGCTCGAGCAGGGCCGCCTCGGACTGCTGGCTCCGCTCCTGGAAGGTCAGGGCGAGGTCGTAGATGTAGCGCGCCGCGGAGGCCTTGTCGTCCGGCTCCGCGGCCCCGGCCCGGGTCGCCGCCCACGAATCGTCGGCATCGGCGTACGGGCCGCTGCGGTCGCTCAGGCTGACGCCCGCCGCGTCGTCGACATCGCCGGCCCCGGTGGGCTGGTCAGGCAGCCCGGCGGCCTCCCGGGCCGCCTCGGCGAACGCGGCGTAGACCTCGGCCGGGTTGTACAGCTCGACCAGCTCGGAAGCCGACTCCACGACCTCCGTCTCGGAGACCCACTCGCCGGTGGCGCGGTCCTGGTAGCGCGTGCGCGACCGGAAGCTGCCGTCCGCCGCCAGCGACAGGTAGTCGGGGTCCTCGTCGATCAGGACGAGGCCGCCCAGCTCACGGATGCGCGCCGCGTTGCGCTTGAGGAAGTCCTCCAGCTGGCGCGCGGCATCGACCATGAAGGACGTCCGCTCCAGGGTGGCCTGTTCGGCGATCTCGCCAAGCAGGTCGGCGTTGCCGCTCATCGATCGCCTCCTAGGGGTGGTATTCGAGGTCGCTGCCCATGCGCTCGCGCAGGAACATGGAGTGGTGGCGCTCGAACATCCACTCGCCGGCCCGGTGGCCGAGGGCACGTGCGCCCTCGTCCGCCTCCAGTCGGTCGATGGTGGCGTAGTCGGGCACGTCGAGCAGGATCACGTTGTCGAAGTCCCAGCCGTAGGCCACGTTGTACCAGCCCAGGAACTTGATGCCGAACTTGTCCTCGTAGTCGCGGACCTGGCGCGGGAAGACCTCGCGCATGAAGAACTTGAAGAAGGCGTCACGGCCGCGGCGGACGGAGAAGAACGTGGCGAGGACGGGCACGAGCTGGCTGTCTCCTGGGCGGTCGGGCCGGGCGTCAGGCGGGACGAGCTGGATGTCGCGGCGCGGTCATTGTCGCATGCCCTCCTCGTGGTCCTCCAGCTGGCCCACGGTGGGCCGTGCGCCGGAGCGCAAGGGGCGCCGACGCGTCCGCCGGTCGGCCGATACGAGCCGCAGCAGGAAGATGACCGTGAGGCTCACGAAGAGAACCAGGATCAGCGCGAGCGTCAGCAGCAGGCCGGTGGCCCAGATGGGCCAGTCGGCGTTCACGCCGAGGGGGATCAGCAGCAGCACGACCACCAGCACGACGGCCTGCGTCCAGAAGCAGCCCAGCCCGGGCCCGCGATCGGCCTCCAGCGGCTCGCCCTTGTAGAGCGGCGAGACCGGCGGAGTCGTCGGGGCGGTCGGGGCAGGTTCGGTGGGCGGGGCGGTCTCTGGGTCGGGAGGGGAGTCGGTCATTTCGCCCGTCCATGCTAGCCGTGCCCAGCGCTAGCCGTGCCCAGCCGGAACAGTCGGGGACACGAGTGACTCCCCGCCGTCGACCGCCTTGTCACGTGCTCACCTGGTGAGCGTTCGGATGCTCGCGCGACTCGGATCCTCGTCACCTGTCCGTCCGGTGAACGCCTGGCGACGTTCCAGCAGGTGGGCGGGTGCGTACGCTCATGCCCCGGAGCATCTGACGAGATCCGGCGCGGAGCCGCGGCCGCGAGCGCTCGCCGGGCAGGTCAGGCGCGGCGGTCCACGTTCTGGAGGCGCAGCGAGCCGCGGGCCACGAGGCGGCCCAGGTCGTCGGTGATGGTCACCTCCCAGAGCTGCTGGGTGCGGCCCTGCTGGACGGGCGTGGCGGTCACCGAGACGCGGCCGGTCGTCATGGAGCGGATGAAGTCGGTGCTGTTGTGGACGCCCACCGCGATCTGGCCGCGGGCCAGGGCGGCGACGGTGGCGCCGATGCTGGCGGCTGTCTCCACGGCCGAGGCGTAGACCCCGCCGTGGACGATCCCGTACGGCTGGTGGTGCTCCGGCCCGAGGTCGATGAACCCCTCCACGCGGTCGGCCGCCACGTGCGTCAGGTGCAGGCCGGCCGCCGTGACGAAGGCGCTGCCGTGCTCCAGGTCCAGCATCTCCGCGGGGTCGATGTCGGTCATCCGTCCGTCCCTCCGGCCCAGTCCTCGTCGAGGTAGGCGAAGCGGCCGCCGGCGACCGTGGCCAGGATGCGCGCGTCGAGGCGCCGGCCCTCGACCGGCGTGGCGTAGGCACGCGACCGCAGGACCGTGGCACGCACGGTCCATGGCGCGGAGCTGTCGACCACCACCAGGTCGGCCGCAGCCCCGACCGTGAGGCCGGGCTGGGGCACGCCGCGCGCGGCCAGGCCGAGTGCCCGGACCGGACCGGCCGTCATCGCCCGCACGATCGTGGCGAGGTCGCCCAGGCCGGCGGCCACGCCGGCCAGTACCAGCGGCAGGGCCGTCTCCAGGCCGGCGATGCCCGGGGCGGCGTCGCCGAACTCGACGCGCTTGGCCGTCTCGGGGTGGGGCGCATGATCCGTGGCGATGGCATCGACGGTGCCATCAACGAGACCCGCCCACAGGGCCAGGGCGTGGTCCGGGGAGCGCAGCGGCGGGTTCACGCGGGTGGCCGTGTCGAACGGTTCGGCGGTCGTCGCCTCACCGGCCCAGGGCGCCGTGGCCGCCTCCCAGGCGAATCGGCGGTCGCCGCCGAGCCACCCGTCGTGGAGGGCCAGGTGGTGGGGCGTGACGTCACAGGTCACGGGCAGGCCGGCCGCCTTGGCGGCGCGGATGAGCGCCAGGGCATCGGCCGTCGAGACGTGGGTCAGGTGCAGGCGTGGCGTAGCGCCGGCGGGTGCCTGGCGCGCCACCTCCTCGAGGATCGTCAGGGCCCGCGCGACGGCCGCGGCCTCCGCGGCGACGGGCCAGCCGGCGAGGCCCAGGATCGTGGCCGCCAGGCCCTCGTGGGCCTCGGCGCCGCGTGTCAGGGCCCGCAGCTCGGGATGCTCCACCAGCGGCCGCCCCACGCCGCCGGCGTACGCCAGGGCGTGCCCGAAGAGGGCCGCCTCGTCGACCGGGGCGCCGTCGTCGCTGAAGCCGATGGCCCCGGCGGCGGCCAGCTCGGCCATCGGCGCCAGCCGCTCGCCGCCCCGCCCCGCCGTGGTCGTGCCGTAGGCCAGCAGCCGCACCGGGGAGCGGCTGTCGCGCCCGCGTGCCAGGACGTCGCGGACGGCGGCCGCATGGTCGATCGGCGGGACCGTGTTGGGCATCGCGCAGACGGTCGTGAAGCCGCCGGCGGCCGCCGCGGCCAGGCCCGTCAGGATCGTCTCGGCATCTTCGCCACCGGGTTCGCGGAGGTGGGCGTGGAGGTCGATCAGGCCGGGCATGACCACGATCGCCGGCGACTTCCGGGCCGGCGCAGGCGAGGCCCATGTCACCTCGGCGACGCGGCCGTCCTCCACCACGATCGTGCCTGCCCCGTGGCGGCCGGAGGCGGGGTCGACCAGCAGCGCATCCTCGACCACCAGATGGCGGCAGGGCTCGCCGACCCGGGGCGCGCGCGGGCTCATCGCGGCGCCGCCAGCAGCTCCAGGATGGCCATCCGGATGGCGATGCCGTTGGCCACCTGGTCGGTGATGACGGAGGTCGGTCCGGACGCCACGTCGGGGGCGATCTCGACGCCCTCGTTCATCGGTCCCGGATGGAGGACCAGGGCGCCGGGTCGGGCGCGTCGAAGGCGCGACGTGGTGAGGCCGTACGCGGCCGTGTACTCGGTGAGCGACGGCAGGAGCCCGGCCGTCATGCGCTCCTGCTGGAGGCGCAGCGCCATCACGGCATGCGCGCCGGCGAGGGCCCGGTCGATGTCGGCGGTGACCGTCAGGTGCCGGTCGGCGGGCAGCGCGCGCGCCCACGCCTCGAAGCCGGGGAGCAGCGTGGCCGGCCCGCAGACCCACAGGTCGGCGCCCGCCGTGGTGAGGCTCCACACGTTGGAGCGGGCGACGCGCGAATGGAGGATGTCGCCCAGGATCACGACCTTGCGGCCGGCGATCCGTCCGCCCGGCAGGCGGGCGCGCAACGTGTACAGGTCAAGGAGCGCCTGGCTGGGATGGGCGTGCCAGCCATCGCCGGCGTTGACCACGTGGCCGCCGAAGACGTCCGCGGCGAGGTACGGGGCGCCGCTCCGGCCGTGGCGCATCACGATGACATCCGCGCCGAGTGCCTCGAGCGTGCGGACCGTGTCCACGAGCGACTCGCCCTTGGTCACCGAACTGCTGGCGGCGGCCACGTTGACCACGTCCGCGCCGAGCCGCTTGGCGGCCGCCTCGAACGAGACGCGCGTGCGGGTGGAGGCCTCGTAGAAGAGGATCGTGACGCCCACCCCCTGGAGCGAGGCCCGGCGCGCGCCGCGATGGCGGAGGATGACCGCCATCTCGTCGGCACGGCGCATGACGGTGTCCAGGTCGGCCGCCGTGAGGTGGGCCACGTCGAGCAGGTGGCGATGCCGCCAGGGTTGCGGGCCGGTCACGAGGCGATAGCCACTCCCGACTCCGCGAGCCGCTCGATGAAGACGCCGTCCTCGCCGCCGTCGACCTCTTCCAGGTGGACGCGGATGACCTCCTCGCGGGAGGTCGGCACGTTCTTGCCCACGTGGTCGGCGCGCACGGGCAACTCGCGGTGGCCGCGATCGACGAGCACGGCGAGGCGGATGGCGGCCGGCCGGCCGTGGTCCATCAGGGCGTCGAGCGCGGCCCGCGTGGTGCGGCCGGTGAACAGCACGTCGTCGACGATGACGACGGTGCACCCGTTCAGGTCGAACGGCAACTCGGTGCCCTTGACGATCGGTTGCCGCGCCACGAGCGAGAGGTCATCGCGGTAGAAGGTGATGTCCAGCGTCCCGACCGGCGGGGCGGCGCCCTCGTGCGCCTCGATGGCCGCCGCGATCCGCCTGGCCAGCGGCACGCCACGGCGCTGCACGCCGACCAGGGCCAGGCCCCCGATGCCGCCGTGCTTCTCCACCACCTCGTGGCTGATGCGCACGAGCGCACGGCGCACGTCGTCGGCGGTCATGATCTGGCGCGCGTTCACGGCTCCTCCCTCTCGCCGGGCTCACCGGGCCGGTCCCTGAGGCGGGCTGAGGATACCAGTCGGCCGTCGGTGGGTGGCCGCGCGGCAACGTCCCTGGCGCCGGGCCTCAGAAGGCCAGCGTCACGCCGTGGCGGACCGGGATGTGGACGCCGCCCGGGCCGTCGGCGCCCCAGGTCACGACGCGCAGGTCACCCGTCTCGGCGATCGAGTCCGGCGTCACCCACGCCACGCGTCCGTCGCTCAGGGAGAAGGCTCGCTGGGCCGGCGTGGAGCCCAGCAGTTCCTGCCCCGCGAGCGTGCCAGTCGCGGCCACCACGGTCAGGGTGCCGGCGTCAGAGCCCGGCGCATCGGCGGTCCAGATCCCGTAGGCGCTGCCGTCCGGGGCCCAGCGCACGAGCCAGTCGGTCACGTCGGTCCCGGTCTGCGTCACCGGCTGCGAGTCCGTGGTCGGCGAGGCAGTCGCCCCGGAGGGCGACGCGGAAGGCGGCGTCGAGCCGGTCGTGGCACCCGCCGAGCCGCTCGGCCGGGGCGTGTGCACAGCCGCTGTGGGGCCCGTCAGCGGTGGGGTCGGGCCGGCATCACCGGCGCTGGCCGACGGGGTCGTGGCTGGACTTGCCGCCGGCGTCGTGGAGCCCGCGCCCGGTGAACCGGCCGCCTCCGCCGCGCTGGGCGACGGCGTGGCCACGGGCGCGAGGCCCGTGGCGGCCGACCAGTCGGCGATGAACAGCGAGCCGGCAGTGAGGTCCACGGTCGGCCCGTGGGCCGCGAGGGTGCCCGACCAGAACACGACGAGGTGACCGGTCGGATCGACGGCCGGCAGCCAGGCGTCGGTGAGGGCCAGGCGCTGGGCGGCGCCGGTGACGGGATCGAGCAGCATCGTCACCGCCACGACCGATGGCGCGGCGGCCGCCGATGCGGCCGGCGTCGCGGTGGCCGAGCCGTGGCCGCCGGACGGATGCGCGGAGGCGTTCCGGGCGGCCGGGGGCGTGGCCGAGGTGCGGCTGATGACGATCCGCTGCCCGTCCCATGAGGCGAAGTACGAGTGGTGGTCCTTGGTGAGGGCCTTCACGGCCGATGCGCCGACCTGCCAGACGTAGACGTCCGGGCCGGCGCTGCCGTCGGCCGGACGGGCACTGAAGGCGAGGATCGTGCCGTCCGGCGACCAGGCCGCGGGCGCGCCGGCGGCGATGACGTCACTGAGCAGCGGCTGGAGCGTGGCATCGGCCAGATCCGCGACCGATGGCAGGGCGGTCGGGCCGGACGGTCCGGTCGCCACCACTGACGGGAGCGAGGCGCTGGGGGTCGCCGACCCAGGCCGGCGGCCGGAGGTCGAGCGAGGCGAGGCGGACGGCGACACCGTGGCGGTCGCCTCGGAGCCCGGCAGGGCGACCACCGAGTAGATCGCCCGGCCCAGGCTGTCGCGCGCCGTGATGGCCAGGTTGCCGTCGGCGGCAAGGGCCAGGTCGCGCGGCGACAGGGCCGCGTCAAGGGCGACGCGGGCCACCGGCCGCGCCGACGGGCCGGGGTCGGTGCAGTCCGGCGCGCTCGGCGGGCAGACGGAGCTGACCTGCGTCTGGTAGATGGTGATCTGGTTGCCCTCGGTGGTCAGGTAGGCCACCGGCTGCGGCGTCACCGGGAAGGGCGTCGCGTTGCTCGGCCGGGTGGCGTTGAACGGCCCGAGGCCCGATGCGCCGAGGGCCACCGCCAGCACCAGCCCCAGGCTGGCCAGGGAGCCCAGCGCGACCAGCCGGGGGGCCCCGCTGCGCCGGCCGACCTCGTGGTCCAGGGCGGTCGCGGTGCGCGCCCAGAGGTCTCGCGGCGGCTCAGGGGGGTGGAGCTCGCGCAGCGCCTTTCGTTGCGCCTCATACGCTTGGGCCACGCTCTGGCACGGCCCGCACGTTGCGAGGTGCGCCGCAAGCTTCGCCTCGGCGGCGGGCTCCAGCGGCTGGTCCACGCGCTGGGCGAGGGCCTGGCGGAACGGCAGGTGGTGGTCCGGCCGGCTCATCGATCGTCCCGTGACCGTTCGGCCTGCGAGCCGCGGCGGGTGCTGCGCTCGGCGGCGGCCGCCTGCTCGACGGCGAGCGCCTGGCGCAGCGACTCACGCGCGCGGGTCAGGAGCGCGCGGGCCGCCACATGCGAGATGCCGAGCGCCTGGGCCAGTTCGACGCCCGACAGATCCTGCAGCTCGGCGAGGAGGATGGCCTGGCGCTGTCGGGGCGGGATGGCCGCCAGGGCGCGTTCGAGCTCACCGGAAAGCCGCCGCTGGAGGGCCGTCTCCTCCGCCGAGGCGGCCACGCCGCGGGACTCGCCCGTCCAGGGCACGAAACGCACGATCCGTCGCCGGCGCAGCTCGTCGAGGGCCGTGCGTCCCGCGATCTGGTACAGCCAGGCGCGGGCGTGGGCGGGGTCCTCGAGCGAGTCGAAAGCGCGGTAGGCCTTGACGAATGTCTCCTGCGCGAGGTCTGCAGCGGTCTCGGGCTCGCGCACCATGTGGGCGAGGTAGGCGTAGATCTCGGCATGGTGCAGCCGGAAGAGCTGCTCCACGAACGCGCGAGCGGTGGCGCGGTCCGTGGTCATGGCCGTCCTGGGTGACGCGACGGCCTTGGCGATCGACAACGAGTGCCTATCCCTCTCCGATGCGCGACCGGGTCTGGGCCGGCCGTAGCGGGCCGGCGACACACGGCACGCTCCGTCAGGCTGTGACGGGCTGCGAGGCCGCCATGTGACGCGGACGCTGACGCCGGGCGGTACGGCATCTCAGGCCCCGTCCCGGTCCCACGCCCCCACGGGCCGGCGCGAGCGTCCGCCCTCGGCCAGACCCGCCGCGGCCAGCAGGTCCGTGACCGCTTCCTCGGGGCTGATGGGGTTGACCGGCAGGCCCGTGCCGAGCTCCAGGCCGGCGATCTCGCGCAGCCGGGGGTGGATCTCCCAGTGCCAGTGATAGGTGTCATCGACGCGATCCTGGAGCGGCGCGGTGTGGAGCACCAGGTTGTAGGGCGGGCCGTCGAGCGCGTCAAGGAGGCGCAGCACCTTCTGCAGGGTCTCCGCCGCACTGGTCAGCTGGGCGTCGGTGGCGCGCGCGAAGTCCGCCTCGTGCTCGCGCGGCACGACCCACAGCTCGAACGGGGAGCGCGAGGCGTATGGGGCGAAGGCGACACTGGCGGCGTCCTCGAAGACAAGCCGCTCACCGCGGGCCACCTCGTCGCGCACGAGGCGGCAGTAGGGGCACACGCCCTCGCGGATGAGGTAGCGCGCCGCGCCACCCAGCTCCTCCCCGACCCGATGCGGGATCTGCGGCAGGTCGTACGTGTCAAGGCACAGGTGGTTGGTCAGGGCGCCGGCCTGGCGGCCCCAGTTCTGGACCACCTGGAGGTAGGCGGTCTCGCCCGTCTGGCGGGCCTCCACGATCGCGTCGCGCGCCCGGGCCAGCATGGTCACCAGCACGGCCGGCGTCTCGCGGCTGAGCGGCCCGTGATGCTCCGGTGGCGCCACGATGGTGGCCCACGACCCGACGTCGGCGACGAGGCCAAGCGAGGCTTGGCGGGGCGCCTCGCGAGCGCCGTCCCGGGCCCCGTCGCGCGACGCGTCGCGGGGCTCGAACTCCGGGCCGGCGATGGAGAAGGCGTGCTGCTTGAGGACCCGCACGCGAACACCGCCGCCCGGCGGCTCCACGCAGTTGGCGCAGTGCGGATTGCCCACCGGCTCCGCGCGCCGCGCGAAGCGGCTGCGGTCGTAGGCGCGGTCGACGACGACGGCCACCCACCAGCCGGTCACGTCGTCGCGACGAAGCTCGAACATGCCGCCGCCCGGCATCGTCGGCCTCAGGCGGCCGCGGGGAGCCGTCGGCGGAAGGCGACGCCGAAGACCTCGGCCGCCTCCATGACGCTCGCGGTCGAGGGCGCCGCGGCCGGTCGTCCCGACTCGCGCGCGATCGATGTGACTGTCACCCCGGGCAGGCCGCACGTCTCGATGAGTTCGAACGCGGCCAGGTCGACGGTGACGTTGAGGGCGATGCCGTGATACGTCACGCCCCGTTCGATGCGCACGCCGAGGGCGCCGATCTTGCGCGGCGCGGCCCCCGTGGGGTCGACCCAGCAGCCGGGGAACCCATCACGCCGGTCGGCGTCGACCCCGAAGGCGGCGCACGTGTCGCGCATGGCCGCCTCCAGCAGCCGCACGAACGGCCGCACCATGAGGCCGCGGTCGGCCAGCCGCAGGATGGGGTAGGCCACGAGCTGGCCCGGTCCGTGGTACGTCACCTCGCCACCCCGCTCGGTGCGGATGACCTCGAGGCCACGGCGCGTGAGCTCGTCGGCCGTGGCCCGCACGAACGAGGGGTCGGCCTGCCGGCCCAGGGTGAGCACCGGCGGGTGCTCCAGGAGCAGGAGCTGGTCGGGGATCAGCCCGGCCGCCCGGTCGGCGACGAGCGCGTGCTGCCGGGCCCAGGCCTCGCGGTACCGGACACGGCCGAGCCAGCGGATCTCCAGGTCATCACCCGGCCGCGCGGGCTCGCTGCCGACGGGGTCGTCGAGCGGGCCCGCGGTCGCGGGGCCCAGGAGCGCGGTGTCCATGGGACGCAGTATGGCAGCCGCCCCTCACGGCTCATCCCGGTCCCTGACAAGCTTCAGCGCACGACAGGCCGAACGGCCCACCCGCCGCACCCCGCATCGGCGTCAGCTAGGCGCGGACCTCCTGGCGCATGAAGACGACGTAGGCTGCGCCGAAGCAGAGCACCGTCTCGGCCAGGAGCGCCACCACCTGCGGCAGCGTCAGCAGCAGACTTTGGTCGAACGGGAGGGCCGACGGCAGCGCCTGCGGGTCGCCCTGCTGGTCGATGGGCACGATGCCCACGGTCTGCACCGTCGGATCCAGGAGGTAGGCCCCGGACTCGCCGTAGAGCGTGCCCGGTGAGACGCGTGACAGGTCCAGCTGGGTCTGCACGTTGGCGATCTGCTGATCGATCGTGGAGGAGCCGGAAACGGGCGCGACGTAGCCGGCGACGATGCCGACCAGCAGGGCCGTGAACAGGGTCAGCACGATCCACAGGCCGATGGCGGCGAGGGCCGAGGTCGCGGCGCGGCGCAGCACGACCGAGCAGAGCATGGCGAAGGCCAGCCAGAAGCCCAGATAGACGAGCGTCACGACGTACCACACGGCCAGGCGGGCCAGGTCGTCCGGCGAGGGCTGGATGCCCAGGACGAAGAAGGCCACGCCGGACACGAGCATCGTGATGGCCAGCAGGACGAGGCCGATCATGGCCAGGCCGGCGGCGAACTTGCCGTTGATGACGTCGTCGCGGTGGATGGGCTGGGCGATGAGCCGCGACAACGTCCGCTCGGCCCGCTCGCCGTTGATGGCGTCGAAGCCGAAGGCGATCCCCAGCAGCGGCCCAAGGAGACCCACGAGCGCGACGAACGAGGGGATCTGCGACGTCGAGGGCTGGTTGCTGAAGAGCTGCACGAACAGGCCCGTGACGCCCGCGGCGGCCTGCGCGTTGCCCCGCACGTAGGTCGCGGTCGAGTAGATGGCGGCCACCGCGGCGAGGCCGAGGAGGGCGATCAGGATGAACAGGCGGATGCTGAGGATGCCATCGGCGAATTCCTTGGCCGCCACCACCCGCCACCCGCCGCGCGGCGGTCGGGCGGGCCGGGGCGCGGTCACGACCGGGGTGGCGGCCCCGGCCTCAGGCAGCGCGGCCATCGGGGACCTCGTCCTTGGCGAAGTAGCGCATGTAGATCTCGTCGAGGTCGTCGCCGATGCGGCGCAGCTGCCAGACACTCATGCCGCGGCCGGCCAGGTCACGGGCCAGGCGGTCGCGGATGGATGGGGCGCCGGCCACCCGCCACAGCTTGGGGTCGTGGGGATCGCGCACCGCCGTGCGCACCCCGGGGGTGGCCAGCAGCGCCGCCGAGACCTGGTCGGCGGGGCCGTCGACGCCGACCTCCAGCTCGACGCCGCCGCCCGCCAGCTGCTCGGCCAGCTTGCTCATGGGGCCCTGGGCCAGGATGCGGCCGGCGCGGAAGATGGCCACCCGGTCGCACACCTGGTGGACCTGGTGGAGGAGGTGGCTGGACAGGAGGACCGTCACGCCGCGCTCGTGGGCGAGCGACCGGATGAGGTCGAGGACCTCGGCCACGCCGGTCGGGTCGATCGAGGCCGTCGGCTCGTCGAGGATCACCACCGACGGGTCCTTGACCAGTGCGTCGGCCAGGCCCAGTCGCTGCCGCATGCCACGCGAGTACTGCTCCACCGGTCGGTCGGCGGCATCGGCCAGGCCGACCTGCTCCAGCAGGCCGCCGATGCGCTCGTCGCCGCCGCGCCGGTCCAGGCCGTTGAGGGCCGCCGTGTAGCGGAGGTTCTGGCGTCCCGTGAGGCCGCCGTAGAAGCCCACGTCGTCGGGCAGGTAGCCCACTCGACTCTTGACCTCGAGGGGCTGCCGCGTCGGGTCGAAGCCGGTCACCTGCGCCTTCCCCGACGTGGGTTCGGACAGGCCGAGCAGCATCAGGATGATTTTTTAGAGCAAGCGCTCAGTGCCCATCACGGGCTAGGTTATGGCTGTTGCACTATCTGAATCCGGCGACGGCACGCAGTTGAGCGCTTATCCCTGCGTAATTTATATTAGCCGCATCGCGGCGCCGGTGAGCGGACTGGGGTCCAGCGAAGAAGGGCGGCGCTGCTGAGCGGGCGACCCGGCGATGCCGCTGCTGCACATGCTGGAGGTGAATTCGCTGGCGCTAGAAGGGTCGGCGGGAGTGGAGCTGACGGCGCTATGGAGCTATGCGCCGGCGCTGGTGGACGAGGCGTCGGTGCGTGAGCTGGCGGATTGCTGGTTTGCGGCTCTGACGGCGCTGGTGCGCATACGAGCAGGAAGCGCGGGCGGTCGCAGTCCGAGCGATCTGCCGCTGCTGCGACTGACCAGGAGGAGATCGAGCGCCTGGAGCATGAGCTATCAATGATCGAGGACATCCTCCCCTCACGCCGCTCAAGAGGGGCTGCTGTTCCATGCATTGTACGACGAGCAGCAGCGCGACATGTACGCAGTGCAGCTCAAGTCTGGTACTGCAAGGAGCACTTGAGGAGAGGCGTTGCGAACTGCGGCGCAAGCGCTTTTCGAACGTCATGCCAGCCTGCGCGCCGGCTTCCGGCACGAGGACCTCAGCAAGCCAGTCAGGTGATCCTGAGACGGGTCACGGTGCCGTGGCGCAGTCGACCTATCTGGGCTGGAAGCCTCGGAGCGGGCGCGGCAGCTGGAGGACTTGCTGGCGCAGGATCGGCGGGAGCGGTTCGATCTCGGCACGGCGCCGCTGGTGCGGTTCACACTGGTGCGGATGTCGGGGTCGGAGCACCGGCTGGTGCTGACCACGCATCATATCCTGCGGACGGCTGGTCGATGCCGATCTTGGTGCGAATGCTGACGTTGTACGCGGGCGGCTCGAGTTTGGCGCGGGTGACGCGTACCGGGAGTATCTGGCGTGGTTTCGCGGCAGGATCGGCCGCGGCGCTGGCGGCGTGGGAGAGGCGCTGGCGGGGCTGGAGGATGGCACGCATCTGGCGGTGCGCGATCCGTCGCGGAAGCGGTGCTGCCCGAGCAGCATTGGTTTGCGCTCAGCGAGGCGCAGACGTCTGCGCTGATGCGGCAGGCGCGCGCGCAGGGTCTGACGCTGAACACCTTCGTCCAGGTGGCGTGGGCGATCCTGCTGGGTCGGCTGACCGGGCGAAACGACGTGGTGTTCGGGGTGACGGTGGCGGGGCGCCCGCCGGAATCCCCGGCATCGAGAGCATGGTGGGGCTGTTCATCAGCACACTGCCGTTGCGGGTGAGGCTAGCCGCGGAGCAGCCGCTGCTCGCGCTGCTGCACGAGGTGCAGGAACGGCAGTCGCGGCTGATGGCGCACCAGCACCTGGGCCTCACCGACATCAGGAGCACGCGAATAGGCGACATGTTCGATACCGTCGTCGTGTTCGAAAACTATCCGATGGCGCGCGGTGGGCGGCGATGCGGGCGGGGTGCGGCTGAGCGACGCCAACGGATACGACGCCTATCACTATCCGCTGCGATGCGTCCTGCCAGGAGCGCAGCTGCGGCTGCAACTGGAGTATCGCGGCGACCTATTGATTGTTGAGCATCGAGGCGATTGGGAGCGTTGGTGCGGTTATGAGTGCGGTGCGAGCCGAACGGCCAATTTTATATTTTTATTATTGTTAGAATTGTTTATGATTTATTGTTTTATATATAAATGATATGTTATATTTATGTAGTATTATATTTAATTTAATAATTTATATGTGTTATTTATTATTTATATGTATGTGTTGTTTTTAAATATGAAATTGTGTATGATGAAAGTGTATTAATTAATGTTTGAATATTAATTGATTAATTATTATATTAGTGGTTTTAATTTTGTATTTATATTGTAATTTGTTGTAATATTTAGAAGAATGATATGGAATGATGCTTTTAATAAATTAAGTTTTTATATAAATTTTTATATATATAAAAATGTGAATAGATGTGTATTATAATTAAGATTCGTGCTGGATGCAGGCTTGGACCAGTACCGGCGGGTTGCGGCGAACTGTATGTGCGGAGGGGTCTGGCGCGGGTTATCTAATCGGGCGGGCTACGGCAGAGCGTTTTGTAGCCAATCCGTCGTTATCGGACGGATGTACCGCACCGGGATATGGTGCGCTGGCAGCCAGAGGATGCTGGAGTTCCTGGGCCGTGCTGACAGCAGGTAAGTCGGGGCTTCCGGATCGACCGGGAGATGCGGCAGTGCTTGTCATCCGGTGATTCAGGCTGCGGTGTTGGTGGAGATCGGCAACAGCTGGTGTCTATTGTGGTTTCGTCGTCGTCTTGCCCGCCCCATTGGGCCCCAGCAGGCCGAAGATCTCGCCCGGCTGGACGACCAGGTCAAGGTGGTCGACGGCGGTGAGCGGGCCGTACTGCTTGGTCAGCTGGCGCGTCCGGATGACCGCCTGGCCCGACGGCTCCTCGGGGCGGGCGACCCGCTCGTGGCGCCCCTTCTGGCGCATCTCAGCGGCGGCCGTAGCGGCGGAAGACCCAGCCCAGGCCGATGATGACCAGGGCGATGAGACCCAGGCCGATGAAGCCCCAGAGGGGCGATGTCTGGACCGTCGTGCGGATGTCCACGGTGGCCGTGGCCGTGCCGGCGGTGACGGTGAAGGTGATGTCGTAGTCGCCCGATAGCGAGTCACTGGCCGGCGTGATCGTGGCCGTGACGGTGTCGGTCGCGCCAGGCGCGAGGGTGGCGATGCTGGTGGGGGCGAAGGTCGACGTCCAGCCGGACGGCGGCGAGGCGGTGACGGCCACGTTCTGCAGCGGGGTCGAACCGGTGTTGGTGACGACCAGCGACACGGTACCCGTCGAGCCCGCGGTGACCTGGGCGTTGAGGACCTGGTTGGGCGTGGACAACGACACGGACGGGCTGCCCGTGACGTCCGCCTCCAGGTTCGCGGTGGCCGTCTGGCCGCCGCCCGCCACGGTGATCTGGAGGGGATAGGCGCCCGCGGCGACCGAGCTGGGCGGCGTGGCCGACACGCTGAGGGTGTCGTTGGCGCCGCCGTCGATCGTGTCGGTGAGGGCCTGCGCGTTGCTGGCCGGGTGGACGGTGACCTGCCACCCGTCGGGCCCCTGGCCCTGCAGGGTGAAGGTCTGCTTCTGGGTGCCGGTGTTGGTCAGGGTCAGGCTGTAGCTGAAGGTGCTGCTGGCCGTGCCCGACAGCTTGGCGAAGTCGGTCGTCAGCTGGATGGCCCCGCTGGTCGCCCCCAGCACGGTGACCTGCAGGGGCAGGTCGCGGGTACCCTGCGGCGACCTGGCCGTGACGGTCAGCGTCTGCGAGCCCGCGGTGGCCGCCTGCGGCACGGTCACCGAGAGCTGGACCGTGGCGGCCGTGGAGCCGCCCACGAAGACCGCGTTGACGGCGTTGCCGCCGCCCTGGATGTTGGCCGTCCAGCCGCTCGGCACGCCGGCCACGGAGAGATCCACGCGCTCGGCTTCGGGCACCGTGATGTCCAGGTTGAACGTCACGTTGTTGCCCGGCTGGACGCTCACGGCGGGGTAGGGCGTGGTGATGCCGAAGGTCGTCGCGGCCACGGCCGCCGGGGCGGCGATGGACAGGAGCACGAGGCCCGCGGACAGCAGCAGACCGGTCAGACGTGTAGTGGTCATCGTCCCTCTCGTGGTCGATCGTGGCCCGGTCGCGGGCGGCCATGGACGGGCCGCGGCGGACTCGGGACTCCTCGTCCGTATCGTCGCTGAGATCGGTCCAAGAAGAGTAGCCGGTTTGATCAAAATTCCTTATCGCGCGCGGCGCCTCCGTCCGGGGCGGACTCGAGGACGCGTTCCATGCGCCGGTCGGGCACGAACCAGACGACGGCCACCGCCACGTACAGGGCCAGCGCGAGCAGCGGCGCCACCAGCGCCAGCGGCGCGGCCACGAGGTAGGCCAGCAGGGAGAGCAGCCCCTTCCGGTCGTCGCCGACCGCCGCCGCGAGTCGCGGCGTCTGGCCCTTCACCGCGATGAGGGCCCGCACCAGGATCGTGTAGGCGATGGCGGCCAGCAACAGGACCAGGCCGTACAGCGCCGTGGGCAGCGCGGCGAAGCCGGTGGCGCCCATCCAGCTGGTGGCGAAGGGGAAGGTCGAGAGCCAGAAGAGCAGGTGCATGTTGGCCCACAGCACCCGTCCATCGACCACGCTGGCGGCCTGCAGCAGGTGGTGGTGGTTGTTCCAGTAGATGGCCAGGTTGACGAAGCTCAGGACGTACGAGAAGAAGATCTGGCCCAGCGGCATCAGGGCCGCCAGATCCGCCCCGTGCGGCGCCGCGAGGCTGAGGACCATGATCGTGATGAGGATGGCGACCACGCCATCGCTGAACGCCTCGAGGCGGCCCTTCTCCATCGAGCGATGCTACGGCACGGCCTGACCTCAAGCGCTGAGGATGAGCCCGACCGCGGCTGCGAGCGCGACGACGATGATGGGCGGGGCCCGGACGGCGACGAGCAGCACAAGGGCCGCGGCCAGGACGGCGAGGTCGGCGGCGGTGTGAACGCTCGATGTCCATAGCGGGTCGACGAGCGCGGCGGCGAGCAGGCCGACCACGACCGCGCCGATGCCGGTGAGGGCCGGGGCGAGCCGGTCCCGCACGCCGTCCCACACCGGCAGCACGGCGGCCAGCAGCAGGAACGACGGCAGGTAGATCGCCAGAAGCGCCACGACCCCGCCGAGCGGCCCGTTGGGGTCGGGCGTCTCGATGGCCCCCAGGTACGTGGCGAAAGAGAAGAGCGGGCCGGGCACGGCCTGCGCCGCGCCGTAGCCGGCCAGGAACTGGGTCTGGCCGACCCAGCCCGGATGCACGACCGCCGTCTGCAGCAGGGGCAGCACGACATGACCGCCGCCGAAGACGAGGGCCCCCGTGCGGTAGAACGCGTCGGCCAGCTCCAGCACGTGCCATCCGGACGCCTGGGCGGCCAGCGGCAGGCCGACCAGGAGGGCGACGAAGCCCGCCAGCGCGGCGACCGATCCCCGCGACAGGCGCCTCACGACCGGGGTGGGCTGCGCGCGCGGAGGGCGTTCGAACCGCGGCAGGACGAACCAGCCCGCGAGCCCGCCAGCGACGATGAGGGCCAGTTGGCTGTAGGGCGTGGCCACGAGCAGGGCCACCGCGCCGGCGGCCGCGGCGACCACCACGCGCGGCAGGTCCGGTGTCAACCGCCTGGCCATGAGCCAGAGGGCCTGCGCCACGATCGCCACGGCGGCCAGGCCGAGCCCGTGGGCCAGTCCGGCTGGGATGCCCGGCCCGGAGCCGGCCACCGCCGCGAAGACCAGCATCAGCAGGGCGGACGGCATGGTGAAGCCCAGCCATGCGATCAAGCCGCCAAGGGCCCCCGCGTGGCGCGTGCCGATGGCGATGCCGAGCTGGCTGCTGGCCGGTCCCGGCAGCGCCTGGCACAGCGCGACCAGTTCACCGAAGCCGGCGTCGTCGAGCCAGCCGCGGCGCTCCACGTACTCGCGGCGGAAGTAGCCGATGTGCGCGACCGGACCCCCGAACGAGGTCAGGCCGAGGCGCAGCGACGAGGCTCCGACCTCCGCGGCCCGTGCCCCGAGGGGCCGTCGGTCACGCTCCGGGCCGTCGTCGGGCTGCATCGCCCGCAGAGCCTATCCCGCGCGAGCGCCCGTGGGAACGGGGCGGCCGACGACCCCGGTGAGGGTCAGGCCGGGATGATCTCCTCTGGCGGCTCGGTGACGATCCGGCGGTGGGCCCGGAAGGTGAGGGAGGCCCACGTGGCAAGAAGCGTCATCCCGATCGACAGGGAAACGGACAGCAGCACGAGGGCAATGATGCGCTTCATCGTTCCAACGTCCTCCTGGTCGTGGTGGGCGCGATCGCATCGCTGGGCGTGAGCGAATCACGCTTGGCCTCCCAGCCTCCGGCAGCGGTGCACGGCGGGCAAGGGCCATTGCGCCCGACCTGACGGGCCCTTGGCAACCGATCCCGCGCGACGAGCGTGCGGACCCCTGCGGCAAACCCCTAGCGGCGTACCCCCGCAGGCCCTACTGTGCGCGTCATCGCGGCAGCAGCACGGAGGGCTGGGTGGACGTCATCCTCGTGGGGTTCATCGGCAGTTACATCTACACGGGGTTCCGGACCGGATTCCTGAAGCGCCTGCTGGGCATCGCCTTCATGGTCATCTCGTTCGTGGCGAGCGCCTACTTCCGGGTGCCGGTGGGGGCCATCGCCAGCACCTTCTTCAAGGACATCCCGTCCGACTACGCCAACCTCGTGGGCTACGCCATCGCCTTCCCCGCCATCCTGGCCGCCCTCCATATCGGCAGTCGGATCGTCCTGGGCAAGACCAACGTGCACGGCATGGTGGCCGAGAGCACCGACAAGATCCTGGGGGCGATCCTGGGCGGGGTCGAGGCGGTGCTGATCCTCTCGGCCGCCATCGTCATCCTGGACACGTACTTCGGCACCGCCTCGACGCTCGGTGCGTCGTTCCACGCCGGCTACCTCAAGGACCTCACCCAGGCGGTCAACGGCTCCGAGACGGTCAAGCTGCTGCGCGACACGACGGTGCCGTTCGTGCTCGCGGTCCTGGGCCCGATCCTGCCCAAGGACGTCAGCACGATCGTGCCGACCGGCCTGCCGACGCGCCTACCCTTCCCCACGCCGTAGATCCCGCCGCGATGTCACCCAGGCGACACGTCCGGCGCGCCCCGGGCGATCGACGACCATCATCCCGGCGCCCATCCTTGGCGCCGGACCAGTCCTCGTGAGGCGGATCGATGCCCCTGTACCTTGATACCCACGACAAGATCGACGGCCTGACCGGTGAGGCCGTGGCCCAGGCCCATGCGGCCGACCTCGCCGTCCAGGGCAAGCACGGCGTCAAGTACCTGCGCTACTGGTATGACGAGGCCACCGGGAAGGTCTTCTGCCTCGCCGAGGCTCCCAGTGCCGAGGCCGCGATCGCCGTCCACGCGGAGGCGCACGGCCTCCTCGCGGACTCGATCACGGAGGTCAAAGAGGGAGCGTAGCCAGGCTCTCGTTGGGCGTCATGAGGCGCCCTTCGCGGCGCGCCGCCTCGAACCGCTCCGCGCCGAGGCGAGCCTCCAGATCGGCCAGGTGCTGCTCGCGGGCCGCGGCCGCCTGCGGCGGGACCGCCGCACGGATCGCCTCACGCAGGGACTCGGCCGTCCCGTGGAGACGAGCCGCCGCCTCGGCGTCGTCGGCCGCCACCGCGCCGGCAAGGTTCTCCATGGCGCCGGCCAGGCCCGGCATGTCGCCGAGCTCCTGGCGGATGGCCAGGCTGCGGCGGAAGAGGTCGCGGGCGCGGGCGGTGTCGTCGTTCGCGAGGGCAAGTTCGGCCAGGTGCGTCAGCACGCGCGCCACGCCCCGCCGGTCGCCCATCTCTTCCAGGATCGTCAGGGCCTCCACGTGGAGCGAGCGCGCCACCTCGCGGTCGCCGGCCCGGCTCGTGGCCAGGGCGAAGGTGTCCAGGGCGAAGGCTTCGGTCCAGCGGTCGCCCTGGGCACGGATCGTGGCCAGGATGTCACCGTAGATGGAGCGCGCCGCCTCCAGGTCGCCCTGCCGGCTGGCCACGTCGGCCAGGTTGATCGAGCCGAAGGCGACGCCGCGATCGTCGCCGATCGCCCGGCAGGCCGAGATGGCCTCCTCGTAGAGGGCCCGCGCACGCGCGTGATCGCCCAGCTGCAGCGCGGTGTTGGCCAGGTTGTTGGCGGCGTAGGCCACGCTCTGGCGGTTCCCCAGCTCGCGGTGCAGGGCGAGGCTCGCCTCGTGGAAGGTGGCGGCGGCCCGCAGGTCGCCCTGCATGAAAGCGAGGTTGCCGGCCCCCGTGAACGCGTTCGCGCGCAGCGGTGAGACCTCGCCCCCGGCGGCGGCCGCGGTCTGCTCCAGCAGCGCCCGGCCCTCCGTGAGGTGGCCGCGGATCTCCCAGTAGCGCCACAGGCCGGAGGCCATGCGCAGCCCGGCGGGACCCTCGCCGGGCTCCCCCAGCGACCACTGGATCGCGGCGCGCAGGTCGTCGTGCTCACGATCGAGCCGCCGCAGCCACTCGACCGGCTCGGGTCCCTGGAAGAAGGCCTGCGAGGCCAGTTCGACCATGGCCAGGTACCAGTCGCGGTGCCGCCGCATCGTGCGCTCGGCCTCGCCGGCTTCCACCAGCCGTCCCCTGGCGTACTCGCGGACCGTCTCCAGCAGGCGGAAGCGGGCCTCGGCGGCCGCCGGCTCGGTGAAGACCAGCGACTTCTCGACGAGTCGTCCGAGGACGTCCAGCACGTCCATGGCCTCGACCGCCTCGCCGGCGCAGACGGCCTCCGCCGCCTCGAGCGTCGCCCCGCCGGCGAAGACCGAGAGCCGGCGCAGGACCGCCCGCTCGGGCTCGGTCAGCAGGTCGTAGCTCCAGTCGATGGTGGCGCGCAAGGTCTGGTGCCGGGCGAGGGCCGTCCGGCTGCCGCCCGTCAGGAGGCGGAAGCGGTCGTCCAGCCGGGCGGCGATCTGTTCCACCGGCAGGGTGCGCACGCGGGCGGCGGCCAGCTCGATGGCCAGCGGCATGCCGTCGAGGCGGCGGCACAGCTGGGCCACCGAGCGCGCGTTCTGGTCGGTCACGGCGAACGTGGGCTCGACGGCCCGGGCCCGCTCGACGAACAGGCGGCACGCGTCGACCTCGTCGAGGTCGCGGGCCCGCACGGCCGGGCCGGCGTCGGGCGTGGCCAGCGAGGCGATCGGCAGGATCGCTTCACCCGGGACGCCCAGCGCCTCGCGGCTGGTGACGATGATGCGCACGGTCGAGCAGGCCCGCATGACCGCCTCGGCGAGCTGTGCGCACTCGGCCAGGACGGGGTCGCAGTCGTCGAGCAGGAGGAGCAGGCGTTTGCCCTTCAGGTGATCCACCACCGTCGCCAGGAGCGAGCGGCCGGTCGGCTCGGTCAGGCCGAAGACGGCCACGACGGTCGGCAGCACGAGGTCCGGGTCGGTCAGCGCGCCGCACTCGACGAGCCACACGCCGTCCTCGAAACGACCCAGCAGCAGCCGGGCGAGGCGCAGGCCGAGGCGGGTCTTGCCCACCCCACCCGGACCGGTCAGGGTGAGCAGCGGTGACTGCTCCAGGATGGCCGTCGCCTGTTCGATCTCATGCTCGCGGCCGATGAAGCTGGTGACCTCCAGCTGCAGGTTGTTGCGGGGCGCGTCGGCGGTGCGCGGCGGCGGGAAGTCGAGGGCGAGGCCCGGCGCGGTCACCTGGTAGAGGCGGATGGGGGCGTCGAGGGAGCGCAGCCGGTGGGTCCCCAGGTCGATCATGCCGATACCCGAGCCGGCTTCGTCGGCGATCAGGTCGCGCGTCGTCCGGGAGATGAGGATCTGGCCCCCGTGGCCGGCCGCGCAGATGCGCGCCGCGCGGTGGACATCCAGCCCCACATAGCCCTCCGTGGCCGTCTGCGGCTCACCGGTGTGGAGGCCCATCCGGTCGCGCAGGGCGAGCCCGTCCGGCCAGGAATGGGCGGCCAGCGCCAGCTGCCCTTCCACGGCCGCCTGGACGGCCGCCCGCGCGGTGGGGAAGACGAAGTACAGCCCGTCGCCGGCCGACCCTCGCTCGAACGCGCCGTGGCGGGCGAAGGCGCCCCGGATCAGGGCATGGTGGTCGGCCAGGACCGCGGGGTAGCGGTCGCCGAGCGTCTGGAGCAGGCCCGTCGAACCCTCGATGTCGGTGAAGACGAGGGTGACGGTGCCTTCAGGCAGGCCGGCTTCGCGGGTCTCGCTGGCCAACGCTCGCCTCAGCCGGCGACGGCCGCCGGGTCATCCCGCCGCAGGAGGATCCCCTGGTACACCTTCCATGGCCCCACGTCGGCGTCGTGCGAGCCGGCCAGCCCTGCGTAGATCTGGCTGACGTGGTCGAGGTCGTGCACGGCCCAGGCCGACATGAGCTGACCAAGCGTGACCCCGCCAAGCGACGGGTGCATGCCGCGGCGGTCGAGGTCGGCCTCCGTGACGAGCTCATCGAGGGCGGCCAGGTTGGCCGCGCGCAGGCTCCCGAACCGCTCGACGAGGTCGTCGAGCGGGATCCCGGCGTCACGCTGCAGCATGGCCACGCGGTCGAACGCGGGGAACGGGGCTGACGTGCCGTGCTCCATGATCAGGCGGGCGCGGATCATCCAGTTCGTCTGCTCGCCCGTGATGAGGTGGCCCACCACATCCCGCGGCCGCCAGCCGCCGTCGATGTCGGGCGTGTCCGTCCACGCATCCGGCAGGCCGACCAGCAGGGTGCGGAGCAGGTCCGGGGTCCGTGCCAGCATCGTCGTCGTGCCAGCCAGGCGGTCGGTCGAGGGTGCCACCCGGGGACCGTAGCCGCGCCGACGGGACCACGTCAAGCGAACGGGCGGACCGTCGGGCGACGAACGCTCAGCGGGCCTCATCAAGAGTGGTGGAACGTCCTCAGCGCCCGGCGAGGCGGCCGCGTAGGGCCAGGAAGGCGAGCGTGATGGAGATCATCCCCACGATCGAGATGGCGGCCAGGCCCTGGAGGAGCGGGCCCCCCTGCCATCCATCGCTCACGATGGAGCGCAGCGCGGCGAGCACGTACGTCACTGGGTTGAGGTCGCTGACCGTCGCCAGCCAGCCGCTGAGCGCCGCCTTGGGCACGAAGGCCGTGGTCAGGAACAGGAGGGGGAAGAACAGGATGAAGCTGGACGCGACCGCCGCGGCGCTCCCCGTGCGCAAGGCGATGGCGTAGGGGAAGCCGGTATAGGCGACGCCCCACGCGGCGGCCACCGCGACGAAGGCGAGGATCCCCGCCGGGCCCGTCGCGAATGAGACACCGGCGAGGGCGCCCAGGAGGAGCACCGGCAGGCACAACGCCGCCACTACCACGAGATCGGCCGTCATGAGGCCCAGCAGCAGCGCCAGGCGGTTCACCGGCGTGAGGAGGAGCCGCTCGAAGTAGCCGGTAGAGATGTCCGTCACGAGGGCGTTGGCGCGCGAAACGCCGGTCACCGCGGAGATGACGGCCACCGGCAGCTGGAACGCGGCGTAGTCGGTCGTCCCGGCCGCACCGGCCAGCTTCTGCAGCGCGCCGACATTGACCACGAAGAAGAAGATCGGGATGACGAGGGCAGGGATGATGGCGGCCGGCTCACGCACGACCTGACGCACGGCACGTCGCGCGACCGCGATGAGATCCCGTAGGAGGCCTGCCCGTCGGGCTTCGCGCCGTGACAGGCGGTCCGCGACGGCCGTCGCTGGCGCCGACATGACGATGGTGGGATCGAGCGAGGCGTTCATCGGACGGCCCCTGCCGGCGCGCCGAGGCGGGCCCCGGTGACCTCCAGGAACACGTCGTCGAGGCTTGGTCGCCGCACGGAGATCTCACGGATGGTGAGCGGCAGCGCATCGAGGGCAGAAGCGATCCGAGGCACCGCCGCCGGGCCATTGGCGACAGCGGCCATCAGCTCGTCGCCGACAGCCTCACAGCGCTCGACGATATCGAGCGCACGCACGGCTTCAAGGGCCGCGGCCATCTCCCCGTCGATGGTCACGACGACGACATCCCGACCCACCGATCGCTTCAACTCATCGGGCGTTCCCTCGACCACCAGGCGGCCTCCGGAGATGATGCCGACGCGCCCCGCCAGTGCGTCCGCCTCCTCCAGGTATTGGGTCGTCAGGAAGATCGTCACGCCATCGTGCTCGTTGAGACGGCGCACCTCGGTCCATACCTGCTGCCGGCTGACCGGGTCGAGGCCGGTGGTCGGTTCGTCGAGGAAGATGACCTCGGGTTCATGGACCAGCGCAAGCGCCAGGTCGAGGCGCCGGCGCATCCCCCCGCTGTAGGTGGCGACGCGGCGGTCGATCGCGTCGCCAAGGTCGACGAGCTCGATGAGCTCCTCGATCCGGCGACGCGCGAGAGACCCGGGGAGGGAGAAGAGTCGCGCCTGGAGCTCGAGCAGCTCGCGGCCGCTCTGGCCGGCGTCGAGTGCCGCGTCCTGGAGGGCCACCCCGACGCGCAGGCGCACCTGGGTCGTGTCACGGACGACGTCGAAGCCGGCCACCGTCGCGTGCCCGCTGGTGGGCCGCAACAGCGTGCACAGCATGCGTACAGACGTGGACTTGCCAGCCCCGTTGGGGCCCAGGAAGCCATAGATCTCGCCGCGTTCGACGGCAAGGTCCAAGGCATCCACGGCGACCGTTGTGCCGAAGGTCCGGCGGAGGCCGCGTGCCTCGATGGCAGTGCCCGGGTCAGCACCCAGCCTGGCCCACGAGGCGGGAGCCAGGCTGGGGAGAGACGTCGACACGATGTCGGCCGGAGCTACCGACGTCGCGATCAGGCGGCCTGACCGCTGCGGCCGGTGACCCAGCCCGCGAGCGTGGGGAGCAGCGCGATGCCGGCGATCCCGACCACGATGTAGACGATCGTGGACAGGATGTTCGTCTGACCGAACGAACTGCCGGTCAGCGCTGCCACCAGGTCGAACTTGAAGGCGCCGACGAGGAGCCAGTTGACGGCGCCGACGACGACGAGAAGGAGCGCGAGGGCGTTCAGGTAGCGCATCGGGGTGACCTCCCAGGTCGATGGACACGGCAGGCGATGAGCGTCTGTCTAATGTCTGTGCAGACTTTACTGCAGCACAGGAGGCCTTGTCAAGAGTCTGTCACAGGTTTCCGGGCCGGGTGCTCCATGACCGCCCGTCGTGTGCCTCAGCGCCTCGGCGCCTCGACAGCGGCGAGCAACTCGCGCAGCACCGCCACAGCGTCATCGAGCCGCTCGGGAAGGCGGATCGCACCGAGGGCCTCCGGCAGCTCACCGGCCCGAGGGCCTCCAACGACACAGACCGGCGGGGCGGCCGACCTGCGCAGCGATTCGATGACGAGTTCGGCCCCCGCGACGTCCGATCCCACGACGACGCCAAGGACCACGATGGGCGCCGCCGCCGTCTGGACGGTGTCCACCCAGCTCGAGAGCGGGACGTCCGCGCCGAGGTACAACACGCTGATCCCGATGCGGCGGGCGGCCACCGCAAAGGCGAACGCGCCGATCTCGTGCCGGCCGCTCGGCGGGAGCCCGACGATCACCAGCGGCGCCCGACCTCCACGCGCGGACGCGTCATAGAAGTGCGCCAGACGGCGCCGGACGGTCTCGCTCGCCGCGTGCTCGGCCGCCACATCGATCTCACCCGCAGCCCAGGCCGTGCCCACGGCGTGCAGCGCTGGGAAGACGACGGCTTCCAACGCCAGTTCGAACCGCTGGCCGGCGAAGGCCTCGTCAAGGACGCGATCGATCCCGGGGACGTCGAGGCGGCGAGCTGCGTCCAGGAACGCCGCAACCGAGCCCGTCGCAAGACTCGCCGAGTCTGGCGCCCGAAGATCCGAGGCGGCTCCGAGTCCTGCGGCCTGGGCCCCACCGATGATGGATCCAAGGTCCGCATCCGGGGCGCCGAGGACGCGCTGGGCGGCCTGGCTCGGTCGCCAGCCTTCGGCGACCACCAGCTGCCGCATCGCGGCCAGGCGCACCAGCGCAACGTCGTCGTACAGGCGGTAGCCCGCAGCCGTGCGCGCCGGGTGGACCACCCCGTACCGACGCTCCCAGGCACGGAGCGTGGCCACGGCCAGGTTCGTGCGGGCGGCAGCCTGCTTGATCGTGTACATGGTCTGTCTAACATAGCACACGCTCAACCATTGACAAGGTTAGGACAGACGACCTATCGTGAAGCCTCAGCCCTGGACAAAGGGTAAACGCACAAGACACCCGGCCCATCCTGTGGCGCCCGGGAGTAGAGGAGATATCGAAGGTGAACCGTCTCATCACAAGCCTGGCCGGAGTGGCCGTGGCGGCATCCTTGGCCCTCGTCGTCGCCGCTCCGGTCGGTGCGTCCAGCACTGCCATGGTCCGGGTCCTGCATGCCTCGCCCGACGCACCGGCCGTGGATGTCTATCTGGATGGCACGAAGGTCTCGGCCTTGACCGATGTGCCGTTCGGCGTCATCTCCGGCTACCTCGCGGTGCCGGCTGGCGCCCACAACGTCAAGGTCTATGCGACCGGCACGTCAACCAGCCCCGTCATCGACGCCGACGTCACCGTGACGGCCGGCCAGAAGTACACGATCGCCGCGACCGGGGCGCTCGCCTCGATCAGCGCCCAGGTCATCACCGATCCGCCGACCCCGAGCTGCTCGACAGCGCAGGTCCGCGTCATCCACTTCAGCGCCGACGCCCCGGCCGTCGACATCGCTACGACGGGGTCGACGCTGGCCCAGGCGCTCATCAAGGGCCTGACCTACCCGCACGCGACCGGCTACCTCACGCTCCCGGGCGGTACGTATGACCTCGAGGTCCGCCTCGCGGGTACGACGACCGTGGCCCTGCCGCTGCCCGGCGTGAAGATCGCCGCCTGCGACTCGTACAGCGTCTTCGCCATCGGCTCGGCCGCCAGTCCCGCCGTGGGCGGCCATGGCCTCCAGGTGGTCGTCACGGTCGACGGCACCGCCACCGCGGCCGCCACGATGCCGGCCACTGACACGATCGACCCGACCCAGGCCACCGCGGCTGGCGGGGTCGTCGGCCAGGCTGCGATCCTCATCCTCGTCGCCGCGATCGCCTTCCTCGGCGGCCTGCGGTTCGTGGTCCGTCGCGCGCGGCAGGACTAGCCTCCGCCGCGTCCTCCACGCTTTTCCGAGTCATTGCTCATCGCCGTCGTCTGAGGCATCATGCGCGGACAACTGAAGAGCTCTTATCAAGAGTGGTGGAGGGACCGGCCCGATGAAGCCACGACAACCTGCCGGCGTCGAGCCGGCAAGGTGCCAAGTCCGGGCAGGTCCTCCTGCACGATAAGGGGAACTCCCTTCGAGACCCTTCCCGTCAGGAAGGGTCTTCTGTTTCAAGGGAGTGCCGCTTGCCATCAGTCGCCTCGCCCCGCCAGCGCTTCCGCGACCGTCTCGCGCGACGGCCGCTGCTCGTCGACGGCGGGATGGGCACCCTGCTGTTCAGCCGCGGGGTGCCGCAACGGGCCTGCCTGGAGGAGCTCGTGGCGACGCAGGCCGAGCTGGTCCGCGGCGCCCACCGCGAGTACCTGGAGGCCGGCGCGGAGCTGATCGAGACCCTCTCCTTCGGCGCCGATCGTCCGCGCCTCGCCGCCTGGGGCCTGTCGAAGCGGGTCGTCCACCTCAACCGGCGGGCGGCCGCCCTCGCCCGCGACGCCCGCGAGGTGAGCGGGCGCGATGCGCTGGTGGGTGGCTCGGTCGGGCCGCTCAGCCAGGCGGCTCGAGGCGGACGGGCCATCCCCGAGGCAGCCGCCAGGGCGGCCTTCCGGGAGCAGATCGAAGGGTTGCTGGAGGGCGGCGTCGACGCGGTCGTGCTCGAGACGTTCTCCGACCTCGGCCAGCTGCTCCTGGCGCTGGAGGAGGCCCGTGCGGCCTCCGACCTGCCGGTCATCGCCTCGCTGACATTCGGCGAGGACCTCGTCCTGACGGACGGGACTCCGCCGCTCGCGGCGGCACAGGCCCTGGCGGCAGCCGGCGCCGATGCGGTCGGGGTCAACTGCGGCGCCGGCCCCGCGGCGAGCCTGGAGGCCCTCGAGGCGATGGGCGCCGCGCTCGATGGTGGACCGGCCCGCTCGATCATGCCCAATGCCGGCCTGTCGCAGCGGCTCGAGGGCCGCTTCGTCTACGCCGCCAGCCCGGCCTATTTCGGCACCGTCACGCCTCGCTTCATCGCGGCCGGCGCGCGGCTCGTGGGTGGCTGCTGCGGCACGACGCCGGAGCACATCGCGGCCATGCGAAGCGCGCTCGACGTCGCGGTGCCGGTGAACGGGGTCGAGGCGCCGGCCGCGGTCGACCGCCGCCCGGCGCGCGCGACGGTCGTCCGCGGGGCGGAAGGGGACGGCGCGGACGACGGGGCGCCGCCGCCGACGCGCCTCGCCAAGCTCCTCGACGAAGGCCGCTTCGTGGTCTCGGTGGAGATCGACCCGCCACGGAGCATCCGCATCGAGCGCACGATCGGCGCCGCCAGGCTGCTTCAGCAGGCGGGGGTGGACGTCGTCAACGTCTCGGACTCGGCCATGGCCCGGGTGCGCATGAGCGCCCTGTCCGTAGCCTTTGGCATCCAGCACGACCTGGACCTGGAATGCCTGGTCCATTGCACGACCCGCGACCGGAACCTCATGGCCCTCGAGTCGGAGCTGCTGGGCGCCCACGCCCTCGGCGTGCGCAACATCATCGCCCTGACCGGCGACCCGCCGCGGATCGGCGACTATCCGACCGGCACGGGCGTGTGGGACGTCGACTCCATCGGCCTCATCGGGATCCTGGCCCGCCTCAACCAGGCCCAGGATCCGGCCGGCGGGTCGATCGGCCAGCGGGCCGGCTTCACCATCGCCTGCGCCCTGGACCCGACGGCGGCCGACCAGGCGGCCGAGTGGGACCGCCTCGAGCGCAAGCTGGACGCCGGCGCCCACCTCGTCATGACCCAGCCGCTGTACTCGGTCGAGCAGGTGGAGCGCATGCTCGACGAGGCGCGCCGGCGCTTCGGGCCGGGCGGCCTGCCCGTGCCGGTCCTCTTGGGCGTCCTGCCGCTGGTCTCGGCGCGCCATGCCGAGTTCCTCCACAACGAGGTGCCGGGCATCACCATCCCCGACGAGGCACGGGCGGCCATGCAGGCGGCTGGGGAACGGGGCTCGGAGGCGGGCCTGGAGATGGCCGACGCGCTGCTGGCGGCCACCGAGAGCGAGGTCGCGGGCACCTACATCATGCCCAGCTTCGGGCGCTATGAGCAGGCGGCCGAGCTCGTCCGGCGCATCCGCGTGCGGCACCCGGCCCGGCCGGTGCAGGCCGCGCAGTGACCGCGCCCGTGTCCGCCGCCACCCGGGCCGCCGCCCGTGCCGACGCGCCGTTCGACCGCGCGTCGCGCCTGGCGGCCCTGCCCGGCCTGCTGCGCGAGCGGATCGTCGTGCTCGACGGGGCCATGGGCACGATGCTCCAGGCGCACGGCTTCAGCGAGGCCGACTTCCGCGGCACGCGCTTCCGCGACCACCCGCACGACCTGCGCGGCGACCTCGACCTGCTGTGCCTGACCCAGCCGGCCGCAGTCAAGGCCATCCACCGGGCGTACCTGGAGGCGGGGGCGGACATCGTCACCACCGACTCGTTCACCGCGACCCGCATCGCCCAGGCCGACTACCTGCTCGAGCCGGCGATCGTGCGCGAGATGAACGTCGCGGCCGCCCGACTCGCACGCGACGCCGCCGACGCCGCCGAGCGGGCCGAGCCGGGCCGCCCCCGCTACGTGGCGGGCTCGCTTGGCCCCACCAACCGGACGGCGTCGATGAGCTCGGACGTGGGCGATCCGGCCGCCCGCAGCGTCACCTGGGAAGAGCTCGAGGTGGCCTACCGCGAAGCCGCGGCCGGGCTGGTCGAGGGCGGCGCGGACATCCTGCTCATCGAGACGGTCTTCGACACGCTCAACGCCAAGGCGGCCATCTTCGCCGTGCAGGCCCTCTTCGATGAGCTCGGCGAGCGGCTGCCGCTCGTCATCTCCGGCACCATCGTCGACGCCTCCGGCCGGACCCTGTCGGGCCAGACGGTCGAGGCCTTCTGGCACAGCATCCGCCATGCCGACCCGCTCATCGTGGGCCTCAACTGCGCGCTGGGGCCCAAGCAGCTGCGCGAGCATCTGGACGTCCTCTCGCGCGTCGCCGACCGGCCCATCTCCGCCTACCCCAACGCGGGACTGCCCAACGAGCTGGGCGGCTACGACGAGACGCCCCGCCAGATGGCGGACGCGCTGGGAGAGTGGGCCAGGCACGGCCTGCTCAACGTCGCCGGCAGCTGCTGCGGGTCGACCCCCGCCCACGTGGCCGCCATCGCCAAGGCCGTGGCGGGCCTGCCGCCCCGGCCGATCCCCCCGCCGGCCGGCACGACGCGCCTGTCGGGCCTGGTGCCGCTCGTCATCCCGCCGCCGGGCAACGCCTTCGTCAACGTGGGCGAGCGGACCAACGTGACCGGCTCGCGCAAGTTCGCCCGGCTGATCGCCGCCGGCGCCGAGGACGAGGCGGTCGAGATCGCGCGCGAGCAGGTCAGCAACGGCGCCCAGCTGATCGACGTCAACATGGACGAGGCGATGCTCGACGGACCGGCGGCCATGACCCGCTTCCTGCGCCGGATCGCGGCGGAACCCGACATCGCCGCCGTCCCGGTCATGGTCGACAGCTCCCGGTGGGCGGTCATCGAGGCCGGCCTGCAACAGCTGCAGGGCAAGGGCGTCGTCAACTCCATCTCGCTCAAGGAGGGCGAGGAGTCGTTCCTGCGCCAGGCCCGCCTGTGCCGGCGGTACGGGGCGGCCGTCGTCGTGATGGCATTTGACGAGCAGGGCCAGGCCGAGTCGGTCGAGCGCCGCATCGCCGTGCTGCGGCGAGCCCACGAGCTGCTGACGGACGTGGTCGGCTTCGCCCCCGAGGACATCATCCTCGACGCCAACATCTTCGCCATCGCGACGGGCATGGAGGAGCACAACGCCTACGCCGTCTCGTTCATCGAGGCCGTCCGCAGGCTGAAGCAGGCGTTCCCCGGCTCGCCCACCTCCGGCGGCGTGTCCAACGTGTCGTTCGCCTTCCGCGGCAACGACCGCGTCCGCGAGGCCATCCATTCGGTATTCCTGTACCACGCCATCCGGGCCGGCCTGGACATGGCCATCGTCAATGCCGGCGTGCTGCCCATCTACGACGACATCGAGCCGGAGCTCCGGGAGCGCGTGGAGGACGTCGTCCTGGATCGCCGGCCCGACTCGACCGAGCGGCTGCTGGAGCTGGCCGCGTCGTATGCCGGCAGCGGAGGCATGGCTCGCGCCGAGGAGGACCTGGCCTGGCGCGACCAGCCCGTGGCCCAGCGGCTGACCCACGCCCTGGTGGCCGGGATCGATGCCTGGATCGTGGCCGACACGGAGGAGGCGCGCGTGGCGAGCGCCCGTCCGCTCGACGTCATCGAGGGGCCCCTGATGGCCGGCATGAACGTGGTCGGCGACCTGTTCGGATCCGGCCGCATGTTCCTGCCGCAGGTCGTCAAGAGCGCCCGCGTGATGAAGAAGGCGGTCGCCGTCCTTGTGCCGTACCTGGAGGCGGAGCGGGCCGGCACGAGCCGTCGGGCGGGGACGATCGTGATGGCCACCGTCAAGGGCGACGTCCACGACATCGGCAAGAACATCGTCGGGGTCGTGCTGGGCTGCAACGACTACGAGGTCGTTGACCTGGGCGTCATGGTGCCGGCCGCCCGCATCCTGGAGAAGGCGGTCGAACTGGAGGCTGACCTGATCGGCCTGTCGGGCCTCATCACGCCATCGCTGGAGGAGATGACCCACGTGGCCGGCGAGATGGAACGCCAGGGCTTCACCATCCCCCTGCTCATCGGGGGCGCCACCACCTCGCGGACCCACACGGCGGTCAAGATCGCGCCGGCGTACTCGGGGCCCGTGGTCCACGTGCTGGATGCCTCGCGGGCGGTCGGGGTCGCCGGCTCATTGGTGCAACCCGACCGCCACGACACCTTCGTGGCCGGCGTCCGCGAGGAGTACGAGGGCATCCGCCGGGAGCGCGCGGGCCAGCGTGACCGGGAGCGGCGAGCGAGCCTGGAAGAGGCCCGCGCCAACCACCTGCGGATCGACTGGACCACGGTCGATCCCCCGCGGCCGGCCTTCCTGGGGCCCAGGACCTTCTCCGGCTACCCGCTCGGGGAGCTCCGCGAGGCCATCGACTGGACGCCGTTCTTCGCGACCTGGGAGTTGCGCGGGACCTACCCCGCGATCCTGGACGACCCGCGCCTGGGGGCGGCCGCGCGCGACCTCCATGGCGATGCCCTGGCCCTGCTCGATCGGATCGTGGACGAGGGTCTCCTGCGGGCCGATGCAGTGGTGGGCTTCTGGCCGGCCAACGCCGCGGGCGACGACATCGTCGCCTGGCGCGATGAGGAGCGGCGCGAGCCCCGGGCGACCTTCCGGACGCTGCGCCAGCAGATGGCCAAGGCGGACGGCCGGCCCAACCTCGCCCTGGCCGACTTCGTGGCCCCCCGCGAGACCGGCGTGGCCGACTTCGTGGGCGGCTTCGCCGTGACCGCCGGGCACGGGCTGGAGCCGCTCGTGGCCGCCTTCGAGGCGGCCCACGACGACTACTCGTCGATCCTGGCCAAGGCGCTGGCCGACCGCCTCGCGGAAGCATTTGCCGAGCGGCTGCACGAGCGGGTCCGCCGCGAGCTGTGGGGCTATGCGCCGGCCGAGGCGCTCTCGAACGCGGACCTCATCGCCGAGCGCTACCAGGGCATCCGCCCCGCGCCCGGCTATCCGGCCTGCCCCGACCACACCGAGAAGGCCACCCTCTTCGACGTGCTCGAGGTCGAGCGCCGGGCCGGTATCCGCCTCACGGAGTCGTACGCCATGTGGCCCGCTGCGTCGGTGTGCGGCTACTACTTCTGGAACCCGGCCAGCCACTACTTCGGGGTCGGGCGGATCGGTCGCGACCAGCTGGCCGACTACGCCGAACGCAAGGGCGTCCCGCTGGCGGAGGCGGCGCGCTGGCTGGCCCCCAACCTGGAGGACACCTAGTCGTCGGCGCATCGGGCCATCGTCCGTAGCGGGCGGTGGGCGCGCGTTTGCATCCAGCGACGACAGTGACGGAGGAGCGGACCCTCGGCCGCCGATCCTGCCGGCGCATGCAAAGGACGACGGCGGAAGCGGGCTTTCGGGGTGCATCCAGGGCTTTGCTCCGTCGCTGTGACCGCTACATGCAAAGCGGCACGCGCCATCAACCTGGGCGCAGAGCGGCCTCGTACGCGGCGTTCTCGTCGGCCCGCTCCTCGGCGTGGATGGGCAGCGTACCGAGCGCGGCCAGGACGAAGGTGACGCCCATCAGGGCGAAGACGATGGGCAGCCCGGTGGCGTTGCCCACCGCCCCGATGATCACCCCGTACAGGGCGACCCACAGCGACCCCACCCCGAAGGCCAGCGTGAAGTAGACGGCGAACGACGCGTCGCGGATCGACGGGCGGGCGATGTCGGCGAGGAGCGCCTGGAGCTGCGGGCTCTCGGCGAAGCTGAACAGGCCCATCAGGACGATCCCCACCCACAGCCCGATGAGGCTCGAGCCCGACAGCAGGAAGACGGCGAAGCCGACCGCGCCGCCCAGGTAGACGCCGACGATGAGGGGCTTGCGGCCGATGCGGTCGGACAGCCAGCCGGCGACCAGCGGCATCGGCACGGAGAAGACGATCAGGGCGCCGTACATGACTCCCGACAGCGACTCGTCGAGGCCGAGGACCTTGGTCAGGTAGATCAGGGCGAAGAGGTTCACCACGCCAAGGCCGCGCCCGCCGCCGCCCAGGATCGAGGTCAGGTACAGCCAGCGCAGGTCGCGGTCGCCGATGATCCGCCGGAAGGCGTCGCGCACGCTCCCGCCGGCCAAGGCCGCCGCACGGTCGGTGCCCCGTTCGCGGACCAGCAGCAGGATGGCGACGGCGATGACGATGGCCGGGATACCGAACACGATGGCCGCGCCGCGCCAGCCGAAGGCCAGGATGATCGGCGCGCCGAGTACGGCGACGACGACCGTGCCCACGTTGCCGCCGGCGATGTGGGCGCTGATGGCGAAGCCCCGCCGCTCCAGCGGGAACTGCTCGGCGAGCAGGCCGTTGCCGACCGGATGCTGCGGCGAGCCGCCGATGCGCGACAGGACGTTGGCTAAGGCGAAGGTCGGGAAGCCGGAGGCGAACGCCTGGGCCACGAACCCGCCGCCGAACAGGAGGCCGCCGGCACCTAGCAAGCGCCGCCGCGAGACCAGGCGCGTGAGCGAGGCGAAGCTGAGCTGCACGACCCCCGAGGCGAAGGCGCCCCCCGCGGCGAGGAAGGCGATCGTATCGACCCCGATGTGGAAGTCGTCGGTGATCTTGAGGTAGATCAGCGGCAGCACCACGGCCTGCGCGTGGTTCACCGCGTGCGCGATCGACAGGAGCCAGAGGGACCACATCGGTCGGACAGCGGCCGGGGTGACGGATCGGGACGCGACGGAGGCCATGGCGATCGATCATGGCGCATCCGCACGACCGCGAGGCTGATCGCCGCTGTGCCGGTCTCAGGATGGCCGCGAGCTACGGTCGACGAGTCTGGGGACGCGCGGCCAGATCAGACGTCGTCGTGCCGCGTCCACCGGAAGGTGCGCAGGCCGATGACCAGACCGATGACCAGCCACGCGGCCAGGACGACCGCCGTCTCGCCCTGCTGCCAGGATCCACCGGGCTCCATGCCCTCGGCACCGGACGGCAGGAAGACCGAGCGCATGCCCTGGGCGACCCACTTGAGGGGGAAGATCTCGGCGACCTGCTGCATCCACGCCGGCAGCTGGCCGTACACGAAGAAGACCCCCGAGATGAACTGGAGGATGAGGACGACGGGGTTGACGATCGCGCTGGCGGCGCGCCCTGAAGGGGGCACCGCAGAGAACCCGATGCCGCACACGCACCCGGTCGCCGTCGCCAGCACGAAGACCCAGGCGAACGTGGCCCAGGCCGATGCGCTGGACGGCAACGGCACGCTGAAGACGGTAGCGGCGATGCCGAGCAGGAGCGCTGTCTGCACCAGGCAGGTCACGAGCACCAGCCCGATCTTGCCCAGGAAGTACGACACCGCCGGCATCGGCGTCCCGCGCAGGCGCTTGAGCGTGCCCTCGTCGCGCTCGATGGCGATCGTGTCGACGATGTTCTCGAAGCTGAGGAGGATCAACCCGGTGGCGACCATCCCGGGCAGGAACCACTGGGCGAACGGGATGCCGGGCGCGGGACCGATCCTGGCGCCGCTCTGGCCGAAGACACTCGCGAAGATGCCGAGCATGATCACCGGGTAGGCGAAGGTGACGAACAGGGCGCGGCGCTCACGGAAGAAGAGGCGCACCTCGAGCCCGGCGCGCGCCACCCCGATGGCCAGGGTGGACGGTGCGCCGCGCGCGGGACGGAGCGGAGTGGTGGTTGCGCTCATAGCGCGGTCCCGACAGGCTTCCGGACCGGCGGCTCGCCAGCGGCCGGCTCGTCGATCATAGCGAGGTAGACATCCTCGAGGCTGGGCCGCACGACCTCGAGGCCCGGGATCTCGTCCTCCGCACCCAGACCCTCGCGCACCTTGAGCTCCCGGATGAACGCCTCCGGCGTGTCGGTGCGCTCCTCGCGATGGCGCACCGCTCCTCCATCGGGTGCCGGTTCGGTCCAGCGCACGATGGCGCGCTGGGCTGCTCGCCCGCCGAGGTCGGCGGGGGTGGCCAGTGCCAGGACGCGGCCGTCACGGATCACGGCGACCCGGTCGGCCAGGTGCTGCGCCTCGTCGAGGTAGTGGGTCGTGAGGAGGATGGTGGTGCCGGCGTGGCGCAGACCCGCCAGCAGATCCCAGAACGAGTGCCGGGCCTCCGGGTCGAACCCGGTCGTTGGTTCGTCGAGGAAGAGCAGCTCGGGGCGGCCCAGGATGCCCAGTGCCACATCGAGCCGGCGACGCTGGCCTCCCGAGAGTTCCCGGATCCGGCTCCGGACCGACCCGGTCAGGCCCACGGCCTCGACGATCTCGTCAGGGTCGGAAGGGTGAGGGTAGTAGCGGACGAAGTGGCGGACCATCTCGCCGACCGTGAGCTCGGGCTGGTCGTTGGCCGACTGCACCACGATCCCGATCCGCGAGCGCCATGCCCGGTCGCCTATCGCAGGGTCGACACCCAGGACACGCACGGTACCGGCGTCCCGGCGCCGGTAACCCTCCAGGATCTCGACGGTGGTCGTCTTGCCGGCTCCGTTCGGCCCGAGGAGGGCGAAGATCTCGCTGTGGTGGACGGACAGGTCCAGCCCGTCGACGGCCCGCTTGTCGCCGTAGCGCTTGCGCAGACCCTGGACTTCGATCGCGAGATCCGCCCCGGCGATTCCCATGACATCCTTTTGACGGTTCGCCGACGCCCCGACAAGGGCCCGAAGACCCGATTCGGCGGGACGGTGGCCATACGCCCGCTGAGGCCACGCTCCCGCTGGGGACCGCGCGATTGCCGTCTCCCGCCTGACTCTGGTACCTTTTGGGGTCCACGAGGGTCGGCACCGGGACGACGGCCAGGATCAGAGGAGGCCTATTGCTGCTGGCATCGGGCGCTTCTCCGCGCCCCCAGTCCCACGGGCCCACCTGCGTCTATGCGCGGCCCGCGCGGCGGAAGCGTGCTGGTCGCCTGCCCGTGGCGGCCGCCACCGGAGGCCGGCGGGCCGGCCTGGGTCGGCTGGGCGCCGATCGACGCGTCGGTCCGACGCTCGTCGTGGCGCTCGTCCTCCTGACGTCGCTCTTCGCCATCCTGCCTGCCGCGTCAGCCCAGCCGCGTGCGGCCGAGGCCTTCGTGAACCCCGCCATCGCCGACCTTCGCGGCGTCCAGCCCGATGACGTGAGCGCGCCGTCGGCAACGGTGCGGCCGCTGATGTCGGAGGAGGCCCCCGTCGCGGCCAGCGGACCGTTCGCCGCCGACGGCACCCTCCTGGCGCCCCGGACCGGGCAGCCATCCCCCGCACCGCTGGAGATGCGGCTCTACTCCGTCGTGCACGGCGACACGTTGACCGGCATCGCGGCCCACTTCGGCCTGAGCATGATGACCATCTGGTGGGCCAACACGCTAACCTCCAAGGACCAGCTCCACGTGGGCCAGGTGCTGCGCATCCCCCTTGTCGACGGCGTCCTGTACACGGCCCAGGAAGGTGACACGGTCACGGCGGTCGCCGCGCGCTTCCACGCCGACCCGGCGGCCGTGACGACCTACAACAGCCTCGCCACCGGCGAGCTCACGCTCGGCCAGCAGGTCATGATCCCCAACGGCGTCGGATCGTCGATCGCGGTGGCGGCCACCGCGCATCCGACGGCCAAGGCCGCCTCCGGTGGCACGACCGGCTGCACCAGCTGCGGGTTCGCGCCCCTCGCCTGGCCGGTGCCCGGGGGCTACATCAGCCAGGGCTTCGGCTGCACGGGCTTCCCATACGAACCAGCGTTCGGCAACTGCGCGCACTACCACTACGGCATCGACATCGCGGCGCCGAACGGCACGCCCGTGCTGGCCGCGGCGGCCGGCACGGTCACCTTCGCCGGCTGGCGGGACAACGACGGGGGCTACCAGGTCACGATCAGCGACGGCCATGACTACTACACCGGCTACTACCACCTGTCGGCCCTGCTGGTGCACGCCGGCCAGCATGTGGGCCGCGGCCAGCTGATCGCGCGCGTCGGCTCGACCGGCCACTCCACCGGGCCCCATCTCCTGTTCGTGGTGTCGATCGGGCCCATCCTGGCCGGCGGCACCGCGGTCAACCCGCTGAACTACTTCTGAGGCGCCCGGCCGGTCAGGGCCGCACGGCGGCCAGGTAGGTCACGAGCGAACCGGATCGAGTGTCGGCCCAGGCCCAGTAGAAGGCACCCCCGCCGTAGATGGCGTTCTCACGCAACCCCGTGCCGTTGATGACGTCGGGGATCTCCCACGTGGCGGCACTGACGAGGCGCGGCTTGCTCCATGTGCGGCCGTGATCGTAGGAAAGGGAGAACTCGTTCTGCACCTGGCCCTCGTGCAGGACGTGCCAGCCGACGAACACCACACCACCGTTCGCGCCGCTCGAGACGGCCAGCGACGGCTTGAACCCCGTGGCCATATTGGTCCACGACCAGGAGATGCCGTTGCTGCTCCAGCCGACCCGGACCCGGCCACCGCTCTCGACGACGAGCCAGCGCCGGGTGATGCCGCCGCTGCTCTCGACCGCCAGCTGGGACTGCCATTGTGGCTCCAGGTAGACGGCGTTGCTGCCGCTGACGGTGGTGGCCCACCGCGGGCGACCGACCGTCAGGGTCGTGCCGTCGAAGGTGATCACCGCGGTGGCGAAGCCCTGGCGGCCGACGTTACCGGGAGCCGAATCGCGCGGATCGAACTCGCCTATGAACTGCCGGAGGTCCGCCTCGTAGAAGCTGACGAGGACCCCGCCACGGACGGCCACGAGGCGATAGCCGATGCGGTCGTGGGCCGGGTAGCCGGCCAGCCCCACGGCCGGGACCTCCACCTGGGCCCACGGACCATGGAGCGGTTTGGCGAGCACGTGGAGGCCGGGTCCGGCCGCGTTCGGGAGCCAGTTGTAGGCCACGTAGAGCGTGCCGTAGGTTGGGCTGGCGGCATCCGTGTCGACCGCCATGGTCGGGAAGCACCCGAACCAGGCCGGCGTGAACGGCTCGATCCACGGCGCGGCCCAGGTACGGCCGAGATCGTCGGAGTACGTGACCGACATGCGGACACCACCGGTCACGCCCACCGCGTCCCCCGCCCACAGGCGGTTCCCGGCACCCCACGCGATGACGGCGTGGATGTCCAGGCAGTGGCTGCCCCACGGGTGACTCGGCGCGCTCCAGCTGCGGCCGCCGTTGCCGGACAGGCGAACCGCAGGTCGGCTGCAGTCCTGCGGCCAGGCGATGTCCTGGACGACCACGGCTAGCTCGCCCCGAGGACTGATCGAGACCTCCGGCTCACTGCCCGCCCCGACGAGCGACTCCTGGACGGTCGCGGTCGGCCGGACGGTCGGGGTCGGGGCCGGTGCCTGGGTCGCGACCGGTGTCGTCGCGGTGGGGACGGGCGTCGAGGTCGGCGACGGTGGGGTGGATGGCCCGCTGGACGTGACGGTCGAGCCGGGCGGCCCCGGCGCCAGGGTCGGTGAGGCCGGGGCCGGCGAGCCGCAGGCTGCCACGGCAACGAGGGCCACCAGGACCAACGTGGCTGCCCCGCCAGTCCGCACGGGAGACTCCTACTCCGGACGCACCACATGGTACCCACGAGGGACACAGGGACCGCCAGAGGCAAAGGTCCTCGCGGCGCGCCCATCTCGTCCGATGGGCGGCCGAAGGACCGCGTCGCACGTGACGTTCGACCCTGTCGGCGTTCGCGTGGGCTGGCGCACGCTGCCCCAGAGAGGTATCGCCCATGTGTGTGACATGGCCAGCACAGGTCGTGGCGATCGATGCGCAGGGCGCCACGGTCGACACCGAGGGCCGCCGACGCCGGGCGTCGACGGTCATCGTGCCTGACGTCGCGGTGGGCGAATGGGTCCTGGTCGGGATGGGCACGATCCTGGAGCGCCTGGATGCCGATGTGGCGCAAGAGATGCGCGACGCGCTGCGGGGAGCGGTGGCGGTCCGGGATGCATGAAGCCGGGCTGGCGGCGTCGGTCGCAGATGCGCTGCGCCAGCGTGGTCTCGATCGGGAGGGTCCATCGGTGCGACTGGTCGTCCACGGCGGTCACGACGATGCGGCCGCCTTCGACGATGCGCTGCGGCTCCATCTCGGCATGGCCCTGCCAGGGTTCGATCAGGAGCGGCTGGCGATCCGGCATAGCCCCGCGATCGCCGTCTGTGTGGGCTGCGGCGAGCCGTTCACGGCCCGCTCGTCCGAGACCCCCTGCCCGGCCTGCGGAGCGCCGGGGCTGCGGCTTCCCACGCCGGAGTCGATCGAGATCGAGACCGCGCCGCGTCGGCGGCGGGCCGCTCGCCCGCTGGGCTAGTCGGACAGGGCAGCCCCTGCCGCCGCGGGCCGCAGCAGGGCCATCAGGAGCTCCACCGCGGCCGGGACCGCGGCCGCGACCGCGGGCGAGAGACGATCGCTGAAGACGTCGGCGTCGCGGACCTCCACGCCGACCACCGTGATGTCCGACGGCAGCGTCGCACCGAGCGCCGTGCCCGCGGCGAGGGCGGCCGCCAGGCTGGCGTCATGGCTCGAGTCGAGGTGGGCCGCCGGGCCGCCTGCCAGCTCATCGAGCGGCCGGCAGGTGACTGTGCCCGGAGTGAGGCCCTCCTGGAGTGCGTCGACGAGGATCGCCCGCTCGTATCCGACAAGGCGCTCCATCAGGGCCAGGCCACCCACGGCGAGACGGTCGAATTCCGGCCCGACAGCGCCTCCCGTGCCCCCCTGGGCCGCGAGCCGGTCCTCCAACGCTTCGATCACCCGCCAACCGACCCCGTCGTCGCCGCGCACCGGGTTCCCCAGGCCGATGACGAGGGTGGAGTCCCCTGACCGTTCGCGACTCGCGGCCGGTGCCCTAGCAGTGCTGGCGGAGGACATCGACCGTGGTTCCGTCCGCAGCGTGGAGGGTGACCTCCAGGGGCATCTGACCGGTGAGCGAGTGGGTGGCGCAGCCGAAGCACGGATCGTAGGCGCGGAAGGCCATCTCGATGCGGTTGAGGAGGCCCGGGCCGACGGGCGCACCGGCATGGATGAGTGAGCGGGCCGCCCGCTCGATCGACATGGCGATGGGCGCGTAGTTGTTGGTCGTGCCCACGATCAGGTTCACCTTCGTGACCAGGCCGTTCGCGTCGGTCCAGTAGTGGTGCGTCAGCGTGCCGCGGGGCGCTTCGACCGAGCCCACCCCCTCGGTGGGCGTCTCGCTCGGGATCGTCCGGAGGTGGTCGGAGGTGATCTCGGGATCGGTCGCCAGCTCGACGACGCGCTCGGCGGCGTACATGAGCTCGACGAGCCGCGCCCAGTGCATCGCCAGGCGCTGGTGGATGAGGCGCTTCGCGCCGCCGTCCGCGGGGGCCAGGGTCTCGAAGAGGCGGACGTAGGCCTCCTGGGCCCGTGGCGTCGCCATCCCGTCCGCGGCGTTGAGCCGACCGAGCGGCCCCACGCAGTAGACACCCGAGTCCTTGCCATCGACCAGGCCCTTCCAGCCCACCTTGCGGAGGTACGGGAACTTGAGGTAGGTCCACGGCTCGACCCGCTCGGCGATCCATTCGGGGTACTGTGACGGTTCGTACTGGCCCAGCCGCTCGCCGTCGGGGGCCACGACGCGGATCTGGCCGTCGTACAGGTTGAGCCGGCCGGCCGGGTCGACCGTGCCCATGTAGTACGTCTCGTGGGTGTAGGCGTCGCCCCGGATCATGCCCACGTACTCGTCGTTGCCGAGGATGAGCTGGTCCCACAGCCCCAGGCTGAAGGCTGCGAAGTCGACCATCGCGTGGCCCATCTGCTCGATGGTGGCGCGCTCGTCCTCGGTGAGGCCCTTGGTGACGCCTCCGGGCACCGAGGTGCACGGATGGACCTTGCGTCCCCCCAGCATCTCGATGATGGCGTGGCCCATCTTGCGCGCCTCGATGACCTGCCCGCCCACGTCCATCCCCACCCGGTGGAGCACGCCCAGGATGTTGCGCTCGGTGGCGGGGGCGTCGGGGCCGACCAGGAAGTCGGGACCGGAGAGGACGTAGAAGTGGGTCGTATGGTCGGCCACCACGAAGGCGCTGTAGAGGAGTTCCCGAAGCAGCGAGGCGGGCCGAGGCGGCTCGACGTGGTAGACGGCATCCACGGCTTTGGCCGCGGCCATGTGATGGGCCTCCGGGCAGACGCCGCAGATCCGGCTGGTGAGGGTGGGCATCTCCTCCACCGGCCGTCCCACGCAGAAGCGCTCGAAGCCGCGCAGCTCCGGGACCTGGAAGTAGGTGTGGGCGACGTCGCCCTGCTCGTCCAGGAAGATCTCGATCTTGCCGTGACCCTCCAGGCGGGTGATGGGATCGATCGCGACCCGGGTCATGTCGCGCCACCTTCCATGCGGGGCAAGCCCGCCGGGACCGAGCCGACTCGAGCGGCCCGGCTCGCCCCAAGCAGGGACTTGGCGAGCGAGAAGCGGTAGAACTGGCCGACCGGATCGGCGATCCCGTCCAGGATCGCTTCGATCTGCGCCGGCTCCTGCGCATCGACCACCGAGGCGAAGGCCGACATCAGCCGCGCGCCGTAGTCGACCACCCCGTCCGCCGGTCCGTAGCAGCCGATGCAGGGCGCCCCGACGAGCGGACATCGCGACGAGCAACCGTTGCGGGTGGCCGGCCCGTTGCACGGGATGCCTTGCTCAAGGAGGCACAGGTCGGGATCGATCGCGGCCACGTCCTGGATGCGCCTGAAACCGGTGATGTGCTTCACGCCGCGGGTGCGCGGGCATTCGTCGCAGACCGTGGAATGGCCGGCCCCCAGGATCGAGCCCGCCGGCGGCAGCTGGGCGCGCCCCTCGAGGGCCTCGACGACCAGGGCCAGCACCTCCGCGATGCGGGCCGACTCCGGCGGGCATCCCGGCACGGAGTAGTCGACCGGCACGATCTCGTCGAGCGTGCGCAGCAGCGGCGACATGAGGGGCAGGTCGAGCTCGCCTTCCGGCGCCTGCCACACGGCCTGCGGCCGCAGGTGGTCGGGGTTGTCCGCGCCCGGGCCCTCGTACGAGGCGTCGAGGAGGGCGGCCGATGAACTCAGGTTGGCCAGGCCGGGGATACAACCCTCACCGGCGCACGACCCGAACGCCACCAGGAGCTTCGACTTCCGGCGCAGCAGCCGGGCCAGCGCCTCGTTCTCCGAGTTGCGGATGCCGCCCGAGAAGAGCGTGATGTCGATGGAGGAGTCGGCCTCGGCCTCGAGGTCGGCGTACTTGGCGTCCATCACGGCCGGCCAGAAGACGATCTCGAAGTGTTCGTCGACCAACGGCAGCACGCCATCGACGTTGAGCACGGCGATGTCGCACCCGCCGCAGGCCGACGCCCAGTACATGGCGAAGCGGTGTCTGGTGGTGGCCGGAGCCGCCGCCGGCGGGGCGGGACTCGTGTCCGGGACGGCGATGGCCATCACGTGCCTGCCTCAACCGCCGCGAGCGGCACGACCGGCTCGGCGAGCCCGACGTCCGCGTCGAGCGGACCGAGCGCGCGGACCTCCTCGACGACCCGGCCGATCTCGTGGGCCAGCCGGTCGCCCTCGGCGGCGCTGGCCCAGACGAGCTGCAGGCGGGCGGGTTCGATGCCCAGGGCAGTGATCACGCGGCGCAGGAGCAGGAAGCGCCGCAGCCCCTTGAAGTTCTGCTCGCGGTAGTGGCAGTCGCCAGGCCAGCAGCCGGTGACCATGACGCCATCGGCGCCGCCGGCGAACGCTTTCAGGACGAAGGTGGGATCCAGGCGGCCGGCGCACATGAGCCGCACCAGACGGACGTTGGGCGGGTACTTGATGCGCGCCGTGCCGGCCAGGTCGGCGGCGCGATAGCTGCACCAGTTGCAGGTGAAGCCGATGAGCAACGGCTCGAACACTGCACCCGCCGGCACGGCGGTCGCGTCGGCAGTGGCGGAGGATTCGACGGCGTCGCCGGTGGATGCCGGGCGGGGGGCGGTGGTGACGCTCATGCTGCGGCCCCCACGGGCGCCGGTGCGGTGTTCTTGACCATCAACAGCCCGTCGATCTGGCTCAGGATCTCGGCGTCACTGAACCCGGTGCCGCTGAGGGCTCCGGCGGGGCAGGCGGCCACGCACGTGCCGCAGCCCTGGCAGAGCGCCGGGTTGATCTCCACCACGCCACGGTCGGCGAGGAAGGTGATGGCGCTATAAGGACACAGGTCGTTGCAGATCCGGCAGCCCGAGCAGCGCGCCTCGTCCACCTCGGCACGGTACGGCTCGAGGGCCATCTCGCCCTGCTGGATGCGGCCCAGGATGCGGGCCGCCGCGGCCGCGCCGTTCGACACGCTGGCGGGGATGTCCCGCGGCCCGAGCGCACATCCGGCGGCGAAGACGCCCTCCGTCATGGTGGCCACGGGGTCGAGCTTGGGGTGACGTTCGATCACCCAGCCATCCGAGCTGCAGCCGATGCCGAAGCGGCGGGCCACTTCCTTGGCGTCGGCCCGCGGGTTGAGGCCGACCGAAAGGAGGACCATGTCCACGGGGATCCGCCGCTGCTCACCGGCCAGGGTGTCCTCCACCTGGATGATGAGGCGGCCGTCCTCGGCGGCCTCATCGGGCAGCCGGAGGGAGTCGGTGACCTCGGCGACGCGGCCCCGCACGAACACCGTCCCCTCCGCCTGGAGGCGCTGGTAGAACTCGTCGTAGCCCTTCCCGGGCGTGCGCATGTCGATGTAGAACTCGTAGACATTGGCGTCGGTGTGCTCGCGCACCAGGTGGGCGAACTTCAGGCTCTGCATGCAACAGATGGCCGAGCAGTAGGGGTTGTAGTTGCGATCGCGGCTGCCCACGCAGTGGACGATGCCCACGGACTTTGGCTCGGTGACCCCGTCGCGCAGGACGATGCGGCCGCTCGTCGGGCCGGCGGCGTTGCTCATCCGCTCGAACTCGAGGCTGGTGAACACGTTGGCCAGGCGGCCGTAGCCGTAGGCTTCGACCCGCCGCGCATCGAAGGGCTCGAAGCCGGTGGCCAGCACGATGTTGCCCACCTGGAGCTCCACATCTTCGTCCTGCTGCTCCAGGTCGATGGCCCCAGTGGGGCAGAACTTGATGCAAGCCTTGCACGTGCCGCGCTCGAAGTAGATGCAGTTGTCGCGGTCGATGACGGGGAACCTGGGCACGGCCTGGGGGAACGGCGTGTAGACGGCCTTGCGATAGCCGATGCCGGCCTCGAAGACCTCGTCAACGACCTTGGCCGGGCACTTCTCCTGGCAGATCCCGCAGCCCGTGCACAGGTCGGTGTTGATGTACCGCGCCCGATGGCGGACCGTCACCGTGAAGTTGCCCACGTAGCCCTTCACGTCGGTCACCTCGCTCCACGTGTGGAGCGTGATGTTGGGATGGCTCCCGGCAGTGACCATCTTGGGGGTGAGGATGCAGGCGGCACAGTCCAGGGTGGGGAAGGTCTTGTCGAATTGGGCCATGTGGCCGCCGATGGACGGCTCGCGTTCCACGAGGTGGACGGGGAAGCCGGCGTCCGCGATCTCGAGCGCCGCTGAGATCCCGGCGATCCCACCACCGACGACCAGGGTGGCCGGGTTGATGGGCACGCGATACGGTTCGAGGGGCACCTGCTGGGCCACCCGCAGGACCCCACCGGCCACGACCGCCCTGGCCTTCGCCGTGGCGGCGGCGTGATCGGTATGGACCCACGAGACCTGTTCGCGGATCGACACCAGCTCGCACAGGTACGGATTGAGCCCGGCGCGCTCGCAGGCGCCCCGGAAGGTCTTCTCGTGCATGTGGGGCGAGCAGGCGGCGACGACCACCCGGGTCAGGCCAAGGTCGTGGATGTCCTTCTCGATGAGTTCCTGGCCGGTGCTCGAGCACATGAATTCGTAGTCGCGGGCGACCACGACCCCGTGACTGGCCAATCGCTCAGCGGCCCAGTCGCGGACCGCTGCGACGTCCACGGTGCCGGCGATGTTGGTGCCGCAGTGGCACACGTAGACGCCGACCCGCTCCTTGGCCGCACCATCGGCGGGGCCGGGAGTCGGCGAGGCCACGGGCGCGGATGGCTCGCTACCCATCGGCATCGGGGCGCTGGTCGGGTCCGGGCTCATCGGCGGACCTCCTGCGGGCCCGGCATGCTGGGCATCGGCAGGCCCTGCGGCTTCTTCGGCCGGCGCGGCGGCACGCGGCCGGCGGCACCGTCGGCTTCTGCCTCCTCCGGCACGGTGACCCCGATCTTCTCCAGGGCGTGTCGGGCGCTGACGATCTCGCCGCCGATCTCCAGGCGGGCTGCCGTCTCCCCGAAAGCCAGGCCCATCAGCTGGGTGAAGAAGAGGATGGGCATGTGGTAGTCGGTCCGGAAGTGGTGGTTCAATTCGGCCTGGTAGACGTCCACGTTCATCTGGCACATGGGGCAGACCGTCACGAGCATGTCCGCTCCGGCGTGGACGGCCGCGTCAAGCAGGCGCCGGATGAGGCCGAACCCCGTGTCGGGGCTGATCTGCGTCATGTGACCGCCACAGCAGGCGGTCCGCAGCGGGAAGTCGACGACCTCCGCGCCGAGCGCGCTGAGCAGGCGATCGAACTCGAGCGGGTGCTCGCGCAGCGGCCAGCGGTGGTCGTAGTCGGGCCTGGTCACCAGGCACCCGAGGTACGGCGCCACGCGCAGGCCGGCCAGCGGGTGGGTGACGTGGCGGCCGATCTCCTCGATGCCGACCTCTCGCACGAGGACCTCGAAGAGGTGCCGCACCTCGACCGAGCCGGGCTGGTACTGCAAGCCACCCGCCGCGAGGGCGTCGTCGACCAGGGCGCGCAGGCCAGGGTTCTCGCGCAGGTCATGGTCGGTCTTGGCGAGGTTGAGGTAGCAGGCGCTGCAGGGGGCGACGAGCGTCCGGCTGCCGTTGCTCTGCTTCTCGGCGAGGGCCAGGTTGCGGCTCACCAGCGCATACGCCCGGGTCTGGCTCAGGGCGAAGTATTCGAATGCGCCGCAGCAGTTCCAGTCGTCGATCTCCTCGAGATCGAGGCCCAGTTCGGCGCAGACGGCCGTCAGCGAGGCGGCATACGCGCGGCCACTCCCGCTCATGGAGCAGCCGGGGTAGTAGAGCAGGCTGGTCATCGGCCCGCCTCCAGCGCCGCGGCGCGATCCAGGATGGCCGTCAGCTGGGGCATCTGGCGGATGCGATGGATGCCGAAGCCCATCCGGCCGCTGGCCAGCATGCTGACCCCGACCGGCGCCATGGCCGGCAGTCGGAGCGGGTAATGGCGCACGTAGTGCAGCGCCACGAGGCCGACCTCATAGCTGCGGCCGAAGCGGTGGATGTTGCTGACGAACGTCCGGGAGAACGCCGGGGCGGTGCTGCTGGGGGCGGTCCCCGCCTGCTCAGCGAGCGCCTTCAGCGTCGACATCACATCGGGGATGCGGATCTCCTGCGGGCAGCGCACGGTGCAGGTCTGGCAGGCGACGCACATCCAGGGCGTGTTGCTCCGCAGGACCTCCGCTCGAAGGCCGGCCCGCAGCATGGCGAAGATCATCCGGGGGGTGTGGTCCATGTCGGCTGCCGAAGGGCATGAACCGCCACAGGTGCCGCACTGGATGCACAGCTCGACGCGGGTCTCGATGGGTGTGGCCGCCATCACCTCGTGAAGGACGTCCACTGCCGTCGCCATGGGATCGACGGCGGCGAGGGCCGAGCCAGGCATGCGTCGGCGCCTCAGACGGCGGCCGCCACGGGTTCGTCGAGGTGCAGCGCCTGCCGTGCCTTGGCCTCGTCATCCACCGTGAACGCCATCTCGAGGATGCCCGGGCGCCGCCCTACGCACAGGGTGCCCACGATGTTCACGCCGGCTACCGCCAGTCGCTCGGCCACATCGGCAAGACCACCGGGCCGATCCTCCACCTCGACCATGACCGCATCGCCTTCGATGAACTGATGGCCGAGGCCCCGCAGGACCTCACGCATCTCCACGAAGTCATCCGGCACGATGAAGACACAGGCCAGGGGGCCCGCTCCGGCACAGCTGACGCAGTGGATGTTCACGTTCCTCGCGGCGAGGGCTCTGGTCAGGTGGGCCAGCTCTCCCGGGTGGTTGTCGATCTGGATGACGAACTGTCGGACCATTACCGCCTCCACAAGGGGCCTGTCGGCGGGACAGGTCGAACGTCTTCAGTTCTGCTGCCGTCGAGGGCGACCGCTTCGAGACGGCAGCCGTTCACGTGCGCTAGGCGTGTTGTCCCGCGTATCACAGTCGGCGACCAGTGCCGAACGGCCCGAAGGCCGGGGGCTGTCGGACAGGGGGGGTCCGGCGATGGGTCCGGGGGCTGGTCGGGCGGTCGTGGCGATGGCGGACGACGGCACTCGCTGGCTCAGTGATCGCCACCATCGAAGGCGTCACGGTCTATCGCGGGACCGAGCCGCGCCGCCACCAGGCCGGAGACCTCGCCGGGAGCCGGGTGGCGGCCCAGGGCCGCCTTCGAGAAGAGCAGCTCGCCGTCGAGGGTCACCTCGAAGCGGCCGCCCCCGCTCGGCCGCAGCGTCGCCAGGGCGATCCGCGGCGCCCATCCACCCAGCAGTTCAGCCACCAGACCGGTGGCTCGCTCGGTGTAGTTTCAGACGACGCAGTACTCGACCTCGAGCTCGTGTCGGTCGGTCGGAGCTGTGCTCACGACCGTACGATACGTCGTGATGGACGGTCGGAGGATGCTCACGAGACCGGAGGTGCCCATGCCGGCCGCCTACGGCCTGCACGGGGCGGTCGTGGCGCCCCATCACCTGGCCACCGCGATCGGCCGGGACATCCTGCGGGCGGGCGGCTCGGCGGTCGACGCGGCCATCGCCACGAACGCCGCCCTGGCGGTCGTGTTCGGCAGCGCCTGCGGCATCGGCGGCGACGCCTTCTGGCTGATCTGGGACCCCCGCGCGGACAAGCAGGTCGGCCTCAACGGGTCGGGCCGCTCGGCAGCGGCCGCGGATGCCTCGGCGCTGGTCCGGGCGGGTCTCGCTGGACTGCCGCTGCGGGGCGCCCTGTCGATCACGGTGCCCGGAGCGGTCCGCTCCTGGGGTGACGCGCACGACCGTTTCGGCCGGCTCCGGCGGGCCGCCGTGCTGGCCCCGGCGATCGAGCTGGCCCGCGATGGCTTCGCCGCCTGGGGCGGCTTCATCGAGGCCGTCGAGCGGGCCGCTCCGGTCTTCCGCGACGCGCTCGGCCCGGACGCCGCATGGTTCCGCATCTACCGGCCCCACGGCCGTCCGTGGCGGCCCGGTGAACGCGTCCGGCTGCCGGCCCTCGCGGCGACCCTGCAGCGCGTGGCCGACCTGGGCTGGGACGAGTTCTACGCGGGTGAGACGGCTAAGCACCAGGCCCGCGCGCTGGCCGCGGCGGGGAGCCTCATCGGCCTGGAGGACCTGAGCAGCCACACGTCCACGTGGACGGAGCCGATCGCCACCGATTACCGCGGCACGATGGTGACGACCCATCCCCCCAACAGCCAGGGGTTCGTGGCCCTGGAGATGCTCAACGTCCTGGTGCGGTTCGAGGCGCCGGCGCCGCGGGTCTTCGCCGGCGGCAGGGGCGCCGACCTGCGCTGGACCCACCTGGGCCTCGAGGCCGCCAAGCTCGCCATGGCCGACCGCGACGCGTACCTCACCGACCCGGCGGTCAGCCCGACACCGCTTGAGCGAGTGCTGTCGCCGGAGTACGCCGCGGAACTGGCCAGCCGCATCGACCCGTCACGGGCAGCCACGAACGACCCGGGGACCCTGCCGCGGGGCGGGGGCACGATCTGGCTGGGCGTCGTCGACGCCGAGGGCTGTGCCGTGAGCCTCATCGAATCCAACTACATGACGTTCGGTTCGGGCGTGGTCGATCCGGCGACCGGGGTCGTCTACCAGAACCGGGGCTCGTTCTTCAGCCTGGACGCGACGAGGGCCAATGTGCTCGCGCCGGGCAAGCGGACGCTCCACACCCTGATGCCTGGGATGCTCTTCCGGCAGGGCCGGCCGTGGGTCGTGGTGGGCTCCATGGGCGGCGACGCCCAGCCGCAGATCCACGCCCAGGTGGTCAGCGCCCTGGTCGACGGCGGGATGGACGTGAGCAGCGCGATCGCCATGCCCCGCTGGTTCGCCGAGCCCGAGCGGCACCTGGCACCCGCCAAGGTCGTGCGTGCCGAACCGCGGTTCCGGCCGGGCCTCCTGCGCAACCTCGGGCGCATGGGCCACGAGGTCGTGACGACCGGGCGCTTCGACAGCCTGCTGGGCCACTGCCATGGCATCGCCCTGCTGGACGGCGGGCCGGCCGAGGGCGGCGCGCTCCTGGCCGCCACGGACCCGCGAAGCGCCGGCCTCCCGGCGACCTGGTGACACGACGAGGGTCGACGCCCGACCCCGGCCCAAGCTATCTTCTGGCGCGGCTGGCCGCCGTCGGTGTCGCGGCCGGCGTCCTGAGCCCAGCGGGCGGGCTTCGTCGACCTCCGCGCCGCCGCCATCCTCGGTCTGGGCGGGATGGTCGGCGCGATCGTCGGGACCCAGGCCGTCGAGCGAGCGCCGCAGGGCAACTGACGGCATGCGACGCCGAGAGGCCCCTCCCTGACGGAGGGGCCTCTCGGATTCGGGATCGGAGCCGCCTTGGAGGCGGCTCGTTCGGTTGGCCGGCGGAGCCGGCTGGGTTCTCCCGGGTCAGGCCGGCTGAGCGGCCGGGGTCTGCTCGGGGACGGACCTGGACCCGACGTACTTGGTCAGCACGCCGTACAGCAGGAACGAGACCACGAGGCCGACGACCCAGCTGTAGTCGGCGAACGGGAACGGGTCCTTCAGGAACGGGATGATGCCGTTCGCGGGGAACGGCCCATCGGTCCCGGCGGCCGTGTACGAACCGCCGATGGCGAAGACGATCCCGACCAGGAGGGCGACGACGGCCTTCCAGTTCCACCCACGTACGTAGGTGTAGATGCCGTTCGCCTTGTACAGGTCGGTGAGCTTGAGGTCGGTCCGGCGGATCCACCAGTAGTCAGCGATCAGGACACCGGCGATGGCGCCCGTGGCGCCGCCGTAGGTGCCCAGCCACGTGAAGATGTACGCGTGGGGATCGTTGTACAGGTTCCACGGCTGGATGAGGATGCCGAGCACGCCGGTGATCAGGCCGCCGGTCCGGAAGCTGATCCGCCTGGGCCAGGCATTGGAGAAGTCATAGGACGGGCTGACCACGTTCGCTGCGACGTTGACCGAGAGGGTCGCGACCGCAAGCGTGAACAGCGCGAACACCACGACGATGGGGTTGTTGAACTTGCCGGTCAGGGCGACCGGGTCCCAGATCGCGGTGCCATAGACGACCTGGCTGGCTGAAGTCGTCAGCACGGCCAGCAGCGGGAAGACGGTCATCGTGGTCGGCAGGCCCAGGATCTGGCCGGTGGCCTGGGCGCGCTGGCTCTTGCCGAACCGGGTGAAGTCCGGCATGTTCAGCGAGAGGGTCGACCAGAAGGCGATCATGGCCATCAACGAGGGGAAGAACACGGGCCAGAACTTGTCGCCCCAGCCAAGGGTGCCGGGGTCATTGACGATGGGCCCGAGGCCGCCGGCCTGGGACGCCATCCAGATGAACAGGAAGACGGCCACGACGAGGACGAACGGGGCCGCCCAGTTCTCGAACCGGCGGATGAAGTCCATCCCGCGAACGATGATGAAGACGTTGAAGGCCCAAAAGATGATGAAGCTCAGCCACAGCGTCCAGGGCTGTGTGGCGAACGACCCGAAGCCAAAGCTGAGCGTGCCCGCCTTGCTCCAGGAATTGCCCAGGATCGAGCCCATCAGCACGAAGATCGCGCCGCCGCCGATCCAGGTCTGGATGCCGAACCAGCCGCAGGCCACGCCGGCCCGGATCAGGGCTGGCAGGTTCGCCCCGAAGACGCCGAACGAGGCTCGGGCGAACACGGGGAACGGGATCCCGTACTTCGTGCCGGCATGACTGTTGGCCAGCATCGGGACGAGGACGACGATGTTGGCGATCATGATCGTGAGGATCGCCTGGTACCAGGCCATGCCGAGGGCCACCAGGCCGGCGGCCAGGGTCCACGTGGCCACGTTGTGGGCCATCCCGATCCACAACGCGATGTAGTTGTAGGTGCTCCAGATCCGCTTCGGCATCGTGACCGGCGCGAGGTCCGCGTTGTGGAGCGGCGAGTCGCTCAGGGCGGCGTCCGCCTCCGGGGTCAACTCATGTCGACCGTCGGGGTAGACGACTTCGCCCGGATACGTAGTTGCGGTCATAGGATCCTCCAGCGCTCTCCCTTCCCGAGAACCGTCGGAACGACGACCCGACCCGGGTCGCCCATGCAGGTCGTCCTCGATCCACCTCCTCTACGGTCCGTCGGAACCGCGGGCCGGTTGCCTCAGGAAACCTCGGTATCGGTCGCGTCCAGGGCGCGATCGATGATCTCGAAGCCCTCCCGCAGCTGTTCTGGGGTGATGCACAGCGGGGGGTTCGTGAAGAACGCGTTCCAGTGGGTCATGGTGTAGAGCCCGGCCTTCCGCAGCCGCGCATCGAGCGCCGTCATGACCGGTGAGACCGTGTTGAAGTCGGCGATGGGCTGGCGAGTGACCCGGTCACGGATGAGTTCGATCACGCCGAACAGGCCGATGTTGCGGACGGCGCCAACGCTCGGATGCCTGGTCTGGAGATCGGCCAGGAGGCTGCCCATCAGGGGGCCCAGCCGGGCAGCGTTGCCGACCAGATCGTCGTCGCGCAGCACGTTGACGGCGGCGATGGCAGCGGCGCAGCTCACGGGATGGGCGGAGTACGTCAGGCCGCCATAGTAGACCCGGTCGGCGAAGAAATCGACGACCCTGGGACTCATCGCCACGGCGCCGAGGGGCAGGTACGAGCTGGTCAGGCCCTTGGCCATGGTGAGGAGATCCGGCACGACGTCCCAGTGGTCGACGGCGAACCAGCGGCCGGTCCGCCCGAAGCCGGCCATCACCTCATCGGCGATCATCAGGATGCCGTACTTGGTGCACAGTTCGCGAACGCCCTGGAGGTAGCCGTCGGGCGGGATCAGGATGCCGTTGGTGCCGGTGACCGTCTCCAGGATGAACGCCGCGATCGTCTGCGGCCCCTCGTACTGGATGACCTCCTCAAGATAGGCCAGGTGCTCCGCGACCGGCTCCGGTTCCTCGCGGCCCCATCGCCATGGGTCCAGGACACGGATCACGCCGGGGATGGCGGGCTCGCTGGCCCACCGCCGGGGATCGCCGGTGACGCTGATCGCCCCGGCGCTCGCCCCGTGGTAGGAGCGGAACCGGGCGATGACCTTCTGCCGCCCGGTGACCATGCGAGCCATGCGCAGGGCGTTCTCGTTGGCCTCCGCGCCGCCGAGGGTGAAGAAGAAGGTCTTGAGGTCGCCGGGCGTCAGCTCGGCAAGCAGCTGGCCCAGGCGGCCCCGGACCTCGGTCGCGAACTGGGGCGCGGCGAAGGCCAGGGTGTGCGCCTGGTCGGCGATCGCGTCCGCCACCCGACGGTCGCCGTGGCCGATGTTGACGCTCATCAGCTGGCTGTTGAAGTCGATGTAGCGCTTGCCGTCGGGATCCCAGAAGTAGACGCCCTCGGCACGATCCATGACCAGCGGGTTGATGTGAGCCTGCGCCGACCACGAAAAGAACGTGAACTGCCGGTTGAGCCGGACGATCTCTTGCGTCGTCAACCGGGGCCGCGCGATGACCATGCCAGCGAGCCTCCTGGGGGCGCCGCAGGTGCCGGACGTGATGGCTGATGAACCCATATCCACCGCGGGGCGGATAAGGGCCGGTAGAGCCCGGCCTTTCGGGACTTCCGGCCCGTTTGTCGGGCGCCATTCCGCGCCAGCCTTGAGCGGTCGAACCACGGGCGGCCGGGACGGCCGTTTCCCGCGTACTGCCGCGATGGTCAGGAGGTGCTCATATGTCCCGCACCGTGCGGGCTGCCCTTCTCCAGGCTACCTGGACCGGCGACAAGGAGTCGATGATCCAGAAGCACGAGCGCTACGTCCACGACGCAGCGGCCGAGGGCGCCAAGCTGATGCTCTTCCAGGAGCTCTTCTACGGGCCCTACTTCTGCCAGGTGCAGGACACCCAGTACTACCGCTACACCGAGCACATCCCGGACGGCCCGACGACCAAGCGGATGCAGGCCCTGGCGAGGGAGACGGGCATGGTGCTCGTCGTGCCGATGTACGAGGAAGATTCCCAGACGACCGGCATCTACTACAACACGGCGGCCGTCATCGACGCCGACGGGAAGTTCCTGGGCAAGTACCGCAAGACGCACATCCCGCACGTCCAGGGCTTCTGGGAGAAGTTCTACTTCCGCCCCGGCAACCTGGGCTACCCCGTCTTCGAGACGGCGGTGGGCAAGGTCGGCGTCTACATCTGCTACGACCGCCACTTCCCCGAGGGCGCGCGAGCGCTGGGGCTGAACGGCGCCGAGATCGTCCTGATCCCGGCGGCCACCAGCCGCGGCCTGTCCGAGTACCTGTGGCGCGTCGAGCAGGTCAGCCACGCCCTGGCCAACGGCTACTACGTGGGCACCATCAACCGCGTCGGCATCGAGAAGGAGATCGGCCCCGACGACTTCTACGGCCAGAGCTACTTCGTCGACCCCCGCGGCCAGTTCGTCGGCGAGATCGGCGATGCCCACAAGGAGGAGCTGATCGTCCGCGATCTCGACCTCGACTGCATCACGGAGGTCCGCCAGACCTGGCAGTTCTTCCGGGATCGGCGACCCGAGGCGTACGGGGATCTCATCAAGCCCTAGCCACGCGGCATCCACCGCATCACCCCGCGCCCGCGCCGTCCCGGTCCCCCGCCGACCAGGGACCGCGCGGGCGCTCCTTTCCTGAAGGAGGAACGGATGCGAACCCTCATCAAGGGTGGAACCATCGTCAACGCCGATGCCATGACCCGCGCGGACGTCCTCGTCGATGGCGAGGAGATCGCCCTGATCGGCGTCGACCTCGACGTCGCTGCCGATACGGTCGTCGACGCCACCGGCAAGTGGCTCATCCCGGGTGGGATCGACGGCCACACCCACATGGAGCTGCCGTTCGGCGGCACCTTCGCCAAGGACACCTTCGAGACCGGCACCCGGGCGGCGGCCTTCGGCGGCACCACGACGATCATCGACTTCGCCGTGCAGCCGCGCGGCGGGACGCTCCGGGAGGGCCTCGACGCGTGGCACGAGAAGGCCGACGGCAAGGCCTGCATCGACTACGGCTTCCACATGATCGTCTCCGACATGCGGGACGACGTCCTGCCGGAGATGGACCGCCTCGTCGAGGAAGGCATCACGGACTTCAAGCTCTTCACCGCCTACCCGGGCGTGTTCCTGAGCGACGACGGGGCCATCTTCAAGGCCCTTCGCCAGACGACCAAGAACGGCGGCCTGATCCTGATGCACGCCGAGAACGGCCCCGTGATCGACGTGGTCGCGGCCGACCTGGTGGCCGCCGGGACGACCGATCCGATCGGTCACGGGCTGGCCCGCTACCCGGTCTTCGAGGGAGAGGCCACCAACCGCGTGATCCGGCTGGCCAAGGCCGCCGGTGCCGCGGTGTACTTCGTCCACCTGTCGGCGAAGGACGCCCTGGACGAGGTCCGGCGCGCCCGGGACGAGGGCCTGCCGGTCTTCGCCGAGACCTGCCCCCAGTACCTGTTCCTGTCGCTCGACGACCTCGGCCACGGCTTCGACGGCGCGAAATTCGTCTGCTCGCCGCCGCTCCGCGACCGCGCCGGTGGCCACCAGGAGGAGCTCTGGAAGGGCCTCATCTCTGGTGACCTCCAGCTGGTCGGGACGGACCACTGCCCGTTCGACTTCCATGGCCAGAAGGAGCTTGGCCGAGACGACTTCCGCAAGATCCCGAACGGCCTGCCCGGGGTCGAGGAGCGCGTCGACCTCATCCACGACGGCGGCGTCGTGACGGGCAAGATCAGCCCGAGCCGCTGGGTCGAGCTCGTCTCGACCGCCCCGGCCCGCATGTTCGGCCTGCCTCGCAAGGGCTCCATCGCGGTCGGACTCGACGCGGACGTCGTCGTCTACGACCCCACCAGGAAGCACGTCCTCAGCGCGACGACGCACCACATGGACGTCGACTACTCGTGCTACGAAGGTCGCGAGGTCACGGGCGGGGCGGACGTCGTCCTGTCGCGCGGCCGCATCGTCGTCGACCACGGCCAGTGGCTGGGGAGCGCCGGCCACGGCCGGTTCCTCCGCCGCGAGCCACGGGGCTTCCCGGCCATGGCCCCCGGTCGGATCGATCGGGTGCCGACCACGGTCGGCTGATCCGTCACTGCCACCAGGCGCCGGCTCGCCCGTCGACGAGCCGGCGCCCAAGTTCGCTGAACATGAGGGGTACGAGAATGAGCGTCGACGTCTCGGTCGGGCGGGCGCTCGACCCGTTCCATCCGCTACCGGCACTTAGCGCACAGGCGGCCCGGACAGAGGCGGAACGCTGCCTCTACTGTTTCGATGCCCCCTGCGCCCGGGCCTGCCCGACGGGCATCGATGTCCCCTCGTTCATCCGCAAGATCGCCACGGGCAACCTCGCGGGCAGCGCCCGCACGATCCTGGCGGCCAACCCGCTCGGCGGCACCTGTGCCGCCGCCTGTCCGGTCGAGCGCCTGTGCGAGGGCGCCTGCATCCGGGCCGACCTTGACACACCGATCGCGATCGGCCGCCTCCAGCGCCACGCCATCGAAGCGCTCGCGGCGAGCGGCGAGCCGTTCTTCACACCGGGACCGTCGGCTCCGGTCGACGTGGCCGTCATCGGCGCCGGCCCGGCGGGGCTGGCCTGCGCCGCGGAGCTGCGTCGCGCGGGCGTCGCGGTGACCATCTACGACTCCAACCCCAGGCCCGGCGGGCTGGGCGACCACGGCATCGTCCCGTGGCGCCTGCCGCGCGAGATCGTGGCCCGCGACGCGGCCGAGGTCGAGCGGGCGGGGGCCCGTCTTGAGCTCGGGGTGACGGTCGGCCGGGATGTCGAGCCTGCCGAACTGCTCGCCCGGCACGACGCGGTGGTCGTGGCGACCGGATTGGGCCACGGCAAGCCGCTCGGCATCAAGGGCGAGGAATACGACGGGGTAGTCGACGCCCTCGAGCTGATCGGCTGCGCCATCGACGGCCGGCCGTACCAGCGTGCGCTGGGCCGGGTGGCCGTCATCGGCGGGGGCAGCACCGCGTTCGACGCGGCGGCCGCCGCGGTCCGGCTTGGCGCGACAGAGGTCACGGTCTTCTACCGCCGCAGCGCCGCCGAATGCACCGCGTATCCGCATGCCATCGACCTGGCCCGAAACCTGGGCGTCGGGATCCGCTGGCTGACGGCGCCAGTCGAGATCATCGGCGACGGCGGCGTATGGGCCGTCGAATTCGAGTCGATGCGCCTCGGCGCGCCGGACTCGTCCGGTCGCCCGCGCCCGGAGCCGATCCCCGCTTCACGCTTCGACCGGCCGTTCGACACGGTCGTCCGGGCGGTGGGCCAGGGCGCGCCGACGGGCCTCCTGGCCGCCCTCGGGGTCGCCACGAACGGCGACGTCGCGGTCGCCGATCCGGTGACCGGCCGGACGGCCGATCCCAAGGTCTGGGCCATCGGTGACATCGCCAATGGCGGGGCGGAAGTCGTCAACGCCGTCCAGGCCGGCAAGGTGGCCGCCGCGTCCATCATCGAGGCCCTCGGCGCTCCGCGCATCACCCCCGTCCGACCCTCGGATTCCACTGTGCCGGGCGTGGATCTCTTCACCGACATGGCCGGCATCCGTGGGCCGAACCCGTTCTGGCTGGCCTCCTGCCCGATCACCAATACCGGCGAGATGGTCGCCCGGGCGTTCGACGCGGGCTGGGGCGGCGTGGTCTGGAAGACGGTCGGCGAGCCGATCACGAATGTCACCTCCAGGCTCGGCTCGCTCGAGATCGGCGGCCGCCGGATCGTGGGTCTGTCCAACATCGAGCTGATCAGCGACCGCTCGATCGAAACCAACCTGGCCGAAGTCGCCGACGTCAAGAAGCGGTATCCCGATCAGGCCGTGGTCGTCTCGCTGATGGTCGAGTCCAAGGCCCAGACCTGGTACGACATGGTCAGCCGGGTCAACGACACCGGCGCCGACGGCATCGAACTCAACTTCGGCTGCCCGCATGGGATGAGCGAACGCGGCATGGGCGCCGCGGTCGGCCAGGTCCCCGAGTACGTCCAGATGATCACCGAGTGGGTGATGGAGAAGGCCGCGATCCCGGTCCTCGTCAAGCTCACCCCCAATGTCACCGACATCCGACCGCCGGCCCGCGCGGCCCGCGCCGCCGGAGCCGACGGGGTCGCCCTCATCAACACCATCAACTCGCTGATCGGCGTCGACCTCGACACCTGGGCGCCCGTGCCGGATGTCCGCGGGCATGGCAGCCACGGTGGCTATTCGGGCCCGGCGGTGAAGCCGATCGCCCTGTTCATGACTTCGGCGGTGGCGTCGGATCCCGACGTCCGGCTGCCCGTCTCGGGCATCGGCGGGGTGGCCGACTGGCACGACGCGGTCGAGTTCATGCTCGCCGGGGCGACGACCGTCCAGGTCGGCACCAGCGTCATGCACTGGGGCTACCGGATGATCGACGACCTCGTCGATGGCCTCTCGACCTACCTCCGCTCCAAGGGCCTCCACAGCCCGGCGGAACTGGTCGGCCGAGCCCTGCCCACGCTGACCGACTGGGGCCACCTGGACCAGTCGTTCCGGCTGCTGGCCCAGATCGACGAGACCCGCTGCATCCACTGCAACCTGTGCCTGGCCGCCTGCAACGACGGCGCGCACCAGGCGATCCGTCGCGAGGGCACGAACGGGACGTCGCGGCTCGTGATCGAGGGCGACAACTGCGTCGGATGCCACCTCTGCCAGTACGTGTGCCCGGTCGAGGGCTGCATCTCCATGGTCGAACTGGAGGGCCCTGCCGCCGTCCACTGATCCCGCCAACCAACCGCCACCCGGAGTCGCCAGCCTGTCTGGCAGAGCCAAGGAGAAACATCAGGTGACCACCGAGTTGAAGCCGGCCGAGGCGACCCCGGCCGTCCTTCCCATCCTCAGCCACTGGATCGACGGCCGGCCCGTCGAGGTCCTGCCCGAAGCCACCGGACCGGTCTTCAACCCCGCCACGGGCGAGGTCATCGCCCGCGTGCCTCGCGGCGGGGCGCCCGAGGTCGACGCGGCGGTGGCCGCCGCCAGGCGGGCCTTCCCGGCCTGGCGGGACATGCCGCTGATCGCCCGCAGCGAGATCTTCTTCGCCTTCCGCGAGCGGATGTGGCAGCACCGTGAGGAGCTCGCCAAGCTCATCACGCGCGACCACGGCAAGACCTACCCGGATGCCCTCACGGAGGTCCTGCGCGGCCTCGAGACGGTCGAGTACGCGTGCGGCCTGCCGAGCCTCCTGGCCGGCGTGAACACCCCCGCAGTGTCGACGAACGTCGACGCCCACACCCTTCGCCAGCCCCTGGGCGTGGTGGCCGGGATCACCCCGTTCAACTTCCCGGTCATGGTCCCCACGTGGATCTACCCCATCGCCCTGATGGCCGGCAACACCTTCATCCTCAAGCCGTCTTCCCATACCCCGGGCGCCACTCAGCTCCAGGCCGAGCTGTGGAAGGAAGCCGGCCTCCCGGACGGCGTCTTCAACATCGTGTACGGCGGCCGCGAGGCGGTCGACGCGATCCTTGTCCATCCCGACATCGCGGCCATCCAGTTCGTGGGATCGACGGCGGTCGGCCAGCACGTCTTCGATACCGGAACCCAGCACGGCAAGCGGGTCACCGCCTTCACCAGCGCCAAGAACGCGATGGTCGTCCTGCCGGACGCGGACCTGGAGCTGGCCGCCGACGCCGCGGTCGCCTCCGGCTACGGCTCGGCCGGCGAGCGGTGCATGGCCCAGACCCTGCTCCTCGCCGTGGGCGACACCGGCGACCGGATCCGGCCCCTCATCGAGGAGCGGCTCTGCCGTCTCAAGATCGGCCCCGGCATCGAGCCCGGCGTCGACATGGGTCCGATCTACTCCACCGAGCACCGCGACTCGATCATCCGCTGGATCGAGGTCGGCGCCAGCGAAGGTGCCGAGCTGGTCATCGACGGACGACCTTTCCATCATCCGGAGCACCCCGATGGGTTCTTCCTCGGGGTGACCCTCTTCGACCATGTCACACCGACCATGCAGATCTTCAACGAGGAGATCTTCGGGCCGGTCCTGGGCATGGTCCGCGTCGCGACCTACGACGAGGCCCTGGCCCTGATCAACGGCCACCAGTACGCCAACGGAACGGCGATCTTCACCACCGACGGCGGCGCCGCGCGCCGCTTCGAGCTTGAGGTCGACGTGCCCATGATCGGGATCAACGTCCCGATCCCGGTCCCGGTCGGCTACCTGTCGTTCGGCGGCGCGCGGAAGTCGGCGATCGGCGACCTGCAGATGCGTGGTGAGGACAGCATCCGCTTCTTCACCAAGCAGAAGCTGGTCACCGTCCGCTGGCCCGAGCCCGGCCGCAGGCCCGGCCTGAGCCTGGTCTTCCCCAGCAACCGCTAATTCAGCGGGGAGCCACGAGGAGGCCGTCCGGGGGACGGCCTCCTCGCTTGTTCTCGCCTGCTGACGGGGTGATAGCGTGCGCTAGGCACGCTGCCCTCAGGCGGCCGCCTTGAGCCTCATCCAGGCGATACCTCGATGGGGTAATCCTGCGACCCACCGGCAGCCACGACTCGATCGTGGCCCCGTGCCTTAGCGCGGCACATCGCCGCGTCGGCGCTCCCCTTACTTCTCGATGTGGGCGATGATCGGCTGGATGACGCCGTGCCGCCGCATCCCCTCCGCCAGCTCGGGCGGGGGCGACGCCAGACCTGCCTGGATAGGGCCCATGTCGGCCACGTCCATGCTGACGGCGACGTTCTTGCTGCCATCGGCGGCGACGTGGTCGACGACGTTCGTGGCGCCCATCGCCCCGATGCTCGCGGCCCGCTCACCCTTGAACGACAGCCAGCGCTCGACGTCCTCGACGGCGTGGGTCAGGACAACGTGTGTCATACGCGAGGCTCCCTTCGGCTTGCCTGAGGGGGCTCGCGGCTGGGACGCCGACCCGTTCAGGGGGCAGCAGTATGCGCGTTCCGAGGCCGAGCGCGGCTCGCGTAGGCTGGAAGGCGCGCTGAGCCTACAATCGACCGCCCGACCATTGAAGGAGCCGACGTAGGTGGCCAGGATCATCGTCTACACGGGTAAGGGCGGGGTCGGCAAGACGAGCATCGCGGCTGCCACCGCCCTGCTCGCCGCCAGGCGCGGCCTCAAGACGATCGTCATGTCGACGGACGCCGCCCACAGCCTCGCCGACTCGTTCGACCGTCCGCTCGGTCCGGAGCCGACTCCGCTCGGCCCGAACCTCTGGGGCCAGGAGTCGGACGTCTTCCACAACATCGAGCGGTACTGGGGCACCATACAGCGCTACGTTGCCAGCATCTTCGCGTGGCGCGGTCTCGACGACGTCATGGCCCAGGAGATGAGCGTCCTCCCCGGCATGGACGAGCTCGCCAGTCTGCTGTGGATCGCGGAACACAATGAGGCCGGCGAGTTCGATCTCATCGTGGTCGATGCGGCGCCCACCGGGGAGACGCTGCGGCTGCTCTCGCTACCTGAGGCCGGCCGCTGGTGGCTGGAGAAGATCTACCCGATCCAGCGACGGATCGCGCAGCTGGCGAGCCCGATCGTGGGTCGCATGACGGGCATGCCCATGCCTGGCAACGAGGTCTACGAGGCCGGCGAGGAGCTCTTCCATCGCCTCGAGTACATCCGTGGCCTGCTGAGCGACCCAGAGCACAGTTCGATCCGGGTCGTGCTCAACCTTGAGAAGATGGTGATCAAGGAGGCCCAGCGCTCCTTCACCTACTTCCATCTCTATGGCTACCCGACCGACCTGATCGTCGTGAACCGGGTTCTGCCCGCCGACGCCGGCCCGTACTTCGCCGCCTGGCGCGAGGCGCAGCAGCGCCACCGGCCGCTCGTCGAGGAGGCGTTCGAGCCCGTGCCGATCCGCTCCGCCCCGTTCCTGGATCACGAAGTGGTCGGCGAGGCGATGCTCAGCCAGCTCGGCCGGGCGATCTTCGGCGATGAGGATCCCACCCAGATCTACTTCCACGGTCGTCCGTACGCCATCGAACACGACGGCGACGGCTACCGCCTGACCCTCCAGCTGCCGTTCACGTCCAAGGAGGACGTGGGTCTGGCCCGCTATGGCGAGGAGCTCGTCGTGCAAGTCGGGACCTGGCGGCGCAACCTGATCCTGCCGCGCCTCCTGCTCGACGCCAAGACGGCCGGCGCGCGGTTCGAGGACCACACGTTGCAGATCCAGTTCACGGCGTCACGCCCGGCGCATCCCCGCGAGAAGACCGGAGGATCCAAACGATGACCACGTCCCAAGGGGTGCCCGAACCCAACCCGACGCGGGAGCTCGAAGACCGCATCGCGGATCTCGAGAGCCGGCTCGACGACATGGCGCGGCTACGGCGCCTCGAGACGCGCCCCCTCCGGGTGCTCCGTCACCTTGTGCCGCTCGAGGCGCGCAACCACTTGCGGGCCGCCCGCCGCGAGGAGCTTCTGGCCGCCCGTTCGCTCCTTGACCACTGGATCGAGCGGCTCGAGCGGGAGCCGAAAGGCGAGTCGCGCCGCGAGACGATCGAGCTCGACTAGCGGCACTTCATCGCCGGGTGATCAGTAGCGCATAGTCGTCGTCGAGGTACTCCCGGGCCGCCACGCCACCGCGCTCCCCGATGCTGCGCTGCCACCCGCGCCAGCGTTCCAAGAGCTCCTGCTCGTCACCCATCACCGAGGTACCTCCTAGCCGATATCGCGCCCGGACGATCGACCGCGTCGAGGGCTACGAGGATCCGTGGCGTGGCCGTCGTGTTAGAACGTGGGCCAGCACAGCTTCCTGGACCTCGGGCGCTTGAAGGTAGCCCGGTAGTGCGTGGTGCCACTCCGCCTCGTTGCGGACCGGAGTCGCATGGACGCGGTCCGCCGGCGTGAAGTCTCGGCGCAGGCCATCCTGGTCCGACCCGTGAGCCACCGGGTCACCTTCAGCCTGGAAGTTCCGCCACAGGCGGACCGCAATCGGCAACTCCACCGGTCGGCTTCCACGCCAAGCTTGCAGATGATCCTGGGCCGGCCCCAGTCCGAGCGGCGAGCCGACGGTGAGCAGGATCACATCGCGCCGCACGAATTCGGGCTCCCCGAGCACGTCGAAGGCGACGATCGAACCCAGTGAATGGGCCAGGACCACGACCCGACCCGCATGGCGGCGGAGAGCGGCCCGGAAGCGGTCGCGCATGGCCTCGGCGAGGTCCGGCTCGCCATGCAGGTAGCCGGTCACCTCCCGGTAGAAAGTTCGGACGGCCGGTGGCACGAGCGGTTCGGGCACGGCGAAGCGCGACCGATGGTCGGTCGGACCCATCGCCGCGGCCAACCGTAGGAGGAACTGATGCGCGACCGGCTCGCGGCCGGCCCGGATGACCGAGGGGTGGACGACCTGGGCTGCAGCCGCGAGCTCGGCGGCCGCGTCCGCTGGCTGCGGGTGGATGACATCGCCGCTCGGTGAGAGGAGATCGGCGTAGTAGGCAAGGTCAGTCGCCGTCGGCGTCCCGCCGGCGAACAACAGGGCGTCATGGACCCGCAGCCACTCAGCTTCCGGGGGCTGGAGCCCCGCCCCATGGATGTGGATCAGTGCTGGACGAGGGTCGGGCATCGGCCTGATCGTAACCGGAGCGCCCGCCGTACCTTACCCGCGCCCAGATCCGAGCGCGTCTCGGGCTCGACTGACCGGGCCGGCCGAGCGGGCGACGATGATGTCGGGCTTCCTGACGGCCATGCTGACGACCGGACTGGTCGGCCTGATCGCCGGGGCCCGAATGGCACGACCACGCCGGGCGGGAACGAGCTGCCGGGTACGCCGGCCATCGCCCCCGGGGCGTGGCCGATCGAGAGCGCACCGCCCTAGTCGGTGGTCGTCAGTCGTTCGTAGCCGGCCAGTGGCCGCTGCCGAGCCCACCCCATAGGTCACGGTCACGCCGTCGATCTAAGTGACACCGCCCTAGCCGAAGGCCGGCGCAGTGGCCCGCTTGTGATCACGCGGCCGTGGCGAACCGACCGCACCATTGGCCAGCGTGGCCGCTGGTCGGTAGATGACGTCGACCCGGCGTAGCGTCACCACTCGACCAGCTTCCACACATCAGGTCGCAGCTCCCCTGGACCGCCCCCGATCTCAGCGAACAGCGCCACGGCCCGCTTCAGGTGCTCCATCGCTTCGTCGGCCCGACCTTCAGCGTGGAGCAGGTCGGCGAGGTTGTTCTCGAGGGCCGCCTGACGATGCCGGTCGCCGTAGCGCTCGCACCGCAGTAACGCCTCGCGGGTCAGCGCAATCGCAAGGTCGCGGTCGCCCGCGTCAGCACAGACCAGGGCAAGGGTGTTGAGCGCCGCGACACGGACGCTCGGATCGCCGGTGGCGGCCCCGTCAGCCGAGGCCCTCGACTCGGCTAGATCAGCCGCGACCAGGGCGCGTTCCAGATGCGCCCTGGCGGTCGTCAGGTCACCGCGGCTCCGAGCCACGATGCCCAGCAGGTCGGCCGCGCGTGCGATCGTCACTGGATCTCCGCTTCGCCTCCCCGAGGCTAAGCGCTTCGTGGGCGAGCGCCTGGCGCGCCCGTGGTCCCCCTGCCGCTGCGCGATCGCGCCACGCTCCACGAGGATCTCCGCCCGTGTCCCGGAGTCGCGCCTCGGGATCGAGCGCGGCGAGAGCCGCGATGAGGTACCGGTCCGCGCGGACCAAGTCGCCTTGCCGGGCCAGCACCACCGCGAGGCGGTGATCCAAGCGCGCCGCCCGCTCGGGGCCGGCAAGGCCCGACGCCGTCTCGAGATGGGCCAGCGCACCGTCGTAGTCGCCGAGCAGCATGTCGACCTCGCCGAGGGCCTCGTGGAGCTCGGGGACGGCGGGGTGGCCTAGGGCCAGCGACGCCTCCAGATGACCGCGCGCTTCGGCGTTGGCGAAGACGGAACGGGCCAGATCCCCTGCCCGCCGATGCGCCTCGGCGGCCTGAGAGGTCCGGCCCGCCAGCGTCTGATGGTGGGCGATCAGGGACCAGTGGCCGATGGCCGACGCGGGGAGCGCGGCGCGCTCCAGGAGCTCCGCCACGCGCCCGTGTAACAGCCGCCGGCGGGCGAGACTGAGCCGGTCGTACGCGACGTCGCGGAGCCGGCCGTGGGTGAAGTCGTACCGGATATCTCCGAGGTCGTTCAGCCCGGCCTCGCGGATGAGGCGTCGCTGCCCCAGCTCGTCGAGGCCGTCGACGGTCTCGTCCATCGTGCGACCACTCGCCGCGCCGACGGACCCCAGGTCGAACGACCGGCCGATGACGGCCGCCGCGGCGAGGATCTGGCGGGCGACCTCGCTGGTGGCGTCGATCCGCGCCTCGAGGAGGGCGACGACGCCGTCTGGCATGCGGTCCGCCGCGTCGAGCGGGCGACGCGAGCGCCTCGGCCACGTAGAGCGGCAACCCCTCGGAACGTTCGAAGAGGGCGTGCGCCTCGCCTCGATCCGACTGCTCGTCCGAGGGTCGCCGTGGCCAAGGCCGCGACCTGCGTCTCGTCGAGGCGACGGAGCTCGACGCTGGCATGACGAGGCCGTCGCGCTCCGCGGCGCCGACGATCCGCTCTCGGGTGCCGGCCGTCAACTCCTCGGGTCGCCAGGTGATCAGGAGGGCGACCGGTCGCCCTCGGAGCCGGTGGGCCAGGTAGGCCATCAGCTCGACCGTCGACGCGTCGGCCCGGTGCAGGTCATCGACCCACACCAAACCACGGCTCGGTCCAGCCACCAGGGCGCTGAGGACGTCCGTGATCGCGTCGAAGAGACGGGCCCGCCCGAAGGGGTCCTCGAGGGCCGTGGGTCTCGGCGCGGGGACCACACCGGGCAGCGGCACGAGGCGGGCGATCTCACGGAGGTGATCCGCGGGGTACCGAACGTAGCCGGTCGGCCGCGTCTGGGCGGCGCAGGCCTGCCCGGATGAGCTCGCCGACCGGCCCGAAGGCGATGCTCGTCTCGCCGCTGTGGACCTCCACCGCGAGGACGGTCGCGCCCCGGGCGCTGGCATCTTCGGCCAGCGCGGCGCCGAGGCGGGTTTTGCCGATCCCGGCCTCACCCTCGATGACCAGGAGTCGCCCGTTGGACCCGGCCGCCCCGAAGCTCTCCAGCAGGACGCCCAGCTCGTCGGCACGGCCGACCAGCGGGCTCGCGCGCGAGCCGCGCATCGGCGTCACGGCGTGCGCACCGTCGGCCGCTGCTGCCGGCGAACCCGTGGTGCGTCTGGGGGGCGACGCGATCCGACCGTCGCGGATGGCCTCGGCCAACGCAGTCGTCTCGGTGAGTGGCGCGACGCCGAGCTCGTGATCGAGCACCCGCACGCACACGCGGTACTGGCGCAGTGCCGCAGGCGGGCTCGCCGGAACCGGCGAGCGCCGCCATCAGCAGTCGGTGGGCCGGCTCGTGGAGTGGGTCCAGCTCGAGCCAGCGACGCCCGGCCGCGACGGCCGCATCCCACGTGGCATCGGCGACACGTCCGCGGGCGAGCCGTTCGAGCGCCCCGGTAAGGTCGCGGCGGTACGACCTCCGCCTCCTGGCGTGCCACTCATCGAAGGTCTCGCAGGCGCGGAGTGCGAACCCCGCCATGAACTCCCCGCGATCGAGGGCGACGGCCTCGTCGAGGTGGCCGAGACACACCGCACAGGAGATGGCCTCGGGCCCGTGATCGTGGCCGCGGACTCGCGCGAGGGCCGCCTGGAAGCGCCACAGGTCGACGTCCGCGTCGGGGCGGAGCTCGATCGTCCGACGGTCGACGACGAGGCCGACACCACCGAGGGCGCTCTGCAGCACCGACAGCGTCCGTCGCAGCGCCCCCCGCGCGTCCGCGTCGTCTGACTCGGGCCACAGCAGGGCAGCCACGGCCTCGCGCGTCGTGGGACGCTGGCTGACCGCCAGGTACGCAAGCAGGGCGATCGCCTTGCGCGTGTCCACCGCGAGCGATGCGCCGTCCAGGTCGACCCGCACCGGCCCGAGCAGCTTGATGTGGAGGCGGGCCGGCACGACGATACGGTACAGCCGCAGTCCGCCCACCGTAACGGTCGGTCGGGTCCGGAGGACCGATCTGGGTAAGGTCGTGCCCGCGGCGTAACGATTCCCGGACGCCCGAGGCGTAGAAGGTAGCCATGGAATCACTGCAGTCGCTGCGGCGGGCCCTACGCATCGCGCCCTCGAGCGTCGAGACACCGGCCGTCGTGGCGCACCGCCCGCTGTCCGAACGGCCCGGCGTAGCCGGCGACGTCGAGATCGCCCCGAGCGACCCGCTGCTCGCCTACCTCCAGTCGGCGGCGGGCCCCGTCGAGCTGGTGGGGCTCGAGCTCGAGTCCCAGGCCGTGCTCGACCTGCGGGCGGCGGGCGTGGTCATGGTCGTGCCCCTCATCAGCCAAGGCGAGTTGATCGGCACGCTCAACCTCGGCGCACGGCTCTCGGAACAGGGCTACTCGATCGACGATCGCCGACTGCTCGCCAACCTGGCCACCCAGGCCGCGCCCGCGGTCCGCGTCGCCGAGCTGGTCCAGGAGCGAGCCGGCGAGATCCAGGTGCGGGAACGCCTCGAGCAGGAGATGCGCGTGGCCACCCTCATCCAGCAGCAGTTCTTGCCGCACGAGTTGCCCCAGCTGCCCGACTGGCAGGTCGCGGCCTACTACGGGCCGGCGCGGGCAGTCGGCGGCGACTTCTACGATTTCATCGAGCTGCCCGACGGGCGCATCGGCGTCGTCGTCGGGGACGTCACCGACAAGGGTGTGCCGGCGGCGTTGATCATGGCCCGGACGCAGTCCGTCCTGCGTGGCGAGGCGCCGCGCCTCATCGCCCCAGGGGAGGTCCTGCGTCGGGCGAACGAGATCCTGCTGCCGGAGATGCCGGCGCGGATGTTCGTGACCTGCCTGTACCTGGTCCTCGAGCCGGCCACGGGCCGGGTCGTGTACGCCAACGCGGGGCACCTCCCGCCGTACGTCCGGACGGCGGACGGCGTGGTCGAACTGCGGGCTACGGGCATGCCGCTCGGCCTGCTGCCCGACATGGCCTACGAGGAGCGGACGGCCGTCATCGATCCTCGCCAGAGCGTGCTGCTCTACAGCGACGGCCTGATCGAGGCCCATGGACCCGCCGGCGACATGTTCGGCTTCCCGCGACTGCGGGATCTCGTGGCGCGGGAGCGGCCTGGCAGCGAGCTGATCGACCACCTGCTGGAGCAGCTGCGAGCGTTCGTCGGTCGGGGTTGGGATCAGGAGGACGACATCACGCTCGTCGCCCTCCAGCGGACCGGCGGTGGCGAGCACCCGCTCCTCGTCGCCGCAGCCGAGTCGCCCTCCCGGGCGCCGGTTCCCGGCCCGATCGCCGATGAGACCGTCGGACGGCAGGTTCTGCTGACCTTGACGGTGCCGGGCGAGCCGGGCAATGAGCGGATGGCCATGGCGCGCGTCGCCGACGTGGTCGCCTCGGTCGGTCTCACTCCCGCTCGCCTCGAGCGGCTGAAGACGGCCGTCAGCGAGGCCACGATGAACGCCATCGAGTACGGCAGCCAGAACGATCCGAGCGTCCCCGTCGAGATCGCCGTCTGGGCCACCGCCGACGACCTGGTGGTCAGCATCGCCGATCGGGGCCTCAGCGGCCCGATCCCCGATGCTGAACAGCCCGACCTCGACGCCAAGTTGGCGGGCGAGCAGAAGCCCCGTGGCTGGGGCCTCTTCCTGATCGAGCACATGGTCGACGCGATGGAGATCGCCACGGAGGGCACCACGCAGACCGTGACCCTGACCATGCATCTAAGAGGAGCCGAGGATGCGGACCAGCCGCTTTGACGCCGAGGTCCACTGGGACCCGGCCATCGCCACCGTCGCGTTGCGAGGCGACATCGACCGCGAGGCGGAGGCGAGTCTTGCGCAGGCTTATGCCGCCGCCGACGCCCCGGTCATCGTCCTCGACTTCACCGGCGTCGGCTACATCAACAGCACCGGCATCGCGCTCATCGTGCGCCTGCTGGCCGACGGGCGGCGCGACCGCCGCGAGGTCCGGGCCTACGGGTTGAGCCCGCACTACGCCGAGATCTTCGAGCTCACCCGGCTGTCCGACTACCTGCACATCTTCACGGACGAGGCCGGCGCAACGGCGGTACCGGCGGGCCAGACGACTGGAGGTACGGCATGACCAGTGGGACGACCACGGTCGACGTTCGTCGGCTATCCCCGACGACGAGCGCCATCGCAATCGTGGGCGACATCACCTCGGGCACGGAGGGGGCCCTGATGGACGCTTACGCCCGCGCAAGTGACGCAGTCACGCGTTCCATCGTGCTGGACTTCAGCGGCCTCGACTACATGAATAGCGGCGGCATCGGGCTGCTGGTGACGCTTCTCGTGCGCGTGCAACGGCAGGGTCAACGCCTCCTGGCCTTCGGCCTCACCGAGCACTACCGCCAGATCTTCGCGCTGACTCGCCTCGACGAGGCGATCGGCATCCACGACACGGAAGCTGGTGCGCTTGCCGCAGCGAGCGCCTGACGTGACACCCGAGGAGGGCCGAACCTTGACGAGCGAAGCTGGTCGACCGAGCACCGATCCGATCGAGACTACGAGCGCTCCCGCGATCGCACCACCGAGCGCCCCATCAACGACCTCGAACTGGGCCGCGCCGGTCGGCCGCCTGGCGGTCAGCGCGGTACCCACAGCTGCCCTCAATCTCAACGTCGCCGGGCGGCGCTTGGCCGGTCCGGTGCAGGGCTTCGGTCAGCTGTGGCAGAAGACCTACCGCGTGCGCCTCGCCGGTGCCGACGTCACGCCTCAGGCCATCATCCGGACGTGGAAGGAGCATTTCGGCGAGTTCTGGCCGAAGGGCAACCACTTCTACGGCCCGCTGACGAGCCTCCGACCGGGTGAGGTCGCGTTGCTCGATCTCGCCTTGCCGGGCAAGATGACCCTCTCGACGGGCGTCCTCGTGATCTACGCCGACGACGAGTCGTTCGCCTTCATGACGCCCGAGGGCCACCAGTTCGCGTCGTGGATCACGTTCTCGTCGTACGCCGAGGGCATCATCCCGGTGGTCCAGATCCAGGCCTTACTGCGGGCGAGCGACCCCTTGTACGAGCTCTCCATGCCGATCGTCGCGCACCGCACCGAGGATCGTTTCTGGAACGACACGCTGCAAGCCCTGGCGGCACGGTTCGGCGTCACCGACGCGACCGTCGAGATGCAGCGTGTGTGCGTCGACAAGCGTCGCCAATGGCGGTATGTCGGCAACATCCGCCAGAACGCCGCCATCCGCACGGCGGTCTACAAGGTGACCCATCCGCGCGTCTGGTTCCGCCGTTCAGCGGATGCCTGAGCGCGTGCCAGCGGCCACCACCCGCGCTCCGCGATGAGACCCGACGCGCCGGACGCGGTCGTCGTGGGCTCCGGGCCGAACGGCCTGGCCGCGGCGATCACCCTCGCCCGGGCCGGCCGCTCGGTCGTCGTCTATGAGGGCGCCGCCACGGTCGGAGGGGGGATGCGGAGCGCGGCGTTGACGCTGCCCGGGTTCGTCCATGACGTCTGTTCGACGGTGGAGGGGACATCGGTCGCCTCGCCGTTCTTCCGCGGGCTCGACCTCGCACGGCACGGCGTGGCACTGGTCCACCCACCCATCCCGTTGGCCCACCCGCTCGAGGACGGCCGGGTCGCCCTGCTCGAGCGGTCGGTCGCCGCGACGGCGAGCTCGCTCGGGGAGGATGGCCCGGCGTACCGGCGGTGGCTTGGTCCGCTGGTCCGCGACGCCGACAAGATCCTGCCCTACGTCCTCGGGCCGAGCCTCCGGCTGCCGCGCCATCCGCTGGCGGCGGCCCGCTTCGGGCTCCCCGCGCTCTGGCCAGCGGCGCGGCTCGCACGGCGGCAGTTCCGGGGCGAGCCCGCGCGGGCGCTCTTCGGCGGACTCTGCGCCCATTCGATGGTCGCCCTCGACCGGGTCGCCACCGCCTCGTTCGGGCTGGTTCTGGCGATGACGGCGCATGCCGCCGGCTGGCCGTTCGTGCGCGGCGGGACCCAGCACCTGGCGGACGCCCTGGCCGCCGAGCTGCGAACGCTCGGGGGCGAGATCGTGACCGGGCATCCGGTCAGTACGTTCGACGACCTGCCGCCGGCGCGCGCCATCCTCTTCGACACCAGTCCGCGTTCACTGCTCGAGATCGCAGGCCCTCGGCTGCACGGCCGCTATCGCGGGCGCCTAGCCGGGCTCCGCTATGGCCCGGGCGTGGTCAAGGTGGATTGGGCGCTCGACGGGCCGATCCCCTGGCGTGCGGAGGCGGCCAGCCGCGCCGGGACCGTGCACGTGGGCGGTCGACTCCAGGAGATCGAGTCGGCCGAGGCGGAGGTCGCCGCGGGCGGCCACCCCGAACGCCCTTTCGTGCTCGTGGTCCAGGCCAGCCGGTTCGACCCGACACGGGCGCCCGAGGGCAAGCACACCGGCTGGGCGTACTGCCACGTGCCCAACGGTTCCACGATCGACATGTCGGGCCGCATCGAGGCCCAGATCGAGCGGTTCGCGCCGGGCTTCCGCGAGCGGATCCTGGCGCGCTCGGTGCGGCTGCCGGCCGACCTCGAGCGCGAGAACCCGAATTACGTCGGTGGTGACATCAACGTCGGGATCGAGGACGTACGGCAGCTCTTCACGCGTCCGGTCGCCCGCCTCGATCCCTACTCCACGCCCGCCCGCGGCATCTACCTGTGCTCCTCATCCACGCCGCCGGGCGGCGGGGTCCATGGCATGTGTGGCGTCTGGGCGGCCCGCTCGGCGCTCCGCCGCGAGTTCGGCCAGCGGACGTGACATCACGCCGCCCGACCCACCAGTCTCGTGGTCCTGTGATCGTTGCCGCCACGATCTGGGCGGCAGTCGTGCTAGGACCCGTCGTGATCGGCCTGCTGACGACCGGTCCCGGCGCAACGATCGACCTCTCATCGGTCGCCAGCGTCGCCGCGCTGATCGCACTCCCGAGCGTTGGCCTCCTGCTCGTCGTGCGTGTGCCGGGTAACCGCATCGGTTGGCTCATGCTCGTGAGCATGCTCATCCTCGAACTTGAGACCGGCATGCCGCACCTCGCGGCCGGCGCGATCGGCGCGTCCGCCGGCGCGGCCTGGTCGACCTGGGCGACCGAGGTCCTGTTCCTGCCGGCCGTGTTGCCGCTGATCGTCTTTCTGCCGCTCCTCTTCCCGACCGGTCGTCTGCCGTCACTGACGTGGCAGCCGGTCGCGGACCTCGCGTTCATCGTGCTCGTCTGGGGCACGGGCAACGTCATCTTCCAGGATCCGTTCCCCGTGAGCGGACCGCTCGCGGACGTGCTCGGGAGCGTCTTCAGCGCGGTCGGCGTGTTCGGGTTGATGCTGCTGCTGGCTGAGGCGTCGCTCCTGGTCCGCTACCGAAGCGCGGCGGGTCCCGCCCGTCAAGTGATCCGCTGGCCCGTCGCTGCGGCCGCGGTGATGGGCCTCGCCGGCGCGGTCGGCCTCCTCACCTTCGGCATCCCGTGGGGGTCCGATGTGTCCTACGCGGCCTTCATCGTGATGTTCGTTGCCGGTGCATTCCTCGTGGGTGCGATCGCGCTCGCGGTGACGCGGCGCGGACCCGCTGCGTCGGACGTCTCCGCGTTGCACTCTAGGAGCCTCCCCGCGGGTCGTTTGATCGCGGCGCTGGGGTCATCGCTGGTGGCCGTCGTCCTCATCACCATCAGTCTCGTGACAATTCGCCCCGGCGGGCCGAACGACCCGCTCACGGCGGTGGCGACGGCAGTCGCCGCCCTCGCCGCACTGGTTGTGGGCACCTGGCTCGTGGTGCGCTTCCCGGGCGAGCGGATCGGCTGGCTGCTCTGGGCCAGCGGCTTGGCTGGCGCGCTGTTCGGCGGGGCCACCGGAGTCGCCGACCACGGGCTGAATGTAGCTCCGGGGAGCGTGCCCGGCGCGATCTGGTTCGCCTGGCTATCGCAATGGAGTCTCCTGCCCTTCCTCTGGCTCCTCGGCGGCCTTGTGCCACTCCTGTATCCGGACGGTCGGCTGGCCGCACCGCGCTGGCGTTCGGTCGCACTCATCGGGACGCTGATGGCCATCCTCCTCAGCGTCCTGGTCATGCTCATCCCCTTCCCGAGCGGCCTCTTCCCGGTCGACAACCCACTCGCCGCCGGCGATTTGGCGGGCAACGTCGTCGGTCTGATCGGCAGCTCCGACTTCATGCTCTACCTCGTCATCCTCGCGGCGGTCTCATCGCTCGTGGTGCGCTACCGGCAGGCCGCCGGCACGGAGCGAGCCCAGCTCCGATGGTTCGCCGCCACAGCGGCCATCACGGGTCCGGCGTTCGTCATCGGCGTGATCGCCGGGGGTAGCTCGAACACGGTCACCCCGGTGTCGCAGGCAGCCTTCACCGTCGCCGACGTCGGGCTCGTCCTGCTACCCGTGGCGATCGGCATCGCGGTCCTGCGTTACCGCCTCTACGAGATCGACCGGCTCATCAGCCGGACGATCGCCTACGCGCTGCTCACGGTGATCCTGGCCGGTGTGTTCGTGGCCGTGGTCCTGGCCCTCCAAGCGCTGGTCAGCCCGCTGATCCCGGCGAACCAGCTGGCTGTTGCTGCCTCGACGCTCCTCGTCTTCGTCCTCTTCCAGCCCCTCCGCCGTCGCGTCCAGGGGATCGTCGACCGCCGCTTCAACCGTGCCCGCTACGACGCCGAGCGGACCGTCGCTGCCTTCGCCGATCGCTTGCGCCACGAGGTTGACCTCGCCGCGATCGAGGAAGACCTTCTGGCGACGACACGGGCCGCCCTCGAGCCGGCGTCGGTGGCGCTGTGGCTCCCCGAGGCACCGTTCGGGGGTCGGGCGTGACCCTCCTTGGGGTCGTGCGCCGGGCCGCTCGCCCGCGAGGCGTCGTGCTTGCGGCCGGCTGGGCTGTGGCCGTCACGTCGGTGGCCGTCGGCATCGTCACGACGCCGGCCCGTGGCCTCACCGACATCGTCTCCAACGTCCTCCAGGGCGTTGCGGCGATATCCGCCGCGTCGGCGGGCGTGGTGCTCGTGGCCCGCATTCCCCGTCATCAGGTCGGCTGGATCCTGTTCTTGTGCGGGCTGGTAGGAGCGGTTGGCTTCGGGGCGACCGGCCTCGCCGAGTACGGCGCCATCGTCGCCCCAGGTCGGATCCCGGGAGTCGATTGGCTGGTCTGGATCAGCACGTGGTCGTGGTCGCCCTACCTCATCCCGATGGTCTGGCTGCTGCCGCTCCTGTTCCCCACGGGCCGCTTGCCATCGCCGCGGTGGCGGCCGGTCGCGATCGTCATCGTCCTGTGCATCATCTCGGAGACCGTCAGGAATGCTTTGAGCCCGTTCACGGGGACGGGGCTGCCGGCTTCGGTGGTGAACCCGATCCAGGTGACCGGTCCTGGGGCGGACGTCCTCACGATCATCAATCTCATCGTCCTGGGCTGCGGCGTCGTGACCCTCCCGGCCGTCGCGTGGTCTGTCGCCATGCGGTATCGCCGCGGCTCCCCGCTGGAGCGGCAGCAACTCAAGTGGTTCGTCGCCGCGCTTGGTTGGGTCGTCCCACCCCTGCTCGTCGGCCTCTTTCTGTCCGGCACCTACAGCGGCATCCTCGACCTGATCTCCACGATCGCTTGGCAGGCGGTGGTCCTCGGCCTTGGCCTCATGCCGCTGGCCATCGGCATCGCCGTGCTGCGCTATCGCCTGTATGAGATCGACCGGCTCATCAGCCGGACCATCGCGTATGGCCTGCTGACGCTCCTCCTGGGCAGCCTCTTCGTGGCCGTCATCCTCGCGCTCCAGACGCTCGTCGCCCCGTTCACGGGCTCGAACGAACTGGCCGTGGCCGGCTCGACGCTCCTCGTCGCGGCCCTCTTCCAGCCCCTCCGCCGGCGGGTCCAGCGGGTCGTTGACCGCCGCTTCAACCGGTCCCGCTACGACGCCGAGCGGACCGTCGCCGCCCTGGCCGCCCGCCTGCGGGACGAGGTCGATCTCGACGCCGTGCGAGCCGATCTCCTGGCCACCGTGGACGCCGCCCTCGAGCCAGCCAGCGCCAGCCTGTGGCTGCGCTGAAGTCCGTCCCGTAGGGTAACTGCGCCTACCAAGAGGATCACGGGCGGAGCTGGATGCCGACCGCTGCAGCGCCGGTTTGGGTCAACGCCCCTGTCCGATAGAATGACGGCCTCCCGAGCGGGAGTAACTCAGCTGGCAGAGTGTCTGCTTCCCAAGCAGAATGTCGCGGGTTCGAATCCCGTCTCCCGCTCCACTCCCCAGTCAGGCGACGGGGTCCTGGCCCAACCAGTGACGCAGGCTGCCGCGCCAAAGCGCGCGCCCGTGGAACGAGACGCCAGGCCCGATCGCGGGCAGTCCGCCGTACCAGATGAGCGTCTTGACGAGCGGGGTGAGCTGCGAGCCGTAAGCCGCCATGCACGCCTCGGGCTGGACGCCAGGCCAGGAGTAGCAGGACACGACCGTGCGCCGCTGGGCGGTGGGGATGCCGGGGGGCAGGTGGTCCCAGGCAGGGTCCTCCGGGCCGAACTCCCATCGGTCCAGATCGCCCTGCGGGATGCCCTCGATACCGCGCACGATGGGCGGCTCGTTGTCGAGCAGGTACGGATCCACCGCCAGGTCGCAGACGATCGCATGGGTGGGCAGGAAGCCGAGCCACGCGTTAGGGAACAGGGGACGCGAGGTGTCGCGTCGTGCCGTGGCATCGACGAGGATGTCGGTCTCGGCCAGGCGACGCTGGAAGTACGCCACGTTGCCCGACAGGTTCTGCTCGACCACCACGACCTCCACGCCCGGCAGGCCCTCCCGCATGAACCGCGCGTTGCGCTCGTCATCGCCGCACCTGGCCGCCCATTCGACGGCATGCTTGCCGACCCCGCCCGCGCCCAGCACCATGACGCTGATGGGGTCGCGCTCCGGCGACCAGAAGGGTGGCCAGCGACGCTCGAGCGCGTCGAAGGCCGCGGCCAGTCCATTGCGCGCCACGTCGCGCAGGTTCTGGACCAGGCGCCGTCCGTCGTCGCCTGTGACCATGTCGAGCGCGATGGCCTCGATGCCCAGGCCGCGCAGCAGTTCGACGCGCGCCGGCCGGGTCGCGAAGTGGAGCATCGAGAGCAGGATCGCGCCGCGCCGGAGCAGCTCGTACCGGCCCTCCGGGGCGCGCAGGACCACCACGATGTCCTGGCCATACGCCGTTGCTTCGTCGACGATGCGGACTCTTGGCGACGCGGCCAGATAGCGGTCATCGGGGTAGCCCATGCGCGCGCCGCTGCCCGCCTCGACGTATACGTCGACGTCCACGTCGGCGAGCACCCCCATCAGGGGCGGCAGGAATGCGCGGCGCTCCGCGGGCTCGTTGTACATGCGCGGGAAACCGATCGTCAGCCCGCGGTCGTTGGCCATCTCCTGCCTCCCTGGTCCTGCAGGCCCCAGCATGCGCCCTATCCTGACCCGGACGGACGTTCTGTCGCCGTCGGGCACGCAGGAGGATGCGGATGCCTGCTGGGCACATCACGGTCGGGTTCCCGCGGATGCACCGGGAAGCGAGCGAGCGGCGTGATTTCCTGCCGCCGTTGATCGGGCTCCTGGCGGCGAACGGCGCGGAGGTCTATCTCGAGACCGGGATCGGATCCGGTATGGGCTACAGCGACACCGACTACAGCACGGTGTCGCCGGCGGTGCATATCACCGACGAGGAAGATTGCTACCGCCAGGACGTCGTCGTGGTTCTGCGGGCCCCGGAGGGCCGCTACCACCTGCTCCGCCGGGGGGCGGTGCTCGTGTCGATGCTCCATTTCGCGACCCGGCCGGCGCGCGTGGCGATGCTGCGCGAGCTGGGCATCGACGCGCTCAGCCTGGACCTGGTCAGGAACGAGGACGGCCGTCGGCTCGTCGAGAACCTGCGCAGCGTCGCGTGGAACGGCGTGGCCGCCGCGTTCGCCGCGCTCGAGCGGACGTGGCCCGACCTGCAGGACCCGCATCGGTCGACGGTCAAGGTCACGATCCTGGGCGCCGGGCGCGTCGGTCGACACGCGGTGGAGTTCGCGGCCAAGTACGGCGACGACGCCCGCAACGAGGCTTTCGGCCGGATCGGCCTGCCGGGCGTCGAGGTCGTCACCGCGGGGCGCAACCTCACCGGGGACGCCGGCTACATCAAAGGCCGCCTGGCCGTGACCGACGTCCTTGTCGACGCGACGGCGCGCCGCGACCCGTCGGTGCCCATCGTCCCGAACGCGTGGATCGCCATCCTGCCCGACCACGGCGTCATCTGCGACCTCGCCGTCGATCCGTACCTGCTCGACAATGAACCGCCGATCGTGCGCGGCATCGAGGGCATCCCCCAGGGCAACCTTGACCAGTGGGAGTTCTCGCCGGACGATCCCGCCTGGGAGGCGCTTCCCGCCGGCATCCCGACCAACGAGCGGCGGACCGTCGTGTCGTGCTACTCGTGGCCGGGCGTGCGGCCCGAGCCGTGCATGCACGTGTACGGGTCCCAGCTGGCGCCCCTGCTGGAGCGCCTGGTCTCCGCCGGCGGCCTGGCCGCCATCGGGCCCGATGGGTCCTACTTCGAGCAAGCGCTCGCGCGCGGAAGTCTCCGCCACTGGCAGGAGCCCGCCGGATCGGTCGCTTGATCTATGAGCCGCCCGGGTCCTCGTGCCAGAACGGGCTGAGTGCGTCAGCGACGGCCCGCTGCTGCTCGGCGGTCAAGCGGCTGGCGAACTCGCGCTCGATGATCGGCAGGTGCGCCCGGAAGGCCTCGTCGTGCCTTCGTCGACCCTCCGGCGTGAGGACGACACGGACGCCGCGGCGATCACCTGCCACGCGCTCCCGCCGCACCAGCCCGGCAGCCTCGATGCGGTCCACGAGCCGGGTGATGCCGCTGGGGGTGAAGACCGACCCTGCCTGCAACTCCTGGATCCGCAGGCTGCTATTCGGGGCGTCGTGGAGCTGGGCCAGCACGTCAAGCCAGGAGAGGGGGAAACCGAAGCGGGCCACCAGGTCCGCCTCGGCGACCCGGAGGACCTTCGCGTTGGCGTAGAGGACGCCACGCCAGGCGTCGAACCAACGCGTGACAGGACGGCTGGAGTCGTGAGGGCGTGCCATCCCCATGACCGTACGCCTTTTCAACTGTTTGTGCAAATACAGATGTGTCAGTAGTTGACAAGACAGAGACTGTCAGTACAGTAGAAGGCGAGCGACGACCGGACGGCATCAGCCGCCGCCGGCGCTCCCAGTCGGAGGCTCGCACGATCATGACGACGCTCTTTGTCCGGCATCAGGTCAACGACTACGCCACGTGGCGGGCGGCATACGACGAGTTCGCCCCGACGCGGGCGCGACTCGGGGTCCAGGCGGCCAGCGTCTACCAGGCGGCCGACGATCCCCGCGATCTCACCGTGACGCACGATTTCGCCACGCTCGGCGCGGCCCAGGCGTTCAGCGGCAGCCCCGAACTCCGCGAGGCGATGCACGCCGCCGGCGTGCAGGGTGCGCCCACGGTGTGGTTCACCACGCGCCAGTAGCGGCGAGACCGCGACCATGTCCAAAGGTCGTGTCGAGGCGTTCAGCGATGGCGTCCTGGCCATCCTCATCACGATCATGGTCCTGGGGCTGAAGGTGCCAGGCGGGAGTCAGGTCGCCGACCTGGCTCCCCTGGCCCCGACGGTCCTGTCGTACGTCCTGAGCTTCGCCCTCCTCGGGACCTACTGGAACAACCACCATCACCTGCTGCAGGCCTCGACCGTCGTCGATGGGCGGGTCCTCTGGGCGAACCTGCACCTGCTGTTCTGGCTTTCCCTCATCCCGTTCGCGACCACGTGGATGGGCGCGACCACGTTCGCCCCGGTACCCACGGCCGTCTACGGCATCGTGTCCCTCGCTTCGGCCATGGCGTTCTACGGGCTCGTCCATAGCCTCGTCCGGTGCCGCGCTCAGGCGCCCGCGCTTGCGGCGGCCATCGGGAGCGACCGCAAGGGGATGATCTCGCCGCTGCTGTACGCGATCGCGATCCCGGTCGCCCTGGTCGTCCCCGTGCTGGCCGTCTTCGTGTTCGCCACCGTCGTGTCGATCTGGGTCGTGCCCGATCTCCGCATCGAGCGCGTGCTCGAACCCCCGATGGACCAGTCGTACCGGACCTCCGCACAGGCGGCGACCGCCGCCGATTGATCGATCCCCGCCGACGAGCCCAAGATCGAGCTTCTGCGGCGTGACCCGCGAGCGAGCATGACCGCCTTCGACCACGGGCTGCCGTACCGCGGCATCGAGGTGCGCGGCTCCGCCCGCCTGACCCAGGCCCATTTCTGGCGGCGCCTCCCCGGGCGGGGTGGTGCTGCGCCTCGAACCCGGCGTCCTGCGGACGTGGGACTTCTCGGACGACGTCTTCACGATGGCCGACCGCGCCTGAGGGCAGCGCCCGGCCGATTCGGACCACGACGACCGTCGCTGTGGATGAGGATGCCGCCCGGCCGCAGGAGGCGGCGCTCCTGGCCGTGGATGTCACTGCGAACCTGCTCCGTGGCGAGCCCATAGGCCGCGCGAAACTCGGGCGAGCCAAAGAGGCGGCTCTCGTGGATGGCATCGAACGACGCGGTCGGCAGGAAGTCCAGGGCGCCAGGGACGCCCAGGTCGACCTGGTGATGCTCGAACGCCTCGCCGGCCAGGTCGCCGATGTCGAGCCCGACCGGGTGCGCTCGGAGGGCGAGCAGCAGGCGGCACATCCACGGCTCGAACTCGGCGGTTCGCAGGCCGGTGGCCGGCGAGCGGCTCGAGTTCGAGCCGCAGGCGATATCGAGGACCACCTGCCCGGCGACCGCTGACAGCGAGCCGTAGGCATCCAGAAGGCGGCTCGCAAACTCCTTCACGATCGCCTGCAGGTGCGGCTCCGCATCGATCTTGGCGGCCAGGCCGTGGCGGCTGTCCAGTTCGGAGAACGCGGCCGCCAGCAGGGTCCGGTCCGATGGCGCCCGCCCGAGCGCGGTCAGGTTGCGAATGACGTCAGAGACCATGTCGGTGATTGTCATCGGCAGGAGGATGGCCGAGATTCCGTGTGTGCCGATGCTCCAGCAGGACGATGGTATCTACTACCGCCGGTGGGACGTGCCCGCGCCGGTAGGTGCGGTCCTGTTCGTGCATGGCTTCGGCGAGCACGTGGACCTGTACGACCGACTTGCGTTCGTGCTCGCTGCCCGGGATATCGAGACGTGGGGGATCGACCTCCCCGGCCATGGTCGGTCGTCGGGGCTCAGGGGCCTCGTGCCGGTCGACCGGGCTGTCGCGGCGATCGGGGCCCTGCGCGAGCTGATCCAATCGGCCCGACCAGGGGCGCCGGTCACGGCCGTCGGTCATTCGCTTGGCGCACTGCTGGTGGGCCTGGCCGCCGTCCGCGACCCCAAACGGTTCAGTCGCCTGCTCCTGTCCGCGCCTCCGCTCGACGGCGTCGGCGGGCTGCTCTCGGGGCCGCTGCCGGCCACGTCCACCGATCCGTTCTATCTGGATCTCCTGGCGAAGGACCCTTTCGAGTTCGACCTCGCCGCCGTGCTGGCCGACCTTGAGACGACGATCGAGGTGATCCTCCCGGAGCTGACGGCTGGACTGACCACGATCACCTCCCCCGTCTGCCTCATCAGCGGAAGCCTCGATCCATTCCTGAAGCCCGCTGCCAACCGGCGTTGGGGTCGCGCCATGCGCCGCGGCAGCTCGCTCGTGGTTGCCGGTTCGCGTCACGACGTCATCAATGACACGCGCCACGAGGAGGTAGAGTCCGCGATCGCCGCCTTCGTCCTCACGGGGTCGGCCGAGACCGGGGCTACCTGACTCATCCGCCTCGGCCAAGGTTCAAGCGCCTAGACCCTCCGCCTCGCCATACGACCAGAGGTCCAGGGCGTCCAGGTCGATCGCGTCGATCCCGTTCGTGGCCAGCGCCGCGGCGATCTGCGCCCGATGCTCGGTGGCGTGATGGATCGCTTGGCCGAGCACGGTGGATCGAGCCCGAGGCTCGGTGACGGGGTCCGCGTAGTCGGCCGGCCCGTCCGGCATACCGGCCTGGGCCCGGATGCGGGAGTCGTACGCGGCGCAGTCGGCGGCCAGCGCGGCCAGCCCCGCGGCCGTTGCGGGCGATGCGTCCCGATCGGGGCGCGGGGCGCCCTCGAGCCGCGCGGCATAGCGGCCGGCCGCCGACACGAGGTGGTCCAGGATCATCGCCACGCTCCACTCGTTGCGCGGCGACGCAAGCGCGAGATCGTCCACGGGCACCTCGGTCAGCCGGGCGAACAGCGCGGCGTTGGCCCACGCCATGTGGCGCAGCAACCGGTCGAGCGTGGGGTCGGTCGTGTGGTCGCTCATGAACGGTTGACCTCCATGCGATGCTCCCGGATGACGTCGCTGTCAAGGCGTCGCGCGCCGCTACAGTACGGCGCATGGCGACGTACCCGCTCACCGAGGCCGCCCAGCGGGCCGGCATCGACGTCGCCGAGCTGAGCCGCCTGGTCGAGCTGGGCATCGTCACCCCGACCGAGGGCGACCGCTTCACGAGCGGGGCCATCCGTCGCGTCGGGATGGTGCACAGCCTGTTGGCAGCGGGCATCCCGCTCGATGGCCTCGGTGACGCCATCCGCGGTGGCCAGGTCTCGCTGGACTTCCTCGATGAACCTGCCTACGAGCGGTTCTCCGCGCTCAGCGGCGTGACCTTCGCTGAGCTGGCCGATCGGACCGGCGTGCCGGTCCAGTCGCTGATGCTGATCCGCGAGGCCGCCGGGTCGGCTCCGCCGCATCCGGACGACCAGGTCCGTGACGCGGAACTCCCGTACGCCGCGTTCCTGGAGGCCCAGGTCACCGCCGGCTTCGACCCCGCCGCCAGCCAGGGACTGCTCCGCGTCGGGGCCGATAGCCTGCGCCGCATGGCGGAGACCGAGACCGCGTGGTGGCGGTCCCAGGTCATCCTGCCGGCGGTGGCGGCCGGCCGGCGGCCGGATGAGATCCTGGGGGTCGACTTCGCCAACCGGATGAGCCTCCTGGCCGAGCAGGCCATCCTTGGCATGTACCACCTCCAGCAGGCCCAGGCCTGGACGGGCACGATCATCGAGGGCCTGGAGATGCAGCTGGCCGCGGCCGGCCTGCATAGCCGCCTCGAGCATCCGCCGGCCATGTGCTTCCTGGACATCACCGGCTATACACGGCTCACCGAGGAGCGCGGCGACGCAGCCGCGGCCGGGTTGGCCGAGCAGTTCGGACAGGCTGGTGCAACGCGCTTCGGTCAAGCACGGCGGCCGCCCCGTGAAATGGTTGGGCGACGGTGTGATGTTCTACTTCCCCGATCCCGGGCCGGGCGTCGTGGCGGCGCTCGAGATGGCGACCGGCGTGGACGAGGCGGGCCTGCCGGCGGCCCACGTCGGCCTGCACGCGGGGCCGGTGATCTTCCAGGACGGCGACTACTACGGCCAGACGGTGAACCTGGCGTCCCGGATCGCCGATTACGCCCGACCCGGCGAAGTGCTCGTCAGCCAGGCGGTCGTCGAGGCCTCGAGAGGGGTCGCCGGTGGTCTTCCGAGAGGTCGGGCCCGTGGAACTCAAGGGCGTGTCCGGGGTGACACGGCTCCACGCGCGGCGCGGCCCGCCTGAGCGGCAGGGCTCGGGACTGAGCCCAGGAAGGCGTACCCTCCGCGGCTCGGGGGTGATGACAGCCGGCGTCTCGCTCCGGTGGCGCAGGTGTGCCCGCGGTGATGGTGGACCGCGGAGTACGAGGGGCGGGTGATGCACGACACGCAGGCACCGGTCGAGACGCTGGCGCGACCGGTCGCCCCGTTGCTCGACCGGTTGCCGCCGAGGACGCGGGCGAGGTTGCTTGAAATCGCTTCGACCGTCGAGGCGCGGGCAGGCTGCCTCGTCTACGCGGCGAGCGACCATGACGTCCACTTCGGCGTGGTCCTCCAGGGCCTGTTGCGCACGTTCATGGCGACCACGGACGGCCGACGCGTGACGGTCCGCTATGCGCGCCCCGGGTCGGTGATCGGCGTATACGGGATCGTCGATCGACGGCGCCCCTGTCGGTCGAGGCGATCACGGACGCCACCGTGGCCGACATCGACCCGGAGCGGCTGCGGTGGCTCGTCGCGACCGACCCGGAGTTGGGATGGCCGCTCGTGGGCGAGTTCGGGCGGCTCCTCCAGGACGCGTACGCACTGCTCGCGACGAATACCCTCGGGTCGCTGTCTGAGCGCGTGGCCGGGCATCTCCTTGGAGCTAGCCGTGCGCGCGCCGGCTGGCCGTCTCCTGGCTCCTGTCACCCAGCAGACGCTCGCCGAGAGCGTCGGGTCGGCTCGGGAAGCGGTCGGCCGCGTGCTGCGCGAGTTGCGCGCGGACGGTCTGGTGGCGACCGGGGTGGGCGAGATCGAGGTGCTCGACCCCGTCGGCCTGGCGGAGATCGTGGGCCGCTGGCAGGGTACCAGCCAACCGTAGGGCTCGGTCGCGCTGGTGCCCGGCCGGCGGCAGATGTGACAACCGTTACGTACGTCCGGGTGACGCCATAAGTCCCATCTCGGGGTCGCGAGAACAGGCCACACGTGGTCAGCTGTTCGGTGGGACATAACCGGCTACACGTGCGCGCGAGACACCAAGGGGGTTCGGCACTGACAGTCATGGGCCAGTCGGCGCGTCTTCCGCGCCGACTGCGGACGGGATCCATCACCCTCCTGGCGGCTATCGTGGTCGTGCTCGGGCTCGCCCTCGTCGTCCGCTGAGCCCGTGCGAGGTGCGACGCGCACGTGGACCGGGCTCGGCGCCACGAACAACTGGTCCGACACGGACAACTGGTCCGGCAATGTCGTACCCGGCGCGGGCGACGTCGCCACGTTCGACGCGACCAGCGCCAAGAACGCGACGATCAACGTCGCCGCGAACGTCGCCGGCATCTCCATGGCTGCGGGCTACACCGGCACGATCAGCCAGGGCGCGGTCACCGTCACCGTCGGCGGCACCGGGTTCAGCCAGAGCGGGGGGACGTTCGTCGGATCCGCCTCGGCGGCGACCGTCAACGGGCCGTTCACCCTTGCCGGCGGGGTCTTCGACGCGCCGAGCGGGACCCTCTCGATCTCCGGCGCGATCACCCACACGGCCGGCGGCACCTTCACCGCCGGGGCGGGCACGGTCGCCCTGATCGGCGGCGGCGTCACGATCGACGTCGGGACGTCGGAGACGTTCAACAACCTGACCTTCACCGCCGGCAACAAGACGATCGTGGCCGGTGAAACGCTGAACGTCACGGGCACCCTGACACTGACGGCGGGTTCGATCGTGACCGGCACGGTTGCCGCGCAGGGACCGATCACGCAGGCGTCGACGTTCGGCGGCGGCAGCGGCACGCTGCTCGTCAACGGGAGCGGTGCCCAGACCCTCACCGGCGCCTCGACGACGGCCAGCGGCAACCTGCCCGCCCTCGTCATCGCCAAGCCCTCGGGCACCCTCACCCTGGCCGGCACGATCCGCACCACCAACAACTGGACGTACACCGCCGGGACCGTCAGCGGCGGCACCTCGACGGTCGTCTTCGCCGGCGGCACGATCAGCGGCAGCCACACCCTCAACGCGCTCGACTTCCGGGCCACCACCTCGCTCGCCGCCGGCACGACCCTCACCGCCGCCGGCTCCGTGGCGCTGACCGCCGGCAACCTCAACGGCACCGGCACCCTGGCCGCCCAGGGCGACCTCAGCCAGGCCCTGGGCTACGGCGGCGGGGCGGCCACCCTCCTCGTCAACGGGAGCGCTGCCCAGACCCTCACCGGCGCCGCGACGACGGCCAGCGGCAACCTGCCGGCCCTCGTCATCACCAAGCCCTCGGGCACCCTCACCCTGGCCGGCACGATCCGCACCGCCAACAACTGGACCTTCACCGCCGGGACCCTCGACCCGGGCACGTCGCTGGTCGTGTTCGCCGGGAGCCTGACGGTCAGCGGCAGTCACACTCTCAACGACGTGACGTTCAACGGCGGCAACAGCGCGTACACCGTGGCCGCGGGCACGACGCTGACGGTGGGCGGCACGCTGACCCTCACCGACGGCAACCTCAACACCGGGACGGTCGAGGCGCAGGGTGCCGTCAGCCAGGCCTCGACGTTCGACGGCAACACCGGCACGCTGCTCATCGACGGGGCCGGTGCCCAGACGTTCATCGGCGCCGCGACGGTGGCCGCGGGCAGCCTGCCCATCGTCGTCATCAACAAGCCCTCCGGAATGCTCACGCTGGCCGGCACGATCCGCACGACGACCGGCTGGACATACACGGCCGGGACGCTCGACCCGGGGTCGTCACTGGTCGTCTTCGCGGGGAACCAGGCGATCACGGGGAGTCACACCCTCAACGACGTGACGTTCGCCGGCGGCAACACCACGTACACGGTCGGGGCCGGCACGACGCTCACGGTGGCCGGAACCCTGACCCTCACCGACGGCAACATCAACACCGGTACGGTCGAGGCACTCGGCGCCATCAACCAGGCCTCGACGTTCGACGGTGCCACCGGCACCCTGCTCATCGACGGGGGCGGTGCCCAGACCCTCACCGGTGCTTCGACCCTTGCTGCAGGGAGCCTGCCCAACGTCGTCATCAACAAATCCTCCGGCACGCTCACCCTGGCCGGCACCATCCGCACCGCCCGTAGCTGGACCTACACCGCAGGAACGCTCGACCCCGGGACGTCGCTCCTCGTCTTCGCCGGCAACCTAACCATCACCGGCAGTCACACGCTCAACGACGTGACCTTCAACGGCGGCAACAACGTGTACACGGTGGCTGCCGGTACGACCCTCACTGTGGCCGGAACGACCACCCTGACGGACGGGAGCATCGCGGGTGGGACCGTCGCCGCGCAGGGCGCTATCAGCCAGGCCTCGACGTTCGATGGCAGCACCGGCACGCTGCTCATCAACGGCGCCGGCGCGCAGACCCTCACCGGCGCCTCGACGACGGCGGCGGGAGACCTGCCGATGGTCTCCATCAACAAGCCGTCGGGCACCCTCACCCTGGCCGGCACGATCCGGACGACCCACAACTGGGGCTACGTCGCCGGCGCCCTTGACCCGTCGACGTCGCTCGTCGTGTTCGGCGGGGGGACGATCAGCGGCAACCACACCCTCAACGCGGTCGACTTCCGCGCGACGACGATCGTCGCCGCCGGGACGACCCTCACCGTGGCCGGCAGCCTCAGCCTGACGGCGGGCAACCTGAACAGCGGGACGGTGGCGCCCCAGGCCGACATCAGCCAGGCCCTGGGCTACGGCGGGGGCAGCGGCACGCTGCTCGTCAACGGGAGCGGTGCCCAGACCCTCACCGGCGCCTCGACGACGGCCAGCGGCAACCTGCCCGCCCTCGTCATCACCAAGCCCTCGGGCACCCTCACCCTGGCCGGCACGATCCGCACCACCAACAACTGGACGTACACCGCCGGGACCGTCAGCGGCGGCACCTCGACGGTCGTCTTCGCCGGCGGCACGATCAGCGGCAGCCACACCCTCAACGCGCTCGACTTCCGGGCCACCACCTCGCTCGCCGCCGGCACGACCCTCACCGCCGCCGGCTCCGTGGCGCTGACCGCCGGCAACCTCAACGGCACCGGCACCCTCGCCGCCCAGGGCGACCTCAGCCAGGCCCTGGGCTACGGCGGCGGGACGGCCACCCTCCTCGTCAACGGGAGCGCTGCCCAGACCCTCACCGGCGCCGCGACGACGGCCAGCGGCAACCTGCCGGCCCTCGTCATCACCAAGCCCTCGGGCACCCTCACCCTGGCCGGCACGATCCGCACCGCCAACAACTGGACCTTCACCGCCGGGACCCTCGACCCGGGCACGTCGCTGGTCGTGTTCGCCGGGAGCACCATCTCGTCCGCCGGGAGCTGGTTCTATGACGTCATGACGAACGGCGGGACCACCACGCTCGGTTCGGCGATGAGCGTCGGCCACGCGCTGACCGTCAACGCGGGCACCCTGACCACGTCCGCGGCCGGGTACGGGCTCACCGTGGCCGGGCCACTGGCGGTCGCGGGCACGCTGAAGCTCAACGGCAGCGCGGTGTCGGTCGGCGGCGACGTCACGCTGAGCGGGACCTTCACGGCCGGCACCAGTACCGTGACGTTGAGTGGCCCGGGTGGCCAGAACGTGGGCGGGCCGAGCGCCATGACCTTCTTCAACCTCCTGGCCGCCGATCCGGCGGGCGTCAGCATGAATGCGAATGTCACCGTCTCCAACGTCCTGACCCTGTCCGGGTCCCTGGCGGTCGGCGCGCACACGTTGACCATCAGCAACCCGATCGCCGGCGTCATCACCGACCTCATCGCCGATGGGACCTCCTCGCTCGTGGTCACCGGTGCCGCGCCCGGCGTCGTCGTGCCGGGCAGCGTCACCGTGTTGAACGGCCTGACGGTCAACGACGCCAGCGGCGTCGGCCTCCAGGGGGACCTCGACGTCGTCGGTACGCTGACCCTCACGAGCGGCCCGGTTGCGACGGGCGGCGCCACCCTGCGTGTCGATGTCGCCGGGACCGTGGTGCGTACAGCGGGACGCGTCAACGGCCTGCTCGAGAAGCACGTCCCGGCGGGCGTCGGCGTCACCGTCGCCTTCGAGATCGGCGACGCCGCAAGCTACACGCCGGCGAGCGTGGCCTTCGGCACGGTCACGACGGCCGGCGAGCTGACGGCCAGTACGACGACCGGCGAGCATCCGGCCATCGCCAGCTCGGGCCTGGCCGCGACCCGGGACGTCAATCGCTTCTGGACGGTGGCCAACGGCGGGGTCGCCTTCGACACCTACAGCGCCACGTTCACGTTCGTCGCCGGCGACGTGGATGCCGGTGCGAACACGGCCGCATTCATCGTCGCCAAGGACGACGCGGGAACCTGGACCCTGCCCGTCGTGGGCTCCCGCACCGCCCTCAGCACGCAGGCCACGGGCATGACCTCCTTCAGCGACTTCGCCGTCGGCGAGGGCACGGCCGACCTGGCGGTGACCGTCGACGACGGCCAGGCGAGCGTGGTGGCCGGTACCGGCGGCGACGCCTACACGATGACGGTCACCAACGGCGGGCCCTCGGACGCGACCGCGGTGGTCCTCGGGGTCAGCTGGCCGAGCGGCTTCAGCGCCGGCCCGGTGAGCCCCAGCCAGGGCACCTGCGCCCCGCTCGGGGCGGGTCCCGACTTCAGCTGTGCGCTGGGCACGCTGGCCGTCGGCGCGACGGCCACGGTGACCGTGCCCTACACCGTGCCGGCCGCCACGCCGCCCGGCCCGCAGACCGCCACGGTCACGGTGGCGAGCGCTACGAGCGACCCCGACGGCACGAACGACACGGCCAGCGACACGACCGATGTGACCGCCGTGGCGCCCCTCGCGGTGGCCGTCGACGACGGCCGGGCGAGCGTGGTGGCCGGCACCGGCGGCTACGCCTACACGATCACGGTCACCGACGGCGGGCCCTCCGACGCCCACGCCGTGGTCCTCGGCGACGACGTGCCGGCCGCCTTCACCGTGGGAGTCCCGAGCGCCGATCTGGGCGGTGACTGCAGCGCCTCGAGCGGCGATGCCGTCGTCTGCAGACTGCCGGCCGACCTGGCCCCGGGCGCCACCTGGACGATCACCGTGCCCTACGCGGTGGCCGCCGCGGTGGCGCCCCAGACGGTCGTCGATACGGCCACCGCCACGAGCACCGAGGATCCGGCCGGGGTGAGCGCCGGCGACTCGACCGCGGTGATCACCGTGGCCGACCTGGCGGTGACCGTCGACGACGGCCAGGCGAGCGTGGTGGCCGGTACCGGCGGCGACGCCTACACGATGACGGTCACCAACGGCGGGCCCTCGGACGCGACCGCGGTGGTCCTCGGGGTCAGCTGGCCGAGCGGCTTCAGCGCCGGCCCGGTGAGCCCCAGCCAGGGCACCTGCGCCCCGCTCGGGGCGGGTCCCGACTTCAGCTGTGCGCTGGGCACGCTGGCCGTCGGCGCGACGGCCACGGTGACCGTGCCCTACACCGTGCCGGCCGCCACGCCGCCCGGCCTGCAGACCGCCACGGCCACGGTGGCGAGCGCCACGAGCGACCCCGACGGCACGAACGACACGGCCAGCGACACGACCGATGTCGAGGCCGCCCCGCCCCCGTCGCCCGGCGCCATCCTGCCGCCGACCACCGCCTCTCCGCACGGCCCGGGAGGCGGGTCGCCGTGGCCCTGGCTCCTCCTCCTGGCGATGTCGGCGGTGCTGTACGCGACGCGCCAGTCGGGGGGTCGGCGCGGCCGCGGACCGAGCAACCGGGAGCGGAGTGGGCGATCCGGGGCTCCACGTGGCATGCCCCGGCCACGCGATGTGCCCAGATCTGACTCCGGGGCACGTTAGGTCGGTTCGTCGTGTGGTCGGTGGCGCCAGGGCCGGTCCACGTCGACCGGGCTGAGCGTGGGACCGGCTCTCTCGGGCTCGGCATAACCGTCCGGCCAGACGAATCGGCCGCCACAAGTGCGCTAACGTGCCCGGGAGTCAGATCTGAGCATGTTGCTGAGGATGCCGCAAGGTGGCCGCGCGGCAGTGGTCAGTCGATCATCACCAGCGGCGGGAGCCCGGCCAGCGGGCCGCTCGGCCGGGGCGCGGCCAGCTCCGGCTCAGGGCCACGGCCGGTCTCCCGGGCGGCATACGCCGCATCCAGCTGCTGGAGGAGCGCGGGGAACCCTGACTGGAGGGCGGCGCCGTAGACAGGTCCGATGTGCGCCATCTGCGCCTGCTCGCGCTTCGTCCGTGGCGCGCCATACCGGAGATGGATGATCGTCCCCGTCGCGACCGGCTCGAACTCGATGGTGTGGAGCACCTTCACCGGGCCGTCGGGGGTGTCCAGGATCGTGCGGTCCGTGACGTAGTCATACGGACGCCAGTCCAGGATCTCCTCGATGACCGCGTCCTTGCCGTGCCGGCAGTGGTTGGCCGAGCCCACGCCGCGCCTCCCGCCCGTGGCGCCCTCGATCCTGACCTCGGTCACCCATGGCTGCCACGACATCCGCTGTCCCGGCCTGGTGAGGAACTCCCAGGCCACCTGCGGCGGCACGTCGGTCGGTATCGCCAGGTCGAGGGTCGCTTCGTCCGCCTCGACACGCACGCGCCCCCGCGTCTCCTCGTCCTTCCAGCGGCGCTCCAGGTCGAGGGCCCAGAGCCGCACCGCGCCGATCCGTTCGTAGGTCTCGGTGTGCTCCCGCATGCCGAGGGCCAGCGGGTCGATGGCCGCCGCCTCGACCGCCGCTTGGCTGAGGAGCGCGTATGCCTTCATCCCCAGCCCCTCGACGACGTCGTTCTTCAGCAGCCGGTGCACGACGATCACGTCCGACCCCAGCAGTTCCTGCCGGCCGGCCACCTTCTGGATGATCGCCTCGCCGTGATGGACCACGAACTTGAGGTCCAGGTCGGGGATGCGGACGCACGCATTGCAAGGGCAGGAGGTCGCCTGGCGCACGTCCCGGCGCCGACGGCGGAAGCCGAAGTAGCAGCGCTCGATGGTGTCCAGGAGCATCGAGCCGTCGATGGTCTCGCCCGGCATGTAGGTGAAGGCCGCGTCGCCCTCGAGCTTGGCCAGCCGGAAGTTCGGCCGGAGGGCGGTCACCACGGCGCCGATGAGGTCGGCCAGGATGTCCTGGGCATGGTCCAGCTCGACGTCGGCGAGGTAGCCGGTGTAGCCGGAGATGTCGGCGATGAGGAAGCAGGCCGGTTGCGCGCTCGACGGCATCACGACTGGGTCGACGGCGCCTGCATCGGGTTAGCGTACCCTCGCCGCCCTGGAGCCGCGCATAATCGATGGATGCCGACGAAGAAGGTGCCGCGGGCAGGGCGTGCCGAGGCCGCCGAGGGGCGCAACCGGCGCGAGGAACGCGACGCCCTGGCGATCCCGGCGGCCGCCATCGACGCTCCCGAGCCGGCCGACTCCGATCAGGTCGGCCCCCGGATGCCGACGAAGCAGTACGAGACGGTCCTGGCCGGGCTGTTCGTGGAGCTGGTGAAGTGGCAGGAGTGGATCCGCCACGAGGGCCTGAGGCTCGTCGTCATCTTCGAGGGCCGCGACGCGGCCGGCAAGGGCGGCGCGATCCAGCGCATCACCGAGCCGCTGAACCCGCGTTTCGCGCGTGTCGTGGCCCTTCCCGCGCCGACCGATCGGGAGCGCTCGCAGTGGTATTTCCAGCGTTACGTGGCCCACTTGCCGGCGGCCGGCGAGATCGTCCTCTTCGACCGCTCCTGGTACAACCGCGCCGGCGTCGAGCGGGTCATGGGCTTCTGCACGGACGAGGAGTATCAGGAGTTCCTGCGGTCCTGCCCCGAGTTCGAGCGCATGCTCGTGCGCAGCGGTATCCAGCTCATCAAGTACTGGTTCAGCGTGAGCGATGCGGAGCAGGAGCGCCGTTTCGCGTCCCGCATCTCGGATCCCACCAAGCGCTGGAAGCTGTCACCGATCGACCTCGCCTCGCGGGCGCGCTGGCTGGACTACTCACGGGCCAAGGACGAGATGTTCGCCCACACCGACATCAAGCAGGCCCCGTGGTGGGTGGTCCGCTCCGATGACAAGAAGCGGGCGCGCTTGAACGTGATCAGCCACCTCCTCTCACAGGTGCCCTACGAGGACCTCACGCCCGAGCCGATCGACCTCCCGCCGCGCCAGGTCCAGACCGGCTACGTACGCCCCCCGATGACCGACCAGACGTTCATCCCCGAGGTCTACTGACCGACCTCGGGCGGCTCAGGCGGTCCAGGCCACCGTGAGGTAGCCGACGGTCCGATCCGCCGGGCCGCCCGCATCGGCGGACGTGGCCGCCGCGAGCGCGATCCCTCGCCCTGCCCCCATCGCCCGTAGCGCCGACACGCCGAAGACGGCCGGCTCGATGCCGCACATCCCGCAGAGCAGCCCCGGCGTGCCGCCCGCCACGAGAGCCGCTTCCGTGACCGCCAGGCTGATGGGGTCCAGGTCCAGGATCGGTGGCAGCTGGTCATCGGTCGCGTGGGCACACGCCGCGGCGGCGGGGTAGTGGGCCATGTCCGAGCTGATGGCGAGGACCACCGGGTGGTCGGCCGCGCGTCGGCGGGCCAGCAGCGCTCCCAGCCGAAGCCCGGCGGCGATGGCGTCGTCGCCCGTGCCGGTCGAGACGGCCAGCGGCACGATGCGGGCCTGCGGGGCGACCGTCTGCAGGATGGGCAGCTGGACTTCGATGGAGTGCTCGCGCAGGTGCGCCTCGCGATCGACCAGGAACGGCGGCCCCAAGCCCAGCACCTCCTCTGAAAGCTCGGCGTCGATCGGCACCTCCCCCAGCGGCGTTCGCCACGCGCCCGGCCCCCAGCCGGCGACACCGTCGAGCCAGCTTGCGCCGTGGTTGGTGCCCAGCAGCACGACTGTCACCGGCGCGTCAGGCCAGGACATCCCCACCCCGTGCCAGCCGGCCGCTGCGACGACGCCCGAGTAGGCCAGGCCGGCGTGCGGCACGAGCAGCCCGACCAGCGAGCGGTCGAGTGCGGGGCGGTTCGCGGCCGCCAGTAGCTGGGCGACCAGCGCGGTGAGCCGGCTCGGCTCGGCTGGGTAGAAGGCACCCGCCACGGCCGGCTCGCGGACGGTGGCCACGGCGACGCTATCCACAGGGGATCCGGGGCACGGCCGCCGCACCGGCCAGGGCGACACCGGCGAGCGCCCGACCGCAGCCGACGCAGGTGCCCTGGGCCGTCAGGCGGTTGCGCGTCGCGTAGCCGTGGCGCTCGATGACCACGCGCCCGCAGCCGGCGCAGTGCGTGTCCTCCAGGCCGAGCTCGGGCGCGTTGCCGACGTAGACGTGGGCCAGCCCGGCTTCGCGGCCCAGGTCGGCCACGCGACGCAACGTCGTGAGGGGCGTCGGCGCCACGTCCAGCAGGCGGTAGGCCGGGTGGAAGCGACTGACGTGCCACGGCGTCTCCGGGCCGAGCGTCTCCACGATCCAGCGCGCCAGCGCGCGGAGCTGGCGGTCGTCGTCGTTCCGGCCCGGGATGACGAGGGTGGTGAGCTCGAGCCAGATCCCCGCCCTGCGCATGGCGACGATCGACTCCAGCACCGGGGCCAGGCGCGCCCCACAGAGCTTCCGATAGAAGGCGTCGTCGAATGCTTTGAGGTCCACGTTGGCGGCGTCGAGCACCGGGGCGAGCAGCCCCACGGCCTCGGGCGTCGCGTAGCCGTCGGTGATGAAGAGGTTACGCAGGCCGGCCGCGTGGGCCAGCCGCCCCACATCGAGGGCGTACTCGAGGAAGACCGTCGGTTCCACATAGGTATAGGCGACCGACCCCGCCCCGAGCGCCTTGGCCTCGTCCACGACCGCTGCCGGTGGCAGGTCGCGGGTCGGCAGGTCAAGCCCCAGGCGGGGCCCCTGGGCGATCTCCCAGTTCTGGCAGAAGGTGCAGTGGAAGGGGCAGCCGGGGGTGGCGATCGAATAGGCCGTCGTGCCGGGCGCGATATGGAAGAGCGGCTTCTTCTCGATGGGGTCGAGACCCCTCGCGACCACCGTGCCGTAGGCCAGGCTGACGAGGTGGCCGTCACGGTTCTCGCGCACGCCGCAGATGCCCATCCGGCCGGGACGGACCAGGCAGCGATGGGCGCACACACCGCAGCGGACCGCGCCATCCGGCTGGACTTCCGCCAGGACGGTCGGGACCGGATCGGATCGGGCGGGCGTGACGGCGCGCATGTTCGGCTCCTGGCCGCAGTCTGGCCTCGCCCCGGGGCTGCGGCCAGTGCCGGCCGGCCCGCCACAAGGGGCGGAAGCGCACTGGTGGGCCTGGGGCCGCGCGGCCATCTTGGGCATCGTGGTGGTGTGTTTCATGCCGAGGTCACGGACATGATGCGAAACGCCCTGGCGCCGGATGCCCCGCGTCCCGAAGGCGGCCCCCGGCCGCCGGACGTCCCCCTGGAGGTGCAGCTCAGCGCGCTGGAGCTCGCCCGGGCGACCCTGGCGGTGGCCGTGGAGCATGCCGATCCATCGATGCTCGAGCGCGCCGTCGCCTGCCCCGACGGGGACGACCTGCACGCGGCGGTCTTCGTGACCCTGACCGAAGGCGAAGACCTGCGCGGCTGCATCGGCACGCTCGATCCGTCGCGTTCGCTCCGCGAGGCCGTCGTGAGCGCCACCCTGGGCGCGGCGATCGGTGACCCGCGCTTCCTGCCGGTGACGGCCGCCGAATTGCCGGCCATGGAAGTGGGCATCTCCGTGCTTGGCCGCCTGGTCCCCCTGGTCGATATCCAGGCCTTCATGCCCGGCGTGGACGGGGTCGTCGTCGAGCGGGGCGGGCAGCGGGCGCTGCTCCTGCCCGAGGTCGCCACGGAGTTCGCATGGGGCACGGCCCAGATGCTGGAGAACGCCTGCCGCAAGGCCGGGCTGCCCGCCGATGCATGGCACGATCCGCGGACGCGCCTCAGCTCGTTCCGCACCGTCAGGTTCGGCGGCCCGGTCGTGCCGAGTGCCGAGCTGCAGGCCGCGGGGGTCACTCGCTGAGGTGACCACGCGCCTCTCGCTCGGCGCGACCGCCCGCTGGACGGCCGCCGCCCGCGCCGCGGAGACCGCGCGGGACGACGCGCTCGTCCACGACCCCTGGGCCGAGCGGCTCGCCGGGCCCTCGGGCCTGGCCTGGCTGCGGCAACGGACACCCGAGAGCGTCCTGCCCATGGTCCTGCGGACGCGCTACTTCGACGACTGGCTGCAGGAGATCCTGGAGCGTGGGCTGATCCAGCAGGTCGTGCTGCCCGCCGCAGGCCTGGACACCCGGGCCTTCCGGCTCGCCTGGCCGCCCGGCGCGCGGTGCTTCGAGCTCGACCGCCCGGGCGTCATCGGCCGCAAGGAGCAGGTCCTCGCCGCGGAGGGAGCCCGACCGCGATGTGAGCGACGGACGATCGCGGCCGACCTGACCGGGGGTTGGCCCCAGGCCCTCGTCGAGGCCGGCTTCGAGCGGGACCGGCCGTCCGCCTGGCTGCTGGAGGGCCTGTTCTTCTATCTCCCCACGGCGACCATCGGGCGGGTCCTTGACGAGGTGACCCGTCTCGCGGCGCCGGGAAGCCGCCTGGGCTTCGACGTCATCAACCCGGCCATGCTGACCTCACCGTGGACCCGGCCGTGGGTCGACATGCAGGCGGCCGCCGGGGCGCCCTGGATCGGCACGCTGGAGGACCCGGGGGGCTTCCTGGCCGACCGACGCTGGCAGGCCACGCTCACCCAGGCCGGCCAGCCCGATGCCAGTCACGGCCGCTGGCGCCTGCCGGTCATCCCCACGACCATGCCCGACATGCCGCACGACTGGTTCGTGACGGCGGTGCGAGGGTAGCTCGCGGCTACTGGGCCAGCCGCGGGTAGAGGCGTGCGGCGAGCGCCACCAGCAGCACCAGTCCGACCACCAGCACCGACGTGTCGAGCAGCAGTCCGTGCTCGCTCGTGCCCCCGACGACCATCAGGCCCCGTATCGCGTCGACCATGTAGGTGAGGGGGTTTACCAGGGCGACTGCGCGGAGCCAGTCGGGCATGGCCGAGACGGGGTAGATGGCGCTGCTGGCGAAGAAGAGCGGCATGGTCATCACCTGGCCGATGCCCATGAACCGCTCCCGCGTGCGCACGATGCAGGCGACGATCATGGAGAAGCTGGCGAAGAGGGCCGAGCCAAGCACGACGATGCCGCCGACGGCCAGCATGGCCAGCGGGTCCACGCGGATGTGGACCCCGATGAGGGCCGCCACGACGTAGACGATGACCGCCTGGGCCAGGCCTTCGAGGCCGCCCGCGAGGGCCTTGCCGAGCACCAGCGCCGTCCTCGGGGCCGGGCTGACCAGCATCTTCTGGACCACCCCGAGGTCGCGCTCCCAGATCACGGCGATGCCGTAGAAGATGGCGATGAAGAGGGCGCTCTGGGCCAGGACGCCCGGCGTCAGGAAGTCCAGGTAGGGGAGCGATCCGGTGGTGATGGCATGCGTCTGGGCCAGCACCTCGCCGAAGACGACCAGCCACAGCACGGGCTGGATGGCGCGCGTGGCCAGCTCGAACGGGTCGCGGACGACCTTGCGGATCTCGCTTTCCGCGATGGTCAGGGTGTCGGACAGGAACCGCAGCACCGGCTGCGGTTCAGCCCAGGCGACCGGCGGTGCGGCGCGTTCGATCGACCTCACGGTAGCTGCCTCCAGCGTCGATGTCGGATCCGGTGTAGTGGGTGAAGACGTCGTCGAGCGTGGCATGCGGGCCCACCGATGCCTTGAGCTCGGTGGGCGTGCCGCTGGCCGCCACCACTCCGTGGTGCATGACCGCGATCTGGTCGCACAGGATGTCGGCCTCTTCCATGTAGTGGGTCGTCAGCAGGATCGTCGTGCCGTCCCGGTCGCGCAGCCGCCCCACGTGGTCCCAGACCGAGGCGCGCGCCGTGGGATCAAGGCCCACGGTGGGCTCGTCAAGGAACAGCACGGGTGGGCGGTGGAGCATCGCCTGGGCCAGCTCGAGCCGGCGGATCATGCCGCCCGAGAAGGTGCGCACGACGCGGTGACGCGCCTCGGTCAAGCCCATGAACGCAAGCGCCTCGGCGATGCGCTCCTCCTGCTCGTCGCCCGGCAGGTGGTAGAGGCGGGCCGAGAGCCGCAGGTTCTCCCAGGCCGTCAGGCCCCCGTCCGACGACACGAGCTGGGGCACGTAGCCGATGTGGCGGCGCACCCCGGCCGGATCGGCGGTGATGTCGTGGCCGGCCACCCAGGCGCGACCGGCCGTCGGCGGGAGCAGCGTGATGAGCATCTTGATGGTCGTCGTCTTGCCCGCGCCGTTGGGCCCCAGGAGGCCGAAGACCTGGTCGGAGGGGATCGCCAGGTCCAGCGACTCGACCGCCGTGACCTCCTTGAACGTGCGCCGCAGGGCCCGTGTCTCGATGGCCAGCTCGCTCACGTTCGGTCACCCTGCGCCGTGACGCGCTCGAGGAGCCCGAGCGCGCCTTCCAAAGCCCGCAGGTCCGTCGGGTCGAGCCCGGCGAGGCCCTCGATGAGCCACGCGCGGGCCCGCAGGTCGGCGTGTGCGACGCGTGCCGTGCCGTCGGAGGTGAGCCGCAGCTGGATGCGCCGCCGCTCCTGCGGGTCGGTGGTCCGCTCGAGCAGGCCGGCCCGGACGAGACGCTCGGCCAGGGCCGAGCAGGCCGGCAGGGTCATGCCGAGGTGCTCGGCCATCGCGGACAGGCTGCAGCCGGGATGGCGGCGCACGAAGACGAGCGCCCGCAGCTGGGGCACCGTGGTGCCGGGCTGGCCGGCCACATCCGAGCGCATCGCCAGGCGGATGCGGCGCATCACCGCCGGCACCGCCTCCATCACGCGGTCGGCCACGAGCGCCACGTCATCGGCCTGGCCAGCCGTCCGTTCGTGCAATGCACTGTTCATATCATTGACAGTAGCACACGTGAACTGATCCGTTGCGGGCACGCCGCGCCGGCCGGGCGTAGAGAATGGCGTCGTGCGCCTGATCTCGTTCCACGCCGCGACGGGGCCCCGCCTCGGGGTGGTCCTCGGCGACCGGGCCGTGGCCGCCACGGATCTCGTGGCGGGCGGACCGGCCACGATGGCCGAGCTCCTCGCCGGCGGCGATGCCGCGCTGGCGACGTTGCGTGACGGGGCGCGTGCGGCCGCCGCCGACCCGGGTCGCCTGGATGGGCTGGCACGACCCGTTGGCGACTTCCATCTCGCCGCACCCGTGCCTCGGCCGGGCAAGGTCGTGGCCATCGGCCGCAACTACGCCGATCACGCCGCGGAGGGCGGGGCCGCGCCGCCGTCGGCGCCGCTCATCTTCGCCAAGTGGCCGTCCTCGGTCATCGGCCCAGGAGACGAGATCCACTGGGATCCGGCGCTGACCTCGCAGGTCGACTACGAAGCCGAGCTTGGGGTGGTCATGGGGCGGACCGCACGGCATCTCACGGCGGATGCGGCGCTGGACCACGTCCTGGGCTTCACCTGCCTGAACGACGTCTCCGCGCGCGACCTGCAGTTCGGCGACCGGCAATGGGTGCGGAGCAAGTCCCTTGACACCTTCTGCCCGATGGGCCCCGCCCTGGTCACCCTGGACGAGTTCCATGACCCGGACGACCTGGCCATCACGTGCCACGTCAACGGCGAGCTGGTGCAGTCGTCGCGCACGTCGCGGATGCTCTTCAGCGTCGGCACGATCATCGCCCACTGCTCACGGGCGTTCACCCTGGAGCCGGGCGACGTCATCGCCACGGGGACGCCGGCGGGCGTGGGCGTCTACCGCGACCCGCCGCGGTTCCTTGGTGACGGGGACGTCGTCAGCGTCGCCATCGAGGGCATCGGCGAGCTCCGCAACACCTGTCGCCTCGACCGTCCGCCGGCCATGGCCACGTGAACGTCGACCGCGCGGACGTCCTCGTGGTCGGCGGCGGCATCGTGGGGCTGGCCACCGCGTACCAGCTCCTCCAGCGCCGGCCGGACGTGCGGCTCGCCCTGATCGAGCGCGAGCCGGCCCTGGCGGCCCACCAGTCGGGCCACAACAGCGGGGTCCTCCACGCCGGCCTGTACTACGCGCCCGGATCGCTCAAGGCGCGGCTGTGCCGCGAGGGCAAGGCCGAACTCGAAGCATTCGCCCAGGCCCATGCCATCCCGTTCCGCCACACCGGCAAGCTCGTCGTGGCCGTGGACGAGCGGGAGCTGCCGCGCTTCGAGGCGCTGCGGGCACGGGCGGAGGCCAACGGCGTGCCCGGACTGGAGGTGGTGGGCCCCGAGCGGCTGCGCGAGATCGAACCCCACAGCCGGGGGCTGCGTGGCCTGTGGAGCCCGACCACCGGGATCATCGACTACCGTGCCGTCTGCCTGGCGCTGGCCGAGGAGATCACGGGCCACGGCGGCACCATCGAGCTGGGCCGCGCGCTCACCGGCTCGACCGTTCAGGGCACCGAGGTCGTCGCCCACACGACGGCCGGCGACCTGGTCACCGGTGGCCTGATCGTCTGTGCCGGCCTGTGGGCCGATGACGTCGCGGCCCGGACCGGCGATCCTGCCGAGCCGCGCATCGTGCCCTTCCGCGGCGACTACTACACCCTCACGGCCGACGCCCGCTCGCTCGTGCGCGGGCTCATCTACCCCGTGCCGGACCCTGCGTTCCCCTTCCTTGGCGTCCATCTCACCACCCGCATCGACGGCGAGGTGTGGGCCGGTCCCAACGCCGTGCTCGCCCTGGCCCGCACCGGCTACCGGCGGCGCGACGTTTCGGGGCGCGACCTCGCCGCGACCCTCAGCTACCCGGGCTTCCTGCGCCTGGCAGCCCGGCACGTCCGCATGGGGGCGGCCGAGATGTGGCGCGACATATCCAAGCGGGCGTTCCTGCAGGCCCTCCAGCGCTACGTGCCCGAGTTGCGGGGTGACCAGCTGCGGTTCGGGCCCTCGGGCGTACGCGCGCAGGCGCTCGACCGCGATGGGACGCTGGTGGACGACTTCCGTCTCGGCGGGCGGGGCCGCATCCTGCACGTCCGGAACGCCCCGTCGCCCGCGGCCACCAGTTCACTGGCCATCGGGAGGACGCTGGCCGACACGGCCGTCGAGCGCTTCACCGCCGCCTGACGGGCGGCAGGTGCCCGCTAGACCCCTTCGGTCGTGGCGCCCTCGGGAGCGCTGCCCACGAGGTGGACTTCGATCTCCGGCAGCTGCCGCAGCACCTGCTCGGCGACGTCGGGGCTGAACCGGCTGCCGATGCCGCGTCGCACCTCGCGGCCCAGCATCAGATGGGTGATCCGCTGCGCGCGCGCCAGCTCGACCAGCCCGGTGGCGAGGTCGCGCGCGGGATGGCGGATGACGTCCGCTCCCAGGTCCGTGGCGTAGTCCAGGTGCTCCTGGAGGTTGCGCGCCTGGTCGAACGGCAGCCGCTCCACGGCCGGCGTCTCGATCACGGCGGCGGTCATGCGGGTGCCGAGCGCCGTGGCCAGGGCCGCACCGCGATGCAGCGCGCGCCGGCTCACCGGTCGCTCGTCCACGAGGACCAGCACCCGCTCGCTCACCGGCCGGAGCCGACCCACGCCCTGCTCGCTGACGATGCCTTCCAGCTGCTCGTCGACCGCGCGGGTGACGAAGCGCAGGGACAGCTCACGCAACGCGGTCAGGTTGGGCTCGGTGAAGAAGCGATCCAGGGCCAGGCGGGCGCGCTCGGGCGGGTAGACGTTGCCGTGGCGGATGCGCTGGCGCAGGGCGTGGGGACTCATGTCGACCAGCTCGACCTCGTCCGCCTCCTCGACGAAGCGGTCCGGCAGGCGCTCGTTGACCGGCGCGCCGACGATCGTCGCGACGGCATCGGCGACCGACTCCAGGTGCTGCACGTTGCAGGTGCTGATGACGTCGATCCCGGCATCGCGGATGAGCTCCACGTCCTGCCACCGCTTCTCGCGGGGCGAGCCCGGCACGTTCGTGTGGGCCAGCTCGTCGATCAGGGCCACCGCGGGGTGGCGCGCGATGACCGCATCGGTATCCATCTCCTCCACGGTCACGCCGTGGTAGTCCACGTGGAGACGGGGCACGATCTCAAGGCCCTCAAGCAGGGCCTGGGTCCGTGGCCGGCCGTGGACCTCCACGTAGCCCACGACGACGTCCGTGCCGCGCTCGAGGCGGCGATGGCCCTCCTCGAGCATGCGGTACGTCTTGCCCACGCCGGGCGCCATGCCCATGTAGAGCCGCAGGCGACCGCGCCCCGCCCGCTCCTCGGCGGTCACTCGGGCAAGCATCTCGTCGCCCGTGGGTCGCCCGTCATCCGCGTGGGTCATGGCCGCAGTATGTCTGCTATTGCGTGGTGTCCAGAAGGCCGTCGAGATCGAGGTTCAGCTCGAGGACGTTGACCACGGGCTCACCGATGAAGCCCAGCAGCGGCTGCGTCGTGTGGCGGGCGACGATCGCCCGCACGGCATCCTGGGTCATGCCACGTGCGGCCGCGACACGCGCCACCTGGTAGTCCGCCGCGGCCGGGCTGATGTCCGGATCAAGGCCGGAGGCGGAAGCAGTCACCAGGTCCACGGGGATGGGGCCGTTGCCATTGGCGGCCCTCAGGCGGTCGACCTGCGCCTGGATGTTCGCGATGAGAGCCTGGCTGGTGGGCCCCAGATTGGACCCGGCGCTCGCCGTGCCGTCGTAGCCGGCCGGGTTGCTGGCCGTCACGCCGGCGTCTGACGGGCGGCCCCAGAAGTACTTGGGCTGGTCAAAGGCCTGGCCGATCAGGCTGGAGCCCACGGCCTGCCCGTTGACGGTGATGAACGAGCCGTTGGCCTGGGTCGGAAAGGCGACCTGGGCGATGAGGGTCACCACGGCTGGGTAGGCCGCGCCCGTGATGACCGTCATGGCCACCAGGAGGGCGATCGCGGGGGCCAGCATGTGGCGGAGGAAGTGTGTCATCGAACGACCCCTAGACGAGATGAAGGGCTGACACGACCAGGTCGATGGCCTTGATGCCCAGGAAGGGCGCCGCGATGCCACCGAGGCCGTAGATCAGGAGGTTGCGCTGCAGCAGCTCGCTCGCGGGGGCAGGGCGGAAGCCGACGCCCCGCAGGGCCAGCGGGATGAGCGCGATGATGACCAGGGCGTTGAAGATGACGGCCGAGAGGATCGCGCTCTGAGGCGTGGCCAGGCCCATGACGTTGAGGGCTCCCAGCTCCGGGTAGACGCTCACGAACATGGCCGGCAGGATCGCGAAGTACTTGGCCACGTCGTTGGCGATGGAGAAGGTCGTGATCGAGCCACGGGTGATGAGCAGCTGCTTGCCGATGGCGATGACCTCGAGCAGCTTCGTCGGGTCGGAGTCCAGGTCGACCATGTTGGCCGCTTCCTTGGCCGCCGAGGTGCCGCTGTTCATGGCCAGGCCCACGTCCGCCTGGGCGAGCGCCGGGGCGTCGTTGGTGCCGTCGCCGGTCATGGCCACGAGATGGCCGTCGGCCTGCTCCTGGCGGATGAAGCCGATCTTGTCTTCCGGCTTGGCCTGGGCGATGAAGTCGTCCACGCCGGCCTCGCGGGCGATGGTGGCGGCCGTGCGCGGGTTGTCGCCGGTGACCATGACCGTCCGGATGCCCATCTTCCTGAATTCGGCGAACCGTTCGACGAGGCCTTCCTTGACGGTGTCCTTGAGCTCGATGAGGCCGACGATGCGGCCGTCACGCCGCATCGCCAGGGGGGTCGCCCCGGCATCGGCCAGGCGGTCCGTGGTGTCACGGATGAGCGGCGGCAGGACGGCATCGAGGTCGTGCTCGATGGCGTCGACGGCACCCTTGAGGACTGTCTCGCCGCTCGCCAACTTGACGCCGCTGGTGCGGGTCTCGGCCCGGAAGGGGATGTCCTCGGCGATGGTGGCGGCCAGGGCCTGGTAGCCGGCGTCGTCCGCCGTGCCGCAGGGGGCCCCGAGTTCGCTCAGGCGCTTGCGGGCCAGCTCGACGACCGAGCGCCCCTCCGGCGTCTCGTCGTGGGCCGAGGCGATGAGGGCCGCGGTGGCGGCCTCCGCGTCGCTCACGCCGGGCGCTGCGGTGATCGAGGCCGCGAGGCGGTTGCCATAGGTGATCGTGCCGGTCTTGTCGAGCAGGATCACGTCGACGTCGCCGGACGCCTCGACCGCCCGGCCGCTCATGGCCAGGACGTTGAAGCGGGCCACGCGGTCCATGCCGGCGATGCCGATGGCCGACAGCAGGCCGCCGATCGTGGTCGGGATGAGGCACACCAGGAGGGCCACCAGGGCCACCGTGTCGACGACGGTGCCGGCATAGGAGCCGAACGGTCGCAGCGTGACCACGGCCATCAGGAAGACGATGGTCAGGCCCGCCAGCAGGATCGCCAGGGCGATCTCGTTGGGCGTGCGCTGCCGCTTGGCACCCTCGACCAGGGCGATCATGCGATCGAGGAACGTCTCGCCGGGGTTGGCCGTGACGCTGATGACGAGACGGTCGCTGGTCAGGGTGGTGCCGCCGGTGACCGAGCTGCGGATGTCGGTGCCGGGCTCCTTGAGCACGGGCGCCGATTCGCCGGTGATGGCGGACTCGTTGACGAAGCCCAGCCCCTCGATGACGTCGCCGTCGCCGGGGATCGTCTCGCCGGCTTCGACGACGATGACGTCGCCCCGGCGGAGTTCGGACGAGCCGACCGACTCGAGCGACCCATCAGCGAGACGGCGGTGCGCCGTTGTGACCGAGCGGGTGCGTCGGAGGGTCGCCGCCTGGGCCCGACCACGGGCCTCGGCGACCGCCTCCGCGTACGTGGCGAAGAGGACGGTGAACCACAGCCAGACGGCGATCTGGACCTGGAAGCCGATGCCGGCCGGCCCGTTGGTGGGCTGGACACCGGTGACGTTGGCGATCGCGATGAGGGTCACCAGGGCGGCCGTGATCTCCACCACGAACATGACCGGGTTCTTGATCAGGAGGCGCGGATCCAGCTTGCGGAACGCCTGGGGCAGGGCGGCCCGCAGAAGGTCCGGGTCGAGGATGCCGCGCGGCTGGGGGGGCTGCCCCGTCGGCTTGGCGCCGCCGAGGGTGACGAAGCGCTGGAAGCGGCGCGTGCCGCGGCCAAGGTCGACCGACATCTGCGAACGGCTGAGGCTCATGGCGTCAGAAGACCTTTCCGGCGTTCTGGAGGAGCTGCTCGACGATCGGGCCCAGCGAGAGGGCGGGGAAGAACGTGAGCGCGCCGACGATGATGACCACCCCGATGAGCAGGACGCTCCACAGCACCCCGGTGGTCGGGAAGGTGCCCAGGGACGGCGCCACGCGGCGTTTCTCGGCCATCGAGCCGGCCAGGGCCAGGATCGGCACGATCATGCCGTACCGCCCGATCAGCATGGCGAAGCCCCCGGTGACGTTGTAGAAGGGCGTGTTGCCGGTCAGGCCGGCGAAGGCCGAGCCGTTGTTGCCCGTCTGGCTCGAGTAGGCGTAGAGGATCTCGCTGAAGCCGTGCGGGCCCTTGTTCAACGGGCCGGCCAGGCCTTCCGGCCAGACCGTGGCGAGGGCCGTGAAGCCCAGGATGCTGGCCCCCAGGACAAGGGCGACCAGCATGGCCATCTTGATCTCGTAGGCCTCGACCTTCTTGCCCAGGAACTCGGGCGTGCGACCGACCATCAGGCCGGCGATGAAGACGGCCAGGATGGCGCCGATGACGAGCATCCCGTAGATGCCCGCGCCGATGCCGCCCGGCGCGATCTCCCCGAGTTCGATGTTGAACATGGGGATGAGGCCGGCGATAGGCTGGAAGCTGTCGTGCCAGGCGTTGATGGCGCCGGTGCTGGTGCCCGTCGTGGCCGCGGCGAAGAGGCCGCCCACGGCCGAGCCGAAGCGCACCTCCTTGCCTTCCATGTTGCCAAGGGCCTGGTCGACGCCCGCCGGGAAGAGCGGGTTGCCGGCCGCCTCGCCGTGCATGGCGATGACCATCCCCACGACCAGGATGGCGGCCATCGCGCCGAAGATGGCCCACCCCTGGCGCTGGTTGCCGGCATACCGGCCGAACGTGTAGGTCAGGGCGAACGCGGACGCGAGGAGGAGCGTGATCTCGACGAGGTCGGTCAGCCCGGTGGGGTTCTCGAAGGGGTGAGATGAGTTGGCATTGAAGAAACCACCGCCGTTGTTGCCCATCTCCTTGATCCATTCCTGGGACGCGACAGGGCCGAGCGAGATGTTCTGAACGGCACCCTGGAGGGTCGTGACGACGGCCGTGGGGTTCCACGTCTGCGGCACGCCCTGCCACACCAGGAAGAGCGCCCCGACGATGGAGACCGGCAGCAGGATGTACAGCACGCCGCGGGTCAGGTCGACCCAGTAGTTGCCCAGCGTCTTCGTGCTGCGGCGGGTCAGGCCGCGGATGAGGGCGATGGCGACGGCCAGGCCGGTGGCCGCCGAGGTGAAGTTGCGGACCGCCAGCACGCCGGCCTGCGTCAGGTAGCTGGCCGCGGACTCACCCGAGTAGTTCTGCCAGTTGGTGTTGGTCTCGAAGCTGACCGACGTGTTGAACGACAGGTCCGGCGACATGGGCGCGAAGTGGCTCGGGTTGAGGGGCAGGATGTCCTGGACGCGGAACACGATGTAGCCGGCGGCGATGGCCACGGCGGCCATCACGAGCACGGCCACCGTGTAGCTCTTCCAGCCCATCTCGACGGTCTCGTCGATCCCGCACAGGCGGTAGACGGTCCGCTCGACCGGACGGATGACCGGGCTCAGGAAGACCCGCTGGCCCTCCATGACGTTGAAGATGTAGCTGCCGAGGATGGGCGTGATGAGCAGGATGGCCGCGGCGACGGCGACAAGGCTCAGCCACTCGTTGGCGGCCATGGGCTAGAAGTCCTCGGGGCGCAGCAGCGCCCACAGCAGGTAGATGAAGACAAGGGCGCTGGCGATGCCGGCGATGAGGTCAAGGGGGTTCATCAGCGCACTCGGTCGCACAGCCACAGGAAGCCGGCGAAGGCCGCCCCCGAGAGCAGCCCGATGAGCAGGATCTGGATATCGGTCACCCCAACACCTCACTCGATCCCGGCACGCTGGCCCCGTCCGGGTCCTTGATGAATCGCGCGACACAGGAGGTCAGCAGGGCCATCGGGACCGGCTTGGGCAGGTAGCCGGCGACGCCGAACTCCCGCAGCCGCTGCGGCCTGATCTCCGTGCCACTCAGGATCACCACGGGCGGCGAGCCGGCCTCCTTGAGCCGTCCCTCGCGCAGGAGCGACCAGCCGGTCTCGGCCGGCAGGTTGATGTCCAGCAGCAGGAGGGCCGGCCGCAGGCCCTGGTCCAGCAGCTGCCGGCAGGCCTCCACGGACCCGGCCGTGACGACCCGGTAGCCGCGCGCTTCAAGCTGGCGGCCGACCAGATCGGTGAACGCCGCATCGTCATCCACGAGCAGCACCGGCCCGGCCGCAGCGGTCGTCTCAGGCACTGTGGCGCACCTCCACCTGGCACACGTCCGACCAGGGGGACCAAAGCTCGTGCACCTCGACCCGCTGCTGAAGCGCCCTGGCCGCGACGCGGGGCAGGATCTGGGCCCCGAAGGTGAGCCCGCCGACGGTCACCCGCGGCGCGCCGCCCGAGGCCACGAGCGCGATCGCACCTTGGACGAGGCGCATCTCGCGAACGATCGCACGGCGGGTCTCGCGACGATCCAGGTCGGATCGGGCGGCACGAACGGGGGTCTCAGACCACTGGTCCATGCCCTGACGCTAGTCGCGGCCCCAAGAAGGAACGGGGCCACACAGGGGTCCCCGCGCTCAACGATCGCTCAAGCCGGAGGCCGTGACGGTCAGGAGGTCCGGCGGTCTCCGTCGGTCTCGCGCCGATAGGGCACGTCGAGGATCACGAGGTCCCGTCGGCCGACCAGGGCGGCCCGCAGGCGGTGCGTGTTCTGGTTGTACAGCAGGCGGTCCCACAGGCGCCGCGGGATGTACTCGGGCAGCAGGACCACGACCACCTCGTCGGGCGCCTCGGCCTGGGCGACCTCGAGGTAACGCACGAACGGCTTGACCAGGGAGCGGTAGGGCGAGTCCACGACGACGACCCGGACGCCCTCCAGCTGGCGCTCGGCGCGCTGCCTGAATAGCTCCCCCTCCTCCTGATCGGTCGTCACGTGGACCAGCTCCACGTCGGCGCTCATCGTCTCGGCCACCCGCACCGCCTGCACGACCGCCCGGGTGAAGGCAGGGGCGGCCACGATGACGCGCTGCTTGCGGTTGGGACGCCCGATCTGCACGTCCGTCCGGACGTCCAGGCCACGCGACTCCGCGGCATAGCTGCCGTGGACGAAGAGCATGGCCACCACGAAGACGGGGACGACGACCAGGATGATCCAGGCGCCGAGGGCGAACTTGGCGACGGCGAAGATCACCGTGATGAGGCCGGTGATCACGGCGCCAACGCCGTTGATGGCCGCGCTCCGCCGCCAGTCACTCCCTCGGACCACGTACCAATGGCGCACCATGCCGGTCTGCGACAGGGTGAAGGCCGTGAACACGCCGATGGCGTACAGCGGGATCAGGGCGTTGACGTCGCCGCCGAAGGCCACCAGGACGACGATGGAGACGAGGGCAAGGGCGATGATGCCCGCGTTGAAGGCCAGGCGCTCGCCGCGATACGCGAACTGCCTGGGGAAGTAGCCGTCGCGAGCCAGGATCGAGGACAGGCGCGGGAAGTCGGCGAAGCTGGTGTTGGCGGCCAGGACGAGGATGCCCATGGTCGAGAACTGGAGCACGTAGTAGATGGGGCCCAACCCGAAGGTCGACCGGCCGATCTGGGATAGCACCGACTCGCCGCTCGCCGCCGGCGTCGCCCCGCTCACCAGGGCGAGGTAGCTGATGCCCAGGTACATCACCGCCAGCAGGAGCGCCACGGCCGCCATCGTCGCCTGAGCGTTGCGCCATTCCGGTGGCTTGAACGCCGGCACGCCGTTGGCCACCGCCTCGGTCCCCGTCATGGCCGAGCAGCCATCGGCGAAGGCGCGTCCCAGGAGCAGGACGCCCAGCGTCTGGGGCGGGACGGCGAGGGGCGTGACGTCGGTCACCTGGGGCGGCGTGCCCAGGATCGTGCGGGCCACCCCGACGCCGATCATGAGCATGGCGGTCCCTATGAACAGGTAGGTCGGGAAGGCGAAGATCGTGCCGCTCTCACGGATGCCACGCAGGTTGACCAGCATCACGGCCAGGATCGAGGCGACCATCAGAGGCACCAGCACGGGCCGGAGGGGCGGGAAGGCCGAGCCAAGGGCCACGATGCCGGCGGCGACGCTCACGGAGACGGTCAGGACGTAGTCCGTGAGGAGTGCCGCCGCCCCGATGAGGCCGGGCAGCACGCCCAGGTTGGCGCGCGCCACGATGTAGCTGCCCCCGCCGTTGGGATACGCCCTGATCGTCTGGCGATAGCTGAACGTGACGATGAAGAGGACCGCCACGATGGCCACCGAGATGGGGATCAGGTAGCCGAACGAACCGGAGCCCGCCGCGAGCAGGGTGAAGAGGCTCGCCTCGCTGGCATAGGCGACCGACGACATGACGTCGCTGGAGAAGACCGGCAGCGCCTTCCACTTGGGCAGGCGCTCGGTCAGTTCCGCCTCGGACGAGATGGGGCGGCCGAAGAGGGCGTGCCGGGTCCACGCCGCCAGCTGACCGAAAGGGGTGCTCGGTTCTTCGACGGTCAGCTTGGCGCTGAGCACGCCGGGCGCCTGGTAGCGGAAGTAGCGGGCCTTGGGACGCTCGACCTGGACGCGCCGATCACCCGGTTTGACGCCCGGCAGGCCCTGGCGGGGATCCCTCACCGGGCGCACGATACCGCCTGCCGGTGCAGGCGCGAACCCTCGCGAGCGCGGACTCCCCTTGGTGGTGCCCCCTGAAGACCGATGACGCCACCCGTTGCCGGGTGGCGTCATCTCGACGGAGCAGGCCGTCGAGGCGGATCATGGCACCGGGCGGAGGGTCACCCGGGGCATCCCATCCGCCGGTTCAGGGGGTGACGATGACGGTCGCGCGGGCGTGCTCGACGACGTGCCAGCCGACACTGCCGCGCAGCAGGCGGGCCAGGCCGCGACCCATCGACGGGCGGCCGACCACGATGGTGTCGTAACCACCGCTCTCGGCGACTGCCTCGATAAGCTCGGCCGGATGCCCGGTCTTCTGGATCAATTCAGGCTGGATGCCGCGCGCCTCGAGGAGCATCCTGGCCTCGGCCAGCTGTTCCTGGTGCACGGCGTGGTCGTCCCAGGGGTTCACCGTCTCGCCGCCCCGCATGGGGACGAGCGGGACGACGCTGATCACGCCGACCTCGGCGTTCGTGGCGCGGGCCAACCGGGCGGCCGTCGTGAGGGCCTCCTGGCAGGCGTCGCTGCCGTTGTACGCGACAAGGATCTTGCTCATGGATGAGAAGGTGTGGTCCTCCGTGTGCGGGATCGCCCTTCGATCGGGCGCGTTCATCCGCCAGCATCCGTGTGTCGCCAAGAGGGAACGGCCGCTCCACCCGACCCCGCCGGTCAAGGATCGCTCAACGTGAGGTCCGAGCCCGATCAGCCCCGCTCCGCCTCCGGCGATCGCGGCGTCTCGCGGAAGCGATAGCCCACGCCCGGCTCGGCCTGGATGAGGTCGCCCGCTTCCCCGGTCGGGTCGGCCGCGGCGAGCTTGCGCCGCAGGCGGCTGACGTAGACGTGCAGGTAGTGCGACTCGTCCGAGTAGGCCGTGCCCCACACGGCCCGCAGGAGCCGTCCCCGCGTCAGCAGCCGGCCGGGCTGGCTGAGCATGACCTTGAGCAACTCGTACTCGCGCGGCGTCAACGTCACGGGCTGCCCGCCGACGGTCACGGCGTGACGGCCCAGATCGAGCTCGATGGGGCCGCCTGCCAGCCTGCCCTCGGCGTCGGCCGCCGGACCCGCGGCGCGGCGCAGGAGGGCCGCCACCCGGGCCCGCAGCTCGGCCGCGCCGAAGGGTTTGGTGACGTAGTCGTCGGCGCCAGCCTCCAGCGCCCGCACCTTATCGGCCTCCCCACCGCGGGCGGAGAGGACAAGGATCGGTGTCGTCGCGTCGCGTCGTACCCGCCGGATGACCGCCTGACCGTCGGCGTCGGGCAGGCCCAGGTCGAGGACGATGAGATCGGGACGCCGGGCGTCCCATGCGCGAAGGGCCTCACGCGCGGAGCCTGCCTCGGCGACCTGGTAGCCGTGGGCCTCCAGGTAGGTCTGGATCAGGTGCCGTGTCGCGGCGTCATCCTCCACGATGAGCAGCGCGGCGCCGGCGGGGCGATGGTCGGCCCTCACGTGCGCGCTCCCTCGGGCGTACGGGCCTCCTCGGGCGGCACGCTGGCGGCGGGCAGATCCAGCGTCACCGCCAGCCCGCCAAGGGGGCTGCGGCCGGCCGAGACATGGCCGCCCATCGCCTCCACCATGCCCTTGACGACGCTGAGGCCGATGCCCAGCCCCCGGCGCGCCGGTCCGCCGCGCTGCCGCACGCGGTAGAACTTCTCGAAGAGCCGCGGCATCGCCTCGGGCGGCACCCCGGCTCCGCCGTCCTCCACCGTGATCGTGACGCGGCCGGGACCACCGAGCTTGCCGCTGACCGCGATCGGCACCTTGGGGCCGCCGTGGTGGACGGCGTTCTCCAGCAGGTTGGTGAGGGCCTCGTCCAGGTAGACCGCGTCGACCAGCACCGGCGGCAGGTCGTCCGGGATGGTCACCGTGAGGCGCGAGTCCAGGATCCCGGCCAGGCGGTCCACGACCGGTCGCACCACCTCGTCGACCGGCAGGACCTCCAGCTCCGGGCGCAGCACCCCGGCCTCGAGACGGCTCATGTCCAGCACGTTGTGCACGATGCGGTCCAGGCGCTGGGCCTCGTTGTCGATCGTCTGGGCGGTCTGCTGGCGCTGCTCGGCGCTCCACTCGAGGGCCGGATCGAGGAGCGCTCCCGCCGCCGCGCGGATCGTCGCGAGCGGCGTGCGCAGGTCATGCGAGACCGAGTCCAGGAGGGCCGTCTTGAGCGCCTCGCTCTGCTTTGCCACCTCCGCCGCGGTCGCCTCACGGGCCAGCGCCTCTCGTTTCAGCGCCAGGCCGAGTTGGTCGGCCGCGAGGGCGAGGAGGCGCGTCTCCTCGCCCGATGGATCCCCCGCCTCGCGCGCGCGAGCGCCCCAGAGGTAACCGGCGGGCGTGCCGTCGGCCATGACCGCGACGCGGTAGAGGCACGCCGGGCTCGGCCGCTGCGGCGCAGCCCCCGGTGCCAGGTGGGCGCGGACCCAGCGGGCGGGCTCGTCACCCGGGCGGCGCGTCAGCGTCGAGGCCGTGGCGCTGACCGGCGGCGCCGTACCGGCGGCAGAATCGGCCACGACCCGCTCGCGAGCCCCGTCCAGTGTGCTCAGCCACACACGATCCAGGCCCGCCTCGCTCACCAGCCCGGATAGCACGGCGGGTGCCGCCGCCGCCACGTCGTCGGTCGTGGCCAGGGTGCGACTGATGCGGAAGAGCGCGTGCGACTCGCGTGCTCGCCGCGCCGCGTCGTCGGCGCGCGCGGCCTGGAGCGCGGCCAGCTGCCCGATGGCCACGGCGACCAACAGGAAGAGGATCAGGTTGAGCCACTCCCCCGGCTGGGCCACGGTGAAGGTGTAGAGCGGCTGGATGAACAGGAAGTCGTACAGCAGGAAGGCGGCCACGGAGCAGGCGACGGCCGCCCAGGTACCGCCGAGGATGGCCACGGCCACGACCGCCACCAGGTAGACGGCGGACGCGTTGGGGGCGTGCAGAGGCCCGCCCTGGAGGAGTGCGACCAGCAGCGTCGCGATGGCGAGGGAGGCTGCCGCTGCGCCGACGACCAGCGCACCGCGCCGTCGGCCGGCGTTCCACGAGCCGGTCAACATGGGCATACGCGCATGGTAGGCCGCGCGTGGCGGCGTGCCGGGGATGCGCAAGGGGCGCCTAGTGCTTGCCGAAGAGGGTCCCGAAGACGCTCCTGACGACGTCCTGGCCGGTCCGCGACGTGAGGATCCGGCCGGCGGTCCGGATGCCCGTGTCGATCGACCGCTGGCGTTGGCGCTCAGCCGTGGCCTGCGCCTTCGCCTGGGCCTTCTCGGCCGCTCGCTCCTCGCGCGCCTGGGCCTGCTGAGCCCGGATGGCGGCCTGCCGGGCACGCTCGGCCTGCACGCCCTGGGCGTAAGTCGGAGCCGCGGTCGGGACCACACCGGTCGGGGCGGCACCCGTCTGCTGGGCCGCGGCGGCCTGGGCCTGCTGGATGCGCGCGGTGATGATCTCGCGGGCGCTCTGCGGATCCACGGGCGTGCCGTACTTGGCGCGCAGTGAGCCGGCCGCGACGAGGCCCTGGAAGGTCGCCTGGTCGAGCGCGCCCATGCGCGAATCGGGCGGCTCCAGGCGCGTCGCGGCGAGCGGCGTGGGCACGCCGTTGGGGGCGAGCACGGTGACGAGCGCCTCGCCGATCCCAAGGGAGGTGATGACCTGGTCGACCTGCGGATAGAAGGCGCTGCTGGGGAAGGTGCGCGACGCCTTGCGCAGGGCGTCGGCGTCGTTGGGCGTGAACGCGCGCAGGGCGTGCTGCACGCGGTTGCCCAGCTGGGCCAGGACGGCGTCCGGCACATCGGTGGGAGACTGGGTGGAGAAGTACACGCCCACGCCCTTGGAGCGGATGAGCCGGGCGGTCAGCTCGATCTGGTCCAGGAGGGGCTTGGAGGCCTGGTCGAAGAGCAGGTGCGCCTCGTCGAAGAAGAAGGCCAGCTTGGGCTTGGGCAGGTCGCCCATCTCCGGCAGCATGTGGTACAGCTGGGCCAGCATCCACAGCATGAACGTGCTGAACAGCTGGGGCTGCTCCATGACGTCCGACAGCTCGAGCACGCTGACGATGCCCTTGCCGTCGGGCATCGTGCGCATCAGGTCCATGACGTCGAACTCGGGCTCGCCGAAGAACTTGGCGGCGCCGGAGGCCTCCAGGGTGATGAGGTCTCGCAGCAGCACGCCCAGGGTCGCGTCCGACATGCCGCCGTAGTCGGCCAGGGCCGCCTTGCCCGAATCAGATCCCAGGTACTGCAGCGTGGTGCGCAGGTCGGCCAGGTCCAGCAGCGGCAGCTGGTTGTCGTCGCAGTAGCGGAAGACGAGCGTGAGGACCGCGGACTGGGTGTCGTTGAGCTCCATCACCTTGGACAGCAGCAGCGGCCCGAAGGAGTGGAGCGACGCCCGCACCGTCGCGCCAAGCTGGCCCGAGAGGGACAGGAACTCGACCGGGTGGGCCTCCGGCCGGTAGGTCATGCCGAGGGAGGCGACGCGTGACTGGAGGCGCGGGTCGGTCGCGTCGCCGGGTGCCGCGATGCCCGTGACGTCGCCCTTGATGTCGCTGATGAAGACGGGCACGCCGGCGTCCGAGAGCTGGCCGGCCATGAGCTGCAGGCTCTTGGTCTTGCCGGTGCCGGTGGCGCCGGCGATCAGCCCGTGGCGGTTGACCATGGCCAGCGCCATGCGCACCTGGACCTGCGAGGCGACCTCGGCGCCCAGCATCGGGCTGCCCAGGGTGAGCGCCGGCTCGTCAAGCGCATACCCGGTCTGCATGGCCTGGATGAAGGCCTGATCCACCGACTACCTCCCTCGGCGCGGGCCCCCGACGGGGCCGCTGCACCGGACGTATCGTACGTCTGTTGGCCCTACGAAACGGCCACCGGAGGGAGGTCCACGTGAATATCGAGGATGTCGAAGGCATCGGCCCGGCCCATGCGGCGACGCTGCGAGGCAAGGGCGTCCGCACCACCGATCACCTGCTGGAGCAGGGCGCGACCCCGGCCGGACGCGAGGCTCTCGCCGCCAGCAGCGGCATCAGCCACAAGCTCATCCTGGAGTGGGTCAATCACGTCGACCTGATGCGCATCGATGGCGTCGGGTCCGAGTACGCGGACCTGCTCGAGGCAGGTGGCGTCGACTCGCCGGCCGAGCTGGCGCAGCGCAACGCGGCCAACCTGGCGACCACGCTCGAGGAGCTCAACGTCGCGCGCGCGACGGTCCGCCGCGTGCCGTCGGCGGCCGTCATCCAGGGCTGGATCGATCAGGCCAAGAAGCTGCCCAAGATCGTCTCGCACTGACGATCGGGCCCTTGACTGTCCGACGCCTGAGGGCCGCCGACCGGATCCGCCAGCCCTTGAGGCCTGCCGGCGGCCTACCCTGCCAGCCCAACGGGCTGTCGATCCCTTGACTTGCGGTTGACGGTCGGCGTGAGCGTCTGTTCCAGGGATTGCCTTGCACCTGACCTCCCGGGTTAGCCGTTTCTGACGCCCCAGGTTCGTAACTGACGTGTTGGCCTCGCGGGGCCCTCCGGTCAGCCGCGCAAGCCATCACCCTGTCGTTTCGTGACCCGTAGGGGCAGCGAAGCGCACGTTTGGTGCCCTCAAGCCCTGATCGGTCGGCTCGATGCCATGTCCCCGTCCGTTACTGTCCTGCCAGGTCAGACGGCTCGGTCGACGTACCCGGGAGTCGGGGGCCGACCGCGGCCTCCTGACGCGGCCGACGATCGCCGACAGTGAACGAAACGGCGCGAACGGGCCCCGCGGGTGGCTCAGGTGCGCCCTTGGGCCCGATCCCGTTCACTCACCGTGACGGATGCCCGCGCAGCGGGCTGGGCGCCGCTGACCGCGGCTCCTTCGAGGCGGATCTGTTCACTGATAGCGACCGGCGCCTGCGCCCGCGGGGGTGACCGACTCGGCGCCCGGGGCCGATCGACTGGGGCCGGGGCCGCCGCGGGCCCGGCGGTCACTCGACCTTGAGGCCCACCAGGTCCGGGGAGGCGGCCGGGTAGCGCGGCTTCAGGTCGGCCAGCGTCTGGCCCACGATCTCGGCCACGGCCAGGTCACGGAACCACTTGTGGTCGGCCGGGATGATGTACCAGGGCGCGACCTTGGTGGAGCAGCGTGAGAGGGCGTCCTCGTAGGCCGCCATGTACGCCGGCCACAGCTTGCGCTCGGCCAGGTCGCCTTTCCGGAACTTCCAGTTCTTGGTCGGGTCGTCCACGCGCGCCTGCAGGCGGCGCCGCTGCTCCTCCGGCGAGATGTGCAGGAAGAACTTCATGATCGTCGTGCCGCTGTCGGCGAGGAGCTGCTCGAAGGCGTCGATCTCGGCGTAGCGTCGCCGCCAGACCGCGCGCGGCACGAGGTCGTGGACGCGCACCACCAGCACGTCCTCGTAGTGCGAGCGGTTGAAGATGCCGATCGTGCCGCGAGCCGGCGCCACGCGATGGACGCGCCACAGGTAGTCGTGGGCCAGCTCATCGGGCGTTGGCACCTTGAAACCCGTGACGGTGCAGCCCTCCGGGTTGAAGGCCGACATGACGTGGCTGATGGCGCCGTCCTTGCCGGCCGTGTCGATGCCCTGGAGCACGATCAGCACGGCGTGCTTGCCTTCTGCCCAGATCCGCTCCTGGAGCCCCGTCAGGCGGTCCAGCCCAGCCTGGACGACCGGTGCCGCATCGTCCTTGGTGTGCCCGAAGGTCTCGGCGGGATCGACCTTCGCCAGCCGCACCTTGTCGCCGGGCGACACGAGGAGACGCTCGCGGAGCGCGCTGCCGGTGAGGTGTTTAGGCACGCCGACCAGTCTAGCGTCGCGCCGCTCCCTTACGACCGCCTTACGCGGTGCGGTCGATGCGGTGACGTGGCCGCCGCAGCCTTTGACACGTCAACCCCTGACCAGGAGGTGAACGTGTCGAACCACAACCTGCGGCCGGTCCGCCTCGCGGCATGCCTGGTGACCGCAGCGGTCGTGCTGGCCGCGTGCGGGGCCACGGCAAGCTCCGGGCCGGTCGGCGACGCGGGGGCGGCGGCGGCCGGCGTGACCGTGCCGACGTGGCCGGCCACCGCGACCCCCGACTGGTCGTACCTGCCCGATGGCTCGTCCGTCCCGGCGGACGCCACGACGCAGCCGACGTCGACGGCCCTCGCGGCCGGTGGCGGCGGTGGGAATGGCGGCGGCTCCGGCTCGTCGTCCAGTGCGCCGGGCGGCCTCTCGGCCGTGACCGACGCCCAGCTGGAGCAGCTGCTCCAGGATGCCAACCAGGCCCTCGACGCCGCCAACGCCGCCGCAAGCGACGACTCGGCGCAGAGCGGCCAGGATGAAGGAGCGATCCCGTGAACACCCTCCACCCCATCCGCTCGAAGGCGACCGCGGTCGTCGTCGGCGGGCTCGCGGCCCTTATGCTGGCCGGGAGTGTCTTCGCCGCCTCGCCGGCCCCGGCCGCGACGGCCCCCACGGCCAAGCCCGACACCGTCTGCGCCGCGCAGCGGGCAGCGGCCAAGAAGGACCCGTCGGTGCCCAACCTGATCGCGCTCGGCAACTGCGAGATCAACCGGCGGTACGTGACGCTCGATCGCCTGCAGGGGGCCGTCATCGTGGCGCCCTACCTGACCTCGAGCGACCGCACGGCGCTGGAGAACGAGATCAGCAACACGCGGACCGGGCTCCAGGGCCTCAAGGCGACCATCGACGCCGACACGACGGTGGACGCCCTCAAGACCGACCTGCCCAAGATCGCCACCGACTACCGGGTCTACCTGCTGGTCGTGCCGCAGGTCCACCTGACGCGCGGCGCGGATGCCGAGTCGGCTGCGGCGGCCCGCTTGACGAACCTCGCCGGCCGGCTGCAGGAGCTCATCACGTTCGCCCAGTCACAGGGCCGTGACGTCACCGCCGCCAAGGCCGCCCTGGCGGCCATGAACACCGATATCGCTGACGCGCAGGGTCAGCTGGCCGGTCTCTCCGGCAAGATCCTGGCCCTCACGCCCGCCGCCTGGAATGGTGGCACCGCCGCTCCCGTCCTCAACGGCGCTCGGGCCAGCGAGAAGTCGGCTCACGATGAGCTCGTCGCCGCCCGCAACGAGGCGAAGGCCGTCATCGCCGCCCTCAAGTAGCCATCCCGGCCGGGCGGGGGCCCGGCCACGGCGGTGGCGACCTCACGCCACCTGGGGAGCCCGGTCCGCGCAGGCGGGCCGGGCTCCTGCTGTACGCTCCCGGCCATGCCAGCGGTCGGGCGCACGGTGCAGCAGGGCGGTCGAGCCAAGGCCTATCGGCCGCTGCCGGCCCGTGCCCGGCGGTCGGCCCTGGCCGCCTTCCTCGCGGCCTACGACCGCGGCGACGCCTTCCTGGCCCACGAGCTGCTGGAGCCGGCCTGGATGGGCACCGCGGTGATGCCGGAACGCGAGCTCTACCAGGGGCTCATCAAGCTGGCCGCCTCGGACGTCCACGCCGTCCGCGGCAACCCCATCGGCGAGGTCAAGAACCTGCGCGGTGCGCGAGCCCGGCTGGCTGCGGCCGCGGCCGCGAGCGCGAGGGCGCAGGGCGGTCCCGACGGGGGCCTGGACCTCGAGCGGTTGCTCGAGTCGATCGACCGGCGCCTCGGCGCCCTGGCCACTGGTTCGGCCGCAGCCGTGCCCCTCGACGGGCCGGCCGTCGTGCTTCCGCGTCGGCCCTCAGCGGGCTGAGGATTCCCAGGACACCCACTGCTCGCCGTCCCACCAGCGATGCCACGTCTGGCCGTCCAGCCCGGTGGCGAAGACGTCGAGGCGGTCGGGACCGGCGCTGCTCGCCGCAGGTTCGCCAGCCAGCTGCCCCCCGAGCGACTCCCAGGCGTGCCAGCGCTCACCGTCCCAGTAGCGGTCCCACAGCTCCCCGTCGGGGAACACGGCGAAGACCTCCATCCGGTCGGGGGCCCAGCTGGTGACGGCGGGTGCCGAGGCGAGCGTGCCGCCCAGGTCCTCCGCCGGGGACCATGCCCGGCCGTCCCACCACGAGTGGCGGAGGCGCGCGTCCTCGCTCACCCAGAAGAGGTCAAGACGGTCGGCCGACCAGGCGCACGCAGCCAGGCCGTGCCCGCGTACGGGCTCGCTCACGCCGCTCACGCGACGGCCTTCGCGGCCTGCCCGAAGAGCGTGCCCATGACGCGGGCCGTCGTGGGGAAGGCATGGATCGTGTCGGCTAGGACCGCCAGCGGCACGTGCGTCTTGATCGCCAGGACGGCCTCGTGGATCGCTTCGGTACTGCCGGGCGGGCCGGCGATCGCGGCGCCCACCAGGGTGCGCGTGGCCCGGTCCACGATGATCGAGACGTGCCCGAATCCGGTCTCGGACACGTAGCCCTTGGCCGTGGTGGCGATGGGCTGAGTGAACTCGACGGCGTCCACTCCGGCGGCCTTCGCCTGGTCCAGGGTGAGCCCGGTGAAGGCCGCCTCGGGGTCCGTGTAGGTGCAGCGGGGGAAGGCGGTGTAGTCGGGGTGGACATCGTCGCCGAGCGCCATCCGGACGGCCATCTCACCCTGGTAGTGGCTCATGTGCGTGTGCAGCTCGGGGCCCGCGGGATCACCGATGAGCCACAGGCCATCGGCGAGGCGCAGCCGGCCGTCGGGCTTGATGGTGCCCGGGTCGACCCCGACCGCGTCGAGGTGCAGGTCGGCCAGGGGGAACGCCCGGCCGATGGCGACGAGGATCCGATGACCCTCCACTGACGTGCCGTCGCCGAGCTCGACACGGTGGGCCCCGTCCGCGCCGCCGCCCGGTACGGCCTTGACCGCCCGCACACCGGTGCGCACCGCGACGCCGTCCCGTTCGAGACCCGCCCGGACCGCTTCCGAGTTGCGCGGGTGGTCGCGGGCCAGGAGCCGTGGGTTGGACTCCACGATCGTCACCGGCACGCCGTAGCGGACGAAGACCTGGCCAAGTTCCACGCCGGTCGGGCCGCCGCCCAGGATCAGCAGGCTGCGCGGCAGCTCGCGGGTCGCGGTCAGCTCCACGTTGGACCACGGCTCGGTGGCCGCCAGGCCCTCGATCTCCGGCACGCGCGTCGTGGAACCCACGGCGAGCACGACATCGTGAGCGGCGAGGGATCGCGCGGGACCGCCTGCCACCTCCACCGCCACGGCGCCCGTGCCCGTCAGCCGCGCGTCACCCCGGATGACCGTCGCGCCGGCCTTCTCGAGGGCATGGATGTGGCCGCCGTCGTCGGGGGTCTTGCGCGGCGGTTCGCGGTTGATCATGTAGTCCCGCCGCGCCGATGCCCGGCTCCACGGGTAGGTGTCGCCGACGGCGTGCACGGCCGCGGCATGGAGCAGCGTCTTGGAGGGCATGCAGGCCCAGAAGGGGCACGCGCCGCCGAAGAGGTCCCGCTCGACGACCGCCACGCTCCGCCCGCGCTCGAGCGCCAGGAACGCCGCCGCCTCGCCGGCGGCGCCGGCCCCGATGACGACGAAGTCGAACTGCTCCATCCATCCTCCCGTTGCTTGCGTCTGTTACTGTGTAATCTGGTAATCAGCCTTCGGGCACGCCCGTCGAGGGCGGGCCCAGCAAGCGCAAAGTATCGCGCCGATGTGGCGCAGGAGTGGATGGACATGGACAAGGACGAATTGGTCGGCTGGCTGGTCGGACGGCTGCCCGGTGACTGGTTCACGGCGGCTCCCGACGTGCGCGTCGATCGCGACGAGATCCTCGTCGTGGGTCCCATCGCGGCGCCGGAGCTGGCCAAGGACGCCAGTGACGTGACCAGGGCGGCGGCGCTGTCGTCACGAGTCGAGGCGTTCCGCGAGGAGACCCGGGGGGCCCGCATGGAGATCGCCGAGGCCGCCCAGCATCGCTTCCGCCGCACGGTCTCGTGGGGCGCGACCGTGGCCGGCGAGGAGCATCTCTTCACGACCCTCGGCGCGCCGGTCATGACGCGCCTGCGCCAGCCGGAGCGCCAGACCCTCGACACGCTGGTCGCCGCCGGTGTGGCCCACAGCCGCAGCGAGGCGCTGGCCTGGTGCGTCAAGCTCGTCGGCGAGCACGCCAGCGAGTGGATCGAGGGCCTGCGCACGGCCCTCGGCGAGGTCGAGAAGCGGCGCGGCGAGGGTCCCCGCCTGAACTAGGCCGCGCGGCGGCGGCCCGATCCTTCGTCAGGTGCTCACCTGGCGAGCATAGGTCGGTCGGTCCGGACCGGATCGTGGTCAGACGCTCACCCCGCGAGCACCTGGCGCGGATCTGGCCTTTGCGGCCGGGCGAACGCTCACTGGGTGAGCAGATGCCGACGACGCTCGAGGACGGCACGCGCGGGTAGAATCCCTATGGATGCCTGCCGGCTGGTGTGTGAGCCGCGGCAACGCGACGACATGGGGAGATGACCGTGGCCCAGCGTCTGCTCGTCCTCGTGGGCACCCGCAAGGGCGCCTTCGTGCTCGAACCGTCGGCCGACCGCACCTCGTTCGCGGTCAGCGGCCCCTACTGCAACGGCTGGCCGGTCCAGCACATGACGCTCGACCCCAGGGATGGGGCCCTCCTCGCGGCCGCCGGCAGCCCGTGGTACGGGCAGGCGGTGTGGCGCAGCGAGGACCTCGGCGCCACCTGGACGCACTCGAGCGAGGGCCTGACCTACGGCGAGGACGGCCCGGCGATGCGTGCCGTGTGGCACGTCACGCCCGCCAACGGGGCGCTGTACGCGGGCGTCGAGCCGGCCGGCCTGTTCCGCTCCGACGACGGCGGGCGGACCTGGCAGCACGTCAAGGGCCTCACCGACCACCCGTCGCGCCCCGGCTGGGCGCCCGGCAACGGGGGCCTCATCCTGCACACGATCCTGCCCCACCCGGACGACCCGCAGCGGATGTGGGTGGCCATCTCGGCCGTGGGCTGCTTCGCCACCGAGGACGGTGGCAAGACCTGGGAGGCGCGCAACAAGGGCGTGCGGACCGACTTCCTGCCCGGCCCCGCGCCGGAGACCGGCCAGTGCGTCCACAAGATGGCGCTGGCGACCGGCGACCCGGAGCGCCTGTACCAGCAGAACCACTGCGGCACCTACCGCAGCGACGACGCGGGTCGCACGTGGATCAACCTCGATGAGGGCCTGCCCTCCACGTTCGGCTTCCCGCTCGTGACCAGTCCCGTCGACGGCGACACGTTCTTCACCGTGCCCCTCAACGGCGACGACCGGGGCCGCTTCATGCCGGACGGCCGCATGGCCGTGTGGCGGACGACCGATCGCGGCGCCACCTGGCACGACCTCCGCAACGGTCTGCCCCAACACGACGCCTACCTGGGTGTGCTGCGCGACGCCATGGCCCGCGACACGCTCGACCCGTTCGGCCTGTACGTGGGCACGAGCGCGGGCCAGCTCTTCAGCAGCGCGGACGAGGGTGGGTCGTGGCGCCTGGCGGTCGACTTCCTGCCGCCGATCTCGTCGGTCGAAGCCGTCCTCGTCGACGCGTGAGCCGGCCGTCGCCATGACGGAGGTGGTGCTGCCGCGCTCGCTGGCGGCGCTCTTCCCGGGAATGCCCCACCGCTTGACGCTGGAGGGCGAACCGGCCACCGTCGGCGACGTGATCGCCGCGCTCGACGCCCGCTGGCCGGGCGTGCACGACCGGCTCTGCGAGCCGGGGCCCACGCTGCGGCCGTTCATCAACGTCTACGTCGACGGCGAGCCGGCCAGGTTCGCCACGGCCGTCCCGGGCGGCTCGACCGTCCACGTCCTGCCCGCGGTGGCGGGTGGCTGACCGGCGCTACCCGGTCCGCGTCATCGGCCATACGTGGATCCCCATGGACGACGGGGTCCGCCTGGGGGCCACGATCTACCTCCCCGACGCGCCCGGCGATGGCCCGTTCCCCGCCCTGCTCGAGTCGATCCCGTACCGCAAGGACGACTGGACCCTCTCGCGCGATCGCCCCTTGCACGGCCATTTCGCCGCGCGCGGCTACGCCAGCATCCGCCTGGACATCCGCGGCAGCGGTTCCTCCGAAGGTATCGCCGCCGACGAGTACACCGACCGCGAGATCGAGGACAACCTGCAGGTGCTGCGGTGGCTGGCGGCCCAGCCATGGTGCACCGGCAGGATCGGCATGTTCGGCATCAGCTGGGGCGGCTTCAGCGCCCTGCAGGCGGCCATGCGCCGGCCGCCGGAGCTCGGCGCGATCGTGCCGGTCCACTTCAGCCACGACCGCTACGCCACCGACGTGCACTACTACGGCGGCACGCTGCACGTCGGCGAGTCGGTCTACTGGCCGGCCGAGATGGTGGCCGAGAACGCCCTGCCCCCCGACCCCGAGCGGTTCGGGCCGGGCTGGCGGGAGGCCTGGCTGGCCCGCCTGCAGGCGACGCCCCAGTGGCCCCTCAGCTGGCTCCGCCACCAGCACCGGGACGACTACTGGCGCCACGGCTCGGCCTGCGACGACTGGGCCGCCCTGACGACCCCGGTCCTGGCCATCGGCGGCCTGCATGACGCGTATCGGGAGGCCGTGCTGGCCGTCCTGGAGCGCGGCGCCGGGCCGAGGCGCGGCCTGATCGGACCGTGGGGCCATACATGGCCGCACGCGGGGTGGCCGGCACCGTCCATCGACGGCCTCGGCGAGATGGACCGCTGGTGGGACCGCTGGCTGCGCGACGAGCGTAACGGGGCGGACGAGGAGCCGATGCTCCGCGTCTACGTCCAGGATCCCGTGCCGGTCGAGCCCTTCCCGGATCGCATCGCCGGGCGCTGGTGGGTCGCCGACCGCTGGCCACTGGACGCGCCGCCGACGGTGATGAGCCTCGGGCCGGGCGAGTCGCTTGACGGACCCGGCGAAGTGGCGGAGGCGGACGGGACGGCCCGCTGGCACGGGCCGCTGACCGTGGGCCAGGGCGCGCCGTTCTGGTGCGGCAGCGGGCCGCCGCAGGGGGTGCCGGGCGACCAGCACGAGGACGACGAACGGTCGCTGTGCTACACGTCGCAGCCGCTCGCGGAGGACCTCGTCATCGTCGGCCGGCCGCGCGTCCACCTCCACGTCAGCGCCGACCAGCCGGTGGCGCAGGTGGCGGTCCGGCTGTGCGACGTCGCCGCGGACGGGACGTCGGCCCTCATCGCCCGGGGGGCGCTGAACCTGACCCATCGCCACGGGCACGACCATCCGACCGCGCTGGTGCCGGGCGAGCAAGTGCCCGTCGGTGTGCGCCTGTCGACGGCGGCGGCCCGGGTCCGCGCGGGGCACCGCCTGCGGATCGCGGTCGCCGGGGCGGCGTGGCCGCTGGCCTGGCCCGCCCCGCGCCATCCCACGCTGACCATCCACCACGAACCGGACCGGCCGGCGACGCTGGAATTGCCGATGGCGACCGGCATGGTCCCGGATCCGCACCCACCCGCCGAGCCGCCCGACGAGCGCGACCCGACCGGGCTGCCGGAGGCGATGGACCTGCCGGCCGGGCCACCAGCCTGGTCCGTGGAGCGGGGCCCCGATGGCGCGGTGGCCATCGCCAACGAGGCGTACGAGGCGACCCGCTTCCCCGATCGCGGCGGCCTGGAGTGGCACGGCGAGGCACGCTACCGCGTCGCCCTCCATCCGGACCGGCCCGACAGCTGCGCCGCGGAGGGCGTCGTCGGCTATCGCATCGTCTACCCCGGCGGCCCGACCGTGGAGGCGCGAGGGTCGATCCGCCAGACCGCGGACGCCGAGACGATCCACCTCACGATCGAGCTGGACGTGGACGAGGACGGCCGCCGCGTCCACGAGGGCCGCTGGTCGGAGGCGATCCCGCGCGACCTGCTGTGACGCGTGCCACGACGACCACGGCGCGGGTACATTGTCGGCGGGGGCATGGAGGGCTGGAGGGCGCGTGACGAAGGGCATCCTGGAGCGCCTGGCCGACGGGCCGGTGCTCGGCGACGGCGGCTACCTCCTCGAGCTGGAGAAGCGCGGCTATGTCCGCGCCGGGCCATTCACGCCGGAGGTCAGCCTGACCCACCCCGACGCGCTCGCCGAGCTCCATCGGGAGTTCCTGCGGGCGGGCGCCGAGGTGCTGCAGGCCCTGACGTTCTACGCCAGCGAGGAGAAGCTGGCGACCGTCGGCCTGGCCGGCCAGGTGGACGAGCTGAACCGCGCCGCGGTGCGCATCGCCCGCCAGGTGGCGGACGAAGGCGACGCCCTGGTGGCCGGCAACCTGGCCCTGACCTGGGCCTACGACCCGGCCGATCCGGCCTCCCCGGACCGGGTCCGGGCGCTCTTCGACCAGCAGCTCCAGGTCCAGGTGGACGAGGGCATCGACTTCATCATCGGCGAGACGTTCACCTGGCTTGGCGAGGCGCTCCTGGCCGCCGAGCGCGCCCGGTCGACCGGCCTGCCGGTCATGATCACGATGGCCTTCGAACAGGCGCCGCACGCGTACGAGGGCGACGACGCCGCCGCCTGCGCGCGGAAGCTGGCCGACGCGGGCGTCGACATCGTGGGCCTCAACTGCCTGCGCGGCCCGGCCCAGACGCTGCCCCTGCTGGCCGAGATGCGAGCCGCCGTGCCCGGCCACCACCTGGCCGCGCAGCCGGTGGCGTACCGCACGACCGATAAGGCCCCGGACTTCACGGCCCTGGCCGCGTTCCCGCTGGGCCTGGACCCGTACCAGCTGACCCGCTCCGAGATGGCCCGCTTCGCGCTCGACGCCCGGGAGGCCGGGGCCGACTACATCGGCTCGTGCTGCGGTTCGGTGGCGGCCCATGTCCGGGAGATGGCCCGGGCCCTGGGCAAGCTGCCGCCGGAGGACCGCAGCTGGCGGGTCGACTACGGCAAGCCCATGTCGGCCTACGAGTACTACGGGCACCAGGATCGAGTGTGAGGCGCGACTGGCGCGTCATCGTCGTCGGCCTCGGCGGGATCGGCAGCGGCGCCGCCTACTGGCTGGCGCGACGGTTCGGTCCGGACGTGCTTGGCCTGGAGCAGTTCGAGCTCGGCCACGCCAACGGCGCCAGCCAGGACCACAGCCGGATCATCCGCTACAGCTACCACACGCCGGCCTACGTCCGGCTCGCCTTCGGCGCGTACGACGCCTGGCGGGCGGTCGAGGCGGAGGCGGGCCAAGGGCTCGTGCTCCGCACCGGTGGGCTCGACCTGTGGCCGCCGGGCGCGGCCATCCCCATGGCCGACTACCGGTCCAGCCTGGCCGCCGTCGGCGTCCCGTTCGAGGAGTTCGACGAGCGTGAGGTGATGCGCCGCTGGCCGGTCTTCCGGCTGCCGGCGGGCACCCAGGCCATCTTCCAGGCCGACGGCGGGATCGCCGCCGCGGCACGCGGCAACGCCGCCCACCAACGCCTGGCGCAGCACCACGGCGCGACCCTCCTGGAGCGGCAGCGGGTCACGGCCGTCCTGCCGCAGCCCGACGGCACGGTCGTGGTCGAGCTCGCCGACGGGGACCACCTGGAGGCGCAGGACGTGGTGATGGCCACCGACGCGTGGACGGCGGACCTCCTCCGGCCGCTCGGCGTCGACCTGCCGCTGACGGTGACGCAGGAGCAGGTGACCTACTTCGCCTGCCCCGATCCGACGCTCTTCGCGCCGGAGCGCTTCCCCGTCTGGATCTGGATGGACGATCCGTCGTTCTACGGGTTCCCCGTCTTCGGCGAGGCCGGCCCCAAGGTGGCGCAGGACGTGGGCGGCCGGGTCGTGACGGCGGCCACGCGCGACTTCGAACCGGACGAGGCGGCGGCCGCGCGGGTCCGGGACTTCCTGGCGCACACACCTGCCGGCGGCCCTCGGGCCGCCCATCCGCACGCGCACCTGTCTCTACACGCTGACCCCGGACCGCGACTTCGTGGTCGACCACGTGCCAGGCGCGCCGCAGGTGCTGGTGCTGCTGGGGGCCGCGCACGCCTTCAAGTTCGCCTCGCACCTGGGCCGCGTGGCCGCCGAGCTGGTGGCCGACGGCCGCACGACGGCCGACCTCGCCGCCTTCCGCCTGGACCGGCCGATCCTGCGGGAGGCGCACCCGCCCACGAACTTCATGGTCTGAGGGGTCCGGCGGCGTCGAGATTCGCACGTTGACCGGCGGGGAGCGGTGTGCGACCCTGCCGCCCATTCCCGGGAGCGTTGCCTGAGGAGGAGAGGATGCCCCGTCGTCGTGCCCTGAGTCTCGTCGCGTCGCTCGCGCTGGCCCTTGCCGCGCTCGCCCCGCTCGGGGTGGCGCCCGCCCGGGCCGCCACGTCGCCGCTCATCCTGCGCCTGGGGACGACCCAGGACCTGGACTCGATGAACCCGTTCCAGACCGCCCTCATCGTGGGCTACGAGGCGTTCACCCTCAACTACGACCTCCTCGTCAACTTCGGCGGGGACATGGGCCCGGCGCCGGGCTTCGCCGCGTCGTGGGACGTGTCGTCGGACGGCCTGACCTACACGTTCCACCTGCGCCCCGGCATGCTCTGGTCGGACGGCCAGCCGGCCACCTCGGCGGACGTGGTCTTCACCATGAACTACGTGCTGAAGAACCCCAAGCCGCCGCTCGGCCTGGGCTACCTTGACCCGTACCTGACCGACGCCGGGATCACCGACGTCACGGCACCCGACGCTGCGACCGTCGTGGTCACCCTCAAGGCGCCCTACCCGCGCCTGCTCCAGTCCTACGTGCCGATCCTGCCGCAGCACATCTGGGGCAAGGTGACGCAGGATGCCGCCGGCACTACCTTCACCGACGCGCCGACGGCCACGTCGCCGGTCGTGGGCAGCGGGCCCTACCAGGCCGTCGAGTGGAAGGTCGGTCAGTACATCCGCTTCGTGCGCAATCCGCACTACTGGGGCCCGACCGGCGCGGCCGACCAGGTCATCATCCAGATCTTCAAGAGCTCCGACACGATGGTCCAGGCCCTCAAGCAGGGCTCCATCGACTACGCCTACCAGCCCACCTCGGACGAGTTCAACAGCCTCAAGGGGCTGCCCAACATCGTGACCGTGGCCGGCGAGGGCAATGGCTTCGAGGAGCTCGGCTTCAACTGCTACAGCAAGCCCATCGCCGGCCGGCGGCGCCTCCACCCTGGCGCTCCAGGACCCGGCCTTCCGTGATGCCCTGGGCTACGCCATCGACAAGCAGCTGCTGGTGACCCAGGTGCTCAAGGGCTACGGCACGGTGGGTACCACGATGGTGCCGCGCTTCGACGTCAAGTGGCACACCGAACCCAATGACGTCCGCACCTTCGACCTCAACGTCGCCGACCAGAAACTCACCGCCGCGGGCTACGTCAAGAACGCCGATGGCAAACGGCTCGACAAGCAGGGCAAGGTGCTCAACCTGAGCCTCATCTACCCCAGCGACTCCAACGGCACCTCCGATTACGCCAACGACGCCCAGTTCATCAAGCAGTGGTTCGGCCAGCTGGGCATCGCGGTCACCATCCAGAAGTTCGACAGCGACACGCTGACCCAGAAGGAGCTGCCGCCGGAAGCCGGCGGCAAGGCCTCCTTCGACATGTTCATCTGGGGCTGGGGCGGCGATCCCGATCCGCAGTCGCTGCTGAAGATCTTCACCACCTCGGAGATCGGCAGCTCCAGCGACAGCCTGTGGTCCAACGCCCAGTACGACCAGCTCTACGAGCAGGAGACACAGGCGACGGACGACGCGACGCGCAAGCAGTACATGGACCAGATGCAGCAGCTCATGTACGACCAGGCGCCGTACCACATCCTGTACTACGACTCGGTGCTGGTGGCCTACCGGACGGATCACTTCACCGGCTGGTCCAACCAGCCGCCGACCAACGGCACGCCGCTGTTCGGCTATGGGTCGTTCACCTACACGACCCTCACCGACGCGACCGCCCCCACGCCCGAGCCCGACGGCCAACGCGAGCGCCGTCGCGACGCCGTCCGGCGGGGCCACGCCGACGCCCGCGCCCAGCGCGACGCCGGCCCCGGCCGCGTCCGGTGACATGACGCCCATCCTGCTGGGCGGCGGGGCCCTGGTCGTCATCATCGCCATCGCCCTGGTCTACTCGCGGATGCGCTTCGCCGGAGGTGGTGGCCGCCGGGGCGGCGGCGAAGAGGACGAGTGACGGGCGCGCCGGCCGCGCTGATCGCCTGACGACCGCGCGGCCGGTGGGGATCGAGGCGCCGTGAGCGGGCGCTACCTGGCCGCGCAAGCTGGTGCAGGCGGCGATCACGATCGCCCTGATCGTGGCCGTCAACTTCTTCCTGTTCCGGGCCATGCCGGGCGGCCCGGAGCGGGCCATCGGCCACAACCCCAACGTGAGCGCGGCCTCCATCGCCGCCCTGCGTGAGCGGTGGGGCCTGGACAAGCCGCTCTTCCCCGACCAGTTCGTGGCCTACGTCGGCGCTTCGCTGCACGGTGACTTCGGCTACAGCATCAAGTACCAGGGCCAGCCCGTCTCGGACGTCATCGCCCAGCAGATCTGGCCGACGGTCCTGCTGGTGGGGCTGGGGACGATCCTGTCGGTCATCCTGGGCCTCGCCCTGGGGGCGGCGGCCGGCTGGCGCCGCGGCCGCTGGCCGGACTACGCCGGGCACGGCCCTGTCGCAGGCGCTCTATGCCATGCCGTCGTTCTGGCTGGGCATGATCCTGCTCCTCATCTTCGCCACGGGCCTGGGCTGGTTCCCCTCCTTCGGCATGAGCACCGCCGGGGCCGTCTACGGCAGCTGGATCGACAACGTCGTGGACGTGGGCAGCCACCTGGTGCTGCCGCTCGCCACCTTCACCCTGGGCTACATGGGCGAGTACTCGCTGATCATGCGGTCGTCGCTCATCGAGACGCTCGGCGAGGACTACATCACGACCGCGCGGGCGAAGGGCCTGGAGGGCGGACGCATCCTGCGCGAGCACGCCCTGCCCAACGCCATGCTGCCCACGGTCACCATCATCGCCCTCAACGTGGGCTACATCGTGGCCGGCGCGCTGACCATCGAGTACGTCTTCTCGTGGCCGGGCCTGGGCACGATGACCGTCGACGCGCTCGGCGCGCGGGACTACCCCATCCTGCAGGCCCTCTTCCTGCTGCTCAGCGTGTGCGTCGTGCTGGCCAACCTGCTGGCCGACATCGTGTACGGCTTCCTGGATCCCCGGGTGAAGGTGTGAGGCCGTGACCGCCGCCGGGGCGACCCTCTCCTCCGGCCAGCTGCGGGCCGAGCGCTGGCGGCTGCGGATCCAGGGCTGGCGGTCGTTCTGGCGCCGCTACCGCCGCAAGCGGGCCGGGGTGCTGGGGCTGGCCGTGCTCATCGTCTTCGGCACGATGGCGCTCTTCCCGAGCCTCCTGGCCGGCCCGTTCCAGGACGTCACGGCGGGCACCTCGGACACCCTCGTCGGCCCAAGCGTGGCCCACCTGCTGGGCACCGACGAGCTGGGCCGCGACATCCTCAACCTGACGGTCTACGGCGCGCGCACGTCGCTCACGATCGGCCTCGTGGCGACCTTCATGACGATCTTCCTTGGCGCCGTGGTGGGCATCGCGGCGGGCTACATCGGGGGCGCGGTGGACACCGTGCTGATGCGCATCACGGACTTCTTCCTGATCCTGCCGACCTTCGTGCTGGCCCTCATCCTGGCCCCGATCGTGCTCGACAGCATCAAGGGCACGCCGCTGGCCTCGGGCGACTTCTTCGGCGTCAGCGTGCAGCTGGTGGTCATCATCCTGATCATCGCCATCACCAGCTGGGCCTCGACGGCGCGCATCCTGCGCTCGCAGACGCTGTCGCTCAAGGAACGCGCCTTCGTGGACCGGGCCCGGGTCATCGGCTCCAGTTCGGCCCACATCATGTGGCGCCACATCCTGCCCAACTGCCTGGCCCTCATCGTGGCCAACGCGGTGCTGACCGTGACGATCTCCATCCTGACCGAGTCGACCCTCTCGTTCGTGGGTCTTGGCGACCCGTCGCAGCCGTCGTGGGGCCAGATGCTCGAGTCGGCCCAGTCGGTGGGCGCCCCGGGGCTGGGGGCATGGTGGTACACGTTCGCGCCGGGCATCTCGATCGTGCTGGTGATGCTGGCCTTCACGCTGGTGGGCAACGCGCTCGACGAGATCCTCAACCCCAAGCTCAGCGTGCGTGGGTGAGGGGCGCGCGGTGACCATCGCCGGACGACGCCAGTGGCCGCTGCCCAAGCAGGCCGACCCGAACGCGCCGCTGCTGGTCGTGGAGGACCTGCGGACCTACTTCAAGCTGGGCAAGGACAGCGTCAAGGCCGTCGACGGCGTGACGTTCACCCTGCGCGACGGCGAGGCGCTTGGCCTGGCCGGCGAGTCCGGCTGCGGCAAGACGACGACCGCCCTGTCGCTGGTGCGGCTGCTGCCGAGCAACGCCAGCATCGTCAGCGGCAGCGTCAAGCTCTTCGGCATCGACCTGGTGACGAAGTCCGAGCGGGCCTTGCGGCGCTACCGCTGGCGCGAGATCTCGATCGTCTTCCAGGGCGCCATGAACGCCCTGAACCCCGTCCGCCGCATCGGCGAGCAGATCGCCGAGCCGCTGGAGGTGCGCCTGGACCAGCCCCGCGCGACCGCCCTCAAGCGGGCCGGCGAGCTGCTCGAGCTGGTGGGCATCCCGCGCAAGCGCGCGCGCGCGTACCCGCACGAGCTGTCAGGCGGCATGCGCCAGCGGGCCATGATCGCCATGGCCCTGGCGTGCGATCCGGCCGTGGTCATCGGCGACGAACCCACGACGGCGCTCGACGTGATGGTCCAGGCGCAGATCCTGGAGCTGCTGGAGCGCCTGCGACGGGAGCTGGGGCTGTCGCTCATCCTCATCACTCACGACCTCTCGGTCATCGCCGAGACGTGTGACCGGGTCCTCATCATGTACGCCGGCAAGGTGGCGGAGGAGGGGCCGGTCGACATCGTCTTCCGGCGGCCGCGGCACCCCTACACGCGCAAGCTGCTTGGCGCCTTCCCCAACATCCACGCCGACCGGCGTGAGCTGGAGGTCATCCCCGGCAGCCCGCCGGACCTGCGCGACCCGCCGCCCGGCTGCCGCTTCCACCCGCGGTGCCCGGCGGTGATGGACGTCTGCCGCACCGAGGTGCCGCCCGAAGTGGTGTTCGACGACGGCGTGCGGGTGGCCTGCCACCTCTTCCCGCCCGGCCAGGCCGGCGGGGTCGCCGTCACCTCGGCCGACGTGGCGCGCGCCGAGCGGCCCTCGGCATGAGCGACGACCTCGTCCGCCTGGAAGGCCTCCAGGTGCACTTCCCCATCCGCGGCGGGCTGCTCGACTCGCTCCGGCGCCGCCCGGCCGGCTGGGTCCGCGCGGTCGACGGCATCGACCTGACGATCCGAGCCGGTGAGGTGCTCGGCCTGGTCGGCGAGTCGGGTTCCGGCAAGACGACGACCGGCCGGGTCATCGTCAAGCTGACCCGGCAGACCGGCGGCCGTCTGTTCTTCGAGGGCCAGGACGTCTCGTCCCTGTGGGGCGTCCGCGAGCTGCGGAAGTATCGGCGGCGCGTCCAGCTGATCTTCCAGGACCCGTACGAGACGCTGAACCCCAAGCAGACGATCTTCGATTTCGTGGCCGAGCCGCTCGTCGTCAACGGCATGGCGCCGTCGCTGGCGGACCGCGAGCGGCGCGTCTTCGAGGCCATCGAGTCGGCCGGCCTGCGCCCCGCCCGCGAGTTCGCCTTCCGCTTCCCCCACGAGCTCTCGGGCGGCCAGCGCCAGCGCGTGGTGATCGCCGGTGCGCTGGTCATGGGGCCCGAGCTGGTGGTGGCCGACGAGCCGGTCTCGATGCTCGACGTCTCCATCCGCACCGAGCTGCTGCACCTCATGCTGGACCTGCGCGGCGAGCGCAACCTGACCTACCTCTTCATCACCCACGACCTGTCGCTGGCATGGGTCATCGCCGACCGCATCGCCGTGATGTACCTGGGCAAGATCATGGAGATCGGCCCGGCGCCGGCCGTCATCGGGCAGCCGCATCACCCCTACACGGCCGCCCTGGTGAGCGTCTCGCCGACGCCGGAGCCGCCGTCGCGAGGGACGCGTGCCAGGCGGACGATCCTCGTCGGCGAGACCCCCGACGCGGCGCACGTGCCGCCGGGCTGCCGCTTCCACCCGCGGTGCCCGCTGGCCTTTGACCGGTGCCGCACGGACGAGCCGCCGCTCTTCGACGTGGGTGGCGGGCAGCAGGCGGCCTGCTGGCTGGCGGAGGGCGGCAAGGCCCTGCCGGTCCTCCCGACGGGCACGATCGCGGCGCCGACCGCGGCAGCGGTGGCGGCCGCCGCACCGGCCGCAGCAGCGGTGGCGGACGCGCCGGCCGCCTGAGGCTGAGCGCACCCGGCAGGACGTCGCGTAGCGGCAGGCGGCTCCGCAATCGCTGTTGTTGCCTAGTCCCCCGCAGCCTGGTATGCGCCCGGCCGAGGTCGTGCGGTTGTTGTCCAGTCGGCGCTTCGCATGCGCGACATGTTGCGGGACAACGGGAGGCTCGCCACCGTCGCATGCCAGTCCCCCAGGACGTAAACGACCACGTTCGCGCGCCGCGCCGCGCGTGACCGCGTGGGTCAGTCCGGGCGGAGGACGCCGAGACGAGGCTGCGGTCGCCTCGCCGGTGCGGCCGCGTCCTGTTCAGTTCGCGGCAGCGACCGGCAGCGCGTCCTCGATGCGGCGCAGCGAGCGGACCGGCGACAGGACCACCGCCAGGAACACGAAGCAGCCCAGGATCGCGCCCACCCAGATCGTCTCGTGGACGCCGATGGTCGAGCCCAGGACGCCGCCGAGCGCCGACCCGATGGGGATCGTGCCCCACACCAGGAAGCGCATCGTGGCGTTCATCCGGCCCATCAGTTCGTTGGGCGTGATGGCCTGGCGCAGGCTGACCTGGTTGACGTTGTAGACGACCGAGCCCCAGCCGCCGATCGCGCCAGCCACGGCGATGAAGACGGCGGCCACATTGCCGACCGGCGCGAGCGGGATGAGCAACGCCGAGAGGCCACCGATGAAGATGGAGGCGACGATGATGCGGCCCACGCCGAAGCGCTCGGCGAGGCGGGTCGCCGTGAAGCCGCCGAGCAGGGCCCCCAGCGCCCCGAAGAAGCCGATGAGGCCGATGATGCCCGGGGCGAGCCCCAGGAAGCGCACCTCGTACAGCAGCAGCAGGGTGAACATGATGTTGCCGAAGAGGTTGGCCGTGCCGGTGCACAGGGCGATGTTGGCCAGGAAGTGGTGCCGGGTGACGTAGCGCAGGCCGGCCCCGATCTCGGCCCCGAATGCCCGCAGGCGCTGGAGGGGTGACCCGCCGGGCGGCCGGGCGGGCAGCGGCGCTTCCTGGCGCTCGATCCGCGAGACGAAGAAGGCCGACCAGAGGTAGCTGAGGGCGTCGATGAAGATGGTCACGGGAGCCGCCACCAGCTGGACCAGCGCGCCCGCCAGCGGCTGCCCGGTCACCTGGGCACTGGAGCCACTGATCTGGAGTTTGGCGTTGCCCTCGATGAGCTCATCGTCGTTGACGATGGCCGGCAGGTACGACTGGTAGGCGCCATCGAAGAAGACGGTCAGGATCCCGACACAGAAGCCGACCACGTAGAGCTGGATGATGGTCAGCGCGCCCAGGGCGTAGGCCACGGGGATGCTGCCCAGGGCGACCGCGCGGCCCAGGTCGCCGCCGATGAGGATCGGCCGGCGCCGCATGCGGTCGATCCAGGCCCCGGCCGGCAGGGTGAAGAGGAGGAACGGCAGGAACTCGACCGTGGCCAGCGCACCCACCTGGGCGGCGTCTGCGTTGAGGAAGACGATGGCCGTGTAGGGCACGGCGAAGGCGCTGATCTGGGTCCCGAACTGGCTGACCGTGTCGGCGATCCAGAGGCGCCGGAAGTCGACCTGGCGGAGGATGCCCAGGCGCCAGCGGTCGCGATCGGGCGGGGCGGGCTCGGCGGCGATCGATTCGGCGCCGGGCACGTCGGGATCGGGTTCCTGGGCAGGCGGAAGGATGGTCACGCGGCTTCCCGTGGCGAGTCGGAAGTCAGGATGCTACCGGTCGGACCGGGGTCCGACAAGCGCGTCGGGCGCGTCGCGGTCAGGCGGGCGTCGCCACCAGCAGGCCGTCCCCGACCGGCAGGATCGTGGCGTGCCAGGCCGGGTCGCGCAGCACCGTGGCGTTGAAGGCGCGCAGGGCACCGGTCGAGCCTGCGGCGGCCTCGTCGCGCGCCACGCGGCCGCTCCACAGGACGTTGTCGGCGACCACGAGCGCGTGGGGTGCGAGGCGCGGCCGGAGCGCGGCGAGATACGCCGCGTACTCGTCCTTGAGGGCGTCGATGAAGGCCAGGTCGAACGGCCCGCGCAGCGGCGGCTCGTCGGCCGCGAACGCCTCCAGGGCCGGCCGCGAGACCACCGCGATGCGCTCGTCGGCGACGCCCGCCTCGCGCCACCAGGCCCGCGCCCGGGCCGTCCGCGCGGCGTCCGGGTCGATCGTCGCGATGGACCCGCCCGGCGGCTGGGCGAGCGCCATCCAGAGCGTGGAGTAGCCGAAGGCGGTGCCGACCTCCACGATCCGCGGCCGGCCCGCCGCGAGCACGGCCAGGACGCGGCCCGCGGCGCGATCCAGGATCGGGACGTGCGGCTCCACGGCCCACGCCGCGGCCTCGATGGCGGCGAAGACGGGGTGGAGCGGTGCGGCGGCGGCCTCGATGTAGGCCGCATCGATGGCGTCGGGCACGTAGTCCTCTTGCTGCATGGGCTGCTCCTCCGTCAGTGGCGCGCCAGCCAGCGCGCCAGGCTGGGGCCGCGTGCCCGGCGACCCGTGCGGTCGGCCCGCGCGTCGATGCCGGCAAATGCCTGTTGGCTGTAGCGCACGCCAAGCCAGCGCAACGGCTCGGGCTCCCAGTCCCGCGAGTGGTGGCCGATCAGGGGCAGCTCGGTCAGCGGCGAAGGGCGGTCGGTGATGAGGTCGGCCAGCGCACGGCCGGCGATGTTGGTGGCCGCCACGCCGTGGCCGATGTAGCCGCGGGCGCTGGCCACGCCGGTCGCCCGGTCGTGAGTGATGGCCGGCATCCAGTCGCGCGGCATGCCGAGCGGGCCGCCCCACGCGTGTGTGAAACGGATGTCGCGCAGCACGGGGAACCAGGCCCGGACCATGTCCTGGAGCATGCCGTGGGTCGGCGGGTGGCGGTCGAAGCGGGGCTTGATGACCGAGCCGAAGTGGTACGGCGCGCCGCGCCCCCCGAAGAGGATGCGGCCGTCTTCCGTGCGGGCCAGGTAGTCGATGCTGAGGCGGTACGAGGCCACGCACTGGCGCGCCTGCCAGCCGATGGCGGCCCACTGCGCCTCGCTGAGCGGTTCGGTGAGCACGATCAGCGAATAGACGGGGATGAGCTGGCGGTGGAGGCGGCGGAGGCCGGTCAGGTAGGCCTCCCCGGCCAGCACGATCGTGTCGGCCCGGACCGTGCCGTGGGCGGTGCGCAGGGCCGCCCGGCCGGGCGAGGCGCGGTCCTCGCCGCGGGCCGCATACCCGGTCACGGCCGTGCGCTCATGGATCGTCGCCCCGCGCCGCTCCACCATGCGGGCCAGGTTGCGCACAAGGCGTCCGGGGTGGATGACGGCCGAGTCGGCCGTCGCCAGGCCGGCCACGGTCCCTGCGATATCGACGCGCGACCTGGCCGCGGCCGCGTCGAGCAGCTCGTAGCGATCGCCGAAGCCGAAGCGGACGTAGGTCTCCAAGCTGGCCTGCAGGTCGGCCAGCTGGTGGGCGCCGCGGGCCACGAAGAGCGCCCCGCCGCGCACGAAGCCGCCGTCCAGGCCCTCCTCCGCACACACGCGGCCGACCTCATCGACCGCGTCGTAGGTGGCCTGCTGCGTCGCCCGCGCCGCGCTCGTGCCGAACCGGCGAGCCAGCATGGGCAGGCTGATGTTGAGGTCCGGCGTGCACCAGCTGCCGTTGCGGCCAGAGGCCCCGAAGCCGGCGATGTCGCGTTCCAGGATGGCGATCCGCAGGCCGGGCACGCGGCGCTGCAGCTCGTACGCCGTCCACAGGCCGGTCAGCCCCGCGCCGAGGATGGCCACGTCGGCCTGGGCGTCGCCGTCGAGGGGCGGTCGGGGCGTCAGGTCGTCGCCGCAGGTCTCGAGCCAGAAGCTCGTGGCCCGGTAGTCGGGAGGGCTGTCCGCGTCCGGGCGCGCGAGCTCCGCGTTCACGCCGGGATGACGGGTCCGGCCACCGGTCGAGCCAGCTCGGCGCCCTTGTTGCGCGGGCTGTTGACCGCAGTGGAGACGGGGTAGGCCTCCAGCTCCCCGGCCGCCGACGCGTGCAGGAACGCCTGGAGCAGCCCCGCGTCGGTGATCGTGGGGTCGAGCCAGCGGTCCCAGGTGTCGCGCGGCAGGACGACCGGCATGCGGTCGTGGAGGGCCGCCATGGCCTCGTTGGCCGCCGTGGTGATGATCGTGCAGGAGTGCAGCCACGCGTCGTTGGCCTCGTCCTTCCACGCCGACCACAGCCCCGCGAAGGCCAGCGGCGAGCCGTCCGGATGGTGGATGAGGTACGGCTGGCGCGTCTTGTCGTCCACCCGGCGCCACTCGTAGAAGGCGTCGGCCGGGACGATGCAGCGCTTGTTGACCAGGCTGCGGCGGAAGGCGGGACTGGTGGCCACCGTCTCGGCCCGGGCGTTGATCATGCGGTTGCCGATCTTGACGTCCTTGGCCCACGCCGGCACGAGGCCCCAGCGGTACTGGTCCACCACGCGCGCGCGATCGGATCCCGGCTGCACGATGACCGAGACGTCCTGGGTGGGCGCCACGTTGAAGTGGCCGCCCGCGTCCTCCACGCGGCCGGTGGCGCCGCGCGGGGCCGGTGTGGCGTCGAAGAGTTCGGCCAGCTCGGCCGTGGGTCGCTGCTGGGTGAACCGTCCGCACATGCCTCGATGGTGGCACAACGACGTGCAGGGGTGCGCGGGCTCGGCCACACTGCCGCCCGTGAGCGCCACGGGTTGGAGCCTGGAGCCCGACCTCCTCTTCCTGAACCACGGCTCGTTCGGAGCCTGTCCCATCGTCGTCCTTGAGGCGCAGCAGGCCTGGCGGGAGCGGCTGGAACGGCAGCCCGTCCGCTTCCTGGCGCGCGAGCTGGAGCCGGCGCTGGACGAGGCGCGCGCCGTGCTCGGCGGGTTCGTGGGCGCCGATCCGGACGACCTGGCGTTCGTGCCCAACGCGACCCACGGCGTCAACACCGTGCTGCGCTCGCTCCGCTTCGCGCCCGGCGATGAGCTGCTGACGGACGACCACGCCTACAACGCCTCGTTGAACGCGCTGCGAGCCGCCGCGGAGCGGGACGGCGCGCGCGTGGTCGTGGCACGTGTCCCGTTCCCGACGGCCGGGCCGGATGAGGTGCAAGCCGCCCTCCTCGGGGCGATCACGCCGCGGACGAGGCTCGTGCTGGTGGCCCACGTCACGAGCCCGACCGCGCTCGTCTTCCCGGTCGCCGAGATCGCCGCGGCCCTTGCCGCCCGTGGCATCCAGGTGCTCGTCGACGGCGCCCACGCGCCGGGCATGCTGCCGCTCGACATGCGCGCGCTCGAGGCGGCCGGCGTGGACTACTTCACCGGCAACGGCCACAAGTGGCTGTGCGCCCCAAAGGGAAGCGGCTTCCTGTGGGTCAGGCGGGACCACCAGCCGGCCATCCGGCCGCTGGCCATTTCCCACGGCGCCAATTCGCCGCGTCGCGACCGCAGCCGCTTCCGGCTGGAGTTCGACTGGACCGGCACGGCCGATCCGACGCCCTACCTGTCGATCCCCGCCGCGATCGAGGCCATGGGTGCGCTGCTGCCGGGCGGGTGGCCGGCCCTCATGGCCGCCAACCACGAGGCGGTCGTGGCCGCTCGCCAGGTCCTCTTGGATCGTCTCGGGGTGGCCTCCCCGGCGCCGGCGACGATGCTGGGCTCGATGGCTTCGATCATCCTGCCGCCGCCCGGACCGGCCGCCGCCGCCCTCGCGCCGAACCTGGGCACGTCACCGCTCGACGACGATCCGCTGCAGGTGGAGCTGCGTGACCGGTGGCGGATCGAGGTGCCCATCCTGCCCTGGCCGCAGCAGCGGCGCATGGTCCGCATCTCAGCCCAGGCGTACGTCCTGCCCGGCGCCTGGGTCACGCTGGCCGACGCGCTCGCCGACGTCCTGGTCCTGCCGGCCCGGCCTAGTGATGGAACGCCGGCCGGTGCGGTCGATGGTGGGCCGGCTGGGTCGCGAGCTCGGCCATCACCCGCTCCAGGTCGGCCACGAACAGCTCCCCCAGGTCGGCGCTGAAGCCGTTGCGGATCACGACGCGCAGCACGGCGACGTCGCTCACATCCGGCGGTAGGGTATAGGCGGGGACCTGCCAACCGCGGCCGCGCAGCTCGCGCGACAGGTCGAAGACGTCGTACGGCACATCCGCGTCGCGCACGCGGAAGGCGAAGACGGGGATGGCGCTGCCGGGCAGCGTCTGGAACGGGCCGAGGCTTTCGATCGCCTGGGCCATGCGGCGCGCGGTATCCATCGAGGCCTGCTGGATGCGCCGGTAGCCCTCGCGCCCCAGGCGCAGGAGGTTGTAGTACTGGGCCACGATCTGGGCGCCCGGGCGCGAGAAGTTGAGGGCGAAGGTCGGCATCTCGCCGCCGAGGTAGTTGACCCGGAAGACGAGATCGTCGGGGAGGGCCTCCGGCGAGCGCCACAGGATCCAGCCCACGCCTGGGTAGACGAGGCCGTATTTATGGCCCGACGCGTTGATCGACTGGACGCGCGGCACCCGGAAATCCCAGGCCAGGTCCGGCGTCAGGAAGGGCGCCACGAAACCCCCCGAAGCGGCATCCACGTGGATCGGCACGTCCTGGCCGGTACGTGCCTGGAGGTCGTCGAGCGCGGCGGCGATCTCCGCCACCGGCTCGTAGGCGCCGTCGTACGTCACGCCCATGATGGCCACCACGCCGATGGTGTTCTCGTCACACGCAGCGGCGGCCGCGGCCCCGGAGAGCTGGTGGTGGTCCGGCGTCCATGGCACGAGCCGCGGCTCGACCTCGAAGTAGCGGCAGAACTTCTCCCAGCAGACCTGGACGCCGGCGCTCATGACCATGTTGGGCCGGTCAGTGGGGCGGCCGGCGGCTCGCTGCCGCTGCTGCCAGCGCCGCTTGAGGGCCAGGCCGCCGAGCATCGCCGCCTCGCTCGAGCCGGTCGTGGAACAGCCTGTGGCTTCCTCATGATCGGGTGAGTGCCAGAGCTGGCTGAGCATGTTGACGCAGCGCAGCTCGAGCTCCGCGGTCTGCGGGTACTCGTCCTTGTCGATCATGTTCTTGTCGAAGGTCTCGGCCATCAGGCGGGCGGCCTGGGGCTCCATCCAGGTGCTCACGAACGTGGCCAGGTTGAGGCGCGCATTGCCGTCGAGCATCAGCTCGTCGTGCACGATCTGGTAGGCCTCGTCGGGGTCCATGCCGTGTTCCGGGATGCGGTAGCGCGGGACCTCGGTCGTCTCGCCTGGCAGGGCGTACAGCGGTCGTCGCGAGATCGACCGGTGCGCCGCATCGCCGCGCACCTTGCGGGAGAGGGTCATGCCGGCGTCTCCGTGTCAGCCAGGCGTACCAGGTGCTGGTCGCCGTCCTTGCCCTGGATGATCAGCTGGCCGCCCGAAAGTCGCACCTGGGTCGTGTCGCCCTGCCCCTCGAGGCTCAAGTGGTCGCCATCGGTCCAGTGGTAGGGCACGGTCCGCGGCTGCGCCAGCCGACCCACCGCGCCGCGCATCGCGGCGGGGAGCGCCTCCAGCGTGGCCGACGCGACGACGTCCGGCGTGATCACGGCCGTGCCATCGGGCCTGAACTCGATGATGACGGCCAGCCCGCCCATCGGCCCGCCGGCGTCGATCCGCCACCGGCCGATGATGGCCTCCTGCAAGGGCGTGCCGTCTGGCGGGCCCGCCACGACCTCGGCGGCGGCCGCGGCTGCCGCAGCGGCGATCGGGTCGGACACCCCGGCCGCCCTGGCTTCGGCCGCCGGCTCGAGGTTGACCAGTTTGCCCGCACCGGCGAGGTAGTACGCCGTGAGCGGTTCACCGTGGGTGATGGCCCCATAGAGGTGGCCGTCGATCACGAAGGTCTGCCCGAGCTGGCCGATACGGAGCTCGTGGACGATGTACGAGGAGTCGCCGCTGGCCGAGCGGGTGGTCTCGCTCAGCACCGCCGGCCCCGTGACGTGATCCACCTCCCCGGTGGCGACCTCGTGGCTGAACGATCCGCGACGGCCGTGCCAGAAGAAGTACAGGCCGACCAGGCCGACGATGAGTGAGCCGATGAGGGTCGGGCCGGTGCCGGCCTTCGACACGATCGGGCTGTCGATCAGGCCCAGCACCGCGAAGACGATGCCGACGACGATCAAGGCGAGGCCCACCAGCACCTCCACCCCGCGGCCGACGGCGGCCTCCAGGCCCAGCCGCCGCGCCTGGTCGGGCGCCAGGTGCCCCGACCGGTTGGCCGGCAGGTCCGAGGTGGAGAACCACTGAGCGAAACGATCCCCGTCCGTCGCCATCTGGCCCTCCTGTCGCCCGCGCCCCGTGCCGCTCTTCGGCCGATCGAAGGCGCCGATCGTAGCCCGGAGGGTCGCCGCGTGCACGGGCTGTCGCGGCCGCCGCGCGACCGTCCGGGCACGGCAACCTGTCCATCTACTAACCGGGGTGGTATTGGACCAACTCCGAGCGGCCGTCTCCGGCCCGTCGCGCCTGCTGGGCGCTGCCGCTGAGCGTGGCAGGAGCGCCAGTGCCGCCGAGTGAGCCCTCAGCGCCGTTCCTGAGGCCGGCACAGGCGTCCTAATACCACCCGGGTTGGTACCTGACCAGGTTGGTCGGCCGCGCCGTACCATCCGTGGTCGCAGCCAAGGCCCTCGCCGCGCCACTCGTTGACCCGGCAGCCTAATCCCGATAGAATTGGTCGGGATTAGCCAAGGAGTCGCATGACCCTCACGCAGCGGGAGCAGGTCGACAACGACCGCTCACGGTTCGACTTCCACGACGACATCGTGTACCTGGCCCAGACCAAGCGCGGCCTGACGCGCGAGACGGTCGAGGAGATCAGCGCCTTCAAGGACGAGCCGGCGTGGATGCGCAACTTCCGCCTGCGCGCGTACGACCACTTCCTGAAGCGCCCCATGCCGACGTGGGGCGGCGATCTCAGCCACATCGACTTCGACAAGATCATGTACTACCGCAAGCCGTCCGAGCGCGAAGAGAAGTCGTGGGACGACGTGCCGGATCAGATCAAGAAGACATTCGAGAAGCTCGGCATCCCCGAGGCGGAGCGCAAGTTCCTGGCCGGCGTCGGCGCCCAGTACGACTCGGAGGTGGTCTACCACTCCGTGCGCGAGGAGCTGGTCAAGCTCGGCGTGGTCTTCATGGGCACCGACCAGGCGCTCAAGGAATACCCCGAGATCTTCCAGAAATACTTCGGCACCGTGGTGCCGCCGGAGGACAACAAATTCTCCGCGCTGAACAGCGCCGTGTGGTCGGGTGGCTCGTTCGTCTACGTGCCCAAGGGCGTCGAGGTGCCGCTGCCGCTGCAGGCGTACTTCCGCATCAACGGCGAGAACACGGGCCAGTTCGAGCGCACGTTGATCGTCGTCGACGAGGGCGCCAAGGTGCACTACATCGAGGGCTGCACCGCGCCCGCTGTACGCCACCGACTCGCTCCACGTGGCGGTCGTGGAGGTCATCGCGCTGGCCGGCTCCAAGGTTCGTTACACGACGATCCAGAACTGGTCCAACGACGTGTACAATCTCGTCACGAAGCGCGCCCATGCCCACGAGAACGCCAACGTGGAGTGGATCGACGCGAATACGGGCTCGCGCCTGACGATGAAGTACCCCAGCATCTACCTGCGCGGACGCGGCGCGACGGCGGACATCATCTCGGTCGCCGTGGCCGGCAAGGGCCAGCACCAGGACACCGGCGCGAAGGCCGTCCACCTGGCGCCCGACACGCGCAGCCGCATCGTCAGCAAGTCGGTCAGCAAGGATGGCGGCCGGGCCTCGTACCGCGGCCACCTCAAGGTCTCGCCCGGCTCGACCGGCGTGGTGGCCAGCGTCCGCTGCGACGCGCTGATGCTCGACGACCAGAGCCGCAGCGATACGTACCCCTACATCGATATCCAGGAAGACGACACGACGATGACCCACGAGGCCACCGTCGGCAAGATCAGCCAGGACCAGGTGTTCTACCTGATGAGCCGCGGCCTGACCGAGAACGAGGCGCAGAACCTCATCGTGCAGGGCTTCCTGGAGGTCTTCACCAAGGAGCTGCCGATGGAGTACGCCATCGAGTTCAACCGCCTGGTGAAGCTCGAGATGGACGGCGCCCTGGGGTGAGCCCGGCCGATCAGCTGACCGGCCTCGATTTCGTCACGGAGGCCACGGCCCGGGAGCGGGCCGCCCAGGCCGACGAGCCCGCCTGGCTGCTGGCCGACCGGCTCGATGCCGTGGGCCGGTTCGAGGCCCTGCCCGTGGAGCCCAACCGGCTCTTCACCACCTACCTGGACCTGCGTCAGGTCCACTTCGGCGAGTTGACGCCGCACGACCAGGTGGCCGATGCCGCCACGGGCGACGCGTCGCTGCCGACCGGGGCGAGTGCCTTCCTGCACATCCGTGAGGGTGCGGTCGTGGATCGCGCGTTGTCGGCCGAGGCCCGAGCCGCGGGTGTGGTGGTCGACACGTTCGCCAACGTGCTGCGGAGTCATCCCAAGCTGCTCGGCCAGATCCTGGAGGGCGCGCACACCCTGCCCGACGACGACATCTTCGCCCAGCTGGCCCGCGCCACGTACGCCGTCGGGGCCCTGGTGCATGTGCCGCCGGGCGTGCAGCTGCGCGAGCCGATCGTCGTCCGCTGGAGCGTCGGGGAAGCCGGCCGCGCGCTCGTGACCCGCACCGTCATCCACCTGGGCAAGGGCGCCCAGGCACGCCTGCTCGAGGAGCAGCGCTCGAGTCTCGATGGCGCCAAGCGCGCCGCGGCCGACGACCGCCAGAGTCTCTGGTCGGGCACCTGCGAGGTGCTGCTGGACGAGGGCGCGACCCTCGAAGTGGCCGCCGAGCAGGACCTGGGGCCGGATACGTCAAGCTTCATCACGCGCCAGGCCGCGATCGGCGAGGCGGCGACGCTGACCTGGGCGCTCGCCCACGTCGGCGGCCTGCTCGTGCGCAGCCGCGTGGACAACCTGCTGGTGGGCCGGGCGGGGACCGTGCGCCAGGCGGAGATCGGCTTCGGCGGCGCGGCCCAGACCTTTGACCTGACCAGCTACACGCATCACATCGGCCGTGACACGACCGGCGACCTGCTCAGCAAGGGCATCTTCCAGGACCGCTCGCGCGGCTTCTTCAAGGGCCTCATCGACATCCAGCGGACGGCCGTCGGCACGGACAGCTTCCTCGGCGAGTTCGCCATGCTGCTCGATCGCAAGGCCCGCTCGGTCGCCGTCCCATCGCTCGAGATCGACCAGCCGGATGTGCGCCGCGCCAGCCACTCCAGCTCCGTCGGGCCGATCGACGAGAACCAGCTCTTCTACCTGGAGACCCGCGGCCTGCCGGCCGACCTGGCCCGCAAGTCGATCGTCCTGTCCTTCCTGGAGCCGGTCGTGGCGCGCATCCCGCTGCCCGAGGCCCAGGATCGGCTGCGGGAGCTCCTCGACCGCAAATGGGATGCCGGGCGGACGGCCCTTGCCGCCTGACGCCGCGGGCGCATCCGCGGCGGCCGTCCGCCGGGTCGACGTGGCGGCCGCCTCCGACGTCGCGCCCGGCACCATGCTCATGGTCCAGGTCGACGCCACCGACATCCTCTTGGTCAACCTGGAGGACACGATCCGGGCCTACCAGGGCATCTGCTCTCACGAGTACTTCGAGCTCGACAAGGGCTTCCTGACCGGCAATTCCCTGACCTGTGCGCTGCACCTCTCGCGTTTCGACCTGATCACCGGCGAGGCCCTGGACCCACCGGCCGAGCTGCCCCTGGCGATGTACCCGGTGCTGGTCGAGGGCGGGCGGATCGTCCTCGAATTGCCCCAAGGATCGATCCCCGTCAACGAGTAGACGGAGCCCGCTCGGCGCCGATTTGACGCGGCGTCGGGGAAGGCCGAACGTATGCCCCGACGGCCTCGTCGGCCCCGTGATGGTGCTGGAGGTGGAGCGATGTTGGTCCCCCTGTCGGTCCTCGAATTCCGCGATCGCGCGGCGGCCTACTTCGGCACCAAGGTCGGCGTGGTGGACGGGGACAAACGCTTCACCTACGCCCAGTTCGCGGAGCGGACCCATCGCCTCGCCAGCGCGCTGGAAGGCCTCGGTGTGGGCCACGGCGACCGCGTCTCGTTCCTGAGTTACAACTGCCACCAGCTGCTCGAGGCGTACTACGGCGTCCTCGAAGCCGGGGCCGTGCTGAACCCCATCAACGTGCGCCTCACGCCGCGGGAGATCGGCTACATCCTGCAGCACTCAGGGACACGTGTCGTCGTGTACCACAAGGACTTCACGCCGCTCATCGAGGCGCTTCGCCCGAGCCTGCCGGCGGCCACCAAGTTCGTGATCATGGAAGGGGAGCCGGCCGACGGCGACCACGAGTACGAAGCGTTACTGGCGACCGGTGACCCGGGCCATCAGGCGGTCGAGGTCGATGAGAACGAGATCGCCGAGCTCTTCTACACGAGCGGCACGACCGGCCAGCCCAAGGGCGTGGCGCTGACCCACCGCACGCTGCACCTGCACGCCGTCTACGCCGGCATGGGCCTGCGCGTCGGCGACACGGCTGTGGCGCTCCACGTCGTGCCGCTCTTCCACGTCAACGGCTGGGGCACGCCGCACTTCATCACGATGTTCGGGGGCACCCACGTGATGCTGCGCCGCTTCGATCCGGCGGCGCTCCTGGGGCTCATCCAGGCGGAGCACGTCACCCACGTCCTGGGCGTTCCCACGATCTTCAACGCGCTCATCAACCTGCCGGCGCGGGGCGACTACGACCTGTCGAGCCTCATCACGTGTGTCGTGGGCGGCGCACCGTCATCGCCCACGCTGATCCGGGGCATCGAGCGCGAGCTCAAGGCCGAGGCCATCGTGGGCTACGGCCTCAGCGAGACGTCGCCGGTCCTCACCCTGGCCTGGCCGCGCCAGCACCTCGCCGCGGTCGAGGGCGCCGAGCGCACCGCCGAGCGCAAGGCCTCCACCGGCTGGGCCATCCCCGGCGTGCGCGTCCGGGTGGTGGACCCCAACGGCCAGGATGTCCGTGCCGACGGCGAGCAGCTTGGCGAGATCGTCGCCCGGAGCAACGTCGTGATGGCCGGCTACTACCGCGACGATGCGGCCACCGCGACCGCCATCCGTGACGGCTGGTTCCACACCGGCGACATGGCCACCATCGACGCCGAGGGCTACGTCACCATCAAGGACCGCAGCAAGGACGTCATCATCCGCGGCGGCGAGAACATCTCCTCGGTGGAGATCGAGAACGCCCTGGCCGCCCACCCGGCCGTCCTGGAGGCGGCCGTCGTGGCCGTCCCCGACAAGCAATGGGGCGAGTCACCCGTGGGCCTGGTCGTCCTCAAGGAGGGCGCCAAGGCCACCCCCGAGGAGTTGCTGGCCCACTGCCGCACCCAGCTGGCCGGGTTCAAGATCCCCCGCGAGATCGAGATCCGCGACGCCCTCCCCAAGGGCGGCACCGGCAAGATCCTCAAGGGCGAACTCCGCGAGCCCTTCTGGACCGGCATGGAGAAGCGCGTCGGGTAGGACGCCGCGTTGGGAGCCGCCACGGTGTTTCGGCGCGTCGCCACGGTCGTGGTGGTGTGTCTGGCGGTGGCCTTCCTGTGTTTCGTACTGTTCGAGCTTGGCTTGGCCATCGTCACCCCGCCGGGCCACACTGTGCTGATCACTCCGCCTCCGACGTAGGCGCTCGGCCGCGGGCCTGAGGCGCGGTCAAGGCGCTCGTTGTTGCAGATGCACGCCCGGGGGCGTTGGCGTCGCTCGTCGGGTCGGTCGGCCTTGAAACCCGGGCGCCCGTGCTCAGCGGGTGGCTGTATGGACCCCTGGGACCCCCGCGAGGGCCAGCAATGCGATGCGAACGTTCCCGGGGTGTGCGTCTGACCCAGAGCCGTGGGAGCCAGCCCTCTACGCCGTGTGTCGGATCCTGGGTCCGAGAGCCGCGTGTAACCTGAGGCGCTGGCTTGCAGCCACACCGCGACGCGGTGTCTGCCACGCTCTGGTTCATGCCAAGCGCACCAGGAGGTTGAGGATGGCGACCCTCTCGAAGATCAGCCCGTGCCTGTGGTTCGATGGTGAAGCCGAGGCCGCGGCGCAGCACTACACCAGCATCTTTCCCGACAGCCGCATCGTGAGCGTGGACCGCTCCGCGGCGGAAACGCCGAGCGGCCCCAAGGACACGGTCCTGACGGTGGTCTTCTCGCTGGCCGGTCAGACGTTCGTCGCCCTCAACGGCGGACCTGACTTCAAGTTCAACGAGGCGATCTCGTTCTCGATCGATTGCGCAGACCAGGTCGAGGTCGACCGGTATTGGGATGCCCTCCTCGCGGGTGGCGGCGAGCCCAGCATGTGCGGCTGGTTGAAGGACCGCTTCGGCGTGTCCTGGCAGGTCGTTCCCCGGCAGCTGCTGGAGATGCTGCAGAGCACTGATCGCCAGGGCGCCGGTCGGGCGATGGAGGCCATGCTGAAGATGACCAAGCTCGACGTGCAGGAGCTCGAGGCGGCCTTCAACGCCGGCCAGGCTGGGCGGTGACCCGGTTGCATGCCTTGCGCCGAGTCGGGCCCCCTGACTAGGCCCTCGGACCCACAGCCGCCGCCAGGAAGGCCTTCTGGACGTGGAGGCGGTTCTCCGCCTGGTCGAAGACCACGCTCCGTGGGTCGTCGATGACGTCGTCGGTCACCTCTTCACCGCGGTGGGCGGGCAGACAGTGCATGAAGATCGCCTCGGGCGAGGCAGCGGCCATGAGGGCGGCGTCGACGCGGTAGTTGGCGAACGCCCGTCGCCGCGCGACGGCCTGGTCCTCGCTGCCCATCGAGACCCACGTGTCGGTGTAGACGCAGTCGGCGCCCTCGACGGCCGTGCGCGGGTCGTGCGTCAGCATCAGCCGACCGCCCGACGCCTGGCCGCGGGCGGTCACCGCCCCCATGCGGTCCAGGTCCGGCCCGTAGCCGGGTGGGCAAGCCAGGCGGACGTGGACGCCCAGGGCGGCACACCCCAGCGCCAGCGAGTGGAAGACGTTGTTGCCCTCGCCCACGAACGCGACGGTCAGCCCTTCCAGGTGGCCGAACCGCTCCCGCAGCGTCAGCAGGTCCGCCAGGGCCTGGCACGGGTGCTCGAGGTCGCTCAGGGCGTTGATCACCGGCACGGTCATGGCCTGCGCCAGCTCGTCCACGGTGGCCTGGGCGAACGTGCGCGCCACGAGCGCGTCGACCCAGCGGTCGAGAGTGCGGGCGATGTCGTCGGCACTTTCGCGGCGGCCCAGGCCCACGTCGGCGTCGGACAGGTACATGGACCGGCCGCCCAGCTGCTGCGCCGCCAGCTCGAACGAGACCCGCGTCCGCAGGCTGGGCTTCTGGAAGAGCAGGACGACGGCCCGTCCGGCCAGCGGCTGGTCGCGGTGGGCCCGGCTGAGGGCCCATTCGGCCTTCAGCGCGGCGGCCGACTCGAGCAGGGACGTCAGCTCGGCTGGGGTCAGGTCACCGATGCCGAGCAGGTCGCGGCCGTGGAGATCCGGCGCGCTCACGCCACCTTCGCGGCGCCGTCCACGACCGTCGTCGGCAGGTCAGCTAGCAGCGGCTCGGTCCACGCCCAGGCGGCGCCGTGGTGCGTGCCGATCGCCCCGTGGCGGGCGGCCTCCGTGCGCAGCGGCAGCCCGAAGATCTCGATGAAGCCGACGGCCGCGGCATGGTCGAACGCGTCGCCCGTGTCGTACGTGGCGAGGCGCTTCTCGTAGAGGGACAGTGGCGAACGGCGGCCGACCACGACGGCGGAGCCGTGGTCCAGGCGCAGGCGCACGTCACCGGAGACGACGCGCTGGCTCGAGGCGACATAGCCGCGCAGGTCGCGGTGGAGGGCGCTGAACCACAGCCCGTCGTAGGTCAGGCGGGCCAGTTCATCGGAGACGAGGCGGCCGAAGCGCAGCGTGTCCTTGGTCAGGCACAGGCTCTCCAGGGCCCGATGGGCGGTGTGCAGCACGGTCGCCGCCGGGGCCTCGTAGATCTCGCGGCTCTTGATGCCGACGAGGCGGTCCTCGACGTGGTCGACACGACCCACCCCGTGGGCGCCGGCCAGGACGCTCAGCCGATCGACCAGCTCGACCGGCTCCACCGGGGTGCCGTCCAACTCGACCGGCAGGCCGCCCTCGAAGCCGACCACGACCTCCATTGGGGACGCGGCCGCGGACGGGTCCACGGTCCACTCGAAGACGTCGGCCGGCGGCGCGACCCATGGGTCCTCCAGGACGCCGGTCTCGATGGAGCGGCCCCACAGGTTCACGTCGATCGAGTAGGGCGAGGCCTTGGTGATGGGCACCTCGATGCCGCGCGCCGCGGCGTAGTCGATCTCCTCCTCGCGCGAGAGGCCCATCCCAACGCGCATCGGCGCGACCACCTCCAGGCCTGGATCGAGGGCGTGGACGGCCACGTCGAAGCGCACCTGGTCGTTGCCCTTGCCGGTGCACCCGTGGGCCACCGCGTCGGCGCCCTCACGGGCGGCGACCTCCACGAGGAGCTGCGCGATGAGCGGCCGGGCCAGGGCCGTGGCCAGCGGGTACGTCCCCTGGTACAGCGCGTCGGCCTGGAGGTGGGGCCAGACGAACGAGCGGACGAAGCGCTCCCGGGCGTCCACGACGTAGGCGCGTGAGGCCCCGGCGGACATAGCCCGCTGCTCGACCCCCGGCCGCAGGGAGCCGCCGCCAAGGTCGACCGTCAGGGTCACCACCTCGGCATCGAACTGCTCGCGCAGCCAGGCCACCGCGACCGACGTGTCGAGGCCACCCGAGTAGGCCAGCACCACCTTCTTCACGCGGGCACCTCCACGGTGGGCAGGCCCTGGAGGGCCCGGAAGCGAGCCAGCCAGCGTTCCAGGCGGGCCTCGTCGGCGAACAGGACGAGCACGGTATTGTCGCCCGCCAGCGTGCCTTCCTGCTCGGCCAGGCGCGACTCGTCGATGGCCTGGGCGATCACGTTGGCCGTGCCCGGCGCCCCGGTCAGGACCAGGATCAGGCCGCTCCGGCCGACGGTCACGGGGATATCGGCCAGGATGCGTCGCAGGCGGTCCTCGGATGACGTGCCGCGCGGCGCCGGGGCCAGGTCCTCTGGCGCGAGGTAGACGTGCCGGCCACCGCGGGCGACCTTGACGAGGCCCAGGTCCGCCACGTCACGGCTGACGGTGGCCTGGGTGGCCACGATGCCCCGGGCGGCGAGCTCGCGCACGAGCTGGTCCTGGCTGCTCACCGGGACGCGGGCGATGAGCTCGCGGATGGCCCGCTGGCGGACGTCGCGAGCGATGGCCGGGGCGGTCATGCGGCCACCGGCCGGCCGGCCACGACGTGCGTCCCGAAGTCCCCCTCGTCGAGGGCGCGGAGCAGCGCCCCGGGCACCGAGGCGTCGGCGATGATCGCCTCGGCCCCGCTGGCGTTCAGCGCGCCGAGGGCGGCGCGGACCTTGGGCACCATCCCGCCGGCGATCGTGCCATCGGCGATGAGCGCCTCCGCCTCGTCCGGCGTGATGGTCGCCAGGCGACGGCCGTCTGCCCCGTGGACCCCGTCGACGTCGGTCAGGAGGACGAACTGGCGGGCGCCCAGGTCGGCGGCGATGCCGGCCGCGGCGTCGTCGGCGTTGACGTTGCAGACCAGGCCCTGCTCGTCGCGGGCGAGCGGCGCGATGACCGGCACCTGGCCCGCCACCAGCAGCGCGTCGAGCAGATCCCGTCGCACCCCGACCACGTGGGCCACCAGACCCAGCTCGGGGATGCGCTGGCCGATGAGCAGTCCGCCATCGACGCCCGACAGGCCGACCGCATCGACGCCGAGGTCGCGCAGGGCCGCCACCAACTCGCTGTTGACCACGCCGCGCAGGACAGCCGCGGCGACCTCGAGGGCAGCCGGATCGGTCACGCGGAGCCCGCCCTCGAAGCGCGTCGTGACGCCGAGCCGCTCCAGCCAGTCGGTCATGCGGCGTCCGCCGCCGTGGACGATCACGACCGGGCGCGTTCGCGCGAGGACGGCCACGTCGGCCAGCATGTGCTGCTGCTCGGCGAGCGTGGTGCCGCCCAGCTTGAGGACGAGGATCTCGCTCACGGCCGGTTCCCGCTCACGTCGTGTATTCCGCGTTCTCGCGCACGTACGCCTCCGTGAGGTCGCAGCCGAAGGCCTCGCCGGTGCCGGCCCCGAGGCCAAGGTCGAGGCGGATCAGCAGCTCCGAGGCGTCCATGGCCGCCCGGGCAGCCGACCGATCGAAGGGCAGCGGGCCACCGGCACGGCCGTCGAAGACGGGATAGCCGGCGATGGCGATGCGCAGCAGGTCGGGGTCCAGGGCCACCGGCTGGCCGGCGCGCGCAGCGGCGTCCGCCGGCGCGAGGCCGCCGTTCTCCAGGAGTGGTGCGGCCGGCAGCGCCGCGTTCCCGGCCGCGCCTGCGATGCGGCCCCAGTTGGGGTCGCCGCCGTGGGCCGCCGCCTTGACGAGGCTGCTGGCCACGACCGCACGCGCGACGGCACGCGCTTCAGGGTCGTCGACCGCCCCCGAGACCTGGCACGTGATCAGCGTCCCTGCGCCCTCGCCGTCGGCCGCCTGCTGCCGTGCCAGGTCGCGCGCCACCGCGGTCACCGCATCGCCCAGCAGGGCGGCGGCGGGCGATCCGGGCACGATCGCCGCGGCCCCGGCGGCGCCGGACGCGAGCAGGAAGACGGTGTCGTTGGTGCTCGTGTCGCCGTCGACCGTGAGCTGGTTCCAGGTCCGTGCCGCGGCCGGGCGCAGCAGGCCCTCCAGCGTGCCGGGGTCGGCGGTCGCATCGGTCATGAGGACGGCGAGCATGGTGGCCATGCCGGGGTGGATCATGCCCACTCCCTTGGCCACGCCCGAGACGCGCACGGTGACCGGCATCCCGTGCGTGCCCGGCAGTTCCACGGTCGTGGTGGCGGCCTTGGCCGTCGAGTCGGTCGTGCGCAGCGCATTGGCGGCGGCCAGCAGCGCCTCCGGCTGGTCGGCGAGCGTGGGCACGAGGCGGGTGATGCCCTCCGTCACGCGCGGCACGGGGAGGCGTGCGCCGATGACACCTGTGGAGAGCGTGAGCGCGTGCCGTGGCTCGATGCCCAGGGCCGCCGCCACGGCGGCCGCGATCTCCGCCTGGTCGGCATCGCCGGCGGGACCGGTGGCCGCGTTGGCGCTGCCGCTCGTGCTGATGATGGCGCTGGCCCAGCCGCGGCGGCCGCGTCCCGCCGGCTCGGTCGCCAGCAGATGCTCCTGTGACAGCCGCACCGGCGCCGCCGCCATGCGGTTGCGCGTGAACAACGCCGCGACCGCAGCCGGGCGCCCGGTGCCCGACGCGAAGATGGCCAGATCGGGCCGTCCGCTGGCCTTGATGCCCGCGCTCAGGCCGCCGGCCACGAAGCCCGCGGGGAGCACGGGCGTGCGCGTCACCGGCGGCAGCGTGGAGGGCAGGGCGGCCGTCAGCTCGTCCGCGGTGAGCGCCGTGGCGGTCATGGCGCCACCGGCAGCGCGGCCAGGCCCGTCGACTCGTCCAGGCCGTAGAGCACGTTGAAGGCCTGGACCGCCTGGCTGGCCGCGCCCTTGGCCAGGTTGTCCAGCGCGGCGAGCACGACGATGCGGCCGCTGCGAGGTTGCCACTTGACGTAGATCCGCACCTCGTTGCTGGCCAGGACGTGCTTGGTCGCGGGCGGCTCGTCGACCACCGCCACGAAGGGCTCGTCGGCGTAGGCGGCCCGATACAGCTCGTCGAGCTCGGCCTGGTCCACGGACCGTCCCGGCCGCACGTGGCAGGTGGCCAGGATGCCCCGCGTCATCGGCACGAGGTGGGGCACGAACGTGACCGGATCGGGCGCGTCGCGTCCGCCCTCGACGGCGACCGCGCCGAGCTCCTGCTCCATCTCCGCCGTGTGGCGATGCCCGTCGAGGGCGTAGGCGGTGACGTTCTCGTTGACCTCGCCGAAGGTGAGGTCGGGACGCGGCTCGCGACCGGCCCCCGACACGCCGCTCTTGCCGTCGACGACGACGTCGCCGAGGAGGCCCGCGCGCGCGAGCGGGGCCAGGGCCAGGATGGCGGCCGTGGCGTAGCAGCCGGGGGCGGCGACGATCGGCCCGGCGGCGGCGCCGGCCGCGGCCAGCTGGGCGCGGTGCAGCTCCGGCAGGCCGTAGACGGCGCTCGCCAGGAGCTCCGGCGCGGGATGGTCGAAGTGGTACCAGCGCGGGTAGTCGGCCGGGTCGCGCAGGCGGAAGTCCGCCCCGAGGTCGATCACCGCCAGGCCCGCCGCCGCCAGGCCGGGCACGACGGCCGCCGCCTGGCCGTGCGGCAGGGCGACGAAGACGGCGTCCGTCTCCGGGAGCACGGCGTCGACGCGCAGGTCGGTCCGCGCCAGGTGGGGTCGCGACCGGCCGATCGGTTCCGCCTCACGGTCGCGGCCCACCAGGCCTACGATGGCGACGGCCGGATGGCCGGCCAACCAGCGCACCAGCTCGCCACCGACATAGCCGGTGGCACCGATGACGGCCACGCGCACCCGACCGCTCGCCGCGACGTGACGCGGCGGCACGGAGGTGGCCGTCAGGGGGGTGGCGTGCAGGGCGACGCTCATCGGATGCATGAATATACACGGCTCTGTATCCTCATGCAACCTCACCGCCGGACCGCAGGAGACCGTGATGGCCACCATGACGACGCGCTCCGCGACCAGCACCCGTGCGCTGTCGCCGGTGCTGGGCCGCTACTTCGAACGCACCTGGGTCCGCGGCGAGGGCCATCACCTGTGGGACGACCAGGGCAAGCGGTATCTCGACTTCGCCTGCGGCATCGCCACGACGAGCCTTGGCCACGGCCATCCCGCCGTCAACGCGGCCATCCACGCGCAGGTCGACCGCCTCGTGCACGTCTCCAGCGGCCTGGGCTACGTCGAGTCGGTGAACCTGCTGGCCGAGCGGCTCGCAGCCACCTGCCCCGCCCCGCTCGACACGGTCTTCCTGGCCAACTCCGGCGCCGAGGCGATCGAGGCGGCCATGAAGCTCAGCCGCCGGGTCACCGGTCGGCCCGGCTACGTCGCGTTTCGCAACGCGTTCCACGGCCGCACGTACGGGGCGGCCAGCCTGACCAGCAGCAACCTCAACTATCGCGCCGGGTACGAGCCGCTCCTGCCAGGCGTCGTGCTGGCGCCGTTCCCCGACGTCCATCGCGACCCGGCACAGGCGACCGCCGAGGCGCTCGCCGGCCTGGATTCCATCTTCGAGGGCGTCGTGCCGGCGACCGAGATCGCGGCCATCGTCGCCGAGCCGGTACAGGGCGAAGGCGGCATCAACCCCGCCCCGGCGGCCTTCCTGCGCGGCCTCCGCGCGCGGTGCGACCAGTACGGCATCCTGCTCGTCATCGACGAGATCCAGACGGGATTGGCCCGGACCGGCCGCATGTGGGCCTTCGAGGCGGCCGACATCGTGCCCGACGTTGTGTGTTTCGGGAAGGCGATCGCCAACGGCCTGCCGCTGGCGGGCATCGTCTCGGCCCGGGCGCCCCAGGAGCGCTGGGGGGTCGGGGCGCACGGCACCACGTTCGGCGGCAACCCGGTCGCGTGCGCGGCCGCGGTCGCCGTGCTGGAGACGATCGAGGGGGAGGGCCTCGTCGCCAACGCCGCCGCCCAGGGGGCGCTGCTGATGGGCGGCCTGGCCCAGCTGGCGGCCCGCGACAAGCGGCTGACCCAGGTGCGCGGCCAGGGTCTGATGATCGGCGTCGAGGCGGGCCCGGACCTGGCGCCGCGGCTGATGGATGGCTGCGCGGATGCCGGACTGGTCGTGCTGCTCGCCGGCGGCACCCACGACGTGGTGCGCTGGCTGCCCCCGCTCGATGTCACCGCGGATGAGATCGGCGAGGCGCTGGCGATATTCGAACGGGTCCTCGCCGCGGCCTGAGGACGCGACTTGCGTGGCTGGCTGACCAGCCGGCACCGTCAGACGGGCAGGGCGAACCAGAAACGCGTCATGCCGGGTTCCGACTCGGCCCCCACCCGGCCACCGCTCGCCTCCACGAGGCGCCGCACGATGGCCAGGCCGATACCCGCCCCGCCACTGGCCCGATCGCGGGACTTGTCGACCCGGTAGAAGCGTTCGAAGACGTGCGGCAGGTCGGCCGCCGGGATCCCCACGCCGGTATTGCTGACGGTGACGCGTGCGAAGGCCGGGCCGGGCTCGGCGTGCACGACGACCGCGCCGCCTGCCGGGGTGTAACGGGTCGCGTTCTGCAGCAGGTTGCCCATCACCTGGGCCACGACGTCCGGTTCCCCCCTGGCGCGCAGATCGGCGGGGATCTCCAGGGTGACCTGCACACCGGCCCGTTCGAGGCCCGGGCGCGCCAGATCGACCGCCGCGCGCACGGCCGCCCCCAGGTCGAGGGCCACCGGGTCGCCGGCCGGCAGGCCGCCGACGTCGCCCGTCGCCAGGGTGTCGAGTGAACGGGACAGGCGCATCAGCCGCTCGACCTCTTCGAGCAGCGACTCGAAGGCGGCCTCGTCCGGCTGCACGACTCCGTCGCGCATCGCCTCCAGGTAGCCCTGCAGGTTGGTGAGCGGCGTGCGCAGCTCGTGGCTCGCGTTGGCCACGAAGTCACGTCGGACCTGCTCCTGCGCCTCGAGCTGCATCGCCATCTGGTTGAACGAGCAGGCCAGGCTGGCGACCTCGGCCGGGCCGGCGACGTCCACGCGCGCCGAGTAGTCGCCGTCGGCGAGCCGCTTGGCGGCCGCGCTCACCTCGCGCAGCGGCGCCGTCAGGCGGCGCGCGACGAGCACGCTCAGCACGACGGCCGCGATCCCCGCCAGCACCAGGGCGGCAACGATGACCAGGGTGACCGACCGGTCGAACATGTCGTTGGCGTCGGTGGTGCTCACTCCGTGCTCGGCCATCAAGGCGGCGAACGTGTCCCGACCGACGGCGATGACGCCGATGGCCACGATGGCGAGGCTGACCGCTGTGGTGGCCAGGACCAGGATGGCCACCTGCGCCCCGATGCCTCGCCAGGGCGGCCTCATGGCATCCCCGCGTCAGCGGAGCCGGCCCGGTAACCGACGCCGCGCACCGTCACCACGTATCTGGAGCTGGTGGCCGGATCGCCGAGCTTCTCGCGCAGGCGGCCGATGTGGACGTCGATGGTGCGGTCCATCACCTCGTCCTCGAGCGCGCCATAGACGAGGTCGAGCAGGCGGCTCCGGGTGAGGACGTGGCCGCCCGCCCCGATGATGGCGGCGAGGAGTCGGAACTCGGTGGCGGTGAGATCGACCGACCGGCCGGCGATGGTCGCCAGGTGGCGGGCCTCGTCCACCTCCAGGTCGCCCAGCCGCAGGGGCGCCACATCGAGTGCCGCACCCCGCCGCGTCCGCTCGAGCACGCGGGTGACCCGCAGCACGAGTTCCGCTGGCGAGAACGGCTTGGCCACGTAGTCGTCGGCGCCACCGGCGAGGCCGGCGATCCGGTCGCCGGCGGTACCGCGGGCCGACAGCATCACGACCGGCGTGGCGCCTGCGCGGCGGATCGCGTCCAGCGCGGACAGGCCGTCGATCCCCGGCAGCATCACGTCGAGGATCACGAGTGCCGGCCGGTGGCGCGTGACGGCCTCCAGGGCCCGTCGTCCGTCGCCGGCGCCGATCACCTCGAAGCCGGCCCGCTCCAGGTAGAGGGTCACCAGGCGGACGATCTTGGGATCGTCATCCACGACCAGGATCGGGCCGTGCGGGTTGCGGGCCTCGGCGACGTCCGCGCTCAGGTGACGGTCACCGCGATGCGCATGTGGCCGCGCGCCCCGTCCGGCGCCGGCGGCGTGTTGTCCATGGTCTGGACGGTGCCCGTCCCGTCGGTCGCCCGGACCTCGATGACGTGCTGGCCGGCCGCGGCCTGCCAGGTCAGCATCCATTGGACCCAGGTGGTCTTGGAGATGGCGCGCGCCATCTGCGCCTGCTGCCAGGCGCCGCCGTCGATGCTGATCTCCACCCCCTGGATGCCTCGATCGGGCGCCCAGGCGACACCGTCGATGACCACCGGCCCGACCTTCAGATCGGCGCCGTCCTGCGGGTGGTCGATGCGGGACTGGGTCAGGATGGGCCCGTCCTTGGCCCAGCCGAGGGGGATCCAATAGCCGTCGAAGGCCTCGCGCGTCGTCAGGTTGATCTCGGTCAGCCACTTGGTGGCCGAGACGTAGCCGTAGAGGCCGGGCACGATGAGACGGGCCGGATAGCCGTGGACCGGGGGCAGCGGCGCACCGTTCATGCCGACGGCGATCATCGGCTCGCGTGACGGATCCATGGCCCAGGCGGTGGGGAAGCCCACCGTGAAGCCGTCCGTGGCCTTGCCCACGATCTGGGTCGCGCCTGCCTGCACGCCGGCCATGGCCAGGACGCTCTTGAGATGGACGCCGGTCCACAGGGCATTGCCGACAAGGTCGCCGCCGACCTCGTTGCTGACACAGGCGATCGTCACGTACTGGTCGAACAGCGGCAGGGCCAGCAGCTGGGCATACGTGAACGTGAGCGGGTGGTCGATCATGCCGGTCACCGTGAGCTGCCACGAGGAGGCGTCGACCTGCGGGATGAGGAGCTCCGTGTCCGTCCGGTAGAAGGTCGCGGCCGGCGTCACCAGCGGGCTGAGCCCGGGCGCATCAAGGCTCTGGTCGGCGGCGAGTGCGGGGAGTGTCTGGTGCGTCGGGATCGTGGCGGCCGCGCCGCCTCCCGCCTGGGCCGGATGCTGCCGGTCCAGCAGGACCCGGCCGATCCCGCCGCCGATGGCAGCGGCGCCGATGAGACCGCCGCTGCCGATCAGGAACCGGCGCCGCGTCCACCAGGCGGGGCCGGTGGCCGGCCCGGGCGAGCGGCGGCCGCGGACGGGTGGCCGGTCGTCGAGGCGGGCCAGCGTGGTCAGGGCGCTGAGCGCTGCGTACGCCACACCGGCGGCGAGGAGCGCGCTCAGGAGGGCCACCGACACGCTCACATCCGACTCTGCGGCGGCTGCGGCGAAGCCGACGACCCCGAAACCGACGATGACGACCGTGGCCGCGCCGCCGTGGTGGCGGGCGAGCAGGCCCACGCCGGCCGCCAGGACCAGGGCGACCGCCACGATGAAGATGTTCAGGGCCAGCTTGTCGTTGGTGCCGAACAGGCTGACCATGAAGTCCTTGGCGCCGGGTGGCTGCAGGGCGATGACCTGCGTGCCGACGGCGATGACGAGCGACGGGAACCCGGGCAGGAGTCCGGCCGCCAGCTCGCTGGCGGCGATGCCCGCCGCTCCGGCGGCCACGCCGGCCAGGGCCCACGAGATCCAGGTCAGCCGCTCGGAGTCACTCGGCGCGGGTTGGGGCTTGCTCACCTCACCAATCTAGCGCGCCTTCGTGACACTCCCGTGACGGGCGTCCGCTGCGGTGGTTCAGCCCGGGTCGCCCAGCCGCTCTCGTGCGCGCGCCAGTTCGGCCGCGACGCGGCCCGGGGCGGTGCCGCCGATCAGGTCGGCGCGGGCGAGGGACGCCTCGACCGTCGCCCCACGGCGCAGCCGCTCCGCCACCGTTGCATCGGCGGCCAGGCCGACGGCGACCGGATCGTCGGCCGCGGCGAGCGCCGCCCGCCAGACCTCATCGGGCGTCGCCTCGAGGCTCGTCGCGCCGGCTGACTCCTGCCCCCGGACGACCTCCCCGACCACGTGGTGGGCGACGCGGAACGGCACGCCCATCTCCACCAGCACGTCGGCCACGGCCGTGGCGGTCGTGAAGCCGGTCGCCGCGGCAGCCGCCATGCGCGCCGTGTCGAAATGCAGCGAGGCCACGAAGCCGGCCATGACCGCCAGACTGGCGTCAAGCTGGGCTGCCCCGTCGAGCAGCGGCCCCACCGTCTCCTGGAGGTCCCGCTGGTAGGCCAGCGGCAGGCCCTTGAGGACGCCCAGGACGGTGGCCAGGTCGCCGGCCACGCGGGCCGCCTTGGCCCGCACCAGCTCGGCCGGGTCGGGGTTGCGCTTGTGCGGCATCATCGATGAGCCGGTGGAGAACGCGTCGGCCAGCCTGACGAAACCGAAGGCCGGGTTGGCCCACCAGGTCAGCTCCTCCGCCAGGCGGGACACATGGACGCAGGCCAGGGCGGCCGCGGCCAGGAACTCGGCCGCGAAGTCGCGATCGGCGACCGCGTCGAGCGAGTTGTGCGTCACCCCATCGAAACCGAGGGCGCTGGCCGTCGCCTCCCGGTCCAGCGGGAAGCCCGCGCCGGCGAGCGCGCCGGAGCCGAGCGGTGACACGTTGCCGCGGCGGGCCGCGTCGGCGAAGCGCCCGCGGTCGCGCTCGAGCATCTCGACATAGGCCAGCAGGTGGTGGGCCAGGAGGATCGGCTGGGCCGGCTGGAGATGGGTCGTACCGGGCAGCACGGCGCCCGGTACGGCCGCCGCCTGGCCGATCAGGGCCCGCTCCAGGGCTGTCAGCCCCACGTCGAGCGCGGCGCAGGTCCGCCGCAGCCACAGCCGCAGGTCGGTGGCGATCTGGTCGTTGCGTGAACGCCCGGTGTGGAGCTTGCCGGCCACCGGACCCACGCGCGTCACGAGCGCCGCCTCCAGGTTGAGATGGACGTCCTCGAGCGACGGATCCCAGGCGAACGTGCCGGCGGCGATCTCCTCGCGCAGCCCGGCCAGGCCCTGGGTCAGCGTGACGGCCTCGGCCTCGGTCAGCAGGCCGGCCCGCTCCAGACCGGCGACGTGGGCGATCGAGCCGTCGAGGTCGTCTGCCGCGAGTGCCCGGTCCAGGTCGACCGAGCGCGTGAAGTCGGCCACCAGGGGGTCCGTGGCCGCCTGGAAGCGGCCGCCCCACAGTCGCATCGGCGCTCCTCCATCCGTCTTGGGCCCGGTCCCGGAGCGTACCATCGGGCGGATGAGCCCGAGACGCGCCGCCCCGGTGGCCCTGCGCCTGGACCATGTCGACCAGCTCGATGCCCCCGCCCGCATCGTGGAAGGGATCGGCGCCGCCGGCGGCCGCCTGCGCACGTGGTCGACGGTCCGCCACGTCGGCGGCGAGGAGCCGCTCGTGGAGGTCGAGCTGGAGACCGAAGGCGTGCCCGAGGCGGACCTCGTGACGGCCCTGTCGGCCCTGCCGGCGGTCAAGGCGGTGCGCGTGACACGGGCGCTCGACCGTGTCTTCGGCAAGCGCATCATCGTCATCGGCGGTGGGGCGCAGGTGGCCCAGGTCGCGCTCGGCGCGGTCAGCGAGGCGGACCGCCACAACCTGCGCGGCGAGCGTATCAGCGTCGACACCATCCCGCTCGTGGGGGAGCAGCAGATCGCCGAGGCGGTGCGCGCCGTGGCCGACCTGCCACGCGCGCGGCTGCTGGTCCTGGCCGGATCCCTGATGGGCGGGCAGATCTCACGCGCGGCCGATGAGCTGCGGGCGCTCGGCATCCCGGTCATCGCCCTGCACATGGCCGGCTCCATCGGCAAGCACGTCGACCTGGTCGTCTCGGACCCGGTCCAGGCGGGCACGATGGCGGTCATGGCCATCGCCGACACGGCCTCGTTCGACCTGGAGAAGCAGCGCGGCCGCCGCTACTAGGCGAGGAGCGGCGCAACCGCACCGCAACCTTGACGACTCCGGCCGGCCACCGTCCTGGGCTTCCTGGGGCGGTACCGTCATGGCACGAGGCGCCGTACAGGCGCGCTCGCCTGCCCGAGGAGCGACGCCATGATCCATCCGTCCGGTTCCGATCCCGCCCATGCTCGTGGCGTCCGTGACGGCCAGCAGGTCCCGGTCACCTGTGTGACCTGTGGCTGCCGGCTGCAGGGCTCGACCCTGGCGGGCGAGACGACGTGGCACCACTTCAGCCCCATGGCCGGCCGCGACGCGCGCGGCTGCCGCATCGCCTGCGCTGACGCGCCGCACGACCTGCGCGGCGAGCCGATCGCCTACGTGGCGGCCTGACCGACCAGGCGGTAGCCCACCCCCCGCAGGGCCTCGATCCCCGGCCCACCGGCCCGCGCCAGCTTGGCGCGGAGGCGCGCCAGGTGGGGCTTGAGCCACAGCACGTCCGGGTCGCGTTCCATGGGCCAGCCGGCCCGCGCCAGCCGCTGGTGCGCGACCGGGTCTCCGGCGCCCCGCGCCAGCGCCTCCAGGAGGCGGAACTCGGTGGGCGTCAGCACGAGCACGGCGGGCCCGACGCTCGCGCGGTGGCGGGCCGGATCGATCTCCAGGCGCCCCATGCGCAGGGGGCCGCCGGCCGGCCCCCCGGGCGCGGGCTCGGCCCGCCGCATGAGCGCCGCGATGCGCGCCAGCAGCTCGCCCTTGCCGAACGGCTTGGTCAGGTAGTCGTCCGCGCCCATGCCAAGGGCGCGCACCTTGGCCGCCTCACTGCTCTCGCCGCTCACGACGAGGATCGGCGTCGTGCCGGCGGCACGGATCTGACCGGCCACGGCGAATCCGTCCGGGCCGGGCATGGCCAGGTCCAGCAGGACGATGTCCGGCGCGTCCTCGCGCATGCGCCGGACCGCCGTCAGCCCGTCGTAGGCGGTGATGACCTGGTGGCCCTCGGTGCCGACGAGCGCCGTGATGGCCCCGACCATGGCCGGGTCGTCATCCACGACGAGGATGCGCAGCGGGCGCGTCACGGCCGCCACCTACAGCGACGCGGCTGCCGGCAGGGCCAGCACGAAGCTCGCCCCGCCCGGCTCGGCCGGTTCGCACCACAGGCGCGCGCCCATCGACTCGGCCAGGCGCTTGGCCGCGTACAGGCCGATGCCCGAACCGCGCGCCGTGTGCGTGTCGCGCCGCGCGTACGGTTCGAAGATGCGCTCCCGCCACGCCTCCGGGATGCCCGGCCCCTCGTCGCTCACGATGACCCGGGCGACGCCCTCGACGAGGCCCCACGAGACGCGCACGGTCGTCTCGGGCGGCGCGTACTTGGTGGCGTTCTCCACCAGGTGCTCCACGATCTGGCGCAGGCGCGGCGCGTCGGCCAGGGCGTGGAGCTGCGGCGGGCCATCCAGCTGGAGGTGATGGCGGTGCAGCAGCGGCGCCAGGATCTCCACCGTCTCACCCACCTCCCGGGCCACGTCGACGGGCGCCACGTCGGCCGGCTGGTCGGGCACCACGCGGACCGAGGCCAGGATCGAGTCCACCAGCCGGTCGAGCCGCTCGACCTGCTCAAGGGCGGCCGTGTGCCACGCCGCTCGTTGCTCCCGACGGGCGATGTCGCGCGACGACCTGCCCTCCAGGGCCGGTTCCTCCGCCAGCAGGTCGGTATAGGCGCGGACCACGGCGAGCGGCGTGCGCAACTCGTGGGTCACGAGCGCGACGAGCTCGCTGCGGGCCTCGTCGATGGCCTGGAGGGCGACGACCCGCGCCTCGGTCTCGGCCTGCTGCCGGCCCTTCTCGACGATGCCGGCCAGGAGGTCGGCGACCGCGCCAAGCTGGGCCGCGTCACCGGGCGTGAAGTCGCGCGGCTGCTCGGTCTGCACGTTGAGCACGCCGACGACCTGGTCATGCCAGGAGAGCGGCACCGACAGCATGGAGGCGATGAAGCGCCGCTGGTCCAGGCCGCGCACCCACAGGAACCGCGTGTCGGAACGGACGTCGGGGATGACCAGTGGTTCACGGGTGGCGGCGACGCGGCCGGTGACACCCTCGCCGAAGGGCACGCGGGCGCGGCCGATCTGGAAGCGATCCAGCCCGTTGGTGGCCGCCAGCGTCAGGTTCGCGCCGTCGCGGTCCAGCAGGTAGAGCGACGAGACGTCGGCATGGAGGGCGTCGCGCGTCTCGTCGATGACCGTCTCGAGCAGCTCGTCCCAGGTCCGCGCCGTGGTGGCCAGCCGCGCCACGCGGTGCAGGAAGCGCAGCTGCTCGAGCTGCTCCACGTGCGGGGTCGGGGGGCTGACAGGATCGACCATCATGACCACGATACAAACGGTACGAAAGCGAGGTCGCGCGTGAGGTTGCGGCCCGGTCGCGCGCGGAGGTCGCCACGGTGACGAAGGATCCCCTGGCGGGTGAGGTCCGGCTCCTGGGGGCCGTGCTGAGCGACACGATCGCCGAGCAGGCCGGGGCGGACCGCCTCCACCTGGTCGAGGCGACGCGCCGGGCCATGGTCGCACGCCGCGCCGCTACTGCGGGCAGGGCGGCGGGCCCTCGCTCGCCCGAGCCGGCAGACCTGGCCGATGCTGAGGCCGTGGCGCGGGCCTTCGCCATGTTCTTCCAGCTCGTCAACCTGGCCGAGGAGCGCCAGCGGATCCGGACCCTGCGGGCGCGTGAGCGCGAGGCGAGCGGCGGGACCGTGCGCGACTCCCTGGTCGAGGCGGTCGACACCCTTCGCGGGCAGGGGCTCGACGAGGCGGCCATCGATTCACGCTTCGCGCGCCTGCACCTGACCCCCGTGCTCACCGCCCATCCCACCGAGGCCCGCCGGCGCACGACGCTCCTCGCCCTGCGTCGCTGCGCCCGGCTCCTGGAGCGGACGGAGGACCACGCGCTCGGGCCGGCCGAGCACGCCGAGGCGATGCGCTCGCTGCGCGAGGAGCTGGCGCTGCTGTGGCACACCGCGCCGGTGCGGCCGCACGCCCTGGAGCCGCTCGATGAGGTCCGCACAGCGATGGCCTTCTTCGACGAGACGCTCTTCGGCGTCGTGCCGCAGCTCTACCGCGCGGCCGACATGGCCCTCGACCCGGACAGCGGGGCACGCGCTCCGCGAGTCCCGGCCTTCCTGCGCCTGGGGTCGTGGATCGGCGCGGATCGCGACGGCAACCCCTCGGTCACGGCTGAGCACACGACCCGGACGATGCGCATCCAGAGCGACCACGTGCTGCGCGGCTACGAAGCGGTCGCCACGCGCTTGATGCAAGTCTTGGCCGTGACCGGCATGCCCGCCGGTGACGCCGCCCTGGCGGCACGTCTCGCGGCGGACACGGCCGCCTTCCCCAATCTCGCCCGCCAGCTGGTCCGGCGCTTCCCCGATGAACCGTATCGCCGGCGCTTCGGCTTCATCGCCGAACGGCTGCGCCGGACGCGCGCGCGCCTCGTGGACGGCGATCGCGTCGCGGACGACTATGCGTCACCGGCCGTGCTCGACACGGAGCTGGTGGAGATCCAGGCCGCGCTGGTCGCCGACGGCCTGGTCCGCGTCGCGTACGGCGAGGTCCAGGACCTCCGCTGGCGGCTGGCCACGTTCGGCTTCCACCTGGCCAGCCTGGAGGTCCGCCAGCACGCGGCGGTCCACCACGCGGCGCTGGAGGCGATCCGCGCCGGCGCCGCGGGGACGGTGGAGGTGGCGCCGGGCGTCACGGTCGAGGGCGTGCTCGCCACGTTCGGCGCGATGGCCGCCATCCAGGCCGACCTGGGGCCAGAGGCGTGCCGGCGCTACATCGTCAGCTTCACCTCCACCCCGCTGGACGTCCTGGAGGTCCTGGACCTGGCGGCCGCGTGGGCGTCCCGGCAGCCGCGACCGCTCGCGCCCCCGAGCTGGACCTGGTGCCCCTCCTGGAGTCGCCGGCCGCGCTCGAGGGCGCGGCCGCCCTCCTGGGTGGGCTCCTGGCCGATCCTCGGTACCGCGCCCACCTGGCCGGCCGTGGCGATCACCAGGAGGTGATGCTGGGCTACTCGGACTCCAACAAGACGGGCGGCTTCCTGGCCGCGAACTGGCAGCTCTACCAGGCGCAGGCGGCGCTGGTGGCCACGGCTCGCCGCCACGGCGTGGAGCTGACGCTCTTCCATGGACGGGGCGGCGCCATCGGGCGCGGCGGTGGGCCGGCCAACCGGGCCATCCGCGGCCAGGCGCCGGGTTCCGTGGACGGGCGCCTCAAGTTGACCGAGCAGGGTGAGGTCGTCGCCGCGCGCTATGCCGACGCCCGCATCGCCCGGCGGCACCTGGAGCAGCTGACCAACGCCGCGCTCCTCGCCCCGGTCGAGCCCATCGAGGCCGACCGCGCGACCGATCCGCACGGCCCCGCCGGCCGCCTCATGGACGAGTTGGCCGCCGACGCCCTGGCGAGCTACCGCGCCCTGATCGACGACCCGCGCTTCGCCGCCTGGTTCCGCCGGGTGACCCCGATCGACGAGGTCATGACGATGCGCCTCGGCTCGCGGCCCGCCTCGAGAGTGCGGACCGATGCGCATGACGCGGCATGGCTGGAGCAGCTGCGGGCCATCCCGTGGGTCTTCGCCTGGGCCCAGGCGCGCCTCGAGCTGCCCGCCTGGTACGGCCTTGGCACGGCCCTCGAGCGGTACGTGGCGCGCCATGGCGCCGACTCCCTCGACGAGGTCGCCGCCCTCTACCGCCGCTGGCCGTTCCTGGCGAGCGTCATCGACAACGCGGAGGCGGGCCTGGCGCGTGTGGACCTGGCCGTGGCCAAGCGGCATGCCGAGGCGGCACCGGCCGGCCTGGCTGACCCGCGCTGGCGAGCCGTGGAGGCCGAGTTCGAGCGGACCGTCCGGCAGGTCCTGCGCATCAAGGGCGAGTCACGACTGCTGGGCGACGCACCCGTCCTGCGGCGGGCCATCGAGATGCGCAACCCCTACGTGGCGGCCCTGTCCGAGCTCCAGCTGGACCTCCTGGCGCGGCTGCGCGACGGTGACGCCGGGCCCGACACGGCGCGGCTGCGGCGGCTGGTCCAGCTCACCATAAATGGCATCGCGGCCGGGCTTCAGGGCACCGGCTAGCCCTCGAACCATGCCTCGAAGGCGCTCATCGACGCGGCCAGCGGACGCGCCAGGCCCGGCTCGCCGGGCCGGACGGAACGGGCCGCCAGGCCGGGGTCGGGGTCAGCCTCGGGCTGCCCGAAGGATCGAGCGTCGGGTGTCTTGAGGCCGTTGCCGGTGAGCAGGACGACGACCTCGTCGGCCGGCCGGACCACGCCGCGGGCGATGGCCTGCTGGAGGGCAGCCACCGTCACGCCGCCGGCCGTCTCGGTGTAGATGCCCTCGGTCTCGGCCACGAGGCGGATGGCCGCGGCCGTGGCGCTGTCCGGGACGCTCTCCAGCGAGCCGCCGCTCTCGCGTGCCAGCTCGAGGGCGTAGGGCCCGTCGGCCGGGTCGCCGATGGCCAGGGACTTGACGATCGTGTCCGGCTGGCGGACCGGCTCGATGACCGACGTGCCCGCCCCGAAGGCGCGGGCGATCGGGGCGCAGCCGTCGGGCTGGCCGCCGACGAAGCGCACGGGCCGTGATTCGACCAGGCCGACCTCGATGAGCTCGTGGACCGCCTTGCCGGTCTTGACGTAGAGCGAGCCGGAGGCCAGCGGCGCCACGATGACGTCGGGCAGACGCCAGCCCAGCTCCTCCGCGACCTCGAAGGCCAGCGTCTTGCTGCCCTCGGCGTAGTACGGCCGCAGGTTCACGTTGACGAAGGCCCACGGCACGTCGCCGGCGACCTCGAGCGAGAGGCGGTTGACCTGGTCGTACGTGCCCTGCACCGGCACGACCGTCGCCCCGTAGGCGAGGGCGTGGGCGACCTTGGCCGGTTCGAGGTCGGCGGGGATGAAGACGACGCTGCGCAGGCCCGCCACCGCCGCCGCGGCCGCCGTCGCACCGGCGAGGTTGCCCGTGGAGGCGCAGGCCAGCGTGTCGAAGCCGAACTCGACCGCCCTGGCGGCGGCCATGGCCACGACCCGGTCCTTGAAGGAGAGGGTCGGGTTGCGGCTGTCGTCCTTGAGCCAGACCGTCCGCACGCCGAGTGCCGCGGCGAGGCGATCCGCCCGCACGAGGGCCGTGCCGCCCACCGCCAGGGCACGCGCCGGCGGCGCGTCCACCGGCAGCAGCTCCAGGTACCGCCAGATGCCCGCCGGGCGCGCCGCGATCGTCGACGCGTCAAGGGCCGCGCGGGCGGCGGCCAGGTCGTAGACCACCTCGAGCGGCCCGAAGCAGGCCGGACACACGAACGACGGCCCGATGGGCTGCGGCTGGCCGCAGCGGCGACAGCGCAGGCCCTGCACGTGGCTCGAGGGGGCGGTCGGGGCGCTGGTCTCGATCGTCATGGGTCGCTCCGCGGACTGGCGTGGGCTGGGTGCCGGTGTCCGCGAAGCCTGGCCGGGAAACAGAAGACCCTTCCTGTGAGGAAGGGTCGGGACGATCCCTTATCTCGCAGGCGCTCCTGCCCGGATTTGGCACCTTGCCGGCGTCGCCGCCGGTAGGTTGTCGGGCTTCACAGGGCCGGTCCCTCCACCACTCTTGATAAGGCTCTTCAGTTGTGGGGCGGATAGTAGCATCTGCCGATGGCAAGGCGGATCGTCTTCATCCATGGGGCGTGGGTCACGGCGCGCTGCTGGGATCCCATGGTCGGCTTCTTCAAGGATCGCGGTTACGAGTGCCTGGCGCCCGCCTGGCCGGGCAAGGACCGGCCGGTCGAGGCGATCCGCGCCGACCCGTCGCCGCTGCTGGGCCTGGGCGTCGGCGAGATCGCGGCCCACTACGACCAGCTGGTTCGGGGCTTCGACGAGCCGCCGATCCTGATCGGCCATTCGTTCGGCGGCTTGATCGTCCAGCTGTTGCTGGATCGCGGCCTGGGCGCGGCCGGCGTGGCCCTTGACCCGGCGCCGCCGAGTGGCGTGTGGGCCTTCGAGCCGACGGCCTTCCGGTCGCTGGCGTCCGTCATCCTGACGTGGCGCGGTTGGAAGAAGATCGTGCGCTGGTCGCCGGCCCAGTTCGCCTACGCCTTCGTCAACGGCATGCCTGCCGCCGAGCAGCATGCGGCCTACGACGCGCACGTCACGCCGGAGACCGGGCGCATCTTCTTCCAGGGGGCGCTGGCCAGCATGACCTCCGGCAGCCCCTGCCGGGTCGATTTCAGGAACGCCACGCGGGCGCCACTGCTGCTCATCGCGGGTCTCAACGACCACATCGTGCCGCCCGTCATCGTGCGCCGCACGTACCGCCGGTATGCCTCAGCTGCCCCGGCGACCGTGACCGCCCTGCGCGAATTCCCCGGCCGCACCCACTGGCTCCTCGCCCAGGACGGCTGGCAGGAGATCGCCGAGTCCATGGCGGCCTGGATGGAGTCACCGACCGCGGGTCGTTGACAGGTCACCCGTCCCACCTCAGACTGACCCGATGTTCGCGAGCCTGATCGCTGCCGCCCCGTGCCGCGTGACCCGCTGCTGTCCAGCCGGGTATCGGTGCTCCTGTCGAGGCGCCGGCGCGATCTGAACCTCCCCGAGGTGCGCGCCGGTGGTCCCGATGCGCACCCACTACACGGAGGTTCCCAATGGCTATCGCAACACCCGCCCGACCCGAGGCGCCCGCCTCTCTCGCCCCGGCCGACCTGACCGACCTCGTCCCGCGATCGGCTGAGGCAGCCGAACCCCCGACCCGCGAGGGCGTCACGATCGTCGTCTTCTCCGGCGAGTTCGACCGCGTCCAGGCGGCCTTCAACATCGCCGTCGGCGCGGCCTCCAGCGGCCTGCCGGTGACGATGTTCTTCACCTTCTGGGGCCTCGACGTGATCACGCGCCCCGACGCGCGGCGCATCGGGCGCGACCCCCTGCGGACGGCCTTCCGGATCATGAAGCCGGGCGGCGCCAACCGGCTGCCGCTCACCCGTTTCAACTTCTTCGGCCTGGGGCCGCGGCTGATGGCCCGCCTGATGGGCGAGTTCAAGATGCCGACCGTGCCGGAGATGCTGGAGCTGGCCCGCTCGCTCGACGTCAAGCTCGTGGCCTGCACGATCACGATGGGCGTGATGGGCCTCACGAACGAGGATCTCGTGCCCGTCGACTCGTACGCCGGCGTGGCCACCTACCTGGCCGATGCGCAGACTCGCGCCACCAACCTGTTCATCTAGGAGCCGTTCGTGACCGATATCGCCGAACTTCCCCGGGCCGCCGTCGTGGTCGACGCCACCGGCCTGCTGTGCCCCATGCCCATCGTCAAGCTGGCCGAGGCCGTCAAGGCCGCTGAAGTGGGCCAGGTCATCGAGGTCACCGCGACCGACCCCGGCCTGCTCGAGGATGCCCCCGCATGGGCCCGCCTGACCCGCCACGAGATCGTGGGCCAGTACTCCAAGGGCCACCGCCACTCGTTCTGGTTCCGCAAGCTGCACGCCTGATGGCGCCCTCGGCCATCACGCGCTAGCGGACCGTGCGGTCCTGGATCTCCCAGGCGTGGTCGAGGGCGTGCCAGGCGACCCGTCGGGCGAAGTAGCGGGCCGGCCAGCGCTTGCCGCCACGCGGCCCCGGCGGGGGCACGCCAAGGGGCGCGACCGCGGTCATCGCCTCGAGGAGCGTGGGGCGCCGGGCGTCCGGATCAGGTGGTGCCTTCCATCCGAGGGCGGACAGGTATGCGCCCTCCGCATCGGCGACGTGCGCGCGGATCGCCTCGACCGATCGACCGCCACCGCGCGGGCCCGCGGCAAGGCCGGCCGCCGTGACCCCAGCGGCGGCCTGGTCAAGGGCCGCCCAGCAGGCGCGCAGCACGGTCGCCAGCCGCTCCAGCTCCTCACCCGCGACGGGTTCCTGGTCGCCCGGTGCCCAGGCGCCGGGCACGCCGAAGTCCGTGGACGCATCACCCTTCACGCGACCGACGATCACGAATGGTTCGGGACCTGCGGGCGGCTCGAACGCCAGATCTGAGTCGGACACGACCGCCTCGTAGCGCGACCCGTAAGCCGCCAACGCGGCCAGCGCCGCGGCCTCATCGCGCCCCGCTCGGCACCAGCCGGGCCATGCCATGGCCCCGGCGAAGGTCCGCTTCGCCCCGACCTCCAGGTACACCTCGATCGTGTGGCCGGCCATCGCCGGCGACTCTAGCATCGCGATCCGCTCACGCACCGATAGTCAGCTGCAGCTCCGTGACGTAGTCCGCTGCCGCGTCGACGATGAAGCGCCGCGGCAGGGCCAGGCGCGGGTCCGCGCCGAACTGGAGGTACAGGATCCGCAGCGGCCCGGCGCCTGCCGTGCCGGTCGCCTCCACCCATCGCTCGAGCGCCCGGCGATCCTCGTCAAGGCCGGCGTAGCCGCCGCGGTGGATCACAGTCGCCATGCGCGCCGCCGGCAGGCGCTCGGAGCTGATCCGGTCGGTCGTGGCGATCGGGCCGCTCAGGGGCACGAAGATGCGGTCGCCTTGCGGGCCGATGAGCGCACCGGGCGGGCGCGACGCGCGGCGGTCGCGGTCGCGGACGTACGCCTCCAGCTCGTCGAAGGTGGCCTCGTCGCCGCCTGGGTCGTCGGCCAGCGCCAGGGTCGCCACCATTTCCTCCGGCACGCAGCGCACGACGACGTCCACGGGCGTCCCGGATCCGGATCCGCCGGCCTGGTCGAGCTCGATGCCGAGGGCGGCCAGGCGGCGCTCGATCTCCGCGCGCTCGGCCCGCAGTTCTGCCTGTCGTTCCCGGAGGATCCGGTCCAGATCGACCCGCCCGCTGATCAGCTGGCCGATCCGGTCCAGGCTCATCCCAAGGTCGCGCAGGGTGAGGATCCGCCGCAGCTCGGGCAGCTGGGCCGGTGAGTAGAAGCGGTAGCCGCTCGCGGGGTCGACCCAGACCGGGCGGAACAGGCCGCGCGCATCGTAGGCACGGAGCGTGCGCGCGGAGAGCCCCGCGAGGCGGGCGAAGGCGGCGATCTGGAACACGGCGTCCAAGCCTACCCCTTGACCTTCTCCCTGGGAGAAGGTTGAGGATGGGCCGACACACCGAAAGGAGCCCATGACGACCGCCATCCGGATCGCCGCCCAGCTCCACCCGCAGCATGGGAGCTACGCGTCTCTACGCCGCGCGGCGCTTGCCGCGGAGGACCTGGGTTTCGACCTTCTCTACACGTGGGACCACTTCTTTCCCTTGTACGGCGATCGGGAAGGAGCCCACTTCGAGGCGTGGACGATGCTGGCGGCATGGGCCGAGGCGACCACGCGCATCGAGCTCGGCCCGCTCGTCACCTGCAACTCGTACCGCAACCCGGAGCTGCTGGCCGACATGGCGCGCACCGTGGACCACATCAGCGGCGGGCGGGTGGTGCTCGGCCTGGGGGCCGGATGGTTCCAGCGCGACTACGACGAGTACGGCTACTCGTTCGGGACCGTCGGCGACCGCCTCGGTGCCCTGGAGGCGTCGTTGCCTCGGATCGTGAGCCGCCTCGGACGCCTCGAGCCGCCGCCCGTGCATCGCCTGCCGATCCTCATCGCCGGCACCGGACCACGCCGCACGTTGCGCCTCGTGGCCCGCTTCGCCGATGGCTGGCACGCCGGCTTCCCGGATCATCCCGAGGAGCTCGAGCCGGCCGTCGCCGCGCTTCTCCAGTGGTGCCGCGTGGAGGGTCGTGACCCCGCGTCCATCGAATGGGGCGTGGGGGTGGAACCTGAGGACCTCGACCGGTTCCTGCGTCATGACGCGGACCGGTACGTGGAGATGGGCTTCCGCCAGTTCACGCTCGGCTTCAACGGTCCCGCCTGGGAGGTGGAGGCGGGCCGCTCGTGGCTCAGCTGGCGCGACGACCGATGAGTCTGCCCCTGCGGCCCGCCTAAGGCTCTCGCGTAGCGCCCCCAGTGTTGATCCAAGCAGAAGAGAGACGTTTAATGGTCGACGGCTCCCGGCCGAGGAACCCTTACCGCTCTCGCCATCGCCCCCATTCATAGAAGAGGCCGGGATGGGGCTTTAGCACGTTCCCGAGAGCCATTCGGCCGAAGGCCCGGGGCTTTGCGAACCACCATGCGCTCGCAGTAACACTGGGGGCGATACGGACTCGCCCAAGGGACGTGAAGGACCCGGTGCCCTGGGCCGCCCGGGCTCGGGAGCGGCCCATGCATGGCTCAGCTCTCCCGGGTGGGCGGTTTCACGGCGGGGTTGGGCGGGTCGCGCGGCACGGGCGGGCGGGCGCCCTCGGGCCACTCGTTGAACGCCTCGGTGAAGCGGTACCAGAGGCTCCCGGCGGGTGGCGGGACCGGATCCGGGCAGCCGGCGCACAGGGCGTGCAGCGCCTGCCAGGTCTCGTTCGTCAGCGCGTGCAGGTCCTCCCGCGACGACCGGCCCGCGGTGGGGATCGGCGAGCCGATGCGCAGCCGTAGTCGTCGGCCGAAGACGAGCCAGCTCGTGCCGTTGAGGGCCACGGGGACGATGGGCAGGCCGGCACGCTGAGCGAAGAAGGCGGCCCCCTCGTCGAGCGGCAGGAGCGTCCCTTCACCGGCGTGGATGCGGCCCTCGCCGGCGATGGCCAGGACGCGGCCCGCGTCGAACACGGCCTGGACCCGTCGCGTCGCCCCCAGCAGGTCGGTCTTGTCGGGGCGGTAGGGGAGGGCCATGCCGCTCCACGCGATGAGCTGGTTCCGGCGCCCGACGCGGAGGTCCGCCTCCTTCGGGCCGAAGAAGGTCATCCGGGGACGCCGCGGCATGAGCGCCAGGAGAAGGAACGGGTCGGACCACGACTGGTGGTTGAAGCAGAGGAGGTAGGGCCCGGGGGGCAGCCGTGCCAGGCCTTCGACGTGGCGGCGGAACAGCACCCGCACGGCGATCGCCGAGACCAGCCACGTCGCGACGTAGTGCCAACCGCGGCCGTTCGGCCGGTCGGCCGCCGGCACGGGATCCCGCCCGACCTCGTGAAGCCTCATCACCGCCTCGCGTCCCTCCGAGGGGGCAGAGTGTGGGGGGTCCGGTCGGCCCTGTACACCCGGACATCGCGGCCGGCCGTGCGTGCCGTTCGGCCCGCCGCCCGGTGACGACAAGCCCTATGGCGCGACCTATCCGACGACTAGGTTGACCGTGACACCCGCGGCGGTCGGTTCTCCGTCGGTCGGGCCCAAGAGTCAGGAGCGCATCCGATGAAGAAGATCCTTGTGGCATACGACGGGACGGAACCTGCGCTTCATGCCCTCGACGAGGCGGCCGAGTTGGCCGATGCCTTCGCCGGGGCCGTGACCGTCGTGAGCGTCGTGCCCGTCCATCCCGGGCGCGTGCCGGTGGATCCGTGGGACGATCATCTGACGCACCAGCGCGAGTTGGACTCCGCTGTCGCCCATCTGGCGAAGCGTGGCGTGAAGGCTGACCGGCTCGAGCCGGCCGGCGACCCCGCCCCGACCATCGAGCGGATCGCCCTTGAGGGCGGGTTCGATACGGTCATCGTGGGCGCGCACGGCAAGGGCGCCGCGACCCGCTTCCTGCAGGGCAGTGTCTCCGAGCACGTCGCGACCCACAGCGGCGCGACGGTGGTCATCGTCCACTAGTGGCTCACCGGGGCCGGCTGGGGGAGCCGGCCCCGGGCGTGCCCCGCTCCCCGGAGGCATCCGCCATGGCGACCGTCCGCGACGTCATGACGCATGACGTCATCGTGGTCAGCATCGACACGCCCCTCAAGGACGTGGTCACGCTGCTCATCTCTCGCCGCGTCAGCGGGCTGCCGGTCGTGGAGGCCGGGCGCGTGGTCGGCGTCATCTCCGAAGCGGACCTGCTGACCAAGCAGTACGCGACCGCATCCGAGGCACCATCCGGTCCCCTGGCGTTCACGTCGCGCCGCCATCGCTCCGACGAGCGACGCGACGCCAGGACAGCCGGCGAAGCCATGACGGCGCCCGCCCTCACGGTCAGCCCGGATGCCTCACTGTCCGAAGCCGCCCGGCTGATGATCGAACGGCGGGTGAACCGCCTGCCGGTGATCGATGGCGAGCGGCTCGTGGGCATCGTCACCCGCGCCGACGTCATCAAGACCTACCTCCGCCCCGACGAGGAGCTGGCCGACGCGATCCGCAGCGACGTCCTGGTGGATGCCCTGTGGCTCGACGCGGCGGACTTCTCCGTCCGGGTCATCGACGGCGTGGTCGAGCTGGCCGGCAAGGTCGAGCGGCGCTCCACGGCGACCCTGCTGCGCGACCTCGTGCTGCGCACGCCCGGCGTGGTCGGCGCCTCGCTCACCATCCGATGGGACATGGACGATCGCGAGTCGCGGCCGGAACCGGCCGACTACGTCGCCGCGATGGGCGTCCACTAGAGCCCGTCCCCGGTCCGCGGCCCCTGGCAGCGCGGACACCACCACACCGTCCGCGGCAGGTCCCGGCCCAGGCTCGCGGCGCGGATCGGCGCCCCGCAGCGCCGGCACGGCCGGCCCGTCCGACCGTAGACCCACAGCGGCGCCCCGGTCGCCTCACGTGCGCCCCCGGTCGTCGACCGCCGCGCCCGGCTTTGCGGGCCGATGTTGGCCCGGAGCAGCCGACGGGCCGTCGCGACGAGGCCGTCCAGGGTCCGGTCATCGAGTGACGCGACCGGTGCGAACGGATCCACCCGCTCCAGGTAGAGGATCTCGCTCCGGAAGACGTTGCCCACCCCAGCCATGGCGCGCTGATCGAGCAGCGCCTCCCCGATGGCGACCCCGGCGCGGCCGGGATCACGCAGCCGAGCGATCACCTCGGCAGCCTCGAACCGGTCGTCCGTCAGGTCCGGTCCCAGGGGCGCCAGGCCCGGGTGGATGGCCTGAGCGCGTGTCTCGAAGACCTCCACGACGGGCGCGTCGAAGCAGACGGCCACTGCACCCTCCACCTCCAGCACCAGCGCTGCCCGCGAGGCCGGGAGGCGCCAGGGCTCGGCGGGTCGATAGCGATGCCAGGTGCCGTTCATGCGCAGGTGCGTCCGCACGGTCAGGCCGTTCGAGGATCGGATGAGGAGGTTCTTGCCCAGCGTGTCGACGGCGATGACCGTGGACCCGACGAGTCGCCTCACGTCCGCGCCACGCGTGGAACTCGCCGCCAGGACGGGACGGCCCACCAGGTATGGGCGGAGGCCGGCCGCGGTCCGATGGATCGTGTCGCCCTCAGGCATGGCCGCATCGTGCCATGCCGGGAGCGCTGGCCGGCGTCAGGCGGGCAGCGCCTCGTCGTCGGGTGACCGCAGCCGAGCTCCCTGACTGCGGCCAGCGTCACGGATGGTGGCTCGCGGGGGTGCGGCTTGCCGCGCCCGGGACGTTACGGCCGCGTTGCGGGTCGGGGGCGGGAGGCGTCCCGGATCAGTGGCGGACGGTCAGCCGCACATCCACGGTGTCGCCCACGGCGAGCCCCTCCGCCTTGCGCACGACGTCCTTGACGGGGAGGACATAGCGCCCGTCCTTGGGGAAGAGGGCGGTGTCCCATCCGCTGGATCCGATCTGGGCCGTGGCCGGGATCATGCCCCAGCCATAGCTGACGAGGGCCGACATCGCGCGAAGGCCGATGCTCGCCTCCTCAGGCACGGTGATGAAGTGGTACGGCGACGGCCCGCGCCAGTACCACAGCTCGCCGGCGAACTCGAGATCCACGCCTCAGGGCCAAGGGTCTTCGACGACGCGGTTCTTGGATCGCTGCCGAGGCATCGCGAGACTCCTGATCGGCTCCGCTGGGGCGATCCCTCCGCGTGAGTCGTCCGCCGCGCCACCAACTCGACCCGGTGGAAGTGATGCGGCTCGCCGAGTGCCGTCTCGGTGTCCTCTTCGAGGTCGACCCAGTCCTCGACCTCGAACCCGGACAGACTCCCGAGGATGGCCTCAGGGGACGGACACGTCATCCCGGGATCACTGGCGCTGGCGTCACGGTCACCGAACAGCATCGCCGCCACTCGCCCGCCGACGGGCAGCGCGGCGAGGATGCGGGCCCAGGTCGCCCAGAACTCATCGCGTGCCAGGAATGGCAGGCTCAGGCTTGCGTTGACAAGATCGCATGGCGGTACCGATACGCTCGCCATGTCGGCCACGCCCGTCTCCAGCCTCGCCCGCGATTCGCCAGGTGTCGCCGCCTCGAGCGCCGCGATGGCGGCCGGCTCGCGGTCAAGCGCGAGCACGCGCCACCCGGCGCGAAGAAGCTCCCTGGTGTCCCGTCCGGCACCACAGCCGAGGTCCACGGCCACGCGGTCCCGAGGAGTACCGGCGTCGTCCGCGACGAACCGCTCGATCGCAGACCGGACCGTCGCCCACGCGGGCCGGTCCACGGTCACGGCGTAGTAGCGCGCCCAGTACTCGGCGTCGGCCACTGGACTCGACTCCACGACCCGCTGCTACTTCCAGGGCGACGGCAGGTGCGTCAGTGGTTCCCGGTCCGGCAGTACGTCCGCCTGCAGGGCGGGGTCGGCCGCCGGCACGTACCGCTCCTCCAGCCCCAGCTCCTTCAGCACGATGTTGCGCGCCTGGGCGATGGCCGTCGCCTTATAGAAGGCGACCGTCCGGTTGAAGCCCTGGCGGCCGAAGCCGCAGTCGGTCGAGAGGATGAGCTTGTCGGCCGGGATCACCTCCAGCGCGCGCCGCACCCGCTTGGCGACGACCGGCGGCATGTCGGCCTGCAGGGTGCGGTGACTGACCACGCCCACCGCCACCTTCTTCCGGAGGTTGGCGGCGTAGGGCTTGAAGAGGTCGATCTCGGCCAGGTCGTTCTCGGTGGCCTCGACGGTCCACACGTCGCCCTTGAGGCGCTCGAGGTAGATCTCGATCGAGTTGGCGTACGACTCGCCGGTGTAGACCTTCTGCATGTTGGGGTTGCCCCAGCAGGTATGGATCCACAGCTCGACGCCGCCGAGGCCGTCCACCTCGTGGTTGAACGCGTCGACCATGAAGTCGAGCAGCTCCTTCTCCTCGGGATGGAAGGCCGCCGTGAAGTGGATCGTGGGCTCCTCGATCTGGATGACCTTCGCGCCCGCCGCGGCCAGCTGGCGCAGCTCCAGGTTCATGGCCGTGGCCATGTCCCAGATCAGCTGCTTCTTGTCGTCCAGGTCGTACTGCGGCGTGTGGCTGTCGAGGAAGATGGCCAGCACCTGCGACGAGCAGGTACCGAACTTGACGGGCTTGCGCGAGCCCGAACGGGCCTGGGAGATGCGCCACAACTTGGCGTACTCGAGCGGGTTACGCGGGTCGTGTTCGACCTTGCCGACCACGCGCGGCCAGCGCCACGTCGTCTCGATCTCGTTCATCAGCGATCCGGCCGGGAAGGCCAGCAGCGAGTCGCGCGAGCCCTCGTACTGGAGCTCCTCGTGCTCCAGGCCCTTCCATCGCTGCAACGGGTAGTGGTGCCACGAGCGGCCGGCGAAGTCCTCGTCGAGGTGGTAGTCGCCGTTGGTGAGGATGTCCAGGCCGGCCCGTTCCTGCTCAGCGAGGACCACCGCGTGCGCGTCAAGGAACTGCTCGCGGAAGCGCACGTCGAGGAGCGCCGTGTCGAGCGGCCGGCCCCACAGCCCCCCGTCGTACCAGCGCGGCCGCGGCCACGAGCCCGTGACGGTGGCCGGGAGCATCAGGTCCTTGGTGGCCGTGAGCATCGCGCGTGTGCCTCCTCGTCGTCTGCCGTTGGCTCAGAGGATAGGGTGAACATCCCCGATGAACATCCCGCCGCGCTGCACCGTCTGGAATGATGTGGACGGTGGAGCGGGAGTGGAGGTATGGATGCCCAGTGATGCGCCGGAGGCTGTACGGGGACCGGCTGGCGGGGTGCGCTTCATGGCGCTCGTCCGACCGCGACTCGATCACGCCTACGGCCTCGCCTGGCATCTCCTTGGCAACCAGGCCGATGCCGAGGACGCCTGCCAGGAAGCGCTGGCGGCTGCATGGTCGGCCTGGCCACGCTTGCGCGACGCGGATCGCTTCGACGCCTGGTTCGAGCGCATCCTGGTCAACACGTGCACCGAATCGCTGAGGCGCCGTCACCGGCGACCTCAGAGCGTCCTGGCGGATGAACCCGGGATCGCCGACCGGGACGCCCTGGGCCAGTGGGACGATCGCGACGAGACGGCCCGAGCGCTCGCCGCGCTGAGTCCGGAGCAGCGGGTCGTGGTGGTCCTGCGCTTCTGGGGTGACCTGCCGACGGAGGCGATCGCGGAGCGTCTTGGCGTGCCCCAGGGCACCGTCCGTTCCCGTCTGCACTACGCGATGGAAGCGATGCGGGCCAGCCTGGGCCGGGAGGCGATCCATGACTAGGGGCTTCGATCGCGGCGACGATCCGCTGGACGGCGAGCTCAAGGGTTGGTTCGCATCCCGGCCGACCCCCGGCGCCCCGGCCTCACTCTGGGCTTTCGTGGGACAGCTGGCGAGCGAGCCACAGCGGTCCGCCGCTCGTCGGCCCTTCGCCTTTGGATGGCGCGGCAGGGCCGGCCTCCACGTCGCGGCCGGCGCGCTGGCGATGGTCGTCATCCTCCTTGCGGCAGGCTTGCTCGTCGTCTCCAGCCTGCGCGGCCCCGCGGCCTCGTCATCAGCCGTGACTGGATCAGTGCCGCCCAGTCCCTCACCCACCGTCGAAGTCACGCCGTCTGCGACGCCTCTCGCGAGCCCATCGCCTACGTGGACTCCGCTGCCGTCGGCGGGTGGCCGCCAGGTCGCGGGCACGGTGGCGACAACCCCGGGCTGTGACTACTACCTGACGCCGGGAGCCGCGGCCGACGGCCGCTGGTACGTGAGCTGCGCGTCGAGCGACGGGCGGCAACGGTGGATCGCCGCCATCGACCTCGCGACGGGCCGCGTTGCGGCCACGTATCCGTATCCGACGGACTACGGGCGCGTGGCCGTCGATCAGGGCCTGTGGGTATCGCCCGACCTGGGTTCCGCGTGCACCAACCCGTGCAACGAGCCAACGACCGTCGAGCGGATCGACCTGACGACCAAGGCCGTCACCACCCGGTTCCCCGACCGCTTCCTGGTGGGCGCTGGCCTGGGCTTCATCTGGATCGCCCACCAGGACCCGGCCGGTGCGCCGTATACGGTCGACCCGGCCGTCGGTCTGGAGAAGATCGACCCGCTCAGCGGGCAGCTGGTGGGGCACATCCCGTGGTCCTCCGGATCACCGGCCATCGGCTGCGACGTGCTCTATCGAATCGACGCGAGCTATCCGAGCCTGGCGCACCCGGACGCGAAGGACACCACCACCATCAGCCGCGTCGATCCGGCGTCGGGCGTGGCGACGACGTTCGGCACCGAGGCTGGAGGCAGCATCTACGGCATCTCCATCTGGCCGGCCGACGGCTCGTGCTGGGTCGCCCTGACCGACGACACGCTGCCAGGGGCATCGCGGACGCACTTCGTGGAGCTGGGCTCTTCGGGGATCACGGCGCGGAGCCCGCAGTCGGCGGGTGACGTGGGCCTCGTGCTCGACGGCACGTTCTGGCTCTGGCAGTTCCCGCCCGTGCAGACGCCGCCGGATGGCTGGCTGGGTCCATCGATGCAGCGCCTCGATCCGGCCACCGGGAGCACGAGCGGCCCGGTCTGGCTCCTGCCCGCATCCGCCGTGCCACCGATCGGCTTCGGCGGCCATGTCTGGCAAGTGGACGGCGACCGGCTCCTCCGGCAGCTCGACATCCCGCTCACGCCCTGATCCGCTCCCCACCGCAGCCGCGGGCACCCAGCGGTTCCTCACCCGCCGAGCGGCATCGCCTCGACCAGTGGCGCGACCTCGGTGGCGAGCCGCTCGATCGTCTCCGCGTCATACGGGGCCGGCAGCTCCACGATCATCGTGTCGAAGCCCAGCGCCCGGTAGGGCCGGAAGCGCTCGGCGATCTCGGCCGGCGTGCCCAGCCAGGCGTTGCGGATGGCCTCGGGAGCCGTCCCCGCGCGCGCGAGGCAGGCGGCCCAGACGCGCTGGGCCTCGGCCGGGTCGTCGCGGATGATCGGCTTCAGCTCCAGCGTCCGCTCGATCGAGGCCTGGTCGCGGCCGACGGCCAGGCAATGCTCCCGCAGCACCGCGTCGCGATGGGCGACGTCGGCCGCCGGGCCCATCGTGTTCCACATGTCGGCGTACGTCGCGACCGTTCGCAGCGTCTTCTTGAGGCCGTTGCCGCCGACGAGGATCGGCAGGTGGCCCTGGACCGGTCGCGGGTAGTGGCGGGCCTCGACGAAGTCGTACTTCGGGCTGCGGAGCGTGACGGACCGGCCATCGAGCAGACCGCGGATGATCGAGGCGGACTGGTCCAGCCAGTCCAGCCGCTCGCCGACGGTCGCCCCGAAGGGGATCCCATGGGCGCTGAACTCCAGCTCGAACCAGCCCGCCCCCAGCCCCACGATGGCCCGCCCATCGCTGATGTGGTCGAGGGTGACCGCCATCTTGGCCACGACCCCGGGATTGCGGAGCGGGTTGGCCCCTACCAGCAACCCCAGGCGGACGTGCTCGGTCAGGGCGGCCAGGGCGCTGATCGACGTCCAGCCCTCGAAGATCGGCCGGTAGGGGTCGACCCCGTCACCTGCGATCGAAAGGAGGTTAGCGCCGCGACTCTGATGCTGGAAAGTGGTGTGGAGATCGCGGTGGTCAGCAAGGTGCTGGGGCACTCCACAATCGCGATAACTGCGGATCTGTATGCGGCCTTTACGCCCGGTATGGCAAAGGATGTCGCCGACCGGATGGATGGCCTGCTGAGAGCCTCGGGCGCATGAGAGGTCGGGGTTGAGGGGTACAGCCACAACGGCACGGCTGCCAATTCGGGCTTTCAAGCGCAAGTCGTGCGAGGGGAGTGGAGCCGACACTCGGATTTGAACCGAGGACCTGCTGTTTACGAAACAGCTGCTCTACCGCTGAGCTATGTCGGCACCGGGGGAGAGAGGATACCTGAAGGCGGCGAGCCGCTCAGGCGCTTCTGTTGCTACCGGTGTCCTACCAGTGGTAGTATCGCGGTATGAAGGTAAGTGTGAGCCTGCCGGGCGACGACGTCGAGTTCCTGGATGAATACGCCAAAGAGCAGGGGCTCGAGTCTCGGTCCGCCGCCGTCCATCGAGCGGTTCGCCTGCTGCGAACAGCCGAATTGGGTGCGACCTATGAAGCGGCATGGGATGAGTGGGAGGCTGCGGGGGAAGCCGACTCCTGGGAGGCCACCAGCGGCGACGGGCTTGGCGCCTGATGCGACGCGGCGACATCCACTGGGTGGATCTCGACCCCGCCCGCGGCGCCGAGTCGAACAAGCGCCGGCCGGCGGTCATCGTCAGTAACGACACGGCCAACACGACGGCGACTCGCCTGGGTCGCGGCGTGATCACGGTGGTCCCGGTGACCTCGAGCGTTGAACGGCTGTACCCGTTCCAGGTCCTGCTCCCGGCCGCCGCGACCGGCCTGGATCGCGACTCCAAGGCCCAGGCCGAGCAGGTGCGATCGGTCGCGGTCGAGCGGGTGGGCGACCGCCTTGGCGTGGTCCCCGGCGCGATCATGCTTGAGGTGGACGAGGCCCTGCGCCTGCACCTGGGCCTGTAAGCGCACTGGTGACCCTCGACCCGGGACGTTGGTGACTTTTGGCCGTGGTCGGGCCCGTCGCAGGGCCAGCACCATGGGCCTGAGCCGTCGGGTGGGGCGCCCAACCCTGCCCTGACGCCCCCCAGCGGCGCCAGGCTCGGAACCATAGGTGCGACACGATGCACGTCAGACGTGGGCTCCTGTTCTGGGGCATCTTCCTCTTGCCGCTGGGGGCGATCCCGCTCCTTGCGCGGGCCAACGTGATCGACACTGGCGTGGCGGCCGACTCCGTGCGCCTGTGGCCGCTCGTGCTGGTGGTCATCGGGCTCGTCATCCTGCTCAGCCGGACGCGCATCTCGCTCATCGGGACGGCCCTGGTGGCGGTCCTGTTCGGCAGCCTGGCCGGCACGGCCCTGGCCGCGGGACCGGCGTGGATCGCCGAAGGCGTGGGCTGCGGCCAGGTGACCGGGTCGGCCGTCCTGCTCCAGCAGAACGGCGCGTTCGAGGGCCCGGCCCTGATCCTGCTCGACCTGCGCTGCGGGACGGTGACGCTGGACACGACGCCGGGATCCGCCTGGCAACTGGCGGCCAAGCACGACGGGGTGGCCCCCACCGTGGACGCGTCGGCGACCCGTCTGGCCGTCACGGTGCCCCAGGGCGACGGCGTCCGCCGGCAGGACTGGACGATCACGGCCCCGGCCGACCGGCTTGACGCGCTCGATCTCACGGCCAACGCCGGGACGGCCACGATCCGGCTCGACGGCGCTCAGCTGTCGCGGCTGCGGGCCGAGCTCAACGCGGGCGACCTGCTGATCGATGCCGGCTCCGCCCGGGTCGGCGACCTGGACGTCTCCTTGAACGCGGGTCGTGCGCGGATCGTGCTAAGTGATGCCGTCGCCCTGACCGGCCAGGTCACGGTCAACGTGGGGGAGATCGACCTCTGCGTCCCGGCGGGTGCACCGCTGGACATCACCGTGAACGACCAACTCACGTTCGTCACCAACCTGGCCCAGCAGGGCCTCACCCGCGTCGGAAGCGTGTGGCACCGCGACGGGACGGCGGGGGCGCCGGTCCTCACCCTCTCGGTGGAGGGCAACGCGGCCAGCTTGAACCTGGATCCTGAGGGAGGCTGCAGATGAACGATCGACTGTACCGCTCGCGTGATGACCGGATGCTGGCCGGCGTGGCCGGCGGCCTGGCCGAGTACTGGGACGCCGATCCGTCCCTGATCCGCATCATCTGGGCGCTCCTGGTGCTGCTGACGGGCGGGGTGGCCCTCGTCATCTACATCGTCATGGCCTTCGTCGTACCGGACGAGGACGCGCTGACGTACGCCATGCCCACGACCCCGCCGACCCCGGGTGCCGTGGCGCCCGACGTGCCACCGGCAGCCGGACCGACCGGCTGGATCCCTCCGACGCCGCCACCGCCGCCATCGCCCTACGTCATGGATCGGCTGGCCGCGCGGCGCGCGGCGCGTGAGGCCCGGCGGGCGTATCGCCGCCAGTACCATGGCAGTGGCGTCGGCGTGATCTTCTTGGGCGTCCTGCTCGTGCTGATGGGCGTGTTCTTCCTGGCCCGCGAGTGGCTGCCGGCGCTGAGCTTCGACTGGTTCTGGCCGCTCGTCCTGATCGCGCTCGGCCTGCTCGTCCTGGCGGCCGCCTTCGGGTGGACGCGCGAAGACCGGGGCGCCGCGCGATGACTCCGGCGCGACGCGGGTCGCTCGTCGGGGCGACGTGGCTCATCGGCCTTGGCGTCATCTTCCTGGTGCGCGAGGCGACCGCGATGTCGTGGGACCAGATCTGGCCGCTCTTCGTGATCCTGGCCGGGACGGCCAGCCTCATCTCGCGTCTGTTCGGCTGGTCGCGCTTCCACGGCCTGTGGGCCTTCACCTGGTCGATCGCCTGGATCGTGGTGGGGGTCGTCCTGCTGCTCAGCACGACCGGCAACCTGCGGCCGGGGCCCGGTGAGCTGGTCGCAGAGTGGTGGCCGTGGGCGGCCATCCTGCTGGGCTGCTGGTTCCTCCTCGGCGCGTTCCTGTCGGGCCACGAAGGTCCCGTGGAGACCCTGGCCATCCCGCTCGAGGCCTCCGCGGACGCCGCGGTGCGGATCCGCTATGGGGCCGGCGAGCTGACCACCGGTCGCGCTGCCGCAGGCCACCTGGTCGACGGCACCTGCAGCGGAGGGGTCGAACGCCGGCGACACGGGATGAACCGGGTGGAGCTGCTGCAGGACACGGCGTACGGGCTCCCCTGGCTCGACCATCCGTCCGTGTGGACGGTGGGCCTGACGGCCGAGCTGCCGCTGGACCTCAGCGTGGAGACGGGCGCCAGTCGCGCCACCCTGGACCTGCGCGAGCTGCACGTCCGGAGGCTGGACATCCAGACCGGTGCCAGCGAGACGCGGGTCCTGCTGCCGCAGGCGGCGGGCACCACGACGGTTCACGCCCGGGCCGGCATGGCCGCGCTGATCCTCGAGGTCCCGCAAGGGGTCGCCGCGCGGATCATGACCAGGGTCGCCCTCGGCACGAGGGAGATCGACGAGGCGCGCTTCCCGCGCATCGGTGACCTGTACCAGTCGCTCGACTATGCCACCTGCCCCAACCGCGTGGACATCGCCGTCGAGGGCGGCGTGGGGTCGGTGCGCGTCGTCTCCGGTCCCCCGGCGCCGACGCCGCTCGGCACGCTGGTGACGGCGCCCGCCTGAACACACCGCGGGGCGCGCCAGAGCACGAGGGCGTGAGGCGGCGCATCATCGACCCGTAGGGACACATCCGGGACGGTGATACGGACGGAGTAGCTGGTTTGGCCCAACCCAGGTTCGAGCAGGGCGACGAGCCACTCATCCGGCCGTCACGGCTGCACGCCGTCGACGCGCCACGCGAGGAGCCGCTCGATGCCCCCGTCTGAGCCGGTCGTCCTCATCGCCGGCGCGTCCGGGCCGGCGGGCGTGGCGGCCGCGAAGCGCTTCGCCGGCAGCGGCGCCCGCCTCGCGCTGGCGGGGCGCGACGCCGACCGACTTGCCGAGATGGGGGCCTCGCTAGGGGTGGGCAGCGACCGCTGGCTCGCCGCGGTCGGCGACCTGCGCGAGGCGGACGGGGCGCAGGCGGTCGTGTCCGCCACGACCGAGCGCTTCGGCCGGATCGACGTGCTGCTGCACCTGGTGGGCGGCTGGACCGGCGGCACGCCCCTGGCCGACCTGGACCCGGCCGTGCTGCGCGGGATGCTGGACCAGCACCTGTGGACGACCTTCAACGTCGTGCGACTCGTCGTGCCCGGCATGGTCGGACGCGGCTGGGGCCGCATCGCCGCGGTCTCGTCCCCCTTCGCCGCCGCCCCCGGCGCCGGCATGGGCGCCTACGGCGTGGCCAAGGCCGCCGAGGAGGCCCTGCTTGGCACGCTCGCCCGCGAGGTGGCCGGCACCGGCGTGACCGTCAACGTCGTCGTCGTGCGGACCATCGACGCGGAGCACAAGCGCGAGCGGGAGCCCAGTCCGCGCAACGCCGGCCACACCACGCCCGAGGAGCTGGCCGACGTCCTGGCCTACCTCGCGACCGACGGCGCGGCGTCGGTGAACGGGGCGCGGATCCCGCTATTCGGCCGCGGCTGATTCAGGACACGTTCAGGGGCCGCCCCGACGATAGGGCTCACGACGCGGATGTGACACCCATCCCGCACCGCGTCCGTCCACCTCTCTCCTGCGGCGCCGCGGTCCACGGATCGCGGCGTCGTGGTGTCCGGGGGGCGGTCAGGGCTCCCCGATGTGCTCGGCGGGCAGGCTGAAAGTGAACGCCGCGCCGGGCCCCTCGACATCAGCCAGCCACAGCCGCCCGCCCATCGCCTCGACCAGGCCGCGGGCCACGCTCAGGCCGAGGCCGCTGCCCTCGGTCGTGCCCGGCGCCAGTCGGGTGAAACGCTCGAAGGCGCGGTCCCGATCTTCCGGAGCGATGCCCGGTCCGTGGTCGCGCACCGTGGTGTGGAGGCGCGTCGTCCCCGCCGCGTCGGCGACCGGCGCGAGGCGGACCTCCACGGGACCGCCGCCGCCGTAGCGGAGGGCGTTGTCCAGCAGGGCCCAGACCACCTGCTCGACCCAGTCGCGGTCGGCCGCGGCCAGCCATCCCGTGGCGACGTCGTCGAGGGCGAGGTCGCTCGTCGGGTGGCCCAGGCTCTCCCAGGCGCGGCGCACGAGGGTGCCCATGGGGAAGACGTCGACCTGAGGTTTGAGTGTGCCGGCCTCGATCCTGGTCACCGTCAGCAGCTGGGCCACCAGGCGTGACAGGCGCTCCGACTGCTCGACGATGATGCCCAGCCGCCGGTCGCCCGTCTCGTCGGCGAGCTGTCCGGCGAAGGCGCGGATCGACGTCAGGGGCGTCTGCAGGTTGTGGCTGACGCCGCGCAGGAACTCGTTCTTGAGCTCCGCCAGCTCGGCCGTGGCGTCGAACAGCTCGGCGTTGCGGATCGCCCCGGCGAGCTGGATGCCGAGCACGCGCAACAGGTCCTGATCGGCCTCGCCCCAGTCACGCGTGGGGGGCAGGGTGCCCCGGATGGAGCCCAGGACCTGGTCGCCCATGGCGAGCGGCGCCTCCACATCGAAGGCTTCTCCCGGCACCTTTTCGGGTGGCGTGGCGTCGGGTGGCTGGCCAAGCCGGACACTGACCGCGGTGAAGCCGAAGGCCTGCCCTGCGGCGCGCTCGGCGGCGGCCGAGAAGGGCGCCACGCCGGCCTGCGGGGAGAGGGGCGCGAACGCCTGCGAGACGACGGCAAGGGCACGGTTGCGGCCGGCCAGCGTGGCGGCCAGCCGGTTATGGCTCGCCGCGAGGCGCCCGAGCTCGTCGTCGCTCTCTACCGGCACCTGGGCCTGCAGGTCGCCGGCCTGCAGGCGGTCGAGTGTCTCGCGCAGTTCCGACAAGGGGTGGATCAGGCTGCGGCCCAGGGCCAGGGAGAGGAAGGCCGCCAGCAGGAGCGTGGCGACCAGGATCGCCAGCAACGGCGCCAGCAGCGCGGGGCCGGTGGCCGCCGGCTGACTCAGGGCCACGACGAACAGGGCCGGCGGGCCACCGATGGCGGCGTATGCCACGACGAGGCCACCGCTCGTTCGGCTGATCGTGGGGCCGCCGGATCCGACCGTGGCCGCGGCCCCGGACGCGGCAGGGGACCGTGGCGGCGGTACCTGGCCCGCCCCCGAACCGCTGCTGGCGAGGACGCGACCCTGGGCATCGAAGAACGTGACGCCCGTGCCGGTCAGGCCGGCGATCCTCGCCGCGGTACTCGCATCGAGGTCGGAACCGAGCTGGCCGGCCGCCAGCTGCGCCTCCGCCCCGAGCGCGTCCACCTGGCGGTCGCCCACGCTCTGGTCCAGGATCAGCAGCACCAGCAGGCTGAAGGCGAGCACCGGGACGACCGCCGCCGCGACCAGGATCAGGGTCAGGCGCGACCGCAGGGCGAGGCGCCGCATCGGCGCTCAGTCGGCCGCGGCGCGGTTCAGGCGGTAGCCCACGCCCCGCACGGTCTCCAGGTAGACGGGCACGTCGGGGTCGCGTTCCAGCTTGCGGCGCAGGCGGCGCATCGTGACCCACACGTAGCTGGGATCCGGCGCCTCCGTGTCCGACCAGCCGCGGGCGAGCAGCGTCTCGGTGCTGACGACCGTGTCGAGGTGGGCCGCCAGGGCATATAGGAGGCGCGACTCGACCGGCGTCAGGCGCACCTCCTGGTCGTCCACCAGCAGGCGCCGCCGCTGCAGGTCAAGGACGACGCCGCCGCCCAGGTCCAGCTGGCCGGACGGGACGCGGTCGCCGACGCGTCGCAGCACGCGCGTGATGCGCGCGCGCAGCTCCGGGTAGTGGAAGGGCTTGGTGATGTAGTCCTCGGCGACCTCTTCCAGCGCCTCGGCTTTGCTGTCGCCGGCGTCGATGGCCGACAGCACGATGATCGGCAGGTCGGCCCGCGCCTTGACCTGGCGGGCCAGCGACAAGCCGTCCAGGCGGGGCATCAGCAGGTCGATCAGGAGGAGGTCGGGCCACGCGCCCTCGAGGCGGCGCAGCGCCTCCTGGCCGTCCCGCGCGGTGTGGACCTCGAAGCCGTCCGAGCGCAGTTGTCCGGCCAGGAAGACGAGGAGGTTGGGATCGTCGTCGACCAGCAGGATCCGCGTCGGGCCGGGCGCGTTCATCACGCGCCGAGGATAGCAGCGGCCGAATCGGCTCCGACCGGCGGTGCACCGGGGGGCGCCGACCGCTGCTCGGCGGTGGCTGACACGGCGACCGCTGTTCGGGGGGTCAACCACCCTGACCTGGGAGGGTGGTAACGGACAGGCTGGCGGCCCCGGAGGCCGTTTTCGGGCCTCGACCTGCCCGAATCTGCTCGTTACTGCCCCTGGGGGACAGGATCCGACCGGTTCGTGGGCCAGCGCGTCGGTTACTGCCCTGGGGGGTCAGATCTGGCCTGGCAGGATAGGATCCGACCCGTTGGTGCGTCTCCGCGTCCGTTGCTGCCCTGGGGGGTTAGATCTGCCCCGGGGGCCACCCGCCAGGTGGGTCAAGACGAGGCCTCACGTTCCCGTTCAGCCGCCCAGGACGGCCCGTTCGGCCAGGCCGAGCGGGAGTGCCCCCGAACCGGTCAAGGCATCGTGGAACTCGCGCAGGAGCGGGATCGGCGCCGCGCCGGCCGGGCCGGTGTGCCCGTGAGCCGCCAGCCAGCGGTCGCGGATGCGGAGGATCTCCAGGCAGCCGGTGAGGTACGACGAGGCCTGCGTCGGCCAGGCGCAGTAGCGGCCCACCTCCGCCCGTGCCGTGGGCTCCGGCATGGCCGCCTTCTGGACCATGAAGGTGATGGCCTCCTCCTCGGACATCTCACCCATGTGGAGGCTCGTGTCGACCACGATGCGGGCGGCCCGGAAGCGCGTCGCGTTGAGGTGGAAGAGCTCCTGGATGGGCTCGTCGAAGAAGCGCTGCTCGCGCATCGCGCGCTCGGCGTAGAGGGCCCAGCCCTCGGTGAAGTAGGGCGTGCCGAAGACCCGCCGCACCCGGCTGGGCTGCGACTTGCGCATGACAAGGTGCCAATGGTGGCCGGGGTACGCCTCGTGGACAGCCGTGGTGGGGATCTCGGCGTCGTTGTTGTGCTCCAGCCGCTGCTGGATCTCGGCGGCCGGCGTGCCGTCGGGCGCGAAGGGCACGAAGAAGTGGCCCAGCAGGCTGCTGCTGAAGGCCGGCGGGCTGCTGTACGAGGCCACGCCCAGGACCGGCCGCTGGAAGACCGGTGACGGCTCGACCAGGCAGCGCTCGCCGGCCGGCAGGGTGACGAGGCCCGTGTCGGCCAGGAAGGTCCGCGCGCGCTCGGTCCACGTCTCGTAGCGCTGGCGCATGGCCTCTTCCGTCGGCGCGTGGATCCGGTTGGCCGCGGCCAGCAGGCCCTCCACGTCGTCGCTGCCGGCGGCGCGGTGGGCGAGGTCCCGCATCTCGGCCGCCAGCCGGTCGTACTCCGCCTGGCCGCGGACGCGCAGGCTGCGGGCATCGTCGGCCAGCGCCTCGCGCTCGCGCAGCAGGCGCGTGTAGCGCTCCTCGCCGAGCTGCCAGGTACCGGTGGCGCTCCCCGCCAGCTCCTCCAGGAACGCGGCGAAGGCCTCCAGCGCCACGGCAGCCGTGTCGCCCGCCGCGGCCATGCGCTGACGGTCGGCCGGATCGGCGACCTCGCCGGGCAGCAGGTCGCGGACGTATCGCGCCAGGGCCCGGGCGGAGCCGAGGGCGCGACGGACGATCAGCGGATGGGCCAGTGTCGCCTGCAGATTCTCGCGACCCGCCGCCAGGGCCGCCGGGGCCTGCTTCAGGCGGGCGACCGCCGCCGAGGCAAGCTCGGGCTCGGGCCGCAGGCGGTGCAGGAACAGGCCGAACAGGCCGTTGGCGATGGGGTTCGTGTAGGTCAGCGGGTCGCGTCGCCAGTTGGCCCAGTCGGCCAGGATCAGCCGCCCGCGGAGGACGGCCCGGACGAGGTCGCGATCGATCGCCTGGGCAGGCGTGAGGTCCGCCGCCGCCACGTCGTCCAGGCGCGCCAGCCACCGCCCCGCCGCCGCGTCGCGTGTCTCGAAGGCCGCTGCCGTGAGGTCGTCCAGCCGCTCATCGAACTCCGTCAGGCCGAGGCTGCTGGCGGCCACCGGGTTAGCATCGAATTCCTCGTCCAGGAACGCGTCGATCAGCGGTTCAAGCTCGGTCACGGTCGGCTCCGGTCAAGTGGGATGCGGCACGGCTCGATCCGTACGATAGTCAGCCGGTGAGCCTGCCGCATGGCCCTTCGTCCGAGGCGATCACCGCGGTCGCCCTGGCCCTCCGCCGCGTCCGCCGTGACGAGGCGGCCATCGGCGCGTTCGCCCTCGTGGCAGCCGAGGCGGCCCGGATCGACGCGCAGGCGGTCGACGCCAGCGGCGGATCGCGTCCGTTGCTGGGGACGACCCTGGGGGTCAAGGACATCATCGATGTGGCCGGCCTGCCGACCCGCTGCGGCGCCCCGGCCCTGACCGACCCCAGCCCCGCCTTGACCGACGCCACGGTCGTGGCCCGCCTTCGGACGGCCGGCTCGGTGGTCATCGGGAAGACGACGACGGCGGCATTCGCGTATTTCGACCCACCGCCGACGCACAACCCATGGGACGTGCGGCGCACGCCGGGCGGCTCGAGCGCCGGGTCGGCAGCGGCCGTCGCGGCCGGGATGGTCGACCTGGCCCTGGGCACCCAGACCGCCGGTTCGCTCATCCGGCCCGCCTCGTTCTGCGGCCTCGCGGCGGTCCTGCCGAGCCCCGGCCGCATCCCCCGCGACGGCGTACGGCTGCTGAGTCCGACCTTCGATCGGGTCGGGGTCATGGCGGCGACGCTGGAACTGGCCCTGACCGCCATCGGCGCGGCCGGCGACCGTCCTCGCCCCGTGTCTCCGACCCGCCCGGCCGTGCCCCGACTGGGGATCGCGCAGTGGCTCCTCGACGAGGCCGACCCGCCCATGCGGATGGCCGTCGAGGGCGTCATCGAGGCGGCCCGCCGTGCCGGCGCGACGATCCGCCCGGTCCCCGCGCCACGGCCCCTCGCGGCGGTGCTGGCCGCCCACGCAACGATCCTTCGCGTGGAGGCGGCGGCGATCCACGGCGACGCCCTGGCGACGGTCGGACCGGCCTATCCACCTCGCCTGGCGGAGCTCATCAGGATCGGTCTGGCCACCCCGGCGACGGAGCTCGCGGCGGCGCGGCGCTTCCGCCGCGAGTACATGGCGCGGCTGGCGGCGGCCCTGGAGCCGGTCGATGCGCTGCTGGCCCCTGCCGCCGTCGGCGTCGCGCCGCTGGGCCTGGGGGCGACCGGTGACCCTCGGATGAGCGTGCCGGGCATGCTGGCCGGGCTGCCGGCCATCGCCCTGCCGCTGGCACGGGACGGGTCCGGCCTGCCGCTGGGTGTCCAGGTCCTGGGCCGCACCGGCGACGACCCCGGCCTGGCGGCGGTAGCGACCTGGCTTGTCTCAGCCGCCGGAGTCCCACGCGGCCGTCCGCGTCAGGCCGCCCGCGGGTCCACGTAGCGGCAGCGCGGCGCGACGAGGCACCGCTCGCAGGCCGGGTTCCGAGCGTGGCAGATGCGGCGCCCGTGGGTGATGAGGTTGACGTGCGCCTCGTAGACGCGCTCGGCGGGGATGTCCCGCAGCACCTCGTCATGGGCGCGGGTGACGTCGACCGCCGGCCGGATGAGGCCGATGCGGCGGCTGACCCGCTCGACGTGGGTGTCGATGGGCATCAGCGGCAGGCCGTAGCAGAAGAGCAGCACGACCGACGCCGTCTTGGGCCCGATGCCCGGGATCCGGGTCAGCCAGTCCCGCGCGTCGCGCGCCGGCCACGAGGCGAGGAAGTCAAGGTCGTAGTCACCGCGCGCCTCGCGGATGGCGGCCAGGGCCTCCCTGATGCGCGGCGCCTTCTGGACGGCCAGGCCGCCGCTCCGGATGGCGGCGGCGAGGTCGGCCGGCTCGGCCGCCTCCACCGCGGCCCACGTCGGGAAGCGGCGGCGCAGCTCCTCGAAGGCGCGCTCGGCGTTCAGGTCGCTCGTGTGCTGGCTGAGGATCGTCAGGACCAGCTCGGAGGTCCCGTCGCGGCGGGGCTGCCAGATGGGCCTGCCGTACATCTCCTCTAGGCGCTCGAGGACGAAGGCCATCAGCCCGGGGCGCCGCCGCTCGAGCGGCCACGGGCGGCCGCGCCGGCGCGGGCTCACCGGTCGAGCAGGCCCAGCAGGCCGACGAGCCGGGCCGTGCGCTCCGCGGCTCGCTCCACGGAGCCCGGCCCCGCCGCCATGGCCGCCTCCACTGTGGTCGGGGTCTCCACGACCGGGACGGCGATCGCGCCGGCCGCGGCGAGGACCGCCGCGCCCTCGGGCGTGACCCCGCCACCGAAACAGAGGCAGGCCACCCCGGCCGCCCGCGCCCGTTCGGCCACGCCCTGGGCCGTCTTGCCGAAGCGTGTCTGGGCATCCACCCGGCCCTCGCCGGTCAGGACCAGGTCACTGCGATGGAGGGCGCCCTCGAAGCCCGCCAGGTCCATGACCTCGGCGATCCCGGGCCGCACGTCGAGGCTCGCGAAGCGGTCGGCGATGGCCAGCAGCCCGGCCGTCGTGCCGCCCGCCGCACCGGCGCCCGGCACGTCGCGGACTACACGACCGGTGGTCGCCTCGAGCACGTCCGCGTAGCGGGAGAGGGCGCGGTCCAGCCGTCGCACATCATCGGGTGAGGCGCCCTTCTGTGGACCGTACGTGGCGGCCGCGCCGTGTTCGCCGAGCAGCGGGTTGCTGACGTCCGAGGCGATCGTGAGGCTGACCTCGGCCAGGGCCGGTGACAGGTCGTCAAGGTCGACCCTGGCCAGGCGTTCGAGGCCGGCTCCGCCCGTCGGCACCTCGGCACCCGACGCGTCAAGGAAGCGCGCCCCAAGGGCGGTCAGCAGTCCGGCCCCGCCGTCGGTCGTGGCCGACCCGCCGACCCCTAGGCGGATCTCGCGACAGCCCAGGCCGATGGCCGCCGCCAGGACCTGGCCGGTGCCGAACGTGGAGGCCGTGAGGGCGTCGCGATCCTCGGGCGCCACGAGCGACAGGCCGGACGCCGCGGCGAGCTCCACGACGGCCCGGCCGAGGCCGCCGTCGTCGCGCAGGAACCGTGCCTCCACCGGCCGCCCCAGGGCATCCTGGGCCGCGGCCGGCAGGGCCTGCCAGCCGCCCGCCGCGAGGAGCGCGTCGAGGGTGCCCTCGCCGCCGTCCGCAAGGGGCACGAGGTGCAGGTCGTCATCCGGGCGCGCGCGCCGCCAGCCCTCGGCAAGGGCGCGGGCCACGGCGACGCTGGTCAGCGAGCCCTTGAACGAGTCGGGCGCGATGAGCACGCGCACGGCGGTGTTCAGCCGGCCGTGGGCGATCGGGCGGCGGCCGCTGCCTCCCGCCGGGCCACGTACTCCGGGAGCCGCAGCATCGGCGGGCGCTCCGCGTCGGCCAGGTCGATGACCTCGAGGGAAAGATGGCCGGGCGAAGAGCGCGGCAGCTTCATGGTCGAGCCCAGTTCGGCGAAGAGGCGCGCCCGATGCCGCTCCTCAAGGCGCTTCATGACCGCCTGCAGGATGGTGAAGCTCATACGGGAGAGGCCTTCCAGCTCCTGGTTGCGGTGCACCCGCCGCTCCAGGTCCACCTGGCCGAGGCCGTCCAGGCCAAGGCGCTCCGAGAGGTCGATGAGGTGGCCCATCTCGACCGCGTACCCGGTGAAGAAGGGGATGGCCTCGAGGTGCTCGCGGCGGCCGGCGTACTCCCCGGCGAGCGGCTGGATCATGCCCGACAGCTCGGGGAAGAAGAGGTTGATGAGCGGCCGCGCGACCAGCTCCGTGACCCGCCCCCCGCCACCTTCCTTCATCACCCCGCCCTCGACGATGGGGCGCTGGTAGTAGCCCTTGACGTAGCCGATGCGCGGTTCGGCCAGGAGGGGGCCCAGCGTCCCGTAGGCGAACCGGGGATGCCACTCGCGGACGTCCGCGTCGCACCAGGCGATGAGGTCGCCGTTCGTCTCGTACAGGCTCTTCCAGAGGGCCTCGCCCTTGCCCCGGTAGCTGCCGTAGCGTGGCAGCACATCCTGGTGGAGCACCACGCGCGCGCCCTCGCCCTCGGCGATGGTCCGCGTGTCGTCGGACGAGTCGGAGTCGATCACGAGCAGCTCGTCGAGCAACGCGACGCGCTCCATCAGGAACCGCCGGGCCTGGTGGACGATCGGGCCGATGGTGGCCGCCTCGTTGAGGGTCGGGATGATCAGGCTGATCGTCTGGCCCCGCTGATGCTTCAGCTCGACGAGCCGGTCCAGGTCGGCGAACTCGAGGTGGCCGAAGTTGGATTCCGCGAACCAGCGGTCGACGCGCATGGGGATCGAGCGCGAGGCGGTCGCCGCGCGCTCCGCCGCCTCCAGCGTCTCCGCCTGGCGGGCCCGGGCCTCGAACGTGGCCGGGCTCAGCGGCTCCCGCGTCTTGACCACGATGACGGTCGGCCGGGCCTGCTGGGCGACCGTCTCCGGCAGGGCCCCGAACAGACCGCCCGACGCCGAGCCACCGGGCTCCACGCCCTGAGCCGCCCCGGTCGCGCCCATGATCAGGACCTGGGCCGACTCGGCCTCGCGCAGGATGGCCTGGGCGATGCTGCCGCCGTCCACGAGCCGCGGGGTGGCGCCTCGCGCATGCCGGCGCACGAAGGCGGCCAGCGCACGCTCCGTGCGCGCGCGGTCATCGGCGGCCAGGTCGGGTGGCACGACGTGGAGCACGGCCACCTCGGCCCCGAAGGAGCGGCCCAGGGCCCCCGCGAAGCGCATCGCCAACTCGGCGTGCGGGCCGCCGCGCACCGGCACGAGGACGCGCGTCACGCCGGCGATGCCGCGCTGCTTGACCACCGCGATGTCGCATGGGGCGTCGCGGACGACCTCGTCGATGGTGGGGCTGAAGACGGCCGCCCCCGACGAGCGTCCGCCCCAGCCGAAGATGACCAGGTCGGCATCCTCCTCAGCCGCCGCCTCCACGATGCCCTCGGCGGCGCGACGGCCGATGCGGACCATCGTGTGGAGCTCCACGCCCTCGGGCGTGAACTCCAGCACGCGCTGCAGCAGGCGGCGCGCCTGGCGGGCCCGCGTGGCGCCCTCGCTGAGGGGCATGCCCTCGGGGACCTCGACGATCGACAGGGCGGTGAGGCTACCGCCGTGGCGCAGCAACGCGGCGCCGATGCGCACGAGGTCAGCCGCCGTCCGCGGGTTGGCCAGCGGCAGGAGGATGCGCGCGGGTCCGCCCTCGCGACTGCCGGTCGTCATGCGCGGCGGGTCGTGCGCCGCGTGGGCCGGGCCGGACCCCGTGGGGCGGCGGCGGACGCGGTCGTCCAGCGCGCCACGAACGAGGGCTTGAGCAGCTCGAAGGCGCGCGCCTGGCGCTCCACGAACGCCTCCGCCTCGTCGGTCGTCAGGTCACGCGTCTCCAGCACGAGGCTGGCCACGCGGCCGAAGTAGATGGGCACGAGGGCCGCCACCAGGCGGTCCAGCGCGACGGCCGGCTCGCGGGAGGCCAAGACCACGTCGTAGATGACGCGGGCCCACGTCTCGTCGGGGAAGGCGAAGTCGGCCGGGGCGGCCGCCGGGTCGCCCGTCGGCAGGCGCGCGGCCAGCTCGCCGGCCTGCGTGGCGAGCTCGTCCACCAGGGCCCGGGTCTCGGGGTCCAGCACCTGGGCCCACGCCTCGGCCATGGCGTGGCGACCGCGCCCGAACTCGTCGAGCAGCCGCCGCACGTCGACCGCCAGCGGGGGCGGGTCGATGACCCGCTCGAAGCCGTAGGCCGGCACGTCGTGCGAGCCCTGGACCGGCAGCCAGCGGTCGGCGTGGCGGGAGGTCAGGCGCAGGATGGTGGCCACGACCTGGCTGAACATGGGGCCCAGGTCGGCGCCGGGATCCTTGGGGTCGTGGACCTTGGCCCCCAGGCGCGTCTGGCACACGGCGAACCCGCCGGCGATGGCCGTCGTGGTCATCCAGATGTCGATGCCGAAGCGGCTGACATCGGGCGTCCAGTCGTCCTGCTCGAGGTAGTGGGCGATGAGGTCGCCGCTGACCCCGAAGTCGCCCCCGATGGGCTGCCGGATGCGCAGGCCGTACAGCGCGCGCGTCAGCGGGTAGGTGACCGTATTGGTGATCGTGCCGTCCCACTTGTAGCGGCTGTAGAGCGGCGCCACGAAGTCGAACCCGCCCTTCATGATGGGGCCGGCGAGAAGCTCGATCCACTCGGGCACGATCGAGCGCAGGTCGGAATCCACCACCACGAGGGCGTCCACGTCGAGGGCGTGGGCGATGCGGAAGATCGTCAGCAGCGCGGCCCCCTTGCCGCCCACGCCGTCCACCGGCGGGTATGTCAGGCTGATCCGCTGCAGGCGGTTGCGGGGCCTGACGAGCAGGATGCGCTCGATGTAGTCGGGCGGCTCGGTCTCCACCACGACCCGCTGGGTGCCGTCGGGCGACCCGGCATCGGCGTTGGCCAGCACCGGCCGCAGGTCGGGGAAGTACTGCACCAGGCCGGCCTGCGCCGCCCGGGCCACGTAGCCGATCGTGGCGGCGTTCTTGAAGCTCGGGATGCCGACCATGAGGTCGGCCTTGCCCAACCGTTCGACCTCGACGCGCAAGGCCTTCGGCAGGGTCGCACGTGCCATCCGCCCAACCTTAGCAGCCGGAGCCGCCGGGTCGGGCGAGGATCCGGCGGTCACAGGACCGGCGGGCGGGCGACCGGCCGCGGCGGATCGACCAGCGCGAGGACACCGGGCGGCTCCGCCTGGGGCAGCGGCGCGTCCATGGTCCGGGCCAGGATGTGCAGGGGGTGGTCGTGGGCGGGGAAGCCGTCGGCCGCCCATGACTCGGCGATGCCGTCCCGCAGCATCGGCGGATCGGGGTCGGGCAGGCGCGGCCGGGGCGCCCGGCCCGCCGCGCGGCGCAGGTCGTCCAGCAGCGAGAGGGCGGAACGGCCGTCGCCCGCCAGCAGGGCCACCTCCGGTCGATCGTCGTCGCCCTGCGAGGTGACGAGGAGGGCGCCGTCGTCGCGGGCCAGGCCGACCTCGCCTCGCCGCACGTGGGCCGCGAAGCGACCGGCGTCCAGGGCCTGGAAGGCCCATCCGCGCGGTTCGTAGAGGCCGTCGCCGGCGGCGAAGGTGGGGTCGTCGGCGACGAGGCGCCACCACCGCTCGACCTCGGCGGCGGGGGCATTCGCGTCCAGCCGCCGCAACGCGGACGCATCGGCCGGCGCCTCGTCCGATCCGCTATCACGGCGGGGCCCATAGGAGCGGCGGTCCGCCCGGCGCAGGAAGCCATGTCGCGCGCCGAGCCGGTGGGACGCGTCGTTGTCCTGGCCGGTCGTGTAGCGCACCACGCGGACGTCATGCGCGGCCGCCCAGGCCAGCTCGGCGACCTGGAGGTTGGTGGCCACCTCCCGGCCACGCACCGCCGGGTCGACGCGGATGCCCTCGACCCACCCCTCACCGGGCGCCAGCAGGGCGAGGCGCGACATGGCCACGGGCTGCCCGGCCGCGATCGGCGTCCCATCGGCCCCCGTCGCGGCGCTCGCGGCGCAGGCCACCAGCAGGATGCCGTCGGTGGCGGCCAGCCAGGCGTCCCACACCTCGGGCACGTAGTCCCAGCCGTCCCACGTGTGGGTGGCGAAGGCGAGCACGGCGTCCTTGTCGGAGGCTCGAGCGCGACGGACGGCGATCGGCAGCGGTGAGGGACGCGCCGCCGGCCGGGGTGTCGGCTCGCTCAGCGCTGCCGGCCCTCCGGAGCCGCGACGTAGGCCCAATCGCGGGCCACGCTGCCCGGCTCGTAGGACCCATTGGCGGCCTTGAGGATCGCGCCGGTGAACCCGGAGGCCTTCCACGTCGCCAGCCACTGGCTGAGCGGCGGGCGGGTGAACGGCGAGACCCGCACGAGCGTGGACGGCCGCACCACGCCCTCCAGGAGCCGCTTGCGCTCGAGCAGCGGCACGCTCAGGAGGTCCTGCCCGTCGACCCGCAGCAGATCGACTGCCACGAAGGCCATGACGGGGTCCTCGGTGGGCTTGGGCAGCTGGGCCGGCATGAGCGTGCCCGGCCGGCCGGTAAGGAGCGAGACGGCCGATGGCTTGAGGACGGGCGTGATCAGGGCGCCCTCACCGCTGCGGGTGGCCTGCGTGGTGAGCCAGCCGTCGATCACCGCGTCGACCGCCAGGACCGCCCGCCGCAGCTCGGCCGCGACCTCCTCGTAGGCCAGGGCCAGGTCGTCGCCGTCCTCGTCGATCAGGCGCAACCAGGGACGATCGACGTCGCCGCGTTCCAGGTCGAAATGGGCCAGCACCTGCATGCCGTCCCACGCCGGCTCCACGATGGGGTCGGTGATCGTCGGCAGGACGTGCGGCCGGCGGGCCTGCTGCGGACGCCAGTCGAGCAGGTGGGCGGGGTAGGCGGCGTCGGCCGGGGCCGGCCGCGGACGGGGATCGGGCACGTCGGGCATCCTACGCTCGCCGCCGTTCCGGCGCTCGCTATCATCCCGGCGATGGCGGCCGCCCAGCCCATGACGGACCCCGCGACCGGTCACGCGTGGTGGGATCCGCGCGCCTGGGGCGGCGTCCTGGCCGCGGCCACGCCGGCGGGCCGCGCCCGCGTCCCCGTCAGCTGGGCCCTGTACGACTTCGCCAACACGATCTTCAGCTACGCGGTCGTGTCGTACGCCTTCGGCCTCTGGCTGACCGACCCGGCGCGGCTGGGCCAGGCCCAGGGCCAGTTGTGGCAGAGCATCGCCATCCTCGGCAGCGTCGGCCTCAATGCCCTCGTCTCGCCGATCCTTGGGGCGGTCAGCGACCGGGGCGGTCGCCGCCTGCCGTACCTCCTCGTCTTCACCGTCCTGTGCATCGTGCCGAGCGCGTTCATCGGGGCCGGCTCCGCGGCCCTGGGGATCGTGCTGTTCGTGCTGGCCAACTTCGGCTACCAGGCGGCCCTCATCTACTACGACGCGACCCTCAAGACGGTCAGCCGTCCGGAGACCCGCGGTGGCCTCTCGGGGTTCGGGGTCTCCATCGGCTACCTCGGCACGATCTTCATCGCCCTCCTGCTGCTGCTCCTGCCCCTGCCGCTGGAGGGCGCCTTCCCGCTCCAGGCGATCCTCTTCGCCGTCTTCGCCGTGCCCATCTTCCTGGCCGTGCGCGAGCGCGGCACGCCCGGCTACCGCTTCCGGGTGGCCGACGTCACGGCCTCGTGGCGCCAGGTGGCGCGCACCATCGACGACACGCGGGCCGTGCCCGGCCTTGGCCGCTTCCTGCTGGGCCGCTTCTTCTACTCCGATGCGGTCAATACGGTGATCGTGGTCATGAGCGTCTTCGCCGTGCGGGCCATCGGCCTCACGGAGAAGGAAGCCAACCTCGTGCTGCTGTTGCTGACCATCGTGGCCGTGCTGGCCAGCCTGGGCTGGGGCCGGCTGGTCGATCGCATCGGCCCCAAGCGGACCCTGCTGATCGTCCTCGCCTCGTGGGCGGTCGGCCTGGCGCTGGGGGCCGCCTCGCTCTCGATGCCCTCGTTCGCCACGAGCGTGGCCGTCTTCCTCGTCGCCGGGGCGATCCTGGGGAGCGGGCTCGGCGGCGTCCAGGTGGCCGACCGGGTCTTGATGATCCGGCTCTCGCCGCACGCCCAGCTGGGCGAGTTCTTCGGCCTGTACGGCCTGGTCGGCAAGGCCTCGCAGGTGGTCGGCCAGCTCCTCTACGGGCTGGTCGTGGCGACGTTCCTGGCCACCCTCGGCAACGCTGCCTATCAGCTGGCCATCGCCACGCTGTTCGGCACGATGCTCATCGGCCTCTGGCTCGTCTGGCCGGTGAGCGACCACTGGGCAGGCGCCGACGAACCGGCGGCGCCAGGGCCCGACGCTCAACCCTCGGGCGCGGTCACCGCCTCGTAGCCCTGCGGATGGGCCTCCCGCCAGGCCCAGGCCGAGCCGAGCATCGCGGCGAGGGTGCCCCGCCGGGGCTGCCAGCCAAGGACGTCCGCCGCGCGCGCGTTCGACGCCACGAGGGCGGCCGGGTCGCCCACCCGGCGCGCGCCGACGACGTGGGGCACCGGCCGACCGGTGACGGCCTCGACCGCGTCGAGCACCTCCCGCACCGTGAAGCCGGCCCCGGAGCCCAGGTTGCAGGTCTCGACGCCCGAGCCGCCGTCACCGGTCAGCTCGAGGGCGGCCAGGTGGGCGTCGGCCAGATCCTCGACGTGGATGTAGTCCCGCACGCAGGTGCCGTCGCGGGTGGGGTAGTCGTCGCCCATGACGGTCATGGGACGGCCGCTCTGCACGGCGGTCAGGAGGTTGGGCACCAGGTGCGTCTCGGGCCGGTGGTCCTCGCCGTGCGCGGCGGTCGCCCCGGCCACGTTGAAGTAGCGCAGCGAGACCGAACGCAGGCCGTAGGCCGCGCCGTACCAGGTCAGGGCACTCTCCAGGGCCTGCTTCGTGGCGCCGTACGTGCTGACCGGCTGCAGCGGCGCGTCCTCGGTCACGGGGATCGCCTCGGGCAGGCCGTAGACCGCCGCGGTCGAGCTGAAGACCAGGCGGCGCAGGCCGGCCTCGCGCATGGCCTCCAGCAGGGCGATGCCGCCGACGACGTTCTCGTGGTAGTAGAGGGCCGGGTCGCGCATCGACTCGCCGACCTGGGAGCGGGCCGCGCAGTGGAGGACCGCGTCGATCCCGCGGACCAGCAGCAGGGCCACCACCGCGGCCGGGTCGCCGACGCTGCCGACGACCAGCTCGGCCTCCGGCGGGACGGCCAGGGCGTGGCCGGTGACCAGCGAGTCGAGCACCGTCACCTCGTGGCCGGCCTCCAGGAGTCGCTCCACGGAGACGCTGCCGACGTAGCCCGCTCCGCCGGTGACAAGGACGTGCATCAGCGGTCGAGGAAGCGGCGGAAGAGGCCGCGCCGGCGTCCCGGGGGCGGCGCGCTCCCTTCGGCCGCCTCGCTCGCGGCGAACGTGAGGTCGGGCGATGGCTGGGCCAGGGCCCCTTCGGCGGCCTCGAGGCGCGCCCGCGTCCGGGCCAGGGCCGCCTCGCTCGCCGCCACGGCGAAGGCCGGCCGATGGACCGGCTCGCCCCGCGCCGTCATCACCTCGGCCAGGCGCGCCTCGAGCCGCAGCGCCAACGCGTCCTCCGGATCGATCCCCAGCGCCTGCACGGCGAAAGCGTACGCGGTGCGGTCGTCACCGCGCTCGATGGCCACGCGCGCCAGGCCCACCACGGCGATGGCGTTGCGGGGGTCGGCCTCGATGGCCTGCCAGTACAGGCGTTCGGCCTGGTCGAGGCGGTCCATGGTCAGCTCGCGCTCGGCCTGAAGGAGGATCTCGATCACGAGCCGCTCGTCCAGGCGCGCGCGTCGGCGAGGAGCGTGGCCCGCGTGTTGCGGCTCGGATCCGCCAGCACCGACGCGAGCAACCGCCCGAGCAGCCGGCCCAGGGCCGGACCCGGTGGCAGGCCAAGCTCGAGGCGCAGGTCGTCCCCGTCGACGGCCAGGTCGGCCAGGCTGAGCGGCACGCGGGCCTTCAGCTGGGCCGCCGCCCGTGCCTGGAGCTCGGCCGTGGGATCGCGCTCGGGCGCGTCGCCGCTGCCGATCGCGTCCGCCCGTCGCAGGAGGAGCAGCTGCGGCAGCGCCGTCGCGCCGACGCGCCGGATGAACCGGCGCACGGCCGCGTCGCTCCAGCGGGGCTCGTAGTGGAACATGTGCCAGCGCACCAGGAGCACCACCGGGTCGATCTCGCGTCGCGGCAGGCCCAGGCTGCGCAGCCAGCGCGTGGCGAGGGCGGCGCCGACCACCTCGTGCTCGTGGAAGTGGCCCTCCGCCTGGGTCGACGGCTTGCCGATGTCGTGCAGCAGGGCGGCGAGGAGCAGCGTCTCGTCGCCCGGCGCGAGCATCGCCGCGGCGTCCACGGTGCGCAGCGTGTGGGCCCACAGGTCGTCGCCGGGCACCTTCGCCTGGGGCACGCCCCGCTGCGCCGCCAGGTCGGGCGACAGCGCTTCGAGCAGGCCCGTCTCATCGAGCAGGCGCAGCCCGCGTGACGGTGGGTTCGCGGCCAGCAATCGCTTCAGCTCGCGGCCCCGCCGCTCGGCCGAGACGTGGCGCAGCAGCGGCGCAGCCTCCCGGATAGCGCGGCGGGTGGCCGGCTCCAGCTCGAAGCCCAGGATGGCCGCCAGGCGGACCGCCCGCAGGAGGCGCAGCGCGTCCTCGTCGAAGCGCACGGCCGGGTCGCCGACCGCGCGGACGAGTCGCCGGGCGAGGTCCGTGCGCCCGTCGTGCGGGTCGACCAGGCCCTCCGGCCCGTAGGCCATGGCGTTGATGGTGAAGTCGCGCCGGGCGAGGTCCTCGGTGAGGCTTGAGGTGAAGGTCACGTGATCGGGGCGCCGGTGATCGCCGTAGCGGTGGTCGCGGCGAAAGGTCGTCACCTCCACCTCCATCTCCGCCCGGCCGGCCGCGCCGGGGATCAGCACGGTGCCGTAGCGGGCGACCTCGTGGCTGCCGGGGAAGCGGGCCGTCACCTGCGGTGGCAGGGCGTCGGTGGCCACGTCCCAGTCGACCGGTGCGCGCTCGAGCAGGAGGTCACGCAGCGACCCGCCCACCACGTACGCCTGGTGGCCGTCCGCCCGAAGCCCATCCAGGACGGCCGTCACCTGGGCGGGCAGGTTCAGTCGTGGCCCAGGAAGAGGTACGTCCGCCAGGGTTCGTTCCGGGGGTCGGCGAGATAGGGCGTGAACAGCGAGTAGAGGTCGCTGCGCGGCTCGGCGGGCGGCCGCAGGAGGCGGAAGTGCGCCTCGTCCAGCGTCTTGCCGCCCTTGCGGTGATTGCACGACGTGCACGCGGCGACGAGGTTCTCCCAGGAATGGGCGCCGCCGCGATGGCGCGGCATGACGTGGTCGATGGTCAGGTCGTGCGTCCGCGCCCCGCAGTACTGGCAGGTGTGGGCGTCGCGGGCGAAGACCTCGCGGCGCGAGAGCTTGACGCGGGGTCGCGGCCGCTTGATGTGGTACTGGAGGCGGATGACGCTCGGGGCGCGGAACACCTCGCGCGGTGTACGCACCTCGTGATGGTCGTACTCCAGGACCTCGGCCTTGGCGCCGAACAGGAGACGGAACGCACGCCTCGTGTCGCACACGTTGAGCGGCTCGTAATTCGCGTTCAAGAGCAGGACGACGGTATCCATCTCTCCCTGAGGCCGGCCGGGACTCGGCCGCGCATCGGGCGCATCATAACCAAGCACCGCCTGCAGGGGCGGGGGCGCGCCCGGGATCGGCGACGCGCGCCCGGGTCAGCCGCGGCCGGTCGTCCCGCCGGTGGCCGCATCCCATCCGCCGGCCTGACCGACCTTGGACGAGACGGGTCGTCGGAGGGCCGCGGCGATGGCGCGCGCCGCTTCCAGGACACCCGCCAGCCGCACCCCGTGGTCGATGCCCAGGCCGTCGAGGAGGTAGACCAGGTCCTCCGTGGCCAGGTTCCCCGCCGCGCCCGGGGCATAGGGGCAGCCGCCGGTCCCGCCGGTCGAGGCGTCGAAGCAGGTCACGCCATCGTCCAGCCCGGCCATCACGTTGGCCAGGGCGGTGCCGCGCGTGTCGTGGAAGTGGTAGGCCAGCCGGTCGAGGGGCAGGCCGGCGGCCACGGCGCGGCCGGTCAGCTCATGCACCTGCGACGGCACCCCGACCCCGATCGTGTCGCCCAGGCAGACCTCGTCCACCCCCAGCTCGGCCAGGGCGCCGGCCACCTCGACGACCCGGGCCGGATCGACCCGGCCGCTGAACGGACAGCCGAAGGCGGTCGATACGTACCCGCGGGTCCACCAGCCCAGCGAGCGGGCCCGGGCCACCAGCGGCCGGAAGACGGCCAGGGACTCGCCCACCGACATGCCGATGTTGGCCTGTGTGAAGGCCTCGCTGGCGGCGGTGAAGACCGCCATGGCCTGGGCGCCGGCCGCCTCCGCCCTGGCCAGGCCCCGCTCGTTGGCCACCAGGACCGGGTAGCGCACGGGACCGTCCGGCCCGGCCGGGGGAAGGGCCGGCAGGAGGGCATCGGCGTCGGCCAGCTGGGGGATGGCGCGCGGCGAGACGAAGCTCGTCGCCTCGATCTCGCGCAGGCCGGCGGCGACCAGCAGCTCGATGAAGCGCTGCTTGGCGGCGGTGGGCACCGCGGCCGACTCGTTCTGGAGGCCGTCGCGCGGGCCCACTTCGTAGATACGGACGTGCGCGGGCAGCGGCATCGCGTCAGGTTAGCCCGACGAGCTCGTCGCCACGCTGCACGGCCTGGCCGGCGCGGACGAGGAGCCGGGTGACGAGGCCGTCGGCGGTGGCCCGGACGGGATGCTCCATCTTCATCGCCTCCAGGGTCAGCAGGACCTGTCCGGCGGCGACCGCCTCCCCCGGCGCGACCCGCACGCTGCCGATGAGGCCGGCGAGCGGCGCGCGGACGACGTCGCCACCGACCGCGGGAGCGGCGTGGCGGACAGCGGCATCGACCGACGGGGGCGGGGCCAGCCGGGCCACCACGGCCCGCCCGCCGACGTCCAGCACGACCGATCCATCGGGCCGCGCGGCGCGGCCGGCCGGCCGGTCGCGGCTCGGGTCGACCGTCACGACGCGCACCTCGCCGCCGATGGCCACCGCCATGCGTCGCGGTCCGTTGAGGCGGAAGCCGATGGGCGGTGCGACGACCCGGCCGTCCGGCGGAGCGGCGAGGGCCGCCGCCGCGAACCCCCACGCTTCATCGGGGAGCGCCTCGGGCACCGCCGGCCAGCGCGCTTCCAGGGTGTCCGTCACGACGCGGCCCCGGCGCACCTCCGGCCAGGCGAGGACGGCCCGCAGGAAGTCGCGGTTGGTAGTCACCCCGACCGTGGCCGTGGCGGCCATGGCCTGGTCGAGGCGGTCCAGGGCGGCGGCCCGCGTCGGCCCCAACGCGATGACCTTGGCCAGGAGTGGGTCATAGCGCGTGCCGATGACGTCGCCCGCGCCGACACCCGCATCGAGGCGCAGGTCGCTCGACGACGTGGGCCACGCGACGACCTCCAGGCGGCCGCTCGAGGGGGCGAAGCCGGCCCACGGGTCCTCGGCGTAGAGGCGCGCCTCGACGGCGTGGCCGCGCAGCCGGACGTCCCTTTGGCGGAGCCACAGCGGCTCGCCGGCCGCCACCCGCAGCTGCGCTTCCACGAGGTCGAGCCCGGTCACCGCCTCGGTCACGGGATGCTCGACCTGGAGGCGCGCGTTGAGCTCCATGAACGTGAAGGCCCCGTCGGGATCGACGAGGAACTCGGCCGTGCCCACGCCGACGTAGCCGGCCGATCGGGCGAGGGCCACGGCGGCGGCCCCCATCCGGTCACGGAGCACCCCCGTGACGCGGGGGGCCGGCGCCTCCTCCAGCACCTTCTGGTGGCGCCGTTGCAGCGAGCAGTCGCGCTCGCCAAGGTGGATCGCCGCGCCGTGGGTATCGCACAGCAGCTGGACCTCCACGTGGCGCGGATGCTCCACGTGCCGTTCCAGCACCAGCCGGTCGTCGCCGAAGGCCGCTCGAGCCTCCCGGCGCGCCTGCTCACAGGCTTCGCGGAACGCGGTGCGAGATCGCACGACGTGCATGCCGAGCCCGCCGCCGCCGGCACTCGGCTTGATGAGGACGGGCCAGCCGATGGCCGCCGCCGCCCGCGCCAGTCGCCGGTCGGTCTGGTCCGCGCCGTCGTAGCCGGCCAGCACCGGCAGCCCGGCTGCGGCCGCGCGCTGCCGCGCCGCTGCCTTGTCGCCGAGGGCGCGCATCGCCTCCGCCGGTGGCCCGACCCAGGTCAGGCCGGCCGCGACCACGGCCGCCGCGAAGTCCGCCTGCTCGGCCAGGAACCCGTAGCCGGGGTGGATGGCGTCGGCGCCGGCGTCACGCGCCGCGCGGACGACGGCCGGCCCGTCCAGGTAGGTCGTCTCCAGGGGGACGCGTTCGTCCGCCTGCCGTGACCACCAGGTCTCCTCCTGGTCGACCGTGACGAGCGCAAGGCAGGTGATGCCGAGCCAGCGGCACGTCCGAGCGATGCGCGCCACCAGCTCGCCCCGGTTGGCCACCAGGAGGCGGCGGATCGGCCGGAGCTGGGTGGCGACCGCCGGGACGCGCACGAGCGCCGCCTCGGACCCGCCCGACACGGCCTCCGCCGGCACCTTCAGGCGGCTGCCGACCCGGACGGCCGGGAGGCGCCCCGTCCGGAGCCAGCGCTGCACCGTGCGCGTCGTCACGCCAAGGCGTCGGGCCGCCTCGCCCGGGCCCAGGAGCGCCTTGCCGTCGGTGTGTCGGTCCATCGGGCGCAATGTCGTGTTTGTCGCGTTCTCCGTCAAGAGGCTAAGCCGCGGCCTCAGGAGCCCTCGTCCTGCCACGCCGGCGGGCGGCGCTCGAGGAAGGCGCGCAGCCCCTCCTGGCCCTCCGCGCTGGTGCGCTGTGTCGCGATGCGTCGCGCGGTGTGCCAGCGCGTGGCCTCGTGGGGCAAGCCACGGACCTCGCGCACGATGGCCTTAGCCGCGCGGGCCGCTGTCGGGCCGGCGGCGAGGATGTCGGCAAGCGCGGTCTCCACGGCAGCATCGAGCGCCTCGAGGCCCTCCACGACCTCGTGGACCAGGCCGATGCGCAGGGCGCGCGTGGCGTCGAAGCGGCGGCCGCCGGGGAAGAGCGCGCGGGCGTGGCTCTCACCGATCTTGGCGATGACGAACGGGCTGATGACGGCCGGCACCAGCCCCAGGCGAGTCTCGGTGAAGCCGAACCGCGCGCCGGCCTCGGCGATGACCAGGTCGCTCACCGCGCACAGGCCCATCCCGCCACCCAGGGCCGCCCCGTGCACGCGGGCGATGACGGGGACCGGGCAATGGTCGATGGCATCGAGCATCTCGGCGAGGGCCATCGCATCGGCCTCGTTGCCCTCACGGGTCAGCTCCAGGCTGGCCCGCATCCAGGCGATGTCGGCGCCGGCGCAGAACGACGGCCCCTCGCCCGCCAGGACGACGGCGCGGAGCCGCTCGGGCGGTTCGTCCGCCAGCCGCCCGAAGGCCCGACGGAGGTCGTCGATGAGCTCGGCATCGAGGGCGTCGTGGACGTCCGGCCGGTCGAGGGTCACGCGCACGACCGCCCCGCCCGGGCCGGCCCGCTCGAGCCGCAGCGAGGCGCTCACCGGGGGGCCGGCAGAGCCGCCTCTACGACGTACGGGTAGTCGCGACGGCTCCAGATGGGCCGGAGGCCCGTGGCCGCCAGGTTGTGCGCGGACGGCGAACCGTCGCGCGCCTGGGCCACGAGATGCAGCGTGCCCTCGGCCTCGGCGTGGCGAGCTCGGGCGGCGATGAGCGCGCGGTGGATGCCGCGGCCGCGCCAGGCGGGCACTACCTCGGCCGCGCCGAGCAAGGCGACGCCGCGCCGCACGAAGACCCTGGCCCATCCGACCGGCGACCCGTCGGCCTCGGCGAGGAAGAACGTCGAGCCGTGGCCGGTCGCCGTGGCCAGGAGCCCGTCGAGGAAGGCGCGCCGCGCCGCCGGAGCCATGGGCGGATCGAACGCCTCCGCCGGCACGTCGCTGGCGGTCTGCAGCCAGCGGTCGGCGTCGTGGTCACTGAACCGGCGGATGGCGACCCCGCCGGGCGACGGCACCGTCGGCACCGCCGCGGGGTGGGTCGCGAGCAGCTCGTACGCGGGGCCACCGGCGGCCCCCGGCCACGGCGGCTCGGCGGCGACGAGATAGCCACTCGTGCCTTCATCGCGGTAGAAGGCCGTCAGACGGTCGAGCCGGTTGGGCAGCTGGCGCAGGCCGTAGGCGCGGTTGAAGGCGGGATGGGCCAGGCCGGGGGCCGCTGCCGCGGCAAGGTCGCCGTCGTCCAGGATGCGGACATCGTGGCCGGCCGCGCGGGCGCCGCGCCACAGGAGGAGCGCCTCGTGCTGCTCGAGCGATTCGATCAGGTCCAGCAGCTCGTGGAGCAGGGCCGTGGAGCCGGGCGCCGCGGCCAGGACGGTGATCGCGTCGCCCGGCCGGACGGGGCCCTCGACGAGGACCCGGGCGTACATCCGCGAGTCCAGGGGATGGGTGGCGATGGAGATGCGGGCGAACCGCCCGTCGGTGAAGTTGGCGGCGATCGTCTTGCACGGGTTGTCGGGCTTGGACAGCTCCAGGACCAGCCGCTCGCCGATGGCCAGGCGCGTCCCCACCGGGAGCGCCGCCAGCTCGAGGCCGGTGGTCGTGAGGTTCTCGCCGGCCGAACCGGGGCTGATGGGGTGGCCGTCGGCCTGGACGCGCCGGATGGCCTCGAGGGCGTAGAGGGCCACGGCCCGATGCGGGCCGCCGTGCACGGTGTCGTCGTTGTGGGCGTCGCCGGCGAGCCCCAGGCGGTCGACCCACGCCTCGGCCACCGGCCGCTTGGGCACGCCGCCCGCGGACACGTTCACCTGGAGCACGCGACCTCGCGTCCCGTCGGGCTGGGCCATGGGGCGATGCTACACGCCCGCCGGGGCCCCGGACGTCACATCCGGAAGACGCCGAAGCGGGTCTCCGGGATGGGTCCGTTGAGGGCGGCCGAGATGGCCAGCGCGAGCACGTCGCGCGTCTGGGCCGGGTCGATCACGCCGTCGTCCCACAGGCGGGCCGTGGCGTAGTAGGGGTGGCCCTGGCGTTCGTACTCGGCCAGGATGGGGGCCTCGAAGGCGTCACGCTCCGCCTCGCTGGCCCACTCCCCGCCGGGCAGGGACCCCTCGCGGACGGTCGACAGCACGCGGGCTGCCTGCGCGCCGCCCATGACGCTGATGCGCGCGTTGGGCCATGACCACAGGCCGCGGCTGCCGTAGGCGCGGCCGGCCATGCCGTAGTTGCCGGCCCCGAACGAGCCGCCGATGAGGACGGTGAACTTGGGGACCGCGGCCGTGGCCACGGCCGTGACGAGCTTGGCCCCGTCCTTGGCGATCCCGCCGGCCTCGTACTCGCGCCCGACCATGAAGCCGGTGATGTTCTGCAGGAAGAGGAGGGGGATCCGCCGCTGGCATGCCAGCTCGATGAAGTGGGCGCCCTTGAGGGCCGACTCGCTGAACAGCACCCCGTTGTTGGCGAGGATGCCGACGGGCCACCCGTCAAGGTGGGCGAAGCCGCACACGAGGGTCGAGCCGTACTCGCGCTTGAACTCGTGGAACTCGGAGCCGTCGACCAGGCGGGCGATGACCTCGCGCACGTCGTAGCCCTGCCGCAGGTCCGCCGGCACGACCCCGTAGAGGCCGTAGGGATCATCGGCCGGTCCGTCCACGCCGAGCCGGGCGCCGGTGAGGGGTGGGCAGCTGGCGGCCCGCTCCCAGGGCGGATCGGGCTTGCGACGGCTCAGGGAGGCCATGATCTCGCGTGCCAGGGCCAGGGCATGCTCGTCGTCGAGCGCCTCGTGATCAGCCACGCCACTGGTGCGGGTGTGGACGGCCGAGCCGCCCAGCTCCTCCGCGGTGACCTCCTCGCCCGTGGCCGCCTTCACCAGCGGCGGCCCGCCCAGGAAGATCGTGCCCGTCCCGCGGACGATGACCGTCTCGTCGCTCATGGCCGGGACGTAGGCGCCCCCGGCCGTGCAGCTGCCCATGACGAGGGCCACCTGGGGGATGCCGGCGGCCGACATGCGCGCCTGGTTGTAGAAGATGCGGCCGAAGTGGTCGCGGTCGGGGAAGACCTCGTCCTGCAGCGGCAGGTAGGCCCCGCCGCTGTCGACCAGGTAGAGGCACGGCAGGTGGTCGTCGAGGGCGATCTCCTGGGCCCGCAGGTGCTTCTTGACGGTCATGGGGTAGTAGGTGCCGCCCTTGACCGTGGCGTCGTTGGCGACCACGACGCACTCCACCCCGCTCACGCGGCCGATGCCGGTGACGAGGCCGGCGCCTGGCGCATCGCCGTCGTACAGGCCCTCGGCGGCCAGGGCGCTCAATTCCAGGAAGGGCGCGCCGGGATCGAGCAGCCGGTCGATCCGCTCCCGCACGGGCAGCTTGCCGCGCTCGCGATGGCGGGCGATGCTGCGAGCGTCGCCCGCCGCTCCCGCGTCTGCCAGGGCCGCGGTCCGGATCCGCAGGTCGGCCACGAGGCTGCGCATGGCCGCCGCGTTGGCCCGCGCTTCGGCGCCGGTCGGGTCGACGCGGGTGGTCAGGACCGCCATGCCCGGATGATAGGCGAGGGCTCACGGAGGAAGCGCACGCCCATGCGATAATCGGGAGCGCGCGGGCGATCCGGGTGGTCCGAACGGGCGACGACCCCGCGGCCGACCTACCCGGCTGACCCTCGCGGCCACCAGAGGACCATTGCCCACCATGACCGTCGAGACCTCCACCTGGGCGACCAAGAAGGGCCTCGCCCAGATGCTCAAGGGCGGCGTCATCATGGACGTCGTCACCCCCGAGCAGGCCACGCATCGCCGAGGATGCCGGCGCCGTGGCCGTGATGGCGCTCGAGCGCGTGCCCGCCGACATCCGCGGCGACCGGTGGCGTGGCCCGCATGAGCGATCCCGTCGATGATCGTGGGCATCATGGAGGCGGTCACCATCCCGGTCATGGCCAAGGCGCGCATCGGCCATTTCGTCGAGGCGCAGGTGCTGGAGGCGCTCGGCGTCGACTACATCGACGAGTCCGAGGTGCTGACGCCGGCCGACGAGGTCAACCACATCGACAAGCACGCCTTCAAGGTGCCGTTCGTGTGCGGCTGCCGCGACCTCGGCGAGGCGCTGCGCCGCATCGGCGAGGGCGCCGCCATGATCCGCACCAAGGGCGAGGCCGGCACCGGCAACATCGTCGAGGCCGTGCGCCACATCCGCGCCGTGACCGACGGGCATCCGCCGCCTGCAGACCATGCGCGAGGACGAGCTGTTCGTCGCGGCCAAGGAGCTCCAGGCGCCGTACGACCTGGTCCGCGACGTCGCGCCACGGGGCGCCTGCCGGTCGTCAACTTCGTCGCCGGCGGCATCGCCACGCCGGCCGACGCGGCCCTCGCGATGCAGCTGGGCGCCGAGGGCGTCTTCGTGGGCTCGGGCATCTTCAAGTCGCAGGATCCGGCCCGCACGGCCAACGCCATCGTCCAGGCGACGACGCACTTCGACGATCCCAAGATCATCGCCGAGGTCTCCAAGGGCCTCGGGGAGCCGATGCGCGGCATCGCCCTGGAAGCCATCCCGCAGGCGGAGCGGCTGGCGGTCCGCGGCTGGTAGGCGCGCCGGGCGCGCGCCATCCTGATGGACGGTATCCGTATCGGCGTCCTGGCCCTCCAGGGCGCCTTCGCCGAGCACGTGGCGATGCTGCGCCAGGTGGGTGCCACGCCCGTGGAGGTGCGCCTGCCGGCCGACCTGGCCGACGTCGCCGGCCTGATCCTGCCCGGCGGCGAGAGCACCACCATGCGCCGCCTGATCGAGCGCTGGGGCCTCCGCCAGCCCATCCTGGCCCTGGCCCATTCCGGCGCGCCCCTCTACGGCACCTGCGCCGGCATGATCCTCCTCGCCGACGAGATCGCCGACGGTGATGCGCCGGTCCTGCCGCTGCTCGACGTGGCCGTCAAGCGCAACGCGTTCGGCCGGCAGCTGGACAGCTTCGAGACGGACCTGGTCGTGCCCGTCCTTGGCACCGACCCCGTCCACGCCATCTTCATCCGGGCGCCGGTCCTCGAACGCGTCGGGCCGGAGGTCGATGTCCTGGCCAGCCTGCCCGACGGCCGGGTCGTGGCGGTGCGGCAGGGTCACGTCCTGGCCACCGCCTTCCACCCCGAGCTGGCCGGCGAACACCCGCTTCCACCGCCTCCTGATGACCATGGCGGAGGCCTTTCGCGAGCCGGCCGAGGGCGCCGGCCGGCGCCACCATCCGCTGCGCCGCACGGCCGGCCAGACGTGAGCACGCCCGGCCGCGTCCGCATGGCCCGCCTGACCGACCTGGCGGCGGTCGGCGAGCTGTCGCAGCTGAGCCATGGCGGCGACGGCGCCGACGAGGCCGCCGTGCGTTCCCTTGGCCTGCCCGTCGCCGGCAACCCCATCGGCGTCTTCACCTTGTTCCGCATGCCCCTCGGGGCGCTCCGGCCGCAGGACCAGCTCTACGTGTACGAGGACCAGCGCGGCCTGGCCGGCCTCCTGCGAGCCGAGCGCGACGCCCAGCGTGACGAGTGGACGATCGTGGAGCTCGACGCGGTCGGGCTGGCCGACGCCGGCGACATCCGCTTCCGCCTCGTGCAGCACCTCCTGCGTGACGGCGCCAAGCGCGGCGCGATGCGCTTCCATGTGGCCTGTGCCGATGGGGGCGGCAACGTCGAGCTGTTCATGCAGGCTGGCTTCGTGCGCTACGGCGAGGAGTGGGTCCTCCTCCGGCCGCCGGATGCGGCCGCTACCGGCACCGATGACCGAGGAGCGACGCCCTGGAGCTCGGCATCCGGCCGGCCGCGCCGCTCGACGCGTTGCCCCTCAGCCGCCTGTACGCCGCCATCACCCCCCCGCCGGTGGCCCGCCTGGAGGCGTACCGCCTGCCCGACTGGGAGCGCCCCGCGGGGCAGTGGCGCATCCCGCGCTCCTCGATGGCACCGATCCTCCGCTTCGCCGACGTCAGCGCGTTCGTCCAGGCCTGCCCGCCCGGCACGGACGGGGCGGCCAGCGGGGAGATCGCCGCCCTCGCCCAGATCGGCGTGGCGAAGGAGGACCAGCCCGACTACCTGCGCGTCCTGACCCGCCCGGAGCACGACCCGAGCGACCTCATCGCTTATGGCCTGAGCGTCATCGGGGCATCGGCCGGGCACGAGGCGGCCGACCGCGCCTCGCCGCGCCGGCACCACGGGCGCGGCGTGCTGTTCCCCGTCCGGACGTACAATTCGCCGCTCGATCGGCGAGCGGAGGAGGCCGGCTTCCAACGGCTCGCCACCCTCACCCTGCTGCTCAAGGAGACGCTCGTGCGCGTCGCCCAACCGGCCCTCGTGCCGGCCATCCGATGACGTCGGCCACGCCCGCCACGCCGGCCCGCGACGACCTGCCGGCCCTCCTGGCCGCGCTGCCGCCCGCCATCCGGACCGAGCTGGCGCGGCTGCCCGCCGAGCGCGACCTCATCGAGGTCGTGCTGGACCTGGGCCGCCCGCCGGAGGCCCGCTTCGGGGGCGGCGGCGAGCAGGTGCTGCTGGAGCGGGACGTGGACGCCGACGACATCCAGTACGTCGATCGACCACATCGGCTCGTTCGGCGACGACAACCGCGCCGGCATCGAGCGCACGCTGCACCGCATCTGCGCCATCCGCAACCGCAACGGCAAGATCGTCGGCCTGACCTGCCGCGTCGGCCGCGCCGTCTTCGGCACGATCGAGATCATCGAGGACCTCGTCGAGTCGGGCCAGCTCGGTGCTGATCATGGGCCGGCCCGGCATCGGCAAGACGACCATGCTGCGCGAGGCGGCGCGCGTCCTGGCCGACGACCTGGACAAGCGGGTCGTCATCGTCGACACGTCCAACGAGATCGCCGGCGACGGCGACATCCCGCATCCCGGCATCGGCCGGGCGCGCCGCATGCAGGTGCCCGCGCCCGTCGCTGCAGCACGCCGTGATGATCGAGGCGGTGGAGAACCACATGCCCGAGGTCATCGTCATCGACGAGATCGGCACGGAGCTCGAGGCGGCCGCCGCCCGCACGATCGCCGAGCGCGGCGTGCAGCTCGTCGGCACCGCCCACGGCAACAACCTCGACAACCTGATGCTGAACCCGACGCTCTCCGACCTGATCGGCGGCATCCAGACGGTCACCCTCGGCGACGAGGAGGCGCGCCGCCGGCGGACGCCAGAAGAGCGTCCTCGAGCGCAAGGCGCCGCCCACGTTCGACGTGGTCGTCGAGATCCAGGCCCGCGACCGCGTGGCCGTCCACCGCGACGTCGCCGAGACGGTCGACGCGATGCTGCGCGGCGACGCCGTGCGCGCCGGAGCTGCGCTGGCGCGACGAGGGCGGCGTCCACCGCACCCAGGCGCGGCCCCGCCCGTCCCCCAACAGCGTGTCCGGAGCGAGCGCTTCGGCGGCTCGCTGGTCGGCACGGGCGGCGCGGGGTGGCGCGTCGAGCCGGGCTGGCGGGCGGCCGGGGCGCGACCGGAGGCGCCGTGGCTCGAGGGCGAGCGCGGCTGCCCGACCGGGCTATCGGCCCAGTGGCGGCGGTGGCTGGCGGGCGGGCCGGGGACGGGCCGGGGCCGACCGGGCCCCTTCGGGTGGCCCGACCGAAGGTCCCGCCAACGGCGGCCCGCCAGGCGGCTCGCCAGTCGGCGCTCGCCGGATGTCTTCCAGACCGGCGAGATCGCCGATCGTGGCCCGCTCGAGCGCGGCACTCCGCCGGCCCCCGAGCCACGAGCGCGCGACGCCGCGGGAGTTCGACCGCCAGCGCGAGTGGCGCGAGTCGGCCCGGCGCGCGATCCAGTCGCTGCACGCCGACGAGGGCACGGCCCCGGTGCCGGAGGACGAGGACGAGGACGACCTCGAGGCGCGAGGACTGAGGCTCGGACTGGACGGCCCGGCGACGGCGGAGGGCGTCGACGGCGGCGCCGCCGGCGGAGGCCTACTCGGGCATCGCTGCCGACGCTCCACGTGCTGCGGCTTCGGCGTCAGCCGCAAGCGCCTCGAGCAGGCCGTCCGCGAGCTGCAGCTGCCGGTCGTCGTCGTCCGCGAGGCCGACGACGCCGACGTCGTCATCACGCTGCGCAACTACTACAAGCAGAAGCCGCCGGCGCTGCGCGAGGCGGAGGAGCGCGACCTGCCGATCTACGTGCTGAAGTCCAACACGATCCTCCAGATGGAGGCCTGCCTGACGTCGCTCTACGCGCTGGAAGTCGACCCGCGCGAGGCCGCCCTGCGCGAGGTGGAGGAGGCCATCGGCCTGGTCATGCGCAGACGCGAAGCCGGTCGAGCTGTCGCCCCAGAACGCCTACATCCGCCGCCTGCAGCACCAGATGGCCGAGCGCGCCAACCTGGTCTCACGCTCACGCGGCCGCGAGCCGTTCCGCCGCGTCCGCCTCTATCCCGATCAGGTGCGCGCCTGGCGCTGACCCGGGATCGTCAGCCGGCTGGCGGCGCCAGGGCGAGCCGGTCCAGGTAGATGTCCTCGCCGCCGAAGAGGCCCACGTCGGGCCGCCACGGGAAGTGGATGCCGATCCACAACCGGACCGGCCGGCCGGTCGCCGTGAGGCCCGCCCAGTCGCCCACGTGGGTGCCCGTCATGGTCGCCACCTCGAAGACGCCCTGGGGCCCGATGACGATGTCGGTGAGGTCGAAATGGACGTCCGGGAAAGCAGCCAGGAAGCCGGTGTAGAAGGCCCGGGCGCCCTCGTGGCCTTCCCACCGCTGGCCGGTCGGCACGATCTCGTAGATGCAGTCGGCCGCCAGCGTGGCGATGAGGCCCGCCACGTCGCGGCGGTCCTCCGCGATGGAGTGGCGCACCCAGAGTCGCTTGATCCGGGCGTACGTGGGCTCGTCGACCGTCCAGTCGAGGCGCTGCCGGATGGGCGGGCGGGCCATGGCCGACCATGATGCCAGCGCGGGCGGGAGCGCGCGGTATGCTTCGGCGGTGGAGGCGAGATCGGCGCGCCGGGGCGGGCGGCGGGGGCAGGCGGCGCCCGGTGCGAAAGGGCCGCGCCACGGGGCCTTCATCACCATCGAGGGGCCCGATGGCGCCGGCAAGAGCAGCCAGGCCGACCGCCTCGTGGCGCGCCTGCGCGCTGGTGGCCGGGTCGTCACGCAGGTCCGTGAACCGGGCGGCACGCCGCTCGCCGAGGCCGTGCGTGCGCTCGTCAACGGGGCCGCCGACCACGATCCGTGGAGCTCGGCCCTCCTCTTCAATGCCGCCCGGGCCCAGCTCGTGCGTCGGGTCATCGGCCCAGCCCTCGCCCGCGGTGAGCTGGTGGTGGGCGATCGCCACACCGACTCGACGCTGGCCTACCAGGGCTACGGCTCGGGCCTGGACCTCGAGGAGCTGCGCCGCCTTGACGCCTTCGCGACCGGCGACGTGGCGCCCGACCTGACCATCCTGCTCGACCTTCCCGTTGAGGTCGGCCTCGTGCGGCGCGCTGAGGGTGCGGCCTCGGGGCACACGCGGTGGGAGGATCCCGCCCAGCACGACCGCGCCTTCCATGAGCGCGTGCGGCACGGCTACCTTGCCCTGGCCCATGCCGAGCCGTCACGCTGGCGCATCGTGGAGGCGGATCGCGCCCCGGGCCTCGTCGCCGCCGAGGTGGGCGAGCTGGTCGAGACCTGGCTCGCTGCGCTCGACGCCGAGTCCCAGGATGAACCGGCGAGCACCGCGGTGCGCATCAGCTGATGAACGGTCCACCTGCCGCCGGGGCGGCGCCGCCCCTCGAGCTCGCGTCCGCATCGGACGAGGAGCTCATGCGGCGTGTGGCCGCGGCCGATGCAGGCGCCCTTGACCTGCTGTACGAGCGCAACCGAGCCATGGCCTATGCCCTCGCCGTCCGTATCACCGGCGATGCCGCCCTGGCCGAGGATGTCCTCCAGGAGGCCTTCCTCGGTATCTGGCGCAACGCCTCGCGCTACGCCGCGGCGCGGGCCAGTGCGCGGACGTGGGTCCTCTCCATCGTGCACCACCGGGCCGTCGATGCCGTGCGCCGCCGGCGTCCCGTGAGCGAGCTGCCCGACCAGGAGGCGTCGCCGCCGGCCAGCCTCGTGGTGCCCGACACCTGGGAGGCCGTCGCCGGGCGCCTCGACCGGGCGGCCATCCTGGCGGCCCTCGCGGCCCTGCCGGACGTGCAGCGCGAAGCCATCGAGCTGGCCTACTTCGGCGGTCTCACCCAGCAGGAGATCGCCGCCCGCACGGATGCGCCCCTCGGCACGGTCAAGAGTCGCGTCCGCCTGGGGCTGCTCGCCCTGCGCCGGAGCATGGCGGGCAGCGCCACGGTCGAGGCCGCCGTGGGACGAGGACCGGTGGGGCAGTCGTGACCGAGACCCGGGCCCTGACCTGCGACGCGGTGCGCGATCTGGCGCCGCTGTACGTCCTCGACGCGCTCGAGCCCGCGGAGGCGGCCAGCGTCCGCGAGCACCTCGCGACCTGCGCCGACGGCCACGCCGAGATGGCCGAGCTCGGTGGGGTCGTGCCGTACCTGGCCGAGTCCCTCGAGCCGCTCGAGCCACCCGCCGCCGTCGGGGAACGTATCGCCGCGGCGGTGCGGGCGGACCTGCGGGCGCGCGCCCGCGACGACTCGGCCGCCGCCCGCCTCGTCGAGGGCTACGGCGCGGCGGTGGCGGCGACCGCGGTGCCGGCGGAGGCCGCCGTGCGCGAGGCCGCGGCGCCGGCGGCCCAGCCCGTTGACCTGGCTGCCGTCCGGGCCACCCGCGCGGCGCGTGGGCCACGGCCGGCCTGGCGCTGGCTGCTGGCGGCGGCGGCGGTCATCGCCCTCGTCGGCGTGGTGGGCTGGAACGTCCTCCTGCAGGGCCAGCTGGACGCCGCGCGTCAGCAGGCCGCCCTGCTGAGCAGCGCGCTCACGACCGCGGCCCAGGCGGGCAGCGTCACGGCCACCCTCCAGGGCAGCGGACCTGCGGCCGCCGCCTCGGGCTTCGTGGTCGCCGGGACCGGCGGCACGAACTACATGGTGGTCAGCGGCCTGCCCGATCCGGGCGCCGGTCGCACCTACCAGGCGTGGTACCTGAAGGGCCAGACGGCCGTGTCGGCGGGCACGTTCGAGTTGGGCACGGACGGGGTCACGGTGGTCGGCATGGCTGCCACGGCGGGGGCCGTGACGGCGGTGGCCCTGACCATCGAGCCGACCGGCGGATCCGACCAGCCGACGAGCCAGCCCGTCGTCCTGGCGAGCCTGACCGGCTGATCCGCTACGGGCTGCTGGCGGTCGCAGCTTCCACGATCGAGCCGCGACCCTCGGCCTTGGCCGAGGCCAGGGCGTCGGTCGCCGCCCCGAGCAGCTCCGTGCCGGTGGCGCCGTCGTCGGGGAAGCGGGCCACGCCCACGCTCAGGCTGACCGCCGGGACGTGATCGGCGAGGGCCCGGGCGGCGCCGGTGAGGACGCGGCGCGCGACCGTCACGCCGGCCGTGCCGGGGGCCAGGACGGCGAACTCGTCACCGCCGAGCCGGGCGATCGTGTCCACCAGGCGCACCGATTCGGCGAGGGCCGAGGCGACGTGCCGCAGGACGTCATCGGCCACGTCCGCCCCGCGCTCGCGATCGATCGTCGCCAGGCCGTCGATGTCGAAGATGGCCAGGCTGACCGGCGTGCCCTGGCGGCCCGCCCGCACCAGCTCGAGCTCGAGCATCCGCTCGAACGTGCGGCGATTGGCGAGCCCGGTGAGGGCATCCGTGCTGGCCAGGCGTTCGAACCAGTCGGAGCGTTCCACGAGGGCCTGCTCCAGGCGTGCCTGGCGGATCACGGCCGCGGCCAGGTCGCCCACGGCGCCCAGGGCGGCGAGGGGCCCCAGCGCGTCGCCGGGGTCGGTCGTGAAGCCGGCGGTCAGGAGGCCTTCCACCTGCTGGGTCCCGTCGGCAGCCTCGGTCACGAGGGGCACGTGAGCGAGGGCCTTGATCGCCCCGCCCGCCGCCGGCAGGTCGGTCGTCATGGCCGGCGTGACGGTGACCATGGCCGCATGACGGGCCCGCACCGTCCGTCCGACCGCGTCGTCGTCCCCGCCATCGCCCACGGCCAGGGGCTCGAGCGTGGAGATGGCGCCGGGGCCGAGGCCCCAGGTGCCGCCGGCGAGGAGCTGCGCCGCATCCCCGTCGAGGAGGTAGATCACGCTGGTCGCCGCGCCGGCCGCCTGCGCCGCCTGCTCGGCCAGCCCGTCCAGCCGTACCCCCAGGTCGCCCCCGCGCGCCACGAGACGGCCGCACTCGGCCAGCACGGCGAGGAGGTCACGGGGGGCTGCGGGCACGTCCGGATAGTACCGCGCCGCGCGACCGCGCTCGGGTCGACCGTCACGTCCTGCGGCCTATACTCGGGCGGTGAAGCTGGTCATGGCCATCGTCCACGGCGATGACGCCGACGTGCTCGTGGAGGCACTCCTGCGCAAGGAGTTCCGGGCCACGAAGCTGGCCTCGTCGGGCGGGTTCCTGCGCCGCTCCAACGCCACGGTCATGCTCGGCGTGGAGGACGACCAGGTCGAGGCGGCCCTCCAGATCGTCAAGGACAACTGCACCTCGCGCACCGAGGTCGTCAACCCCATGCCGCCGATCATGGAACCGGGCGAGTTCTACCTGCCCTACCCGGTCGAGGTGCAGGTCGGCGGGGCCACCGTGTTCGTCCTGCCGGTGGACCGCTTCGAGCGGATCTGAGGTCCGGAGCGGCGGTCAGCCGCCGGCGGCGCGACCCTCCGCGATGAGCTGGGCGTAGCGGCCCGTATCGACGTTCCCGCCCGACAGCACCACCACCACCCGGCCGGTCGGCGGCAGCTCCGCGGCGTGGAAGCACCACGCCGCGAGCGTCGTGGCGCCTGAAGGCTCCACGACCAGCCGGGCCTCGTCCGCCGCGCGCACCATGGCCCGGCGGATCTCGTCCTCGCTCACGACCAGCACCCCGGTCAGGTAGACCCGCAGGTGGGCCAGGTTGCGGACCCCGATCGAGGCTGGACGCATGCCGTCGGCGATGGTCCGGCCGACCTGGCCCGGCTCCCAGCGCACCAGCCGGTCCTCGCGCAGCGAATCGCGGGCGTCAGCGGCCAGCTCGGGCTCGACGCCCCAGACCTGCGCCTCCGGCCGGATCGAACGCACGGCCGTCGCCACGCCCGAGGCCAGCCCCCCGCCGCCGATCGGCACGAGGACGGTCAGGGGAGGCGGTTCGCCGGGCTCCTGGCCGGCCCGCGGCTCGTCAAGGTCGGCGACCTGCTCGACGATCTCCAGGCCGACCGTGCCCTGGCCGGCGATCACGGCGTCGTCGTCGTAGGGACTCACGAGCGTCAGGCCACGCTCGCCGGCCAGCTCCCTGGCGCGAGCCGCGCGCTCATCCGACGAGGGGCCCACGAGGATGATCTCCGCGCCGTCGGCACGGACCCGGTCCACCTTGAGCTGCGGGGCGTCCGAGGGCATCACCACGACGGCGTGGACGCCCAGCAGCCGGGCCGCCCGGGCGACGCCCTGGCCGTGGTTGCCCGAGGAGTGGGTCACCACGCCCGCGGCACGTGCCGCGGAGGGCAGGGTCGCGATGGCGTTGTAGGCGCCGCGCAGCTTGAAGGCGCCGATCGGCTGGAGCGTCTCCGGCTTCAGCCACGCCCGCTCCCCGTATGGCAGCAGCGGGGTGCGGATCGTGATCCCCTCCAGGCGGTCCGCGGCGGCCATGATGTCGGCCAGCCCCACGAGGGGTGGTGGCGAGCCGGCGTCGGGTGAGAGGGTCACGCCGGTATACTGCCCGAAGCGCCGCCCGCACCGCGTGGCGGCCCATCCGGAGGAGCCGTCGATCGTGCCGCGCGAGGCGCCCACTGCCCCCGCTGAACGGCCCGACGCGCCCCCGACCCCCGTGGCTCGCCGGCCGTCCAAGGTCGACACCATCCGCCCGACCTACGGCTTCGACGACGTCTCGCTGGCCCCGGGCACCGACACGGTCGAGCCGGCCGATGTCGACACGAGCGTCGAGCTGGCCGGCCTGCAGCTGCGCATCCCCATCCTGGCCGCGGCCATGGACGCGGTCGTCGACGTGCGGATGGCGGCCGAACTCTCGCGCCTGGGGGGCCTGGCGGTCCTGAACCTGGAGGGCGTGCAGGTCCGCTACGACGAGCCCTCGGCGATCCTGGAGCGCATCGCCATCGCCCCCGCCGGCGAGGTCCACGACGTGCTGGCCGAGGCGTATCGCCAGCCGGTCCGTGACGAACTGGTCGCCCAGCGCCTGGCCGAGTTCCGGGCCGCGGGCGCGGCCGTCGCGGTGGCCGCCACGCCGGCCGCGGCGCGCCGCTTCGGCCCGTTCTGTGCGGAGCACGGGGCCGACCTCTTCCTCGTCCAGTCGCAGGTCTCCAGCGCTCGCCACCTCGCCCGCGGCTACGACCCGCTGGAGCTGGCCGACTTCACGCGCTTCATGCCCATCCCGGTCGCCGTGGGCAACACCACCAGCTTCGACGCCGCGTACCAGCTGATGCACCAGGGCATCGCCGCGATCTTCGTCGGCGTGGGCCCCGGCGCGGCATGCACCACGCGCGACGTGCTAGGCATCGGCGTGCCGCAGGTCACCGCCGTGAGCGACGTGGCCGCCGCGCGCGACACCTACTTCGACGAGACCGGGCGGTACGTGCCGGTGGTCGCCGACGGCGGCATGCGCCGCGGGGGCGAGCTGGCCAAGGCCATCGCCGCCGGGGCCGACCTGCTGATGCTTGGCTCGCCACTCGCGCGGGCCGAGGAGGCGCCCGGCCGCGGCACCAACTGGGGCATGGCCGCGCCCTCGCCGACGCTGCCGCGGGGCACGCGCATCACGGTCGGCACGGTCGGCTCCCTGGAGCGGATCCTGCTCGGGCCGGCGCAGGTCACCGACGGCACGGAGAACCTGGTCGGCGCCCTGCGCCAGTCGATGGCCGCGCTCGGGGCGCGCACCATCCGCGAGATGCAGCAGGTCGAGATGGTCTACGCACCCGCCGTCGCCGTCGAGGGCAAGTCCTGGCAGCGAGGCCGCTGATCCGCCGACTCGCGGAGGCGCCCGGCGGGTAGACTGGACGCGGCGCTGGAGGACGCGAGCGGAGGGCTGATTGGCGGAGGTGGAGGCGACCCGACGTCGCGGCAAGACCGTCCATGGCGAGCCGGCCAATGCCGGCCACCGTGTGCTGGCGCCCGACGACGCGGAGGTGGAGGCGTACCTCGAAACGGCGCTCCGCGCTCCCGCCCCCCAGCGCGAGGCGTCGGATCAGCCACCGGCGGCGGCGAGCCGGGAGCCCGACTCGGTCGTGGTCCTGGACTTCGGCGGCCAGACCGCCCAGCTCATCGCCCGGCGCGTGCGCGAGATGGAGGTCTATTCCGAGCTCCTGCCGCACGACACGCCGCTGGCCGAGATCCTGGGGCGCCACCCGCGCGGCATCATCCTCTCGGGCGGGCCGGCCAGCGTCTACGACGCGGACGCGCCGCGCGTCGATCCGAGGCTCTGGAGTGCCGGCATCCCCATCCTGGGCATCTGCTACGGAGTGCAGCTGATGGCCCACGAGCTCGGCGGCGAGGTGCTGCCGGCGGCCCACCGCGAGTACGGCCCGGCGACGGTGACCATCACCGAGGCCGACGGGCTGTTCAAGGACGTGCCGCGTGAGCAGCCCGTCTGGATGAGCCACGGCGACCTCATCGCGCGGCCGCCCATCGGCTTCCACCCGACCGCCCTGACGCCCGCCTCGCCGTTCGCCGGCCTGGCCGATCCGGACCGGCGGCTCTACGGCATCCAGTTCCATCCCGAGGTCGTGCACACGCCGGCCGGACGCGACATCCTGCGCAACTTCGTGTTCGGTATCGCCGGCGCTCGCGCCACCTGGACCACGAGCGACTTCATCGCCTCGACCGTGGCCGCCATCCGCGAGCGCGTGGATGCCCACGCCGCCGCCACCGGCTCAGAGGGGCGGGTCATCTGCGCCCTCTCCGGCGGGGTCGACTCGGCCGTCGCCGCGGCCCTCGTCCACCGTGCCGTGGGCGACCGCCTGACCTGCATCTACGTCGACCACGGGCTCATGCGCAAGAAGGAATCCGAGCTCCTGCGGGCGACCTTCGAGGCCCACCTTGGCATGCGCCTGGTGATGGTCGACGCCCGCCAGCGCTTCCTGGCGCGGCTGGCCGGGGTCGAGGACCCGGAGGGCAAGCGGCGCATCATCGGCGACGAGTTCATCCGCGTCTTCGAGGAGGAGGCGGGCCGCCTGGGGCGGATCGATTTCCTGACCCAGGGCACCCTCTACCCCGACGTGATCGAGTCCACGGCCCCGGAGACCAAGGCGGCCCAGAAGATCAAGACTCACCACAACGTGGGTGGCCTGCCCGCCGACCTGCGCTTCCAGCTGATCGAGCCGCTGCGCTACCTGTTCAAGGACGAGGTCCGGGCCGTGGGGGTCGAACTGGGCTTGCCCGAGGCGATGGTCCAGCGGCAGCCATTCCCGGGCCCGGGGCTGGCCATCCGCATCATCGGCGAGGTCACCGCTGAGCGGCTGGAGACATTGCGCGAGGCCGACTGGATCGTCATCGACGAGATCAAGGCGGCCGGCCTGTACCGCAGCCTGTGGCAGAGCTTCGCCATCCTCACGCCGGTCCGCAGCGTGGGCGTCATGGGCGACGGGCGCACCTACGCCAACGTCGTGGCCATCCGCGCCGTCACCAGCGAGGACGGCATGACGGCCGACTGGGCCAAGCTGCCGTATGACGTCCTCGGCCGCATCAGCAGCCGGATCGTCAACGAGGTGGCCGGCGTCAACCGCGTCGTCTACGACATCAGCAGCAAGCCGCCGGCCACCATCGAATGGGAGTAGCACGGGAGGCGGCCCGGCCGCCCCGGACCATCGGGGGAGTCCCCCCGGACGAACGGAGGCAGTAGAGTCGCCGCCATGCCCAGGAAGCCCACTCGTCCGTCCGCCCCGCAGGGCGCGCCTCCGCCGGGTCCCGAACCGGTCGCGCCGCCCGCCGAACCCCTCGCGCCGCAGGCCGCCGCGGCCGCGCCCGAGCCTCCCCAGGCCGCCGCCCCGCCCGAACGGGTGGCCGACGAACCGCTCCTCGAGCACGGCCAGCCGATGCTGGAGCCGCTGACCGCGTACGAGCTGTCGCCCAAGGTCCTGCTGGCCGCCGACGGCGGTGGCGACCGCGCCTTCGCCCCCGACCTGGATCCGGAGGTCCGCGACTTCGGCAGCACGCGCAACATCGTGCGCGTCTGCGAGTGGTGCAACACCCCGCTGTCCGATCCGGACGCGGCCCACTGCCCGTCGTGCGGCGCCAACCTCAAGCCGCTCGAGCCCGACCAGGAGATCCCCGGCCTCACCACGATGAGCCTCGAGGCCGAGCTGGCCCGCCGCCGTGCGGAGGCCCAGCAGCAGGCGACCTCGAACGCGTCCGGCGGCATCCTCCGTTCGGCCGGCTCGCTCCTGGGGACCGGCCGGTCGGGCACCTCACCGGCGGCGCCGGCCGTGGTCACGCCGGAGGGTCTGCAACTCGACGACGCCACCATCGAGGAGGCCATCCGGCCGCCCGACGATGCGGTCCGCCGGGCCATGCTCCAGCTGGAGATCGAGGCCCTCAAGGCGCAGGCCCCGGGGGTCGTCCCGGGCGGCATCGACGCGGCCGCCATCGTCGCCGACGCCACGGCTGGGGCGGGACCGGACGGCAGCCAGGAACACCCGGCCGCGACCCCCGATGCGGCCGCCGATGCCTCCGCGGCAGGCCCGCCGGCGGGCGCCTAGACTGCGTCCGTGGCGGCTCGCATGCGGGTCCCCGGACCATCCTTCCTGCGCCCGGCGACGGTGCGCGTCCACGGCGGCGCGGGCCGGCCCGGGCGCGCCGTGGAGGTCGGCATGGCGCCGCCCAGCACGACCGACGACGGCTGGTGGCTGGGCCACGTCTGGGCCAGCGACGCCGGCGGCCTGATCGACATGATCGACCTGGCGCCCCTCGCCGGGCCGCCGCCCGCACCGCCCCAGGCGGTCATCGGCCCTGTCTTCGCCGGCGCCCTGGCGGGCCTCATCGCCGAGGAAGGCGGCCGCCAGCTCGTCCGGTTGAAGCTGCACCCCGCCGCCGACGAGACGCGCGCCTGGGAGCGCCCCTGTCTCGTCCAGGTGGCCATCAAATGGGATCCCGTCCGGGCCGCCACGATGCCGGCCGGCGAGCTGGCGACGGCCGTCCAGGAGGCCTTCGGGCGGGCGGTCATGGCCGCCGACCGGGCCGCCTGATGGCGCTTCAGATGCCGGGCGTCGGAGCCGCCGGACGGACGCCGGCGCTGTGGAGCGTCGGGCTGGTCGGGTTCCTGGCCCGCGGCGGCTTCCTGCTCATCCTGCTGCCCATGCTGGCCCTGCCCAGCCCGGTCAGCCTGAGCGTGCTGATCGGACCGGACCTCGTCGACGCCAACGGCCTGTCGGCCCGGGTCGCGGCGCTGCTCCTGCTGGCCGGGGGCCTGGTCGTCCTGGCCCTCGTCGGCGGACTCGTCATGGCGGCGCTGGCCGACATCGCCGCGTTCGAAGGCCTCCTGAGTGCGGCCGGCGTGGCCGCGTCCTCGACGGCGGGGCGGCCCACAGCCCGACTCGTGCTCAAGCTCCTGGCGCTGCAGCTCGTGGCGGCCGTGCCGCTCCTGGTCGCCCTCGTGCCGACCGTCACGGTGATGGCCGGCGTCGTCCGCCAGGAGATCCTGCTGCCGAGCGACCAGGGCCTGCCGCTCTGGTGGCGGGTCGTGGAGGCCACCTGGCCGTGGCTCGTGGTCGTCGGCGCGACCGTGCTGCTGTCGACCCACGTCTATTCGGTCGTGGGCCGCGAGCTGCTCGCCCGGCACATGGGACTGCTGCCCCCGACCGCCAGGTCGAGCACCTTGCGGCGCACCCTCGAGGCCCCGGCGGCCCTCCTCCGGCGGCCTGGGCGAGCGGTGGCGGCGAGCGTCGCCGTGTGGGCCATGGGGATCTGCGGCGCCATCCTCGCCGCGGCCCTGATCGCCCTCGGCTGGACCGTCGCCCAGGTGGCCTACCTGTCGCCGCCGGCGGAAGCGACGCTGCTCGCGACCGTGGCGACGTGGTTGGCCGCGGCGGCCGGGACGGCCGCGCTGGTGGTCCTCCTCGGCGCCGCGCTCGTGCTGCTGGGGGCGACCGCGGCGATGCGGTCGGCGCTGCTGACCAGGGCGGTCCTCGGCGGCCGCGGGCTCGCCTGATGGACCCGTCCACGGCCGTGCCCTTCGCCGGCTCCTGCGCGACGTGTGGCGCGCCCCTGCAGGCGGGCCGGGCCGCCTGCCCGGAGTGCGGAGCGCCGGTGGCGAGCGCCGGCTCCGATGCCTCAGCCACGGGCGGGGCGGGGTGGCCCAAGGTGACCCCGGAGGCCCGGCCCGAGCTGCGGCCGCCTGGGCCCAACGAGTGGTACTCGGACCGTTTCCGCGCCGTCGGCCGCCGGGGCCCCCGACCCTGCCGCGTCACCGCGCGGCCCGGCCACGCCCGGGGTCGCCGGGTTCTTCAGCGACCTGCCCTTCCAGGCCCCTCCGCTCGCGGTGGGCTGGCTGGTCGTGGTCGGCACGTGGGTCTCGGCGGTCGCCTTCGTGCTGCCGTGGGCCTCCGCGAACGGCCTCGGTTACCTCGAGTCGTGGGGCCTCTACAAGCCGAGCCACGTGCTGGCGTTCTTCCTGGTCGTGGTCATCGCCCTGCTGGCGATCCTGCCGTTCCGCGTGCCGCCCGTCGTCCGCCTGGGCCTCCTGCCGTTGCTCCTCGGCGCCTTCGAGGTGGGCCTGTTCTGGGAGTGGGTGGGCAGCCAGTCCCTGGGCATCGGCATCTGGGCTCTGATCGTCGGCGCGGTCCTGTGCATCGTCGGCGGCATCGCGGTCGCGTCACGGCTCGCCGAGCCGCCGCGTCCTACCTGAGCACGAGGGGCCCTCTGCTACACTCGGCCCCGGTTGGAGGGAGGTCGGCGCCGCGACGCGCGGCTGCTCGGCCGTTGGCCGCTACCTTGGAGGCTCTCGCCCCGCCCCGATGAACCAGATCCTCGATGCGATCAGCGGCGCCTTCGGGACCTTCTTCGCGGATCCGACCATCCAGCTGATCCTGCGCGCGATCGGCTTCTACATCGTCTTCATCTGGCTCGCCACGGCCTACTACGCCTACCGCGACATGAGCCATCGGACGACCAACCCGATCGCGCCCTACCTCGCCGCGGCGCTGATCATCCTCTTCACGCCGATCCTGTTCGTCTTCGCCTTCGTCCTCTATCGCATCCTGCGGCCGCAGGAGACCGTCGCCGACGCCCAGGAGCGGGCTCTGGCCGAGGAGGCCATGCTGGTCGAGGTGGAGCGCCAGGCGCATTGCGCCAACTGCGGGCGGGCGGTCCACGCCGACTGGATCATCTGCCCCACCTGCCGCAACCGGTTGCGCCGCTTCTGCCCCAATTGCAGCAACCTGGTGGAGCTGGACTGGAGCCTCTGCCCGTGGTGCGGCAAGGACTTCGAGCGGCCGGAACAGCTGCCCGAGCGGGTGCGCGCGGGCCGCCCGGTGCGGCCGGGCACGGTCCCGGCCGGCAGTGTGACCACGGCCCAGGTGCTCGCTGCCGCCAGCGCCGCGGCCCCCCGGGCGACCGCGCCGGCCCCGATCGCTCCGGTGGCCGCCGCCGCCCCACCCGTAGCCGCCGCCCCGATCGTGCCGGCGATGCCCGTCGCGGCCAGGCCGGTCGCGCCGCCGGTCGCGGTGGTGCAGCCCGAGATCAGCCCCGCCCTCGCGCCATCGATGGCCGCCACGACGGCGGCCCTGGCGGCCGCGCCGCCTCCGATCGAGGCCGTGCCGCCCGCCGAGGCCGTGCCCCCGACGTCGCCGACCAAGCCCGTGGAGGCGAAGCCGGAGACGCCCGCGGCCCGGACCGTGCGGGTCCGTGCGCCACGCCTCAAGGCTGCCGCGGACGGGCCGGCTCGACGCAACCCCGGCCCGCAGGCGCAGTGACCGCAGGCCCGCCAGCGGCCGACGGAGCGGAGTCATCGGGCGCCCCTGGACCCGGCCCTGACACAGCCTCGCTGAGCGGACCGCCCGGCGCGAGGACCTTCTCCATCGAGGGTCGCGCCGCGCCCGGGCTGTACGTGAGCGGCTGGTTCCTGGGCCTGGTCGGCGCGCTGCTGATCGTCCTGGCCGTCTTCGACGCGGCGGGCGCGGCGGCCATCGTCTTCGCCGGGGCCGGGTTGGTGGCCCTCGTGGTGGCCTTCTCCGCCGCCTGTGGCTACCAGCTGGTCGCGCGCTCGAGCCGGCCCGAGGGAGCCTACCGCGGCCCGGCGCCCCTGCTGCTGCTGGGGTTCGTGCTGGCCCTGTCGACCCTGGTGGAGCTGTGTATCGGGCTGACCGGCATCGTCGACGAGCGCCCCACGCTGACCTTCCTCCTGGCCGTGCTGATCCCGGCCGCGGTGTACCTCACCGCCGTGCACCTGTTCGCGGTGCGGGGCGGCGCCCTGACGTGGGCCGGCATCGCGCGCCTGCGTCCCGGGCCCGCGATGCACCGGCTGGGGGACTGGCTGGTCGGGGCCGCGGCGGGGATCTCGCTGGTCCTGCCCGTGCTCATCGGCTCGGCGGCACTGACGGCCATCCTGGGGACGGCGCCCGATTCGAGCCTGCCGCGGCTGACGGGCGATGTCGACGGCCTGGTCATCGCCCTTGGTGCGGTGCTGATCGCGCCGTTCGGCGAGGAGATCTTCTTTCGCGGCTTCGTCTACAGCGCGTGGCGCCTCGACCTCGGCGTCACGGCGGCGATCCGCCGCTCGGCCATCCTCTTCGCCGCGGTGCATGTCCTCAACGTGGCGGTCAGCCCGCAGGATACCCTCGCCAGCATCGGCGCCCAGCTGCTCGTCCAGTTCCTGGTCATCGTGCCGGCCGGCCTCCTGCTGGCCTTCATGTACGAGCGGCGCGGCCTCGCCGCGTCACTGGGGGCCCACATGGCCTACAACGGCGGGCTGCTGTTCCTGGCCGCGCTCGCGACGCGAGCCGTGCAGGGCGCCTGAGGCGGGGGCGGCCCCGAAGAGCCGGTCACAAAGGCCGCGCTAAGCGGCGCGTGAGCCGGCGGCGAGTGCCGCCGCCTACGATCGCTCGGCTTTCGGGTCCGGAGGGCGGGGAATCGGCGGGCTCGTCGTCCGGGCCCGAGAGCTCCGACGATGGCCCTGGCGCGCTCGCCCGCCACGCTGGAGCCGCTCATCGCCGGGAGGAGGATCGTGGCCTCGCCACCGCACCGCCTGCGCGACCTGCCACCGGAGGAGCGGCCGCGTGAGCGCCTGGCCCGTCGCGGTGCCGCGGGTCTCTCTGCCGCGGAGCTGATCGGGCTCGTGTGGGGCAGTGGCTCGCCCGGACGGTCGGCCGTCCAGATGGCCACGGAGGCGCTGGCCACGGCCGGCAGCCTGAGCAACCTCGCCGCTGCCAGCCCACCTGAGCTGGAGGCCATCCCCGGGATCGGTGGCGCGCGCGCGGCGCAGCTCACCGCTGCCTTCGAGCTTGGCCGCCGGTTGCTGGCGGACTGGCCGACGGGCCGGCTGACGGTCCGCGCGCCGCGTGACCTGGCCGACCGCCTGATCCTCCAGATGGGGCGCCTGGAGCGCGAAGAGCTGCGCGTCGTGGTGCTCAACACGCGCAACGCGGTACTGGCCATCGAGACCGTCTATCGCGGCAACGTGTCCACGGCCCTCGTGCGCGTCGGCGAGTTGTTCCGCGACGCCATCCGCCAGCACGCCGCCGGCCTGATCCTGGTGCACAACCATCCCTCTGGCGACCCGGCGCCGAGCCCGGATGACCTGCACCTGACCGCCGAGGCGGTGGCGGCCGGGCGCCTCCTGGACGTGCCGGTGCTGGATCACCTGATCATCGGTCACGAGGCGTTCATCAGCCTCCGCGATCGCGGCATCCCGTTCGATCGAGGGGGCCAACGCTGAGGCGGCAGGTATACTGCGCACGCCCGTCCGTCCGGCCGAGCCGGAGTTCGCGCCCCGGCGCGTCGACGGGTCTCCGACATGACCCGCGAAGCCGCGACGCCGTCTCCCGCCCGGCGCGACGGCCAATCGATCATCCCCGCTTGCAGGACCCGCCCGCCAGATGCTCGACGCCTTCCTCGGCCTCTTCTCGCGCGATATCGGCATCGACCTGGGCACGGCCAACACGCTCGTCCACGTGCGCGACCGCGGCATCGTCATCAGCGAGCCGAGCGTGGTGGCCATCGATGCCAAGACCAAGCGCGTGCTGGCCATCGGCGCGGAGGCCAAGCGCATGGTGGGGCGCACGCCGGCCAACATCATCGCCGTCCGCCCGCTCCGTGACGGGGTCATCAGCGACTTCGACGTGACCGAGCAGATGATCAAGTACTTCGTCCATCGGGTCCACGACCGGGTCGGCCTCATCCCTCGCCCGCGCATGCTGCTGGGCATCCCCTCGGGCGTCACCGAGGTGGAGAAGCGCGCCGTCCGCGACGCCGCCCTCAATGCCGGGGCTCGCTGGGCGCGGCTCATCGAGGAGCCCATGGCGGCCGCCATCGGGGCGGGCCTGCCGGTCGGCGAGGCCTCGGGGTCACTCATCGTCGACATCGGCGGCGGGACGACCGAGGTGGCGGTCATCTCGCTCGGCGGGATCGTCGTCAGCCGCAGCATCCGTGTCGGCGGCGACGAGATGGACCAGGACATCGTGGCCTACGCCCGGCGCGAGTACAACCTGCTCCTCGGCGAGCGCACCGCGGAGGACATCAAGATCGCCGTCGGCTCGGCCTATCCCGGCGACCACGACGAGCAGCACGTGACCCTCCGCGGGCGCGACCTGCTGACCGGCCTGCCGCGTGCCGTGGACATCGGCGCCGACCAGGTGCGCGACGCGATCGAAGGGTCCGTCCAGCAGATCGTGGACACGATCAAGGACACCATCGAGGAGACGCCGCCCGAACTGGTGGCCGACATCATGGACCAGGGGGTCGTCCTGGCCGGCGGCGGGGCGTTGCTGCAGGGCCTTGACCGGCGCGTCGCGGAGGCGACCCAGATGCCCGTCCACGTGGCCGACGATCCGCTCACCTGCGTGGCCCGCGGCACGGGCAAGGTGCTCGAGGAGCTCGACTCGATGTCCCGCACCCTGGTGGCCGAGACCTACGCCCGGCCCCCGCGCTAGGGCGCCCCGTGTTCGCCACCCGCGCCGCGCGCCGCCGGGCCGTCACCTTCACGGTCCTCATGGCCGTCTCGCTGCTCCTCCTGGCGCTCAGTGACACCGCCCCGCTGCAGGACCTGCGGCAGGGCCTTGGCTATGCCGCCACCCCCATCGAGGCCGCCCTGTCGGGGTTCACGCGCGGGGTCACTTCGGTCTTCGGCGCCATCGCCGATCTGGACCGCCTGCGCCTGGAGAACGACCAGCTGCGCGCCCAGAACGAGGCGCTGACCGAGGCCAACGCCCAGCTCCAGACGGTGCGCACCCAGGATGACCAGCTGGCGGCGCTGCTCAAGGTCCAGTCGACCCTGCAGCATCAGACCGTGGCCGCCACCGTGGTCGGCCGCGGCATCACCGCCACCGAGCGCGTCATGACCATCGATCGCGGCACGCAGGCGGGCCTGGCGGTCGGCGACAGCGTGCTGGGGCAGGGGGGCGCCCTCGTGGGGCAGATCTACGACATCGGCCCGGACTACAGCCGCGTCCTGCTGCTCAGCGACACGCGCCTGACGGTCACCGGGATGACCCAGTCGACGCGGGCGACCGGCGAGGTCGTGGGCCAGCTCGGCTCGACCCTCGCCATGCAGGACATCTCGGCGACGGCGACGGTGGTGCCGGAGGACCTCGTCGTGACCGCGGGCATCGACCTCGGCAACGGCTTCCGCTCCCCCTTCCCCAAGGGCCTCCTGATCGGCCGCATCGTGGACCTGCACACGGATCCGAACGCCGTCGTCCAGTCCGCGGTCGTGGCCCCGGCCGCCGACCTGGATGCGCTGGAGTTCGTGCTCGTCATCACCGACTACGACGCCTCGCTGCCGGGTGCGTCACCGGCCGCCAGCGCCTCCCCGGGCGCGTCCGCATCCGGCCCGGCCGCGTCGGGCAGCACGGGCGGGAATGCCCCCATCGAGTTGCCGAGCCCGAGCCTGGGGCCCTGACCGTCAGGGCAGCGGGATGATGAGCCGCTGGCCCGGTTCGATGTGGTTGGGGTCCTTCAGGCCGTTGGCGTCCACGATGGCCTGGACCGTGACGCCGAAGCGGGCGGCGATGGCCGACAGGATGTCGCCGTGCTGGACGATGTAGATCGTGCTCGATGACCGCGGCGTCGGCGAGGGCCTGGCCGAGGCGGTGGCCTGGGCCGACCTGCTGGGGCTGGGGATGGTGGAACTCGACGTGGTCGGCGCCGGGGTCGGAGAGGCGGCGGGTGTGGTCGCCACCGCCTCACCCGGCGCGGGCACGTCGACGAGGGCGGGCACGAGGAACGCTCCCCCGAAGCCGAGCGCGGCGGCCAGCAGCACCAGCAACAGGACGGTCGCGATGGCGCGCCACGGGCCGCGACGTGGGGGCACGGGCCCGGCCGGTTCGGCCTCGGCCGCCGGTACGGCCTCGAGCGGCGGCTCAGCCTCGGCCGACGGCTCGACGGCCTCGACCGCCGGCTCGGCCGCCTCGGTCGCAGCTGCCGGTCCGGCCGCCGTCACGGCAGCCAGGATGGCGCTACTCGTCTCGTCGGAGGTCCTGGCCCCACCGGCGGATGGGTCGGCCGGCGCCTCGCCCGTCGCCGCCTCGCCGCCCGCGGCGTCGCCGTCCACCGGAAGCGGTTCGGGGTGGACGTCGACGGCCTCGGAGGGTATGGTCGGGGACGCGCCGTCCGGCGGTGCCGAGGACGCGGTCGGATCGGCTGGTTCCTGGGACACGTGGCCTTCCCATCGGACGGTGCGATGCGGTGAGGCCGCCATGCTGCCATACCCCCGTGGTCCCATGGGGCCATGGGGTGCGGGACCATCTCGGCATAGCCGCGGGTGGATGCAGGGCCCACCCTGTCCTTCCCGTCGCAGCCGCCGGGCCCAGGGGCGACCTGCGATCACCGGGTGCACCGGAGGCAGAGCATTGGCCGAACCCACGGGTCGCCGCACGCGGCCGGCCCTCATCGCCGCAGCGCTCCTTGCGCTCGTGGCGACCGGCTGGTCGGGCGCCGCGGCGTCACCGGCACGGGCGGATGGGGCACCTGCCGCTCCGCGCGCCGTGATCATCGTGGGTCCCACCGAAGGCCAGACGAACGGCTACGTCGACGATGCCCAGGCCGTCGCCGCCGACGCTGCCGGCCATGGCATGGACGTGGTCAAGCTCTACTCCAGCTCCAGCTACAACACCCACGCCCGCCCGGGCACGGGCGGCGTCCTGGCGGCCACCTGGCAGAACGTCGTGAAGTATGTCAACGGCGCCGATGGTGGCCAGGCAGCCACGATCATCGCCTACATGGGCCACGGCAACGGATGGCCCAACCCGTATCCACCCGGCCACATGATGCCGGACCGGGTCGACGGCTTCGTCCTCGATTACTCGTCGGGCACGCCGTGCGCCAAGGGCGGCACGAGCAACTACTGCGGCGAGGGACCCATCGGCGCCAGCCTCCACCCGAATCCCAACGCCGTGGTCCTCCTCAACCACCTCTGCTACGCCAGCGGCGACAGCGAGCCCCAGTTCGCCAATCCGACCCAGAGCGTGGCCCAACAACGGGCCGACAACTACGGAGCCGGCTTCCTCAAGGCCGGCGCCGCGGCCGTCTTCGCCTATGGCGTGCAGGGCGTGAGCGGCATCATCGACGCCATCTTCACGACCCACCAGACGCTCGACGACGTCTTCATGAGCACCGGTTACTACGGCACCGCCGACATCCGCTTCGGTTCGTCACGCGTCGTCGACAGCGACGTCCACATGGACCCGCACGCCAAGTCCGCCGGCGCCGACCCGTACTACCGCTCGGTCGTCGGTCGCCTCGCCGTGACCACCGATCAGGTGCTCGGTGGGCCGGCCCCGGCGCCCGATCCCGACCGCTGGGCGGGTTCCGACCGCTACGCGACGGCCCAGGCCATCGACGACAACAGCTTCCCTGCCGGCCCGACGCCGGTCGTGTTCGTGGCCAGCGGCGCCGCCTTCCCCGATGCCCTGGCCGGGGCTGCCGCCGCCGCCAAGCAGCACGCCCCGCTCGTCATCACGCCACCCGACGGCCTGCCTGCGTCGAGCAAGGCCGAGCTGGACCGCCTGAAGCCGCAGCAGATCATCATCCTGGGCGGGCCGGCCAGCATCTCCGCGGCCGTCGAGCAGCAGCTCGACGCCATGGTCGCGGATCCGGCCAACGACGTGCGCCGCATCGCCGGCAGCGACCGCTACGCGACCGCCGGGGCCATCGCCACCACCTTCTTCGCCGGCCCTGTCCCCGTCCTCTACATCGCCGACGGCCTCAACTTCCCCGACGCGCTAGCCGGGGCCGCCGCGGCCGGCCATTTCGGGGCGCCCATCCTGCTGGTCGATCCGACTGCCGTCCCCGATGCCACCTTGCAGGCCATCAAGACCCTCGCCCCCCAGGCGATCAAGGTCCTGGGCGGCACGGCCAGCGTCAGCGACGCGGTCAAGGCCGCGCTCGGCGCCGCCGCCAAGGTCACCCCGACGCGCCTGGCGGGCGCCGATCGGTACGCGACCGCGGTCGCCATCTCCCAGGACACGTACCCCGGCAACCCCAGCGTCGACACGCTCTACGTCGCGTCGGGGGCCAACTTCCCCGATGCCCTGGTCGGCGCGGCCCTTGGCAAGCCCCTCGTCCTGGCCCAGGGCCGCACGGTGGCCTCGAGCGTACTCGGCGAGGTGACCCGCCTTGATCCGGGTCGCGTCGTGTTCCTGGGTGGGCCAGGGTCGATCAGCTACACGGTGGTCCTCGCGATCAGGGGCGCTGCACCGAGCGCGACCTGACCGCTCGCCGACGTCCGGCGGGACTTGCTACACGGAGACCTGACGCTTCGTACCAGGACCATCGTGGGGTGGGGCTCGCCCCGCCCGATGCGTATGGTGCGTCTCGTCACCATTCCCAGGAGGTCGGCATGGCCAACCTGCTGACGCACCGCCACCTCCGGGTCGTTCTGGGCCTGCTGGTGGCGACCGCTCTCATGGCCCCCGCCGTGGCAGCCTTCGCGCCCGCCGCCGCGCTCCAGCCCGCCGCCGCGCCGGCCCTCCAGGCGCTCACGACCGGCCAACCCGAACCGGACTCGATCGGCACGACCGTGCCCGGTGACGATGACCCGGCAGCGCCTCCGCACACGGCGCCGGTCGTGACCGCCAAGGCCGCCCCCCCGGGCCCGGGACCCTCGACCGAGTACCTGGATGCGATGGCCCACGCCGCCGACCACCCGGTGTTCACGCCCGGCGGACCGGCCACGACCCCCCTCGAGGCCGCCAGGTCGGCTGCCGTGAGTGGGTCGACGGCCCTGACGACATCGACCACGCGATCCACGCCGGCCGGCCTGCGCCGCGAGGTCCTGGGCTTCCTGCCCTACTGGACGCTCGGCAGCCGTGACCTGCGGCTCGACTACACGACGCTCTCCACGATCGCCTACTTCGCCGTGACCGCGGGCCCGGACGGCCACCTCCAGACACGGGACCCGGACGGCTCCGCCAGCGTGGGATGGGCCGGCTGGACCAGCCGGGCCATGACCGCCGTGATCAACGCCGCTCACCACCACGGCACGCGGGTCGTCCTCACCGTCGAGCGGTTCGCCTGGACCAGCGGCCAGGCCGCCGACACGATCACGCTGCTCTCCAGCAGCACGCTCCGGGCGCGCCTCGCGGCCGAGATCACCAAGGCCGTCCACGACCGCAGCGCGGACGGGGTGAACCTGGACTTCGAACCGATCCCCGCCGGCCAGGCGGCCGACTACGTGGCCTTCGTGCGGCAGCTGCGCGCCGACCTCGACGCCCGCCGGGCCGGCTACGAGCTGACGTTCGACGCCACGGGCCGTCCCGACAGCTACGACATCACGGGGCTCACGGCACCCGGCGCGGCCGACGCGGTCATGGTCATGGGCTACGACTACCGCGGCGCCGGCAGTCCGACCGCCGGGTCCATCGACCCGCTGGCCGGCCCGATGTACGACCTGACCGACACCGTCGACGCCTACCTCGCCCGTACGGCCCCCGGCAAGATCATCCTGGGCGTCCCCTACTACGGCCGCGCCTGGAGCACCAGCGGCAGCGGCCCCAACGCGCCCACCCTCGCCCCGTCGAGCCACAACGGCTACTCCGTCACCGCCACGTACGCCCAGGCGGTGGCGCTCGCCGCGGCGCACGGCCGGCACTACGACGGCCTCGAGCAGAGCGCGTGGACGGCCTACACGCTGGCGCCGTGCTCGCGCTGCTCCAAGGTCACGCGGGAGCTGTACTACGACGATGCGGCCAGCCTTGCCCAGCGCTACGACATGATCAACCGCAAGGCCCTGCGCGGGGCCGGCATCTGGGCCCTGGGCTACGACGGCACCCGCCCGGAGCTGGTCGCCGAGTTGCGGGCCAAGTTCATCAACGACACGACGGCCCCGGTCGTCGGCCTCGTGGCGCTGCCGGCGACGAGCGGCGACCTCGGGTTCACGGTGGCCTGGCGCGGTTCCGATGACCGCAGCGGTCTGGCCTGGTTCGACGTCCAGGTCTCCATCGACGGCGGCGCGTGGAAGGCCTGGCTGACCCATGTGACGGTGACGAGCGCCACGTATCAGGGTGTGCAGGGCCACGGCTATGCCTTCCGGGTGCGGGCCGCCGACGGTCGCGGCAACGTCAGCCCCTTCAACGTGGGCAGCGTCTATACGCCCACGCCCACGCTGCGGGCGGGGGGCTTCGCCCAGGTCGTGGCCGACGGCGTGAACGTGCGGGCGGCTCCGGGCACGGGGGCGGCGGTCGTCCTCCAGGCCCCGGCCGGGACCGACGTGGCGATCATGGCCGGGCCCGTCACCGCCGGGGGCCTGCCATGGTTCGAGGTGGCCCTGCCGGTGACCACGTGGGGGCCCACGGCCGACCAGCAGGCCGGTGTGTGGATCGCCGCGGCGGTCGGCTCGACGACGTATCTCGTCCCCATCCAGGCCCCCAACGCGACGCGGGTGGCCGCCCTCATCACCGGTTTCTCCTTCGCCGGCGCCGGCGCGGCGAGCCTGGGACCGGCCGGGGCGTCTCTCCGCTCCTTCAGCCCCAACGGCGACGGCCACGGCGACACACTGCGGGTCGACTGGACGGACACGGCGGCACTGGGGGCCATGACCCTCAACGTCTTCCGCGCCGATGGCAGCTTCGCCGGCGCCGTGCCGATCGGGGACCGCGGGACCGGGCCCCAGTCGTTCGCCTGGAACGGCCGGGTGGGCTCGACCCTGCTGGCCAGCGGCACGTATGTCCTGCAGCTGGTCGGTCGTGACGCCAGAGGCCTGCACCACGGCCCGACCACGACGGCGGTCGGGCCGGTCCAGCTGAGCCTCTACGGCGTGACGCTGCACCACGTCGGCACCGAGCGCCTGGCAGGGACCGATCGCTACGGCACCGCCGCCGCCATCAGCGCGGCCTTCGCCCGCCCGGGCGTGCCGGTCGTCGTGATCGCCTCAGGCGCGGGCTACGCCGACGGCCTGGGCGCCGCTCCGGCGGCCGCCGCGCTGCACGCTCCCCTGCTGCTCGTCGAGCCCGGCGCGATCCCGCCGGCCACGGCGGCCGAGCTGGCCCGCCTGCACCCCGGCCGCCTCGTGATCGTGGGGGGCGTGGCCTCGGTGGCAGGGTCGGTCGCGCAGGGCCTGGCGAAGTACACCTCGGGCGGCGTCACCCGGATCAGCGGAGCGGACCGCTTCGCCACGGCGGCGGCCGTGTCGGCGGCCTTCTTCAAGGCAGGCGTGCCGGTCGCCTACGTGGCCGACGGGCTGTCCTTCGCCGACGGCGTCGCGGCCGCAGCGGCCGCGGCGCACCTGCACGGACCACTGCTGCTGACCCACCCCGATGCCCTGTCGCCGGCGACGGTCGCCGAGCTGCAGCGCCTCAAGCCGGCGCGCATCGTGGTCGTCGGCGGCAACGGGGCCGTCTCACCCGCCGTGGCGGCCGCGCTCGCCTCGTTCACCGGCGGCCCGGTCACCCGACTCGGCGGCCCCGATCGCTATGCCACGGCGGCGGCCGTGGTCAACGCCACCTTCGGCTCCGCGGTCGCCATCTACGTGGCCGGTGGATTGGCCTTCCCAGACGCCCTGGCCGGGGCCGCCCTGGGCCAGCCGCTGCTGCTCGTGCCGCCCGGCCCCGTTCCGGCCTCGGTCGTGCAGGCCGCCGTCGCCAGGCACGCCCTGCGCGTCGTGGCCCTGGGCAGCGCCGCCGGCGTTCCGGCGGCGACCCTCGCCTCGCTCCAGGCCGCCCTGGGCGGCTGAGAGCCGCGCCGCTGCACGGCACCCCGCCGGTCGAGCCCCTGACGCGGGGTACACTCGCGGCCATGCCCGAACCGGTGATCGATCCGTATGCCGGCACGTGGGTCGTCGTGCCGACCTACGACGAGGCCGAGAACCTGCGCGCGATCGCCGCGGCGATCCTGGCCCGGCTGCCCGGTGCACATCTCCTGGTGGTGGACGACGATTCACCTGACGGCACGGGCGACCTCGCCGACACCCTGGCTGCGGCGGACCGGCATGTGTCGGTCTGCCACCGACGGGTGAAGGCTGGGCTGGGCCCGGCGTACCTGGAGGGCTTCGCGGTGGCCCTGGGGGAAGGCGCCGAGCGGGTCGTGCAGATGGACGCCGACTGGTCGCATGACCCGGCCTACCTGCCCACCCTGGTCGGTGCGCTCGACCGTGCCGACCTGGTCATCGGGTCTCGCTATGTCAAGGGCGGTGGCGTGCGCGACTGGGGTGTCGTGCGCCGGTTCATCTCCCGGGGCGGCTCGCTCTTCGCGCGGACGGTCCTGACGCTGCACCAGCACGACCTGACGGGCGGCTTCAAGGCGTGGCGAGCGGCCACCCTGGCCGGCCTGCCGCGGGAGGGCATCCATGCCGGCGGGTACGTCTTCCAGATCGAGATGACGTACCTGGCGAGCCGCCTGGGAGCCCGCATCGTCGAGGTGCCGATCGTCTTCTCCGACCGGCGGGTCGGCGTCAGCAAGATGTCGCGGGGCATCGTGCGCGAGGCGTTCTTCGTCGTCCTCCGCCTGCGGTGGGACGAGCTGCGCGGCCGCGGGGCCCTCGCGGCGGCCCGCGCCCGCGGCCGGGCCGACGTCGGCCCGGGCTGAGCCCGCGGCGGTGCCACGGCTGACCTCCTCGCCGGCCGCCCGCGCGGCGAGCCCGGCGCGCCCGGCCGGCACGCGCGTCGTCGTCGACCTGCGCCCGCTCCAGGAGCCGGAGCGCACGCCCATCACGGCGGCCTACCTGGACCGCCTGATGCACGCTTTCGCGGCCCGGCCGCTCGAGCACGAGTCGTTCGTGGCGGTCCTGCGCACGATGCGGGCGGATCCGTCGGACGCACTCGAGGCCGCCGGCCTGCCCATGGCCGGCCGCCGCCGGGTGCCGCCCACGGCACGCGTCTTCCGCTCGGCGGGCCTCACCCTGGACTCGTTCCTGCTCCGCGGGGCGGAGGTCGGCACGACGTGGCGGGCGACGGAGAGCGGTGCGACGGGCGCCATCTACCACACGGCCGGCGGCGCCGCGCCGCTCGCGTCCGGGCTGCCCGTGGTGGCCACGCTGCTGGACCTGGCGCCGTGGGAGCTGCCCGAGGTGTACGCGGCCAGTCCCGCCGCGCGGTTCGGCCATCGGCTGCGGGCCCGGGTGCTGCACGACGCGGTCCGCCTCATCGTGTGCTCGCAGGCCACGGCCGAGAGCGCGCGGCGTCTGCTGCGGATCCCGGCCGAACGCATCGCGGTGGTGCCGCTGGCCCCCGACGAGGCCTTCCAGCCGGCGGCCGCCAGCGCCGACCGCGTCCAGGCCCTGCGGGCGAAGCTGGCCCTGCCTGAGCGCTACCTCGTCTTCGCCGGCCGCTACGACGCGCGCAAGGACCTGGGGACGCTCTTCCGCGCCCTCGGCGCCCTGCGCGACGAGGCGCCGGTCCGGGGCACCGAGGCCTGGCCGCCGGTCCTCGTGCTGGCGGGGGCGCTCGGGTCGGACGAGTCCGACTCGGTCGGCCTGGCTCGCGCCGCGGCCCGCCATGGCGTAGGGGACCTCGTGCGCCAGGTCCCGCGCCTCGGGCCGGCCGAGTTGGCGACCCTCGAAGGCGGCGCCCGGGCGGTCGTGTTCCCGGCCGTCAGCGAGGGCACCGGACTGGTGGTCCAGGAAGCCCTCGCCGTCGGCACGCCAGTGGTCGCCTCGCGCGTCGGCCCGCTGCCCGAGCTGGTGGGCAAGGCCGGCATCGTCGTGGAAGCCCGTGACCCCGACCGGCTCGCCGCCGCCCTGCGCGTCATGTGGGCCGACGAGCGCGTGCGCGGTCCCATCGCCCGGGCCGCCCAGACGCGGGCCCACGGGCCGCGGCGCAGCTGGGCGGATGTCGCCGAGGAGACGCGGGCGGTCTACGCCGCGGCCGCAGCCGAGGCCCCGAGCGAAGGAGCCGCCACGGGCTCGTGAGGGCTCAGTCGCGTCCCGGACCGGGCGGCGGTGGTGGCGGCAGGCTGCCGATCTTGTAGGTGATGGCCGTCCCGGTGGCCACGACCTGGAAGAAGATCTGGCCGCGCACGAGGGGCACGGGCTGGCCGGCCTGCGGCCCGCTGGCGTACTTCAGGAGCGTGGGGGCGGTCATGCTGGCCTTGGACCAGATGGCCTTGACGACGCGCCCGTCGTTGAAGACGAGGGCGTTGCCGTGGCCCACGTACCCCAGCTCGAGGCGGTGCTTCTCCTGGTTGGTGCCGGCGCCTGGCGCGTTCACCAGCGGGCCCACCGACATCATCAGCACGACCACGTTGGCCGGCGCGACCGGCTGATTGGTCCCGGCGTCGACCTGGACCTTGGCGCCGGTCACGGCGCGGCGGTAGTGGTTGGTGGCCGGGTCGTACGTGTAGCTGATGCGGTTGGCCAGGTAGGGCACCACGATCGAGCCGCTCACCGGGCGCTGCGACGGCAGGGCATCGTCCTTGAACGTGTAGGGCGACGCGGTCTGCGGGGCCGTCGCCTTGAGCCGCGTCTCGAGCAGGTCCATCTTCGCCGTGGAGGTGTAGACGTTGTGCGGCGCGAAGCGCGTCGTGATGCGCCACAGGTAGCCCGCCGCCCCGCCCCAGCGGAACTCGTCGGCGTCATAGATGGTCTTGCCGGCGTTGGCGTGGAGATAGGCCAGCGCGTTCGGGGCGCCACCGACGTGGACATACATGGCCTTCCATTCCGTGGCCCACGCGACGAAGTAGAGGCGGCTGCTGCGGACGGGCCCGATGGCCGGGGCGTCGGTCGTCTGGAAGATGGCCATGTAGCGCGGGATGCCGCCCTCGGCGGGCGCCTGCCACACGATGTTGGCGCTGGCGAGCCCCGACTGCGGTCGCGCTTGGGCCTGGTCGTCGATCATCACGGCGAACGGATGGCGAGTCGCCAGGGCAGCCTGGCTCGCCGGCAGCCACACCCCGTCGGTGGTCGCCGCGACGGGCGGCGGCGTCGGGGTCGGGCTGGGCGTCGGCACGGGGCTGGCGGTCGGGGGGGTCGTCGCGGTGGGGGAGGCGGAAGCGGCCGTGGCCGAGGGCGACACGACCGCCACCAGGCTGGGCGCGGTGCTGGTGCCTGGCGGGCGGAGGGCCCCCGAGGCGAGGAGCGCACCGCCGACGACCACCACGGCCGCCCCGATGGTGAGGCCGACGACGGTCAGGCGTCGCCGCGGGCGCGGCGCGGGGGGCGGGGTACTCGTCACGTTGCGCGGCATCCTACCAGCGAGGTCGGCTAGGCTACAGGCACGCAGCAGGAGGCCTCGTCATGGCCGACACGCCCACCCCGCCCGAAGGATCCGTCAAGCCCCGCCAGCGCCGCGCCCGACCCGCCGCGGCACCGCCCCCGGCCGAGACCGCGGTCGTCGACCAGGCCAGCCTGGCCAACCTGACGGCCGACCGCGCGGAGGTCAACCAGGGGGCCATCGCCCATGCCCAGGTGCAGGACCTGGCGGTGCGACAGGGCGCCGTGGCGCTCGTCGAGTCGAGCGCCCACGTGCGGCTCGAGCAGTCGGTCGTCGGCGCGGTGATGGGCGATGAGGTCGAGATCAGCGCCGGTTCGGTCGCCTTCTTCGTCGTCGCCGGTGAGGTCCACGGCGACGTCCGGCCGGTCATCGACTGGCGCGGCGCCCTCGCCTTCGGTCTGGCCCTGGGTCTCGTGCGGCTCCTGCTGGGCGGTCGCGGCGGTCGCCACGGCTAGGACGGGAGGCGGCTTCGGGTACACTCCGGCCGACAGCCCAGACAGGTTGCGCAGCGCGCATCGGAGACGCAGCCACTCGTGATCCATCCCTCCGCCGACGTGGCGGCCGACGCGCGGATCGGCCAGCGCACGAGCATCTGGAACCGGGCCCAGGTGCGTGAGGGCGCCGTCGTGGGGGACGATTGCGTGGTCGGCAAGGACGCCTACATCGACGCCGGCGTGCGCATCGGTGATCGCGTCAAGATCCAGAACGCCGCCCTCGTCTACCACGGGGTGACCGTCGAGGATGGTGTCTTCATCGGCCCCGGGGCGATCCTGACCAACGACCGCTTCCCCCGCGCCATCACCGGTGAGGGGGCGCCGGCCACGGCCAGCGACTGGACCGTCGACGAGATCCACCTGCGCCACGGTAGCTCCGTCGGCGCCGGCGCCATCGTCGTGGCCGGCGCGGACGTGGGCCGCTTCGCCACCGTCGGGGCGGGGGCCGTGGTCACCCGCGACGTGCCCGACCATGCCCTCGTGGCGGGCAACCCGGCGCGCCTCCTGGGCTGGGTCTGTGCCTGCGGGCGGCGCCTGCTCGCCGCGGGCGAGCCGGTCGCGGCCGGCTTCGAGGGTGACGCCACGTGCGGCCGTGACGGCCGCCGCTACCGCATCGCCGCGGCGCGCTGCACCGACCTCGCCGGGGTGGCCGCGTGATCCCCCTCTCCCGCCCCGACATCGGGCCGGCGGAGGAGGAGGCGGTCCTGCAGGTACTCCGCTCCGGGATGCTGGCCATGGGCCGCAAGACCCAGGAGTTCGAGGAGGCCTGGGCGGCGTACTGCGGCGTGCGCCACGCCATCCTCATGGCCAACGGCACGGTGGCCCAGGAGGCGGTCCTGCGCGGCCTGGGCATCGGCCCGGGCGACGAGGTCATCACCGTCAGCTTCACCTTCAACGCCACCGCCAGCGTCATCCTCCAGGTCGGCGCACGACCGGTCTTCGTCGACGTGCGCGCCGACGACTTCGCCATGGACCCCGACCAGGTGGAGGCCGCGGTGACGTCCCGCACGCGGGCCATCATGCCGGTCCACCTGTACGGCCTGATGGCCGACATGGCGCCGCTCGAGGCGATCGCCGCGAGGCACGGCCTGACCATCATCGAGGACGCCGCCCAGGCCCACGGCGCGACCTACGCCGGGCGCAAGGCCGGCACCTTCGGGCCGGCCATGTTCAGCCTCTACGCGACGAAGAACCTGATGACCGGCGAAGGTGGCTTCGCCACCACCGACGACGACGCCCTGGCCGACCGCATCCGCCTCTACCGCAACCACGGCATGCATGTGCGCTACTACCACGACAGCCTGGGCACGAACTTCAAGCCCACCGACCTGGCGGCCGCCCTCGGCCTGGCCCAGCTGCCCCGCCTCGACGAGCGCACCGCCCGCCGCCGGCGGAACGCCGCCCGCCTCACCGGGGGCCTCGCCGGCTACCTCACGCCGAGCGTGCCGGCCGGACGGGAGCACGTCTGGCACCAGTACACGATGCGCTTCCCCGGCGAGCGCCAGCACGTCATCGACGGCCTCGCCGAGCGCGGCGTGGGGACCCTCATCTATTACCCCGTGCCGACCCACCGCCAGGCGTACCTCCAGGCGTTCATGCCGGGTGCCGCGGACCAGCCCCTGCCCGTCACCGACCGGCTGAGCGAGGAGGTCCTCTCCATCCCCGTGCGCCCGAACCTCACCGATGCGGAGCTGGACCAGGTCATCGAGGCCGTCCGCGAGGTGGCCACGCCGCTCGGCGCCACGACCGCCGCATGAGTCCCGCCCGCCTGCGCGTCGGCCTTGCCGGCCTGGGCACGATGGGCCGCAACCACCTGCGCAACCTGGTCGGTCGCGACGACGTGACGCTCGTGGCGGTGGCCGACCCGGCGCCGATCCCCCAGCAGCACGCGCTATCGGTCGCGCCCGCGGCGCGAGCCTTCGACGACCCGCTGGTGATGCTGGCCGAGGAGCGCCTCGACGCGGTGATCGTGGCCGTGCCCACGACCCTCCACCGCGCGGTGGCCCTGGCCGCCATCGACTGCGGCGCGGCCGTCCTCATCGAGAAGCCCCTGGCCGGCACGGTGGACGAGGCGCGCGACATCGTGCGCGCCGCGGACGAGCGCGGCGTCATCCTCCAGGTGGGCCACATCGAGCGGTTCAACCCGGCCGTGCGCGAGCTCGGCCGGCGCCTCGCCGACGGCGCCCTCTCGCGCATCTACAGCATCAAGACCGTGCGCGGCGGGCCGCTCCCGGAGCGCATCCGCGACGTCGGCGTGACGGTCGACCTGGCGACCCACGATGTCGACGTCATCTGCCACCTGGCCGGCGAGCGGCCGGTGCGCGCCTACGCCGAATCGACCCAGCACGTCCATACCGCCCACGAGGACCTCCTCTACGGCCTGCTGGCCTTCCCGGGCGGCGTCGTCGGCCAGCTGGACGTCAACTGGCTGACCCCCGAGAAGCAGCGCCACGTGACGGTCCTGGGCCAGGAAGGCATGTTCCGGGCCGACTACCTGAGCCAGACGCTGACCTTCACCCGCGGCGCCCTCGAACTCGCCCCTGAATACCTGGACGGCTACGCCCCGACCTTCGCCGGCCAGACGGCCGCCATCCCCGTGGAGCCGGCCGAGCCCTTGCGCCGCGAGCTGGACGCGTTCTTCGAGGCCGTGCGCGGCGGATCCCCCGCCGCCATCAGCGGCGCGGACGGCCTGTGGGCGGTCGCCCTGGCCAACGCCCTGCTCCGCTCGGCGACGGAGCACCGCCCCATCGACATCGTGCCCCTGGAGGTGCCCTGATGGTCTCCGATCCGACGGCCTGGCAAGACCGGCCCGCGCAACGCGTCGAGCCCTGGCGCGGCGCGCCCGACACGTCCGGCACGGTCGCCGTGGTCGGCATGGGCAAGATCGGGCTGCCGCTGGCGGGCCAGTACGCGGAGGCCGGGTGGCACGTCATCGGCGTGGATGTCCTGCCCCAAGTGGTGGACACCCTGAACGCGGGACGCGTCCACTTCGCCGAGGAGCCGGGCCTGGCCGAACGCATCGCCGCGGCCCACGCCGCGGGGCGCTTCGAGGCCACGCTCTCCCATGCCGAAGCCGCCGCGCGGGCCGACGTCGTGGTCATGATCGTGCCCCTCATGCTGTCGGACGAGCAGCTGCCCGACTACCGCATGATCGATCCGGCCACCGACGCGGTGGCCGGGGGCCTCAAGCCCGGCACCCTCGTCATCTACGAGACGACCGTCCCCGTCGGCGACACGCGCCGCCGCTTCGGGCCGGCCCTGGAGCGGGGCAGCGGCCTCGCCTCCGGCGACGGTGACGCCGGCTTCCTGCTGGCCTTCAGCCCCGAGCGCGTCTTCAGCGGGCGCATCTTCCACGACCTGGCGAGTTATCCCAAACTCGTCGGCGGCATCGACCCGGCCAGCACGGAGCGGGCCCTCGCCTTCTACCGCAGCGTCCTGCCGGCCCCCGTCTGGGACCTCACGACGGCCGAGGCGGCGGAGTTCGCCAAGCTCGCCGAGACGACCTACCGAGACGTCAACATCGCGTTGGCCAACGAGTTCGCCCGGTATGCCGAACGCGTCGGGGTCGATGTCCTCGAGGTCATCCGCGGCGCCAACAGCCAGCCCTTCTCGCACATCCACCAGCCGGGTATCGGCGTGGGCGGCCACTGCATCCCGGTCTACCCTCACTTCCTCATCAGCCGCGCGCCGGAGCTGCAGATCCCCGAGTTGGCGCGGCGCGTCAATGACGGCCAGGTGGGCGTGGCGGTCGGCGAGCTGCAGCGCGAGCTGGGTTCGCTGGAAGACGTGCCGGTGCTGGTCCTGGGGCTCACCTACCGCGAGGGGGTCAAGGAGCTGGCCTACACCCGGGCCATGCCGCTCATCGAGCGCCTGCGCTTCCACGGCGCGGTCGTCTCGGCCTATGACCCGCTGCTCTCGGAGGCCGAGATCGCGCGGCTGGGCGTCACGCCGTGGGCCTGGGGCACCCCCTCGCCGGCCCGTGCGGTCATCCTGCAGACCGCCGATCCGCGGTTCCGCGACCTCGACCCGGCATGGCTGCCCGACGTCGGCGTCATCTACGACGGCCGCAACGTGCTGCGCGGGCTGCCCGCCCGCGCCGGCGTGACCTACCTTGGCGTCGGGGTATCACCCGTGCGGGCCGACGACGGATCGGCCCGCGGCGTGAGCCTGGCCGGGCGCGCCGCGCCGCGCTGACCCCGATCCCGCGGCGCGCGACCGCCGGACCGGCCATCGCGAGCCTTGGGGTACCATACGTCGCCGCCTCCCCGCGCCCGCCGCGATACCCGGGGGCGTGCACCCGATGTGAGGTCACCCAGCAACCGCGATGACCAGCCGCCCCAAGTCCGTCAAGACCAAGCCGCGCCGGCAGGCGTGGGAGAGTGAGCGACGCCTGCAGGTCGTCGTGACGATCACCTTCGCCCTGGTCATCGCCCTTGGCCTGCTGATCCTGGGCGGGGCGGTCGCCCTGTCCTACTACAACACGCACCTGCTGGCCGTCGCCACGGTGGGGGGCCAGCCCATCTCGCGCGACCAGTGGCTCGATCGGGTCAACGTCCTGACGTTCCGCCTGGACGACGAGTGAAGGTCGTCTGCGCGAGGCGGTCGTCAGCCGGCCAGCTGGACTCGGCCACCGAACAGCAGGAGGTCAGCCAGCTCGAGCAGAGCCGGTCCACCCTGCCGAACAGCGCGCTCCAGGGCCTCATCGACGACGCCCTCCTGGCCCAGGTTGCGGCGCCGCTCGACATCACCATCACCAGCGCCGACATCGACGCCCAGGTCCAGAAGGACGCCACGTCGCCCGAGCAGCGCAGGGCGACGGTCCTGACCTTCCAGCCGTCGGTCGATGTCGTCACCGGCCTGCCCAGCGATGCCCAGAAGGCCGCCGCGATGGCCAAGGCCCAGAAGGCCCTCACCGACCTCCAGGCGGGCAAGGACATCAACGCGGTCGCCAAGGACGACAGCGCGGATGACACCGGCGCCCAGGACTACGGCTACATCACGTCGCAGGACACGAGCGACGATCCCAACCTCGTGCAGGCCATCTTTGCCCTGCCCAAGGCGGGCTATACGGATGTCGTGACCGGCCAGGACGGCTACTACCGCGTCGCCCAGGTGACCGATGTCCGCCCCGCCGTGCCGGACACCACCTTCCAGAGCACGCTCACGCAGTACACCACCCTCGATGCCTACCGGGCTGCCGTCAAAGGCGAGATCCTGCAGGACAGGGTCACCGCCAAGATCACCGCCGACGCCCTGGCCAGCGACGTCCAGCAGGTGCGCGGCGCCGAGATCCAGCTGGCCACCTCGACCGATCAGTCCACGGGCGCGAGCGACGCGACGGTGGCCAAGGTCGACGTGATGCACATCCTCTACTCGCCCAACGGCGACGCCTCGGCGGCCTCGACCCTCGACCCCAACGATCCCGCCTGGGCGGCGGCCAAGGCGAAGGCGGACGCGACGGCGGCCAAGCTGAAGGCGATCACCGACCTGCCCACCAGGCGGGCCCAGTTCCAGGCCCTCGCCAAGACCGACAGCAGCGACACCGGAAGCGGCGCCTCGGGGGGCGAGCTGGGCTTCCAAACGGAGGCCAGCTTCGTGCCCGAGTTCGGCGGCGCCATCTTCAACGGCAGCCACACCTACGGCGAGATCATCGGGCCGATCAAGTCCCAGTACGGCTACCACGTCATCTTCTGGGAAGCCCTGCACGCCCCGGCCGCGACGCGCATCGATGACCTGGCCAACCAGCTCAAGCAGCACCAGGCCGGCGTCACGTTCCAGTCCCTCGCGATCGCCGACTCGGACGCCCCCGACGCCTCCCAGGGTGGTGACATCGGCTGGATCGCCAAGGGCCAGTCGGCCGACTACCGCACCGAGCAGGCCCTCTTCGGCCTCCAGCCCGGCGGCGTCAGCAGCCCCGTCCAGCTGAGCGACGGGTTCTACCTCTACACGGTCACTGCCGTAGAGCAGCGGACCCCCTTCGGAGCGCAGGTTTCGTCGATCCGGGCCAACGCCTTCACCGACTGGTACCAGCCGCAGAAGGACGCCGCGGGCGCCAACCACACCATCACCACCGACCCGTCGATGACGAGCGTGATCCTGTCGGGCCAGAGCCAGTAGACCGGGCGATGGGGCCAGACCTGCTCGCCACGATCGAGCGGCGTCATCACCTCAGCGTGGCCGATGGCCTGCAGGTAGCCGGTCCGACAGCCCTGGCGGGGCGACCGATCGACCCGCTGTGGCCGCTCCTGTTGCTGCCGTCCGACAGGGAGGCCGGCCCCGCGGCGCTGGCCGCCCTCGCCGTGGGTGAGTTCAGCCCGACCGCCCTGCCCGGGCGCGGGGCCCACCCGACCGAGGCGTTGCCGCTGCTGCGGACCCTCTACCCAGCCGACCATCCGGCCCTCTCGCTGGCCGACGGACCGGATTCGACGGTCGGCCGGCTGACCGATGCGGATCTCGGGGCCGGGCCGTGGCTCCTGCCCGCCGTGACCCCCGCCGCGGCTGCCGTCTCGCCCTTCGACCTGCCCTGGCTGGTCGCCCGCCTGCGGGCCTCCGACGGCTGCCCGTGGGACCGCGAGCAGACCCACCTGAGCCTGCGCAAGCATCTGCTCGAGGAGGCGTACGAGGTCTACGACGCCCTGGAGGCGGGCTCGACGCCGGCCCTCGCCGATGAGCTCGGCGACCTCCTCCTGCAGATCGTCCTCCACGCGCAGTACGGGGCCGAGGCGGGCGTCTTCGACCTGGCGGATGTGCAGGCAGCCATCGGGGCCAAGATCGTGCGCCGCCATCCCCACGTCTTTGGCGAGACCCACGTCGAGTCGGTCGGTGACGTGCTGCGCAACTGGGAGACGATCAAGGCGGCCGAGCGAGCGGCCTCGGCGCGGCCGGACGCCGCCGAGGGCGATCCGCGCATGCCGGCCTCGTTCGCCGGCCTCTCGCGCTCGCTGCCGGCCCTGGCGTACGCGCAGGAGATCCAGGAGCGCGCCGCATCGCTGGGCTACGACTGGCCCGACCTGGAGGGCATCATCGACAAGGTCGGCGAGGAGGCCGCCGAGCTGCTGGCCGCCGAGGGGCCGGCCGAGCGGGCCGAGGAGTTCGGCGACCTGCTGCTCGTGCTGGTCAACCTGGCGCGCCGCCTGGGGGTGGACGCCGAGGCCGCCCTGCGGGGCGCCAGCGCCAAGTTCGCGGCCCGCTTCGCCCACGTCGAGCGGCTCGCCCAGTCGCGCCAGGTGCGACTGGGCGACCTGTCGCTCGACGAACTCGACGAACTGTGGGTCATCGCCAAGCGGGCCCACGACGACGACCGGGACCATCCGGCACAGGGAAGGAGCGAGGACCCCTCATGAGCATCGGCGCCACGCGGTTCAGGGCCGACGGCCGTCGGCCGACACAGCTGCGGGCCGTGTCGATGACGCTCGGCGTCCAGAAGTGGGCCGAAGGTTCATGCCTCATCCGGATGGGCGACACGCACGTGGTGTGTGCCGCGACCATCGAGGATCGCATCCCCCCGCACCTGCGCGGCAAGGGCACCGGCTGGGTCACCGCGGAGTACAGCATGCTGCCGCGGGCGACCGCCGAGCGGACGCAGCGGGAGGTCGTCAAGGGCGCGCCCGGGCGGTCGGACGCACGAGATCCAGCGCCTCATCGGCCGGTCGCTGCGAGGGGTGGTCGACACGGCCCGCCTGGGCGAGCGGACGGTGGTGGTCGACTGCGACGTGCTGCAGGCCGACGGCGGGACGCGCACGGCCTCGATCACCGGCGGCTACGTCGCCCTCGTCCTGGCCCTGCGTTCGCGCGGCCTCGAGGCGGCGGCGGTCGGCCAGGTCGCGGCGGTCAGTGTCGGCCTGGTGGACGGGACGGCGTGCCTGGACCTGGACTACGGCGAGGATTCGCACGCCCAGGTGGACCTCAACGTCGTCGGCACCGACGGCGGGGCGTACGTGGAACTGCAGGGCACGGCGGAGGGCAAACCGTTCGATCGAGTCGCGCTGGAACGCCTGCTCGGCCTGGCCGACGACGGGCTGCAGGCGCTGTTCGCGGCCCAGCGGCAGGCCCTCGTCAAACCGGCCGCGTGACCGCCGGAGGAGCGCTGCGGACCCTCGTCCTGGCGACTCGCTCGCACCACAAGCGTGCCGAGCTGGTCGCCCTCCTGCGCCTGCCGCACACACGGCTGCTGACGCTCGATGAGCTTGGCGTCACCGACGAGCCGGTCGAGGACGGCCGGACCTTCCGCGCCAACGCCCTGCTCAAGGCCCGCTTCTACGGCCGCCTGACCCGCCTCCCCACGCTGGCCGACGACTCGGGGCTGGAGGTCGACGCGCTCGGCGGCGGCCCCGGCGTCCGGACGCGGCGCTACGCCGGCGAGCAGGCCACCGACGAGGACAACAACCGCAAGCTGCTGACCGCCCTCGACGGCCTGCCGTCGGCCCGCCGTGGTGCGCGATACGTGTGCAGCCTGGTCTTCCTGGCCGATCCCGCCACCGGCGGCCCGCCCGTGGTGCGCACGGCGACCTTCAGGGGGCGCATCGCCGACGCACCACGCGGCAGGGGCGGCTTCGGCTACGACCCCATCTTCGAGCCGTCCACCGAGCCGCCCGGCGGGCGCACGGTCGGGCTCCTCTCCGCGGCGGAGAAGAACGCGGTCTCGCATCGGGCCAAGGCGGCCCGCGCCATGGGTGAGGCGCTGCGCGCCTCCGGCTACTAGGTTCGCTCTTGTCCTTCGCCCAGACGCTCCACCGATGGTTGTCGGGCTCGTACGCCGGCTGGTGCACGCGCCAGCCGTCCGGCAACGCCTCCCGCAGGATCGTCCACGCAGCCTGAAGCTCGCCATCGGCGTCCACGGCGGTCAGCGTATGGACCGACGGATCGGTCACGGTTAGGGCGGCATTGAGATTCGGCAACGTCGCTTCGCAAGGCACCGCGTGGTCCATACACTCGACGCGCTCACCTTGGCAGGGCCGATCGGTTGGAGGCACGTGGGTCAGCTCACACGCCGCGAGTTCCTACGTTCGGGCGCCTGGCTCATGATCGGCGCGGCCGGTGGCGCCTCGGTCCTGCGAGAGATCCTGACGGAGCTCGACCGGGGAGAGGCGCCTGGATCGATGGCGGCCGGGCTCGTGCTAAGGCCGGGGCCGCCTGGCACGGGGCAGCCCGTCGCCCCCGCGCCTGCTCCCCCTGCCGCGCTTCCGGTCGTCCCGGGCCCTGGGGCGGACGGCGAGCCCCCCGCCATCCAGATGGCGCGGTGGCCGGCCCCGACACCCGGTCTGGCACCGCCGACGGACCGCGCGCTCCGGGTGCCGATCCTGATGTACCACCGGATCGTGGACCCGGCCCAGGCGGGCGACAGCCTGCCCGGCCTCGTGGTGCCGCCCACCCTGTTCGCGGCCCAGATGCGGGTGCTCCATGCGGCCGGCTGGCGGACGATCACCGCTGCTGAGCTCGCGTCATCGCTGCAGCGCGGGGTCGCGGTCGCGCCTGGGACCTTCGTGGTCACCATCGACGACGGTTGGCGGGACGGCTACACGGAAGCGCTGCCCGTCCTCCAGTCGCTCGGGTACCGGGCCACCTACTACGTCATCGGGAAGCGGATCGGCGCCCGCCGGTCCCTTGGTGGCGACGAGCTCCAGGCACTTGCCGCGGCCGGCATGGAGATCGGCGACCATACGTTCGACCATCACGCCCTCCCGTCACTCCCGTCCGTGATGCGCCGCTTCGAGATCACCGCGGGTGCCGACCGCATCGCCCAGGCGGTCGGGCAGGCGCCCGTCACGTTCTGCTATCCCGACGGCCGCTACAGCCCCGATGTGGAGGTGCAGGTGGCCCAGGCGGGCTTCGGACTCGCCTTGACGACGCAGCCTGGGACCGGAGCGTCCTGGTCCACCCGCTACGCCGTCCCGCGGCTGAGGGTCACGCCAGGGACGACGCCCGCCGCCCTGCTGGCGCGGATGCAGCTGGCCCAGCTGGTCGGCTAGCGTCTCCGCCGCGGCTAAGCCGCGCGTAAGCCTTCTTAACCACGGGCCCGCGGTCGTTGACGGCGTCGCTCGTGCCCCCTAGCCTCGTCGGATCATGGCTCGGACCATCCTTCGGCACGTGTCGCCCGCCGTGCGTGCACGCGATGCCGGCGTGCGCCGCCTGCGCCACCTGACGGTGACCGCGGCGGTCTTCGGCACGGCCGGCACGGTGGTGCTCGGCGGCGCGGCGGCGGTCAACGACCCGGGTCGGGCGGCCCCCACGGGCGCTCCGCTTGTGCAGACTGGTTCGAGCCGCACGACCGATCAGGCCCCCGTCCCGCCCGCCACCGCCGACCCGACCTTCGGCTCTGGCCAACGCCACCATCACGCCGCGACGCCGGTCACGCCGGGCCTGGTCCCGCCGGTCGTGACAGGAGGACAGCCGGGGTCGGGACTCGTCACCTCAGGTGGCTCGTAGGCCGGCCCGAGCCCGGGTGAGGTACATCGCGGACCCGCGTGTCGACGCCTACATCGACCGCCTGCCCGACTGGCAGGCGGCGATCTGCCGCCAGGTCCGCGAGCTCGTCCACGAGGCCGACCCCGCTGTTACCGAGACCATCAAGTGGGGGGACCGGCCCTATTTCGTTCTCGAGGGCAACATCTGCGCGCTCCTCGCGGCGAAGGATCACGTCAACGTGTTCCTCTACGACGGCGCGATCGTGCCCGACCCGCAGGGCATCATCACCGGCGGCCACGACAACGCCACGGCCCGCACGGTCGCCGTCTGCCGCGATCACCCGCCGAACGCCCAGGCGCTGCTCGCGATGTTCCGGGCCATCATCGAGAACAACCGCGCTGGCGGCTGGCGGCGCCTCAAGCAGGCCGGCGGCGAGGGGCTGGGCGCGTCGGGCTGACGCCCGAGGGTGCGGTGTCTTGACGCTACGGGCTGCCGCCGGAGCCGTGTGGGATGTAGCGCACCAGGAAGCTGCCGCACGTGTCGTTGAACCCCCCGAGCGCTGCACGGATCTGGCCGCTGAGCACGGGGTCGTGGTCGAAGGGCGGCGACGAGAGCGTCGCCGTCGGCAGCGTCGCAAGGCCCGCGAGATCCCCCGTGTCAAAGCTCTGCCATAGCACGAGCGCATCTCCATCGCGGCGCAACTCCGCCGCGGCCGCGAGGATCAACGCCTGGGATGTCGCGGAACCCCGGTAGTCCGGGGGCCAGAGCCAGTCGATGGGCAGGGCCGGGTGCAGCCCGAGCGCCGAATAGGCCCCCGCCCCGTCGGGCAGGATGGCCACCCTCGAGGCAGGGAACTTTGCGACGCACGTCTTGATCTGTTCGAGATAGGCGGCCGTGGTCGGGTTCGTCAGCACGCCCGCGAGCGCCGGACTGACACCCGTGAGGTCGGCGGTCAACTGGGCAGCAGGCAGGTCCCGGTAGACCGAGTCCATCCGGGCGATGAGGACGACGGCGAGCACCGCCGCGGCTCCGAGGCCGGCCCCGGCCCGAACCACGAGGGTGCTGATGCTGGGCAGAGGGGCCAATTCCCACAGGCGCACGAGCGTCAGGAGCGTGAGGGAGCCGGCGACTAGATCCGGGTATGGCGCGCCCAACGAAAGCGAGGCCATCCACGCCGCCGACAGGACCATGAACGCGCCCGGGTCGGTCCGCCGGTGGGCCACCGCCTGCCCGACACACGCGACGAGGCAGAACCAGAACGGCGCCCAGCCCCAATCTGAGCCGTACCAGAGCACGCGGGACAGGAACAACGGCAAGACCACGACCGCCACGGACGCCGCGACGGTCGCGACCAGGGGCAGGTGCCTTGACCAGGTCGAACCACGGCGCTGGGCGACGATCGCCACGGCGATGAACACGACGCCGGCCGCGACCACGAACAGCATGCGACGACTGGCGAGGTCGGTGAGCGGTGCCAGGAGGAACTGCTTGTCGACGCTGGTGGCTTGGGCCACCAGCTCACTCAGACCACCCGCCGCCGACACCGCCAGGACGTAGCAGGCCGGCGCCAGCGCTGCTGCCGCGAGCGCGGCGACGACGTCGACCCTGGTCCGACGGACCCACCGGCCCCGGCCCTGGAAGGCCACGGCCAGCCCGATCAGGGCCGCGGGTGCGAAGCTCTGCTTGGTCGTGGTCGCCACGCCGATCAGGAACAGCCCGGCGAGCACCCGCCACCGTGAGCCTGATCTCACGCCCGTGAGGACGAGGGCGTAACCGACGGCCACCAGGACGAGTCCGTCCACGGTGTACCAGGCCATCAAGGCGAAGGTATGCAGATTGATCGCAGCCGCCGCCACGGTGGCGGCAAGCACGGCGGGCCCGAGGCGCACCGGGCGCTCTCGCAGCATGAGCACGGTGAGCGCAAGGCTGGCCACCGCGAACTCGACCGCGGCGATGAAGCGCTCCTGCATGATCCAGGCTCCGCCGGCCACCAGGGTCGGCAAGTGAAGGATGCTGGACCCGACGGGCCGGGTCGAGATGAAGTCGAGATGCGGCACCTGGCCGGCCAGCATGTGCACCGCGTAGTCCTGCACGAGCCCTTCGTCGGCGGGGCTGAAGCCGTATCGCCCGACGGTGGCGATGACCACGATCGCGAACATGATCGGCATCGCCCCGATCAGGGCCAGCCGAGCGAGCTCCCGAGCGTCCGCATGTGGTGTCCCCGTGACGGCGACTCCTGCCTGGGCGGCGGATGCGCCCGTCGCCTCTGCCGCCTGCGCGTTTCGAGGGTGCTGCATCGATCCTCATGGTAGGGGCCGACCGGGCCGCGTCGCGGGCGCGGCTGGGCGAGTACGCTACCCGTGCGCGTAGCGTGCGATCACAAGCGGTTGCGCGCACGGGATGCCGTCGGGGTGTAGCGCAACGGTAGCGCACGTGCTTTGGGACCACCACGGCCCTATGCGATGGAGCCGGGCCCGGTTCGTGCGCGGATAGGACAGCGCTGCACGCGCCCGTTATGCTGCGGTTGCCCACTCGGTTGGGATAAGGTGAGCCACAATCGGCGAGGCGGGCCGGGGGCGACCGATGGAAGAGCGTTCGAGTTCGCGTTCGGTACTACCGCTGCTGGCGGCTCCAGCGCTCTTGCTTTCAGCTGTCGCAGCCTGGTTCGTGGCGGACCAGTTGGTCACGATTGGCCCCTTCGACCGCGCGCAGGTCGGGTGGCTGGCAGTCCCGCTCTTGGCACTCGCCCCAGGGGTCGCCGCGCTCGCGGAACAACGGAGTGGGGAGGTCCGGCGTTCCCGGCTGGTCGTCGCCGTGGTGTCGTTGGTCGTTGGCGTGGTGGTGCTGGTCGGCATGGAGGCGACGGTCACCATAGTCGACTGTCAGCCGGTCACGGGACCCCTAGACGTGCTCCCGCGCGCGCTCGCGACCGCCGCCTTGTCCGGCCTGAGCTTCGCGGCCGGGTTCGCCGCCGCGGAACAATTCGTGCGCCGCAGGTTGCAGAGGTGGGCGCTAGTGGTCGGGGCTGCGGTATGCCTCTTCTTCGCTGCTTTCGCCGTGTTGTTGGCCGTAGGGCCAGTTGCGAACTGCGTCCTGCCGCAGCCTTAGACTCCGAAGCACGGGTGATGGGTCGTGACGGCCCTGGGCCCTGCACGGGGTGGTGGTCGCGGCGGCCCGCAAGGCCCGCCACCTGGCGGTGCTAGGGCCGGCGGGGGTGGTCTAGGGCGGCGGTGACCATGGCCGCCACCGGGGGGCCCGGCAGGAAAGTCAGGCTGCCACCCGCAGCCTGGGCGGCCATGTCTTCGCGGTCGCAGCCCGTGTGCAGGGCGCAGAGGCCCTCGGCCCTGGCCGGCCCGCCGCAGAAGCACATGGACAGGTCGTCGCGCCCCATGGTGGTCCACCAGCGCCGGTACGCGGCGAACTCCTCGGGGAACCAGGGGTACGGGCCCTGCGGCGGCCGGGGTGGGTAGGCCATGCTGTCCACGCTGGCCCTAGCGGCGGCGCAGCCGCGCGCGCTCCGCGGCTAGGGCCTTGCCCGCGGCGCGGCCAGCCGCGTTCAGCTGCGCGATTGTCAGGCGCCCGGCGCGGAACAGCTGCAGCTGCGCCCACAGGTCGCGCTGCATCGCCACGAGCCGCTCGTTCGGGTCATCGTTGCGGTCCAGTTCCGGCTGGTCCATGGCTAGGGCGCCACGACGCTGTCGTCCATGTCGCGGCTGCCAGGCCATGGCCATAGCCGGAAGATCTCCTGGGGCCCGTCTAGGCTGAACGTCGGGCTTTCGTTCACCACGGCGCGGCAGTGGAACATGGGCGCCCGGTTGCCGCACTCGGGGCAGGCGATGGTGCCCACCCGGTGGCGGTTGGCCTGCCAGCTGAATGTCATGAATTCCAGGCTGCAGGTCAGGCACTTCCAGCTGTGCACGTACACCCCCTCGCGCTCCGACAAGGGCACGACCACGGGGTGGCCCCATTGCAGGTCGGCTATCTGGACCTCAGCCATTTCGGGGTGGGGTAGGGGCTTGGGCACCCGCTGGCCACGGGCCTCGGCGCGGCGCTGTTCGCGGTTCGCAACGGCGGGGATTGCCAGTTTCATGGTCGTTTGCTCCTTGGGGTGGTGGCGCCGGCCAAGGTGGCCGCGCTCAGGCCCAGCGTCGGACGGCCGCCCGGCAGCGTCTAGGGGGGTTCCGGCACGTTAGCGGCACGATAAGGACGCGCCTGGTCAAGGGGCCTAGGTCCCGGCTGGCCTGCCCGAGGGTGTGGCCTGGCACCGGGCGGCCGCGAGTGGTCGAGCCTAGGGGCGGGGCGTCCCGGACTACCATCGGCCCGTGACGACCATCGACTGGGGCGCCGTTGCGGCGCTTGTCATCGGAGTGGGTGGCCTGCTGCTGGCGGGTTACCAGGCGCGGCTGAGCAGCCTGGAGCGTGCCGCGGAACGCGCGGCAGCGTTCCGCAAGGCGCTGTACGACCAGCAGGTAGCGGCCAGCCTTGCGGTGGCCCAAGCCCTCAATGCCTTCATGGGGGTCGCGCTTACTGCGTACACCACTGAGCAGATGGCTCAGCCCCGGCTGCTCCCACACCGGCCCCTGGACGACGCCGCTCGCGAGCGCTTGCGGTCCATGCTGGCCCCGAGTGCCTTCGTTTCCCTTCAGGACACTTGGCGCCAGTGGTGGCTCGTGTTGCCTAAGTCGGTGAATGACACGCTCGCCGGCTTGAGCACGGTGTTCTTCGCCACCACGGCCCCGGCTGCGGTAGCCGGCCAGTATGCCGCTGACCTGGTTTACAGCACGGACCCCGCCATGCCACTGTCCAAGGCATCGCAGGCCGTGTACAACGCACTTCGCGAAGGGCTCGGGGTGGAGGCCCTAAGCGAACAGACGCAGCGGGCCATCAACGGGCGCCGGCCGGGGCCGTCTTAGGCCACATACCAGCGCACGTCGGGGTGTCTAGCCCACGTAGGCCAGCACCCGGTATTCGCAGACCTGCGTGGTTGGCGTGCCCTCGGGGCCGCCCGGGGGCTCCAGGCCCGCTCAGGAGGGGGCCGGGCTCGTGCCCGGCGGCGACGCGATAGCAATCAGCTGGGCGGTCACCGTCGACCCGGAGATCGGGTACTCCCAGAGGTTGAGGTAGGCCTGCTCGGTGGTCCCGGCGAAGCTGACCAGCGCATGACCAAGAGATTGGGCGCCGGGTGATGGCGGGATGCCACCCCCAGGGCACGTGGTACCAGAGAACAACAGCCCGGGCGTCGGACAGTAGATTCCCCTGTCGAAGACGACCATCGTCGGGACGCCACTCTGGCCGGCTATAGCCGCCACGACCACAGGCCACGCCATCGTGCAGAAGTTGCCGCCCACGTACCCGGGTGGGGGTGAGGGCAGGGGCGGCGGGTACGTGGCATCGAGACACTCGATGAGCACCGAGGCGCCCGGGCCTGGCGTACCGGTGACGGTTGCAGTCGGCGTGGTCGTCTGGGTCGGGCCGGGCGAGGTGGTGATGTTGGGCGACGTGCAGGCCGCCAGGGCAACGCCAAGGAGTCCGACCGCGAGTGCCCTCATGGCCCTTCGACGCTACATCGGTGCCGGAGGTTCCCACAAGAGCAGTTCGACTCATCCCACGCAGGCCAGCACCGGGCATCCGCAGGTCGTTGTGGCGGGTGTGCCCCCGGGGCCGCCCGGGGGCTCCATAGCCACGCACTCGCAGCCACCCGCGAAGAACGGCCTCGCCCGTTGGGTCCAGGTGATGGTGGCCGGGTCCCAGGGCTCCCTGGGCGGCCTATACCTGCGCCACCGCCGGCTGTACCAGCTCCAGCCGCTGCACCGGCCTAGCCGCTCGTGACAGCAGCCCGCGGCCTGCGGGCGCCGCCGCGGCGGTTGGCCTTGGCAGCGGCCGCTTGGTACTCGCCCCGCAGCTGCGCCACGACGGCCTGGTAGGCCCGGTTCTGCTCGTCGATGGTGGGGCACCACAGCGGCACCCCATGGGCCACCTGCCAGACCAGCCCACCCACCGGGTCGCTGGGCCAGGGGGCCGGCGCCTCCGCGAAGCCCGACGAACCGCCCCGGTCGGGCCATGCGCCGTAGTACGCGTCGCGGGCGGTCAAGCACCAGCCATCGGTGTCGTTGACCTGGCGCCGCTGGCCCGTGTCGTCCACCTCGACGCGGGGCTTGGGGCGGTAGCCCAACAGCACCAGCCCCGCCTGGCAGCTGCGCAGCACCTGGTAGCGCCCCGTGGCGCGCTCGAGCGCCTCGAACGCGGCCACCACCTTGGCCGGCGCGCCGTACATGGCCGCCCTGGACGGGTCACGGCCGCCCAGGCCCGGCAGGGCCGCGCGGACGGCGTCCAACGTGGCCGCCAGCGCCGGAGCCAGGTGGCCGGTCACGATAGCAGCGGCCTGTTGCTGAACGGCCTGCAGGGCGGCCAACTGCGCGGCCTCAGCGGCCCCGTCCAGTACCGCACTGGCCAGGTAGCGCACCCGGTGGGCGCGCTCGTCGTCCAGCACGGCCTCCACGGCCGCGGTCGCCGCCGCGGCCGGGTCGGGCGCGGCCACCACCGGGTCGTGGGCCGCCCACAGGCCCACCTCAAGGTCATAGACGCCCACGTCGGCCAGGGCGGCCGCCGTGCGCACCCGGTCGGCCGTGGCCAGGACTTCGGCCACCGGCGGGGGCAGGGTCAGCTGGCCCTCGGCGGCCGCGTTGGCTAGGTCGCGGAGGGCCTTGGTCTGCCGCGTGTTCATGGGGTGCCTCCTACAGGCCGCGGCCTCGCGGGCCGCTGCGTATCAGGTCGTTCATGTCCGGCCCCTTGGGCGGGCCAGCGGTGCCACGTGCCCCTCCGTCGGCGCTGCCCTGGAACGCGGGCTGGCCGCCGTCGTCGGGCAGCTGCAGCGGCGGCACGGCTTCCACGCGGCCCGCGCGGCGCAGCCGCTGGCCCATGCCGGCCACCAGATGCGGGCTGGCATCGGCCAGTTCAGCGGCCAGGGCGTCGGCGTTGGTCGGCAGGCCTGTGGACGGGTCCACCTGCCACCGGCCGCGGTACGCGGGGTCGCGCAGGGCCACCTGGACGAAGTCGTTGGGGTCGACCAGCTGCTGCCGCTCGCCAGCGGCGTGCAGCACTTGCCGCAGGTGGACTTCGGCGGGGTCTAGGCTCATGGCTGGGCGCCTCCTATCGGGGTGTAGGGTCTAAAGGGGTGGACGAGGCATGGCGACCGGAGTGTCCGGCACCTTGACACGGTGGCAAGGCGGCCCGACCGTTGGCCGCCATGAACACTTGGCCGCGCTTTTCCCGGTCCCGGGCCGCTGGGCTGCTCCTCGGTCAGGGCTCTGGCATGCTCGTATCTGGACTGCTTGGCGGCGCCCCAGCGCTTGCCGTGCTCGCCCTCCCGCTCTACGTTGCCGGCTTCTGCTTGGATAGGCGCGTCCGCTTGGGGCGGGTGGTGGGGTTGCTCGTGACAGGCGCCTACGCCGTCGGTGCCGGCTACATCGCCACTACGCCGGTAGCGTGGCTGCCCGCAGCATTCCGCTCGCCCGGCCCGGGGCCCGCCTCGAGTTGGGTCGGCATCAGTGCCCTCTTCTTGGTGTCGGCAGTGCTCATCGGCACCAGCAGAGCAGAACCCCGGCCAGTGGTTGGCCGCGGGGAGGCGTAGCCGGCGCGCTCGGCAGCGACCCCTGACGACCCGCGACAAGGTCGACATGCCCGGTTGGGAAATCGCGGCGCTATCCATGGCCACGTAGGGCGAGGCGGGGGCGCGCCGGGCGGCCAGCAGGTCTGCGCGGCGGGCAGGCGAGGGTGTGAGGGGTACAAGTCGGCCCAATTCGGGACCGTGCACGACGTGACGACCGGCTTGGTGGGTGTCCCCGGCGAGCTGGAGGTACCCCCTCCCCCTAAGCCGGTGCAGACGCGAACCGTCGCGGTCCGTACCTTCGTACCCGGTGTGTTCTAGTGAGGTACGCGGCCGCTCGCGACTCCAGGGTGGCGACCAATTGCGCGTGGCGCCCGTTCCGTCGGGGAGGCGGTAGTAGGAGAATGAAGTCCTCATCAGCGGACGAGATGGTTCCATGCAGTTCGCAGGGTCTGTGGCACGCGGCGGTCGACCAGCGATGACGGCCGTGACCGTTGGCGCGGCCCTCGTCCTGGTGGCCTGCTCGGTCGGCTCCGCTCCATCGACGTCACGCTCCACGCTGCTGAGGTCTCCCGTTGGGGGTACCGAGGCGCCGTACAGCCCTACCCCGGCGCCGCCACCGAGCCTGACCGCCAGCCCCTCGCCGTCGATTGGCCTGCTGGTGGGTGGCATCCCCACGACGATCGGCGGGCAGCCCGTCCTGCTCATCCCGGCCGCCGTTTCGCGTCTTGTGGCGAACACGACTGACGCCCCGGTGCTCGTCGGGGGCTGGTTCCAGCATCCGGCGCCCGTCTGGTGGTGCCCGTCGCAGGGATACGATCAGCCGTGGGGCTCTTGCCTGCGTTTCGCCCTCTATGAGCGCGCGGATGGACCACTCGGCGACGCCATCGGCAAGCCGGTCTGGGTCTACGGCACGCCACCGAACGAGGCGATCCTCGTCTACCCGGGTGAGCAGGCGGCCGTGGACCCGGAAGCGCCGTACGCGGCGACCCGGCCGGTGGTGGTCTCCGTTCACACTCACGACGCCACCTGCCCGACCGGTCTCATGATCCTTCGCGAGTCATGCGCGGCGCAGGTAGTACTCGGGGCGATCGTTTGGCTCGGCCCACCCGTCGTCGCTGCGTCATCGATGCCGTAGGCCGACCGCCGCGTGCCCGGCACGGGGTGGCGGCGATGACCACCAGGCGGGTCATGCGTCCCCCTCCACGTCCGGCGGCCCAGCGAGCACCCGGGGCAGGACGTCGCCCACGCGCTCCGTGCCGCGGCCCACCGCCCGCTGCAGGTCCTTGTCACTCTGGAACACGTGGCCCACCACCGCACGCGGCGTGGATCCGGCGGGCAGTTCACGGACCCAGGCGGCCAGCCGGTTCGGGTTGTCCCGCACGATGTGCCACAGGCGGCCGCGGGCCGACGCCTCGTCGTCTTGGTCACCGGGCGGCGGCGTGGCGCAGCCGTGCTGCTCGGCCATGGCCACCGCGTAGGGCTGCCACCTGGGGTCCCAGCCCCGCCAGGCCCGGCTGGGCCAGCCGTCTAGATCGGCGCCGTCGCGTGCGTTCGTGGTGACCATGTCGTCGTGCGCACGATCACCATACCCATCCCTATCACCATCACCATCCATAGGGGTAGTGCGCGGTAGCGCTCCCGCCTCCGCGGGAGCGGGCTGGCGCACGGTTGCGGTGGCGTGCCGCTGGTGGTGCTCCTCGATGGCGTAGCTGGGCTGGCCGCTCCGGGTCGCAAGGTCGCGCACGAGCCGCGGCAGGTAGGCGCAGCCGCAGGGGTGCATCACCAGCAGCCCGTCGGCCACCAGGCGGGCCGCCCAGCGGGTCAGGTCGGCTTCGCGCTCTGCGACCGCCCGATACGGGTAGATGCGGGCCCCCAGCAAGGCCACGCGCCAGGGCATCCAGCCGTGATCGTCGGCGCAGCCGCCCAGGGCCAGGTACAGGTCACGCACCTCCGGCGGCAGCGGCCCCGTCACGTCGTCGCTGTACAGGTCCGGGCGGTACAGCCGCGTCCGGCTCGGCATCCGCGGCCCGGTCATGCCAGGCCCTGGCGGCGGGCGGGGGGAGTACCGGCCCCACCCGCGCGCCAGGCGGGGACGCCGGCGGCACATCCGGCGAATGTCGTGGTCACGGCTGGGCCTTGCGGGCGCGGCGCACCGCGGCGCTGCGCTCGGCCATCGCTAGCAGGGCCGCCTTTCGGGCCCGTTCAGCACGGGCGCGCCGTTCGGCGGGCGGCAGCAGGTTGTCCGGGTCCACCTGGCGCTCGAAGCGTCGCAGCTGGCCCGCCCAGGCCGGCCCCAGCAGCGTGCTAGCGGGGTGGCGGCTCCACGCGACCAGCCCGCCCTGGCGGCCCCAGCGGCGGCGCTGTGCGTTGGTGGGTTCTTCGGCCATGCCGCCAGCGTGCCCGCCCCAACCTCTCGCCGGTAGGGGCCTCCCGGCACGTTAGCGGCAGGTTAGCGGAGGCGCCGTTGGCCCCAGCCGGCCCGGATACCTCGTTCCATCTCAGCCGGGCGGTCCAGCCCGTGCTCGGCCAGGCGGCCCCGGAGGAGCCGCTCACTGCAGTTCAGCACGCGGGCGACCTTCGCGTAGGTCAGGGGGGCGTCAGGGTTGGCCAGCAGGATCTTCTCGCACGCCGCCTGGTACTTGGTCCGCAGCTCGTCGGGGGTGTCGTACAGCCGCATGCGCTGCCGGCGCCGCACCACGGCCCCCACGCCGGCGGATAGGCGATGCCACCACGCCTCTACCAGTCCGGCGATGACGTTGTCATCAATCAACCAGCCCCCGCGCCTAACGGGCACGCCGCACCACCTGCTCGGCGGCCATGGCGTCCACTGGGCTGAGCGCTCTGGCGGCCTTGAGCGCCCGCTCGGTCCGGGTACTGGCCGCGTACCGGTTCACCATGTCGCGGGTGCGCCAGCCCGCCACGGCCATCAGGTCACCCTCGGACAGCCCGGCGGCCAGGGTGGCGTGCGCGTAGCTGTGCCGGAACTGGTGGGGGTGCACCCGGCCCGGAAGCCCAGCCGCGCGGCCGCGGGCGGCCACCAGGTCGGCCAGAGCCGTTTCGCGCAGTGGCCCCTTGCGGCCCAGCCACAGCGACGGCAGGGCGGCCAGGCGGTGCCGGGCACGGGCCCGCAGGTAGCGGTCCAGACTGGCCACGGTGGTGGCGCCCACGACCACGGTGCGCGTGCGGTTGCCCTTGCCCACGACCTTGAGCAGCCCCTGGTCTAGGTCCACGTCGGCCACCGCCAGGCCCAGCAGCTCGGCCCGCCGGCAGCCGGTATCGGTGAACACCCGCAGCACCGCCGCGTCCCGCCGGCCCTCGAACGTGCGGTCCTTGTCCACGCTGGCCAGCAGGGCCTGCAACTGGGCCTGGCGCAGCACCGGCGGCGGCTCCTCGGGCAGCCGTGGCGGCTTCATCCGCGCCATCGGGCTGCTGGGCACCTCGCCCTCGTCCACCAGCCACCGGAAGAACGTGGACAGGCCCCGGTAGCGGTTGTGCGCCGTGGCCGGTCGCCACCGCTCCAGCAGGCTGGTGATGTAGGCCTCCACGTGCTCGCGCCGGATGCCCGACGGCGCCGTGGGCATACCGTGTCCGGCCAGGTAGCGGGCCAGCTGCGCGACCGCCGTGGTGTAGGTCGCCACCGTGCTGGGGGACAGGTGCTGGGCCACCAGGTGGCGGGCCCAGCTGGCGGCTAGGTCGTCTAGTGCGGTGGTAGGCTGGGCGGTGGTGGGCTGCATTGGCTGTCGTCACCTCGGGTGCTGGGGCTGTGGTGAGTACCAGCATACGCGGTAGCAGCTATGCAGGCCCCGCTAGCCGGGCCATAACGTGGAAGCACATGCGGTCCGGAAGCACGAAATGGCCTCGGGGTGTAGCGCAACGGTAGCGCACGTGCTTTGGGAGCACGAGGTTGCGGGTTCGAATCCCGCCGCCCCGACCACCCTCATGCCGCGCTGGTGGACAGCGGACGCGGGCCACGCCACCATCGAGGCATGCCGCAGCCCATCCTGGACGGTGACCTCGTGCGCCTCCGGCCCATCGAGCCGGGCGACGCGGAACGGTTCGCGGCGATCCTGGCCGAACCGTCGGTGGCCCGCTGGTGGACGCTCGCGCCCGCTGGGGCGGCAGCCGACTGGCTGGCCGACGGTGACCAGTCCACGTTCGCCATCGAGCACGAGGGCAGGGTCATCGGCAGCATCCAGTCCAGCGAGGTCGATGAGCCCGACTACCGCAGTGCGGGCATCGATCTCTTCCTGGCCACCGACGCCCAGGGTCATGGATACGGCACCGACGCCGTGCGGACGCTGGCTCGCTACCTGTTCGAGGTTCGCGGGCACCACCGCCTGACGATCGACCCGGCGGCGGCCAACGAGCGGGCCATCCACGTCTACGGCAAGGTCGGGTTCCGGCCCGTCGGGGTCATGCGCTCCTACGAGCGAGGCCCCGACGGCACGTGGCATGACGGCCTGCTGATGGACCTGCTGGCGGATGGATTGACCTAGCGCGAGGCCGCAGGCGGACCCCGAAGGCGGTTTGCATCCAGCGTTCACAGCGACGGAGGAAGGGTGCTTCGCCCGTCGTTCCGTGCGTCGGACGCCACGGATGGCGGAGGAAGGCCTCCCAGGAGGGGTCTCCGGGCTGTCGCTCCGCCGCTGTCGCCGCTGGACGCAAATGGGGATCGCCCGAGCCCTGACGGCAGGGCGCCACGGGGTCGATGGAGGCTAGGCCCGGGCGCTGGCCTCCTTGCCCCAGCGGGCCAGCTCTGCCCGCAAGTCGAGCGGCTTGACCACGCCCTGGTGCTCATTCTCGCCCCACGCCTCGCGCGGCACGCGCCACATGACCTCGAACTCGTTGCCGTCGGGGTCGGCGCCGTAGAGCGACTTGGAAACGCCGTGGTCGCTGGCGCCGCCGAGCGCGCCGGCCTCCGCCAGGACCCGCTGGGCGGTGGCCAGGTCGTCGATCGTGGGGACCTCCCAGGCTAGGTGGTACAGCCCGGTCGCACCGCGGGGGGCGCGCGGCGCGGCCTCCCCGACGCTGAAGAGGCCCAGGTCGTGGTGGTTGTCACCGCCGGCGGCCCGCATGAAGACGGCCTGGCCGCCGAACTCGCTGGCCACGACCTCGAAGCCGAAGACGCGATGGTAGAAATCGGCCGCCCGCTGAGCGTCGCGGACGTACAGGACGGCGTGGTTGAGCCGCGCCACGGGTGCGGCGGTCGTGGTCTCGGTCATCGTTCCCTCACGCGGCCTTGGTGGTCGGCCCGACCAGGCGCCAGCCGGTCTGCCAGGCCCAGCCATTCTGCAACTGCAGGCTGATGTTGAGCCACGCCATCGCCTCGAGGGTGCGAGCCATGACGAGCCCGCCCACATCGAGGGGGCGCAGGCCGACCGACTCGGCCAGCCGGAGCACCGCCGCCTTGGCCGCGGCATCGTCGCCGGCCACGTAACCATCGACGGCCTGGCCCTCGATCACCGGCGCGGCCTGGCGCGAGGCGAAGAGCGTGTTGAAGGCCTTGACGACGTGCGCCTGGGGCAGCTGCGCCTGCAGCGCCTCGGCGGCCGAGGTGGCCAACGTGCCGCTCGGGTCGGGCGTGGGGACGTTGCTGGTGTCGATGACGATGCGGCCGGCGAGCTCCGGGCCGACTTCCTGGACGAGGGAAGCGAAGGCGGTGCCGGGCACGGCCAGCACGATCACGTCCGCACCCTCGATCGCGGCCCGGTTGGACGGGGCAGCGGAGGCACCGGTGGCGGCAGCCACGGCCTGGGCATGCTCCACGTGGGTGGCACTGATGCGGACGGTGTGGCCTGCCCGGACCGCGGCCCCGGCGAGTGCCTGGCCGACGTTGCCGGCCCCGATGATGGCGAGCTTCATGGTGGTTCTCCTGATCGCTTGTTTGCTGTGGAGCGAGTTGTATTGCTCGGAGCCATCTTGCCATGGGAGTTGGACCGTGTCAATATGAGTTGGTGAAGGACAATCAGAATGTCGAGCGACCACGTCGGCCGGCCATCGGGGCACAGGTCCGGCGGCTCCGTCGGGCACGCGACCTGACCCTCGCCCAGATCGCGCAGCGGAGCGGCCTCAACGTCGGCTTCCTGAGCCAGATCGAGAACGACAAGACGTCCCCCTCCCTGGAGACGCTGGCGGCGATGGGGGAGGCGCTGGGCGTGCCGATCTCCTGGTTCCTGGTCGACTCCTCGCCACCGCCCCGGGTCGTCCGCGCCCGGGACCAGCGTCACCGCACGATGCCAGGTGGCGGCGCCCTCATCGAGGTGGACGGCGGGGTGGCTCGCGACCTCCGCATCGTGCGCGGGACGATGTCTGCCGGCCAGCGGACGGGGCTGCATGCCCATCCCGGCGAGGAGCACCATCTGGTGCTGAGCGGCCACTTGCAGGCGAGGCAGGGCGACCACCTGCTGGAGCTTGGACCCGGCGACTACCTGCTGTGGGACGCGAGCGTGCCGCACGATGTCGCGGCCGTGGGGGACGAGCCGGTCGAGTTGCTCCTCATCAGCCACAGCGCCCACGACGACGGAGCGCCCTCGAGCGGCTGATCCAGGGGCGGATAGGACCATCGGGTCACGAGACGGTCGCGTGTGCGCTGCTAGCATCGCGGCGTGGATCGAGATCGCCGGCCCTCGCGGGCGGCCCGTTCGATCGGGGTGGTGCTGCTCCTGGCCGGCCTCATCGTGGCCGGTTGTGGCGGCTCGCCCACCGCGTCGCCGGGCCCGACGGTGGCCACCGGGCCGACCGCGCCGCCGCACCTGCCCGACCCCACGTCCGCCGCCGATGTCTACCGCGCTCTGCGCACGGCTGGCCTCTCGGTCGTCGGTATCGGGGCCTCCGCCGGGCAGACGCCGGCTGATCCGCTCGAGCGCATCAGCGCCACCCTGGACAACCAGCCGCTGGCCATCCTGGGGTTCGCCTCGGATCTCGGCCGGGCCAAGCTGTACCCCTTCCGCGATGGGACGGCGCCCGACGCCGGCCAGCCGGTCTACACCTTCGCCGGGACCAACATCGTGATCGAGTTCGGCCCCTCGACCGCCGGCAAGAAACCGCCCGCGCCCAACGCCACGCTCTCGGCCACGGCGCAACGGCTGGCCACGACGCTGCAGGCCATCCTTGGCCAGCTCGCCGAGCGATCGGTCCAGCGGGTCAGCACCCCGCCGCCCGCCGCGACGCCCACCCCGGCCCCCACGCCCGCGCCTTCCTCGACCTGATCCCGCGGGCGGCTAGTGGCTGCCCCACTGGTACGTCTGCTTGACGATCCGCAGGTAGACGAAGGTCTCGGTCGCCTCGACGCCGGGGACCTTGCGCAGCTTCTCCGACAGGAAGCGCAGGAGCGCCTCGTTGTCCTCGCACACGGTCTCGACCATCAGGTCGAAGGCACCCGCGGTGATGACCACGTAGATGACCTCCGGCAGCCGGCCGATGGCCTCGGCGGCCTCCACGAGCTGGTCGCCGCGGCACCTGACGCCGACCATCGCCATCTGGTCGTAGCCCAGCTTCAGGGGGTCGGTGACGCCCACGATCTGCAGGACGCCCCGCTCGATCAGCCGGTTGGTGCGGGCCCGCACCGCCGCCTCGCTGACACCCAGCTCTGAGGCGATCTGGGTGAACGGCCGTCGGCCGTCGGTCTGGAGACGCTCCAGGATCTGCTTGTCCAGCTGGGAGATGTCGTCGCCCGAACGGGTGGCGGGCCGGCGGCCAAGAGTCACCGCGCGAGGCTAGCAGACGGGTGGCCCGAGGGGCAATGGACCGCCGTCGGCGGCTCGGGGGCCGGGTTTCGTGCACGCACCACCTGTATGGTTCGACCGATGGCGGGTCCGGGGGACGGGCGGTACCATCGGACAGACCCGATGCCCGGACTTTCGTCCTCCAGCTGCACGAGCGAAGCCACCCCATGACCGTCGCCCAGCTCCAGCTGCTCCTCGCCGGCGCGCTCGGTGCGAACGTGCTGCTGCTGCTCGTGCTCGTCCTGCCCTCGCTGGTGGGCCGCCGTCTGCCCGGTGGCGACGATCCCGACCTGCTCGTGCCGCCCGACCTCGGCGAGATCGCCCTGCAGGTCGCCGCGGCCCAGGGTGACGCACCGCCCGACATGGGCGGCGTCTCACGCCTCACCTCCGAGTCGGCCGTCCGGCTGGTCAGCTACGGCTTCCTGGGGGCCGCCGCGGTCGCCGTCGCGATCAGTGGGGCCTGGCCCAGCACCGCCGCGGCCATCTACGTCCTGCTCGGCATCGCCGTCCTGTCGGTGGCCGTCGTCCACGACCTCCTGCCGCCACGCATCCTGGGACCGGGCAAGTTCATCCTGGAGGGGACGGGCACGGTCGCCGTCGTGACGCTGCTGGTGGCGCTCACCGGGGGCGCGTCGAGCCCCTTCGTGGTGGGCTACTTCCTCATCGCCGCGGGCGCGGCCCTGCTGGTCGATGCGCGCACCAACTTCCTGCTGGCGGCGTCCATCTCCACCCTCTACCTGGTGACGGTCTTCCTGGTCCAGGCGGCGCAGCCGTTGGCGACCATGGATGTGGCCCGGCTGGTGGCCGGCCTGGTCGCCTTCTGGCTCATCTCGTACCTCGCTTCGGTGGTGGCGCGAGCGCAGCGGGCGACCCGCGACGCGGCCGTGCGGCTCTCGCTGATCGACCCGCTGACCCGGCTGGCCAACCGTGCGTACGTCATGGCCGTGCTCGACCGCGAGGTCCAGCGCGCCCGCCGGACCAGCCGCGGCTTCTGCGTGCTGGCGGCGGATCTCGACGGCCTCAAGCCGATCAACGACACGTTCGGCCACCCCATGGGCGACCGCATCCTGCGTGCCGTCGGTGAGGTCATCGGCAGCCGCATCCGGGGCATCGACACGGCCGGGAGGGTGGGCGGCGACGAATTCATGATCCTGCTGCCGGAGACGGAGGAGGCCGGCGCCGTCATCCTCGCCGAGCAGCTCCGCGAGGGCGTCAACGAGATCCGCGTCGACGCCGGCACGTGGGTCGTGCGCACCTCCATCTCCGTCGGGGTGGCCAGCTTCCCCGCCGATGGCGACACAGCGAACGAGCTCCTGGAGGCCGCCGACGCGGCGATGTACGCCTCCAAGCGTGGCGGCCGGGACCGTGTCCGCCTCGCCCGCGGCGGCCGTCCGATGCCCCTGCCGCACCTCCCGCCCGTGGCCGTGATGGCTGCCGCACCGGCAGGCGAAGCGCCGCCGGTCGCGGCCCCGACGCCCGCCGCGCCGGCGGCCCCTGCTCCGGCCTGGACGGCCGTGCCCCAGCCGGTGGTGCCGATCTCGCCGCCCGCACCCGCGCCTGTCCTGGCGGCCGCCCCGGCCTTGCGCATCCGCCCGGCGGCGGGGGCCTGGCAGATCCCCTCGCCCGCGCTCGGACCGGCCTTCGGTGGCCGGCGGGCCGACACGGTGGCGGCCGGCCTGGCGTGGCCCCGGCGACCGTTCGCGCCGCTGGGCGAGCCGGTGGGCCATGCCACACGTGCGATGGCCCGCGCCCAATCTCCTTCGCTCGCCGGGGCGGGGCCGGGCGAACGCGTCGGCCGCCCGCGGCCACCCGAGCGGGACCGACCCGTCCGGGCCGCCGAACATGCCGCTGCGCCACGATCACCGGCTCGTCCCGAGCGGCCGCGGCGCTTCCGCATCACGCAGCAGGACGACGAGGCGCAGTTCGAGCGCACCATGCGCCAGTTCCTGACCAGCCCCGACGACGCCCCGGAGGCCGCGGACCGGCCCGCGTGATCCCCGGTCATGCCGGTGTAGCATGACCGCCCATGGCCGACGAACCCGTCCGCTCGCCCGGCTTCTCCACCCGAGCGCTCCGCGCGGCATCGCGGGTCCCCCGCGTCATGCAGGCGCCCAATGCGGTCCCCATCTACCAGGCCGTGACCTACTCGGCGGAGGAGAGCGAAGAGCTCGGCGCGGTGCTCCAGGGACGGCGCGAGGGTTACGCCTACTCACGCCTGGGGCACCCCACGGCGACGATCCTGGCCGATGCCATCACGACCCTCGAGGGTGGTGAGGCGGGGCTCACCTTCGACTCGGGCATGGGCGCCATCAGCGGCACCCTGGGCGCGCACCTGGGGCAGGGCGACCACATGGTCGTGACGCGGGCGGTCTACGGCAGCACGCGGGCGCTCATCACGACCGTCCTGGCGCGCTTCGGCATCACCGCCACCTTCGTCGACCCCACGGACCTGCCGGCCGTGGAGGCGGCCATCACGCCGCGCACGCGGGTCCTGTACCTGGAGACGATCTCCAACCCCACGCTCGTCGTCGCCGACCTCGCCGCGCTGGCAGTGCTTGGTCACCAGCACGGCCTGACGGTCGTGGTCGACAACACGTTCGCCTCGCCCTACCTGTGCCGGCCGCTCGAGCTCGGCGCGGACCTGGTCATCGAGTCGTGCACGAAGTGGCTAGGCGGGCATTCGGACGTGCTGGCCGGGTCGGTCAGCGGGTCGCGCGACCTGGTGGCCCCGATCGCCGCCGCGCAGATCGACATCGGGGGCACGATCGCCCCCTTCAGCGCCTTCCTCGTGCTGCGCGGCATCGAGACCCTGGCCGTGCGCCTCGACCGCCACAGTGCGACCGCCCTCGCGCTGGCCCGCCAGGCCGAGGACTCGCCGGTCCCCCGCGCCGTCTTCTACCCCGGCCTGCCCAGCCACCCGCAGGCGGCCGTGGCCGTGCGACAGCTGCGGGCCGGCGGCGGGCTGCTGGCCCTGGACCTGGGCGCCCGCGAGGCGGCCGCGGCCTTCATCGACGCCCTGACGGTGCCCCAGCGGACGGCGTCCCTGGGCAGCGTCTTCACCATGGCCGTCCATCCGCCCTCGACGACCCACCGGCAGCTCTCGTCGGCGGAGCTGGCGGCGGCCGGCATCGCCGAGGGCCTGGTGCGCATCTCGGTCGGCCTGGAGGACGTGGAGGACCTGGCCGCGGAACTGGCGACGGGCCTGGCCGCGGCGGCCGCCGTCGGCGTTCCCGCCTGACCGCCTGCAGGAGCCGGCCATCGCCACCGCGACCCTGAGTCGACACCGCGTCGCCTCGTACGGCGACCCCGTGACGCGCGCCGGGGCGGCCCTGTGGGCGACCATGACCGACGTCCGCTTCACGGTCGTCCAGATCATCATCGTCGTGGCGGCGGGCCTGATAGGCACGCTCCTGCGGCAGATCCCGGCCTCGGCCTTCCAGGACCCCACGCAATATGCGTCCGAGCTGGCCGACCTCCACACCCGCTACGACCCCCTGACGATCCTGGGCGTCCACGTCGGCCCCACGCTGACCGACGTCTTCCTGTCCCTGGGCTTCTTCAACGTCTTCAGTGCGGTCTGGTTCACCAGCGTCCTGTCGCTGCTGGCGGTCAGCATCGTCGTGTGCACGCTCGATCGGACGCCCCGCCTGTGGCGTGGCGTGCACGACGTCCGGCCCACGCAACCGGCCCCCTTCTTCGACCTGCACCTCAATGAGCGGGCCGCCTTCGTGGCCCCCGAGCTGGCCCCGGCGGAGGCGGTCGGCTACCTGCGGCGGCACCGCTTCAAGGTCCGCCAGACGGTCGACGCCGACGGGGTACGGCATGTCTACGGCGACCGCAACCAGTATTTCAAGCTGGCCACGCTCCTCACCCACCTCGGCCTGATCCTCTTCCTGGCCGGCGGGGCCATCACCGGGGCGTTCGGTTTCGAGACGGTCCTCTTCGTGGGCCAGGGCCAGACGGCACCGATCCAGCCGGTGGGCACGCCCGACAACCTGCTCATCAAGAACCTGGGCTTCCAGGCCCCGCAGCGCCCGGACGGGACGTACGAGGACTACCGCACCAACCTGGCCGTCTACCAGGACGGCAAGCAGGTCGCCCTGGCCACCATCCGCGTCAACGAGCCGCTCACGTTCGACGGCTTCGTCTTCCACCAGAACACCTTCGGGCCGGCGGAGGATCTCGAGATCCGCGACTCGAGCGGCACCCTCGTGTGGTCCGGGCCCCTGATCCTGGACGGCTCCATCGGCGGCCAGCCGCAGGGCTTCATGACCATCCCGGGGGCGCCGATCGGCCTGCTCGGGCTGCTCGGCACCGACGCCAAGGGTGCTCCCAGCCTGACCCTCCTGGGGGTGGCCGCGGGCAGCGGCCAGGACCAGCTCCAGCCGGTCTTCGCCGCCGCGCTCGGGATCGGCTCGACGAGCGACCCGGCCGTCACCGGCGGCTACCAGGTGCGCTGGGTGGACGCCAGCCAGTTCAGCGGCATGGTCATCAAGAAGGATCCCGGCCAGGACCTCATCTGGGTCGCCTTCCTGTGCCTCATCAGCGGGTTGCTCCTGACCTTCTACTTCCCGCGGCGACGGGTGTGGGCGCGCTTCGACGAGGGACGCGTCCGCGTCGCCATGCTGGCCGATCGCTACGTGCCGGCCGAGCGGGAGTTCGGCCAGCTGCTCGACGGCCTCGCCGCCCGGTGGGCCGTCACCCCGGAGCGCGCGCGGACCTGAGCGTGCCCACGCTCGGCGAGCTGCAGCTGGCGATCTTCCCCACGGCGGTCCGGCTGGCGCCCGTGGCTGCGGAGCCGCTCGTCGCGCCGGTCGCCTGGGTCCGGGTCATGAAGGCCCGCACGCCGGCCTTCGATGCCCTCGAGCCCGGCGACCTGGCCATCGTCCCCGAGGCGGCACTGGACCTGCTCACGGCGGAGGTGGAGGCGGGCGACGCGCTGGCGTCGCTGGTCCGCGCCGCCGGGGCGTGCGCGCTCCTGCTGGTCGGCGCCCGGGAGGGCTCGGAGGCGGGCCCGGCCGCCGCGGCCGTGGCGGGAGAGGCGAGCGCCATGGGCCTGCCCGTCCTGCGGCTGGCCGGTGGCGACGCGGAGCGCCTGGAGCGGGCGGTCATCGGCTACCTCGTCAACGCGCGCGCCGAGCTCGACCGGCAGGCCGGGGCCCTGGAGGTCGACCTCGAACGCCTGGCCCTGACCGGCGCCGGACCCGACGCCCTCGCCGGCGCGGTGGCCACGTTCGTCGGGCGTGCCGTGGCCCTGGAGGGCGCCGCCGGGGAGGTGCTGGCGGTGCACGCCCCGCCCCGCCCGCCGACGGCGGCCCGAGCCGCCGCGCGATACCTGGCCGATGCCCGGGCGGTCGCCCTGCGCGCGCCGCTGGCCGGGGCGACCGCCCTGGTCCTGCTGGGACCCGAGCCGGTCACCGAGCTTGAGCGGACGATCGCCCGCCGCGTCGGGCCGCTGCTGGCGCTCGCCCTTGGCCACGTGGCGCCCGCGGCGGCGCATCGGCCGGCCCGCCGCCCGGAAGGGTTCCCCGTCGGCGGCCCGCCATGGATCGTGCTGATGGCCCGCCAGGGCGGCTCGGGCGAGGCCGACTCGCGCGAGGCGCGAGAGGCGCTGCGGGCACGGATCCGCCGGCTGGCCGGGCCGCGCCACCTCCAGCTCCGTGGCGACGCCGACAGCCTGGAGCTGCGGCTGGTGGCGGCCGCGCCGCCGGACGATCCCCTCGCCCTGCGGGTGGCCGAGCGCGTGGCCACCGTCGCCGGCCGCCTGGTGGCCGTGTCGCAGCCGTTCGTCACCGCCGAGGCGCGCGCGGTCGCCGAGGCCGAGGCGCGAGCCACCCTGGACGCCGCCAGCGCCCTGCCGCCCCCGAGCGGACGGCCGGACCGGCTCGTCGTGCGCGCCGACCGCCAGGCGGCCTACCGGCTCCTGAGCAACCTGCACAACCTGCCCGACGGGCATACGCAGGCGCAGCGCCTGCTGGCCCCGCTGCTGGAGGGTCGCCCCGGCGGCCGGGGGCGGCGACTGGCCACGCTGCGAGCCGTCCTGGAGCAACCGGGGTTGGCCGCCGCCGCGGCCAGCCTGGGCATCCACCGCAACACGCTGGCCTACCGGCTGCGGGTGCTGGAGCGGCTGACCGGCTGGCAGCTCGACGACCCGGAACTGCGGTTGGCGCTCCTTGTCGCCCTGCGATTGGTGCAAAACGACTGAAAACGGACGGCGACGGTCGCCCGCGGAAGCCCTTCCCGGGCCCCGCGGCGGGCTACACTCCGGCGATGTGGGCATGACGTACAAGTCGCGCCCCCACCGGGTCATCCGCTACGAAGGAGACTCCATTGACCATCGAGTTCGGGACCATGGACGCGCTGGCCAAGATCGAGGCCGCCAAGGAACACAACATCCGCTTCGTGCAGCTCCAGTTCACCGACATCCTGGGCATCGTCAAGAGCGTCACGATCCCCCTCCACCAGCTGGCCGGTTCGGTCAAGGACGGCACCTGGTTCGACGGCAGCTCGATCGAAGGCTTCACGCGCATCTCCGAGAGCGACCAGTGGCTCAAGCCGGACATGGACACCTTCGCCGAGATCCCCTGGCAGCCGGGCCACGGCACGCTGGGCAGCGGGCCGCTGGGCAGCCGGGGCACCGCGCGCGTCATCTGCGATGTCATGACCCCCGGCGGCGACCCGTTCGTGGGCGATCCGCGCTTCGTGCTGAAGAAGCAGATCGAGCGCGCCAGCAAGCTGGGCTACATCTGGAATACCGGCCCCGAGCTGGAGTTCTTCCTCTTCCGGCGTGATGAGGACGGCCACGTGGCGCCCCTGCCGCACGACCAGGCCGGCTACTTCGACTTCTCCACGGACCTGGCGCAGGAAGTGCGCCAGGACATGGTCAACGCGCTCGAGGCGTTCGGGATCCGCGTGGAAGCGGCCCACCACGAGGTCGCGGCCGGCCAGCACGAGATCGACTTCGAATACGCCGACGGCCTCAAGACGGCCGACAACGCCATCACCTTCAAGTTCACCCTCAAGGCCATCGCCAACCTGCACGGCCTGTACGCCACGTTCATGCCCAAGCCCATCTACGGCATCAACGGGTCGGGCATGCACACCCACCAGAGCCTCTACTCGGTGGCCGAGGGCCGCAACTCGTTCGCCGATGCCACCAACAAGTACGGCCTGTCGGACCTGGCGCGCAGTTACATGGCCGGCATCCTGGCCCACGCCCGGGGCATGATCGCCGTCCTGGCCCCCACGGTGAACTCCTACAAGCGGCTCGTGCCGGGCTACGAGGCACCCACCTACCTGACCTGGGGCCGCACCAACCGCTCGGCGCTGATCCGCGTCCCCAAGGCCTCGCCGGGCCGCTCGGTCGAGGCGACCCGCATCGAGGTCCGCTGCCCCGATCCCTCCTCCAACCCCTATCTGGCCTTCGCCGTGATGCTGGCGGCCGGCCTCGATGGGGTCGAGAAGGGCCTCAAGCTGGCCGATCCGGTGGAGGAGAGCCTCTTCGAGATGAGCGCCGCGCGCATCGCCGAGCACGGCATCCAGGAGCTGCCGGGCACCCTTGGCGACGCGCTCGAGACGCTGCGCCAGGACGACGTCGTCCGCGCCGCCCTCGGCGAGCACGTCTACGACCACTTCGTGGCCGCCAAGACCGAGGAGTGGGACAGCTACCGCGCGCAGGTCACCAACTGGGAGATCGAGCGCTACCTCGACGCCTTCTAGGCGCTCAGCCGAAGCGGCCGCGGTAACCGGGGTCCACGAGGGCCGCGATCCGGCGCATCAGGGCCTCTGACTCGGCTTCCAGCACGCCCCGCCGGTCGGTCTCGCCGTCCGCGGCCGCCGGGCGATACGGTGTGCCGAAGCGGATCGTGACGCGCGATCCCGGCCGGGGCAGCCGTGCCCCGACCGGCCACGCCCGGTCGGACCCGCTGATGCCGACCGGCAGGACGGTCGCCCCGGAGCGGACGGCCAGCAACGCCACGCCCGGCTTGGGCTCGCCCAGGTGGCCGGTGCGGCTGCGCGTGCCCTCGGGGGCGAGACCCAGCCAGGCGCCGCTCGCCAGCACCTCCTGCGCGGCCCGGTAGGCCTCGCGGTCGGCCCGTCCGCGGCGCACGCCGAAACCGCCGTATGCCCGCAGGATCGCGCCGACGACCGGCATGTCGAACGCCTCGGCCTTGGCCATGTAGCGCACCTGGCGCCCGATGAGCCGCGCCACGCTGACGGTGATGAGGGGCGGGTCCAGGATCGAGAGGTGGTTGGAGGCGACGATCACACCGGGCTCGTCGGGCAGCCGGTCGGCGCCTTCCACGTCGATCCGATCGACCAGGAGGGCGAGCCCGAGGCGGACCCCGAGGTTACCGAGCCGCACCGCCGGCGGCAGGCGCGGTTCAGCCGTCGCGGTCGACGCCCAGCTGGCGCGAGCCGACGGCCTCGCCGCCGTCCACGCCGATAGTGTTGCCCGTCATCCAGTGCAGCCGCGGCGAGGCCAGGGCCACGATGGCCTCGGCCACGTCCTCCGGACGGGTGAGGCGGCCCGCCGGGTTGCGCTCCCCGGCCACCTGGAGCAGCTCCTCGTGCCCGGGGATGCGCCGCAGGGCGGGCGTGTCGGTCACCCCGGCCCGGATGGCGTTGACCGTGATGCCGACCGGGATCAACTCCATGGCCAGCTGGCGGACGTGGGATTCGAGGGCGGCCTTGGCCGCGCTCACCGGACCGTAGGTCGGGACGTTGCGGACGGCTCCATCGCTGGTCATGGCGAAGAGGCGGCTGCCGTCGGCCAGGAGGCCGGCGTGGAGGAGGTCGCGGGTCCAGTAGACCATCGAGTGGGCCATGACGTCGGCGGTCATCTCGAGCTGCTTCTGGCTGACCTCGCGGCCGTCCCCGGCCGGCACGATGTAGGGCAGGGTGGTCCCGAAGGCCAGCGAATGCAGCATCACCGCGACGAACGGGTCGGCGCCGGCGGCCCGCCGTTCGGCGAACGCCGCCCTGGTCGCCTCGACCACCACCGCCCGCTTCTCGGCGTCGGCGGCGTTGACGTTGTGGAAGACGACCGGCATGCCGGTCGCGGCGATCTGCGCCCGGACGGCGTCGGCGGCGGCGATCGTGCCCCGCAGGTCCAGGTGGACGCCGACGATGCCGTAGCCCGCCCTGGCCAGGGCGATGGCCGTGGCCGCGCCGAAGCCACTGCTGGCGCCCAGGATGAAGGCCCAGCGCTCGCGGGTGTCCTCGGCGTCTCGCGTCACCGGGCGAGTGTACCCGCGCGGGCGGCTCGATCTCCCAGCCACATGACACCGCCGGGCTCGGGGCGAGCCAGGCCCTCCGTGATCAACGCCTCGCCGACGGTGTAGTCGATCCCATCGATGCAGACGAGCCGGACCGGGGCCCGGTCGTCGGTCGCCTCCTCAGCCCGGGCCAGGCCGGCGCGGACCGCGGCGTCACCGCGGGTACGGAGGAGTCCCTCGAGCCCCGGCACGAGGCCGCGGCGGCGGGCGGCCGCGAGGGGGTGGCGCACGATCCGGGTCACCCGCCGCCAGCCGGTGGCGCGCGGGCCGAGCGCGGCCGCGTCGGCGGTCGCCCGCACCCTGCCGCGGAGGTCGGCCAGGATCGCCCCCGCGAAGCCGCACGACCCGGCGTCCCAGGCACTGCGCGAGGTCACGAGGACGACACCCGCCCGGGCCGGAGCGTCCAGGTCCGCGACCCGCCGGGCGCGTTGCGGGTCCAGCGCCACCACTACCCGTGCCCGATGCCCGGGCGGGTGCTCGACGGGGTCGACCGCACCGGGCAGGGACGCGGGAGCAGGTGTTGCCGTCGCCGGTCGCGGGATGCCCGCCTCCTCGACCGCGGCGTCGTAGATCTCCCGCAGGCGCGCCGCCACCGCGGGCGCCGCGTACCGGTCGACCACGGTCCGTCGCAGCCGGAGCGGGTCGAAGGCGGCGCGTCTCTCGAGCGTCGTGACGATCGCCCCCGCCAGTAGACCGGGGTCCCCGACCGGCACGACCGCTCCGACGGCCTCGGGGTCGGGCCCCAGGATCTCCGGCACCCCGCCGGAGGCCGTCGTCACGACCGGTGTCCCGGAGGCGAGCGCTTCCGCCGCCACGATCCCGAAGGTCTCGCGCCGGCTGGGGTGCACGAAGAGGCTGGCGCGGGCCATCGCCTCGGCGACCGCGGCGCGATCGGCCGCCGGCTCGAAGGCGACCGCATCGGCGACGCCCAGGGAGGCGGCCAGCGCTCGCCAGCGATCCTCCAGCGCCGCGTTCGTGTTGCCGCCGATAAGCCGCAGCGTGACCGACGGGCGGCGGGCCCGCGCCAGGGCGAAGGCACGCAGCAGGTCGTCGAGGCCCTTGGCCTCCAGGCGGTAGCCCACGAACAGGAGCTCGTCGACCCGGCGCTCGGCCAGCGGTGCGGCCAGGAAGTCGTCGACGGGGATCGTGTTGGGGACGACGATGAAGCGATCCGCCAGCTCCGGCAGCGCGGCCCGCAGCTCGGCCGCGAGGGTCGCGCTCACGACGATCACGCGCGCCGCCTGCCGGCCGGCGGCCACGTACGCGGCGCGGATCTCGGGCACGGCGATGAGCCGCTCGACGAACGAGGCGTGCTCGGTGATGACGAGCGGCACCCCCAGCTGACGGGCCATCGCCGCGGCGGCCGCCCCGTCGGGGTAGCCGGTGTGGGCGTGGATGAGCTCGGGCCGCGGCGGCAGGGCAGGATCGACCGCGGCACCGCTCCAGCGGCGAGCGAGGGCCAGCAGCGGGGCCACGCGGTGGTGGAGGGCATGGTCGCGTGGATGCGAGCGCGTCCGGCCGTCGGGGACCGGCAGGCGCGCCACCGGCACGTCTCCCACACCGCCGGCCGCGCCGGCCGTGAAGATGTCGTCGGCATGGTCGATGGCGGCCCCGGCCACCCGCCTCACGGCGGCCGCCTGGCGATCCCGCATCGCCGCCGTGCCGATGAGCTGGGCCGGATCGAATGAGATCACGCTGGCCCGGGTGGCCCCGCCGGCGACCAGCGCGGCGACCTGGTCCGCCACGAAGCGACCCTTGACCGGGTCGATGGAGGAGGGATACCAGGTCGCCACGATCGCGACATCGAGCGGTGGCGCAGGCACCCCGCCACGGTAGCATCGGTCCGTGACCCAGGTGACGATGTTCGTCCTCAACGACTGCCGCTCCGACACGCGTGTCCTGCGTGAGGCCGCGGCCCTCACGGAGGCCGGTCACCAGGTCACCATCATGGCCCGGCCGACCGACCTGCTGGCGATCGCCGGCGACGAGGAGACCCGCGGCGGCGTCCGCATCGTCCGGGTGCCCATCCCGGGCCGGCTGCGGCGCGCCCTCCTGCGAGCGGGGAAGGGATCGCCGGTGGCGCCCGGGCGGGCGTCGGGCACGGGCCCCGCCGCGGGCGGGCGCGGCGGACCCGCGATGGCACCGGCCCGTGCGGGCCGCGCGGTCGTGGCCGTGGCCGCTCGCGTCGGGCGGTGGCCGGTCGTGGGCCCGGTCGTGGACGGCCTGGACTTCCTCGTCCGCTGGCGCCTGGGCGTCGAGGCCTGGTGCGCGGCGGCGGCGGCGGCGAGTCCGCCGGCCGACGTGTGGCATGCCCACGACCTCGACACGCTGCCGGCCGCGGCCCGGGCGCGCCGGCGACGCGGCGGGTCGCTGGTGTACGACACGCATGAGGTGTTCCTGGAAGCCGGCCGCAACGCCCGGCGGCCAACCTGGGCCCGGCGGGTGATGGCGGCCTACGAACGGCGGCTGGCCCGGCGGGCCGATCTCGTGCTGACGGTGAACGACTCGCTGGCCGACCTGCTGGCGGGCCGCTGGGGGGTGGCCCGGCCCACCGTCGTGCGCAACTGCGCGCCGGCCTGGACCCCGCCGCAGCCGCCGCCCGACCGGCTGCGCGAGGCGCTGGCCCTGCCGCCGGGCACGCCGCTCCTGCTGTACCACGGCGGGTTCCTGCCCGACCGGGGCCTGCCCGAGTTGATCGCCGTGCTGGGCCGCCCGGAGCTCGCGGCGGCCCACCTCGTGCTGCTCGGCGAGGGCCCCCTGGCGGCCCGCCTGCACGAGCTGGCCGCCGGGCCCCTGGTGGCCGGCCGGGTGCACCTGCTGCCGGCCGTGCCGCCCGACGAGCTGCTGCCGTGGGTCGCCTCGGCCGACGTGGGCGTCATGCCCAACCAGCCGCGCACGCTCAACGAGCGCCTCTCCACGCCCAACAAGCTCTTCGAGTCGCTCGCCGCGGGCCTGCCGGTCGTCTCCTCCGACTTCCCCGAGCGCCGCCGCATCATCCTCGAGGACCCCGCCGGCCCGCTCGGGGCGGTGTGCGACCCGACCGACCCGGCCGCCCTCGCCGCGGCCCTGGCCGGCCTGCTGGCCCTGCCGCCCGACGAGCGGGCCGCCCTGCGCGCCCGCGTCCTGGCCGCCGCCCATGCCCGCTACGCGTGGGATGCCCAGGCGGGGATCCTCGTGGCTGCCTACGCCGCCCTGCCCGGCAGGCCGGCATGAGCGGGCGGGTCACGTTCGTCCTCAACGGCAGCGGCGCCTTCGACTCGCGCACCCGACGCCTGGCGGCCGATCTCCACGGCCGGGGCCACGCCGTCGCCGTCATGGGTCGGACCGACGCGGCGGCCACCGCTGGCGACCTGCTGCCCGGCGTGCCCCGCCACCTGGTGGACGCCGCGCCGGCCGCCGGCCTGCCGCGGCTCCTGGGTCCGGTCCGTGGGCCGCTGGGCGCCCGCCTGGAGCGGGGCGAGGCGCGAGCGCGCCGCCGGGCGGGCCAACGGGGCAGCGGGCTGGCGCGGCTGCCCGACGAGGGCCTGCGGCTGGCCGCGGTCGTGGCCCGCATGCGGGCCCAGCGGTCGGAGTCGCTCGCTGTGGAGGGATCGCCTGGTGCCGAGGTGTACCACGCGATGGGCTTCCTGGCCCTGCCGGTGGCGGCCAGCCTGGCCGCGCGCGCGGGTGCCCGCCTCGTCTACGACGCCCGGGACCTATACGTGGACTCGAACAACGCGGCGCGCCTGCCCGGACCGCTCCGCGCCACGATGGCGGCCTACGAACGGCGGCTGGCCCGGCGGGCCGATCTCGTGCTGACGGTGAACGACTCGCTGGCCGACCTGCTGGCGGGCCGCTGGGGGGTGGCCCGGCCCACCGTCGTGCGCAACTGCGCGCCGGCCTGGACCCCGCCGCAGCCGCCGCCCGACCGGCTGCGCGAGGCGCTGGCCCTGCCGCCGGGCACGCCGCTCCTGCTGTACCACGGCGGGTTCCTGCCCGACCGGGGCCTGCCCGAGTTGATCGCCGTGCTGGGCCGCCCGGAGCTCGCGGCGGCCCACCTCGTGCTGCTCGGCGAGGGCCCCCTGGCGGCCCGCCTGCACGAGCTGGCCGCCGGGCCCCTGGTGGCCGGCCGGGTGCACCTGCTGCCGGCCGTGCCGCCCGACGAGCTGCTGCCGTGGGTCGCCTCGGCCGACGTGGGCGTCATGCCCAACCAGCCGCGCACGCTCAACGAGCGCCTCTCCACGCCCAACAAGCTCTTCGAGTCGCTCGCCGCGGGCCTGCCGGTCGTCTCCTCCGACTTCCCCGAGCGCCGCCGCATCATCCTCGAGGACCCCGCCGGCCCGCTCGGGGCGGTGTGCGACCCGACCGACCCGGCCGCCCTCGCCGCGGCCCTGGCCGGCCTGCTGGCCCTGCCGCCCGACGAGCGGGCCGCCCTGCGCGCCCGCGTCCTGGCCGCCGCCCATGCCCGCTACGCGTGGGATGCCCAGGCGGGGATCGCGCTCGAGGCGTACGGCCGGATGACCGGCCGGCCCTGGTAGGTCGCTCGGGTCAGAGGACCCCGGACAGGCGCAGGCGGGCGGCCTCGGCTTCCTTCTCGGCCCGTGCCCGCTCGCTGTGCTCCTGGTGCATGGCCACGACGTCGGCGGGTGCCCCCTCGGCGATCACGTGGCCCTTCTCCAGCAGCATGGCGCGGTTGCAGAACGTGGTGACCCATTCCATGTCGTGGGTCACCAGCACGATGCCCTTGGCAGCCGCGATCAGCTCTTCGATGCGGCGCCGGCTCTTCTCCCGGAAGAACTGGTCGCCGGTCGCCAGGACCTCGTCCACCAGCAGCACGTCGGGGTCGACCGCGGTGGCGATGCTGAAGCCCAGGCGGGCCCGCATGCCCGACGAGTAGGTGCGCAGGGGGGCGTCGATGAACTGGCCGATGTCGGCGAAGGCGATGATGTCGGGCAGCCGGCGCGCCATCTCGTGGTGGTCGATGCCCATGAACTCGCCGGCGAGGAGGATGTTCTCCACCCCGGAGAGCTCCTGGTCGAAGCCGGCCCCCAGGGTCAGCAGGCTGGAGACCTTGCCGCGCATCTCGACGGTCCCGGCCGAGGGCTCGATGATCCCCGCCAGCACCTGGAGCAGGGTCGACTTGCCGGCGCCGTTGGGCCCGATGACGGCCAGTGACTCGCCCTGCTCGACGTGGAACGTCACGTCCTGCAGGGCCCAGAACTGGGTCGGCCCACTGCCCCGCCGCAGCGCGTGCGCGAAGCTCTGCCGGACGGTCGTCTTGCGGGTGAAGCGGAGGCTGTAGCGGACGCCGACCCCGCGGGCGTCGATGGCGTACGGGCCGACGGCCGCGGGCGCGCGCCTCACAGGACCTTGGCGAACGAGGGCTCGACCCGTTTGAAGAGGTAGACGCACAACGTCAGGAAGACCAGCGAGAAGAGCAGGAGGGCGCCCAGGGCGAGCCAGTCGGGCATCGTGTCGTAGAAGATCACGGCGTGATAGGACTCGAAGAGGACGGCGAACGGGTTGAGCTGGTACAGCGTGGCCAGCTCGGGATGGTTGACGCTGATGTGGTTGATCTGGTCCTCGGTGTAGAGCGCCGGCGAGAGGTAGAACCACAGGCGCAGCACGTGGCGGGCCAGGTTGCCGATGTCGCGGTAGAAGACGTTGAGGGCCGAGAGCGCGATGGCGACCGCCAGGGTGAAGCAGAACTGCACCACGGCGATGACGGGGATGAGCACCAGGGTGGGGGACACGCGGTCGCGGTAGAACAGGAGCATGAGCGCCGCCAGGGGGATCATGCCGAAGGCGAAGCTGACGATGCCGCTGATGGCGGCCGCGGTGGGCAGGATGATCTTGGGGAAAGCGACCTGCTTGATGATCCGTTCCTGGGCCAGCACCGAGAGGATGGCGTCGTTGACGCCGCTGCTGAACCACTTCCAGGGCAGGATCGCGGCGAAGACGAAGAGCGGGTAGTCGGCCGTCTTGTTATCCAGGATGACCGACACGAAGACGACGTAGACGGCCATCTGGAGCAGGGGGTCCATGACCCACCAGACGTTGCCCAGCAGCGTGTTCGCGCCGGTCTTGGTCAGGTCGGCCTGCACGAGGTAGCGGGCCAGCCGGCGCCGTGACCAGAGGTCGCGGAAACCCTGGGCGACGAGCTGGAGCGGACCGGGGCGCACCGACCCATAGAAGGCCCGCGGTTCGGTGAGTACGGCGGCCATGCGGGCGGTACGGTAGCACGGTTGCCGGGTAGACTCGGGCGGTGACGAGGAGTGGACCGGTCGTCCACGTGGTGGGCGCGCGGCCCAACTTCATGAAGGCGGCGCCCGTCATCGCGCGCGCTCGCCGTGAGCGGCACGCCCCAGTCGCTCGTGCACACCGGCCAGCACTACGACGCGGCCCTCTCGGACGTCTTCTTCGGCCAGCTCGGGCTGCCTGCCCCGGACGTGAACCTGGGCGTGGGGTCCGGCTCGCAGGGAGCCCAGACGGCCGCCCTGCTGGTGGGCCTGGAGCAGACCTTCATGACGACGCAGCCGGCGGTCGCGGTCGTCTACGGCGACGTCAACTCCACGCTCGCGGCGGCGCTCGCGGCGGCCAAGCTCGGCATCCCCGTGGCCCACGTGGAGGCCGGCCTGCGCAGCTTCGACCGGACCATGCCGGAGGAGATCAACCGGCTGGTGACCGATGTCCTGGCCGACCTGCTGTTTCGTCACCAGTCAGGAGGCCATCGCCCACCTGGCACGGGAGGGGGTGGCGCCGGGGCGCGATCCACTTCGTGGGCAACCCCATGATCGACACCCTCCTCGCCGCGCTCGCCGCGGCTGGATGCGGCGGCCGCGCGCCGGCGCTTCGGCCTGCCCGAGCGCTACGCCGTGGCCACGGTCCATCGCCCCGCCAATGTCGATGCGCCGGACGACGCGGCCGCCGCCTGGTGGGTGCCCTGGCCGACCTCGCCGCGCAGGTGCCGACGGTCCTGCCGCTGCACCCGCGTGGGCGGGCCAGCCTGGAGGCGGCCGGCCTGCTAGGCATCGACCGCCTGCAGGTCGTGGAGCCGCTGGGCTACCTCGAGTTCCTGGCCCTCGTCCAGGGGGCGGCGGTCGTCCTCACCGACTCGGGCGGCATCCAGGAGGAGACGACGATCCTGGGCGTGCCCTGTCTCACGCTCCGCCCCAACACCGAGCGGCCCATCACCATCACCCACGGCACCAACCGGCTCGTGACCGCGGGGGAGGTGGCAGGGGCCGTCCGCCTCATCCTGGCCGGTTCATTCGTCCACCCCACGGAGCCGCCGCCCCTGTGGGATGGGCACGCGGGCGAACGCATCGCCGGGATCCTCGTCAGGTACCTGGCCGGCTGAGGGCCGCCTCCGCGAAGGCATCGACGACGGGCGTGGCCGGATCGATCACGGTGCCGGGCAGATCATCGGTCAGGATCCGGGTCCAGGCTTCGGTCGCTCGGTCGAGCGAATAACGGTTCCGCACCTCATCCTGGGCCAGGCGCCCCGCATCCGCCCAGGCGTCCGGCGTGGCCAGGGCCCCGATGGCGGTGGCCATGGCGGGGGGATCGGCGTGGATCCAGCGCCCGTCGTAGATGGTGTCGGCGCCCGGCCAGCTGCGGACCACGGGCACGGCTCGCGACGCCATGCCCTCGGCCGGCGCCAGGTGGAAGCTCTCGCCGTCGCTCGTGGAGAGGATCCAGCCGATGCGCTGGAGCCACGCCGGCACGTCCGGCCCGAAGGCGTCGAAGGTGACGGCCCCCCGCAGCAGTGGATCCAGCTGGATGCGCCGCAGGATCGCCTCGAAGGCCTCCCGCTCATGGCGGTCGCTCCACATCCACGGGTATTCCCACGGCAGCTTGGATTTGGCGAACAGCTGATAGCGCCGGTCATCCCGGCGCAGGGCCGCCAGGACGTCGAGGGCGAGATCCATCCGCTTGAGGGCCGGGGCGATGCCGATCATGCCCAGATGGAACCGCGCCCCCTCCAGCTTGGGGCGGTCGAGCTGGCGGTCGTCGACGTAGTTGGCGATGACCGTGACCTTGCCGGGCGGCCAGCCGGTCCGCTGGATCGCGACACGAGCGTAGTGGGGGCTGACACAGACGACCTGGTCGATCTGGTCGATGGCGGCCTCGCCGGGCCACGGCCGGTACAGCTCGAAGCGATGCAGGTGCACGATCAGCCGCTGCCCCGGCCGCCGGTGCCTGCTGTACCACACGGCATTGGGTCCGAACCACTCGCAGATGATCACGTCGGCCCAGTCCACCAGCGCCTCGCTCGAGGCCGGATCCTGGCGCGCCAACTCGGGCCACAGGTCGACGCGGACCTCCACCCCCGGCAGCGCCTGCAGGTGACGCAGGACGAGGGCGAAGAACTTGAGGTCATGGCTGGCGATGCCGACGCGCAGGGGCCGCTCGCGACCTGCCAGCTGGGGGACCGGGGGGAACGCTTGCTCCAGCAGGCCCCGCACCTGGTCCACCGCCTCGGCCATCGAGAACGCCGCCGCCGCGGCCGTGCACCGGGCCGCGGCCAGGGCATAGAGGTCCGGCTGCCGTGCCGCCGCGACGAGCGCCTCGACGACGTCGTCCTCCGTGCGCCCGAAGAGCGGGTAGTCGACGCCCAGGAGCGACTCGTGCATGGGCGTCCGATTGAGCACGACCGGCAGGCCCGTCGAACCGTACTCGAGGACCTTCGTGGACAACTCCAGGCTGGCGTCCATCGCCGGATCACGCCAGCCCAGGCCGACGTCGGCTGCAGCCGCCAGGCGCATGGCCTCCTGGCGGGATCGCCCGCCATGCCAGATGACGTTCGGCGTCGAGCGCAAGGCGCGTCCCATGCGGTCGCGGAAGGTAAGGTCCAGGGGGTCATCCTGGATCTTGTCGCCGACCGCGTGGAGCTCCGCGGCGACCCCGCGCTCGGCCAGCCGGGCCGGTAGCTCCGTCATCTCCAGGGTGTTCCAGAGCGGCGCGAACTTCCCCGAGTAGACCAGCTTGAGGGGTGTGCCCGGCGCGGTGCGGGGAGGGGGGACGGCGAACTCGGGCGCCGGCACCACGGGTGAGAACAGGACACATCGGCCGCAAGCGTCCGGGACCGTCGTCTCCAGGAACGACCGCAGCTCATCCGTCTGGCACAGCATGTAGCGCGACGCGCGCGCGATCTCCGCCAGGCGATCGGCGGTCTCGTCGTCCAGCCCCGCGATGGTCTGCGGGAAGTCCGTCAGGTAGGTCCACAGGCGGCCTTCGAAGCCGCCTTCATCCAGGACTCGGGAGACCAGTTCGAAGCCGCGCAGCAGGAAGAGGTCGAACCGCGCCTGCTCGTCGAGGCGGCGCATCAGGCCTGCCGCCTGGCCCACGTCCAGCCGGTCGCCGGCCTCGCGGCCGACCAGCTGGTCCTTGAAGGGGTCCACGATGGTGACCCCATCCAGGTCCTCGAGGGGTCCGAGATGGCGTCGCGTCCGGACCTTCGTGCGCAGGAGCACGGAGACCTGGCATCCCGCGCGGGCGAAGACCTCGACCGCCGACTGGACCCAGATCGCGGAACCGTCGATCACGTTCAGGTTGGCGTCGCCGTACACGAACACGCGGCGCCCCGGCGCGCCCGTCATGAGCTGGTCGATCCCGCGACGGCGGGGATCCCGAACAGGCGAGCGCCGCGCCGGGCCGCCGGGGCCAGGCGTCCCGCACCGCTGATGAGGAGCGTGGTCGGCGACGAGCCATCCACCAGTTCGCGGCGGATGACCGCCTCATCGACGGCCAGGTCGTCGACGTAGCGCGACCCGTCGCCGGGCGCATAGCCGACGGCGTCGGCCCGGGATGACTCGGCCGCCAGCATCAGGTCCAGGAGGTGGTGCGGTTCGCGTGGGCGGTCGGCGCTCCAGGGAGCCATCCAGGGCGCCGAGGCGTGGGCTGCGGCGGCCGTCCACGGGCCGGCCCCGCCTGCCGGCCGGGCGACGACCTGCAGACCGATCCCCGCCGCGGCGAGCCGCCCGGCCGCGGCGTCGGACAGGGCCGATCCCGGTTCGGCCAGGGTGATGAGTTCGTGCGGACGATGGAGCTGGCCGATGAGGTCGTCGACCAGGCGTCCGGCCTCGTCGGCCCTCGCCGCCGGGGTAAGCACCGCCACCGCGGCCACCCGGCGGTCGGTCAGCGGGTCCATCCGTAGACCGAGGCGTGCCGCCAGGGCCGCGAGGCCGACCGGCACGGAGCGCTCGGCGAAGATGTGGCGCGAGGCCTTCCGGATGTCCGCCGGCCCACGCGGCTCCATCCGGAGCACCGCCCGGAACGCGGCGCCGGCCGCCGCCCCGGGGGTGATGGTGGTCATGGCCTCGTCACAGCCGCCCAGATCCGACCCGGCCAGGGCCACCACGCGCGCGCCGCAGGCGATGGCTTCCATGGCTCGCCTGGCGTCGGTCGTCGCCGGCCCGGCGATGACGACGGGCCGCGATCGGAAGAGCGCGGCCGCAGCCGCGTCGTCGATCCGATCGCGAACCGCCGGGCGGAGCGGCTGGGGGAACTGGTCCGCCGCATCGAGCGCGTGGGCGTCGACATGGATCTCCAGGCCGCAGGGCAGGGCGGCGCTGAGCAACCCGGCGAAGTCGAGGCGGGCGGCCGCGACGAGCCGTGGGTCCCAGGCCCCGACGTAGACGGGCGGTCCGGCCCGGTCGGCCCGCAGATCGAGGTCGTTGAACCGGGCCAGCTGGACGCCCGGGGCCCAGACCTCCGCCTCCCTGTCGGGTGCGCCGCTGAGGACGAGGTCGAAGCGACCGGCGAGTCGGTCGATGCCGACCGGCTCGGGCGAGGCGGCCGTCCACCACAGGACCGACGGACGGCCCATCACGCGGGCCGCGTCGAGGATCTCCAGCAGGCGCAGGTCCCGCTCGGTAGCACTGGGGTGACCGGCGTAGGCCCACGCGCGCCCGGCGCCGAAGGCCCCCGTCTCGACGAGGACCACATCGGGGTCGGCGCGCTCGAGCACGAAGAGCGCGTCGTTGGGCCCCATGCGGTGGACGACGGCGTCCGGCTCGAGGGCGGCCGCCGTCTCGTCTCGCATGACGCCCGCCAGGACGAGGCGTGTGCGGGCTCCCGCCGCGCCCGCGCTGTGGGCCAGCAGGATCCGTTCCGGCGAGACGCGGATGACCTCGTACCAGGCACTCAACGAGTCCACCTGGGTGCGCGATCGGGCTGGCTTGACGCGTCCGCGGAGGGCCGACCGTCCGCGCCAGATGCGCACGACATCGGTCAGCGCATGGATGCTCTGGCGTGGCGAGCGAGCGGCCTCGACCAGGCTGTGGCCGAGGCGGTAGGAGGTGGAGGTCTCCAGCGCGGCCAGGCGCTCCTGCGCCTCCCGCAGGCGACGGTCGAGCCGTCGGACCTCGGCGCGGGCACTCACCTCATGGGAACCATCCGCCATGAGGACGGGAGCCGGCGTGGCGGCCGCGCGCATCCCCTTCAGCTGGGCCTCATCGACGAGCCGGAGGGCGGCCCGCAGTGGGTCACCCGGCGGTGCTTCACCCGCGGGACCGGCGAGCGCCTCCACCCGCATCCCGTGCGCGATGGCCAGCACGACCTCGTGCTCGACGGGCATGACCTCGAGGATCTGACAGCTGGCGGCGGCCAGGGCCCCGGCCAGCGCGCTGTCCGCCGCGGAGCCGGTGCGTCGCGCCAGGAGGAGCACGAAACGGCCCGCCGGGGCGAGGTGAGCGAGGGCCCACAGGCCCTCCGGATCATCGCCCCCGCGCCCGCGATCAAGACCGACCGCGCAGATCAGGAGATCGCCTGCGCCGAGCGGCTCGTCGCCCAGCTCGCCGATGGCTCGCACGTCGCGGGGCGTGTCCGGTGGCAGCCGGAGCAGGTCGCTCAGCTCGAGTCGGCCGCCGGTCACGTCCACGATCCGGGTGACGCCATCCAGGCGCAGATCGAGTGGAGCAAGGGGGAGGCGGGCTTCCAAGGTCTGAAGGAATGTACAGCACCAGGCTGTGGTGGCTGTAGCGCGGCCGCCACAGGGGCGCCATCAGCCACGCCGGGAAGGCGACTGACCTATCCTCTCGGTCAGTGACCGCGCCGCCGCGTGGCCGCCGCGATGAGCCAGCTGGAGGGATCTTGGACCCCGATCGCAACCTCGCCGTCATCGGTCTGGGCTACGTGGGCTTGCCGCTTGCGATCGCCTTCGTGGAGGCCGGCGCCAAGGTGGTGGGGGTCGACGCCAACGGCGAGCGGATCGCCCAGCTCCGGGCCGGTCATTCGCCGATCGACGATATCTCCGACGAGCGACTTGCCGCCGCCCTCGTGCGGGGCCTGCAGGTCGCGGATGGGGGCACGGCCGATCTCGCCACGCCGCAGGTCGTCTTCGTGTGCGTCCCCACGCCGATCACCGCCTCCAAGGACCCGGATCTGGGGCCGGTCCTGGCTGCCGCCGGGCAGATCGCGGCTGCGCTCCGGCCCGGCCAATTGGTGATCCTCCAGTCGACGACCTATCCCGGTACCACCACCGGCCCGTTCCGGGCCGCCCTGGAGCGTTCAGGGCTGGTGGCCGGCCGCGACTTCGACCTGGCGTTCGCGCCGGAGCGGGTGAGTCCGGGCGATCCGGGGTCGGCCGCCGCGGACGTGCCGCGCCTGGTCGGCGGATCGACGCCGGCGGCGACGCGACGGGCGGCAACCTTGCTGCGGCTGATCCAGACCGACGTCCACGAGCTGTCGTCGCCCGATGCGGCCGAGCTGGCGAAACTCCTCGAGAACGTCTTCCGGAACGTGAACATCGCGCTCGTCAATCAGCTGGCCCTCCTCTGTGAGCGGATGGGGCTCGACGTGTGGGAGGTCATCGACGCCGCGGCGACCAAGCCGTTCGGGTTCATGCGGTTCACGCCCGGGCCCGGCGTCGGCGGCCACTGCATCCCGGTCGATCCCTACTACCTTGCCTGGCGGGCGCGCGAGTTCGACTTCGTCGATCGGTTCGTCGAGTTGGCCGGCGACATCAACCTCGCCATGCCGCGCCACGTGGTCGAACTGGTGGCGGAGGCCCTCAACGAGCACGGCCGGGCCCTGCGTGGTGCTCGGATCGGGATCCTTGGCGTGGCCTTCAAGCCGAACGTCCAGGATCCCCGCAACTCGCCCGCGGCGGCGATCATCGCCGGACTGGTCGCGCGTGGCGCCGACGTGACCTACCACGACCCCTACATCGGCCGCTTCCGCTCCGATGATGGCTCGTGGCTGACCAGCGTGCCCTTCGACGAGCTGCTGGACCACGCCGACGCGATCGTGGTCGTCACGCCGCACCGGATCATCGATTGGGACGCGGTGTATTCGCGAGCCCCGCTCGTGATCGATACGACCAACAGCTCTCGCCACCACGTGCGACGCGCCCGCCAGGTGCTGCGCCTCGGCGCGGGCTGGGCTGAGCCGTCCGCGGTCCCCGACTCGGACACCGCGGCGCCGACTCCGGCCTCGGCCGCCGGCTAGGCCCGCCGCCGCGCGTGCTGCCACGGCGACCCGGCGCTGATCCTTGGGTTCGCCGACGAGCCATCGCGCTCGTCACCCACAGCTACTACGAGGAGGATCCGCGCCTGCGACGGCAGGCCGAGTCACTCGCCGCGGCCGGCTGGTCGGTCGACGTCTTCGGCCTGCGCCGGCCCGGCGAGGCCGCGGAGGGGGAGCTGGAAGGCGTGCACATCCGGCGCCTGGGCGTCCAGCGCCACCAGGGGGCGGGCCTGGCCACCTACCTGCGCGAGTACCTGGCCTTCTTCGTGCGCGTCCTCTTCGCCCTGGCGCGCGCCCACCGGCGCCGTCATTACGCGGCCGTCCAGGTGGCGACACTTCCCGACTGGCTCGTCTTCGCCACGGCGCCGCTGCGGGCCGTCGGTGTGCCGGTGATCCTGGACTTCCACGAGGCCATGCCCGAGTTCTTCCGCAGCCGCTTCCCGGGGCCGCTGCGCCGGCCGGGCGCCTGGCTGCTGCGGCTCCAGGAGCGTGCCGCGGCCGGCTTCGCCGACCACATCCTGACCGTCAACGAGGCCCTCGGCGACCGCCTTGCCGCCCTCGGCGTGCCGCGCGACCGCCTCTCGGTCATCGCCAACAGCCCGTCCCTCGCCCGGTTCGATCCCGCCGCCCGGCCGGGGCGGACCTTCATGGCCGACGGCACCCTGCGACTCGTCTACGCCGGCGCGGTCACGCCCATGTACGAGCTCGACGTCGTCCTTGACGCGCTCGTCGCGCTGCGGCGTCGCCGCCCGACCCTGCCGGTGCGCCTGGAGATCTACGGACGCGGGGACGCGGCCGAGCCGTTGGCCGCGCAGAGCGAGCGCCTGGGCCTGGACGACGTGGTCACGCAGCACGGTCGCATCCCGGTGGAGGCCGTGCCGGCCGCCATCGCGGCGAGCGACGTGGGTCTCGCCCCGACGCGGCGCGATCCGTTCACCGACCTCAGCCTGTCGACCAAGATCTTCGAATACGCGGCCATGGGCAAGCCGGCCCTTTGCTCCGACCTGCCGCTGGTGGCGCGCACGTTCGGGCCGGGGGCCGTGTGGACGTACGCTTCCGGCGACGCCGGCTCGCTGGTCGATGTCCTTGGCGCCATCATCGATCAGCCGGTGGCTCGCGAGGCCCGTGCCGAGACGGCCGCGGCACGCACGCGCTCCCTCGGCTGGGAGGACGAGGCGGTGCGCTACCTGGCCGTGATCGACGGGGTCGCCCGGGCCCGCTGACGGCGGGGCGGGCGCCGCCCCAGGAGCGCCGCGGCCTGGATCGCGGCGCAGCCGGCCAGGGCGAGGGCGAAGCCGGTCGCGACGCCCAACGGCGGGAGCGTCACGATCAGGATGACGAAGAAGCAGGCCGTGCCGTACAGGCCGGTCAGGAGGCCGCGCAGGACGGCCACGGCCTGGGACGAGCCGTCCCGGCGATGGGCGAAGACGGTCAGGATCGCCGCGAACGTGGGGAAGATGGCGACGACCCCGCTGAGCCCCGCCCCCAGGGCTTCCGCGGCCGCCGTCAGGACCAGCACGATGGCCGTCCCGATGAGCATCCGGGCGGGGATCTCCCAGGCCGGGGCGGGGCCGGGACCGCCGTCCGGCCCGGCCCGGGGCAGGGCCCGCACGGCAGCCAGCAGGCTGGCCAGCACCAGGGCGAGCAGGAGCGCCACCGGCAGGCCAACCAGGGGTTGCGCCACCAGACCCGCGACGACGAAGGCGGCGACCGCCCCCGCCAGGGCCGCCGGCCAGCCCCTGGGCCCCGCCAGGCGCGCATAGGCCACGGCGAACGCGGCGATGGCCGCCACGCCGAGGAGCGAGCCGACCGCCACATTCGCGGCGAACGCCGGGCCCTGGTCAAGGGCGATGAAGAAGGTCACCGGACCCGAGGTCAACGGGAGGGCGATCAGCCAGCCGCCGATGAAGGCGCCCCATCGTCGTCCGGCCACGCTGGCCGCACCGATGAGGATGGGCGTGAGCACCAGCTTGAGCAGGACGAGACCCACCGGCGCAGCCTAGGGCGTATCGCGTGCTTCGGCTGGCCCTGTGCTACGTTCCGCCCGATGTTCACCGAAGCGTTCGTGAACCTGTACACGGGCGATATCGAAGCCGGCCTCCACTTCTACCGGGACCTGCTCGGCTTCACGGAGACCTTCCGCACCCCCACCCAGGGGATCCCCGAGCACGTGGAGCTCACGCTGAACGGGTTCGGCCTTGGGCTTGGCACGGTGGAGGCGGCCCGGCGGGTGCATGGTGTCGAGGCATCGCCCGGCAGCCCGGCCATGGTGCTGGTGGTCTGGACCACGAACGTGGATCGCGCCTTCGAGGTCCTCACGGCCGAGGGCGCGCCGGTCGTCCAGCCGCTCCACGACACGGGCAGCCGCAACCGCAACGCCCTCCTGCGCGACCCCGACGGCAACCTCGTGGAGATCGTGGCCCGCGTCCGCTGAGGATCCGGGCCCGTCAGATCCGTGACACCGTGCCGGCTGGTGGCCGTGGCAGGCGAACTGTTCGGCGAAGGTTGGCGGAGTCCGGCTGCGGCGCGACGGGGGTTCGAACGGCGGTCCGGACCCCGTTCCGGTCAGATGCTCACGTGGTGGGCGTACGCGAGGCCTGGGCGTGCCGATCCCGCCAGATGTCATGTCTGCTGAGCAGGTGGTGATCGGGGCCTGCCAAGGTACGGGCGACTGCTCACCGGGTGGACAGGTGACGAAGCCACGGTGCTCATGGGGTGCAGGCCGGTAGGCCGGCACCAGGACGGCAAACGCCCGGCACCTTCGCACGGTGGCTAGGCCATGCGCGCGGTCGGCGACACCGTGCAGCTGATCGCGCGGCCGGGCCGCTTGCGAAAGATGGTTGCGTGTGCAATCATCTATCCATGAACGACCCACGCAGCTTCAACGAAAACATGGTGGCCGACCTGCGCGCGCATGCCGGCGTCTCGACCCAGGGGCCCATGGCCGGGCGGCACCTCATGGTCCTCACCACCACCGGCGCGCGGACCGGCGAGCCGCGCACCTCGCCGGTCGCCTACACCCGGGACGGTGACGCGTACGTGATCATCGCCTCCAAGGGTGGCGCCCCCACCCATCCGGCCTGGTACCACAACCTCGTGGCGCACCCCGACGTCACCATCGAGGTCGACGGGCAGCGCTTCGAGGCCCGCGCCACGGTCACCCACGGCGCGGAGCGGCGCCGCCTCTACGACGCGCAGGCGGCGCTCATGCCGGGCTTCGCCGACTACGAGACGCGCACCGAGCGGGTCATCCCCGTGGTGCGGCTGCAGCGGGTCGGCTGATCAGGATCCGCCGGAGGTGACCATCCCCGAGCCGGCGGAGCCGCGGCCGACGCGGACCGTCGACGAGCCGAGCTGAGTCGTCGGCGCTGCGGTGGCGGTCGAGCCGCTTCCCGCGGCCGAGGACGAGGTGCCCGATCCGGCCTCGGCCACGGCCGCCGGTGTGGCGGTGACGTGGCCGGCGTAGGTGAAGGCGGCGAGGCCGCCCATGGTGGCCGTGCCGGCGGTCCCCAGCACGGCGGCGCCGATGGTCAGCTGGCGCAGCCGCCGCAGGGCGGCGTCGCGCGTGCGCTGCTGGGACGAGATGCGTGACGTGGTCGGTGACTGGTCCATGGTGCGAGTGTCGCGGGCGCCGCCTTGCGAACGGGTTACGGCGCCGCTCACGCCAGACCACGCGGCCAGCTGACAGACATGCTCGCGCCGCCGGCAGGGGAGGTGCCGATCCGCCACGCCCCCCGTGACGCGCGGACGATCGAGTCGGCGATGGCCAGCCCCAGCCCTGCCCCACTGCCTTCGGCGGTGGCCCGGTGGAAGCGGTCGAAGACGCGCGTCTGCTCCCCCGGCGGGATGCCCGGCCCGGCGTCCTCCACGGTCAGGCGGACCCGGCCGCTCTCCTGGCTGACCGTCACGGTCACCTCGCCACCGTCGGGCGAGTACTTGCAGGCGTTGTCCATGAGGACCCCCAGCAGGCGGTCGAGCCAGTCGGCCGGGGCCTGCACCACCGCGGGCTCGGCGGGCACCGCCACGCGCAGCGAGAGGTGCCGCTGCTCGGCGACCGGGGCGAAGCGGTCCACGGTCTGCGAGGCCACCGTGCCCAGGTCCACGTGCTCCATCGGCGGCCGGCCCTGGAGCGCATCGAAACGGGCCAGCCACAGCAGGTCGTCGACAAGGTGGCGCATACGGCGGGCCTCGCGGTCGACGCCCTGGAAGGCCTTGGCGTACCAGTCGGCCGTGCGCGGCTGGGTGGCCGCCAGGCTGGCGTGGGCCTCGATGACCGAGAGCGGCGTGCGCAGCTCGTGCGAGGCGTCGGCGGTGAAGGCGAGCTGCCGCTGGCGGGCGCGCTCGATCGGCGCCGCCACGCGCCGGCCGATGGCGACCGCGCCAAGGAACACGACGATCAGCAGGACCGGCGCGATGAGGACCTCGGCCAGCAGGATGGTGGAGGTCGCCTGGGAGACCGTGTCGAGGGTCTGGCCGACGACCACGTAGTCGTCGCCCGCCACCGCTCCCGGCGACCCGCAGGGCGACGTCGCCGACCATGACCGTCTGGGGCGTCGTGGCGTGGTAGGCGGCGGTGGGCAGGACCGCCTCCGCGTTCGTGGCCTGGATCGTGCCGTTGGCGTGGATCGTCCAGACCAGCGTCGCCGGGCCGAAGCGGTCGGGCGGCGGGGCCCCGTAGCCCGAGTCGGGCGGCCCCCCGGGCTCGTCGCCGATATGCGACAGCGAGGCCACCAGCCGGTCGTCGATCTGCTGTGTCAGGTCGTGCGTGACGAGCAGGACGACCGCGGCGCCGATGACGAGGTAGACGACGGCCACGAGGGCGGTGGCCAGCAGAGCGACGCGGATCGAGGCCCCGCCGAACCCCCTCGGCGCGGGCCGCCCGGGCCGCTCTCACGCTTCCTCCAGCCGGTAGCCGGTGCCGCGCACGGTGACGATGCGAACGCCCGCGCCGGGCAGCTTGGCCCGCAGCCGGCTGAGCTGGACGTCGATGGCGTTGGAGCCCAGCGGGTCGGTCTCGTCCTCCCAGGCGTGCTCGGCGATGGCCTTGCGGTCGACGACCGCCGGCGAGCGGCGCATCAGCAGCTCCAGGATCTGGTACTCGGTGGCGGTCAGGCGCAGGTCCGCGCCGGCCACGGTCACGACCCGCGTGCGACGGGGTCCAGGGCGAGGCGGCCACGCGACAGGACCGGCCCGTCCACGCCGCGCGGCCGTCGCTGCAGGGCGCGGACCCGGGCCAGCAGCTCGCCGAAGTCGAAGGGCTTGACGAGGTAGTCGTCGGCGCCCGCGTCGAGGCCTTCGATGCGGTCGTGCGGTGCGTCGCGCGCCGTCAGCATCAGCAGGGCCGTCGGCCGCTGGTGGCGCGCGCGCCCAGGCCACCACGTCGATGCCCGCGCGCGCCCGGCATGCGCCAGTCGATGATGGCCACGTCGTACTCGTACCACTTGAGCTGGTCGATGGCGTCGTCGCCGCGGGCCACGGCGTCCACCTGGTAGCCCTGGTCGGCCAGGCCGAGCACGAGGACATCGCGCAGGCCGTCGTCGTCCTCCGCCACGAGGAGGCGCATCTCAGTGGGCCTCCACAGCCGCCGGCACGGGGAGGAGGCGCAGCGCGAGCACCGGGCACGCCTCCACGGCCTGCCGGGCCAGTGGGCGCAGCGCGTCCGGCACGGCGTCCGGGGCGAGGATGGGGTAGCCCCAATCGTCGAGCGAGATCAGCTCGGGCAGCAGCTCGGCGCACAGGCCCGCCCCGTCGCAACGGATGCGGTCGACCCGCAGCTGGAGGCGGCCGGAGTCGCTCATGAGGCGCGCACGACCTGTCCTGTCGCGCTGCAGCCACGGCGGGCCTGGTGACGGCGGAACTCGTCGCCGAAGACGCGCATGGCGCTGGCGAGGTGGTTGACCGCCCCATCCGGATGACGGCAGGCGCCGCGACCGCGGATCTGGCCGGTCCAGCGTTCGAGGTGGGCCAGGTCGTCCGCGTGCGCCCTGCCGGCCGCCAGGCGTGCCGTCGTGTCGGCGATCGCCCGCAGGCCGAAGACGCACGGGCCGCACTGCGCAGCGCTCTCGGCGGCCATGTAGGCCATCACCTGCGCGGCCGCCTGCACCCCGCAGGCCCCGCGTCCCAGGAAAGAGATGACCCCGCAGCCGAAGCCCGCCCCGGCCTCCCGCAGCACGGCCGGTTCGAGCGGCGTGGACCACGCCCTCGGGCCGTCGATCCAGCCGCCGAAGTAGCCGCCCACCAGGACCGCCTGGAGGCCGTCAGCCGTCGTCCCGAGTCGCCCTGCCACCGAGCCGATCGTCTCTCCGAACTCGATCTCGTGGACGGTCGTCCGCCCGTCGCGCCCGCTCGTGCTCACGAGGGCCGTGCCGGGCGCCGTCGTGCTGCCTGCGCCACGGTACCAGCCGTCCCCGTGGCGGGCGATGAGGGCGACGTGGGCCAGGCTCTCCACGTTCTGCACCAGGGTGGGCCGTCCACCGATGCCGCGTTCGAAGGGGCGCGGCGGCACCGAGGTCGGGCGGGCATCGCCGGTGTCGACGTAGTGCACGGCGGCCGACTCTTCGCCGGCCACGTAGCGAGGGGGCGCGGCCACCAGCCGCAGGAGCTGGCCGACGTGGGGACCGCGCTCGAGGACGGCTCGCCCCAGCGCGGCCCGGGCCGCCGCGTGGGCCTCGCCCACGTACAGGACGACCTGTTCCGCCCCGACGGCCGCGGCAGCCAGCAGCGCGCCGTCCAGCACGAGGTGGGGGCGCGTCACCATGAGGGCCCGGTCCTTGGCGCTGAGCGGCTCGCCCTCCGCCCCGTTCACCAGCACCACCGGCCAGTCGCCGGCCGCCTGGGCGACGGTGCGCCACTTGCGGCCGACCGGGAACCCGGCGCCGCCCCGACCGGTCAGGCCGCTCGCCTCGAGGACGGAGATCAGGGTCGAGCCGTCGATGGCCGGCAGGCGGCCGAGCCGGGCCTGGTGGTCGGGGAAGGATTCGGCCCCCGCGGCCAGGGGCGGCCCGCCGAGCAGTCGCGCCAGCGGGGCGGCTCCGCTCATCGGAAGTCCCGTCCCTGGCGGTCGGTGCCGGCCGTGGGCGCGGCGACCTCGGCCACGACCTGCCGGAGCACCTCGGGGCTACCCGCGCGGACCGTCGCCACGCGCCACACCACGGCGACGCCAACGAGGCCGGCACACAGCACGTCGAGGGCCAGCATCCAGGGGGCGAAGGCGTCGGAGCCGCTGCCGATGCCGTGGGTGATGGCGAGCGGCCACGCCGCGTAGGCCAGCCAGTGGACCGCCCGCCACGCGCGCTGGCCCAGGCGCGCCCGGATGAGGCTCGTGACGATGACGGCCACGATCAGGTCGACGGCGATGACGCCGAGGCCGACCCACAGCGGCCGGTAGCTCGAGGCGAACGGGATGAGCGCCGCGGCCGGGCCCAGGGCGGTGAAGGGGTCCACGACCGCGGTGACGATGTGGACGCCGAGGAAGACCAGCGCCAGCAGCGACAGGTTGCGGTGGAGTCCCGCGGTCAGGAAGCGTGGCCAGGCGGGCGTCTGCCAGCGGCTGACGTTGAGGACCCCCAGGACGACCACCCCGGTGAACATGAGCAGGGAGACGATGCCTGCTCCCCGCGTGGCGAACCACAGGAGCTGGTCGCTCATGCCGCCACCGCGGCCGGTTTCGGCCAGCGATTGAGGCGCAGGAGGCGCCCATCGGCCGCCACGAGGCGTGTCGGCAGGCCCACCGCGGCCAGCCAATCGGGTGCGTGGTCGGCCTTGACGATGGCCGCCGTGGCGACCGTGTTGGCGTCCACGCACGAGCCGGCGGCCACGGTCGCCGTGCGCCACGGACTCACGGCGGGCTTGCCGGTGGCCGGATCGACGAGGTGGTGGCGCTGGATGCCGTCCTGGGTCCAGCGCCGCACCGTGGTGCTGGAGGTGGCCATCGCGCCGCTGCTGATCCGCACGACCTCCCCCGGGCCGTCGGCCGGGGCGCCGCTGTCGTCGGCGACGAGGATGGGCCAGCCGGATGCCGGTGCCGCGCCAGCGGTGGCGATGTCGCCGCCCAGGCTCACCAGGACGCCGACGCCGCTGACCCGATGCGCGGCCGCCGCGGCGTCATCCGCCGCCAGCGCCTTGCCGACCGAGCCCAGGTCGAGCTCGACCCCGCGCGGCAGGCTCACCCGGCGGGCGGTGGCGTGGTAGGCGATGGCCTGCCAGCCCGGGACGGCCTCCAGGTGCAGCTCCATGGGCATGTCCCGGCCCGCCAGGGTCGCGAAGTCCGCGCCATACCCCAGGGCCCGCATCGCGCGGCCGACCGTGGGGTCGACCGCGCCGTCGGTCAGGCGGGCCGCCCGGAGGGCCGCTTCGAGCGCCCGGGCCAGCAGGGGGCTGATGACCGTGGGGCGACCGGCGCAATTGACCCGCGACAGCTCGGAGTCGTCCCGGAAGCGGGAGTAGGTGGCGTCGGCAAGCGCCAGCACCGCCACCACCGCGGCGCAGGCGGCTTCCAGGGCGGCTCCATCGGTCACGAGGACCGTGCACGTGGTGCCAAGGGCGGTCCAGGTCAGTCGCGCCACGTGCGGCCCGATGGTCGTCGTCATGGCCCTCAGGATGCCCACCCGTACCTTGCGAATCGATGAACGGCCGCTGACTGCCCCGATGGGCGCGGATCAGGCGAGCAGATGCGCCAGGTACTGGGCGCGCCAGGCCTCGGTCGAGCGGACCTGGTTGAAGGTGAAGATGTGGAGGTCCGCCAGGCCGGCCGCCGGATCGGCCGCCAGCGGCGCCAGCGCGTCCAGCAGGCCGTCGGGCCGGTAGCCGCCCGGGGTGAGCAGCAGGCGGCTGACGAAGCGCGTGTTCTTGGTCAGGAAGCGGCGCGAATCGGCCACCCCGATGCGGGCGCTGATGGTCATCAGGCGGTGCAGCGGCGCTGCGCCCGGGAGCCCCAGGTGCAGCGGCAGCGCGAGGCCGCGGGCCCGTCGCGCCAGGAGCCACGACGAGATGACCCCGGCGTCGAAGCACATCTGGCTGACCATGTAGTCGGCCACGGCGGCCTTCTCCACGAGGACCTCGTCGAGGCGCGCCTCGCTGATGGCGGGATGCCCCTCCGGATAGCACGGCACGCCGATCTCGGTGAAGTCGTGCCCGAGGTCGGCCATCGCCCGCAGCAGGCTGAGGCCGTCGGGGAAATCGCCGGTCACCGGTCCGTCGCCGCCGACCACGAAGGCCCGTCGTACGCCCATGCCGGCCAGGGCGCGCAAGAGGTCGCGCAGCTCGCCACGATCGCGGATCTGGTGGGCCGACAGGTGCGGCACGACGTCGTGGCCACGCTCCCGCAGTGCGCCACAGAGCGCGACCGACGCGTTCATGCCCCGGGCCTGCGATGACGTCACTGTGACCGTCGCCCCCCGCGGCAGGGCCGAGGCCTCGTCGAGGGCGCTGGCCAGGGGGATCAGCTCGAACTTCGGCGCCGCCACGAGGGCCGCCAGGGCCTGTCGCTCGACCGTGGATGGCGCGGCCCGGCGGAGGGCGACCACGTCAGGCGAGCGCGTCGGGCATCGATGCCTTGCGCTGGGCGATGAAGGCCAGCAGCGCCTCGTCGACCGCCGGGTCCAGGGCCGGTTCCTCGTAGTCGGTCAGCATCTGCTTCCACACGGCGTTGGCCCGCTGCGCGGTGTCGAGCGAGCCGTCCTCCTGCCACTTCTCGAAGCTGTCGTAGTTGGCGATGCCCGAGCGGTAGAAGGCGCTCTCGAAGTTGGCCAGGGTGTGGGCGCTGCCCAGGAAGTGGGTGCCCGGCTCGTTGGCCAGGATGGCGTCGAGGGCCTGGCCGTTCTCCGAGAGGTCCATGCCCTTGGCGAAGACGGCCATCATGCCGCACTGGTCGGCGTCCATGACGAACTTCTCGTAGCCACAGGTCAGTCCGCCCTCCAGCCAGCCCGCTGCGTGGAGCACGAAGTTGACGCCCGCCAGGACGGTTGGCTGGAGGGTCGCGGCCGACTCGTAGGCGGCCTGCGCATCGGGCAACTTCGACGCGCACAGGCTGCCGCCGGAACGGAACGGCACGCCCAGGCGGCGGGCCAGGGCGGCCATGGCGTACAGCACCAGGGCCGGCTCCGGGGTGCCGAATGTCGGCGCCCCCGACTGCATCGACATGGAGCTGGCGAACGAGCCAAGCACGACCGGCGCACCGGGCCGGGTCAGCTGCACGAAGGTCATGCCGCCGAGCGCCTCGGCGAGCGTCTGGGCGCACACGGCGGCGGCGGTCACCGGGGCCATCGCGCCGGCCAGGATGAACGGCGTCATGAGCGTCGCCTGGTTGGCCTCGGCATAGGCGCGGGCGGCACCGACCATCGTGGCATCCCACACCAGCGGCGAGTTGGCGTTGATCAGGCTCAGCACCACCGCGTTCTGGTCGACGAAGTCGGGGCCGAACACCAGGCGCGCCATGGCCACCGTGTCGCGGGCGCGCTCGGCGGCCGTGACCGAGCCCATGAACGGCTTGTCCGAGTAGCGGATGTGGCTGTAGACCATGTCCAGGTGGCGCTTGTTGACGGGGATGTCGACCGGCTCGCAGACGGTCCCCCCGGAGTGATGCATGAATGGGCTGCTGTAGGCCAGCTTCACGAAGTTGCGGAAGTCCTCGATCGTGCCGTAGCGCCGGCCACGGTCCAGATCCAGCACGAACGGCGAGCCGTAGTTGGGGGCGAAGACGGTGGCCGAGCCGCCGATCTGGACGTTGTTGAGCGGGTTGCGGGCGTACTGGGTGAACTCGCGGGGAGCGGTCGTCTGGACGATCTGGCGGCACATTCCGCGAGGGAAGCGGACGCGCTCGCCCTTGGCATCGGCCCCGGCCGCCGCCAGGAGGGCCACCGCCGCCGGGTCGCCGCGGAACTCCAGGCCCACCTCCTGGAGGATCGTGTCGGCGTTGTGCTCGATGAGGGCGAGGCCCTCCTCGTCCAGGACCTCGAACGGCTTGAGCGTGCGGGTCAGGAACGGTGTCCGTTCCAGCTGGCGATGCAGGCGGGCCGCCTGGCGGGCCGCCCGGCCACCGCTGCGCTGACGCGGGGTCTCGTCCATCACGGGTCCTCCCTGCTGGTCGTGCCGACGACGGGCCGGCCTCGCTCGCGACGTCGGGGGGCGGAGGCGCCATGCCCGGCCGGCCGCGCCGGGAGGGCCACGACCCGGCCCAGGTGGGTCGACGGGGCGGTCCGATGGGGGAACGCGAGGGCATCCACGAAGTGGGCCTGGAAGCCCGGTTCGACCGCCGTCTCGATCTTCTCCACGGTACGCACCGTCGCCTCGATCTCGCGCCGGGCGCGGTCCGACAGGAGGGCCATGAGGGCGCCGGTGCCGGCCGCGTTGCCCGCGGCCACGACGCGGGCCGGGTCGCAGTCCGGCACGAGGCCCAGCACCATGGCCTGGATGCCGTCGATCTGGCTGCCGAACGCGCCGGCCAGGCGGACCTCGTCGACCGCGTCCACGCCGGCGTGGTCCATCAGGAGACGGGCGCCGGCGTACAGGGCGGCCTTGGCCAGCTGGATGGCGCGCACGTCGTTCTGGGTGATGACCAGGCGTGGCTGCCCATCGTGCAGGACGTAGGCGAAGGTGCGGCCGTCGGCGATGACGCGCGGCGTCCGGGCGCCGAGCGCGCCATCGATGACCCCGTCGGCGGTGACGACGCCGGCCAGGAAGAGTTGCGCCACGACCTCGACGATGCCCGAGCCGCAGATGCCGCTGATGGCGAGGCCGGCCATCGCCTCGGCGAACCCGGGCTCGTCGGACCAGAGCGGGCAGCCGATGACCCGGAAGCGAGGTTCCAGACTCTGCGGGTCGATGCGCACCCGCTCGATGGCCCCCGGGGCGGCGCGCTGCCCGCCGCTGATCTGGGCGCCCTCGAAGGCCGGCCCGGTGGGGCTCGAGGCGGCCAGCAACCGGGCCTGGACGCCGAGCACGATCTCGGCGTTCGTGCCCACGTCCACCACCAGCTGCACGCCATCGCCGCGCTGCGGCTCCTCCGCCAGGATGACGCCGGCCGTGTCGGCGCCGACGTGGCCGGCGATGCACGGCAGGACGTAGACACGGGCGCCCGGATGGGCCCGCACGCCGATCTCGGCGGCGTTGATCTCCAGGGCCTCGTCGGTGGCCAGCGTGAAGGGTGCCGAGCCGAGCGGCACGGGGTCCAGGCCAAGCAGCAAGTGGTGCATGATCGGGTTGCCCACGACGGTCAGCTCCAGGATGTCGCGGGCGGGGATGCCCGCCCGGGCGGCCAGCGAGGCGACGAGCTTGCCCACGGCCGCCCGCACGGCGCGGGTCATCGCGGCCGCCCCGTCGGCATGCAGCATGGCGTACGAGACGCGGCTCATGAGGTCCTCGCCAAAACGGATCTGCGGGTTCATGACGCCCTCGGAGGCGAGCACCGCGCCATCGGACAGGTCGACGAGGTGGCCGGCGATGGTCGTCGAGCCCACGTCGAGGGCGACGCCGAGGACGCGCTCGTGGAGGCCGGGCCACACCGCGGTGATGAGCCGCTCTTCGTGAACGGCCACGGTCACGCCGTACGAGCCTGCCTCCAGCGCCGCCGGCAGGGCGCGGATGACCTGGAGATCGGCCGCCAGCTCGGTCAGGCCCCACTCCGCGGCCAGGGCGTCCGTGAGGCGCGCCAGGTCGCCCCGCGGCGAGGCCAGCACGGGCGGCGCCACCTGGACGTAGTGGAGCCGCACCACCGGGTCGATCTCGAAGGCCCGGCGGGCCAGCTCCTTGCGCACGACCTGGCGGTGCACCTGGCTCTCCGCCGGCACATCGATGACGACGTCGCCGCGAACGGCAGCGGTACAGGCGAGGCGCCGATCGGCGGCCAGGCCGTGGAGCCGGTCGTACTCGGCCTCGACCTCGCCGGGCGGTGAGAGGTGGTCTGCCTGGGAGACCAGCCCGAGCTTGGGGAACGCGCCCAGGCTGGGCTGGACCTGGCACCGGCCGCACAGGCCGCGGCCGCCGCAGACCGAGTCGATGTCCACGCCGAGCGCCCGCCCCGCGTCAAGGACGTTGGTCTCCGCGTCGAACCGGCCGCGCCGGCCGGACGGCGTGAAGACGATCATCGGCTGCAGCATGGTTTTGACGCCGCTCACGGCACCGCGGCGGCCCGGCGGCGGTTGATCCGGCGGCCCTGCTCGCCCTCGGCCGGTGCCTCGCGGTAGCGGCGGATCCAGCGGCTGCACTCGGGGTCGTTGCCCATCAGCACGTCGGCGGCCATGACCGCCTGGCGCACGCCGTCGGAGAGGGGATTGGTGATGGCGCTGGTGAGGCCGCTGGCGATGGCCATGGCCAGGTACGCGCCGTTGATGCCCTCGCGGAAGGGCAGGCCGAAGCTGACGTTGGAGGCGCCGCAGATGCTGTTGACATGCAGCTCGTCACGCAGCCGGCCCAGGATGCGGAAGACCTGGCGACCCGCGGTGGGCAGGGCTCCGATGGGCATGAGCAGGGGGTCCACGACCACGTCCTCGCGCGGGATGCCGTGGTCCAGGGCGCGCTCCACGATCCGTTTCGCGACCGCGTAGCGCACGTCGGGGTCCTCGGAGATGCCGGTCTCGTCGTTGGAGATGGCCACGACCGCCGCACCGTACTTGCGGACGAGGGGCAGGACGCGTTCCAGCCGCTCCTCCTCCCCGGTGACCGAGTTGACGAGGGCCTTGCCCCGGTAGACGGCGAGGCCCGCCTCGAGCGCCTCGACGATCGACGAGTCGATGGAGAGCGGCAGGTCGGTCAGACCCTGGACCAGCCGGATGGCGTGCGCCAGCATGGCCGGCTCGTCGGCCAGCGGCACGCCGGCGTTGACGTCGAGCATGTGCGCACCGGCCGCCACCTGGGCCACCACGTCGCGCTCGACGCGGCTGAAGTCGCCCGCCTTCATCTCCTCCGCCAGGAGCTTCCGGCCGGTGGGGTTGATCCGCTCACCGATGACCACGAACGGCCGGTCGTCGCCGATGACGACCTCGCGGGTGGCCGAGCCGATCACCGTCCGCGTCATGCCGCCTGCCCGCGCGGTCCGGTCTCGTCCACGCCCCCGGCGCCCACCAGGCGGGCCAGCACCTCGCGCGTGTAGGTGTGCTCCAGGCGTGCCGCCTCGGCTTTGGCGGCCGCGTCGGGCTCGTCCGTGCAGGCCGCCTGCGTCTTGCGCCACTCGGCGATGTAGTCGTCCATGGCCTTCCGGCCGGCCTTCACGGCGGCCCGGTCGATGGCCACCTGGAAGCGCGGGTGGAGCACGATCTTGGCCGTCTGGCGGCCATCGCGGACGACGACCTGGGCGGGGATGTCGCGCCACCAGATGACCGTCAGCGTCCCGGCCACCTCAGGCGGCCCCGATCGCCGCCGGCAGGGCGGCGCGCAGGGCCGAGACGTCGGCCACCGCCGCGAGCGCCTCGATGGCCGCGGCCAGGTCGCCGTAGCCGGTGCGGCGCAGCTCGAACCGCAGGCCAAGGCGGACGGCGCCGGCGCGGGCGGCAGCGAGCAGCCGCGGCTCGTCCGTCTGGGCCAGGTAGACGACCCGCCGGTAGGCCCCGAAGTAGACGGGCAGCAGCTCGGGGTGGCGGTCCAGGCCCAGGCCGCGGATCACCAGGCGGTCGAAATGGCGGGCCAGGAAGTCGGTCAGGAAGAAGGTCGCCGGCTCCTGGGTCATCAGCTCGTCAAAGACCTTCTGGCCGGCGAAGAGCTGGTAGCAGTGGGCACCGGGCAGGCGTTCGACACCCTCCTCGCGCAGCACGGCGTCGAGCAGGCCGCCCGTGCCGCAATCGGCGTAGGCCACGAACAGGTGGTCATGGGTCGTGCGCGCGGCGCGGATCCGGCGGCGGATCGCAGCGGGGATGCGCTCCGGCCTCTGGTGCAGGTCCGGCGGCAGGCAGGCCAGGTCGATGTGGCCCAGGCCGGGGCGTCGTGTCAGGGCCACCAGCTCTGGCGCCAGCGCGCCGCAGGCGATGATCAGCGTGCGGGGCGGGTCGGCGGCACGCCGAGGCTCAGGCGGCATTGGCGCGTCGCTTGTCGATGAGGGCGCGGGCCATCTCCGCCGCCACCCCCGCGTCCCGGCAGTAGGCGTCGGCGCCCACGGCCGCCCCGAATTCCTCGTTCAGCGGGGCGCCGCCCACCAGCACGATGTAGTCGTCGCGCAGGCCCTTCTGCTTGAGCGTGTCGATGACGACCTTCATGTACGGCATGGTCGTGGTCAGCAGGGCCGACATGCCCAGGATGTCGGGGTGGTGCTGGTCCAGGGCGGCCAGGAACTTGTCGGCGTCGGTGTTGACGCCAAGGTCGAAGACCTCGAAACCGGCGCCCTCGAGCATCATCCCCACCAGGTTCTTGCCGATGTCGTGGATGTCGCCCTTGACCGTGCCGATGACGACCTTGCCGATGGGCTTGGCGCCGGTCTCCGCCAGCAGCGGCCGCAGGAGGGCCATGCCGGCTTTCATGGCGTTCGCGGCCAGGAGGACCTCCGGCACGAACAGGATGCCGTCGCGGAAGTCGATGCCCACGATCTTCATGCCCGCCACCAGCGCGTCGTCGAGCACGCGCGTGGCGCTCCAGCCGCGGCCGAGCAGGATCTTCGTGCCCTCCACGATCTCGGCGGCCATGCCGTCGTAGAGGTCGTTGTGCATCTGCTCGGTCAGGTCCTCGTCGGAGAGGGCCGCCAGGTCGATCTCGTTGTCGGTCACGTCTGTTGTTCCGCCATGTGGAACGGTGCCGTATGATGGAACGAGCCAGCCGCAATGTAGCGGACGGGAGGGGTCGTGTCCAGAGTCCAGGCCATCGAACGGGCCTTCGTCGTGCTCGGGACCCTCGGCGACGGGCCGCTCGGCGTGACCGAGGCGGCGGCCCGCGCCGGGCTGCCCAAGAGCACCGTGGCGCGGCTTCTCGCGGCCCTGGTGGCCGCCGGGGCCGTCGAACGGGTCCCCGGCGGCACGGACTACCGGGTGGGCGGCCGCATGGCGTCACTGGCGGCCGGCGGGCGGCCGACCCGCAGCCTCGTCGCCGTGGCGCGACCGCACCTGGTGGCCCTGGCCGCGGCGGTGGGCGAGGCGGCCGGCCTGTCGATCCCCGACGGCTACCTCGTGCATTACGTCGACCAGGTCGATTCGCCCCATCCGGTCGGCGTCCGCGACTGGACCGGCACGCGCCTGCCCATGCACGCCGTCTCGTCGGGCCTGGTCATGCTCGCCCATCGGCCCCGGGCGGAGGTCGACGCGTACCTTGCCCGGCCGCTGGAGCGCTTCACGCCGGCCACGGTCGTGGAGCCGGCCGCGGTGCGCGAGCGCCTGCGCCGCGTGCTCCTGGACGGCTACGCGTGGACAGCCGAGGAGGTGGCCGAGGGCATCACGTCCGTGGCCGCCGCCCTGGCCGACGAAGATGGCGAGGTGGTGGCCGCGATCCACGTGCACGGCCCGTCGTACCGCTTCCCCGCCGACGCCGCCGCGTCCGCGGCGATCGCCGGGGAGGTCGTGGCCGCCGCGGCCCGCATCGCCGCCCGCATCCGGCAGGCCTGAGCCGGGCCGGGAGGGACCGTCCGAGATGGATCCTGCGGGCCCGATCGAGGTGACGCGTGGGGAGCTGCTGGCCCAGCGCCCCGCCGGCGAGTCCGAGGACATCCATTTCACGGAGTCGCTGGCCGTCATCGTGATCGAGGCCTACTCGCGGCCCGGCGACGTGGTGCTTGACCCCTTCGCCGGCTACGGCACGACGGCCGTGGTGGCGGCGCGCCTGGGGCGACGGCCGATCGCCATCGAACTGCTGCCGCGGCGGGCCGCCCGGATCCGCCGGCGGCTCAGGGGCGTGGGGACGGTCATCAGCGGCGACGCGCGTTCGCTGGCGACGCTCGTGGAGGGACCCATCGACCTCTGCCTGACGTCCCCGCCGTACATGACCTCGACGGGTCACCCGGAGAACCCGCTGACCGGGTACCGCACCCTCGACGGTGACTACCAGACCTACCTGGGCGAGCTCGATGGGATCGCCGCGACCGTCGCGGGCCTGCTCCGACCGGGGGGTCATCTCGTGCTCAACGTGGCGACCGTCACCACCGGCGGCCGGGTGACCCCTCTCGGGGCCGACGTCGCTGAGCGCGTCCGACGTCATCTCAGGCTCGTAGCCGACCTGCCGGTCCGCTGGGACGTCCCTCCCGCGGGCCTCATCGACGACCGCTGTCTGGTGTTCCGCGACTAGCGGCCCGGCTGTGACCGCGGCCGGTCCTGCGCCCTCGGACGCTAACGTGCCAGGTCAGTATCGGACCGGGACATGCCTCGCCGGGCCATTTCGAGGCCATTTCCTGCGCTTTCCTGCCGCCGCAGGTCAGATCCGTGCAGTTCCGCCCCTTCCCGCGCCGGATCGCGTCAGTTACGACCCTCCCGAGTCAGAAACCTCTGACCCCACAGGTCAGCCCGCAGAGCCACCCGCCGGCGCCGGAGGTCGGCCTTCGCACACGTGTCGCCCGCGGTGACTACGTTCGTGCTGGCCTACTCCTGATGGCGTTGCTAACGGGCCGCCGCTGCCCACGCGCAACCCGGCCGACTTCGAGGGCTTGAAGACGTTGCTGACCGTCACGCGGGTGTGACGGGTGGGTTCATGCCCCTTTCCGGCGGCGGATCTCGGCGCTGACGGCCGGGACCACCGCATGGAGGTCACCCAGGACGGCATAGGTGGCGACGCCCATGATGGGCGCATCACCGTCGGGGTTGATGGCCAGGATCCGCTTGGACGCCTTGCAGCCGACGATGTGCTGGATCGCGCCGCTGATGCCACACGCGATGTACAGCTCGGGCGCGATGCGCTGACCGGTCTGGCCGATCTGCTCGGTGTGAGGGCGCCACCCGGCGCTCGTGACGGCACGCGACACGCCGACGGCCGCGCCGAGCAACCCGGCCAGGTCCTCCAGCTCGGCGAAGCCGGCCGTGCTGCCCACGCCACGCCCGCCTCCGACCACCACCCGCGCCTCCCCCAGGGCGATCCCACCCGAGGCGCGGGGTTCGTGGCCCGTGACGCGTACGCGGAGGTCGGTGTCGCTCAGGGTGGGCGTCACGTGCGCAACGGTGGGGACGGCGGCGCCCGCCCGCTCATCGACGGGGACGCCGTGCGGCGCGACCGTCAGCAGCCGAACGGGCGCATCGAGGCGCGCGTCCTCCAGCAGGCTGCCGGCCCAGCGCTGCCGGGTCAGCAGGAACGGCTCGATCGAGGTCACGTCGAGGACGTTGGCGGCCATCGGCAGGTCCATCCGGGCGGCCAGGTAGGCCATGACCTCGTCGCCGCGGTCGCTCCCGGCCGCCAGTACGACTGGCGCCGCGGAGGCGTTCGCGACCTGGGCCAGCGCCGCGGCCCATGCCGCCGGGGCGTAGTCGGCCAGCTCGTCCGAGACGACCACGTGCACGCGGCCCACCCCGTGGGCACTGAGGCTCGGCCCGAGGCTCCGGCCCTCGGCGCCGATGCACACCGCCTCCAGGGCGGTCCCGAGCTTCTCGGCGATCCGCCGCCCGAGCGCGAGTGCCTCGAGCGACAGCCGGTCGGCCTCGCCGCCGGCCTGCTCGACCAACGCCAGCACCGGCCCGCTCACGCGGCGCGCCTCATGCGTCCAGGACCCCGATGCGCTCGAGCATGTCCACGACGGCCGGCGCGGCGTCGGCGCCGCGACCCAGGATCTCCACCGCGGCCCGCTGCTCGACCGGCACCCGCAGGCCCAGCTTGACGAGGCCGGCGGGGCGGGCCGTGGGCTGCACCACCTCGACCTCCTTGCGCCGTGCCCGCAGGCGGCCGGGCACGGACGGGTAGCGCGGCAGGTTGAGGCCCTCCTTGACGCTGGCCACGGCCGGCAGGGGCACGTCGTAGGTCTCCCAGCCGCCGCCCGCCGCCTCGCGCCGGCCCTGCAGCCGGCCATCGGCCACGGTCAGGCCCTTGAGGCCGCTGAGGCACGGCCGGTCGAGGGCCACCGCGACCCGGATGGCGACCTGGAAGTCGCCCGTGTCGGCCGCCTCGTTGCCGAACAGGATCAGGTCGAACGGCCCGTTGGCCGCTTCCTGGGCCCGGATCGCGTCGGTGATGGCGACCGCCGTCGCGCCGGGGTCCCAATCGCCTGCCTCCGCCTGGAGCAGGATCGCCCGATCGATGCCGATGGCCATCGCGTCGCGCAGCTGCTCCTCCGCCGCGGCCGGCCCAAGGGTCAGCACGGCGCTCGAGCCGCCGTGGGCCTCGATCAGGCGGACGGCCTCCTCCACGGCGCACTCCTCGTGCGGCGAGACGGCGAAGCCCAGGAAGCGGGTGTCCATCTCCTGGCCGTCGGCGGTCAGGACGAGGCGGCCGCCGGTGAGGGGCACGCGCTTGACGGCGACCAGGACCTGCATCCCGCTCCCCGCTAGCTCCTGATGCGCTCGTTGGCCGGGTCGAACAGCGGCGTGGCGCCGGTCACGGCGACCGTCACCGGGTACTGCTCCCCGAAATACTCGACCTGCAGCTTCGTGCCCACGACCGCCTGGGCCGGCGGCAGGTAGCTCATCAGCAGGTGCCGCCCGACCGACGGGCCGGAACCGGCGCTGGTGACGTAGGAGCGGCGGCCCTTGGCATCGACGAGCGGCTTGCCGTCGAGCGTCGTGATGGGCTCGCGTCCCAGCATGTAGCGCTTCACGCCGCTCGATGACCTCGGGTCGTCCACGGTCAGCGTGCACAGCACGGCCGCCGGCGGGGCGGCTCGCTGCTTGAGGTACGCCTCGCGGCCCACGAAGTCGGTGTCCTTGACGGTCGGTCGGGCCATGCCCGCCTCGACCAGGTCGAACTCCAGCTCCAGTTCGTTGCCGTGGGCGCGGTAGCCTTTCTCCAGGCGCGCCGTGACGGCGTACGTGCCGATGCCCACCGGCACGAGGCCGTGCGGCCGGCCGGCGTCCCACAGCGTGTCCCACACACGGGCCCCCTGCTCGATGGGGACGTGGATCTCCCAGCCCAGCTCGCCGACGTAGCTGATGCGCGAGGCCAGCGTGCGCACCCCGCCGATGTCGACCGGCCGGCAGGTCGCGAAGGGGAAGGCCGCGTGGCCCATATCGGCGGCCGTGGTCGCCTGGACCATGTCGCGCGCCCGCGGCCCCCACACGCCGATCGTGGTCCACGCCCCCGTGGCGTCGAACAGCTGGGCCGATCCGTCGGCCGGCAGGTGGTCCACGAACCACTGCTTGTCGCGCATGCCCATGCCGCCGCCGGTGACGACCCGGAAGCGCTGCTCCCCCAGCCGCATGATGGTCAGGTCGGCGTAGATGCCGCCCGCCTCGTTGAGCAGCGGCGTGTAGATGACGCGGCCGACGGGCACGTCGACGCGGGCGACGCACAGGTGCTCCAGCGCGGCCGCTGCGCCCGGGCCGGTCACGTCGAAGATGGCGAAGGCCGACAGGTCCACGATGCTCGCCCGCTCCCGCATGGCGAGGTGCTCGGCGTTGATGAGCGGCGACCACCAGCGCGCCTCCCACTCCGCCGCGCGCGGCATGACGCGGTCGCCGAACTCGGCCAGGAGCGGCGCGTTGCTCTCGTACCAGTAGGGCCGCTCCCAGCCGGCCGTCTCGAAGAAGACGGCCCCCAGGTCCCGTTCCCGGCCGTTCATCGGCGAGAGGCGCAGGTCGCGGTTGGAGGCCCACTGCTCCATCGGATGGACGATGCCGTAGGTCTTGTTGAAGCCCTCGGCCGAGCGGGCCCGGATGTGGTGGTCGGTCCGCTGGTGGTCGTAGAAGCGGGCCACGTCCGAGCCGTGGGGGTCGATCTCCGGCTCGCCCGTCGTCATCCACTCGGCGACGGTCCTGGCGATACCCGGCCCCTCCTTGATCCACACCGCCGCCACCGACCACAGCCCGCGGACCTCAGGCGTCTGGCCCAGGATGGGGGCGCCGTCGGGCGTCAGCGACAGGAGCCCGTTGATGGCGTGGCGGATGCCGACGTGCTCGTCGCCCAGGATGTCGGGCACGAGCTCGAGCGCCTGCTCCATCTGCAGCGAGAAGTCGTCCTGGGTGAAGGGCAGCTCGGTGGGCGAGAGGGCGGAGGCGGCCAGCGAGGGGATCTCGTCCGCGTCCATGAGGATCGGGCGGTGGGCGTACGAGCCCACCTCCAGGTCGCCGCCGTGCTGGCGCTCGTACATGTTGGTGTCCATGTCGCGGATGATGGGGAAGGTGATCTCGCCGACCGTGTCAGCGAAGAGCGGCACGGGACCCACGCTGATCATCTGGTGCACCGCCGGCGTGAGGGGGATCGACGCGCCGGCCATGCGGGCGATGCGCGGGCTCCACACGCCGCAGGCGATGACGACCGTCTCGGCCTCGATGGGGCCGGCGTCGGTGTGGACGCGGCGGATGCGGCCGTGCTCCACGTCGAGGCCGGTGACCTCCACGCCGGCGGCGATGGTCAGGGCCCCCAGCGCCTGGGCCCGCTCGCGCATGATCGTGCCGGCCCGCAGCGAGTCCACGACCAGTACGCCGGGGGCATGGAAGGCGCCGAGGATGACGCCCGCGTCGAGGTAGGGCACGAGGTGCTTGGCCTCCGCCGGGGTGATCAGCTCGGCCTCGATGCCCCACGCGTGGGACGAGGCGAGCCGGCGCTTCAGCTCCTGCATGCGGGCGTCCGTGCGTGCCACCTCCAGGCCGCCACTCCGGGTGGCCACGCCCATCTCCTCGTACTGGCGGGCGCTGTCGACGGTGAAGGCCGTCATCTCCTTGGAGTGGTCGGTGAGGTAGATGAAGTTCGAGGCGTGACCGGTCGAGCCGCCGGGGTTGGGCAGGGGGCCCTTGTCGAGCAGCACGATGTCCCGCCAGCCCAGCCGCGCCAGGTGGTAGGCCATGCTGTTGCCGACGATGCCCGCGCCGATGACCACCACGTTGGCGCGATCCGGTACCGCCATGAGCGAGCTTCCCTCCTCTGGCCGGCGAGGCCGGCTCCGGCCCCTCAGGCCAGGTTGACGACGATGGTCTTGAGCTCCGTCAGGCGCTCCAGGGAGTAGCGGCCGCCGACCCGGCCGAGACCGCTCGTCGAGCCGGCGCGGCCGCCGAAGGGCAGGTGCGACTCCCAGTAGTTGGTGCCCTCGTTGATGTTGACCCAGCCGCTGCGGGCCGCCTCGGCGAACTGCAGCCCGCGCCGCAGGTCCCGCGTGAAGATAGCCGACAGCAGGCCGTAGGACGACGCGTTCACGATGCGCAGCGCCTCGTCGAGGTCGGCGATCGCGGTGACCGGCGCGACCGGGCCGAACGTCTCCTCGCGGGCGATGGCCATGCCCTCCGTCACCCCGTCCAGGATCGTCGGGCGGAAGAAGAGCGGGCTGCCGACGGCCGGGGCCGCCTCGCCCCCAGCGATGACCGTGGCGCCGGCCGCCACCGCGTCGGCCACGTGGTGGGCCGTCTTGGCCGCCGTGGCCTCGTTGTTGAGCGGACCCATCGTGGTCGCGTCGTCGAGCGGGTCGCCCATGCGGACGTGCGGCGGCCACCGCCTCCTGCAGGGCGGCGAGGAAACGGTCGTGGACGCGGCGATGGACGAGGATGCGCTCGCCGGCCGTGCAGCTCTGGCCGGCGTTGAGGTAGCAGGCCGCCAGGGTGGCCTCTACGGCCGCGTCGAGGTCGGCGTCGTCCATGACGACCAACGGCCCGTTGCCGCCAAGCTCCAGCAGCAGCTCCTTGCCCGCTGCGCGGCGGGCGATGCCCTGCCCGGTCCGCGTCGAGCCCACGAACCCGACGGCCGCGGTCAGGGCATGGCGGGCCATCTCGTCGCCGACCGTCACGCCGGGGCCGGTGACGAGGTTGAACACGCCGGGCGGCAGGTCCGCGTCGACGATGCACTCGGCGAGGCGGACGGAGCAGAGCGACGTATGGCGGGCCGGGTTCCACACGACGGTGTTGCCGCCGGCGAGGGCCGGCGCGAGCAGCTCCGCCGCCATCGTGTAGGGCCAGTTCCAGGGGGTGATCACGCCGACCACACCGCGCGGCACGCGCTGCACCAGGATGCGCTTGCGGGGATCCACCGAGGGTGGCATGAGGCCGTCGAGGCGGGTCGCGTCGGCGGCGGCCATGCGCCAGTAGGCGACCAGCTCGTCGACCTCGTCGTAGGCCTCGGCGCGGAGGGGCTTGCCCTGGTCCTCCGTGAGGACGCGGGCGAGGTCCTCCCGTCGCCCCGCGATCAGATCGCCGACGCGGGCGAGGGCCGCGGCCCGGTCGAAAGCCGACATGGCACCCCAGCCGGGTGCCGCTGCCGCCGCGGCCTCGACCGCTCGCTGGGCATCGGCGCGATCGCCCAGGGCCACGTCGCCAAGATGCGTGCCGTGGGCCGGGTCGACCGCCTCGAACGACTCGCCGGACGCGGCCGGCACCCATCGACCGGCGATGTGCAGGGACGTCGTCGCGGTCGTGACGGGGGCCGGTGGCACGTGCGTAGTATTCCCGCCACGAGGAGCCGTACGCAACCGCGCAGCGAGGCGAGGGAGATGACCGCGTCATACGACGTCCTGATCATCGGCGGCGGCTCGGCGGGGAGCGTCCTGGCCAGCCGCCTGAGCGCCGATCCGGCAAGGCGCGTCCTGGTCCTGGAGGCGGGTCGCTCCGACTACCGCTTCGACGTCTTCATCCACATGCCGGCCGCCCTGACGTTCCCCATCGGCAGCCGCTTCTACGACTGGCGCTACCAGTCGGAGCCCGAGCCATTCATGCGCGGCCGCCGCATCTACCACGCGCGAGGCAAGGTCCTGGGTGGCTCCAGCAGCATCAACGGCATGATCTTCCAGCGCGGGAACCCGCTGGACTACGAGCGGTGGGCCGCGGACCCCGGCATGGGCACCTGGGACTACGCCCACTGCCTGCCCTATTTCAAGCGCATGGAGGACTGCCTCGCGGCGGCGCCGGACGACCCGTTCAGGGGCCACGACGGCCCGCTCGTGCTGGAGCGGGGTCCCGCCGCCGGCCCCCTGTTCGGGGCCTTCTTCCAGGCCACGCAACAGGCGGGCTACCGCCTCACGAATGACGTCAACGGCTACCGCCAGGAAGGGTTCGGGCCGTTCGACCGCAACATCCACCGCGGGCGGCGCCTGAGCGCGGCGCGGGCGTACCTGCACCCCGCCATGGGCCGTCCCAACCTGCGCGTGGAGACGCGGGCCTTCGTGACGCGCATCCTCTTCGAGGGCCGCCGGGCGGTCGGCGTGGAGTTCGTCCGCGGCCGGGGTCCGGCTCGCCAGGTGAGGGCGGGGGAGATCATCCTGTGCGGCGGCACGTTCAACTCGCCGCAGCTCCTGCAGCTGTCGGGTGTCGGCCCGGCCGACCTCCTGGGCTCTCTGGACATCCCCGTAGTGACCGACCTGCCGGGTGTGGGGGAGCATCTCCAGGACCACCTGGAGGTCTACATCCAGTACGGCAGCAGGCTGCCCGTGTCGATGCAGCCGGCCCTCCAGAAGTGGCGCCGGCCGTGGATCGGCTTCCAGTGGCTCTTCCTCCGGCGCGGCCCGGGCGCCACGAACCACTTCGAGGGTGGCGGCTTCGTGCGCGGCGACGACCAGGTGGCCTATCCCAACCTGATGTTCCACTTCCTGCCGCTGGCCATCCGCTACGACGGTAGCTCCCCGGCCGGCGGCCACGGCTACCAGGTCCACGTGGGGCCCATGTACTCCGACGCCCGTGGCTCGGTGCGCATCACCAGCCGCGATCCGCGAGTCCACCCCGCGATCCGCTTCAACTACCTCTCGACCGAGCAGGACCGGCGGGAGTGGCTGGAGGCCGTGGGGGTCGCCCGGCACATCCTCAACCAACCGGCCCTCCGGCCCTTCAACGCCGGCGAACTCTCACCCGGTCCGACCGTGACGACCGATGAACAGGTCCTGGCCTGGGTCGCCAGTGATGCGGAGACGGCCCTCCATCCGTCATGCACCTGCCGCATGGGCACGGACGCCGGCTCGGTGGTCGATCCGCTGACCATGCGCGTGCACGGCGTGGAAGGCCTGCGCGTCGTCGACGCGTCGGCCATGCCCTACGTCACGAACGGCAACATCTATGCCCCGGTGATGATGCTGGCCGAGAAGGCGGCCGACCTGATCGCCGGCGCCACCCCCCTGCCGCCCGAACCGGTGGAGTTCTACCGCCACCAGCCGAACCGGGCCGCCGGTTCGGGACCTTCGACCCTACCGGTCGCCGCCGGATGACGCGAACATCGCCTGCGTCGCGCGTGTAGGAGGGTCATCGCCGTGTCGCTGAGCGCCCTGGACCTGGCCCGGTGGCAGTTCGGCATCACGACCGTCTACCACTTCCTGTTCGTGCCCCTGACGATCGGGCTGGCCTTCATGGTGGCCGGGTTCCAGACGGCATGGGTCCGCACCGGGCAGGAGCGCTATCTGCGTCTGACCCGCTTCTACGGCGAGCTGTTCCTCATCAACTTCGCCCTCGGCGTGGTGACTGGCATCGTGCAGGAGTTCCAGTTCGGCATGAACTGGAGCGCCTACAGCCGTTTCGTGGGCGACATCTTCGGGGCCCCGCTCGCCATCGAGGGCCTGCTGGCGTTCTTCCTGGAGTCGACCTTCCTGGGCCTGTGGATCTTCGGCTGGGGTCGCCTGCCGCGGTGGGTCCACCTGGCCACGATCTGGATCACCGCCGTGGGCACCGTGCTGTCGGCGTACTTCATCCTGGCGGCCAACGCGTGGATGCAGAACCCGGTCGGCTTCACCATCAACCAGGCCGCCGGACGGGCGGAGTTGACGGACTTCCTGGCGGTCCTGGCCAACCCGATCGTGGTGGTCATGTTCCCCCACACGATCGCTGGTGCGTTCCTTACGGCCGGCGCGTTCGTGGCCGCCATCGCGCTGTGGCGGCTGGTCCGTCACGGGGGACCCGATGACGAGGCGTTCCGCACCGCCGCGCGGGCGGGCGCGACCGTGGCGCTCGTGGCGGGCCTCCTCGTGGCCATCACCGGTGACACGTCGGCGCGCCAGATGACCGCCATCCAGCCGATGAAGATGGCCGCCGCCGAAGCCCTCTACCAGACGGAGGCGCCGGCCTCGTTCTCCATCCTGACCATCGGCTCACTCGACGGCCGGCAGGAGCTCTTCTCCATCCGCATCCCCGACCTGCTGTCGTTGCTGGCGACCGGCGATCCCAACGGGCAGGTCGAGGGCATCAACGACATCCAGGCCGCCTATCAGGCCACGTACGGCCCCGGTGACTACGTGCCGTTCGTGCCGGTCGCCTACTGGACGTTCCGCCTCATGATCGGCCTTGGCGTGTTGGCCGCCGCGGCGGCCGCCTGGCTGTTGTGGTGCCTGCGGCGGGGGCGACGGCCGGTGGGGCGATTCGCCGTCGGTGTGGCCGTCGCTCTGCCGTTCCTGCCGCTCATCGCCAACTCGCTGGGCTGGATCTTCACCGAGATGGCGCGCCAGCCGTGGATCGTCTTCGGTCTGATGCAGACATCGGCCGGCGTGAGCCCCGGGACCTCAGCCTTCGAGGTCCTCCTGACGGTCGTCGTCTTCACCCTCCTGTACGGCGGCCTGGCCGTGGTGGAGGTGGGGCTCCTGCTGCGGCGCATCCGGGCCGGCCTGCCGGAGGCGCATCCCCCGGACGAGGGATCCGACGTCGACGAACCCCTGACCTTCGCATACTGAGGAACGCTGATGTCCCTCACCACCATCTGGTTCGGCCTGATCACGATCCTGTGGGTCGGCTACCTGGTCCTGGAAGGCTTTGATTTCGGGGTGGGCATCCTCCTGCCCTTCGTCGGGCGGACGGAGGCCGAACGGCGCGCGGTGATCGCCACCATCGGGCCCGTGTGGGACGGCAACGAGGTCTGGCTGCTGGTCGCCGGCGGGGCGACGTTCGCCGCCTTCCCGGAGTGGTACGCCTCGCTGTTCAGCGGCTTCTACCTGGCCCTGTTCCTGATCCTGGTGGCCCTCATCATCCGGGGGGTCGCGTTCGAGTACCGCAGCAAGCGTCCTGAGTCCGCGTGGCGCGCGTGGTGGGATCGGGCCATCTTCGCCGGCTCGTTCCTGCCCGCGCTGCTGTGGGGCGTCGCCTTCGCGAATATCGTGGCCGGCGTGCCGCTCGACAAGGGCCATGTGTTCACGGGCGACCTGCTGACGCTCCTGGGGCCGTATGCGCTGCTGGGCGGCCTGACGACCCTGGGGCTCTTCGTGACCCACGGCGCCACGTTCCTGGCCCTCAAGACCACCGGCGTGATACGGCAGCGGGCCAATGCCGTCGTCGGGAGGGCCGGCCTGGTGACCGCGGTGCTGGCCGTCCTGTTCCTGGGTTGGACCCAGGTCCAGAACGGTGACCCGGGGTCACTGGCGCTGTCCGCCGCGGCGGCCGTTTGCCTGCTGGGCGCGCTCCTGGCCAACCGCATGGGTCACGAAGGCTGGGCGTTCGCCGGGACGGCAGCCACCATCGCCCTGGCCGTCGTGGCCTTGTTCACCGCGCTGTACCCGGACGTCCTGCCGTCGACGACCGATCCGGCCTTCAGCCTGACCATCACCAACGCCAGCTCGACCCAGTACACGCTCGGCATCATGACCGTGGTGGCGATCATCTTCACCCCGCTCGTCCTCCTGTACCAGGGCTGGACCTACTGGGTCTTCCGCCGGCGCGTCGGCAGCCCCCGCGTCACCGACTCTCCGCCCGCGGGCTCGTGAGGGCGGTCGACCCTCGCCTGCTGCGCGTCGCTCGCGCGGCCACCGTCGCCCTCGTCAGCGCGGTCCTCCTGGGCCTGTTGACCGCCGGTCTGGCCACGACACAGGCGTTCCTGCTGGCCGATGCGATCAGCCGCGCGTTCCTCGGCGGCGCGACGCTCGAGGTCCTGCAGCCGGTGCTGGCGGCGCTGGCCCTCGTGTTCGCGGCTCGGGCCGCCACGGGATGGGCCCAGGAGGTCGTGGCCCAGCGCTGCTCGGCCTCGGTCAAGCGGACGCTGCGCCGACGACTCCTGGACCACGCCGCTGGCCTCGGCCCCGAATGGTCGGCCGGCGCGCGGAGCGGCGAGGTCGTGGCCCTGGCGACGAGGGGCCTTGATGCCCTGGATAGCTACTTCGGCCGCTACCTGCCGCAGCTCGCCCTGGCGGTCATCGTGCCGCTGGTCGCGGTCGTCGCCCTGGCCACGGCCGACTGGCTGGCGGCCCTCACGGTCGCCCTGACGGTGCCCCTGATCCCCCTGTTCATGGTCCTCATCGGGCTGGCCACGGAGCGCCAGCGCGGCCGGCGATGGAAGGCGCTGGCCCGCCTCGCCAACCATTTCCTGGATGTCGTGACAGGGTTGCCCACCCTCAGGGTGTACGGCCGCGCGCGAGCCCAGGTGAGGGCCCTGGAGCGCGCCACCGATGCCTACCGCCGCGAGACGCTGGCGACGCTGCGGCTGGCCTTCCTGTCGGCCTTCGCGCTCGAACTGGCGGCGACCCTTTCGGTGGCCCTGGTGGCCGTGGAGATGGGCCTGCGCCTGGTCGGCGGCGGCGTCGACCTGCGGACCGGGCTGTTCGTCATCGTGCTGGCCCCGGAGGCATACCTGCCGCTGCGCCAGCTGGGTCTCCAGTTCCACGCGAGCGAGGAGGGCCTCCAGGCCGCTGCAGCCGCGTTCACCATCCTGGAGACGCAGCCAGAGCAGGCGGGCGGGATCGTCCCGCCGCCCGACATGCGCACGAGCCACGTGCGCCTGGAAGGAGTCACGGTCCGCCGGGCGGGACGAGCGGCGGAGGCGCCGTGGGCGACCGATCTCGTCACCCGCCCCGGCGAGATCGTGGCCCTGCGGGGGCCAAGCGGGACGGGCAAGAGCACGCTCCTGGCGGTCATGCTCGGCTTCGTCGCACCGAGCGGTGGGTCGGCCCGGGTCGTGGCCGCGGACGGCCGCGCGGTCGACCTGCGTGACCTGGACCTGCGGCTGTGGCGACGGCAGGTCGCGTGGGTCCCCCAGCAGCCCTTCTTCATCGCCGGCACGGTCGCCGACAACGTCAGGCTGGCCGCTCCCGACGCCTCGGATGAGCGCATCGCTGCTGCCCTGGCCGAGGTGGGCCTGGGGGACGTCCCGCTGCGGTCGCGGCTCGGCGAGCGCGGCCTGGGCCTCTCCAGCGGTCAGCGGCGCCGCCTGGCGGTGGCGCGAGCCCTGCTCCGCGACGCCCCACTGCTGCTGCTCGACGAACCGACCGCCGGTCTCGACGCCGGGCACGAAGCGGACGTGCTGGCCCGGGTGCTGGCGGCGGCCCGTGTGGAGCACCGCTCCGTGGTCCTCGCCGCCCACCGCCCGGCGGCCATCGCCATCGCCGACCGGATCGTCGATGTCGCCTGGCGGATGCAGGGAGCAGCGTAGGTCGACGATGCACGCCCTCATCGCCGTCGCGCGACTCGGCCGGCCGGTCAGCGGGCGCCTGGGCCTGGCCGTGCTGCTCGGGCTCGGCGCCGCCCTTGCGGGCATCGGCCTGACGGCCACGTCGGCCTGGCTCATCTCGCGGGCGGCACAGCAGCCCCCCGTCCTCTACCTCATGATCGCCATCACGGCCGTCCAGGCGTTCGGGATCAGCCGCGGGGTGCTGCGCTACGGGGAGCGCCTGGCCGCCCACGACGCGGCCTTCCGGGTCCTGGCGCGCTTGCGCGGCCACGTCTACCGGCGCCTTGAGCGCCTGGCGCCGGCGGGCCTGGCCGCGTACCGCTCGGGGGACCTGCTGACGCGCCTCGTGGCAGACGTTGACGGCCTCGCCGACCTGTGGCTGCGCGTCCTGCTGCCGTACGCGATCGTGCTCGTGGCGACGGCCGCGGCGACCCTGCTGGTCGGCGTGCTGGTCCCGCTCGCGGGGATGGTGCTCGGGGCGACGCTCCTCGTGGTCGCCTTCCTCGTGCCGTTCGCGGCCGGCGCTGTAGGCCGCGGTGCGGAGCGACGCGTGGCGCCGGCCCGGGGGACCCTCGCCGCCGCCGCGACCGACCTGCTGGCCGGAGCGCCCGAGCTGCTGGCGAACGGGACGGGCGCACGGCAGCTGGAAGCCCTTGACCGTCTTGATGGCGCCCTGATCGCGGCCGAGCGGCGTGCCGGCGCGGCCGCGGGCCTGGGGACCCTCGCCGCCGGCCTGGCGGCGGGAGCAGCGACGTGGTTCGCCCTCGCGGCCGGCGTCGGCGCGCTCCGCTCGGGCGCCCTCGACGGGGTGGCCCTGGCAGTCGTGGTGCTCACACCCATCGCGGCGCACGAACTGGCCGGCAGCCTGGTGCCCGCGGCGCAGCATCTGCCCGGTCTCGCCGTGGCGGCTGCTCGGGTCGAGGAGGTGCTCCGCCAGCCGGATCCGGTGACGGAGCCGGCCGCTCCGGCGGCCCTGCCGGCGGGGCCCTACGGCCTGCGGCTGGCCGGCCTCACGGCGCGGTACGGCGACGGCCCCCTTGTGCTGCAGGGCGTGGACCTGGAGCTGGCTGCCGGTGGCAGGGCCCTCGTCAGCGGGCCAAGCGGGTGCGGCAAGAGCACCCTGGCCGCGGTCCTGCTCCGCTTCCTGGATCCGGTCGCGGGGGCCGTCGAGCTCCTCACGTCCACGGGGACCTGCGAGGTGCGCCGGTGTGCCAGCGACGATGTCCGGCGTGTCATCAAGTCATGTGCCCAGGACCCACACGTGTTCGACACGACGCTCGGCGACAACCTGCGGGTGGCGCGCCCGGACGCGACGGATGCGGAGCTGCTGGAGGTGCTCGCGGCGGTCCGCCTCGCCGGGTGGGTGGAGTCGCTCCCGGCGGGTCTTGCCACGCAGGTTGGCGAGCACGGGGCACGACTCTCCGGGGGCCAGCTCCAGCGGCTGGCCCTCGCCCGGGCCCTGCTTGCCGATGCGCCGGTGCTGATCCTGGACGAGCCGACCGAGCACCTCGACGAAGCGACCGCCGCCGCGCTGATGGCTGACGTGCTCACGGCCACCCGCGGGCGGACGCTCCTTGTGCTGTCACACCGGACCGAGCTGCTGGCCGGGGTCGCGTGGGACGTCCACCTGGAGCTGGGCGAGCGTCAGCCCACGCCGTCCTCATAGGCCGCCCGCCGGATGAGCACGACCGCCCACGTCCGGAACGGCCGCCACGCCTCCATCCGCCGTGCCAGGGCGGCCGCATCGGCGGGCGCCTCGTCGCCCAGGTAGTGGCGCAGGGCGCCGAGCAGGCGGGGCTCTTCCACGCTCGCCGCGTCCGTCGGCCCGACCGCGCGGATGGCCACCAGGCCGGAGTAGAAGGGCCCCAGGCCGGGCAGCTTCTGCACCTCCTCCCGGGCCGCCTCGTGGTCCATCGCGCGCAGCCGCGCCGGATCCAGCAGGCCGTCGAGGGCCGCGTGCGCCACGGCCCGCAGGCGTCGATCCTGTTCCGCCGACGGCACCGGGAGCGACGGGGCGTCCAGGATCGCGGTGGGGGTGGGGAAGGCGCTGAGGCGCGTGCCGGCCAGCTCGAACGTGGCCCCCAGCGCCTCACCCATGCGGCGGCGCAGCGTGTTGGCCTGGTTGCCCGACCGGTGGCCGGCCAGGATGGCCCACGCCGCAGCTTCGTAGGGCGAGTAGTGGAGGACCGGGCGGAACCCGGGGTAGCGGGCCTGGAGCCGGCCGATCAACGCGTCGCGCGCGCCGACGGCCGGCCAGCCACGGCCGTCGTGATCGAGGGAGACGATGCGGGCCACCTGGTCGCGCGCGGCCGCCACCTCCGTCGCGCCCTGCACCTCGCCGACGACGGACCCGTCCGGGCCTTCCGTCAGGACGACGCCGGCCAGCTCGCGGAACCCGTCGACACAGAAGGCGAGGCGCATGAGCGGCACGACGGGCGCGGGCTCACGCGGCCCGAAGACGTGGCTGGCCGCCAGGGCCAGGGAGAACGGGCCGCGCGGCTCGATCGTGAAGGCGGCGCTCACGCCCGGGAGGGTACCCCGCCCCGGCCGTGCCGCGATTCGTGAGTCGGCGGCTGGCCGTGCGACCATGAGGGCATGCGACGTCAGGCCATGAACGTGCCCGCCCTGGGGCCGCGTGGCGAGGGGTGGGTCGCGGCCCAGCTCGTGCTGTTCGCGGCCATCGGCGTCTGCGGCCTGGCTAGCGCTCTGTCGAGCACGAGCGGGGAGATGCCGCTGACCCTGGCGGCCGGGGTGGTGGTCACCGCGTTCGGGCTGCTCGTGGTCGCCTGGGGGGCGGCGACGCTGGGGCCGAACCTGACGCCGTTCCCGCGGCCGCGTCCCTCTGCGACGCTCGTCGACTCGGGCCCCTACCGCTACGTGCGGCACCCCATCTACAGCGGGTTGGTGGTCGCGGCGGTCGGCTGGTCCGTGGCCACTGCTGCGCCCCTCGCCCTGCTGCCGACGGTCCTCCTCGCCCTGTTGTTCGGTGTGAAGTCGCGGCGCGAGGAGGCGTGGCTGTCGGATGGGTTACCCGGTTACGCGGCCTATCGCGCGCGCACTCGGAGGTTCGTGCCAGGCGTCTACTAGGCGGGCCGGCACCTAGCGATGCGGGCCGAGCGCTCAGACGAACACCAGGGGAACGTTCGCGCCCGAGGTGAGGGGCGATCGACCCGGGAGGGCCGCCGAACACGCTCGCGCGAGTTCGGCGGTGACGACCTGACAGGTCGATCGGCAGCCAGCCGCACGCCAATGTTCCCCGGGCGCGCGTACGGACGCGGAGGGCCGCGGCTGGTGCCTGGGTCGGCCAGCGGACGTTATCGTCTACGCCCCCGTAGCCTGGTATGCGCCCGTTCGGGTGCCCCTGGTCGTCACTGAGGCCGGCCCGAGATCAGCGCCGCCGAGGCGGGACAACGGAATGCCGGGGAACGGCGCGTACCAGTCCCCGGGGACTAGCCGACAACGCGACGGGCGGGGCCGGCATGGATCGCCGCTCCGGCCGGCGTCCTAGACGCGGCCCTTGGGCACGGTGTGCCAGTACGTCTTGTTGAAGACGATCTTGCCCAGGTGCCAGAAGCGGTTGGGCCGCGGCGGCTTGGGCGGATGGGCGTAGTCGAACTGCAGCAGCGTGCCCTTCCCGTCGCCCACCTCGAAGAAGCACATGACCTTGCCGGCGTAGTCGGCGTGCTTGCCGCTCGGCTGGCGGCCCTCGATGGCCGCGGCGACCCGCTCGGCGACGACGGGCGCCTCGAAGTGCGCGGTCGAGCCGGCCTTGGAGAGCGGCAGGTCGGTCGCGTCACCCAGGGCATGGACGTGCGGCTGGCCGGCGACCTCCAGGGTCGTCCGGTCGGTCGGCAGCCAGCCTCCCGGGGCCTTCGCCAGGCCGCTGGCGATGAGGAACGGCTGGCCGGTGTGCGGCGGCACGAGGATGAGGAGGTCGTAGCCCAGCTCCTCGCCCTCGAGGCTCTCCACGACCTTGCGGTCGGCGTCGATGCGTTCGACGTTGAAGAACGTGTGCAGCTCGATGCCCTTCTCTTCCAGGATCGGAGTGACCATCTCGCTGACCGACTCGATGGTGAAGGCGCGCCCGATGGGCGAGCAGAAGTGAAGCTCGGACTTGTCGCGCAGGTGGCGCTGGCGCAGTTCGGCCTCGATGAGCAGGGCCACCTCCAGCGGGGCTGGCGGGCACTTGTAGGGCATGCCGGCGATGCCGATGACGATGCGGCCGCCGGTGAACGCGTCGAGCGCGTGGCGCAGCTCGAGCGCCGCTTCGGCGGTGTAGAAGTGATGGGCCTGGGTGTCGAAGTGCTCGATCGCCTCCGGCACGATGCGGCAGCCGGTGGCGATGACCAGCTCGTTGTAGGGCACGGTCTCGCCCCACTTGAGGGCGACGGTCTGCTGCACCGGGTCGATCTTCTCCACGTCGCCCACCACGAGGTGGACGCGCGGGTCGAGGAGGGACGTCTCCGGCCGCGACAGGTGGCTGGCGCGCTCGCCGCCCATGGCGATGTACATGAACCCCGGCTGGTAGGTGTGCTGGCCGGTCGCGTCGATGAGCGTGATGCTCGTGCGGTTGTCGTCGAGGCGCTCGCCGAGGCGCTTGACCAGGAGGTTGGCGGTCAGCGTGCCGCCGACCCCGCCGCCGAGGATGACGATGCGGTCCACGGTGGGCCTACCGCAGCTTCTCGACGGTGATCTCGTCGTAGCCGTCCCGGGTCTCGACACCGACCAGGCGGTGGCCGGCCTTGGCGACCCACTTGGGGATGTCGAGCTTGGAGCCGCTGTCGGACGACAGGACGGCCAGCACGTCACCTACCTGGGCCTCGCGGATGGCGCGGATGAGCTCCATGAGGGGACCGGGGCAGTAGCTGCCGCGGGCGTCGATGGTCCGGGTCACGGCGGGGCCCGGGAGGGTCTCGAGCATGCGACGGGTCCTTTCCGGTCTAGATGAAGAGGCTTGCGTCGGCCTCGGTCATCATCGCGATGGCCGTGGCGGCACCGGCGGGCTCACCCATCTCGTCGATGAGGTCCTCGCGCTTCAGGCCGAACATGTCCATCGTCATCTGGCAGGGGATGAACTCGACGCCCAGCGTCGTCGCCGCTTCGAGCAGCTCGCGCGGGCTGGCCACGTGGTACTTCTTGCTGAGGACGCCCATCATCCACGGCCCCATGCCCATGAAGTTCATCTTGCTGAGCTTCAGGTGGTCGATGCCGGGCCGCTGCATGAGCGTCAGCATCTTCTGCATCCAGTTGTCGCCGACGATGCGCTTCTGGTCCTTGACGAAGGGCAGCAGGCCCCAGAACGTCACGAAGACCTTGCAGCGGACGCCGCTGGCGGCGGCGGTCGAGGACAGGATCATGACGGGCCAGACCTTGTCCAGCTCGCCGCTCCAGTTGACGATGACCAGTTCCTTGGTCTTGACCTCGCCTTCGGGCTCAAGCGCCGGGGCCGGCGCAGGCTCGACGGGGATGGGCGGGGCGATCGGCTCTGCGAGAAGGGTCATGACGGGTGCCTCACTTGTGGCGGATGACGAAGCGGTAGACCGCCCCGTCGACGCTCTGCTCGACGAGTTCGTGGCCGGTCGTGCGCGACCAGGCAGCGAAGTCCTTGACCGATCCGGCGTCGGTGGCGAGGACCTCCACCAGGGCGCCCGACGCGAGCGGCTTGATGGCCTGGGCCGTCTTGACGATCGGCATCGGGCAACTCAGGCCGCGGGCGTCGACGTGGGTCGTGATCTCGAGGGTGGCCATGGGGTGTACCTCCGCTTGGCTCAGATGAAGACGACGGGGCCTTCGGCGGCCGTGATCAGGAAGGAGGCCACGCCCTCCACGCCGTCGACGAGGGGATCCAGGTCGGGGGCGTCGAGGTGCAGCAGGTCCATGGAGAGCGAGCAGGCCTGGATGTCCACGCCGCCGAGCTCCTTGGCCTGGCGGAGGGTCTCGGCCCAGGGAGCCTGGCCGGCCTCGCGCAGGGCGTCCACGGCGACGCGGCCGGCGGCGCCGGCCTCGGGGGCGAGGCCGTGGTCGTCGGCGATGTGGGCGGCGCGGAAGGCATCGAGGGCCCAGTACTGCAGGAAGATGTTGACCGGTCGACCGAGGGCGGCAGCCCCGGCCGCCAGCACGGCGGCCGCCTGGAGCTTGTCGTCCGTGCCCGAGAACAGGACGAGGTTGAGGGGCTGGCTGAGTTCATCCATCGACGGTCACCTTGAAGCTGACGGGACGAGCGCGGGGACGCCACCATCGGCGGCGATGGCCCCGAGGCGGTTGAGGCGCCGCCGGAGCACCGACCGCATCAGGTCACAGGCGACCGTCACGTCGGGGTCGACGAGCCGGTAGCGGACCTCGCGACCGACCCGTTCCGCCTCCACGATCCCCGCCGCCCGTAGGACGGCCAGGTGCTGGGACGCGTTGGGCTGGCTCATGCCCATGGCCTCTGCGAGGTGCCCGACCTCGAGCGGACCGTTCGCCAGGGCATGGAGGATCTCCAGGCGCCTCGGGCTGGACAGGGTCTTGAGGACCTCGGCCTGCAGGATGGTGATGTCGTCCATGGCCCGACTATCGACATATGCGCACGTGCTGATGAGTGCCGGACGGCCCTTCCGCAAGGGCCGCAGGTCACATGGCCGGGCGGGCCGGCGCGGCGGGCAGGGTGGTGACGATGCGCGCGCCGCCGGTCGGGGTCGCGGCGGCCATGATGGTCGCGTCGTGGGCCGTCGCGATGCGCCGGGCGATGGCCAGCCCGAGACCGCTGCCACCGAGGCGGCTGGGCTGGGCGCCGGGCAGGCTGGCGAAGGGCTCGAAGATGCGCTCGCGCTGGTCGGAGGGGATCCCCGGTCCCGTGTCGCTGACGGTGAGCTGGACCGATCGCGGGCCGGGCGTGACGGCCACCGTCACCTCGCCACCCGGCGGCGTGTGGTCCAGGCCGTTGTCGACCAGGATCAGCAGCAGCTGCATGAGGCGGTCCCGGTCGCCGAGCACGAGCGCGGAGGGCGGAGCGTCGATGACCATGCGCACGTCCCGTTCGGTCGCCAGGGCCTCCGTGCGGCGGGCCGTCAGGCGCACCACCTCGGACAGGTCGACCGGCCGGCGCTCGACGACGAGCGGGACCCCGTCCGCGGCGGCCAGGGCCAGGAGGTCGCCCACCAGCCGACCGAGGCGTTCGGCTTCGGCCACGATGTCCTCGGTCAGGGGCCGCCCCTCGGCCGTGACGAGGGCCTCGCGCTGCAAGACCTCGGCATCGGCACGGATGAGGGCGGCCGGGGTGCGCAGCTCGTGCGACGCCTCGGCCACGAAACGACGCTGCGCCTCGAACGAGCGCCTGATGGGCACGAGGGCCCGATCGGTCACGAACAGGGTCACGACCGCCGCGCCGAGGAGCCCGAGCAGGCCCACCAGGACGATGGCCGAGACCAGGCTGGCCGCCTGCTGGTCGTGCAGGGTGAGCACGAAACCGGCCTGGACGAAGCCGCTTGGCGAGCCGCCGGCCGCGTCCTCGGCGCCCTTGATGGGCAACGTCAGCAGACGTACGCGGAGGCCGCCCAGCGTGACGGTCCGCAGGTCCGAGCCCGTCGCCCCGGCCTGGCTCGCGGCGGCCCCGACGGGCAGGCCCGCGAGCGTGACGCCTGAGGGGTTGGCGATCAGCCTGGCCGACGGATCCAGGTACAGCACGAAGGTGTCTGAGGAGGCCGGCGCGTCGGACGCCTCCCCGTCATCCGACGAGGTGGGCAACGACCCCTCGGCGCGCGTTACCGCATCGGTCGCCGACGACGTCAGGGCATGGTCCACGTCGGCATCAAGGAAGGCCAGGCTCACGAAGGCGGTGACGAAGCCGGTGAAGACGACCAGCAGCGCCGTCGTCAGCAATGTCACGAGGAAGAGGCGGCGACGGGTGGTGCCGACGAGGCGGGCCAGCGGCGTGGCCATGGCGACCGCCTACGCGGGCGCGCGCAGCGTGTAGCCCACGCCGCGCACGGTCCGCACCAGCCGCTCCTGCCCCAGGCCGGCCAGCTTGCGCCGCAGGTAGTGCACGTAGAGGTCGACCACGTTCGAGTACACGTCGGGCTCGGCCCCCCACACGGCGTCCAGGATCTGCTGCCGCGTGACGACCTGCCCGGTGTGGCGCAGCAGATACCCCAGCAGGGCGAACTCGCGAGCCGAGAGATCGACCACGCGGTCGCCGACGCGGGCCACGTGGCGCGACTCGTCGAGCTCCAGGTCGCCGGCCCGCAGGCGGCTCGTGGCCTCGGGCGCGGGCCGTCGGCCGAGCGCCCGGATGCGGGCGAGCAGCTCGGAGAAGGCGAACGGCTTGGCCAGGTAGTCGTCGGCCCCGGCGTCGAGCCCGGCGACCCGCTCCTCGACCGATCCAAGGGCCGTGAGGAGCAGCACGGCCGCCTGCACCCCACGAGCGCGCATCAGCCGCAGCACCTCCAGGCCGTCTAGGTCCGGCAGCATCCGGTCCAGGATCACCACGTCGTAGGCCGGGCCGTCGGTGAAGGCGAGCGCGCTGACCCCGTCGGCGGCCACGTCGACCACGTGGTGCTCCGCCGTCAGGACGCGCCGCACGAGGGCGGCCATGCGGGGTTCGTCTTCGACCAGCAGCAAGCGCATCGAGCCGATGCTAAGGGTGGTCAGGACGCCCGGTCGAGGGCTGAAGGTCCCGTGATGGGCGTCGTCCAGTAGCGCTCTGCCACGACGGCGTCCGGCGGTACACCGCGCGCAGCCAGGAGTCGCGTCGCGGCGGCGATGACCTCCGGGTTGCCGCAGAGGTAGGTCACGGTCCGCTGCGGGTCCAGGCTGTGGCGCTGCCAGGCGGCGTCGAGGGCCTGGTCGAGGTGACCGACGGCGCCGTCCCAGCCGGCATTCAGAGGGTCACCCGGTCGCGAGATCACCGGCTCGTACGCCAGGTCGGGGTGGATCGCAGCCCATCGTTCGAGGCGTCCCCGGTAGGCCAGCTCGGCCGCGTAGGACACCCCGTGGAGCACGATCAGGCGGGGCGGACATGCCTCCGTCGGCCCCTCCAGCACGGCCGCCAGCATCGCCATGATGGGCGCCAGGCCGGTGCCGCTGGCGGCGAAGACGGCCGCCCGGTCCCGTCTGGGGTCCAGCGTGAGCAACCCCTTGGGCGACCCCGCGCGCAGGCGGGCCCCGAGCGGCAGCTCCCAGAGCCGCGGCGTCAACGCCCCGTGCGCGACACGCCTGATGAGGAACTCGAGCTCCCTGGACGCGGTCGGCGGGGAGGCGGTGGAGTACGGGCGCTGGAGGAGCCGTCCGTCGGCCCAGATGCCGAGCGCGAGGTATTGCCCGGCGACATGCGGGATGGCGGGCCCATCGCGACGCACGACGAAGCGGGCCACCGATGCCGTCAGGTCAAGGCGGCGGACGAGCGTCGCGTTCGGCGCGAAGACACCTGGCGGGCCCCCGCCGGACGGGCCGCGCTGACCCGCCAGCCGTACCGGGTCGAGGACGACCGGCCCGGTGGCGCTCCGTGTCACGGTCAGGCGTCCGGCTGGCTACGCGGCCGGCAGGAGCTCGTCGACTGCCCGGCGCGCCCGGGCCGGGTCGCGGAACCACGTCGCGTCGACCAGGGCGAAGCGAGCCCACTCGGGTGGCAGCTGGTCGGACCGGAAGATGGCCTGGTTGGGGCAGGCGGTTTCGCATGAGCCGCAGTCGATACAGCCGTCGGGGTCGATGTAGAACTTGCGGTCCGAGGCCGGATCCGCGCTGATGCAGTCGACCGGACACACGGCGACGCAGGACTGGTCCTGCTGGTCGATGCAGGGTTCGGCGATGACGTATGACATCACGGTGTCTCCAATGACGCGGATGGCAGGGCGCGCTCGACGGGGCGGGTGGCCCTGGCGGGCGAACGGTGGGCGGCGATCGAGATGACGACGCGGTAGGCGAAGAAGAAGACGGCCGCGGCCACCGGCCCCAGGTAGACCCACGAGGCCCACGTGGCGCCGGTGTCGGTCCCCGACGCGATGCCGTGGGCGGCCGCGCCCAGGAACGCCAGGAACGTCAGGTAGTGGATGAGCCGCCAGGCCCGCTGGCCGATCTGGCGACGGACGTAGAAGCTGCCGGTCACCAGGACCACGAGGTAGAAGGCGACCTGGCCGATGCCCACGGCGGTCGGGGCGTACGGGGAGGCGAAGGGGATGAGGATGGAGGCGGGCGTGAAGGCGTAGGTCTGGTCGCCCAGCAGCATGAGCCCATGCAGGCCCGAGAGGCCCACGCCGACCAGCGCCAGGTCCTTGTGCAGGGCGAAGCTGACCGGCCGGTGGGCGATCGCATCCAGGAGCTTGGTCGATAGCAGCAGGCCGTAGACGACCGAGCCGGCGACCGCGAAATAGGCCAGGAAGCCGGTGACCCGGGCCGCATACCAGGCGAGCTTGCCGGGGGCCAGGGCGGCCGTTGCCTCGACGAGGCGGATCGCCTCCGGTAGCGCGGCCCCCAGGAACGCGCCAACGACGAGGCCGAAGAAGAGCCACAGGATGAGACGGACGGGGCGGGGCAGGCCACGGTACGCCGGCGGCCGCCCGGGGCGCGCGGTCGGGGCAGGCCGGGGACGATCCAGCGCCACGTCAGCGGCCCCCCGGCTCGTCGAGCAGCGCCAGGGTACGAGGCGAGGCGATGGTCTCGCCCCGATCCGTGAGCAGGAGGGCGCCCCGCACCGCGGCGCGTTCGAGCAGGGCCAGGCCGCCTTCGGACCCGGCGATCACCGCAGCCTTGGCCAGGCCCTCCGCCTCGGACGCCGAGCCGGCCACGATCGTGGCCTGGACCACGTCGGTCACGGCGGGCACACCGGTGTGGGGATCGATGAGGTGATGGCGCGCCTCGCCGGCCCGTCCCCAGCGATGGACCGAGGTGCCGGAGGTGGCGACGCCCCACCGTGAGGGCCACGTGCCTGCCGCGGCCGAAAGGTGCAGCACGGCGAGCATGGCCTCGGGGTCACGGGGGTCGTCGATCGCCACGGCCCAGTGACGGCCGGGCGGGCAGCGCACCGCGAGGTCGCCGTCAGCGTCCACGATGGCTCCCGGCCACGACGACAGGAGGCTCAAGGCGCGGTCGGCCAGCCAGCCCTTGGCGACCCCATCGAGGTCGAAGTGGACGCCCGGCGCGCGGTGCACGACCGCCCTCCCGCGGGGACCGGGGACCAGTCGCCAGGCGCGGTCCTGCGCGCGGGCCGCCATCTGCAGGTCCGGCCCCTCGGCGGCCAGTCGCGCGTCCAGGAGCGCGATGTCCACGAGGCCATCGGTCGCGTCGGCCGATGCCTGACCGGCCCGCATCGCGCGGGCCAGCGTGGGTCCCACCTCCACGGCCGCGGCAGCGTCGGCATTGAGGGCCGACAGCTCGGAGGCGGACAGATGCCGGCTCAGACGGTCGGCCCAGCGGCCGACCCGGGCCAGCACGGTCGATGCGTCACGCCGCGCGCGCACCTCGTCTGTCGGGTCTGCCGAAAGGTGGATCACGAGGCGCCCGCCCATGGCGCGCGTGGGGTAGGTCAGCGGCTCGATGAGGGTCGTCGCGATCCCGCGACCTGCCCTCGCCGCGGGCGCCTCGAAAGCCACGGCCATCACGGCACCACCGTGCCCGACTGGGTCGTGTGCACGACGACCGTCTTCTGGGCGGGCGCCGCGACGTGGGTCACGATCGTGATGGGCTTGGGCGCCTTGGCATCGATGACCGTGGCGCCCGGCGGCGCCGTCTGGCCTGGCTGGAGCTGCACGTAGACGACGGGGCGCTGCTGGGTCACCGTCGTGGGCGACGGCGGGGCGAGCGTGGCCGCGTCGGTCACGGGCGCCGCCGCAGGCACGACGAAGATGGCGGTGACGAGGCCCGACAGGGTCGCCAGGCCGCCGACGCCGACGGCCACCCGCATCGGCGTGGGGTCAGGCTTGGCCTTGGCCGGGCGTCCGGGCTCGGCCGTGTGGAGGGTCGGTCGCGGCTGCATCAGTGGTCCCCAGGGCCGTCGTCGCCGCCGCCGCCGTCATCGCCCCCGCCGGGCGTCGCCACGACGACGTGGACGACCTTGGGCTTGGCGGGCGGCGCGGTCTGGGTCACGTGGATGACCTGGGGCGGTGGCGCCGGGCGGACGTAGACGATGTCGGGTGGGAGCGTGGCCGGCGCGTCCGTGGGCAGCGTCGAGGCGGCCGCGGGCGCCGCTGTGGCAGCCGCGGCGCGGCTGCTGAGGTAGCTCTGGGCGAGTGAGAAGCCGCCGACGGTCGCGATGACCGCCATGGCGGCGACCGCCAGGCCGAAGCGATGTACCGATGCGTTCATGCGATGCGTCCCTCGAGTCGATCGGCTTGCTGGTCGCGATCCACGCACAACGTAGGCCGCCGGGCTGTGCTGGACCGTGGGCCAGGATGAGATGGTTCAAAGGAACGCCCGGTGCCGATGCCAGGAAGAGGCGCCGCGGGCCGTCGAGGTTTCACCCGCCGGCAGCCGATGGTCCTGGCGGGCGCCGCCCCGTCGGGCCATCCGCTTCAGTCGTCCGCGGATGGTCCTGGTGAGTGGGCGCCGCCTCCCGAACCACCGGCCCCGTCGTCACTGGGGTCGCCCGACGGGTCGCCCTCCTGTTCGGAGGGCTCCGCGCTCTCCGCCGGTTCGCTCGGCTCCGCCGACGCATGCGGCCCCTGGCTGGGACGAGTGGAGGGGTGGGGCGTGCGGTCGGCAGGTGTCGGTGTCGCCGGGCGCGGGCTGTGCTCGGGCGTGGGGCTCACCAGGTCGGTGGCGGTGAGGGAGGGCCCCGCCTGGGTGGCCAGCCAGCCGTGGACCAACTGGGCGCCGCCGATGGTGGCACCGGCAGCCGCGGAGCCCAGCAGGACGACGGTGGCCACGACGAGCGCGGCTGCCCGCAGGCGCAGGCCGAGCCCGCTGCGGCGTTGTCCGCCGGCCAGCGCCAGCAGCAGGCCGAAGGCTCGGGCCGCGTCGCGCGGGGCCAGCGCCGCGATGGCCCGGGCGAAGGTCACGGGCGGTGTGGGCGGCTTCTCACGCGCGACCGCGGCGAGGACGCGCGGCAGCAGTTCGGGTGGCACGGCATGGGCGGTGCCGCGGGCGTAGGCCTCCAGATCCCTGGTCACACCGGTCAGCTCGTCGCCGCCGGGCCCCAGGTCGTCCGGCCGATCGAGGCGGGTCATCAGGCCACGCTCCCGGGCAGCGCGTCACGGAGTCGGGCGAGGCCGCGCCGCAGGTGCGTCTTGACGGTCCCCAGCGGGCGCCCGGTCGCGTGCGCGATCTCCTCGAGCGAGAGCTCCCCGAAGTAGCGCAGGACGACCGTCTCGCGGTACGGCTCGGGCAGCCCGCCGACGGCCAGCCGCACGTCCTCGGCCTCCTGGGCCGACATGAGCAACCGCGCCGGATCGGAAGCGTCGGTGAAGGGAGCGCCGGGACCGGTCGGATCCAGTGGTGTGGTCAGGCGGCGCCGACCGGCCTGGCGGAGGGCCTGGCGCGTGGCGATGCGCCGCAGCCAGCCCGCCAGGGACCCGTCGCCGCGAAAGGTCGCCAGCGCCCGGTACGCCTGGACGAACGTCTCCTGCGCAGCATCCTCGGCGTCACTCACGGTGCCGAGCACGCGGTAGCAGACGCGGTAGACCATCAACGCTTCTCGCTCGACCAGGGTCGCGAACGCGTCCCGATCGCCCGACGTGATGGCGAGGACGAGCTCGTCATCGGTCACGCGGACAGGCTGCCGCACCGAAGGAGCCGACGGCATGACCCATCGGACCCCCGGCGGCGGGACCTTTTGCCGCGATCGAGCCGGGATCCATCGCTTCTCATGAGCGTGGGCGGCCGGGAAAGGTTTCAGCCCGACCCCGCCCGGCGAGTCGTTCGGCACTGGTCGCCGGGCACGGCGGGCGTCATGATCGGGACGTCACCCGGGAGGAGTCATCGTGTTGCGCCATCGGTCCTTGTTCGCCGCCCTGGTCGCATCGCTCCTCGTCGCATGCACCGCCACCCCGACCCTGCCGCCGACGGCCGCTCCGACCCCGACCCCGCAGCCCACTGCGACCGCGACGACCCCCCCGGCGCCGACCCCCACGACCACGCCCAGCGCCGCGCCCACCGCCTCGGTCAAGCCGACGGATGCGTTAGGGCCTTTCATCTGCGACGCCACCATCGTCCTGCCTGCTGTCGGCACGGGCCAGGCGACCACGACCGCCGTGCGCGCCGGGCTGCAGCCCGGCTACGACCGGCTCGTCTTCGAGTACGCCGGCACGCTACGTCCGCAGTTCAGCATCAACCCGGTGGTGCCGCCGTTCACGCTCGACCCGAGCGGGCTGCCGTTGACGGTCCAGGGGGCCCAGTTCGCGCGGATCCGCCTCGATGGCATCGTCGTCGGCTACAAGGGCGCCACGAGCCTCAAGCCGGGCGGTCCGTTCATCATCGACGTGGAGCGCCAGGGCGAATACGAGGGCGAGCAGAGCTGGATCGTGGGCCTCACGACGGGTGCCTGCCCGCGGGTCTTCGGCCTGACCGGGCCGAGCCGCTGGGTCGTGGACTTCGGCAAGCCCTGAGGCAGCCGCTCAGCGGCGGGTGGGCAGCGTCAGCGGCACCGTGCCGGCGGACGCCGGGCCGATGGTGGTCCACGGGTCGCTGGCCGTGGCGAGCCTGAGCATGGCCACGTTGTCGAGCTCGGTGACGGCCTTCAGGTCGACGACGCCCCGTGCCCGGGCCCAAGCCAGCCCCGCCCCCAGCAGCGCCGCGCCGACGTGATGACGCTGGGCCGCGTCGGCGACCACGATGGCGAACTCCACCCGCCGGTCACCGCACGGCTCCAGGCACAGGTGCCCGACGATGCGGCCGGGGCCGTCCCCGGGCGGCGCGACGGCCACGAAGCCCTCGCGGTGCTCGTGGTCGACGACCGTGTACGACCGCGCCTCCGCCGGCGAGATGCCGGCCCGCGTGGCCATGAAGCGATGGCGGCGGGCCTGGGGCGACAGGCCGGCGTAGAAGGCCTCCAGATCGGCCGCGTCGCTGTTGCGGACCGGCCGCACGGTGACGTCGGCCAGGGGAGGTGTGACAGCCGTCACGGGACCAGCACGGCCGTCCCGTCGAGGCTGCCGGCGCGCAGGCGCTTCAGGGCCACGACCGCGTCGGCCAGGGGGAAGGGTTGCGCGTCGGTCTGGAGGGCGATGCGCTGGGCCAGGTCAAGGAACTCCCGGCCGTCGTGCCGCGTGAAGTTGGCCACGCTGCGGATGCCGCGCTCCCACCACAGCAGGTCGTAGTCGAAGGCGGGCATCGCGTCGAGGTGGATGGCGTTGATGGCCAGGGTGGCCCCGCGGGCCAGCGTCCCGAGCGCGGCGACCACGACACTGCCGACCGGGGCGAAGGTGACCGCGGCGTCCAGGGGCGCCGGCGGCTTCTGGGTGTAGGCGCCCACCCAGGCGGCCCCCAGCGCCTCGGCGCGTGACCGCTCGGCCGGCGAGCGGGTGAAGACCGAGACGTCGCAGCCCCAGTGGCGGGCCACCTGGAGGGCCAGGCGAGCCGAGGCACCGAAGCCGAACAGGCCGAGGCGCCCGCCGGGCTCGATGCCGCAGACCCTGAGCGCCCGATAGCCGATGATGCCGCCGCACAGGAGTGGCGCCGCCTCCACGTCGCCGAATGACGCCGGCAGCTGGTAGACGTGATCGGCGGCGGCCGTGAGGTACTCCGCGAAACCGCCATCGCGGTCCCACCCGGTGAAGCGAGCGGCCGGGCAGAGGTTCTCGTGCCCCGTGCGGCAGGCCTGGCAGGTGCCGTCGACATCCGCTACCCAGGGCACGCCGACCCGCTCCCCGATGGTCCACCCGGTGACCCCCGCGCCAAGGGCCACGACGTGGCCCACGGCCTGGTGGCCGGGCACGATCGGCAGGCGGTGGGCCGGCAGGTCGCCCATGACGAGCTGGAGATCGGTCCGGCAGACCGCGCAGGCGGCGACCTTGATGAGCAGCTCGCCCGCGCCCGGCCCCGCCTGTTCGGCCCTGGTCAGGTGCAGGCGGGCCCGGGTGAGGGCGCCCGGCGCGGCGAGTTCGACGCGGTGGCCTGCCAGGGGGCCGTTCATCGCGCTGTCACGCCGACCGGTATAGCAGGGCTGACGGCGGACTTGTCGCCCGCCACGAGGCGGGTCCCGGCGTGGCCCGCCAGCACGGCGACGGCATCGTCGAGGGCGCCGATGGCCGCGAAGCCGCCGGTCCGGCGCACGAAGGCCGCGGCCGCGGTCACTTTGGGGCCCATGGACCCGCCGGGGAACGTGCCGTCGGCGACGCCGGCGGCCGCCTCGGCGAGCGTCAGGACGGCGACGCCGGACTCGCCGGCTGTCCCGCGGCCCAGGCGCACGGCGGGGACGTCGGTCAGGAGGAGCAGCGCCTGCGCCCCGACCGCTTCCGCGAGCAGGACGGCGGCGAGGTCCTTGTCGACCACGGCCTCCAGGCCGATGAGGGAGCCGTCCGCACCGCGCGCGACGGGGATGCCACCGCCGCCCGAGGCGATGACGATGGCGCCGCTGTCGACGAGGGCCCGGAGGCTGGACGCCTCCACGATCTCCAGTGGTTCGGGCGACGGCACGACTCGTCGCCACCCGGCGCCGTCGCGCGCGACGGTCCAGCCGCGCGTCCGGGCCAGGTCCCTGGCGGTCGGCTCGTCGTAGACCGGCCCGACCGGTTTGGAGGGGGCCGCGAAGCCCCCATCGGCGGCGTCCACGACGGTCCGGGTCAGGACGACCGTGACCGGACGGTCGCGGCCCTCCGTGACGAGGCGGGCCGTCAGCGCCTGGGCCAGCAGGTAGCCGATCTGGCCCATCGACTCGGCCACGAGCACGTCGAGCGGCGGTGGCGGCACCGTGGCAGCGGCCGCGTCGGCCTCGATGGCGAGGAAGCCGACCTGCGGCCCGTTGCCGTGGGTCAGCACCAGTTCGTGGCCCATCCCCTCCAGGTCCACCAGGGCCCGGGCCGCCCCCAGCAGGTTGTGGTGCTGGACCTCGATCGAACCGGCCTCGCCGCGCCGGATCAGGGCGTTGCCGCCCAGCGCGACGACGACACGCGTCATGGGCGACGCTCACCGTCGGCGTCGCCGGTGAGGACCGTGTAGAGCAGCGCCGTCTCCGTGTGGAGGCGGTTGGCGGCCTGGGGCCAGACGCGCGAGGCCGGGCCGTCGATGACCTCGTCGGTCACCTCTTCGCCGCGATGGGCGGGCAGGCAGTGCAGGAAGATGGCGGACGGGGAGGCCAGCGCCATCATGGCGGCGTCGACCCGGTAGCCGGCGAAGGCGGCGAGCCGTGCGGCGCGTTCGGTCTCGTGGCCCATGGACGTCCAGACGTCGGCGTAGACGGCGTCGGCGTCCGTGACGGCGAGGGCCGGGTCGTGGGTCAGGGTGATCGTCCCGCCGGTCGAGACGGCCTGCTCACGGGCGGCCGCGACGACGGCCTCCGACGGCTCGTAGCCCTGTGGCGTGGCGATGCGCAGGGCGAAGCCGCCCAGGGCGGCGGCCTGGATGAGGGAGTGGCAGACGTTGTCGCCGTCCCCCACGAAGGCCAGCTGGAGGCCGGCCAGCGCGCCGAACTCCTCTTCCATGGTCATCACGTCGGCCAGCGCCTGGCAGGGGTGGTGCTCGTTGGTCAGGGCATTGAGGATGGGGATCGAGGCCGCCCCGGCCAGCTCCTCCACCGTGGCCTGGGCGAACGTGCGGACGGTCAGGCCGTCCAGGTAGAGCGAGAGGGCGCGGGCCGTGTCGGCGACGGTCTCGCCCCGGCCCAGCTGCAGCTCGTCGGGGCGCAGCACGATGGGCAGCATGCCGAGCATCCAGGCCGCCGATTCCAGGCTGACCCTGGTCCGCGTCGATGGCTTGTCGAAGATCATGCCGATACGGCCGCCGGCGAGGCAGTCGCGGAAGGCGGCCGGCTCGCGCTTCATGCGGGCCGTGAGGTCGAGCAGCGAGCGCAGGCCGGCCGGTCCCAGGTCGGCCAGGGTCAGGAAGTGGCGCGGCGACGCCACCGGCGCCGCCGTCTCCGCGAGCATCGTCGTCATGGCGTCACACCCCGGCCAGGACGGGCGGCCGCGCCATGCGGGCGACCGGCTCGATGATCTGGCTGAGCGGCATGCCGTCCACCTGGACGAGGTCGTAGCGCACCCGGGTGATCGGCTTGTCGAGCGTCAGGACGCGGGTGAGGTCGATGGGGGTGGCGGCGAGGACCAGGTCGGCATCGATCGCGTTGAGGGTCGCTTCGAGCTCGTGGATCTGCGTCGGGCTGTAGCCCATGGCGGGGACGAGCGGCTCGAGACGCGGATAGCGGTCAAGCACATCGCGGATCGAACCGACGGCCGCGGGCCGCGGATCGACCAGCCGGGCGGCCCCGAAGCGGCGCGCGGCGACGACACCGGCGCCGTAGGCCATCCCGCCATGGGTCAGGGTCGGGCCCGTCCTCGACGACGACCACGCGGCGACCCTCGATGGGCGCCCCCTCCAGGGTCAGGTCGGACCGGGCGGCCAGGACCTCCGCGGTCGGGTTCAGCTCGGCGATCGTGGCGCGGATGGCGGCCACGTCGGCCGGGTCGGCCGAGTCGACCTTGTTGATGATGACCACGTCGGCCATCCGGACGTTGGTCTCGCCGGGGTGGTAGCGCCGCTCGTCGCCCTGGCGCAGCGGATCGGCCACCACGATGAAGAGGTCGGGCCGGTAGAAGGGGAAGTCGTTGTTGCCGCCGTCCCACAGGATGACGTCGGCCTCCTGCTCGGCCTGGCGCAGGATCGCCTCGTAGTCCACGCCGGCGTAGACGACGCGTGCCGGCATCGAGGTGCGGCTCGTACTCCTCGCGCTCCTCGATGGTGGTGTCGTAGCGATCGAGGTCGGCGTAGGTCGCGAAGCGCTGCACCCGCTGCGCCACGAGGTCGCCGTAGGGCATCGGATGGCGGATGACGACCGGGGTGAGGCCGCGCTCGACGAGCAGGCTGGCCACGTAGCGGGTCGTCTGGCTCTTGCCGGATCCCGTGCGGGTCGCGCCGACGGCGATCACTGGGCGGCGGCTCTTGAGCATGGTGCGGGCCGGGCCGAGCAGGACGAAGTCGGCCCCGGCGGCCAGGACGCGCGACGCCGCGTGCATGACCGTCTCGTGGCTGACATCGCTGTAGGCGAACACGACCGTGGTCGACCCGCTCGTCGTGGATGAGCCGTTCAAGCTCCGCCTCGGCCACGATCGGGATGCCCTGCGGATAGAGGGACCCGGCCAGCTCGGCCGGGTAGCGGCGGTCGGCGATGCCCGGGATCTGCGTCGCGGTGAAGGCCACCACCTCGCTCGTGGGATCGTCGCGGTAGACGACGTTGAAGTCGTGGAAGTCGCGCCCCGCGGCGCCCATGATCAGGACTCGCGTGCGGTCCATGTGGTCTCCTATCGGCTCTTCGTACGGTCGGGCAGCGCTGAGCGTCACTCGGGCTCGTGGCCTCAGGATGTGGCCCGCGACCCGTCGCCGCACCGGCCATTGGATGCCGTGGGGCGTGACGAACGGCCCCAACCGGGCGCCGCGGCGGACGATCCAAGCGTCACTCCCGGGCGGGCCGGATGGCCCTCGACGGGCTCTCCGCGAGCGGGGACACTGGCCAGGCGGGACCGGATCGGACCGCGGCATCGAGGGTGATGCGCCCTCCGCCACCGGGAAAGGGGATCGATGCTCGAAGCGCCACGCACCGCGCTCGTCGCCCATCGTCGTGGGCGTGAGCTGATCGCTCAGCCGCTGCTCAACAAGGGCACCGCCTTCACCGACGAGGAGCGCGACGCGCTCGGCCTGCGCGGACTCGTGCCGGCGCGCATCACGCCGATCGGGGAGCAGGTCACCCTGGAGCTCGAGCACGTCCGTCGCAAGCCGGACGACCTGGAGCGCTACATCGGCCTGGCGGCCCTCCAGGACCGCAACGAGACGCTGTTCTACCGGGTCATCGCCGAGAACCTCGAGGAGTTCCTGCCCATCGTCTACACGCCGACCGTGGGGCGGGCGTGCCAGGAGTTCAGCCATATCCTGCGGCGCCCGCGCGGCGTGTGGATCACGCCCGACGACGTCGGCCGCATCGACGAGATCCTCCGCGGGGCGACCGACGAGGCGATCCGCCTCATCGTGGTCACCGACAACGAGCGCATCCTGGGCCTGGGCGACCAGGGCGCGGGCGGCATGGCCATCCCCGTCGGCAAGCTCTCCCTCTACACCGCCGCCGCGGGCATCTATCCGGCCTGGACGCTGCCCGTCTCCCTCGACGTCGGCACGGACCGCGAGGACGCCCTCCACGATCCGCTGTACCTGGGCTACCGCGCCCCGCGCCTGCGCGGCGCGGCCTACGACGAGGTGCTCGAGGCGTTCGTCGAGGCGGTCGGACGCGTCTATCCGGCGGCCGTCGTGCAGTGGGAGGACTTCAAGCAGCACAACGCCCTGCGCATCCTGGAGCGCTACCGCCACCGCCTGCCGAGTTTCAACGACGACGTCCAGGGCACCGGCGCGGTCGTCCTCGCCGGGATGCTTGCCGCCCGGCGCGAGCAGGGCGGCCTGGCTGGCGAGCGCGTCCTGTTCCTGGGGGCCGGCGCCGCTTCGATCGGCATCGCCAGTCAGCTGCGCCGCCAGCTCGAGAGCGAGGGCGTGGCGGCCACCGGCGATGGGCCCACCATGGCCCTCATGGACCACATCGGGCTGGTCCACCTGGAACGACCCGAGATGGCGGCTGACCAGCGCCCCTTCGCCGTCGACCCGCGCTGGTTCACCGAGGCCGGCCTGGCGCCACAGGAGCTGAATGACCCGGTCGCCATCGCCCGGGCCATGAAGCCTACGATCCTGGTCGGCACGACCGGCTGCCGTGGGGCGTTCACCGAGGCCCTGGTCCGGGAGGTGGCGGGCCACGCCGAGCGGCCGCTCATCCTGCCGCTCTCGAATCCGGGTGACCGCCAGGAGGCGCAGCCGGAGGATATCGCCGTGTGGACGGAGGGCCGGGCCATCGTGGCCACCGGCAGTCCCTGCCCGCCGGTCCAGTTCGACGGCACGTGCCGTGTCGTCGGCCAGTCCAACAACGTCTTCATCTTCCCGGGCGTGGGCCTGGGGGCCATCGTGGCCGAGGCTCGCGAGGTCACCGACGGTGCCTTCGGCGTGGCCGCCCGCGAACTGGCGAGCCAAGTCTCGGCCGAGCGCCTGGCCTCAGGTGCGATCTACCCGCCCATCAGTGAGCTGCGCCACGTGGCGCGCGGCATCGCCGTGGCGGTCGTGCGTCACCTGCGCGACACGGGGTACGGGCGCCAGTTCCGTGACGAGGAGATCGAGCCCGCCGTGGAGCGGGCGATCTGGTGGCCGGACTACCTGCCGGTGGTGGCCGCGGTGACCGACGCCGTCTCGTCCTCAAGCAACGGCATGAGGTAGCGCTCCTCGCGCTCCAGGTGCGCTCGCACGAGCGCCTCCAGGCCGAAGAGGTGGCACTTGAGGTCGAGCAGGCGCGTGCTTGCGCCCTCGCCGCGCAGCGCCTGCTGATCGACCCCCACTCGGGCGGCCATCGCACGGATCTGGTGGTGGTCGAAGCGGGCGAAGCGGGTCACCCACGGTGAACCCGTGCGGGACTCGATCTGCGGGTAGAGCCACGACTCCTCCCACGCGATGTGCGGTTCGAGGTCGCGGTCGAGCCAGCTGAGGATCTCCAGGAGGTGGCCGGAGAGATCGGGCTCCACCCACCCGCCGATCCCGCAGGCCACGTCACGGATCCGATCGACGCCGCGGGCCAGCTCCCGGTGCTCGTGCTCGGTGAAGGCCCAGATCGCCCGGGGAGTCCCTGTCCTGTCAGCCATCGTTCCGTCCTCCCGGCCGGGACCGTCCTCGCGGCGATCGTCCGGCGCACCTACCATCGCGGCCGCGGCGGCCGCGGGGCAGTCACGAAAGTCACCATCGCGCGGGCCGTCCGACACCTTCCCGCCGGTGGCCGGACCTCAGACGGTCAGGTTGGCGATCTCGAGCTGGTGCCTCGTCCAGCCCATCAGGTTGGCCAGGCGGTGGTCGTCGAGGCGCTCACAGGCCCAGTTCCAGTGGATGGACACGGCGTCGCCGGGCTCGACATGGTCGATGAAGCCGGTGCCGTCACGCCAGGCCTGGACGCGTTCGATCTGCGGTTTGACGAGCGCCAGCTTCCCCGCCACGAGGCGGATCGGGACCACGGAGACCACCAGCCAGTCACCCTCGACGGAGACGACACGGCCCCAGCGGATGCGGCAGTCGTCGATGACCTTGAGGACGTCGGCCACGTGGTCGTTGCGCATGAGGCCGGTGCGGGGGAAGACGTCCATGACGTGGAAGGCGTGGACCGGCTTGGCGCCGACGCGCGGCGTGTCGGCCAGCCAGCGCCAGGCGTCGGCCCGGAGGCGCGGCCGGAACCGCTCCTTGAGGGACGTCCCCACCTCGACCGGCTCGACGTTGTCGAGGAGCGGATTGCCCAGCCAGTACGCCTCGACCACCTGCGGATCGAGCGGGTCGGGCCGGCCGTTGGCGCGGGCGATCAGCTCCAGGTAGGGCCAGGCGCCTTCGAACTGCCGGGCCAGGGCCCGGACGTCGCCCTCGTGGTGGCCGTCGACGGCCGCTTCGAAGAGCTCGCGCGCGTCACCGGGGCCACAATAGCCGAGCCGGTTCGGGCCGAAGGCGTACCGGGCGAAGAGGAGCGGCCCGGGTACCGGCTGGGTCCCCGCGGGGCCCGCCTCAGGCATCGACAGTGACGCCTTCCGTCGCGGCCTGCCCCAACCTCCCGGCCCGGGACGCGGCGAACGCGGTCAGCCCGACGGCGACGGCGATCAGGAGGTAGCCGGCGACGAGGTCCAGGGAAGGTACGCCGCCCTTGCTCAGCGCCTGGAGGGCGCCGGTGATGACGGCGCCGCCGACGAGGACGCTCGTGACGACGGTCGCCGGAGCCCGGCGAAGCGCGCCGAACCAGGCCGCCACGTAGCCGGCCAGGACGACGCCGGTGAGCAGCACCCAGCCCCAGGCGCTGGCGCCGAGGCCGAGGATCCCGCCGGCCTGGCCGCTGAACAGGACGAAGCCGACGAGGGCCACCAGGCCGATCCCCAGCCGCCCGGCGGCGACGATGGGGGTGGCGGTCGTGCGCAGGTAGCGCCGCACGACCACGACCTCGCCGGCCCAGCACAGGGTGGCGATGAGGATCAGGGTCTCACCGGCGCCCCACACGACGCCGCGCGGCGGCAGGACCAGGAACTGGCCCACGGCGAGGACGATGAGGGCCACGATCTGCGTCCACCCCAGGCGCTCGCCGAGGAACGGCACGGCCAGCATGGCGACCCACACGAACATGGTCTTCTGGATGAACGCGGCCGTCGGCGCGCTGGCCACGGACAGGCCGGTGAAGAAGAGCAGGAAGGCGATCCCGCCGCCGACCACGCCGACGACCGTGAGGGCCAGCCAGCCGGTGCGCCGGACCTCGCGGACCTGGGCCGGCCGGACCGCGGCAGCGGCGACGAGCAGCAGCAGGGCGGCCGCCACGCCGTTCTTGAGCGTCGTGTACACGGCCGCGTCGGGGACCTGCTTGACGGCGAAGGCATTGAGCCAGATGGCGAGGCCGCTGATGCAGGCGGCCACGACCGCCAGTACGATGCCCCAGGAGGGCGTGTCGGGCAGGCTTCCCACCAGGCGTGGCGTTCGACTGCGGTCGTCGTTCATCGCGGAGCTCCCATCAGCTGTAGTGTCTCGGAAGGCGGGGCCGCCGAGGCCAGTTCGACGGCGTGGGTGATCTCCCCTGCGGCGTCGGCGTCGAGCCGGCGGATGATGAGGCTGCCGGCCACGATAACCCATTCACCGACACGCACATGGGGCTCCACCAGGATGGACACGACCCGGCGTCGGTCGGCGACCTGGACGGTCGCCTCCGCGCCGTGGATCTCGGTGATCCGCCCGGGGGCCATCAGGCACATGCGGCAGCCCCCCGGTCGACGGCTCCGTCGGCACGGGCGTGCTCGACGGCCTCACGGATGGCGGTCGCGAAACGCGGCAGGGCGGCCGCGACGGGACCGCTGAGGACATCCCCCAGGGCGAAGTGCGCGCCGCCGAGGGCCACCACGCGTCCCCGCAGCGACCGTTCACCGATGAGTTCGGCGAGGGCCACCGTGCCAGAGACGGCCAGGGCGTGGGAGGAGTGGGGACGGATGGCCTCGCTCTCGAGCAGCTCGGCCAGGGGCAGTTCCAGGACGAAGCCCGGCTCGATGCCGGTCGCCACGTCGACGATCACCACCTGCGCCCCCGGTGGGACCGCCAGGAGGTCGTCCACATCGAGCTGCCCGACGCACCGGACGCGGACGCCGGGCGGCAGCGCGGCCTGCACGGTCTGGCAGGCGGTCACGGCGGCGCCGTCATCCCCCCGGTCGGGAGACCCGCAGGCGAAGACCTCGACCGCGACGGCCGGCGTCGTCACCCCATGTCCTCGACGTGCAGCTGCAGGAAGTGGGTGGCGCAGCTGATGCACGGGTCGTAGCTCCGGATGAGCTGCTCGATGCGGTGGGTGGCCTGGTCCGAGGGGAGGCCCAGGACCTGCGGCGCGAAGATCGTCAGGTCGGCCTCGATGGCGGCCTGGTTCTGGCTCGTGGGGGGGACGATGCGGGCGTCGGCGATGAGGCCCTGCTCGTCGAGCTGGTAGGCGTGGAAGATCATGCCGCGGGGCGCCTCGGTGGCCCAGGCCGCCGTGCAAGGGGCGGGAGTCCACGGCGTGGCGGCCCGGTCCGGCGGCTGGTATGCCTCGACGATGTCGAGCGCCTCGGCCACCGCGTCGACGAGCTCGATGGCGCGGGCCACGATGCTGCGGTAGGGGTTGGTGCGGATCTCGCCGGCCAGGCCCGTCCGGGCCAGGGCGGCCGCGGCCGTGGGGTGCAGCTGGTCCGCCGCGAGCGTGAGCCGGGAGCCGGGCCCCAGGAGGTAGGGTCGTCCGTCGCGGCTGCGGGCCTGCAGGGCATGCGACCAGGGGACCTGACCCTCCTGGAACTCGCTCAGCCAGTCGGTCGGGGCGAGGTCGAGGCCGTCCGTGGAGACGATGCGGCCCTCGTTCATGGGGTACTCGGTCGGATGGCGCAGGGCCACCATGCGGGCCTCGCGCTGGAAGTCGGGCGGCACCAGGCCGGCCACCAGGTCGACCGTCGCCAGGGCGATCTCGAGGGCCGCGGCGAGCGGTTCGCGCAGGGACGTGATCTCGGTCTTGAGGAACGTGCGGGAGAAGCCGCCGACACGCACGGACACGGGGTGGATGGCCCGCCCGCCGATGAGCTCGACGATCTTGTTGCCGGCCTTCTTGAGGTTCAGGCCGGCCTCGACGGCGGCCCGATGGTCGCGGGCCAGCTCGAGCGCGCTGGCGTAGCCCAGGAAGTCGGGCAGGTGCAGCAGGTAGACGTGGAGGGCGTGGCTCTCGATCCACTCGCCGCAGTAGAGCAGGCGGCGGAGGGCGCGGACCTGCGGGTCGACGGGGATGCCCAGGCCGTGTTCGAAGGCGTGCACGGCGGTCATCTGGTAGGCGACCGGGCAGATGCCGCAGATGCGGGCGACGATGTCGATGACCTCGTCGGGCGTGCGGCCGACGACGAGCCGCTCGAAGTAGCGCGGCGCCTCGAAGATCTCGAGGTGCGCCTCCTCGACGGCCCCGTTGCGGACCCGCAGGCGGAGTGAGCCCTCGCCTTCGACACGGGTCAGGCCGGCGATGTCGACGACGAGGTCGCCGCTCGTGCTGGTGGGCAGGCCGGTGTCATGCATCGTGCGGCTCCACCTTGGGTTCGCCGGGTCCGGGCGGTCCGCCGTGGGCGTCGATCTGGGCTCGGAACGGGCCCGACCAGGCGGTGAAGCCGGAGAACAGGCGGGCCACCTCGTGGGCCGACCGGTCGTCGGAGAACCAGGCCGCCAGCGAAGCGGTGTTGGCCGCCTCCCGCGGGCCGAAGCAGCCGTAGCAGCCGCGACCGTAGGCGGGGCAGATCGCGCCGCAGCCGGTCCGGGTGACCGGGCCCAGGCAGGGCAGGCCCCCGGCGACGGCCACGCATACGACGCCGCGCCGCTTGCATTCGAGACAGACGGCCTCGTCGGGCAGCTGCGGCTTCCGGCCGGTCACGAGGGCGATGAGGAACTCGCGCAGCTGGGCCGGCGAGATGGGGCAGCCCCGCAGCTCGCCGTCGACGGCCACGAAGTCGGCCACCGGCCGGGCCATGGCCAGCGACTCCACGAACTCCGTCTGGGGGTAGACCGCGGCGCGGATGGCGTCATGGTCGAACCAGTTGCGGATGGCCTGGATGCCGCCCGCGGTGGCGCACGCGCCGATGGTGATGAGTCGCGTGCTCACCGCCCGCAGGCGCGCGATCTCCTCGGCCTGTTCTTCGGTGCTGATCGAGCCTTCCACGAAGAGGACGTCGAAGGGGCCGGCGGACCGACGTGAGGTGGCCTCGGCGAACTCCACCACGTCCACTCGTTCGGCGATGGCGAGCAACTCGTCCTCGAGGTCGAGGAGCGTCAGCTGGCATCCGTCGCACGAGGCGAACTTGACCACCCCGATGCGCGGGCGCCGAGGCGCGAGGGCGCGTGGCGAATGACGTGCGGGCGGGGCCCAGGGTTGGCTGGTCATCAAAGGCCCTCCAGGCCGAATGCGTCACCGAGTCCGGCCAGCGAGAAGACGGGCCCGTCACGGCAGACGAAGAACGGCCCCAGCTGGCAGTGACCGCACGTACCCACGCCGCAGGCCATGTTGCGTTCGAGGGTCAGCCAGGTCGTCGCGGGCCGTACGCCGAGGCGACCCAGCGTCGCGGCGGTTGCCTGCATCATCCGCTCCGGGCCGCACATGTAGGCGGTGACCCGGCCGCCGTTCCAGACGGCCTGATCGAACAGCTGGGTGACGACGCCGACCCGTCCGGTCCACTCCGGCCCGGCACGATCGACGATCTCGGCGACCTGCAGGTCGGCGCGGCCGGCCAGCGCGTGCATCTCGTGCACGAAGAGTCGATCCCCTGGTGTCCTGGCGCCCAGGTAGAGGCGCACGGCGCCGAAACGCGGCCGCTCGGCCAGGATCCGGTCGATCAGCGGCCGCAGCGGGGCCAGGCCGATGCCGCCGGCCACGATCACGACATCGCGACCGTAGGCCTCGGCGACGGGCCACCCACGACCCATCGGGCCGCGCAGCGAGATCTCCGCGCCGAGCGGCAGGCTGGTGATGGCGGAGGTCGCCGGACCGACGGCCCGGACGGTCAGTTCGAGGCCGTCGGGCAGCACCCGCGAGATGGAGATGGGCGGGACGGCGAAGGCCGGCAGCTCGACCATCACGAACTGGCCGGGTTGCGCCGCCAGGATCATCGGGTCGCTGCAGGCGAGGCGGATGGTCGTGGTGTCGACCGTCTCCGCCGCGAGGGCGCGGATGGTGGCCACGGCGTGGGTGGCCGGCAGCACCGTCCCGAGCGGCGCTGGGGCGCGGCCGGCGGCCGGCGAGCGCGGCCAGGGGACCGGTCCCGTCGGGGCGTCGGCCGGGGCGATGGCGCGCAGTTCCTCGCGCACGTCGATGCCCACGGGGCACCAGGCGATGCAGCGGCCGCAGCCGACGCAGCCCGTCGAGCCGAACTGGTCCCACCAGGTCGAGAACTTGTGGGTCAGCCACTGGCGGTAGCGATCCTTGACCTGGGGCCGGAAGTTGGCATCCCCAGCCACCCGGCCGAAGCCCAGGCTGAAGCAGCTGTCCCAGGTGCGCGTCGTGGTGCCCTCGACGCCGTCGAGGTCGGAGGCGACGGCCACGCTGGTGCAGAAGCAGGTGGGGCAGACGAGGGTGCAGTTGGCGCAGGCCAGGCACCGCTCGGCCACCTGGGCCCAGCGCGGATGGTCGAGCGCGGCGCGCAGGCGGGCCGGCAGGCCCTCCGCCGGCACGGGGTCACCGATGGCCTCGCGCAGGGCGGCGACCTGCTTCGTCGCCTGATCCGTCTCGGCGACCCCGGCCGATCGCAGCCCGAGGCCCTTGACCAGGCGCGCCCCGGCGGGCGTCCCGGTGCGCACGACGAACCCGTCGTCGAGCTCCGAGAGGACGATGTCCACGTCGCTCCTGACCTCGGGGCCGGTGCCCATCGAGGTGCAGAAGCAGGTGCCGGTGGCGGTGGCACACTCGACCGCCACGACAAGGGCTGCCTCGTCGCGCGCGGCATGGTCGGCGTCGCCGAGCGGCCCGGCGCGCATGGCGCGGGTCTGGATGGCGAGGGCCGCGACCTCGCAGGCGCGCACGCCCACGAACGCCAGCCGCGGCGCGTCGGGGATGACCGACTCGACCACGACCTGGCCCTCGTCGCGCCGGCCGCGGGTCAGGGGCACGACCGACGGGTGCGTGAAGCGCTTCCAGCTGGTGACCGGGATCGTGTAGTCGAAGGCCCGCTCGCCGCCCTTGGCGCGGAGGCGGTACTTGCCCGGGGCCGTGTCGGCTTCCCAGCCGACCGGCAGCTGGGCCGGCGACGTCAGTTCGTCGTAGACGACCGCCCCGTCGACGACCGTCGGTCCGACGACGCGTCGGCCGTCCGCCTGGAGGGCGGTGAAGAGGTGTTCCAGTTCGGTACGCGGCAGGAAGCTGCCGCCGTCGAGGGTCATGAAGCGTGACCGACTTGGTAGAGGTCCAGCAGCTGGACCCGCGTCGCCGCAAGCCGCCGAGCGACCACCTTGAGCATGCGCTGGTAGACGGCGCTGGCGAGTTCGCAGTCCTCGGCCATGGCAGCGAGCAGGCGCTCGCGCTCGAACAAGAGGGCTTGCGTGGGGACGAGTGCCGTGCCCGTCGACGTGGAGCGCGACCCCGGCATGACCGCCGACCAGCCGAAGACGTCGCCGTCGTCGACGGTCAGGATGGTCTGCGGGCCGACCCCGGGCACGTTCAGCCGCAGGGCGATCCGCCCGCTGACGACGACCCCGAGCGCGGCGATGGGTTGGCCTTCCCGGATGACCTGGCTGCCCGCCGGCACCTCGGCGACGTCGGCCAGCGCTGCCAGGCGCTTGACCACGTCGGGCGACATGCCCGCGGCGAAGCGCGTCTTACTGAGCAGGGCACGTGTGGAGGAGCTCATGGGCCCATCCTGGGGGACGGGTTGCGGCGCATCGAGGGCCATTGGTCACGCGTCCCGGTGACCCTCGGCGGTCGTTGGGGGGCCGACTGGCGTCCATGCTCGCGGTGACCGGCGAACCCGGCCCCGCTGGAAGGAGCCTTCGATGCGTGCCCTGCTGGCCCTCGACGGGTCAACCTCATCCCGCGCCGCGAGCGAGCTCGCGGCATCACTCGCCTGGCCGAGCGGCTCGATCATCGACGTCGTCGGCGTGGTCGCCACCTCGACCGAGGCCGGCCCCGCCCGGCAGCAGCTCGAGGAGATGCTGGATGACGCCGCCGCCGCGCTGACCGGCGAGTCCCGCGTCGTCCGTCGCACCACCCTGGTGGGCCGCGCCGGCAGCGTCCTGGTGGAGCTGGCGGCCGATCTCCGCGCCGAGCTGGTCATCATGGGCAGCCGCGGACGGGGGCCGTTGCGCTCGATGCTGCTGGGGTCCGTATCGGCCGAGGTCGTCGATCACGCCCCGTGCCCCGTGCTCGTCGTGCGCCGCGCCGCGGCGGACTCGCTGCTGGTAGCGGTCGATGGCTCACCGTCGGCCGACGGAGCCGTCAGCTTCCTCGTCGCCAGCAAGATCCTGGCCGGTCGCCACATCGAGGTCTTGAGCGTCGCGCCGGGGCCCGACCTGCCCATGACGCTGCCGGTGTCCGAAGGGGCCGACCGGCCGCTCGAGCCCGCCGAGGGCCGCCTGGTGGAGGACCGCTGGCGGGCCGAGGCCACCGCGGCCACCGCCGCCCGCCGCCTCGACGAGAGCGGCTACACGGTCCGCTGGTCGATCGGCACGGGCGATGCCGCCCACGAGATCATCTCCGCCGCCGAGAACTTCGAGAGCGGCCTCATCGTCATGGGCAGCCGTGGCCACACCGGCCTGACCCGCCTGCTGCTGGGCAGCGTCGCCCGCAACGTGCTACTCCACACGTCGGCCTCGGTCCTGGTGGTCCGCGAGCCGCTCAGGGTGGCCGTGCCGGAGGAGGCCGAGGTCCCGGTACGCGTGGAGCGGCCGGAGGCCATCTCCGTCTGAGGCGTGCGGGGCGGTTGCCGCCCCCGCGGATCCGCGCCTGCGGCGGTTCGGTCAGGTGCGCCGGCCGCCGGCCACGGCCAGCGGTTCACCGGTGCGGGTCTCGGTCGCCCCGGGCTCGTGCCTCGCCGTTGCGCGCGGCGGGTGGACGACGAGCACCGAGCACGGCGCGTGCGTGACGATGTTGCGCGCCACGCTGCCCAGCACGAGCCGGGTCAGGCCGGTCCTGCCCCGCGTGCCGACCACGATCAGGTCGCTGCCCGTGGCCTCGACCGCCTTGATGAGCTGATCGGCGGCATCGCCGTCGCGCACGCTGCCCGTGGCCTGGTAGCCGGCCCGGACGAGCCGCTCGGCGATGGCCGCGACGAGGGCTTCCTCGTCGGTGCGGGTGGCCTCCTCGGAGGCGAGGAGCTGGGGCACGGTAGTCACGCCGCCGGCCTCGGCCATGCCGACCCACCAGGGGTAGAGGGACGGCGCGACCGCGACGACATGGATCGGGATGGTGCGGAGCGGCAGCCAGCGGAGGACGAGGTCGACCGCGCGATCGGCCCCGGCCGAGCCGTCGACGCCCAGGACGACGCCCCGCAGCCGATCGCTGCGGGCGACGAGCACGGGCCGATCGGACAGGTCGATGACCTCGGCCGAGACAGAACCGAGGACCATCGACGAGAGGGCCCCGTGGCCGCGGCTGCCCATGACGATGGCGTCGGCCTCCCACCGGCGGGCTTCGTCGGCGATGACCTGCGCCGGTCGCCCGTCAAGGATCGCGGTCTCCACCGCGAGGACCGGCCGGAGCCGCTCGGCGGCGTTCTCGAGCGTGGCCGTGGCGGCCGCGCGGGCCACCTCATCGATATCGAAGGGCGCCACGGGCGCCACGATCGGCCAGGGATTGCCGGCACTCATGGCCACCTCGTCCAGGACGGTCACGACCCGCACCACGGATGGAGCGGGCCACGGCTCATGGAGGAGGAGCTGCAACGCGCGTTCAGCGGATGGGGAACCGTCGGTCGCAAGCAGCAGTCGCATCGTCATCACCTCGGGACCCCGAGGCGGGCCATCTCCGAATCCGGCGAGACGCGCTCGTGGTCGTGTCGTCATCATGGGTCGCCCGCCCTCGCGTGGGCAGGGCCGGACGGCCCGTTGTGGAAAGGGCGGACGACCCGCGCGCCCGCGGCCGGGGCGGGCCATGCTCTGTACCGCGGTGCCCTCGGTGGCGCCCCGAACCAAGGAGCGAAGATGCGCGTGGTCAGCGCGGCGGAGGCCGTGACCGGGATCCGTTCCGGCGACCAGATCTACCTGCAGTGCGCCGCCGCGACGCCCGAGGTCCTCCTCGCGGCCCTCGTGGCCCGGGCTCCCGAGCTGCATGACGTGTCGGTCGTCCACCTGCACATCGAGGGCCCCGCCCCGCACCTGGCCCCCGAGATGGCCGGCCACTTCCGCCATCGGGCGCTCTTCGTCGGGCCGAACGCCCGGGCGGCCGTGAACGACGGCCGGGCCGACTACGTGCCGGTCTTCCTGTCGGACGTGCCGCGCCTCTTCCGGCGCGGCCTGCTGCCGCTGGATGCCCTCTTCCTCAACGTGACCCCGCCCGACCGTCACGGCTTCTGCTCACTCGGCACCTCCGTGGAGGCCGTGCCCGCGGCCATGTCCGCCGCCCGTACCGTGATCGTGCAGCTGAACCCAGCCTTGCCGCGCACGCTGGGCGAGAGCTTCATCCATGTCAGCGCCATCGACCTGGCCGTGGAGGTGAACGAACCGCCCCACGAGCTGAAGGTGCCCCAGATCGGCGAGACGGAGCGCCGCATCGGCCAGTTCGTGGCCGAGCTGGTGCCCGACGGGGCCACGCTCCAGCTGGGCATCGGGGCCATCCCCGCGGCGGTCGGCGCTGCGCTCGGCGGGAAGCACGATCTGGGTATCCACACCGAGATGTTCACCGACCCCGTGGTCGACCTGGTCGAGGCGGGCGTGGTGACCGGGGCGCGCAAGGAGCGCAACCGGGGCAAGATCGTGTGCGCCTTCATGATGGGCAGCCGCCGGCTGTACGAGTTCGTCAACGACAACCCCATGGTCGAGATGCGGCCGGTCGATTTCACCAATGACACCGCCGTCATCCGGACCTTCAGCCACATGGTGGCCGTGAACTCGGCCATCGAGGTCGACCTCACGGGCCAGGTCGTGGCCGACTCGATCGGCCACCGCATGTACAGCGGCGTGGGTGGCCAGCACGACTTCGTGCGCGGGGCACTCCTGGCCGAGTCGGGCCGGGCGATCATCGCGCTGCCCTCGACGGCCCACGACCGTTCGCGCATCGTGGCCACGCTCCAGGACGGGGCCGGCGTCGTGACGACCCGGGCCCACGCGCCCACGATCGTGACCGAATGGGGCGTCGCCGAGCTGTTCGGCCGGAGCATCCACGAGCGAGCTGAGGCGCTCATCGCGGTGGCTCATCCCGACCATCGTGACCGGCTCCGCCACGAGGCCCGCGAGCTGCACCTCGCCTGAACGGCGGCGGAGGCCCTCGTCTCCGCCACCAGCCCGCTGGCCGTGTACGCGGCGATGCTCGTCGACCTCGAGCCGCGGCTCCACGCAGAGCGCGCCCTCGACGCACCGGATGCCCGCCTGGCGGTCTCCGTCCGCCGCGAGGCGACACGCGTGCGCACCTCCGATCCCGCCGCCTGGCAGGAGGGCCGGGAGCTGCTCGTGCGCCTGGGGCTCGCCTCCGCCTGACGGATCCCGTGATCCCGGCCGCGCGTCCCGGTCGGTGACGTTGGTCACCCCGGACCGGGACCTCCGACGCTGGTCGGCGCCCGCAGGGCGGACCACCGTGGAGGTGTCCGCGGGGTGGCGTATGCCTCAACGGGACCGGTACGTGAAGGAGGCGTGCGATGACGCTCGAACGGATCCTTGTGGCGTACGACGGCTCCGAACCAGCGTTCCGCGCCCTGGAGCAGGCGGCCGAGGTGGGCCAGGTAGAGGACGCCCAGGTGGACCTGGTGATCGTGGGCACCCCCGAGCTGCATGACCCCGAGGTGATCATCCAGCAGGCCGTCGGCTACCTCTGCGACCGCGGCTTCGATCCCGAGGTCCACATCCGCTTCGGCGACCCGGCCGGCGCGATCCGCCGCGTGGCGGACGAGGAGGGCTACGACGCCGTCTACATGGGCACGCGCGGCCACGCGGGGCACCTGAGCCCCCTGAGCCCCAGCGTCTCGGGCGCGGTCGTGGAGCTGGCCCACGTGACCACGGTGGTCGCCCACTGAGGGTTGCCGCCGGCGCGCGGTATCCTCGCCGCCTGAGGAGGCATCCAGGCGGCTGAACTCGTCCCGACCGCGAACCCCGGCCTGACGGCCGCGGCCGCGGCCGAGCGGCTCCGCCTTGACGGCCCCAACGCGTTCCCCGAGCGCGGCCAGCGGACGGTCGCCGGCATCCTGCTCGGCCAGTTCGCCAGCCCGCTCGTCCTGCTCCTGGTGGCCGCCAGCGCCATCAGCGTCGTGGTGGGCGACCGCGTCGACGCCGGGATCATCCTGACCATCGTCGTCGTGTCGGCGGGCCTGGGCTTCGTCCAGGAGGCCCGCTCGGCGACCGCCGTCCAGGCCCTGCGCGCCCGCCTCGCCCTGCGGGCGACCGCCATCCGCGACGGAGCGGCCACCGACGTTCCCGTCGCGGATCTCGTGGTGGGTGACGTGGTCCTGCTGGCGGCCGGCGACATCGTGCCCGCCGACGGAAGCCTGCTGGAGACGAACCACCTGTTCGTGGACGAATCGGCCATGACCGGCGAGTCGGCCCCCGTGGCCAAGGCGGTCGAGGGCGCCGATGGGTCCCCCGCGTCCACGGCGGAGGCGGACGGATCGGCGCCGGCCGTTGCCGGCCGCGAGCACCTCGTCTTCTTCGGCACGAGCGTCATAAGCGGCACCGGCCGGGCGGTGGTCGTGGCCACGGGGCCGCGGACCGAGTACGGCCTCATCGCCCGGCGCCTGGATGAACGGCCGCCCCGCAACGACTTCGAGCGCGGCGTGCGCCGCTTCGGGCTGCTGATCGCGCGCATCATCCTGCTGCTCGTGATGGGCGTGTTCGCCGCCGACGTCGCCCTGCAGAAGCCGCTCCTGGATTCGTTCCTCTTCGCCCTCGCCCTGGCCGTGGGCCTGACGCCCGAGCTGCTGCCCGCCATCGTCACCGTCAACCTGAGCCGCGGCGCGCGGGCGCTGGCTTCCCATGGCGTGCTCGTGCGGCGGCTGCCGGCCATCCAGAACCTGGGCAGCATGACCGTCCTCTGCACGGACAAGACGGGCACCCTGACCGAGGGCCGCCTGACGCTCGTGCGGTCGACCGGCGCGGATGGGCAGGACGCGCCAGGCGCGCTGTCGGCGGCGTGGCTCAACAGCCATTTCGAGACCGGCTTCAGCAACCCGCTCGACGCGGCGATCGTGGCCGCGGCGCCGGGGCCGACCGATACGGCGGCGTACCAGAAGGTCGCCGAGCTGCCCTTCGACTTCCAGCGCCGCTGTCTCAGCGTGGTCCTCACGCGCCCCGACGGCACGCCCGTGCTGATCTGCAAGGGTGCGCCCGAGGCGGTCCTGGCCCGTGCCACGCAGATGCGCGGCCCAGGTGGTGCCGCGCAGCCGCTGGAGGCGGCGGAGCGGGCGGTCGTGGCGGGCCAGATCGCCGCCGCGGCGGCCCAGGGCCAGCGGTCGATCGCCGTCGCGACGCGCACCACCGACGTGGGCCCGGGGCTCGTGGCGGCGGACGAACGCGACCTCGTGTTCGAGGGCCTGCTCCTGTTCAGCGACCCGCCCAAGGCGGGCATCGCCGAGACGCTGGAGGAGCTGCACACGCTGGACGTCGACCTGCGCATCGTCACGGGAGACGACGAGCTCGTCGCCCGCGCCGTCGCCCAGAACGTGGGCCTGCCGGTCCGCGGGGTCCTCACCGGCCAGCAGATCGAAGGGCTGAGTCCGACCGCCTTCGTCGCGCGGGCCCAGGGTGCCACCATCTTCGCGCGCGTTGACCCCGACCAGAAGCTGCGCGTGATCCAGGCCCTCCAGGAGCGCGGCGAGGTGGTGGGCTACCTGGGCGACGGCATCAACGACGCCCCGCCCCTGCACGTCGCCGACGTGGGCATCAGCGTCGACAACGCGACCGACGTGGCCCGCGCGGCGGCCGACGTGATCCTCCTCCAGGCCAGCCTGTCGGCCATCGCCCAGGGTGTCCGCGAGGGCCGCCGCACGTTCGGCAACACCCTGAAGTACATCCGCATGGGCACCAGCTCCAACTTCGGCAACATGCTGAGCATGGCCGGAGCGGCCCTGATCCTGCCCTTCCTGCCGATGCTGCCGAGCCAGATCCTGCTGAACAACCTGATCTACGACGCGTCCCAGACGGCCATCCCGGCCGACACCATCGACCCCGAGACGGAGCGGCAGCCGGCCCGCTGGGACATCGGCGGCATCGAGCGCTTCATGGTCGTCTTCGGGCCCATCTCCTCGGTCTTCGACTACCTGACCTTCGGCCTCCTGCTGGCCGGGCTGGGCAGCTCCGAGGCGGCCTTCCACACCGGCTGGTTCATCGAGTCGCTGGCCACCCAGGTCCTCGTGATCTTCGTCATCAGGACCGGGCGGGTGCCCTTCTGGCGCAGTCGTCCGAGTCGCTGGCTGGTCGCCGCCGCCGTCATCGCCGTGGCCGTGGCCGTGGTCCTGCCGCTCAGCCCGCTCGGTGGCGTACTGGGCTTCGTCGCGCCGCCGCCGCTCTTCTGGCTCGTGCTGCCGGTCCTCGTGGTCAGCTACCTGGTGATGGTGGAGGCCGCCAAGTGGTTCCTCCTCCGGCGCGCTACCCTCGTCGGTGACCGTGCGATCCCCGTCTGACCCGACCCTGGCGCCCGACGAGGCGCGCCGCCTCGACGCGTACTGGCGAGCCGCCAACTACCTCTCGGTGGGCCAGATCTACCTCCTGGCCAACCCGCTGCTCCTGCAGCCGCTGCTGCCCGAACACATCAAGCCGCGCCTCCTGGGGCACTGGGGCACGACGCCGGGCCTCAACTTCATCTACGCCCACATGAACCGCGTCATCCGCAACTGGGACCTGGACGCCATCTACATCACCGGCCCGGGTCACGGCGGGCCCGGCCTCGTCGCCAACGCCTATCTCGAGGGCACGTACAGCGAGGTCTACCCCGACATCACCCCCGACGGCGAGGGCATGCGCAAGCTGTTCCGCCAGTTCTCCTTCCCGGGCGGCATCCCCAGTCACGTCGCGCCCGAGACGCCCGGCTCCATCCACGAGGGCGGTGAGTTGGGCTACGCCCTGTCGCACGCCTTCGGGGCGGCCTTCGACAACCCCGACCTTGTGGTCTGCTGCGTCATCGGCGATGGCGAGGCCGAGACGGGCCCCCTCGCCACGAGCTGGCACTCCAACAAGTTCCTGTCGCCGGTCCGCGACGGGGCCGTCCTGCCCATCCTCCACCTCAACGGCTACAAGATCGACAACCCGACCGTCTTGGCGCGCATCCCCGACGGCGAGCTGCGGGCCCTGCTGGAGGGCTACGGCTACGACCCGGTCTTCGTGACCGCCGAGGAGCCGGCGCGGGCGCACCAGGACATGGCTCGTGTCATGGACCAGGTCATCGCCACGATCCAGCGGATCCAGCGGGCGGCGCGAGAGGAGGGCGCGACCGAGCGGCCGCGCTGGCCGATGATCGTGCTGCGCAGCCCCAAGGGCTGGACCGGGCCAGCCGTCGTCGACGGGCTCCCCGTCGAGGGCACGTGGCGCGCCCACCAGGTGCCGCTCGGCGAGGTGCGCACCAACCCCGAGCACCTGCGCCTGCTCGAGACGTGGATGCGGAGCTACCACCCCGAGGAGCTGTTCGACGAACACGGGAGCCTGGTGCCGGAGCTGGCCGACCTGCCACCCAGGCGCTACCGCCGCATGAGCGCCAACCCCCACGCCAACGGCGGCCTCCTGCTGCGCGACCTGAGCCTGCCCGACTTCCGGACCTATGGCGTGCCGGCCGAGTCACCCGGCGCGACCTCGAGCGAGGCGACCAGGATCCTGGGCGGCTTCATCCGCGACGTGATCACGGCCAACCCGTCGACCTTCCGCCTCTTCGGCCCGGACGAGACGGCCTCCAACCGGCTGGGGGCCGTGTTCGAGACCACCGACCGCCAGTTCGAGGGGCAGCTCCTGGCGACCGACGAGCACCAGGCGCCGCAGGGCCGGGTGATGGAGGTGCTCTCGGAGCACCAGTGCGAGGGCTGGCTGGAGGGCTACTTGCTGACCGGGCGCCACGGCCTGTTCGACTGCTACGAGGCCTTCATCCACATCATCGACTCGATGTTCAACCAGCACGCCAAGTGGCTGAAGGTGACCAACGGGATCCCCTGGCGTCGGCCCATCGCCTCCCTCAACTACCTCCTCTCGTCGCTCGTATGGCGGCAGGACCACAACGGCTTCTCCCACCAGGACCCAGGCTTCATCGACCACGTCGTCAACAAGAAGGCGGAGGTCGTGCGGGTCTACCTGCCGCCCGACACGAATACCCTCCTGAGCGTCGCCGACCACTGCCTGCGCAGCCGCCAGTACGTCAACCTGATCGTGGCCGGCAAGCAGCCGTCACCGGACTGGCTGACGATGGACCAGGCCGTCCTCCACTGCACACGTGGCATCGGCATGTGGGACTGGGCCAGCAACGACCAGGGGGGCGAGCCGGACGTGGTGATGGCCTGCTGCGGCGACACGCCCACGCTCGAGACACTGGCCGCCGTGGACCTGCTGCGCCAGCACGTCCCCGACGTGAAGGTGCGCGTCGTGAACGTCGTCGACCTGATGCGCCTGCAGCCCGCCAGCGAGCATCCGCACGGCCTCTCGGACACGGAGTTCGACGCCCTCTTCACGGCCGACCGGCCGGTCGTGTTCGCCTACCACGGCTACCCCTGGCTCATCCACCGCCTCACGTACCGGCGCACGAACCACGCCAACATCCACGTGCGCGGCTACAAGGAGGAAGGGACGACCACGACGCCCTTCGACATGGTGATGCTCAACGACCTGGACCGCTTCCACCTCGTGATGGACGTCATCGATCGCGTGCCGGGGCTGGCCGCGCGGGCCGGCCACCTTCGCCAGGCGATGGTCGACCGGCGCGTGGAGTGCCGCGCCTACACCCGTCGCGTGGGCGACGACCCCCAGGACATCCGCGACTGGACATGGGGCCGCCCCGTCGGCGGATGAGCAGCCCCCGGCAGATCCTCATCGTCAACGCCGGCTCGAGCAGCCTGAAGCTGCGGCGCCTTGACGCGCACGACCATCTCCTGGCGAGCCACGACCTCGGCATGACGCGCGGGACGGTCGACCGCCCCGCCCTTGCCGAGGCGCTCGCGGGTGCGGCGCCGCCCGACGCCATCGGCCACCGCATCGTGCACGGCGGCCGCCGGTACCTGGGGCCGGTGCGCCTGGATGCGGCGGTCGAGCGGGACCTCCGCCAGCTGGTCGATCTGGCGCCGCTCCACCAGCCCAAGTCGATCGATGCCCTCGAGGCGGTCAAGGCCATCTACCCGGACGTGCCTGCGGTGGCCTCGTTCGATACGGCCTTCCACGCCGCGATGCCCGCGGCGGCCACGACCTACGCCCTGCCGCGCGAATGGCGGGAGCGCTGGGACCTGCGGCGCTACGGGTTCCACGGCCTCTCCCACGCCTACGCCACGCGGCGGGTGGGGGAGCTGCTCGGGCAGCCGCCGACGGCCTTCCGCGCCGTGATCTGCCACCTGGGGGCGGGCGCCTCGCTGGCCGCCGTCGCCGGCGGGGTGTCGGTGGACACGACGATGGGCTTCACGCCGCTCGAGGGCCTCGTGATGGCCACTCGATCGGGCAGCGTCGACCCCGGGCTCCTGATGTGGCTCCAGGAGCACGTCGGCATGCCCGCCCAGGAGATGGCGGCCACGCTCGAGAACCGCGCCGGGCTTCTTGGTCTCAGCGGGACCGCCGACATGGCGGTCTTGATCGACCGGGCCGCGGCCGGCGATCCGGTGGCCAGCACCGCGCTGGCCGTGTACGTCCACCGGCTGCGCGCGGCGGTCGCGGCCATGACCGCGGCCATGGGCGGGCTCGATGTCCTGGTCTTCACCGGCGGGGTCGGCGAGCACGCCCCGGCCGTCCGCGCGGCGGCCTGCGAGGGCCTGGCCTTCCTGGGGGTCCGCCACGACCCCGTCGCCAACGAGCGCGCGGCGGCGCGGGGATCGCCGGACCGGGAGATCGGGCTGCCCGGCGCGCCGGTCCGCGTGTACGTCATCGAGGCCCGCGAGGACCTCCAGATGGCCCACGAGGTGCGCCAGGTCCTGGCCCGCGGCTGACCCCGTGGCGGCTCGGCCCGCGCCGCCACCGCTGCGTCGAGGTGACGTGTGGCCTGCGGGATGGTGACCGAGGACCGTTGCCCCGCGCGCCGCGCCGCCCCTAGCCTCGCGTCGAGCCCGAAGGGGCGCGCAGCACAGACCACCGATCTAGCCTGGGGCATCGGCCTCGGGAAGCTCCCGGGCGCGAGGTCCGTAGGGCGACACCGCGCATCTCTCCCGGGTCCACGGCGGACGACCCCCACCAGGTCGCCGTCTTCTGGTCGGTCGTCGGCGCCGGTCCCTCCGGGCCCTTTCCTAGGCGGTGCTGAGGGCCCAGGCGGCGACGCGTTCCAGCTCACCCGCCTCGAGCGTCGGCGGCGTGACGCGGGTCACGAAGAAGCTCTCCGGCGGGGTCACCGTGCGTGCGCCGGCGCGTCGCAGGAGCGAGGCCGCAGCGGCCGCGGCGGATCCGGTCAGCAGGCGCGACATGCGGAAGCGCGTGTCGAACGTGGCCGCGCGCATCCCGGCCAGGGAGCCTCGCGGCAGGGCGTGCAGGGCCTCCTTGAGCGGGGCGGATGCGCCGTGGGCATGCGTCGGGCCGCCGACGAGCAGCAGGTCGACGCCGGCCAGGTCCCCGATGCCCTCGGTGGCGAACCGGAGGTCCACGGTATTGCCGGCGGCCAGAGCGGTCTGCGCGGCGCGTGCCACCTGGGCCGTGTTGCCGAACTTGGAGTCGCAGACGATCACGACGTGCATGGGCTCTCTCCTTTGTGGCGCCTCGTCGAGCCCATCAGGGTCGGGCTCGACGCGCGCTCCGGACCGACCGGCGCACCGGCTGGCCGTCCAAGGGTGAGCCTAGGGTCCCGGACGCGCCGCGTCGCGGGTCATCCGGCCTCAGATGGGGGGCCGCAGGGCCCGGAACCGCACCGGTCGACGAACGATCGGCTTGTGGAGCGCGCGAGTGCGACGGCCTCGTGCGCGCGGAAGGGCCGGAGTACTCTTCCTTCGGGACCTTTGGCCCGCCGGGGCAGCGCCCGTCCTCCCCTAAGGTCCAGCGAATCGGAGGGCGTGATGGGCTACCGCATCACCATCGACAACGGCGGCTGCATCAACTGCGGGATTTGCATGGACGTCTGCCCGGTGCAGGCGTTGGACATGACCCGCCCCACGCGAGCCGGGGTCGAGCTCTCGGGCGGCCCCGGGGCGCCGCTCCGCTGGATGATGGAGTACCCGGTCCAGACCGGCGAATGCATCGGCTGCACGATGTGCGTCAACGAGTGCCCGGTCTCCGTTGTCCATCTCGACTCCGTGGCTGGCTCGACGTCCCTCGCGGCGTCGCAGGGCCCCATCACCCTGGCCGCCGCCCCGAGCGACGGGTGGGTGCCCCTTTCCGCCGTTACCCGGGAGGGGCTCAAGCCGCACCATCCGTCGCCCTTCGGGCCGTGGTATCGCTGGCATACCCGCGCCGACGTACCAAGGCGCCCGGCGTGGCTCGGGCATCGCGAGATCGCGCCGGCGCCGGTCGCGCCCTGCCAGGCGGCGTGCCCCGCCGGCACCGATGCGGCCCGCTACGTCGGCCTGCTGGCGGAGGGGCGCAACGACGAGGCCTACGCCGTGGCCGCCGAGGTCAATCCGTTCCCCGCCGTGTGCGGCTGGATCTGCACGGCGCCGTGCGAGTCGGCCTGCCGCCGTGGCGTGCTCGACGAGCCCATCGCCATCCGGACCCTGAAGCGCTTCGCGGTCGAGCATGGCCGCCTGCCTGCCATCGAGAAGCCGGCACCCATGCGCGAAGGCAGGGTCGGCATCGTCGGCGGGGGGCCGGCCGGCATGTCGGCGGCGTACTACCTCGCCCGGCTCGGCTATCCCGTCACGGTCTTCGAGGCGATGCCCGTGCCCGGCGGCATGATGGCCATCGGGATCCCCGAGTACCGCCTGCCGCGGGCGGCGCTGCGCGCCGAGATCCAGCGCATCCTGGACCTGGGCGTGGAGCTTCGCCTGGGCAGCGTCATGGGGCGTGACTTCACTCTCGCCGACCTGGAAGCACAGGGCTTCAAGGCCATCTTCCTGGCGACCGGGGCGTCACGGAGCCGCCCGCTTGGCGTCCCCGGGGACGACCTCCCGGGCGTCGTCCCCGCCACCGTGTTCCTGAAGGAGACCAACATCGGCGAGCCACCGGCCCTGTCGGGCGCGGTCGTCGTGGTGGGCGGCGGCAGCACGGCCATGGACGCGGCGCGGTCCGCCCTGCGCTCAGGGGCGGCAAGCGTGACGGTCGTCTACCGCCGGCGCCGCGAGGACATGCCGGCCCAGCACGAGGAGGTCGAGGCGGCGGAGCGGGAGGGCGTCCGCTTCATGTTCGAGAGCGCGCCCGACCGGGTAGTGGGGGAGGCCGCCGTGACCGGCCTGGCCGTGCGGCGCCAGGCGCCGGGCAACGCAGGAGCCGCCGCGGCCGACGGATCGTCGCCGACGCCCCCGCGGATATCGTGCCGGCCGCCACCATCCTGGTGGCGATCGGCGAGGAGCCGGACCCGTCGATCCTCCCCGAAGGGGCTGGCATCGAGGTGACCGCGACGGCCGCGATCGCCACGGACCCGGGCACGCTCGCCACGGGCCGGGCCGGTGTGTTCGCCGGCGGCGACGTCGTGTCGGGACCCAAGACGATCATCGACGCGGTCGCCGCGGGACGCCGCGCCGCCGGCTCCATCCACGGCTACCTGGCGGGCGTCGCCGATGGCGAGGCGGCTGTGATGGCCGCCGTGCGCTACCGGACCGCCACCCCGGACGTCCTGCCGCTGGACCTCGCCGTCCGGCCGCGGGCCCGTGCGCCGCTGCCGATGTTCGAGCCCGGCTCGTTCGCGGCGACCCAGCAGGGGTTCGAACCGGTCATGGCGCAGGCCGAGGCGGCCCGCTGCTTCCGCTGCGATGCGGTCCACCGCTGCGGTGACGTCCGGGTCACCGCGGGCCGGCAAGTCAAGGCGACCGCCGAGGTCGCTACCCCAGGAGGACGGTCATGACGCCAGATCAGGTCTCGGCGTTCTTCGACGCCGGCGAGAGCTTCGTCGAAGGCACCATCGCGGCGGCGCTCGTCGCCCTCTGGATCCTGGCCCTGTCTCTGCACGTGGCGCGCCCGTACATGGTCGCCAACCTGCACAAGTTCACGCTCCGCCTGGGCGCCGACCTGTGGTGGATCGTCTACGTCGCCCTCCGCGACCTCATCCTGGTGCAGGTCTTCCTGGGCAGCTTCATCTTCTTCTACCCGGACGTGGTGGCCGGCAAGGACCTGCCCGTGACGGGCGGATTGGCCGCGGCCTGCGCCTTCGCCGTGCTGCTCATGAAGCTCGTCTCGCCGGGTGACTCGCACCTCGGCTGGTTCCGCTGGCAGACGCTCCTGATCGGCCTGGGGACGACGTTGTACGTGGTGCCCTACGTCCTCGGCGTGCAGCTCACCAACATCGACGACCCGACGGCCAAGCAGATCGCCTCGATCATGGTCAGCTCCCAGAACACGGACTGGAGCCTGCCCCTCTGCTACCTCTCGGCGGCCCTCGTGGGGGCCATGGGCATCGCCGCCGTCGTCTACAACCTGCGCCGGGCTACCGACCGCAAGTCGCAGGCCGTCGAGGCCTAGGAGACCACCGTGAACGCACAAGACTTCACCGACGCGCTCGTCAACGGCGGCGAGGGTTGGCTGGTCCTCTCGGTGGCCGCCGTCCTGCCCATGCTGTGGACCTTCACCCTGATCCTCCACTTCTCCCGCCCCTACGTCATCCGCTTCCTGGGCACCCTGACGCTGCGGTTCGGGGGCGACGTGTGGTGGCTGTCCTACGTCCTGATGCGAGACGCGCTGCTGCTGGTGACGCTGACCCTGAGCATCGTCTTCCTGATGCCGAATCTCTACATCGGCCTGGGGTTGCCCCTGACCGCGCCGCTCGCCACGGTCATCCTGATGTGGGCCCTGGTCGTCAAGCTGCTGCGCGATGCCGACGACGACCCGCAGGCGTTCACGATCGTCAGCGTGCTGATGGTCGTCGCGTCGGTGCTCTACATCGTGCCCCAGATCTACGGCCTCGAGGCGGCCGACCAGGTCGACCGGCTGAACGCGTTCGCTGGCCTGGGAGGCATCCCGGCCGCGCTCTCGGCCGCATCGGATGCCGGCACGAACGCCCTGGCCTGGCCGATCCTGGGCCTGAGCCTCGTGCTCTTCGCCCTGACGGGTGGGTTCCTCTTCGTGCGCTTCCTCGTGGGCCTGGGACGCGAGCGCCCGAGCGAGGACGCGGCCGCCGCCTGAGGCGGCAGATCGTCAGTCGGGCGCGCCCGGGAACCGGTGTTTGGCGACGAACGCGGCGGCCTGGGCGCGGCGCTCCAGGTTCAGCTTGGAGAGGATCGAGCTGACGTAGTTCTTGACCGTCTTCTCGGAGAGGAAGACCTCCGCGGCGATCTCGCGGTTGGTCTTGCCCTCGGCCACCAGGCTGAGGATGCGGCGCTCCTGCTGGGTGAGCTGGGCGTACTCGTCGGGCTCGCCGTCGGTGGCGATGCGCCGGATGCGCTCCAGGACCTGTGCAGTCACCGCCGGATCCAGGAGCGACTCACCGCGGGCGACCGTCTCCAGGGCGGACACGAGGTCGCGGGCCCGGATCTGCTTGAGGAGGTAGCCGCTGGCACCGGCGATGATGGCCGACATCACGGCCTCCTCATCGGGGTAGCTGGTCAGCATCACGACGCGCGTGGCCGGCATCTCGGCCCGGATCTCGCGGCAGGCCTCGATGCCCGACCCGTCCGGCAGCCGCACGTCCATGACCACCAGGTCGGGCTGGTAGCGGCGCGCCTGGGAGATGGCCTCGGCCACGGTGCCCGCCTCCGCCACCACCTGGATGCCGGGTCGCCGGCTGAGCATCGCCACGAGCCCCTGGCGGACCACTTCGTGGTCGTCGACCACCAGGAGGCGGATCGACGCGGTGGCGTCGGCGCTCACGCCGGTCACGAGCGCGTGCTCGCCGACGTGCCGCGAGGCACGATGACCTCCACCTGCGTCCCACCGCCAGGGCGGGGCGAGAAGGTCAGCGAACCCCCGATCCGTTCGGCCCGTCGTGTCATGTTGCGGACTCCTTGGTGTCCCAATGATGAGCCGGTGGCCTGGATGCCGACCCCGTCGTCGGCGACGACCAGGTGCAGCTCGCCCCCATCATCGCGCACCCGCAGCCATGCGCGTGCCGCGTGGGCATGGCGGGCCACGTTACTGAGGGCCTCGCTGGCGATGGCGAGCAGGTCGCCGGTGACCGTCGGGGCCGGCTCAGCCACCGGCTGCGGCGGGACCTCGACCACGACGTCGAGGAGGGTGTCGTGCCGCGAATTGTCGGCCAGGGCGGCCAGACCGGCGAGGAGGCCCGCCCCCTCCAGGAGACCCGGTTCCAGGGTGTAGATGAAGTTGCGCACGTCGGCGATGGCCAGGTGCAGGGAGTCGATGGACCGCTCGATCATGGCCTCCGCCTCGGGGTCGGCCACCCGCGAGGCGACATCCTCCAGGTGGAGGCTGATGGCGTAGAGGTTCTGGATCAGCCCGTCGTGCAGGTCGCCGCTGATCCGCTCACGCTCGGCGACCACCGCCAGCTGGTTCACCTGGGCCACCAGGCGGGCGTTCTCGAGGGCGACCCCGGCGTGCAGGGCGAAGGCCTCGACGAGGCGCCGGTCGTCGTCGGTGAAATGGCCGCCCCGTTTGTCCGTGAGATACAGGTTGCCGACCGGACGCCCCTTGACGGCGACCGGCACGCCCAGGAAGTCGTGCATCGGCGGGTGGTGGGGGGGGAACCCGGAGCGGCGCGGATCCCGGCTGATGTCGTCGACCACGATCGAGCGCCCCTCCTGGATGATCAGCCCCAGCAGGCCGTGGCCCTCGGGCAGGTCGCCGATGCGGGCCCGCGTGGCAGCGTCCAGGCCGCTGGTGATGAAGCGCTCCAGGCGCCCGTTCGCGCCGACGATGCCGAGGGCCGCGAAGCGCGCGTCGACGAGCGTGCGGGCCCGGTCCGCGATGAGCTGGAGGGTCGTCTCCGGCGCCTCCTGCACCGCCATGGCCTGGGCCGCCTCGAGCAGCCCTTGGAGCGCCTCGAGCGCCTGCTGCGGCGAGACGGCAGGGACCGTCACGGTCGGCTTCACGCCGCCAGCCTAGCAGCCGTGGATGGTTCGGCCGTTGGCGGTATCGTGCAGGCATGAGCGCCGTCGAACCGTTGCTGGCCGCCCTGGATGGGGCGGGGTACCAGCGGACCGAGCCGCGCCGGCTCGTGGCCACCATGGTGGCCCAGCACGACGGGCATTTCACGGCGCCCGAGCTGGTCCGCGAAAGCCGGCGCCGCGGCCTGCCGGTGGGCCGGGCGACCATCTTCCGCGCCCTCGAGGTGTTCCTTGACCTGGGCCTCGTGGAGCGCCTGGACCTGCCCGATGGTGAGCACGCGTACGTGCTGTGCGAGCCCACCCACCATCACCATGTCGTCTGCCAGCGCTGCGGGCGGACGGCCGAGGTTGACGACGACCGCGGGCTGCGGGCGGTGGTCCAGGAGATCGAGCAGCGCACCGGATACGCCATCGACTCGCATCGGGTGGAGCTGTTCGGGACGTGCCCCAGCTGCCAGGCGCAGGAGGCTGGGCCGGGCCCCCGCGCCGACTAGCGGCAGGCTAGCGGCCGTAGCGGGCCGACGGGCGAAGGCGCATCGCGCTCCACGTCGCGTTGAGCGAGATCAGGGCCACGCCGGTGAGGGCCGCCAGTCGCTCGGTCGCCGCGGTCAGCCCATCGCGGTCCAGGTCGGAGACGATGCCGCCGCCACGCTTGGGATAGGCCACCCACAGCATCCGGTCGCCGGCGGCGACGCGTGCCGCCTCCGGCAGATGCCGCTCCAGCGAGCCGAGGTCGGCGGCGAAGAGAAGGGTCACGTCCGGGGCTGGGTCCGCGAACGAGAACGAGGCGCCCGCGGGCAGGGGCCCGAGGAGCGCCTCGATGGTCGGTGGTGCCTGGATGACCAGTAGCCGCTGGCCGGGTCCGAGGCGGAGCTTGCGGGCGACGTCCGTCATCCCGCCATCGTAGCCACCACCGGAAGGGGCGACGGGTACGACGGAACGGCGATCAGTAGCCGCCGTAGCCCGAGCCGGACGGGCTCGACGCCGGCCCGCCAACGGCCGGCGACGCGACGGTGAAGCCGTTCACGTTCTGGCCGGTCGTGTCGCCGGCCGCCTTGTCGTTCTTCCAGCCGTACAGGGGCATGCCGTTGAAGGTGACCTGGACGGTGCCATCGGCGCGCGTCAGCGTGCCCAGCGTGCCCGTGATCCCGGAGGCCAGGGCAGCGGTCTGGCCGGGGGCGACGGCGAGCGGGGGCCACGCGGTGGCGCAGGCGCCCGTGCAGGTGGAGTTGGAGGCGCTGTCACCGGCGTGGACGTACAGGGTCAGGCCGTTGGGCCCCACGAGGACCGAGCCCAGGGACGTGCTGGCCAAGCCGATGGTGACCGTCGCGCCGCCGGACGACGCCGCGGGGGTGCCCGTGGCGGCCGCGGTGGGCGGCGCACTCGTGGCGCCCGATGAGCACGCGGCGACCAGCGCCAGCGAGGCGATGAGGAGGCCGGCGAACCGGCGGGTGGTGAACATCTTGTACCTCCGTCGAACACGGCCGATGTGGCGCGACCCGGTGTTCACGCTGTCCTACGCTGGCTGCGGCCTGTCGGTTTCCCTCGCCTCAGCCGTTGGCAGCCGGGCGCGCGAGGGTCGGCAGGACGGCCACCCACTTGCCGTCGCGGCTCGGGTAGTGGCCCTCCGGTCGGGTCCACGCGATGTAGTTGTGGATCATGCCGGCCATGTCGTAGAAGTGGCCGGGGGGTTGCACGTGACCCCAGATGGAGCTCACGCGCGGGTACCACGGGTCGACGATGTAGGCGCCCTTGAACTGGGCCTTGGTGTCCGCCGCCAGGTTCCCGGTGGCGCGGTAGCCGGTCATGACCCACGTGTGGGCACCCCACCACGCCAGCAGCAGGACGGGTTCGTGCGTCGCCGACAAGGCGATGCCGGCGGCCCGCAGGGCCTGGTCACGCGTCGTGAACGCCTTGACGACGTAGCCGGGCGCCCCGTAGTAGGCCAGGGCCTTGGTCATGGCCAGCGGGCCCCAGCCGAAGTTGTGCGAGTCGTCGTAGGACCACCACTGCTTGATGTGGCTTTCGATCTGCCGCTGCACCGCGTCGCTGGCCTTGACCAGGCCCATCGTGGCGAGGGCGCTGGTGAGGCCGGCGGGGGCGCACAGCTCCTTGGTCAGCTGGCTGTCGAAGACGGCCGCGCCGTCGGGCGCCAGGTTGATGTCGACCGGCCCGGCCGCGATGGTCGGGGCGGGGCTGGTGGTCGGCGTCGGGCTCGAGGTCGGCCACAGGCTGGCCGCCGGTGAAGCGGTCGGCGCCGGCGAGGGCGAGGGGCTGACCAGGCCGACGGCCGGCACCGTCGCCGTGGCGCGTGCCGGCGCGCCGCTCATGCCCCGCACGGCGGTGCCGACCAGCGCCCCCGCGATCAGGGCGAGGGCGAGGACGAAGGCCAGGCCGACCGTCCGCAGGCGGGCCTGGCCGCTGCCCATGGGGGCTCGCGCGACCGGCCCGCGCAGGTCGACCTGCGCGGCCTGGGAGGTGCCTGGATCGACCGGTTCGGACATCACCACCGCCATGCACGCGACGCGCCGGCGGTGAGTCTACGCCGCGTCGCGCTCAGCGCCGGTTGCCACCGCCGTTGGAGCAGGCAGCCGTGGCGGATCGCGTGCTTGACGGTGATCGGTCGGCCGGTATGCTGTCGCGCACGGGCGGGGGCGGAGGGTTCGAGCGTGAGGGCCGCATGCGGATCTTCTTCGTCACGGACGTCCACGGATCGGATGTCTGCTGGCGCAAGTTCCTGAATGCCGGCGCGTTCCACAAGGCCGATGTCCTGATCATGGGCGGCGACATGACGGGCAAGGCCATGGTGCCCATCGTGGCCACGCCCACCGGGTGGGAGGTCACCCTCCAGGACCAGCGCCACGAGCTGACCACCGAGGACGAGGTGCGCGCCATGGAGCGCCGCATCTCCGATCGCGGCTACTACCCGGTGCGCCTCTCGCGGGACGAGGTGGACGCCTGGGCGGCCGATCCCGAGCTGGTCGACCGGCGCTTCAAGACGGAGATCGTCAATGGCGTCGAGCGCTGGATGGGCATGGCCGACGACAAGCTGGGGCCCACGGCCATCCGCTGCGTCGTCTCGCCGGCCAACGACGACATGTTCGAGATCGACCCGGTCATCGAGCGCACGGCCTCGGTCATGCTGGGGGAGGGCAACACCATCGCCCTCGACGGCTTCGACCTGATCTCCACCGGGTGGGCCAATCCGACGCCGTGGAATACCTTCCGCGAGCTGCCGGAAGACCAGCTGGCCGACCGGATCGACGGGCTCGTGCAGGCGGTGCGCGACCCCCACCGCGCCATCTTCAACTTCCACGCCCCGCCGTACGGCTCGAACCTGGACGGGGCGCCCAAGCTGACGCCCGACATGAAGTACGTGGCGGGCGGCCAGGCCATCGTGCCGGTCGGTTCGCACGCGGTGCGCTCGGCCATCCTCAAGTACGAGCCGGTGCTGTCGCTCCACGGCCACATCCACGAGGGCCGCGGCGCGGTGAAGCTGGGTCGCACGCTCGCCGTCAACCCAGGCAGCGCGTACGAGGACGGGGTGCTGCAGGCGGCCATCGTCGACCTCGACAGTCAGAAGGGAGCGGTCAAGCGATACGTCCTGATCAACGGTTGACGTAACGGGTCGAGAGAGGAGAGCAGTGTGGCTTCCGTGAGTCAGGCCCCGTCGCTGTTCCTGCGCAACGCGACGGGTCTCGTCAAGGGTTGGTCCGGCTTCGACGCGTTCACCTACTCCTTCATGTCGGTGAACCTCGTCACGCTGGGCATGTACTTCAGCTTCCTGTACGTTTCGTCCGCCGCCGACGGGTCGATGCTGTCGTCCATCGTCATATCGGGCATCGCCGTCACGTTCCTGTGCGTGGCGTACGCCGGCCTGATCGCTGTGATGCCGCGAGCGGGCGGCGACTACGTGTGGCAGAGCCGCGTGCTGGACGGCATCCCGGGGATCGTCGCCGGGGCTGTCATGGTCGGCGTGGGCGGCTTTCTGGTCGGCACGGCCATCGGCGGCGACACGCTCGGCATCATCGGCGGGGTCGTCGGCGTGATCGGTGGCGGTGCCCTCGGCTACATCAAGGGCGGCCTCGCCTTCGTCCTGGCAGCCACCGGCTGGTGGTTCATCCTCGCCCAGTGGGCGCCCATCTATGGCTCGATCCTGCGCGTCGAGTTCCTGCAGCCGCTCGCCGCGTTGCTGGGCTCGACCGATGGCGTGACCTTCTTCTCGAGCGCCAATGGCAACTTCGTCACCTCGCTCATCGTCATCGTATTGACGACAGGCCTGGTGTCCCTTGGCATGGCGGGCTACGCGCGGATCCAGAAGTGGAGCCTGTACGTCGGGCTCCTCGGCCTCGCGGTGATGTTCGTCCTGATGCTGGTTTCGTCGCAGGCCGATTTCCAGACTGCCTTCGACAAGGCGTCGTCCAGCCTCTTCGGTGTCTCCGGCGCCTACAACGCGATCGTCACCGCCGGCGCGGGTGCCAACACCGACCTTGCTCCCTTCGGCATCGGGTCGGGCACCTTCGTGTTGATCCCGTTCATGATGTTCTGGATCCTCTACCCCAACTGGGGTGCGACGCTCTACGGTGAGGTCCGTGGCTCGTCCGATTTCAAGCGCGTCCTGCGGGGCATGCTGGCCGGCACCTGGGTCACCGTCGTGCTGGCGATCGCATTCCTCGCCCTCGCCGCCAAGACCTTTGGATGGGCTTTCTTCAGCTCGACCGGTGCCCAGGTCTACGCGAGCACCCCGGTCATCCCGATCTGGGGCTATCCGCCGCTCCTGGTGTCCTTCCTGATCGACAACCGGATCTTCCAGATCGGGATGGTCATCGTCTTCGGGGCGTGGTTCCTGGGTTGGTCCGGGACCCTCTTCCTGTCCTCGACACGGATGATCTTCGCAGCGGCCTTCGACCGGGTCCTGCCGGAAGCGGCCGCACGCGTCTCCGACGAGCGGCATGTCCCGTGGGTCGCCCTGCTCCTGATCATGGTCCCGTCGGTCGTCGTCAGTGCGGTCTACGCCTACTGGGCGCCGTTCGCCACATACACCCTGGATGCGTCACTGGTCATCGCTGTGATGTTCTTCGGCACCGCGATCGCGGCGACGATCCTGCCGTGGTGGAAGCCCAACCTGTACCAGAACTCGCCCATCGCGCGGTACAGCATCCTCGGCGTGCCCCTCATCAGCATCGGAGGGGCGGTAACGGTGGTCGTCCTCGGATGGGTGATCTACGAGTGGCTCGCCGTCTCGACCTACGGCATCGGTGTGGGGACACCAGGCTCGATCATCTACCTGGGCATCCTCTACGGGATCGCCATCGTCATGTACGTCGTGGCCTATCTGTATCGCCGGAGCCAGGGCGTGAACCTCGATGCGATCCACGCGGAGATCCCGGCCGAGTAGTCGCGCTCCGCGATCGAACGCCTGCGCTGGCCGCCGGGGCCGGCGCAGGCCCCGCCTGCAGCCTCATGCCGCCGCTCGTTCGTAACCCGTCCGTAATGGACGGGCGACAAGACTGCGGCCATGAACGCCAACGACTACACCCCGTCCGTCGGGGCCGGCGCTGCCCTGGCGCAGCCGCCGGCCGTCCTCGCCTGGTTGCGGCAGGTCGCGCGCGGCCGCACCGCGGATCCGTTCTGGGCCCGCCCGGCGTTGGCCGGCTCGGCGTTGCTGGCGGCCGCCCTATACCTCATCAACCTGACGGTCAGCGGGTACGCCAACACCTACTACGCGGCAGCGGCCCTTGCGGCCTCGAAGAGCTGGTCGGCCTGGTTCTTCGGTTCGTTCGACGCCGCCAACTTCATCACCATCGACAAGCCGCCCCTGGCTCTGTGGGTCATCGGCCTGTCGGTGCGGGTGTTCGGGCTGAGCTCGTGGAGCGTGCTGCTGCCACAGGCGCTGGCCGGCGTGGCCACCGTGGTCCTGCTGTGGCTGACGGTCCGTCGGAGCTTCGGGCCCGCCGCGGCCACCATCGCCGCCGTCGTCATGGCCCTCACGCCGGCGGCCGTCCTGATCTTCCGCTTCGACAACCCGGATGCCGTGCTGACCCTGCTCCTCGTCGCAGCCGCTTACGCCTTCGTGCGCGGCCTCGAGGGCGGCCGCATCCGTTGGCTGGCCCTGGCGGGTGTCCTGGTAGGCTCGGCCTTCCTCACCAAGTACCTCCAGGCGTACCTCGTGCTCCCGGCGTTCGCCGTGACGTATGCGATCGCCGGCCACGGCAGCCTGCGCCGCAGGCTGGTCGCGCTGCTGGTGAGCGCCGTGGCGGTGCTGCTGGCCAGCGGCTGGTGGGTCGCCATCGTGCAGGCCATCCCGGCGGTGGATCGGCCGTACATCGGCGGCAGCACCACCAACTCCGTGCTGGATCTCATCTTCGGCTACGACGGGCTGGGCCGGATCTTCGGTGGCTCGGGCAACCCGGGCGGCACGGGCGGCGCCGGTGGTGGTGGCGGCGGCTTCTCCGGCACGCCGGGCCTGCTGCGCCTGTTCAATACCGAGCTGGGCGGCCAGATCAGCTGGTTCGTGCCGTCCGCCGTGGTGGGGCTCGTCAGCGGCGTGATCCTGCGTGGCCGGGCGGCGCGGACCGACCTGCGGCGCGCCGGCTACCTCATGTGGGGCGGCTGGTTCCTGGTCACGGCGGCGGTCTTCAGCCTCATGTCGGGGATCATCCATTCCTACTACGCGGTCGCCCTGGCGCCGGCGATCGCGGCCTTGGTCGGGGCCGGGCTGGTCGACCTGTGGGCCCTGCGCAGCCGCCGCTGGATCGGCGGCGCGGTCCTGGCGGGTTCACTGGTCGTCACGGCCTGGCTGGCCGTCCAGCTCCTGGGCCGCTCGCCGGACTTCGTGCCGGGCGTTGATGTCGTGATCCTGGCCGTGGCGCTGCTGGTGGCCTTCATCGTCACCCTGCCGCGCCGTGCCCACCTGGATCGTCTCACCCTGGCCGCCCTCGGCATCGGGCTGGCGGCGCTCCTCGTCGGCCCGGCGGCGTACGCCATCGAGACCATGAACACGGCCTATTCGGGTGGCGACCCGAGCGCCGGCCCGGCCGTGACGGCCGCGACCGACAGCACCCCCGGTGGGTTCGGTGGCGGCCAGCCGAGCGGCGGCGGCCAGGCGCTGCCCGGCAGCGGCGGTCAGGCGGGCGGACCGCCGGCCGGCGGCTTCGGCGGAGCCCCCAGCGGCACGGCCGGCGGCCCAGGTCTCGGAGCCGGCGAAGCGGGCGGCGGGGCCGCGGACTCGACGCTGGTCGACTACCTGGTGGCCGATCGTGGGTCGGCCACCTGGATCGTGGCCGTGGACTCGTCGATGAACGCCGGCTCGATCGAGCTCGCATCGGGCGAGCCGGTCATGGCCATGGGCGGCTTCAACGGCGGCGACCCGGCACCGACCCTGGCCCAGTTCAAGGCGCTCGTCGCCTCCGGCCAGGTGCGGTTCTTGCTCGTCGACGGCAGCGGTGGCAGCGGTGGCCCGGGCGGCACGAGTGACTCCTCGATCAGCGCCATCGACACATGGGCAACGTCGGTCGGGACCGTGGTGGACACGGGCAGCTCGGCCGGCGGGACGCTCTACGACCTGTCGGGGGCCAGCACGAGCGGGTCGTGAGCGGCCCGCGACGAACATCCGTAGCCGAGGTGAGGCCTATGCCGATCACTCGGGGGAACCATCCAGCACTTGCGACCCAAGGAGTCGAAGCTTGAACCCTGATCTCGAACCTCAGGCCCCGGAGGTGGGGCCCCCGCCCGTCGGACGGCGCGTCGCGTCGATCCCGACCCGCATCGGGGCGACCGTCCTGCTGGCGGTCAGCCTCCTCGCCGTGGGTGGCGTGGCGGTGGTCAACGCGGCCTCGCCGTCCGCCTCCGGGGCGCCATCCGCTTCCGGAGCACCGGCGCCGTCCGGTGCCCCGGGTCACGGTGGGGCGATGCCGGGCGGGTGCCCGGGCATGTCGTCGGGCACCGCCGGGACATCCGGCTAGGACCCGGGAATCGGAAGAGCGCCTCCCGCGTGGGAGGCGCTCTTCGTTCTAGCTACGGTTCGTCGGCCGTGTCAGACGCTCTTGCCGACGTTGGACAGGATGCCGCGGATCTGGCTACCCAGGAAGATGAGGGCCAGGATCGCGATGATGGCGATCAGGGCCAGGATGAGTGCATATTCGGCCAAACCCTGGCCGGTCGAAGAGTCCCGTCGTGTGCGCGGGAGCTGCCAGAGGTCCTCGGCCCAGGACATGGCCCACACGTAGGCGCGTGCTACCACAATTCACCTCCTTTCCGTAGGATGTCATCGCAAGGATGGCAGGGGGCGAGCGGCCCGGCGATAGTACAGTCGTCATATGCGGCTGGAAGGAGAACGCTCGCCACGGCAGTGGTCGGCCTGGCCGGCGCGCCCAGGAACCACTTTGGGCCGCCTGAGGTGACACAAAGGGCCCATTAGGACCACGGAGCCCTTCACCGGAGCACACTCTCGCGTGATGGCCGAGAGCGTGGCTGTGCGCGCCGCCGGGCTGGGACGGCGGTTCGGGTCGCAGTGGGCCCTGCGGGGGGTGGACCTGGAGCTCGCGCGCGGCGAGGTCTTCGGGTTGCTTGGCCCCAACGGGGCGGGCAAGACGACCACCGTGCGTCTGCTCTCCGCGCTCATCGCGCCGACCGAGGGTCGCGCCTCGATCGACGGCTTCGACGTGGTCGCGGACGCCGACGCGGTGCGGGCCCGCATCGGCGTTCTGACCGAGACGCCGGGCCTCTACGAGCGCCTGACGGCGGTCCAGAACCTGGAGTTCTTCGGGCGCCTCCATGGCCTTCCGCCTGCCGTGCGGCTGGAGCGGATGGAGCGCCTGCTGCGGTTGTTCGACCTGTGGGACCGCCGCGACGGCCTCGTGGGCACGTTCAGCAAGGGCATGAAGCAGAAGCTCGCCATCGCCCGCGCGCTGCTCCACGACCCGAGCGTCCTCTTCCTGGACGAGCCCACCGCCGCCCTGGACCCGGAGGCCGCCTTCGTCGTGCGCGAGGCCATCGCCGCGCTGAAGGGCCAGGGGCGCACGATCGTCCTCTGCACGCACAACCTGGACGAAGCGGAGCGGCTGTGCGACCGGATCGGCTTCCTGCGCGGGACCCTGCTGCGCATGGACAGCCCGGCCCGCCTGCGTGGGCTTGCCGGCAAGGCCGTGCTCGAGGTCGAGCTGGCTGCTGCCCCACCGGCGGAGCTCGTGGACCGGCTGCGTGGCCGGTCAGAGGTGCAGGGCGTGGAGGTCGCGGGGCTGACCCTGGACGTGACGTTGGCCGATATCCATCGCGATACGCCTGACCTCGTGCACGCCCTCGTCGACCGTGGAGCCGCGATCCTGGGCGTGCGGGCCCGCACCGCCTCGCTCGAGGACGTCTACTTCGAGGTCATGGGGGCCCGCCCACCCAGCGACGGGGGGCCGCCCTGATTCGGATCGTGCGCGGCGCCATGGTCGGCGCGGTCGTCCGGCGCGAGGCGCGGGAGATCATCCGCAACCGGCTCCTGGTGTCCTCGATCATCCTGCCGCCGGTCCTGCTCACCGCCTCGCCGATCCTCCTCATCGCGCTCGGATCGCACGCCGCGCCGGCGCTGCCGGCCGACCAGGTGGCGCAGCTCATCGCCCGCCACCCGTCATGGGCCGGGCTGGACGGCCGCCAGGTGGTCATGGCCTTCGCCATCTCCCAGTTCCTGGCCACGTTCCTCATCCTGCCGGCGTACATCCCGCTGGCCATCGCCAGCTACTCGATCGTGGGCGAGAAGCAGACCCGCAGCCTGGAGGCGGTCCTGTCCACGCCCCTCCGCACCAGCGAGCTGCTGGTCGGCAAGGCCATCGCCGCGCTCGTGCCGGGCGTCCTGGCCTCGTGGCTGGCCTACGCCACGCTCGTGCTGCTGACCGCGGTCCTGGTCGCGCCCGAGCTGCTGCCCGTGATCACCGACGGCTCGTGGCTCGCCGGCGTGCTCGCGCTGGGGCCGGCCATCGGCCTCATCTCGGTCGAGGCCGGCATCATCGTCAGTTCGCGTGTGAACGACCCGCGGGTGGCGCAGCAGATCGGCGGTATCGTCATCCTGCCGATCGTGGCCCTCATCGTGCTGCAGGGCGCCGGCGGCTTCCTCGTCGACGGGCCGACCTACCTGGTGGGGGCGGCCGTGCTCTTCGCGGTCGCCATCGGCGGGCTCCGCCTGGCCGTGGCCCTGTTCGGACGGGAGACGATCCTCACGCGCTGGCGCTGATCGGCGGCGTCGCCCCGACCCTAGCGTTCGCCCGGCGGCTGCTGGGCCCGGAACCCTCGGTACAACAAGAGGTCGTAGGCCACCTTCAGGCCGCCGGCGATGACGAACGGTGCGCCAGCCAGCGCCGCGTTGAGGAATAGGGGTGCGGCGATGAGCGGCGAGGCGGCCACGCCGAGGCTCCGCGCGATGCCCGTCACGCCGGCCGCCGCCGAGCGTTCGTCCGGGGCGACGATGGCCATCGTGTACGACTGGCGTGTCGGCACGTCCATCTGACTGATGCTGAAGCGCACCAGGAGGATCGCCGCGGCCGACTCGAACGTGGGCATGAAGGGCACCAAGAGCAGCAGGAGGTTCGACGGCAGGTGGCTGAAGACCATCGTTCGCACCAGGCCGAACCGGGCCGCCAGCCTGCCGGCGGCCAATGCGGAGACCCCGGCCAGGACGTTCGCCCCGAACAGCAACCCGCCCAGGACCGCGGGGTCGGTACCGAAGCGCTGCTGGAACCAGAACGCGATGAAGCTCTGGATCACGAAGCCGCCGGCGAAGGCATCGAGCGCGAACAGAGCGGACAGGCGCAGCACCACGCCCTGCGACCGATGCAGACCCAGGCGTGTGCGGATCGTGGCGACGGCAGGCGCCGGCGCGGCCACCTCCACCCGTGGTGACACGCGGCTGAAGAGCGCGGCCAGGATGACGCCGACCACGGCGTAGCCCACGATGACGAGCCGGTACGCCTCCGTCGCGGAGGCGCCTGACTGGATCGCGACCTCTGCAAGCGCCCCCGCCGCCAGGGCACCGCTGGCGGTGGCAAACGAGCCCACCAACTGGTACCGGGCGAAGACCGTCGTCCGCCGACGGTCGCCGACGAGCTGGCTCAGCGACGCCTGCTCGACGGCAAGGAACGGGCCGACCTCGTTGCCGCTCGGGCTGATCACACCCACGGTGGCAGCGGCGAGGAGGACGGCATAGACCGGCGTGGCGGCGAACGCCAGCCCGGCGGCCAGCATGAGGATCGCCCCAACGGTCAGGACCCGGCGTCGGCCCAGCCGGTCCGCGTGGGTGGTGAGCCACAACGACACCACGACGTCGCCGAGCAGGGTCAGCGCCAGAAGGACCCCGATCGCGCTCCCCGACAAACCAAGGGCCGACAGGTAGAGCACGAGGACGACGGCGAGGAAGCCGTACCCGAACATCCGGACCGCGCGGGCCGCGAACAACAGGGCCACGTCGCGGTCGAACTCCGGCGACGATCCCTTCGGCTCATGGGCCCGGAGCCCTGTCACGGAATCAGGATGCGCGGTATGGCTGTGCATACTGTGCCTTGAGTACAAAGATAACCACGCTCTGTTGTGGCACCATAGCGCGGTATGTCGCGTCCAGACCCGCTCGCCGACAACACCCGCCTCCTCCGTATGGGCCAGGTCGCGCCGATGCTCGGCGTCAGCGTGGACACGCTACGCCGATGGGAGGCCGAAGGCCGCCTGACCACGGTGCGCTCACCCGGCGGGCAGCGGCTCGTGGACGCGCAGGAGGTCCATCGCCTGCTGGCTGAGCGCCGCGAGGCGGCGCCCGACCGGACCATCACGAAGCAATCGGCGCGGAACCGCTTCGAGGGCGTCGTGACGCGGGTCGAGCGGGACCGGGTCGCCGCCGTGGTGGAGGTGCAGGCCGGGCCGCACCGGCTGGTCAGCCTCATGACCGCCGAGGCCGTCATCGAGCTGGATCTCAAGGTGGGCGACGCGGTGGTCTGCGCCGTCAAGTCGACGAACGTCATCGTGGAGATCCAGGGGCCTGCCCCGCGAGGAGGGCAGCGTGAAGCGTGACCGCCGCCTGAGCGGCCTTGTCCTGACCATGGCGACCATCGTGGCCGCCTGTTCCGGGGCCGCGACGGCGCCCCCGACCGCTGCCGCCCCCACGTCGACGGCGCCGCCGGCCAGCGCCCCGGCGGGCACCGCCGCGGGCAGCCTGACGATCTACGCCGCTTCGTCGCTGACGGCCGCCTTCACCGAGATGAAGACCGCCTACCAGACCGCCGACCCGGGCCTGACGCTGACCCTGTCGTTCGGGGCCTCGAGCACGCTCGAGACGCAGATCGAGCAGGGCGCGCCCGCCGACGTCTTCGCCTCCGCCGACACATCGAACCCGCAGAAGCTGGTCGACAAGAGCCTGGCGGCCGGGGCCATCACGAAGTTCGCCGGCAACCTGCTGACCGTCATCGTGCCGCCGGCCAACCCAGCGGGAGTCCAGACGCCCGCCGACCTGGCCAAGGCCGACCTCAAGTTCGTGGCGGCCGGCGACACCGTGCCCATCACCAAGTACGCCAACCTTCTGCTCGCCAACCTGGCCAAGCAGCCCAGCTACCCGGCCGGGTTCGTCGCGGCCGTGTCCGCCAACATCGTGTCCAAGGAAGACAACGTGGCGGCCGTCGTGAGCAAGATCGAGCTCGGCGAAGGTGATGCCGCGATCGTCTATGTCACCGATGCCAGCACGGCCGGGACCAAGGTGACCACGGTCACCGTGCCGACCGACGCCAACGTCCCCGCCACCTACGGGGCGGTGGCCGTCAAGGCCTCCTCGAACGCCGCCGCGGCCGCCGCCTTCATCGCGTGGCTGGCGGGCCCGGCCGGTGAGGCCATCCTCGCCAAGTACGGGTTCCTGCCGCCCGGCTGAGCCGGCGCCATGCCCCTCCCTCGTCGATCATCCGGCCGCGACCGGGCCACACCCCTGGTCGCGGCCCTTCTGTCCGTTTGCGCGCTCAGCTTCCTCGGCGTGCCGGTGGCCGTCCTGGTGGGCCGGGCCGTACTGGGTGGCTCGCTGGCGGCCGAGACGAGCGACCCGGCCATCGCGGACGCTCTCGTGCTGAGCTTGCTGGCGACGGCCGCCAGCCTGGTCCTGACCGTGACCTTCGGCACGCCGCTGGCCTATCTCCTGGCCCGTCGCCGCTGGCGCGGCCGGGCGCTGGTCGAGGCGCTCATCGACCTGCCGGTCGTGTTGCCGCCCGCCGTGGCCGGCCTGGCCCTGCTGCTCGCGCTCGGCCGCAACGGCCTCTTCGGCGGCCTGCTGCAGGACCTGGGCATCCAGCTGCCGTTCACCACGGCGGCGGTCGTGCTGGCCCAGACGTTCGTGGCCGCGCCGTTCTACGTCCGGTCGGCCCGGACCGGCTTCGCCGCCGTGCCCACCGATCTGGAGGACGCGGCGCGGGTCGACGGCGCGTCCGAGGCGAGCGTCTTCCGCCTCGTCACTGTGCCGCTGGCCTCGTCCGCCCTGGCCGCCGGCCTGGTCCTGAGCTGGGCCCGTGCCCTGGGCGAGTTCGGCGCCACGATCATGTTCGCGGGCAACGTCCAGGGGCTGACGCAGACCCTGCCGCTGCTGGTCTACGGCCAGTTCCAGTCCAGCCTGGATGCCTCCATCGCGGCGGCGGCGATCCTGGTCGTGGCGGCGTTCGGCGTCCTGGTCGCGATCCGCCTCGTGCACTGGCGGTCGGCGGTGGAGCTCCGTTCGGTCCTCTAAAGGCCTGCTTTGAGGGCCAGGATGCGCTCGTATGAGGCCTGCAGCGGTGCCATCGGGATCGTCCCGTCGGTGGCGCCCGCGAGCAGCGTGGCGTACACGTCGCTACTCGCGGCCTCCGGGCCGGTCACGAGGATGAGGTCGGTGCCGGCCTTTGCGGCGCGGACCGCCAGGACGTCGTCCGAGAGGTGGCGGGCGAGCGCCGTGCCGTCGAGCGCGTCGGTGATGGTGGCGCCCGTGAAGCCGAGCTCCTGGCGCAACAGCGTCTGGGTGATCACCGCGGACCAACCGGCGGCGTTGACGGGGTCGTAGGCGTTGTAGGTCGCGTTGGACAGCATGATCAGCGGGATGTCGTGGGCGATCGCGGTCTCGTACGGCTGCAGGCCGGGCGCAAGGTCGTGGGTCGAGGCCTTGATCCTCACCACGACGGCATCGGTGTTCTTCGTGGCGAAGCCGATGCCCGGGAAGTGCTTCATCGTCGGGATCGCCCCGGCCGACTCGAGTCCTGAGGCGAACGCGTCAGCCAGGAGGGCCGTCAGGGCCGCATCGGACGAGAAGGTCCGACCGTCACGCGCCATGAAGGAGGCGCTCGAGGCCGGGACGTCGGCCACCGGTGCCAGGTCGACGTTGATGCCCAGCCCCGCCAGGGCGACCCCGGTGCTGGCGCCCTGGGCCCGGGCGGTCGCCGCGCGTCCATCGTGTCCCATCTGCGGCGCAGACAAGGTCGGTGGCGCCCAGCTGATGCGGCTCGTCGTGCCACCCTCCTGGTCGACGGCGACAAGGAGCGGCGGCTGGCCCCCCGCGGCGGCCGCGGCGTGGAGTTTGCCGGTCAGGGCGGTGAGGGCGGCCGCCGTGGTGATGTTGGCGCCGAAGAGGATGACCCCGCCGACCTCGCCGCGGCCGATCCGGCCAAGGAGGTCAGCGCTTGGCGTGGTGCCGTCCATGCGCACGACCAGCTTCTGCCCGATCAGCTGGGCGATGGTCGTGGTCGGACCCGGAGTCGGCGTGGCGGTCGGCTGAGCCGTGGGGGAGGCGGTGGCCACGGGCGACGGCGTTGGCGCAACGGACGGAGATACGCTCGGCGGGCTCGTCTGGCTCCCGCAGGCCATGGCCACGAGGCTGGCGGCCAGCATCAGGCCAAGGACCCTCACCCGGTCGGCCGAACGTCGCGCTCGACGACGACCGCCGCCAGGTCGGCCCCAGCCTCCAGGACGGGTCGCAGCGAGGACGGGATCGGCCGCTCGTGGGCGAGGGCCAGGACGCCGAGGACCCGCTGCGTACCGCCGCGGGTGACGACGAGGGGCAGATGACTGCGCAGGGCCGGACCGCCGCGTGCGGTGGGATGGACGTCGAAGGCGGCCTCGGCGGTCGTGGCGGTCCGGACGATGGGATGATGCGGGTTCTGCATCGCCGCGGCCAGCCCGGCCCGGGCGGCGCCCTCGAGCCCGAACGACGCCGCGATCTCCAGCCCGCCCCCGGGTCCGTCGACGATGACGATGACGGCTGAGGCCGCATCCGCCTGACGGGCAAGCGCATGCGTGAGGACCTGCAGGCCGGGCTCCAGGCCCTCGAGGTGGGCCAGCGCGGTGGCGCCGGCGATCAGGATCTCCTCTCCGGCGCCAGGCACGTCAGCGCTCGCTCGCGGTGGGCGCGTCGGGCGCGCCGGCCGGGCGGTAGGTGAGGACCACGACGCCGGTGGGGAACGTCAGGCTGTCGACGAGTACGAGGGTGCGCCGGGGGGCATGCCGGAAGAGGCGCTTCTCGCCCCCGCCCAGGACGATGGGATGCACCATCAGGCGGTACTCGTCGATCATGTCGTGGCCGCTCAAGTAGTCGATGAGCTGGCCGCTGCCGCCGATGAGGAGGTCGCCGCCGCCCGGCTGCTTGAGCCGGCGGACGGCCTCCGCCACGTCACCCTGGATGATCGAGGCGTTCCACGTGGCGCTCTCCAGCGTCCGCGAGGCGACGTACTTGGGCATGCTGTTCATCTTCTCGCCGAACTCGCCGGTGCCCTGCATCGTCGGCCAGGCGCTCGCGAAGCCTTCGTAGGTGAGGCGGCCCAGCAGCAACGCATCGCTGGCATACAACTCGCTGGCCTTGAAGTCGGAGGCTTCCTTCGACCAGAACGGGAAGGACCACTTGCCCGGTTCGTCCATGTAGCCATCGAGGGTCACGTACGTGCTGGCGACGACCCTTCTCGGCATCTGCTCTCCCCGGTGGCGGACCGTCCAGGTGGCCTCGACGGACGGAGCATACCCGCGCCCGCGCTCCGGCTCCGCCAGGCCGTGACCTCGGGCCACTCGACCCACCGGTTGGGGCACTTGGACTCTGGCCCGTACCATGTAGCGGCCGAGGATTCCCCCAAAGCCGGCTTCGCTGACGCGAGGTCGACGCAGATCCGGAGGCTCAAGATGCGCGCCCTCGTCGTCCACCACGACATCGACATGGCCGATCAGGAGACCGCCAGCCTGCGGCGCCGCGGCATCGAGGTCGAGCAATGCTGGGGGCCGGAATACCACAGCTGCCCGGTCATGCGCGGCGAGCCCTGTGCCGCAGCCGAGCGCGCGGACGTGCTCGTCTATGACGTCCTGTCGACCGGCGAGAGCGACGGCGGCCGCTCCCTGGTCGACGGCCTCCGCGAGCTCTACCCGGACAAGCCGGTGGTCCTCACCGCCTCGGGCATGGAGCTCGACTGGGTCGAGATGGAAGGGCCCCACCGGGTCGTCCCGCTCGTCGGCGTACCCACCGGCGATCGTCTCGTCGAGGCGATCGAGCTGGCAACTCGGGGCGACACGGCGCCCCCCACGGCGTAGCGAGCCTGCCGCACACGGGCGGCGGTCGGCCTGTTGCATCCTCGGTCCATGCCTGAGGTGCGGTTCACGGTCCACCTGACGCCCCGCGGTGGCAGCGACCGCGTCAACGGCGTCAGGGAGGACGGTGTCCTGCTGGTGCGGGTGGCCGCGCCGCCGGCCGACGGTGCCGCCAACGCGGCTCTCGTGGGGTTGCTGGCCCGCGAGGTGGCGGCTCCCAGGACGTCGGTCCGTCTCGTCCGGGGGGCCACCAACCGGCGCAAGACCATCCTCATCGAAGGGCTGGCGGCGGCGACGCTCGAGGCGCGGTGGCCCGGCCTCGCGGTCACGCCCCCGGGACGGCGCCGGCGGTAAGGGCGCGTTACCGGGGTCACCGCGCCGATGCCCTACCCTACGGCGCCAAGGACCCCGACGGGCCCACGACACGGAGGTGTTGGAGGTGTCGCACCGTACGCGCCCAGCGGCGGTGGCGCCCAGCTGCCGGCCGGCTCGATCGGGCTCGTGGGCGAATACCACGGCGCCACGGCCAACGTGATCATCGAGGTGATCAGCAACACCGACCCGTCACTGATCTCCAAGTTCAGCGACAAATTCCCCGTTCCCTACACCGCGGTATCGGGCGTGGGGGACCAGGCGCGCTCGTTCCTGCAGCAACTTGGTGGGGGCAAGGACAACGAGGCGGTCGTGGCGACGAAGGGGTCGACGCTCGTGGAGATCACCGCGACCGCCACGCCGGCCACGCTCGCGCAGGTGGAGGTCCTGGTCAGCCAGCTCCTGTGAGCGGCCCCCGGTCTCACCAGTGACGGATGTGGTGCTCCTCGGTGAACCAGTCGCCGATGCGGCGGTGCTCGGGATGGCGCTGCCAGTAGAGGCGCAGGCCCAGTAGCGCGAGCACGAAGAGGACCCCTGGGGCCAGCAGCACGACGACGGCCAGCCAGGTCAGGCCGGCCAGCAGGCAGAGCACCACCGCGGCCAGCCACACGACCGGGACCAGCCACTCCCACCACCGGGTGCGCGCGCTCATGGCGCCACGGTACACCCGCCCGCGCTCAAGCCGAGCCGCGCTCCCGGCGTGACACGTGGCGGTGGGTGGCCCGAGCCGGGGCGTCGCCGGGTGTCGGGATCGTGGACCAGGGCCGGGTCGGTGGCCGATCGGGTGGGACACGGGGCTCCAGGAGGGCGCGGTCCCACTCGGCCAGGTCGGCGCCCGCCTCGTAGGTCGACTGGAAGAACGCCAGCGCTGCCGCATCCGGATCGGCCGCCTGCCGCACCACGTCGTACGGGAGGATGAACTCCGCCAGACCGTCGTCGAACGACGCTCCGGCCGGCCTGAGCATTGCCGCCCGCAGACCGTCAGGCTCCGGGTACACGTAGGCGTAGAACGCGGGCCCGGGTGGACGACTGGCGGGCCACCAGCCGACGCTGTGCTCCTCGCGGGCGTACGCCTCCTCCATGACCCAGGTCGCGCAGTTGGGGGCACCGCCGTGATGGAGCGGAGCCGGCCGTCCCGAGTAGCGGGAGGCGGCCAGGTCGAAGCTGCCCCAGAAGAATTGCACCGGGCTCGCCTTGCCCAGGAACCCGCTCTGGAAGGCCTTGATGACGCGGTCGGCCTGGAGGAGGCCGCGCCAGAACGCCTCCGCGTGGCCGGGATCGTAGGCGGCGTGTCGCTCGTCCGCCTCGAAGGGCGTCGCATCGGCCACCTCGACCGGCCTGGTGGAGATCCGCACGTCGATCTCCATGTCTCGCAGTCGGGCCATGAACTCCTCGTAGAACCGGGCCACCGACTTGGGCTCAAGTGCCATCGTGAAGGCACCGCCGAGGCTGTCCGTGACCCGCAGGCGATGGTCCAGGAAGTCGAAGTCGACCTGGAACAGGCGGGCCTCGTACGGGATCGGCGAGCTCGTCAGGCCCCGCGCCGTCACGTACAACGGGACGTGCCACCAGTGGTTGAGCGGCGGGGCGAGGGCCATCCGCACCTTGCCCACGATCTGGACCCACATGTGCAGCGTGGCCATGGTGGGCTCCCAATCCCGCCACGGGAGCGTGGGCCAGGCTGCTCGGGGTTCCCCGACCGACCCGTTGTCGGTCATCGGCCGGCCTCCGAACCGCGCTGGGCGAGCAGCTCGGCCACCCATTCCCGCAGACGGCCGAGATGTTCGGCGTAGTGGTCGCCACCCGACTTGCGGATCCACCAGGCCGCCTCTTCGGATGGGTCATCCAGCTCGTGCCACGTGGTGACCATCATCGTCCGGCCGGCGTTGGCCTGGACCCAGGCCACGTCCCATGGCTGGTCCGCCATCGCCGCCAGGAAGATGGCGTTCATCGCGTCGACGTCGATGTCGTGACCTTCGTACGTCCCGGCGGCGAGGCGTTCGAACTGCACCTGCGCCTCCGCCAGCCACGTCCCGACGTGGGCCACGACATCGCGCACGGTCCAATCCGGGTCGCGTTGGTAGCCAGGCTCCAGACACTCCTCCGGCGTCAGCGACCGCACGAGGGCGGCCACCTCATACCAGCCGCGCCGCTCGAACTCGAGCGCGACCGCGTATGGGTGATCGGGGCGGGTGGGCCGCGACGGCTCGAGTGTCATGGCGAGCTCACGAAGGTACCTTCGAGTGGCAGGCCCGCATCCTCCCAGTCGAGCAGGCCCCCCGAGTACCGGCGCACGTTCCGGTACCCGCGCGCCACGAGGTCGCGATAGAGGGCCACGCTGGACAGGCAGTCGACGTTCGAGCAGTACACGATGACCTCATCGTCGGGCCGGATCGTGGTGTACAGCGCGTCCGGCGTGTCGAAGTGGACCGAGCCGGGGATGTGCTTGGCCTCGAAGGCCCAGCGGTTGAGGGCCATGATCAGCTTGAAGTCCTCGCCGCGGTTCAGCTTCGCCTTCAGCTCCTCGCGGCCGATCGTGCGGATGGGCTCGTGACCCAGGGCCGCGTGCGGGTGCGGCTGATCCGCGGGCATCGCCGTCAGGCCGCCGCGCGGTGCAGGTCGATGCGCTGTGTCCACGCGCGCAACGCCTCCAGCAGCTCGACGAGCAGAGCCCGCAGCGCGGGATCCGTGAGGCTGCCATGGGGGTCGAAGTGCTCGGCCGCCGCGCTGATGAGGAGCTCCGGCAGCGGCATGACGCACGCCCCGGTGAACACGAACGTGTCACGCAGCTGGGCCTGGGCTCGCGCGGTGGACCCGCGCCCGGGGCTCGCGCCCATGACGGCCACGGCCCGGTCGCGGAGCGGGCTCGTCACCCGAGGCCGGGACGCCCAGTCAAGGGCGTTCTTGAGCACGCCGGACATGCCGTGGTTGTACTCGGGCGTGGCGACCAGAAGGGCGTCGCACGACCCGATCGCCCGCTTGAACGCCACGACCGACAGCGGTTCGCCGGCGTCCTCGACGTCCTGGTTGTAGAGCGGGATGTCGCTCAGGTCGAACACGTCGATCGCCATCCCGCTGGGAGCCAGCTCGATCGCGGCCCGGATGAGGCCTCGGTTGTAGGAAGCCCGCCGAAGGCTGCCGGCGAACCCCAGGATCCTCATCGTGTCCACGACCGCACTCCTTTCCCGCCCCGGCTGCTGTCGCTAGTTCAACCGGTCCTCCCAGTCGTCCGGCACCCGGCCGGCCGGCCCGGGCACGGGCTGGTCGAGGGGATGGTGCCGCGGCGGCGCCAGGAGGGGCCCGTCGAAATCCTCCTCACGGATGTAGTCCCAGAACCAGTCCTCGCCGGGCTCATAGCTTTGCACGACCGCGTGCGCCGCCGCGGCCGCGTGGCGGCTGGCATGCTGGGACGGCGACGAGTCGCAGCAGCCGACATGTCCGCAGTGGGCGCACCGACGCAGGTGGAACCACCAGCCGCCGGCAGCCGTGCACTCGACGCAACCGGGGCCGCTCGGCGGGACCTTGGGGTCGATGTCGTAGCCATCAGCCATGAGATACCTCCGAACCGGTGACGAGGTCCTGATAGGCCGGGTGGGCGCGGATGTAGCCGGCGATGTACGGACAGAGCGGCCGCACGCGAAGGCCCCGGGCTCGCGCGTCGTCGAGCACGTCCCGGGCCAGGCGTTGGGCCAGGCCCCGGCCCGTGTAGTTCGCCTGCACCTTCGTGTGGATGAAGGTGATGCGGTGGTCCGACAGGCGATAGGTGACCCAGCCGGCCAGGTCGCCGTCCACCGTCAGCTCGTAGCGACGCTGGTCCGGCCGGTCGACCGTCTCGACCGCAGCGGGCGGTCCCTCCGCCGGGCTGGGGTCCGTCCGGGTCAAGGCGCCGGGGGTTCGATGCGCTCGACGACGATGCTGCAGTCGGTGACCAGCGCGGCGATCGCCCCGATCGCGGCCAGCCAGGGCGCGAGGACCGCCCCGGCGACGCCGACCGTCAGGGGGAACTCGGCCACCGTGTGGTCACCCTGCCGGATGCTGATCCGCCGGACGTTGCCCTCGGCGATCAACCGCTTGACCTCGGTCAGCAGGCGGTCGCCATCGATCCTGACCTGCTCCGTCCACGTGCCTTTCTGGTCGGGTGCCATGGCCTGACTCCTCATCGCCGGGGTTCATCCGCTGGAGCCCAGTATCCCTCTCCGGCGCCCCGGAGGCTGCCACGGCCCGGCCGGCTCAGACCACCAGCTCCTCGGGCGCCTCGCTCCTCACCCCGACCGACACCGGCTCGCCGGTCACCTCGCCGACCTCCTCGCCGGGACGCGTGCGTGAGCGGCGCATGTTGATCTCCACCACGTCGTGGGCCAGGAACAGCTCCAGGGCCCAGTCGAGCGCCACGCGCAGGCGGCGGTCGCGGCTGGGCAGCCGGAGCAGGTAGTACGTCCGCCACAGGAACCACGCGATCAGGCCCGAGACCTTGATACCGCGCACCTCGCCGACGCCCTTGAAGCGGCCCAATGACACCAGCATGCCCTGCTGGCCGTAGTCGAACGGCAGGGGCGCCCCGCCGTCGAGGACGGCCAGGATGTTGCGCGCCGCATGGGGCCCCTCGCGCACGGCGTGCTGCGCCGTGGCCGGCATGGGTCGCCCGGTTCGCGGATCCAGGATCGAGGCACAGTCGCCGAGCGCCCAGACCCGCTCGAGCCCGGGGACCGCGAACGTGGCATCGGGCCGGATCCAGCCCCGGCCATCCGCGGCGTGGCCCAGGCGAGCGATGACCGGATGGGGCGCGTTGCCGACGGTGCTGACGACCGTGGCGGTCGAGATGACCGAGCCGTCGTCCAGCTCCACGTGGTCCTGCTCGACGCGCACGAGGCGGCGGCCGAGGACAAGACGCACCCCGGCCCGGGCCAGCTTCTTGGTGGCGTAGCGGCCCAGGCGCTCCCCGAACTCGGCCAGCACGTGCGGGCGGCTGTGGACCAGCACGACCTCGGGCGTGGGGAGGCTCGCGAAGGTCCGTCGGGCGGTGTGCAGGAGATCGGCCAGCTCGGCCCCGACCTCCACGCCGGTCGATCCACCGCCCACGACGACGAAGGTCAGGAGCGCCTTCTGGCGCTCGGCGTCGGCTTCGTTGACGGCCTCCTCGAGCATCGAGAGGGCCCGGTTGCGGAGGTAGAAGGCGTCGCCCAGGCTGCGCACCCCGATGGCGTGCTCGGCCATGCCCGGCACCGTGCCGAAGTCGGTCACGCTGCCAAGGGCCAGCACGAGGGCGTCGTAGTCCAAGGTGAACCGCGTGCCGCTCTGGCGACGCCGCACGTGGACGTGGCGACCGACCGTGTCGATCTCCTCGACGTAGCCGACCTCGACATCGACGCCTCGCAGCATCCGCCGGAGGGGGACCACGACGTGGGTGCTCTCGATGGCCCCCGAGACGATGTCGGCGAGCAAGGGCTGGAACACGAAGTAGTTGTCGCGGTTGATGAGCGTCACCGAGACCTTACGTGCCGCCCCAGGCCCGGCCTCGTCCGCGGCCGTCTGGCGGGTGGTGAGGCGGCCCTGGCGGCGGAGCAGCCTGGTCAGCTCCTGCGCCGTCGACACGCCGGCGAAGCCGCCGCCGAGCACGACGATCCGGGCCGGCTGCGTCATCGCCGAGCTCCTTCCGAGGGGCGCGACTCCTCCAGGCGGTCACGCAGGTGCAGCAGGGCCCGACGCGTCCGGGTCTTGACGGTGCCGAGGGGCCACCCGAGCCGGGCCGCGATCTCCACCTGGGACAGCCCTTCCTGGTAGGCGAGCATGATCACGCGGCGTTCAGCATGCCCCAGCGTGGCGATCCCCGCCGCGAGCGCCGAACCGGCCTCCAGTCGCAACGCCGCCGCCTCCGGCCCGACCTCTGGCGGTGCCGCCCCCAGCAGCCTGCCGTTCGTCTCCAGCCACTGGGCGACCGTGTCGCCATCGGCCTCCTCGGCGCCGAACGATGAGAATGGCGCGGCGTCTCGGCGGCGGGCGGTCCTGAGGCGATCGATGGCGCGGTTGTGGGCGATCGAGGCCAGCCAGCCGGCCAGCGAGCCGCGTGACGAGTCGAACTGTTCTGCCCGGTTCCAGAGCGTCATGAAGGTGTCCTGGAGGACCTCCGCCGCGATCGAGCGGTCTCCACTGTACCGAAGGGCGGAGGTGAAGACCGCCGGGCTGTACCGGTCGTACAAAGTGGCGAGGGCGGCCTCGGACCCGTCGATGAGCTGCCGCACCAGGGCCGCGTCGGAGGCCGGCTCCGCATCGAGCGCGGGCGTCCATCCCGGATGCGATTCGAATGCCTGGCTGTCGACGACCATCGGAGCTCCAGGACTCTCTACGGTAAGTATCTCGGAAGAGAGATACTAGCATGAAACAAGAGTAGCGATACAATGGCCGCATGGCTGATGACTTCACCGACCGCCTGCTCGTCCGCTGGGACACCGCGCGCCCCGACATCGGCGTCGGAGCGCTCCAGGTGACCGCCCGCCTGGCCCGCATCGGACCGCACCTGGCCCGCCGCCAGGAGGCCGTGTTCGGCCGCTTCGGGCTCAGCCGCGGGGAGGTCGGCCTCCTGAGCGCGCTGCGCACGGCCGGGCCACCGCATCGGCTCTCGCCGACCAAGCTGGGGCACGGGCTGATGCTGTCATCCGCCGGCGTGACCAGCCGGCTGGATCGCCTCGAGCACCGCGGCTTCGTGCGGCGGCTGCCCGACCCCGACGACCGTCGTGGGGTGATCGTGGAGCTGACCGACGATGGGAGGGAGGTCGTCGACGCTGCGGTCGCCGCCAACGCGACCAGCGATCGTCAGCTTCTGGAGCGCCTCGATCCGCAGGAGATCGAGACCCTCGAGGGACTCCTGCGCAAGGTCCTGGCCGGGCTCGAACTGCCGGAGTGACCTGGCCTCGCGGTCCCGCCCGTCCCCGTCAGGGCCGGGCGTCCAGCACCGCTTTGGCGAGGACCTCCGCCGATGCGCGGTCACGTGCCTGGACCAGCAGGAGGTAGGGGCCGTCGAGCCAGATCGCCGAACCGGCGCCACTCTGGTCGTAGACCTCGACCGTCAGCCCGTCGATCGTCGTCGCGTCGGGGGCCAGCGACTTCTGCTGGAGGGACTCCAGGACACCGGCTCGCGCCTGCTGCGGGTCCAGGGCCAGATCGGGCTCGACAAAGACGAACACGAAGCCGGCCAGCGTCCCGTCCTCGGCCTGCACGCGTCGGATCGCCGCGTCGGTGAAGCCGCCCTGCCTGATCCCTGCTTGTACGTCCGCGACGGAGGTTGCGTCATCGCTGGTGGTAGCGACCAGCCGGTAGGGCGATGCGATGTGCAGGTAGGCGCTGGCGGGGGGCGCGCTCCCAGGCGGTGCGCTGGCCGTGCCCTGGGGCACGGGGCCGGTGGTGCCTCCGGCCTGGACGCCCTTGGTGAGGATCAGGACCACCAGGGCGATCAGCGGGACCCAGACCGTCCCGAACCGACCTCCCCGTGCGCGGCGCAGCCGATCGAGGACGAACCACACGATGGCCCCGACGACCAGGGCCCCCAGGGCCGTCCCGATGGCGTAACCCTGCCGTTCGGCGTCGCTGCCGAAGACCCTGGCAGGGGGCGCCACGACGACGATCCAGACGATGATCGCAAGGCCCACGACCCACACGAGCGTGGTCAGCACCCTGCGCCATGGCCGTGCCTGAGCCGGCAGGTTTGGCGCGCCGGAACCGTCCGGCGGTTCGGGTGCGGGCTGGTCAGTCACCGACTCGTGCCTCGTCGCGGCCTGCTCAACGCCCGCAGCCTAGCGGACGCGTCAAGCGCGGGCCGTCAGCCGGCCGGCGGCAACCCCAGCGCCTTGCGCATGGCGTCAGCCATCAGCACCAGGTGGTCCTCGGCGACTGGCAGACGCTGGTAGGCGGCGCTGAACGTGGACCAGTCCGGCGCGTTCACCATATCGACGACGAGCGCGTCGCACGCCTCTGCGGCGGAGATGACGGCGTTCGCCTGGGCTTGCGCCGGTCCCCAGGCCACGGCTTTCATGGCCGCGATGTACTTGACGTAGCCCTCGCGGCAGGCTCGCGCGATGGCCTTGTCGTCCGCCAGCGTGCCGTTCGACCCGGTCTTCTCGCGATCGCACTCCGCCACGGCGGCCCTCCCCCCTGCTGCGATCGTGCTGTACGACGCCGCCAGGGCGGAGAGATCCGGCGACGGGCTTGCCGCGGGCGGCGTGGTCGTCGTCGGCCCCGGGCTTGCGGTCACGGTTGGCGCGGCCGACGGGACCGTCGAGGCCGGGGTGGTGGCGGGGCCGGCGCAGCCGCCCAGCATGAGGAACGCGAGCGTCAGGCTGGCCAGGGGAGTGGTGCGGGACATCGCGGTCAGCGGGCTGCGCTCGTGACGGCGGTTTGCGCGAGGGCCGCGGCGATGCCGTCGGCCCAGGCGTCGATGGCGGCCCAGTCACGGAAGTCGCCGGCCGGCATGGCGTCCTGCGCCGCGGCGGGCAGGTGTCGGGTGAGGCGCTCGGCGAGGCCGATGGGCGGTGCGTCCCTGTCGAAGGCCCCGAAGAAGACCTGCGCCCCGCGGGGGTGCAGCGTCTCCTTCAGCTCGGCGAACTCCTTGGGCTCGGCGGCCACGAGCTGGTCCCGGCCCTTGGCGTCGACCGGGTCCGTCCCCAGCGGCCCGCTGCTGAACAGCCACAACGGTCGTGCCGCGAGCTCGTGCCGGTTCCGCTGCACGAAGCGGTTGGCATCGGCCAGCCAATGGAACATGTAGGCAGCGCTCCCCACCACGCAGGCGTCATAGGGGGCAAGGTCCTGCACCTGGTCCGCCGGCAGGGCCTCGGCCGTCACCCCGTCCTGCCGAAGGCGGTCGGCGATACGCTCGGCGATCCCCTGCGTGGCCCCATGGCGACTGGCATAGGCAACGAGAACAGACATGACGTGCCTCCCCGTAGCTGCTGATGCAGGCCGAGGGTGTGGCCACACCAGAAGCCTGCCAAGTGCCGAACGTCCCATCGTGGCCGGGCCGGCACAGCGCCCGAGCGACCGGGCGACGGGCCGGAGCGCGGCCGCCGCTACCATGGCATCGGTCATGAGGTGCGTTCCCCTTGAGTAAGGCTGGCGTGGGCCCACGCCGGGTGCGGGTCGTCACGGTCGTCGGCACGCGTCCCCAGCTGATCAAGCTCGGGGCGCTCCAGCCGGTCCTGCGCCGCCGGGTCGATGAGGTCTTCGTGGACACAGGCCAGCACTGGGACGACAACATGGCGGGGAGCTTCTTCTCCGAACTCGGCCTGGCCCGGCCCGACTACTCACTGGACACCGGGGGCGGTTCCCATGCCGAGCAGACCGCCGCGATGCTGGTCGGTATCGAGCCGATCCTTGTCCGCGAGCGGCCGGATGCCGTCGTCGTGGTCGGCGACACGAACTCGACGCTGGCCGCGGCGCTCGCGGCGGCCAAGCTCGATCTGCCCGTGGCCCACGTCGAGGCGGGGCTCCGGGCGTTCGATCGGCGCATCCCCGAAGAGCTCAACCGCATCGTCGTCGACCGCCTGGCGCAGCTGCTCTTCGCCCCCACGCCGACGGCCGTCGAGAACCTGCGGGCCGAAGGCATCGTGAACGGGGTCAGCCTCACCGGCGACCTCATGCAGGACCTGGCGGCGGATGTCCTGCCCTCGATCATAGACGCGGCGGTCCTCGACGAGATCGGCCGGCGCCTCGGCCTGGAGCTGCGCCCCGGCGGTTACCTGTTCGTGACCATCCACCGGGCCTCGAACCGCGAGCCGGCGGCGATCGCGGCGTGGACGAGCCTCCTGGGAGGCCTCGCCCGGCCCGGCCGGCAGGTGATCGTCGCGCTCCACCCCGGTACTCGGGCCGCGCTTGCCCGCGCGGGTGCCTCGATGGGCCCCGGCGTCATGGTCATCGATCCACAAGGCTACCGGACGTCGCTGGCCATGCAGCTCCATGCGGCCGCGGTCGTGACCGACTCCGGCGGGGTGACGAGGGAAGCCGCCTGGCTGCACGTGCCCTGCCTGATGCTGCGGGAGACGACCGAGTGGCAGGAGGCCGTCGCCAACTCGGACGGGCGCCTGGTCAACGTGTCGCTGGATGCGGCCCGGGCGGCCAGCGAGCTCGACCGGCTCGCCCCGCTCCAGGACACCGAGCGGATGGCCCGGGCGAGGAGCGCATCACTCGACCTGCGGCCGGCCGGCGCCGCCGAGGCGATCACCGAGAGTCTGGCCTCGCTCACCCCCGCCTGAGGGCGGCCGAGGGCGGGCCCGTCAGGGGTCGTCGCGGGCGTGAAGCGGTTGCCGGAGGGTGACCGGGTCGCCGAGCCACTGGGTGCCAGGCATCGCCCAGTACGTCGCCATCGCTTCCAGGCGGGCCGAATAGGTGGCGCGCGCCGCCTCCAGCGCCGGCCAGGCGACATCCGGCGGCACGAGGTGATAGCCAGCCTGCTCCAGCCGGTAGCAGGCGGCCTCGAATGCCGACCGGTCCAGATCGGTGGCCAGCCCGCTCTTGAACCCGAGGTTGGAGATGTCCTCGACGAGGTGGGTGCCCATCCGCTTGAAGAGCTTCGCGTCGCCCCGCGGGATGCCGTCGATCGTCGTCAGGACCAGGCTCGAGGCGTCCAGGACGGTGCCCAGGGCGCTGATCCAGGACAGGTCGTCATGGCTCGAGCGGAAGAAGCCCAGGAGCGGGTAAGCCACGTGCGAGTCCAGCACCTCGGCGGTCCACGCCTGCCAGTCGCGGAAGAGGCCGGGCAGCTGATCCACCAGCCCCAGGTGGGCGTAGGTCTCGAGCAGGGCGACGGCTGACGGTGGCGCCCCCGCCGCGGCCTGCAGCATCACGACCCGCAGTTCACGGCGCTGGTATGAACCGTAGAGCGAGAAGAGGAACGTCACCACGAGGGCGACGACGCCCAGGCCGGTGATGGCGGCCATGGCCGCCACGATCCGTGCCAGGGGGCCCACCGCGACGATGTCGCCGTAGCCCAGGGTCAGCACGGAGGTCGCGGCGAAGTACATCGTGGTGCCCAGGTTGGTGGGCACCGGGCGCAGCTGGTCGCGCAGCGCGAACAGGATGAGTCCGTAGGCGAGGATCAGGGAGACGAGCCAGGCGGCCAGCAGGCCGATCGTCGCTCCGGGGGCGAACAGGCCCAGCAGCCGGTCGTACGACCTGCCTCCCCGCCCGTCGCGGAGCGAGCGCAGGACGCGCCACGAGCCGCGCACGAGGTAGCGGCCGATGCGGAACCAGCCGGGCGTGGGCCGCGGCACGACGACTGTCTCGAACAGGTCCCACAGCGTGAGCACCAACAGGAAGACGCCGAGGATGAAGGCGCCGACCTCCACGGCGGTCATGGGACCGGGAACTCGATCGTGTCGAAGAACGCATCGGCGGTGCGGTGATCGACCGCGGTACCGAGCGCCGCCAGCTGGTACAGATGCCCGTTGCCGATGATGTACCGCAGGAAGTAGATGTGACCGTGCGTGCCGTACGAGAAGTCGACAGCCGGGTAACCCGCGACGACCATGTTGGTCGAATAGAGGATGGTCCCCGCGCCGACCTGGTCGACCCGTGCGTTGATAAGCGCGTCCGTCGGGTCTGTCACCGCCGACGACCCGACGGGGGATTCTGCAGCGGTGAATTCGGACGTGGCGTCGGCGGAGACCCAGTCAAGCAACGCCATCGGGATCGGGGCGGAACTCGCGGGGACGATCGTGTCAACCGCACGCGCGCCATCGGGCAGCAGGATGCTGAAGTCGCCCCCGGGCGCTGTCTGCCGTGTCCAGCTCGCGATCGGAGCGAGGGTGCCTGCCGGCGCGCGAGTCGGCGTCGTGGCCGCCGAAGGCACGGTCCCGCTGCCGATAGCGCGGACGACAGTGGCCAGGACCACCGCCACCACCACGCCCGCGACCGCCCGTCCCCCGGGATCGACTCGTTGAGGGGCCTGCGAGACGACCGATGACGGTGCCTCGCCGGCGGAGCGCAGCCGGGCGGCCGTCGCGTTGGAGCCGACAAGCGTGTAGCGATCCAGGCGCGACGCGACCAGGGCCATCGCGAAAGTGGCTTGATGGACGTGGTCCGAGGTCTGGACGGAGCGGAGATCTGCCGGAACCCAGGCCACGCGCTCGCCGGCCGGTCCGGTCAGGAGGACTGCGCCGAAGGCGCCCCGCCGTACGCCGTTGATCTGGATCCAGGGGATCGGACCGGCGGGACCGGTCCGGTTCCGCCACGACACGCCGGACGGATCGAACTGCAGCTGGCTCGGTGGCCGGTAGAACCAGCCGAACGGCTTCGCCGCGCCTCGCAGCTTCGCCGCCACCCAAAGCGCGCCCGGGACCGCCGCGATCGCCAGGATGACGTAGCGGGCGATGGCATCGGTGTACCACGGGCTGAGAGTGCCCGCGATCAGCACGAGCAGGATCCATGGCAGCCAGCCCACGGTCAGCAGGCGTCCCGCGAGGGAGTAGCCCGGATAGCTGGAGACGAATTCGAACGACCCGATCGCGCCTTCGCGTCCCGGCGCACCATCGCCCGGCAGCGCCGGGGCGGCGGCCGGGCTGGCGGCGGCCTCGATGCGGGCCCGCATGGCGGGGATCAGCGCGCCCAGTTCGGCCAGTGCCTTCCGCCCGGCTCCTATGTCCCACAGCTGGACGAGCGTCGCATTGGGGATCAGCCCGAGCTCGAATGCGTTCGGGTGGTCGTTGAGACCCGCTCCGGAGAGGGCGATGTACCGTCGCCCGATGACCGCCATCGTGCCCTTCGCACCCGTCAGGGCCGAGTAGGGAAGGACGATGGGCAGCGGGAATGCCGCGTGCGGGCTGACCAGCACCCGTTGCGTCGTCGCGGCGATCGTCGCCGGGAACCGGCCGACGACGACGACGGCGCGTTCGTCGGGCAGGAGGATCTGGCGCAGGCTCCCTGGGAGCCGGGCGTTAAGGTCCCGCCCAAGGATCTCGGTCAGGTCTGGCGCGGCATCAGCCACGCCGGCATGGTAGCCCCGTCATCGGCGCCGGGATCGGTCACCGGACCCGGCCACGCCGTTAACCGCCCGACGGGTCGGTTTCGGTCTCTGCGCAGCCACGTAGGCCAGGCTGGCGGCGAAATGGGGAGCCAGGCGATCCGTGTCCGCGAGCAGGGCGTCCGGCACAGTGACCCAGTCGGGCATCACCCGCCCGTAGGCCGCGTGCAGCGTCGTCGACTAGCGGTTCAGGAACGCCTCCCGCTCGCCGGACGGGAGCCGCATGGCCAGCGTCCCGGGTGCCGCCGGGAAGCTGAACATGTGCCCGTTGATCGACGTGTAGGGGATCGTCGCGCCCTTACGCTGCAGGCTCGGCTGGGTGGCGATCAGGCGGTCGTAGCGGTCGAGCTGGTCGGCGGCGATGTCCCGGGCTGGCTTGACCCTGGCCATGCCGTCAGTCTCGGTGAATCGGACCGTCCCGCGCAAGCGGTCCAGGCTTGGGTCGCGTCAAGGGAGACCCTGGCTTGGCTTCGGCTCAGCAGTGGGTCTGGGGCATGAGCTCCGCGACCTTCTTGTACTGACTGACGGCGAAGCTGCCCTCCATCTGGTCGTAGTTGCCGGCAAGGGCCGTGGTGGCAGCCTTGGCTGCATGCTCGCGGACCGAGTCCCAGTTGGTGAAGGCGCCCCCGTAGCACGTCGCGTACGGATTGGCGGCCAGCCAGTCGGCCTCCGACTTGGCCCACGCCTGGATGGCCGTGGCGTCCTTGCTGACCGCGCTGGCGTTGTTGGTGGACACGTCGAACGGCAGAGTCGTCAGGAGCGAGGCGATCACGCTCGTCGAGGCTGAGACGTGCGCCTGGAATGCGGCGAACCGCGCTGGGTCGCCGCTCCCGGTCGGGAGGACCGACGCGGCCGAGGGTTGTGCCGACGCCGGGATGCTACCCGTCGGCGGCGTGGCGGTGGCCCGGCTTGGCGGAGGGGTCGCCGAGGCCCCGCAAGCGCTCAGGACGAGCACCGACACCAGGATGCCCAGGCAGCGACGGCCCATCGTGACGCCTCCCGATACACGGACCCCCTGGCCAGTCTGTCGATCAGTCGCAGGGTCGGCCTGTGCCGAATGGCCGGATCTCGCGGGACGGACGACCCGCCATGGCCGAGCCGGACCACGCCTGTCGGCACTACGATGTCCGCGCTCCGATCGTGGCGGGCGCTCAGGAGGTTGACATGGCCGACGGCGCGTATCAGCGAACATGCAAGAAGTGCCAGCACGCTTGGTCGGTCCCGGCCGACATCGCGGAAGAGCGCCCGGACGTCAAGTCGATCGCCGGCCAGTTCACCTCGCTGATCGGGGGCAGCGTGCAGGACCAGTTCGCTCTCCGCGCCCACTTCCAGCAGCTCGGAGCGGCGGCCAAGTGCCCGCAGTGCGGGGCCACGTCCTTCACCCAGGAGAAGGTCGCCGCGTCGGCGGCCTCCGCCGATCCGGCGGCCACCGTGCCTCCGACCGCGCCCCCGGCCCCGACGGCGCAGGCCCCACAGAGCCAGCTCTATGTGCTCAACCAGAAGTTGATCTCGCTGACGGGCGACCTGTGGATCGAAGACGCCCAGGGCAACCACGCCTACGAGGTCGACGGCCAGCTCCTCAGCCTGCGCGGCACGCACGTGCTCAAGGACGTCAACGGTCAGGCGCTCTACGAGATCTCGAAGCCGCTTGCCCCCCACCTGCACGACACCATAAGCATCACGAAGGGCGGCCAGGCGGCGGCGACCGTCCAGAAGGCGGTGTTCAACCTGGGCGGTGACAAGTTCAAGATCACGCTCGCCGGTGGTCAGGAATTGACGCTCAAGGGCGACTTCATGAACCGCGAGTTCCAGGTCAAGGACCAGGCCGGCCAGGTGGTCATGAGTGCGTCCCGTGCCTGGTTCAGCATGCACGACGCGTACGGGATCCAGATCACGCCGGGCTTCGAGGTGCCCCTTGGCCTGGCGATTGCCATCGCCCTGGAACGCGTCGAGGTCCAGGAGAAGGGCGAGTCACCGCTGCAGAACCTGCTCGGCGGCATCGGCCAGTTCTGACGCGTCAGCCGTCCGGGCTCGTCAACCGCTCGTCCAAGCGGCGCTCAGGCGTCGCCAGCCCGGCGCAGGCGCTCGAACTGGCGCCGGAGACGCTTGCTCGGCCGGCCCTCGCCGCGCACGGGCACGGTCCCCAGCCTGACCTCCGGCACGACGGGCGGGCTGTGGTCCACGTAGCAGGTCACGGCGACGGTGGCCCCCACTCGCGACTCGATCGGCAGCACGATCTCGACGCTGCGCCTTCGATCGGCGATGAGCGCCTCTATCCGATCGCCCGTGCGAACCTTCGTCGACGGCTTTGCCCGCGATCCATTCACAAGGACGTGGCCGCTCTCGCACAGCCGGGTCGAGAGGGGGCGGGTCTTCACCAGGCGCACCGCACACAGCCAGCGATCGATGCGCGTGTCGGCGGCAGCGACGGGATCGGTCACTCGCCCTACGATGGCACGTCTCGACCGTCCTTGACGCGGCACGTCGTAGCCGGGAGGATGCTGATGCTGAGAGCCCGTGGTCGAGCGCAAGGGATCCGACCCATCCCGTCCCGGAGCGCCGATGCCTGAGGGCAGTTCGTTCTACGGCGCACCGTTCGCCCGCGGGCGGCGGCGCGACCGGCTGGCGGCCGTCACGGTCGTCCTGGTCGTGGTGGGGCTCCTCGCCGCCATCGCCAAGCCGTGGGGCGACACCGGCCAGCCTGCGGCCTCGGGCCCACCCGGTGTTGCCGCGGTCAGCCCTTCCACGGCCGCCAGTCCCGCGTCAGCGCGACCCAGCTCGGCAGCTCTGCCGTCCCACCTCGCCCACCCGCTGCCGGTCGCCTTCACCACCGCCGGGCCGCCGGGATCCGAGACGTGGGCCGGCCTCGATTGGCAGCGACTCGCGCCGGACGACCCGCTGGGGAGCGTAAGAGCCGAGGTGACCTCGGGCGAGAGATCGGTCGCCATCGGTGACATCCAGGGGACGACGTCGACCACCGTCTGGGCATCGACGGACCGGACGCATTGGCAGCCGACGGACACCGGGACGCCGGCGACCCTCGCGTCGGGCCTGACGGTGATCGGCCTGACCACCCTCGCGGGGCGATTCGTCGCCATCACAGAGATGAACGATTACCTCTACCGCTACCTTCCGCCCGTCATGGCCTGGACGTCCACCGACGGCCTGAGCTGGACGCATGCGACCACCCTGCCGGTCGATGCGCTCCCGAGCCCGATGGGTTCTCCGCCGCTCGTCGCCGTCGGACCGGACGGGCTGGTGGTCGCGACGAGCGGCCTCGCCGCCCGTTACGCGACGTCGTCCGACGGATCGCACTGGGTCCTCTCGCCCCAGAACGCGTTCCCGACCGATTTCGCGCTTGATGACCTCGAGGGCACCTCGACCGGCTATGTCGCGATCGGAGGATGGACGACAGGCGGCTCGGCCCGAGCGGCGACGCTTTGGTCCGCCGACGGCCGCACCTGGCCGAAGAAGCCCGTCCCTCTGCCGACCTCAGCATCGGGCTCGGCGACGCCGGCCGCCTCGGATGCGGTGACGCTCATGGTCGGCGACCACGGCATGATCGCGGTCGGGATCGGCGACGCCCCGGGCGCGGCCCTCTGGTGGGGATCGCTCGATGGCCGGCAGTGGCAGCCGCTCCAGACCTTCCTGCCGCTCGGGGCGACGACGTGCACGGGCGCGAACTGCGGCCTTCAGCCGAACGGGACGCTCATCGGTGACGGTCATCGGCTCGTCGCGGTGCGCGGTGGCTCGGACGCAGCCGCCTTGGTCTCGACCGACGGCCAGCGCTGGACGGCGCTCGCCCTCTCCGGGGACATCCCGAGTGCCCAGGCCCAGGCCATCCTCCTGCCCGGCGGAGTGCTCGCGTCCGATGGCACGACGACCTGGTTCGGCCAGGCCGTAAGCGAATGAGGAGGGCTGTTTGCTCGGGCTGGTGACCGTACCCATCAGACGCGCTCGCGGTCGCGCTTGATCCAGCCCAGGTGTTCGCGCCGATGTCGATCGGCATCACCCGATCTCCAGCGCGAAGGCCTCGACGGCCTGGATCCGACCTTTCACCGTCACCGGACCGAGCGAGACCATGGGGAAGGCACCATCGAGCTGGCGCGCTGTCTCCGCCCCGATGACCACTTCACCCGGGCGAGCGACGCCCTGCAGACGCGCGGCGACGTTGGTCGTATCACCGATGGCGGTGAAGTTGCGGAACTCGTCGCTCCCGATGTTGCCCACCAGGGCACGGCCGGTGTTGATGCCGATATGAAAACGGGGCCCCGCGGGGGCCTCCGTCGCGACGCGATCCGTGCGTTCCAGGATCGCTTGTGCCGCTCGACAGGCGCGGACGGCATGATCAGGCTGTGCCTGCGGGGCGCCGAATACGGCCATCACGGCATCGCCGGCCAGCTGGGTCGGCAGGCCGCCCTGTTCCAGGATCGCCGGCAAGGCGGCCGCGAAGTAGCGGTTGAGCAAGCCCACGACCTCGGTCGGTGAGCGCGCCTCGGCGTACGTCGAGAAGGCGCCGAGGTCGGCGAACAAGACGGTCACGACGACGAGGTCGCCGCCCAGGTCGGCGCGGTGCGGATCGGCCAGCAGGACTCGGGCGAGTTCGGGCGGGAAATATCGCCGCAGGGTCTCGCGGACCGACGTCAGCACGCCCGCCTGTCCCGTCGCGAAGAGGCGGACCACGAGCCAGACCAGCAGCGGCACGGCCATGAGGTTGAGCACGAAGAAGGCCTGCTCAAGGGTTTGTGGCAAGGCGGGCGGCGTCGGGGTCGGGAGGACGGCGGACAGCACCATCAGCACCGCGTACTCGACCGCGAGCAGCAGGCTCAGTCGCCGATGCCCGAGCAGCACGGCGATGATCGGGCCGAAGCCGGCCCAGACCGCGACCCCGCTGCCCGGAACGAATTCCGCCGAGCACCCACATGAGCACGAACGGCAGCGTGACGAACGGCACGAACTGCCCGATCGCGAACGGCTCGTAGCGACGGGCGACCGCGAAGCCGAGGAGACTTACGAGGGAGATAGCCACGTAGATCCACGGGACGGCCGCTGCCGCCGGTGCCCCCGCCAGCCAGTAGATGGCCCCCCACACCACAGCGAGCGCGGTGACGGTGAGGGCCGCGACCAGCAGGAGGAACTTGCGCAGCCGGGTGTCATCGTCGTCGCCCGCTTCGGCCCCGATCCCCAAGATCCGACCCAGGACGGTGCTCACGTTTCGATGCTAACCCGGCTGCAGACCGGAGACTGGAACGCTGCGGCGCCGGCCATGCGCCGCCACCGACAGGCCACCAAGAACCCGCCCGCCCGGCATACTCCCGGCATGGAACCGGCAGAACGATCGGGATCGCCGGCGGGACCTGACGCCGCGGCGGGCGAGCGATATCTCCTGCTCGCCGACATCTCCGGCTATACGGGCTTCATGACGGGTGTCGAGCAGGAGCACGGGGTCGACTTCAGCGCTGGCGTCCCGGCGGCCTACGGCGTCCTCGGCGCGCCTCCTGGACGCAGTCGTCGAGGGCGTCGAGCCCGACTTCACGGTCGTGAAGCTGGAGGGTGATGCGGTCTTCGCCGCCGCCTCAGCCGCCGGACTGGATGGTCAGGGCGACCGGGTGCTGACCAAGCTCCGGTCGATGTACGGCGGGTTCACGGACCGTCGCACGCGCGCCATCCCGGCCAACGACCACATCTGCACCGCCTGCCCCGCCGTGGCCCACCTCGACCTCAAAGTCATCCTCCATCGCGGCCAGGCAGTGCGCCAGGCGGTGGGGTCCGGCAGCGACCTGCTGGGGCCGGCCGTCACGATCGCCCATCGCCTGCTCAAGAACACCGTCCGGGAGCGGATCGGTCGGCGGCCGTACCTCCTGCTCACCGACGCCGCTGCGACGGGCCTCGGCCTCTCGGAGGTGGGTGTGGCGCACTCGGAGGAGTACGCGGACGCGGGCCCCATCCATGGCCGCCTCGTTGACCTGGGCGCCTGACACGACCACCTAGTCGATCACGCGGCGCGGACCGCGAGACCAGGCGGTGACGAACGACTCGGTCAGGTCAGGCCGCAAGGCTCTGTAGGGGCGCCGCCGCGGGGGCCCACCCTTCTGCCTGATGGTCGTTCTCGACGGGCGCGATCCCGCCCTTGCCTCGCGCGACGACGTGTGCGTGAACCCTCCGACCCCCATCGTTCTGGATGGCTCGGCGCTCACGATCGAGCACCTCGTTCGCATCGCGCGAGGGGGTGCCCAGGTGATCCTGGACCCAGCCGCCCTCCAGCGCATCCGTCGTTGCCGGGCGATGGTCGACGAGAAGATCGCGGCCCACGAGATCATGTACGGCGTGAACACCGGCATCGGTGAGTTCTCCGAGGTCGTGCTCACCGACGAGCAGGTCGAGCAGTTCCAGCGCTACCTCATCTACAACCACGCGGCGGGCATCGGCGAGCCGGCGCCCATCCCGGCCGTCCGTGCGGCCATGGCGGGTCGGATCAACGTGCACGCCCACGGCTACTCCGGTTGCCGCCCCGAGATCACCCAGACGCTCGTGGCGATGCTGAACCGGGGCGTCACGCCGGTCGTGTGCGCCAAGGGCTCGGTAGGTGCCAGCGGCGACCTGGCCCCGATGGCCCAGGTCGCGCTCCTGCTGATGGGCGAGGGCGAAGCCTGGTTCGATGGTGAGCGGCTGCCTGGAGCGGTGGCCATGGCGCGCGCCCAAATACCGACTCCCGGCCTGCAGGCCCGCGATGGGCTCGCCACCATCAACGGCTCCAACCTGCTGACGGCCATCAGTGCCTTGCACCTGTGGGACATCGAGCGCTGGCTGCGGCAGGCGGAGATCGCCTGCGCGATGTCGCTGGAGGCCCTGTTGGCGAACCTCCAACCCTACGACGCGCGCCTGCATGAGCTGCGCGGGTTCCCGGGCGCGATCCGGGCCGCGCGCGCCATCGAGCTGTGCCTGGCCGGCAGCGACCTCGCCACCGGCAGGATCAAGACGCACGTCCAGGACGCCTACTCGATGCGTTCCACGCCGCAGGTCCTGGGCGCCGTGCACGACGCGGTCGCCTGGGCGTGGCAGCAGGTGGAGATCGAGCTCAACGGCGTGGGCGATAACCCCATCTTCCTGCCGGAGTCGCGGCTGACCCTCACCGGCGCCAACTTCCAGGGCACGCCCGTCTCCCTGCCCATGGAGATGGTGGGGACGGCCTTGACGATGGCCTGCGTCCTCTCCGAGCGACGCCTCAACCGCTTGACCAACCCGGCCCTGAGCGTCGGCCTGCCGGCCTTCCTCACGCGCGGCGCTGGCATGTTCAGCGGGCTGATGCTCAGCCAGTACACGGCCGACACGCTCATCGTGGAGCAGCGCATCCTCTCCGCACCCGCGGCGGTCCAATCCATCCCCGCGGCCGCCGACCAGGAAGACTTCGTGTCGATGGGCATGAACACGGCTCTCAAGACCGGGCAGATCCTGGAGAACGCCTACGGCGTCCTGGGCATCGAGTTCATGGCGGCCGCCCAGGCACTCGACTTCCGCGACTTCACCCACGGCGTGGGCGTGACGACGGCACACGCCACCGTGCGGCGTCATGTCGCCCACCTCGATGAGGATCGTCCGCTGCACATCGATCACACGGCGATGGCGCAGGTGGTGCGTTCGGGTGAGATCCTCGACGAGGTCGAGCGGGCTGTCGGTCCTCTGGGCTAGGTCGCCAGGCGGTGTGCAACCGTCCTGGTTGGTGCATCGTCTCTATGTCATGAAGGCGCTCGTCGTCGCGCTGCTCTGCGTCGTGCTCGCATCGTGTGCTTCGCCTGCGGCACCGTCGGCCTCGTCGACGCCAGCAGCCAGCGGGTCGATCGCGGCCACCAGCCGACCACCCGACGCGTCGTTCCCGGCGGAAGTCGCCGGCTTGCCGGTGATCAGCGTCGCGCACGCCCTCGATCTGCTGCGGTCGGGCGAGCTAAGCGGTGGGGCCGTCGCTGTTGCCGGGTACTTCGACCAGTCCTACCCGCCCTGCCCGTTCCCGGGGCGCTACGTCGGCCCGCTGGAGAGTTGGTGCCGGATCGTGGCCTTCACGGACACTCGCGCCACGGCGCAGCTGTGCCAGCCGGAGGGCTCCAATGGCTCAAGCTGTGGCGTCCCATCAGGACCCAACCTGGCGCCGTTCTTCATGACCGAGACGAGCGGAGACGCCACCTCATTGCTGACGGGAGGCGAAACGAGCGAGCCGGTCGCCCTGGTGCTCATCGGTCACGCGGGTGACGCTCGGCAATGGCAATGCACCACCGCGACACGGGCCGAGTGCGCGGCCTCCTTCGTGGTCGATCGGGTCGCCTGGGCGGAGGGTCACGACGTGCCGGCCGCGGCCCCACAGACCGGCGATCAGTTGACTGGCAAGGTGCTCACGCCGAGGATGACGCTCGCTCAGGTCGCGGCTGCCATCGGGCTCGGCGACGATCTCCTGACCGGGGCGGCGTTGCAGTCGGGCGCGGTCGCCACGGTCGACCCGCGCTGGAACTTCGGCGGCGCCGACATCGTGTGGTTGGTGCGGTCGCTCGCGCCGGCCGCCGCGTCGGACCCGGCAGGCGTGCGCTCGGAGATCGTCTGGCTCGTAGACGACGGCACCGGGCGCGTGATCGACAGCCATCCCCTGAAGGTGGCCGCGGACTACCAGCCGGCACGGCTGTGGCAGATGGCCACTGCCACCGGGGTCGACTGCTGCGGGAGCGACCTGGCCGCCTTCTACCGCGTGAAGTCGGATGCCGGCGTGGTCCTGTACGACGGGTTGCTGCCCGGTGGCGAATCGGGAGCGCAGGATGCCACGACCTTCGGCGGTGCGAACCTCGCAGGACCGCCGCTCGTCTTGCCCGCCGGTGGCTACTCGGTGACCGTCTGGCTGGCGAACCTCAGCGGCGGCGTCATCAGCGCGCCACGGGGCGAGTGCTCCACGAAGGTCACGCTCCGGCCGCTCGTCGACGTCGCGCTCGACGCTGTCTTCCCGCAGAACCAGGCGTGCACGTTCCAGTCCGCGCCCTCGCCGTCATCTGGCTCGTAGAACCCCCGATCCGTTACCGGCTCGCCGCGCTGGTCATCGCCCGGACCTCGTGCTCCGGGAAGAGCCTCTCGAAGACGAAGTACAGGACGCCGCCGGTCACGCCAGCGCTGATGAAGCTGAGATCGACGCCGCCAGCCGCCGAGGCCAGCGGACCCGTAAAGAGCGCGTTCTCCGAGAACAGGCAGCCGACGATGGCCCCAACCACCAGAGCGGAGACGGCCCGGTAGTTGACCCCGCCGGTGAACCAGTACGGGCCACGCCCGCCCGGGGTGGCGAAGGTGTGGAGATCGTCCGCCGAGACCTGGCCCCTGCGGAGCCACATCCCGACCAACGTGATGACCGCCCAGGGCGTGACGACCACGATCATGATCAGCACGAGGGCGTTCAGCGAGTCGTAGGCGTTGAACAGGATCGTCCCGACGTACGCGACCACGAAGACGACCACACCGATGACCAGGACGAGCACCTGGCGCGGGATCCTGAAGAGCAGTGTCTGCAGGTCGAGGGCGGAGTTGTAGACGCCAGGGCCGCCGTTGACGGCGTTGCCGAGGATGCCGTAGAGCATGAGCGGGATCACGAACCAAGTCGGGATACCCGCGAAGCTGCCGTCGACGAACGGGGCGGTCGGGTCCGTGAACGTCATGGTGATGAAGGCACCAAGCATGAGCGCGATCCAGCACCCGGCCGCCATACCCAGCCACGCCCAGCCGCCAAGGACGCGCGGACTCGTCGACCGCGGCATCCGGCGACCGTAGTCATTGGGCCAGGTGATGTAACTGATCGGGATCGAGATCGACACCGTGACGGCGAGCAGCCAGGTGGGCAGGAAGTCGCCCAGGAGGTACGTCCCATCCGCGGCAAGATGGAAATTCGGCAGGGCGACGATCACCCAGATGGCCTGGAAGATCAGTCCCACCACCAGCCAGAGTTTGTAGCTGGCGACTAGCGTCGCGTGCCCGACGTAGCCGATGGCCACCACGAGGATGCACGCGATGATCATGCCGATCACCAACGGCGCTGTCCCGGTTGCAGTCCCAAGGACGATGCTGCTCGTGTCGACGAGTGTCTGGCCCGTGGTGTAGGCGATGAGCGCCAGGAAGACGACGTCAATGAAGAGGGCGATGGCCGATCCGATCAGCCGGCCCCTGACGCCGAAGTAGGCGCCGCTTGACACTGACTGGTTCGTTCCGGTCAGCGGCCCGCTGAGCGCCATCAGGGCGATGATCACGCTGCCGATCGAGACGCCGACCGTGACGGCGGTGAGGATCGACCAGAAGCCCAGCCCAAAGCTCACCAGCAGCCAGCCGAAGAACACGATGGCGAAACAGAACTGGACGGACGCGAACGCCGCCGCCATGTTGCGCGGGTTCGAGTTGCGCTCCACATCGGGGATCTGATCGATCCCGCGCGTTTCGACCCTGCCGACCTCGTCCACACCCTGACCAGGCGCGACGCTGTATTCCCCGGACCCTGTGTGTACGTTCACGGCGCTCCTCCAACCCACCAAGGAGGTCGGTGGATCGCCGGCGATTCGCTATAGGCGGCTGCCACGGAACCGACGAGGCCGCTGTCTGCGAAGGGATCCGACGCCGCGGGCCACGCTCGAGCCGGCGAGGCTCGAGACATCGCCGAGTACGATCTGGAAGCCTTGAGCGCGGCGACGGACTGGCGCTGCCGCGACGGCGTACTGGTCGGGTCGTTCGTGGCCGTGGTGCAGTCGGCGATCACGAGGACGCGGTAGTCGAGCGAAAAGGCGTCCTCGACGGTGTAGCGGACGCAGAAGTTCGTCGTCACGCCGATGATCACCAGGGTGTCGACGGTCGGCAGATGCTGGAGGTACGTCTGGAGCGGTGTCCCCCAGAACGACGAATAGCGGCTTTTGTCGAAGACCGGCTCCCCGGGCGCGGGCTTGAGCGGCGCGGCGATCTCGATCTCGGGGTTCTCCCACGCCGGCCCCTGGGGCGTGCCGGCATGCCAGGCCGGCCACTTGGGTGCCCAGCGGCCGACGTCCCAGCCGTCACCGCGAAGGCCCCATCGTGACCAGATGACCGGGATGCCGTGGCGCCGGCACAGCTCGACGCATCGCACGGCGTTGTCGAGGACGGTCTCGCTGGAGGGCGCGCCGTTGCCGCCCGGGAGATAGGCAGGCTGATCGGGATGGAGGAAGTAGCCCTGCATGTCGACGACGAGGAGGGCTGTCTTCGTTGGATCGACGTGGGTGAGACCTGGGTAGCTCCGGTTGAGCACCTCATCGAGATCGATCGTGAACGGCTCAGGCATGTCCGCCTCCTACATCGAGATCCGACCGTTCGCTGGAGGGGCGCATCGACAGTCGATTATCCCCTGCCGCTACGGGGAGTCAACACGGTTCAACGTGCGCTGAGTGGACCCCCGCAGGACGGCGACAGGCAGGGCCGAAGGTCGCGTATTCGGAGGGCCGATGGTTCAGCCCTGGGCGCTCTACCCGCGGTTGGGTCCGCGTCCTTGATGAGAACCTCCATCGAGGAGTCCCGTGCGAGAAGCCGCGTGAAGTCCCCGGGCACGAGGCCATGCCGTTCGACCCTTGTGGCGACCGGGCCGACGGCTAGCATCGCAGCCGACGATCGCCTCTGGCGACCGCTCGAGGTGTCCGGACATGCAGAAGCGGATCAGCACGTACGCGGCCTGTGTGCTGGTGGCCGGTGTCGCGGCTGCCTGTGGCGCGACCACTAGCATCCCCGCGGCGCCAACGGCGACGCCGTCTTCGTCCCCGACTGCGACCACGCCTGCGTCTGCCACCGCGTCGGCCGTGCCCGGGCCGACGTTGCCGCCCGGCACGCTGGTCCTCGACACGGTTTCGGCGATCCGCTCGATGGAACTGTCGCCGGATGGCAAGCTGCTGGCCGTCCTTGTGACGGACAAGCAGAGCAACGGCACTATCGAGCTGTTCACTGCCGCCGGCGTCCGGCTCGCCACGTTCGCCGGTACGGGCGCGACCTGGGTAGACGCGACGCGGCTCGCCACCTTCCAGCCCGGGCCGGATGTGGTCAACGGGGCAGTCACCATCCACCCGGTCGACGGATCAGCGCCGCAGACCCTGCCGGGATCGTGGGGCGGGATCCTGGGCAACGGTCATGGCTCACTCGTCCTGGAGTCGGCGTTCCCCCAGGGCGCCTACAGCGGCGATCACTTCCAGATCTGGTCGAACGGGCGACTGGGGCCGCTGATGGCTGGCTTCGGGACCCCATGGGCCTGGTCGCCCGACGGGGCGCTGCTCCTGTTGCACCGCGACGTGGCGACGGTGACCGGACCAGCGGGCCTCGTCCTGGCCGACACCGGCTCGAGCGAGGCCGAGCTCAAGGTGCTCCGGTTCCCCAGCGGCACGGCCCTCGCCTCCTTCCCCGCCGGGATCATCGTCGACTCGCGCACGGCCCCGCCGTTCAGCCCCGACAGTGGCTACCTCGCGGCGGATGGCGTCGCCACCCCGCCACCGGGCGAGCGCCCGGCTGGGCCGCTCGTCATCGACCTGGGCCGGGACGTCGACGTCGGGGGTGGGTCGGTCCGTACGCTAGGGGTCCTCACGCCCGTGCTCGGTTGGGCGCCAGATGGCCGGGTAGTTCTCCAGAGCACCGACGGCCACGTCCTCCTGTGGGGCCTCGACGGCACGTTGTCTGATCCCGGCCTTCCATCCGGGCTGGTGCGCTATGGCCCAACGATGACCGACCTGGTGCTGCCGAACGTCGGGTCAGGCCCGGCCGTGACGATCCAGACCAGCCGCGGCTCGGTCGCCGTACCGATGCACGTCTACGGCCCCGAGTCGGTGATCTGGGCGCCCGATGGCCGCTCCGTATTCATCGACACCGGCTCGACCGACGCCCAGCAGATCATGGACCGACTCCTGTGGGTGCCGCTGCCCTGAGTGGAGCGGCCTGCCCCGCTTGCCGGGCCAAGCGCGTCGGCCGCTGGGCGATCAGAACGTCAGCCGAGCCGCCCCTGGCACGATCGGCGACACCGACACGACGCCCCCGCACGGCGCGATCGACCCCTGGGCGGTGCCGTACTCGTGCGTCCCCGGCAGGATGACCCGGACCGCTACGGCGACGGGGCACGCCACATCGTACGGTTCGTTCACCGCTGCGCCCGAAGGGTTGTCGCCGTAGCCCACCATGAACGTGGCGACCGCGCCGGGGGTCAGCGCCACGCGGTGGGGCACGACCGCCGGGAACATGTAGTCGCCGATGGTCGCCGCCGTGGCGTGGGTCGGAAGCAGCCGGCCGCCCGCCCCGACGAGCTCGACGCCCGGGTAGCCCTCGAGCGTGCACGAAGAGCGACTCACGTTCGTGAGCGTGATCTGCGTGGCGACGTTGCCGAGCCCAGCTCCGGTCCACCCGATGGCCATATGTAGCTGGAAGGTGCTGCATGTCGGCCAGGCCATGCTCGCGGGCGGCGCCGACGGGAAGACATGCAGCGGTACGGACGACACGGCCGGGTTTGCCGCGGGGCTGTCGGGGCAGGTGGTGAACGCGGTGACCGTCGGTGCGTAGTCCCCGGCTCGTTGGTACCGGTGCACCGTCGCGATCTGCGTGCTGCATGCGCCCGACACGGTCGCCGTGGTGCCGTCGCCGAAGGCCACCGTGGCGGTCGCGATCAGCAGGCTACTGCCGCCGGACACGAGGCCCGTGACGACGAGCGTGACCGGGTCCCCGGCGAAGGCCGGACTCGGGACGCCGTCGACGCCGATCCATATGGGCTGCGCCGTGGGCGCCTCAGACGGGACCGTGACGGTGTTGGGCGCGGAGGGCTGGACAGCGAGCAGCGCCGGGCTGGGGCTCGGTGGCGATGTCGGGGGCGCGGTGGTTGTCGGGACGGGCGCACCACAGGCGCTCAGAATCCAGCCGACCACGAGGGCGGCCGCGAGGCGCCGGTGGAACGCCAATCGATCCCGACCCTGGGTCATCGGACCCCCTCGCTGAGTGCCTCGCATGATACGAGTCGGCTTGACAGTGGACGCATCGTGGCGGCATGAGAGCACTCGTTGCTGTCTGGCTGCAGCCGTCGAAGTGCCGTCCTCGACCCACGGCTGCTGCGCACTGACGCGGTGTTCGCCCGGCTGAGCCCGATGCGATGGAAGGCGGGTAGATTTGCCCGTCTTCTGGTCCCCTTGCCGCTGCGGGCTTCGTGACAGCCTGCACGAGCACCCCGACGACGAGCCTGGGCCTCCCCGACCGCCCGCTGGCCCTGCCCGCCTATGGGGCCTCGTGCCCACTCTCGACCGTTCACAACGTCCTGCCGGACGTGGGTCTCGGCATCGGCGACGGTCCGATATGGCCGGTCGGGTTCATTGGCGGCCCAGCGGACCAGCCCCTGGGCTCGTCACTGATCGACGGCTGGTACCCGATCAAGATCCTGTGGGCCGCCGCGCCGAGCTATCAGGGCCCCATCCGGGTACGCGGCCAGCGGCTCGACCAAGCGGGCGGGATGGAGTTCTCGCTCGACGGCGGCCTGACGCTGACGGAGGAGCTCGACCTGCCGCTCGACGCGACCGGGACGACCCTCGTCGAACCCGCGGGTGAGCGCCAATGGCCGTCCTACACGCTGGTTACGGCGCCAGGCTGCGACGGCTACCAGATCGACGGCAGCGACTTCTCGGCCACTGCCGTGTTCCAGGTCACGCCCTGAGATCGGCCGCAGCTCGCGAAAATGCCCGGCGCGAGCGCAAATACCCGCCGCCACCCGGCTGCCCGTTCCACACCGCCATCGAGTAGCCAAGCTCGCGCATCGCGGCGCGGGGCGACCTCCGTCCGCTGCCGCCGGCGTTCGAGTTCGGGGACCAATGCCTCGATGACCTGAGGGATCGGGACGGGGTGGTTGCGGGTCGGCCGGCCCTGGAAGTACCAGCGCTGGACGTCCGGCACGCCGAGCGATCGGATCACGTCGAGGAGGCGTAGTCCCCGGGCGGCGCAGGCGCGGGCCGACTCCTCTTGGGGTCCCACCAGCCGTCCAGACTGAATCCTCGGATGGCCGACACTCAAGTGCCGTTCTGCGCCATCAGGAGGACCAGCATAAGCAGCCCGAGGACGAGCACTGTCGCCTGGAGGATGACCCCCGCGCGCCTGACTGACCGCTCCCTCTCGCTGATGCCCGCGGGCCGTCGAAGCCGCAGGAGCGAGGTGATGACGAGACTCGCTGTCGCGACGACTCCGATGACGACGTATGCCTCCAGGGGCAACGGCGGGAGCAGAGAGAGGACGATGAACATGAGCAGGAGCAGACCCACGACGGCCAGGACCCGCACCTGGACGGGGTTGTAACGGCGCGCCAGGTACGGCCACGCGAGCCACCCAGCGGACAGTGCGACCGCGATGACGGCAGCGATCTCCGTGAGGAGCCACGGGTTCATGCCCAGACGCTCAGGCCACGTCGCAGGGCTGATTGTCGGGTCGGGCGTCAATGGGCGCCTCGGAGCGCGGCCTACCGGGACGGAGACGCGCCGTCGACCCGGCTCCACTTGACGTCGGGAGCACGATCGAGCCATGAGTTTCGACCTGTTCGTGTGGAAGGCGCCGTTGCCGCGATCGGCCATCGAGGCCGACGCGCTCCTGGGCATGTTCTACGAGGATGAGGACATCGCCGCGTTCGCGGCAGATCCCGCGCTGCCTCGTTTCCGGGCCGCGCTGCTCGCGGCCTATCCGGCGCTCGAGGATCTGCCCGATGAGCTCCTCAGTGACGGCGGGATCCACTCGCCCTGGGCCATGACGCCGACCGATTCAGACCGCGTGATCGAGATCTCCTGTACCTGGGGGACGCCTGAAGAGGCACTCAAGCGCATCGTGGCGTTGGCTCGCGAACACGGCCTCGTTCTCTATGACCCACAGGGGCCGGACGTTCACTCGCCGCAGGGGATGACCCGCGGGCGATAGGTGACCCTAAAGTGTGCCTAGGCTCAACCCGCTCGGGAACGTAGATGTCGCAGGGATCGGTCGTGGACAGACCAGCCGTCCGGCGGGTCATGGCATGGGTCGTTGGTTTGCTCATGCTCGTCGGGACGATCCTGTTCGTCGGTGGGTTCGTCACCGGCCAACGGTGGATGTGGCCCGCCGCGGCCGCTGCGTTCGGCATCGCTTGGGTCATCAGCATCGTCTTCAAGCAGGATCCCGCAGCGACCGTCGAGCGAGGTCTCGTCCAGGCGTCGGGCGGGTGGACGGCGGCGACCTTCGAGCGCCGCTACCTCAATCTGGCGCAAGGGCAGCCGCTCATCGCCGCGGCACGCGCCCTGGCATCCGCCCACGGCTACCACGAGGTCCCCGCCCCTGAGCATCCGGTGACCCGTCGGTGGATATGGCTGCGGTTCTCTCGGGATGAGGAAGCGCTCTCGTCGCCGGACTCGCGCCGATAGCGCGGCACGGGACACGACCGGGAGAGCCTGAGCGGAGAATGGTCGGGGCGAGAGGATTTGAACCTCCGACCTCATCGTCCCGAACGATGCGCGCTACCTAGCTGCGCCACGCCCCGACCGTGAGGCCACGACGCTGCGCCGTGGGGAGGGGAGTATAGCCGAGCGGAGGCGCGCCTCCGGCCTCGCGTCGGTGTCCGGGGCTCGCTATCCTCACTGTGGCTGCCCACGTGCCGAGTAGGAGGGTCGACGTGACCGAAGAAGGCTGGCGCCGTGTCGCGATGGTCCTGGCGGTCGTCCTGGCCCTGCTGATCGGTTTCGGCGCGGCGGTGGTGCTCATCCCCCGTGGCGGCACCAGCGGCGCATCCCCGACGCCGACGCTGGTCGCCGGGGCCAGCCCCACGCCCACCCTGCCCGGCGAGACGACCCAGCCGCCGACCGAGACGCCCACCGAACTCCCCAGCGCGACGCCCTCCCCGTCGCCCGGCGCGACGCCGATCCCGACCTCCCCCACGGCGACGATCCAGTTCTCCAGCCTCCAGCTGGACTCGCCCGCAGCGTCAGGTGGCAAGGCGCGCGCCATCGCCTTCGGCAGCAACGGACCCGGTGACATCGTCGTGACGGCCAAGGTCGACACGACCTCGAGCACGGCCAGCGTCTGCCTCCGCGCCGGGACCCAGGCGGCGACCTGCAAGAACGGCAGCGGCACGATCAGCTTCAAGGGCCACGCCTCTGGCGTGACAGGCTCGTGGACGGTCACGGCGTTGGGCGTCGCCACGAGTGCGCCGGCGATCGACCTGACCATCACGTGGCCGGTCAAGACACCCAAGGTGACGCTCTCGAACTTCCGCTTCGACGGCACGGGCGGGGGCGACCTGGTCAACGGCTTCACGGTCGTCTTCAAGGCCCGCGGGAACGGCAACCTCAACGTCAACATGGATACCGGCAGCGGCCACAACTGGCAATGGGACGTGCTGGCCCAGGACCAGACCGCCGGCACCCACAAGGAGTACCCCACCACGCCAGACACGGCGCCCAAGTTCAACGTGACCTCGCCGATCCTGAAGAACCATCAGTACCGCGTCACCGTGCAGAACGAGTCGGGCAACCTGGGGGCGTCGATCCCGCTGAACGGGACGTTCACCTGGGTCTGACATGAAGGTCGGGCTCGTCATGCCCATCGATGACGAGAGCCTGGGCCACATCCCCAGCTACCGTGAACTACGGGACCTTGCCCGGCAGGCCGAATCGCGCGGGCTGGACTCCATCTGGGTCTTCGACCACCTGCTCTTCCGCTTCCCCGACCAGCCCCAGTCGGGGATCCACGAGTGCTGGACGGTCCTGGCCGCGCTGGCCGACGCGACGGAACGCGTCGAGCTGGGCACGCTCGTCATGTGCACCGCCTTCCGCGGTGCCGCGATGCTGGCCAAGATGGCGGCCGCGCTCGATGTCGTGAGCGAGGGCCGGCTCATCCTGGGGCTTGGCGCCGGCTGGCATGAGCCGGAGTTCCGGGCCTTCGGCTACCCCTTCGAGGAGCGGGTCGGTCGCTTCCAGGATGCCCTCACGATCATCACCGGCCTCCTGCGCGATGGGCACGTGGACCACCACGGCCGCTACGAGACGGCGGACGATTGCGCCCTGATCCCCTCGCCGACGCGGCGCATCCCCATCCTGGTCGCCGCCAAGGGTCCGCGGATGTTGCGCCTCGCCGCGCGCCATGCCGACGCGTGGAACTCGGCCTGGTTCGGGGCGCCGGATGAGCGGCTCGCCGGCCGTCGCGCCGACCTGGCGGCCGCCTGTGGGGCAGCGGGCCGCGACCCCGCCACGTTGGGCGTGACCATCGGCGTGGTGGTGCGCTACCCGGACCTCATGGCCCCCGATGCCGTGCCCGGGACCGTGCCGCCGGGGCCATCGGGTCCGTCGCTCGGCGGCTCGGCGGACGAGGTCGCGGCCGGCTTCCGCGCCCATGCCGCGGTCGGGGCGGAGCACCTGATCGTGGACCTCCAGCCGCCGACCCCGGCCGCCCTGGACCGCCTGGCCGACGCCGTCGCCCGCTACCGCGAGACGGCCGCCGCCTAGAGGCGCTCGATGGCGCGGCTCGCCATGCGCGGGGCGCGGCGCGCACGGGACCTGCCGCCCAGCTCGAGCAGGCGGATGACGCGGGCGCGCTGACCGCGGTAGGGCTCCAGCAATTCGAGCATCCGCGCGTCGTCCGCCTCGTTGTCGCCGGCCAGGGAGAACGCGACCAGGCTGGGCAGGTGGAAGTCGCCGACGCTGACCGCGTCGGGGTCACCAAGGGCGATGCGGGTCGCCTCGGCGGCCGTCCAGGGCCCGATACCGGCCACGGCCTGGAGGCGCACCCTGGCCTGCTCCGGACCCTCGGCCAGGCTCGCCTCCAGCCTGGCCGCAAGGACACCGATGCGGCGCAGGACGTCGGCGCGTCGCTGTTCGAGGCCCAGCGGGTGGTAGGCGTGGTAGGGGAGCGTGGCCAGGCGGCGGGGCTCGGGCGGCACGACGACGCCGGCGCTCGCCCCCGGTCCGGGAGCGGGGCTGCCGTGGGTCCGCACCAGCCGGCGGTAGATCCGTCCCGCCTCGAGGCCGGTGATCTTCTGCTCGATCACGCCCGGGACCAGCGCCTCCACGACGCGGTTCGTCCGGGCGAGGCGCACCCCCGGGAAGCGGCGCACGAGCTCGGCCACGAGGGGATGGCGGGGCACCAGCGCGCTGGGTCGATCGGTCAGGCCCAGGAGTTCGGGCAGGTGCTCCAGCTCCCAGGCCGCGCCCGGACCCCACGCCTCGGCTTCCACCGTCGCACCGGCCAGCCGCGCGTGCAGGGTGGACACCCCTGCCGGCGTCCGCGAGGCGCGCCACACGTCGGTCGCGGCGAGCCTGATGGTCGGGTCGTAGGGTCCGTGGCGGAGCGGCGCCAGCGTCCGCACGAGGTCCAACGGGCCGGTCAGGGTGATCGAGCGGGCGGCCATGGCCGTCGAGTATGCAGCGCGCCGGGGGTACATCTGCGACGATGCGCCAGAGGCTGCGGGTGAACCGGCCCGGCCGCATGGAGGATCGCGCGTGATCAGTCCCGACCCCGTCGCCGCGCCCTCGGCGTACCAGGCGATGCTGCTGGCGCTGCTGGGGTCGGACGACCCGCTCCTGGCCCAGGCGGCGACGCTGCCAAGCCTGCGCGCCGTCCTGACCGAGGTTCCCGGGGTCATCCGCCAGCGCCCCGAGCCCGCCGAGTGGTCGGTGCTGGAGGTGGCTGGCCACATCCTGGATGCCGAGATCGTCTACAGCGGGCGCTATCGCTTCACGCTGGCCCACGACGCGCCGCGCCTGCCCGGCTACGACCAGGACCGGTGGGTGGACCGGCTCCGCCACAATGAGGACGATCCGGAGGACCTGCTGGCCCAGTTCACGGCACTTCGCGCGGCCAACCTGGCCCTGTGGCAGCGGACGCCCGAGGCCGAGCGGCAGCGGCTGGGGCTCCACGACGAGCGAGGCCCCGAGAGCTACGACCTGTCGTTCCGCCTGATCGCCGGCCACGACCGGTTCCACCTGGAGCAGGCGCGGCGGACCCTCGCCGCGGTGCGGCCCCAGGCCGGTTGAGCGTCAGGCGGGGCGTTCGTCCCGCGCCACGATGACCCAGACGGCCCACCCGATGACTGCGCCGACGATGGGCCCGACCAGGTAGATCCACAGCGAGCCCAGGTCGCCGCCCAGCAGGGCCGGCCCGATCGACCGGGCCGGGTTGACCGAGGACCCGCTGAAGGGCACGGCCGCCAAGTGGATGGCCACGAGCGTCAGCGGGATGAGCAGGCCGGCCATGGCCGGCGCCTTCTTGCTCGACGCCAGGATGACCAGGATGAAGATCGCCGTGAGCACCGTCTCCAGGATCAGGGCCTGGATGTCGGTGAAGCCGTGGCCCGGGCTGGTGATGACGCCCTTGACCGCGTCCTGGTTGAACAGCACCAGGATCAGCAGTGCCGATCCGGCGCCGCCCACCACCTGGGCGACGATGTAGCCGATCGCATCGAGGACGCTCGTCCGGCCGTCCAGGACCATGGCGATGGTCACGGCCGGGTTGAAGTGGCCGCCGGAGACCGGCCCGAAGGCGGCGATGGCCGCCAGCAGGCCGAGCCCGAAGCCGAACGGCACGACCACCAGCACCGGCGCCTGCACGGCGCCCGTGGCTTGGACGGCCGTGAAACCGATGGCGAAGAAGAGGAACGTGCCGACCAGCTCGGCGGCGCATGCCCTCAGGTTCAGTGGACCCTGCATCTGGACCTCCCTGCGAGCCGGCGGGCGCGCGCCGGCCATGCCTCCGGCCCATCATACCGACGAACACGGGGCCCCCGGCACGGCCGCGTGGGCTACCCTCACCCATGTGGATGTGCAGAGCCTGCGCGGCTTTGAGGCCCTGGCCCGGGAACGGCTCTCCGCGACGGCCTACGCCTACTACACGGGTGGCTCGTGGGACGAGCAGACGCTGCGCGAGAACGAGGCCGCGTTCGCCCGGCGGACGCTGATCCCGCGCGTGCTCGTGGACGTGGGCACGATCGACCCGGGGACGACCATGCTGGGCACGGCCGTCTCCCTGCCGGTGGCCCTGGCGCCGGCCGCGCTGCAGGGCCTGGCCCATCCTGAAGGCGAGTACGTGCCGGCCCGCGCCGCGTCGCGCGCCAAGCTCATCTACTGCCTCTCCACGTTCGCCAACCGGTCGCTGGAGACGGTGGCTGCGGCGGGACGAGGGACACGCTGGTTCCAGCTGTACGTGCTGCGCGACCGGGGCCGCACCGCCGAACTCGTGGCGCGCGCCGCCGGCGCGGGCTACAAGGCGCTGATGCTCACGGTGGACCTGCCCCAGGCCGGCTATCGCGAGCGTGAGCTGCGGGACCCGGTGCTGCAACCGGGCGAGCTCGGCAATGTGGGTCTCATGGCCGGCGCAGACTTCCTCGAGGGCATCGGGGGCGAGGTGGACCCCACGGTGACCTGGGACGACCTGGCCTGGCTGCGATCCCTGTCGGACCTGCCGCTCGTCATCAAGGGCATCCTGGATCCGGCCGACGCGACCCGGGCCGTCGAGCACGGGGCGGCCGGGCTCGTCGTCTCCAACCACGGCGGCCGCCAGCTGGACCGCGCGCCCGCGTCACTGGACGCCCTCGAGGCGGTGGTGGAGGCGGTCGGCGGACGGGCAGAGGTGTACCTGGACGGCGGCGTCCGGCGCGGCACCGACGTGGTGATGGCGCTGGCCATGGGGGCGCGCGCCGTCATGGTGGCCCGGCCGTACCTCTACGCCCTGGCGGCCGGCGGCGAGGCCGGGGTCAACCGCTGCCTGGAGATCCTGGACCACGAGATCCGCCTGGCGATGGCCCTGCTTGGCGCCCCGACGGTCGCCCAGCTGACCCGCGACCGGGTCCGCTGAGGGTGCCCGGCACGGCCACCGTCCACCGGCTGGTCAGCGGCTACGCCCGCGACGACGGCCGCGTGGGCAGCAGCGTCACGTTCATCCGCGACGGCGACGCGCTGATCGTGGCCGACCCGGGGATGGTCGCCCGCCGGGGTCGCATCCTCGAGCCGCTGCGCCGCCTGGGCGTCAAGCCGGCCGAGGTGACCCATGTGTTCCTCTCCCACCACCATCCCGACCACACGCTCAACGCGGCCCTCTTCCCGAACGCCGAGGTGGTCGACTTCTGGGCCCGCTACCGCGACGACCTGTGGCTCGATCACGACGGTGACGGCTACCACCTCTCACCCCACGCGGTGCTGTGGCTGACCCCCGGCCACAGCGAGGCCGACGCGACGCTGGTCGTCGACGCCGTCGATGGGGTCTACGCCCTGACCCACCTCTGGTGGCGGGGCGACCGCACGCCGCGGATCGACCCGCTGGCGTGGGACCAGGCGGCCCTGGAGGTCGGACGGGCGCGGGTGCTGGCGGCCGCGGACGTGGTCATCCCCGGCCACGGCCGGCCGTTCCGGGTCAGGCCGGACCGGGCCGCCGCAGGGCGATGACGTTGGCCACGAAGCCGGCCACCACGGTCAGCCCGTAGCCGGCGCACCACACGCAGACAGCGTGGATGACCGCCACTTGCAGGTACACGAAGTAGCCCTCCATGACCACGCCGATGAGGCTCAGGGCATAGGCGCCGAGCAGCAGCCGCCGGTCACCGCTGCGCCACCAGGCAGCCGTCGCCACGAGCAGGGTCAGCGAGTAGGCGATGCCGAACGCGGCCGTGGGGATGCCCAGGATCGTGCTGTAGGCGCTGGCGTCGACCGTCTCGCACCCCTGCAGCGGCCCGCAGATGGGCGAGCCGCCGGCCAGCTTGGTCAACGTGAGGTACGACGCGATGGCCAGGCCGATCACGGCGATGGCCAGCATCACGGGCACGCCGCGCCAGGCCGCCGCTGGTTTCGCGCTGGCGCCCTGCGCGGGCGCGCCAACGGTCACGAAGGGGAGGGACTGGCCGCCGGGCTGGAGCTTGGCGTGGCGGCTCCGGACGGCAGCGGAGCGGGCGTGGAGTTGCCATAGGCCGTGTCGATCGAGGCACTCAGGCTGGCCAGGTCATAGGCGGTCTGCTGCTTGCTGTTGATGAAGATGGTGGGCGTGCCGGTGACGCCCGCCCCGATGCCCTGCTGGTGCTCCTGGTTCACCTGCTGCACCGTCGCGGTGTTCGAGATGCAGGTGTTGTAGGTGGCCTGGTCCAGGCCGACCGCGACCGCGATCTGCAGGAGACGCGCCGGAGCGAAGGCGCCTTGATTCTCCACCGCCCCCTGGTTGGCATAGAGGTAGTCGTGATATGGCCAGAACTTGCCCTGCTGGTCCGCACATGTGGCGGCCACGGCCGCATCGATGGACTCCTGGCCGATGAAGGCGAAGTCGTGGAAGACCAGCTTGGCCTTGCCTGTGGCCACGTACGTTGAGACGAGCTGAGGCTCCGTCTGGTGCGAGAAGGTGCCGCAGAAGGGGCACTGGAAGTCGGCCCACAGGTCGATGGTCACGGGTGCTCCGCTGGCGCCGAGGGTCTTGCCATCGGCCAGGGCCACCGGCGAACTGGTGCCGGGCGGAATGAGCTCGGCCGCCGGGCCGTGCTGGTTGGCCAGGAACAGGACGCCCACCACGAGGAGGGCGAGGACGACGGCCGCGCCGGATAGCCAGACCACCGGCGAGATGCGCCGCTGCTCGGCGACCCGCCGTCGGGCGACCTCACGGTCACGAGCCTCCCGGCGCGCCTCACGCTGCGACTCACGACGCGCACGGCGCGACTCCGGGGGCACGGTCTTCTGACGGGGAGGGGGCACCTTGGCGCTCCATAGACGGCTGTAGTAGCGCAAGGGTAGCCGTGCGGCGGGGAATGCGCCGCTCCGTGCCGTCAGGCGTCGGCGACGTCGATCCACATGGGGGCGTGGTCGGACGGCGTGGGCCCCTTGCGGGCATCCCGATCGATCTCCGCGGCCATGATCCGGGCCGCCAGCGGGCGGGTCACCAGCAGGTGGTCGATGCGCATGCCCAGGCCCTTGTGGAAGTTGCCGGCCCGGTAGTCCCACCACGTGTAGCGGCCACCCTCGGGGTGACGGAGCCGGTAGGCGTCGATCAGGCCCCAGTCCAGCAGCGCCTGGAAGGCCGCCCGCTCAGGTGGCGAGGTGTGGGTCGTGCCGACGTAGACGGCCGGGTCGTAGACGTCCAGGTCGCTTGGAGCCACGTTCAGGTCGCCCCCCAGGACCAGCGGCTCGTCGGGCGAAGCCGACGCCCTCAGCCAGGCCAGGAGGCGGTCGTACCAGGCCAGCTTGGCGGCGTAGAAGGGCGTGTCCAGCTCGCGGCCGTTGGGGGCATACAGGCTGACGACCCGGATGCCACCACAGGTCGCCGCGATCATCCGTGCCTCGGACGTGGGTTCGTCATCCGGCGTGCCGGTGCTGGCCGGCCGGAGGGGCCCGTCACCGAAGTTGGCGACGACCGTCTCCACCCCCACCCGCGAGGCGATCGCCACCCCGTTCCAGCGCCCCTCGCCGTGGTGGGCGAGGCGGTAGCCGGCCATGCCAAAGGCCATGTCGGGGGCCGCCTCATCGGCCAGTTTGGTCTCCTGCATCAGCAGGACGTCCGGCTCGGCGGTCCGCAGCCAGCCCACCACCTTGTCCAGGCGGGCCCGGAGCGAGTTGACGTTCCACGTCGCGATCCGCATGCCGCGAGCCTACCAGCGAGGCCTGTCCACCGGCCATCCACTGTCGCCGCGCGAATGGTGGAGAAGCGGGCCACCAGGGCCACGATTCGTGGATAACTCCCGTTGACCCACCATGTTCCGCAGCGTACCGTGGTCGTTGCCCGGAGAGGCTGATGCGAACCCGACCCGAGATCGTCTCAACGGTCGCGGGGCGCTCGGTCCCTCCGGGCGTTCTTCTTGTCCGGAGGTGCGCGTGGCAGTCTGGTTCACCGTACGGCTGGAGGATCGGCCGGGCTCACTGGCGCGGCTGGCCGGCGCGCTCGCCGAGCGGCAGGTCAACATCACCGGCATCGTCGGGGTGGCCGAGGACACCGACGGCACCCTGATGCTGACGACCTCCGATGCGGTCGTGGCGGAAGAGGTCCTGACGCGGGCGGGCATCGACTTCGAGGCCCACGAGAGCGCCGCCCTCGGTGAGGCCGGCGGCCCGTCCGCCGTCCGCCAGGGCCTGGCCGACCAGGGCTTCCACATCGACCGGGGCTGAGCCCTCAGGACGCGGCCAGCTCCACTCCGGCCGCCCGGACGTCCTCGGCGTAGCGCTCAAGGGCCTCGTCGGTCGTGGCGCTCTCGCGCAGCAGCTGCATCGTGCGGCGCACGCCGATCTCGCGGTAGCCGGCCAGCACGTCGATGCGCTCCTGGCCGGGCGTGGGCGCGGCGCCCCACCAGATGTGGACGCTGATGCCCAGGCTCGCCGGATCACGGCCGATCTCCTCGCACCGGGACCGGATGACCGGCAGCGCTTCGGCGACCTCGGCCGGGGTCAGGCCGTCCAGGTTCAACTCGTCGGCGTAGCGGGCGGCCAACCGCCAGGTGACGTTGGGGCCGTTGCCGCCGACCATGATCGGTACCCGCGGCTGCTGCAGCGGCTTGGGCAGGTTGATGGCGCCCTTGACCGCGGCGTGCGGTCCGCCGGCCGTGGCCCGCGCGTGGCGCCCCGGCTCCAGCATGGCCGTGATGACCGCCAGGTGGTCGCCCAGCGCGGCCAGCCGCTCCCCGGTCGAGGGGAAGCCGTAGCCGTATGCCAGCCACTCGTCGCGCTTCCAGCCGGCGCCGATGCCGAGCTCCATGCGGCCGCCGCTGATGACGTCCATGGTGCTGATCATCTTGGCCGTGAGGCCCGGGTTGCGGAAGGCGGTGCAGATGACGATGTGGCCGAGCCGCACGCGGGAGGTCAGGGCGGCGAGGGCGGCCAGGCTCGTGAAGGACTCGAAGGTGATCTCATCGGTCGGGCGCGGGACGGTCGTGAAATGGTCGAACAGCCAGATGGACTCGAAGCCGAGGCGCTCGGCCTGGCGGGCCACGGCGACGGTCCGCGCCCACGCCTGCGCCGCGTCCCAACCGTCGTAGTCCCCCGTCCAGCCCTGCGGCACGATGATGCCGGCCTTCATCTCGCGAGCGTAGCCGACTTGCCGCCATCGGTCGGGCGCCGTATCGTCCGCTGGTCCACGCCGCACTCGCGGCCAGCCCCTATGGAGGCGCCACTCCCTCATGGTCAAGATCCGTCGGGTCGATCGAGCGTTGATCGACCGGCCGCAGCGCACCGCTGTCCGCAAGACCCTCTCGCCGCGCGAACGCGAAGAGCGGATGTACGCGCGCCTCATCCGCAAGCTGGCCGGTCCCGAGGACGTGTTCGAGGTCGCCCTTGGTCCCAGCGACAAGGCCCCCACCGTGCGGCAGCGCCTGCTGCGGACCGCGTCGACGCTCGGCGTCGAGGTCGCGGTCCGCAAGCACGAGAAGGGTTTCGTGGTCGGGTTGATGACCCCTGAGCGCCGCACCCGCCGCGGTCGGCCCCGCGCCAGCGCCTAGGCACGCCGGGCCGCTCGGCGCCGACCGGTGATGGACGACCGGGGCCCCGAGCCGCATCGACCAGCCCGCGTCACCCGCTGGACGGGTGCCGCGGCGACGACCGACGATGACGTCGTCGCCGCCGAGGAGCCTCTCCAGGTCGTCCTGGACGGGCGGCCCTTCGCGGTCATCATGCGCACCCCCGGGCACGACCTGGAGCTGGTGCTGGGGCTCCTCTTCGTCGAGGGCATCATCCGCACGGCGGCCGACATCCGGGCCACGGCGGTAGCCGCCTCGGGGCGGCCCGGGGACCCGGTGCCGTTCCCGTTGCGGGAGCTGCCGGAAGCCGAGAACCTGGTCGAGATCGACCTGACCACGCCGCACGCGGACGATCGCGTGGGCTGGCAGCGCAACCTCGTCGCCAGCAGCGCCTGCGGCATCTGCGGGGCGGCGGCGCTGGATGCGCTGCGCGACGACCTGCCACAGCTGCCGCCGGGACCGACGTTCGCGCCGTCCGCGATCGTGGCCATGGCGCCGGCGCTCAGGGAGGCGCAGGCGACGTTCGAGCTGACGGGGGGCCTGCACGCCGCCGGCTTGTTCGACCCGGTGGGCCGGCTCGTGCGGATCCGGGAGGACGTGGGTCGGCACAACGCCGTGGACAAGCTCATCGGCGGGGCCCTGCTGGGCGACGCCCTGCCCTTGCGCGACCGAGCCCTGATGGTCAGCGGCCGGGCGTCGTTCGAGCTGGCCCACAAGGCGGTGGCGGCCGGCCTGCCGCTGATGGCCGCCGTCTCGGCCCCCTCGAGCCTGGCCGTCCACGTGGCCCATACCTTCGGACTGACGTTGGTGGGGTTCCTGCGCGGCGACCACTTCAACGTCTACGCGGGAGCCGAACGGATCGTCGCCTAGGGCGACAGCAGACGGGTGGCCTGCCGCCGGTCGCTCCCGTGCTTCCGTAGTTGCTTACTCCCGCACGGACTGATAAGCGCGGATTTCAGCGGCTGCGTCGTCGCTCAGTCTGCGGGCGCACAGGGCGACGCTCGGCCGACAACGAACGGGGTGGGAGACGTCGCTCACCAGTCCCCTGCTGCATGGACGACGACGGAGCGTGGGCGTGGCGCTCTACGGCGAGAGCCAGGCCTGGGCGGGGCTGAAGACGGACGTGGTGGCGGTCGCCTGCAGGAGCTGGGCGTCCGGGGGGGCAAGCCCGTCGGTCCAGGACAGCCCGTTGGGGCTCTGGTGGAAGATCACCGCGTAGAAGACGCACGCGGCCAGGTACGTGCCGGCGGTCGCGGGGTGGCTGCCGTCGCTTGCCCAGAGCGTCAGCGCCGGATCCGCACGGTGAGCGCGCGACCACGCGAAGCCCACCGGAGCTGCGGGCACGGCCAGCTGCTGGGCGATCGTGACGTACGCCGAGTCGATCTGGCGCTGCATCGAGAGGTAGTCGGGCAGGCCGTTCTCGGGCCAGCCGGCCTGGTGGGCCCAGGTCATGAAGAACACGGGCGTGGCGCCCGCGGCCTTGATGCGGGCCACGAGCGAGCGGGCTGCGGGGTACATGACCTGGTCACGGGACGAGGTCACGGACGGGATCTCGCTCTGTTCCTGGAGCACCACGAATCCCCATGCCGCGGCCGCCAGCTTGCTTGCCGTGGCATCCGAGGCGTTGGCGTCGGCAAGGGTCGCGCCGCCCTCCGCGACGCTGTCGGTCGCCACGGGATGGCCGCCGGCCTGGGCCAGCTGCACGAACGTGCCCGGCAGGTCGTTGACGTACGTGTAGCTGTTGCCGATGAACAGCACGCGCGTGCAGACGGGGCCGCCTCCACACGCGTCGTGGCCGGCCGAGCAGCCGGTGGCCACGATGACGAGGACGGCCGCCAGCAGCGAGGACACGAGGCCCTTCGACGTGATGCGCACGACGCCATCGTGGCCGCCTGGCTCCCCGGCGCCACGGTACCGTCGTCCAGGCCGGCCAGGACCTACCCTGCCGCTGACGCGTCCGTCTGGCGCCTGCACCGCGTCCTTGGGCGGTGGATGATGGGCGCGGATCTCGCTCGGGCAAGATGGCGGCGAGGCGGTGCACAGGAGATCGAAGACATGGACAAGGGAAGCTTCACCCGGCCGACCAAGGTGGTCGATCTCTCGGGGATGGGCACGGTCGAGTTCGTCACGGTGGGCGACATGACCGTCTCGAGGCTGACCTTTCACCGGGGGTGGCGCTGGTCGCTGCATGTCAAGCCACTGGTCGGGGGCGACAGCTGCCAGACCTTCCATCATGGTTTCGTCGTGGATGGCCGCCTGGCGGTGCGGATGGACGATGGCACTGAGGCCGAGTTCAGGGCCGGTGACGTGTGGATCATCCCGCCGGGCCATGACGCCTGGGTGCTCGGCGACGAGACGGTGGTGGCCCTTGAGTTCACACCTGCCCCGAACGTCGCGTCATGATCGGGGCCCGGTTGCGGCGCGTTCTGGACCTGTGGTCGCGACGACTTGACCGAAGGGTCGGCCGACCTTAGATGGGCCCATACGTGCAGAGGAGAGCACGATGAGCAACGAGCGGGTGGCACCGGAGACGCGAGGTGTCACGGTGACGTTGCTGGCAACCGTCGACCTCGGTCCTGAGATCGAAGGCCTGGCGGGGCGCCGACTTCGGATGCGCATGGTGACCATCGAACCCGGCGGCGTGTTCGGCCCCGTCCACGACCATCAGGGCCGGCCGGGCACCGTCTACATCCTGCGGGGGACGATCACCGATCATCGAGACGGGGTTGCGACCGACTACGGGCCTGGGCCGGGCTGGCCCGAGGATCGGGCCACGCGCCACTGGCTGGAGAACAGGGGCACGGCGCCGGCGGTCGAGATCTCGGTCGACATCGTCAGGAGCGAGCGTTGAGCGATATCAAGTTCGGGGCCCTGTGCTGGAACCAGTACACCGACTGGCCCGCCCTCCTGGAGGCGGGCATCCGGGCCGACCGACTGGGCTACGACAGCCTTTGGACGTGGGACCACCTCTACCCGATCATCGGCGACCCGCACGGACCCAACTACGAGGGCTGGCTGACCATCACGGCCTGGGCGCAAGCCACGCAGCGCGTCCGGATCGGCCTGATGGTCGGGGCCAACCCGTACCGCCAGCCGGCCCTCGTGGCCAAGATGGCGACGACCCTCGACCACATCTCCAACGGGCGCGCCATCCTGGGCATCGGGGCGGCCTGGTTCGAGCAGGAGGCGCACGACTTCGGCTTCGAATTCGGCGACGGACCGCCCGAACGCCTGCGCTGGCTGGGTGAAGCGCTGCCCGTGATGCGCGGCATGCTCGATGGCACCGAGCCGAGCGCCGCCGGCCCTCACTACCGCACCGACCGCGTGCGCAACCAGCCGGGCCCGATCCAGCCGCATCTGCCCATCTGTGTCGGCGGCGGTGGCGAGAAAGTCACCCTCAAGCTCGTGGCCCGGTACGCCGACATGTGCAACATCGGTGGCGGCCCGGCGACGGTCCGCAGGAAGGACGCGATCCTGCGCCAGCACTGCGATGCGGTCGGGCGAGACGAGCGGGAGATCGAGCGCACGACGGGCATCGGCACCGTCTTCATCCGCGACGACCGGCAGGAGGCGCACCGCCTCTTCCGCGAGGCCTTCGAGCGCAACGAGATCGACCGCCTGTGGACCGACCAGCCGGTGGGCACGCCGGAGGATGTCGCCGACCGTCTGGCGCCGTACCTGGACCTGGGCTACCGCCACCTCATCGCCGGGGTGCCGGCGATGTACGACGAGGAGTCCATGACGCGCTTCATCACGGAGGTCAAGCCGCTCCTCGAGCGCGGCTGAGCGCCGCTGGGGCTGGGCGCGGACCCGCTCTTTGCGCCCGGCGGTCACAGTGAGGGAGGAGGCGGCCTTCGGCCGTCGTTCCGGTCGCGTGATGCAACGAACGACGTAGGAACGGCCCGAATCGGGGTCTGTAGGCCAGTTGCTCCGTCGCTGTCGTCGCCAGGTGCAAACGGGGGAGGGCGGCGGCACGGATGCGAACGTAGGGCGGGCGAGCCCCGGGGCGGCGCCCTCGCGGCCCGCTTGACGGGCTCGGCCGGGTGCGCCATCCTTCCGCACGGTCCGAGCGCCGCCGCAGGTGCCGCGCAGGGCCGGAAGGAGGAGACCGATGACTGCCGCCGGGTACGTCTCATCGTCGTCACGCCTCCGGAGGCGCGCCGCCTGACCCGCTGACGGCAGCCAGGGTCCTGTGTGAGCCGTCCCGCCGGGGACGGCTCCGTTGATTCCCGGGAGCCGCGTGACGATGGGATCGGGCGTCACCCCTTTCCTGGAGCCTCCCTTGGACCGCCACGCCACCCGTCGACCCGAGCGCCGCGAGCGCGATGCCACGTTCCGCTGCAGCCATTGCTACCTGGACGTGCCGCTCGACGCCCCGGGCACGGCCCACCGCAACCACTGCCCCGGCTGCCTGTTCAGCCGGCACGTCGACGACGTGCCCGGCGACCGGGCGTCCGGCTGCAACGCCTCCATGGAGCCGATCGCCATCACCGTCCGCGGTGACGGCGAGTGGGTCCTCATCCACCGCTGCCTGGGGTGCGGCGTGCTGCACGCCAACCGCTCGGCGGGTGATGACAACCCCCTGCTCCTGCTGCGCCTGGCCGTCAAGCCGCTGGCCCAGCCGCCATTCCCGCTCGACCGCCTCGCGCTGCTGTGACGCCGCACGACCGCGGCGTCACGCTACGCTGGCCCGCGATGGGTGCGGCCGGCCGAGCTGAGACGGAGAGCGTCGGCCTGGTGCTGGCCGGTGGTCGCGCCGGCCGCTTCGGGGCGGACAAGCTGGCGGTCGAGCTGGCGGGCCGGCCACTCCTGCACCACGCCCTGGCCGCCATCGCCGCCGTGACCGATCGCGTCATGGTGTCGCTGGCGCATGACGCGGCCCAGCCGCCCCTGCCGGACGTGGGCCGGCCGATCGAACTCGTCCGCGACCGCTCCGGCGACCTCGGGCCGCTGGCCGGCCTGGCCGCGGCGCTCGAGGTCATCGCCCCGGCCGGCGATCGCCGCCTGCTGGTGGTGCCCGGCGATGCGCCGTCGGTGCCGGCACCTCTGCTGCGAGGCCTCCTGCGCGCACTGGACGACGCCGACGCGGCGGTCCTTGCCGACGGCGACGACTGGCGCCCGCTGCCATGTGCCGTCCGCACCAGCGCCGCGGGCGCGCCCGCTCTCGAGCGGCTGGCCGGCCCGGATCGCAGCCTGCGCGGCGTGCTGCGGGCCCTGCGTCCGTCTATCGTGGCAGAGGCCGTCTGGCGCGCATGGGACCCGGAGGGGGCGTGGCGAGACGACATCGATGAGCCCGCCGACATCGCTCGGGCAGCGGCACGTGGACACCAGGAGGCGACATGACGCGCGCGGTATTCGCTGGAGGCCGGGTCTTCGACGGCACGACGGCCCTGTCGTCGGCCGACGTGGTCATCGAGGACGGGCGCATCGTGGACGTCGGCCCGGGCCTGGACGGCGACACGCGGGTCGACGTCAGCGGGCGGACCCTCCTGCCGGGCCTCTTCGACTGCCACGTCCACCTGGCCTTCGGTCCGGACGACCTCGACACCCTGGTGACGCTCCAGCGCCCGTTCTCATACCACTTCTACAGCGCCATCGGCAACATGCGAGCCACGCTCGAGACGGGCATCACGACCGTGCGGGACGCGGGCTACATGGACCTGGGCATGAAGCAGGCGGTGGATGACGGGCTGGTGGCGGGCCCGCACACCCAGATCTCGGTCAACCAGATCAGCCAGACCGGCGGGCACGGCGACGGCTGGATGATCTCCGGCTACGACCTTGGCGATCTGCCCTATCCGGGCTTCCCGACCGGCATGGTCGACAGCCCCGATGCCATGCGCCTCCGCGTCCGCGAGCTGGTGCGGGCGGGGGCCGACGTCATCAAGGTCTTCACCACCGGCGGCGTGCTATCGCCCCGCGACGATCCCCGGCACGCCCATTTCAGCGACGCCGAGCTCGCCGTCCTCGTGGAGGAGGCGACGCGGGCCGGCCGCTACGTCATGGCCCACGCGCAGGGCGCACCGGGCATCAAGGCCGCCGTGCGGGCCGGGATCCGCAGCATCGAGCACGGCATCTTCCTGGATGACGAGGCCATCGACCTGATGCTGAAGAACGGCACGTGGCTGGTGCCCACGCTGGTGGCCGCCCGCGGGGTCATCGAGGCCTCCGAGGCCGGCGCGAACCTGCTGGAGGCCCAGATCCGCAAGGCCCGCTCCGTCATCGAGGTCCACGCGGAGTCGTTCCGCCGCGCCGTCAAGGCGGGCGTGAAGGTCGCCATGGGCACCGATTCGGGCGTCACCGCGCACGGCGCAAACCTCAAGGAACTCGTCCTGATGGAGGCCGGCGGGATGGCCCCGGTCGACGTGCTCCTGGCGACGACCCGATCCGCCGCCGAGCTGATGGGCATCGCCGACGAGGCGGGAGCGCTCGAGGCCGGCAAGCGGGCCGACATCGTCGTGGTGGAGGGCGACCCGTTCGCCTTCGCCGACCTGCGCCAGCGCATCCGGGCCGTCTACAAGTCGGGGGCCCTCGTCGCCGGGACCGCCTGACCGACGTATCCTCGCCGCGATGGCGTTCATCCAGACGGTGCGGGGCCCGGTCGCGCCGGGAGAAGTCGGGTTCACGTTGCCCCACGAGCACACGCGCTGCGTGCTCTGGCACATCCCCGCCCGCTGGGACTACTGGCAGCTGACCGGCGAGGACGAGGTCGTCGTGCCCGAGCTGGCGCGGTTCCGCGACGCGGGCGGGACGTGCCTTGTGGATGTGACGCTGCCGGCCATCGGCCGGGATCCGCGCCGCCTGCAGCGCCTCAGCGAGGCGACCGGCCTCCACGTCGTGATGGGCTGCGGCTGGTACCGCGACGCCTACTACGCGGTGGCCGACGACATCGACCGGCGCACGATCGACGAGCTGGCCGATCGGCTCGTCGCCGAGGCGACCGAGGGCGTGGATGGGACGGGCATCCGCCCCGGGATCATCGGCGAGATCGGCACCGACAAGCCCTGGCTGACGGCCCGCGAGGAGCGCGTCCACCGGGCGGTGGCGCGCGCGGCGCGCCGGACCGGCCTGGCCATCACCACCCACGCCGTGATGTCCGACGTGGGCCTGGCCCAGCTGCGCATCTTCGAGGACGAAGGAGCCGACCCGAGCCGGGTGGTCATCGGTCACGCCGACTCATACCCGGACCTGGCCCACTACCTGGCCCTCATAGGGCGCGGCGCGAGCATCGAATTCGACTTCCTTGGCATGAGCTTCACGCCGCAGGAGCGGGCGGGCGAACCGCGCGTCATCGCCCTGGTCCTGGAGCTGCTGTCGCGCGGCCACGCCGGGCAGCTGCTGTTCAGCCAGGACGTCTGCCACGACGGCCAGCTGAGCGCCTTCGGCGGCCACGGCTATACGTACCTGCAGGAGACCTTCCTGCCCCGGCTCGCGGCCGCCGGCGTGGATGCGGCGACGCTCCAGGCGATCACCATCGACAATCCGCGGCGGCTCCTCAGCCTGCCCGGGACACCCTGAGCCCCGATGGCGCCACCCGTCGCTCCGGTCCAGATCTTCGGTCGCCGCGACTCGCGCCCGACCCAGCAGGCGCTGCGGTTCTTCAAGGAACGGCGCATCCCCGTCAGCCTGGTGGACGTGGCCGTCAAACCGCCGGCTCCGACCGAGCTGCGCCGCTTCGCCTCGCGGCTGGGGACGGCGACCCTCGTCGATGCGGGCGGGCGCCGCTATGCCGAACTCGGCCTGGCTTACCTGCGCATGACCGATGAGGAGCTGCTCGAGCGCCTGCTCGGCGACCCGGGCCTCCTGGCGCTGCCGCTGGTGCGGCGGGGGGATCTCTTCGCGGTCGGGCCCGACGAGGCCCGCTGGCTGGCGATGCTCAGCGTGCCTGCCTGACGCGCACGGCGCGGAACACGAGCAACGCGCCGATCACGCCCACGACCAGGCCGATCACGGCCCAGATGCCGTTCCCGCTCATGAAGCCGCCGCCGATCAGGCCGACGCCCTGACCGATCCAGAAGAGCCCGATCAGGACGATCACCGAACCGACCACCAGGGAGACCCACGCGGGGCCGCGCGACATCATGGGGGTGTTACGCCGGCGCGCGCCGGTCGGGTTCGGGGCGGCCGCTCGACCCGGGTGTTGGCCTCGCGCTCGGTATGGCGTCCGTCCTGCGCATAGCGGTCCATGACCATCAGGTCGAAGGCGTGGACGGCCGCCTCCTGGTTGGAGTAGCGCCCGGCGACCCAGCTCCGTGACCGGGTGCCCCGCTGCTGCAGCTCCACGACGTGGTAGTCCTGCCGGTTGGTCAGGTCCCAGAACTCGACCGCGTCGCTGACCGATACCGCGCCGACGTCGTTGGCATGGACGTACAGGTCGCACACGACCCGGGTCCGCTCCGGCCCGTCGGGCCAGGCCTGGTGCGTCAGGACGTAGTCGGGATGGACGCTGACGATGAGGTTGGGCCACAGGATGTAGTAGTAGATGCGGCGGGCATCCACCGCCGTGGTGTGCGGCAGCAGCGGACGGCCGTGGCGGTCGCCGTCCATCGACATCGTCTGGAAGCCGTCGGCGAAGAGCATCCAGCCGCCCTTCCACGGCCCCTGGGGGAAGAAGTCCTCGCCCTGGTCGTACGGCGTCAGCTGGTTGAGCAGCGGATGGACGCCCGGGCAGTGGTAGCACTCGGAGTAGTTCTCGGCCACGATCTTCCAGTTGGCCGCCACGTCGTACTCCAGGCGGGCCGCCCGGCGCAAGCCGGCGTAGTCGCGGTCGAAGCCGGCGTGGTGCGCGAACCAGTCGCCCATGTACGCCTCGAGCGGCGGCGTCTGCTCGCTGAAGCAGAGGAAGACGAAGCCCTGCCAGGTCGCCAGCCGGATGGGCGTGAGGCCGAAGTCCTCCAGCCGGAAGTCGGCCAGGTCGTCGGTGTGCCTGGCCCGCACGAGCGTCCCGTCCAGGTCGTAGATCCAGGCGTGGTAGGGACACTGGAACCGTGGCGCGGTGCCGGACACCGCCTCCACGACGCAGGTGCCGCGGTGGCGGCACACGTTGTAGAAGGCCCGCAGGACGCCGTCTCGAGCGCGCACCAGCAGGACGTCCTCGCCCTGGAAGTCCAGCCGCTGGTAGGTGCCGGGCGCGGCCACGTCCTCCTCGCGCCCCACGCAGACCCAGTCGGCGAAGAACCACTGCTCGCGCTCGAAGTCCCAGACCGCCTGGTCGTGGTAGGCCCGTGCCGGCAGCAACGAGGCGGCCCGGAAGGGGCGCCGCACGGCGGCGATCTCCTGGGGCGTGAAGAGGGGGCCGCTGCCGTTGGTGCCGCTCATGCCGGCCACGCCAGCTCGATGACCCCATCGCGGATGCGCAGCGGGTAATAGCGTAGGCGCCTGATACGGGTCGCCGCCCGCGCGCGTGCCTTGAGGTCCGTCGGTTCGGGCCGAGCCTCGCGGTCCGGCGGGCTCCAGGTGGGGTGGTAGCCGCCTTCCGCATCGAGCCCGCCCGTGGTCGGGAACTGCACCACGCCACCGCTGGCCAGGTCGAACCGGCCGCTGTGCAGCGGGCAGCCCACGATGCACTCCTCGAGCACCCCGAGCGACAGCGGTGCCGACATATGCGGACAGCGGTCGTCGATGGCGACGAGGCCGCACGAGGTGTAGGCCAGGAGCACATCAAGGTCGTCGCGCGTGACGCGGCGCATGGCGCCCATCGGCAGGTCCTCGAGCGGCAGCACCGGCTCGAACGGCCGGTGCTGAGTGCCGATCGCCTGGAGGCCGGAGGGGATCGGCATGACCACGACCGCGACTGGCATCGTGGCGGCCGGTTCACTCACACGGGGCATGGCCGCATGGTAGCGGGGAACCAGGAGGCGGTATGCGGCGTCGTCAGGGCAGCATCGTCTCGCGCCAGCACCATCGGGAGGCCTCGCATGAACCGCCCATCCGGACATCCGCACCGCACGGCCACCGTGCTCTCGGTGGCGGTCATCGCCCTCCTGGTGGCGGCCTGCGCCAGCGCGGCCGCCCCGGCCCGTGACGCGCTGTCGAATGTGGGCAGCCCCATCGACGCCGGCCAGGGTGAGCCGACGGCCGCGGCGGCGGCCCAGCCGGCACCCGCCGATGCACAGTCCGGCGGCAGCGGCACGACCACGTACGACGCGGCGACGGCCGCGGCCGAGCAGGCGCTCGTCGTCAAGACCGGCACCCTCGACCTCCAGGTCACCGACGTCGACGCGGCCGTGGTCCGTGCTCGCACGCTCATCAGCGGGTTCGGCGGGTACGTCAGCGGCTCGGAGCAATCGGCCAAGGGCGACCAGCCGGTCGCCTCGATCACGTACCGCATCCCCGCCGGCCAGTGGGACGCGGCCCTCAACGCCCTGCGCGGCCTTGGCACCAAGGTCCTCAGCGAGAAGACCGACGCGACCGAGGTCACCGGCCAGGTGATCGATCTGGGAGCGCGGGTCCAGAACCTGCGGGTCACCGAGGCCGCCCTCCAGGGCATCATGGCCAAGGCCACCAAGATCAGCGACATCCTCGAGGTGCAAGGCCAGCTGACCAACGTCCAGGGTCAGATCGAAGAGCTGACGACCGAGCAGACGCATCTCCAGCAGCAGGCGGCGGACGGCACCCTGACGGTGGGCTTCGAGGCCCCCGTGGTGGCCGTCACGACCGCGACCAATGACTGGAACCTGGGTGAGCAGGTGGACAAGGCCGCCGCCCAGCTCCTGCAGGTCGGCCAGGGCGTGGCCACGGGCCTCGTCTGGCTGGGCATCGTGGGCCTGCCGTTCCTGCTCGCCCTCCTGATCTTCGTCGGCCTGCCGCTCATGGTGCTGCGGCGCCGTATGGCCCGCCGCCCGGGTGGCGGTCCGCTCACCCCGACCTCCGACGCCGGGGGCGCCGCCTGAAGCCAACGGGGGGGATCGAAAGAGCCCGGTCCAGGGTGGGCCGGGCTCTTTGCTATCGGTCGATGGATCACCCGCAGGCGCGGGCGTAGGCGGGTATCAGTCGGCGGCGGGAGCGGCGGACCCGCTCGGCCGCTGCCGGGCGAACTCGGACGTCGGGTTGTGCGTGGCGCGGAGCGGCAGCTCCTTGAGGAAGAGCGTCGAGACACCGGCCACGACGGCGGCGGCCACGCCGACCCACATCGAGTTGGCCAGGGCGATGGAGAAGGCGCCGTGGAAGCCGTTGAGGAACGCGGCCTGGGCGGCGGGCGGCACCTGGGACAGGAATGAGCCCAGCGGGTCGCCGCCCACCTGGGTCAGCTGCTGGCTGATGTTGAAGCCGTTCGGGGCGGTCGCCGGCACGAAGGCCGCCGGTGCGCCCGCGGCGATGATCTGCGACCGCAGCAGGTCCCAGGTCAGGTTGTTGGAGAAGATCGTGAAGCCCACGGTGAGGCCCACCGACGTGCCGATCTGGCGCAGCAGCGTCAGGTCGGCCGTGGCGGTCCCCAGGCGGGTGAACGGCACGGCGTTCTGGACGATCAGGGTGAAGGCGGCGAATGACGGCCCCACGCCGATGCCGGCGATCAGCATCCACAGCCACAGGATCGGGGTGGGTGTGTCGGCGCGGAGGTTGGTGAAGAGGGCCAGGCCGATCGCCACGAGGACCATGGCGACGACCACCAGCCACTTGTAGTGGCCCGTGCGGCTGATCACCTGCCCGGTCACGATCGAGCTGATGATGAGCCCGATGAGGAACGGCAGGAGGTCGTAGCCGGACGCCGTCGTCGACGCGCCCTGGACCACCTGGAACCAGAGCGGCAGGAAGATGATGGCCACGGCGAAGCCGAAGCTGGCCAGGAAGGTGGCCACGCCCGAGACGGTGAACGTGCGATTGCGGAACAGCTCGAGCGGGATGACCGGATCCTCCGCCCGCATCTCGGCCAGGATGAAGAGCACCAGGAAGACGACGCCGGCGATGAAGCCGCCGATGACGCCGGGGGCCGACCAGTCGCCGTTCTCGGCGAGGGTCAGGGCGATGAGCACGGGCACGATGGCCAGGGTCATCGTGGCGATGCCAACCACGTCGATGTTGTTGCGGGCGCCCTCGCGCCGGATCGTCGGCAGGAGCCGGGCGATGACGGCCAGGGCGATGATGCCGATGGGCAGGTTGACGAAGAAGATCCAGTGCCAGCTGGCGTTGTCGGTCAGGACGCCGCCCAGGAACGGCCCGACCAGGAAGGCGATGCCGAAGACGGCGCCGAAGAGGCCCTGGTACTTGCCGCGCTCGGCCGGCGTGAAGAGGTCGCCCACCACGGCCAGCGAGATGGGGAAGAGCGCTCCGGCGCCCAGGCCCTGGATGGCGCGGAAGAGGATCAGCTGCCACATCTCCTGGCTCAGGCCGGAGAGGGCGGAACCGACGAGGAAGATGCCGATGCCGATCATCAGCAGCGGCTTGCGTCCGTAGAGGTCGGACAGCTTGCCGTAGACCGGGATCGTCACGGTGCTGGTCAGGAGGTAGACCGTGACCACCCACGTGTAGAGGTCCGCGCCCTTGAGGTCGGTCACGATGTGCGGCAGGACGGGGCCCACGATGGTCTGGTCGAGGGCCGTCAGGAAGAGGCCCAGGAGGACGGCGAAGAGGATCTCGAATTTGGTGCGGTTGTCGAGGCCCAGCGCGGGATCGTGAGCCGTATCGGGCTCGAACGCGGCGGCCTCTCGGGGCGTGGCTTCCATCAGGTCGGTGATCTCCCTCTATCTGGTCAGGCTGTCTGGGGGTGGTAACGGTGGTGGCCGTGTTCGTCCGCGGAAAAGACGGGGAGTTCTCCCGCGGTGCGGGCCGCCTGCATCGCCTGGCGCAGGTCGGCCAGTGTATGCAAGAGCCCGTCAAGCTGCGTTGCATCGAGGTGCCGGAGGACGGTCGCCACGAGGTCGCTGCGCACCAGGTCCACCTGGGCGAGCAGCTCGCGGCCGTGATCGGAGAGGCTCACCAGCACGATACGTCGGTCGTCGGGGACACGGATGCGGTCGATGACGCCGCGCTCCTCCATGCGGTCCACGAGGCCGGTCGCGTTGGAGAGCGAGATGTCGAGCATCTCGGCCAGGTGGGTCATCGACAGGTCGCCGTGGCTCTGGAGGATCCACATGACGTGCAGATGGCTCATGCTGACGCCGGCCCGGACGAGGCGCTCGCTGCCCCCGCAGCGCCACGCCCCCAGGGCTTCGGACAGCTCGTCGAGGACGCGACGGGCGACCGGGTCGACATCGCCTCCGCTGGGGGAGACGAGGGGATCCGGCGTCACGGATGGCGAGCGATCGGCGATAGTTGCCATGAGATGAACCATTCTACACATCCGAATGGTCCTGTCAACCTTGATGGTTCATGAGGAGGGTCCAGGTGCGCTACTCGCTGATGCTGGAGCCGCAGCAGGGTCTGAGCTACGAGGAGCAGCTCGCGGTAGCGCAGGCGGTCGAGGCGGCCGGCTTTGAAGGCCTCCTCCGATCCGACCATTACGCCAGCTTCCCCGGTGCGTCCGACAACCCCACCAGCGACGCCTGGGCCGTCCTCGCCGGTCTCGCCCGCGAGACCCGACGCATCCGCCTGGGGGCGCTCGTCTCGCCGGTCACCTTCCGCCTCCCCGGGCCGTTCGCCAAGCTCGTCACGACCGTCGATGCCATGAGCGGCGGCCGCCTCGAGGTCGGCCTGGGGGCCGGCTGGAACGAGGCCGAGCATGCCCAGCTGGGCATCCCGTTCCCGCCGATGGCCGAACGCTATGACCGCTTCGAGGAGGCCCTGGAGATCATCCACGGGCTCTGGACGCAGCCCGACGGCTGGACGTTCGAGGGGCGCTTCTGGCAGGTGCAGGGCTCGCTCTACCGGCCCCCGGCGGGGCGCGACGGCCGGCGCCACCCGCATCTCATCGTGGGCGGCAACGGCAAGCCGCGTGGCCTGCGCGCCGCCGCCCGTTTCGCCGACGAGTACAACCTCTCCAGCGCCACCCCGGCCGATGCGGCCGCGGTCCGCGAGGCCCTGCGTGCCGCATGCGTGGCCGAGGGGCGCGACCCCGACACGGTGGTCTTCTCGGCCATGACCGGCGTCCTGATCGGCGCCGATGAAGGCGAGGTCTCCGAGCGGCTCGGGCGGCTGATGGTCGACCTGCGCCGCGCGGATGAGACGCCCGAGGCGCTGGCCGAGTGGCTCGCCGTGCGCCGCGCCCGGTGGCTCTTCGGCACGCCTGAGCAGGTGCTCGAGCAGGTGGCCGCCTTCCGCGCCGCCGGTGTCGAGCGCCTGGCTCTGCAGGACCTGCTGCCGCGGGACCTCGACATGATCGCGACCCTGGGCCGGACCCTCCAGCGCGCCGGCTGACGCGCCGCCTGCTCAGCGGCCCAGCGCAGCAGGCTCGGTGCGCCTCAGCGGCGCTGCCGTTTGCATCCAGCGTTCACAACGACGGAGCAGGAGCCCTCGATCGCCTCTGGGAGGCCCTTCCCCCGCCGTTCGTTGCATCCAGCCATCGGAACAGCGGGCGAAGCCAACCTCCTCCGTCGTTGTCGCCGCTGGATGCAAAACGCGGATGTGGTGCGGGGCGCACCCGCGGCGGCCTGGGCGAGGCGTCCCGCCCTGGGATCAGCGCAGCCGGCCCATGCGTGTGAGCGGCCAGTAGCGCGCCCACGCCCGCCCGGTCACGGCCGACGGCGGCAGCGGCCCGAAGGCGCGTGAGTCGGTGGAGGCATCGGGCGCGTCGCCGCGCAACTCGAGCGACCCGTCCGTGGCGACGCCGCCCACCCGCTTCACCAGGAGGCGGCCCGGCTCACGAGGGTCGGGCGCCACCACGATGTCGCCGACGGCCGGCCCCCGATCCCGGTAGGCCAGCGGGTCGACCAGCAGCCAATCCCCAGGGCTGAGCGTCGGAACCATGCTGCGCCCATCGACGGCGACCCGATGCGGCCACGACCGGACGATCCGGCCCGCCCAGGGGGCGCCCAGGATCGCCACGGCCAGGGCGCCGAGGCGCAGCGGGCGACGCATCGCGCGGCGCACGACGCGCCGCACCGGGCGCACCGGTCAGGCCGCGCGGACCTCCCACGCGATGGCGTTCTTGGGGGCGCCCTCGGCCGAGGGCTTCATGGTGTGGACGGGCGCGTTCTTGGTGGTCCAGAAGATCTCGGCGAAGCGGGCGACCTGCACCTCGAGATCGGCGGCCGCGGCAGCGTCGACGCTCTGCTTGCACTTGCCGGCCTGCTTGAGGATCTTCCACGTCAGGTCGTGCAACTCGGGGAACTGGGCCAGGTGCTCGGGCTTGAAGTAGTCGCTCCAGATGACCTGCACGTCGCGCTTGACCTGCTCGGCGTGCTGTTCCTTGACCGCCACGCAGCGGGCGAACTTGTTGCGGTCCTCCACCTCGCCGCCGCCGATCCCCCCGATCAGCTCGACCATGCGTGAGACGGTGCGGGCGGCGAGCTGGGCCGTGGCCGGATCGTAGATGCCGCACGGCACGTCGCAGTGGGCGTGCGCCGTCCGGCGTGGCTTCAGGGCGTCCGTGACGCGGGAGAACGACATGAGGGCTCCTTTCGTGCGTGCCGCCGGGGCCGACGGCGGCGCCGGTGGTCGTTCAAGCCATTGTGCCCGCATCGGAGCCCCACCGCTGCCGGTATCATGCCTGCGATGACCGGACGCGCTGTGGAGCCCGTCGAGATCCCGCCGGCCTGCCCCTTCGTCGCCTTCGAGGACGATCGCGAACGGCGTTCGACGGCCCCTGACCACCGGCACCGCTGCTACGCCGAGCCGCGTCCCGCGCCGCGCGCCCTGGCTCACCAGGAGCGTTACTGCCTGACGCGCGACTTCCCCAGCTGCCCGACCTTCCAGGCCTGGGCCCGCCGCGAGGCGGCCAAGGAGTCGGACCCGGCCGCGGCGAAGGAAGTGCCGGCCGGGCGGCCCCCGGTCGATCCAGGTGCCTGGGTGGCTCGGCCGCCGGTCTCCTCCGGCTCCCGATATGCGCCGCCGGCGTCGCGTGGGGACGTGGGCCAGCTGGCCGCCTTCGATGATGCCGAGCCCGAGCCGGCCGATGAGGCCCCCGGCGCCGAGCCCCCCGATGAGGGCGCGGGCCATGCCGAGCTGGCCGCGCTGGTCGGGGGTGCGTCAGCGACCGCAGGCGGATCGGCGGGCGCAGCGGCCGACGAGGCCTCCGACGCCCCGGCGTTCCTGGCCGGCCGCCCCAGCGGGACCCGGACCGGCGCATCGGCTCCACGTAGCGGGCGCGCGGCGCCGCGCCAGCCCCTGCCGCCGAGCGATGGCACCAACCCGCCGTGGGAGCGGCCGCGACGCCAGGAGCTGTACCCGAGCCTTCGGATGCGCCGCGGGCTGCCGTCGGTGCCCCCCGTCGCCCTCGCCCTGACGGCCCTCGTGGTGGCGGCGGTGGCCCTCTTCCTGCTGCCGAGCTTCCTGCCCGGCAACAACGGCACCACCCCGACGGGCTCGACCGGCGCCTCCGACTCCGCGGTCGCGACCTCGATCGCGCCGACGCTGGCCGCGGGACCGACGCCGTTCAGCTATACCGTCAAGTCGGGCGACCTGCTGTCGACGATCGCGACGCGCTTCCACGTGACGCTCGCGGACCTCGAGGCGGCCAACCCGCAGATCACCGACCCGAACAAGATCAAGGTCGGCGACAAGATCACGATCCCGGTCCCCGGCGCCTCGGCCAGCGCCAGCAGCGGACCCTAGGCGCCGTACCCGGCGCCGCGCCGCCTAGCGCGGGGCGAGGTTGATGGCGGTGATGCGGCCGGCCTCCACACGGAAGGTCGCGTCAAGGTGCTGCGAGTTGACCCCGGGGCGCACGACGAGGACGTCGCACTCGTAGGTCGAGCCGGTGTCGCGGATGTCGGCCGGGATCATCTTGAGGCCCTTGTCCGCGCGCAGGAACCAGCCCCCGACGCGCTCCACGCCACGGAGCAGCTGCGAGTTGTCGCCGACGTGGATGCGCATCTCCGCGTTGTCGGCCATGAGGGCCACCGCGGCCTCTCGCTCGCCCGCGTTGAGGTGCTCGAAGAACTGATCCATGGTCTCGACGGCGCCCACGAGCCCAGTCTAGCCGAGGGCGCCCCCGCGGTCAGAAGCCGCCGCCGGCCCCGCCCCCGCCGAAGCCGCCGCCCCCGCCGAAGCCGCCCCCACCACCACCGCCCGAGGAGCTCGGCGTGTTGCCGATGGCCCCCAGCGCGGAGAACATGCTGCCGAAGTCGGGGACCGGCGAGGCGGAGAAGCTGCCGGCCGCGAAGAGCCCGGTGCCCCCGGCGGCGAATCCCGAGCGCGAGGTGGTGGAGGACCAGGCCGGGCTGAACCAGAGGGGGAACCAGACGGCGCTGTTGGGGGCACCACCGGCCGCCCGCTGGTCCTCCAGGCTCCGCTGGAGGACATTCTGGATCTCGTTCTGGAGGCCCAGGGCGACCCCCCAGACGGTGGCCAGGTCGGGCGTGTCCAGCCACGCCAGGTTGGCCTGCTGGACCACCTGCGGCATGGACCGTGCCTGGGCCATGGTCGCCTGGAGCGTGCGGCGGTAGGCCTTCAGCATGGCCTGGATGCGCGCCCCATCGAGGGTGCGCGCGGGCATCACCTGGGCCACCACGAAGGTCACCACGGCGGCCGCCCCTGCCGCCACGGCCAGCAGGACGAGCCCGCTGCTCGGCAGGTTGACCCCGATGATCCCGAGGGCGACGGCCACGACCAGCTCGACGACCCCCACCAGCGTCCAGCGCTGGATGAGATCGCGCGGGCGGCGGGCGAACCAGCCCTGGTCGACCGCGTGCTGCTCGAGCCGCTTGTCGAATTCGGGCGTCTTCTGGCCGAACCGCAGGACGTCCGCGGGGTCGAGGTAGTCCGAGGAGATGCCCCGCACGGTATCCACGAGGTAGGTCTCGGCGTCGGACAGCGGCCGCCGCCGGGCCGCGGCCAGCGAGGCGTCGTCGGGGTGCGGGTCCAGCACCCGGATGCCGACCTTGGCGTGGCCTTCGGGGGCGAAGGCCAGCTCGCCGCGACTGGCCAGGTCGACCATCGCCGTGGTCAGGCTGTGCCGGCTGGAGCGGTCGTCATAGATCAGGGCAGCGGTGGCGGCCGTGAGGGCCTCAGGCGGCCCGGCCATGAGGACCGACGGGTCGTCCGTGTACACGGCGTCACGGCCCTTGCGGTACCACGCCAGCACGGCGTAGCCCGCCGCGAGGATGAAGAGGAGCGGGGCGATGATGAGCCCGACGACGGCGTTGACCTCGCGCGCGAAGGCCAGCTGCTGGGCTCCCTCCGGGGTCATGCTGGCATCGATCCGCGCGATGGCCGCCTGGATGGCCCCATCCATGTCGCAGGCGCCGCCCGCGAGGTGGGGTTGCATGTCGTCCTGGTAGACGCCCTGCAGGTCGCCCTCGCTCATGTAGGTCGCGGCGAACCCGGGGCCGGGGTCGAGCCGGACCTGGCCGTGGCAGCGCGTCTCGTCAAGGTCGAAGAGGATGACCAGGCCGTTGTCGAAGCCGGCCTGGCCCACGCCCCACTGGTTGCCCAGGGCGTCCGCGTCGTCCCTCGCGCCCTGCTCGTCGACGCCCGACTTGACCTGCGTGTAGACGACGATCTCGGCGCCGGTCCGCTGGCGGATCGCGGCGATCCTGGACTGGACCTCCTCGACGACGCCCGGCGAAAAGACGCCGGCCGTGTCGTACACGTACTGGCCGGTGACCGGGGCGGGGAACGGCGGGCCGGCCGCGACGACCGGGCCGACGACGGCAAGGAGGAGCCCGAGCGAACCGAGGGCCGTCGCCAGCAGCCGGGCCTTCATGGCGACAGGGTACACGTGCGGTACGATGCCGCCGGCCCGTTCGCGCGACCCTGACACGCCCGAGGACCCCATGCCCGACAGCACGCCGCCCGACCCGTCCCTGGCCGCCCTCACCGCGGCCCTGCCACCCTTCCGGGCCGCCGGCCCGGACCCGCGTCCGGCGCCCACGACGCCCTACGAACGCGTCGTGCACGAGGCGCTCGACGTCCTGTTCGCCGCCTATCCCGTCTTTGCCACCGAGGCCGGCTACCACGCCCTCGACGACCGCTGGCCCGACCTCGCCGAGGAGGCCCGACAGCGGCTGGTGCGCCGTCTGGGCGAGCTCGTCGACGCCGCCCGCGCGCTGCCGGAGGCGGACCTGTCGGCCGACGAGCGGGTCGATCGAGGGATCCTCGTCGAGGCGCTCGAAGGCGTCATCTTCGACGAGGACGTCCTGCGTGAGTCGGCCTGGGATCCGCTGGGGGTCGTGCAGATCGCCGGCAGCGGCCTCTTCGAGCTCGTCGCCCGTGACGCCACGCCGTGGCCGCAACGGGGCCTGGCCTTCACCTGGCGCGTGGCTCGCCTCGGCGACTTCCTGGCCGGCGCGAGGTCGGCCCTGCGCGGCCTGCCGGACCGTCCGGTCTCGCTGCTGCACACGGAGACCGCCCTGGCCCAGCTGGGCGGCGTGATGGAGCAGGTGGACGAGGGCGTGGCCCTCGCCGCGGCGACCGACGACGGCGGGCTGCACCTGGCCGAGCACCTCGCTGCCCTCCGTCCGCACGTCGAGGCGGCCGTCGAGGCCTACCGCGGCTTCCTGAGCGACGAGGTCAAGCCGCGTGCGCAGGGCGAGGGCCGCCTGGGCCGGCGGCTGTTCGCGGAGAAGCTGCGCCATACCCTGGCCAGCGACCTTGGCCCGGACGAGGTGGAGGCGCGGGCGCGGCATGACTACGCCGTCGTGCGCGCCGAGCTGGTGCGGCTGGCCCGCGTCGCGTGGCCCACGTGGCGTCCGGACAGCCCCATGCCGGAGGACGAGGACGCCCTGGTGCGCGGCGTCCTTGACGCCATCGCCGCCGAGCACGGCGAGCCGGCCGGCCTGCTCGACGAGGCCCGCGCGGAGGTGGCCCATATCGAGGCCTTCGTGCGCGAGCGCGGCCTCATCAGCCTGCCCGACGAGCCGCTGGAGATCACCTGGACGCCCACGTTCATGCGTGCCTACGGCGGCGCCTTCCTGTCCCCGTCGGGACCGCTGGAGGTGGGCCAGCGCAGCTACTTCTGGATCACCCCGCCCGGCGACGACTGGCCGCCCGAGCGGCTCGAGTCGTTCCTGCGCGAGGACAACGCGCGGATGCAGCGCCTGCTCTGCATCCACGAGGCGATCCCCGGCCACTACCTCCAGCTGGCGGCCGCGGCCAGGACGCCCAACCTGACCCGCAGCATCTTCCAGTCCGGCATGTTCGCCGAGGGGTGGGCGGTCTACGTCACCCAGGTGATGATGGACGCCGGCTACGGCGACCATGAACCCGCCCTGCTGCTCAACCACTGGAAGTTCTACCTGCGGGCCATCGTCAACGCGCTGCTCGACGTGGCCATCCACACGGGCGACATGACCGAGGCGGAGGCCATGGATCTGATGGTCCGCGGCGCGTTCCAGGAGGAACAGGAGGCGCGGGCCAAGTGGCTGCGAGCGAGGCTCACGGCGACGCAGCTCAGCACGTACTACATGGGCTCGCTCGAGTTCTGGGACCTCGAGCGGGCGGCGCGGCGGCGAGCCGCGGAGGCGGCCGGAGCGGGCGCGTCGGCGGTGCCCGAGCCGCGCCTCGTGGGTGACTTCGGGGCCACGCCGGGATTCGACCAGCGGGCCCACCTGGAGGCCGTCATCTCGCACGGTGCGCCGCCCATCAAGTGGGTGCGCCGTCTCGTCCTGGGAGCCTGACGCGAGCGCGCCGGAGGTCCCGCTGCGGCGGCCGGCGGAGGTCCGGCCGCGGGCCGACGCGGAGGCGGTGCCGCCGCCCCCGGATGCCGCCGAACAGGCGGCCATCCAGGACCAGCTGGTCGCCCTGTGGGTCCACGCGGGCGCCACCCTGGCACCGGATCCCGCCCTGGGTGCCGACCTCGTCGCCTGGCCGGGTCGCGGCCTGGCGTTCAACCATGTCGCCCGACCGCGCTGGACGGAGGCCACGTGGGCGACCCGGGCGGACGCGGTGGCCGCCCGGCTGCGCGCACGCGGCGAGGTGCCGGCCATCCTCCTGGTCGACGAGCTGGCGACGCCGCCCGACCTCGCCCTGCGGCTCCAGGGGCGGGGCTGGCTGGAGATCGGTCACGAACGCATCCTGTGGACGCGGCGGGCGGCCGCCGTGCCGCACCTCGCACCCAGCCTGCGCCTGGAGGCCGTCACGCCGGCCACGGCGGCGGCCTACGAGGCGACCGAGCGGGCGATCTTCGGGCTGGCGCCGGCGGAGGCCGCCGACCGCATCAGGTCATTGCGGGCCGGTCTGGAGGCCGGCCGGGTGCGGGCCTACCTGGCGCGGCTGGACGGCGCGCCGGTGGCGACCGCGCGACTCATCCGGAGCGACGGCCTGGCCGCCCTCCAGGGGGTGGGGGTTGTCACGGCGCGGCGCCGCCAGGGCTACGGGACGCTCATGACGACGGTCGCGACGCGCGCCGGCCTGGCCGGCGGGGCGCGCCTGGTGTGGCTGTCCGTGGAGGCCGACAACGCGGCCGCCGAGGCCCTGTACGCGGGCCTGGACTACCGGCCGGTCCTGACCTGGCGGCGGCTCATCGCCCCGGAGGCGGCCGGCAGGTAGAGCTGGGCCACGTACTCCTGCAGCATGCGGGTGCTCGAGAAACGCCACGTGATCGAGGCCAGCGAGCGGCGCATGAGCTCGAGCCAGCCGTGCGGCAGCTTGTCCTCGCCGCGGGTGTAGTAGAGGGGCACGATCTCGTCGCCCAGCAGGCGGTAGAGCGCCTGCGCATCGACCCAGTCCTGGGCCCTGTCGTCGGGGTCGATGTCACGGCCGCCGATGGCCCAGCCGTTGTCGCCGGCAAAGCCCTCGTCCCACCAGCCGTCCAGGACGGAGAAGTTGATGGCGCCGTTGGCGCCGGCCTTCATGCCGCTCGTCCCCGACGCCTCCAGCGGCCGGCGCGGCGTGTTGAGCCAGACGTCCGTGCCCCGCACGAGCCGGCGGGCCATGCGCATGTCGTAGTTCTCCAGGATCAGCACCCGGCCCCGCAAGCGCTCGTCCCGGCTGCGGGCGAAGATGTCGCGGATGACCTGCTGGCCGGGACGGTCGGCCGGGTGGGCCTTGCCGGCCATCACGATCTGGACGGGGCGCTCGCGGTCGCACAGGATCGACGCCAGGCGCTCCTCGTCAAGGAAGAGCAGCTCGGCGCGCTTGTAGGTGGCGAAGCGCCGCGCGAAGCCGACCGTGAGCACGTCGGGATCGAGCGCCTGCGACAGTTCCGCCAACGCCTCGGGCGCCTCACCGAGGCGGGCGAATTGATGCCGCAGGTGGCGCCGGGCGTACAGCGCCAGCTCCACCTTGAGGTGCCGGTGGGCGGCCCACAGGCGGTCGTCCTCGATCGAATCCAGGTGCTCCCAGAAGCGGTCCGCCGGGCGGGCCGCGTCGAGCCGGTCGAGGTCGGCGCCACGCTGCTCGTACAGGCGTCGCAAGGGGGTCCCGAGCCAGGAGGCCACGTGGACCCCGTTGGTGATGGCCAGGATCTCCCGGCCCGCGACGTCGTGCCAGGTGGCGTTGGCCGTCCGCCCATGGAGCTGGCTGACGGCGTTGGCGCCGGATGTGCTGCGCAGACAGAGGGCCGTCATGTCGAACTCGGCGGCGTTGCCGTCGGGCCCCCGGCCGAGCTCGAGGATGCGCTCCGCGTCCAGGTCGACGTCGGCCAGCAGGGGCGCGATCAGCCGGCGCACCAGGTCGGCGGCGAAGCGCTCGTTGCCGGCCGCGATCGGCGTGTGGATGGTGAAGACCGACGCGGCGCGGACGGTGGCCAGGGCCTCCTCGAACGGCGTCCCGCCGGCCATCAGCTCGCGGGTGCGCTCGACGAGCAGGAACGCCGAGTGGCCCTCGTTGAGGTGCCACGCGGCGGGATCGATGCCCAGGGCGCGCAGGGCGCGCACGCCGCCCACGCCGAGCACGATCTCCTGATACAGGCGCATCTCCCGGCCGCGCACGTACAGGATGTGGGTGATGGGGCGATCCTCGGGCGTGTTCTCGGGCACGTCCGAGTCCAGCAGGATCAGCGGCACGCGGCCCACTTCGACCCGCCATACCGCGCAGCGGACCGTCCGTCCGGGCAGCTCCACCGGCACCAGCAGCGGCGCGCCGTCAGGGCCGATGACGCGCTGGAGTGGCATGCGACGCGGATCGAAGTCGGGGTAGGCGTGCTCCTGGTGGCCGTCGGCGTCGATCGTCTGGCTGAAGTAGCCATGGCGGTAGAAGAGGCCGACCGCCACGAATGGGAGGGCCATGTCAGAGGCCGTCTTGCAGTGGTCGCCGGCCAGGACGCCGAGGCCGCCGGAGTAGAGACCCAACGTCTCGTGGATGCCGTACTCGGCGCAGAAGTAGGCCACCGGCCCGGGGAAGGTGGCGCCGGCGCCGCCGGGGTACCAGTGGCCAGCCCCGTTGGCGAGGTAGGCGTCGAAGCTGGCCAGGACCGCCTCGTAGTCGACCATGAAGCCCTCGTTGTCGAGGAGCTCGGTCCAGTCCCGGTCCAGGTGCAGCAGCGGCACCGGGCTGCGGTAGCGCTCCCAGGCGCCCTGGTCGATGCGGCTGAAGAGCTCGCGCACCTCCGGGTGCCACGTCCAGTAGAGGTTGAAGGCGAGACGCCGGAGGCCGGCCAGGCGGGGTGGCAGCCGGAGCGGGACGAGCTCCTGGGCCGGGATCTCGGGCATGAGCATGAGCCGGCATCGTACACGACGCACCAGCCGCGGCGGCTACCATGCGCGCGTGCGGATCGCCATGGTCGCCTCGGAGTGCGAGCCCTACGCCAAGACCGGCGGCCTGGCCGACGTCGTGGATGCGCTCTCGCGTGCACTCGGCCGGCGGGGTCACGAGGTGGACGTCTACCTGCCGTTCTACCGGGGCGTCCGCCTGCCGGTCGACCCACCGCCGGTGCACAGCACGATCCGCGTGCCCGTCGCCACCGGCCCCCGCCGGTCGGGCCACGTCGAGGTGGACCTCCTGACGTTCGCCGGTGACGGCTATCGCGTCCGCCTGGTGGACCATCCGCCGTCCTTCGACCGGGCCGGGCTGTACGGCGAGGCGGGCGCCGACTACCCCGACAACGCCGGGCGCTTCGCGTTGCTCGGACGCACCGCCCTGGAGACGATCCGGGCGGAGGGGCGGCCGGTCGACATCGTGCACGGCCACGACTGGCAGGCCGGTCCGCTGCTCCTCCACCTGCGCCACGGCTACGCCTCGGATCCCGTGGTCGGTCGGGCGGCCAGCCAGCTCACCTGCCACAACCTGGCCTACCACGGCTGGACCCTGCGGAAGGAGGCGTGGCGGCTGGGCCTGCCCGCGTCGGTCGGGCAGCCGGCGGGGATCGACCTCCTGCGCGAGGGCCTCACCCACGCGGACCTGGTCAACACCGTGAGCCCCACCTACGCCCTCGAGACGCTCGGGCCGGCGTACGGGGCCGGGGTGGACGACCTGCTGCGCGCCCTTGGCGACCGCTACGTGGGCATCATGAACGGCATCGACACGGCCCTCTGGGACCCGGCGCGCGATCCCGTGCAGGCCGCGGCGTTCAGCCGGCGCGACCTGGCCGGCAAGGCCGTCTGCAAGGCCGACCTCCTGGCGCGTCACCAGTTGGCGCCGGGGATCGGCCGCGGCTGGGACCGGCGGGGCGCGCCGCTGATCGGCCTCGTCGGCCGGCTGGACCCGCAGAAGGGCTTCGACCTGCTGACCGGCGCGGCCCCGGCCCTCCTGCGGATGGGCGTGCGCCTCATCGTGCTGGGGACCGGCGATGCGCGGCTGGTCGCCGGCCTGGAGGCGCTCGCCGCCCGCCATCCCGATCGGCTCGTCGTACTCGACCGCTTCGACCGGGACGAGGCGCGCCGCATCTACGCGGCCAGCGACGCCTTCCTCATGCCGTCCCGCTTCGAGCCGTCAGGGCAGGGCCAGCTCATCGCGCTGCGCTACGGGTCGGTGCCCATCGTGCGGGCCACCGGGGGCCTTGCCGATACCGTCTTCGACGCCGACGGCCGGGCGCGGGGCAACGGCTTCACCTTCCAGGAGGCGAAGCCGGCCGCCCTCCGTGAAGCCGTCCGGCGGGCCGTGGCGGCCTATCGGGACCCCGTGCGCTGGGCCGCCCTCGTGCGCCGCGGCATGGCGGAGGACCATGCCTGGGGCGTGCCGGCGCGGGAGTACGAGGCGGCCTACGGGCGGGCGATCGCGGTGCACGAAGGCGGTCGCTAGGCGGGTCGCCGGTCCTGGAGGTTAGTGACGAAGGGATCGCGGCCTCGGGATCGCCCTCTGACCTGGGAGGATCGTAACGAGCAGGGACACGGCTCCGGGCGCATATCCGGGACCCGATCAGAGATGGGACAGCTGGTGATCACGCTCAGGAGGCCGGCTGTGGCGTCGCCCGATCGCAGCTGAAGCACCGGGCGGACGGCGAATCCGTTCGATACGAACCTGGGGGGTCAAAGACCGCTAACCCCCGGGGTCAGCAGCGAGCGCGTGTCGCTATCGACCTCGTCCTACGTCTCACCCGAGTCGGGCTCGTCGGGCTCATCGGGCTCGGAGGCGGCGGGCGGCCCAGGCTCGACCCGTGCCTTGGCCGGCTCCGCGGGTTCCGGCACGGGGTCGTAGACGCGCGTGCCCGGGATCGGCGGGATGAGCCGGGGCGTGCCGCAGCGGTAGCAGACCGCCGTGCCGGGATCGTTCCGTGCGCCACACGTCCCGCACTGCCACTTGTCATCCATGCGCGTCCTCCCGCTGGGTGGGTGCCGTGCTCACTCTACCCCGGATCAGGGACCGCACGGGGTCAGGGAGGACCCGGGTGACTCACCGCCCGGCGGGTTGGGAGGCTCCGATGGCTCGGTGGCCCCGATCCAAACGGTCACTCGCCCGCAGGCGAGGTCACCGAACTCCGCGCTGAAGGTCCCGTTGCCCGTGGGGGTCCCGGCGAACATCGTCCCCAGGACCTCACCGGACGCCGAGCGCACCGTGATCGTCCAGGGGAGTGGTGGCGGCACCGCCTCGTCGACGGTCGGCTCGACGCCTCCCGGCGGGACGTCGCCGAGCGACACCCCGTCCACCACGAGCGTCACGGTCACCGTGGTGGCGTTGGCGATGCCCAGGTTCGGCGGGGCCATCGTGGGCACGGCCTGGCACGTGGCCAGCAGGAACGCGGGCACCAGCATCGCATGGCGTAGCCGCCTCATCGGCCTAGCCCAGGTCCACCTCTTCTCGCCACGCGGGGCGGTGAGCGGTCAGGCCCAGGCCCTTGACGCGGGCTTCGACGGCCAGCTCCGCATCGGGATCGCCATGGACGATGAAGATGGTCCGTGGACGGCGCGTGCCGCTCGCGAAATGCGCCAGCCAGGCCGCCAGCTCGTTCTCGTCGGCGTGGGCGCTGAAGCCGTTGATCGAGCGGATCTCGCACCGCACATCGCGCCACACCCCGTTGAGGCGGACCTGCTTCGCGCCGGCCTGGAGGTGTGCCCCGAGCGTGCCCTCGCCCTGGTAGCCGACGAAGAGGAGGATGGCCTTGGGGTCGTCGATCAGGTCGTCCAGGTGGTGCACGATGCGCCCGCCCGTGAGCATGCCGCTGGCCGAGACGATCATCATCGGCCGGGCCGCGCGGGTGATGCTCTTGGACTGTTCGGCCGTGGCCGTGACGATCTGGCCGGGATACTCCAGCGGCCGTTCGCCGGAGCTGAGGAGGCGGCCGGTCTCGGCGTCGTAGTACTCGGGATGGTGGACGTACACGGCCGTCGCGCCGGTCGCCATCGGCGAGTCCAGGTAGAGCGGCAGGTGCGGGATGCGGCCCGCCTCCAGCAGCCGATCAAGGACCCACAGCATGTCCTGGGTCCGGCCGATGGCGAACGCCGGGATGAGCAGGACGCCCGAGTGGTCGGCGGTGGCGTGGATCGCCTCGGCGAGCAGCCGGATCGCCTCGTCCTCCGGTTCGTGCTCGCGACCGCCGTAGGTGGATTCCACCAGGACGTAGTCGGCGCCGTCGAGGATCGTCGTGGGGTCGCGCAGGATCGGCGCGTCCGAGCGCCCCAGGTCGCCCGAGAAGACGAGCCGCCGCGGCGCGCCGCCCCCTTCGGTGACCTCCACGACGATGATGGCCGAGCCCAGGATGTGGCCCGCGTCGTGGAAGGTGGCCCGCACGCCCGGCGCGACATCGATGACCGTGTCGTAGTCGATGCCGCGGAACTGGAGCATGGTGGCCGCCGCGTCGTCGCGGTCGTACAGCGGCTCGATGGGCTCGTCCTGGTACGCCGGCAACTCCGGGTCGCCGCCGCCGCGCGGGAAGGGCCCGTGGTCGGAGGCGACGTGCGGCACGGGCACGACGGCCGTGCGCACGCCGGTCGTGACCACCGGGGTCGTCGGGGCGGGTGGTGCCGCGGCCGCGGCGTCGCGCGCTTCGCGCCGGGCTTCGCGTTCCAGCCGGTCGTTGTGCGCCTGGGCCTGCTGGACCTGCAGCTTGCCGCTGTCGAGCAGCACCAGCTCGGCCAGCTCCCGTGTGCCTGTGGTGGTGATGATCGGGCCGCGGAAGCCACCCTTGACGAGCGCCGGGAGCATCCCGCAATGGTCCAGGTGGGCGTGTGTCAGGAGCACCGCGTCGATGGTCGCCGGGTCGTAGGCGAAGCCGGCCCGGTTGCGGGCCGCCTCCGCGGGGCTGCCCTGGAACATGCCGCAGTCGACCAGGATCCGCGCCGATCCGGTCGTCACGAGGTACTGCGAGCCCGTCACCGTGCCGGCCGCGCCGAGGAACTGGATCTTCACGGGCGGGTCCTCACGTGGTCAGTGTAGGGCGACGCGAGGTACGCTGGACGAGGGAGGCACGGGAGGAGAGGCATGGGGCTGCTGGACGGCAGGAAGGCGCTGATCTTCGGCGTCGCCAACGACCACTCGATCGCCTGGGGCATCGCCCGGGCCCTCCATGCGGAAGGCGCGCTGGTCGGCTTCAGTTCCATCGAAAGCCTGCTGGACAAGCGCGTCCGCCCGCTGGCGCAGACCCTGGGGGCCGACTTCGTGGAGCCATGCGACGTGCAGGACGACGCGCAGATCGCGGCCGTCTTCGAGCGCTGGCAGGCTCGCCATGGGAGCCTGGACATCCTCGTTCACGCCCTCGCCTTCGCCCGCCGCGAGGACCTGGAGGGGGCGTTCGTGGACACGTCGCGCGAGGGTTTCGCGACCGCCCTGGATGTCAGCGCGTACTCGCTCGTGGCCCTCAGCCGGGCCGCCCTGCCGCTCATGACGAACGGCGGGGCCGTGCTGACGCTGAGCTACTACGGGGCCGAGAAGGTGGTCGCCAACTACAACGTCATGGGCGTGGCCAAGGCGGCCCTGGAGGCTTCCGTGCGCTACCTCGCCGCGGACCTGGGCCCCCGCGGGATCCGTGTCAACGCCATCAGCGCCGGCCCGGTGCGCACCCTGGCCGCGGCCGGCATCGCCGGCTTCAAGGGCCTCTACGGGTCGTTCCGCGACGTGGCGCCGTTGCGCGCCTCCATCACCCCGGAGGATATCGGCCGCGCCGCGGTCTACCTGTGCAGCGACCTGGCGGGCGCGGTCACGGGTGAGGTGCACTACGTCGACGGGGGGTTCAACGTACTCGGTGTGCCGCTGCCCGACGCATGACCGCGAGTCCCGGGCACAACGAAGCGCCCGAAGGAACCGCCGCTCCATCGCCTCCGGTCCAGCATCGCTGCCGGTCCTGAGGCCCCTGTCACTGCTGGTAAACCATCAGCGCCAGGTCCGGTGCAGGGCCCCTTCGGGCAAGACAAAGACTAGGCGCGGGAGACCTCCCGGGTCAAGGCGAGTTCTCCACCAGATTCTGGTGACTTCGGGCACTTATCCACCCTCTATCACCAATCCGCCCGTGCCAGACTCGGGCTGATGCGCCGACCCGACGACCCGCTGCCCGGTGCGCCAGATCCGTGGGTCGGCTCCACCATGCCGCCGGTGCGGCCCGGCCCGCCCTACCTCATGACCGAGATGATCGAGGCCGAGCCCGCCTTCGCCGAACGCCTGCTGCAGCGCCTCCTCGCCGACGGGGGTGAGGCCGACCGCCTGGCACAGGCGATGCGTTCCACGATCGCGGCCGGCCGGGACGTGGTCGTGGTGGGCTGCGGCACGAGCGAGCACGGGGCGATGGCGGCCGCCGCGATCCTGGCCCCCGCGTTTCGCTCCGCGGCAGGCGCCGGCCGCATCGTCGCCGGGCAGGCCCTGGAGGCGGCCCTGGCGCCCCAGGACGCGGGCCTGCTCGTCGGCATCAGCCACGAGGGCGGGACGTGGGCCACGAACGAGGCGCTGGCGGCGGCGCGTGGCGCCCAAACCCTAACGGCGCTCATCACGGTCAGCGACCGCTCACCGGGAGCCGCCCTGGCCGACATCGTGGTGACGACCGACGAGGCCGACCAGTCGTGGTGCCACACGGTGGGCTACCTGTCGCCGGTCCTGGCCGCGACGGCCATCGGTGCCCTGGCCCAGGGGGCGGCGCTCGACGTCGCCGCGGTGCGGGCCCTGCTGGGGGGCGGGGTCGCCCGGGCGGCCACGGCCGAGTCGATGGCCGGCGAGCTCAGGCCGGTGGACCGGTTGCTGGTCGTGGCCTCGGGGTCGGACCGACCGGCGGCCCGGGAGCTGGCCCTCAAGGTGGAGGAGGCGAGCTACCTCCCGACGGTGGCGCGAGACCTGGAAACGGTCCTCCACGGCCACCTTCCCGCGACCGGCGCCACCACCGGGCTCGTCCTCATCCTCACCGATCGGGAACAGCGCGCGGATCGGGCGCGCCGGGCCCGTGGCGTGCTCGAGGCGGCCCGCGTCCTCGGCATGCGGGCCGGCGGCATCCTGGCGGAGGAGGTCGCCCACGGCTGGCCGGCCGAGCTCACGCCGGCGGGACGCTTGAACGTGACCGATGCGCCGGGACTGGCGGCGCCGGCGGCGGCGCTCATCGGCTCGGCCGTGCCTCTGCAGTGGCTGGCCGAGCGGCTGGCGCGGGCGCGCGGCACGAACCCCGATACCTTGAGGCGGACGGATGCGCGCTACACGGCGGCGGCTGCCGCGGTGGAGTAGGGGCGGCTAGCAGCCGGAGCTGTCGGCCGGTGCGAGCGCGACGTCCAGCCGCGCCAGGATCGTCTCCAGCGACCGCAGGAACGCTGCCCGGTCGCGCGCGGGGAGCACGGTGAGGAAGTGCTCGGAGATCGCCTCGTGGGCCGTCGGACGGGCCCGCTCCAGGTGCTCGTGGCCGGCCTGGGTCAGGACGGCGAACGCGCCGCGCGCGTCCGTGGCGCACTTGTGGCGAGTCACGTACCCGTCATCGGCCATGCGATCGACCAGCCGGCTGGCGCCACTGCGGGTCAGCAGGAGGCGGTCGGCCAGTTCGTTCATGCGGAGACGGCCACCGGCCAGCGACAGCTGGAGGAGCGCCTCGTAGTCGGCCAGCGAGACGCCCGCGGCGTCCTGCAGCTCCGCTTCCAGGCGCCGGGTCAGCGCCGCGTGGGCGCGGATGAAGGCGACCCACGGGCCAAGATCCCGCTCGCCGTCGGCGGGCGTGGCGCCAGGCGCGGCCTGCGGCGCGATCGGGCGGTCGAGGGTGGGTGCGGTCATGACCGCTCGATGATACCCCGCTCGGAGGCGGGCCCGGCAGGCGGTTCCGGGGCGGCTGCGTCGTCGGGACCGGCCGGCGTCGCTTCAGCGGGGCCCGCCGCCGGGGCTCGACGGGCGGCCATCGCCGCGTCCACGTCGGGCACGCCGGCCGTGCCGATCTCCGCCGCCAGCTCCGCCCAGGGGCGGTCGGCCGGCAGCCTGCGCCAGTCGAGCAGCACCCGGCAGTCGAACGCGCCGAGCCGGATGGGGTAGCCCTGGCGAGCCAGGGTCGGGCCGTGGAAGAGGTGCTCACCGCCCTCCACGAGATCGCGCGCTGCGTACCAGGCGTCGGCGTCCGTCTCCAGGGCCAGGGCCTCGGCGAGGTCCTCGGTGTGGGGTGCTCCGCCCTCACCGGTCGCGAACGGCACGCTGCGCGCGATGGTGCCGTCGGCCTCGCCCCAGCGGTTGTGGTACAGGACCAGCGAACGCTCGCCCTCGGCCCGGTTGGTGTAGGCGAAGACGGCGTCGAGCACGCGACCGTCGGTCGTCGTCACGTCGAACAGCCGGAACGTGGCGGCCGGCGCGAACTGGCCCCGGCGGCGCAGGAGCGGGAAGAGTCGCGCCTCGTGGAGGGCGGCGAGCCCGGGGTCCGGGCGCTCGTCCAGCTGCGGGCGGCGGAACTCCATGCCGTAGCGCTCGTGGTAGCCCTCCAGCTGGCCGTGGGCCAGCAGCGGCAGGCCGGGCAGGGTGGCCAGCAGCGTGGCCACGCCGGCGTACTTGCCGCCCGTCCCGAACTGGTCGGCGACGGTCCGCTCGTCCGGGTTGCTCATGAAGTTCACGTAGCGCTCCAGGACACGCGGGTCGAAGGCCACGGTCTCGCGCAGGATGGCCCGGTACGCGTCGTTCTCCTCGTCGCGCAGCATGTGCATGAACGCGCTGTTGTAGACGCGGTGCATGCCCAGCGTGCGCACGAAGTAGCCCTCCATGAGCCAGAAGGCCTCCGCCAGCAGCAGCGTGTCGGGTGCTTCGACCGCGACCCGGTCGACCACCTCGCGCCAGAACTCGTGGGGCATCCGGCGGCGGAAGGTGGCGGGGCTGAGGCGGCCGTACTCGGCCCGCGAGGGGATCGCCCCGCCGTGGCCGGGCGGGGGATACCAGAGGCGCTGGATGTGGCGGCGGGCGAGGGTCATGGCCGCGTCGAACCGGATGATGGGGAAGCGTCGCGCGACATCCAGGATCAGCCCCATCACGGCTTCGCGGACCTCGGCCTGGAGGTAATCCAGCTGGGCCGTGTCATTCCACGGCGTCGCCGTCCCGTCGTTGCCGTGGTAGATGTAGCGGGCCTCGTCGCTCGAGCGATCCAGGCGCCGGAAGACGACGGCGGCATCGCTGTGGTCCCAGTACCCGTCCTCGAGCTGGATGACCACGTCGGGATCAGGGGAGAGGTCGGGGCCGCTGAAGCGGTAGCCGGGGTACGGCGGCTCGTCGAGGCCGATGAACCGCTCCGGGTGCTGCAGGACCCAGGCGCTGTCGAGGCCCATGTGGTTGGGCACCATGTCACTGGCCAGGCGGATGCCGTGTCCGTCCGCATGCCGGCGCAGGACGTCCAGGGCCTCGTCGCCGCCGAGGTCGGCGGCGATGACGTAGCGGTCGATGGCGTAGGCGGACGCCGCCGCGTCGGGATTGCCCATGCGCTGCTTGATCTCACGCGACGCGCGGCTGCGCTCCCACAGGCCGATCAGCCAGAGCCCGTTCACACCCTCGGCCGCCATCGCGCCGAGCACCTCGTCGGGGACCTGATCGAGCGTCGTGATGGCCCGCCCATAGGCCCGTGAGAGCTGCTCCAGCCAGACGTACGCGTTCTTGGCCAGCAGCACCACCCGGGGCATCCAGGGCGCGTCGGTGGAGAAGCGCTCGGCCTCGTCGGCGGAGCCGAGCTCGGGGGCCTCCCGGACTCCCCCGCCGCCACCCGTATCGCGCTCGCGCAGGCTGCGCGCGTGGGCCTCCTCCGCCAGCAGGTCGAGCGCCAGGGTGAGGCGGCGACGGGCCTCTGGGGTCAGCTCGGACGCCCAGTGGCGACGGACCCACAGCAGCTGGCCGGCGAGCGAGTCGGGTGACGCCGCGATCGGGCCGCGCAGCAGGCGCAGGAGCCCGGGGGCCGGTTGTCCCGTCACCGTCCGGCCGCGTTCGCCGACCGCCGGCGCCTCCGCCGGCGTATCCAGCGCCTCGATGATGCGCAGGTAGTCGGTCGAGGCCGCCAGCTCGGCGTCGTCGAAGAGCCGGCGCACGCCCCGCAGGGCCGGGTTGGTGGCGTTCAGGCGGAGCAGGACCAGTTCCTCGAGCGCCCGGCCCGCGGCGGTGCGGGCGCCCGCGGTGTCCCCCTCGACAGCCGGGTCGGGGAGGGGGGACGCGGTCGGGAACGCCGGGCGGAAGGCGCGGAGCGTGCCGGCCATGTCGGGCGCGTCGGCGGCGCGGGCCATGCGCCGCCGCGCTGTCTCGAGGGGGTGCGCCGCCCCCGAACCGTGGCGGGCGAGGACGCGATGGGTCACCTCGTGGAGGACGGTCGCCCCGAGCAGGTCACCGGTCTCCAGGTCCAGGTCGGCCGCCAGCCGGCGCATCGCCGCGAGCGCTTGCCCCGCGTCGCCGCGAGGGCGAGTCGCCGATCGCTGAGCGCGCCGGGGCCGCGCCTCGACGGCTTCACGCGCGATCGGGATGCCCATCGGCCGAGGATACGCTGGCTCGTCGGGCGCGGGAGGCTCAGCCCAGGCGGGCGAGCACCTCGTGGGGCAGGGGGAACCAGCGCAGCGACTCGGCGTCCGAGTCCATGGCCGAGCCGTCGCCCGCCTGGCCGTCGAGCGGTCCCTGCGCCGAGGCGGCGGCGAGGATGCGCCGGCCTGCGGCGAGGTAGTCGGCCAGGTGCGACTCGGGCTCGCGGTGGCGGTGCGCCTGGTAGGTCATCCGCCCTCCTTCGTAGCGCACGTCATGGAGGCTGAGCGGCGGCTCGATGGGTTCACCACCGTGGCGCCACATGCCGCTCGCCGCGTCGAACCGGTAGCGCGGCAGGACCCGCCAGCCGTCGGTGGCCACGAGCTCGACCGCCTCGAGGATGTAGTCGAAGACGGCCTCCGAGATGAAGTAATTGAAGTTGACGCGCACCCAGCCCGGCTTGATGCCCTCGCAGCCGTGCCCGATGGCGCGCTCGAACTCATGCGAGGTGGCGAGGTCGATGCCCAGCAGCCGGTGACCATACGGCCCGGCGCACGAGCAGCCGCCGCGAGCCTGGATGCCGAACAGGTCGTTCAGCAGCGCCACCACGTAGTTGTGGTGGAGGTACTGCTGGCCGTAGCGCACCACGAACGACACGATCGACAGCCGTTCGGCGTCCAGGTTGCCCAGCACCTCGATGCGCGGGTGGTCCCGCCAGCGGGCGATGGCCCGCGTGATGAAGGACGCCTCTCGCTCGCGGATGGCGTCGGTCCCGACCGCCTCCTTCAGCTGGAAGACGAGCCCGGCCCGGATGGACTCGACGATGGCCGGCGTACCGCCCTCCTCGCGATGCTCGATGTCGCTGAGGTAGACGTGCTCGCTGGGGTTGACGTAGGCCACGGTGCCGCCACCGGGCATGGTGGGCACGCGGTTGCGGAAGAGCTCGCGGCGTGCCACGAGCACGCCCGGCGTGCCGGGCCCGCCGATGAACTTGTGGGGGGACAGGAAGATCGCGTCGAGGTGATCGGGACGCGTGCCGGATCCCATGTCCATCGCCACGTAGGGCGCGGCCGCCGCGTAGTCCCAGCAGGCCAGGGCCCCGTGGCGGTGCAGCAGGGCGCTCACGCCACGGACGTCGCTGGTGATGCCGGTGACGTTGGAGGCGGCGGAGAAGCTGCCGATCCTGAGGGGCCGGTCGGCATGGCGCACCAGTTCCGCCTCCAGCTGGCGCATGTCGATGTGGCCGTCGTGATCCTCCCCGATGGTCACCACGTCGGCGATCGACTCGCGCCACGGCAGCTCGTTGGAGTGGTGCTCGAAGGGGCCGATGAAGACGACCGGTCGCTCGGCCGCCGGGATGGCCTCGAGCAGGTGGTACCGATCGTCCAGGTCGGCCGGGAGCCGCAGGTTGAGCACGTCGACGAAGCGGTTGATGGCGGTCGTGGAGCCGGAGCCACAGAAGATCACGGCGTGCTCGTCGGTCGCCCCGACGGCGGCGCGGATGATGTCCCGGGCGTCCTCGCGGAAACGCGACGTCTGCAGCCCGGTGCCCGACGACTCGGTGTGGGTGTTGGCGTACAGCGGCAGCACCGCGTCGCGGATGTAGTCCTCGATGAAGGTCAAGGCCCGGCCGGAGGCGGTGTAGTCGGCATAGATGACGCGGCGCGGCCCGAACGGGCCGGCCACCGCCTCGTCGTCGCCGATGACGGCGGAACGGATGGCGTCGATGAGCGCCTGGGACGGGTCGGCGACCGGTGCCGTCACGGCCGCCCCGCGTGCAGGGCTTCGCGGCTCAACTCGTAGGCGCGGGCATGGTCCCCCGTCTGGGCCGCCAGCTCGGCCAGCTCGGCAAGGACGTCGCGGAGCTGCTCGGCGCGGCCGAAGCGGCGGGCGGTCTGGGCGGTCGCCTCCAGGCTGACGGTGGCCGCGCCGACGTCGCCGGCCGCGCGAAGCGCCCGCCCTGCGGTCAAACCAGCACTGACCTCCGCCTTGCGGTTGTGGCTGGTGCGGGCGTGGGCCTGTGCCTGGCCGGCCAGTTCGAGGGCGTCGACCGGCCGACCGGCGGCCAGTTCCAGCTGGGCGCTCGTCTCCAGCGCGTGGGCCAGGAGGCGCCGGTCGTCGAGCGACCCGGCCCGTTCGACCGCCGCCCGGGCGTACCGGCCGGCCTCATCCATGTGGCCCAGCGCCAGGTGGGCCAGGGCCAGCTCGTTCTCCATCGCCGCCACCTCACCCGCCCCGGCCGAGGCGCGGAAGAGGGCCAGGCTGCGCTGACCGGCGGTGACGGCGGCCTCCAGGTCGCCGAGTTCGCGGTAGGAGGCGGCCAGGCCGTGCAGGAAGGCCGCGCGCCGCCGGTCGTCCAGGTCGGCCGCCACGCCGCGGGCCTCCTCCAGGAAGGCCAGGGCCCGCTCGGCATGGCCCTCACGACCCTCGGTCGCCCCGAGCGCGATGAGCACGCGCAGCTGGAGATCGGGGCCGATAGCCGATCCCGTGCGCGAGCGCTCGAGGAGGTCCAGCAGCACGGTCCGAGCGTCGGCCGCGGCGTCCATGAGGTAGGCCGCGCAGGCCTGCCAGTAGCGCGCCTCTGCCGCCCGGTCGGCCATGCCGACCTGCTCGAACGCCCCGGCGGCCGTCAGCGCCGCCGGCAGCGCCTCCCGGCCCCGGTCCAGGCGGCAGAGGGCCTCGGCCAGGCCGGCCTGCGCCGCGGCCCGCACCGGTCCCGCGACGCCGCCGTCGAGCAGGGCCCGGTAGCGGTCGACGGCCTCCGACCAGGCGCCGGTGGCTAGGGCCAGGTCTGCCTCGAGTGACGTCCATGCGCCGTCCGCCAGCCCGCCCAGGAGCCCCGCCGACGTGGTGCCCAGCCTCCCCGCCAGGTAGCCCAGGGCATCTACCGAGGGATTGGCCAGGCCGTGCTCGAGGGCCGAGATGTGGGCCTTCGTGTAGCGCTCGCCGGCCAGTTCCGCCTGCGTCAGGCCGGCCCGCAGGCGGGCGGCCCGCAGGCGACGCGCGAAGGCACCGCCGTCCGGCCCGGCGATCGCGGGACGGGCGGGCGAAGTGGTACGCGACATGGGCCGGAGTATACGCGGCGGTCGCATGGCATTTGACCGATGACCGCCTGAGGTCGGGCCCTCCCGGCCGGCGGTGAGCCGCCGGTAAGGCGCAACGAAGTCCAGGCCAAGAGCCCCCTGTCTCAATGGACGGCCAGCGGCCCGCCCAGAGGGCCACGAAGCGGAAGGAGCGTCGGATCGTGCTGCGTCACCACTACCACCAGGTCCGGGCGGCGGCCGTCGGGCTGCTGCTCGGCGGCTTGCTGGCGATCATGAGCGTCGCGGCTGTCTTCGCCGACAGCACCGGGCCGCCGTTCCCGCGCTGAACGGTTCGGACGGGCCGCCGGGGTCGCCTGATCGCGGCGGTCGCGTTCGCTCAGGGCGCCGCGCCGGGAGCGGCGGGTGCCGCCGGTGCATCGTGTGGCCCGTGGATGACGTCGATCAGGTCGCGGTTGATGATCAGCAGGTCCATCGTGTCGAAGCGTGGCTGGCCGGCGACGGCGAAGACGACCTGGGCGGCGGTCAACGGCACCATGACGCGCCGCCGCTTGAGGCTGCCGATCGGATCCGCCCCGGCCAGGGCGTGGACGCGCCCGGTCAGCTGGTACGGCCCCGACTCGATGACCACGGGCTGGGCCTGGGTCCGCACGCGGCGGGTGGGGTCGCCTCGTGGGCCCCCCGCGGCCATCGCGACCAGGTCGTCCCGGGCCACCCGCACGACCGCGGCATGCGTCACGGTCCCGTCGGCGAGCGTCTCGACCTCCGCGTCGATGAGGAGGAAGGAATCGGCCGTGTTGAGCGCCTCGGTCAGGCGGTCGAGGCCGGAGAACTCAAGGTTCCCCCGCACGACCGCCGCGTCGGTGTAGGCGATGGCGTCCAGCTGCGGCATGGGGGGCGGCTCGACCGGGTCATCCGGCTCGGTGTTGGGCGGCAGCCCGCCTCGTCCCAGGCGCCTTCCGAGATCGCGGAGCACGCGGCAACCCTACCCCGGGTCATGCGATCGTGCCAATCGGCCACTCGATCCGCCGCGCTGTACCGAACGTACTGGTGCGCCTCCGCGCCGGTTCAGGACGTGGGTGGTGCGGCGTCCTCGAAGGGATCGCGGCCCGGCTCGTCGCCGCCTGCGGCCACGTCCAGCCGGGCCAGGTAGTGCCACCAGCCCTGGTCGTGCTGGGCCACGGCGCCCGCGGGCAGCCCCGAATGGCGCAGGTGGAGCACGGTCTCGGCCCCTTCGGCGACGAGCGAGATCTCGACCAATGAGGACCCCGGCGGCACGGCCGGGTTGCCTTCCCAGCCCCAGCTGAAGACGACCCGCCGGGGCGGGTCGACCACGTGGTACTCGCCGAGCGCGATGCCGCCCGGCATCACCACGCGGTAGATGCCCCCGGGCCGCGGATCCAGGTCCGCCTCGCGGCCCTTCCAGCGACGGTAGAGATCAGGGTCGGTGAGGAAGGCGAAGACCGTCTCCGGCCGCGCGTGGATGCGCTTCTCGACCTGGATGGTGTCATCGGCGGCCGGGCTCAGGAACGTCACGCGAGGCCCCGTTCGGCCTGCTCCGCGAGATCGGCCAGGACGTCCAGCCGCTCGGCCCACATGGCCCGGACCACGTCGGCGAGCGGGCCAAGGCGGTGCTGGTCGGTACGGTAGTAGCGCCGCGTCCCGTCGCGCCGCTCGACCACCGCGCCGGACGCACGCAGCACGGCCAGGTTCTGTGAGATGGCGGGCCAGCTGATGTCGAAATGGCGGGCGATGTCGCCGGCGGCCATCTCCTGGTCCCACACCAGACGCAGGATCTCGCGCCGCCGAGGACTGGCCACGGCGCGCAGCAGGTCGGCTTGCATGGACCTAACTTAAGCGAAAACTTCGGGATTGACAAGGGGTCGGCCATGGGCGATAGTTTAGAAGTCCCTTAAATAAGCGCAGCAGTCAGCCAGGAGGCATCCATCGATGGCAGCCAAGGTGATCCACGTCGAGGTGACGGGCAAGGATGGCCCGGCCCTCCAGAAGTTCTACAGCCAGGTCTTCGGCTGGCAACTCGACACGAGCAACCCGGGTGGCTACGGCATGGCCCGCGGCGTCGCCGAGGGCGACTTCACGGCCGGCATCGGCGCCACCCAGGACGGCTCGGCCGGCACGGCCACCTTCTACGTCCACGCGGACGATCCGCAGGGGACCTTGCGGCAGGTGGAGGCCCTGGGCGGGCGCGTGATCATGCCGCTCACCGAGGTCTCGCCAGGCACGACGATCGCCCTGTTCACCGACCCGGAGGGCCACGTCGTCGGCCTGATGTAGGCCGCACGCAGCCTTTTGGCGTCAGCCGGCGGCCGTCAGGGCAGCTGGCTGACGCTCCACACCTGGTTCAGCACGTAGCGCCCATCGGTCGTCGGATCGATGAGGTTCGGCTGGGCCTCATCGAGCACGACGTAGGGATGCAGGCGGGCCTGCACCAGCGTGGTGCCGGCGAAGGTCAGTTCGACCACCACGCCCTCCATCGTCTGGCGGCTCCAGTCCTGGCCGAACAGGAAGTTGCCATGGCTGCCGATGACGAACTGGTCGGCTCCGCCTGGCCCCGGCGTGATCGAGACGGCCGATGCCCAGTGCGTGCCGCTGCCGAGCACATCGTCGGCGCCGTCGGCGAAGAACATCGCCCGCTGGGTGAGCTCCAGCTTGGTGAAGCCGTTGTGGTACTCCGGCCAGCCCCATTGCGGCATGGCGAAGACCACGTCGGCCTGCTCCCGCGCGGCGGCGAGGGACGTCCTCACGTTGGCATTCGTCAGCGGTGCGACGCCGGGTCGCCCCGGAGCCGCGGCGCCCGACCCGACGATGTCGTCCCATCCGACGAAGCCGAACTTCACGCCCCGCACGTCCACCACCGCCGGGGCGAGGGCGGACTTCAGGTCCAGCCCTGCCCCTGTGTGGGCGATGTGGTCGGCGTCCAGGATCTGCAGCGTCTGCCGCACGCCATTCGAGCCGGCATCGGTGATGTGGTTGGACCCGAGCGTCACGACCTTCACGCCGGCCGAGGCCAGCAGCGGGCCGACCTTGGGGTCGATGTTGAAGACGGTGCCCTTGGAGTGGTAGACGAATGCGGCCAGCATGGGGCACTCGAAGTCGTTGACGGTGATGTCGGAGTCGGAAATGAGCGCCCGGACGGACCCGGCCTGGCCGGTCCGCTTGGCGAGGACGACCGGCCAGCCGTTGCCGGTCGGGCCGCTGTAGCGCGTGTCCATGTACGTGCCGGTGTAGCGGGCGTAGCCGCCGTCGAGGGTCCACGGCCAGCCCTTGTGCTGCACGATCGCCTCGTTCGCCGGCCCGCGGTCCGGACAGGTGTCACCGGTCGAGTCGATGGTGCGGATCTGCGACGCGTCGTAGGCCGTCCAGGTCGCGGCGAGCCCGTTCGCGGTCGCCGTCAGCGGGTACGGCTTCGAGCGGATGGCGGGGCCGCCGAACAGGTCGGCCCCGTCGACCTGCAGGACCTTGACGCGCGGCCCGACCAGGCCCGGCAGCAGCAGGGCGAGCAGGCCGGCATGGCCGTGGATCCGAGCGGTGATCGCGTCGGCGGAGACGCAGGGGGTCGACGGCAGGGCGAGCGCCGTGCCGCCGAGCCGCAGGTCGGTGATGCCGCAGGGGATGAGGGCCTTGCCGAGCGCGGCGCGGACCTCGGTGGCCGTCAGGCCCAGACGCGGCTCGCGGACGTCGGCGACCAGCGCAAGGTCGGTCGATACCGCCCCGATCGTGGGTACGGCTATCGGCGAGGGGCTGGCCGACTCGCCCGGCGCGGGCGTGGGGGACCCGCCCGGCACGGCGGTCGGCGTCGGCGACAGGGTGGCCTGCAGGACCAGGGTCGGCGTGCTGGTGCACGCGACCAGCACGACGGCCAGCAGCATGACCAAGATCCGGCGGCGGTCGTTCATCCAGCCTCCCCGCGGCGCCCTGGTCACCTGCGTGACAGCGCGGCCCAACCACTCTACGCTCCCCGCGATGGATGGCCATGACGCGGAGCGGGTCATGCGCGCGAGCGGCGTCGATGTCGGGTCGCTGCTGACCGATCCACCGCGCGGCGCGAGACGCACGGCCGTCGGGCGTAAACCGGTGGTCCTGCTGCTGGCCACCACCGAGGGTCCGCACCCCGAGTTCTGCTCGTACCGCAACCGGCGCGGCAAGCGCTGTGAGCAACGGGCCCGCTGGCGCGAACGGGATGGGGTCCTTGGCTACTGCACCATGCACCGGGCCAGCGCCGGCCTGGACGACCCGACCGCCTGAGGAGCCGCTCATGAGCCCGGCCGCCGACGCTCCGACCCCCAGCGGCACGCCCCTGGACGTGCACCTCGCCAGCGGTGACTTGCACGCCGAGTGGTTCGGCGCCGAGCGGGGCCGGCTGGTGGTGTGCATCCCCGGCCTGTCCGCCAACCTGCGCGGCTTCGACTTCATCGCCGAACGCATCGCCGATCCGGCCCACCAGGTGGTCACCCTGGATCTGCGCGGGCGCGGCCAGAGCCAGGTCACCGGCCCCGGTACGTACGGCTGGATCCATCACGCCGAGGACGTGCTCGCCGTCGCCGATGCCCTTGGCGCGTCGCGCTTCGACGTCATCGGCCAGTCGATGGGCGCGGCGGTGGCCATGGAGATCGCGCGCCTCGCCCCGCAGCGGCTTGGCTCGATCGTGCTCATCGACGTATGCGGCGTGCCCGATCCCACCACGGTGCCCCTCATCCGCGCGGCCGTCGAGCGCCTTGGCTCGGTCTACCCCTCGGTGGAGGCGTACCTGGAGGTCGTCAAGCGACTCGGCACGATCCGTCCCTGGAGCCCCTACTGGGAGCGCTACTTCCGCTACGAGCTCGCGCCCGTCGAGGGCGGGGTGCGGGCCCGCAGCGACCGGGATGCCGTCCTGGAGGACGCGGCCTACGGGGAGGAGCACGACCCGCGGACGCTGTGGCCGTGCGTGACGATGCCGACCCTGCTGCTGCGGGCGACCCAGGAGCTCTTCGAGGGCGCCGGCTACATCGTGCCGGCCACCGAGCGCGACGCCTTCCTCGCCGCGGTCCCGTCGGCCCGCCTGGTCGAGGTGGACGCCAACCACTACGGCATCAACACCCACCCGGCGTCTGCCGAGGCGATCGCGGCCCTCCTGGCCTGATGCGCCGCCGCCTCCTGACCTGGCTGCACGACTCCTCGTTCTGGTCGAACTACCGGCCGACCGTACCGGCCCCCGTGGTCACGCTGGGCACGATCGGCGCCCTCGCCCTCGTCGGCTCCCCGCGCCTGCGGCGCGGCCGCCACCGGGCCGCCTCCCGCCTCGCCGCCGCCATCGGCCTCGCGGCGATGACCCCCGCGGTCGTCCTGGGTCTGCTCACGTCCTACCTGCGGCGGAACCGCGCGCAGATCCGCGCCGGGATCCTGGACGCGGTCGAGTGGTCGCCCTCCGCGTGGGTCCTCGACGTCGGCTGCGGCACCGGCATGCTCCTGAACGGAGCAGCGCAGCGGGTCACGGGCGGCCGTGCCGTCGGCATCGACATCTGGGACGCGCACGCCGGCGGCGGCACGCTCGGCGTGCTGATGGCGAATGCCCGGGCGGAGGGCGTCGCCGACCGGGTCGAGGTCAAGTACGCGGACGCTCGGTCGCTGCCTTTCGACGACGGCGTCTTCGACCTCGTCCTGTGCGGCGGGGCCGTCCACCACATCATCAAGGACCGCTCGGACCTGGAACAGGTGTTGGGCGAGATGGTCCGGGTGCTGAAGCCGGCCGGCCGGCTCGTCATCTGGGACGTGCCCCACATGATCGAGGTCAGTGCGGCCATCCTGCGCGAGCGGGGCGTGCCCAGCCATGCCGCCGACTCCGTGGCGTTCGCCGGCTTCCAGAACTCGCTGCTCGTGGCGACCAGGACCGGGGCCACCCAGGCTGCGGCGTAGACGGCGAGTTCAGCGGGTGAGCGTCACCTTGTTGAGGTGGGGTGGCCGCTCGGGGTCGATGCCCTTGGCGACGGCGAGGTGGTAGGCGAAGAGCTGGGCCGGCACGATCGCCGGGAGGGGCGCGAGCCACTCAGGCACGCCATCGGGCAGCACCAGCGACGTCCGCCCCAGGCGCCGGGCCGCGTCGTCGTCCGAGGCGACCAGGAGGTCCGCCCCGTCCGCCCGTAGCCGCTCGAGCAGGTCGATGACGCCCGCGAGGGCGGGTCCGCCGCTGGCCACCGCGAGCACCCGCGTGCCGTGGCCCACGAGGGTGATGGGGCCGTGTTCGAAGTCGGCCGCCGAGTAGGGGTCGGCGAACACGCCGGCCACCTCCTTCAGCTTGATCGACCACTCCCGCGCCGTGGGGTACTGGAAGCCGCGCCCGATGACGATGCAGCCGTCCATGGCGGCATGCTCGCGGGCGACGCGCGCCACGTCCGGCTCCGTGGCCAGCGCCCGCTCGATGGCCGCCGGCACGTCTGCCAGGGACCTGCTCGCGGCCGCGTCCACGCCGCCGTCGAGGGCCAGCGACAGGAGCGCCACTGCGGCCAGCTCGGCGACGTACGTCTTGGTCGCCGCCACAGACTGCTCCCGTCCGGCGGCCAGGTCCACGGCGAACTCGGCGGCCGCGACCAGCGGCGAGTCAGGTTCGTTGGTGACGGCGACGGTCAGGGCCCCCTGGCGACGTGCATCCTCCACCACGCCGACCACGTCCGGCGAGCGGCCGGACTGCGAGATGCCCACCACGAGGGCCCGGGCGACATCCGGGGCGCGGCCGTAGAGGCTGACCAGCGACGGCGCAGCGAGGGCCACGGCCAGGCCGTTCCGGGCGCCAAGGAGGTACTGCGCGTAGGTGGCCGCGTGATCGGACGTGCCGCGGGCGGCGATCAGGGCGAAGGCGAGGTCTCGGCCGCGCGCGGCTGAGGCGATCGACTGCCATCGTGGGCCCGGCCGTCTGGATGAGGTGGCCGACGACGGCCGCCGACTCGCCGATCTCGGCCCGCAGCGTCATGCCGCGGCTGCTTGGGCGACGGCGGTGACCTTCGAGGTCCGCGGGACAGGCACGACCGGCGACTCACCCCTGTAACGTGTCCGCATATTGTCACCCCTTGACCCGGAGGTCGCCCGACCCACCGTGAGTACGTCCCACCGGCTGCGCGGTCGCGTCATCGTCGGGGGCGACGAGCGCCCCGACGTCGTGGTGGAGGTGGTCGACGGGCGGATCGCCTCCGTCCTCGACGCCAGGCTCGGCGGCGCCGTCGCGCGGGGGGCGCAGCGCCTCTCCGACGACCTCGTCCTGGCGCCGGGCTTCGTCGATATCCACGTCCACGGGGCAGGCGGCGCGAACGCCATGGGCGGGCCGGATGCCATCTGCCACATGGCCAGGACGCTGGCCGCGCACGGCGTGACCTCGTTCCTGCCGACCGCGGTCTCAGCTCCGCTCGATCTGTTGGCGACCTTCGCCGGCGAGGTGGGCCGCGTTCGAGGATCGTCGGTTCCCGATGGCGCGACCGTCCTCGACGCGAACCTGGAAGGGCCGGGGCTGGATCCCGGGCACGCCGGGGCCCAGGCCCCCGCCGCCCTGGTCGACCCCGCCGTGGTGGCCGCCGCGTTCGCGCGCGATCCGGCTGCGTGGAACGCTGTGCGGGTCGTCACCGTGGCGCCGGAGCGGCCCGGCGGCCTCGACCTCGTGCGGCTCCTGGCCGCTCGCGGGATCGTCGCCAGCATCGGCCACAGCGGCGCGTCATACGCGCAGGCGCTGGCGGCCTATGACGCGGGTGCGCGCTCGACCACCCACCTCTTCAACGCGATGACCGGCCTGACGCATCGCGGGCCCGGTCTCGCGCTGGCAGCCCTGCTGGACCCCCGGCCGGCGGTCGAGTTGATCGCCGACGGCCTCCACGTCGACGCGGCCATGTGGCCGCTGGTCCGCCGGCTGGCGGGCGGGCGCGTCGTCCTGGTCTCCGATGCGCTGCCCGATGCGGGTCTCGCCGGCGACCGGGCTTTCAGCCTGGGCGGACTGGACGTCACCGTGCGTGATGGTCGGGCGACGCTGGCCGACGGCACGCTGGCCGGCTCGATGATCCTGCTCGCGGATGCGGTCGTGCGGTACGTGGCCCATGGCGCGTCGCTCGAGGAGACGGTGGGGGCCGCCAGCACGCGACCGGCCCGGCTGGTGGGGGCGCGGCGGAAGGGCCGGATCGTCAGGGGCGCCGACGCGGATCTCGTGGCGCTGCGCCCTGACGGCTCCGTCGCGCGCGTGTGGCTGAGGGGCCGCGAACTCGCCCTGGGCTAGCCGGCTGCTTGGGCCTCAGACCACCTCGACCGTCAGTGGTACGGCTCGGAGGAGCGCATCGGTGACCGGGCAGTGATCGACCGCCCAGTGCACGAGGCGATCCAGGTCGTCGCGCGAGGCGCCGGCGGCGCTGGCAGCGACGGCCACCCGGATGGATGCCGGGCCGGCGGGGATGGAGGGGTCAAGACCGAGGATGCCGCGGTCGTCCGATCGCGAGTCGACGGTGACCTCAAGGTCGCTGAGGGTCACGCCCAGCATCTCCGCGCGCATCGCGATCAGGGTCACCACGCAGCTGGCCGCGGCCGCGCGCAGGAGCCAGCCGGGTGACGGGGCCGTCGCGCCGCCGCCGACCGTCGCCACCATGTCCGTCGCGACCGACTCACCACCCGGTCCCGTGGTGACGACACGCAGACCCGCCTCGAGCCGGGCCGTCGCTGCACTATCGGTGTAGACGGCCTCGTCCGGGTGCTCGGTCAGGTAGCCGGCGGCTCCCTCGATCGCCGTTCGGATCGCGCCCATGTCGTTCCCTCGTGGCGGGCTGTCCCGCCCAGCCTACCGAATCACGAGGCGACGGCCTAGCCGGTCGGCTCAGGCGAGGCCATCCCGAGCCCGCGGATCCGGCGGGAGACGTCGAAGAGGCCTAGGTCGGCCAGCAGTTCGCTCAGGACCGAGCGGCCCAGCCATCCCAGGCTGGACACGACGGCATCCCGCGGGCTCGGACCGATGCCGGTCGTGGCACGACCCTCCGCCTCGGACGTCGCGATCCAGCCCCCCGGGGTGTGCCGCAGGCGGACCGAGGCCTCGAGTGAATGGGTCGGCGCCCACATCCGGAAGCGCACATCGTCGGCACCCACCGTCTGAACTTCGTCTGTCGGGTCGATCGGATCCATGGCGCCAAGATCGAACGGACCCGTGCCAGCTAGGGTGTCACGAGGTTGGAGCGGGAGACGGGGTTCGAACCCGCGACATGCAGCTTGGAAGGCTGCCGCTCTGCCAACTGAGCTACTCCCGCGCGCCGACCTGAGCCTACCACCCGGCGGACGCCGATCGACCGTGCGTCAGTCCGGCCCCGTTGCAGATGTGCGCCCAGGGAACGTTCGCGCGGGACCGGATGGGTCCAGAGCGGCCGAGCACGTACCTCGGCCCACTCGTGGAGCGTGCGCGGAGCCTCAACGAGCTCAGATCGACGTTCCTGTCGTCCCCGCCCCCCGCGCCAATGTTCCCCGGGTGAAGGTCTGAGCCACTGCCCCGCCCCGGGGACGTCCTGAGCCCGCGGGGCCCTCAGCGGTCGACGGCCGCAGCCCCCGGGCCGCGAGGCGCGTCGCCCTCGAGCGGCGCCCGTGACAGGTGCGATGGCCACCAGTTGCGGTCGCCCAGCAGGACCACCAGCGAGGGCACGAGCAGCGAGCGCAGCAGAAAGGTGTCCATGAGGATGCCGGCCGCGACGCCATAGCCGATCTGCTGGATCTGGCCGCCGCCGGCCGAGCCGCCGGCGATGGCCAGCACGGCGAACGTGCCGCCCAGGATCATGCCCGCCGTGGTGATCGTGCCGCCGGTCCGCCCGATGGCGCGGGCCACCGCGTCCCGCAGCGGCAGGCCGTGGGCCTCCTCCCGGATGCGGGACATGATGAGGATGTTGTAGTCGGACCCCAGGGCCATGAGAAAGACGAACATCAGGAAGGGCAGGATGAAGTTGAGCCCGTCCTGGCCGCCCAGGTGGACGAAGACGATGCCCACTAGGCCCAGCGAGGCCAGGTACGACAAGACGATGCTGGCCACGAGGTAGAGCGGCGCGATCAGGCTGCGCAGCACGACCGCCAGCAGCAGGGCGATGAGGACGGCCACGATGGGGATGATGCGCTCCAGGTCCGTCCCGGAGATGTGACTCACGTCGTAGGCCAGGGCGGTGTTGCCGAAGACGCCGTCGGCCGACGCGCCGGCCGCCTGGGCCACGCGATCGACATCGGCACGCATCGGCGGCACGGCATCGAGGGCGGCGGGGCTGGAGGCGTCGCCGCTCTGGAAGGCCACCGAGAACTGGATGGTGCGCCCGTCGGGGCTGATGAGCTGGGCCGTGGCCCGGTAGGCGTTGTAGAGCGCCGCCGGCACCGCGTTCGTCGCCGGCTCGGGCGGCAGCTGCCCGGCAGGACCGAGCGTCGTGTGGAGCTGGACCAGCTGGTCGGTCGTCACGGGGATCCCGTTCGGGTTCAGGGGACCCACGAGGCCGCTGAACTCGGCCACCTGACCCAGGCCGGTCTGAGCGCGCGTGAGCACGGACGGGTCGTCCCAGACGGAGGTGGGGAACTGCATGAGGACGGCGCTGCGTCCGGCCAGCGAGGAGGGGAAGTGGGCCTGGATGAGGGCCGTGCCGGCCGCCGAGTCGGTGCCACTGGGGCTGGAGCTCACGTCGCCGAAGCCGGCCACGCCGGTCGTCAGGAGCGTGGCGCCCAGGGCCGCGAACAGCGCGACACCGGCCGTCAGCGTGATGCCCGGCCGGCGCGTGACGATGACGCCGATGCGGTCCCAGAGGCCGGCCCGGTCCTCGTGCCGCATGGCCGTGCCGGTCGGCCAGAAGACGGCCCGGCCGAAGATGGCCAGCAGCGCCGGCAGCAGCGTCAGGCCGGCCAGCAGCATCAGGCCGATGCCGATGGCGAGCGCCGGGCCCAGGCTCTGGTAGAAGGCGAATTCGGCGAGCACGAGGCTCATCAGCGCCGCGATGACGGTGAAGGCGGAGAAGGTGATCGACTCACCCACCCGGCTCACCGAGCGGATGACCGCCTCCTGCGGCGTCAGGCCGCGGCGCAGTTCCTCGCGCACGCGGAAGACGAGGAAGACGCCGTAGTCGGTGCCCGCCCCCAGGATCAGCACGATGAGCAGCAGCTGGGTGATCGAGGAGACCTGGACGCCGATGTTGGTGGACTCGGCGATGACCGGCCCCGACAGCACGAGCACGAAGGCCGCCGGGATCAGCGTGATGAGCGGCGCGAGGACGGCCCGGAACGCCAGCAGCAGCAGGGCGATGATGAAGAGCAGCGAGAGCTGCGACGTCTGGTCCTGCGACGAGCCGGTCGCCTTGATCGTGTCGATCTGCGTCGCCAGCTGGCCGGTGAGGTGGATCTGCAGGCCGGCCGGAGCCCCAGCCGCCGTGAAGGTGGCCCGGATGGCGTCGACCACGCCGGTGGCCTCGGGCCCGCCGCTGAAGGCGACCACCGTCGCCTGCAGCAGCGCCTGGCGCGCCTGGCCGTCGCTGGAGACGCCCAGGTCCAGGACGAGCTTCACCCGCGGGACCTGGCGGATCTGCGCCTCGAGGGCATCGACGGCGGCGTTGTCGGCGGCGGTCAATCCGCCGTCGCGGGCGACCACCAACGTGGCCGAGGCGAGGGAGGCGTTCTGGAAGGGCGCGGCCAGGTTGGCCGCCTGCATGCTCGGGGCGTTCGCCGGCAGGAAGCCGCTGGTGGTGTCCTTGGCCACGTCGCTCAGCGAGGGCAGGGCCTTGACCGCCAGCACGGTGCCGACGATCCAGATGACCACGATGAGGTAGCGGAAGCGGACGCTGAAGCGCCCCAGGCTCGTGAAGAAGTGGCTCAAGGGATCCCTTTCGGCGCTGGCATGGTCAGTCGGGGTGCTGGATGATCGTGCCTCGATGCACGGGGCCATCGGCGTCGCGGAGGTCCGGCCGCCCGCTCGCCACTGGCTCTCCCTGGCGCCGCAGCAGGGTTTCCGCCTCCGCGGCGGCGCGCGCCTCCAGCTCGCGGCGTCGCGACTCGACCATCAGCTCGACGGTCCCGTCCACGTCGTCGGTCACCGGCAGCAGGTCCAGGTCGGCCGCGGCGATGTTGGCCTCCGCCGCCACGTGGTCCTTCAGCCAGGACAGCAGGCCGCCCCAGTAGTCGCTGCCGAACAGGACGATCGGGAAGTGCTCGATCTTGCCGGTCTGGACCAGGGTGACCGACTCGAACAGTTCGTCGAGGGTGCCGTACCCGCCGGGGAAGATGACGAACCCCTGGGCGTACTTCACGAACATCGTCTTGCGCACGAAGAAGTACTTGAAGTCGACCGACAGGTCCAGGTGGCGGTTCGAGGCCTGCTCGTGGGGCAGCTCGATGGTGCATCCGACGGAGTAGCCGCCCGCCTCCTTGCAGCCCTTGTTGGCGGCCTCCATGATGCCCGGCCCGCCGCCGGTGATGACCGCGAACCCGGCCCGGGCGAGGCCGGCGCCCAGCCGCTCGGCGGCGTGGTAGGCGGGGTCCTGGCGCTGCGTGCGGGCCGAGCCGAAGACCGTTACGGCCGGCCCCAGGCGGGCCAGGGCGTCGAACCCTTCGACGAATTCGCCCTGGATCCGCAGGGCCCGCCACGCGTCGCTCTCCAGGAAGGCCGTGTCGGCATAGGGCTTGCCCTGGAGGAACTTGTGGTCCTCGGTCGCTCGACTGGCGGGGCTGGCGCGGGTGGGGCGCGGCTCATGCGGGGGCGACGTGGTCATGCGCCGCAGGATAGCCACCGGCGACCGCGCGCGCCGCGATGACCTAGCATCGAGCCGTGCCGGTGATCGTGCGGGCCCTGACGTTCCCGGCCCCGCCGGATGCGGTGTGGGCGCTGCTGGTCGACCTCGAGCGCCAGCCCGCCTGGATGCACGATCTCAAGTCGATCACCCCGTCGGGCGCGGGACCGCTGGGCGTCGGCTTCCGTGCCGTCGGGCGGGTGCGCATGTTCGGGGTGACCCAGGAGGATCCCATCGAGGTCACCGACTTCGAGCCGGGCCGGCACTTCGGCATGACCCACCGCGGCGGCTTCACGGGCCGCGCCGACTTCTGGCTGGAGCCCCTCCCGGGCGGGCGGCGGACGCGGGTGACGTGGCGGGAGGAGTTGCGGCCGGACGCGCGGGGGCTGGGTCTGCCGGGGGCCGTCGCGCCGCTGCTGTGGCTCCTTGATCCCGTGTTCGGGTCGGTCTTCGAGCTGATCTTCCGGGCCGACCTGCGCCGCCTGCGGACGCTGTTGATAAGCGGCTGATAAGGGCCAGCCAAGCGGCCATCCCTAGGGTGGCGGGTGCCGATCGCGCCGAGGGGCGCGATGCCCGCTCGTGAGGCCACCGGAGGATGACCGACCATGAACTTCGCCGCCCTGTCACGCTTCCGCCCCGGCCACCTGGTCGCCCCGCTGCCCGCCTCGGGCGGGCTCCTGTCGGTCGCGGTCCTGGTCGCCGCCGTCATGCTCGTACTCGCCGCGTGGATCGTCGCGGCCCAGCTTGATCCCGACCTGACCGGCAGCTGGCGATGGTCGGAGGGGCTGCAGCTGGGCTGAGCCCAGCACGTCAGCGGCGCGCGCTCGCCCCGGTGGCCGCGCCGGCGGTCGCTTCCGCCCCGACGAGGCGCTGCGAGATGTAGACGGGGATCGTGGAAAGGAGGATCACGAAGAGCGCCACGACGTTGACGATGGGCCGCTGGTTGGGCTGGTGGAGGTGGTCGTAGATCCAGATCGGGATCGTCTCCTGCGTGCCGGCCACGAAATACGTGACGATGATCTCGTCGAAGGACAGGGCGAAGGCGAGCAGCGCGCCCGCCAGCAGGGCAGTGCGGATGACCGGCAGCGTCACGTAGCGGAACGTCTGCAGCTGGTCCGCGCCAAGGTCCGCGGAGGCCTCCTCGAGCGACGACGAGGACCGCCGCAGGCGGGCGATGACGTTGTTGTAGACGACGACCACGCAGAAGGTGGCGTGGCCGATGACGATCGTCAGCGTGCCCAGGCCAAGGCCGATGCCGCGGAACGCGGCGTTGAGGGCGATGCCGGTGATGATGCCCGGCAGGGCGATCGGCAGCACCAGGGCGAACGAGACGACGTCGCGGCCGAAGAAGCGGTAGCGGTGGACCGCCAGCGAGGCGGCCGTGCCCAGGATGACCGCCGCCACCATGGCCAGCGTGGCGATCGAGACGGACAGCACCATGGCGTCGCGCACCGACTCGTTGTTGAAGGCGTCGCCGAACCACTGCAGCGAGAAGTTCGTGATCGGCCAGGTCTGGCCCCGGTCGCCGTTGAAGGCGTACAGGGCGATGACCGCGATGGGCAGGTACAGGAAGGCCACGGTCAGGCCGGTGGCGACCCGCAGGCCGACGCGAGCGGCGGCGGTCCTCATCTCACAGTGCCTCGAACGCGCCGAGACGGCGCACCGTGAGGAGGTACACGGCCATGATCGCGATGGGGACCATGGCGAACGCGGCCGCGAACGGGATGTCGCCCGCCACGCCGAGCTCGCCCACGATGACGTTGCCGATGAACTGCGAGTTGGACACGAGGCTCGGCGTGATGTAGTCGCCCAGGGTCAGCGAGAAGGTGAAGATCGACCCCGCCGCCAGGGCCGGGATGGCGAGCGGCAGGATGATCCGGCGGAACGTCGTCCACGGCCGCCCCCCGAGATCGGCCGACGCCTCAAGGTACGAGGACGGGATGCGTTCCAGCCCGGCGAAGATGGGCAGGATCATGTACGGCAGCCAGAGGTAGATGAAGACGATCGTCATCGACAGGTCGGAGATGCCGAAGAGCGAGCCCACGTTGGCGATGCCGAGCTGGGCGAAGGCCCAGTCGACGAGGCCGCTGTCGGAGAGGATCACCCGCCAGGCGTAGACCCGCACGAGGTAGCTGGCCCACAGCGGCAGGAGGACGGCCACGGCTAGGGCGGCCCGCGTGCGGGGCGAGGCCACGCGCGCCATGTAGAACGCGATGGGGAAGGCGATGGCGGCGTCGGCCACGGTCACGATGGCCGCGATCACGGTCGTGCGCAGCGCGATCGTGGGGTAGACGCTCTCGGTCACCAGCTTCTGCAGGTTGGCCAGGCTGAACTGGTGGAGGACCTGGTGGGTGGTCGGGTCCAGGGTCCAGAAGGCCGAGATCAGCAGCAGCGCGAGCGAGCCGTAGTAGACCAGGCCGAACCACCCGGCCGGCGGGACGAGCAGCGCGAGGAGCTGGAGCCGCGGGTGGCGGCTGAACCAGCCCAGCAGGCGCCGGCGCGCCCCGCCCGGCATGGGGGTGGCGCCTAGCCCTTCACGCTCGTGTAGGCGTCGATCCACTTCGAGTAGTCGACGCAGGTCTTGCCTCGGCTATCGCCGCAGTCGGCGCTCGGGGTCTTCCAGAAGGCCACCGCGTTGTAGAACGCCGTGTCCTGCGCGTGATAGATGGTGCAGAAGTCCTTGATGCCGTACGGCCCGTACACCTTGTCCAGGGCAGGGCAGGCAAGCGGGTTGGCCGGCGCCTCACCGAAGTACTCGGCCGACTGCGTCTGGGTGGACGGCTGGAGCGCCCAGGCCATCCACTTGTACATGCAGTTGGGGTGCTTGGCGTACGCCGACATCATCCACGTGTCGGCCCACCCGGTGACGCCCTCGGTCGGCACGACGGTCGCGATGCTGACCTTGGCGTCGGCCGTGATGGCGTTGGCTTGGTACTGCCAGGCAGTGCCGATGGTCGACGTGCCGGCCTCGAAGTTGTCGATCTCGTCGGTATACGAGGCCCAGTACTTGCCCACGAACGGCTGCTGCGCCTTGAGCAGGGCCACGGCCGCATCGAACTGCGGCTGGGTCAGCTCGTACGGATCCGTGATGCCCAGCGACGGCTGGGCGCTCTTGAGATACAGCGCCGCATCGGCGATGTAGATGGGCCCGGCGTAGTCGGTGATCTTGCCCTTGACGGCGGCGGCCTGGGTAGGGTCGAAGACCGACGCCCAGCTGGTCGGCGCGGTGGTGAAGCCCTTCGTGTTGTACATCAGGAAATTGGCGCCCCAGCCGAGCGAGATGCCGTAATGCACCCCGTTGACCGTGTTGTGCGCCGGGCTTTGCAGGAACGGCGAGATGTTGACATAGTCGGGGATGAGATTGACGTTGATGGGTGCGATCTCGCCGGCATCGATGAGCCGGTTGGAGGCGTCGCCGGAGGCGGAGACGCCGTCATACAGGCCGTGGTTCTGGGTCATCAGGTTGTACATGTCGTCCGACGTGTCGGCCGTCTTGGCGTTGACCTTGCAGCCGGTCGCGTCCTGGAACGGCTTGACCCAGTTGTAATGGGAGTCGTTGGAGCCGTCCTCGGCGTAGCCGGGCCAGATGACGAGGTCGAGCTCGCCTTCGCCGGTGCCCACGGAGGCGGGCAGGCTGGGCCCGGCGCTTGCCGCGGGGGTCCCCGACGCGGCCGTCGTGGGCGGCGCCACGCTGTTCGCGGGGGTGCCCGTCGCGGCCGGCGCGGTGGTCGCCGTGCCGGAACACGCGCTAGCCAGGATGGCCGTCGCGGCCATCAGGGCCGCCCATCGTCGGTTGCTCACGCCCGTACCTCCTCCTCCGGCGCCGGCGCCATGCCGGCGTCCACTGTCTCATCGCCCCCGTCGGCCTGGACGGGGTAGTCGTGCTCGCGGTTCCAGATCAGGCGCACGCGCCGGCCCGAGGCCGCCAGGGCCTGGGTCGACGAGGTCGCCAGGTTCTGCTGGGTCACCACGAGTCGCGGGCCCAGGTCAAGGTGCACGACATACCGTGTGTCCGAGCCCAGGTAGACGACCTCGCTGATGCGCCCCAGGGCGCTCGTCTCGTCGGCTGCCACGGGGTCGTCGGGCTCGGCCAGGCGGATCTTCTCGGGGCGCACGGTGAAGGTCCCGGCGCGCCCCACGATCTGGCGGGCGGCCTCGCCGCTGAGCAGGTTGGAGGTGCCCACGAACCCGGCCACGAACGCGGTCGCCGGCCGCTCGTAGACCTCCGCCGGGGCGCCGACCTGCTCGATGCGCCCGCGGTTGAAGACGGCCAGGCGGTCGCTCATGGCGAGCGCCTCCTCCTGGTCGTGCGTGACGTAGATGAAGGTGATGCCGACCCGCTGCTGGATGGCCTTGAGCTCCAGCTGCATCTCTTCGCGCAGCTTGAGGTCGAGTGCCCCGAGCGGCTCGTCCAGCAGCAGCACCTTGGGCTGGTTCACCAGGGCCCGGGCGAGCGCCACGCGCTGTCGCTGGCCGCCGGAGAGCTGGGCGGGGCGGCGGGCGTCGTACCCGTCCAGGCGGACCATGCGAAGCGCGTCGGCGACACGGGTCCGGCGCTCCTCGCGGGGCACCTTGCGGATCATCAGGCCGTAGGCGACGTTGTCGGCCACGGTCATGTGCGGGAACAGGGCGTAGTCCTGGAAGACGGTGTTGACGTCGCGCTCGAAGGGCGGGCGGCGCGTGACGTCCTCGCCGGACAGCAGGATCCGGCCGCTGGTGGGCAACTCGAAGCCGGCGATCATGCGCAGCGTCGTCGTCTTGCCCGAGCCGGACGGGCCAAGGAGCGAGAAGAACTCGCCGGCGCCGACGTCCAGGTCCACGCCCGCCACCGCCACGACGTCCCCGAAGGTCTTGCGCACGCCTTCCAGGCGCACGGCGACGGCGGTCGGCACCGTCTCTGCGGTAGTGACGTTGGCGGTACCAGCCTGCACGCCGTCCCTCGATTGCGCGGGTCCATGGCACCGGAGGTGCGACCTGCTCTCCCGCCAGGGTCGCGGCGCCTCGATGGCACCGCACTGTGCGACCTCCCGCGGACCGGTGTCAAGTCGCTGCGTGCGGCTGCGCCGACGCTACACTTGCCCGGCAAGCCAACGCGCAGGACAAGGAGATCTGCCCGCATGACGTACGTCATCGCCGAGCCCTGTATCGACGTGATCGACCAGGCCTGCGTGGCGGTCTGCCCCGTGGACTGTATCCACTTCGAGCAGGGCGTCGACCGCATGCTCTACATCGACCCCAACGAGTGCATCGACTGCGGGGCGTGCGAGCCCGAGTGCCCCGTGACGGCCATCTTCCCCGAGGATTCGCTGCCGCCCGAATGGGCCGCCTATACCCCGGTGAACGCCCAGTGGTTCGAGGACAAGCCCGGCGCACGCGTCGCTGTCGACGGCCTCAAACCGCGCTGACCGCCCACCGCACCTGACCGGTGCGCATCGTCTCGCTCCTGCCGTCGGCTACCGAGATCGTCTTCGCCCTCGGCCTGGGCGATGAACTGGTCGGCCGGACCCACGAATGTGACTACCCGTCGGCCGCGGCCACGGTGCCGGTCATGACCGCCGACGCCACCCCCGAGCCCGGCGCGACGAGCCGCCGCATCCACGACCGCGTGCGGGCCCAGCTGCACGGCGGGAGCGCCATCTACCGCCTCGACGAAGCGGCCCTCGCGGCGGCCCGGCCGGACCTCATCCTGACCCAGGAGCTGTGCGAGGTGTGCGCCGTCAGCTACCGCCAGGTCACCGAGGCGGTCCGGGCCATCGACGCGGAGGTGACCGTGGTCAGCCTGGAACCGACCTCCCTGGAGGGCATCTTCAACACCATCACCACCGTCGGCGCCTACGCCTCGGCAGAGGACGAGGCGGTCGGCCTGGTGGAGGTCCTGCGCGAGCGCCTGGCCGCGATCGAGAACCGCGTGCTCGAGCGACGCCTCGACGGCGTCGCCCCCCGGCGCGTGGTCTGCGCCGAGTGGCTCGATCCGCCGTTCACGGCCGGCCACTGGGTCCCCGAGCAGGTGCAGCGCGCCGGCGGCTGGGAGCTACTGGGGCAGGCCGGCGCCCGGTCGGTCGAGACGACGTGGGAGGCCGTCCGCGACGTCGACCCGCAGCAGCTGTTCCTCATGCCATGCGGGTTCGACGCGACCCAGACGAGGGACGAATGGGCGCGCACGCCCCATCCCGCCTGGTTGGCCGACCTGCAGGCGGTACGCGAGGGCCAGGTGTTCGTCGTGGACGGGTCGGCCTACTTCAGCCGCCCCGGACCGCGGGCCATCGAGGGCGTGGCTCTGCTGGCCGAGCTGATGGACCCGCTCGGCTTCGCCGGTGAGGCGCCGCCGGGCAGCTGGTCCCCGGTCTAGACCTTGGGCAGCCCGGCGAGGGCCGCCGCCACCTTCTCCGTGGGGTACTCGTAGTCCTCCAGGCGCCCGGTCAGGTAGCGCTCGTAGGCCGACAGGTCGAAGTGGCCATGGCCGCACAGGTTGAACAGGATGACCTTGGTCTGGCCGGCCTCGCGGGCGGCGATCGCCTCGTCGATGGCGACCTTGATGGCGTGGGTCGGCTCGGGCGCGGGCAGGATGCCCTCCGTGCGGGCGAAGGTCACGCCGGCCTCGAAGGTCGCCCGTTGGTGGACCGCCCGGGCCTCGATCACGCCCTCCGCCTTGAGCTGGCTGACGAGCGGCGCCATGCCGTGATAGCGCAGGCCGCCGGCGTGGATCGGGTCCGGCACGAAGTCGTGACCCAGCGTGAACATCTTCACCAGCGGCGTCATCTGGCCGGTGTCGCCGAAGTCGTACGCGTAGACGCCCCGGGTCATGGATGGTGCCGCCTCAGGCTCGACCGCGATGACACGATAGTCGGCCTCACCGCGCAGCTTCTGGCCCAGGAACGGGAAGGTCAGGCCGGCGAAGTTGGAGCCGCCGCCTGTGCAGCCGATGATCACGTCGGGGCTCTCGCCGGCCATGTCCATCTGCTCGATCGCCTCCTGGCCGATGACCGTCTGGTGCAGGAGCACGTGGTTCAGCACGGAACCGAGCGCGTACTTCGTGTCGTCACGCTTGGCGGCGTCCTCGACGGCCTCCGAGATGGCGATGCCGAGCGAGCCAGGGCTGTCGGGGTCCTCCGACAGGACGCGCTTGCCATAGTCGGTGGTGAGGCTGGGGCTGGCCACGACCTCCGCGCCGTAGACCTCCATCAGCACCCGCCGGTACGGCTTCTGGTCGTAGCTGACGCGCACCATGTAGACCTTGACTTCGAGGTCGAAGAGCGCGCCGGCGAAGGCCAGCGCCGTGCCCCACTGGCCGGCACCCGTCTCGGTGGCGAGGCGCTTCACGCCCTCCGCCTTGTTGAAGTAGGCCTGGGCGATGGCCGTGTTGGGCTTGTGGCTGCCGGCCGGGCTGACGCCCTCGTACTTGTAGTAGATGTGGGCCGGCGTCTGGAGGGCCGCCTCCAGGCGATGGGCGCGATAGAGCGGCGACGGCCGGTAGAGGGCGTAGGCGTCGCGCACCGGACCGGGGATCTCGATCTCGCGTTCGGTGCTGACTTCCTGCCCGATGAGGGCCATGGGGAACAGCGGCGCGAGATCGGCCGGCCCGATCGGCTGGCCGGTGCCGGGATGGAGCACCGGGGCGGGTGGGGTGGGCAGATCGGCCGCGATGTTGTACCAGACGCGCGGGATGCGTGACTCATCCAGCACGAACTTGGTGCGCTTCTCCGCCATGGCCCGCTCCTCCTCCTCGGTCGCCGGTGCCGGCCTCGGGTGCGCGCCGTGGCCGCCGGGGGGCACAGGATACCGGGCGCGCGCCGCCGGCGACATAGGGCCCGCTCATGGCACGATGGCGGCGTGCCCGTGCGTGAGACGTTCGATTGCCTGTGGTGCGGCCAGTCCTGGACCGTGCGCGACCGACAGGACCTGGAAGCGTGGGCCCACCTCTGCCCTGAGTGCCTGGGCCGGGCGGGCGACAACCCCTTCCTGCGCGCGCGGCTGCGCACCGCCCTGGCCGAGCGCGCAGGCGCCGCGCAGGGGTCGACCGCCGGGCGCGGGTCGGCGCCCGCCCCGGTGGCGACGATCGCCGAGCCGACCGACGCGGACCTGATCGCCTACTACGACGCCCGCGCCCCGGAGTACGACGACTTCTACCTGCGCCGCGGCCGCTACAAGCGAAGCGTGATCGACGACATGGCGTGGCAGATGGAGCTGGACCAGGCCACCGCCTGGCTGGATGACGTGCCCTTCGATGGCCGCCTGGTGGAGCTGGCGAGCGGCACCGGGTGGTGGTCGCCGCTGCTGGCCGGCAAGGGCGAGCTGTGGTGTTACGACGCGGCCGCGGCACCACTCGAGCTGGCGCGCCGGCGGCTGGTCGCGCACCACCTGCTGGCGCATCTGCACCAGCGCGACGCGTGGTCGCCGCCGGAGCCGCCTCCGGCGGGTGGCCTGTTCACCGGCTTCTGGCTGAGCCACGTGCCGCGCCACCGCCTGGCCGACTTCCTGCGCCTCGCCCGGGCCTGGCTGGCGCCCGGCGGGACGTATGCGTTCATCGACTCGCGGCTCGACCCGGCCTCCGGCGCCGCGGGCAACGACTGGGACGCCGCCACCGAGGTGGCCACGCGACACCTCGCCGACGGCCGCGTCTTCCGCGTGCCGAAGGTGTTCTACGAGCCGGCCGAGCTCGAGCGGGCGCTGGGCACCGCCGGCTTCAGCGAGCCGACCGTTTCCACGACGGGCCGGTTCTTCCTCCTGGGCCGCGCCACCGCCTGAGCCCGTCGGCCCGTCGGTATACTCGGCGCCCATGTCGCTCGCTACTGCCTCCATCGGCATCGTCGGCTCCGGGGTCATGGCCGAGGCCATGATCGCGGGGCTGTTGCGCGGCGGGGAGGTGAGCCCCGAGCGCATCGTGGCCAGCCACCCGCGCGCCGACCGGCGGGCGCAGCTGGAACAGGCGTACGGCATCCGCGTCGTCGAGTCCAACGCCGCGGCCGCCGAGGGCGCCGACGTCGTCGTGCTGGGCGTCAAGCCCCAGATGCTGATCCGCGTGGGCCGCGACCTGGCCCCGGTCCTGGGTGACGGGCAGCTCGTCCTCAGCATCATCGCGGGCGCCACCACGACCGCCCTCGCCAACGCCCTGCGGCACCGCCAGATCGTGCGCAGCATGCCCAACACGCCGGCGCGCCTGGGGCGGGGCATGACCGTGTGGTACGCCACGCCGGAGGTCACCGCGGCCCAGCGCGCCCAGGCGGCGAGCCTGCTGCGGACCCTCGGCGCGGAGCTGGCCGTCGACGACGAGCGCATGGTGGCCATGGCCACGGCGGTCAGCGGGACGGGCCCGACCTACGTCTTCCTGGTCATGGAGGCGCTCATCGACTCGGCCGTCCACCTGGGCTTCCCGCGCCACATCGCGCACGACCTCGTGGTGGAGACGCTGGAAGGGAGCACCTTCTTCGCCAAGCAGAGCGGCGACCACCCGGCCGTGCTGCGCAACATGGTCACCTCGCCCGGTGGCACCAGCGCCGCCGCGCTCCACGAGCTCGAGTCGGGCCGCCTGCGGACCGTACTCTCGGAGGCGGTCTGGGCGGCCTACCGGCGGACGGAAGAACTCGGCCGGCAGCTCGAGGACGCGACCGCGCCCGACGCGGATCACTGAGTCGAGCCCCTGGACGGCTCGTCCGACTGGCGGCGCCTCGCGCTGATCTTCGCCACGGCGGGCTTCGTCGAAACGGTCAGCTTCGGGCACTTCGTCACGTTCATGCCCCTGCTCGTGCGGAGCCTCGGCGTGACCGACGCGGGGCTGGCCGTGACGGTCGGCATCCTGTCGGTGGCGGCTTTCATCGCCGGCCTGCCCCTCGTGCCCTTCTGGGGTGCCTGGGCCGACCGCTACTCGCGCAAGGCGGTCATCGTGCGCAGCGCCGCCGTGGAGACGGTGCTCTTCCTGCTTCTCTCGCGGGTCGGCGCCGTGTGGCAGCTCTTCGTGCTCGTGCCGCTGGCCGGTCTCGTGCTGGGCAACACGGGCGTGATGCTCTCCGAGGTCTCCGATCGCGCCCCCCGGGCCCGCCTGGCCCTGGCCATCAGCATCGTCGGGACGGCCAGCCCGCTGGGGTTCGCCGTGGGGCCCGCGATCGGCGGCGTGATCGCCGATCACTCCTCGGTGCAGACCCTGTTCCTGCTTGACGGGCTGCTCTCGCTGGCCGTGGTCGTGATGCTCACGAGCCTGTATCACGAGCGCCGCGATCGGCCGCCAGGCGGCTCCGTCCTCGGATCTGGTGCGGGCCTCATTGAGCGCCATCGTCCGCACGCCGCTGGCGCGTGGCGTCTTCGCCGGCTACTCCTTGCTGCTGCTGGGGCAACGCCTCGTGGCGCCGTACCTGCCGCTGTACGTGGAACGGCTCTCCGGGCCGGTCCAGCTGGCGACGGTCGTCGGGTTGGTAGCGGGTGCGTACGGGGTGGCCTCGGCGGTCGGCTCACCGGTGGCCGGCGCGGTGGCTGACCGGGCGGGGTACCGCCGCGTCTTCGCCGTGGGGGCGATCGTCGCCGGGGCCTGCCTGCTGCTCGCGTCGATCGCTCCGTCGCTCCTGCCGTTCGCCCTGGTATACGCCGGGTCCGGCATCGGCTTCGCCGCCTGCAGCTCGATGCTGTTCACGATGCTCGCCTCGGGCCTGCCCAAGGCCATCCGCTCGAGCGTGCTCAACCTCGCCCTGGCACCCCTCTACCTCAGCGGTGTGGCCGGCTCCCTGGCGTCGGCGGCGGTCCTGCAGCTCAACGGCGGCGACCTGGGCCCGTTGTGGGTGGCGGGCGGGGTGGCCGTCCTGCTGTCGCTGCTCCCGGTGGCCCGCCTGCGGCTGGCCGCGGCACCCTCCCCGCCAGCTGCGCCCGCGCCGGCCTGACCCCGTCCTACCGCGAGCGGCGGTAACGCCGGCGGCGCTTCGCCGCGGGCGCGCCGGTGCCGTCGTAGGCGACGATGCTGATCGAGCCGTCTTCCTCGAGCGTTGCCAGCTTGACCTGGCGGACCTCCTGCAGGCCGTGCTCCCGGAGCGCCGCGCCCAGGTCGGCCTCGTCGAGGCCCTGCTCCTCCACGATGGCGGGCAGCCAGGTCCCGTCACGCCCGATGGTGGTCGGCTCGAACTGCAGGAACCCGCGCACCCATGGCACCCGGGCGCGCAGCAGACCGATGATCGAGGTCACGACGAAGAGGGTGGCGATGACGATCAGGCCGCCCGTTACCGAGGAATCGGGCCCCGTCATGGCCGGCTGGAGAGCGTTGGCCGCCAGGAGGACGAGCGCAAGATCGAACAGCGTGAACTGGCCGAGCTCCCGCTTGCCCGAGACCCGCAGCAGCAGGAAGAAGACGAGATAGACGATCGCCGAGCGGACGATCAGTTCGAGCGGCGAGACGGTCAGGCCGAACATATGGGCTCGATGTGGCGACGCATCGGCGGGCGCGAGCCGGTCAGGCGGCCGAGCCGGGCGTGGCCGCGCCGGATCCGCCCAGGATCGCCGCGCGCTGGTCGGCCGGCACCAGCGACTCGACCAGGGCGGTCAGGAGCCGCGTCTGGCGCAGCAGCTCGGCATCCTGGAGGTCGAGGTGCTTCATGACCGCCTCGGTGTCGTGGAACATCTTGCCCACGGTGTTGTACTCGGCGTCCGCGCGGACTTCCGCGTGGCGGTTCTGGAGGTTCTGGCCGACCATGATCAGGGGCATCAGCAGCAGCTGGACGATGTTGCCCAGGAACAGCAGGAAGGCGAACGGGAACGGATCGAAGGCGGCCTTGCCGGCCAGCGTCTGCCAGAGCATCCAGCCGGCGAGGAAGATGGCGAAGACGTAGACGGCGTACATCGTGCCGATCGCCCCGGTGATGACGAGCGCGATGCGGTCCTGCAAGTCCAGGCTGCCCTGCACCTTCTTGTAGGGGTTCACCCGCTGGTGCGGGTCGGGCGTGAACTCGCCCAGCTTGCCCCTCGCTTCCGGGGCGGCGGCCGCTGGTGTTGCGGACATGGCTGCGCCTCCTGAGCATCGGGCCGGCGATGCCGCCGGCCTCCCTGACCGGCGTACGATACGGCCGATGACCGCCGCCGCCTCGGTCGCCCGCGAACTCCCGGGCCGGGCCTTGCGCGGCAGCCTCCTGTGGGCCTCGCGGCGCCGCTCGCTGGCACGGGTAGCGACGGCGACGCCCCTCACCCGGGGGATGGTCTGGCGCTTCGTGGCCGGCGAGACCCTGGAGGCGGGCCTGGATGCCCTGGCGAGACTCCGCGACGCCGGCTTCCACACCACCGCCGACGTGCTCGGCGAGGCGGTCTCCAGCGAGGCCATGGCGGCGCGGGCGGCCGACTCCTACATCCGCCTGCTGGAGGGCCTGGCCGAGCGCGGCCTCGAGGGCAATGTCAGCGTCAAGCTCACGCAACTCGGCCTGGACCACGGCATCCAGGGCTGTCGCGTGCAGCTCCGTCGTGTGATCGAGGCGGCCGCTCGGACCAGCGCTTTCGTGCGCGTCGACATGGAAGACCACCACCGCACGGACGCCACGCTGGCGCTGGTGCACGAGATGCACGCCACGCACCCCGACGTCGGCGCGGTCATCCAGGCCTACCTGCGCCGTTCGGCCGACGACGTCGCCGCGTTGATCGCCGCGGGCACGCGCGTGCGCCTCTGCAAGGGCGCCTATCAGGAGCCGGCGAGTGTGGCCTTCCCGCACAAGGCGGACGTTGACACCAGCTACGAGCGGCTGGCCCGCACGCTCCTGGTCGACGGCACATATCCGGCCCTGGCGACCCACGACGAACGCCTCATCGAGCGGCTGCGCGCCTTCACCAGGGAGCAGGGCATCGACCCCTCGCGGTTCGAATTCCAGATGCTCTACGGCATCCGGCGGGACCTGCAGGACCGGCTGCGCGACGACGGCTACACCGTGCGGGTGTACGTGCCCTTCGGGACCGAGTGGTACCCCTACTTCATGCGCCGGCTGGCGGAGCGACCGGCCAACGTGCTCTTCATCACCCGCTCGCTCCTGAACGAGGGCCGCGCCAAGCGCTAGCGGCGCTCGCCCAGGAGTTCGTCCAGCTGGTCGGCGTGCTCCTCCAGGTGGGTGACCCAGAAGCGGTCGACCATCGCCGGCAGAGCGCATCGCCCCCAGGCGCGGATGCAGGCCGGCCGCGTCCCAGGCCGTGTCGGGCAGGCCGCGGATGAAGGCCTCGGCCGCCGTGATGCCGCGGTCGACGCGCCCATGGAGGGCCCGCGGGTGCTCGTGCCGATCCTGCTCGATGGCCAGGATGCGTGTCGGGTCAGCCGCCGTCCGGCCGAAGGGGATGGGCTCGGCGACGCCATCCGCCCGTGCGGCCAGGAGCCGCTTGAACTGGTCGAGCCAGTAGACGGGGAACTCGGCGAGGTGGGCCCACACCTGCCCAGCCTCCCAGCGCTCGCCCGTCTGGGGGTCGGCGCCGGTCAGGCCGGCATGGGCACCGCTGGCGGCGTGGGCCGCCAGGCGTACGCGGACGGCCTCCATCCGCGCGAGCGCAGCCGAGGCTTTGTCGGGCATGCCGACAGTGAACCACGCCGCGCGATGGCGTGCTGGTGACTCCGTCAGCAGGAGGATGATGAACGAGGATCGAACGACCCGGGGCCGGCGGAGACTCATACAGGTCGATGCCCCGAGCGGGGCGCGAGGCGGAGGGACGCGGGTGCACGTGGCACTCGTCCAGGCGGCCATCGACGGCGATGAGGAGGCGTTCGCGTCCCTGGCGAGGGGCGCGAGCGACCGGCTGATGGCGGTCGCCTACCGCATCCTGCGCGACAGTCAGCTGGCCGAGGACGCCCTGCAGGCGACGCTCGTCGCCGCATGGCGGCAGTTGCCGGCCCTGCGCGACCCGGAGCGCTTCGACGCCTGGCTGTATCGCCTGCTGGTCCACGCCTGCTACGCGGAGGCCCGCCGGCGGCACCGCTGGGCCTTCGCCATGACCATCCGGCCCCTCGCGTCCACCGCACCCGAGGACGAGTATCTGGCGGTCGAGGACCGCGACCGGCTCGAGCGGGCCTTCAGCCGGCTCCCCGTGGACCAGCGGGCGGTACTCGTCTTCCACCACTACCTGGGCCTGACGGTGCCCGAGGTGGCCGATCGTCTCGGCGTCCCGCTCGGGACCGCCAAGTCACGCCTCCACTACGCCTCCGCGGCCCTGCGAGCCGCGCTCGACGCCGATGCCCGAGGTCCCACGCTGCACCAGGAGCGACCCGCATGAGCGCCTCCCGCGACATCGACCTGCTCGTGCGGGCCTTCCTGCACGAGGGCCCCACGACCGCCCCCGAGCGCGCCATCGACGCGGCGCTCCACACGATCCACGGGATGCATCGCCAGCCCAGTCCGAGGACACGGAGGGACTTCTTCATGGCTCGTTCGAACCTCGCCGCGGGGACCATCGTGGTGGTGCTCGCGCTCGCGCTCGGCGCCTGGATCATCCGCCCGCTGGGTGGCGGTGGCGTGGAGACCTCGCCGACCCCGACGGCGCCCGCGGCGTCGCCGTCGCCAGCTCCGAGTGAGGCCGTTCCGACCGCAACGGCGGTGATCGTCGGGCCGGAGGGGCCCCTGGAGGTGGGCCAGACCTATCGCGTGCCGGGCTTCGCGGTCCCCTTCAGCTTCACGACGCCGGCCTTCCCGCCTGCGCCGCCAGGCGTGCTCCCACCCGCGATCGTCGGGGATCCTCACGTCGCCGGCATCTACCGGGTCTGGGAAGACGGCGTCGGGGCGTTGACCATCTCGTATGACACGCCCCAGGCGGTCGATCTCTGCCATCCGGACCAGGGCACGGTGCCTGGAGTGCCCTCCACGCCGGAGGCGGTCGGCGCGTGGCTCGCGGCCGACCCGGGCTTGAAGGTCTCGAAGCCGACCCCGATCACCGTCGACGGACGCCAGTCGCTCTACTGGGACGTCACGTTCGGTAGCAGCTGCTATGCCGGCGCGGGCCCGGCGGCAGGTGGGCCGGCCTTGACCATCCGCGCAGGGGAGTGGCATCGCTTCTATGCCATCTGGACCGGTGTGCGCACCATGCTGGGCACGGAGTGGGCCGCCGACGACGTTCTCGCGGACACCGATGCCGATCCGCAGCGCGCTGCCATGACGGCGACGGCGGACCAGCTGGTCAAGTCCTTGACATTCCCCTAGTCCGTCTCTCCCGGGGCGGACCTCCATCGCGGTCGCCGGAGGCGTTCCTCAGTCGGGGAAGGCCTCCGGGCCGCGCTCGGCCAGTTCGCGGGCCTCGGCGGTGGCGTCCTCGGCCGGCAGCCAGGAGTACGGGTAGGCCGCGTCCTCCAGGCCGGCGGCCTGGACCGTCAGGTCGAGCGGGTGGAACGTGTCGACCATGACCGCCAGCTCCTCCGTGCCCTCGCGCCCGATCGAGGCCTCGGCCGTGCCCGGGTGCGGGCCGTGAGGGATGCCGCCGGGGTGCACGGTGAACGAGCTGATGTCGACCCCGCGGCGGCTCATGAAGTTGCCGGCGACGTAGTAGATGACCTCGTCGCTGTTGATGTTGGAATGGTTGTACGGCGCCGGGATGGCCAGGGGGTGGTAGTCGAACTTGCGCGGCACGAAGGAGCAGACCACGAAGTTGGGGCCCTGGAACGTCTGGTGCACGGGTGGCGGCTGGTGGACCCGCCCGGTGATGGGCTGGAAATCGCCGATGTTGAAGATGTAGGGGTAGAGGTAGCCGTCCCAGCCCACCACGTCGAGCGGATGGTGGTGGTAGTGGTAGCGGGTCAGCTGGCCGCGGGCCTTCACGTCGATGCTGAAGTCGCCCGCGTCCGCGTGCGGCGGCACGTCGGCCGGGACTCGGATGTCGCGGTGGTAGAAGGGCGCGTGCTCCAGCAGCTGGCCGTACTCGTTGCGATAGCGGCGGGGCGGCTCGATCTCGCCGGGCGTCTCCAGCCAGAGCATGCGCTGGTCCACGCCGGGGGCCGGGTCGAGGCGCCACGTCGTGCCGATGGGGATGACGAGGTAGTCGCCGGGCTCGTAGTCCAGGGGCCCGAAGACCGACTCGAACCGCCCGCGGCCCTCGTGCACGTAGAGCAGCTCGTCGCCCTCCCCGTTGCGGTAGAAGTGGCCGGCCGGCATCGCCGAGGCCGGGCGCACGACGCCCATCACCACGTCGCGGTTGAAGAAGAGTGGCACCCGGCCGCTCACGACGTCACCCGACGGGAGCAGCTCGGCCGTCTTGACGAGGTGGTGGCGATGGACCCGCTCGGCGGCCCGCTCCAGGGCGATGACCGGCCCAGCCTCGACGCGGTGCGTGCGGGTCGGCGGCACGAGGTGGTAGAGCAGCGAACTGCGGCCCGTGAAGCCCTCCACGCCGAAGAGCTCCTCGGCATACAGGGTGCCGTCCGGCGCGCGATGCTGGGTGTGGCGCTGGCGTGGCACGCTGCCGTGCTGGACGTAGTGCATGGCGCGACTGGCCTCCCTTGCGGACGCGGGCCAGTCTAGGGCGTTCGGCGCGGCTCCCGATGGCGACGCCAGCGGGCCAGGGCGCGGTCGGTCTCGGGCGCGGTGATCCGCCGTTCGGCGTAGCGGGCCAGCTGGTAGTCGGCGGCCAGGCGGCGCAGTGGGCCGGGCGCGAGGTCGGCGCCGGCGTCGGCCAGCCGGCGGGCGTGGCCGGCCGGCGTCTCGGAGGGGTGGCGCGCGAGGTTGGGGTCGTCGGCCAGGAGTTCCAGCGTGGCCAGGTAGGCGGTGACCGCATCATGCGGGACGGCTGGCGCGCCTCGTCCGCGACGTCGCGCGGGCCGGGGGACCCGGGCAGGCACGACGATGGCCCGTTCCTCGACGATGCGCGGCCGGTCCTGGCCGTCACGACGCGGCGGCCGCAGCCAGCGCAGCACGAGCACGATGCTGACCGCGATCACCACCGTGAGCACGATGGCGATGGTCACCAGCTGGCCCGAGTCCAGGGCGCCCGGGCCGAGCGCGCCGCCGGTGCCGCCGCCGGCGTTGGGGACCGTGGCGCTGCCGGGTTTCAGGAGTCCGGCCAGGACGCCGCCGGCCGCGATGGGCGGGGCGACCAGCAGGGCCACCAGCGTGAAGAGGAGGACGCCGGGCCGCACGATGGCCTCGGCCAGGTCCTCCGGTCGGAGGCCGGTCCACAGGGCGAGCGGTACGCCCACCGCGATCAGCGCCAGGGGCACGGCGGCCGTGACCAGGAACCAGGTCCGTCCCGCCCGGTCGCGTGGGTCGGCCGTCAGGCCAAGCAGCCGCAGGCGACCGAAGCCGAGGGCGGCGAAGCCGGCCACCACGAAGACCAGCGTGCCCATCCACGCTGAGCCCACGAACGACAGGCGCAGGCTTGCCACCGGGATGATCGCCCCCACCAGCCACGGCAGCAGCAGGATGGGCGTCAGGTACCGCAGCAGGTTGGCGCTCGTCTCCACGTCGTCGAGGGGGTCACGATGGGCGCCGCCCCGCAGCACGGCGGCCCCCAGCAGGAGGGCCCCGGGGTGCGCGGCCACGGCCGCCGGCAACGCGCCTGCCTGCAGTGCCGCCCACGTTGCGGGGCTGGCCAGCCAGCCCAGGACGACGACGCCGAGCAACCCGGCCAGGGCCAGCGGGCGGGGCCAGAGGCGCGGGCGGCGTCCGATCCAGATGCCGAGGAGCGCCGCCAGGGTGAACTCGACCGGCCCCAGGGATGGCTGATGGCGCATCAGGCCGACCTCGAAGCCGGCGTAGACGACGAGCAGCCAGCCGCCCTCCATGGCCGCCTCGACGACAGCGAGACCCGCGGCGCCCAGGTCAGCCCGTCGTGACGAAGGCATCGGCCCGCCTCCAGTCCGGTTCGAGGTGGCCGACCACGGCTGGGATGCGCGCCTTGCGCAGGGTCGCCACAGCCGCCGCCGCGCCCGGTCCGACGGCCACGTGCTGCACCACGAAACCGCTTCGGACCAGGTGGCGCTGGGTGGCCAGGTAGCGCGTCGGCGGACGGCTGCTGACCGTGACGAGGGTCGTACCCGGCGGCACGCGCAGGGCTACCGCGGCCAGGGCCTGCTCGTATGGCGCCGCGACGTACAGGCCGATGCGCGCCACTAACGTGGCGATGCGCGTGGCCTGCTGCGGTCCAGAGCGTGGCGCGATGTACGAGACCTGGCGCGGCGCCCCGGCCCGGATGGCCGCCGCGAACCCGCATGCGTCGCCCGCCCCCACGATCGACCGGGCCAGTGATGCGGCGGCCACGGCCAGCACCTCGATGAGCGTCTCGTCCACGCCCGGCAGCCAGTGGGGGCCGGGTCCCGTCTGGACGTCGAGGACGATCACGACCTGGCGTTCGTGCGATGGCTCGAACCGCTTGGTCAACGGCCGGCCGGTCCGCGCCGAGGCGCGCCAGTGCCGTTCGCGCGGCGCGTCGCCCGGCTGGTACGGCCGCACGCCGGCGAACAGGGCCGGGTCATGGAACAGGCTTTGGGTCGCCCGGCGGACGCCCAGCGGCGCCCGTGACGGCAGGGCCGTGACCACGGGCACGGAGCGCGGCAGTACCGTGAACGTGCCCGGCAGCGGCCGTTCCTGGGCGGCGACCTCCCGGCCGAAGAGGTCGGCCGCCTCGAGCCGCACCGGCCCCAGCTCGAACACCCCACGCCGCACCGCCCGGACGTGGAGGTGGCGCGTGACGCGCTCGTACCACAGCAGCGACCAGCGGCTGCGCAGGATCGAGACACCGGCCACGTCGCTGCGGGTCAGGGGCAACTCCACGATGTCCAGGCCGCCGCCATCCACCAGGTCGTCGGTGGTGAGGCGGGGCAGCGGCAGGAGCTTGGCGTTCCACGCCGTCAGGCGTACCTCCACCTCGTCGCCCCAGATGGCCCGGCCGGTGCCCAGGTCGCGCTCGTAGGTCACGCCGTCGAGGCCGTGGCGGTGCCACAGCTCCATCGTCAGGAGGACCAGCACCGTCACGACGCCGATGAGGACGACCCCGGGCAGGGCCAGCGAGGCGCCCAGGAGGACGAAGACGACCGCCAGCGCGACCAGCAGGATCATGGGACGGGTACGGGCACGGCCTCGAGCACCTCGGCCACGACGCCTTCGCGCGTCGCGCCCCGCAGCTCCTGCTCCAGCTCGACCGTCAGGCGGTGCGCCAGCACGGCTGGGGCGACGGCCCCGACGTCGTCGGGCAGCACGAACTCGCGGCCCGCCAGCAGCGCCCATGCCTGGCTCGACCGGTAGAGGGCCACACTCGCCCGCGGGCTCGCCCCCAGGCGGACCGCCGGATGGTCCCGCGTCGCGCGCACGATGGCCACCAGGTACGCCTCGACCTCGGCGGCCACGGTGACGGCCCGGACGCGGTCCTGCAGAGCCACGACCTCCGGCGCCTGCAGGACCGGGGTGATGCGCTCGAGCGGCTCGGCCGCCTCGCGGTAGCGGCGTGCGATGGCCCGCTCGCCGTCCTCGGTCGGGTAGCCCACCGCGACCCGCACGAGGAAGCGGTCCAGCTGTGCCTCCGGCAGGGCGAACGTGCCCTCCAGCTCGACCGGGTTCTGGGTGGCCAGCACGAGGAAGGGCGCCGGCAGGGGCCGGGTCACGCCATCCACCGAGACGCGCCCCTCCTGCATCGCCTCCAGGAGCGAGGACTGGGTGCGCGGCGTGGCCCGGTTGATCTCGTCGACCAGCAGGACCTGGTTGAAGACCGGGCCGGCGATGAAGCGGAAACCGGTCCCCGTGTCGCCGCCGTCGGCGGTCAGGATGCTGGAGCCGGTGACATCGGTCGGCAGCAGGTCGGGCGTGCCCTGCACGCGGCCGAAGCTCAGACCCAGCGAGGCGGCGAAGGCCCGCGCGAGGAGCGTCTTGCCGGTGCCCGGCACATCTTCGACGAGGGCGTGGCCGCCCGCCAGGAGGGCCACGGTCAGCAGGCGCAGGGCCGCCTCCTGGCCCACGACGGCGAGCGCGACCGAGCCGCGGAGGGTCTCCCAGATGCGGCGGCCGTGCAGGTCGGTGGGGTCGATCGGGTCGGTGAGGTCGGTCGGAGGCATCGGGGGCGGCTCCCGGCTCAGGCGGGGGGTGGGGCAACGACGGGAGTGGTCAGGCGGCCCAGGCGCTCGATCTCCACGGTGACGATGTCGCCCGGCTCGAGGAACCGGCCCAGGGTCGCCTCGCGGACCTCGAGCAGGCTCCCGCCGCCGATCGTGCCGCTACCCACGATCTCGCCCGGCCGCAGGTGCACGTCCGTCGAGGCTCGGGCCAGCATCTCGCCGAAGCCGTGGTGGATGGCCGCCCACGAGCCGCGGCTGCATTCGCGGCCGTTGACCGTCGCCGACCCGGTAAGGTCGTACCCCTTGGCCTGCCGCGCGTCGGCCAGTTCGTCGGGCGTGACCAGCCACGGGCCGATGCTCACCGCGAAGTCCTTGCCCTTGGCGGGGCCCAGGCGCACCGTGGACTCATCACGTTGCAGGTCACGCGCGGACCAGTCGTTGAGCACGAAGTAGCCGCCGATGACGTCCTCCGCCTGCTCCGGCGGCAGGTCCATCGCCGGCGTGTCGATGAGGGCGCCGATCTCCAGTTCGTAGTCCAGTTCCGTGCTGCCGCGCGGCGCCCAGACCGGCTGGCCCGGCCCGCGGACCTCCGAGACGTTGCTGAAGTAGAAGATCGCCAGCCGGTACCAGGCCTCCGGGATGGTGTCGTGACGACGCTCCCACATGGCCCGGACATGGGTCTCGAAGGCGTAGAAGTCGCGGAAGCTCAGCGGGCGCAGGATCGGCGGGCCGAAGGTCAGGTCGGCCGTGTCCATGGCCAGGTCGTCATCGGACCCAGGTGGGTCGGCCCGGAATGGCCCGACGACGTCGGTCAGGTCGGCGACCCGGCGACCGGCGGCGAGGTGGGCATCCAGGGTCGTGAGCGGCTCACGGAACAGGGGCTGGTTGTGGGCCAGGGCTGAGTCACGAGCGGCCAGGCGGCGGCGCGCGGGCTCGAGGTCGAGCCATGTGTCGCCGTGCTCGTCCAGGGCCGCCGCCAGCCTGAAGGGCGTGCCCGTGGCGGCGTGCTGCTCGCGGACGTGGGCCAGGCGCATCGGGCGAGTCTAACGGGCGGCTCGTCGTGCAGAATGCGTCGATGCCGCGTCTCCAGCGCAAGAGCTTCACCACCCCCGACGAGGTCCATGCCGCGGCCCGCGTCGCAGCGCTCGCCGGGTCGGGCGAGATCCTGGTCTCCTCCACCCATGACCTGCTCGAGGGCTCCGGCCTGCAGTTCGTGGACCGCGGCCGGCGCACCCTGGAGGGCCTGGACGGGGAGCGCCAGGTGTTCCTCCTGGTCGAGTCCGGGCCGGCCTAGGTGCTGGTCGGCCTCGACCACCTCATCGTGGCCGTCGCGGACCTTGACGCGGCGGCGCAGCGCATCTCGTCGTCGCTGGGTCTCGAGGTGAGCGGCGGGGGTCGGCACCCTACGTTGGGCACGCGCAACCGGCTGGTCTGGTGGGGCGACTCGTACCTTGAGCTGGTCGCGGTCGAGGATGCGGGGGCGGCCGCCGCGGCCGGCAACTGGTTCGGGGCGGCGGTGGCCGCGGCGCCGGTGGCCGCGGCGCCGGTGGCCGGCGATGGCGCAGGCGCCCAGGGCGCGCCGGTCGGGCTGGCCCTGGCGAGCGACGACCTGACCACGGACGCCCGGTCCGCAGAGATCACCAACGGCCAGCGGACGCGGCCGGACGGTCGGGTCGTCAGGTGGCGCATGGCACGTCCGGGCGGCGCGGCGGGCCCCCGGGCGGGCGGCCTACCGGGCCCGTGGCCGACCGTCTTCATGATCGAGCACGACCGCTCGGCCGCCGAGTGGACCGACGCAGAACGCGCACAACGGGCGGGCGCGGTCCACCCGCTGGGGACGCCCGTACGGCTGCGCGTCGTGACGCTCGGCGTGGCCTCGGTCACGGGGACCGTCGGTCGCCTCGGAAGCGAATTCGCCCTGCTCTTCCGCCCCGCCTTGGTGGGCGGCGGCGCCCGTGATGCGTCGCTCGGCCGGCAGACGCTTCGCGTCGCCCCGGCACGCCCCGGCGAGCCCATCATGACCGTCGACCTCCAGGGGGGCCACGAGTCTCGCGAGCTCGACCTCCTGGGCTGCCGCTGGCGCTTCAGCCCGGCCTGACGAGGATCACGGAAGCCCGGGCCAAGCGCCGTCCGTCACGCTCCAGCCATGGACGACCAGCAAGTCGGCACGGCGCTGCGGGCCGTTCGCCTGAAGCGCCGGTGGCGGCAGGTGGACGTGGCCGGTCAGGCCGGCGTCGACGCTTCTCTGATCTCGCGGCTGGAGCGGGGCCATCTCGACCGCCTATCGCTGAGGGCTCTGCGCCGGATCGCGGCCACCCTCGATGTCAAAGTGGACGTGTCGGCGCGCTGGCGCGGCGGCGAGCTAGACCGGATGGTCAACGCCCGGCACGGCCAACTCCACGAGGACATCGCGCGCTTCCTGAAGGAGGTCGGCTGGCAGCTGGCGCCGGAGGTTTCGTTCAGCATCTATGGCGAACGAGGTGTCATCGACGTCCTCGCCTGGCACGCCGCGACCGGCAGCCTGCTCGTCATCGAACTGAAGACCGCGATCGTCGACGTCCAGGAACTGGTCGGGACCTTGGATCGGAAGGTCCGGCTCTCGCCGCGGATCGCTGCCGAGCGCGGCTGGCACGCGCGAACGGTTAGCGCATGGGTCGTGGTTGCGAGCGGCAGGACCAATCGACGTCGGATCGCGGCCCACAGCACGATGCTGCGAGCGGCCTACCCGAGCGACGGCCGCCGGATCCGAGCATGGCTCCGTCGCCCGGGCGAGCCGGTCAGGGTCCTCTCGACTTGGTCAGATTTGACTCCGGGGCACGTTAGACCACAACGCTCGCCCGTTCAGCGGGTCCGAACCCCTTGGACCGACTTGGCTGAGCGTGAGTCGGCCCCGCCAAAGCCGGTGCGGCGGGCCTGGAGGACGCCGACCGGTCCTAACGTGCCCCCCAGTCAAGTCTGACCACGTGCCTTGGCGCCGCGGTGTGTGGTGCCGGGGGGCAGAGTCGCGGCGGAACGGTTCTCGCGGCTGCCGCGGCTACAGGTTGCCGCGGCGGGCCTGTTCGATCTCGATGGCCTCGAAGAGCGCCTTGAAGTTGCCGACGCCGAAGCCGCGCGAGCCGTGGCGCTCGATGATCTCGAAGAAGAAGGTGGGCCGGTCCTGGATGGGCCGGGTGAAGATCTGGAGGAGGAACCCCTCCTCGTCCCGGTCGGCCTCGATGCCCAGCTCCTCGAGCGTGGCCATGGGCACGCCGACGTCGCCGACGCGGTCGGCCAGCTGCTCGTAGTAGGCGTGGGGCATGCCCAGGAACTCGACGCCCAGCTCCCGCAGGCGGCGCACGGTGGTCACGATGTCCTCCGTGCGCAGGGCGATGTGCTGTGTGCCGGAGTCCAGGTAGTAGTCCAGGAACTCCTGGATCTGGCTCTTCCTGCGCCCCGCGGCGGGCTCGTTGATGGGGAACTTGACGCGCCCGTTGCCGTTGGTCATCACCTTGGACATGAGCGCGCTGTACTCGGTGTGGATGACCTTGTCGTCGTAGTGGATGAGCTGGCTGAAGCCGAAGACATCCCGGTAGTAGTCGACGAAGCGGTTCATGTCGCCCAGCTCGACGTTGCCCACGCAGTGGTCGATCTCCAGCAGGCTCAGGCCCTGGGCGGCCGCCGCGGGGCGCTTGATGCGCCGGTAGCCGGGGGCGAAGACGCCGTGGTAGTCGGAGCGGTCGATGAAGGAGTGGACCACCTCGCCATAGGTGTGCACGGCGGAGCGGCGGAGCGTCCCGTCCTCGCCACCGGCCAGCTCGGCCGGCTCCAGATAGCTCCGCGCCCCGCGCGTCGTGGTCTCGCGCCACGATGAGGCGACGTCGTCGACGGCGAAGGCGATGTCATGGACCCCGTCGCCGTGGCGATGCACGTGCTCGGCGATCTCACCCTCCGGCGACAGCGCCCCGGTCAGGACGAGGCGGATGTCGTTCTGGGCCATGACGTAGGAGGCCCGGTCGCGGACGCCCGTCTCCAGGCCGGCGTAGGCGATCGGCGTGAAGCCCCACAGGGAACGGAAGTAGGCCGCTGCCTGGCGGGCATTGCCGACCCAGAACTCGACATGGTCGAGGCCCTTGAGGGGCAGGAAGTCCTGCGCCTCGGCGTAGGCGTTGGGGTTGACGTGCGCGCCGGACTGGTTCGCCGCGCCCTGGCGGCGCTCGATGGTCTCGGTCATGGCGGTACCTCCCTGGAGCTACCCGCGAAGGCGCCCATCCTACCCCCGTCGCCGCTTCGGCCGGTCTCCGCCAGCAGGACCGCCCCGATGACCAGCGCGCCGCCCAGCAGCTGGACGGGAGTCAGCGCCTCGCCGAAGAGGAGGGTCGCCAGCACGATCGTGTAGACCGGCTCGATCGTGCTCACGAGCGACGCCCGCGCGGCGCCGATGCGTCGGGCGCCTGCATAGAACGACTGCATCGACAGGGCCATCGAGACGACGCCCAGGCCCACCAGGCCGAACCAGGCGCCGCTGGGGACGCGATCCGGCGTGACCGGCTCACCGGACACGACCGCGAGGACGGCGTAGACGGCCAGTGCGCTGGTCATCATCAGGGCTGCCGCGGGGGCCGGGTCGGTCTCCTCGACACCCTTCAGGGCCTCGGGCGGGGCCGGATCGCGCGGCGTCCGGCGCTCGCCGCCGAGATGCGTCGCCAGCACCACCCAGACGGCGTAGATGACGCCGCCGGAGAGGGCCAGCACGATGCCCGTGGCCGGCGGCGCGTGCGAGGGGTCGATGCCCCCCACGGCCAGCACGATCCCGGCCACGGCGATCCCGAGGGCGACCCACGGCCGGCGCCCTTCGAGCGGCCGCCCGACGCGCAGGGCCAGGACGGCCACGAGCACCGGGTAGATGTAGACGAGCAGCGCGGCCAGTGAGGCGGGGACGGTCTCCAGGGCGGCGAAGTACGTGCCGGTGTTGCCCACGTACATGACGCCCAGGGCACCGAGGATGACCCACCGGCGCCGCGACAGACGGCGCAGGGCACGGCGGTTCGGGGCACGGGCCAGGAGCCAAGCCCAGGACACTAGGGCCGCGATGAGGAAGCGCCAGTAGAGCAGCGCCTTCCAGTCCAGGCCCGCCGCGTATACCGGCTTGGCGAACAGGGCGCCCGAGCCGAAGGCACAGGCCGACACGATGACCAGGACGAGGCCGATCGTGCGGTCGGCCGAGGGCCGGCCGGCGGTCAGCCGATGATCTCCAGGATGTGCCCGAAGACGTCGCGCGCGGAGACGATCCCGGTGGGGTGGCCATCGCGCGTCAGGGGGATGTGGCGGAAGCCGCCGACGGCCATCTTGTGGATGGCGACGGCGATGGAGTCGTCCTCGCGCAGCACGACCGGGTCGGGCGTCATCAACTCGCCGACCGGCGCATCCATCGTGCCCTGGGCCGCGCCGGCGACCTTGAGCAGCGCATCGCGCTCGGTGAAGATGCCGACCAGGCGGCCGTCCCGCGTCACCAGGACCGAGCCGACGCTGGCCGCCTGCATCGCGGCGATGGCCTCACGTACGGGGGCCGCGGCGGGCAGGATGATCGGGTCGCGGTGGCGCAGGTCGCTCAGGTGTTCCGTGACGAGCCGACGCTCGAGGGGCGTTTCCGGGGTCGGCAGGTCCGCCGAGCGCAGGTCGGCGCCGCAGTTGTCGCACTCGTCGGAGCCCTCGATGTTGTCGGCGTGGCAGACCGGGCAGATCATTCGACGGTCCACGCGTCGCCGCTGCGCAGCAGCGCGGCCAGGTCGCCCTCGCCGCGCTGCGCGATGGCCTGGTCGATCTGGGCCACCAGCAACTCGTCGTGCGTCGGCCGCGTGACGTCGCGGAAGACGCCCACCGGCACGGGGAAGTCCGGCCACCACATGCGCGAGAGCATGAAGGCGAGGTACGGGTCCGGCGCCGCCTCGTCGTGAACGAGCAGGTCGGCCTCGGTGACGCCGTCGCCCAGTTGCACCACCTCCGGTTGGAGGCCACGCAGGCGGATGCCGCGATCGCGGTCCTTGCCGAAGATCATGGGCTGGCCGTGCTGGAGCACCAGCATGCGGTCCTCGCGGACCTCCCGGTCGGTGAACTCTCGGTAGGCGCCGTCATTGAAGATGTTGCAGTTCTGGAGGACCTCGATGAAGGCCGAGCCGCGATGACGCCCGGCTCGCTCGAGGGTCGTCTGGAGATGCTCCGTGTGGGTGTCGACCGAGCGGGCCACGAACGTCGCCTCGGCCGCCAAGGCGATGGACAGCGGGATGACCGGATGGTCGATGGTGCCCTCGGGGCTGGACTTCGTGCGCTTGCCCATCTCCGAGGTCGGCGAGGCCTGGCCCTTGGTCAGCCCGTAGATGCGGTTGTTGAACATCACCAGCTTGAGGTCCACGTTGCGGCGCATCGAGTGGAGGACGTGGTTGCCGCCGATGCTGAGGGCATCACCGTCGCCGGTGATGACCCACACCATGAGGTCGGGACGGGCCGCCTTGAGGCCGGTCGCCAGCGTCGGCGCGCGCCCGTGGATGGTGTGGAAGCCGTACGTGTTCATGTAGTACGGCAGGCGGCCGCTGCAGCCGATGCCCGAGATGAAGACGATCTTCTCCTTGGGGTAGCCGAAATCGGGCATCGTCTTCTGGGTCTGGGCCAGGATGGAGTAGTCGCCGCAGCCGGGGCACCACCGCACTTCCTGGTCGGACACGAAGTCCTTGCGCGTCAGCTGGATCACGGCCGCGTTCTCGGCGCTCAGCCCGTCGAGCGCCGTCATCGCGGCGGCAGCAGGCGCAGGGCCTGCTCCTCGATCTCGCTGATCTTGAAGGGTTTGCCGCGCACCCGGTTGTAGCCCTGCGCGTCGATCAGGTAGCGCGCGCGGATCAGCAGGCGCAGCTGACCCATGTTGATCTCCGGGATCAGCACGTGGCGGTACGCCGCGAGCACGTCGCCGGTGTTGCGGGGGAAGGGGTTGAGGTGGCGCAGGTGGGCATGGGCGACGGCGTGGCCCTGGCCCCGCAGGCGCATCGTGGCCGAGCGGATGGCCCCGTACGTGGAGCCCCAGCCCAGGATCAGCAGGTCGCCCTCCGGCGAACCGAACACCTCGAGGTCGGGGATCGAGTCGGCCACCCGGGCCACCTTCTCCTCGCGCAGCATCGTCATGCGATGGTGGTTGTCGGGGTCGTAGCTGACGTTACCGGTGATGTCGGCCTTCTCGAGGCCGCCGATGCGATGCTCCAGACCGGGCGTGCCGGGCACCGCCCAGGGCCGCGCCAGCGTCTCCGGGTCACGGTCGTAGGGGTGGAACCCATTGGGGTCGGTGGCGTTGCCGACGCTTATGTCGGGCAGGTCGGCCAGGTCCGGGATCCGCCACGGCTCGGCCCCGGTGGCCAGGAACGCGTCGGAGAGATAGACCACGGGCGTCATGTGGCGCAGGGCGATGCGCCACGCCTCGATGGCCATGTCGAAGCACTCACCCGGGGTGGCCGGCGCCACGATGGGGATGGGCGAGTCGCCGTTGCGCCCGAACATGACCTGCAGCAGGTCGGCCTGCTCGTTCTTGGTGGGCATGCCGGTCGAGGGGCCCGCGCGCTGGACATCGACGATGACGAGGGGCAGCTCGACCATCACGGCCAGGTTCATGGCTTCGCTCTTGAGGGCGATGCCCGGGCCCGAGGTGCCGGTCAGCCCGAGCGCCCCGCCGTAGCTGGCGCCGATGGCCGCGCCGATGGCGGCGATCTCGTCCTCCGCCTGGAACGTCTTGACGCCGAAGTCCTTGTAGCCTGACAGGGCGTGCAGGATGTCGCTGGCCGGGGTGATGGGATAGCTGCCGTAGAAGAGCGTCCGATGGGCCAGCCGGGCGGCGGCCACGAAGCCCAGGGCCGTCGCCTCGTTGCCGGTGACGTTGCGGTAGGTGCCGGGGGCGAGCCGGGCCGGGGCGACGCGGTAGTGGGTGTGGAACATCTCGGTCGTCTCGCCGAAGGCGTAGCCAGCCTTGAGGGCCCGCTTGTTGGCCTCGGCGAAGATCGGCCGTTTGCCGAACTTGTCGTCGATCCACTCGAGCGTCGGGTCCATGCTCCGCTCGTACAGCCAGAACATGAGGCCCAGGGCGAAGAAGTTCTTGGTCAGGTCGACCTGCTTGGAGGTCATGTCGAGCCCGTCGAGCGCCCGCGCGTTGAGGGTGCTGATGGGGACCTCGAAGACCGTGTAGCTCTTGAGCGAGCCGTCCTTGAGGGGGTTCGCGGCGTAGCCCGCCTTGGCCAGGTTGGGGCCCGTGAAGGCGTCCTCGTTGACGATCAGGGCCCCGCCCGCGGGCAGGTCCACGATGTTCGTGCGCAGGGCGGCCGGGTTCATCGCCACCAGCACGTCCGGCTCATCTCCCGGGGTGTAGATCTCGCTGCTGGAGAAACTCAGCTGGAAGCCGCTGACGCCGGGCAGCGAGCCGGCCGGCGCACGGATCTCGGCCGGGAAATCGGGCAGCGTGCTGACGTCGTTGCCGAAGGCGGCCGCCGTGCGCGTGAACTGGCTGCCGGTGAGCTGCATGCCATCGCCGGAATCGCCGGCGAAGCGGATGGTGACCCGGTCGAGCTCGACCTGCTCGGGAGCCTCGGCTCGGGGCGGGGTGGAGGTGGTCACGCGCCCTCCGGTTCCTCCAGGCGCTGATGGGGTCGCGGCGGCAGGTTGAGGATCTCTTCGGGGAACGCCTCGGCGATGTAGGCCAGGATGTCCTGCTGGCGCAGGGTCAGCACGGGGCGGCCGTCGGCATCCACGATCGGCACGTGACGGAAGCGGCCGCGCTCCATCAGGTGGGCGGCCTCGCCAAGGGTGGCGTCCGGCATCAGCGTCTGTGGCCGTGGCTTCATGTACGCGTCCACGGGGGCATCGGGCGCCACGTCATGGCCGAGCACCTTGAGGAGGACGTCGCGCTCGGTGAAGATGCCCTCCAGCCGGCCGTCACGGACGACGAGGGCGGGCTCGCCGCGGGCCGCGCGCATGCGCTGGATGGCGGCGGCGACGGTCGTGCCGGCCTCGACGAGCAGGGGCTCGCGCTGGGCCAGGGCGGTGACCTTCTCAGCGTGCAGCGAGCGGGCGGTAGGGGCCGTCATGGTGCCCTCGTGACTCGAGCTCACGTCCGCAAGTGTAGTCTCAGTCCGAGATGGGCATCCGAGCACGGGCAGGATCGGAACGCGTGCTCGTGGCCGCGGACGACCTCATCTGGGCCTCCCGGCTCCGGGGCGCGGTCGAGCGGGCCGGGGCCACGCCCATCGTGGCGCCCGACGCGGCGGTCGCGCCCGGGCCGGACACGGGCGACGGGCCCCGCGGCGCCGTGGTGGACCTGGGGCTCCGCCGGCAGGATGCGACGGCGCTGATCGCCACCCTCGTGGCGGCCGGGGTGCCGGTCATCGCCGTGGGGCAGCACGATGACCTGGCCCTGCGCAAGCGGGCGCTTGCCGCCGGGGCGACCCGGGTGTACAGCTACGACAAGCTGTTCCGCGACGGGCCCGACGTCATCCGCGCCTGGCTGGATGGCGTGAAGTGACCACACCACCGGCCGGCGGCGGCGAGCGCTACGCGGCGCGGCTGGCCGTCGCTCGCGAGGCGATGCGCGAGGCCGGCGTGGCGGCGATGCTCATCGGCCCAGGCGCCGACCTGCGCTGGCTGACCGGGTACGGGCCCCTCCCGCTGGAGCGCCTCACCCTGCTGGTGCTGCCGGCCGCCGGTCCCATCACGCTGCTCGCGCCGCGACTGGAGGCGGCGGGTGCGGAGGCCAGCCCGGCGGTCCGCACGGGCGGCGTCGCGGTGGCCACGTGGGAGGAGACGGCCGACCCGTATGCGGCGGTCGCCACGGCGCTCTCGAGCGGCCGCGCGACCGGCGGCTCGGGGCGCCTGCTCGTCTCGCCGACGGTGTGGGCGCTGCACCTGCTGCGCCTCCAGGCGGCGCTGCCCGACGCGACGTGGGGTCTGGCCACGACCGCGCTGCGCGCCGCGCGTATGGTCAAGGACGCCGAGGAGATCCAGCTCCTGCGTGAGGCCGCGCGTGCCGCGGACGCCGTGGTGCTGGCCATCGCCGGTGGCCGCCTCGTGGACCGCACCGAGGCCGAGGTGGCGCACGAGGTCCGCCTGCGGCTCGTCGAGGCGGGGCATGACGAGGCGGCCTTCTGGATCGTGGGCAGCGGGCCCAACTCGGCCGAGCCACATCACGAACCGGGTGATCGTCGCATCGGCCCCGGCGAGCCGATCGTGCTCGACATCGGGGGCGTCCGGCGGGGCTACTGCTCGGACACGACGCGGACCATCTGGGTCACCGGCGGCGACCCGGCCTTCGGTCCCGACAGCACGTTCGCCGGCCTCTACGGCGTGCTGCAGGGGGCCCATGCGGCGGCCGTCGCGGCGGTCCGCCCGGGGGTGCCGGCGGAGAGCGTCGACGCGGCCGCGCGCGAGCCGATCACCGCGGCTGGCTACGGCGCGCAGTTCATCCATCGCACTGGCCACGGCATCGGCCTGGAAGGGCACGAGGAGCCTTACCTGGTCGCCGGCAACGCCGAGCCGCTGGCCGTCGGTCATGCCTTCAGCATCGAGCCGGGCATCTACCTCGAGGGCCGTTACGGCGCGCGCATCGAGGACATCGTGGTGTGCGGCCCGGACGGGGCGGACGTGCTGGACACGACGCCCCGCGACCTGTTCGTGGTGAGCGGCCTGTGATGCGGGCAGGCGGGGGGCTCGGCTAGAGTCCGCCTGTGGAAGTCGCGCTGCTGGGGCCGCTGCGGATCCGGGACGGACCGACCGACATCGCCCCCGGCGGTCGCCGCCAGCGCCGCCTGCTGGCACGCCTGGGTCTCGAGGCCGGGCGCGGCGTGTCGTTCGACGAGCTGGAGAGCGCGGTGTGGGGCGATGAACCGCCGCCGACCGCCCGCCACACCATCGCCGCCCACGTCTCGCGGCTGCGCCACCTGGGCCTGTCGATCCCCGCCTCGGGCGACGGGTACCAACTCGACACGACCACCGACATCCAGGCCCTGGAGCGTCTCGCCGCCGAGGGGCGGGAGGCCCTGGCGACCGACCCCGGGCGGGCGATGGCCCTGTTCCGCGCGGCCCTCGGTGGGTGGCGCGGCCGGCCCTTCCCCGACCTGGACCATGTACCGCTCGGCGAGATCGAGGCGGCCCGCCTGGAGGAGCTGGTGGAGGGCCTGCGTGAGGACCTCCTGGCGGCCGAACTCGACGACGACGCGCGCGACGGCGGCCTGGTGGCGACGGCCCGCGGCCTGACGGCCGAGCAGCCGTACCGCGAACGCCGCTGGGAGCTGCTGATGCTGGCCCTGTACCGGGCGGGTCGCCAGGCCGAGGCGCTCGACGTGTACGGCGAGTGCCGCCGCCGCCTGGTGGACGATCTCGGCATCGAGCCCGGCCCCGGTCTGCGGCGCATGCAGCAGGCGGTCCTGGCGCAGGACCCGGTCCTGGACCCGCCGGTCGCCCGTGGGGCCCCGGTGGAGCATCGTCCCCGCCTGCCCGGCACCTCCACCCGCCTCATCGGACGGTCCCGGGAGCAGGAGGCCCTTGCGGAGGTCTGGACGCGGGCTCGCGTCGTGACGCTGGTCGGCCCGCCCGGCGCGGGCAAGACCCGCCTGGCGGTCGAGGCGGCGCGGAACGCGGCGACGCCGGTGTGGTACGTCGCGCTCGACCAGATGTCCCCCGAGCAGTCGGTGGCGGCCGCGGTCCTTGACGTCGTGGCCCCGGCCTCGCTGGCCACTGATGCCCGTCAGGGCATGATCGAGGAGCTCGTGGACGCCTCCGGCCTGCTCGTCCTGGATGGCTGTGAGGCCCGGCCGGAGGACGCCGCCGCGGAGGTCGACGCGATCGTGGCAGCGTGCCCCGGGATCCGGGTGCTGGCCACCAGCCGCGAGCGTCTCGGGGTCTTCGATGAGGCGCTCATCCCGGTCGGGCCGCTGGCCGAGGCGGAGGCGCTGGAGCTCCTGGCCGACCGCGCCAAGCTGGTCGACCCCCATTTCGAGTTGCGGCCCGACGAGCTGGCCACCGCCGACCGCCTCTGCGGGCTCGTGGACCGCCTGCCGCTGGGCCTGGAACTGGTGGCCCGCCACCTCCACCTGCTCCGGCTGGATGAACTGACCGAACGGGTCGAGGTGGATCTGAGCCGTTGGGCGGGCGGTCCGACGCGCGGGCGCACGGGCCTCTGGGCGGCCCTTGACGCGAGCGTGGCCCGCCTTGGCCCGCTCGAGCGGCGGGTCATGGTCGCTCTCGCCGTGATGGTCGCGGACGCCGACGCGGCCCTCATCGCCGAGGTCATCGATCCGGCCGAGCCGCACCTCGACGTCTTCGACCCGATCGCCCGCCTCGTCGACGCGAGCCTCGTCCAGGTCCGCAGCGCCGATGGTCCGACCCGCTACGAGCTCCTGCGCACGATCGCGGTCCACACCCTGGAGACCGGCGACGTGGGGCTCGTGGCGGCCACCCGCGAGCACTATCGAGACGCTGTCCTGCGGCGCGCCGCCTCGCTGGCCGCGCGACTGGCGACCGCGGATCGCCCCGCCGCGCTGCAGCTCCTGGACCGCGAGATGCCGCATGTCCGGGCCGTGCTGGCGACCTGCGCCTCGTCGCCCGAGGCCGAGTCCGCGGGCCGGGCACTCGAGGTCGCGGTAGCCATGACCGAGTACTGGGTGGGCCGTCATCCGGCGGAGGGCCTGGAGTGGCTGCGGCGGCTCCAGGCGGCTGCCCCGCCGCTCAGCGCCCTGCGCGCGCAGGCCGCCCTGAGCGGCGCGCACCTCGCCTACTGGCTCACCGATTTCGCGGTGGGGCGCGAGATGGGGGAGGAGGCCAGAACCGGGTTCGCGGCGATCGGCGACCCCCTCGGCGAGGGCCGCGCGCTGCGGCGCCTGGGGGCGATCGCCGCCGCCACCGACGACGTGGACGACGCGCGCGAGTACCTGGAGGCGTCGCTGGCCCGCCTCGACGAGGCCGGCGTCGAGCGCGAGATCGGGACGACGCTGCTCCACCTTGGCTCGCTCCTGGCCGACCAGGGCCTCTCGGACGCGGCTCGGCCGCTGCTTGCGCGTGCCCTTGCCATCGCCGTCACCTCGGGCGACCCGCTGGCTCGCGCCCATGCCCTGGCGGCCCTGAACCTCGCCGATTGGAAGGGCGGTGACCTGGCCGCGGCGATGGGCGAAGGCGAGGAGGCCCTGGCCATCTTCGAGGAACTCGGCCATCGGCCGACCGAGGGGACGGTCAGTTATCGGCTTGCCGCGATCGCCCGCGGCCTCGGCCGCCCCAGGGCGGCCCGCCGCTTCGCCGGCCAGGCGATCGCCGCCGGTGAGGCCTCGAGCACCCGCACCACCGTGGCGTTCGGGCACATCAACCTCGCGCGACTGGACCTCGACGCGGGTGACACGGCGAGCGCAGCAGCGCACCTTGGCGAAGCGCTCCTCGCGCTGGACCCGGTCGCTGACCGCTGGGTCCTGGCCGATGGCCTGGAGACCGTGGCGCGGCTGGCGGACCTGACGGACACCGACGGCGCAGGTCCCCTGCTCGACGAGGCGCAGGCCATCCGGGATGCCATCCACCAGCCGGTCGCCCCGACCGAAACGGCCGAGGTCGAGGCGGCGCGCGCCCGGCATCCGGCCCGCCGTCAGCGGCGGCCCGCACCGGACGCAGCGATCGTCGGGTCATCGGTCAACGGCACGCCGGCCGCCCTCACGGCCGCCATCGGCATCGCCCGCGACCTCGCCCGCCCGTCCCAGGCCCCCACGCCACTGCGCCGCGCCAGAGCGTAGCGAAGCCGGGCCCGCGGTCTGGCCGCGATCGGCCCGACCGGTCTCTGCGATCGATCTGCGATCGGTCCCCCCGACGCTGGTGACCTGCGGCCGTGATCCGCAGCTCGACCAGCGATCGGAGACCGCGGGATGTCGAACCTGACCTTTGGGGCGAAGGGCCTCGCCGTGCTGACCCTCACAGCGGCCCTTGCGGCCTGCTCGAGCGGCGGCACCGCCCCCACATCGGCCGATGGTGGCGCGGCCACTACCGGGCCGGGCGGCACCGTCGGGACGGTGAAGCCGGGGAGCTCCGTGGCTGGGCAGGCGGGCCAGACGTCGGTCCGCATCGGGAACTTCTACGACGACCAGAACCTCAAGGCAGGTCCCGCCCTCGACCTCTACGACACGCCGATGGGCCAGGCTGGCACGCCGATCATGGCGGCGGTCGCGTACGGCTCATTCTCGGCATACGTCCATCCCCACGAGTCGGGCGGTTTGGTCGTGCTCTACGTCCTGCCGGCGGGCGAGGATCCCGTGGTCAACGCGGCCGACGCCAAGGGGATCGGCGCGTACCAGGACGACGGCTCCCAGCTCCAGGCCACCTTCATCCTGGCTAGCGAGGGCAGCGTCGGCTCTGGCTGCATCACGAGCGGGCCGATCTGCGAGCTGGACACCAGCTCGGTCGTCGAGAAGGGCGACGACACCAACCTGGGCAAGGGGCCGGTCGCCTCGCCGCCGGCCGCGGGCCAGGCGGACCTGCTGGTGAGCAGCCGTGCGGTCGACGACGAGAACCTGCATGGGAGCTACTACTTCTTCGTCGACACCTCCTGCGACCCGCCCGTCAACGGCGACGCGAGCCAGGAGCCGGGGCTGCCGTACGTGTTCGCCACGTCCGGCCCCTCGCAGTCCATCTTCCAGACCTCACCCGGCACGCACCAGATCTCGGTCGTCCAGTACGGTGCCGGCGCCCTGCCGACCTGCGCAGGCCTGGCTCCCAAGCAGGGCCAGATGAGCGTCCAGGTGAGCGGCGGGCAGCAGGTCCTGGTCTACATCTACGGCACATCCCTCACCGACCTGCACCTTGCCGTCGGCCCGATCCAGCCTTAGCAGCGACCTGAAGAACGCGGAGGCTCACGATGATCGATCACCTGCCCACACCCTTCACCCGTCGCGCCATCGCCGGACTGGCGGCCGGCATCCTCCTCCTGGCCGCCTGTTCCGCTGGTGGCGCGGCGGGACCATCGTCCAGTGGCGTCGGGGCTGCCACGTCGGCCACGAGCGGGGGCGCCGGTGGCGCCGGCGCGGCCGGATGCCACAATCCGGCGGGGGCCACGGTCGGCGCCGTCGGTGGCGCCTACGCCTCGATGCTTGCCGGCGTCATCTGCGGCATGCCCGACATCGATCCCTGCGCCTATCTGGATCCGGCGAGCGTGCAGGCGCTCTTCGCGGTCACCCTGGACGCGCCCACGACCGATCACCTGGGCAACTGCACCTGGCCGCTGACCGACCCCTCCGTGGGCGACGGCCTCGCGGTGGTCGTGAACGTGGGCCAGGGTGAGGGTCCCCTCGACACCGACATGGGCATCGGCGGCGCCACGACCGCCATCAGCGGCATCGGTGACAAGGCCAGCTGGCAGCTTCTGGCGGGCTACTTCCCGCACCTGGGGGCGGTCAAGGGCAACACCACCTGCGAGCTGACCGCGGGTGGCGGCAACGCGCAGCTCAACGTGGCGACCAGCGGCACCGGACCCCTGGCGGGTATCGACCCATCCGCCGTGCCCGGCTTCATGACCAAGTTCGGCCAGCTCTGCAACCAGATCTTCGCCGGCCTGGCCACCGGTGGGCCACCGCCGTCGCAGGTCGCGTCACAGACCACGCCGCAGCCCAAGGTGGACCCCTGTTCGCTCCTCACATCGGCGGATATCCAGGCGCTCTTCAAGGCCGCCCTTGGCGCGCCCCAGAGCCCCCTCACGGGCGAGTGTGACTGGGCCCTGAGCGACCCGTCGAAGGGCGACGGCGGCCTGACCCTGCACGTCGATCGCAGCCAGGCCGGCCTGACGCAGGACATGGTCCTCGCGCCGAAGATGACGAGCCTCTCGGGCGTCGGCGACAGCGCCAAGTGGGGCCTCGCGGTGGGCGTCGATCCGCTCCTGATCGCCACCAAGGGCACCCACGGCTGCGAGCTCGCCGTCAGCGGGGATCTGACCCAGCTGAACGTGGCCACCGTGGCGGGCATCTACACCACCATCGACCCCGCCGCGCTGCCCGGCTTCATCCAGCAGCTGGGCGGCCTGTGCAACAAGGAGTTCGCCGCGCTGGGCTCCTGACCGCCAGTGCTATCATCCCGGCCACCCGACGCGCGTGACCGCGTCGCTCCTCGGTGTGACCCGACTCCTCGATGTGCCCGGATCGAATCGGACATGGATAGCCCTCCCAGCGAGCCCGCCGGCCAGGCCGATCGGCCCGCCGTCGATGCCCCGGCGCCTTCGGTCCCCGGATCGACCGGCCCCGGTGAACAAGTACCGCACGTGGCGACCGCAGCCCAGCTGCGACGCTTCATCAAGTCTCGCCCGTACGTGCCGCTCCACGAGCTGCGCCGGCGCTTCGAGCTGAACGGCCAGGCCGACGACGTGTGCCCCGTGCGCGTCCCTGACGGCCTCGTCTACGTAGGCCTGCCGCAGCGCGAGTCCGATCTGCTGGCCGAGCTCGTGCGGTGCGGCGATGTGGGGCTGGAGCTGTGCCGGGACCCCCTCGTGCCGATCGTCATGGGCGTCTTCCCGATGCGGCCCGTCGTCCGAGGCTGAACCGGCATAAAGCGCGCCGGGTTAGCCCTGGTGAACAGGCGCACGGATCGTGCCGTTGACCTGGGGCGTCAGCGGAGCCTGACCCGGCAGGTTCGTATCCGACCCGATCCGGGCACCGAAGCCTTCGTCCCCGTCCGTTACCGACCTGCCAGGTCAGCGCAGCCGGGGCCGACTCGACTCAGTCGATCAGGTCCGCGACCGGGAGGGCGATGCCCTCCAGGGCCAGCAGGTCCCGTTTGATCTCCGGGCCGTCGGGATCGTCGCCGTAGCCGCCGATGGATCCGTCGCCGGCGACGACGCGATGGCACGGCACCAGCAGCCAGAAGGGGTTGCGGCTCATCCCGGCGCCCACGGCCCGTGCCGCCCCGGGAGCGCCGATGCGGCGAGCCAGGCGCCCGTAACTGGTCACGCGGCCGCGGCCGATGGTGCGAGCGCCTTCCAGGACGCGCCGGTCCCAGGCGGTGACGCCCGTCCAGTCAAGGGGCACGTCCTCCAGGCGTGCCTGGGCCCCGTCAAGCGCGGCGCGGATGGCGGTCACGGCCTGGTCGAGGAGACGGCCGGCGGAACCTGCCGCGAAGGCGTGGACCAGCCGGACATCCGCACCAAGCCGGCGATGGAGGAGTGGCCGGATCGCCGCCGCCGAGCTGCGAAGTTCGACCGCGAGCACACCGCGGGCGGTGGCGACCACCACGACAGGTCCCCACGCGGTGGCGAGGGTCGCGGAGGCGATGGGCGTCCCGGGGTGCTCAGCCACTGAAGCATCCTGCCAGAGCGGGGCGCGACCCGCGCCCGATCCGTTGCCGAGCGGCGATCGAGGCACCACTTCCTTGCGATCGTTCTGCGATCGGTCCGTCCGACGCTGACGCCCTGCGCTCGTGATTCGCAGACCTACCAGCGATCGGAGTCGAGATGTCGATGCGGAAGTCCACCCTCGCGGGCCTGTCTGTCGCGGCCCTGACCCTGACGCTGGCGGCCTGCAGCGCGGCCGGCTCGACGGGCACAGGCAGCCAGCCGACGGGTGGAGCCGGGCCTACCCTGCCGGCAGGCGAGACCGGGGTATTGGCGACCCCGGCCGGGAGCGGCTCCGGCCCGGTGATCGGCCATGTCGGTGACAAGCTCACGTTCACCGAGTACGGGGGTGCCCAGGCCGACGGAACGCTGATCAAGGTCTTCGACCCGGTGACCGACACGGACCAGTATCCGGCCCAGCTGGCAGCCGGCTCGCACTGGGTCGGGGTGGAGCTGACGCTCGACAACCATTCCGCGGACTACATGAACGAGGCGTCGCAGGTGGACGCGACCACCTCCGCCGGGGCGACCATCATGGAGGGCGACCCGGCCAGCAACACCCGCATCGGTGGTTTTGCGGGCTGCACCCCGACCGACGCCAGCAACGAGCAGGACGTCCAGCCCTTCACCCACTGCTACGGCTTCGTGGTCCCTGACGGCCAGACGCTCACCCAGGTCGGCGTGAAGGTGGGAGAGGTCGCGACATTCAACCTGGTGAGCGACCAGGCGATCTGGATGGTGCCGTGAGCGGGTCGCCTGTCCGCCGGCGGAGCGTCGCAGCTTCCGGGGGTGTACCCACCGCAGCGCCACCAGCGATCGGAGTCGAGATGTCGGTGAGAACCCTCCTTCCCCGCAACCTGTCTGTCGTGGCTCTGACGATCGCCCTGGCGGCCTGTGGCACCACCGGCGCATCGGGCACGGGCGGCCTGCCGTCGGGCGCGGTCGGTCCGACGCTGGCGCCTGGCGGGTCCGTCGCGGCGACACCTGCCGGCAGCGGCGCCGTCACCGGCCATGTGGGCGACAAGCTGACGTATCCCGGCACCAACGTCGACCTGGGCTTCGATGCGACCCTCGTCAAGGTCTTCGATCCCGCCACCCCGACCTCCGCCTCCACCGCGGCGTTGCCGTCCGGCGCCCGGTGGGTCGGCGTCGAGATCACTATCGACAACCACTCGCCCCAGGCCGGCAATGACTCCTCGGCCTTCGACGGGATGGCCTCCGACGGCACCGCCTTGACCACCGACGATGTCTATCAGGGCTTCTCGCGACCTATCGGCGAGTTCCAGGGCTGCACCGAGACCGATCCGTTCAGCGAGACGGACGTGCCGTACACGCAATGCGAGGCCTTCGTCGTGCCGGATGGCCAGACCCTGACGCAGGTGGGCTTCCACATCAACCAGCTCGGGGAAACCGACCAGGCCACCTGGACGGTCCCCTGACCATGCGTACCCGGTGGCTCGTCGCGCTGCTGCTGACCGCCCTGTTGGCCGGTGCCTGCGCGAGCGGCACGACGGGCCCGGCGGCGTCGAGCCCGGCCCCGAGCGGGCCGGCCAGTGCCATCGCCGCGCACCAGGTCCCACTGGCAGCGACGGCCCCCGTCGACGAGGCGACGTGGGCCCTGGCCGAGCGGATCGCCGCGCCGACCTACAGCGGTGACAGCACCGACGCCTTCAAGGCCGCCCTCGCGCGCGCGGGCATCGCCGTGGTGGCCGACACGAGCACCGACCCGGCCACGGCTCGCCCAGAGGTCGCCCTTACCGCCACCTCGAGTCCGGTCGAGCTACTCGACTTCCAGGCCCATGCCCTGGCCGTCCAGGCGTGGGGTGGCGCCGGCTGGACCGGAGCCGAGCTCGATGGCGTCGCGCCCCTGCCAGCTGACGCACCTGCCGGCACCCCGTCCCTGGCCCAGCTGCTGGCCGCCTACGCCGCCAGCGCAGGGACGCCCGGCGGTGCCTTCGCCAGGGCGCTCCTGGCCGGCCAGGACCTGAAGGACCCGGCCACGGTCCGTTTCCCGGCCGTGGTCCTCTTCCTCCTTGCCTCCGACCTTGCCACCGACGGGGGCCACGTGCCGGCCCCCTCGCCGAGCCCGTCGGCGGCCGTGCACCTGCTGCCCCTCGCGGCCGCCGGCCCGGCTGTCGCGGCCCCGGCGGTCGACCTGACCCTCCTCTGCTCGGGCCCCAGCGGCTGGATCGACGCGGTGGTCCAGAACCTGGAGGCGGCCCTCATCAACGCCATGCCGCCGGGGATCGTGGGGACGATCCTTGGGGCGGCCCTGTCCTGGTTCATCCACATCGCGGCGGGGCTGGTCAAGGGCCTCGTCGACACCTTCCTGGCGCCGGTCCTGACGCTCATCCGCGGGATCGCCGCCATCGCCTCGGGCCTCGCCGAGCAGATCGCCTCGGTCATGCCCTTCACTGTCCAGGTCATCGCCGGCCACACCGACACCGCCGACGGCGGCACCTTCTTCCTGGGCAGCGATCCGCAGCGCGGCCAGTACACGGCCTATGTGAGCGCCGGCGACCTGCCGAAATGGCCTGACGCGGTCACCCAGTGCGCTGAGGCGGCCAAGATCGCCCTGCCGGACTTCACCAGCAAGGGCGTGCCCGTCACGTTTGGCCCGCTCGAGGCGCCGAGCGACCCACTCCTCGGCCCGACGGACCAGGCCGTCGCCACGACGGCCACCGACGACACCGGCAAGGCCACCTGGCCCTTCCTCATCGCCCGCGACCCGGGCGACCCCACGGGGGAGCAGCGCAACCAGTTCGACTACATGCCCGTGGCCGTCCATCGGCCAGAGCTGGATACCCTCAAGAAGCGGCTGACTCTGACCCTCCTCAGCCCGCTGCCGCCGATCCTCCAGCCGTTCGTGGGGGCGCTGCTGGCGCCCGTCCTCGACGGGATCCAGGACCGCCTGAACAACATCCTCGATGTCAGGGGCCGCGGCCCGGCGATCATCGTCTTCCACGACAAGGCCCCGCCGAGTCCCTCTCCCTCGGCCTCTCCGACTGCTTCCGGCTCGTGTCCCACCCAGTGGCCGGCCGGTACGGACCAGGGCAGCCTGACCCTCAAGTCGACCACGATCGTCCCACCGGGCCAGATCGACCTGGGTGAACATGGCGGCGAGAACGACTCCGGCCAGGCCCCGCTGAGCGTCGTCATCGGCGCCGACGGATCACTGAGCGGCCAGTTCACCGTAACCTCGCTGAACCACTTCGAGGCCCAGGGCCTCGGCGTGGGGACGACCGATACGACGCTGGTCGAGACGGGCGCCATCGGGGGGACGGTGTGCGCGCTCACTCTGCAGTTCCTCACGGAGACGCCGACCGCCTGTCAGGCGACCGGCTACGGGACATGCGGCGGCCTCGGCCAGACGATCGACCTCAGCGGCCTCGTGCCGACCTTGCCCATGGGCGCCCCGACCGTGTCGGGCAAGACGCTGACCTGGTCGATCTCCTATGAGCACGGCGTGGACGCCGGCTTCGGCGGGCTGACTGCCGAGGTCCAGTCGACGACCACGGTGACCCTCACCGCGCCATAGGCGATGATGCGGGCGTGACCGCCCGCCACGAGCCGCCCGAGGGTCCGTTCCGCTACCAGCACGCCATCGAGGTGCGCTTCAGCGACACGGACGCGATGGGCCACGTCAACAACGCCGTCTACCTGACCTACTTCGAGCTCGCCCGCGCGGGCTACTACCGCGCGGTGACGGGCCGCGTGTTCGAGACGCTGGCCGAGACCGACCGCTCGCTGATCATGGCCCACGCTCGCGTGGAGTACCGCGCGCCGGCCTTCTTCGGCGAGATCGTCATCGTGGCCTGCCGCGCCGCATGGGTCAGCCGCTCCTCGTTCTCGCTGGAGTACCGCCTGACCGCCTCTGACGACTCGCCGCGCGGTGGCGGGCGGCTGCTGGCCGACGGCGAGACGATCCAGGTCGCCTACGACTACGCGAGCGGCCGGGCGACGCGCCTCGACGCCGAGATGGTGCGGGCCCTCGAAGCGTACGAGGGGCACGCCATCCCGCCCCGCCCGGGCGCCTAGGCCGGCTCGCTCCGGCGAGCCTCCAGCGCCTTCTCGAACGCCGCCAGCTCCTCGTCAGGCAGGCCGTAGGTGTGGCGCTCCTCCGGGAAGGCCCGGTTGCGGACATCCGCAGCGTAGGCCTCCAGGGCGGCGCGCGTCGACCCGGCGAGGTCGGCATAGGCCTTGACGAAGCGCGGCGCCTGGCCCGGGGTCAGGCCCAGCAGGTCGTGCCAGACGAGGACCTGACCGTCGCATCCCACGCCGGAGCCGATACCGATGGTGGGCACCTTGAGGAGGCGGCTGATGTGCTCCGCGGCCGGCGCCGAGACCGCCTCGAGCACGATGGCGAAACAGCCCGCCGCCTGCAGCGCCAACGCGTCGTCAAGGAGCCGCATGGCCTTGGCGGCGGTACGCCCCTGGGCCTTGAAGCCGCCCAGCATCGTCACGCTCTGAGGCGTCAGGCCAAGGTGGCCCATGACCGGGATGCCCGCCTGGGCCAGGGCTCGCGCACGATCGACCGACGGGCCGGCCCCCTCCAGCTTGACCCCGTCGGCGCCGGCCTCCTTGACCAGCCGGATGCTGCTCTCGATGGCCTGCTGGTCGGAGACCTGGTACGAGCCGAACGGCAGGTCACCAAGGAGGAAGGCATGTTTCGTGCCCCGGCGGGCGGCCCGCGTCAGCATGACCATCTCGTCCATCGTGACCGGCGTGGTGCCGTCGTAGCCGAGCATGTTGTTGGCGGCCGAATCGCCGACCAGGATGATGTCCACCCCGGCCTCATCGGCCAGGCGGGCGCTTGGGGCGTCGTAGGCCGTGACCATGACGATCGGCTCGCGCCGCGCCTTGAGGTCGCTGAAGGCCGTGAGCTGCAGGTGCATGGCCCGGGCGGCGCTCATGGCCGAGGCGTCCGCGCGGGGCCGGGCGGTGGTCGTCATCGCGGCTGGGTCTCCCGTGGCGGCGGATCGAGGGTCACATTATCGATGAGGCGCGTCGAGCCTACCCGCACGGCCGCCGCGAGCACGCGGGGCTCCAGGTCGGCGATCTCCACGTAGTCGGGCTCGAGGCCGGCCTGGTGCAGCACGGCGAGGGCGGCCGCGGGATCGCCGGTGGCCAGGGCGCGCGGCAGGGCCCGGGCCTGCGTGCGCTCGGCCGGCGAGAGGCGGGCGTTGCGGGACGAGAGCGCCAGGCCGTCGGCATCGCGGACGGTCGGCACGACCCGCAGGCGGACGGGCAGGTCCAGGTCCCGCAGTACGGTGCGGACGACCGCCACCTGCTGGGCGTCCTTCTGGCCGAAGTAGGCCACGTCGGGGGCCACGATGTGCAGCAGCTTGACGACGATCGTGGCCACGCCGCGGAAGTGGCCCGGCCGATGCGCACCCTCCAGGATCGACCCCAGCCGCTCGGCTTCGATCCAGGTCTGGAACCCGGGTGGGTAGAGCTCGCCGGCCTCCGGGGCGAAGACGATGTCCACGCCGGCCGCCTGCGCTGCCGCCAGGTCCTGCGGCTCATCGCGGGGGTACGCCGCGAGGTCAGCGCCTTCGCCGAACTGGGCCGGGTTGACGAAGAGGCTCATGACGACCGTGGCGCATTCGGTCCGCGCCGCGTCCAGGAGCGCGCGATGACCGGCGTGCAGGGCGCCCATCGTGGGCACGAGGCCGAGCGTGCCGCCCGGCGTCCGCCGCCGCTCGGCGATCGCGACGCGGGCCTCGGGGATGGTCCGGACGACTTGCATGGGTTGGCCGGCGTCAGGCCTCGAAGCGCCTGAAGATCGCCACCGCGTTCTGGCCGCCGAAGCCGAAGCCGTTGATCATGGCCGTGTCGACCCGGTGCTGGCGGGCCACGAGGGGCACGTAGTCCAGGTCGCACTCGGGCAGGTCGGGATGCTCCAGGTTGGCCGTCGGGGCGATGACGCCCTCGCGGATCGCGCCGAGCGCGGTGAGGGCGCTGATGACGCCGGCCGCGCCGAGCAGGTGCCCGACCATCGACTTGGGCGAGCTGATGGGGCGCCCGTAGGCATGCGTGCCGAAGGCGGCCTTGATGGCCCGCGTCTCGGTCACGTCGTTGAGCGGCGTGGAGGTCCCGTGGGCGACGATGTAGTCGATCTCGTCGGGCGCCACCCCGGCGTCGCGCATGGCCATCGTCATGGCCCGTGCCGCGCCGCGGCCGGTCGGCTCGGGGGCGCTGATGTGGAAGGCGTCGGCCGTGAGGGCCGCCCCGATGACCTCGGCGTGGATGGTCGCGCCGCGCTCCAGCGCGTGGGCCGCGCTCTCCAGCATCACCGCCCCGGCCCCCTCGCCGAACAGGAAACCGTCGCGGTCGCGATCGAAGGGCCGCGACGCGTGGGTCGGATCGTCGTTGCGCTTGGACAGGGCGCCCATGTTGCCCAGGGCCGCGAACCCGATCGGCAGCAACGGGGCCTCGGAGCCGCCGGCGAGCATCACGTCCACCTCACCGCGCTGGATCAGGCGCAGCACGTCCAGGAAGGCGATGACGGAACTGGCGCAGGCCGCGACCTGGGTGATGACCGGACCGGTCAGGCCGTACTCCATGGACAGCTGGCAGGCGGCCATCGAGCCGGACAGGGCGGGGATGGCGAACGGGCTCACGAACTGGGGCCCCCGCTGCTCGACCGTGTGGGTGCCGTCCACGATCTGCTCCAGGCCGCCGCCGCCGGTGTTGAAGGCGACGCCCGCGCGGTCGCGCTGCTCTGGGGACCACGTCGTGAAGTCCAGGCCGCTGTCGGCGACCGCTTCCTTGCCGGCGGCCATGGCCAGGTGGATGAACCGGCTCATGCGGCGCGCCATCTTGCGGTCCATGACCGTGGTCGGGTCGAAGTCCTTGACCTCGGCGGCGATGCGGACCTCGTAGCGGCTGGCGTCGAAGCTCGTGATGGGCCCGCCCCCGTTCACCCCGGCGACGAGGTTGCGCCAGAACGTGGGATGGTCGTTGCCGATGGGCGTGATGGCACCCAGTCCGGTGATCACGGCGCGACGGGCGAGGTCCTGCTCAGGCACGGCCGGCTTCACTCCTCGGGTGGGGGTCCCGATCGTACCGCGCGGCGCGACCGTCGCGAGCGGCCCTCGCGTCGGCCGCCCTGGCCTGCGGCATCGCCCGCCACGCCGGCGGCATGACGCGGACCCAAAGGCGGACGGCGCGATCCAGGCCGGCGGCCAGCCGCGCGCGGCGAGGTCCCCAGGCCAACCCGTACCCGTCTCGGAGCGACGGCGGCAGCAGGGCCACCGCCGGCAGGGTCATGAGGGCCGCCACCGGCCCTGGCAGGAAGGGCAGCGGCGCGCGCACCACGAGGCGCCCCAGGCGCCGCCCGGCGGCCGTGACGCGGATCGGTCCGGCGGGGCCGAGCATGCGGCCCATGTAGGCCTCGAAGGCCGGCCAGTCGGCGGGACTCGCCTCGAGCGGGATGCCCATGCGTGCCCCGACCTGCCGCGCCTCGCCCCAGAAGGCCTCCCGATCCTCCGCCGTCAGCCGTCCCACCCACCGCTCGTACGCCTGGACGCTCGTCCAGATGAGCGTGGCCTGGACCCACAGCAGGAGCGCCGGGTCCAGGGCTCGGTACCGTTCGGCGAGTGCGCGGGCGTCCGGGTCGGCCGCCTCACCGCGCACGGTGGCGTGGACCCCGTTGAGGCGCCGCACGGCCGCCTCGGCCGTCGGGCCGTCGCCGAATACGAGGGCGAGGGTGGTGCGCAGGGTGCGGCGCAGGCGGCCCGCCGGGTCGGCCTCGAAGTCGCTATGCGCGGCCACGCCCTCGGCCACCAGGGGATGCGCCAGCTGCAGCAGGAGGGCCGTGGGCCCCGCGCCGAGCAGCACCGCCTCGCGGTTGATGCGCCACATGCGGCTCCCCGGCCCGTAGAAGCCCAGGACGGGGTCGGGCTTCAGCGCGGCAGGGCCCGTGGTTCGAGGGGCACGTCCCAATGGGCCTCCAGCAGCTCGAAGCGGTGGCGCTCCTCCGCCTGGTAGCGCGCCTGGTCGGGGAAGAGGCGGGCGGCGATGGCCGCCTCGCTGTGGGCCTCCATGGCCGCCCAGTCGCGGTAGGCGATGGTCACCATGAGCGTCCAGTCGGCCCGCCCGTCGCCGTGGAAGCGGGGCACGTACGCCTGGACGTCAAGGAAGCGCCCGCTCGCCAGTTGCTCCCGGAGCAACGGCCAGTGGTTGCGCTCGAAGAGCGCCAGGAACTCCTCCTGGGCGCCCCACCGGACGCGGTAGAAGTAGGCGACGGTGACCCGTGCGCCGGCGTCGGCCATCGTCAGTCGCCCTCGTAGCGCTTGAAGATCACCGCGCCATTGTGGCCACCGAGGCCCACGTTGTCGCTGATGGCATAGCGGATGGGCATGGAGCGGGACGCCCCGTGGACGACGTTGAGGTTGATCTCGGGGTCCGGGTCGCGGTAGTTCAGCGTGGCCGGCGCGCACTGGTGGTAGACCGACAGCACGGTGAAGATGCCCTCGACCGCCCCGGCGGCCCCCATGAGGTGGCCGGTCATGGACTTCGTGCCGCTGATGGCGACCTCCGGCGTGCGGTCGCCGAAGACGGCCCAGAAGGCCTGCGCCTCGCGCAGGTCGCCGAGCGGCGTGGACGTCCCATGGGGATTGATGAGGTCGATCTCGTCGCGCGGCACGCCATGGCGCTCGAGGGCCATCTCGATGGCCCGCCGCGTCCCGTCGCCCTTCTCCACCGGCTGGATGAGGTCCCACGCGTCGGCCGCGGAGCCGAATCCCACCACCTCGGCGTAGATGCGGGCCCCGCGGGCCTTCGCGTACTCGAGGTCCTCGACCACCATGGCCCCGGCGCCCTCGCCGAGGACGAAGCCGTCACGGGTCCGGTCGAACGGCCGCGAGATGGTCTCGAGCGGCTCGCCCTCGCGCGGCGTGCCCATGCCCCGCATGTTGGAGAAGCCGATGTAGCCGACCTCGAAGAGGGGCGTCTCCGTCGAGCCGCAGATGGCGGCCACGAAGTCGCCGCGCCGGATGCCCTCCGCCGCCTCGCCGATGTTATGGGTGCCGGTCGAGCAGGCCGTGACGATGCACATGTTGGCGCCGCGGGCGCCCGTCTCGATGGCGATCTGGCCCGAGGCGGTGTCGGGCAGCATGTTGGCGATGAAGAACGGGCTGACCAGGCGGGGGCCCTTGGTCTCCCACGTCTGGATGGCCTCCATCATGAGTCCCGGGCCACCCACGCCCGAGCCAAAGACCACGCCCACGTCCTCGCTGTTCTGGGGAGTGATGGCCAGGCCGGAATCGGCCACGGCCTGCTTGGCGGCCGCGACGCCAAAGACGACGTTCTTGTCGGTGCGCCGCACTGCCTTGAAGTCCATCCAGGCGTTGGCGTCGAAGTCGTGGACCTCGCCGGCGGCCTGGCATTCCAGCTTCGAGGGGTCCCAGTAGGTGATCCGGCGCAGGCCGCTATGCCCCTCGACGAGGTTGTGCCAGGCGGTCGGGATGTCCTGACCGACGGGGCTGATGATGCCGAGGCCGGTGACGGCCACACGGCGGGAGAAGTCGGGTCGACGCATGGGCGGGCGGTCTCCTAGGTGAGCGGCTGGGCGAGGGCTGGGGTGGTCAGGTCGGGGAGGAGGGCCTCAGGCGCGAGGCCCTGGGGCGCGTTGGGGTCGTCGAGGGCGACGGTCGTGGCCTCGGGGGCGATGCGGCGGATGAGACCGCTCAGGACCTTGCCGGGGCCGACCTCGATGAAGGTGGTCACGCCCGCAGCGCTCATCGCGTCGACGGCGGCGACCCAGTCGACGCCGGTCGTGAGGTGCTCCACGAGTTCGTTGCGGCAGGCCTCGCCGCCGGTCAGGGCGCGGGCATCGGCGTTGGCCAGCAGCGGCGCGCGCGGGTCGGCGAAGTCGACGGGCGCCAGGGCGAGTCGCATCGCCGCGGCGGCCGGCGCCATGAGCGGGCTGTGGGCGGCGACGCTGACGGGCAGGAGGATGGCCCGCCGCGCCCCGAGTCCGCGGGCCGCCTCGACCGCCGCCTCGACGGCCTGGCGCTGGCCGCTGACGACGACCTGGCCGGGGGAGTTGCGGTTGGCCACGCCGAAGACGCCCTTGGCCTGGCCGGCCTGGACGAGCTCGGGCAGTCGCGCGTCGTCGAGGCCGATGATGGCGGCCATCGCGCCGTCGCCACCGGCGGCCTGCATCTGCCGTCCGCGCTCGCGCACGAGCCGGAGCCCGGCCTCGAGGTCGATGACCCCGGCCGCCACGAGCGCCGAGTACTGGCCCATCGAGTGGCCGGCATGGAACGCCGGCACGAGGAGTGGCACGCCGGCGGCCGCGCGGGCCGCTTCAAGGGCCCGCAGGAAGGCGATCGAGGCCGCCAGCAGCGCCGGCTGGGCGTTGACCGTCAGGTCCAGCTCCTCCGCGGGGCCGTCCCAGGCGAGGCGGGTGAGGGGTTCGGCGAGGGTGACGTCGGCGGCCGCGAAGGCCTGCGCCGCGGACGGGAAGGCATCGGCCACGCGATGCGCCATGCCCACGCTCTGCGAGCCCTGCCCCGGGTAGACGAAGGCGACGCCGCTCACGTGCGGACCACGAGCGCGTACATCGCCCCAGTTGTAGCAGGCCCGGGCGGCGCGCCCCGCATATCGTGTGCAACGTTGCACAGATCGCGCTGCCGCGGTAGGCTCGCCCGATGGTCGACGCCCCGCCCCCGCAGAACCCGCGCCAGCTGTCCGACGCCATCGCCATGGGCAAGGCCCTCTGGCGCGACCTGGTGATCGGGTTCGCCGGCCAGCTCGGCACGCTCGGCCTCGGCTTCACCCAGCTGGCGGCCCTGTATGCCATCGCCGGCAGCTCGTCGCTGACCGTTGGCGACCTGGCCGAACTGCTCGGCCGCTCGCCCTCCGCGGCCAGCCGCGTGGTGGCCTCCCTGCGCGCGCGGGGCCTCGCCCAGGGCCTCGAGGAGGTGGCCGATCGACGTCAGCGGGTCCTCCGCCTGACGGCCAACGGGGCCGCCCTCGTGGCGGCCATCGACCGGTCGCGGGCCGACCAGTTCCTGGCCGTGGTGCGGCCCCTGCCGCTCGACGACCGGGCCCTGGTGGCGATGGCCGTGGCGGTGCTGGCGGACCGGGCGATGACGCCGCGGGGACGGCTGATCAAGGCGCCGCCGAGCGACTGACGTGGCGTGCGGCTCGGGGGGCCCGTGCTTCAGATCGTGGCGAGGTTGCTCAACGCCCCGACGAGCCCCACGAAGATGCCGAAGGCGAGGACGGCCCAGGCCAGGCGCGGGCGGTCGCGCACCAGTACCGCCACGATCGCTGCCACCAGGGCCCAGACGGTGATCTTGGCGACCAGGGCGTAGAAGAGGCCGTGCGCCTGCAGCGACACGGCCAGAGGGTTCAGCTCCGCCGCGGCGCCGTGGACCGCCAGCATCGACCGGTAGGTCAGGAAGTCGGTGAGCTGGGCGATGCCGAGCAACGTCAGCCCGAACGGCGTCAGCAGCAGGCTGCCCCGTTTGGCGGCCGATCGGGTGGACTGGGTCACCTCCGCGGACACCCCCGCACCGTACACCCGGGCGGCCGGGCGCGCATGCAGGGCCCCCTGTCAGCCGCAATAGCGGCGGACGGCGTCGGCGAGGACCGGATAGCCCCACCGCAGCGCCTCGACCGCGACCCGTTCGTCATCGCCGTGGAAGCGCTCCAGGAACGGCTCGTCGGAATCCAGGCGCAAGGGCGAGAAGCCGTAGGTCGGGATGCCAAGGCGGACGGTGTGCTTGGCGTCCGTGGCGAAGGGGGCCAGCAGGGGAACGGGCACGGCGGCGGGGTCGTGGGCGGAGAGCACCTCGCCAAGGAGGGCCAGCAACGGGTGGTCGAGCGGCTGTTCGACCGGTTCCCCGTGGCTCAGGACCTCCGTGGAGCAGTGCCGCCACAGGTCGGGCTGCACCTGGCCAGCCACGAGCGCCTCGACCTGGGCCGCCGTGGAGCCCGGCAGCTGGCGGCAGTCCACGACCACCTCGGCGGTGCCGGGCAGGACATTCTCCTTGACCCCAGCGTGGATGATCGTGGGGCTGATCGTGTCGCGCAGCAGCGCCTTGAGGGCACGGCGCTCGGGCTCGCGGCACAGGTCGTCGATGGCCGCGAGGCCGGCCGTCGTGTCGGCTGCTTCGAGGACCCGGCGGACCAGGGCGGCGGTGGACGGCAGGGCGTGCGCCACCTGCTCGAGGGCGCGCCGCATGAGCGGCGTGATCCGCTGGGGCGTGGGCACGGCCAGCTGCTCCACGAGGCGCGCGGCGCGGATGGCGGCGCTGTCCGCACGGGGCATGGCCGCGTGGCCCGCCGCGCCGCGCACGGTGATCCGCATGCGGTGGTAGCCCTTCTCGGCGACCTGGATCGGGTAGAGCCGGTGCGCGCCCACCTGGACGCTCACCCCGCCGGCTTCGGTGAGGCAGGCGTCGGCGCGGAGCAGGTCCGGCTCGTGGTCGACCAGCCAGCCGGCGCCAAGGAGGCCGCCCACCTCCTCGTCGGCCGTCGCGGCGAAGATGAGGTCGCGCCGGAGGCCCGGGATGGCGTCCCGGGCGGGGTCAAGGCCGGCGGCCGCCGCCTCCGCGGCGAGGTCCAGCACGACCTGCAGCGACATGGCGACCATGCTCTTCATGTCCACCGCACCGCGGCCGTAGAGGTAACCCCCGTCGAGCTCGCCGCCGAACGGGTCGTGCGTCCAGCGCTCGGCATCGGCGGGCACGACATCCAGGTGGCCCAGCAGGAGGAGCGGGCCGCCGCCCGTGCCGTCGCCGCGCAGCCGGGCCACGACATCGCCCCGCCCGGGGAACGGCTCCAGGACGCGGTACGGGACGCCGCGCGGCGGACAGGACGTCGGCCAGGTAGCGCGCGGCCACGATCTCGTCGCCGGGCGGGTTGACGGTCCGCAGGCGCAGCAGCGCCTGGAGGTGGCCGACCAGGCTGGCGATCGAGTCGCCTGCGGCAGGGATCGGGCCGCCGCTCACGCCGCGATCCACTCGGCGACGTGATCCACGGCGACCCGGATGAGCGGACGGCCGGCGAGGTCGTGGTCGCGGTACTGCGGGTAGCGCGCCCGCAGGCCCGCCACCGCCAGCTCGTGCTCGGCGGCGTCGGGGGCATCCGGACGGGCGGGCCCGAGGACGCGCGCCGAGCCGTCAAGGCGGACCCAGGCCAGGCGGCGCCAGTCCTCGTCCCAGCGGTCGACAAGGAGCGATACGGCGGGCCGGGCCAGGAGGTCGCGGACCCGGCCCAGGTGCAGCGGGTCGGCCACCGTCTTGGGCTTCTCGTCCAGGGCCGAGTAGACCAGGAGCGGGGTGTCGCGCTCGTCCGGACCGGGGAGCCAGTCGGGCATCCAGAAGCAGATGGGTACCAGCCGCGCCCGCCCGTCGCGGGTGATCGTGGCCAGGACGGCGCGGCGGGCCGATCGGATCAGTTCGTAGCCGGAGGCGGTGAGCCCGCTCATCCAAGCTCGGCGTGCAGCGGCTCGGCGACGTCACGCGCCAGCCGCTCGAGGGCTTCCGGGCCCCCCGCCGCAAGGATGCCGAGGATGATCTCGGTGGCGCCCACGCCGGCCATGCGGCGGGCCTGCTCGAGAGCCACGTCGCGGTCCGCGCGGGAGGGGCCGACATGCACCTGCCCGACGAAGGCGAAGCCGGCCGGATCGCGGCCGATCGCCTCCATCGCCCGTAGCACGTCCGCCCGGCGGGCGGCGAAGTACGCGGCGTCGCCCGCGTCGGTGCCCGGCTGCAGCCAGCCCGCGCCCGCCCGCGCCGCGAGCGCGATGCCCCGGCGGCGCTGCCCGCCGAGATACAGCGGTGGACCACCCGGGGTCAGCGGCGCCGGCAGGGCGATGGCGTCGTGCAGCGGGTAGTAGGGATCGGGGCGGCTGACTCCCGGCGGCTCCGTGGCAGCGCCAGAGAAGAGGGCCCGGAGCACCTCGACCGCGCTCTCCAGGCGGTCGATCCGCTGGCCGATGGGCGGCAGGGGGATGCCGAAAGAGGCATGTTCGCCCTCGTGCCAGCCGGCGCCGAGGCCCAGGATGAAGCGGCCGCCGGTGGCATGGTCCATGACGGCGGCCGCCTTGGCCAGGACGGCCGGGTGGCGGAAGGTGTTGGACAGCACGGCGTGGCCGATCCACTTGCCGGGCACGAGGTGGGCGAGCGTGGCGGCGAGCGTCAGCGCCTCCAGGCTCGGGCCGGGGGGCTCGGCCATGTCGGTGAGGTGGTCGTTCATCCACGCGCCCTCGAAGACGGCCAGCTGGCCGCCCAGGGCCCAGGTGTCGCGGAGGGTCGCCCAGTCGACGTGCTGGGGTGATGTCTTGAAGCTGAGGCGGACGTGGTCCTTCAGCACGGGCCGCCGACTGCCGGCTCAGGCCGGGCGGGCCGCGTCGCGCGACCCGGCCGGGACCTGGGTCACGGCGCCCTCGCTGGCCGAGCTGACCAGGGCGGCGTACTTGGCGAAGACGCCAGTGCGGTAGTGCGGCGCCGGCGGGCTCCACGCCCCGCGGCGGCGGGCCAGCTCGTCGGGCGCGACGTCCAGGTCCAGGCGCTTGCCGTCGACGTCGATGACGATGGGGTCGCCTTCCGCGACCAGCGCGATGGGGCCGCCCAGTGCCGCCTCCGGGGCCACGTGGCCGATCATCAGGCCGTGCGTGCCGCCGCTGAAGCGGCCGTCGGTGAGCAGCGCCACCGACTCGCCGAGGCCCTCGCCAACCAGGGCCGCCGTGACGCTCAGCATCTCCTGCATGCCCGGTCCGCCGACGGGGCCCTCGTAGCGGATGACGACCACGTCGCCAGGCTTGATGGCCTGGGCCCGCACGGCTTCGTAGCAGGCGGTCTCCGAGTCGAAGACGCGGGCCGGGCCCCGATGGTGGCGGCGTTCGTGGCCGGCGAGCTTCACGACGCAGCCGTCCGGGGCGAGGGAGCCGCGCAGGATCGTCAGGCCGCCGGTCGGCTTGAGGGGGTCCTCGACCGGGCGCACGACGCGCTGCCCCGCGGTGGCCACGGCGTCACGGCCGACCTGGGCCAGCGTGCGGCCATCCACGGTCGGCGAGTCGCCGTGGATCAGGCCGCCTCGGTCGAGCTCGTGGACCAGCAGGCCCAGGCCGCCCGCCTCGTACAGGTCGGCGGCCGTGTAGCGACCGCCGGGCACCATGTCGGCCACGATGGGCGTTCGATCGGCGATCGTGGCGAAGTCGTCGAGCTCCAGCGGCATGCCGAACTCGCGGGCGATGGCCAGCAGGTGCAGGACGCCGTTGGTCGAGCCGCCGCTGGCGGCGATGGCTGCGATGGCGTTCTCGAGGGCCCGCCGGTCGACGATGGTGCTGGGCCGGCGATCGCGCCCGTACGAGGTCCATGACCAGCTCGCCGCAGCGGCGCGCCGCGGCGTCCTTGGCCGGGTGCTCGGCCGGGATGGCGTTGAGGCCGCCGGGGGAGAGGCCCAGGAACTCGAGGGCCATGCTCATGGTGTTGGCCGTGAACTGGCCACCGCACGCGCCCGGTCCGGGGCAGGCCGCGTTCTCGACCTCGTAGAGCCGCTCGGCCGTGATCTTGCCGGCCCGGTAGGCCCCGATGGCCTCGAAGACGGTGACGACCGTGGCGTCGCGCCGGCCGTCTAGCATGCCCGGGTAGATCGTGCCGTTGTAGAGGATCACCGCGGGCAGGTCCAGTCGGCCGACGGCCATCGCCGCGCCGGGGATCGTCTTGTCGCAGCCGACCAGGCACACCAGGCCGTCGAACAGGTGGCCGCGGGTCACCAGCTCGATCGAGTCGGCGATGACCTCACGGCTGACCAGGCTGGCCTTCATGCCCTCGGTGCCCATCGACACGCCGTCGGAGATGGCGATCGTGTTGAACTCCATGGGCGTGCCGCCCGCCGCTCGGATGCCGGCCTTGACGTGCTCGGCCAGGCGGCGCTGGTTGTACGTGCAGGGCATGGTCTCGATCCAGCACGTGGCCACGCCGATGATGGGCTTGGCCAGGTCGTCATCGGTGAAGCCGATGGCCTTGAGCATCGCCCGCGCCGCCGCTCGGTCCGGGCCGTCGGTGAGGGCCGCGCTGTGCCGCTTGGCCGGGTCGGTCGGTCGGTCGTACGGCAGGCCAGGGGCGGCCTGTGCATCGTGCGTGGCCATCCCCCGAAGCGTAGCAGCGCGACGCTCCGCCAGCGCCACGGCCACGCCTACGGTAGGCTGCGCGGCGACCCAGACGACCTTCGTGAGCCGGTCCGCCGACTCGCCGCACACCGCCGGAAGAGGACTCCCATGCCCAAGCAGTACGCCGCCCCGCCCCCGCTGACGATCGACCCCCAGCGCACCTACACGGTCCAGATCGAGACCTCGGCCGGGCCGATGACCGCCGAGCTGCTGCCCAAGGAGGCGCCGCTGGCCGTCAACAACTTCGTGTTCCTGGCCCGCGAGGGCTTCTACGACGGGGTGATCTTCCACCGCGTCATCCGCGGCTTCATGATCCAGGGCGGTGACCCGACGGGCACCGGCCGTGGTGGTCCGGGCTACCGCTTCAATGACGAGGCGGTGCGCCTGCCGTACCGCCGGGGCACGCTGGCCATGGCCAACGCCGGTCCCAATACCAACGGCAGCCAGTTCTTCGTCATGCATGCCGACTACGGGCTGCCGCCCAACTACACCATCTTCGGCCGCCTCACGGCGGGCGAGGAGACGCTCGACGCGATCGCCACGGCGCCCGTGGGTTCCCAGGATCGCCCCGCCCAGCCGGTGAGCATCACGTCGGTGACCGTCACCGAAGCGTGACCCGCCGCCCGAGCGGCCTGATCCTGCGGGAGGAGCGCCCGGCCGACGCGGCCGCCATCCGGGCGGTGCTGGAGGCGGCCTTCCCGACCGGCGCCGAGGCGGACCTCGTCGAACTGATCCGCGCGGCAGGGGCCCTTCGGCCCGACCTGTCGCTGGTGGCCGAGCTCGAGGGCGCGGTCGTCGGCCACATCCTGCTCAGCCCGGTGACGCTCGAGACCGGCGGGGGACCCGAACCGGTCCTGGAGCTCGCCCCGTTGGCCGTCGTGCCGGAGCGCCAGCGGCAGGGCATCGGCAGCGCGCTGGTCATCGCCGGCCTGGACGCCGCGGAGGTCCGCGACGAGCCGCTCGTCCTGGTGCTGGGCCACCCCTGGTTCTACCCGCGGTTCGGCTTCCGGCCGGCTTCGGCATTCGGTATCCGCGCCCCCGGTGACGTCCCCGACGCGGCCTTCATGGTCAAGCCGCTGACGACCTACCGCCGCGAGCTGAGCGGACGGGTCATCCTGCCGCCGACGTTCGACGGGGTGTGACGCTCAGGCGGCGCACTCGCCCGTGCTGACGGCGGTCGTGCGGCCCAGGACGCCCTGGATGTCCGCCGCCACGGCCGTCGGGTCGAGCGCGTAGCCGATGCCGGTCGCCGTTCGGGAGGCAGCGAAGACGAGCCCGCCGACCGTGCCGTCGACGAGCACGAACGGACCGCCCGAAATCGCCCGGCTGGACCGCGGCATTGAGCTCGAGGACGACACGGGTGACGACCGCCTGGCCGTAGATGTCGGTGCCGCGGGCCGGCAGGCGCGAATCCACGGAAGCGGGGATGACGGTCAGGGGAGCCCCCTGCGGATGGCCGAGGGCGGCGCCCATGGCCCCGCGGTCAGGCGCCCTGGCGCCCCATCGCAGGGCGGTCAGGTCGAGCCCGGGGGCGCGCAGGACGGCCACGTCGAGGCGCGGGTCGAAGAAGATCACCGTGGCGTCACGACGCCGCCCGTCGGCGTCGACCCGGATCGACACCTGGCTGGCCCCCGCCACGACGTGCGCGTTGGTCACGATGTCCTCGCCGCCGACGGCGAAGCCGGTACCCACGAGGAAGGCGCGGCAGGCGCTGGCGTCGATGCGCACGACGCTGTTGCGCGCCAGGGCCGCCGCCGCCTCCGCCTGGGCCTGGTCGGGCTGCGGGGCGGGTGAGGCCGCGGGTGGTTCGAGGCCGATGAAGACGTCCGGCAGGCCGGCCTGGTCGAGGACCCCCCCGATGTCGGCGATGACCTGGTCGGGGGGCGGGAGGGCGTCCATCAGGACCTGCACCGTGGTCGACCGCTGGGCCTGGTTGGCGAGGGCGTCGAACGAGCTGCTGGCCAGCAGTCCGCCGACGAGCCAGATCACCAGGATCGCCTGCAGCCCCCCGAAGGCCACGCCGCCGATGCGGTCGACGAAACCCAGGATGTTGCCCGTGGCGCGCCGCGACACGGCCCCGCCGATGGCGGATCCGATGGCGTCGCCGAGGATCACCACGGCAAGGGCGGCCGCCAGGCCAAGGACCGCCCGCCATGGCTGCTCGTAGCCGTCCAGCGCCGGCAGGACGGTCGGGGCCACGACGATCACGACCCCCAGGCCGGCCACGGCGCCGATGAGCCCCAGGGCCGGTCCGGCGAGGCCGGCGCGATAGCCGCCCCACGTGGCGGCGATCAGCACGAGGATGACGAGGACGTCGAACAGGTCCACCGTCAGAGGCTACCCGGGATCGGCGGCCCCGGCAGGGGCACGATGGTCCGGGGCGGCGGCCGCCGGCCGTTACCCGGCGGCGGGACGCGTATCGATGCGCGCGGGGTGGGCCGCCTCGTACGCGGCGGTGGCCGCGCCACGGTCGAGCAGGTAGCCGACCTCGTCGGTCCCCGCCAGCAGCATCCGCTTGGCGAAGGGATCGACGTCGAAGGGCAGGTCCTCGTCGCCGGGCAGGTGGACCAGCTGTTCCTCAAGGTCGACCCGCAGCTCGACGTCGGGCTGGGCCGCCACGAGGGCGAACAGCTGGCGGTGGCGCTCGGCCTCGACGACGATCGGCAGGAGGCCGTTCTTCATGGCGTTGTTGCGGAAGATGTCGGCGAAGCCGGTGGAGAGGATGGCCCGGATGCCCCACGCCGTGAGGGCCCAGGGGGCGTGCTCGCGCGACGAGCCGCAGCCGAAGTTGTCGCCCGCCAGCAGGATCTGGCGGCCCTGCATGGCCGGGCGGTTGAGCACGAAGTCGGGCCGCGGCGCCCCGTCCGCGGCGTAGCGCCAGTCGTTGAAGAGGGCGCTCGCCAGGCCCGACTTCTCGGTCGTCTTGAGGAAGCGGGCGGGGATGATCTGGTCGGTGTCGACGTTCTCGGCGGGGAAGGGGATGACCGCGCTGGTGAAGGAGGCGTACGGCTCGCTCATGCCGTCACCACGGTGCGCGGGTCGGTGATGGCGCCCGTCAGGGCGCTGGCCGCCGCGGTCAGGGGCGAGGCCAGGAAGGTGCGTCCGCCCTTGCCCTGGCGGCCCTCGAAGTTGCGGTTGCTGGTGCGACAGGGCGTACTGGCCGGGGGTCAGCTGGTCGCCGTTCATGGCGATGCACATCGAGCAGCCGGCCTCGCGCCACTCCGCTCCGGCGGCCCGGAACACCTCGTCCAGGCCCTCGAGCTCGGCCTGCGCCTTGACCTGCTGCGAGCCGGGCACGACGAGGACGCGCAGGCCGTCGGCCACCCGGCGGCCGCGCAGGACACCCGCCGCCTGGCGGAGGTCGCTGATGCGGCTGTTGGTGCACGAGCCGATGAAGACGACGTCGAGCCGCTGGCCGAGGAGCGCCTGGCCCGGGGCCAGGTCCATGTAGCTCAGGGCCTGGGCCAGGGCCCGCTGGTGGGCCGGTTCGGCCAGCGAGTCGGGGGCCGGCACGCGCCCTGTGATGGGCACGCCCATGCCCGGGTTGGTGCCGTAGGTGACCATCGGTTCGAGGTCGCCGGCGGCCAGCGTCACCCGGGCGTCGTAGGTCGCGTCGGGGTCGCTGGGCAGCGTGCGCCAGCGGGCCACGGCGGCGTCCCAGGCCGGGCCGTGCGGCGCGTACGGGCGGCCGCTGACGTATTCGAAGGTGGTGTCGTCGGGCGCGATCAGGCCCGCCCGGGCGCCGCCCTCGATCGACATGTTGCAGACCGTCATGCGCTCCTCCATGGAGAGGGCGCGGATGGCCTCGCCGGTGTACTCGAAGACGTGGCCCGTGCCGCCGCCGATGCCGATGCGGGCGATGAGGGCGAGGATGATGTCCTTGGCGCTGACGCCCGGGCGAAGGCGCCCGTCGACGCGCACCTCGTACGTGCGCGGCCGGCGCTGCAGGAGGCACTGCGTGGCGAGGACCATCTCCACCTCGCTCGTGCCGATGCCGAAAGCCAATGCCCCGAACGCGCCGTGCGTCGCGGTGTGCGAGTCGCCGCACACGATGGTCATGCCCGGCTGCGTCAGGCCGAGCTCCGGGCCGATGACGTGAACGATGCCCTGGCGCTCCGAGCCCAGCCCGTAGAGCGGGATGCCGAACTCGGCGCAATTGCGGCCGAGCTGCTGGACCTGGAAGGCGGCCTGCTGGTCCAGGATCGGCAGCGAGCGGTCATGCGTCGGCGTCGAGTGATCCGCCGTGGCGACCGTCAGGTCGGGGCGCCGCACACCCAGGCCGCGTGCGCGCAGGCCGGAGAAGGCCTGCGGCGACGTCACCTCATGGACGAGGTGGAGGTCGACATAGAGGACGTCGGGCGCGCCGGGGCTGGTGGCGACGACGTGGTCGTCCCAGATCTTCTCGACGAGGGTGCGCGGTCGCGACGGCAGAGGGCCCATGGGGCTGCCTAGGCTAGCAGACCAGGATCCGACCATCCACCGACGCCATCCGGTCCGCGCCCGTCGAGACTCCGCAGTAAACGGTCCCTCTTCAAGGGCGAACCTCACTAGGCGGCTCCGTCAGACTACGCCTGACCAGCGCTGGCTTGGGGGCCATGGATGGCTGCTCACCTGCCGGGCTCGCGCCGGCGACCGCCATGGAAGCGGCGAGGGCGGGCGTAGGATGCGACGCATGTCGGTCGCGACCGCTGGCGGCCAAAGCGGCCCCAGGTTTGCAGTTCTCGCCGCCCGTGCGCAGCGGTACCTCGAGCGGCCGGCGACCGCCATGCGGGTGGCGCTCGCGCTCGGGATCGTCCTGGCGTTTCAGGATCACGTGAACCGGCCGCTCTCGATCACCGTCATGGCTGCGCTGGCGCTGCTTATGCTGGCCTCTCTCCGACTCTCGGTCGGCCAGCTGGCGATCCTGGTGATCGTTCTGGCGGGCGTGGCCATGCGCCTCGCATACCTGCACGTTGGCCAGTCCGACGTGCTGTCGGTCACCCGCCAGGCGATCGACGTGATGAGCGCCGGCGGCAATCCCTACAGCGCAGCCTACACGGGCACATTCGCGGGCGAGCCCTTCCCCTATGGACCACTCGAGTTGCTCTGGTATCTGGCGTGGCGTGACCCCGGCGTCCTTGAGTTCGCGCTATCCCTCGGCGTGTTGCTCCTCCTCGCGATCCGTGGCCGTCCCGTCGGCCTGGTGGTGTATGCGCTCTTCCAGCAGCTCCTCCTGACCGCCAGCGACGGATCCAACGAGACCAGCGCGGCCGTCTTCCTGTTGGTTGCGCTACTCGTAGTGCCACGCAGCCCCTTCTGGGGCGCGGTGCTGCTGGCCGTGGCGAGCGCGTTCAAGCCGTATGCCTTTGCGTGGCTGCCTGGACTCCTGGCGTGGGCACCGGTGCCGACGCTCCTCGGATTCGGGCTGGCGGGAGTGGTCGCGTGGGGTCCCGTCTTCGCCATCTGGGGGGTGCCGACCTTCATCGCCAGCGTGGGCAAGGCCGACGCCATGCACTATGTCGAGGCGCCCTTCGAGTCGCTGGCGCAGCTGGTGCTGGTCGTGACCGGCAAGTCGGTCTCGCCGGCCCTCTTCGATCAGCTGCGCCTCATCCTCGGTGCGATCACGGCACTACTGGCGATGCCATTCACCTCCAACGGGCGCCGCGTCATCCTCGCCGGTATCGTCGTCTACCTCGTGACGCTCTACAGCGGTTACTGGTCGACCTTCGGCTACCTTGCGGCCATCGCCCCGATCGTGTGCTGGCACCTCGACGAGTGGTTGGGACTCGTCGCGGGGCGCATCCGGTGGCCGCGGGACCCCGTCGGGCGCGTGACACAGGTGATCGACGCCCGGTGGCCGATCCAGCCCGGTCGCCCAGAGCGTCGCGGCCTCGTCGGAACGCCCGGATCATGACCCTGGAGCCGTCCGCTGATATGGCGCGGCCCGTATGGCCTAGCGGCCTCGTGGTGATGGGCCGACCGAGCCAGCCACCGGCCGAGCGATAGGCCGTAGCCCGGCCGTCAGGAGGGGATCAGGTGCGTCAGCGACTGCTCGCCTGTGATATGCCCGCACCGGCCCCGCCGGCCGAGGGTGCGCGGTCGCGCGGCAGGGTGCTCCACGGGCCGGCCAGCCTGGCACATGCCGTGGCCGTCAGGACGAGCAGCGCCCCGTTGCGCAGCAGCAGGGCGAGCGTCAGCGGGCCGCCCGAGTAGAGGCCGGGGAAGACCACCGTCGAGAGGGCCAGGAGGACCACGAACCCGACCTGCCAGGCGCGCGTGCGATGACCGCCGCCCAGCAGCGGCACGAGCGGGAGGAGCCACAGGAAGTACTGCGGGGACAGCACCTTGGCCATCACCATGACGGCCAGGAGCATGGCCACCGCGGCCAGCACGAGCAGGTCCGGGGCCACGGTGGCGACGAGCGGCTCTCGGCCGCCGCGGGCGTCGCTCGCCACGGGCGACCCATCCGTCGCGTCACGCGTCAGCCGCACGGCCGCGCGCAGGTACAGCCACCACACGACCGCGACGGCCAGGAGCGTCAGGGGGATCGAGGCGAGGGCGAGGCCGGGGGCGAGCGGCCCGACCACCTCGTACGCCCCGTACCGGGCGACGATCTGAAGCGGCTGCCCGGCCACCTGCAGGAGCATCAGCAGCGACGCGCCGACCGACTCCAGCTGCAGGCCACGCTGGGCGTTGAACGAGACGAACTGCAGCGCGTCCGGGCCCTGCACGACCACGAACGGCAGCAGGAGGGCGAGCGCCGTGCCACCCAGGAGGACGATGCGGCCGGCGAGGAGGCGAGCCAGCCGGGCCGCGCCGCGCCGCCAGTCGGGGAGCGCGGAGACCGGGAGCGAGGCCACCAGCCAGAGCGGCGCGAGGACGGCCGGGTAGACCTTGAAGTCGATGGCCACGGCCAGCACGACCAGCGAGGCGACCCACCAGCCGCGGATCAGCGCCAGCAGCGAGGCCAGCAGGAGCGCGCCCTCGAAGATGTCGAGGCGGTCGTAGAGGATGTAGTAGGTGGCCACCCCGCCCGCCCCGAAGACGGCCAGCCGCCAGGCGGTGGCCCATCGCCATCCGGGGGCCGAGGTGCGCAGCGCGCCGGCCCGGCCGGCCAGCAGGCCGAGCGTCACGAGGACCAGCAGGTCGATGGCGAAGGCCAGGAGGCGATACCGCGTCGTGTAGTCCTGGAGCCGGCCGGGGTCCTCCGGATCGGCGCTGGAGGGCAGCCCGACGTTGATGGCGGCCACGAAGCCCAGCGCGAGCGGCGGGTACTCGATGAGCGTGGTGCCCTCCGGCGGCTCGTGGCCGAGGGCCTCGGAGGTCGAGATGACGTAGGCCCGATGCAGGTCGTAGAAGGAGGTGCCATCCTCGCCGGCCGCGCCCCACAGGGCGGCGTCGTGCTGGTAGGCCGGGATGTCGCTGAAGGTGGGCGGCACGGCCAGCAGCCAGATGCGGGTGAGGATCACGACCGCCGCGACCACGCCCGCCGCGACGAGCTGGGATCGGCCCTCGCCGGAGGTGGCTCGGAGGCTCATGGCCGCCGAGCCTAGCATGGGGCGATCGGGCGGCAGAGGTCCCACCTGGCCGCCGTAGCGGTACTAGTGGACAGCCGGGCGAGCGTGCCGCTAGACTGCGCCGATGGTTCGCAGGAGCGGGCAGCACGACTTCGTGGCGGTGGTCATCACCGCTGATGGACGCCGCGTGCCCGTGCCCTTCGGCCAGGTCGCGGCCAGCCCGTCCCTGCGCGACACGATCCGCGTCCTCCTCCTTGGCCTCATCGGCCTGATCACCGGCTCCCGGCGGGAGTCTGGAGGGCGACGGTAGCGCGAAGGACGCGCACTTCGACCGAACCAGGACCCTCGCCGGGTGGCGAGGGTCTTTCGTTTCCCAGGAGGCAGCAGAGCACCGATGACGATGACGGATCGACCGGGGACCGGCCGACACCTGCCAGGTGGTGGCAGTGCCGCCGCGGCGGCCGTCGACGCCGCCCGCGGAGCCATGCTGCACGAGGCCAAGCCGCGGGGCCGCACGCGCATCGGGGCGGACGTCGTCTGCGAGGCCCTCCTGCGGGAGGGCTCGGACGTCCTCTTCGGCTACCCCGGTGGCGTCGTCCTGCCGCTGTACGACGTGCTGGGTGATTACCCCGCCCTGCGCCACGTGCTGGTCCGCCACGAGCAGGGCGCCGCGCACGCGGCCGACGGCTTCGCCCGCGCCAGCGGCAAGGTGGGCGTCTGCCTTGGCACCTCCGGCCCGGGTGCCACGAACCTGGTGACGGGCCTCGCGACGGCGCAGCTGGATTTCGATCCCCGTCGTCGCCATCACCGGCAACGTCGTCTCCGCCCTGCTCGGCAAGGACGCCTTCCAGGAGATCGACATCACGGGCATCACGCTGCCCATGACCAAGCACAACTACCTCGTCCGTGATGCCGACGAGCTGCCGGGCGTCCTGGCCGAGGCCTTCCACCTGGCCCGTTCGGGCCGGCCCGGGCCGGTCCACGTCGACATCACCAAGGACGCCCTGCAGCAGGAGACGCGCGCCCCGCACCCCACCCCGGAGGCGGTCGCGGCCGGCCTGCCCGGCTTCCGCCCCACGCTGGAGGGCCATCCGAAGCAGCTGCGGGTGGCCGCCAAGGCCATCAGCGAGGCGCGCCGCCCGGTCATCCTGGCCGGCCACGGGGTGCTGCTGGCGCGCGCCTGGGACGAGCTGCGCGAGCTGGCCGAACGGGCCCAGATCCCGGTCGCCCACACGCTGCTCGGCATCGGTGCGATCGACGAGACCAACCCCCTCAGCTACGGCTTCATGGGCATGCACGGCTGGAAGCACGTCAACCGGGCCATCCAGTCGGCCGACCTGCTGATCGCCCTCGGCATGCGCTTCGATGACCGCGTCACGGGCAAGGTCAGCACCTACGCCACCGGCGCGCACATCATCCACGTCGACATCGACCCCTCCGAGATCGGCAAGAACGTGGCCGTCGACGTGCCCGTGGTGGGCGACGTCGGGCGGGTCCTGCGGGCCCTGATCCCGCTCGTGCGCGAGGTGCCGCCGGCCGAGCGGGCGGCCTACTTCGCCGAGCTGGCCGAGTGGCGCCGCGAGTCGGAGCACAGCAGCTGGCACGGCTCGGGCGCCTGGCGCGACGGGCTGCTGTCGGCCGACTACGTCGTCTCGCGCATCGGCGAGCTGACCGGGCACGACGCGACCCTGGTGGCCGATGTGGGCCAGAACCAGATGTGGCTGGCCCGCTATGCCGGCTTCCGGCGGCCCGACTCGCACCTCTCCTCGGGGGGTCTGGGGACGATGGGCTACGGCATGCCGGCGGCCATGGGGGCGGCCCTCGGCCGGCCCGACAAGGCGACCTGGGCGATCGTCGGGGACGGCGGCTTCCAGATGACCCTGCAGGAACTGGCCACGCTCGTCCAGGACCGCATCCCCGTCCGCATCGCCCTCTTCGACAACAAGAAGCTGGGCATGATCCGCCAGTGGCAGGAGATCATCTACGCCGGCAACTACCACTCGGCGAGTCTGCTCGGGCCGGACTACCTGAAGCTGTGCGAGGCCTACGGCATCCCGGCCTGGAAGGCGACCCGCCCCGACCAGGTCGACGACGCCATCGCCGCCGCCCAGGCGGTCGACGGCCCGGCCCTCGTGTGGTTCGAGATCGCCGAGGAGCAGAACGTCTTCCCCATGATGCCGGCCGGCCAGGGCCTCTCCGACCTCATCGAGAAATGGGAGGGCGCGGCCGAATGAGCGACCAGCCGGCCCGCCCGGTGGCCCCCGTGGCGCGCTACGTCCCGGGCTCGGGCACGCAGCGCCGCCACGTGCTGGTGGCCATCGTCAACAACCGCACCGGCGTCCTGAACCGCGTGGCCAGCCTCATGCGCGCGCGCAACTTCAACGTCGAGGCCCTCGCCGTGGGCCATACGGAGGATCCGTCGGTCAGCCGCATGACCATCACCCTGCGCGGCGATGACCACGGCCTGGAGCAGCTGAGCAAGCAGCTCTACCGGCTCATCGACGTGCTCAAGGTGCAGGACGTGACCCAGGAGCGGCACCTGGAGCACGAGCTGGCCCTCATCAAGGTGCGCGCCAACGCGGCCAACCGCACCGAGATCCTCAAGATCGTGGAGCTCTACAAGGGCCGCGTCGTGGACATCGCCGCCGAGTCGATCATCATCGAGGCGACCGGTACGGAAGAGGAGATCGACGCGCTCGTCGCCCTGGTGGGCGGCTTCGGCATCAAGGAGCTGGTGCGCACGGGCAGCATCGCCATGCAGCGCGGCTCGAACGTCATCGAGTACGAGGGAGTGAACGGCTGATGGGCGCGCGCATGTACTACGACGCGGACACCGACCCGGCCGCCCTGCGGGGCCAGACGATCGCCGTCATCGGCTACGGCAGCCAGGGCCACGCCCACGCCCAGAACCTGCGGGACTCGGGCTTCGACGTGGTGGTGGGCCTGCCGCCCTCCTCCAAGAGCCGGGCCCTCGCCGTCGATGCCGGCCTGCGCGTGCTCGACGTCGCCGAGGCCACGCGGCAGGCGGACGTCCTCATGCTGACCGTGCCCGACACGGCCCAGCAGGCGGTCTACGAGCAGGACATCGCGCCCTACCTGCGGCCCGGCCAGCTGCTGCTGTTCGCCCACGGCTTCAACATCCGCTTCGGGCGCATCGAGCCGCCCGACTTCATCGACGTGGGCATGGTCGCCCCCAAGGGCCCGGGTCACCTGCTGCGCTCGGTCTACGTGGCCGGCGGCGGCGTGCCGGCCCTCTTCGCCGTCCACCACGACGCGTCGGGCACGGCCCGGGCGCGCGTCCTCGCCTACGCCTACGGTATCGGGGCCACGCGTGCCGGCGTCCTCGAGACGACCTTCGCCGAGGAGACCGAGACGGACCTCTTCGGCGAGCAGGCGGTGCTCTGCGGCGGCACCGCGGCGCTCGTCAAGATGGCCTTCGAGACGCTGGTCGAGGCCGGCTACCAGCCCGAGCTGGCCTACTTCGAGACGCTCCATGAGCTCAAGCTGATCGTCGACCTGCTGTACCGCGGCGGCCTCAACTTCATGCGCTTCAGCGTCAGCGACACGGCCGAGTACGGCGACTACGTCTCCGGCCCGCGCATCATCGACGACCACGTCCGTTCGACCATGCGGCAGGTCCTGGCGGAGATCCAGGACGGCAGCTTCGCCGACCGCTGGATCGCCGAGGACCGCGCCGGCCGGCCGTCGTTCGAGCGCCTGCGGGCCCAGGACCGGGACCACCAGATCGAGCAGGTCGGGGCGGCGCTCCGCGCGCAGATGGCGTGGCTGGATCCGGTCGAGGTGACGGCCGGCCAGGCGCAGGCCTCGGCCGGGCGCCGGCCCGCGGGCGCTTCGTGAGCACCTCACCGGCCGGCCGCGTCCGCGAGAGCGGGCGCATCCGCGTCTTCGACACGACCCTCCGTGACGGGGAGCAGGCGCCGGGCGCCGCGCTGACGGCCGAGGAGAAGATCGAGGTCGCCCGCCAGCTGGTGCGCCTGAACGTCGACGTCATCGAGGCCGGCTTCCCGGCCGCCTCGCCGGGTGACTGGGACGCCGTGCACCGCATCGCCAGGGAGACCCGCGGCGTGGCCGTGGCGGCCCTGGCGCGCTGCCGCGACGGCGACCCGCAGCGGGCCGTGGAGGCCATCGGCATCGCCGAGCGGCCGCACCTGCACGTCTTCATCGCCACCAGCGACATCCACCTCGTCCACAAGCTGCACCTCGACCGCGAGCAGGCCCTCGTGGAGGCCGCCCGCTGGGTTCGTTTCGGCCGCCAGGCGCTGGGCCCCGACGCGGAGATCGAGTTCAGCGCCGAGGACGCCTCGCGGACCGATCCCGAGTTCCTGCTGCGGGTGTACGAGGCCGTGGTCGACGCCGGTGCGAGCACCGTCAACATCCCCGATACCGTCGGCTACGCCATCCCCGACGAGTTCGGCCGGCTGGTCACCGCGGTGGTCGACCTGGTCGGCTCGGAAGCCACGGTCTCGGTCCACTGCCACAACGACCTTGGCCTGGCCACCGCCAACACGCTGGCCGCCGTGCAGGCCGGGGCGCGCCAGGTGGAAGTCACCATCAACGGCCTCGGCGAACGGGCCGGCAACGCCTCCCTGGAGGAGGTGGTGATGGCCCTGCGCACCCGCCCCGCGCGCTTCGACCGCGGCTCGACGCGCGTCGCCACCGAACAGATCACCGCCGCCAGCCGCCTCGTCAGCTACCTCACCGGGTTCGTCGTGCAGCCCAACAAGGCCATCGTGGGCGGCAACGCCTTCGCCCACGAGTCGGGCATCCACCAGGATGGCGTGCTCAAGAACCCCCTCACCTACGAGATCATGACGCCCCAGTCGGTGGGTCTCTCCGGGTCGATCATCTCGGTCGGCAAGCTGTCCGGGCGGCGCGGCCTGCAGGGCAAGCTGCGCGAGCTGGGCCACGACCTGGAGGGCCCCGCGCTCGACGCCGTGTACCGCGAGGTCATCGCCCTCGCCGACACCAAGAAGGAGGTCACCGACGCCGACCTGCTGGCCCTGGTGGAGCAGCGGACCGCACAGGCCGCACCGGCCGTCAGCGAGGCGGTGACGCTCGACGGCTGGAGCGTCACCTCGTCGGCCGGCGGCCGTTCGTCCGGCAGCGTGGCCCTGGGCATCGGCGGCGAGGTCCGCCATGCCGAGGCGACCGGCAACGGGCCCGTGGACGCCCTCTTCGGCGCGGTCGATGTGGCCGTCCAGGAAGCCCTTGGCTGGCACCCCGTCCTGACCGAGTACGAGATCCGGGCAGTCACCGCCGGCGAGGACGCCCAGGGCCAGGCGCTCGTGCGCTGCCGCCGGTCGAGCGACCCGTCGGACACCCCACCCGCCACGGGCCACGGCCTCTCCACCAACATCATCGAGTCGTCGCTGGAGGGCTACTTGGCGGCCCTCAACAAGCTCGCCGGACGCCGCACGGGCGTGGCGGCATGACCGCCCGTCGCTACCGGGTCGCGGTGATCCCGGGGGATGGCATCGGGCCGGAAGTGGTGCGGGCCGCGCGCGCGGTCGTTGACGCCGCCGGGGCGAGGTTCGGCTTCACGGTCGAGTGGCAGGAGCTCATCGTGGGTGGGGCGGCCATCGACCGCTACGGCACGGCCATCCGCGACGAGGACCTGGCGGCCTGCCGGGCCGCGGACGCGGTGCTGCTGGGCGCCGTCGGCGGGCCCCGCTGGGACGATCCCGGTGCCGCGGTCCGCCCCGAGCAGGCCCTCTTCGCCATGCGCGGCGGCCTCGGCCTGTACGCCAACCTGCGGCCGGTCACGGTGGACCCGGCCCTGGTCGATGCCTCGCCCTTGCGCCCGGAGCGGCTCGAAGGGGTGGACCTGCTGATCCTGCGCGAGCTGACCGGCGGGCTGTACTTCGGCAAGCCGTCCGAGGAGCGCCGGACGCCCGCCGGGCGGGAGGCGATCGACACGCTCGTCTACACCGAGGGCGAGATCCGCCGCCTGGTCCGCCTGGGGTTCGAGATGGCCCGCGGCCGTCGGCGCCACGTCACGAGCGTGGACAAGGCCAACGTGCTGGCGACCTCGCGCCTGTGGCGCAAGGTCGTGGAGGAGACCCGCGCCGACTTCCCGGATGTGACCGTGGAGCACCGCCTGGTCGATGCGGCGGCGATGCTGCTCATCCAGCGGCCCTCTGGGTTCGACGTCATCGTCACGGAGAACCTCTTCGGCGACATCCTGTCGGACGAGGCGTCCGTGCTGGCCGGCTCGCTCGGCATGCTGCCCTCGGCCTCGCTCGGCGACCGCCTCACGACGGTGGGGCGCTTCGGGCTCTATGAGCCCATCCACGGCTCCGCCCCCGACATCGCCGGCCAGGGCAAGGCCAACCCGATCGGCACCATCCGCTCCGCGGCGATGCTGCTGCGCTGGTCGCTCGGCGAGGCCGATGCGGCGATGGCGGTGGAGAGCGCCGTGGCCGCCGCGCTTGCCGATGGGCACGGCACGGTGGACCTGGGCCGCGCCGACGACACGGACGCCATGACGGCGGCCATCATCGACCGGCTGCCGGGCCGCGGTGCGGCGCTCGCCGGCCGGGCCGCGGGGGCCGCGCGATGAGCGACCCGGTCGTGCTCTACGACACCACCCTGCGCGACGGCACCCAGGGCGAGGGCCTCGTCCTGTCGCTGGCCGACAAGCTCAAGATCGCCCACCGGCTGGACGACGCCGGGCTGACCTACATCGAGGGCGGCTGGCCGGGGTCCAACCCCAAGGACGTGGAGTTCTTCGCCGAGGCCCGGCGGGTGACCTGGCGGCAGGCACGTATCGCCGCCTTCGGCTCGACACGCCACCGCTCCAACCGGCCGGCCGACGACCCGAACCTGCAGGCCCTCGTGGCGGCCGGGACGCCCGTGGTCACGATCTTCGGCAAGAGCTGGCTGCTCCACGTGACCGAGGTGCTGGGGGCGACCGCCGAGGAGAACCTGGCCATGGTCGGCGACTCGGTGGCCTTCTGCGGGGTCGACGGCCGCGAGGTCGTCTACGACGCGGAGCATTTCTTCGACGGCTACAAGGCCGATCGGGCCTATGCCCTGGCCACCCTGCGCGCGGCCCTTGCGGCCGGCGCCTCGACGCTCGTCCTGTGCGACACGAACGGCGGCTGCCTGACCGATGAGGTCGCCTCGATCGTGGGCCAGGTCATCGGCGAGATCGGGGCGGCGGTCCGCTACGGCATCCACGTCCACGATGACGCGGGCCTCGCCGTGGCCAACTCGCTGGCCGCGGTGGAGGCCGGGGTGCGCCACGTCCAGGGCACCATCAACGGGTACGGCGAACGGTGCGGCAACGCCAACCTGGTCACCATCTGGGCCGACCTGGCCCTCAAGGCGCGGCGCGAGACCATCCCGCCGGGCGCCGACCTGACCCGTCTGACCGACCTGTCGCGCTTCGTGGCCGAAGTCGCCAACGTGACGCCCGATGCCTTCCAGCCGTACGTGGGCCAGAGCGCGTTCGCCCACAAGGGCGGCGTCCACGGCGCCGCCACGGCCAAGGTGCGCCACAGCTACCAGCATGTCGACCCGGCCCTCGTGGGCAACGAGACGCGGCTGGTCGTGTCGGAGCTCGGCGGTCGCGTCAACACCCAATGGCGCGCTGAACAGCTGGGCCATGAGCTGGCCGGGGTGCTCGACCCGCGTGAGCTGTCGGCCCTCATCAAGCGCCTCGAGGCCGAGGGGGCCAGCTTCGAGGGCGCCGACGCGTCATTCGAGCTGCTCATCCGTCGCCAGCGGTCCGACTACCGGCCGCCGTTCCGCCTGCTCGACTTCACCGTCCTCGTGGAGCAGCGCGATGGGGCCGAGCTGCGCGCCGAGGCCACCGTCAAGGTGGAGGTGGAGGGCGAGGTGCTGCACACGGCGGCCGACGGGAACGGTCCCGTCAATGCCCTCGATCAGGCCCTGCGCAAGGCGCTCCGCGCGTTCTATCCGGAGCTCGACGCGGTCCACCTCGTCGACTACAAGGTGCGCATCCTCGACGGCGCCTCGGCCACCGCGGCCAAGACGCGTGTGCTGATCGAGTCGAGCAGCCCGGCCGGCACCTGGAGCACCATCGGCAGCGACACCAACATCATCGCCGCGTCCTGGCTGGCCCTCGGCGACTCGCTCGAGTACGCCCTGTGGAAGGGCGAGGCGCGCCTGACCCGCCGCGACGAACGCCACTTCACCACGATCCAGGGAGGACGACCGTGAGCGGTCCCGAGGCCCCGCCGACCCAGAGCATCCGACTCTCCCGCTGGAGCTGCACGACCGGCTCCAACGTGCAGAGCCGCGGCGTCGTCATCGTCGAGAGCGGCGACCACCAGTGGCACGGCACGGCCGAGGGCAACGGGGCGATCCATGCCCTGTTCCGGGCGGTCGACGACGCTCTGGAGAGCGTGCTGGAGGGCCATCCGCGGCTCGTCGCCTACGACGTGCACGCGGTGGCGGAAGGGCCGGATGCCGAGGGCGAGGTCAGCGTGCGGCTCGCCCCGCCGGGCGGCGCCCGCGGGCGGCGAGCGCAGGGCACCTATGCCGCCACGGTCAAGGGCACCAACATCGTGGCCGCCTCGGTGGAGGCCTACATCGCCGCCCTCAACGGCCTCCTCGCCGAGGCCCACTGGGCCGGCGCGACCGAAGCGGCCGGCAACGCCCGGCGCTCACGGTCGAAGCGGCAGGCGCAGCCCGCCGCCGAGTTCGACGAGGCCGCCGGGAAGCACGACACGACCGCCTGGTTCGAGCGCTGACCGCGGGCCCGGCGGGTCACCGGCCGGTGCCCCTCGTCAGATCGCGCTGGTGCAGGCCTTGCACTTGGACGCATCGACGGCGTTGGCTTCCTTGCAGAACGGGCAGGTCTTGACGTCGGCCGCCGGCGGTTCCTTGATGAACGAGCGGGCGATCATGAACACGACGAAGGCGATGACGACGAAGGTGATGACGAAGTTGATGAACGTGCCGTAGCGGATATCGACCTCCGGCACGGGCTTGCCGGCCGCATCGACCGTCGCATCCTTGAGCTTGATGACCAGGCGACGAGAAGTCGACGCCACCGAGGATCACACCGATGGGCGGCATGATGATGTCGTTCACCAGCGACCCGACGACGCTCCCCAGCGCGGCGCCGATGATGACGCCGATGGCCAGGGCGAGGGCGTTGGTCTTGAGCAGGAACGCGCGGAACTCACCGATCACGTCGATCCCTCCACGGCGGCGGCGGGGCGGACTGGCTGTCCGCCGCACGGCGCCCGTTCTGGTCATGATGGGCGCATGACGACGGCCGTGTCACGATGAACGAACGGCGTAGCGACGGCGCCATCGCCTACCCGGGCGAGCCGGGATCCTTCGCCGAGGAGGCGGCCCAGGCGATCGCTGGCGGCGTGGCGCCGCCGCGTGGCGTGGCCGGCTTCCGCGAGGTCTTCACCGCCGTGTCGGATGGGTCGGCCGTGGCGGGCGCGCTGCCCATCGAGAACGTCCTCGGGGGGACGGTCCGCGAGACGTACGACCTGCTCCTCGAGTTCGAACTGGCGATCGTCGGCGAGGTCATCGTACCGGTCCGCCTGTGCCTGGCGGCGGTGCCCGGCCAGCGCCTCGACCAGGTCGAGCGCGTCTACTCGCACGTCCAGGCCCTGGCCCAGGCGGAGCGCTTCCTCCGCACGCGCGCGTGGACCCTCCTCACGACGTACAACACGGCGGCCGCGGCGCGCATGGTGGCGGAGCGGGCGGAACGCGGCGCGGCGGCCGTCGTCTCGCCGCGGGCGGCCGAGCGCTACGGCCTGCAGGTCCTCGCCGCCGCCATCGAGGACACGCCCGACGACCGCACCCGCTTCCTGGTCGTGGCCCGGCCCGGCGGGTGGACCCCGGCCGCTGTCGCCGGGACCGCATCGCCGGCGGCGGTCGCGCCGATGCGCACCACACTGGTCCTTGGCCTGGCCAACGAGCCCGGCTCGCTGGTGCGCGCCCTGCGGGTCCTCGCCGAGGGTGGACTGAACATGAGCAAGCTCGAGTCGCGGCCGCTGCGCGGGCGCGCCTGGCAGTACGTCTTCTGGATCGACCTCGACGCGGACGCCGCGGAGCCCGAGGTCGCGGCCACCCTGGACGGCCTTCGCGCAGCCGTCTCGTTCCTGCGGGTGCTGGGCAGCTACCGGCGAGCCGCGTCCGCCTGACCGGCCGCGCGGCCTCTCAGGGCAGCTCGAGCGTGCCCGACAGCATCGGCACGGTCCGTCCCGTGAGGCGCACGCTGCGCGGCTGGCCGTCCGAGTAGAAGGCGGCCTGCACGTCAAGCCGTGAGGGGCGGCCGATCTCCACGCCCTGCTCGATGACCAGGTGGCGCACTTCGTCCTGGGCGCCCCCGAGGACGCCGAGGTAGACCGCGATGGGCCCCGCCGCGGACCCCGTCGCCGGGTCCTCCTGGATGCCGACGGCCGGATCGACCAGCACGCGGACATGGACGTCCGCGTCGGCGATGGCCCCGGAGTTGCCCGGCGCCACCAGGGCGACGCTGTCGCAGCCATGCCGCCGCGCCACGATCGACGCCGGGGCATTGCGATCGCTGGCCACCCCTGCCAGGACCGCCCGGTCGCGGAAGGGCACGACCAGGTAGGGCAGGCCGGTGGTGACGACGCGCGGCGGGACCCGGCTGCCGTCGTGCGCCGTACCGTCGGCATCCGTCCAGCCGAGCGCGTCCGCGGGCACACCGAGCGCCTCGGCCAGCGCGGCCAGCTCCGCGGCCGGCAGGATCGTCCGGAGCTCCGGCGCGCCCTGGGTCATGGTCACCGCGCCGGGATGTCCGTCGGCCACCTCGATGGCCAGCGGCAGCACGCCGATCTTGATCTCCTGGCGCACTTCGGTCAGCGCCCCGGGCAGGCGGAAGGCGCCCTCGTCGGCGAGGACCCAGGCGGTGCCGACCGAGGGATGGCCGGCGAACGGCAGCTCCACGCCCGGCGTGAAGATCCGCATCCGGTACGTGGCGCCCTCGGCCGCCCCGGCCGGTGTCACCGGCAGCACGAAGGTCGTCTCCGACAGGTTCATCTCGCGCGCGATGGCCTGCATCTCATCGTCGGACAGGCCGTCCGCCGTCGGGAAGACGGCCAGGGGATTGCCCGCGAACGGCCGGTCGGTGAAGACGTCCACCTGGCGGAAGCGGTAGGAACGGGCCATCGGGGCAGGATACGGGCCCCCGGCCGCCGCCGCCGGACGGACGTGCCCGGGACGTAGAATCGGTCGCCACCCGCAGCCCGGAGCCAGACCCCATGACCGTCACCGGCACGAAGCCCCATCCGATCTTCCTGGCCGGCCGCTGGGTCGACTCGCCCGAACGCCTCGTCGTCGACGACCCGGCCCATCCCGACACGCCCGCCGGCGAGACGTACAGCGCGTCGGCCGAACAGGTCGAGGCGGCCATCGCCGCGGCGGTGGACGGCTTCGAAGTGACGCGCCACCTGCCCGCCTACGAGCGGGGCGCCATCCTGCGCAACGTCAGCGCGGGCCTCAGGGCTCGCCGCGAGGAGCTCGGCCGCCTGCTGGCCCGGGAGGCCGGCAAGCCCATCCGCGACGCGCTCGTGGAGGTGGACCGGGCGACCCTGACCTTCCGCCTGGGGGCGGAGGAGGCCGAGCGCATGGTGGGCGAGACGATCCCCCTTGACCTGATGCCCTCGTCGCGCGGCCGCCTGGGGCTCACCCGCCGCTTCCCGATCGGCCCGGTGGCCGGCATCAGCCCCTTCAACTTCCCCCTCAACCTGGCCGCCCACAAGGTCGCCCCGGCGCTCGCCTCGGGCTGCTCGATCGTCCTCAAGCCGCCGTCCAAGGATCCGCTGGTGATGCTGGCGGTGGCCGAGCTGCTGGAGGAGGCCGGTGCCCCGGCGGGGGCGGTGAGCGTCCTGCCCATGAGCCGGCCCATGGGCGACCGACTCGTGGAGGATCCCCGCTTCAAGCTGCTGAGCTTCACCGGCAGCCCCAGCGTGGGCTGGGACATGAAGGCGCGGGCGGGCAAGAAGAAGGTCGTCCTGGAGCTTGGCGGCAACGCCGGCGTGATCGTCGATCGTGACGCCGACCTGGCCTGGGCGGTCAAGCGGACCCTAGTGGGGGCCTACACGTACGCGGGCCAGGTCTGCATCAGCGTCCAGCGCATGTTCATCCACGAGGCCATCTGGGACGAGTTCCTGGAACGCTTCGCCGAGGCGGCGGCTCACCTGCGCGTGGGCGACCCGCTCGATCCCGAGACCGAGGTCGGGCCGATGGTCGACACGGCGGCCGCGCAGCGCACGGCGACTTGGGTGGAGGAGGCGGTCGGGCTCGGCGGCAAGGTGCGCCTGGGGGGCCATGCCAAGGGCGCGTACTTCGAGCCCACGATCCTCACCGACACGCCGGTCACGGCCAGGGTCTGCAGCAACGAGGCCTTCGCGCCGCTGGTGGTGGCCTTCCCCTTCAGCGACTTCGGGGACGCCGTGCGCCAGGTCAATGACTCGTTCTACGGGCTCCAGACGGGCGTCTTCACCAACGACCTGGGCCATGCCTTCCAGGCCTTCGAGGGACTGGAGGTCGGCGGCGTGATCGTCAACGACATCCCCACCTACCGCATCGACCACATGCCCTACGGCGGCGTCAAGGATTCGGGCCAGGGGCGCGAGGGCCTGCGGTGGGCCATCGAGGACATGACCGAGCTGCGCATCATGGTCCTGGCCTGGCCGGGTTAGACAGGTATGAAGGTCGACCGCTCTCGCGAGGCCCGACGGCGGCTGCATCTCCTGATCCCCGGCGGTGCTCACACCTACGCCAAGGGTGACGATCAGTACCCGGAGGACCTGGCCCCGGTCATCGATCACGGCCAGGGTTGCCGGGTGTGGGACGTCGACGGCAATAGCTACATCGAATACGGCATGGGCAACCGCGCCGTGACCCTGGGGCACGCGCATCCGGCCGTGATCGCGGCGGCCGAACGGGCGATGCGGCGCGGCGTCAACTTCGTGCGCCCGACGGCCCTCGAGGCCGAGGCGGCCGCGGCCCTCCTGGACCTGCTCCCGCACGCCGAGATGGTCAAATTCGCCAAGAACGGCTCCGACGTCACGACGGCGGCCGTCCGCCTCGCCCGCGCCGCGACCGGTCGTGACCTGGTCGCGATCTGCGCCGACCAGCCGTTCTTCTCGGTGGACGACTGGTTCATCGGCGCGACGCCCATGGCGGCCGGCATCCCGCAGGCCGTCCGTGACCTCACCGTGGGCTTTCGGTACAACGACCTGTCGACCCTCGAGGCGCTCTTCGCCGTCCACCCCGGGGCGATCGCCTGTGTCGTCATGGAGGCAGCCACCGCGGTCGAGCCGGAGCCGGGATTCCTCGCCGGCGTACAGGCGCTGTGCCGGCAGCACGGTGCGGTCTTCGTGCTCGACGAGATCATCACCGGGTTTCGCTGGGACCTCCACGGGGCGCAGGCGGTCTACGGCCTGGAGCCTGACCTGGCGACGTTCAGCAAGGCGCTCGGTAACGGTTTCTCCGTCGCCGCTCTCGCCGGTCGTCGAGACCTGATGGAGCTCGGCGGCCTGCACGGCGGCCATGACCGCGTCTTCCTCCTGTCGACGACCTTCGGCGCCGAATCGCACGGCCTGGCCGTGGCCATGGAGGTCATGCGGATCTACCGCGAGGAGGGCGTCGTGGAGTACCTCTACGGGGCGGGCGAACGATTGCGGAAGGGCCTGGCGGAGGTCGCCCGTAGCCACGGCGTGGAGGCCAATTTCCAGCCTCGTGGGCGGCCATGCAACCTCGTCTACGCGACCCTGGACGCGAGCGGGTCGCCGTCGCAGCCACTGCGGACGCTGTTCCTTCAGGAGACGATCGCCCGAGGCCTGCTGGCGCCATCGTTCGTCATCAGCCTGGCGCACGGCGAGGCCGAGGTCGACCAGACCGTCGAGGCCGTCGAGGGTGCCCTGGCCGTCTATCGGCGGGCGCTGGAAGACGGGGTGGAAGCGTACCTGCGCGGCCGCCCCGTCAGACCCGTGATGCGCGCGCGCGACTGAGGCACCGAGGTCAAGGGAGCACGAGCGTCCGGATCTGCGCGATGCGCCCCGCGTGGCTGATGTCCTGCCGCCTGACCTGGTCGAGCACGCCCTGATCCAGCGGCCCGAAACCGATCGCCGCGAGGTCGTCGTCCTCGAGGTCGACAAGGAAGACCCGGCCGCCGCTCGCGAGGCCGGGGAAGGCCGCGCCCCAACCACCCTCGCGGGTGACCCACGGCACATCGATGAGGCGGTCGGCCGGCACGAGGCCCTGGCCGTAGAAGAACGGCTCGGCCCCGTTGTCCCAGGTGTAGATGGGGGCCGCAAGGGGGAGCGGGTCGTCGTGCCGCGCGACGAGATAGTCGATGGCGAAATAGGAACGGCTGTCGATGGCCAGCACCACATCGCCCGGGTGCACCATCGTCGCGAGCTGGTCGTAGACCTGCCGGGCCGGCGTCAGGTCCTCGTCGGCCAGGCGCTCCTGGAGGCGCTGCCCCGCTGACAGGCCCATGACCGTGAAGATGACCAGACCGTACGCCACAAGGACCCGGGTCCCGTAGCGGGGGACACGCCGGGCGAGGGCACGTCCCCCGGCGGCCACGGCGATGGCAAGAGCGGGCAGGATGTTGCCGAAGTAGTCCACATCCCACACCGAGTGGACCTGCGAGTACAGCCAGGCAAGGGGGATCAGGGCCAGGGCGAAGGTCAGGAGCCAGGCAAGGAACCGGTCATCCGATCGCTCACCGGCGGCACCGACGCGGCCGCGGAGGAGGTCCAGGTACCCGCCCAGCGCGAGGGCGAGCAAGGGCAGCCCGGCCAGGATCGGCACGACCCGGGTATGGCCACGCCCCATCAGCTGGGTGTCGAAGGCATATGGCAGCAGGGCCAGGTCCGGGACCGGCGTCCAGAAGGTCTGGCCGTTGAAGACGACGCTCAGCTGGATGGGCAGCCAGGGCAGGAACGTGAGCCCGCCGAGCACGAGGCCGACGAGGCCCCACCGAGCTCCGGGCCGCCCCTCCAGGACGAGGACCGTGACGACGAAGGCGCCCTGCAGCCCGAGCGTCGGAAGCCCCATGGGCGACGTCCACAACTCGCCGGCGGCGGCCAGGGCCAGGAGGGCCACGGCTCCGATCCGGCGCGGCGGCTTCCGCTCGCGCGCCAGGCGCCAGACCATCCACCAGGCGATGGTGGCCGAGAGGACCTCGAGGACATGCATGCGAACCTCACGCGCATCCTCCAGCGCCAGCCCCGACAAGCCGACGGCCAGGAGCACCACGAGACCCCAGTTGCGCCCCAGGGCCTCGTGGCCCCAGCGCCAGGCGGCCGCCACGATGCCCAGGCCCAGGAGCACCGAAAGGAGTCGCAGCGTGCTCACGGAGTCGCCGAAGGCGGCCATCCAGAAGTGGAGGACCAGTGCGTACAGGGGCGGGTACACGTCCTGCATCGTGTGGGCGATCAGCTCGGGCAGAGAGAGCGAGGAGAGCAGCCACGACGCGCCTTCGTCCTTGAACATCTGACGCTGATCCAGCGACAACGCCCGCAGCAGGATGGCGGCGACCACGGCCACGGTCGCGGCCGCAGGCCAGGCCCACCGGCCGGTCCATCGCCGGGAAGGCATTTGCGCGGGGGTCTCGGATGCGTCGGCCATGCTCCGTGCTTGCCTCATGCGCTGCGAACGAAGGGACCAGTCCAGCCCCACCCAAGCGTACGGCCAGGTGCTCGCCGAGAAGCGTACGGGCGCCCCTCCTCGGTGCCAGGCGACAACGCATCGTCGGGTCGGCGGATCGGAGGGGGAGTACCTGGCGGCTATACTGCGGGACCTTAGCTGGGGAGTCCCTTGGACCTTCGTTCCGTCGTCGGCGTCATCCGTGCCCGCGTCTTGCTGATCCTCGCGTGCATCGCGATCACCACCGGGGTCGCCTTGGCGGCCAGCCTCGTCCTACCCGCCACGTACGAAGCCTCGTCCAAGCTGGTCGCGGGGTCGGCCTTGAGCACCAACACCCTCGACGTCAACCAGCTCCAGTCGGCCCAGCAGATCGCCGCGACCTACGCCGCGGTCGTCCAGACCCAGCAGCTCGCCCAGCAGGTGGTCGACCAGCTCGGTCTGCCCGTTACGGCGGCGGATGTGCTCAAGCAGATCTCCGTCGACGTGAGCGTCGATGCGCCGGTGATCACGATCAAGGTGGATGATGCGATCGCCACCCGATCGGCCGCGATCGCCAACGCCGTGGCCCAACAGCTGGTCACCCGCTCGACCGACATCTCCGGTCGTAACCAGCAGCTGATCAAGTCGATCCAGGACCAGATCGACACGATCCAGGCGCAATTGACGGCCGACCAGAAGGCGATCACCGTCCTGCAGGCCAAGCCGCAGCCGCTGAGCGACGCCGATCAGGCGACCATCGTGCAGCTGCAGCAGGATGTCATCGCCAACCAGACCAACCTGACGGCGCTGCTGACCACCCAGTCGCAGATCTCATCCAATCCGCTGACCGTGGTCGACCAGGCCGTGGTCCCGACCGACAAGGCTTCGCCCAAGGTACCCCTGAACACCGCCCTCGGCCTCGCCCTGGGGCTGGTCCTGGGCCTGGGCCTGGCGTTCATCGGCGCCGCCCTGGACGATACGTTCAAGACGGTCGACGAACTTCGGCAGACGCTGGACCTGCCGCTCCTGGGTTCGCTGGGACGCCTGCCTGAAGGGGCGCAGCGGAGTGGCATCTACGGACTGGTGATGCTGCTGTACCCACGTTCGGCGGCGGCCGAGGCCTTCCGCACGATGCGCACGAACGTCGAGTTCACCGACATCGACGTCGGGCTCCGGAGCATCCTGGTCACCAGCCCTTCGGTCGGGGACGGCAAATCGACGGTCGCCGCGAACCTGGCCCTGGCCTTCGCCCAGGCGGGTCGGCGCACCGTGCTGGTCGATGCCGACCTGCGCAAGCCGTCCATCCACCAGCTGTTCGACCTGAGCAACACGTTCGGGCTGACCAACCTGATCCGGTCGGAGTCGATCAACCTCGCCCAGGTGATCCGCAAGGTCGACGAGCCCAACCTCCGCGTTCTCACCAGCGGCCCCTTGCCGCCCAACCCGGCCGAGCTGCTCGGCTCGAACCGGATGCGCACCATCATCGATGCGCTCAAGGCCGATTCAGACCTGGTCGTCTTCGATACGCCGCCTAGCGCGGCCGTGACCGATGCGGCCGTGCTGGCCAGCCTCATCGACGGCACCATCCTCGTCGTGGCCGCCGGCGCAACCAGACGCCAACTGGCCCACAACGTGGACGAGAGCCTCACGCGCGTCGGCGGCCGCGTGATCGGCGTCGTCTTCAATCGACTGCGGAGTCGTGGTGGGGACGAGACCTACGACGCCTACGCTCGCGATCCCGACGCCGCGGACCCCAGCAAGGCGGACCTCGGACGCGCCTCCGGGACCGCCCGCTGAGGCGGTCGGCGCCTCCGAGACGAGCCTCAGCGTGATCGCCGGCGGGTGGCTCGACCGCCCCGCGCCATCCCGGATCACAGGCCGGTGGCTGCCCGGCGGACCATTGGCGTGGCTCGCCGGTGGCGCGGCCACGATCGTCGGCCTCGCCGTCGCCCTGGGGCCCATCACGGCCGTGGCGGCGGCCTCCGGCATCGCCCTGCTGTGGCTGGCCATCGTGGGGCGCGCCATCCGCGTCGTCTTCCTGGGCGCCCTCGGCCTGCTGGTCGTCGGCTATGCCTTCTTCGACCGGGGGATCGCGCATGTCGGGCTTGGCCCGGTCTATCTCGGCGAGTTTGTGCTGCTGCTGGCCGTGCCGGCGACCATCGTCGGGCTGGCCCGCGCCAAGCTGAGCGTGGTCCACCTGTTCCTGGTGGCCTTCATGGCGTGGGGTGCGGTGCGCACCGTGCCGTACATCGGGCAGTACGGTCTCGACGCGCTGCGCGACAGCGTCACATGGGCCTACGGCTTCTTTGCCATCGCCGTGTCCGTGACGCTGGGTGCGTCAGAGATCCCGTCCATGGTCCGCGCCTACCGTCGACTCGTGCCCTTCCTCGTCATCTGGGTCCCGGTGGCCGCGCTCATGACGACCGTGGCCGGGGCCTTCAACCCGGTCCTGCCTGGCTCGGATGTCGCCCTGATCTCCGTCAAGCCTGGCGATGCGGGGGTCATGCTGGCCGGGGCCGCCGCATTCCTGCTCACGGGCCTGTTCACCTGGGGGCGCACCCGCTCCGCCCTGCAGGAAGGCCTGGTGTGGGTCGTGTGGCTGGCCGCCGCCGCTTTCGCCGCGGCCGTCAGCCGGGGCGGCATGCTGGCCGCCTCGATGGCCGTCTTCTCCGGGCTCTTCGTGCGCCGCCTGACGCGCTGGCTCCTGCCCATCTCGATCGGCGTCCTGGTCCTGTCCGCCGGCTGGCTCGCCAACCCGCAGATCGACCTCCGTTACCGCAGCCTGTCCGTGGACCAGCTCGTCCAGAACGTCACCAGCATCTTCACCAACGCCAACGGGACCGAGACGCAGGTGACGAAGGAATGGCGCCTCGCCTGGTGGAACAAGATCGTGGCATACACGATCGAGGGCCCGTACTTCTGGACCGGCAAGGGCTACGGCATCAACCTGGCCGACGTCGACGGGTTCCAGGTCACCTCCGATGACTCCCTGCGAGCGCCTCACAGCACGCACTTCGAGATCCTGGCCCGCTCCGGCGTGCCAGGCCTCGTCTCCTGGATCGCCCTACAGGTGGCGTTCGCGGCGGCGATGCTGGTGGCCGCCTACCGCGCCTACCGGGCCCGCTCCATGGCATTGCTGGCGCTCATCGCCTGGTCGTTCGTCTACTGGCTGGCAGCCCTCGTCAACGCATCCTTCGACGTGTACCTTGGAGGCCCGCAGGGCGGCATCCCTTTCTGGGCAGACGTGGGCTTCGGCATCTTCTTATGCCGCCTGGCCGCAGATAGGGTCCGCATCGAGCTCGAGCCCGTCGAGCAGGCGACCGGGAAGCCCCCTGGTCCGGACCGTCGGCGGGTCGCGATACCGCCCGGCCTCGCATAGTGTGTCGGCGCGGTGAAGGCCAAATGGTTGGCCGGATCGCAGTTACGATGACGCCTGTGCCGTCGGCGCGGTGCCGCGAGCGCTCTGGGCCCCGAAACAGTCAAGGCAGCCGCCATCCTCTCCCTGACGTGGTTGGTGATCGCCCGGCTTCCTGGCAGCGATCGTCAATGCGTCGTTCGATGACTATCTCGACCGACAGGGCGGCGGGATCCTCTTCGGGACCCAGGGATCCGGTGATAGGGCGGCGCCCATGGCTCGGAGGGGCATCGATCTGAAGGCCACCGGCGAGGCGCACATCGTCGCCTTCGCCTATGTGTGTGCGCCCGGCCAGGGTTCAGAGCCCGGCTCCGGTTGGAGTTGGGCGCGCATTCTTGCCGGCCTCGGCGAGACGTGGGTCATCTACAGGCCCTACGCCGGCATGGCCGACGCACTTGCCGCCCGTCTCGCGGTGGTTCCCGAGCGCGATCACCTCCATCTCGTGCCGGTGGAACTGCCGCGATGGGCCGGGTTTGTGACCACGGATCTGCCTGTAGTACGACATCAACGCCTGCAGTACCTGATCTGGCAAGCCCTTGCCCTGCGTGAGGCACGCCGGCTGCATCGACGTGTGCGTTTCGACTTGTCGTGGCACCTTACGTGGGCGAACATCTGGATGGGTACCGCCGCCGCGCTCGTTGGGCCGCCGTTGGTCTACGGGCCGGCCGGTGGCGGCGTGGATGCCCCTTGGCGACTGCTGCCTGAGCTGGGGGTCACAGGTGCCGGTGGAGAAGTCTTGCGTTACATCGTGCGGCGAGCCGCGCGCCTGTCCAACCCCCTCGTTCGGCTGAGCTGGAGGAGGGCGCGTCTCATCCTCGCCCAGAACCCTGAGACGCTCAGATTCCTGCCGAGAAGTGTCCGCGGCAAGGCAGCCATCCTGCCGAACGTCGTCTTCGACGAGGTTCGCGTGACCTGCCGCACCCGGGTGATGGCTGGGAAGAACGTTGGGCTGGTCGTGGGCAGGCTTCTGCCTTTGAAAGGCGTTGCCCTTGCGCTCCGGGCATTGGAAGAGTTGCCAGGCTGGACCCTGATCGTTTGTGGCGACGGTCCGGACCGAGCTCGGCTGGAGGCGCTCGTCACCGGTCGCGGACTTGGCGCGAGAGTGCGTTTCCTTGGCCAGTTGCCTCGTGAGGAAGTCCTGCGGCTGATGCGTGAAGAGGCAGATGTGTTGCTGTTCCCGAGTCTCCACGAGGAGGGTGGCTGGGCCGTGGCCGAAGCCGCGGCGAATGGGCTGCCGGTCGTCTGCCTCGACCGGGGCGGGCCACCGATGCTCGGAGGTCACGTCGTGGTGCCGTCCAGTCCGCGCGGCACTGCGCGCGATCTGGCCCGGGCCGCGCAGGCCGCGGTGGTGTCGGCTCGACCGCTGGCGCAGCGGCGCGACGTCGAAACGACGCGTGAACGACTGTTGTCGATCATGGGAGAGCACAACCTGCTCGACTGAAGCCCCCGGTGCCCGAACCGGCTCGCCGCGCGGCGGGCCGCCGGGGACGACGACGGAGGCGGCCGCTTAGACCTGCCCGCCAGCGCGCTCGTCCGGGCGGGCCCTCCGAGGCGAGCGACGGACGATGGCGACCAGGAAGCGCGGGAAGATCGAGACGTAACGGCGCCACAGGCCGCATGCCGGCGTGGATGTCGAAGGCGACCTCGGTACTCCTGGCGGGGGGCTGCGGCGCGCATACGTGACCGGCGATCCGGTTGCCCAAGAGACGAGTCCATTACCCGTCTTGGCTACATCCGAAAGCCTGGAGGCGATGCTCGCTCTGGTCGGCGGTCCCGTGTGGGCGGCGAGATATCGCGTCGGGTTTGGCGCTGGTGGCCGCTTCCCAGGTCCGCTGCGTGGGCGAGCGCGCTAAGGCGAGATGCCGCTCCCGGGCACTGGTCCAGAACGGCCCCTTACGGGAACTGAACATCGGGGGCGCACGTCAATCGGGCTAGTCAGATCGTTCGTCAGAGCCGGTGATCGGCAGTGGGCGGCCGCCGCACGATGGCCACCACGAACCGGGGGATCATCGAGACGTAACGGCGCCACAGGCGACGCGGCTCACGGAAGAGCCGGTAGGCCCACTCGAGTCCAGACCGCTGCATCCAGCGCGGCGCCTGGGCCAGCGTGCCGGCGTGGATATCGAAGGCGGCGCCTACGCCAAGGAGTACCGGGGCCTTGATCCGGCCCGCATGCGCGGCCATCCAGCGCTCCTGCTTGGGCGTCGACAGGCCCACCCACACGAGGTCGGGCGCGGCCGCGTCGATGCGCTCGACGAGCTCGGCGTCCTCCGCCTCGGTCAGGGGTCGGAAGGGCGGCGAGAACGTGCCCGCGACCGCGCAGGCCGGGGAAGCGGGCCGTCAGGCGCGCGGCGAGGATCTCGGGGACCCCTTCGCGACCGCCGTAGAAGAACGATGTCCAGCCGCGTGCGGCGGCCCGCTCGCACAGGGCGAGCATCAGGTCGGGCCCGTACACGCGCCGCATCGCCGGCCGCGCCGGCCCGGTGCCCGGCCCACACCAGGGGCATGCCGTCCGGGGTGGTCAGGCCGGACGCGTTGTGGATGCGCAGGAGCTCGGGATCGCGCTGGCTCTCCATGACGCCGTGCACGCCCGTGACACAGACGTAGTGCTGCTCCCGCGTGGTGATCCAGCGCTCGATCTCGTCGAGCGCCGCGTCCATGTCGACGGCGCTGATGCCTACCCCCAGGACATCGACGCGGGGGATCAGCGGGCGGCCGCGCTCTGGGGCTGCCATGCGCCCGTGTGACGGCTCCGCACGCGCTCCTCGATCCACCGGTAGGTCGGCACGAGGCCTTCTTCCAGGTCGATGCCCGGCTCCCAGCCGAGCACCTCGCGCAGGCGCGTGTTGTCGGAGTTGCGACCGCGCACGCCCTGCGGCCCGTCGATGTGGCGGATGCGCACGTCCCGCTTGCCGGCGATCCCGATGAGGATCTGGGCCAGCTCGTTGATGGTGACCATGCGGTCCGTGCCCAGGTTGAGCGGGTCGCGGTGGTCGGAGCGCATCAGGCGGTAGATGCCTTCGACGCAGTCGTCGATGTAGCAGAACGAGCGGGTCTGCTCGCCGTCGCCCCAGATCTCGATCTCGCCGCCGTCGTCGATCGCGGCGATCTTGCGGCCAGCGCGGCGGGCGCCTTCTCGCGGCCCCCGTCGTAGGTGCCGTAGGGGCCGTAGATGTTGTGGAAGCGCACGATGCGCGTCTGGAGGCCGTAGTCGCTGGCGTAGTACTCGCACAGCTTCTCGGTCACGAGCTTCTCCCAGCCGTAGGCGTCCTGCGGCTGCGCCGGATACGCGTCCTCTTCGCGCAGCGGCTTCACGTCGGCCTGCGTCTGGAGGTACTCGGGGTAGATGCAGGCCGAGGAGGTGTAGAGGTAGCGCGACACGCCGTTGAGCCGCGCGGCCTCCAGCGTGTGCAGGTTGATGAGCGCGTTGTTGTGCAGGATCTCGGCGTGGTGGGCGGAGATGAAGCCCATGCCGCCCATGTCGGCGGCGAGGGCGTAGACCTCGTCGATGCCACCGCGCATCGCCTCCAGGCAGGCGTCCCACCGGCGCAGGTCCAGAAGCTGGAACTCGTCGGCATCGACGTCGGTGTACTCGGGCAGCTTGAGGTCGACGCCGCGCACCCAGTAGCCACGCGCCTTGAGGGCGGTGACGAGGTGGTGGCCGATGAAGCCGCCGGCTCCGGTGACGAGGACGCGTGTGGTCATGGGGACTCCGTGGACCTTTCAGGCGGGGATGGACAGGGGGACCCGGCCGGCCTCCGCGCGATACCACGCGGCGATGCGGCGCAGGCCCTCGGCGAGCGGGACGGCCGGGGTCCAGCCGTACCGCGCGGTGATGCGGGTGATGTCGGGCCGCCGTCGCTGTGGGTCGCCGGCGCGGGCCGGACGATGCTCGATGGCCGCCCCGGGGGCGACGTCGCGGGCGATCAGCCGAGCCAGCTCGAGGATGGTGACTTCTTCCGGGTTGCCGATGTTGAGCAGCTGGCCGTCGGCGTCACGGTCCAGGCCGACACGCACGAGGGCCTCGACGAGGTCGTCGACGTACATGAACGACCGCGTCTGGGTGCCGTCGCCGTGGACCACCATGGGCCGTCCGGCGAGGGCCGCGCCGAGGAACTCGGGCATGACCCGGCCGTCGTCGCGGCGCATCGCCGGGCCGTACGTGTTGAAGACGCGGACGATGGCCGCCGGCACGTGGTGGACGCGCCGGTACGACGTCACCAGGGCCTCGCCGAAGCGCTTGCTCTCGTCGTAGCACGAACGCGGACCGACCGGATCGACGTGGCCCCAGTACGTCTCGGGCTGGGGATGCACCTCAGGATCGCCGTACGCCTCGGAGGTCGAGACGTAGGTGAAGGTCGCCCCGGCCCGGCGGGCGAGGTCGAGCAGGCGCCACGTGCCCTGCGAGTTGGCGGCCATCGTCTCGAGCGGCAGCCGGTCATAGTCGACCGGGCTGGCCGGCGAGGCCAGGTGCAGGACCACATCGGCCGGCATGTCGGGCACGCGTGTCACGTCCGCCTGGACCAGCTCGAAGCGATCCTGCGGGATCAGGTCGGCGACGTTGTCGAGGGAGCCGGTCAGCAGGTTGTCGACGCAGGTCACCCGATGGCCGTCCGCCACGAGACGCCGGCACAGGTGGCTGCCCACGAAACCGGCCCCACCGGCGACGAGGATCTTCATCCGTCACCGCTCCGGCGGCGATGGGGGGTCGGCATGCGCCCGACCCCCATGTAGGCGAAGCCGGCCGCCTCGGCCGCGTGGCGCGACAGGAGGTTGCGGCCGTCGAACAGGACGATGCCGCGCATCACCCCGCGCAGCTCGGGCAGGGGGACCTCACGGAAGTCGGGCCAGTCGGTGAGGATGGCCAGCGCGTCGGCCCCCTCGGCGGCCAACAGCGCGGTGTCCTTCAGGTGGCTGCGCAGCGCCTCCGGCACGCGCTCGGGATGACCGGTCACCTCGGGATCGTACGCCTGGATGAGGGCGCCCTCGTTGCGCAGCAGGCTGACCACGTCCATGGCCGGCGACTCGCGGGTGTCCTCCGTGCCGCCCTTGAAGGTCAGGCCCCACACGCCGACGCGCTTGCCCTCGAGCGACCCGCCGAGGCGGGCCCGCAGCTTGCGCACGGCCTGCGTGCGCTGGATGGTGTTGACCTCCTGGACGGCGGAGAGCACCGGGGTGGCCACGCCGAAGGTCTCGCCGATGTAGCGCAGGGCGGCCACGTCCTTGGGCAGGCAGCTGCCCCCGAAGCCGATGCCTGGCTGGAAGAAGTGCGACCCGACCCGCGGGTCGTACGAGATGCCCTCGACGACGCGGTCGACGTCGACGCCGATCGCCTCGCACAGGCGCGCCACCTCGTTGATGAACGAGACCCGCGTGGCGAGGAAGGAGTTGGCGACGTACTTGATCATCTCGGCCGTGCGCAGATCGGTCAGGATCACCGTCCCGCCGAGGCCCTCGTACAGGTCGGCCACGGCTCGCGCGTCGGCCTCGTCACGAGCGCCGACGACGATCCGGTCGGGGTGGAAGAAATCATCGACAGCGTGCCCCTGGCGGAGGAACTCCGGATTGCTGACGATCCGTGGCCGACGATGCTTCTCCTCCAGCGCCCCTTCGAGGATCGTCTCGATCGTCTCGCCCGTGCCGATCGGCGAGGTGCTCTTGTTGATCAGGATGGGCGTCGTGCCGTTGAGGGCGGCTGCGATCGAGCGTGTGGCCGCGCGGATGTTGCGCAGGTCGGCCGCGCCGGCGAGCGTCTGGGGCGTGTCGACCGCGAGGAAGATGAACTCGGCCTCGGACAGCGCTTTGGGATAGCTCGGCGTGAAGCAGAGGTTGCCCGAGGCGACGCCCTTGGCCACCAGTTCGGGCAGGCCCGGCTCGTGCAGCTGCACGTGGCCACCCTGCGAGCGACTCGACCAGGGCGACGCTGCGGTCCACGCCGTACACGTCGTGGCCAAGCTCGGCGAGGCCGGCGGCCATGACGAGGCCGACATGGCCGCAGCCGATGACGGCGACGTGGGCGTGCTCAGCCATCGGCGTCAGCGACCGTCCGCCCGCAGCAGCGCGGGCAGCGTCTTGAGGAGGATCTGCGATGTCGAGGCGCGGCGACCAGGTGCGGATGTACTCCAGGTCCTGGGCCACCCAGCGGTCGAAGTCGGGGTCGCGGCGGGCGCTGATCTGCCACAGGCCGGTCATGCCGGGCTTCATGGCGAGCCGCGCGTAGTGCCACTCCTGGTAGCCGTCGAGGTCGTCGAAGGGGTGGGGTCGCGGTCCGACCAGGCTCATGTCGCCCCACAGGACGTTCCAGAGCTGGGGCAGCTCGTCGAGGCTGGTGCGGCGCAGGAAGCGGCCCATGGCCGTCACGCGGGGATCGTCGTTCAGCTTGAACGAGGCGCCGCCGGCGACCTCGTTGTGGGCGCGCAGGGTGGCCCGCTGGGCGTCGGCGTCGCGCGACATGGTGCGGAACTTGGCGATGACGAAGGGCCGCCCGTGCAGGCCGGCCCGCGGCTGGCGGAAGTAGGCCGGCCGGCCGTCGGTGAGCCAGATGGCGACCGTCAGGATGGCGAAGACGGGCGCCAGCACGACGAGGCCGCCGATGGCGCCCACGATGTCCAGGCCGCGCTTGAAGGCCAGTTCGCTTCGGCGGCGACCGGCCCCCAGCCCGGCCAGGCGGTCGATGGTGGCCGCGTCCGGCATGGCCGCGGTCCGCGGGGCGGCGATGGTCGGGTGTGCCGTGCCGGCCTCGCCGGCAGGCGAGGTGACCGCCCTCGTCGCGTCAGACGCGACGAGGGCGGCTGCCGGTTCGACCGTCCGGCTAGCCGTCGTACGTTGACCGATCATGACCCCTCCGCTGTGGCGCCCCATGCTCGAAGGGCCCACGGCGATCCCCCAATGCCGCGCCGAAGGGAACGGTCAACCGACCAGACCTCGGTCCTGGCAATGCGGTTGTGGTGCGATGAACTACCCCGATAAGTGCGTTCCCCACCGATACCGGTGCGGACTGCTAGGACATCATGCAGGGGTACGAAAGTCAAGGTACGGAGCCGCCCGTTGGTGCCCCGCGGCACCACTCGACCGCGACAGCGGCCCCCGGCCATCGCGGCTCCTCAGACGATACCTCGGCGGCGGAGGATGCCCTCGAGGGCCCGGCGACGCTCGTCGAGGAGTGGCGCCGCGGGGAGCGGCGCACGGTCGGCGACGGCTTCCTCGGCGGCACGAGCCAGGCGGCGCACGGTCCCCCTCTCGTCGCCTGTCTTGACTGGTCGGCCCCCGACGAGCGGCGGTCCGCCGCGGTCCAGGCACACGACGGGCAGGCCGGCCGCGATGGCCTCCCCCACGGCCCAGCCGCCCTCCTCGTGGAGGCTCGGGAAAGATCATCACGTCCGCCTCCTCGCTCATCAGCCGCAGGACGCGTCTCGCGAGGCAGCCAGCCTCGGAACTCCACCCGATCGGCGACGCCGAGTCGTCGCCGCCAGCGATCGCAAGCGTCGTTCCTGCGGCCCGGAGCCGGCCACGATGAGGCGCCAGCCGGGCAGTGCGGCGATCGGCCTGGATCGCGAGCCCAACGCCCTTCCAGTGGATCAGGCGGCCAGCGAACAGGGCCACCGGCGGCGTGCCATCGTCGCGCTGCCGCATCCGGGGGGCGAAATCCTCCTCGAGGGCGACGTGGTGGAAGACCTCCGCTCGACCACGCGCGCTTGCAGGCAGCCAGCGCACGGTTTCGCGGTTCTGGGCCAGGATGAGGACCGCCCGCGACCAGGCCACGCGAGCCAGTGGATTGAGATACCGCGCGATGGTCCGGACGGTCGAGCGCAGCACCTCGGGTGCAAGCCCGCGCACGCCTTGCCCGACCGTGAGGCGCCATGGTGATCCGATGCCGCCGCCGACCGGCCCGAGGACGAATCGCGGCCCCGTCAGCGCGCCGACGGAGCCCATCCATACGTTGGCGTAGGTCAGGTGCCAGACGAGATCGATGTGCTGCGATCGCGCGAGCCGACGGGCGGCGCGGATCGCCAGTAGCTGCCACACGATGTACTCGAAACGCTGGTGGCCTTTGCGGAACGGATCCCAGTCGGTCGTGCCCAGCCATCGTGGCAGGCTCACGTACTCGAGATGCAGGTTCTGGCCTTCCGGTGACGCAGCGATGGCGGCCTCGAGCTCGGCCTGCCGCGCCAGCCACGGGCGGGTCAGGATCCAAGTCTCCCCGATGCCGCCAAGCATGCGGGACCATGCAAAGCCCGTCTCAGGCTCCGAGCCCACGCCGGGCATGCAGACGTAGGCGATGGCCAGGATGCGCGGCCGACTCATGGGTCATGCTACGTGGCGGGCGCGGAGCGAGATCGCATGGCATCGAGCATCCGGTCGCGTTCACGGGCTCGGATCGGGCTCGCCGATCGCCCGGTCCAGTTGCTGCCAGTCGATCCCGCAAGCCGATGACGAGCGCCGACGGCGTTGCCGACCGCCGCCCCGACCGCCCCGGCGATCGCCGCACCGACGACCAGCCCCACGCCGCTCAGCAGCGACGAGGCGACGCCGGCGATCACCACGCGGCGACCGCGGGCCAGGACCCGCAGGCCCACGACGAGCGCCGCGCCAGCGAACCCAAGGCCCCAGGCCACCGCGAGGGGGAGGATGACCTGCTGGGCGGGACCCCAGTTGTCGCGCAGCACGAGGAGACCCAGGTCGTGCGGCACGAGGACCATGAGCGCGCCCCAGGCGATGACGACGCTGGCCATCGCCAGACCGTACCATCGGCAGGCACGGCGGAGGGCCATCCGTGAGCGCCGGAGGATCCGTCGGCCTTCGGGGATAGCGATCAGCTGGACGCCCTGGAACACGACCAGCAGAGGGCCGAGGAGGAGCTGGGCGGCGCGCAGGGCACCGACTGTGGCCAACCCGGCGACGGCGGCCACACCGAAGCTCGCGATCTGTTGGCCGCCGACCCCCACGATCGATTCAAGGGTGAGCGGGGCGGCGAGGACGCGCTGCTCGCGCAGCCATCCGATGGCCCGGTCGGGCCGCGGCACGAGCCCAGCCTGGGCGACGCCGACGACGGCCGCCGCCGTGGCCGACAGGCCCCACACGCCGATGAAGCCCGCCACATCCAGGTGCAGGACGAGCAAGGCGAGGGCCATCCCAGGGAACAGGACGAGCGCCCATACCAGGTCGTTGAGGAGGGCCGCCCGCCCTCGCCCGGCGGCGAAGAACGCGAGCCGCCAGCTGTCCTGTACGAGGAGGCCTGGCAACAGCATGCCGGTCACCACGAGGCCCTCGCCGAGGACGCCGCCCAGGACGGCCCCGGCCGTGCACGTCGCAAGCGCACCCGCCAGTCCGATCACGAGGCTCAGCCCCACCGCGGCTTCCGTCACTCGTCGCCACTGCTCGGCGGGCACGCCGCTGAAGCGGATCATGAGCGGCTCCATCGCCAGGGGCCGGGCGATGTTGAGGAATAGCAAATAGGTGTTGAATACGAGCGCGAAGGCACCCAGCGCCTCGGTGTCGAAGGTGCGTGCGACGATGAAGCCGAGCACGAAGTTGGTAAGGCTCGAAAGCGCCTGATCGGCGAAGCCCCAGCCAGCCACGGTCGCCATGCGCAGGCGTTGGTCCACGGCGTCCTCAGTGGCCGTGGGGTGCGGCGGGGATGCCGGCCGCGCTGAGGCGGGCCGCCTTGGTGGCGCTGGAGATGGCGACGCCACCCTCGTCACCGGGCGTGGCGTTGAAGGCGCTGAGGCTGGCGGAGCAGCCGTTCCACTCGTAGCCGCAGCGGGGCACCGCGCCCGACCACCAGTAGTCATTGCCGCTGCCGCCGTTGTGGGAGCCGGCGGCGAAGAGGACGCCGCTCCAGTCCTGGAGCCAGGCGAGGCCCATGACATCCGAACCGTCGCCCGGCTGCGGCGCCATGACGATCGTGTTGTCGTGGACGGTCACGTCGTGGACGTCGTTCCAGGTGGCGCTGTCGCGGTCCTGGCTGATGACCGCGATGCCGTCGGCGTTCCAGGCCACGGTGTTGCCGCTGACCGAGACCGCCGCGCTGGAGCTGACGAGGATGCCGGCCCCCCAGCCCCACGTGGTGAAGCCCCAGCCGTTCTCCCACACCGCGTTGCCGGTGATGGTCGCGCCGCTGCTGATCTCGACCATGATGCCGGCCCGGCTGTTGCCATAGACCCGATTGCCGCTGAACGTGACGTTGCTGCACCCCCCGTCGCACCACAGGCCGGGGCCGTCGTTGCCGTAGGCCAGGCTATCGATGACCTGCAGGTCGGCCACCCCGAGGGCCTTCATGCCGCCGGCTTCCCAGCCCGTCTGGTAGTCCGCCGTGTTGTTGCCGTGGAGTTGGACATCCTGGACGACGACGTTCGTGCTGTCCTCGATGCGAAGGCCCAGCTGGCCGGCCCCCTCGAGGTCGACGTCCGTGATGCGGATCTCGTTGCCACCTTGGATCGCCAGATCCGCACCGTGCGCTCCGACGAGAGTGAGATGGTCCAGCGTGAGATCGTCAGCGCCCTTGGCTTCGATGCCGCCGTTCTGGGCCGCCGATGCGGCGTCGTGCATCGTGAAGCCGCTGACGGTCACGGCGGATGCGGTGATGATGAGCCACGCGGCCCGTGTCGTGACCTCCACGACGTGCCCGGCAGGGTCGTCGCCCAGGAGGACCCGGCGGGTGCTGTCAAGCGCGAACGCGCCGGGACCCGGATCGGCCGTGACCCACCGCAGGGGCCGGCCGTCGAAGAAGACCTGTTCGGGTTCCTGGCAGGTGGGGTTCGCGCATTCGCCGCCCTGCTGCAGCGGCGGCACGCTCGCCTGCGAGCGCCACAGCCCGGCATCCGCGGACCAGTCCGCGAAGACGTCGGAGCCGCGGATCTCCGCCCCGTCACCCTCCAGCGTCAGCGGCTTGCTGATCGTCACGGTCTCCCGATAGAGGGCCGGCGGGACGACGACCCTTGCGCCGGCCGGAGCGGCATCGACCAGGGCCTGCAGACTGCCCGTGGGCTGGCCGGTAGCACTCGGCGAGCGCACATCGGGCGCCGGTGGGGTCAGGGTCGCCGAGGTGTCCGCGGCGGGTGCTAGGTGCCGCAGGACGACGGTCAGGCCCAGGGCCGCGCCACCCACCGCCACGGCCGCGACCACACCGGCTACCGCGAGCCGGAGTCTTCGGGGCATGACGATGGCATGGAGGACCTCGCGGGGGGACTGGCGGAGCCGTGGCCTCACGGCACGGCGCGTGGGTCGCGCCGGTCAGGTTCGTTCCCGGCGATGGTACCCGACGGGGGCGAGGGTCCGGCCGGTGGCGTCCTCAGTGGCCGTGGGGTGCGGCGGGGATGCCGGCCGCGCTGAGGCGGGCCGCCTTGGTGGCGCTGGAGATGGCGACGCCACCCTCGTCACCGGGCGTGGCGTTGAAGGCGCTGAGGCTGGCGGAGCAGCCGTTCCACTCGTAGCCGCAGCGGGGCACCGCGCCCGACCACCAGTAGTCATTGCCGCTGCCGCCGTTGTGGGAGCCGGCGGCGAAGAGGACGCCGCTCCAGTCCTGGAGCCAGGCGAGGCCCATGACATCCGAACCGTCGCCCGGCTGCGGCGCCATGACGATCGTGTTGTCGTGGACGGTCACGTCGTGGACGTCGTTCCAGGTGGCGCTGTCGCGGTCCTGGCTGATGACCGCGATGCCGTCGGCGTTCCAGGCCACGGTGTTGCCGCTGACCGAGACCGCCGCGCTGGAGCTGACGAGGATGCCGGCCCCCCAGCCCCACGTGGTGAAGCCCCAGCCGTTCTCCCACACCGCGTTGCCGGTGATGGTCGCGCCGCTGCTGATCTCGACCATGATGCCGGCCCGGCTGTTGCCATAGACCCGATTGCCGCTGAACGTGACGTTGCTGCACCCCCCGTCGCACCACAGGCCGGGGCCGTCGTTGCCGTAGGCGTAGTTGCCCTTGAAGACGACGTTGCTGGAGCCGCTGGCCTTGCCGCCGCCGGCTTCCCAGCCCGTGTTGTAGTGGCCGGCCAGGTTGTTGCCGTGGATGCGGTCGCCCTGGAGCGTGACCCCCTTGTCCGAGCCCAGGAAGAAGCCCTCCTTGCCGCAGCCGGTCAGCTCGGAGGAGAGCACACGCGCGCCGGAGCTGTTCGTGATGACCAGGCAGATGATGGCCGAGTTCCGCACCACGGCGTTGCGCAGGGTGAAGCCGGACACGCTCTGGACGTCGATCGCGCCGACGTAGTCGGGGTCGTTGATGCGTTGGACGGTCAGGCCGTCGATGGTCACGTTGTTGGCCCGCACGGAGATGCCGCGGGTGCGCTGGTTGTCACCATCCACGACGGCGGGTCCCTGAAGGGTGAGGGGCTTGTTGATGGTCACGGCCTCGTGATACGTGCAGGCGCCCACGTGGACGGTGGAGCCGGCGGCGGCCGCGTCGATCAGGCTCTGCAGGCTGGTGCCGCACGACGGCAGCGGGCCGGCCGGCTTGGGGGTGGGCCGGGGGGTGGCGCCGGCGGGTCGCGGCGTCGCGGCGGGCGCGCTCCCGGGATGGGTCGTCGCGCCGGGAGCGGGTGTCGTCGGCGATGCGGTCGGGCCGGTGGTCGCCAGGCCGGTCGGCCCCGTGACGGCCGGGAAGTCGCTCGCTGGCACGCCCTCGTCCGCGACGATGCGCGGCACCGGCGCGTTCCCGGCACTGCCCGTCGCCGCCCCGCCGGCGGACGCCGGCAGGGCCACGAGCGAGGTGAAGCTCAGGACGAAGACCAGCGCGACCGCCGAGGTGATCAAGTCGATGGGGCGCAAGCGGACGGGCGGGCGAGGCGTGGCGGCTCCCGCCGGACCAGCCGGGACTGCGGCACGGATATGCCTCACGGGTGCTCCCTTGATGCTCCGGCGGACCCCAGGCCCGGCCGCGGATGGCCCTCCGGCCTTCGGGCGATGAGCGGGTGCCCACACGCCGTCCCACGCGACAGGCTGCCAGAGCGGCAGCCGCACGCACAGGGGCACGATGGTCCCGTTGCCTTACGGGACGACGGGCGTGCCTCCCGGAGCACCACCCGTCACCTCGCCGCGCCTATTATCGTCCCTGATGCGCCATCCGTGGGGACGATGAACGAGGCCGGGCCGGGCATCGCCGGCGTGACCGTGGTGCCCCTGCGCCGCATCCCGGATGAGCGCGGCACGATCTTCCACATGCTGCGGCGGGATGATCCGCACTTCCTGGGCTTTGGAGAGATCTACTTCACCTCGATCTACCGTGATGTCATCAAAGGCTGGCACCGGCATCGCGACATGACGTTGAACTACGCCTGCATCTGGGGCCGCATCAAGCTGGTGCTGTACGACGCGCGGTCCGGGTCGCCGACCCTCGACGTCCTGGAGGAGCACTTCCTGGGACCCGACGACTACTCCCTCGTGATCATCCCGCCGGGCATCTGGACGGGCTTCAAGGGCATGAGCGACGTGTCCATCGTCGCCAACTGCGCCACCCTGCCGCACGACCCGAGCTGCACCGAGCGCCTGGACCCGGATGATCCGTCGATCCCGTACGACTGGCGCATCCGGAACCGCTGACCCAATTCGGTCAGCGGCGGTAGAACATCGCGGGCTGCAGTTGACGCAGGAGACGCGGGATCGTCATCTCGGGAGCCAGGCCGAGGGCCAGCAGCAGATGCGCCAGGCCCGCCGGCGCCCGGTCCGCTAGCAGTGCCCCGGCGACCCGGTACTCGTACCGCGCCCGGCCGACGCGAGCCCGATTGGCCTGCCGCCACGGCGGGTCGTGGCGCAGGGCGTCGCCGTAGGCCGTGGGATCGAGCTCTTCCAAGCTCGCGCGTCGGCGCCGCGCGTTCTCCTCGATGAGGGCGAAGCGCTGCATCTGGTCGAAGAACCGGCTGGTGGAAACGCTGCCCCGGTGCACACGGTACAGCAGGAGCCGGTCCCGCAGCGCCAGCACGACGCGTCGCTCCGCGAGGCGCGTCCAGAGGTCGATATCCTCGGCCGGCACCATCTCGGGGCGGAAGCCACCGGCGTCGAGCACGGCATCGCGAACCAGCATGACGGTCGGGGCGATGAGGAACACGGCCTTGCCCGCGGCGCGCAGGCGGGCCAGTTCATCGCGGGTCGCGGGGCCGGCGTCGGAGACACTGATGCGATGGCCTCGCGGACCGATGTGCCACGCCGAGGTGCCGAGCGCAGCGACGTCGGGGTTGCGATCGAGGTACGCCGCCTGGATGGCGAGCCGATCCGGCATGGCAACGTCGTCGGCGTCCATGAGCGCGACGTAGTGGGCCCTGGCCAGTCCCAGCCCGACGTTGCGCGCCCCGGCCGGTCCCTGGTGCACGACCGTCGTCACCCGGATCCGGCGATCCTCCGCGGCGTGTCGGGCCAGGATCGCCGGCGTCACGTCGGTCGACCCGTCGTCGACGAGGAGGATCTCGATGTCTTCAAGGGTCTGGTGGCGGATGGAATCGAGGGCCTGATCGAGATATGCCATCCCGTTGTAGACGCACATCAGCACCGACACGGCGGGGGAGGCCACGGCGGCTCAGTCCCCCCCGCCCGCGGTCGCCACGAGCCCCCGCCCGACCAATGCGGCGAGGCAGTCCAGCTTGGCCTTGGCCCCCAGCCCGGAGCGTGAGACCGCGCCCAGGTAGCCGCGCAACTGGTCCAGCCGCATGCTCTCGACCCGGGTGCTCCAGGACGGGCGCATGGCACGGCGCACGTCGGCCGCGGATGCGCCGCCGATGTGGCTGGGATGGATGCGGCAGCTCCACAGGATGTCCGGCACCTCGATGAACGGGCCCTGCAGCACCAGTTCGCTGAGCAGAACCTTGTCCGACCCCGGGTAAGAGCCCAGGCCGTGCGTCCGGCGCAGCGCGGCGGTCCGCATGACGCCGAAGATGTAGGTGCTGATCTCCAGACCCAGCATGCCGCGCAGGACGGTCTTGAACCGGATGCGCGGGTCGGAGGCGCCGACGGCTGCCGCCACCGGCGCCCTGATGGGGATGTCGAAGCCCTCGTCCGATACAAGCCGACCACCCGGGGCCACCCGGAATGGATCGCCGTGGCTGTCGATGACCTCCAGGCGGCAGGCGGCGACCGTCGCCTCGGGGCCCGCATCAAGCGCGCGCAGGCACGCCTCCACAAGCGTGGGCTCGATGACGTCATCGGCCGCCACCCACTTGAAGAGCGGCGTCGTGGCGAGGTCCACGAGCGCGTTGAAATTGCCCGTGAGGCCGATGTCCCGCGGATGGCGGACGTAGCTGACTCGGTCATCCTGGGCGACCGCTTCCTGCACGATCGCCGGTGTCTCGTCGTCCGACGCGTTGTCGGCGACGATGATCCGGATGTCGCGCACCGTCTGCCGGCGGACCGAATCGAGGCAGGCGGGAAGGAACCGGGCGCCATTGCGGACGGGCACGCCGATGGTCAGGCGCGGCCCGACGGCGTCAGAAGTGGACAGGTGCGTCACGTGGCCCGAGGATAACGTGCCATGAACCTCCCTATGGAGCTGGTCGGTCGGTGACGGTGCCCGGACGCCCCACGGCCGAGCAGTGCTGCGCCTGCGGGACGGAGGTCGACGTCTTCCTGGATCTCGGGTCGATGCCGCGATCCGGCGCCTTCCCGACCCCGAGCGACCCGTCGCCGGACCAGCTCTGGCCCCTGCGCGTGGGTCTCTGCAGGCGATGCCACCTGGTGCAGATCGTGGGCGAGAGCCCGGATGAGGTCGAGCTCGTCGGCGGCCCCGTGCCAACGGCGTCCGCGACCATGGCAGCCCACGCCCGGGCGCTGGTCGCCGACGTCATGGCCCGCGGCCTTGCCGCGGGCGGCGGCCGCCTGGTCGAGGTGGCCAGCCACGGCGGCTACCTCCAGCCCTTCTTCGCCGAGGCGGGTCTGCCAACGGTCGTCCTGGAGGCGGACGACCGGCGCGCCGGGGCCATCCGTGACGGCGGCGGTTCGGCGCTGACGGTCGGGCTGGCGGAGGCGCCGGCCGATGCGACCGTGATGGCGCTCGGCCCGATCGAGCTGATCGTGGATCACTACCTCCTGGCGCATCTGCCCGATCCCCGTGCCGCCATCGAGGCCGTCGCCCGGCTGCTGGCCCCCGACGGGTGGGCCGTCATCGAGTTCGATCACGTCCTGCCGACGCTCGTAGGCCTCCAGGTCGACGCTTTCCGGCACGGCCACCGCTCGTACCTCAGCCTGGAGTGGCTCATCGGCGCCTGCGACGGGTGCGGGCTGGCGGTGGTGGACGCGGCGCCCCAGGCGGTCTACGGGGGGGCGTTGCGGGCGTACATCCGCCCGGCGGCCGGCGCCGGATCGTCAACCCCGACGGTGGACCGGGTGCGGGCCGCTGAGCGGCGGGCCGGGGTGGCCGACCCGCCCGCCCTCCGCCGTCGTGCCGCGCGCATGGCTTTGGAGCGGGACCGCACGCTGGCCGCCCTCGCCTCGTCGGCCGCGTCCGGTCGCGCGCTCGCCGGCTACGGGGCGCCCGCGCGCGCGGTGACGCTCCTCAACTACTACGGCCTGGGCCCGTCCCTGATGTCGGTGACGGCCGACGCCTCGGTGGCCAAGCAGGGCCGGTCCATCCCCGGCGTGCGGGTGCCCATCGTGTCGCCCCAGGCGATGCTGGCCGGGGAGCCGGCGGACATCCTGGTCCTCACCTGGGACCTGGCGGCAGAGGTCACCCGCCAGCTGCGTGGCGCCGGCGCGGCAGGGGCGCGGTTCCATGTCCCCTTCCCCCGTCTCCACGACGTCTAGCATGGCGGGCATGAAGGTCGTGCTGTTCTGTGGCGGGGCCAGCCTGCGCCTGCCCGAGCTCGCCGAAGCCCTGCCGAAGCCCATGATCCGCGTCGGTTACCGGCCGGTCCTGTGGCACGTGATGCGCTACTACGCGCATTTCGGGCATCGGGACTTCGTCCTGTGCCTGGGCCGTCGCGGTGACATGATCAAGGACTACTTCCTGCACTACGACGAAGCCCTGTCCAACGACTTCATCCTCAGCGACGGCGGCCGCCAGGTCGACCTCCTAGGCGCGGACATCGCCGACTGGCGGATCACCTTCGCTGACACCGGTGTGAACGCGACCGTGGCGGAACGCCTTCTGGCGGTGCGCCGTCACGTAGCCGGAGAGGCGATCTTCCTGGCGAACTACGGTGACATCCTGACGGACGCCGATCTGGACGCGTTGACGGCCGATTTCCAGGCCCGGACCGAGACCGCCGGCCTGCTCGTCGTCAGACCGCAGCACTCGTTCCACCTGGTCGAGGCGGAGGGGGGCCGTGTCTCCGGCCTGCGCGACGCGAAGCACGCCGACATGTGGATCAACGGGGGCCACTACATGTTCAGGCCGGGCATCTTCGATGCCATCAGGCCCGGCGAGGAGCTCGTCGACGAGCCATTCGCGCGCCTGATCGAGGCGGGGCAGCTGGTGGCCTACCGCCACGAAGGCTTCTATACCTCGCTCGACACCCTCAAGGACCTGGAGCGCCTCCAGTCCATGTCGGAGACCGGTCGTCTGCCATGGGCGCTCGACGCCGCGGGGGGCGGGCGCGGGGGACGCGAGCGCCGTATCAGCTGAGCGCGACGAGATCCGCGGTGATACCCATGGTGGCCAGGCGCGCCGAGATCTCCTCGGTGTAGATGGCGTTCATCACGACGATCACGTCCGGCCGATGTTCGATGAGGTACTCGGGGGCCACGATCTGCTTGCCGGTGCCCGCCAGGAACATGCCGTCCTTGTGCGGATTGATGTCGACCGCCACGTCGATGCCGGCCGCGTCCCCGAGTGTCGTCAGAAAGGCGACGCCCTTGGACCCACCGCCCCACACGGCGATCCGCCGCCCGCCCGCCCGCCAGGCGGCGAGGCGGTCCCGCCAGGCCGCCACATCGGCCGCGTACCTGGCCTGGAAGCGCCGCACCGACGCGGTGATCTCCGCGACGTCGTCCTCCAGGGGCACGGGCGCCTGCGGGGCACCATCGCCGAGGCGGGCCTCCAGAAGGATGTACTGGTCGTCGTAGGCGCGCGACAGGGCGAGGACCTCGAAGCCCGCGCGCCGGAAGAGCCGGGCGAGGGAGCCCGGGGTGAAGTACGAGCAGTGCTCGTAGTAGATGTCCCAGAAAGCGACCTCGTCCAGGACCCGGCGCGCGTCGGGCAGCTCGAAGAGCACGACCTCGTCACGGCGGTTGCCAACCGCCTGCCGCACCTGCTCGACGAAGGCCGCTACGGGGTGGATGTGCTCCAGGGTGTGGCGGCACACGATCGCGTCGGCCGGCAGGTCGTAGTGCTGCGGTCCATACAGCTCGGGCAGGAACCTGACCCGCTCGCGGATCGCCGCCGGCAGCCGCTCCGGCTTGACCGACGGGTCGATGCCGACACCCCGATTATCTCCGGCCTCGCACATCATCGCGAGGAACTCGCCCTTGCCGCAGCCGATCTCCACGATCCGCTTGTGGCGCAGGTCGTACCGCTCGACCCATCGTCCTGCCAGGCCGCGCGCGAAGTCCACGAAATGCGGCGAGAAGCTCTGCGTCTCTTCGTATGTCGAGCCGTAGTGGCTGAGGGAAGGGTCGAAGGCCGTATTGGTGATGAACCCGCACGTCTCGCACATCGCCAGACTGATCGTCCCGCGGGGATAGGTCAGGGCCTCCTCGCGACTCGGCAGGAGCAGGCAGCTATGGGCTGGGACCGCCGCCTCATCGTGGAAGGCGAGCAGCTGCGACGAGCCACAGGCGGGACAACGGGTATCGGCCACGGATCCTCCTGATCAGACGACAACAGGTTCCGGCACGGGCAGGATGAAACGCCCACCCTGCTCGCGGTAGGCGGCCTGCTGCTCCATGACCTCGGCGGCGAAGTTCCAGGCCAGCAGCAGCACGTGCGAGGGGCGGTCCTCGAGCAGCGCCTCCGGCCCCCGGATGGGCACGTGGACGCCCGGCATCAGGCGTCCCTGCTTGTACGTGTTGCGGTCGACCACGAAGTCGAGCAGATCCGTGCCGATACCCGAGGAGTTCAGCAAGGTGCTGCCCTTGGCCGCTGCGCCGTAGGCGGCGATGCGGGCGCCGCCCGCGCGGAGGTCGCGCAGGAGGGCCGGCAGGGCCGCTCGCACATGGTCCGCTCGCCGGGCGAAATCGGCGTAGTAGCCGAACTCGGTGAGGCCGGTCGCCCGTTCCCGGGTCAGGTAGTCGGCCGCGGTCGGCGACACGGCCTCACGGGGCGAGATGTGCCAGCGCAGCGTCCCGCCATGGAGGTCGGGGAAGTACTCCACGTCGTTCAGGTAGAGGCCGTGGCGACGGACGAGGGTGTCGACGGCCGTGCAGGAGAAGTAGCAGTGGTGCTCATGGTAGATGGTGTCGAACTCGCACCGGTCGACCAGGTCACGGACGTACGGGTTCTCCACTGTGATGAGGCCGTCGTCGGTGACGAGGTGCCGCAGGCCGGCCACGAAGCCGTTGAGGTCGGGGACGTGGGCCATCACGTTGTTGGCGATGATCACGTCGGCGCGCCGGCCCGAGTCCCGCAGCCGGCGGGCCAGCTCGAGCCCGAAGAACTCGCGCAGGGTGGGGATGCCCGCCTCCTCGGCCGCCGCAGCCGGGCCGGGCGCGGGATCGATGCCCAGCACCGGCACGCCGTGCTCGGCGAAGTTGCGCAGCAGGTAGCCGTCGTTACTGGCGATCTCGACCACCAGGCTCGAGGTGGTCAGGTGGCGCTGCTCGATCAGCCGCAGGGCATGCTCGCGCGAGTGATCAAGGAGCGCCGGCGAGAAGGATGAGTAGTAGAGGTAGTTCTCGACGAAGAGGACCTCCGGGGGGACCTCCTCCAGCATCTGCACCAGCGAGCAGGTGCCACAGAACGCGACCTCCAGGGGGAAGCGGGGTTCCGGCCGGGTCAGGTCGGCCGGCTCCAGAAAGGCATCTGCGAGCGGCGTCTCACCGAGTGAGAGCACGAGCTGCAGGCCGGGCGACCCGCAGGAGCGACACCGCGTGGCTCGCGTCAAGCGGCCACTCCGGCATCGGCTTCGACCCACCGCAGGTCGTCGTCCAGGCGGCCCTCGCGCAGCAGCTCCTGGACGCTGCGGATCCGCTGGAAACGCGTGCCCTCGAGGGCTTCCACGGTGAGGTGGTTGGCGCGGAAGGAGTCCAGGAGCTCCTGGGCACCCTGGCGGACCGTCCAGGTAGGCTGGTAGGCGGGGATGACGCGGCTGATCTTGTCGCAGCTGACACGGTAGTTGCGCTTGTCCGGCCCGGCGGTCGGAGCGAAGGTGATCCGCGACCCGGGCACGATCTCCTCCACGATCTCGGCGACCTGCCGGATCTGGTAGTTCTCCGTCGTGCGGCCCACGTTGAACGCCTCGTCATGGACCAGCTCGCGCGGCGCCTCCATGAGGGCGATGAACGCGCGGCTGATGTCCTGGATGTGGACCAGCGGGCGCCACGGTGTGCCGTCGCTCTTCATGTAGACCCGGCCGGTCGTGTACGCGTAGGCGATCAGGTTGTTGACCACGACGTCGCCGCGCAGGCGCGACGAGACCCCGTAGCCCGTCGCGTTCCGCAGGTAGGTCGGGCTGAAGTCGTCGTCGGCCAGCTCATGCAGGTCCTGCTCCGCGCGGAGCTTGGACTCGCCGTACGGGGTGACCGGGTTCCAGCCGGCCTGCTCGTCGAGGATCTGGTCCCCCTGGGCGCCGTAGAGGCTGCATGAGGAGCTGAAGAGGAAGCGGGTGACGCCGGCCTTCTTGGCCTCTCGCGCGAGATGGGTGGTGCCCAGGTGGTTGATGCTGTCGGTGATCTCCGGCCGCAGGTCGCCCAACGGGTCGTTGGAGATCGCCGCGAGGTGCATCACGGCATCGAAGCCGGTCAGCTGGGCCGCGCGGATGTCCCGCACGTCCGCCCGGATGGCGGGGATGGGCGGGTCATCGACACCGAGGACACAGCCCTCGTAGTAGTAGGTATCGAGCCCGACCACATCGTGGCCCGCCTGCGAGCAGGAGCGGGACGAGGGCCCGGCCGATATAGCCATCGTGGCCCGAAACGAGTACGCGCATCAGTTCAGCTCCAGATTCGCCAGGGGGCTTGTCCGCTGTCCCAGAGCTCCTGCAGGAGCACCTTGTCGCGGAGCGTGTCCATGCACTGCCAGAAGCCTTCGTGGCGATACGCCATGAGTTGACCGTCGGCGGCCAGCCGTTCGAGCGGCTGCCGCTCCCAGTGGGTATCGTCGCCGTCGATGTAGTCGAAGATGCCCGGCTCCAGGACCAGGAAGGCGCCGTTGATCCAGCCCTCGCCGAGCTGCGGCTTCTCGGAGAATTCGGTCACCCGGTCGCCTTCGAGTTCCAGGTGGCCAAAGCGCGCGGGCGGCCGGACGGCCGTCATGGTGGCCAGCTTGCCGTGGGCGCGGTGGAACCGCAGGAGGGCATGGAGGTCGATGTCGGCGACCCCGTCCCCCCAGGTCAGCATGAAGGTGCCCTCGCCCACGTGCGGCCGCAGCCGCTTGATCCGCCCCCCGGTCTGGGTGCCCAGGCCGGTATCGATGAGCGACACCCGCCAGTCGTCGCGCGACCCGTCGAGCAGATGGACGTCGCCGGTGCCCAGGGAGACGGTCAGGTCCGAGCTCAACGAGCAGTAGTCGACCATGAACCGCTTGATGACCTCCCCCTTGTAACCGAGGGCGATGACGAAGTCGGAGAACCCCTGGCAGGCGTACAGCTTCATGATGTGCCAGAGGATCGGGTGGCCGCCGATCTCGACCATCGGCTTGGGCCGCGACTCCGTCTCCTCGGACAGCCGGCTGCCGACGCCCCCGGCGAGGATGGCGACCTTCATGACACCCCCAGCGTCGTCGGATGACCGTCCTGACTCGACAGCGCGCCGAGGCTGATGGACGGGCTGAACTGCGCCGGCGACCGAGCAGTGATCTGCCCTAACCGCCGCGCACGACAGCAAAGCATGAGCCTCCGACCGCGTCAAGGGACGGCGCTGGCCTGTGTGGTGCCGGTGCGCAACGCGACGTCCGCACCAGACGGCGCTGGCTCGCCTGAGCACGCATCATTCGCAGGAATGAGCCCGAAGCAGACGTGCCTGGCATGCTCGGTACACGAGGTCGTGGCGTCAGCAGCCCTCGGGTCGGGATCTGTGAGGCCACGCCAGCAAGACCAGCTTCGACCCGGCGCTGATCGACTCCGATGCCGTCCGTGACGACCCCCTCGATCACGCCGCGCGGGAGGGATGCGGACGTCGCGGTCGTGACGGTCACCGATCGAGGGTATCTCCCAGCCGCTTGTTGCCAACTGGTCTCGACCGCGGCCCATCTGGTGAGTGCTGACCGCGCTCGACTCTTCATGGTCGTCTGCGACGTATCGGCCGAAGACATCGCGGACCCTGAGCGCTTCTCCGTCGCGAGCCTTGAGGAATCGCTCGTGCGGCAACCGGCCGGGGGCTAGCTGTGACCGCCGATCCCCAGATAGTTGTCGGGGCCCGGTACCACGAGCCGGCGCACCTTCTCTGGCGAGAACATCTTGCGCACCGCCACACCGAGGGCGCGCAAGCGGGTCGCGGTCGAGAGCGGTTCGCGAAGCGGCAGCGTGAAATAGGCGATGGTGAGATCCACGACGGGCGGTCTGGCTCGTTGCCGAGCTGAACTCCAGGCGGCCTTCTGGCGCACGCCCAGGCTGCTCGATGTCTGGGGATGACAACGGCGCGACCACAGCGCCTCCGGTACCTCCACGAACCGGCCCTGCAACGCCAGGTCGGCCAGGATCACCTTGTCGGTGCCGTAGAAGTCCCCCATCAACGTGGTGCGGAACAGGTGGTCAGTTCGGATCACGCCGAAGATCTCGAAGCACCAATCCGTCTTCAGGACGATGCCGGCATACCGGGCGACAGCGTCCGCTGAATCGAGGTGACGCATAGCGAAGGGCCCCTCGGGCAGCCCGTAGCGATCGCCTCCCACGGTCACGTACCAGCTGCCACGGCGCTCCAGCGGTCTGCCAGCATTATCGATGAGGGTTACGCGGCTATGGGCGAGGACCGCGTCGGGGTGGTCATCCAGCAGCCTCAGGCATCGCTCGAGGTAGGTCGGTGCGCACAGATCGTCGTGGGCCGCCCATTTGAACAGGGGCGCGCGTGCCAGCTGCGCGACCACGTTGTAATTGCGATTGGCTCCGACGTTACGCCCCAACCGGAGATAGCGGACCCGCTGGTCCCGTTGGGCGGCTGCCCGACATATCTGTTCGGTGTCGTCCGTGGACGCGTTGTCCGAGATGATGAGCTCGAGATCCGGCATCGTCTGTGAGAGCACGGATTCGATGGCCGCCTCGAGATATGCGGCGCCGTTGTACACCGGCATACCGACGCTGACCCGGGGGATCGATACCGGCGTCATGGCAGCGCTCATCGGACGTGCGCTAAGGTACGAACGATGCTCGCCCACCCACCGGATCGCCTCGCCCTGGGTCGGCTCGCCGCCGCGTGCTGGCTGGCAGTGCTGCTCCTGACCGTGCGGATGGCCACCGGCGGCTCGTTCACCGACATCACGCTGCAGTGGACGCCGCGCTCGTTGGCAGTCACCAGCGGGCTGTGCGTGGGGCTGATCGTGCTGTCGGTGCTGCTGGCCGCCCGGCTCGCCACCCGACCCGACCCGCGGAACCTCCTCATCTCGGCCTGCGGCGGTCTCATGATCGTGCCCCTAGCCCTCCCATTGCTGGCCATCGACCACCACGACTCGGCGGTCCTGGTGCCACCGCTCGGCTTGGTGATCGCCGCGGTCTCGCTCCTGGCCCTACGAGGGATCAGGCCACCAACTTCCGACACGTGAACGCCTCCGCGTAGCCTGACGGCGCGCGGCATTCCAGCCCGCGTAGCCGGAGCACCGCCCAGAAGGTCTCCGGCGTGAACCAGTCGTGCTCGCGCTGGCTCTCGAAGTGCGTCATAAGGCGCTCCACCTTGGCCGCCGCCGCCGGCTTCGTCAGCGATACGTACAGGTTGGCCGGCCCCAGGTCGCCCTCGTACTTGGGGACCTCGAACTCGACGATCCGCGCGCGCCGGAAGACTTGCCAGGCGAGGGCCGCGGCGAATGCGTGGTCCTGGTGGAGGTCCTCGCGGCGATGGGTCAGGACCAGGTCCGGCTCCGGGTCGCGCAGCGCCACCACCGCGGCCTTGGTGGCGGCCGCGTCATAGGGCAGGTAGCCGTCCCGGCCGTCGAGGATCTCGACCCGGGCGGCGGCCGGTCCGAGGAGGGCCGCCGCGCTAGCACGGGCTTCCGCGGCTCGGTCGGCGACCGCGGAGAGTACGACCCACGTCACTCGGCTATCTGGCCGCTCCGCGAGAAGTCGCGCGACCGTGCCGCCGCAGCCGATCTCGATGTCGTCGGCGTGGGCGCCGAGGGCGAAGACCCGCAGCGCCCGATCGGACGGCAGAGCAAGGACATCGCTGAGCACGGCCGGATACTATCCTGCGCTCAGCGGCGGGCGAGGACCGGTCGCCCCGCTCCGGCCTCGCGACGGGCGACGTGCGGCGGCCGCGACCGATGGGTCCAGACCATCCATGGCGCGGCCCCCGACTCGACCAGTTGCTCCAGGCGCTGCACATCGCGCAGGGTGTCCACGGGCGCCCAGAAGCCATCGTACCGGACCGTGGCGAGGGTCCGCGCCTCGGCCAGCCGTGCGAACGGCGCCTCGACGAGCTCCTCGCCCGGCCGCATCGCCTCGAACAACCCGGGCCGCAGCATGAAGTAGCCACCGTTGATCCAGATGTCGGCGCGGGTCGGATCCTCGAAGGCCGTCACACGGCCCTGCCCATCGGTCGTGACGGTATGGAAGCCGTAGCCGGTCGGGCGCACGGAGAGGAACGAGGCGGTGGCGTCGCCCGCCTCGAAGTCCGCCGTCAGGCGGTCGAGCGGCGCGTCGGTCAGCGTGTCGCCATAGTTGGCCAGGAACATCGGCTCGTCCTCGACATAGGCCCGCACGGCCCGGAGCCGCTCTCCGATCGTGACATTCAGGCCGGTGTCGACGAAGGTGATGCGCCAGTCCTGGATGTCCGTGCCCAGCAGCTCGACGTGTTCTCCGCCACGCGACAGCACGAAGTCATTGGACATCGCCTCGTCGTAGTGCAGGAAGTAGTCCTTGATGGCCGTCGCCCCGTGGCCCAGGCAGAGGATGAAGTCCGTGTGCCCGTAGTGCGCGTAGTAGCGCATGATGTGCCACAGGATCGGCCGCGCGCCGATGGGCACCATCGGCTTGGGCAGTGCCTCCGAGTGCTCCCGCAGCCGCAGGCCCAGGCCGCCGCAGAACAGGACGACCTTCATCAGCGTCGGCGCCGTCCGCTCACGGCGCCAGGACCTCCAGTCTCGGGATGGCCACCACCAGGCGGCCGCCCCACCCGGTCACGTCGGCCAGCTGGGCGCTGATCTCCGTGCGCAGGTTCCACGGCAGGATCAGGACCAGGTCGGGCCGCTCGGCGGTGAGGCGCTCCGGCGGGAAGATCGGGATGTGCGTGCCGGGCGTGAAGCGGCCGTGCTTGTAGGGGTTGCGGTCGACGGTGAACTCGAGCAGGTCGGTCCGGATGCCACAGTAGTTGAGGAGCGTGTTGCCCTTGCCGGGCGCCCCGTAGCCCGCCACACGCCGGCCGCTCCGCTGGGCCTCGATAAGGAACGTGAGCAGGTCCCGCTTGACGGTCTGCACCCGCTCCTGGAAGCCCGCGTAACCGTCAAGCCGGTCGTAGCCACCGGCCGCTTCGCGGGCCAGCAGGGCCGTCAGCGTCGGGCTGGCCGCGCGCGCCGGCCCGTCACGTCGGGCCAGGTAGACGCGCAACGAACCGCCGTGGGTGGGCAGCTCCTCGACATCGAAGAAATACAGGCTGTGCACCTCGGCGAGGCGCTCGATGAAGCCGGCGGAGAAATACGAGAAGTGCTCGTGGTAGATGGTGTCGAACTGGCCTTCCTCGATGAGCCGGACGACATGCGGGAACTCCAGCGTGGCCACCCCGTCGGGCTTGAGGAGGTGGGCGATGCCGGCCACGAAGTCGTTGAGGTCGGGCACCTGGGCCAGGACGTTGTTGCCGATGACCAGGTCGGCCGCCCGGCCCTCGGCGACCAGCCGGCGCGCCAGCTCCAGGCCGAAGAACTCGGTCAGCGTCTCCACGCCCCGGGCACGGGCCGCCTCGGCCACGTTCCACGCCGGCTCGATACCCAGGGCCGGCACGCCGGCGGCGACGAAATGCTGGAGCAGGTAGCCGTCGTTGCTGGCCAGCTCGACGACGTACGAACCGGGGCCCAGGCCAAGGCGTGCGCTGATGGCCTCGACGTAGCGGCGGCTGTGCTCGACCCAGCTGTCGGAGTAGGCCGAGAAGTAGGCGTACTCGCGGAAGATCGACTCGGGCGCCACGTAGGCCGGCAGCTGCACGAGGAGGCAGCTCGGGCAGACGCGGACGTGGAGGGGGTAGAAGGGTTCCATGGCGTCGAGCTGGTCGGCGGCCAGGAAGCTCTCGCACAGCGGCGACATGCCCAGGTCGACCAGGGTGTGGGTCAGCGCCGCCCCGCAGAAGCGGCAGCGCGGGGCGGCCGGGGTGGCCACCACGGGCAGGTCAGGCGCGGGGATCGGGGCGGTCATGGTCATCGGGGCAGCAGTACCTATCGCAGGGGGTGGACTGGTACGACGTGTGCAGTCAGGGTCGGGGATGCGGGCGGTGAGGGCAAGACCGCCGCGCTCGCCGGTGGTGCGTGGGCGCCACGGTCCGCCCTCAGGAGACGGTCTCGCCCGGCTGCGGCGCGATCACCTTGACCGCCTGGAGGCCGCGGGCATCCAGGGCCGCCCGCAGCTCCGCCGGGGTCCCGGCGAGGGCCGGGAAGGTGCCGTAGTGGATGGGCACGACGACCGTGACCCCCAGCAGCTCGACGGCCATGGCCGCCTGGCGCGGTCCCATGGTGTAGTGGCCGCCGATGGGCAGCATGGCCACATCGGGACGGTGCAGCTCGCCGATGAGGCGCATGTCGCCGAAGACGTCCGTGTCGCCCGCGTGGTAGGCGCGGCGGCCGTCCTCCAGCTCGATGACGAAACCGGCCGGTTCGCCCAGATACAGCGGGACGCCACCGTCGGCGTTCCAATCGCCGGCCGAATGATCGGCGCGGACCATCGTGACCTTGAGCCCGGCCACCTCGACCGTGCCCCCCTTGTTCATGCCGATGACCGCGTCGCCGCCGCCGGGCAGCTGGCGGGCCAGCCAGAGGCTCAGCTCGTGGATGCACGGCCAGGCCGGGTGGAGGCGGCTGGCGAGGGCCACCGCGTCGCCCAGGTGGTCGCCGTGGCCGTGGGTGACGAGGAGCAGATCGCATCGCTCGACGGCGTCCGCCCGCTTGGGCGACCTGGGGTTGCCGAACCATGGATCGATGAGGACGGAGCGCCCGCCCGGCGTCCCCAGCTGGACGCAGGCATGGCCGTACCACGTGTAGTCGAAGCCGAGATCACCCATCGTGGCCCTCCGTGACCGGGTCGCCGCCCCTGACCGCCCATCGTAGCCCGGCTCGTGGCCCCCTGCCGCGGCTACACTCGGCCGGTGGCCAATGCGGCGATCGTGCACGACCTCGCCTTCATCAACTGGGTCGTGCTCTTCGCCCTGGCCGGGGGCGCCGCCGCCGCCGCCGTGGTGGTGCGCTCGATGGACGAGGTGGCGCCCGGCTACCTCCGCTTCCTGGCCGCCTTCGGTGCGGTCCTCGGGGCGGTCGTCCTCCTGGCCGACCTGGCCCTGCCGGCCGCGGCGACCCTGACCGTGCCGGGGGACGCCTCGTTCGACCTGCCGCGGCGGGTCTGCCTTGGCGCCTTCGTCGTCCTCGCGCTGGCCTACGCCGTGGCCGCCGGCCGAGGCCAGCGGGCCCCGCGCCTGGGGGCCGGGGTGCTGCTCGTGACCGGCCTCGTCACGGTGGCGGCCGCCCTTGGCTGGGGTGGCGGCCTCGTCCAGGGGGTGCCGGTGGTGGTCCTCTTCGCCCTGCTGCTGGCCGTCACCGGCGGCACGTTCGCGGCCATGGTGCTGGGCCACTGGTACCTCGTGACACCGGCCCTGCCGGCCCGTCCCCTGATCGAGATGACGCGCGTCCTGACCAGGTTGCTGGCTCTCCAGCTGATCATCTTCTGGCTGTGGACGGCGCTCGGCAGCGGGGCCGGCGGGCGGCCGTTCGGGGCGCTCGTGGGAAGCAGCGCGGTCTTCGTGTGGCTCATGCTGGGCATCGGCCTGGTGTTCCCGCTGGCCGTCATGGTCATGGCCAACCGCACCGCCCGCACGCGCTCGATGGAGTCGGCCACGGGTCTGCTGTACATCGCCACGGCCGCCGTCCTGGCCGCCACGATCGTGGCCGCCGGCCTGTACTTCGGCACGGGCGTGCTGGCCTGACGTGGTGATGCACATCCGCGTGCGCCTGTTCGCCCTGCAGCGCCAGCAGCTCGGCCGGCGCGAGCTGCCCCTGGAGCTGCCGGAGGGGGCCACCATCGAGGCCGCCTGGGCCGCGTTGGTCGGCGGCGAACCCGGTCCTGGCGCCGGCGCGCGCCTCGATGCGCTTCGCCCGCAACGGCGACTACGTGGATCCGGCGGTCGTGCTGGCCGACGGCGATGAGGTGGCCCTCATCCCGCCGGTGGCCGGCGGCGCGGACGGCCGCCGCGCCCGGCGGCTGGCGCTTGGCCACGGCCCCATCGGCGACGCCGAGATCGACGAGATGCGGGCGGCCGTGGCCGACCCGGCCGACGGCGCGGTGGTCGTGTTCCTTGGCCACACCCGGACCTCGCCGGGCACGCCGGCGCCGGGCCAGGAGGCCGTCGCCGCTCGGTTCGCCGGCCAGGAGGTGGTGGCCCTCGAGTACGAGGCGTACGAGGCCATGGCCCTGGCCGTGCTGGAGGCGATCGCCGACGAGATCGAGGTCCGCTTCGGCGTGCGCCGCCTGGCCATCCTGCACCGCACCGGGGAGGTCGCCGTCGGCGAGGTCAGCGTCGCCATCGTGACCGCCGCGGGGCACCGGGCCGAGGCCTTCGATGCCTGCCGGTACGCCATCGAGGAACTGAAGGCGCGCGCGCCCATCTGGAAGGCCGAGCGGTTCGCCGACGGCAGCGTCTGGCTTGGCGCGCCGCCGCGCGACGGACCGCCCCCCGGCGGCCCGCCGTCGGGCTGACCGCGTAGACTCGGCCCCCATGCGCCACCGCCCGTCCGCCTGATGCCGCGCTCGACCACCGCCGACCTCGAGGGCCGCGCCCACGAGGTGCGTGAGCGAGCCGCCGCCCTCGCCGCGCCCATCGACGCGGCCGCTCGCGCGGCGACCACGGTGGCCTGCGAGCGGGCCATGCTGCGCCTCTTCGGCGTGGCCGGCATCGACCGCTCGGGGCATCCGCTGGCCCTCGAGGTCATCGAGCGGTTCGCCGACCTGGGCCCGGCCCGCCTGGGCGGCGGCATCGCCCTGCCATTCGCGGCGGCGGCCCGGGAGTACGCCCTGGGGCCGCAGGAGCTGAGCCTGGAGATCGCCAGCGGTCACATCGACCTGGCGCTGGAGGCGGACCTGTTGCGGGAACCGGCCAACCGGGCCGCCGCGGAGGCGCTCGTCGGCGAGTGGCTGGCCGCGGCCTGGCAGCGCTTCGATGCCAACCGGGTCGCACGTAGCGAGTTGCGGGCCATCCTCGGGGAGGCCTCGCGCACGGTGGTCGGCCTCGATCTCTCGGACGTCACGGCCGGCGAGGCCGCCGAGCGCAGCCGTGTCCTCGTGGCGGCCGGCGCCACCCTGGTGCGGGTCCGCGTGCCGCGCGACCGGGAGCTGCGGCGCGGCCTGGGCGAGGAACTGGACCCAGCCGACGCGTCGGCCGCCCCACGCGTCGCCCCGGCGGGCAGCCAGCGCGGCCTGGCCTCCCTGCGGACGGTGCTGGACGAGGCCGCCGCGGCCAGCGGCCGGTACGTGCGCCTCGCCTCCGCCTCGCTCGGCCTGGCGGCGCCCGACCAGGCGGTGGTGGCCGGCTTCGAGCGGGTCGACCTGGTCTGCTCCGATCCCCTGGAGTCGATCGTCGAGTTCGGCGTCCAGCCTGCCCGGGCCTTCACCGACCATGCCTTCGCCCTCCAGGTCCATGGGCGGACGGGGGCCCAGCTCGCGCTGGGCGCCGGCCCCCTGGCGGTGGCGCCCGAGCTGGCACGGGGCCAGCCGGTCGACCCGGGCACCCGCTCCGGGAGGGCCCTGGCCCTGCAGGCCCTGACGGTCGAGCTGTCGCGGCTGGGGCCGTTGCCGCCCGAGCGGATCCTCCTTGGCGCGCTGCCGCGCGAGGCGCAGGCACTGGATGGCGCCGGGCCGCTGGCCCTGACGGAGGTGGCCCTGCGCCGTCTCGTCTTCCCCGAGCACCCCCTCTTCATCGAGGAGGCCGGCGGCCGGACGGCAGGTTGGGCCGCGGGCCTGGCAGCGGCCCTCGCCGGCGGCCTCGCCCCGGCCATGGTGCTGCGCTCCGCGGCGGCCGCGGCCGATCCGGCGGCGGCGGTCACGGAGACGCGGGCCGCCCTCGACGCGGCCGCGTGGCTGGCCGACGGGCGGGTCGTGGGGCCGCTTCGTGGGCGGGCCCTGGAGCACGCCGACGCCGCGCTGCGGGCCGCCGTGGCCACGCTCCGGGCCCTCTCGACCGACGGCTGGGGGTGGCTCCTCAGCGGCGTCCCGACGCTTCGCCGCGCCGCGTCCGAGGAGCCCGGGGCCGAGGAGTGGTTCGGGGCCTCGGGACCGGTCGCCAAGCGCGACGCCTACGATCCGTTCGCCGCTCCGGCGGTGCTACCGTAGCCCCATGACCACGTCGGCACCCTCCGGGCCGGCCGGGGCCGATCCGTCGGCCGGTGCCCGTCCCCCCGCGCAGGGCTGGTACTGGAGTTTCGACGGTGGGCGCGAGCGGCTGCCGTGGGTCGGCGTCTTCCTCGTGGCCTTCGGCGTGGCCCTGCTGGTGGGCCAGCTCACGACGCCCCTCAGCGCGGGGGCGCTGGTGCTCGACGCCCTTGCCGCGACCTTCCTCATCACGTGGCTCGCCAACGGGGCCCGCGGGGCCCTGATGCCGGCCCTCATCTTCATCGCCCTCGGCGCCGCCTCCACGCTGTCCGACCTGGGGGTCGTCACCGGCAGCGGTTGGGGCACCTTCTTCCTGGGCCTCGCGTTCGCCGTGGCCTGGCTGCTGGGCCGCGTTTGGGGCCGCGGTTACGGCTGGACGGCATGGGTGGCCGTGGTCTGCCTGTTCGTGGGCGGGATCCAGGTCGCCGGCCGCATCCCGGGCGTGCCCGACCTGGGCCGCCTGTGGCCGCTGCTCATCGTGGCCCTCGGGGTGTGGCTCATGTGGCGCGCCCGCGGGCGGCGCGGCTGGACGTAGCGTCGGCCGACCCGATCGTCGCGCCCGGGACCGCGTCGGGCCTCGGTTCTTGTCACCTGCTCACCAGATGAGCGGTCGCCCGCTTCGGGGCCCGCTCATCGGCCAAACGGTGGTCAGGTGCTCACCCGACGAGCAGGTGGCGGCGGATCGGCGGCGAACGCTCATCGCATGAGGGGGTGACGAAACCGCGGCGCCGCACGGCCGATTCGACCGCGAAAGCGATGCTGCCCCGGTCGGGACCGGCCTGGGGTGGGCTGGCCAGTGCAGCCTCGGGCTAGCGTGTGTAGGCGCCGCCCGGGTCGAGCTCGTCGCGGATGAGGTGCAGCTCCTGGGGCGACGGGGGAGGGGTGACGGCCAGGTCGGCGGCGATCTCCGGCGCCCAGGCCATGGCCTCGCGGACCTGCTCGAGGGTCGCTCCCGGGTGGAGCGAATCCAGGCGCATCTGCCCCTCGTCGTCGAAGTGGTAGATGCCCAGGTCCGTGACGACGACGCTGGGGCCGCGGCCCAGCCAGCCCTGCTCCCGCCTGGTGCGCTCGGCGTGCTCCGCCCCGCCCAGGTTGCCGGGGGAGGTGCGGAAGTCGATGTGCTCGACGAACGAGCGGCGGCTCTGCCGCATGATCACGAACACGTGCCGGGCGTTGAGGGCGATCTCGCACGCGCCGCCCGAGCCGGGCAGGCGCGTCGTGGGATGGTCGTAGGGACCGATGACGGTCGTATTGATGTTGCCGAAGCGGTCGATCTGGGCCGCGCCGAGGAAGCCCACGTCGATCAGGCCGCCCTGCAGGTAGTAGCCGAACAGCTCGAGCATGCTGGTGACCGCCGTCGCGCCGGTGACGATCGTGGGGTCGCCGATGCTGAGGGGCAGGCGGGCCGGGCGAGCGCCGAAGACCCCGGACTCGTAGACCAGCTCCAGGTCGGGGTTGACGGTCCGCTTGGCCAGGTTCACGGCGATGTTGGGCAGGCCCACGCCGACGAAACAGACGCGCTGGCCGGCCAGCTCGCGGGCCGCCGCGGCGATCATCATCTCGGAGCGGCTGAAGCCGGCCTCGCCAACCGGGGCGGCGCTCATCCGTAGCGCCCGTAGTCCACCGTGCCCGACGGCGCCGCGCCGCTCGGGCGAAGCGCGTCAAGCCGCTCCTGTCCCAGGCGGGCCAGGTACTCGTCATGGTCGGCCGTCCCGTGGACCCATGTGTCGAGCCAGGTCCGCAGCGCCTCCGGATCGCGCGAGATGGCCTCCCACTCCAGGTAGAAGCGGTTGTCCCGGTCGTAGTAGCCCTGGGCGTACGACGGATGCGCCCCGTAGGGCTGGACCACCACCGCGTCCACGATCAGGCCCGGGATGATCGTCCGGTTGGGGTCGGCCCGGACGACCGCCTCGTCGACCAGCTCCTCCACCACCACCAGGACGCGGGCGGCGGCGAAGGCGGCCTCCTTCTGGCAGCCCAGCAGGCCCCATACCTGGGTGTCACCGCTCGCATCGGCGCGCTGGGCGTGGATGATGGCCACGTCCGGGCGCAGCGGGGGCACGGCGTAGACGTCGCCATCGCCGTACGGCGAGGCGACCCGCCGGATCAGCGGGTTGGCCTTGGGCAGGTCCGACTCGAAGTAGCTGCGGAGGGGGAAGAACGGCAGGTTCATGGCCCCCGCGGTGTACCGCCCGACCATCCCGAAGTGGCTGTACTCCTCGATCTCCAGGGGCGCCGGGTCGGCCGTTTCGATGCGCCGCCGGATGGCATGCAGGCCGCCCACGCCGGGGTTGCCGAGCCAGCTGAAGACGAGCTTGCGGGCCACGCCGGCGCCGATCATCTGGTCGTAGACGAGGTCGGGCGTGAGGCGGCACAGGGTCAGGTCGCGGCGGCCCTGGCGGATGATCTCGTGGCCCGCGGCGAAGCCGATGAGGTGGGTGAAGCCCTCGATGGCCACCGTGTCGCCGTCGCGCACGAGGGCGGCCACGGCGTCGTGCATCGAGGTGACCTTGGATGTGCTCATGGCCGGTCCATCATGACGCGGCCGGGACCGGGCCTCAGGCCCGCGCGGCGACCTCCGCCACGGCCTCGCCGAAGATGCGCACGCCGGTCGTCGATCTCGGCCTCGTCGACGACCAAGGCGGGCGACATGCGGACCACGTCGTCGCCGGCCTCCAGGACCAGCAGGCCGCGGTGGAAGGCGGCCAGCTGGACGGCCTCGGCGGTGGTACCCGAGTCGAACTGCACGCCGATCATGAGGCCCCTGCCGCGCACGTCGCGCACGATCGACTCGTGGCGCCGGACGAGGGGCCGGAGCGCCTCGAGAGCCTGCTCGCCGCGGCGAGCGGCGTTCTCCACGAGGCCGTCCTCCAGCAGCTTGACTGTGGCCAACAGCGCGGCGCAGGCGACCGGATTGCCGCCGTAGGTGGAGCCGTGGGCGCCGGCGCCCCAGTCCATCAGCTCGGAGCGTGCCACGACCGCGGAGATGGGCATGCCTGAGGCGATGCCCTTGGCCGCCACGAGCATGTCGGGCTCGACGCCCCAGTGCTGGATGGCCCACATGCGGCCGGTGCGCCCGGCGCCCGACTGGACCTCGTCGGCCACCAGCAGGATGCCGTGCGTATCGCAGATGCGGCGCAGGCGCGGGCAGGAACTCGGCATCGGGGACGACGTAGCCGCCCTCGCCCTGGATGGGCTCGACGAAGATGGCGGCCACCTCGGAGGCCGGCACGAGGCGCTTGAAGACGCGCTGCTCGAGCTCGTCCAGGCCGGCGCTGCCGAAGGGCACGTGGATGACGCCCGGCAGGAGCGGCCCGAAGCCGGCGTGGTACTTGGCCTTGGAGGCGGTCAGGCTGACCGCGCCGTACGTCCGCCCGTGGAAGGCGCCGAGGAAGGCGACGACGTACTGGCGGCGGGTGTGGAAACGGGCCAGCTTGAGGGCGGCTTCGACCGCTTCGGCGCCGGAGTTGCCGAGGAAGACGCGCGTCGGGCCGCTGATGGGGGCGATGCGCGCCATCTCGGCGGCCGCCTGGGCGTAGATGGGCAGGTAGAAGTCGGAGGCGCTGAAGTGCACCAGGTCGAGCGTCTGGCGGGCGATGGCGCGCAGCGACGTCGGGGTGGCCGTGGCCGGTGGAGCTGACGGCGATGCCGGCGGCGAAGTCCAGGAAGACGTTGCCGTCGATGTCCTCGACCGACAGCCCCGTCGCCGCGCACGGGCACGATCGGGTAGGCCCGGGGCAGGCTGGGCGAGGTGATGGCCTCGTCGAAGGCGATGTGGGCGCGCGCCTTGGGACCCGGCAGCTCGGTGACCAGGTGGGGCACCTGGACGGGGCGGGTGGCGCGTTCGGCGACGTCGGTCACGATCGGCTCCCTCTAGCCGGCGAGCCAGAGTGCATAACCGTTATGCAGTCTGGATATCCGCCGCCAGTGTAGCAGGCCGCTCCGGGCTTCGGCCGACCCCCCCGTGGCCGGCGCTTGTGCCGCTGAGCGGTCGGACGCGCGGAGGAAGGCTCCTGCGCCGGCAGGATCGCTCCCGCGGACCTCAGTCGACGATCGTCTGCGACTGCTCGCGCATGAACTGCTGGACGTAGTAGAAGCCACCGCCGGCCTTGCCCGTCGCGGTCGATCCCTTCCAGCCGCCGAACGGCTGCACGCCGGGCCACGCGCCGGTGGTCGCGCCCGCCCGCCGGTTGACGTACACGACGCCGGCCTCGATCTCGTCGAGGAAGCGGGTCGATCTCGCCCTTGTCCTCGCTGTAGAGCCCGGCCGTCAGGCCCAGGACGGTGTCGTTGGCCCGTGTCAGGGCCTCCTCGAGCGAGTCGACCGCGGCCACCGCGGTGAACGGCGCGAAGAGCTCGTCGCGGAAGAGGCGGTGCTCGAAGGGCAGGCGCCCCACGACGGTCGGCTCGACGAAGAAGCCGCGATCCAGGCCGTCCTGCGTCAACCGCTCGCCGCCGGTGAAGACGGCGCCGTCACGACGCGCCTCGGCGACCGCCTGCTCGTAGCGGGCGACGGCGCGAGCGTCGATGAGGGGGCCCATCCAGTTCTGGCGCTCGACGGGGTCGCCGACGGCGATGGCCTCGGTCTTCTCCACGAGGCGCCGCAGCAGCTCGTCGTGGACGGGACGCTCCACGTAGACACGACTGTTGGCCGAGCACTTCTGGCCGGTGAAGCCGAAGGCGGCACGCATGATGCCCTCGGCCGCCTCGTCCAGGTCGGCATGGCGGGTCACGATGGCCGGGTTCTTGCCGCCCATCTCGACGATGACCGGCTTGGGGAAGACCCGGGCGAAGTGCTTGTAGAGGCCGAAGCCCACCTCGAACGAGCCGGTGAAGATGATGCCGTCGACGCCGGGGTTCTCCTGCAGCTCGGCACCGACCGTCTCGCCGGGGCCCATGACCAGGTTGAAGACGCCGTCGGGCAGGCCCGCGTCGCGGAAGACGTGGGTCAGGCAGACGCCGGAGATGGGCGCGTCCGAGGACGGCTTGTAGACCACCGTGTTGCCGGCCACGAGCGCCCCGCCGGACGGCCCACCGGAGAGCGCGAAGGGGAAGTTGAAGGGGCTGATGACACCCCACACGCCGTAGGGCTTGAGGACCGAGCGGGTGTGCACGGCCATGTCGCCCAGGTTGTCCATGGGGTCGTCGAAGCCGTGGTTGCGCTCCATCATCAGGCACGACCAGCGGATCAGGTCGGCCGTCTCCTCGACGTCGCCGAGCGCCTCCAGGCGGTTCTTGCCGACCTCCATCGAGAGCAGCGCGGCGAACTCCATCTGGCGCTCGCTGATGAGGTCGGCGGCCCGCCGCAGGAGGGCCACTCGCTCCTGCCACGGCCGGCGCGACCAGCCCGGGAAGGCGGCGCGGGCGGCGGCGATCGCCTCCTGCACGTCCTGCCGGGTGCCCCTGGCGAAGGTGCCCATGAGCGAGCCGTCGATGGGGGTCTTCTTCTCGAACGTGCCGTCGCCGTCACGCTCGCGGCCGTTCACCACGTTGCGGTGGTAGCCCCCCAGCAGCTCGCGACGGGCCAGCGCGAGGCCGGCCTCGAACTGCGCGTGCAGCGTCTCGTTGTCGTTGCGGAGGGTGGCGTAGGTGATCTTGAGACGGGGTTCGGTCGGTGCGGTCATGACCGCAGTCTAGCGCTCCCGCATGGCGGCCACGACCGCCGCGAAGTCGGCCGCGACCGCGTCCGGCGGCGGCTCGCCGCGGGCCACGTGGCGGGCGAGGTCGGGTGCCTCGTGGCGGCCCGAGCGGACCCATACGGCGCGCAGGCCGGCCCGCCGGGCGCCGGCCACGTCGGCCTGGAGATCGTCGCCGATCATCACCACTTCGGCCGCGGGCCGCCCCAGGGTGCGCAGGGCGGCCGCGAAGAAGATCGTCGAGGGCTTGCCGCCGACGACGGCCCGGCGACGCGTGGCGAACTCGAGGCCGACGACGAAGGCCCCCGCGTCGAGGGTCGGGCCATGCTCGGTGACCCACCACGGGTTGCGGTGCATGGCGATGAGGCGGGCGCCGCCCCGCACCAGGCGGAAGGCGCGGTCCAGGTTAGTGAAGGAGAGGGTCTCTGCGGCATCGCCGATGACGACCGCGGCACACCCCTCGGGCGCGTCCCCCTCGGCGGTCGGCGGGAGGAGGCGCTGGCCGGCGAATTCCTGGCGGGCGTCGTCGGACGAGAGCACCAGGAGCGGCCCGTCCGGATAGCGCCGCGCCGTCAGCTCGGCCGTCACGGACAGGGCGCTGACGATGCGGGCGGGGTCCACGTGGAGGCCACGCGAAGCGAGGCGCTCGGCGAGCGTCGCCCGGCTGATGACCGAGGTGTTGGTGGCCACGAGGTAGGGCACGCTCCGCCGCTCCAGCTCGGCCAGGGCCTCGACGGCCCCGGGGAGCAGCCGGCCGGCCTGGATCATCACCCCGTCGAGGTCGATGAGGAGGGCTTGGGCCTGGCGCATCGTGCGCGTCAGGGAGCCGTCGGGTGGCGGGAGGGTCATGGCTCGGCGCGGCACGGCCCCGATGGTAGCCGCGCGGGCGGTTCGCCCGGCGCCCGTGTATCGTCGCGGCCCATGCGTGGGCCCATCGTCCTCATCGGTTCCGGCGAGTTCACGCCGGCCATGGAGGCGGTCGACCGGGAACTGCTGGCGGCGACGGGGCGCCGCGACCCGCGCGTCGCCATCGTGCCGACCGCCGCGGCGCCGGAAGGGGAGGCCACCTTCCTGCGCCTGGCCGAGCAGGGCCGCCAGCATTTCCGGGCGCTGGGGGCGGAGGTCGAGACGGTCCCCGTGCGGACCCGGGCCGACGCCGACGACCCCGCCTGTGCGCAGGCCATCGGCGAGGCGGACCTCATCCACCTGTGCGGCGGTGATCCGGCCTTCCTCTACGAGGCGCTGGCCGGCACGGCCGTCGAGCGGGCGCTGCGTGCGGCCGCCGAGCGCGGCACGATCGTGGCCGGCTGCGGCGCCGGTGCGATGGTGCTGGCCGATCGCCAGGCGCACCTGCTGCGCCGTCGACCGGTGCCCGGCGGGTGGTCGGCGGCCCTGGGGTTCGTGCCCCGGGTGGCCGTGATCCCGGCATACGATGCCCTGCCGGAGACGCTCCTGCTGGCGGTCGTGCTCATGCCGCCGTGGTCGGGCGCCGTCGTCGGCATCGACCGCGAGACGACCCTCATCGGGCGGGACGGGTCCTGGCAGGTGCTGGGTCCCGGCCGCGTGACCATCTGGCGCGGCCGCCGACGCAGCCGCCATCACGACGGCGAGACGATGCGCCTCTGAGCCAGGGGTGCGGATCCGAGCCGGAGGGAGGCGCGGGCGGGGCTCAGGACGCCTGCACCTCGCGGAAGCAGTCGGAGCAGTAGACCGGCTTGTCCTGGCGCGGCTTGAAGGGCACCTGGGCGGCGTTGCCGCACTTGGAGCAGATCACCGCGAAGTACTCCCGCATGGGCCGGTCGTCGCCCCGCTCGTAGCCGCGCGGGCCGCCGATGGAGCGCACGTCGTAGCCGGTGGTCTCGCGCGTCGCGCGACGGCTCGCCCGGCAACTCGGGCAGCGCTTGGGGTCGGAGGCGAAGCCCTTCTGGGCGTAGAACTCCTGGTCGGCCGCCGAGTGGACGAATTCGATGCCGCAATCGGCACAGGTCAGGGTTCGATCCGTATAGGACACCGGGACGGGACCTCCTGGAGCGTGGTTCGCGATCGCGTTCACACCACCGCGCACGGAAGCGGAACCGCAGCTGGCGTGTGGCGTCGGGAGGAGCCGGGCGCCGCCCAGATGCTGTGCCGAGGTCCCGATCCGGGGCGCACCGGTGAAGGCCTCCAGCCTACCACCGCTCGGCGGGCCTCGCCACCGCGCGGTCCGGCGGCCATCGCGTGACAGGCGAGGTGGCACAATAGCCGCCGAACCTGTGCCGCACGAGCGAGGGCTAGGGGGCTCCTCGCTCGTCCATCGCCCCGGGCACAGCGGATCGGTCCACGGACGGAGGAAGCGTCGCCCCGATGCCCCGCTTGCTGCACGTGGCAGACGTTCACCTCGGGGCGCGCCACCAGGACCTTGGCCCCGCAGCCTCCGCGCAGCGCGAGCGACAGTTCGAGGCCTTCAGGCGGGCCATCGACCTAGCGCTGGAGGAGCGCGTCGACGTCGTGATCGTGGCGGGTGACCTGTTCGACTCCAACCAGCAGCCCCGCCGTTCGGTCGAACGGGCCGCCGCCGAATTCGGCCGGGTCGGCGCCGCCGGCGGCCGGGTGGTGCTGATCCCCGGCACCCACGACGCCTACGACCCCTCGTCGGTCTACCGCGCCTACGACCTGGCCGCCCTGGCCGGGGTCAAGGCGGAGGACGACGCCATCGTGCTCCTCACGCCGGAGCGGCCGGAGGTCCTCTTCGCCCCGCTCGACCTGCTGGTCTTCGGCCGCGTCTTCGCCACGAAGCGCGCCCCGCGCAGCCCGCTGGCCGGCTTCGCGGTTGGCGCGGACAGGCGGGCCACGTGGCGCGTCGGCGTGGTCCACGGCTCACTGCGCATCGAGGGCAAGGTGACCGACGACGACGTCCTCTTCACCGACGCCGAGATCGCCGCGTCAGGCCTGGACTACCTCGCCCTGGGCCACTGGCACTCCTTCCAGCAGGGCCGCGCCGGGGCCACCACGTGGGCCTACGCCGGCTCGCCGGAGCCGGTGGCGGTCGATCAGGACGGCGCCGGCCAGGTCGTCCTGGTGACGCTCGAGGAGCGTGACGGCCAGCGCGAGGTCCGGCTGGAGGCGCGGCGCATCGGCCGGACGCGCTTCATGAAGCTCGACGTGGATGCCGCGGAGGTGGCCGGCCAGCCGGCCCTCGTCGAACGGATCGCCGCGCACGCCGACCCCGACCTGGTGATGGACGCCCGCCTCGTGGGGGTCGAGCCGGACGAGCTCGACGTCCACGACGAGGAGGTCGAACAGCAGCTCGCCGGGCGCTTCCTGCGGCTGCGCTTCCGCAATGCCGCCACCCCGGCGCCGCCGGCCGGTCCGCCGCTGCCGCCCGACACCATCCCGGGGGCATTCGTGCGCGACCTGGAGGCACGCGTCGCCGCGACGCGTGCCGCCGGACGGACGGCCGAGGCGGCCGAGCTCGCCGAAGCCCTGCGCCTGGGACGGCTGCTGCTCGACGACCCGCAGCGGGTGACGCTGGGCTGAGATGCGCCTCCTGAAGCTGCGCCTGCAGGACTTCCAGCGTCACGCCGACGCCACCTTCGAGTTCGCCCCCGGCCTGACGGTCGTGCGCGGCCCCAACGAGTCGGGCAAGTCGACCATCCAGCGCGCCATCGAGGTGGCGCTCTTCCGGCGAGCGACGGCCGGCGGGGCCGAGATGGAGGCGTTGCGGCCGTGGGGCCGCGACGGGGCCAGCCCCGTCATCGAGCTCGACTTCGAGCACGACGGCACACCCGGACGGCTGGTGAAGACGTTCGCCGGAGCCAAGGGCCAGGCCCACCTCACGTTCGGCGACGAGACCCTCGACGATCCGGCGGCCGTGGACCGGCGGCTGGCCGAGCTGACGGGCCTGCCCTCGGAGAAGTTCTTCCGCTCCACGGCCAGCGTCCACCACTACGAGTTGGAGAACCTCGACCGCGACGAGGCGGCCCTGCGTGATCGCCTCCAGGCCTCGATGAGCGGCGCCGACCGCGGCACCTCGGCGGCCCGCAAGAAGCTGCAGGAGGCGCTGCGCCGCCTGACCACGGAGGGGCCGCGCAACCCGGGCACGCTCAAGCAGGACCGTGAACGCGTCGCCGAACTGACCGCGGCGGCCCAGCAGGGCGAGGCCGGCCTCGCCGCCCTCGAGCGTGACCAGGCCGCCCTCTCGACCGCCCGCGATGCCCACGGCGCGGCGGTGGCCCGCGTCGACGAGGCGCGGGAGCTGCTCGGCCGGGCCGAGCATGCGGCGACGCTTCTGGCCCGCCAGCACGACGCCGAGACCCGCTACCAGCGCTACAAGCGGGCCACCGAGCTGCGCGACGAGATCCTGGCCCAGGAAGCGGCCCATCCGGCGTCGACGCCGCTGCCCACGCTCCGCGCGGCGACCGAGCGGCTGCGCCAGCAGGAGGCCACCGTCTCCACCCTGCGGGCCGAGCTGGCCGACGCGCCGGACGTCTCCTCGTACGACGTCGGCAACCTGCCCTCGGCGGCCTGGCGCCGCTTCGCCGTCGCCGGGATCGTCCTGGTCCTCATCGGCGCGGTCGTCGCCCTCGGCACGATCGCCATCCCGCCGCTTGGCAGCGCCAGCTCGATCGTGGGCATCGTCATCGCCGGGGCCGGCCTGCTCCTGGCCCTGGCGGGCCTCTTCCAGCAGCGCCGTGCCTCCGACACGCGGCGCCAGAATGTCCTGCGCGAGAACGAGATCTCGCGCCGCCTGCGGGGCCGCTCGGACATCGAGCAGCAGCTCAAGGACACCGTGGCGGCGCGCGACGCGGGCCTGGCCGCGCTGGCCCTGCCCGACCTGCCGGCGGTGGAGCAGCTGCTGGCCGCCGAGACCGCCCACGTCGCAGGCCTGGAGGCCCTGCATGCCGAATACCGCGGCGTCCTCGGCGACGAGCAGCCCGCCGACGACGTGGCCCGGTTGCGCGACGCCGCGGCCGCCGAAGGCGAGACGGCCCGCCATGCCCTGGCCGGCATGGGTGACGTCGGCGCCGACCCGCTCGGCACCCGCGATCGGGCGCGGGCGGCCGTCGCCAGCGGCGAGGCGGAGCGCGAGCGCACGCTCGCGGCGCAGGCCGACGCCCACGCCCGCGTGGAGCAGAACCCCATCGACGCGGAGGAGGTGGCGGCGACGAGCGAGGCGCTCGCCACGGCCACCGAACGGCTGGCCCTGGACGAGCGGCGGGAGCGCATCTACCGGGCCACGCTGGAGGCCCTCGATCGCGCCGAGGAGGCGACCATGAAGCGGGCCGCGCGCTTCCTGGAGGCCCGCATGGCCGGCGACGTGGCCAAGATCACGGCCGGTCGCTACCGGCGCGTGCAGGTCGATGAGGCCGAGCTGGCGCTGCGCGTGTGGGCGCCGGAGCGCGGCGACTGGGTCGACGTGCGGAGCCTCTCCCAGGGCACCATCGACTCGTTCTACCTGGCGGCACGGCTGGGGCTGGTGCGCCAGGTGACCCAGGACCGCCGCCCGCCGCTCATCTTCGACGACCCGTTCCTCACCTTCGACGCCACCCGCGCCAAGCAGGCGCTGGCCCTGCTGCGCGAGATCGCCGCGGACCACCAGGTCATCTACCTGACCGCCTCCGACCGCTTCGACGCGGTCGCCGAGCACGTCATCGACCTGGTCGGGCCCACCGGCCGCGACCTGCTCGACCCCGCCCCGACCGCCTGACCCCGGACGGCGCCGCTGGATCCGTCAGCCGTCCTGTTCGGCCTCGCCTCGGGCATCACCTGGGGCGTCGGCGATTTCGCCGGGGGCTTGGCGAGCCGGCGCGTCGCCGCCCTGGTGACGGTGCTGGCGAGCCAGTCGATCGGCCTGGTCGCCGCCGGCTCGGCGGTCCTCGTCAGCGGTGAGCGGTTCCCCGGCCCGGAGACGATGGCCTGGGCGGCGGCCGCCGGGCTCGCCGGCGTGACCGGGCTGTACGCCTTCTACCGGGCGCTGGCCAGCGGCCAGATGGCCGTCGTCGCACCGCTCACGGCGGTCATCGGGGCGGGCGTCCCGGCGGCGGTGGGGGTCGTCCGCGGTGACCAGCTGACGGCCCTGCAGCTGGGCGGCATGGCCTGCGGCCTGGTCGCCATCGTGGTCGTCTCGTGGCCCGGCCGCGTGGCCGCAGCCCGTGGCGGACCCGGCATGGCGCGCCTGCTGCCGCTCATCGTCATCGGCGGCCTGGGCTTCGCCGGCTTCTTCCTGGCCATCCACGAGGCGATGCGCGTCGGCGGCTCGACGTGGTGGCCCCTCGTGGGCGCTCGTGGCGCGACGGTCATCCTGTCGTCGGGGGTGGCCCTGGCGGTGCGGCCACGCTGGCGGGGCGTGCGTGCCGTGGCGCCCCTGATCCTGGTCGCCGGCCTCGCCGACTACGGCGGCAACGCCCTCTTCCTGCTGGCCAGCCAGGGCGGCGCCCTCAGCGTCCCGGTCGTCCTCTCATCGCTCTACCCGGTCACGACCGTCCTGCTGGCCGCCTGGCTGCTCCGCGAGCGGCTGCATCGCTGGCAGGTGGCCGGGATCGCCTTGGCGCTCATCGGCGTGGCCCTCATCGCGACCTGAGGACGGCTCAGCTGACCCGGCGCGCCTCGTAGCCGCCGGCCTCCGCCGCCCGCACCTCGTACGCCGGCTGGTCGTAGACGGTCGGGCCGCGCATGGCCCGGCCGTCGGCGAGGCGGAACCGCGAGCCGTGCCAGGGGCACTCGAGGCAGTCGTCGACGAGGGTGCCCTGGCTCAGCGGGCCGCCGGCGTGGGCGCACTGGTCGTGCAGCGCCTGGATGTGGTCGCCCTGGCGCACGAGGACGAGGTTCTGGAGCCCGAACTTGGCCCGCACCGGCTGGCCCTCCGGCACCTCCTCGACCTCCAGGCGGGCCCACTTCGCGCCCGCCGGGCGCCAGGCATGGCGGTCGACCATGTTGCCCATGACGTAGACGACATCGCCGCCGCTGAAGGCGCCCGCGGCGAGGATGAGGTAGGCCGCGATCGAGACGGCGATCGGCACGGCCCGCTCGCCGCCGCTCGCCCGCAACGCGAGCGAGACCAGGTACAGCCCCAGGGCGATCGTCATGAGCGTGCCGTGGACGGTCGCGCGCACGCGCGCGGAACCGTCGGTGTCGCTGTAGTCGGCCAGGCCGGCCAGGGCCGCCGCGAGCAGGCTCAGGATGCCGAAGGCCAGCGTCACGTCGGCGGCCGCCGGCTGGCCAAGGATGTCGAGCAGGATGACGAGCGTCAGGACGCCGATCGGGACGTCGGTCAGCAGGGCGTGCAGGGGGTGGCCCAGCCACCGGCCGTTCAGGAAGTCGCGCCCCGGGGCGACGCGATGGAACAGCGCGTGGAGGACGTCGTGGACGGCGTCGCCGAACGGCCTGGCCCAGCCCGCCTGCGCATCGAGCAGGCGCGTCATCAGGCGCCCGATCACGTCGACTTCCTCAGCCCAGCCAGGGTCCGAAGAGCGAGTCCAGGCCGGGCACTTCGTGGCAGCGGCGGCAGCGCGCCTCGTAGGACTCCGGCTTGCCGGCCGGATCGTTGATGCCCCCCACCACGATCGTCGGCGAGTCGGCCGGGGCCGGACGGCCGTTGATGAGCCGCTGGGTGCGCGTGGCCACGCCCTTGCAGACCACGCAGATGGCGGTCAGCTTGTCGACCTCGTCGGCGATCACCAGCAGGCGGGCCATGGGGCCGAACGGCCAGCCGCGGAAGTCGCGGTCCAGGCCGGTCAGGATGACCTCACGGCCGTCGTCGGCCAGCCGCTCGACGACGTCGGCCAGGCCGTTGTCGAAGAACTCGGCCTCCTCGACGGCCACCAGGTCGGGATCCATGTCGGTCACGATGGCGGCGATCTGGTCCGAGTCGGAGACGGCGCGGCTGGGGAAGGCGACGCCCGAGCGGGACTCGATGCGGTCGGCGCCGGTGCGCGTGTTGAGGGCGTGGTTGACCACCAGCACGCGCCGCCCCGCGATCTCCGCCCGGCGCAACAGCCGGATCATCTCCTCGGTCTTGCCCGAGGCCATGGGTCCGCAGAGGACGTGGATCCAGCCGCGGCCGCGCTCGACGCGCGACCCCGCGGCGGCAGATTCGAAGGCGATCGGGGACCTCCCGAGACTGATCAGGACGCGGCTACAGGATAGGCCGCAGCGACCCGTGCCGCCATGACCGTGGCCAGCGCCACCCCGGCCAGGACGAGGCCGCAACCGACCACCTGCAGCGGGCTCAGCCGCTCGCCGAGCAGCGCCGCCGCGAGCAGCGCCGCGGTCAGCGGATTGAGCAGGAGGATGGCCGCCGACCGGTCACTCGGCAGGCGGCGCACGCCCGCCACCGCCGCCGCCTGGGCGATGGCGCCGACCGGGCCGGCCAGCCACAGGATGGCCAGGATGGGCACCGCGCCGCCCCCCGGCACGAGCCCGGCGGGATCGGTGATGACGGCCAGCGGGAGCGCCACGACGGCGGTCATGGCCAGCAGCGACGTGGTCACCAGCGGCGTGGGCAGCCTCCACGCGGCCGCCCATCGCCGGGTCAGCAGGAGGTACGCGGCGAAGGAGGTGGCGGCCGCCAGGCCGATGGCCAGGCCGCCGGGCGAGGCGCCGGTCGGGTCGAAGCCCGCCAGCAGCACCACGCCTCCGAAAGCCACCAGGAGGCCGCCCAGGACGAACACGCCTGGCCGCTCGCCGAGGATCAGGCCGGCCCCGGCCGCCGCGAGGAGGGGGTAGAGGCCCGCCACGAAGGCGGCCAGGGTCGCGCCGGAGAGGTCGACGGCATAGGCCAGGCCGACCTGGAACAGGCCGCCCCCGAGGAGCCCCAGGAGCACGACGCGGGCGGCCCGGGCGGCGCGTGGACGCTCATGGTCGGCACGCAGGGCCGATGGGCGCGCGGCGAGGTACAGGGCGATGAAGACGAGGCCCACCAGGCCGCGCCAGCCGGCCACTGCCAGCGGCGAGAAGCCCCGCAGGGCGAACCCCGTGCCCACCCATGAGGTGCCCCACAGGAGCGCCGCCCCGAGCGTGAGGGCGACGCCGTCCCGCTCCTGGGACGAGCCGCTCACCCGCCGGACGGATGGGCCAGGCGCGAGGCCGCCGCCCGGTCGAGCAGCCAGGTCGCGTGCGCGACGCGCGCCGCCTGAGCCGGCAGGGCGGCCAGCGCCAGGGGGCCTTCCAGCACCCGTCGCAGGACGTCCGCCTTGCCTGCGCCGCCGGCCAGCACGAGCACCTGGCGCGCGGCGCCGATGACGCTCGCCCGGAAGGTGACCCGGGCCACGTGCGGCTCGACGTGCGTCGGTGCCGCGATGCCCATGGCCAGCGGCGCATCCGCGGCCAGGGCCGGGCTGCCCGGGAAGCACGACAGGACGTGCCCGTCGGGACCCACGCCGAGGAGCAGCAGGTCGAAGGCGGGATCGCCGCCGGCGGTGAGGGGGATCGCGCGGCTCACCTCGGCGGCGTAGGCCCGCGCCGCTGCGTCCGGCCCCGCGGACTTGGCCAGGGCGGCCGCGATGGGCCACGGATGGACGTTGGCCGCCGGCAGGCCCAGGCCCACGCCGAGGATGTCCAGCGCCACGCCCGCATTCGAGGCCGGATGGTCCAGGGGCACGAACCGCTCATCGCCCCACCAGCAGTGCACGGCGGGCCACGCCACGTCTGCCCCGGGCCCGGCCGCCACGAGGCGCTCGTAGAGCGGCGCCGCTGTCGAGCCACCGGTGAGCGCCACATGGGCCACCCCGCGGGCGGTCACGGCGTCGCGGAGCGCGGCGGCGACCCGTCGCGCCGCGGCGTCGGCGAGGGCGTCGGCGTCGGCGACGACGACGACGAGGGCCGGTCCGCTCATCCCTCGACGAGCAGGGCTGCGGCGGCCAGGGCGTCCTCGAAGATGCGGTCGGCGCCGCCCCGGTCGAGGGCCTCGGCCAGGTAGGGCGCATCGCCGAACGGCTCCAGGCGGCCGGCGCGACGGGCGACCTGGGCCCCCTGGAAGTCGGCGGTCGCCAGGAGGTGGTCGGCGTGGCGCGTGACGCGGGCGCGGATCTCGGCCGCCCGGCGGCCCAGGGTGAGCTCGACGCGGGCCAGCGAGCCGGGCGTGCGCAGGTGGCGATCGTTGGCCGGATCGGCCGGCCGCAACTCGATGTGGACCGGTCCATGAGCGGCGCGGTAGGTCCCGGTGAGGCCCTCCCCACCACGCTGCGGGGCGAGGGGCGACTCGAGGCGCCAGCCCAGCCGGCTGGCCAGCCAGCCGCACAGGAGCGCCGCCTTCGATACCCGCAGGACGTCCCCGGGGCGGGCGACGTCGACGCGGACGTGGTGGATCGAGGGCAGCTCCGGGTGCAGCAGCGGGTGGTCGAACAGCGCCGGCCAGCAGCTCCCGCCACAGCAACAGGCGCATCCAGCCGATGTCGTGGACGACGACGGCCCTCCGCGCACGACCTGGGCCATGCCCACCAGGCGCTCCGCCGCCGTCCTCGCGGAAGGTGCCCGAGTCGACGAAGAGGCGGTCGACCTCGTCGACCAGCTCGCGCGAACTGGGCTCCCGAAGGGCACGTCGTCGGGCCACCACAGCACGACCGGCAGGTCGTGGATGAGCAGCGGCGCGACGGTGCTCGACGAGGTGCTGGGCCAGCTCGCCGCCGCAGCGCGGCAGGATCTCCTCGGTGCACACCTCCGCGGTCGCCCCGCGCCGGGAGCTGGCACGCGGCGTAGATGTGGGCATCGAAGCCGCGACGGGCCGTCGGGGTCGCCGGGGGCCAGGATCGACCGCGCGCGACGGGTGCCGCGAGGCGAGCGCGGCGATCGCCGCCAGCGCCCGCTCCTGTGTCTCCGGCCGTGGGCGCCACGACGATCGAGCGTCAGCACGCTCGTCCGCGTGCGCACGCGGAGCTCGCTCCCGCCGTCGAGCCCGGCCGCCAAGGCGCGGGTCGCCGCGGGCGGCATCGCGGGTGGGCCGTCTCCGCCGAGTCGAGGCGTCTCCTGCGCCGCGGCCGCCCAGATGCGCGACAGCTCGCGCTCGATGCCGTGGACCGAATCGGCCCGCGCCGACCACGCCGGGCCGGTTCGGCCGGCACGATCGCCTGCTGCGCCGGCGTGTCGGTCATGGCGTCACAGCCGGCGCCATCGCCGGCCCTCGCGCTCCAGCAGCCGGTCGGCCGCGCCGGGCCCCCAGGTGCCGGCCTCGTACGGGGCAAGGTCCGCCGCTGCTCGCCGCGCTTGGTCCCATGTCCGCCCAGGTCTGGTCGAGCGGCGTGACGATGCCCCACGCCGCCTCCACCTCGTCGGCGCGCGTGAACAGCGAGGCGTCGCCCAGCATCGCGTCGAGGATGCAGCGTCTCGTACGCCTCGGGGGCGTCGTCGCGGAACGACGAGCCGTAGGTGAAGTCCATGTTCACGCGTGCGCACGTCCAGGCCCAGCTCGGGCACCTTGGCCGCGAAGCGCAGCAGGATGCCCTCGTCGGGCTGGATGCGCATCGCCAGCAGGTTCGGCTCGGGCTCGGTGGCGCGCGTCGCGGAAGAGCATCAGCGGCGGGCGCTTGAACTGGACCGCGATCTCCGTGGCGCGCCGCGGGCAGCCGCTTGCCGGTGCGCAGGTAGAAGGGCACGTCCGCCCAGCGCCAGTTCTGGATCTCCAGCTGGAGCGCCACGAACGTCTCGATCGTCGAGCGTGGGGGCCACCTCCGGCTCCTCGCGGTAGCCGGCGACCTGGTCGTCGCCGACCCAGCCCGCGGTGTACTGCCCGCGCACCACGTCGGCGGCGGACTCGCGCTCGGCGTCCACTCGGGGTCGATGGCCCGCAGGACCCGCACCTTCTCGTCGCGCAGCGCGTCGGCCTCGAAGGCGATGGGCGGCTCCATGGCCACCAGGCTAGCAGCTGCAGGATGTGGTTCTGGAGGATGTCGCGACTGGCGCCGGCCTCCTCGTAGAACTGCGCCGCGGCCCTCGACGCCGAGGTCCTCGGCCACGGTGATCTGCACGTGGTCGACGTAGCGGCGGTTCCAGAGCGGCTCGAAGATGCCGTTGCCGAAGCGGAAGACGAGCAGGTTGCGGACGGTCTCCTTGCCCAGGTAGTGGTCGATGCGGTAGACCTGCGCCTCGTCGAAGACGTGGCATGACCTCGTCGTTGAGGGTGCCGCGCCGAGGCCAGGTCGTGCCCGAAGGGCTTCTCGATGACGATGCGGACCCAGCTCCCCGGCCGGGGCGGGCCAGGCCGGCGCGCGCCCAGGTGGGCGACGATGTCGCTGTAGGCGCTGGGCGTGCGTGGCCAGGTAGAACAGGCGATTGCCACGGGTGCCGCGCTGCCGCGTCGAGCTGCTCCAGCCGTGCGCCGAGGGCGGCATAGGCGGCCTGGTCGGCGAAATCGCCCGCTGGTAGAGGATGCCGTTGGCGAAGTCGTCCCACAGCGCCGGCTCCACCGGCACGCGCGAGAACTCGGCCACCGACGCGGCGCATCTCCGTCCGGTAGGCGTCGTCGGTGTAGGGCCGCCGCGCGAAGGCGACCACCGTCTGCTCGGGCGGCAGGAGTCCCGCCCGCGCAGGTTGTAGAGGGCCGGCAGGATCTTGCGGTGCGCCAGGTCGCCGGTGCCGCCGAAGATGACCACGGAGCACGGGTCGGGCACCTTCTCCAGGCGCAGGCCGGCGCGCAGCGCGTTACTCGTGCGGCCGGCCGCCCGTCCGCTTCCGGCACGGCTTGCGCGGGGCGGCCTGGCGGTCGCGGTCACGCGGCGACGGCCGCCGCGACGAGGCCGGCGAGGGCCGCCAGCCCGGCGTCCGGGTCGGCCCCCAGGTGGACGCGCAGGACGGGCAGGTGGTGCGCCACGAGGGCGCCGAGGTCGCCGGCCGCCTGGGCCGCGATCAGCGTGCCGAAGCTCTCCGGCGCACCGGGGACGGGCACGTCTTCGGTGTGGTCGGCGGTGAGCTGGAGGAAGCAGCCGCTGGGCGGGCCGCCCTTGTGGAGCTGGCCCGTCGAGTGCAGGAAACGCGGTCCGTAGCCGACCGTCGTGGCCCGCCGCGTCGCGTCCCGCAGCTGCAGCCGCATGGCCGCCAGCGCCCGGTCCCGATCCGGCGTGGCGGCGATGAAGGCCTGCAGGGCGAGGTAGCCGTGCGGCCCCAGCCGGGCCAGGTGCTGCCGCACGACCTGGGCCGCGCTCGCCCCCGCGTCGGGCTTCAGGATGCCGTCGCCGAACAGGGCCAGCGGTCCTTCCGTGACGAGGGGCCGGCCGGCGTCGGGCAGGGCGCCCGCCCGCCGGTACGTGTCGAGGAGGCGGGCGGTGTTGTGCTTCGACTCGGTGACGTTGGGCTCGTCGAACGGGTTCACGCCGAGGACCGCCCCGGCCACCGCCGTGGCGAACTCCCAGCGGAAGAACTCGGCCCCGAGGCCGCCGGGCATGGGCACGTCGATGACGGGGTGGCCGGCCGCCGCCAGGGCCGCCAGCGGCGCGTCGGTCGCGCTGCGCCACGCGGCGTCGCCCCGGGCGGCGGGGGGCGCCAGGCGCACGAAGACCCGGTCGTCGGTGTAGACTCGCGGGTGCGCCCAGCGGCTCGTCCACGACCGGCACCAGCCCGGTGCCCTGCTTGCCGGTGCTTTCCGCGATGAGCTGCTCCACCCACGCCCCGAACGGGGCGACGGCGGGCTCGATGACGAACGTGACCTTGTCGCGCCCCGTGCGGCCCAGCGCCCCCAGCGCCGCCCCCAGGACGACGGCGGGGTTCTCGCTGCCGGGCAGGCGGCAGGTCTCGGCCATGGCCAGCGCCTCGTCGAGGACCGGGTCCAGGACGACGCCCTGGAGGGCGGCCGGGGCCAGGCCCACGTAGGTGAGGGCGCTGTACCGTCCACCCACGTCGGGCGGATTCAGGAGGACCGTGCGGTACGCCTCGCGATGGGGGAACTGGTCCAGGCTGCGGCCCGGGTCGGTGATGATCGCGAAGTGCTCGCCGGCGGCGTCGCGGGGGAACCGCCCGTAGCGCTCCGTCTCGAGCTCCCAGAAGTAGGCCTCGAAGCTGGCCGACTCGACCGTCGTGCCCGACTTGCTGGCGATGACGTAGAGCGTGGTGCCGGGGTCGCCGGCGGCGGTCGCCGCCTGCACGGCGGACGGGTCGGTGGAATCAAGGACCTCGACGGCGATCCCGTCGGGAGCGGGCGGCCAGACCCGCGCGATGACCCACGGCGCGAGCGAGCTGCCGCCCATGCCGCACACCAGCGCCCGGCGGCAGCCTTCGGCGCGCAGGCCGTCGGCCAGGCCGACCAGCTCGGCGATGCGGTCGCTGAATTCGAGAGGCAGGTCCAGCCACCCCAGCCGCTGGCCGATCGTGGCCTGCACGTCCGCGTCGGGCGACCACAACGCCGCGTCGCGGTCCCAGATGCGGCGCGCCCAGCCCTCCGTCACAGCGCGCTGCGTGGCCGCCGCCACGGCGGCCGTCGCCGTCGCGTCGAGGCCGCGCAGGACCAGGGACTGTGGGGCGTCAGGCATGACCACCTCCGGCAGCGTTGGGCGGCTCCCCATGGGCCGGGAGCGGGGCCGACACCACGCCGCTCGTCGTGCCGGCGAGGACGCCCTTGGCGACCTCCACGACGTGCGGGACCGTGAAGCCGAGGTGCTCGAAGATGACCGCCGCGGGGGCCGAGGCGCCGAACCGCTCGAGGCCGATCATGGCCCCCTCGAAGCCTACCCAGCGGTCCCAGCCCAGGGTCGTCCCGGCCTCGATGCTCACGCGCGCCCGCACCGCCGACGGCAGGACCGCCTCGCGGTAGGCCGCCGGCTGTTCGGCGAAGCGCTCCCAGCAGGGCATGGAGACGACTCGGGCGGCGATGCCCTCGGCCAGCAGGCTCGTGCGGGCGCCCACGGCCAACTGGAGCTCGGAACCGGTGGCCAGCAGGATGAGCGTGGGCGGCACGACCGCGCCGCGGGCGTCGTTGGCCTCGGCCAGGACGTAGCCGCCGCGGTCCACGCCCTCGTTCGCCAGCTCGGCCGTGCCGGCCAGGACGGGCAGCTTCTGGCGGGTCAGCGAGAGGGCGACCGGGCCGTCGGCGTGGCGGACGGCGAGGCGCCATGCGGCGATGGCCTCGTTGGGGTCGCCGGGCCGCACGAACAGCAGGCGCGGCATGGCCCGCAGGGCCGCGTAGTGCTCGACGGGCTGGTGCGTCGGCCCGTCCTCGCCCAGGCCGACCGAGTCGTGGGTCCAGACGTAGACCACGTGGATGGCGCTGAGGGCGGCCAGGCGGACGCTGCCGCGCATGTAGTCGCTGAAGTTGAGGAAGGTGCCCACGTACGGCAGGAAGCCCCCGTGGAGGGCCAGGCCGTTGGCCGTCCCGCCCATGGCGTGCTCGCGGACGCCGAAGCGGAGGTTGCGGCCGGGCTGGCCGGCCTCGAAGTCGGAGGCCCCCTTGACGTCCGTCAGGTTGCTCTCCGACAGGTCGGCCGCCCCGCCGAACAGCTCGGGCAGTCGCGGGGCGAGGGCCTGGATGGCCTCCTGCGAGGCCTGGCGGGTGGCCCGGTCGTCGCCCGGCCCGTACGTCGGGAGGTCGCCGTCCCAGCCCGCGGGCAGCTCGGCCGCGAGGCGGCGCCAGAACTCGGCCGCCTCATCGGGGTACGCCATGGCGTAGGCCTCGAAGCGGGCGTCCCAGGCCTCCACCGACCGGATGCCCGCCGGGACCGCCTCGCGGAAGTGGCCGAGGGCGGCCGCGGGCACATAGAAGAGGCGGTCGGGATCCCAGCCGTAGACCTCCTTGGTCAGGCGCACCTCGTCCGCGCCGAGCGGCGACCCGTGGGCCTTCTGGGTGTCCTGCTTGTGTGGCGAGCCGTAGCCGATGTGGGTACGCACGGCGATGAGGCTGGGCCGCGGGTCGGCGCGGGCAGCGTCGAGGGCCGCCGTCGATGGCCGCCAGGTCGTTGCCGTCGGCGACCCGCTGGGTGTGCCAGTGGTAGGCGTCGAAGCGGGCCAGGACGTCCTCGTCCCAGGCCATCGACGTCGGTCCGTCGAGCTGGATGTGGTTGTCGTCGTAGAGGAAGATGAGCTTGCCAAGGCGCAGGTGGCCGGCCAGGCTGGCGGCCTCGGAGGCGATGCCCTCCTGGAGGTCGCCGTCGGAGCAGATGCCGTATGTCCGGTGGTCGACCACGGTGTGGCCGGGCCGGTTGAATTCGGCCGCCAGGCGCTCGCTCGGCGATGGCCATGCCGACCGCGTTGGCGAAGCCCTGGCCGAGCGGTCCGGTGGTCGCCTCGACCCCCGGGGTGAGGCCGTATTCCGGGTGCCCGGGCGTCCGCGAGCCCCACTGGCGGAAGTGGCCCAGCTCGTCCAGCGTCAGGTCGTAGCCGGTGAGATGGAGCAGCGCGTAGAGCAGCATGCTGGCGTGGCCGGCCGACAGGACGAAACGGTCGCGATCGGGCCAGGAAGGCCGCGTCGGGGCGTGGCGCAGGTAGCGCGTCCAGAGCACGTAGGCCATCGGCGCCATGCCCATCGGCGCGCCGGGATGCCCGCTGTTGGCCTGCTGCACGGCGTCCATCGCCAGCGTGCGGATGGTGTCGATCGCGAGCTCGTCAAGGCTCTGCGTCGTCGTGCTCACGACTGCCATGATATCCGTCGACCCGTGCCAGCCCATCCCCGCTCCCCGGCGCCCCGCGACCGCCCTCGCCAGCGGCGCCGTCCGCACGTCGTCGTGGTCGGCGACCTCATCGTGGACATCGCCGCGCAGCTGGGCCGGCCGGTCGCCGCCGGCTCCGACACGCCCGGCGTCATCCGCTTCCGGCAGGGCGGGTCGGCGGCCAACACGGCCCGTCGCCTGGCCTGCCTGGGGGTGCGCACGACGTTCATCGGCGCGGTCGGCCGCGACCGGTGGGCCGGGCCGCTCGCCGACGCGCTGCGCCGCGATGGCGTCCGCGTGCGGGTCGCCCGCGTGGCCGGTCCCACGGCTCGCCTGGTGGTCCTCGTCGCGCCCGATGGCGAGCGCTCGTTCGTGACCGATCGGGCCGCGGCGGACGGCCTCACCGCGGCGGCCGTCAAGCCTGCCTGGCTGCGGAGCGCCGACGTCCTGCACGTCCCGGCCTACTCGCTCCTGGCCGGGCCGGTGGTCGAAGCGGTCGGACGGGCGGTCGCGCTGGCGCGAGGGGAGGGGGCACGGCTGTCGATCGACCTCGCCTCGGCGGCCCCGCTGCTGGCGGCCGGGCCGGCGACCATGGGGCGGCGGATCGCCGGCCTGGCCCCCGACCTCCTGTTCGGCAACCTCGACGAGGTCGCGGCGATGACCGGCTCGCGCGACGGCGTGGCGCTCCTGGAGCTGGCGCCGCTGGTGGTGGTCAAGGCGGGCCCGGCCGGCTGCCTGCTGCTGACGCGGGAGGGACCGGGCGCGCCCGGTCTCCGCCTGACCGTGCCGGCGCGGGTCCGCCCGGCGGCCGACACGACCGGCGCGGGCGACGCCTTCGACGCGGGCTTCCTGGCCGTGTGGGCCGCCCTGAGCGCAGCGAACGGCCAGCGGGAGCCCGACCTCGTGCGCGCGGCCCGCGCCGGCCACCGCGCCGCGCAGGCGCTCCTGGCCGAGCCGAGAGCGGAGCTGCGCCTCTAGGCGGCCCCGCCCGCCTGCGCCGGCATGTGGCGCTGGAACCACGCCAGCATGCGGGTGTGACGATCGATACGGCGGTCGGGCCGGCCGGCGGCGGCGAAGACGTGCCAGCTCTCCGGGTAGAGCACCAGCTCGACCGGGCGGCCGAGCGCCTTGAGGGCGATGAACAGCGCCTGGTTGTCCGCCGCGGGGCAGCGCAGGTCGGCCTCGCCCTGCAGGAGCAGCAGCGGCGCCCGGATGGCGGCCACGTGGCGCAGCGGCGACTGGCGCCAGAGCCGGTTGACGCCGGCCTCGTCGAATGGCTCGCCAAGGTCCGCGCGACGGGCGTAGTCGGGGCCGGTGTCGCAGCCGGACCAGCCCACGACCTGGTCGGTCACGCCGTTCTCGCTCACCGCGGCCGCCCATCGGTCGGGATGGGCGCCCATCAGCCAGTTGACCAGGAAGCCGCCGTACGAGAAGCCCAGCAGGCCGACCCGCCGCGCGTCGACCGAACCATCCGCGACCAGGGCATCCACCACGGCGAGCACGTCGTCCGCGTCGGGGCCGCCCCAGCGGCCCATGTGGGACCTTACCCACGCCGCCCCGTAGCCGGCCGAGCCGCGGATGTTGGGCAGCGCGACCCGGTAACCCGCCGAGCACAGGATCTGCACCTCGAGCGACGGTGCGGAGGCCCAGCCCCCGAGCGGCCCGCCGTGGATGTCGACGACCAGCGGCAGCGTTGCCTCCGCGGTCCCTGGCGGCGAGGCGACCCAGGTTTCGATGCGTCCGCCAGCTCCGATGATCCAGCGATCGGTCATCACCGGCTGGCGAAGCCGGGCCTGCCAGCCCGATCCCTCGCGGGTGAGGCGGCGCGGACGGCCGATCCCGACCTCCTCGAGTTCCATCGCGCGCCCGCCATCCGTGCCGAGGACGACCGTGCGGCCGCCGGCCACCGCCAGCCCACGGGTGGTGCGATCGCCGCCGGTCAGCCGCCTCGGCGGCCCCGACGCGTGCCCGGTGGCACCGTCGTAGGGGAAGGCGAACGGATGGGAGCGGCCGCCCTCCGTGACCACGGCCAGGACCGCCGGGGGCTGCGCGGACCAGCACGGGCCGGTCTGCTGGAAGACCGACCAGCCGTGGAGGTCGGTGTCCGTCCAGTCGCCGATCGGCCGATCGAGCTCCCGGCCAAGGGCGACCGGCCGGGCCGCCGGCTGCCCTGGCCGGGCCGGGGCCAGGAAGAGTGAGGCCGGATCCCAGTCCGGGGCGCCCTCGACATCGGTGCCCGTGAGGGCCAGCCAGCGGCCATCCGGCGACACGCTCACCGCCTCGATGAGGCCGGCCAGCGCGGCGACCTCCTGCGGGCCGTCCTCGTCGGCGCCGCTGCCGTCGGCCGCGACCCGCCACACCCGCGGGCGCGGGTACAGGTCGCGCATCGGGCCGCGGTCGGCGCAGAAGACGAGCGAGCGCCCGTCGGCGTCCCACGCCGGCGAGGCGACGTCGAAGTCCCCCGCGGTGACCGCCACGGCGCGGGCGCGCCGCCGGACCGGCATCACGTTGAGGTGGGTCCGGTAATCCAGGTGGCCGGTCTCGTCCATGCGCCAGTTGCCGCTGGTGATGCGCCGCGCGGTCGGGGCCTCGCTCCCGGCGGCGCCGACCAGGAAGCGCGGCGGGCCTTGCCACCCCCAGTAGGCGACGCGGCCGCCATCCGGCGACCAGGCGAAGCCGTTCACGCCGTGCGGCGCGCGGGTGAGCTGCCAGGCCGTGCCGCGGGCCAGCGGCAGGATCCACACCTGGGCCTGCGGTTGGTCGCCGCTGCCCGCCGCGGGCCGTTCCGCGAGGTAGGCCAGGTGTCGTCCATCGGGGGAGAAGCGCGGCTGGGCCGCACCTTCACCGGCGCGGCGCACGATGCGCTTGGGCCCCTTGCCGGACAGGGGCACGAGCAGCAGGTCGCGCACGTAGGCCTTGCCGCGCACGTGACGCCTCCCCACCACGGCGAGCGACCCATCGGGATGGAGGTCCAGCTCGTCGAGCACGACCTGGCGCCGCACCACGGCGGGCGTCACGGGCGGGAGGGCGGCCGGCGCGACCATGGCGCGAGCCTACCGCACGCCGACCCCACTCCGGGAGGACCGCGGGTACCCTAGCGCCATGCCGGATCGCCACCTGGGGCCCGTCGTTTCGCGCGACGTGCGCCACGCGCTTCGCTCGGGGCGCGGGGTGGTGGCCCTGGAGTCGACGCTCATCAGCCACGGCCTGCCGGCGCCCCGCAACCTGGAGGTGGCGCTGGCCAGCGAGGCCGCGGTGCGCGCGCAGGGGGCCGTGCCGGCCACGGTCGCCATCCGCTTCGGGCGGCTCGTGGTGGGCCTGCGCCGCGAGGAGTTGACCGACCTCGCGGAGGCCAGCGGCGTGCTCAAGGTCTCCCGCCACAACCTGGCCGCGGCGCTCGGCACGGCGACGTGGGCCGCCACCACGGTCAGCGCCACGATGATCGCCGCGCACGCGGCCGGCGTGCGGGTCTTCGCCACCGGCGGCATCGGCGGCGTCCACCGTGGCGGCGAGCGGTCCTTCGACATCTCGGCCGACCTAGAGGAGCTCGCCCGCACGCCGGTGGCGGTCGTCTGCTCCGGCCCCAAGTCGATCCTGGACTCGCGCCTGACGCTGGAGTACCTGGAGACGCGCGGCGTGCCGGTCGTGGGCTGCGGGACCGACGAGCTGCCCGGTTTCTTCGCCCGCGAGAGTGGCCTGCCGACGCCCATGAGCGTGGGCACGCCGGCCGAGGCGGCCGCCCTCGCCCGCCGTCACTGGGGCCTTGGCCTCACCACGGGACTCGTCTTCGCGGTGCCCGTGCCGGAGGCGGCCGCCCTGCCCCGGGAGGAGGCGGACAGCGCCATCGATCGCGCACTTTCCGAAGCCCATGCCGCCGGCATCCAGGGACCGGCCGCCACGCCGTGGATCCTGCGGCGGGTGGCCGAGCTGACCGAGGGCCGGTCGGTCGAGGCCAACGTGGCCCTCATCGAGCACAACGCCGAGGTCGCCGGCCGTATCGCCGCGGCGCTTGCCGCGGGCTGACCGCCCCGGGCGCCGCCGAGGTCCGCCGCTCGCGGGGCTGGTACCATCGCCATCGGCCGATCGGGTCGCGCGTGCCGCCGCCACCAGCAGGTCCCGATCGCAGCCCCTGTCCCGGCCCGTGGTCGCCTGGCGAGGCGCCCGTAGGAGCCGGCGCCCGACCCCGGGAGTCCTCGTGTCCGACGTGCCCCGCCCCAGCGACGCCATCTCCGACCACGCCATCGAGGCGCGGGCGGTCACGCGCGTCTACAAGGCGCGGCCGGCCCCCGTCACGGCGTTGGCGGGCATCGACCTGGAGGTGGCGCCGGGTGAGTTCTTCGGCCTGCTCGGGCCCAACGGGGCGGGCAAGACGACGCTCATCAAGATCTTCACCACCCTGCTCCTGCCGACCACCGGCACGGCCCGCGTCTTCGGCTTCGACGTGGCCAGCCAGACCAAGCAGATCCGGCGGATCATGAACATGGTGGCCGGCGGCGAGCAGTCGGGCTACGGCGTGCTGACCGTGCGCGAGCAGCTGTGGATGTTCAGCCAGTTCTACGGCCTTGGCACGCGCGAGGGCTGGAGCCGCGTGGACGAGCTGATCGAGGCGGTCGGCCTCGGCGCGCAGCGCCTGCAGCGCATCTCCTCGCTGTCGACCGGTGAGCGGCAGAAGATGAACCTCGCGCGCGGGCTGCTCAACGACCCGTGGATCCTGTTCCTGGACGAGCCGACCCTGGGCCTGGACGTCTCGGCGGCCCGCGTCGTGCGCCACCTCGTCAGCGAATGGCGGGCGGCGGTGCCCGGCCGGACGGTGCTGCTGACGACGCACTACATGGCCGAGGCGGACGAGCTGTGCGAGCGGATCGCGATCGTCGACCACGGGCGCATCCTGGCCATCGGCTCGCCCGCGGAGCTCAAGCGCATGGTCCAGCGCGAGTCGATCTTCCGCCTGGAGCTGGACCGGCTCGATGGCGGTCCTGCCGCCCTGGCCGGGCTGCCGGGGGTCGTGCACGCCAGTCCGGCCGGCGGCGGCGATGCCGGCGCCGCGGTCGATCGCCAGACGGTGGCCGTCAACCTGGTGCTGACCGACGATGCCGCGCTGGGCGGCGTGGTGGGGGCCCTGGGCAGCGTGGGGGCGCGCATCGTGGCCCTGGCCAAGTCCGAGCCGAGCCTGGAGGACGTCTTCGTGGAGCTGGTCGGGCGGGGCTTCGATGACGCGCCCGCCGAGGCCTCTCGATGACCAGCCCGAACCTCTACGTCCACCGCCGCACGAGCGGCCCGCGCGCCGCGGCCGCCTGGGATCGCCGCCAGGTCCTGATGAACAACCTGCGCACGGTCCTCGGCCGCGCCTTCCCGCGCCTCATCGGGCTGACCCGCGAACCGTCATGGCTGCTGTTCGAGGTGGGCCTGCCCTTCCTCACCACCTCGGCGTTCGTGCTGGTCTACCGCGCCCTGCAGGCGCCGCCGGAGTACATCGGCTTCGTGGTCGTGGGCGGCGCCATGACCGCCTTCTGGCTCAACGTCATCTGGATGATGGCGGCGCAGCTGTACTGGGAGAAGGACCAGGGCAACCTGGAGCTCTACTTCACGGCGCCCATGGACATGATGGCGGTGCTCTTCGGTATGGCCGTCGGGGGCATGCTCGCCAGCTGCCTGCGGGCGGCCGTGGTGCTGATCGTGGGCAGCGTCGTGTACGGCGTCCACTTCAGCGTCGACCAGTGGCTGCCCCTGCTGGCCGTCTTCTTCCTGACGCTGGTGGCGCTGTACGGCCTGGGCATGATGCTGGCCAGCCTCTTCGTCCTGTGGGGCCGCGAGGCCTTCCACATGACGCAGCTGCTCCAGGAACCCATGTACTTCGTCTCCGGCCTGAACTTCCCGGTCGGCCAGCTGGGCTTCCTCGGCGCGCTGGCCATCGCCCTGTTGCCCCTCGCGGTGGGCCTCGATGCCATGCGCCAGCTCGCCTTCACGGGCGGCACGGTCGTCTTCGCCACGCCCTCGCCGGGGGTCGAGATGGCCATCCTGGCCGTCATGGCGGTGGTCTTCCTGGTGCTGGCGCGGTTCTGCCTGCGGACGATGGAGCGCCTCGCCCGCCACGAAGGGCGCCTCACGGCGCGCTGGCGATGAGACGCGGCGATGGCCGGCGCTGAGGTCCGCGGCCCGGTCGCGCCCGCCCTGGGGCGGGGGGACGGGTTCGACCGCGGGCGCGCCGAGCGCGGTGGCGCGGCCGCGACCTGGCGGGCGTTCGCCACGTCGGCCCGCCTGGGCTGGCAGATGGAGGCCAACTGGACGGACCCGCTGCTGTTCTTCATCTACTCCGTGGCCAAGCCCCTGGCCAGCGCCCTGATCCTCGTCCTGATGGTGCAGATCGTCAGCGGCGGGGGCACGGGGGCCGCCTCCGCGCGGGCCTTCGTCGTCATCGGCAGCGCGCTGTGGTCGTTCGTGCTGGCCGGCGTGCAGGGCATCGCCTGGTCGGTGCTCGACGACCGCGAGCGGTATCGCATGCTCAAGTACCTCTACGTCAGCCCCAGCGACTTCCTGGTCGTGCTGGTCGGCCGCGGGGTGGCTCGCGTCGGCGTCGGCGGGATGGGCGCCCTTATCACGCTGGCGGTGGGGGTCGTCTTCCTGGGGGTCCCCTTCGACCCGGCCCATGCCGACTGGGGGCTGGGCGTGCTGATCATGGTCGGTGGCCTCGCCGCCGTCGTCGCCCTGGGTATCCTCATGGCCGCCGTCTGCCTGCAGACGCGCCAGGAGTCGTGGTCCTATCCCGAGGCGGTCGCGGGCGCCCTCTTCCTGTTGGTCGGGGCGGTCTTCCCCCTCTCGGTGCTGCCGCTGCCGATCCAGGGCATCAGCCTGTGCCTGCCGTTGACGTGGTGGATGGCCGGGTTCCGGCAGGCCGTCTTCCCCGCCACCATCAGTTCCGTCGGTGGCACCGGCTCGCTCTTCCAGGCGTTGGCCGGCACGGCGACGCCTGGCACCGCCACGATCGTGCTCGCCTTGCTGGCCACGACGGCGCTGGTTACACTCGTGACCGCGGTGCTCTTCCGGTTCAGCGAACGGCGAGCCAAGGACCGCGGCCTGATCGACCGGACGACCGGTTCCTGACGGGAGGCGCCATGCGGATCTACGAGGGCAGCCCACGCCAGGACTACGAAGAGGTGCTGCGCTCGATCGGCGCGTTCCTTGACCAGCGGGGGATGCGGGAGGTCCTCTTCGTCGAGGCCCCCGACGGCTTCATCGTGCAGGGCCTGGTGGCCCAGCAGGAATCGGGCAGCAGCTGGTCGGAGAACGTGGGCCAGGTCCAGAAGGAGACGCTGACCTTCCTGGACGACGACGTGGGCCGCTTCATGGACGAGGCGCTGGCGCGCCGCAAGAGCGGTGCCCCGGCCCCCGACTGGACCAAGTCCGGGCCCTACGAGCGGGCGCTGCGGGTGCTGGGCCGCTTCATCGACGAGCAGAAGCCGCGCGACGTCTTCTTCTTCGAGCAGGGTGGCTCCTTCGTCATCCGCATGCTGGGCTCAGCCGGCAGCGGGGCGCAGCACACCCTGGCCGAGTTCACCCCCGACGACATCGAGCAGATGATCACGCAGGGTCCCGGCTGGCGGAACCAGGCGCGATCGACCACGCCCACCGCCGCCGCGAGCGGCGGCGCGGCTCCAGCCAAGGGGTGAGACCGCTCTCGGTCCCACCCGGTAACGGAGGTATCCATCCATGAAAGCCCTCAAAGTCGTGGCCGTCGCGCTCGGCGTCACCCTTGGCGCCCTCATCGTGATCCCGCTGGTCGTGCTGGCCGGCCTGTTCATCTGGCTCAAGCTGACCGAGGACAGCGACGAGGACGGCCTCGAGTTGGAGCCCGAGGCCGCCTGAAGCCGGGTCCAGCCGCCGCCCGGGCCGGCGCCACGCGGGCTGCCGGCCTGACGCGGGGCGCACCCATGACCTTCGACGAGTACGTCGCCCTGGCCGCCCGCACGGACTCCAACGCCGGCGACGCGCTCGTCGTGGCCGCCCTCGGCCTGGCGGGCGAGGCCGGCGAGTTCGCCGACCGCGTCAAGAAGATCGTGGCTCAGGGCCATGCCCTGGACCGCGACGCGCTGGTCGACGAGGCCGGCGACATCCTGTGGTACCTGGCCAAGGCCGCGCGGGCCCTCGACATCTCGCTCGAGGAGGTCGCCCGCCGCAATGGGGCCAAGCTCGCCGCGCGCTATCCCGAGGGCTTCGCCGTGGCGCGGAGCCTCGCCCGCACCGCCGGGGAGTGACGGCCGGCACCCAGGCCCGGACGCCGCCGCACGTGCCGCCGAGCGGGCTGCGCGTGAGCATCCTGGTCGACTACGACGGGACCATCTCGCGCCGCGACGTGGGCGACGAGCTGGTGCGACGCCACGCTCCCGATCCGGCCGAGACCGCCCGCCAGGACGCGGCTTACGACGCCGGACGGGTCGGCTCGCGCGACCTGATGCGGTGGGACATGGACGTCCTGCCCGACGATCCCGGGCTGCTGCGCGGCGAGGCCGAGGCGGCCGACCAGGACGAGGCCTTTCCCCTCTTCGTGGCGGCCGCGCGGAAGGTCGGGGTGGCCGTGGAGGTGGTCAGCGACGGCCTGGGCTTCTACGTCGCGCCCAACCTGGCCCGCCTTGGCCTGGCCGATCTGCCCGTCGCCACCAACGAGAACCGCCTCCGCGACGGCGGCCAGGGGATGTCGTTCCCCTACGGCCATCCGGCCTGCTTCGTGTGCGGCACCTGCAAGCGGGAACGGGTGCGCGCCCACCAGGCCCTGGGGCGCGCGGTCGTCTTCATCGGCGATGGCTCGAGCGATCGCTATGCCGCCTTCCACGCCGACCTGGTGTTCGCCAAGGGCGATCTGGCGGGCTTCTGTCTGGCCGCCGGCTGGCCCTTCCGGCCCTGGGTCGACTTCGGCGAGGTGACCGCCTGGCTCGTTGACGCCATCGCCGCGGGCTCGCTGCCGGGGAGCGCCGCCGAGGTTCCCGCCTGGCGCGCCGCCAACCCCTCGATGGCGGCGCGTGTGGACCGGCCCTTCATCTGCGGGCCGGAGGCATGGGGCCCCGGCCGGACCATCCCGGTCAGCCTCCTATAACGTCGCCAGGGAGGCCGCGGCGGGTTCCGCGGCTTGCTCCGACCGCTGGCTTCCGGTACCATTGGAAAAACCCCGGAGGACTCGACCCATGGCGAAGTATGTCTTTGTGACTGGAGGCGTGACCTCCTCACTCGGCAAAGGCATCACTGCCGCCAGCGTCGGCCGCCTGCTCAAGAGCCGCGGCCTCTCCGTCTCCATCATCAAGCTCGATCCGTACATCAACGTGGATCCGGGCACGATGTCGCCCTACCAGCACGGCGAGGTCTTCGTTACCGACGATGGCGCGGAGACGGACCTTGACCTGGGCCACTATGAGCGCTTCATCGACGAGAACCTGACCCAGCTCAGCAACGTCACCACCGGCCGCATCTACCAGGCGGTCATCGCCAAGGAGCGGCGCGGGGACTACCTGGGGGGCACGGTCCAGGTCATCCCCCACATCACCAACGAGATCAAGGAGCGCATCCAGCGGGTGGCCCGCGACGGCCGCGCCGACGTGGTCATCGTGGAGGTCGGGGGGACGGTCGGCGACATCGAGAGCCTGCCCTTCCTGGAGGCCATCCGCCAGCTGCGCAAGGACGTGGGGCGGACCAACGTGCTCTATGTGCACGTCACGTTGCTGCCGGCGCTGGCCGCCACGGGCGAGCTCAAGACCAAGCCGACCCAGCACTCGGTCAAGGAGCTGCGCGGCATCGGCATCCAGCCGGACGTCATCGTCCTGCGCTCGGACCAGCCGGTGAGCGACGAGGTGCGCGAGAAGATCGCCCTCTTCTGCGACGTGGCCCAGGAAGGCGTCATCACCGCCGAGACGGCCTCCACGATCTACGAGGTGCCGCTGCTCCTGGAGGCCCAGGGGCTGGGCGACCTCGTCGTCCGCGAGCTGGGCCTGGGCGCTACCGCCAAGCCGGCCGACCTGACCGCCTGGCGGGCCCTGGTGGACCGCATCAAGCGGCCCAAGCCGGAGCTCGAGATCGCCCTGGTGGGCAAGTACATCGAGCTGCCCGACGCCTACCTCTCGGTCACCGAGGCGCTGCGCCACGCCGGATGGGCGCACGACCGGACGATCCAGGTCCGCTGGGTCGACTCCGAGACGCTCACGACGGAGAACGTGGCCGATCGCCTGGCCGGCGTGGCCGGCGTGCTCGTGCCGGGCGGCTTCGGCCATCGCGGCATCGAGGGCAAGGTGCTGGCCGCGCGTCACGCCCGCGAGCACAAGGTGCCCTACCTGGGCCTGTGCCTGGGGCTGCAGTGCGGCGTCATCGAGGTGGCCCGCGACGTGGCCGGCGCGCCCGAGGCCAACTCGACCGAGTTCGACCTCTTCACGCCCGACCCGGTCATCGACTTCATGCCCGATCAGCGCGACATGGAGGACAAGGGCGGCACGATGCGGCTGGGCCTCTACCCGGCCCGCCTCACGCCCGGCTCCAGGGCGGCCGAGGCGTATGGCAGCGAGGTCATCTACGAGCGCCACCGCCACCGCTTCGAGGTCAACAACCAGTACCGCGAGCGCCTGGAGGCGGCCGGCATGCTCCTCTCCGGACAGTCGCCCGACGGCCGCCTGGTGGAGATCGTCGAGCTGCGCGACCACCCCTGGTACGTGGCCAGCCAGTTCCACCCTGAGTTCAAGTCGCGACCGGACCGGCCGCACCCGCTGTTCGACGGCTTCGTGCGGGCCGCCGTGGCGTACGGCGGGCGCGCCGTGGCTCCCAGGCCCGAGTCGGTGGAAGCGCTCGCCTGACGAAGCCGCTGCCGCAGGGCGCGTTGGCGGGCGCGAAAACGTGGCGGTCGTAGAATCGGCCCTCCCGCCGCAAGGAGCCGCCGCACGATGAAGATCTTCCTTGACACCGCCGAGATCGAAGAGATCCGCATCGCCGCGCGGTGGGGCGTGCTCGATGGGGTGACGACCAATCCGACGCTCTTCGCCAAGGTGGGTGGCAGCTACGACGACGTGCTGCGCCAGATCTGCGGCATCACCTCCGGGCCGGTGAGCGCCGAGGTGGTCGCCGAGGACGTGAGCGGCATGCTGCGGGAGGGCCGTCACTTCGCCAAGATCGCCCCCAACATCGTGGTCAAGGTGCCCATGAGCGAGGAGGGCCTGGAGGCCATCGCCCGCTTCGCCGAGGAGGGCATCAAGACCAACTGCACGCTCATCTTCAGCAGCAACCAGGGGTTGCTGGCGGCCAAGGCGGGCGCCTCGCTCCTGTCGCCGTTCGTGGGCCGGCTGGACGATATCAACCAGGACGGCATGGAGGTCGTGCGCGAGCTGGTCAGCATCGTCGAGCTGTTCGACCTGGGGGCGGAGGTCCTGGCGGCGTCGATGCGCCACCCGCGCCACATGACCGAGGCGGCGCTGGCGGGGGCCCACATCGCCACCGTGCCGTTCAAGGTCCTGCAGCAGATGGTCCACCACCCGCTGACCGACAAGGGCATCGTCCAATTCCGCAAGGACTGGGAGTCCGTCCGGCAGCCGGCCGACGGCAAGGCCGGCACCTCCGCGAAGGCCAAGTCCGCGTAGATCCGCAGCGGGCCTGCCGGGGGGGAGGCGCCCCGGAGGTTGCGCAGGCCGCGGCGGCCAGGGGCCGCACGCCCAGCACCGTTGTCGTTTGGATTCCGAGGGACTGGTATGCGCGTTTTCGCGGCCCGTGGTTGTCGTCCAGTCAGGCTCCGTGAAGGTCGACGACTCAGCAGCAACGGCACCGCCCCGGGTCGGCGCGTATGAGTCCCCGCAGGACTAGACGACGACCGCGGTGGGGCCGAGAGTCGGGTGGGACCGACTGACCCGGCCTGGGGGCCGGTCGGCCCTTGACCGGCCCGCCGGCCGTGCTATCATCGGGGGGTCCCATTCGCCCGCACCGCGGCAGCGGCCGTGCGTGCAGAGGCGCCCCCACGACGTGCGGCAGGGGCTATCCATACCGCTCGTGCGTGGCTGCCGAGGTCTGGCATCACGCATCGACACAGCAGCGAAGCGACCGGCACATCCCGGCCCGTGCTCGCACCCACCGTCCCACCTGAGGAACCCTGTACCCCACGATGAATATCAACGAACTCAAGGACATGAACATCAAGGAACTCGTCCAGATGGGCGGCGATCTGGACGTCCTCGACGCCCGCGAGATGCGGCGCGAGGATCTCGTCGAATCGATCCTCCAGCGCCAGGTCGAGCGCTCCGGCCAGGTCTACGCGACCGGCATCCTGGACCTCGTCGACGACGGCTACGGCTTCCTCCGGCGCCACGGCCTGATGCCCAGCCCGGACGACATCTACGTCAGCTCCAGCCAGGTCCGGCGCTTCGGCCTGCGGGCCGGTGACCGGGTCGGCGGGGTGACCCGCGCGCCAAAGGAGGCAGAGAAGTACTGGGGCCTCCTGCGGGTCGAGTCGGTCAACGGGGTCGACCCCGCGACGGCCGCCCGCCGCCCGCACTTCGACGCCCTCACGCCGATCCACCCCATCGAACTGATCAACCTGGAGACCGAGCCCAAGAACCTCAGCCAGCGGCTGGTCAACTTGGTCAACCCCATCGGCAAGGGCCAGCGCGCCCTGATCGTCAGTCCGCCCAAGGCGGGCAAGACGATGCTCCTCAAGAGCATCGCCAACGGCATCACCGCCAACTACCCGGAGATCCTCCTCATGGTCGCCCTCATCGGTGAGCGGCCGGAGGAAGTGACCGACATGCGGCGTTCGGTGAAGGGCGAGGTCATCTCCTCCACCTTCGACGAGCCCACGGAGAACCACACCCACGTGGCCGAGATGGCCCTCGAGATCGCCAAGCGGCAGGTGGAGACCGGTCGCGACGTGGTCATCCTGCTGGACTCCATCACGCGGCTCGCGCGGGCCTACAACCTGGCCCTGCCGCCGTCCGGCCGGACGCTCTCCGGCGGCATCGACCCCATCGCCCTCTACCCGCCCAAGCGCTTCTTCGGCGCCGCGCGGAAACTGGAGGAGGGGGGCTCGCTGACGATCATCGGCACCTGCCTCGTGGACACGGGGTCACGCATGGACGACGTCATCTACGAGGAGTTCAAGGGCACCGGCAACAGCGAGCTGATCCTGGACCGCAAGCTGGCGGAGAAGCGCATCTTCCCGGCCATCGACGTGCAGCGGTCGGGCACGCGCCGCGAGGAGCTGCTGCTCGAGGAAGGCACCCTGCGCATGGTGTGGACGATGCGCCGCATGCTCACCGCGGTCGGCACGAACGAGGGCATCGAGCTCCTGCTTAACCGCCTCGCCAAGACCGACTCCAACGCGGCCTTCCTGGCCACCCTCACCCGGCAGGCCGCCGCCGAGGCCTGACCCTCGGCCCGGGGGCCGCGGCAGCGCGCCGCGCCGCGGACCGTGCATCATGGAGCGGTGATGGCCCCACGCCCCGAGTCCGGTGGCGAGACCGTGCGCCCGCTCCTCCACCCGTTCCGCCTGACGGCCCTGGCGGGCGTCATCGCCGTGGTCGTGGGCGTCTTCGGGCCGTGGGTGCAGGGCGTGGTGCCCGACGGGACCCTGGTCACCTTGAACGGGTTCACCGGGGCCGCCGACGGCGCCTTCCAGCTGGTCGCCTGTGCGGCCGTGGTGCTGCTCCTGCGATCCCGCGCGGCCGGCGAGAGCCACACCCTCGTCGTGCAGCTGCTGCCGGCGCTGGCCGGCCTGGTGTGCCTGGCCTACGCGGTCATCGTCTGGCGGACGCTTGGCGAGCTGGAGTTCCTCCTCTCGGACCAGGGCGCCACGCCGGTCGTGGGCTGGGGGATCTTCCTCGACGCCGTCGGTTCGGCCCTCGTCGCCGGCGGGGCGGTGGCCACCACGGCCCTCGTCATGCGGACCCACCCGCGGGCGCCGCGGGCGCCGTCGGACGCACCGGTGGTGGATCGCCAGGCCCTCATGACCGTGCTGCTGGTGCTCGGCGGCCTCCTGGCGGGCGGTGCCCTTGGCCTGCTGGCGGGGGTCCTCGTGCTGGGCTCGACGGCCGACGCCCTGATCGTCTTCTTCGTCTTCGGTGGGGCCGTGGTGGGCTGGCTGGTCACCGACACGCTGCGCCGGATGGGCCGCGATTCGGGCTCGCTGGACGAACGCTGAGGTCGTGGCCGCCGGCCCATTTGACGGTCATCCGCGTCCTCTGGTACCTTCGGTACGTCCAACGGACGCTCGAATGGGCGGCAGGGAGAGCCGCGGCGAGCGTGGCCACAGCGGCAATGAGGCCCCAGCTCCATACCGCTCCCTCCGGGCGGCCCGCGAAACCCGTGCCCTTACCCGCGACCCTGACACCGCCCGGACCCCACAGGAGACCGTATTGCTTCAGGCACCGGTCGCCGTCCGGCATGCGCGTGCGCGCCTGACCGACGACTTGCATGGGCTCCGGGCCCGTCTCGGCCAGGTCCTGCGGCCTTCACGCCCGCAGACCCCGCGCGCCGCGTCCCGGCGACGCTGGCACCTGCCCCATCCGCTCGCGGCGCGACCGATCCTGGCGCGCGTCAGCGCGGATCGGCGCCTTGCTCCAGTGGTCGTGCTGGCCCTCATCCTGGTCGCCAGCCTCGCCGCGGCGCTCCCCGCGTCGGGAGCCTCCATCGGCGGCACCAGCGGCGCGGGTAAGGCGGCCAACCCCCAGATCGCCGACCTACAGGCCGCCGCGGCCGCGGACCCGGCGGCCCTCGCCGCCCCCACCGACGTGACATCCACCGCCGACTCCACGGACGTGTCGCGCGCGACCCTCCTCGCCAGCCTCGGTGACGAGGAAGCGGCCAGCACGAGCGATTACGCCGCCGACGGCACGCTCCTCGCGCCCTACGCCGTGCCGGCCGCCGCGGCCAGCTTCCAGTCGCAGGTCTACGTGGTGAAGTCAGGCGACACCCTGACCGGCATCGCCAGCCACTTCGGGCTGAACATGATGACCATCTGGTGGGCCAACAAGCTGTCCGCCAAGGATCAGCTGCACGTCGGCCAGAAGCTGCTCATCCCGCCGGTGGACGGCGTGCTGTACACGGCGCAGGAGGGCGACACGGTCGTCTCGGTGGCGGCCAGGTACCACGCCGACCCGCAGGCGATCATGCAGTACGACACGCTGACGTCCGAGGAGCTGACGCTGGGCCAGCAGATCATGATCCCCGACGGCGTCGGCGCGGGCATCGCCGCCGCGGCGCCGGCCAAGCCCGCGACCGCCTCGCGACCGGCCACGACCAGGGTGGCGAGCGGCTCCACGGGCGGCTCGGGCTGCCTCTCATGCCCCTTCGTGCCGCTCGCCTGGCCGGTCCCCGGCGGCTACATCAGCCAGGGCTACCACTACGGCCACTGGGCCATCGACATCGCCGCGCCGTGGGGGTCGCGCATCGTGGCCGCGGCCGCCGGGACAGTGACCTTCGCCGGATGGAAGGACAACGGCGGCGGCTACCAGGTGTGGATCAGCCACGGCCACAACTTCTACACGACCTACAACCACATGTCGTCGACCGCGGTCTACGTCGGCCAGCATGTCGGGCGGGGCCAGTTCGTGGGCCGCGTCGGCCAGACCGGTAACGCCACCGGCCCGCACTGCCACTTCGAAGTCTGGATCGGTCCCATCTGGGATGGCGGCCAGCGCGTCAATCCGCTGAACTACTTCTGACCGGCCGCGACCCCGCGCGGCCCCGGGCGAGCGCTCGCCCCGGCCGACCTGACCATTCCCCGGGCGCTGCTACGATCGGCGCCGATGTTCCTTGACCACGTCACGATCTGGGTCGCCGCGGGCGGCGGTGGGGACGGCGCGGCCACCTTCCGGCGCGAGGCGCACGTGCCGCGCGGCGGCCCCGATGGCGGCGACGGCGGACGCGGCGGCTCGGTCTACCTGCGCGTGGACGTGGGCCAGACGACCCTCCAGGACTACCGGTTCAAGCACCACTTCCGAGCGCCCGCCGGCGGTGCCGGTGCGGGCGCCAAGCGTCATGGCCGCGCCGGCGGCGACATCGATCTGGCGGTCCCCCCCGGCACGGCCGTCTTCGACCGTGACTCGGGCGATCTGCTGGCCGACCTGGTCGCGCCGGGGCAGCGGGTGATGGTCGCGCGCGGCGGGCGCGGTGGCCTGGGCAACGTCCATTTCACGACCGCCACGCATCGCACGCCGCGCCACGCGCAGCGGGGCGAGCCGGCGGCGGAGCGGTGGCTCCGCCTGGAACTGCGGCTGATCGCCGACATCGGCCTGGTGGGCCTGCCCAACGCGGGCAAGTCGACGCTGCTGGCGGCCCTCACCGCGGCCACCCCCAAGATCGCGGCCTACCCGTTCACGACGCTCGAGCCCAACCTTGGCGTGCTCGACCTGGGCCTGACCGACCCGGAGGACACGCGTCGCCCCACGCTCGCCGACGTGCCCGGGCTCATCGAGGGTGCCAGCGGCGGGGCGGGCCTGGGCCACGCCTTCCTGCGGCACGTGGAGCGGACGCGCGTCCTGCTCCATGTCGTCGACGTGGCGGCACCCACGGCCCTGGCCGCCCACGCCGCGATCCGCGAGGAGCTGCGCCTGCACGACCCGGCCTTGCTGGCCAAGCCGGGGTTCGTCGTCGCCAACAAGATCGACCTGCCCGGCGCGGCCGAACGGGCCGTGGAGCTCGCCCGCAGCGTGGCCGCCGACGGCGAGGCGTGCGTGGCCGTCTCGGCCATGACGGGCGAGGGGTTGCCGGAGCTGGTCCACCGCCTGCGGACGCTGCTGCCGGCGGCAGGGTCCGACGAGGCGGTGATGCCGGCCGGCGTGGTCGTCCACCGCTTGGAGCAGGCCGCGAGCACGTTCTCCGTGCAGCGCGAGGCGGATGGTTACCGCGTGCGGGGGCGGCGCATCGAACGGCTGGTGGCCCAGACCGACTTCGACAACGAGGAGTCGGCGGAACGGTTCCAGCGCGATCTGGAGCGCCTGGGCATCGACCGCGAGCTGCGCCGCGCGGGTGTCACGGCCGGCGACACGGTCCGCATCGGGAGCCATGTGCTGGCCTGGGGTGACGAACCGTGGGCCTGACCGACACGGCCGTCGCGCCGGTGCCGACCGTGCTGCCGGCGGAGCTGCGCTCCCGGACCCGTGGCGCGTGGGGCATCCTCGGCGGCACGTTCGACCCGCCCCACTACGGCCACCTCGCCATCGCCGAGCACGTGCGCGTGGCCCTGGACCTGATCGGCGTCCTGTTCGTGCCGGCCGGTATCCCGCCGCACAAGCTGGGCCAGCCCATCAGCCCCGCCGCCGACCGGGTGGCCATGGTCGAGGGGGCCATCGCCGACAACCCGGCCTTCCAGCTCTGCCGCATCGAGGTCGATCGCCCGGGGCCCAGCTACACCGCCGACACGCTGGCCCTCCTGCGGGCCGACCCGCCGCGCGTCACGACCGAGGGCGGCGCGGAGGTGCGGGCATCCGGCGAGTACGTCCTGATCCTGTCCACGGAGGCGCTCCTTGGCCTGCCGGGCTGGCACGAGCCGCAGCGCATCCTGGGCCAGTGCCTCGTGGCGGTCGTGCCCCGACCGGGCTACCGCGCGCCGGGACGGGCCTGGTTCGGCGAGCACTTCCCGGGCCTGGAGGACCGCGTCGTGTTCGTCGAGGGGCCGGCGCTGGGCCATTCCGCGTCGCTGATCCGGCGTTACGCGACCGACGGCCAGCCCATCCGCTACCTCGTGCCGCCGGCCGTTGACGCATACGTGCGTGAGCACGGCCTGTACGACGCCTGGCCGACGGCGGCGGCGCAACCTTGACTCGCCCGCTGCCGGCGCCCGGTTCGCGTCGTCCCGGCCTGCCGGCGCGCGAGGCGCGGCCAGCCGATGTCGTCCCCCTCGATGCCGCGGCGGCGCTCCGGATGGCGCGGCGGGCGGTGGACCTGGCGGCCGACAAGAAGGCCATCGACATCGTGCTGCTGGGCATCGGCGAGCTGACCACGGTGGCCGACTACCTGGTCATCTGCGCGGGCTCATCCGAACGCCAGCTGGGCGCCATCGCCGACGGCATCACCGAGGGCCTGGCAACCGACGGCATCAGCCCGCTGGGACGTGAGGGCGCGGCCGGGGCGCACTGGGTGCTCCTTGATTTCGGGGCCGTGATCGTGCACGTCTTCGCGCCCCCCGAGCGCGACTTCTACCAGCTCGAACGCCTCTGGGCGGACGCCCCGACGCTGCTGCGCATCCAGTAGCAGCGGTACTCCCCCCGGGGTACCTCCGGGTGATGCGAGGTCCGCCAAGCCCTACCTAGCATCCGCCGTGGTGGTTGGCCGATCCAACCGCACAGGCAAGGATGTGGCCTTCGTGGCGCGACCTCGAGAGCGGTGCCCCCAATGCGGGCGGCAGCTCATCAACACCCGCTTCGATACGACGTTCCGCATGGCGGACGCCGCCGAACGGCTCTGTTTCGGCATCCCGGGCGGGCTGTGTGAGGACTGCCACCAGCTGTACATCGACCCGGAGCTCATCGAGCTCCTTGACCTGAGCGCCGGCCGCTGCGTCTTTGCCATCGAATCCGACCTGGTCCTCCAGGAAGAGGCCTGGTCAAGCGCGGACTGAACCCCGGGCGGCCCCGCGCCGCTGATCCGCCACGCGTCGCGCGACGCGCTCGGCGAGCCATAGATCCAGGGCCAGGCGGCCGCGTTCTTCTGACGTGGGGGCCGGCCCGCCGTCCTCCCCGATGCCCTTGGTGGCCAGATCAACCGCGACGAGCCCTTCCACGGCCGCGTCCAGCTCGGCCGTCGTCCACGTCGCGGCCTGCTCGGCCAGGCGCTGGGCGCGGAACGGCTGGAGCCGCATCGCCCGGACCAGGTCGGCCGGTCGCGTGCCGGAGGCCAGGTGATCGGCGGCGACCACGAGCTCCCGCAGTCGCCCGTGCAGGCGTGCCACGAGTACCTGGATGGGCGTCCCCTCGGCGAGCAGGCGCTCGGCCAGGCCCGCGGCGACCCCCGCCTGGCGGCCGCCGACCGCGTCGAGCAGGGCCCATGCCGACCCGGGCACGGCCTCCGGCACGAGTGCGGCGACGTCCTCCCGCGTGATCGTGCCATCGGGGCGATAGAGGGCCAGCTTCTCCAGCTCGCCGTTGGCCAGGCTGGCCTGGTGACGGCGGTCGATGTCGCCCTCGCGCACCTGGGCGCCGACCCGCTGGCTCAGTTCCTGGGCGGCGCCGGGCCCGAGGCGCACCCCGAGTTCGGCGGCTCGCTCGCCGAGCCAGCCCGTCATGCGCTCGCGCGTCATGGCCGGGAAGCTGGCGACCGTGCCGCCGGCCGCCCCCACCGCCTCGCCGAGCGGGTCCGCGGCGGCCGTCCGTTTGGCCGATCCCTCGCGGATGTCGATGAGCGCCAGGCCGTTGCCGGGCGGCACGAGCCCCACGATGGCGATGAGGCGTTCGCGCGGCCCGCGGTCGCGCGCCAGTGCCGCCACGCCCCCGACGACGACCAGCTCACCGCCGCCGAAGAGCGGCGCCGTCCCGACGTGCTCGGCGATGCGGTCCACGACGCGGTCCATGGCCGACCGCTCGTCGCCGGCCTCGACGCGCCACCGCTGCAGCGGTGGCCCCGGCTCGCCAAGGGCGACCGCCAGGCGCGCGACCGCCTGCTCGATGGCGTACGTGTCCTCGCCCCGGAAGAGGGCCACGGCGGGGGTCGTCACCGATGGGCCCGGGCCATCGCCCGGCCGGCCCAGCGCAGCCGTCCCACGGTCGCAGGCGTCATGTCGGCCGCCCCGCACACGTGCTGCTCGAGCTCCAGCGCGATGCCCCAGGCGCGTCCCAGCGAACCGTCCCGATCGGGATGATCCCGCCGCCAGCGGGCGAAGCGGGCCTCCATGGGCTCGAGGCGTTGCGCGGCCCGCTTGTCGGCGTACGCCACGATGAGCGTCTCCAGTGGTGCGGCGGCGAGCCAGGCGGCGGCGTCCCCCTCGTGGTCCAGCAGGCGCCCGACGGGGTGGCCCGCGACCGGCTCCGCCAGCTCGGCCCAGCCCTGCTCGGTCAGCCACCGTGCACCGGCGACGCCGTGACCACCGGCCCGTCGCGGGTCGCGTGGCGGGAAGAGCTTGTCGACGTCGTGGAGCAGCGCGGCCGTCTCGACCAGCCGCCGGTCCACGGCCCGGCCCCGGGCGGCCGTCCGTGCGGCCAGGAAGGCGGCCACGTCGGCCACCGCGCTGACGTGCCTCAGGAGGCGGGGGGAAGGGTGGAGGTCGAGGATGATGGCCACGGCCTGCTGACGGGTGGGGATGGCCACGAGCCGATCGTAGCAAGCTCCGCTGCCGGCCACGCTGGAGGGGGCGTCGCAGGCACCACGAGGCCCGTCGCGGCGGGTGTCGCCACACGGCGTGCGCCCATGGGCCGCACCTCCAGGTCGCGTCCGTCGGTGCTGATCTGGACGCTGCCGTCGAGGTCCGTGCGGTAGACCGCCGCGCCCGCCGCCCGCAGGCGGGCGATCGTCGCCGGGGCGGGGTGGCCGTACGGGTTGCCGGCCCCGACGCTGACGATTGCCACCCGGGGGCGCACCGCGGCCAGGAAGGGTGACGTGGAGGCCGTGCCGCTCCCGTGGTGGGCCACCTTGAGGACGTCGATCGGGCCGGCCAGGCCGGCCTCCAGGAGCTGCGGGTCGACCTCCTCCTCCGTGTCACCCATCAGCAGCAGGCGCCGCTGGCCGAAGCGGATGTCGAGCACGATCGAGACGTCGTTGATGCCCTTGCCCGTGTCCGGCGGCAGGCGTGGCACGGACCCGGCGACCGGCCAGTGGACACGGACCGTGGCGCCGTCGAGCCGCATCGTGTCGCCATCGGCCAGGCGCAGGGTGGCGCGCCCGGCGTCGCGCAGGGCCGCCTCGAAAGCATGGTAGGCCGGCCCCGGGCCCAACATCCCCGGCTCGAAGATGGGGCCGACGCGGTAGCGGCCGAGCAACGCCGCGAAGCCGCCCACGTGGTCCTCGTGCGGATGGGTCAGCACCAGCAGGTCCAGGCGCCGATCCCACGGCGGGAACTGCGCGTCGAGGAGCGCCAGCAGGCGGTCCGGGTCGGGCCCGCCGTCGACCAGCAGGCGGGCGCCGCGGTCGCCCTCGATGAGGATCGCGTCACCCTGGCCCACATCCAGGACCGTCGCGCGCAGCCGGCCGTCGGCTCGCCGGGTGGCCACCAGCATGCCGGCCGAAGCGGCCGCCACCGGCAGGGCGAGCAGGGCCAGGACCTGGCGCCGCGACACGAGGCCGCCTGGGGCGGGTGGCGTACCTGGTGGGCGTGGCGCATGTGCGGGCGGCTGCGGGCCACGACGCACGAGGCGGTCGAGTCGTCCCCGCACCCCCGGCCGGCTCACCGACAGGAGCGCCAGGGCCGCGCCGAGGCCGGCCGCGATGGAGGAGGAGCCATCGAGGGCGACCGTGGCGAAGGGGATCGCCGCGACGGCATGGGCGAAGCTCATCAGCGCCCCGAGCAGGGCACCGCCGACCACCGACACGGGGACGCCGAGCAGGTGGGGCGCCCCGGCCGACAGGAGCGCCCCGGTGGCCAGCGCCGCCAGGACCACCAGCACGACCGGCGGGACGAGCGGGGCGACCAGGATGTTGGCCAGGGGCGCGGCGGGGGAGAACTGCCCGAAGTCGAGCAGCACGACCGGTACGGAGACGGCCTGCGCCACGAGCGACACGGCCGTCCACCCCAGGACGACCGTCGGCACGCGTGCCGGGACCCGGGCCCGAAGCCGTGCCGCTACCGGGCCGCTCCAGGCGATGAGGCCGGCCGTGGCGGCGGCCGAGAGGTGGAAGCCAGGATCCCCGCCGAGCACGGGCTCGAGCGTGAGGAGCGCCAGGACGGCCAGACCGAGGGCGGCCGCGGCGCTCCGGGGGCGGCCCGTCTCGCGTGCGATGAGGCCGGTCAGCGCCATCAGGGCGGCTCGCAGCACGCTGGCGCCGGCCCCCGCCAGGAGCGCGTAGCCGATGATCCCGAAGGCCAGAGCGGCGGCCCGCCTGCGGCGCGGCAGGGGCCGCACCAGCACCCCGATGAGCCCGGCCACCAGGGCCACCTTCCAGCCGTCGATGGCGATGATGTGGTTCAGCCCGGCCGCGGTGAAGTCAGCGCTGACGTCGCGTGGCACGAGGTCGCGAAGGCCGAGCAGGAGGCCCGCGGCAAGCCCGGCCTGCGGTTCAGGCAGGGCCGTCGCCAGCCAGCCGGCCATCTGGCGGCGCAGCCGCTCGAGCGTGGCCGCCGGCCCACCGGCCGGCGCCAGGAGATCGACTTCCACGGGTGCCGCCGTGCCCGAGGCGCCGATGCCGGCGAGGTACCCGGCGAAGCCCGGGTCGTCCGAGGGCGGCGGCGTGACCGGCGCACGGAAGTGGATGCGGTCGCCCGGGACCACGGCGGGATAGCGGGGCAGCAGGAGCCACAGACGCACCGCGCCGGGGCCGTCCCCGGTCGTCGCGTCGACGACGGCCCGCTGCGTCGCACCGGCCGGCGCGGATACGCTCGCCACGGTCGCCGTCCACTCCGCCGGCCCCTCCGGCAGCGCGACCGGTCCCGCGACGGGCTGCACGAGCGCACCGATGGTGAGCCGAAGCAGGATCAGGGCGGCCCCGACGGCCGTCGCGCCGATGGCGCCGCGGGTGCGCGGAGGGGCCACAGCCGCCCCGCCAGCGCCGGCGAGGCCGAGCACCAGCGCGAGGACGCCCCACGCCGACGGCGCGACGCCGGGGAAGGCCATCGAGAGGGCTCGGGCGATGAGGGCGGTGCCGACCGCGCCGAGCCCGGCCCAGGCCGCTCGGGGCATCAGACAGTGACGAGCGCCTGGAGCTTGGCGAAGGTCGCCGCGCCGATCAGCTTGCGGGTGCGCAGGTCATCGATGCGCTGGAAGCGCTGCTGCTCGCGGGAGGCGATGATCTTGGCCGCCGTGACCGGTCCGATGCCGGGCAGCGCGTCAAGCTCGGCGGCGGTGGCGTGGTTGAGGTCGACCTTGCCCGGCCGTGCCGAGGCGGCCGCCCCACCCCCGATCGCGGCGCCACGCTGCGGCACGAGCACCTTCGCGCCGTCCTGGAGCGGATCGGCCAGGTCGAGAGCGGTCGAGGCGGCGGCGGCGTCGACGCTCCCGCTGTAGCCGCCCGCAGCGGCGATGGCGTCGGCGACGCGGCTGCCGGCTGCCAGCTTGACCACGCCCGGGTGGCGGACCGCCCCCTCCACGTCCACGAGCAGCGGCGAGGACTGCGGTGAATCAGCCGGGGACGAGGCGCCGACCTGGTCAAGGGTGACGACCGGGGCAGGCGTCGCCGCCACGAGGAGTGCGCTGCCGGCCAGGAGCACCAGGGCGGCCAGGGCGGCGATGACGATCCAGGCGACGTAGGGTCGCTCTGGCCGGGGCCGGCCCGGCTCCGTGTGGTCGGACGTGTCGTCCGCGCCGTCGCGGCGGTCACCGGCGAGGGCGGCGTCGACCGCGGCCCAGTCGATCTCGTGCTGATCCATCGGCAGCCTCCGCGGCGGGCGGCGGCGGGGATGTATCGGCGGGCCGTTCGGCGGTCGGCGGTCGGCGGTCGACGTTCCGATCTCGAACGGGAAACGCCCACCGGTCCTGGGGCACTTCAGGGCCCGGTGGGCGTTGGGACGACTCTAGGGTGGTCCGCTTATCAGCCGCTTAGCTGCGCGCGGTCACCTGCGGATGTGGTGCGCGTCGGCACCGCGAGTCGGTCAGGACTCGTGGTGCCGACCACGCAGCATGAGCAACGCGGACCGGCTGTTGCCGGTCTCGCGGCGCTGTGAGCGACGGGCGTCGGTCGCCTGGCGATCAGCGGCCGCCTCGCGGCGGCGATGCTGCGCCATGACGTGACCGAGTAGGTAGTACTGCCACATGATCAATGACCTCCCAGCCAAGGCTCCTGCGTGGGACGATCCCAGCCGCGGGAGTCGGCACCCCAACGCTGGGCCATCGCCCCCAGGACCGCGAACACCACGAGGACGACCCCGAGGCCTACGAGGAATTCGACCGTACCGGGCATGCCGCCCTCCTTTGTGATAACCCTTCTAACCGTGTGAAGAGGTTACTCGTACTGTAGCCCCTTGCGGCTAACCTGTCAACAGGACTATAGTGGTTACTGTCATGGCCGAACCGCACGTCCTCACCACCTCCGAAGATCACACCGTCCCGCATGGCCACCAGGTCGGTCTGCAGATCGGGCTCGACTTCATCAACACCTTCGAGCTCGAGCGCGGCCGCCCGGTCGACCACCTCACGGATCTCGACACCAGCCTTGGCTGGCTGCGCGAGCACCAGCTGCTGCACCAGGACGCCGCCCTCGCGGCTCGCCAACGAGCCGCGGCCGACCCTGCCTGGGGCGATCGCGTCCTGGGACGCGTCCGGCACACGCGCGATGCGATGCGCGACCTCGTCGAAGCCCAGGCCGAGCGCCGGCCCCCGTCACGCGACCACCTGGCCGAGATCAACCGTGCCCTGCGCACCCACTACGTCTACGTCCTCGTGCCCGACACGGATGGCGTGTCGCTGGGCCACCGCCACGAGGGTGACCCGATCGAGGGCGCGCTCGGCCGCCTCGTCGAATCGGTCGCCCGCGAGGTGAGCCAGGGCCACGTCGAGCGACTGCGCGTGTGCGCCAACGACACCTGCCGCTGGGTCTACTTCGACACCTCACGCACGGGACGCCGGCGGTGGTGCGACATGGCCACCTGCGGCAACCGCGCCAAGGCCGCCCGGCATCGGGAGCGGCGCCGCGAGACGGCGTCCGCCTAGGGCGCGCGTCCCACCAGATTCACCAGCCGCCCCGGCACGTGGATGACCTTGGCCGGCGCCTTGCCGTCCAGCGCGGCCTGCACCTTGGGGCTGGCCAGGGCGAGGCGCTCGATCTCGGCCGCCGGCAGGTCGGCCGCCACGGTCAATCGGTCGCGCAGCCGGCCATCCACCTGCACCGGCAGCTCGATCGTCTGCTCGGCCACCAGGGCGGCCTCCCACGTCGGCCAGGACTCGCGGTGGATCGACCGCCAGGCCTCGTCCGCCGTGGCCAGCCGCCGGCTCCACAACTCCTCGGTGATATGCGGGGCGGCCGGCGCCAGCATCAGCAGCAGGGATCGCACCGCCTCGTCCCACGCGTCCCCGCCGGCGATGGCCGTGCCGCGGAAGCGCATCAGCCGGTTGGTCAGCTCCATGAGCTTGGCGACCATCGTGTTGAAGTGGAACGACTCGTAGTCGGCCGTCACGTCACGGAGCGTGCGGTGGACGGTGATGCGCAGCTCCGCCGCGGCGGCCACCGGATCGCTGACGGGTAGGGCCCCACTGCCCGCATCGCTGCCGTGCGGGTCCAGGACCACCGTCCACACGCGGTTGAGGAAACGGGCGACGCCGCCGATGCCGGTCGGCGACCACGGGCCGCCCTGGTCCCACGGGCCCATGAACATCAGGAACAGGCGGATCGTGTCGGCCCCGTAGCGGGCGACCAGGTCGTCGGGATCCTGGACGTTGCCGCGCGACTTGCTCATCCGCTCGCCGTCGGCGCCCAGGATCTGGCCCTGGTTGAAGAGGCGCTTGAACGGCTCGTCCTGGTCGATGAGGCCCAGGTCGCGCATCGCCTTGGTCCAGAACCGGCTGTACATGAGGTGCATGACGGCGTGCTCGGCGCCGCCGGTGTACTGGTCGACGGGCGTCCAGCGGTCCACCAGCGGGCGATCGATGGGCCCGTCGCTCTTCCGCGGCGCGAGGTAGCGGAACCAGTACCACGACGAATCGACGAAGGTGTCCATCGTGTCGCTCTCGCGTCGCGCGGGGCCGCCGCAGCGCGGGCAGGCGACGCGCAGGAAGGCCTCGTCGTGGTTCAGGGGGTTCTCGCCGCGCCCGCCGTAGTCGACCGTCTCGGGCAGCCGGACCGGCAGGTCCTCGTCGGGGACTGGCACGATGCCGTCGCGCTCGCAGTAGATGACCGGGATCGGCGTGCCCCAGTAGCGCTGGCGGCTGAACAGCCAGTCCCGCAGGCGGTACGTGACCGACGGCTTGGCCCGGCCGTCCTGAGCCAGCCAGGCGACGATCGCGCGCGCCCCGTCCGGTGCGCTCATGCCGCTGAAGCGGCCCGAGTTCACGAGCCGCTCATCGGGCGTGTGGGCGATGTAGGCACCGTCGAGCGCGTCGTCCTCGGTGCCTGGCGCGGCGATGACCCGCCGGATCGGCAGCCCGAACCGGGTGGCGAACGCGTAGTCGCGCTCGTCGTGGGCGGGCACCGCCATGATCGCGCCGGTGCCGTAGCCGGCCAGCACGTAGTCCGCGATCCAGATCGGGATGCGCTCGCCGTTGACCGGGTTGATGGCGTCCGCGCCAAGGTAGACGCCCGTCTTCTCGCGGTCGGTCGACAGCCGCTCGATCTCCGTCTCCGACCGCGCCCGCGCGACGTACGCCTCGACCTCCGCGCGACGGCCGGGGGCCGTCAGCTTGGCCACGAGGGCATGTTCGGGGGCGAGCACCATGAAGGTCGCCCCGAACAGCGTGTCGGGCCGGGTGGTGAACACGCGCAGTTCGTCGCCCCCGGCCTGGTGCTCGTCGGGCGCCGTGGTGAAGACGACCTCAGCCCCCTCGCTGCGGCCGATCCAGTTCGTCTGCTGGAGCCGGATCGGCTCCGGCCATTCGATGCTCGAGAAGTCGAGCATCTCGTCGGCGTACTTGGTCGTCCGCAGGTACCACTGCTCCAGGTCGCGCTTCTCGACCGGCGCGCCGCATCGCCAGCAATGCCGATCCGCCCCCTCCACCTGCTCGCGGGCCAGCGTCCCGTCGTTGGGACACCAGTCGACCGGCGACATGCGGCGGTAGGCGAGGCCGGCCTCCAGGAAGCGCAGGAACAGCCACTGGTTCCAGCGGTAGAACTCGGGGTCGCAGGTCACGATCTCGTAGCGCCAGTCGAACACGGCCCCCATGGACCGGAACTGCAGGCGCTCGCGCTCGATGTTCTGCATCGTCCAGTCGCGCGGGTTGATGCCGTTCTTGATGGCGGCGTTCTCGGCCGGCAGGCCGTAGGCGTCGAAGCCGATAGGGAAGAAGACGTTCTCGCCGTGCATCCGATGGAACCGGGCCAGCGCATCGGTCGGGGTCACGATGTACCAGTGCCCGATGTGGAGGTCGCCCGAGGGGTAGGGATACATCGTCAGGATGTACGACTTCGGCCGCGACTGGTCGTCCAGGTCCGTCTCGTACAGCCCGATCTCGTCCCAGCGAGCCTGCCAGCGCGGCTCGATGGCCGTCGGGTCGAAGCGCTCCAGGCGGGTGCGGTCGCCGGATCCGGTGACGGTCACTGTCGAACGGGCCTCTCGAATGGCACACCCCCCGCCGTTCGGCGAGGGGTGGGATGGTGGCGGGTCCCTGGGGCTGGTGGAGCTACGGGGATTCGAACCCCGGACCTTCTGCATGCCATGCAGACGCTCTCCCAGCTGAGCTATAGCCCCGTGCGCGCCGAACGGCGAGTATATCGCAGGGGCCATGTCGCTCTGCCGCCCTGCCCGGAGGTGCCATGGAGCACGAGACGATCCATCTGCACCCGGCGACGCCCGCGGACCAGGCGGTCATCCTGGGCCACCGCCGCGGCATGTTCCGCGACATGTGGGCGGGGACGGCCGAGCAACTCGACCGCATGATCGAGGCGACGGCGCCCTGGCTGGCGGGCGCGCTGGCGGACGGGTCGTATCACGGCTGGCTGGCGGAGACGGCCGAGGGACAGGTGGTGGCGGGGGGCGGGGTGATCGTCACGCCGTGGCTGGCCCGGCCGCGGGAAGGTGACCCGCGTCGCGCCGTCATCGTCAACGTGTACACCGAGCCGGGCTGGCGCGGCCGCGGCCTGGCCCGCCGGATCGTGGAGACGATCCTGGCCTGGCTTCGTGAGCAGGGCCTCCACTCGGTCGACCTCCACGCCAGTGACGCCGGCCGGCACCTCTACGAGACCCTGGGCTTCGAGCCCACCAACGAGATGCGCCTGCGCCTCAGCTGAGCTCAGGGCGTGACGGTCACCCGGAAGTCCACGATCTCTGACCAGACTGCGCCGCGGGCCACATCGTTGACGCCCACCGCGATCAGCAGGACCCAGTCGCCGGCCGGAGGCGTATCGAGGACGTAGACCCCCGGCGTGCGGGTTTCCTCGATGGCCAGGTCCTGGTGGTCACCATGTGCCACGGTGCCCACCGCTGCGGCGTACTGGGCGCTGCTCACCTCGAAGAGCGTCATGCCGTCGCCGACGCTGATCGTCAACTGGTCCGTGTGGCGCACCTGGATGCCCCTGAGGGGGATCCCCGGGATGCCGTCGGAGCCCGAGCTGCCGGAGCAGGTCTCGAAGCCCGCGGACCAGGCATCGCCCACCGCGATCTGGCCTCCGCCCGACAGGGCGATCACCGGCGGTGGTGGGAAGCTGCCGTATGGCTCCGCCGGCGGGCACGCAGGGGTGGGGCCTGGCGTCGGCGTGGGTGGGCCAACGGGGGTCGGTGCCGCCGGCACGCTGACCGCCCACGACCAGCTGGCGGCCCCATCGGCCGTGATGCTCACGTCGAACGGGGCGGCAAACCCGGCCGCCTGGACGTCATGGGTCGCCGCCCCGCAGGGGTGGGTGGCGGTCGCCGTGTCCGACTGATCAACGGGCACGGCCAGCCAGGTGATGCTCCCCGGCCCGGCGCAGGCAAGATCGACCACGAACGGCCCCGGCTGGTCGATCGACGCGACGAAGACCTGCGCCTCGATGCCGGCGCCGGTCGCGGTCCCGCTCACCTGGCCCTGCGCCAGCACCCCGGACGACGCATCCAGGTCCAGGCTCGGGATGGGCAGGATCGCCACGACCGGCGTCGGCGTGGGCGAGGAGGAGGCTGCCGCCACGGAACCCGGCGGCGAGGCCGTCGAGGCGGGCGGTGTCTCGTGGGGCGTGAACATGACAAGGCCGCCCAGGACGATCAGCCCCGCCACCGCCAGCCCCGCCAGGGCGCGCCGCGGCTGGCCGGCTGACTGCGGCCCGTCGACCGCGTCGGGGCCACGCGCGTACCGGGCTGTCATGCGCCGTCCACTCCCTCGATGCCTCCTCGCGCAGCATATGCGGTTGGGATGGGGTCATCGTTGTGGCAACATCCGCGGGATGGTGGCGTCCGTGGTGCCCGGCGTCCGCGATCCGACCGACGGCTTCGTCCTCCGGCGGTCGACCCGCGCCCGCCGTCCGCGCCTCACGATCCGCCCCGACGGGACGGTGGTCGTCACCCTGCCGCAGCGGATGGCGCAGCACTGGGCGGACCAGCTGGTGGCCGAGCGCCGCGCCTGGATCGCCGCCCATCGGGCGCGCCTGGCGAGGCTGCGGTCGGCTCTCGCCGCCCGACCCGCGCTCGGCGCCGGCCGGCCCGTCTCCTTCGGCGGCATCGACCACGCCGTGAGCGTCCTGGTGCGGCCCGAGCGGGCCCGCAGCCGGGTGGTCCACGAGGACGAGCCCGAGCCGTTCCTGCGGGTCGAACTGGCACCCGCCGACGAGCGTCCACCGGCCGCCGTTCTGGAGGCCTGGCTGCGCGCCGAGGCTCGCGCGGCGGTCGAGCGACGGGTGGTCGTACGCGCCCGCGACCTGGGCGTGCGCATCGGCCGCCTGGCCATCCGCGACCAGCGCAGCCGCTGGGGCAGCGCCTCCCGGCGCGGGGCCCTGTCCTTCAGCTGGCGGCTCGTCCTGACGCCGCCCTGGGTCCTCGACTACGTCGTCGTGCACGAGGTGGCCCACCTGCTGGACTTCAGCCACTCGCCACGCTTCTGGGACCTGGTGCGGGGCCTCGTGCCGCAGGCCGAGGCGGCCCGTCGCTGGCTGCGCTCGCACGACACGGAGCTGCGCCACGCCCTGGACTGAGTCGGGGAGGGGATGGTGGAGATGAGGGGACTCGAACCCCTGACCCCCGCGATGCGAACGCGGTGCTCTCCCAGCTGAGCTACATCCCCACGGGGCGGGCGGCAGTATAGCAGCGGCGGACCCGCTAGCCTTGAGCGCGACCGGGCCCCCGCCACGACCTGGATCGACCGCCCGAAGGCTCGCGAAAGGACCCTGTGCCGCTGCTGCTCGCCCTCGTCGCCGCCCTCGGCTGCGCCGGTTGGGTGCTGTACGTGATCGCCCCGTCGGCGGGTCACCCGCCGCCACGCCTGCGGGGCTACCTCGTGCTGCTGGCACTCGGGCTCATCGCGGTCGCCCTGGTCGGGGGCGGCTTGGCCGTGGGGCTCGAACCGGTGCCCGTCGGCGCTGTGGTCGTGGGCCTGGTGCTGGCGGCGATCCTGCCCCTGGCCCGGCCCCACGTGGTGCGTTTCACGGGGGGACCCGATCGGCGGTGGGCCCTGGAGCGCGCGTGGCGGGCATTGCAGCCGGTGCGCCAGGCGGCGACCCCGTCCCCCGGCGATGCAGCCTGGGCCCGGGCCATCCTGCACGAAACGGAAAGCCTGCGGACGCCGGCCACGGCCGAGTTCATCGACCTGCTCCAGGGCAGCCTGCTGGCCAAACTGGGCGGCAGGCCCGGGGTGGACCCGGCCTGGATCGACGCGCGCCTGGACGAGGCCGCCACACGCCTCTTCCCCGACTGGCGTACGTGGTCCAGCCCGGACCAGGCGGCGCTCCCGGCCGAGGCGACCGCGCCGCCCGCGGGCGGTGACGAGGGCCCCCGGGCACTTGACGGATAGAACATCCGTTCTATCATGGACCGGGCATGGAACCCCACCCGATGCCCGCCGCCGCCACCATCCTGCAGGGCGCCATGGCCCGCCTGGAGGCCCGCTGGGGCAGCGCCGCGATCCGGCTCGGTGACGGGAGCCTGACCGCCGGGGCGACCGCCCTGGCGCCCCTGCCCGAGCTGTCCGCCTCGCCGGAGGCCGCCCCCGCCGTCCGACCGTCCGGCGAGATCATCTCGACGGGCTTCGCCGCGCTCGACGCGATCCTGGGCCTGGGCGGGCTGCCCCGCCAGCTCACGGCCGTCTTCCGGGGGCGGGGACATCGGGCAAGACCACGCTGGCGTTGCGGACGATCGCGGAGGCCCAGGCGCAGGGGGCCATCGCCGCCTGGCTGGACGGCAGCCGCAGCCTCGACCCGCTGGAGGCGATGGCGCGCGGGGTGGACCTGCGCTGGCTGATCGTGCTGCGGCCCCATGACCCGACCGAGGGCTTCTGGCTGGCCGGCTCGCTGCTCGCCGGGCGGACCGTGGACCTGCTGGTGGTGGACCTGCCGCCGCGCCTGGGAGCGGCCCATGAGCCACTGCTCCGCCGGCTGGCCGCGCACGCCCGCCGCCTGGGGGTGCGCCTGATCCTGCTCGCGCCGCCCGATGCCGGGTCGCTCCAGGGGGCCCTGGCGGAGGTGGCCGGCCTGCGCCTGGAGCTCGAACGACGGGCCTGGATCCGACTTGGCCGCGACATCGTGGGCCAGCACACGGCGGTGACCGTGGCCAAGGACCGGTCGGGCGCCCCGGGTCGCCAGGCGGAGCTGGAGATCCGCTACCTGGCCGACGGCGAGCAGACGGCCGACCTGGCGCGCCTGCTGGACCACGGCCCGCCGCCCGCGCCCCTCGTGCTGATGCCCCCGTCCCCGTCCTCACGGATCACGACCCATGCGCCTCCTGCATCTCGCCTGGCCGCATCTGCCCCTGCGTCTCGAAGCCGCCTCCAGCCCCTTGTCCGCGGGGCCGGTCGTCCTGGGTGGGCAACCCTGGGAGCCGCGTCACGTCCTGGACGCCAGCCCCGACGCCGTCCACCTGGGCGTGCGGCGCGGGCAACCGCTGGGCACGGCCCATAAGCTCGTCCCCGAGGCGGCCTTCCTCACGCCGCGGCCCGCCGTCTACCGCGCGGCCATGGAGGCTGCCCTGGAGGCCCTGGCAGGCTTCACGCCGGCCATCGAAGGGGCGACCGACCCCGAGAGCCCGGCCTTCGGACGCGTCCTGCTGGGGATCGAGGGCCTGGCCCGTCTGTGGGGCGACGAACCCACCCTGACGGCCCGGGTGGTGGCCCGCGTGGCGGCCATCCTGCCGGGGTCGCCGCGGGCGGGGATCGCCGGCACCCGCTTCGGGGCGGCGGTGGCCGCGGCCACGTCGGACGCGCCACCCCGACCGGCCATCGTGCCGGATGGGCCGGGCGCTGAGGCGGCCTTCCTGGCCCCCCTGCCGGTCTCCCTGCTGCCGGCCGATGAGGCGCTGCAAGCCCGCTTCCGGCTCTTCGGCCTGGCCCGCATGGGCGACCTGGCCCGCCTGCCGCGCTCCGCGGTGGTGACCCGCTTCGGGCCGGCCGGCGGCGAGCTCCACGACCTGGCCGGGGGGCTGGATCGCCGGCCGCTGGTGCCCCGCCGCCCGGTCGAGCGGCTGTGTGCGGAGGCGGAGCTTGACCCGCCGGTCGAGACCATCGAGCCGCTGCGGTTCGTGCTGCACCATCTGGCGGCCACCCTCTGCGAGCAGCTCACGGCCCATGGCGCCGGCGCGTCGCGCGCCGTCCTGCGGCTGGACCTGGAGCGCGGGGAGCCACTCCAGCTGGTCCAGCATCTGCCCGAGCCGGTGGCCGTCCCGGAGCTCGTGGAGCGGCTCCTGGTGGCGCGCCTGGAGGCCCAGCCGCCGGACGGTCCGGTGGTCCGCCTGGCGCTCGAGCTGGACGGCCGGGGGCCCGCCGCGACGACCCAGCTGGGCCTCTTCACGCCCCAGGCGGCCCGCGCCGATCGCCTGGGCTGGCAGCTGGCGGCCCTGGCCATCCGCTTCGGCCCCGACCGCCTGTGGCAGGCCAGCGTGAGCGACCCGGAGAGCCGGCTGCCGGAAGGCCGCGTGGCATGGCGGCCGGCCGTCCCATGACCCGGCTGCTGGGCCAGCACCCCGTCATCGACGTCGACCTGGACGCCCTGGGCCGCCCCGCGTGCCTGCGCTGGGAGGGCACCCGCGAACCGGTCGAGGTGTGCAACCAGTGGCGCATCGAGGAGGCCTGGTGGCGCCGGCCCATCCGCCGCGCCTACTTCAAGCTGGTCGGCCCGCGGCTGCTGGCACTCGTCTATCGCGACGAGGTCGATGGCGCGTGGCACCTGGAGCGCCTCTACGACTGAGGCGCGCCCAGCTCGTCAGGTCCCGGACATGACTCGACCCCGGGGGAGACCGGGGCCGAGCCAGAGGAGAGAACGAGCCGCCACCACGGGAGTGAGGAGGAGCAGACCCCCCTGGCCATCGGCACGCTCATCGGACGCTACTGGTGTTGTGACGGCTGGACCGCGGGAGCTGTGACGCGACCCGGGAAGGAAGTCACGAGCCGTTGTCGGGCGGCACCGGTGAGCGGTCAGCCGCGCTCCACCGGCCGCTGCTCGACCGCCAGCCGCTCGATCAGGTCGGCCGCCCGGACGGTCCCCGGCGCGGCCTGCAGCCGCCCGGCGATGGTGGCCAGGCGGGCCCGCAACGGCGCATCGTCGTGGAGGCGCATGACCGCCGCGACCAGCGCCTCGTCGGGGAACGTGTACGTGGGCAGGCGGACGCCGACGCCGCGATCATGGATCCGCTGCGCGTTGTCGTGCTGGTCCCAGAACAGCGGCAGGACGACCATCGGCTTGCCGTGATGGAGGCACTCGGTGACGGTGTTGTTGCCGCCGTGCGTGATGACCACGTCGACCAGCGGCAGGATCGCCGGCTGGGGCACGAACTCGGCGCCCCACATGGAGGCCGGCAGGCGCAGCTGGTCGTGCTGCGGGCCCAGGCTGACGATGACCCGCAGCGGCGCTTCTGCCAGCAGGTCGATGAGGCGCTGCATGAGCTCCACGTCGGCCGAGCCCAGGCTGCCCAGGGAGAGGTACACGAGCGGCTCGTCGCGCCCGGCGAGGACGGCCGGCAGCTCGAAGGCCGGACCGGTGGCCCGCACGCAGCTCTCCACGCGATGCCACGTCGGACCCAGCGGCACGGCCCGCGGGTAGTCCAGCTCGGCGGGGTAGACGTAGAGGTCCAGCCACGGCGACTCGGTGATGAAGTCGGGGCCCAGCGGGCCGTTCGCCAGGGGGCCGCCGCCGCTGGTCCGCACGAACTCGGCGAAGCCGGCCCACAGATCGGCGTGGGTGCGCCGGTAGGCCTCGCGGAAAGCGGGCCAGGCGGCCCGGTCGCCCTCGCCGTAGCCGGAGAAGACCGGCGGCACCACCTCATCCTTCAGCTCGGCCGGGTTGCACGAGACGATCCGCACCCATCGCCGGCCCGAGCCGGCAAGGGCCGGGAAGGCCACCACGTTGTCCTCCACGATGGCGTCGGGGGCGAGCTCGTCGAGCAGCTCGCGGAGGCGCGGCTCGACGTACACGGCGCCCTCCACCAGCGCCCGCCAGGTGGGTTCCAGGAACGACCCCAGCTGGTCGATGGTCGGCCGGCGGAACTGTGGCGCCGTGTCGTGGATGAAGTCCTTCCAGAACTGGCCCGGCACCTCCGGCTCGGAGGGGGCCGGCGCCAGCCGCATGAGGCGCTCCTCGAAGCCGCGCGCGGCGAGGGTGCCGGCGAAGGACTCCTCGACGATGAAGACGACTCGATGGCCGCGGGCGCGCAGCACCTCGCCGATGCCGACGCAGTTGTTGGTCGGCCCGAAAGCGCCCTCGGGGAAGAAGACGATCGTGCGGCCGCGGGCGGCCGTCATCGGGTCAGGAAGGGCGGCCGGCCCACGCCCCGACGACCAGCAGCAGCACGAGGGCGGTCAGGAGCACCGTCAGGATGGCCGCGCCGAGCACATCCCGCGCCGTGGGTCGCATGGCCAGAGGATACCCGCCCGGGGCGGCTCCGTCGGGCGGCCATGTATCGAACGGATGTTCTATCCTGTGGCCCTGCCACGGAGCCTGGTATTGCCCTACGCGGAACTGCACTGCCATTCCTGCTTCTCCTTCCTCGACGGCGCCTCGTCCGCGGACGACCTGGTGGCCCGGGCGCGCGAGCTGGACCTGAGCGCCCTCGCCCTGACCGACCACCAGGGCCTCTACGGGGCGGTCCGCTTCGTGACCGCGGCGGAGGAGGCCGGCCTGCGGCCGATCATCGGCCTGGAGGTGGAGCTCCTTGACGCGGCCGTGCCCGACCCGGCGGGGCTCGTCATCCCGGCCCGCCGCCGGCCGGCCCGCCAGACCGCGGCCCCGGACGCAGCGGGCCCCGAAGCCGGCCAGCCGGTCCCGCCGCGCACGACCCGCCTGCGAGTGCCGGGGCACCGGGCGCCCCGCCGGGAAGACCTGCGCGGCATCCGCGACGGCGAGCGGGGGCCGCACCTGGTGCTGCTGGCCCGTGACGCGACCGGCTATCGCAGCCTGTGCCGCCTGGCGAGCGCGGCGCATCTGGCCGGCACGAAGGGCGTGCCCCGCTTCGACCAGGCGCTGCTGGCCAGCCACACGGAGGGGCTGGTGGCGCTCTCCGGATGCCGCCACTCGGAGATCGCGCGGCGGCTGCTGGCGGGCGATGGGGCGGGCGCCCTGGAGGTGGCCCGGCGGTACGCGGCGCTCTACCCGGCCGTGCCCGGCCTCGGCGGGAGCGGCGGGTTCTTCCTGGAGGCCCAGCACCACCTGCGGCCCGACGACGACCTGCTGGTGGCCCTGACCGTGGACCTGGCGGCCGCCGCCGGCCTGCCCCTCGTCGTCACCAACGACGTGCACTACGCGCGCCCGGAGGACCACGAGCTGCAGGACGTGCTGGTGGCCATCCGCCACGGCCTGACGCTGGAGACGAGCGCCCACCTGCGGCGTGACGGGGCGGTCCACGCCCTGCGCGGGGCCGCCGAGATGGCCGCCCTGCCGCCGGGGCAGGAGGGTGCACGCGACCCGGTCGGGCGGGCCTGGCGGGCGGGGATCGAGCTGGCCCATGAGCTGGCGTCGCGCTGCGCGGTGGACCTGGGCTTCGAGCGCTACCGCTTCCCCGGCTTCCAGGTGCCCGATGGCGCGACACCCCTCCAGGAGCTGACGCGCCTGTGCACGGCGGGCCTGGCCCGCCGCTACCGGCCCGTCACGCCGGCCATCCAGGCCCAGCTGGATCACGAGCTGGGGGTCATCGACCGGACCGGCCTGGCCGAGTTCTTCCTCATCTGCTGGGACCTCATGCGGTTCGCCCGCGAGCAGGGCATCCCGGCCCAGGGGCGGGGCAGCGCGGGTGACTCGATCGTGGCCTACGTGCTGGGCATCACGCGGGTCGACCCCATCCGCCACCACCTGCTGTTCGAGCGCTTCATCAACGAGGGCCGCACCGCCTACCCCGACGTGGACATCGACTTCGCCTCGTCGCGCCGCGAGGAGGTCATCCAGTACGTCTATGAACGCTACGGCGAGGCCCACACGGGCATGGTCTGCAACGTCGTCACCTACCGCGCCCGGTCGGCGGTCCGCGAGGTGGGCTACGCGCTGGGCTTCCCTCGGCCGCTGGTCGATCGCGTGGCCAAGGCGCTCGAGACCTATGACTCGGTGATGGTGCGCCGCGACCTGGAGGCGGAGGGGGGCTTCGCCGAGTTCTTCCGGGCGCCCGGCGAGGAGGTCGCGGCGGTGGCCGCCGGTCGTGCCGGCGCAGCGCAGGCCCGTCGGCGCGGGCTGGTCGACGGCATGGGCCGCCTGGACCGGCCGCCGGGCCCTGGACGCCTCGGGCGCCGCGGGGCGACGGACGACGAGGGCGGCCCGGGCGACACGGCGGTCAGCGTCGCCTGGCTGCGCGGCGACGTCCAGGCGGTGGACCCCGAGTCGGGCGTGGCCCTGCCGGCCGAGCGGCGCATCGACGGCGGGGAGGCGGGGCGCCATCACGGCAGCACGGCCGGCCTCTCGCCCTGGGAGCGCTGGCTGGAGCTGTGTGCCCGCCTGGATGGCTTCCCGCGGCACCTCTCCATCCACACTGGCGGCATGCTCGTGACGGCCGCCCCGCTGGTCGACATCGCGCCGCTCGAGCGGGCCACGATGCCCGGCCGGGTCGTCGTGCAGTACGACAAGCGTGATGTCGAGACGCTCAAGCTGATCAAGCTCGACCTGCTCGGCTTGCGCATGCTCTCGGCCATCGACGACGCCCTGCGCGACATCGAGGCCGACTGCGGCCTCCGGCTGGACCTGGACGAGCTGCCGGAGGACTTGCCCGAGGTCTTCGCCATGATCCAGGCGGCCGACACGGTGGGCGTCTTCCAGATCGAGTCACGGGCCCAGATGCAGACCCTGCCGCGCTCGCGCCCGGCGACCCTCGACGACCTGGTGGTGGAGGTGGCCATCATCCGGCCCGGCCCCATCCAGGGCAACGCCGTCCACCCCTACCTGCGGCGGCGGCAGGGCCTGGAGCCGGTGACCTACCTGCATCCCAGCCTGGAGCCCATCCTGGCCGAGACACTCGGCGTGATCCTGTACCAGGAGCAGGTCATGCGCATCGCCATCGAGGTGGCTGGCTTCAGCCCCGGCGGGTCCGATGGCTTCCGGCGGGCGATGGGCACGTGGCGCTCGACGGGTGAGATGGAGAAGCTGCACCGGGGCTTCGTCGACGGCTGCCGCACCACGAGCGGCCTGACCGAGGCGGACGCGGAGGAGCTCTTCCGGCGGGTGGCCGGCTTCGCCAGCTTCGGCTTCAACAAGAGCCATGCCGCGGCCTTCGCCCGGACGGCCTACGAGTCGGCCTACCTGAAGCTGCACTACCCGGCGCAGTTCGTGACCGGGCTCATCAACGCCCAGCCGATGGGCTTCTACCCGGTGGAGGTGCTGGTAAACGACGCCCGCCGCCACGGGGTGCCGATCCTGCCCGTGGACCTCGCCCGCAGCCGCTACCGCACGGCCACCGAGTGGACCGGCTCACCCGACGAGCCCCGGACGGCGCAGGGCTACGGCATGCGCCTGGGCCTGCACCTCGTGAACGGCATCGGCGAAGAGCTGGGCCTGCGCCTCGAGGCGGAGCGCGACCGCGGCCCGTACGGCTCGCTGGAGGACGTCGTGCCGCGCACCGGCCTGCCCGAGGAGACGCTGGAGCGACTCATCCGCGCCGGCGCCCTCGACAGCCTGGGCCGGCCACGCCGCGAACTGCTCTGGCAGGTCCGCGAACTGGCCGGCGCCATCCGCGGCCGGCCGGGTGAGCGGGTCGCCGGCCGGCCGCTCGGCCTGCGGCTGCCGCCCACGCCGGCGCCGGTGCTCTCGCCGCCGAGCGAACTGGAGCGGCTGGGCGACGGCTACGCGATCCTGTCCCTGGATGCCCGACGCCAGGTGGTCGAGCTCTTCCGCCCCGCCCTGGACCACCTGGGGGCGATCCCCGCCGCCGGCCTCACGACCCACAGGCCGGGCCCGGTGGCCATCGGCGGCCTGGTCGTCACCCGGCAGCACCCCATGACCGCGAAAGGCACCGTCTTCCTGGCCCTCGAGGACGAGACGGGCATGGTCAACGTCACGCTCTGGCCTGACGCCTGGGCCCGCCTGCGCGGCGTCGTGCGCCGCCATGCCCTGCTCTACGTGGAGGGCACCCTCCAGCGAGAGCACGCGGTGGTCAACCTCATCGCCCACCGCATCCGGTCACTCCCCGAAGTAGCGCGTGCGCTCGGTGGGCCGCCACGGCCCGAAGGCGTGCGCCAGCTCGGCCACGCCGGGATGCGCCGCGTGGGCTAGGCGCTCACCCCGTCAGGGGGGTCAGCGCGCGGGTCGCGCCGAGCGCTTGGTGTCGCGCCGCTGCTGCTTGGCCCGCTCCGCCCGTACGGCCGCGTTGCGCGTGCTCATCGTGCGCAGCCAGCGCCGGTACCAGGCCGCCAGTCCGCCGAACAGCGTGCCAAGCACGATCCCCGAGACCAGGGCGACGGCGACCTCGCTGCCGTCGATAGCACCAGGGGTCGTGCGATAGATCGCGGCCAGCAGGCCGAGGGCCTGGAACAGGCCCATCACCCCGCCGATCAGCCAGGCCCCTCGTGGCGCGACGAAGCCGCCGACGAGGACCGGGATGCCCGGCGCCTGGATGAAGAGGGGCAGGACGAGGCCGGTCAGGCCCGGATCGTTGAGGGGGAACGTGAGGCCGGCCACGACCGCGAAGAGTCCGAGGGCGAAGGCGCCCCACAGGGTCCTGGTCGTCCGGACCACCTCGGGCATCGCCAGCAGGTCGCCGCGGAAGTCGGGCAGGTGGACGCCGCCGAACAGGCCCAGCGGTCCGCCGCCGCTCGGCGCCATCGCCGCGGCCGTGTCGCGGGGGGCCGGCGCGTCGTCTTCCGGGTCGGCCACCGGTGCCTGGGCGGCACGGTAGCGACGGCGGGCATCGGCGCGGTCGGTTCGCTTGGCGCGGGCCACGTGGCCTCCTCTGCGGTGGGACTGGGGAGCCGCATCGTACAGCGCCGCAAGTCACCGTGAAGCCGGTGTGAACCGCGCGCTAAGCGTGTCCGCGTACAACGTGCCGAGCACCCGCCGCCAGGCCCGCCTGGAGGTCATGCATGTCGTCGCGTCTCCGCTCGGCCGGCCCGTCCCTGCTGGCCGCCTGCCTCACCCTCACGCTGGCCAGCGGCTTCGTCCGCGCCGCGCCGACCGGACCGACGACCGCGGCGGTGGCCTGGCCACCCTCCAGCGGCCTCCTGTTGAGCGAGGTCATGACGGGCGGTGCCAGCGCGTCCGATGAGTTCATCGAGCTGTACGACGCCTCGACTGATCCGGTCGACCTGGTCGGCGATGAGGTCGTCTACGTCTCCGCCACCGGCGGCACGGTCACCCGCAAGGCGACCTGGACCACCACCACGCCGCTCGTGCCAGGGCAGCACCTCCTGCTCGCCAACAGTGCCGGCGTCTATGCCGCGGTCGCCGACGCGACCTACACCGGCGGCCTCGCGGCCACTGGGGGCGCCGTCGCGCTGCGCGCGGCCGACGGCACGGTCATCGACGCGACCGCCTGGGGCAACGCGACGAACGGCTTCATCGAGGGCGCGACAGCCTCGGCGCCGCCGGCCGGCTCGAGCCTGGAGCGGCTGCCCGGAGGACCGGCAGGGAACGGCGTCGACACGAACGACGACAGCCTGGACTGGTTCGTCCAGCCGGACCCGGACCCGCAGGCCCTGGTCGATCCACCCGTGCCCGGCTCGCCGTCGGCCACCGCCGCCCCGACCGTGACGCCGAGCGAGCCTGCCCCGACGATCACCCCGCCCACCCCTACGCCCACGGATGCGCCCACCGCGACCCCGACGACGGAGGCGACGGACTCGCCGACGGCCACGCCGACGCCGACCCTCGTCCCGACCCCGGTCACGACGCCGCCCGCCCCGACCGCCACGCCGGTCGATCCCACCCCCAGCGCGCCGCCAGACCAGGCGACCGAGACGATCGCGAGTGCCCGCTCCGCGGCTCCCGGCACGGCCGTGGTGATCGAAGGCGTCCTGACGACGCCCCTCGGCTTGACCGATGGCGGCCAGGGGGCGTTCGTCCAGGACGCCACTGCGGGCATCGCGCTGTACTTGTCGGGTGACGGGTGGCCGGCCCTTCCCACCGGCACCGCGGTCCGGCTGGCCGGCACGACCGACGGCCGCTATGGCCAGGCGACGGTCCGGGTCGCCGACCATGCCCGATTCGTGGCGCTCGGGCCGGGCGCGGCGGCGACGCCGCTCGACCTCGCCACCGGCGACGCGGGTGAATCGGCCGAGGGCCTCCTCGTGACGACGGGCGGCACCGTGACCACGACACCAGAGACGCTTGCTGACGGCTTCGCCGTCCTGGTCGACGACGGGAGCGGTGCGTTGCGGGTCGTGGCCGGCGCGGCCACCGGGATCTCCCGTGAGGCCCTCCGTCGCGGCTCGACAGTGGCCCTCACCGGCGTGCTCGGCCAGCACGCCTCGAGCGGTGCCGCCGGCGGCTACCGGCTCTACCTACGCAGTCTGTCGGACGTCGTGGCCGCGGCCTCGCCACCGAGCCCGGTCCCCTCGGCCAGCGTTCCCGGCCCCAGCGCATCGGGTGATGCGGTCAACCCCATCGCGACGCTGATTCGGACCGGTCAGCACGCGACCATCGAAGGCGTCGTCACTTCAGGCGGCGCCCTGTGGGGCGTGGACCAGCGTCGGTTCACGCTGCAGGACGCCTCGGGCGCGATCCTCGTGCGGGTGCCGCCGGGCGTGCGCCTGCCGGCCACGGGACGAGCGGTCCGCGTCAGCGGCACCCTCGGCCACTACCTCGGCGCACCCGAGCTGGGTGCCGACGCCGCGCCGGGCGCCCTCGCGTCCGGCCCGGCGGCCCTGGTGCGGCCCATCGCCCATGCCCCGCTCGTGTCCGGTCTCCGCTGGCAGCTCGTGGTGGCCGTCGGGACCGTGACGGCCGTGCGGCGCAGTGCGACGAGCTGGCGCGGCGAGCTCCGCCTCGCCGACGGCTCGCGCCTGCCGATCGGCGCAGGGAGCGCCTCGGCCGTGCCCGCCTCACGCTTGGTCGTGGGCAGCCGGGTGGCGGTCACCGGGATCGCCCGGCCGCCGGCCACCGGCTCAGCGGACGGCCAGCTCTACGAGATGCTCCGCGGCTCATCGGACGTGGTCGTCCTTCACCGCGCCTCGAGCCCGGCGACCGTGCCCGCGGCGCCGGCCGGCGTGACGACGACTGCCCGGCCGGATGAACCGCTCGACGCCGATCTGGCGGACCTGCCCACGCTGGTCGGCCGGCTCGTCCGTGTCGGGGGCGTGATCGTGGCGGCGGACGTCCACCAGCTCACCCTCGATGACGGCACGGCCCAGGCCACGGTGCGCCTGCCCGCCGATGCGGCCGCGTCGGCGCCGCTGGCCACGGGCACGGCCGTGACGCTCGTGGCACGCGTGGCGGCCACGAGCGGCGGCGGAGTGGACCTGGAGCTGCGGGCCATGGCCGACCTCGCCCTGGCGGGCGACCCGGACGGGGCACAGGGGCCCGACGCCGATCCTGCGGCCGTGGCGACCGCGCCACCGCCGCCGGCCGCGCAGGACGGCGCGACGACGGCAGCGGTCGACTCCGGCACCTCCACGGCCGTGGGCTTGGCCGCCCTCGTTGCCACCGCGGCGCTGGTGCTGCTCCTGGCCGGAGCGGTGCGACGAGCCCGCGCTCCTGTCGATGGCGGCTCCCGCCGGCGCATCCGCGACCGTCTCGTCGCCCTGGCCCCGGCCGCCCCGGAGGGGCCGCCAGGAGCCCCGCCAGGGCCCTGAACGGCGGGAACGGCGCCTACCCGCTCGGCTGCCGTTCGCTTGACGCTCGTGCGAAGGCGGCTCTATCCTCGCCGAGGCCCGCCTCCGGGCCGAGCACGAGTGAGGGACGGCCTTGCCGAACGCGGACCCCCGCGTCGCGCTCCCGGACACTGATCGGCAATACCACATCGGCCTCGGTCGGGGTGAGCTGGCCGAGTACATCCTCCTCCCCGGGGACCCGGAACGGGTCGAGCGCATCGCCACGCGCCTCGAGCGCGTGGAGTTCCACCGGCAGCATCGGGAGTTCGCTTCGGTCACGGGCCGCTTCCAGGGCCGCCGCGTCTCCGTCGTGTCGACCGGCATCGGGGCGGACAACATGGAGATCGTGATGGCCGAGGTGCTGGCCATCACCGATCGGCCCACCTTCGTGCGCGTCGGCTCGTGCGGGGTCCTCCAGGAGGACATCGCGCTCGGTGACCTGGTCATCAGCAAGGGCGCGGTCCGGCTGGAGGCCACGACGGCCTACTTCGTCGGTGACGGGTATCCGGCCGTGGCCGACTACGCGGCCGTCGCGGCCCTCGTGGAGGCGGCGGCTCGCCTGGGCCACACCGCGCACGTCGGCATCACCGCCACCGCCCCGGGGTTCTTCGGCCCCCAGGGCCGCCCCGTCGCCCGCCTGCCGATCCGCTTCCCGGACCTGGCGGCCGACATGGCGCGCCAGGGTGTGTTGAACTTCGAGATGGAAGCGTCGGCTCTCCTCGTGCTGGCCGGCCTCGCCGGCTGCCGCGCGGGGGTAGTCTGCGCGGCATACGCGCAGCGCACCACTGGACGCTTCGTCCAGGGCGCTGCACAGGAGCAGGCCGAAGCGGCCTGTATCGAGACCGGCCTGGAGGCATTGGGCATCCTGGCCGAGATGGACGAGGCGACGCGTGCGGCCGGTGCGGCCGCATGGCGGCCGTCACTATGGGCGCCAGCCATGGCGTCCTGAAGATCCCGCGACACGGCGGAGCCGGAGCAGACGCCCCGGACCGCCACCGAGACCCCCGGCGTGAGCCGGAAAGGAGGAGATGGGATGGCCGAGGCCTACTGCGTCAAGTGCAAGGCCAAGCGTGAAGTCAAGAACGCCCAGCACATCACCATGAAGAACGGCAAGCCCGCACTTCAGGGGATCTGCCCGGTGTGCGGCACCAAGGTCTTCAAGATCGGCGGCTGAGCACTCGCGAAGAAGCCTCTGATAGGGGACCCCGGCCACGCGGCCGGGGTCCCTTCCGTTTGCGCCCGCAGGTCGGGAAGGGCGCGAAGGGTACAATCCAGAGGACATGATGGTCGAGGCGGCGTGGCCGCAGGCGGTGGTCCCCGCGCGCGCCGATCAGCCTTCCGATGGATCAGCGGTGCTGGCGCTCGATCTGGGCGCCAGCCGCATCCGCGCCGCGGTCGTGGCCGGCGACGGGACGGTCCTGGCCCGCGACACGCGCCCCACGCCCGTGCTGGCCGGCCCGGCCGCCGTGATCGAGGCGTGCGTCGCGGCGCTCACCACCGTCCGCGAGGATCCCGCGGTCGGCGCCCGGCCCCTGGGGGGCCTCGGTGTCTCCGCCCCCGGGCCGCTCGACGCGGCCAGCGCGACGCTGCTCGAGCCGCCCAACCTGGGCCCCGCCTTCCACGACCTGCGCCTGGGCGACGCCCTGGCCCGGGCGACCAGCCTCGACGTCGTGATGGAGCGCGACACCAATGTCGCCGCGCTGGCCGAGCGGGCCTTCGGCAGCGCCCGGGGCGAGGACGACTTCCTCTACCTGACCGTGTCCACCGGCATCGGCGGGGCGATCGTGGCCGGGGGCCGCCTCTTCCGCGGCCCCGACGGCCTGGCGGGTGAGCTGGGCCACGTCCTCGTCGAGCTTGACGGACCACCGTGCGGTTGCGGCGCGCGCGGCCACCTGGAGGCCGTCTCGTCGGGCAGCGGCATCGCCGCCCAGGCGCGCGAACGCGTGGCGGCCGGCGAGGCGCCCGGCCTGGCCGCGTTTGCCGCGCGGGCGACAGCGAGCTCCGGGGACCCGGCCGAGATCGACGCGCGGCTGGTGGCGGAGGCCGAGGAGGCCGGCGATCCGGCCGCGATCGACATCATGGGCCGTGCCCGCCGAGGCTTCGCCGCGGCGTTGGTCGGCCTGGTGGACGTCTTCACGCCGCACCTCGTGGTCATCGGTGGCGGCCTCGCCCGGGCCCAGGGCGAACGCTGGCTGGCGCCGGCGCGGGAGGCCGTGGCCGCCCTCGCCTTCCGCGTGGTGGCGCGTCGCACGCGCATCGTGGCCGCCGCCCTCGGCGACGACGTGGGCCTGGCCGGGGCGGTGCCGCTGCTGGCGCTCCGGCCGAACAGCCCCTCATGAGATGACCGACGACGCTTTTTCGGCCCCCCCGGCCGACCGCACACTCACCTTGCCCTCATCCCCACAGGAGGTTCTACCGCGATGACCATCCGAGTCGGCATCAACGGCTTCGGCCGTATCGGCCGCCAGACGCTCAAGGCCCTCATCGAGCGGGTCCCCGAGGCCGAGGTCGTGGCCGTCAACGATCTGGTCGATACCGCCACCAACGCGCTGCTGTTCAAGCACGACTCGACGTACGGCGCGTTCGCCGGCGAGGTCAGCCACACCGATGACGCGCTCATCGTGGACGGCCATCGCATCCAGTCGCTGCAGGTCAAGGACCCCGCCGAACTGCCCTGGGGCGACCTTGGCGTGCAGATCGTGGTCGAATCGACCGGCCATTTCACCGACGCCACCAAGGCCGCCGCGCACCTCACCGCCGGGGCGCGCAAGGTCATCATCAGCGCGCCGGCGACGCACGAGGACGTGACCATCGTCCTCGGCGTCAACGAGGCCAGTTACGACCCCGCCAGGCACAACCTGATCAGCAACGCCAGCTGCACCACCAACTGCCTGGCGCCGACGGTCAAGGTGGTCCACGACGCCTACACCATCAAGCGCGGCCTGATGAACACGATCCACTCGTACACCAACGACCAGCGCATCCTGGACGTGGTGCACAAGGATCCACGGCGCGCCCGCGCGGCCGCCCTGAACATCATCCCCACGACGACCGGCGCTGCCCGTGCCCTGTCGCTCGTCATCCCTGACCTCAAGGGCAAGTTCGACGGCTTCAGCCTGCGTGTCCCGACGCCCACGGTGAGCGTCGTCGACTTCACCGCGGAGCTGGAGCGGCCGACCAGCGTGGAGGCCCTCAACGAGGCCTTCCGCACGGCCGCGGCCGGGCCGCTGGCGGGGATCCTGGGCGTCAGCGACGAGCCGCTCGTCTCGACCGACTTCCGCGGCGATGCCCGTTCCTCGATCGTGGACAGCGCCTGCACGATGGTCATGGGCGGCGACTTCGTGAAGGTCATCGCCTGGTATGACAACGAGTGGGGCTACAGCTGTCGCGTGGCGGACCTCGTCCGCTTCGTCGGCGCGCGCCTCTAGTCCGCGGAGATGGACAAGCTCACCATCCGCGACCTCGACGCGTCCGGCAAACGGGTCTTCCTCCGCGTCGACTTCAACGTGCCCCTGGCCGACGGCAAGGTCACCGATGACACGCGCATCCGGGCCGCCCTGCCGACGATCCGGGCCCTCCGCGACCAGGGCGCCATCATCATCCTGGCCAGCCACCTCGGCCGGCCCAACGGGAAGGTCAACGACACCTTCCGCCTGCGGCCGGCGGCGGAGCGATTGAGCACGCTGCTCGGCGTGCACGTGCCGGTCACCGGCGACGCGCTCGGCGTCGGCACGGTCGACGCCATCGCCCGGCTCAAGCCGGGCCAGATGATCATGCTCGAGAACCTCCGCTTCCACGCCGAGGAGGAGGCCAACGACCCCGGTTTCGCCAAGGCCCTGGCGAGCTACGCCGACGTGTATGTCAACGACGCGTTCGGGACCGCCCACCGGGCCCATGCCTCCACGGTCGGCGTGGCCAAGCTCCTGCCGGCCTACGCCGGCCTGCTCATGGAGCGCGAGATCAAGGCCCTCTCGGCGCTGCTCGAACACCCCGCCAAGCCGTTCGCCGCGGTCATCGGCGGGGCCAAGGTCTCCGACAAGCTGGGGGTGCTGGAGCACCTCATGGGCCTCGTCGACACATTCGTCGTCGGCGGTGGCATGGCCAACACCTTCCTCGTGGCCCAGGGCCACACGGTCGGCAAGAGCCTTCTCGAGCGCGACAAGGTCGAGGCGGCCGGCCGGTTGATGGCCGAGGCGGCCGCCCGCGGCGTGCGCGTCGTGCTGCCCATCGACGTCGTGGTGGCCAAGGAAGTCACGCGCGGCGCCGAGCACAAGACCGTCTCCGCCGAGCGCATCCCCAACTCGTGGTCCGCCGTGGACATCGGGCCGGCCAGCCGCGTCGCCTTCGAGGCGGCCCTCGACGAGGCGCAGACGATCCTATGGAACGGACCGCTCGGCGTCTTCGAGGTGCCCACCTTCGGGGACGGCACGCGGGCCATGGCCCGCTACCTGGCCAAACGCGCCGATGGGGGCGCCACCGTCGTCGTGGGCGGGGGCGACTCGGTCGCCGCGGTCGAACAGCTCGGCCTGGCCTCACACATGACCCATATCTCGACCGGCGGGGGCGCGACACTCGAGTTCCTCGAAGGGCGAGACCTGCCCGGCATCGCCGCGCTACAGGACCGACCCGCATGAAGACCCAGATCGAGACCATCGACGCCCGCGAGATCCTGGACTCGCGGGGTGACCCCACCATCGAAGTCGAGGTGACCCTCGCCGGCGGCGCCATGGGCCGCGCGGCGGTCCCGTCGGGCGCCTCCACCGGCGCCCACGAGGCGGTCGAGCTGCGCGACGGCGACAAGGGCCGCTACGCGCGGCAAGGGCGTCCGGCGGGCCGTGGCCAACGTCTTCGAGACGATCGGGCCGGCCCTCCTGGGCGCCGATGCCGCCGACCAGGCGGCCATCGACGACACCCTCATCGCCCTCGACGGTACGCCCAACAAGGCCGCCCTGGGGGCCAACGCCATCCTCGGCGTCTCGCTCGCCTGCGCCCACGCCGCGGCGCATGCCTACCGCCTGCCGCTCTACCGCTACCTGGGGGGCGCCCGGGCCAACCTGATCCCCGTGCCCCAGTTCAACATCCTCAACGGCGGTCGCCACGCGGCCGACTCGACCGACTTCCAGGAGTTCATGGTCGTGCCCGTCGGCGCGCCTGACTTCGCTGAGGCCCTGCGGGCCGGCAGCGAGGTCTTCCACGCCCTGCGCACCGTGCTGCATGAGGGCGGCTTCGCCACCGGGCAGGGCGATGAGGGCGGTTTCGCCCCCTCGCTGCCCTCCAACCAGGCGGCCATCGAGGTCATCCTGAAGGCCATCGAACGGGCCGGCTACAAGCCCGGCGAGCAGGTCGCCATCGCCCTCGACCCGGCGGTCTCGGAGATCCTGGCGGCCGACGTGCCGGCCACCGCCGACGGCCAGCTGACCTACCGGCTGGCCAAGGAGGGGCGGACCCTCCTGACCGACGAGTTGGTCGACTTCTGGGCCGACTGGCTGGCCCGCTACCCGATCGTCTCGCTGGAGGACGGCCTCGCCGAAGACGACTGGGCCGGCTGGGCCCGGCTCACCAAGCGCCTCGGCGACAAGGTGCAGCTGGTGGGCGACGACATCTTCGTCACCAACCCGGAGCGGATCGCCCGCGGCATCGAGGAGGTGTCGGCCAACGCGGTGCTCATCAAGCTCAATCAGATCGGCACCGTGACCGAGACGCTGGCCGCCATCGACATGGCCCACGCCGCCGGCTGGGCCGCGGTCGTCAGCCATCGCTCGGGCGAGACCGAGGACACGTCGATCGCCGACCTGGTCGTGGCCACCGGCGCCGGCCAGATCAAGACGGGTGCGCCGTCGCGTTCGGAGCGGGTCGCCAAGTACAACCAGCTCATGCGCATCGAGGAGCAGCTGGGCGTGGGCGCCCGGTTCGCCGGAGCAACAGCACTGGCCCACCACCGCTCGTGAGGCGGGTCCTGGACCGGGGGGCCGTCTTCGCCGGCTGGGTCGGCCTGGGCATGGCGGTGACCATCGCCATCAGCTTCGAGCTGATCATCGCCGTGCAGGCCCTGGTCTTCCTGGCCGCCATCCCGGCGGGGCTGCTCATCGGCTTCTACGCCGCCGCCCGCTCCGAGCGTCGGCGGCCGGTGTGGCGTGCCCTGGTCGATGGGGGCTACGCCGGGATCGTCACGGCTCTCACGCTCGCCATCGTCTACGCCGCCATCCGCCTGCTGTTCATCTTCGCCGACTCCGGCTACCCCAAGTACAACAACACCGGGGCCCTCGGCGAGCCCCTGGGACCGACGTGCGCCGCCGGCCCGGGGTGCGCCTACCAGCGCTACCTGGACCAGGCCGCGACCGATCCCGCCTTCGCCGCCGCCCTGGCCCAGGCCGGCGTGACCGACACCCCGTCGTTCCAGGCGTTCGTGCTGCGCGATCAGCTCGACGGCGGCCTCGTGCTCGTGGCCATGGTCGTGGGCGGATCGCTCGTCGGCGGGCTGTTCTACGCCGCGACAGGTCCCGCCAAGCAGCCGGAGCCGACGCCAGCGGGCTGAGGGTTCGCCGCGGGCCGCGCCGTAGCGCGGGCGCTACTTGGTCGTCTTGGCCTTGGGGGCCGGCTTCGCCTTTGCCGTGGCTGCCTTGGCCGCCGGTTTGGCTGCGGCCGTCTTGGGGGCCGGCTTGGCCGCGGGCTTGGCCGCGGGCTTGGCGGGTGCCTTCGCACCGGCTGCCTTGGCCGGGGCCTTCGCCGCGGTCGCCTTCGTCGCGGCGGCCTTCTTCGGCGCGCTCTTGGCGGCCGACGCCTTGGTCGTGGCCGGGGCCGCTACGGCCGCCGGTTCCTGGGCCGCCTCGGCACGGGTCGAGCGGGACAGCGCGGCGCGGGCCTTGCCGGCGGCGGTCTGCTCGCCCTTGGCCTTGGCCGCCTTGGAGGCGGCGACGCGAGCCTTGGCCGCCTTGGCGGCAGCGGCCTTGCCCGTGGAGCGGCCGGCCTTGGCGGCGCCCACGATGGCCTCGCCACCGAGCGCGGCGTTGACCTTGAGCGTCAGGCGGCTCTTGCGGCGGGCGGCGGCGTTGGGGTGGATCGCCCCGGACTTGGCGGCCCGGTCGAGCGCCGAGACGGCGGCCACGAGGGCGGTCTGCGCCTCGGCCGCGTCGCCCGTCTGGGCCGCCGCGACGGCCTTGATGACGAGCGTCTTCGTGCGTGAACGGTGGGGCCGGTTGACGGCCTGCTTGCGGACGTCCTGGCGGACGCGCTTCATGGCCTGTGGGGTGCGGGCGCCGCGCCAGGTGCGGGACGAGTGGGCCAAGGTGGGACGATCCTCGGTTACGGGCGTGATGGACGCGCGGAGGGCCTGAGGCCGGGCGCGACCGCGAATGGTAGCACGCGTCGCGCGCGGGGCGGCGCAGGTCGACCCCGCGCTACCATCGCGCAGCCCTCATCGGATCCGCCTGACGACCGTCACGGCCGCGGTGCGACCGAGCCAGGGCTCGCAGCAATGCCTGGAGGCCCATCCGTGCGGATCCGACGCGTCTCCTTCGTCGGCGTCCAGACCGAGCGTTTCGACGCCATGGTCGCCTTCGTCCGCGACGTCCTGGGCCTCGCGCCGGGGCACCGGGACGACGGCTGGGCGGTCTTCCAGCTCGAGTCGGGGGATCGAGACTTTCTCGAGGTCTACCGCCCGGGCGGCTATGACCCGCGTCTGCTGCCCACCCCGGCGACCGGACCCACCGTCGCGTTCGCCGTCGACGACCTCGTCGCCGCCCGGTCTGAGCTGGTGGCAGCGGGGATCGAGATCGTGGCGGACGTCGTGTGGGCCGCGGAGGCGTTCAACGACCCGCGCCTCGATGGCTTCGGCTGGCTGTTCTTCCGGGCGCCGGATGGGCACGTCTATGCCCTCCAGCAGGACCATGCCCCATCGGCCCCGGCGGAGCGAGACGCCGCTTGACCGACCGCATCCCGCAGGCTCGCCTGCGCAACTTCTCGATCATCGCCCACGTCGACCACGGCAAGTCGACCCTGGCGGACCGGCTGCTCGAGCTGACCCACACGCTCGAGCCGCGCCAGATGACGAGCCAGGTCCTGGACTCGATGGACCTGGAGCGCGAGCACGGCATCACCATCAAGGCCCGCGCCGTGCGCCTCGAGTACACCGCCCGGGACGGCCTGCTGTACGGCCTGAACCTCATCGACACGCCCGGCCACGTCGACTTCACGTACGAGGTCAGCCACAGCCTGCAGGCCTGTGAGGGGGCGATCCTGGTCGTCGACGCCGCCCAGGGCATCGAGGCCCAGACGCTGGCCAACGTCCATCTCGCCCTGGCCCAGGGGCTCACGCTGATCCCGGTCATCAACAAGATCGACCTGCCGTCGGCCCAGCCGGACGTCGTCATCGAGGAACTGGAGAACGTCCTGGCCATCCCCCGCGAGGAGGTCCTGCTCGCCTCGGCCAAGGACGGCACGGGCGTGCCGGAGATCCTGGAGGCCATCGTGGCCCGCGTCCCGCCGCCGCGCGGCGACCCGGCGGCGCCCTTGCAGGCCCTCATCTTTGACTCGCACTACGACGCCTACAAGGGCGTGGTGGCGTACGTCCGCCTCGCCGCCGGCCGCCTGGAGACCCATGCGCCGATCCGCCTGATGGCCTCGCAGGCAGAGGCGGAGGCCCTGGAGGTGGGCCTCTTCCGGCCCCAGGCCGTGCCGGTGCCGAGCCTCTCGGCCGGCGAGGTGGGCTACGTGGCGACCGGCCTCAAGAGCGTGCGCGACTGCCAGGTCGGCGACACGCTGACGTCGGCCGATCGACCCGCCGGGGTAGCGCTGCCCGGCTACAAGGCGGCCCTGCCGCTGGTCTTCGCCGGGCTCTATCCCATCGAGGGCCCCGACTATCCGGCCCTGCGCGACGCCCTGGAGAAGCTCCACCTCAACGACGCGTCGCTGGTCTACGAGCCGGAGACGTCGGTGGCCCTGGGGTTCGGCTTCCGCTGTGGCTTCCTCGGCCTGCTGCACATGGAGATCGCCCAGGAGCGCCTGGAGCGGGAGTTCGGGCTCCAGCTCATCGCCTCGGCCCCGTCGGTGGCCTATCGCGTGACACTGACCAACGGACGCGGCGAGCGCGAGGTCGACAACCCGGCCGAGCTGCCGGAGGCCAGCGAGATCGAGGTCATCAGCGAGCCCTGGGTCCGCGTCAGCGTGATCACCCCGAGCACGTATATCGGGGCACTGATGGAGCTCGCCACGAACCGCCGGGGCAGCTTCGAGACGATGGAGTACCTGGATCCCACCCGCGTCCAGCTGGCCTTCCAGCTGCCCCTGGCGGAGGTCATCGTCGACTTCTTCGACCAGCTCAAGAGCCGCTCGCAGGGCTACGCGAGCATGGACTACGAGGAGATCGGCTACCGACCCGCCCGCCTGGCGCGGCTGGACATCCTGGTCAACGGCGAGCCGGTCGACGCCCTGTCCCTGATCGTCCATCGCGATCGCGCCGCGCAGGTGGGCCGCCGCCTCGTGGACACCCTCCGCGAGCTGATCCCGCGCCAGATGTTCGAGGTGCCCATCCAGGCCGCGGTGGGCTCCACGGTCATCGCCCGCGAGACCGTGCGGGCCATGCGCAAGAACGTCCTGGCCAAGTGCTACGGTGGCGACATCACGCGCAAGCGCAAGCTGCTGGAGAAGCAGAAGGCGGGCAAGCAGCGCATGAAGCGGGTCGGCAGCGTGGAGATCCCCCAGGAGGCCTTCCTGGCGGTCCTGCGCACCGACGAGGTGGCCTGAGCGTGGAGAACGACCTCCGCATCCTGATCGTGGTGGCCTTCACCGGTCTGCTGGTCGTGCTGCGCCTTGACGCGGCCCGTTTCGGGGCCGCCGAGTACGACGACGAATCGGCCGGTCGGGGCTGGCGGGCCGGCGTGAGCCGCCTGGCGTGGTACGCCGTGGGGCTGGCGATCGCGGCGGGCATCTTCGTGGTGCATCCCACCCCCGGGGCGACCCTGGGCCTGGCCATCGGCGGTGATCGCACCGCGGCCGTCGCCCTGGGTCTCGGGTTCGGCGCGGCCGGGGCCGGGGTGGCCGCGGCCTTCGCCTGGCTGCGCTACGGCCACCTGCGCCTGCCGTCGGCGCGCACCTACCCGGGGGCCATCGCCAATAGCCTGGGCACGGCGCTCATCGACGAGGTCGCCTTCCGCGGCGCGTTCATGGGCCTGCTGCTGGCGGCCGGCCTGCCGACCCTCAGCGCGATCGCCATCCAGGCCCTGGTGTATGGCCTGGCCACCCGTCTCGGGGCGCCCGGCCGCAGCCACGCCATGCTGCTCATGTCGCTCGCCCTGGGGGTCGGGGCCGGCGCGACGGTCGTGGCCACCGGCGGCATCGGCGCAGCCGTCATCGGGCACGCCATCGCCCGCTTCGCCATCTTCGTCTGCACCGGGCACGCCGGGCAGGTGCGGCCGCCAGGGGAGGAGCCGGAGGAGGTCGCGGAGGACCGCCTGCCGCCCGACGGCTGGCAGGTCGCGGACGAGCCGACGGTCGCCGCCGCCCAGCGCTCGTGACCGGCCGGCGACCGCCGGTCGCCCTGTACCTCCACCTGCCGTTCTGCGTCAGCCTGTGTCCCTACTGCGACTTCGTCGTCTTCAGCGGCGCGGTGGCGCGGGGGCCGCACAACCGGATCGACGTGCTCGTGGACGCGGTGCTCGAGGAGATCCGCCTCAGGGCCGACCTCCACGTCGCGGCCTTCGGGCCGCCCGGTCCCGCCCGGCCGCCCCTGGCCAGCGTGTACCTGGGCGGCGGGACGCCATCGCTCGTGCCAGCGGGCCGCATCGGGCAGCTGCTGGAGCTCGTCGAGCGTCGCTTCGGCCTGGCGCGTGACGCGGAGGTCACGCTGGAGGCCAACCCGGGTCCTGACGACCTCGGCGATCTGGCCGGCTTTCGCGCGGCCGGCGTGACCCGTCTGAGCCTGGGAGCCCAGAGCCTGCAGCCGGACGAGCTGCGACGCCTGGGCCGGCGCCACACGCCGGACGACGTGGGCCGCGCGGTGCGGGCCGCGCGGACGGCGGGGATGCGGTCGGTCAGCCTGGACCTGCTCTACGACGTGCCCGGCCAGACCCTGGCCAGCTGGAGCGCCACGCTGGGGGCGGCCCTCGCCCTGGAGCCCGATCACGTGTCCGGCTACGCGCTGACCCTGGACGACCCCGATGGCGAGGGCCTGACCGGCCCGCTGGGCGATCACCTGCCGACACGCCCGGGGGCCCGGCGGTGGCGCGCGGCGGCCGCGGCCGAGCAGGATCCCGACCGCGCCGCCGAGATGTACGAGCGCCTGGACAACCACCTTGCCGCGGCCGGGCTGGCGTGGTACGAGCTGTCCAACTTCGCCCGACCCGGCCGGCAGAGCCGGCACAACCTCGTCTACTGGCAGCGCCGCCCCTACGAGGCGGTGGGCCCCGGCGCCCACGCCTTCGACGGAGGCCGGGAGCGGCGCTGGAACGCGGCGCGGCTCGACGGCTACCTGGCCGCGCTCCGGCCGGCCGACGGCTCAGCGCCGCGGCTGCCGCCGGGCGGCCGCGAGGAGCTCGACGAGCGGGCCGTCCTGGCGGAGGAGGCCATGCTCGGGCTGCGGCTGGCGAGCGGCCTGGGGCCCGACCTGGCCGGGTCGCCGGCCGTGGCTCCGACCATCACCTGGGGCCGCGAGATGGGCCTCGTGGCGGACGGGCCGGCCGGCCACCAGGTCCTCACCCGCCGCGGCCGCCTGCTGAGCAACGAGCTGTTCGCGCGCCTGCTCTGACGACCGTTGCGCCGCGCGCCCCGCGGAGGCAGACCCGGCCGTTGACACCCCGCCGTCGTGGCTGGTACGATGCGCTGGTCACGTTAGCACTCTCCAAGTGTGAGTGCTAACCAGGACGGGGACGAACTACCGAGGGAATGCCGTGGCGCGCCGCAGGGAACGCCCCGGCCCGCTCGATCCGCGCTCCGCGGAGATCCTGTGGGCCGTCATCGAGGAATACGTCGCCACCGCGCTGCCCGTCGGCAGCGTGGCGCTCGTGCTGAAGCATGACCTGGGCGTCAGCTCGGCCACCGTGCGCAACGTGATGGCCGAACTCGAGCGCGCCGGCTACCTCATGCAGCCGCACACCAGCGCCGGCCGCGTGCCCACCGACCACGGCTACCGGCTCTTCGTCGAAGGGCGCACGCCGGCCCCGCTGGCCCCCGTCGACCAGCTCATGATCCGCCACCAGTTCGGCCAGGTCGAGTACGCCAGCGAACAGTGGTTCCGCCTCGCCGCGGCCACCCTGGCCGGCCTGACCCACGTCGCCGGGCTCGCCACGCCCGCCAAGTCGCAGGCTGCCCGCCTGCGCCGTGTCGACCTCGTCTCCAGCGGCGAACGCCTGGCCAGCCTCGTCCTCGTCGTGGCGGAGGGGCCGGTCAAGCAACTGCTCCTGCCGCTCGAGGTGGTGGCCCACCAGGCGGACCTGGACGCGGCCGCCCTGCGCCTCAACCAGCTCACGGTCGGCCGCACCGCCCGCCAGCTGGCGCGTCAACTGCCCGACTGGCCGCTCGAGAGCGACGTGGACCGCCTCGCGGCCCGCGCCGGCGCGCGCATCCTGGCGGCCCTCAAGGAGATCGACGCGTCGGCCGTCGACGACGTCTTCAGCGAGGGGCTGCTGAATGTCATGGAGGCGCCGGAGTTCTCCGAGAGCGAGAAGCTGCGGCGGGTCTTCCGCGTCCTGCAGGACCGCGAATACCTGGGCGACGTGGTCCACGACGTGACCCGCGCCGGCGATGTGCGCGTCTACATCGGCAGCGAGAACCGCGCCCGCGAGATGCACGACGTGGCCCTCATCCTGGCCCCCTACGGCCGCCCGGGGCGCGCCTCGGGCGTCGTCGGCGTGCTCGGCCCGACCCGCATGGCATACCCCCAGGCGATCGGCACGGTGCGCTACGTGAGCGGCCTGATGAACGAACTCGTGGACCACCTGTACGCTTGAGCGAGCCGAACACATGACCGACCATCCCCCCGAGCGCCGTCACGTCCATCGCACCCGCGCCCAGGAGCGCATCGACGCCCTGGAGACGACCAGCCCGACCCAGCTGCTGGCCCAGGTCGAGGCGCTCCGCGGCGAGCTCGCGGCGGCCCAGCAGGAGGCCGGTGACAACCGGGCCGGCTGGCAGCGCGCCGCGGCCGACTTCGCCAACTTCAAGCGGCGCACGGAGCAGGAGCGCGAGGCGACCCTCGGGCTGGCCAACGAGATCCTGCTCCTCAAGGTCCTGGCCCTGGCCGATGACTTCGACCGGGCCATGGCCGCCGTGCCGCCCGAGCTGGCCGGCAACAGCTGGCTCGAGGGCATCGGGGCCATCGACCGCAAACTGCGCCAGCTGCTCGAGTCGGAGGGCGTGACCCCCATCGCGGCGGTAGGCCAGCCCTTCGATCCCCACCAACACGAAGCCGTGGTGCAGGAGGAGACCTCCAGCGTCCCGGACGACACCGTCCTGACCGAACTCCAACGGGGCTACCGCCTCCGCGACCGGGTCCTGCGCCCGGCGCTGGTGAGCGTGGCCCGCAACCCCGGCCACCCGGCCGCTCAAGCACTAGAGGACTGACACGATGGGCAAGATCATCGGTATCGACCTGGGCACGACCAACTCCGTCGTGGCCGTCATGGAGGCGGGCGAACCGACCGTCATCCCCAGCGCCGAAGGCGGTCGCACCGTGCCCTCGGTGGTGGCCTTCACCAAGTCGGGCGAGCGCCTGGTGGGCCAGGTCGCCAAGCGCCAGGCGATCACCAACCCGCACAACACGATCTATTCGATCAAGCGCTTCATGGGCCGCCGCTGGGACGACCCCGAGGTCCAGCGGACCCTGCAGCTGGTGCCCTACAAGGTCGAGCGCGACAACAAGAACGACGGCGTCAAGGTCAACGTCTCCGACGGCCAGAGCTACACGCCGCCCGAGATCAGCGCCATGATCCTGCAGAAGCTCAAGACCGATGCCGAGGCGTACCTGGGCGAGAAGGTCACCGAGGCGGTCATCACCGTGCCCGCCTACTTCGACGACACGCAGCGCCAGGCGACCAAGGACGCCGGCCGCATCGCCGGGCTGGATGTCAAGCGCATCATCAACGAGCCCACCGCGTCCGCCCTGGCCTACGGCCTGGACAAGAAGAAGGACGAGAAGATCGCCGTCTACGACCTGGGCGGCGGCACCTTCGACATCTCCATCCTGGAGCTCGGTGACGGCGTCTTCGAGGTCAAGGCCACCAACGGCGACACCCACCTCGGCGGCGACGATTTCGACCAGCGGGTCATCGACTGGCTGCTCGGCGAGTTCAAGAAGGACCAGGGCATCGACCTCAAGTCGGACGCCGCAGGCCATGCAGCGCCTCAAGGAGGCCGCCGAGAAGGCCAAGATCGAGCTGAGCTCGGCCGCCCAGAGCGAGATCAACCTGCCCTACATGACGGCCGACGCGAGCGGCCCCAAGCACCTCGTCATGACCCTCACCCGGGCCAAGCTGGAAGACCTCGTGGCGGACCTCATCGAGCGGACCAAGGGTCCCGTGCTCGCCGCCCTCAAGGACGCCAGTCTCAAGCCGGGCGACATCGACGAGGTCATCCTCGTCGGCGGGCAGACGCGCATGCCGGCCGTCCAGGAGGCTGTCAAGGCCGTCTTCGGCGGCAAGGAGCCCCACAAGGGCGTCAACCCCGACGAGGTCGTGGCCGTCGGCGCCGCCATCCAGGCCGGCGTGCTGGCCGGTGACGTCAAGGACGTCCTGCTCCTCGACGTGACGCCGCTCTCCCTGGGCATCGAGACCCTGGGCGGCGTCATGTCCCGCCTGATCGACCGCAACACGACCATCCCGACATCCAAGAGCCAGACGTTCTCCACCGCCAGCGACAACCAGCCGCAGGTGGAGATCCACATCCTCCAGGGCGAGCGGGAGATGGCCGGCGACAACAAGACGCTGGGCACCTTCATCCTCGACGGCATCCCCTCGGCGCCTCGTGGCGTGCCGCAGATCGAGGTCACCTTCGATATCGACGCCAACGGCATCCTCGACGTGAAGGCCAAGGACCGTGCCACCGGCAAGGAGAAGCAGGTCCGCGTCACGGCCTCGTCGATGCTCTCCAAGGACGACGTGGACAAGATGGTCCGCGACGCGACCGAGCACGCCGAGGAGGACCGCAAGCGCCGCGAGGAGGTCGAGACGCGCAACCAGGCCGACGCCCTGGCCTTCCAGGCCGAGCGGACGCTGCGCGATCTCGGCGACAAGGTGGCGCCTGATGAGCGGGCCGCCACGGAACGCGCCGTCGAGGCCGTCCGCGAGGCCCTCAAGGGCAACGACCTGGACAAGGTGCGCAGCACCGCCCAGGCGCTCGCCGAGCAACTCCAGAAGGTCGGCACCGCCGCCTACCAGGCCGGCGGCAGCTCATCCGGTGGTGACGGTGGCGCGCCGGGCTCCGACGGCCCGGCCGGTCCCGGCGACGGGGCCGGTGCGGATGCCGGCGCCGAGAAGCCCGCCGACGAGGCCGACGAAGCTGTCGAGGGCGAGTTCAAGGAGGTCTAGCCGCCTCCCGCTGCGGCCGCATACCCGTCGCCGTACAGCCGTGGCCGTGGCCGCTCTACCTGCCGCTGCGACAGGCCTGAGCGGCGAGCTCAGGGGCTTTGGGCCGATCCATAGCGCGTCCAGTGTTACTGCACGCTCATGGCCAGCCCTTATCGACCAGAGCGTCAGGGCGACGCGCCAGAGCCAGGCCCCTTAAGGCGCGGATCGGCCCGATCCATTCGCCCCCACGCTAGGCGCGCGCTTAAGGTCACCGGGCTCTCGGACGGAGGGCGCGGGCGGGACCTTACGTCCCCCCGTTGTGCTCAGAGCAGCACTGGAGACGCTACGAAGGCGGCCAAGGCCCGGTCCGGCCCGATGGGGGCGTTGGCCTGCGCTGCCAGCTTCGGGCGCTTGAGTCGAGCCATACCCGCCCCATTGTTGGTCCGTGTTCGTGGCACGGCCTTATCGGGCGCGGTCGAGGGTCAGGTCCCGGAGACAGCGGTGCTTAGGGCGTGATTCGGCCCGAAACAGGAATAGGGTGGGTACCGGCGCACGGAGGCAGCCGGCGGGCAGGCGGGCAGCCCGAGGGCTTATCGATCGGGCTTGTGCTCGGATGATCAATGGGGCGGGTAACGGCCGGCCCAAGGGGCACGGGTCCCAGGCAGCGCGCAGGCTGGAGGCCGGGTTGCGGACCCTGGCCGGGCCTAGCTGACTTGCGCCACGCTGCGGCGGCGCCGGCGCGGCGGGGAGAGGAGGCGGCCCCAGGGGGCGGCCTGGTCGCTCCACGTGAGCGTACGCGCCCCCGCAAAGGCCAGGTAGTCGGCCAGCGCCGCCCGCATGGCGGGCACGAAGCCGTCCGCGCGGCGTGGATCGAAGCCGGATTCCCACCACAGGCGCAGGATCGTCACCGTACCGGCCTGCCGGTCGATGCGCGGCTCGATCCGCCCCGCGAGCCGGTCCCCGAAGAGCAGGGGGAGCACGTAGTAGCCCCAGCGCCGGCGTGCCTCTGGTACGTAGACCTCCCACACGTAGTCGAAGCCGTAGAGCTGCCGCAGCAGGTCGCGGTCCCAGCACAGGGGATCGAGCGGGGCGAGGAACGTGACGCCTGGATCGGCGCCTCCGGGCGGCGCGCCCGTCGCGACCTCAGCCTGCGCCCGCTCCAGCTCGCCGCGCGCCTCGGCGGGCACGAAGCGGGTCCCCCGCACGCCCTCGACGGCCACCGGCAGCAGCGCGCCCGCGGCGACCAGCTCGCGGCGGAGGCGGGTCCGGATGGGGCCGCCCGCCCGCCGGCCGTCCGCGCCACGCACGTGCACGCCGAGCCAGATCTCGGCCTGACCGGCCTCGCCGAGGAGGCCGTGCGCCCGGAAGCGTGAGAGCAGCTTGTGGCGGAGCTGCTCGTCCTCGGGGATGCGCGGGGCATCCAGCAGGGCCGCCGGGTAGAGCCGCGCGGGCAGGTCGTAGTAGCGGCGATTGCCGGCCCGGCGCGACAGCCCCAGCAGGCCCGACTCCCAGAGCGCCTCCATGATGGCCCGCACGCGGTTGGTGGGGCCCCAGTACCAGTCGACCATGGGCTCGCGCTCGAAGTCGAGCGAGCTGAGCGGGCCCTCCGTCCGGATCCGCTCGAGGATGTGCCGGGCCAGCTCCTCGTGCTCGACCAGGGCGTCCGTCTCGTGCGCCGCCCGACTGCGATCCCAGGCGATGCGGTACCACGGCAGCTCCGCCATGGGCAGGATCGAGAGGGCCTTGTTGTGCGCCTCGAAGAGGACGCGGCGCTCGTAGAGCAGCTCGTCGGTCCAGGCGGGGCGGTAGCCGGCCACACGGGCGTGGAGGACGAGGTCATGGTTGCGGCCGGCCACGCCAAGGGGGTCGAACTGGACCGACCCCAGGCGGCCGACGACGGCCATCACCCCATCCGGGCCTCCTTGCAGGGCCCGCGGCGGGGCCAGGAGGTGATGCAGGGCCAGGTAGCGGCGCGCGACGGCACCGCTGAGGACGGGGGTGTCGGGCACCACCGGATGGTACCCAAGCGCCCCGGACCCGGCCGTGCCCGGTCCTTCCCTATACTCGGCTCCCCATGGCCACCACCCAGCGTGATTACTACGAGATCCTCGGCGTGGCGCGCAGCGCGACCGACGAGGAGCTGAAGAAGGCCTTCCGGCGTCTGGCCCAGCAATGGCACCCGGACGTCAACACGACCCCCGAGGCGGCCGCGCAGTTCAAGGAGATCAACGAGGCCTACCAGGTCCTGTCGGATCCCCAGCGACGCCAGGCCTACGACCTGTTCGGGCGGGCCGGCCTGGGCAACGGCGCCGAAGGCTTCGGGGGGTTCGGCGGCTTCCAGGGCTTCGGCGACCTGTTCGATGCGTTCTTCGGCGGGACGGCGCCCGGCGCGACGCGGCGCGGCCGGGCGCTGGCCGGGGCCGACCTGCGCTACGACCTCCGCCTGACCTTCGCCGAGGCCGTCCACGGGACGGAGAAGGAGATCGAGTACCAGGCGCCCGTGCGCTGCGAGACGTGCCACGGGAGCGGCGCCGAGGCAGGCACGAGCCCCGTCACCTGCCCCCAGTGCGGCGGCAGCGGCGAGGTCCGCACGGTGCGCCAGACGATGCTCGGCCAGATGGTGACCGCGGGCCCGTGCCCCCGCTGTGGCGGGCGCGGCAGCCTCGTCGAGAAGCCCTGTCCGACGTGCCGCGGCGAGGGACGCGTGGAGGGCAAGCGCACGCTTCGGGTGACGGTCCCCGCGGGCATCGATGACGGCCACCAGATCCGCCTCTCCGGGGAGGGCGAGGCCGGCCCGCGCGGCGGCCCCGCCGGCAACCTGTACGTGGTCGTCCACGTGGCGGCCCATCCGCGCCTGCGGCGTGAAGGCACGGAGCTCTTCGTGCCGCTCGAGGTCTCCATCACCCAGGCGGCCCTGGGGGCCAGCCTCGTCGTGCCCACGGCGGATGGCGAGGAGACGGTCGAGATCAAGCCCGGCACCCAATCGGGGACGGAGATCAGGCTGCGCGGCCGTGGCGTGCCCCATCTCCGGCGCGCCGGGGCCCGCGGCGACCTGCACGTGCTCGTCGACGTGCGCGTACCGACCCGCCTGACCCGGCGGCAGCGCGAGCTGCTGGCCGAGTTCGCCACGGAGGCCGGCGAGGTCGTCGACCTCAAGGCGGACGGCCTGCTGGGCAAGGTCAAGGGCCGCCTGGGTTGACGGATCGGCCGGGCTGATGGACCGGCCGGCCGGGGGCTGGCTGGAGCTGTCGGTGAGCGCCGGCGGTGAGGCGGTCGAGGCGGTCAGCGAGATCTTCGCGCGGGTCGCCACGGGCATCACCGTGGAGCCGGCCTTCCTGCCGACCGACGAAGGCCTGGGCGCCCGCCTTGACCCGTCCCGGCCGGCCCTGGTCTGCGCCTACCTGGAGGCCGGGGATGACGTCGCGGTCGAGGCCGCCGTCGCCCGCACGGAGACCGCCCTGGGCCACCTGCAGGCCTTCGGCCTGGGGCCCATCGGTGACCTGCAGCGACGCGCCGTCGCGCCGAGCGAGTGGACCGAGACGTGGAAGCAGCACTTCCCGCTCCTGCGCATCGGCAGCCGCATCGTCATCCGCCCGGCCTGGCGGCGTCACCGTCGACGCCCCGGCGACGTCGTGCTGGCGCTCGATCCGGGCATGGCCTTTGGCACGGGCCTCCATCCCACGACCCGTCTGTGCCTCGAGGGCGTGGAACGCCTCGGCGATGCGGGGCTGCTCGACGGGGCACGAGTCCTGGACGTGGGCTGCGGGTCCGGCATCCTGGCCCTCGCCGCGGCCGGCTTCGGCGCGAGCCACGTGCTGGGGCTGGACACGGATCCGCTGGCCGTCGAGGCGACCCACCGGAATGCCAGGCGCAACCGGTGCGCCCGTCACGTGGAGGCGCGCCAGGGTTCGCTGCCGGCACCCGACGCGCCGTACGACGTCGTCCTGGCCAACCTCATCGCCTCGCTGCTGGTGGGGCTCGCGGTTCCGCTCCGCGAGGCGACACGGCCGGGCGGCCGGCTGGTGGCGGGCGGCATCTTCGCCGATCGCGAGGGCGACGTGCGCCGGGCGTTGCGGGCCGCCGGCTTCCGCCTCACGGGCCGTCTCGCGGAAGGGGAGTGGGTGACGCTGGAGGCCGAGCGGCCGGCCTGAACGTCCGCCTCTGGTAGCCTGCCCGCGTGGCTGACACGCACCCCGATCCGGCCGACCAGGCCGACCCGACCTGCCTGTTCTGCCGCATCGTGGCGGGCGAGATCCCGTCCCGGCGCGTCCACGAGGACGACCTCGTCATCGCCTTCCACGACGTCGCGCCGCGGGCACCGACCCACCTGCTGCTCGTGCCCCGCCGCCACATCCCCTCGGCGGCGGCCCTCACCGAGGCCGATGCCCCCCTCGTGGGCCGCCTCATGGCGGTCGCGGCCGACCTGGCCCGCACCGCCGGGCTGGCCACGACCGGCTATCGGCTGGTCACCAACGTGGGCCCGTGGGGCGGCCAGACGGTCGACCACCTGCACTTCCACCTGATGGGCGGGCGGCCCTTCGAGTGGCCGCCCGGGTGAGGCGCCCAGGCCCCGCGTCCGACCGGCCGACCATAGCGATCCTGGCCGTCATCCTGGCCGTCACCTGCGCCGGTTGCGGGGTGGCACCTGCCATTCTGCCGCCCGCGCCGGGCGGCAGTGTGGCCATCGTGCCCGCGGAACCGGGCCTCTCGGCGTCCGAGGCCACCACCGTGACGCTCCTGCGCCGCAGCCTCGCGACGGGCGGCTACCAGCTGAGCCCGGTGAACCAGCCGGTGCAGCCGGCGGTCCCGACCGTCTTCGCCACGACACCCCTGGTGGTCTACCGCGTCGAGCTGGCCGACCCCGACCAGGGCTACGTCCTGATCTACGACTTCGCGGCGCCCACGGCCGCCGCGGCGGCGGCGACCGCCCTGGCCCGGTTCGTGGGCAGCGGCATCGGCCAGACGACCTATCCGCTCGACGCCCAGTTCTTGGTCGCCTCGCTGGGCGCCGATGTGATCTTCACCTGGTGGTCGCCCGGGCGGTCGAGCGACCCGGCCGTGACCCAGGCGGCCATCGGCCTGGTGGCCGCGGTGGGCACGACGGTGCCGGTCACGAAGTAGCCGGCGCGGGCTGCGCGTCCGTCTGGACCCAGGCGCGCACCTGGTCGCGTCGCACCTTGAGCGTGTGGGTGCGCGGGAAGTCCGGTTCGGGCCAGAACCGCCACGCGACGACCCGCTGATGCATCCCGAGCGCGGCGTTGGCGGCCTTCACCGCCTGGTCCACCGTCGCCCGCAGCGCGGTCACCTCGGCCGCCGACCGTGGTCTGGCGGGCGGGGTCGGCGCCCCCGGCGCGATGGCCAGGGCCGGCGCGCCCGGCGGCAGGACGACGGCCTCGATCCGGCCGGGCGCGGTCTCGAGCACCACGGTGTCGCCCAGGCCGGCCACGCGCAGGGCATTCTCGATGTCCTCGGGGTAGACCTTCATCCCGTTGGGCAGGGCGATCATGTCCTTCAGACGGCCGGACAGGACCAGGCTGCCGCGGCTGTTCCACTGGCCGACGTCACCGGTGCGGTACCAGCCGTCCTCGGTGAAGGCGGCGGTCGTCGCCACGGGGTCGCGCCAGTACCCCTGGAAGACGGTCGGGCCGGCCACCTGGACCTCGCCGTCGGCGGCATCGATCCGTACGCGCGCGGGCGGCATGGCCCGTCCGACGGTGCCGGGATCGTGGTCGCCGGGATGGTTCGCCGTGGCGAAGCCGCACTCGGTCGACCCGTAGCCCTGCACGACCACCACGCCGATGTCCTCCCAGGCCTCCTGGAGGGCCGGCGGCAGGAACGCGGCGGCGCAGATGAAGAGCGTCAGCCCGCCGCCCAGCTGCTCGTGGAGGGAGCGGAAGAGCCAGCGCCGGACCGCGTAGGGGAGGTGGCGGCCGATCCACCGCGCCCGCTCGAAGGTGGCCGTGCGATGCAGTCGGGCGACCTCGCGCGTGAGGCCCGCCCAGAAGAGGTCGAGCAGCTGCGGGACGACCACCATGGTCGTCACCCGGTGGGCCCGGATGGCCTCGAAGATGACCCGCGGGTTGCGTGATCGCACGTACAGGATGGGGGCACTGCCGTGGAGGCCGTAGTACAGCTCGACGACGCCGAAGAGGTGCGACAGCGGCAGGAGCGAGACGATGCGGTGCTGCTGGTGGGGGATGACCGCGTCGGTCGCCTCGACCGTGGCCAGGAGATTGCCGTGGGTCAGCACGGCGCCCTTGGGGTTGCCCGTGGTGCCGGAGGTGAAGACGATCAGGAAGGGTGTCTCGCGGGTCGCCGCGGGCCACTCGGCCAGCCGCGCCTCCCAGTCGGGCGGGAAGGGCACGTCGGCCGGACTCGCGGCAGCCGCACCAGGCAGGGGCGGGGCGGCCGTCAGCCATTCGACCGGCCGGACCTGGACGTGCCCCAGGGCCACGTCACGCGGGTCGGGCGCGTCCCGCCCGGTGCCCAGGGCGAGCCACCCGGTATCGGCGAGGCGGACGATCCGGTCGATCGTCTGGGGCGCCATGCGCAGGTCCAGCGGCACGACCAGGACGCCCGCCCGGAGCGCGCCAAGGTAGAGGATCGGGACCTCGGGGCCGGGCGGGCTCCACACGAGGAGCCGGTCCCCGGGAGCCAGGCCGAGGGCCCGGAGCCGCCACGCCGTGGCCAGGGAGCGCCGCCGGACCTCCTCGCCGGACCAGGCCACGAGGGTGCCGTCGTCACCGACGAAGGCGAAGACCTCGTCCGGTCCCGCGCGGTCCAGGGCCCGGTCGGCCAGGTCGACCAGCGACCGGTAGCCGGTCGGGTCAGGAAAGGCCTCGGCCATGGGAGGCCAGCATCGGGCCGGTCACCCGCAGCGTCAAGTGGTGCTGGGGCGACCCTAGGGCGCGCTCGCGGCCGGCAGCGCGATGAGGACGGCGTCGGACAGGGCGCTGCTGCCACCCATGACGATGACGGCCTGTGGCTTCATCGCCGCCATCCCGGCGGCCGTGCCGGCGGGCAGGGGCGTGGTCGGCTTGGCCAGCAGGACCGGGTCGCCCAGTGAAGCCGCGAGGGCCGCCCCGGTGAGCGCGTCGGGGAAGCTCAGGCCGCTGGCCACGTAGACCGCGGCCGGGCTGGACCCGTCCGCGACCTGGAGGGCCACCTGCTCGGCCGTCGCATAGCGGTCCGCGCCACCGAGGCGGGTCAGCCTGCTCGCGTCACCCCCCAGGTAGGTCGCCACCAGGCGGCCGGCGACCGCGTCCGACACCACGGCGGTGCCGCCCACGATGACGATGTGGGTCGGCTTCAGGACGTTGAGCAGCGCGTCGTCGACCGAGGACGGGACGGCATCGGGCTGGACGTACAGCACCGGCCCCTGGTCGAGGGCGGCCAGCGGCGCCGCCGAGACCGCGTCGGCGAAGTCCTGGCCGTCGACCACGACGACCGTGTCGACGGGGCTGGTGAAGGTGGTCTCGGCGAGGTCGACGGCGGTGGCGTACCGGTCGGCCCCGGCCGCCCGGCTGACCTGGCCTGCCGTCGGCGTGGTGTACGCCTTGAGCTGGTCGAAGACACCCGCCGAGACGGCCCCCGTCCCGCCCAGGACGACGATCCTGGCCGGGGCCAGGCGGGTCAGCTGGGTGCTGATGGCGGCCGGGATGGCCGTCGGCTGGACCAGCAGGAGGGGCGCGCCCTGCTGGCCGGCGATGGCGGCCGCGGTGGCGGCGTCGGCGAACTGGGCGCCGGAGGCCACGTACACGACCGCCTGATGGGCCGGGTACCGGGCGGCGGCCGCGGCGGCGGTACCGTAGCGGTCCGGTCCGGCCAGCCGCGAGTCGGGGATGTAGCGGACGGCGTAGGTCTGCGGAGATGTCCCGACGGTCACGTTGTGCGTGGCGGGCTGGCCGTCGGACCATGACACGAACCCATATTGGGTCCCGCCCAGCGTCTGCAGCCCCGGGGCGGACAGCGATGCGGTCCCTCCCTGGAAGAACGTGGTCGTGGCCGGTGTGGTGGTGGCGCTCGTGCCGAGACCGACCGTGAGGCCGGACGGCGAGCTGGTGACCGTCACCGTCGACGTCTTGGGGTATAGGTAGACGGACGCCGACGAGCTGAGGCCGTTGGGCTCGGTCGCCGTCAGCTGGATCCACAGCAACGACGGGTACGAATGGTCAGGGGCGCTGATGTCGCCGCTGGCGTGGCCCGCCAGCGTCTCGATGTCATGCGTATGACAGTTCGAGGGGCAGTGGTAGATGCGCACGTTCCACGCCAGGTCACCGGCCGGCAGCGGCCCGCCGGCGCCCGTCGCATGGCCGCTGAAGGTGATGTCGTCGCCGACCGTGAAGAAGGCAGGCACGCCGCCTGGACGCACGGCCGGTGGGTTGCCGTTGCCGTCGAGGGTGGGCTGGGGCGGCGGCGCTGCGCCATCGATGGTATCGATGACGGTCGTGGGCGGCACGCCCACGGTGATGGTCAGCGGCGGGCTCGTGTTCGACACCCCGTTGTGGTCGGTGACCTTCAGGGTGACGTTGAACGACCCGAGCGACGAGAACGTGCAGGTCGGTTTGGCGCTCGTCGTGCTGTCACACGAAGCGCCCGGGATCGTCCAGGCGTAGGTCAGAGGCGGGGCGGCCGTGGTCGAGCCCGAGCCATCGAAATGGACGGTCATGGGCGGGTCGCCGGACGTGACGTCCGCGTGCTCGACGGCCTGGGGTGCGCCGTACTGGACGCGGTGGATCGAGCCGCCGTCGTAGTCGACGTACAGCAGGTCGCCCGAGGTCGGGTCGGTCTCCAGGTCGACCCCGCAGACGAGGCATGACGGCGGGACCACGCTGCCGACGACGAACGGCACGATCTTGGTCGGGTCGGGATCGCCGTTCGCCTTGGGCAGCATGGCCCAGATGCAGTCGCGCGAGTGGTCGCTGAAGAACAGGGCGCCCTTGTACTTGGCCGGGTAGCTGGCCGCGGTGTAGAAGGTCATGCCGCTGATCGACGAGCTGCCGTACAGGCACCCGTCGGAGCACAGCCCGGTGTCGGAGTCGCAGCTGTCGCCGGGGACCACCGAGGCCTGGTGGTTGTAGGTGTAGTACGGCGTGACGGCGTTGGTGAGGCTGGTGCACAGGTTGACGTTGGTGGGCCAGCCGGGATGCGCCCCCGCCCCTTCGTCGCACGGCCAGCCGAAGTTGTTCGCCCCCGCCGTGGCCGGCAGCGGCAGGCGATCGATCTCCTCCCACGTGTTCTCGCCGACGTCGCCGATCCAGACGGTGTTCTTGCCCGGCTGGAAGGTGAAGCGGAACGGATTGCGCAGGCCGAAAGCCAGGATGCGACTGGCGTTGTTGTTGCCGTCGCCGGTGTAGTAGGGGTTCCCCGGCACGCCGTAGCCGGTCGTCGGATCGATCCGCAGCAAGGACCCGTTCAGGACGGCGTCGCTGGTCCCCTCGACCCTGCGGATGCTCTGGGCGCGTAGCGAGCCGCCTTCCGCCGCAGGCAGCGTCTGGGCTGTCCCGATGTCGCCCGCCACGGGGTCACCGCATGGGTTGACCGGCGTGATCAAGGGGTTGGTCGTGCCGCCCAGCTCCCCATAGTCGAAGCTCAGGAAGCTGGCCCCTTCGCCCGCCGTGGAGTACAGGTCGCCATCGGACCCGAACCACAGGTCGTCGTTCGAATGGCTGGGGTACTGCTGGCAGAAGCCGGCGACCAGGACCGTCTCATTCGCCTGCCCGAGTGGCGTCCCCGACGGCACGCCCGTGATGCGCGAGATGCGGCCCAGGATGGTGCAGCCATCGGTCGTCGAGCCAGGCCCAGCCGGCGGACCCGGGCAGACGTCGTTCCAGGACACCGGCGTGCCGTACGGGTTCCCGGGCATGTCGCTGACCGGGTTATGGTCCCAACCGTACTGCACGTACAGGGTGTGGTCGGTGACGAAGTTCGGGGATAGCGCGAGCCCAAGGAGGCCGCGGTCCCAGTAGTCGTCGACCTCGCTGCGGAGGTCGGCCCAGACGGTCGGCGGGTTCGGGTCGTTCAGGCTCTGGAACTCGAGGATGAGGCCGTTCTTCTGGGCCACGAAGACCCGGCCGTCGGACGCGATCTGGATCTTGGTCGGCTCGCTGAGCCCGGAGAAGAGGGTGGAATCCACGAAACCCGCCGGCAGCGTGGAGGTTGCCGTCGGCTTGACGGAGCGTGGCTTGACCGGCCCCGTGCTGGTCGCGAAGAGGCCGGGCGCCGAGGGCGCAGGCGGCGTCGCAGCCGCGACCGGCGCGGCCGCCGGGCCGGCGACGCCGGCCAGCAGGGCCCCGGTGACGGCCAGCGTGGAGGCGATCGCGCCGAGGCGCTGGCGGAACGGCGAGCGGCGCGCGGACATGCCCGAACTCCCCGACGGTGATGACGCCGGAGCGTCCTGCCCGGCGGGTGATGATGACCGGCGCACCCTACCACCGCCCGAAGGGATGCGGTACTTAAGGGTTCTCAACCTGTTGCCGGCCGACACCAAGGGTCCCGCGGGCGTCGGGGACCATCTTCGAGGTCACCTAGGCGCCGGGCATGGTACCGTCCGCGGCGATCCCGGGCGGGTGCCCGGGCGCTTCCCGGGAGATGGCATGCCGCACCTCGCCGCCTCCATCGTCCTGCGCCGCGCCCTCGCCTCGGGCGCTGCCGCGGCCCTCGTCCTGAGCGCCCTGGCCGCCTCAGCGGTGGGTCATCCCGCGGCCGTGGAAGCCGTCGTGGCGCCGCCCGGCAAGCCCATCCTTTCGCTGGTCAAGGTGCCCGGATCGGGTACCTACGACGAGCCGCTCCTGGTCACCAACGACGGGTCGAGCGACCGCCTCTTCGTCGTCGAACGCGGCGGGACCATCCGCGTCGTCGACGGGGGCGTGAAGCAGGCCACCCCGTTCCTGGACCTCGCCTCGCTGGGCGTCGGCTTCAACGACGCGGGCGATGAGGAGGGCCTGCTGGGCCTCGCGTTCGATCCCGCCTTCGCCACCAACCACACGTTCTACGTCTCGTACACCATTGGGGACGGCAGCCTCCTGGTCGTCTCGTTCACGACCGCCAGCGCCTCGACCGACACGGCCAACACGACGCCGACCGCGATCATCGACGTGCCCCATCCCGTCAACCAGAACCACAACGGCGGGATGCTGAACTTCGGGCCGGATGGCTACCTCTACATCGGCACCGGGGACGGCGGCGGATCGGACGATCCCGGCCCCGGCTGCGGCAACGCCCAGAACACGAACGTCCTGCTCGGCAAGATCCTCCGCATCGACGTGCACGGCGCGGCGCCGTATGCCATCCCGGCCGACAACCCCTTCGCCAGCGGGTCAGGTGGCGCCAAGGAGGTCTGGTCATGGGGCCTCCGCAACCCGTGGCGCTGGAGCTTCGACAGTTCGACAGGCGACATGTGGATCGCCGACGTCGGCCAGGACACCTACGAGGAGGTCGACCACCTCGGGGGAGCCACCCCTGGCAAGGGCGTGAACTTCGGCTGGCCCTACTACGAGGGCTTCCACATCGCGAAGTTCCACTCGTGCCCGGCTCCGACGAGCCCCGGGTCAACCCCGCCCCTCCTGGCGTATGACCACAGCAAGGGCTGCGCGATCATCGGCGGGTACGTCTACCGCGGCACGGAGTCGCCCGATCTCGCCGGCCGTTATCTCTTCGGCGACCTGTGCTCGGGCACCATCTGGGACGTGCCGGCTACCGCGACCAGCCCGGCCACGCCGGAAGTGCTGCTCCAGACCGGCCTCACCTTGACCGGCTTCGGCGAGGACGCCGCCGGCGAGCTGTACCTGGAGGAGATCAACGGCGGCGTGTACCACATCGTGTCGAACACGACCCGTGTGGCCGGCGCCGACCGCTACGCGACGTCGGCGGCCGTGGCCGGCCTGGGTGGCTACGCCCCCGGCGGCACCGTCTACCTGGCCTCTGGCGCCGGCTTCGCCGACGCGCTATCGGCCGCGCCGCTGGCCGGCCGTGACCACGCCCCGCTCCTCCTGGTGCCGCCGAACCTGCCGGTGCCGTCGTCGATCGCCTCGCGCCTGACGGCGCTGGCGCCGAGCCACATCACGCTCATCGGCGGGACCGCCTCGCTCTCCGCGGCCGTTGCCGCGCACCTGGTCGCCACCTACCTGAGCGGTGACGGGAGCCGCCTGACGCGCCTCGGCGGCACGGACCGCTACGACACGGCGGCCGACATCGTCGACCCGCTGCGCAGTGGCAAGTACCTCAGCGGCGTGGGCGGGGTGTTCATCGCCAGCGGCCTGAACTTCCCTGACGCCCTCGGCGCCGCCGCGGTCGCCGGGCGTATGGGCTGGCCGCTCCTTCTGATCCCGGGCACGGCGGGCTCGCAGATCCCGCCCGAGGTGATCACGGCGCTGGCCCACCTGCAGCCGGCGAAGATCTGGGTCGTCGGTGGGCCCAACGTCATCGCCTTCGCTTACATCGAGCTGCTGCGGAACTGGTATGACGTGGCGGACCCGATCTACGGCGCCGACCGCTACGCCACGGCGGCGACCCTGGCCCAGCAGTTCCCGCCGGGCAGCGTGCACCCACAGGTCGTCTATGTCGCCTCCGGGATCGGCTTCGCGGACGGGCTGTCCGTGGGGCCCGTGGCAGCGCTGCAGGACACGGACCTGCTGCTTGCCCCGGCCGGAGGCGCCCTCCCGGCCACCGTCCACGCGGCGGTCTGTGCGCTTGACCCGGTCAGCCTCATCGTGGCGGGCGGCACAGCGGTGGTTTCCGACGCGACGGCAGGGGGGCTCGGCCAGCCCTGCCCCTGAGCCCGGTGATGCCCGCCGTGGTACCATTGGCGCTCGCCTTGGACCGTCATCCGGTGGTGCGGCCGACCCTTCGGCAGCCGCAGGCGAGTCCGTGGCCAGGCCACAGGAGCCCATTCGTTGAATCCCGCCCGCCTCACCAAGCCCGCGCTCGAGCCGCCCAAGCACGTCATCGCCGAGTACCGCCACCGAGAGCTCCACGTCACCTGCATCTGCGGCTGGGAAGGCAGCGTGGGCACCGATCCGCGCCAGCCTGACGAGTGGAAGGCACACCTCGCGGCGAACCGCGACGGCAAGCGCTAGCGCCCGTCCTCGCCGCCCCATCCGTCCGGCTCCGCCGCGTGGCCGATTGACCGTCCCCGCACCCGCGACTACACTCCGCAGGCCCTGACGCCGGGTCCCCATTCGGGAGGGCCCGCGCGTCGTCACGAGCCCGAATCCCGGCAGCGGGCCGTCAGGTGACTGGGCCAACCCAGCCGGTGGGAGGTGAACCGTCATTGGCCGAAGTCCGAGTCGGCGAGAACGAAACCTTCGAGAGCGCCCTGCGCCGCTTCAACAAGAAGATCCAGCAGAGCGGCATCCTCGCTGAGGCACGCCGCCGCGAGCACTACGAGAAGCCGAGCGTGAAGCGCAAGCGCAAGGAAGCCAAGCGCAAGAAGGCCGCTCGCCAGGGCTAGAGGCCTCGCCGCCCCGCTGGGCGAGCGCGGCTCCCCTCAGGAGCCCCCACGGTGACCCTTCATGACCAGATCCAGGCCTCGATCACCGACGCCATGCGCCAGCACGACGCGATGCGTCGTGACGCCTTGCGCATGGTCGCGGCCGCCTTGTACAACGCCGAGAAGGCGGCCCTGCGGCCGCTCACCGACGACGAGCAGCTGGCCGTCCTGACCCGCGAGGTCAAGCAGCGCCGCGAGTCGGTCGAGGCGTACACGAAGGCCGGTCGCCTCGACCTGGCCGAGCGCGAGCAGGCCGAGGCGGACCTCATCCGCACGTTCATGCCGCAGCCCCTCGACGAGGCGCAGCTGGCCGCGCTCGTCGTGGCGGCCATCACCGAGACGGGCGCGTCGTCCGCACGCGACCTTGGCCGCGTCATGGCCGTCCTCGCCCCTCGCACGCGCGGGCGCGCCGACGGCCGCGTGGTCAGCGGGCTGGTGGCCCAAGCGCTCGCCTCGCGCGACCTGGCCGGCCACGTCCACGGATCGGGCGAAGCATGATCGCCCGCCGGGTGAGCCGAGCGGCGGCCTTCACCCGCCGCGACGCGGTGCGCCTCGTCGTCAGCGGGGCGATCCTCGCGGCCATGGTCACGGCCGTCCTGTCGATCGACCTGCTGCCGACGGCCACCTTCCAGGCCACCGTCAACGAGCCGTCACCGGTCGACGTCTACGCGCCGCGCGCCGTCCAGTACACCAGTCAGATCCAGACCGGCGCTCAGCAGCAGGCGGCCCGGGCCGCCGTCGCGCCGCAGTACGACTACACCGCGGCCCGCGGCCAGGCCTTCGCCGCCCAGCAGGTGGCGGCGCTGCAGAACGAGGTGGCGCCCATCGACGCGGCCTTCTCCGCGGATCTGTCGGCCGATGCACGGCATGCGGCGCTCACCGCGGCGCTGCCCGCCCTGAGCAGCGCCAGCCGAACCACCCTGCTCGGCCTCGACGCGACCGGCTGGACAGGGCTTCGCGGCCAGATGATCACGACCCTCGAGGAGGCCCAGTCGGTCGAGGTCCGCGACACCCTGCTGCCGACCGCCCGCGCGGCCCTTGGCCAGCGCCTCCCGACCAGCCTGGCCTCCGACGAGCGTGCCCTCGCCACGGAGATCCTGACCCCGCTCCTGGTCGCCGATTCGAGCTACGACCAGGCCGCCACGACCGCCGCCCAGGATGCCGCCGCGGCGGCGGTGGCGCCCGTCGTCGTCCACGTCGCCAAGGGTGAGCTGGTCGCCCTCAAGGGGGCGCCCCTGACCCCGGCCGACATCGAGGAGATCAACGCCCTCGGCTTCACCGGCCAGCCGGCCGACACCTTCCGGATCGCCGGCTGGTTCGTCCTCGCCATCCTCGTCATCGGCACCCTGCTCGCCTGGCTCTGGCGGTTCCGGCCGGAGCTGTGGCATCGCACCAACACACTCGTCCTGCTGGGCCTCCTCCTGATCACGGCCACAGGTGCCCTGGAGCTGACCGCGACCCGTTCGATCCTGCCCTTCTTCCTGCCGCTCGCCACGATCGGCATCCTCACGGCCATCCTGCTCGACGCCGGGACGGCCACGATCCTGACCGCGCTGGTGGCGGCCATGGCCGCGGTGGTCGTGGGCTCCGCGGCCGTCGCCGACGGCGTCGAGCTGGGAGTCTTCACGCTCCTCGGGGGCCTGGCCGGCATCATCGCCGTCCGCCGCGGTGAACGGGTCCAGCAGTTCCTCCAGGCGGGCCTCGTCATGGCCGTCGTCAACGTCCTGGTGGTGGCCCTGTTCGGGTTGCTCGGCCAGCACGACATCACGGGGACGCTGCAGTTGTGGGGCGCCGCCCTGGCCGGGGCCGGCGGGTCGGCCGTGGCCGCGGCGGGGACCTTCGCCGCCCTCGGCAATGCCTTCGGCATCACCACCGCCTTCCAGCTGCTCGAGCTCGGCAATCCCTCGCAACCGCTGCTGCGCCGCCTGCTCCTGGACGCCCCCGGGACCTACCACCACTCGCTGATGGTGGGCAACCTGGCCGAGCGGGCGGCCGAGGCCATCGACGCCGACCCGCTCGTCGTGCGCGTGGCCGCCCTGTACCACGACATCGGCAAGCTCGGCGACCCCAACGCATTCATCGAGAACCAGGCCGGCCGCGACAACATCCACGACGAGCTCGCGCCGGCCGAGTCGGCCGCCCTCATCAAGAGCCACGTCGCCAATGGCATCGACCTGGCCTACCAGTACCACCTGCCCAAGGCGCTCATCGCCTTCATCCCGCAGCACCACGGGACCGCCCTCATGAGCTTCTTCCTGGACAAGGCGCGCCAGCAGGCGGTGGAGGAGGCCGGCCTGCGGCCGGGCACGCCCGAGGCCGCCGCGGCCGCCGCCGGGATCGACGAGCTGCGCTTCCGCCACTCGGGCCCGCGGCCCCAGACGCGCGAGGCCGCCATCCTCATGCTGGCCGACTCCGTCGAGGCCTCGGTGCGGTCGCTCGACAGCCAGGACGAGCCGGCCGTGCGGGCGATGGTCGACCGCATCATCCTGGAGCGCCTCCAGGACGGGCAGTTCGACGAGTGCGACCTGACGCTGCGGGACCTGGAGCGCGTCCGTGAGGCCTTCGTGCAGCAGCTCCTTGGCATGTACCACCGGCGCATCGCCTACCCGCAGAACAAGATCGTCGAGCTCGAGTCCCGTCGCGCCGCCGGTGGTGGCCGCGGCGCCTGACCGGCCTGCACGATGAGCGGCGCCCAGCCACGCCGCCTCTATCGAGCGCCCTGGCGGATCGACCTCACGGTGCGGCCCACGGTGAGGGCTCCCCTGTCGGCCACCCGCCTGGCCGACGCGATCGCCGCGGCCGCCTCGGCCGCCGGTGCCCCGGCCCCCGCCGTCATCGGCCTCATCCTGGCCGACGATCGTGAGCTGGCGCGCCTGAACCGGACGGCCATGGGCCACCGCGGCCCCACCGACGTGCTCTCGTTCCCGCTCCTGCCGTCGGACGCCTACCCGCCCCACCCCGGCGTCGCCCGCGGCCCGGCGTCGGTCGACCCCGCGGCCTTCATCCTGCCGCCGGGGTCGCGGCGCTGGCTGGGCGAGATCGTCGTCTCCGTGCCCCGCGCGCTGGCCCAGGCGGAGGCCGGCCGTGGTGGCCAGGACGGGCAGCACCGCTGGTCGGCGGGGGATGAGTTGCGCCTGCTGGTGACCCACGGCACGCTCCACCTCTGCGGCTGGGATCACGCCGACCCCGTCGAGGGGGACGCGATGCGGGCCCTGGAGCGCCACCTGCTTGGCCTGCCGGACCCGGCCGCCGTGACGGCGTCATGACGGGCCCGGACCCGCGCCAGGCCGTCCCGCTGCCGGTCCTGCCGCCGGCGAGGAGCCGGGCGGCGCGTGCCACCCAGCTGGTGCGCGCCGTCCTGCGCCTCGAGGACCTCGTGCTGATCGTCTGGGTCGGTCTGCAGCCCGTCGTGTTCCGGGCCCTGGGGATCGGCCAGAGCCAGGCCCCGAGCGGCGGGCTGGACCTCATGGATGCCCACAACCCGCTGCTCGGCCTGGTGGAGCTCGTCGCCGTCGGAGGGGCGCTGGTGTGCCTGGCCACGCGCCCGGCCATGCCGTCGGGGGAGCCCGGGCGCGGTGCCGCGGACTTCGCCGCCCTCGGGCCGCTCACCGGCGGCCTGCTGCTGGCCACGGTCATCGGGACCCAGAACCTCTTCGGGATCGCGGAGGCCGGCTTCGGCGTGGCCTTCGCGGCGATCGCGGTGGCGTTCCTGCTGTCGTCGGCCACGCCGCCGCTCGCGGTGCCGGTCCGACGCGTGCTCGTGACCCCGTACGTGCTCGTCTCGGCCAGCCTCTTCAACGGGCTGATCGGCCAGGTCGGCGGGCTCTTCGACCTGCATGCGCTCCTTGGCGAGGGGCTGGCCCAGGTGGGCCAGGTGCTGCCGTCGGCGCTGCTCGTGATGGTGCCGTTCGCGGCGGTCTACTACCTGATGCTGGTCTACGCGCCGCGCCAGCTGGCGGCGGCCGACGGCGGGCCGGTCGCGTGGCTCGTCCGCTTCCTGGTCTTCCTCGCCGTGGAGGTGCTCGCAGTCAGCTGGCTGGCCATGGCCGCTTGAGCTACGGGCCGTTGACCAGCCCCGAGGTGTCCACGACCTCGAAGTCGCTCCCGTGGAGCGTCTGCAGCTGGTGCAGGTCGTCGTCGTCCCAGCGGCTGTCCGGCGCCCCGCTGACGAACCACGGTGAGCCGTTGTCGGCCAGGATCATGCCGTACGTCTTGAGGGCGGTCAGGACGACCTGCGCCTGGGGCCCGAAGCCGGAGATGTCGACGGAGGCCTTGAGACGCACCCGCAGGCCCATCGGCGGTTCGCTCGTCGCGCTGCAGGTGCCGCTGCCGGCCTTGTGTTCGGCGGGGTAGATGTAGCCGTCACAGGTCGACGAGGCGGTGAAGCGGAGGGCGTGCAGGATGGCGCCCGAGGCGAGCTCGTCGTAGCGCACGAGACCGGCGAAGATGGGCAGGCCGGCGGCGTCGGCGCTGGTCCAGCCGGCGGGCCGCAGCGCGTTCGAGGTCAGGTCCCACGTCGCCCCCGAGCCGGCGTGCCAGGTCGAGCCGGACTTCGAAGCGGCGAAGAGCTCCCACAGACGGCAGGCCGCCGGATCGACCATCAGCAGGTGACGGTCGCTGCCGCCCTCGATCACCGGGTTGGACGGGATGGGGTAGGCCACGTGGTCCGATTCGCTGCTGTAGGTGAAGCCGACCGTGCTGGTCGGGGTGATCGGCGAGACGATGTTGTAGGGGATGCCGTCGCCGACCGCGTCGAAGTCGGCGTGGAGGTGGCTGGTGAGGCCGATCTGGGTGATCATGTTGGCCGAGTCGGCGGCCACCGGCAGGCCGTCGACCGGCACGTTCCATACGTTGTCCGACGGGTAGACGGAGCATGCGCCGGGCAGCGGCGCGTTGGGATCCAGGTCGTCGCTCATGGCCAGGAGGACGCGCCCGTTCACCGAGGCGTCGCCGCCCAGGACGACCATCGAGCGCGCGTCAAGGCGGGTCAGTTCGGTGCCGATGGCGGCCGGCAGCGCGGTCGGCTGGACGAGCAGCAGGGGCACCCCCTGCTTCGCCGCCAGCGGCGCGCCGGACAGCGCGTCGGCGAATCCGGTGCCCGCGGCGACGTACACCACCGACGCGGGCGGGAGGCTGGGGTAGCCGGCCTGTGAGATGAGCGCGGAGGTCTTGTAGCGGTCCGCGCCGGCGATGCGGCTGGCGCCGCCGGCCGGCGTGGTGAGGCCGTCCAGCTGCGTGAGGACGGAGTCCGACACCACGGCCGTGCCGCCGAGGACCACGATGCTGGCCGGCTTGAGCCGCTGCAGCTCGGTCAGCACGAGGGGCGGGATGGCGCCCTGCCGCACGAGCGCCAGGGGGGCGCCCTGATGGCCGGCCAGGGCCGCCGCGGACAGGCCGTCGGGGTAGTCGGTGCCGGCCACGACGTAGATCACCGGCATCGTGGTCGAGGGTGTGGGATAGGTATCGAGCAACGCCGCGGACGTGGCGTAGCGGTCCGCGCCGGCGATGCGGCTGGCACCGCCTGCCGGAGTGGTCAGCGCGTCGAGCTGGTCGAAGACCGCGTCGGACACGACCGAGGGGCCGCCAAGCACCACGATGTCGGTCGGCTGGAGGCGGACCAGCTGGGCGTGGATCGGCGCCGGGATGGACGTTGATGCGACCAGGAGCAGGGGCGCGTCATGCGCTCCCGCCAGGGGCGCCGCCGACAGGGCGTCGGCATATCCGCCGCCGCTGGCCACGTAGACCGTCGCCTGGGGCGCCGCGTAGGTGGCAGCCACGGCGGCGGAGGTGGCGTACCGGTCGGCCCCGGCCAGGCGGGTGATGGGCGGGGCATAGCCGGTCGCCCAGGCGCCGGCCGCGGCGACCATGGCGACCACGGTCGCGGCCATGGCGGACGCCGCGAACGGGCGCCAGCGGCGCGGCGGCAGCCGCTCGACGAGGGCAGCGGTGGACATGCCGCCATGGTCGTGCCGGCGAGGACGCGCCGCCAGCCCGACGATGGTCCCGCCCGGTGCGTTTCCGTCTACCATCGGCACCACGGGCCGCGCGCCGGGAGATGGCGATCGTGGCCGTTCGGCGTGCCCGCCGGGAGGGAGCTGCGTGAAGATCGTCGTCGGCCTGGGCAATCCCGGTCGCCAGTACGCCGCCACCCGTCACAACGTCGGCTGGATGGTCGTGGAGCGGCTGGCCGATCGGGCCGGGTGGGGCGGCGGCCGCGAGCGGGATGCGGCGCGGGTCGTGTGGGGCCGTTACCGTGACCTGGACCTGGCGCTCGTCAAGCCCCTCACCTTCATGAACGAATCGGGCCTCGCCGTGCGCAAGGTCCTGGCCCGCGAGCACGCGCCACTCGATGAGCTGCTGGTCGTCTGCGACGACTTCGCGCTTCCCTTCGGCCGGCTTCGCCTGCGCGCGGCCGGCAGCGCCGGCGGCCACAACGGCCTCCGCTCGATCATCGGGGAGCTGGGCAGCCAGGCCTTCGCGCGCCTGCGGGTGGGCATCGGCGAGCCCGGCGCCGGCGCCATCGACCACGTCCTGAGCCGCTTCGAGGCGTCGGAGCAGGCGCTCCTCCCGGTGGTCATCGATGCCGCGGCGGACGCGGTCGAGGCCTGGGCCCGCGATGGCGCGGCACGAGCGGCCAGCGATTGGAACGCCTGGCACCTGCCCGAGCCGCTGCCGGATGAGGACGCGCCGCCCGTCGCGCCGACGCCCGATGAGCCATCGCCCGATGGCATCCGCCGCTCGACGACCGGCTGGCGCCGCCTCCTGCCGCGCGATCGCGGGACCACGCCGCGCGAGCCCGGCGCGTGACCGACGGGTCGACCCGCCTGCGCGGTCGCAGCGGCCGCGACCGGCGCCTGGCCGAAGCGTTCGAGTCGGCCGCCCGCCATCCGGCGCGGACGGGCGACCGGCTACGCCCGCCGCGCCGCTCGGCGGACCTGGCCGTCCTGACCGACCTGCTGGCCGGGAGCGGCACCCTCCAGGCGCTGGCCGCCCGCTTCGTGCGACGCGGCGGCCCCGACGCCAAGGTCGGCACCGCGCTCCGCCACGTCACGTACGCCGGCATGCCGCACGGCGCCAAGAGCTACGTCGCGGCGGCCGTGGCGCGGGCGACCGGCGAGCGGCTGCTGTGGATCGCCCGTGACGCCGAGATCGCCGACCGCGTGGTGGAGGAGCTGGAGGCGTGGTTCGGCGACCCGGCGGCCGTGGTCACGCTGGAGCCGCGGTCGGCCCTGGCGTACGAGCGCTCGGGCCTCATCGGCGACGAGTCGGCGGCGCGGGTGGCGGCCCTGGCGGCATGGGCGGGCGGCACGCCACGGGTCCTCGTGGCGAGCGTCCAGGCGATCTTCCAGCGGACCCTGTCGCCGGCCGACCTGCCGACCGATCCGCTGCGCCTCGTGGTGGGCCGGCGCGTCTCGCAGGACCGGCTCCTCGCCGAGCTCGTGCGGCTGGGCTACGAGCCGGTCGCGGAGGTCGGCGGCCGCGGCGAGTTCGTGCGGCGTGGTGGCCTCGTCGACCTCTACCCGCCCGGCGCGCCGCTGCCGGTGCGCGCGGAGTGGTTCGGCGACGAGGTGGAGTCGCTGCGGGCCTTCGATCCGGCCGACCAGCGCGGCGTGGCGGCCGTCGCGGAGGTGACGATCCTGCCGGCCAGCGAGTTCCTGATGCCATTCGAAGGTCGTGAGGCGTGGCTCCGCGCGCGCCTTGGTCGTGCCGCGCGGGCCCTGCCGGATCGGCTCGCGGCGGACCTGGCGCGCCTCGTCGACAGCGGCGACCCCGGTGACGCCGCTGAGGTGTGGAGCGGCGTCCTGGCGCCCGCCACGGCGCTGGACCACGTGGGCGACGCGATCTGGGTCCTCGACGAGCCGGCTGACGTGGACCACGCGACCGAGACGCTGTGGGGCCAGGCCACCGAGCGCGCCGCCGACCTGGTCGCCGCGGGCGAGTTGAGCCGCGCCTGGCCCAGCGTGTACGTGGAACCGCGGCTCTGGCGAGCGGCGCTCCACGAGGCCCGCACCCTTGAGCTGCACTGGGAGACCGACATCGACGGCGCGCCGCCCGGCGGCAATCCCTTCGGTTGGCGGGAGCCGTCGCTGCCGCCGGCGCCGCTGGGGCGGCTGGGCGAGGCGGTCGAGCGCTGGCGACAGGACGGCCAGCGCGTCGTCGTGACCTCCGACCAGTCGGCCCGCCTGGCCGAGCTGCTGGAGGACGCCGGGGTCACCGCCGCACCGGTGGCCGGGCTCGCGGCGGCCCCCCCGCCGGGGGGCGTGGCCCTCGTCGAGCGCAGCCTGAACGGCGGCTTCGAGGGCGGCCCCGAAGGGCTCGTGGTGCTGAGCGACCGCGAGCTCTTCGGCACGGTCCGCGTCCGTCGGCCGCGGGCTCTGCGCCGTGTCGTGCCGCGTGACCTCCTGGAGCGCCTCCAGCCGGGGGACGCCGTCGTCCACATCGACCACGGCGTGGCGCGCTACGCGGGCCTGGTGCGCCGTTCGGCCGGTGGCGCCGGCGACGAGGAGCGCGACTTCCTGGAGCTGCACTTCGTGGGCACCGACCGCATGTGGGTCCCGGTCGAGCAGATCGATCGCCTCAGTCGCTACGCCGGCGACGACCAGCCCGTCCTGAGCCGCCTGGGCGGCGGGGAGTGGCTGCGCACCAAGGCGCGCGTCAAGCGGGCGGTGACCGACCTCGCGCGCGAACTGCTGGAGCTGTACGGCGCCCGTGCCAACGCCCGCGGGCACCCCTTCGGGCCGGACACCCCCTGGCAGCAGGAGCTTGAGGCCGCCTTCCCGTACGAGGAGACCCCCGACCAGCTGCGGGCCGTCGCCGAGGTCAAGGCCGACATGGAGGCCGAGCAGCCCATGGATCGCCTCGTCGTGGGCGACGTGGGCTACGGCAAGACGGAGGTCGCCCTGCGAGCCGCCTTCAAGGCCATCCAGGACGGGCGCCAGGTGGCCGTCCTCGTGCCCACTACCGTCCTCGCCCAGCAGCACCTGGAGACGTTCCGCGCCCGCTTCGCGGCCTATCCCATCGGCGTCCGCATGCTGAGCCGGTTCGTGCCGCAGGCCGAACAGGCCCAGGCGGTGGCCGGCCTGGCCGACGGGTCGGTGGACCTCGCCATCGGCACCCACCGCCTGCTGTCGCGCGACATCCGCTTCCGCGACCTGGGCCTCCTCGTCGTGGACGAGGAGCAGCGCTTCGGCGTGGCCCACAAGGAGCGCCTCAAGCAGCTCCGCACTGAGGTCGACGTGCTGACGCTGTCGGCCACGCCCATCCCGCGGACGCTCAACATGGCCCTCGTCGGCGTGCGCGACATGAGCGTCATCGAGACCGCCCCGGAGGATCGCCTGCCCATCCAGACGCGCGTCGCGGAGGCGTCCGCCGGGCTCGTCCGCGACGCGATCCTCCGTGAGCTCGACCGCGGCGGACAGGTCTTCTTCGTGCACAACCGGGTGGAGACGATCGAGGCCCAGGCCGAGCAGCTGCGTCGGCTGCTGCCGGATGCGCGGATCGTGGTCGGGCACGGCCAGATGCCGGAGGGCAGCCTCGAGCGCGTGATGCTGGCCTTCTCGCGCGGCGAGCACGACGTCCTCGTGTGCACCACGATCATCGAGTCCGGTCTGGACATCCCCAACGCCAACACCATCGTCATCGACCGCGCCGACACGCTGGGCCTGGCCCAGCTGTACCAGCTGCGCGGGCGGGTCGGCCGCTCGAGCCGGCGGGCGTACGCCTACCTGCTCTACCGCCGGCGGGGCCAGCTGACCGAGGTGGCGCGCAAGCGGCTGCAGGCCATCTTCAACGCCTCCGAGCTCGGGGCCGGCTTCCAGATCGCCCTGTCCGACCTCGAGATCCGCGGCGCCGGCAACCTCCTCGGGGCCGAACAGCACGGCCACATCGCCGCCGTCGGCTTCGACCTCTACACGAGCCTGCTGGCCGAGGCGGTCGAGGAGCAGAAGGCCCTGGCCGAGGACCGGCCGGCGGAGGTGGCCCGTCCAGGGGCGGTCATCGACCTGCCCATCGACGCCTACCTGCCCGACGGATACGTGCCCGAGGCGGCCCAGAAGCTGGAGGTCTACCGGCGCCTGGCTCGCGCCACCGACCCGGCCACGCTGGATGCCGTGCGGGGCGACCTGCTCGACCGGTTCGGGCCGCTCCCGCCGCCGGTCGAGCGGCTGATGGAGGTGGCCCAGTTGCGGCTGGCCGCGGATGCGGCCGGCATAGCCTCGGTGGCCCGGGAGGGCGGCCAGCTGGTCGTGCGTTTCGCCGGGCCCTGGTCACGCGTGGATACTGCGCGGGCCATGGCGCCGCAGAACGCGAGCGACCCCGTCCGCGCCGCCGCCGGCGGGGTGACCTACGCCTCCAACCAGATGCGGGTGCGCCTGCCGCGCGACACCGCGGGCGCCTGGCGCCTCACTCGCTCGATCGTGGAGCGCCTAGTCCCGCGATAAGCCATCCGACTCGGCCGTGGCGGACTTGCAGCGGCGGGCCGGTGGTGCCAGCATGGGGGCCTTCCGCCGAGCAACTGGGACTGGGGGTGTGCAGTCCCTTGACGGGGTCGCTGAGTGGAGGTGCCGCCGATGGTCGAGCAGGTCGCCCTCGTGGTCAACGGGGTCGCGCGGACCGTGGAGGTGGAGCCCAGACGGCTGCTCGTGGAACTGCTGCGTGAGGACCTGGGCCTCACCGGGACCCACGTCGGCTGTGACACCAGCCAGTGCGGCGCGTGCACCGTGGTCGTCGATGGCAGCGCCGTGAAGTCCTGCACGATGCTGGCCGTCCAGGCCGACGGGAGCGCCGTCACCACGATCGAGGGCCTCGCCCCCGCCGGCGGTCTCCATCCGCTCCAGCAGGCCTTCTGGGACAAGCACGGCCTGCAGTGCGGGTTCTGCACGCCGGGCATGATCATGGCCGCCACCGATCTCCTCGGCCGCGAGTCGGATCCGAGCGACGAGCAGATCCGGCACGCCATCGAGGGCAACCTGTGCCGCTGCACGGGCTACCAGAACATCGTGGCCGCCATCCGCGAGGCGGCCCGCACGACCCGTGACGGCGCCGCCGACGCGGCCGGCCGCGCGTCCTGACAGGGGAGGCGAGCACGATGGCCACCGACGTCCTCGGGACCTCCGTCAAGCGGGTCGAGGACCCGCGCTTCATCACCGGCAAGGGCCGCTACCTCGACGACATCCAGATGTCGGGCATGACCCACCTGGCGATCCTGCGCAGCCCCTACGCTCACGCCAACATCCGGGCCGTCGACACGTCGGCGGCGCGGACGATGCCCGGTGTGGTGGCTGTCTTCACCGGCGCCGACATCCCCTACAACCCGCTGCCCATGGCCTGGCCGGCCGGTGGCGTGGCGGGCATCCAGAACAACGTCAACACGCCCCGCGTCCTGGCCACCGACAGCGTCAAGTGGACCGGCGAGGGCGTGGCGGCGGTGGTCGCCGAGACGGCCGCCCAGGCGGTCGATGCCCTGGAGGCCATCGTCGTCGACTACGAGCCGCTCCCGGTCGTGGTCGACGCCGAGGCGGCGACCCAGCCCGGCGCCGTACAGCTCCACGAGAACGCGCCGCGCAACGTGGTCTTCGAGTGGACCGTCGGCGACAAGGCCGGCACGGACCGTGCTGTGGAGACGGCGGAGGTCGTGGTCCGCCAGCGCATCGTCAACCAGCGCCTCATCCCCAACCCCATGGAGGTGCGCGGCGACATCGGCTGGTACAACCCGGGCACCGACGAGTACACGGTCTGGATGTCCAGCCAGACCCCGCACATCCAGCGCCTCCTGCTGACCGCGTTCGTGACCGGCATCCCCGAGCACAAGGTGCGTTGCATCAGCCCCGACGTGGGTGGCGCGTTCGGCACCAAGATCTTCTGCTACGCCGACATGGCCCTCGTCATGTTCGCCAGCAAGGCGATCGGCGGGCGCCCGGTCAAGTGGGTGGAGGACCGCCGGGAGAACTACCAGTCGACGATCCACGGACGGGACCACATCACCTACCTGGAGATCGCCGGCAAGCGCGACGGCACGGTCACTGGGCTGCGCGTCAAGACGTACGCCAACCTGGGCGGCCGTCTCTCGACGATCGGACCAGGCATCCCCACGACCCTCTACGGACGGGTCCTGTCGGGCTGTTACAAGATCCCCAACGTCTACTGCGAGGTCACCGGGGTCTACACCAACACGACGTTCGTCGACGCCTACCGCGGCGCCGGCCGGCCGGAGGCCACCTATGTCGTGGAACGGGCCATGGACCTCTTCGCGGCCGAGATCGGCATGGACCGGGCGGAGGTCCGCCGGCGCAACTTCATCGCCCCCGACGCCTTCCCCTACGACAACCCGTCGGGTCTGGGCACCGCTTCCGGCGGGGCCAAGATCTACATCGACTCGGGCAACTACGAGCCGGCCCTCGACAAGGCGCTGGCCACGGTGGGCTACGCCGACCTGGCCAAGGCCAAGGCCGACGCGCGCAAGCGCGGCAAGTACCTGGGCCTGGGCCTCTCGACGTACATCGAGGTGTGCGGCGTGGCCCCGTCCAAGTGGATCGGCGCGGTCGGCGAGGGCTGGGGCGCCGCGATGTGGGAGTCGGCCAACATCCGTGTGCACCTGACCGGCAAGGTCATCCTGACCATGGGCACCCAGCCGCAGGGCCAGGGCCACGAGACGACCTATGCCCAGATCATCGCCCACGAGCTTGGCATCCCCATGGAGGACGTCATCGTCCAGCACTCCGACACGCAGGGCACGCCGTTCGGCTACGGCTCATACGGCAGCCGCACCTCGTCGGTCGGCGGCACGGCGGCCGTGAAGGCGGCGGGCAAGGTGCGCGAGAAGGCGCGTGCCTACGCGGCCCACATGCTGGAGGCTTCGGTCGACGACATCGAGGTCGAGGGCGCGGAGTACCGCGTGAAGGGCTCGCCCGACAAGAAGAAGACGCTCCAGGAGATCGCCTTCGCGCTCGACCTGGGCTTCAGCCTCCCGGAGGGCATGGAGCCCTACCTGGACGAGACCGTCTATCACGACACGCCCAACTGCACGTGGCCCTTCGGCACGCACGTGGCGGTCGTGGAGATCGACGAGGAGACCGGCAAGGTCGACCTCGTGCGCTACGTCGCCGTGGACGACGTGGGCAAGAAGATCAACCCCATGATCGTCGACGGCCAGCTCCACGGGGGCATCGTGCAGGGGGTCGGGCAGGCGCTCTGGGAAGGGGCCATCTACGGCCAGGACGGCCAGCTCCTGTCGGGCTCGATGCTCGACTACGCCCTGCCTAAAGCCTCGTGGCTGCCGAACCTGGAGCTTGACGAGACCGTCACGCCCTCGCCGGTCAACCCGCTCGGCGTCAAGGGTGTCGGCGAGGCGGGCGCCATCGCCAGCACCGCCGCGGTGGCCAATGCCGTGATCGACGCCCTGGCGCCGTTCGGGGTGCGCCACCTCGACATGCCCTACACGCCGCAGACCGTGTGGCGGGCGATGCACGCCGCGAAGGGGGGCCAGGCATGATCCCGGCGTCGTTCGACTACGTCCGCCCCAGCTCGCTCGACGAGGCGCTGGTCCTCCTGGGGAGCGACGGGACCAAGATCATCGCCGGCGGCCAGTCACTCCTGCCGCTGATGAAGCTGCGCCTGGCGCGGCCGGAGCGGCTCGTCGACATCGGCGGCCTGAGTGCCCTGCGCGGCACGCACCGCCTGGCCGACGGCAGCCTGGCCATCGGCGGCCTGACGCGGTACGTGGACCTGATGGGGGACCCGGCGGCGGCCGCCTACACGGCCCTCGCCGACGCCCTGCCGTCGATCGGGGACGTGCAGGTGCGCAACCGCGGCACGGTCGGCGGGGCGCTGGCCCACTGTGACCCGGCGTCCGACCTACCCGCCGTACTCTTGGCCTTCGAGGCCCGGATCGTCGCCCGCTCGCGGCGCGGCGAGCGCACGATCGCCATCGCCGACTTCTTCCACGGCCCGTTCCAGACGGCGCTCGCCGCGGACGAGGTGCTCACCGAGGTCCGCCTCCCGGCGGTCGCCGCGGGCCGGGCCTCCGCCTACGTTTCGCTGGAGCAGGCGGCCTCGGGCTTCGCCATCGCCGGAGCGGCGGTGGACCTTGGCCGGGGCGGTGACAGGGTGCGGATCGGCGTCACCGGGGTCGGAGCGGTGCCGTACCGCGCGACCGCCGTGGAACGCGCCCTGGGCGGCGGCGCCGATGCCGTGACAGCGGCGGCGCACGCCGCGGACGGTCAGAGGGTCAACGCCGATATCCATGCCGACGCCGCCTACCGGTCCGCCATCGCGGCGGTCGTCGTGCGGCGCGCCATCGAGGCTGCCCGGGCCCGACTGGGGTGAGAACGGCCCGGATCCGCCCCGGCCGACCGGCGCCGGCGGGGCTGGTCGGGGCGGTGCTCACGCGCGACCTGGTGGCCGGCGGCGGGCGCTGGTCCAAAGGCCAACGGCTCACTGCGGCTGACCTGCGGGCGATCGCCGCCGCCCCGGATGCGGGCGGCGAGACGACCGTGCTGCTGCCCGACCGCGGCGAGCTGCACGAGGACGACGCCGCCCGCCGCCTGGCCGCCATCGTGGGCGGCGCCGGCCTGCGGGCGCGACCGCCACGGGAGAGCCGGGTGGACCTGCTCGCCCGACGCGATGGGGTCGCCTGGGTCGACCAGGCCCTGCTGGCCCGCCTGGATGCCATCGACGCGCTGGAGGTCTTCACCGTCCTCGATGGCCAGGTCGTGCGGGCCGGCCAGCTCGTGGCCAGCGTCAAGATCGCGCCGCACCTCATCCCCCGCGCGGTGCTCGACCGGGCGGCGCGCGTGGCCGCGGGTCGCGCCGTGGTGCGCGTGGCCGGCTTCCGGCCCCGGCGGGTGGCCGCCCTGGTCAAGGAGTCCCTGCATGCGCCTGCACGCGCCCGTTTCGAGGCCAGCGTGCGCCAGAAGGTGGTGGCCCTGGGCTCGGAGCTGGTGGGACCGGTCTACGTCGCCGACGAGCTCGGCCCGGTCACGGCCGCGCTGCGGGACCTGCTGGCGAGGCGCCCGTCCGTCGACGTCATCCTGACCGCCGGCGGCGCCAGCACCGACCCCGACGACCCGTTCTACCGGGCGCTGGCGGCGGTGGGCGGGCGGCTCGTCCGGCGGGGCGTGCCGGCCCATCCCGGCTCGATGCTGTGGCTGGGGCGGGCCGGCCAGACGACGATCCTGGGGCTGCCCACCTGCGGCGCCTACTCGCGGGCGACGGCCGCCGACCTCCTCCTGCCCTGGCTGCTGAGCGGCGCCCCCGCCACACGGGCCACCGTGGCGCGGCTGGGCCATGGCGGGATCCTGACCCGCGACATGCGCTTCCGCATGCCGGCCTACGCGCACGCCCTCGATGCGCCCGAGGGCTAGGGGTCCGGTGAGACCCGACGAGCGCGGCGAGTAGACTCGGGCCCATGCAGTCCATGCACGAGGGAGACGGCCACGGCGTCATGGCCGACCCGCCGGTCGGCCTGACGATCGAGGGTGTCCAGGCGGCCTTCCGGGCACGCGGTTACATCACCGACCGATCGCTGGCCACGACCATCTTCCTGGCCCTCCAGCTGGGCCGCCCGCTGCTCCTCGAAGGGGAGGCCGGCGTGGGCAAGACGGAGGTCGCCAAGGTCCTGGCCTCGACGCTGGGGGCGCCGCTGATCCGCCTCCAGTGCTACGAAGGCCTGGACGTCAACACCGCCGTGTACGAGTGGAACTACCCGCGCCAGATGCTCGAGATCCGCCTCCTGGAGGCCCAGGGCGCCGCGGCCCAGGCCACCGCACACGACATCTTCGCCCCCGACTTCCTCATCAAGCGACCCCTCCTGCAGGCGCTCGAGGCCGGCGAAGGGCCCCCGCCGGTGCTGCTCATCGATGAGATCGACCGGGCCGACGAGGAGTTCGAGGCGTACCTCCTGGAGATCCTCAGCGACTTCCAGGTCACGGTGCCGGAGATCGGCACGATCGTGGCCGAGCGGCCGCCGCGGGTCGTCCTCACCTCGAACCGCACGCGCGAGGTCCATGACGCGCTCAAGCGGCGCTGCCTGTACCACTGGATCGACTACCCGACCGCGCAGAAGGAATACGAGATCGTGGCCACGCGCCTGCCCGGTGTGCCCGAGGGCCTCGCGCGCCAGGTCGTCGGGTTCGTGCAGCAGCTGCGCGAGACCGACCTGACCAAGGTGCCGGGCATCGCCGAGACGCTCGACTGGGCGGCCGCTCTCATGGCCCTGGGGGCTGACGAGCTGACGCCGGCGCTCGTGGACGAGACGCTGGGCGCCCTGCTCAAGTACCAGGAGGACGTGCGCCAGGTGCGGGGCAGCAGCGCCCAGCTGGTCGCCACCGGCGCCGCCCAACGCGGGCCGGCCTGAGGGCGTCGTGTCCGCCGCTCGAGCGCCCCTCCCGCCGCTGCCGCAGGTCCGCGGCGACGTCTTCCTGCGCAACGCGATCCTCTTCTCGCGCACGCTCCGCGCGGCCGGCCTGGCGGCCGACCTGGCCGCCGTCCTGGACTTCGCCCGGGCGCTCCAGCTGGTCGACCTGGGCGTCCGCGACGAGGTCAAGGCCGCGGGCGCCGCTCTCTTCGTGCGCCGTCGCGAGGACCTGGCGCCCTACGGGATCGTGTTCGACCGGTTCTGGCGACGCCACGGCCGTCTGCCCGCCGGCGAGCCGCCGGTCAAGGACGTGGAGACCGATACCGCGCCGACCCAGCAGGGTGAAGGCCGGGTCGACCGGCCCGAGCCGGGCGAGCGCGAGGCCCTGGCCGAGGAAGCCGGCGAGGACGCCGCCGATGGGCTGGCCATCGCGCCGGATGCCTACAGCGCCGGCGAGGCCCTCCGCCACCGCGACTTCGACCGCATGACCGCCTCCGAGCTGCGCGAGGCGGCACGCCTCATCGACCGCATCGTGCCGCAGTTCGCCACCCGGCGGACGCGGCGCTGGGAAGTCCACCGGCAGGGACGGCGCAGCGCCCCACGGGCCATGTTCCGGCGCAACCTGGCGACCGGCGGCGACCCGCTGACGTGGCTGTGGCGCCGCCCGGCGCGGCGGCCGCGCTCGGTGGTCCTGATCTGCGACATCAGCGGCTCCATGGAGCGCCACGCCCGCCTGCTGCTGCGCTTCGGCCAGGCGCTGGCCCGGTCGGAGGTGCGGACCGAGGCGTTCGTCTTCGGCACCCGCCTCACCCGGGTGACCCGCCAGCTGCGCGGCCGCGACCCCGACCTGGCCCTCACGCGGGTGGCGGCCACCGTCTCCGACTGGTCCGGCGGCACGCGCATCGGAGCCTCCTTCCGCGAGTTCAACCAGCACTGGGCGCGCCGCGTCCTGCGCACGAGCGGCATCATCATCGTCGTGAGCGACGGCTGGGACCGCGGCAGTGCCGAGCTGGTCGGCAGCGAGACGGCCCGCCTGCGGCGCAACTGCCACCGCCTCGTCTGGCTAAACCCCCTTGCCGGGGCCGCCGACTACCGGCCCCTGGCGGCCGGCATGGCCGCCGCCTACCCGTACCTGGACGACTTCCTGCCGGCCAACGACCTGGCCAGCCTGGAGCGGCTTGGCGAGCTGCTGACGCAGGACGCGTCGCGGCGGCGGACCTCGCATCCGCTGCGCCCTGCGACCCCCGCCGGCCAGCGGGTGGCCGGATCGGGCCGGCCATGAGGGAGCTGCTGGAGGCGCTGCGGACGTGGCAGGCCGAGGACGTGGCCGTCGGCCGGGCGGTCGTCGTGCGCACGTTCGGCTCGGCGCCCCGGCCGGAAGGGGCGGTGCTGCTCGGCGCCGCCGACGGGCGGCTGGCCGGCTCGGTCAGCGGCGGCTGTGTCGAGGGCGCGGCCTTCGAGGAGATCGAGGAGGCGCGCCACACCGGGCGTTCGCGCGTCATCCGCTACGGCATCAGCGACGAGCAGGCGTGGGACGTGGGCCTGGCCTGCGGCGGCACCATCGACGTCCTGGTCGAGCCCGCGGTGCGCCGGGAGCTCGTCGCGGCCGCCGAGTCGCGTGACGGGCGGGCCGTCCTGACCCTCCTGCCGCCCGACGCGCCACCCCGCGAGTTCGGCGCCGCCGAGCGAGGCACCGGCGCGCCGCCGGCGCCCCTGATCGTCCTGGATGGGGAGGGCCGGCCGCTCACGGCGGGCGCCTCGGCCGTGCCCGAGGAGCTGGCCGCCGCGGCGCGTCGTCGCGTCGCCGAGGGCACGTCCGGCACGGTCGCCCTGGCCGATGGCACCCAATGGTTCGTGGAGGCGTTCGCCGCGCGGCCTCGTCTGGTCATCGTCGGGGCAGTCCAGGTGGCGATCCCGCTCGTGACGCTGGCGAGCACGCTCGGTTACGAGACGGTCGTGGTGGACGGGCGCGAGGCGTTCCTCAACCACGAGCGCTTCCCCCACGCCGACCGGCTCGAGTTGGGCTGGCCCGACGAGGTCGCCGAGCGGATCGGCCTGGGGCCCGCGGACGCCGTGGCCGTCCTGAGCCACGACGTCAAGTTCGACGAACCGGCCATCGTCACGGCGCTGCGGCTGGGCTGCCGCTACGTGGGCGCCGTCGGCAGCCGCAAGACGCAGGCCGACCGCCGCGCACGGCTCCTCGCCGCCGGCGTGACGGAAGCGGAGCTGGCCCGCCTGCACGGCCCGATCGGCCTTGACCTGGGCGGCCGAGCACCCGCCGAGACGGCCCTGGCGATCATGTCGCAGGTCGTCGCGGCGCGGTATGGGGCAAGCGGCGGGCCGCTGCGCCCGCGCGCCGAGCCGGGACCGGAGGCGGCCACCGGGACCGCCCTCCGACGCGCCGCCGATCTCGCCATCGCCTTCCGCGAGGGCCTCGCCGAGCGGCGTGTCGGCGTCACCGGGGATGTCACTCAGGCCACGCTGGAAGCTGCATTCGGGGGACCGGTGCCCGACGCGCCGACCGATCCGGCGAGGGTCGTGGCCGACCTCGCGCGCGCGGCCGACCCAGGCCTCATCGCGTCGGCCGGGCCGCGCTATTTCGGCTTCGTCATCGGCGGCAGCCTGCCGGCCAGCCTGGCGGCCGACTGGCTGACCTCGGCGTGGGACCAGAACGGGGGCCTCTACGCCTCCTCGCCGGCGGCGGCGGTGGTGGAGGAGGTCGCCGGGCGCTGGGCGGTCGAGCTGCTGGGCCTGCCGCCCGAGACGTCGGTGGGCTTCGCTACCGGGGCCACGATGGCCAACTTCACGGCCGTGGCGGCGGCCCGGCATGCCCTGCTGCGCTCGGCCGGCTGGAACGTCGAGGAGGACGGCCTGATCGGCGCGCCGCCGCTGACGGTCCTCGTCGGCGAGCACGTCCACGCCTCGATGGTCAAGGCCCTTCGACTCGCCGGCCTCGGTCGTGGCCGCGCCCACCGCATCCCGGCCGACGACCAGGGGCGCATGGACGCCGCCGCCCTGCGCCGTGATCTGGCCGGCGTCTCCGGCTCCGTCCTCGTGTGCGCCCAGGCCGGTGACGTCAACAGCGGCGCGTTCGACGATCTGGCCGCGATCGCCGCCAGCGTGCGCGAGCGGCCCGCGACCTGGCTGCACGTCGACGGCGCCTTCGGCCTGTGGGCCGCCGCCAGCCCGACGCGGGCGCACCTCCTGGCCGGCCACGACCGGGCCGACTCCTGGGCCACCGACGCCCACAAGTGGCTCAACGTGCCGTACGACTCCGGCCTGGTCTTCGTGCGTGACGGGGCGGCCCTGCGCGCCGCCATGAGCATCGCCGCGGCGTACCTCACACCGGCCCCGGGGAGCGCCCGCGACCCGTTCGACTACGTGCCGGAGCTGAGCCGTCGGGCCCGCGGCTTCACGGTCTACGCTGCGCTCCGCTCGCTGGGCCGGCAAGGGCTGGCGGAGCTGGTCGAGCGGTGCTGTGCCATCGCGGCGCGGATGGCCAGGACCCTCGCCGCGGTGCCCGGCGTGACGATCCTCAACGACGTCGTCCTGGATCAAGTGCTGGTGCGCTTCTCCGATGACGACGCGGTGACCCAGGCGGTCACCGCCGCGATCCAGGCGGAGGGCACGATCTGGCTCGGCGGCACCAACTGGCGCGGCAAGGCCGCGATGCGCATCTCGGTCGCCAACTGGTCCACTCGCGAGGCCGATGCGGACCGGGCCACCGCCGCCATCCTGGGCTGCTACGCGGCAGTGCGCGACCGCGCCTCCCGGTGACGCCCGAGCGCCCGAAGGTCACGGCCGTCGTGCTGGCGGCGGGCGCGGCGAGCCGGTTCGGCGGCGGCAAGCTCCTGGCCCCGCTCGACGACCGACCGGTCCTGCAGCACGTCCTCGACACGCTGGCCGCCGCGGGCCTGACGGACGTCGTCGTGGTCCTTGGCGAGGACGCCGAGGCCATGGAGACGGCCCTGCAGTGGCGCACGGAACGGCGCGTGCGCAACCCCGAGCCCGCGCGTGGGCTGGCCTCGTCGGTGCAGGTCGGGCTGGCGGCAGCCGGGGAGGGGAGCGGCTGCCCGCCGGAGGCGGCCCTCATGGTCCTGGGTGACCAGCCCGAACTGCGCGTGGAAGCGATCGACGCGATCCTGGGCGCCGGCGACGGCACCCATGCGACCGTCCCCCGCTACGAGCACGATCGCGGCCGCAACCCGGTGCTGCTGCCGGCCGCCTTGTGGCCGATCGCGCTCGGCCTGACGGGCGATCAGGGCCTGGGCGCCTGGCTGGCGGCCCACCCCGAGGAGGTGCGGGAGGTCCCGCTGGCGGGTGCCAACCCGGACATCGACCGGCGGGCCGACCTCGCCGAGCTCGCCTGGGCCCGGCGCGTGCGGGCCAACCGCGAGCAGGTGGACCGCTTCCGCGAGGTGCCCGACGGGGCCGACTTCTACGCCTCGACCAGCTCGATCTTCCGCGCCGACCCGGACCGGACCGACGACGACGTGGCCAACGTGCTGCTCGGCCTCGCCCGGCCGACCGACGTCTGGCTGGACATCGGCGCGGGCGCCGGCCGTTACGCCCTGCCACTGGCGCGGCGCGTGCACGAGGTCGTGGCCATCGAGCCGTCGCCGGGCATGGCCGCGTCGCTGGCCGAGGTCGCCGCCGAGCACGGCATCAGCAACGTGCGGCAGGTGGCGGCCCGCTGGCCGATGGAGAACGCCCCGTCCGGCGATGCCGCCCTCATGGCCCACGTGGGCTACGACATCGAGGCCATCGGCGCCTTCCTGGACGCCCTCGAGGCGGCCGCGTCCCGCCGGGTCGCCCTCCTGATGGAGCTGCAGCCGGCCATGGCCGCGGCCCCCTTCTGGGCCGCCATCTACGGCGAGCCGCGCATCCCGCTGCCGGCCCTGCCCGAGTTCCTTGACCTGCTCCAGGCGCGTGGCGCCGCGCCGTCGGTCACCCGCCTGCCGGCCACTCCGGCCCGCTACGGGTCCTTCGACGAGATGCTGGGCTTCCTGCGCCGCCAGACCTGGGTCGCGCCGGGCGGCCGAAGCGATCGCAAGCTGGTCGAGACGGCGCGCGCGACGGCCGTCGAGACGCCCGACGGCTGGCGTCTGGCGGCCGAACCGCCGGTCGTCGGCATCGTCACGTGGGGCGCCTGGGACCCTTAGGCCGCCGCCGGCGCCCATCCGTTGCGCGCTGCAGGGGAGGGGCCTATGCTCCGCGCCAGCAGGAGACCCCGTCGAGCCCGGCCCGCGGGACGAGAGGTCGCGATGAGCGACACGCGGTGCCGAACCCCCCGGATCCCTTGCGGCAGTCGTGTGGTGTGGCACGCTCCGCCGCGTCGGCCGTGCCGGCACCCGTCACGCCATGGACGGAGGTCGGGCCGCGATGATCCCTGCCGAGTTCGAGTACGCCAGACCGAGGGACGTCGGTGAGGTGCTGCGGATCCTGAGCGAGCACGCCGGCGACGCCAAGGTCCTGTCCGGCGGCTACAGCCTGCTGCCGCTCCTCAAGCTGCGCCTCGCGTCTCCCGCGCTGGTGGTCGACATCGGCCACGTGGCGGGGCTCGACGGCATCGTCGAGCAGGACGGCGAGCTGCGCATCGGCGCCCGCGTGACGCACGCCCGCCTGGCGGCGGATGCCACCATCGCCGCGCGCTATGCGGTCGTCCACGAGGCGGCCGGTGGCATCGGCGATCCGCAGGTCCGCAACTGGGGCACGATCGGCGGCTCCTGTGCCCATGCCGATCCGTCGTCCGACTGGCCGGCCGTCCTCATCGCGACACGCGCCTCGCTCGTGTGCCGCAGCGTGAAGGGCGACCGCACGATCGCCGCGCGCGACTTCTTCGTCGACTCGTTCCAGACGGCCATCGAGCCGGACGAGCTGCTGGTGGAGATCCGCATCCCCACCCCGGCTGCCGGCACCGTCTCCGCGTACAAGAAGCTGGAGCGGCGCGCGGGCGACTTCGCCACGGTCGGGGTGGCGGTGCAGCTCCACGTGGGGGCCGACGGCCGCATCGACCAGGCCGGCGTCGGCCTGACCGCCGTGGCCGAGACGCCGTTCGCGGCGACGAAGGCCGAGAGCCAGCTCGTGGGGGCCCACCCCACCCCCGAGATCTTCGGCCAGGCTGCCGAGGCGGCCGCCGAGCAGAGCCGCCCGGTGGAAGACCGCCACGGGCCGGTCGACTACAAGCGAGCCATGGTGGCCGAGATGACGGGGCGGGCCCTGACCGCCGCCGCGGCCCGCCTTCACCCGACGGCGTAGGAGGTCCACGTGAGCACCCGTCACGTCACCGTCACCGTCAACGGCGAGACGAAGGAGGCCGACGTCGAGCCGCGCCTCCTGCTTGTCCACCTGCTGCGCGATACGTTCATGCTGACCGGCACGCACGTCGGCTGCGACACGAGCAACTGCGGCGCGTGCACGGTCATCGTCGACGGCCGCAGCGCCAAGTCGTGCACGATGCTGGCCGCGCAGGCCGACGGCGCGACGATCACGACCATCGAGGGCATGGCCGCCGGCGCGGCCCTCCATCCGCTCCAGCAGGCCTTCTGGGACCAGCACGGCCTGCAGTGCGGCTTCTGTACCCCGGGCATGATCATGGAGGCCAACTGGCTCCTGGGCCAGAACCCCGACCCGACCGACCAGGAGGTCCGCGAGGGGATCGCGGGCAACCTCTGCCGGTGCACCGGGTACGTCAACATCGTCAAGGCCGTCCAGCAGGCGGCCGGCGAGATGCGGGCCAAGCAGGACGCGGCCGCCGAGCCGGCCGCGGCGAGGTAGAGCGATGACCGAGATCGCGACCCACACGACGCCCGAAGTCGGGGGCATGGGCTACTCCGTCAAGCGCAAGGAGGACCCCCGCTTCATCCAGGGCAAGGGCGAGTACATCGAGGACTTCAACCTGCCCGGCCAGCTCTGGCTGGACATCGTCCGCTCGCCGTACGCGCACGCCAGGATCAAGTCGATCGACGCGTCCAAGGCGCTCAAGGTCCCGGGCGTGGCCGCGGTGGTCACGGGCAAGGACCTGGAAGGCTACAAGCTCGCCTGGATGCCCACGCTGGCCGGCGACATGCAGATGGTGCTGCCGGTGGACACGGTCATGTACCAGGCGCAGGAAGTGGCCGCCGTCATCGCCACGTCGCGCTACGCGGCGGCCGACGGCGTCGCCGCGGTCGAGGTCGACTACGAGCCGCTGCCCGTCATCGTCGACCCCATGAGGTCCCTGGAGCCGGGTGCGTTCGTGCTGCGCCCCGATCGCGGGCCGGACAAGGCCAACAACCATATCTGGCACTGGGAGTCGGGCGACAAGACCCGCACGGATGCCGCGCTGGCCAGTGCCGAGGTCCGCGTCAGCGAGGACATCTACATCCCCCGGATCCACGTCGCCTCCATCGAGACGTGCGGCTGCGTCGCCGATTGGAATCCGATCCGCCAGCAGCTGACGCTCCACATGACGAGCCAGGCGCCGCACGCCATCCGGACCGTGCTCGCGCTCGTGGCGGCCGGGGCCGGCCTGCCGATCTATGAGCAGAACATCCGGGTCAAGACCCATGACATCGGCGGCGGCTTCGGCGGCAAGGTGCCGGTCTACCCGGGCTACGTCCTGGCCGTGGCGGCCTCGTTCCTGACCGGCAAGCCGGTCAAGTGGATCGAGGACCGTTCGGAGAACCTGCAGGCCGACTCATTCGCCCGGGACTACCACATCCATGCCGAGCTGGGCGCCACCAAGGCGGGCAGGATCACCTCCCTCAAGGTCAAGACGATCGCCGACCACGGCTACACCGACGCGGCTGCCGACCCGTCCAAGTTCCCGGCCGGCCTGTTCAACGTCATCACCGGCTCGTACGACTTCCCGGATGCCTTCGTCGAAGTCGACGGGGTCTACACCAACAAGCCGCCCGGCGGGGTGGCCTATCGCTGCTCGTTCCGCGTCACCGAGGCGGTCCATACGATCGAGCGCCTCGTGGACATCCTGGCCCACGAGATCGGCAAGGACCCGGCCCAGATCCGCCTCGACAATTTCATCCAGCCGGAGCAGTTCCCCTACAAGACGCCGACCGGCTGGGAGTACGACTCCGGCAACTACCCGGCCGCCCTGAAGAAGGCCCTGGACATCATCGGCTACGACGACCTGCGCAAGGAACAGGCGGAGAAGCGCGCCCGGGGCGAGCTCATGGGCATCGGCATCAGCTCGTTCACCGAGATCGTGGGGGCCGGGCCGTCGCACGATTTCGACATCCTGGGCCTCAAGATGTTCGACTCGTGCGAGATCCGGGTCCATCCGACGGGCAAGGTCCTGGCCCGCATCGGCGTGCAGACGCAGGGCCAGGGTCACGAGACGACGTTCGCCCAGATCATCGCCGAGGAGCTCGGCTTCCCGGTCTCCGACATCAAGATCGAGTACGGCGACACGGACACCGCGCCCTACGGCCTGGGCACCTACGCCTCCCGTTCCACCCCCGTCGCCGGCGCGGCGACGGCCATGGCGAGCCGCAAGATCCGGGCCAAGGCCCGCCTGCTGGCGGCTCACCTGCTGGAGGCGAACCCCGACGACCTCGAGTGGGAGAACGGCAAGTTCTTCGTCAAGGGCTCGCCGGACCGGTCCAAGACGATCCAGGAGATCTCGTTCGCGGCCTACACCAATCATCCGCAGGGCATGGAGGCCGGCCTGGAGGCGGTCGACTACTACGACCCGCCCAACCTGACCTTCCCGTTCGGCTCGTACATCTGCGTCGTCGACATCGACAAGGGCACCGGGCAGGTCACCGTCCGGCGCTTCGTGGCCGTCGACGACTGCGGCAACATCATCAACCCCATGATCGTGGACGGCCAGATCCACGGCGGCCTGACGATGGGCTTCGCCCCCTCGCTGTACGAGGAGATCACGTACGACGAGCTGGGCAACAACCTCAACGGCACGTTCATGGACTACCTCCTGCCGACGGCCGTCGAGACGCCGGCGTGGGAGACCGACAAGACCGTGACGCCTTCACCCCACCACCCCATCGGGGCCAAGGGCGTGGGTGAATCGGCCACCGTCGGCGCACCGCCGGCCATCGCCAACGCCGTCGTCGACGCCCTTTGGCACCTCGGCGTGCGCAACGTGGACATCCCCATGACCCCGCAGAAGATCTGGCGCATCCTGCGCGACAAGGGGGTGACCGCATAGCGGCGACGGTCGTGGGCGACCTGCTGGGGCGGGCCGCCGAGCTGGAACGGGCCGGGCGGCCGTACGTCATGGCCACGGTGGTGGCCATCGAACGGCCGACCTCCGCACGGCCGGGCGCGTCCGGCCTGGTCTACCCGGACGGCACGATCGAGGGCTGGGTCGGCGGCGAGCTGCGCCCAGCCCGTCGTCGTCCGGGAGGCGCTGCGCTCGCTGGTCGACGGCGAGCCGCGGCTCATCCGCCTCAGCAAGACGGGCGGCGAGGGTCGCCGCGGCGACGGCGTCATCGAATACGTCATGACCTGCCACTCAGGAGGGACGCTGGAGATCTTCGTGCAGCCACACCTGCCACCCGCCGAACTCTGGATCATCGGCGCGACCCCCATCGCCCAGGCGCTTGCCCGCGCCGGTGCCGCGGCGGGCTACCACGTCAGCGTGGTCGACCCGGTCGCCGACCCCGAGGTGTTCGGCGAGGGCATCGACGTCCATGCCGACATGGACCTGGCCGGCCTCGGGCCCGTCTCTGCGCCGTACGTCGTCGTGGCCTCCCAGGGCGGCTGGGACGAAGAGGCCCTGGAGGCCATGCTTGGCCGCGACGTGGCCTACGTGGGCCTCATCGCCAGCCCGACGCGGGCGGTGGCCGTGCGTGCCTACCTGCACGACGCGGGCGTGACCGACGAGCGACTGGGCGCCCTGCGCGCCCCGGCCGGCCTTGACCTGGGAGCCCAGACACCGCCGGAGATCGCCATCTCCATCCTGGCCGAGCTGGTGCAGGTCCGGCGGGGACGAGCTCCGTTCGTGGCTGCGCCCGGTCCGGCCGCCGCAGCCGCCGCCACCCACGCGCACACCGCGCCCGCGCCGGCGACCGATGCGGTGGCCACCGACGCCGTGGACCCGGTCTGCGGCATGGACGTGGAGATCGCCACCGCGCGCCACATCGCCCAGTACGAGGGCACGCTCTACTACTTCTGCAGCGTCGGGTGCCGGGCGCGTTTCATGCGCGACCCCGCCAGCTACGTGGGCGCCGGCACGCCCACCGCAACCGAGTCGGAGTGACCATGCGATTCGAGGGCACCGAGCGCGTCGCCGCCACCCAGCCCAAGGTCTGGGCCTTCCTCATGGATCCGCAGCAGGTCGGCAGCTGCGGGCCCGGGGTGGAGAGCGTCGAGCCGGTCGACGCGACCCATTTCAAGGCGCGCGCGACGGTCGGGGTGGGCTTCATCAAGGCCCGCTTCGTGGTCGACATGGAGATGGCCGACCTGCACGAGCCCGACTCCGCGACGATGAAGGCCCACGGCCAGGCTCCCGGCAGCGCCGTCGACGCCACGGCCACCATGAAGCTGACACCCGACGGCGCGGACGGCACGAACCTGGCCTGGGCCGCCGACGTGAACATCAGCGGCACCCTGGCCAGCGTCGGCGCCCGGCTCATCCAGGGCACGGCGGAGAAGATGATCCGCCAGACCTTCGACTGCATCCGCACGAAGCTGGAAGCCTGACCGCGCGCCGATGAGCGACGAGGGCCTCGTCCTGGCCCTCGACCAGGGCACGACCTCCAGCCGGGCCATCCTCTTCGATCACGCCGGCGCGATCGTCGCCCGGGCGTCCCGCGAACTGCCCCAGCTCTACCCCGCGCCGGGCCAGGTCGAGCACGACCCGGAGGCCATCTGGGAGTCGCAGCTGGCGGTCGCTCGCGAGGTCCTCGCCGATGCCGATGTGCCCGCGTCGCGGCTGGCCGCCATCGGCGTCACCAACCAGCGCGAGACGACCATCGTGTGGGAGCGGGCCACCGGCCGCCCCGTCGCACAACGCCATCGTCTGGCAGAGCCGGGTCACGCGCCGGCTACTGCGACGAGCTGCGGGCGCGCGGGCTGGAGCCGCTCATCCGGGCGCGCACGGGCCTGCCCATCGACGCCTACTTCAGCGGCCCCAAGATCGCACCACATCCTGGCCTCCACGCCGGGCCTGCAGGCGCGGGCCGAGCGCGGCGAGCTGCTCTTCGGGACCGTCGACAGCTTCCTCATCTGGCGGCTCACCGGCGGCGCGCTGCACGTGACCGACGTCTCGAACGCCAGCCGCACGCTGCTCTTCGACATCCACCGCCTGGCCTGGGACGAGGAGCTGCTGGCGGCCATGGAGGTGCCGCTGGCGATGCTGCCCTCTGTGCGGCCGAGCTCGGCCGCCTACGGCACGACGGTCGCCGAGCTCCTGGGGGGCGCGGTGACCATCGGGGGCGACGCGGGCGACCAGCAGGCGGCGACCTTCGGCCAGGCCTGCTTCAGCCCCGGGATGGCCAAGCAGACCTACGGCACCGGCGCCTTCCTGCTGCTGAACACCGGCGACCGGGCCGTGGCCAGCGAACACGGGCTGCTGACCACGGTGGGCTGGCAGCTCGACGGCGCGGTGACCTACGCCCTGGAAGGCTCGGTCTTCATCGCCGGGGCGGCGCGTGCAGTGGCTGCGGGACGGCCTCGGCATCATCAAGGAGTCGGCGGACGTGGAGGCCCTGGCCGGGCAGGTGGAGGACACCGACGGGGTCTTCGTGGTGCCGGCCTTCGTCGGGCTCGGCGCCCCGTACTGGGATCCATATGCCCGCGGCACGATCACCGGGCTGACGCGCGGCAGCACGGCGGCCCACATCGCGCGCGCCACCGTCGACGCCATGGCCTACCAGACCCGCGACGTGGTGGAGGCCATGACCGCCGATGCATCCCGGCCGTTGGCGGAGCTGCGCGTCGACGGCGGAGCGGCGGGAAACGACCGGCTGATGCAGTTCCAGGCCGACCTGCTCGGCGTGCCCGTGATCCGGCCTCGAGTGACCGAGACGACCGCCCTGGGGGCCGCCTACCTGGCTGGCCTGGCGGTCGGCTTCTGGCGCGACACCGACGAGCTGGCGCGCCTGTGGGCGGTCGACCGGCGCTTCGAGCCCGGGCCCGGCGCCGCCGAACGCGAACGTCGCTACACCGGGTGGCAGAAGGCCGTCGGTCGGTCGCGGGACTGGGCGGAGCACGACTAGCCCACGTCGGGCGGGACCATCGCCTACGCTGCGCGCGTGACGACCACCACGGACGTCCTGGTCATCGGCGGCGGCGCGACCGGGGCCGGCGTCCTGCGGGACCTCGCCCGCCGCGGCCTGCGCGGCCTCCTCGTGGACCGTGGCGATCCCGGCAGCGGCACCAGCGGGCGGTACCACGGCCTGCTCCACTCCGGCGCGCGGTACGTCGTCAGCGATCCGCTCGCGGCCCGCGAGTGCGCCGTCGAGAACGAGGTCCTGCGCCGCATCGCACCGCGCACCATCGAGGACACCGGCGGCTGGTACGTCCAGGCGCCGGGCGACCCGGACGCGTATGCCGCGGGCTTCGCCGAAGCCTGCGACGCCGCCGGCGTGCCCTGCGAGGAGCGGGCCGTGGGCGACGTGCTGGCCCGTGAGCCGGGCCTGGACCCGGCCCTGCAGCGCGCCTTCGCCGTCCGCGACGCCGCGCTCGAACCGTGGGAGCTCATCGAGGCGAACCTGGCCGACGCCGTGGCGCGCGGGGCGGAGGTGCGTCGGTATGCACGGGTGACCGCCATCGAGCGGGCCGGCCGCCGCATCCTCAGCGTGACGCTCGCCGACGAGCGCAGCGGGTCGGTCGAGCGGATCGTCCCGCGCCTGGTCGTCTCGGCCGCCGGCGCGTGGGCGGGCGGCGTCGCGGCGCTGGCCGGCGTGTCCCTGCGGATCCTGCCGGGCAAGGGCACGATGCTGGTCTTCGCCGAGCGGCTCAGCGACGCGGTCATCAACCGCTGCCATCCGCCCGGCGACGGCGACCTCATGGTGCCGGTCCACACGGTCAGCATCCTGGGCACGACCGACGTGCAGGTGCGCGACCCGGACGACACGTCCGTCGAGCGGGCGGAGGTGGCGGCGCTGCTGGACGAGGGGGAACGGCTCTTCCCGGGGCTCCGGGAGCGCCGCGTCCTGCGGGCGTACGCCGGCGTCCGGCCGCTCTACGAACCCCCGACCGGCGACGCCGGGCCCGGAGACGCGGCGACCGCGACGCCGGGCGGGCGCATGATCCGGCGCTCGCACGTCGTGATCGATCACGCCGCCCGGGACGGCGTCGACGACTTCGTCTCGATCGTCGGTGGCAAGCTGACCACCTACCGGCTGATGGCGGAGCAGACGGTCGACCTCGTCATGCGCAAGCTGGGCACCAGCGCGCGCTGCACCACCGCCGGCGAGGTGCTGCCGGGCCAGGAACCGCGGCGCAACCACTGGCTTGGCGCGCGGCTGGCGGCCCACGAGGCGGCCGGGGGCGGCGACGCCGACCTCATCTGCGAGTGCGAGCTGGTGACCCGCCCGGAGCTGGACGGCTTCCTCGACGAGCGCTGGCCCTGCTCCCTCGACGACGTGCGACGTGGCACGCGGCTGGGCATGGGTCCGTGCCAGGGCGGCTTCTGCGCCTTCCGCGCCGCGGGCGTGATCGCCGAACGTGAGGCCCGCCACGGCGCCTCGCTGGAGGCCGTGGCCGGCCTCGCCAGCACCTCGGCGGAGGCGTTCCTGGCGGAGCGCCTGAACGGCCTGCGGGCCGTCGCCTGGGGCCGCCAGCTGCAGGAGGCGCTCCTCGTCGAGGGGCTCTACCGTGGGGTGCTCGGGCTCCGGTGCTCACCGGTGGCGGACACCGAGCCGGAGGCCGTCGATGCCGTCCGCTGACGTGGTCGTCGTGGGCACCGGCCTGGCGGGCCTGAGCACGGCCGTCCGCGTCGCCGAGGATGGCGCCCGCGTCGTCGTCGTCGCGGCCGGCAGCGCGACCCTCTCGTGGGCCGGTGGACCGCTGGATGTGGCCGCCGTGCCGCCCGACGGCACACCCCGCCAGGGCGTCGCCAACCTCGCGGCGCGCCCGGGTCATCCCTATGCCGTGCTCGCCGGAGACGTCGAGGCGGCGCTCGCCTGGTTCGGCGAGACCGTGGGACGCGGCGGCCTGCCGTACGAGGGCGACCTCGATCGTCCGCTGCGGCCGCTGCCGACGGCCCTCGGCGCGACGCGGCCGGCCGCCATCGTCCCGGCCGGGATGGCCGCCGCGCTCGCGCCGTGGCGGGCCGGGGAACGCCTCATCGTGCTGGGCATCCAGGGCGACAAGGACCTCTGGGCGGCCGCGGTCGCCGCAGGGCTGCGGCGAGCACTCGCTGGCGGCCCAGGTCCCGGCCCGGCCGCCATCACGGCGGTCACCGTGGCCATCCCCGACCTGGCCGAACGGCGCAACCGCTCCGCGTTGGATCTGGCACATCGCTTCGACGATCGGCGTCAGCGCGCGGCCATCCTGACTCACATGAGCCGGGCACTGGACGGCGGGCAGGGCGGCCCATGCCGTCTCGCCCTGCCGGCGGCCCTCGGCCTGGATGACCATGCCGCGGCCCTGGCGGAGGCCCGCGATGCCCTGGGCGGGCCGGTGTTCGAGCTGCCGATGGTGCCGCCGAGCATCCCCGGCCTGCGGGTCCAGGCCCTGCTCCGCCGCCGGCTCCTTGCGCTCGGCGGCCGCATCCTCCTGGGCGAGGCCGTGGCGCGGGTCGAGCTCGACAAGGGCCGCGTGGCCCGCGTGATCCTGCCCGCGGCGGCGCGTGAGATGACGATCCGCGCGCCGGCCCTTGTGCTGGCCACCGGCGGCCTGACCGGTGGCGGCCTGGTCGCGCCGCCGTCGGGCTGGCTGCGGGAGACGGTCCTGGGCCTGCCGGTCGAGGCACCGCCGGAGGCCGACTGGCTGGCCAGCCGCGTCGATGCGTCGGAAGGCCACCCGATCGCCCTGGCCGGCATCCGCACGGACGACCAGCTGCGACCGGTCAAGCCCGCCGGCGTGCGGATCGTGGGGGGCTTGCTGGCCGGGCAATGCTACGTGGCGGAACGCTGCGGCGACGGCGTCGCCCTGGCGAGCGCCTGGCGGGCCGCCGCGTCCTTGCGCGAGGAGGCCGGTGCGCCGGTCCGGACGCGCGGCACGCCTCGTGAGCGAGCCGCCGCATGACCCTCGCGGAGCCCGTCGGCCTCTCGGCCGAGCAGTGTCTCAAATGCAACGTCTGCAACACGGTCTGCCCCGTCCTGCGGGTGACGGACCGTTTCCCGGGCCCCAAGTACGTGGGACCGCAGGCCCAGCGGTTCCGGCTGGCGGTCGAGGCGGCGCCGCAGGCTGGCAAGCGGCTCCTGGCCTCGCCGGACCTGACGGTCGACTGGTGCTCCGGCTGCGGCTTCTGCACGGCGGCCTGCCCGGCCGACGTCAAGATCGCCGAGATCAACAGCCGCGCCCGGGCCGTCATGCGTGAGGTGGAGCGGACGAGCCCGCTGGGCTGGCGCCACCGCATCCGCGACCGGCTGCTCGGCGAGACCGATCTCGTGGGCAGCCTGGGGGTCCGCCTGGCGCCGCTGGCCAACCTGATGCTGCAGGCCCGGTTGCCGCGGTGGGCGGTGCAGCTGGTGCTGGGCATCCATCGCCAGGCCGCCCTGCCCGCCTTCGCGCGGCGCACCTTCGCCGCGACCTGGCGGTCGACCCACGGGCCACTGCCACTGGACCCGTCGCAGCCGGACCTGCCCGGCCCCGACCGGGCCGTCGTCTACTTCCACGGCTGCGCCGCGAACTACTACGAGCCGCACGTGGCGGCGGCGGCCGTGGCCGTCCTGGAACGGAACGGCTTCCAGGTCATCGTGCCGCCGCAGGTGTGCTGCGGGCTGCCCCTCATCAGCAACGGCCGGTACGCCGTGGCGCGCGGGCGGGCCCGCCGCAATGTGGCCACGCTGGCCGCGTTCGCGCGGGCCGGCTACGCCATCGTGGGCACATCGACCTCCTGCACGCACACCCTCAAGGCCGAATACCGCGAGATGCTCGACGTGGACGACGACGACGCGCGGGCCGTCGCCGAGGCGACGTGGGACATCAACGAGTTCCTGCTCCACCTCCACGACGAGGGGCGGCTGGACACGGGCTTCGGGGCCTTGACGGGCACGCTGCCGTACCACGCCCCGTGCCAGCTGCGCAGCCACGGCATCGGCCTGCCCGCGCTGGACCTCTTCGCGCTCGTGCCGGGCCTCGCCGCGGAGGACATGGACCACGACTGCTGCGGCGTGGCCGGCACCTACGGCCTCAAGGAGGAGAAGTACCAGGTCGCCCTGGACGTGGGGGCGCCCCTCTTCGACCGCCTGCGCGACCGCGCCGCCGGCGACGTCGCATGTGATTCGGAGACGTGCCGCTGGCACATCCAGGCCGCGACCGGCGCCCGGCTGCGCCATCCGGTGGAGATCCTGGCTCAGGCCTACGCCGCGGCGCCCTTGCCAGCCGCGCCCGCCGGGAGGTGAGCGTGCGCGTCGTGGTCGTGGGCGCGGGCGCCGTGGGCGGCCTGCTGGCCTGGGCCCTGGCCGATGGCGGCGCGGACGTGACGGTCATCCGGCGAGGGGCGCCGGGGGCCGCCGGGATGGCCGTCGTGGTCGACCCGTCCGGCACGCGCCGCAGCGCGACCGTGACCATGGCGCCCGCGCTCGCCGACGTGCCCGGCGGACCACCCGACCTGGTGGTCTGTGCCGTCCGCATGATGTCGCTCGCCGACGTGCTGGCCGACCTCGCCGTCTGGCCCACGACGCCCGTGCTGACGGTCCAGAACGGGGTCGGCGCGGAGGCTGCGGCCCTGGCGGCCCGGCCGGGAGCGCCCCTGATCGCCGGCTCTCTGACCGCCTCGGTCGACCGCCAGCCGGACGGCGTCGTGCGCTGGCTGCGCCGCGGCGGGATCGGGCTGGCCGGCGTCAGCGGCCCGGTCGACGCGCTCACCGCCGATCTGGCGCGGCGTTTCGGCGCGGCCGGACTCCGGGCGCGCGTGTATCCCGATCCCGGTGCGATGAAGTGGTCGAAGCTGGTGGCCAACCTCGTGGGCAACGCCTCCGGCGCCGTCCTTGGCCTGGACCCCGCCTCGATCTACCGCGACCCCGGCCTGTTCCAGCTGGAGCGGCGCCAGCTGCGCGAGGCGGTGGCGGTGATGACGGCCCAGGGGCTGCGCCCCGTCGACCTGCCCGGTGCCCCCGTCCGCCTGCTGGTCCTGGGGACGCGGCTGCCCGGCGTCCTCGCCAGGCCGGTCTTCGGCCGCTCCGTCGCCGGGGCGCGGGGCGGCAAGGCGCCGTCGTTGCACCTGCACGTGGCGGCCGGCGGCGGGCCGTCGGAGGTGGAATGGCTCAACGGCGCCGTCGTGGAGCGGGGGAGGGCCCTGGGCGTCCCGACGCCGGTCAACGCCGCGCTCCTGGACGCGATGCGCCAGGTCAGCACCGACCCCGCTCGTCGCGCCTGGTTCAGCGGCCGCCCCGACCGGCTGGAGGCCCTCCTCGAGCGGCCGTGACGAGTGGCATACTGCCGCCGATGGACGTGGCGGCGCTCCTTCTGGCGGTCGCGCTGATCGTCGTCGCCTACCTCCTCGGGGCCATCCCCTGGGGCGTCGTCATCGCCCGCGTGATCGGCGGCCCCGACCCGCGCAGCGTCGGCAGCGGCCGTACCGGCGGCGCGAACGTCGCGCGCACCCTTGGCCTGCGCTGGGCCGTACTGGCCGGCTGCCTGGACATCGCCAAGGGCGTCGTGGCGGCCGGCCTGCCCATCCTGCTCCACGCCGGCGACGCGACGGTGATCCTGGCCGCCCTGGCCGCCGTCATCGGCCACAGCCGCTCGCCGTTCATCCGCTTCGCCGGCGGGCGCGGCGTCTCGCCCGGCATCGGCGGCCTGCTGGCCATCGCCTGGCCGGCCGCCCTGGTCGGCGTGCCGGTCTTCGTGGTGGTCTTCGGGGTCACCCACATCTCGTCGATCGCCTCACTGACCGCCTCCGTCGTGGCGGGCGTGGGCATGGTCGTCATGACGGTCGTGTGGCAGCTCTCGCCGCTCTACCTGGCCTACGCCGTGGCCGGCACGGCGCTCATCTGGTACTTCCATGCCGACAACATCCGACGCCTCCTGGCGGGCCAGGAACGACGCTTCGGGGGAGGCCAGGGCGGATGAGCCCGCCGACGGTCGCGGCATCACGGGGACGGTGGCTGCCTTAGACTGGTCGGGCGGGCGCTCGAGGATGCCCGAGGCCCAGCCGAGGAGACCGTAACGCCGTGTCCCTGGACGAACTGCGCGCCAAGATCCGCGAGGTCCCCGACTTCCCCAAGCCGGGCATCCTGTTCTACGACATCACCACCCTCCTGAAGGACCCCACCGCCTACAAGGAGGCCATCGATGCGCTCGTGGCGCCGTACATGGACCAGCGGGTCGATGTCGTGGTCGGCATGGAGTCGCGCGGGTTCATCTTCAGCGCGCCCATGGCCTACCTGCTGGGGGCCGGCCTGGTCCCCGTGCGCAAGCTCGGCAAGCTGCCGGCCGAGACGGTCAGCGTGGAGTACGCGCTCGAGTACGGCACCAACACGCTGGAGATCCATCGCGATGCCATCGCGCCGGGCCAGCGGGTGCTGATCGTGGACGACCTCCTCGCCACCGGCGGCACCGTGAGCGGCACGATCGAGCTCGTGCGACGGTTGCAGGGCGACGTGGTGGGCCTGGCCTTCCTGGTCGAGCTGCTCTTCCTCAAGGGCCGCGAGAAGCTGCACGGCCAGGCGATCCATAGCGTCATCCAGTACTGAGCCGGGTCCCCCGCCGTCGCCCATGGAGCCCCCTCCCGCGCCAGCCGACCCGCCGGTCGAGCCTGACGCGGCCCAGCCGCCGGCCGCCACTGCCGACGAGGTCCCGCCCCCGGCCGTCCCGGAGGAGTCCAGCGAGCTGGTCGCCCGCCGCCAGTTCTTCCGCGCCTTCTCGCGTGACACGGCGCGCGCCGCGATCCAGGTAGCCGGCATGGCCATGGCCTTCCAGCGCGGCACGGGCGCGGCCGCTGGCGAGCTGCTGGGCCTGGCCGTCGCGCCCGAGCAGGCGCTGGGCCGCCTGGCCGGTGAGGTCCCTCCGGATGCCGATGCCGCACCTCCGGCGCCGCGCCTCCTGTTCCGCAGCCCGTACCGCGTCGAGGACGACGAGGTCGTGCTGCTGGACCAGCGGGCCTATCCCGCGCAGATCACCGAGATCCGCTGCACCACGGCCGCCCAGATCGCCTCGGCCATGGTGCAGCGCCGCATCATCGGGGCCCCCGTGCTGGGCCAGGTGGCCGCCTATGGGGTGTGGCGCGGGGCCCTGGCGGCGCGTGGCCAGACGACGTTCATCCGCCTGGCCGTGGCCCACAACGCGGCCGAGACGCTGCGCCACGCCCGCCTCCATGTCGCCCCCATCGCGAACGCGACCCGTCGCGTCGTGCGGGCGTGGGAGGCGGAGCTGGAACGGACCGACGATGACGGCGCGGCTGCGGCGGCCGCCCGCCGCGAGGCGGACGCATTCGCCGGCGAGGTGACGCAGGCCATGACCGACCTCGTGGCCACGGGCGTCGGTGCCCTCGAGCAGCCCGCGGACCGGCCGCTGGAGGTCATGACGCTCGACTCGACCGGCGCGCTCGCCGGCGGCCTGATGGGCGGGGCACTCGGCGTGATCCTGGCCATCGCGGCCGCCGGACGACCGGTGCACGTGTGGCTGCTGGAGACCCAGCCGGGTGGGGCGGGGGCGCGGCTGGCCGCCTGGGAGCTGGCCGCCGCCGGTGTGCCGACGACGGTCGTGGCCGATGCGTCGGCCGCCTGGCTGCTGAGCCGCACCCCGGTCGACGCCGTGCTCGCGGGCGCCGACCGTGTCGCGGCCGACGGGGCCACGACCGCCTTCATCGGCACGTTCGGCCTGGCCGAGCTGGCCGAGCGGCACCACGTGCCGTTCTTCGTGGTGACCCCGCTCGTGGCCGTCGATCCGGCCGTCGCCGACGCCGCGGCCTCCGCCGTGGAGTCGGAGAAGTACGCCGACATCGGGGTCGACCTCGTGGCCCCGGAGGCCCTCCATGGCGCCATCCAGGCGCGCGGTCCCGTGCAGGACGTGACGCCGCCGCAGCTGCTCGCCGGGCTGCTGACGGAGGCCGGGCTGCTCCGGCCGCCTTTCGGACCGGCCCTCGCGTCCGCCCTGGCCGCAGGCGGGGCCTGATGGCCGCGGTGACCCGCCGCCGGGCGGGCGAGGCGAGCGGCGTCGTGGCGCGCGCGACGACGGACCGGGTGCTGTTGCGGGCCTTCCTGGAGCGCGATCGCCTGTACGCCGCGTACGCCATCTGCGACCTGGACGAGCGCGAGTTCGCGAAGACGCGCTGGGGCGTGGCCACGGAGGGTGACCGCCCGGTGGCCGTGGCCCTGGAGTACAACGGCCTGTCGCCCCAGCCCCTCTTCGTGATGGGCGAGCCGGGCGGCGTCCTGGCCCTGCTGCGGGACGTCGTGCGTCCGCGCGCTGCCTACCTGGCCTGCCTGGAGGCGCACCTCGCGGCGGCCGGCCAGGTCTATCGCCTCCAGCCGGGCCCCCAGATGGTGCGCATGTGGGTCGACCGGAGCTCCTTCCGGCCGGTGCCCGGCGCCACGGCGCGGCTCCTGCCGGCGGAGATCGGCGATCTGAACCGCCTGTACGACCTGGGCTTCACCTCGTGGCTACCGGCCGAGGCCGTCGCCCAGGGCGTCTACCACGGCGTGCGCATGGGCGGCCGCCTGATCGCCGCCGCGGGCACCCATGTCATCAGCCCGGAGGCGCGCCTGGCCGCCGTGGGGAATGTCATGACCCATCGCGACTACCGCAACCGGGGCCTGGCCAAGATGGTCACCAGCGCGGTGACCCAGGAGCTGCTGCGGACCTGCGACCAGGTCGTCCTGAACGTCCGCTCGGACAATCCGCCGGCCCTGGCCGCCTACCGCACGCTGGGGTATCGGGAACACCTGCGCTTCGAGGAACGCCTGGCGCATCGTCGCGGAGCCGGCTGGGATAGCATCGTCATGCCCTTCCGCCGTTTCTTCGTCACCCGCAAGGAGTCCTGAGTGGTCCGTTCCACGCTGCCTGCCCATGACGTCACCGACCTCGGCCTGGCGGCCGAGGGCGTCCGGCGGATCGAGTGGGCGGAGCGCGAGATGCCCGTCCTGCGGCTCATCCGCGAGCGGTTCGAGCGGGAGAAGCCCCTGGCCGATGTCGTCGTGGCGGCCTGCCTGCACGTCACGACCGAGACGGCCAACCTGATGCGCACCCTGCGCGCGGGCGGCGCGCAGATCGTGCTCGCCGCCTCCAACCCGCTGTCGACCAAGGACGACGTGGCGGCCGCCCTGGTGGCCGAGTACGGCATCGGCACCTTCGCCCGGCGCGGCGAGGATCGCGACACCTACTACGCGCACCTCAACGCGGTGGCCGACACGCAGCCGCGCCTGACCATGGATGACGGGTGCGACCTCGTCACGCTGCTCCACCGGGAGCGGCCGGCGCAGGTGGCGGAGGTCTGGGGCGGCACGGAGGAGACCACCACGGGGGTCATCCGCCTCAAGGCGATGGCCGCCGACGGCGCCCTGGGCTTCCCGGTGGTGGCCGTCAACGAGGCCCTCACCAAGCACCTCTTCGACAACCGCTACGGCACCGGCCAGTCGACGGTGGACGGCATCCTACGCGCCACCAACCTGCTGCTGGCCGGACGGCGCGTGGTCATCGCCGGTTACGGCTGGGTGGGCAAGGGCATCAGTCGCCGGATGGCCGGCATGGGCGCCCACGTGGCGGTCGTGGAGGTCGATCCGGTGGCGGCCCTGGAGGCCCTCATGGACGGCTTCGAGATCCTGACCGCGGCCCAGGCGGCGCCGTGGGGCGAGATCTTCGTGACCGCCACGGGCAACATCAACGTCTTCCGCCGCGAGCATTTCGTGGCCATGCGCGACGGCGCCCTCCTCGCCAACAGCGGCCACTTCGACGCCGAGCTTGACCTGCCCGCCCTGCGCCAGCTGGCGGAGGGCCACGTGCGCGAGGTGCGCGAGAACGTCCAGGAGTTCGACCTCGGGCCCAAGAAGATCCACCTCGTGGCGGAAGGCCGGCTGGTCAACCTGGGTGCCGCGGAGGGTCACCCCGCGGCCGTCATGGACATGAGCTTCGCCAACCAGGCCCTCAGCGCCGAGTGGATGGTGCAGCACCACGCCGAACTTGAGGCCCGTGTCTACGACGTGCCCGAGGCCATCGACCAGGAGGTGGCCCGTCTGAAGCTGGCCGCCCTGGGCATCGAGCTCGAGGCCATGACCGCCGAGCAGGCGCGCTACGTCGCCTCCTGGCAGAGCGGGACCTGATCGGCTGGCAGGACACGAATTGGCAGAGCCCGTGATCGCCCCATACGGCACCTGGTCGTCGCCGATCTCTCTTGACCTGATCACGGCCGGCCGCGCGTTCCCCTCCTATCCCCGGTTCGACGGGGAGGACGTGTGGTGGGAGGAGGCCCGTCCGGCGGAGGGCGGCCGGCAGGTCGTGCGGCATCGGCGCGCCGACGCGCCGGTCGTGGACGCCGTGCCGGCCGGCGTGGACGTGCGGACGATGGTCCACGAGTACGGCGGCGCGGCCTGGACGGTGGCCGATGGCACGCTCTTCTACAGCGACGTCCACGACGGGCGCCTGTACCGCATCCGCCCCGGCGGCCGCCCCGAGCCACTCACCGTGCCCGGTCGGCTGCGCTACGCCGACATGGAGGTCGACGCGCCGCGCCACCGCCTGATCTGTGTCGGCGAGGATCACTCCGGCGGCGGCGAGGCGGTCAACCGCCTGGTCACGGTCGCCCTCGACGGCGACGGGCCGGTCGCCCCACGACCACTGGTGGAAGGGGCCGACTTCTATGCCGCGCCGCGCCTCTCGCCCGACGGCCGCCGGCTGGCCTGGCTGAGCTGGTCGCACCCCAACATGCCCTGGGACGGCACGACCCTGTCGGTCGGGACGCTGGGGCCGGATGGCCGGCTCGGCGATGCACGGCGGGTGGCCGGCGGCGACGACGCCTGGATCGCCCAGCCCCGCTGGTCGCCGGACGGCGACCTCTACTACGTCGGCGAGGCCACGGGCTGGATGAACCTCTACCGCTGGCGTGACGGCGCGTCCGAGCCGGTCCTGCCGATGACCGCCGACTTCGCCCGTCCCGACTGGGTGTTCGGCGTCACCAACTACGCCTTCACCGGACGCGGCGAGGTGCTGGCCGTAGGCCGGGAGGCCGGCCGCGACCGGGCCTGGCGGGTGGCCGCGACGGGCTCCGCGACCCAGCTGCCGCTGCCCTTCGACGAGATCGACTTCGTGGCCGGCCGGGGCGAGCGTGCCCTCCTCGCGGCCGACTCGGGCACCGACGCCGGCGGCCTCGTGGAGCTGGACCTGACGACCGGCGTCTGGTCGTGGGTGAGCCGCAGCCTCGACGCGGAGATCGACCCGGGCGTCATCTCGGTGCCGCGGTCCATCACCTACCCGACGACCGACGGGGCCGTCGCGCACGCCCTCTTCTACCCGCCCCGCAACGATGCGTTCGTCGCTCCGGCGGGCACCCTGCCGCCCCTCATCGTGACGAGCCACGGCGGGCCGACCGCCTCGGCCGGGGCGGGCCTGCGCCTCAGCGTCCAGTACCTCACCAGCCGCGGCCTGGCCGTGGTCGACGTGGACTACCGCGGCAGCAGCGGCTACGGCAAGGCTTTCCGCCAGGCGCTGGAGGGCCAGTGGGGCGTCTACGACATGGACGACTGCGCCGCGGTCGCGGCGTACCTGGTCAACGAAGGCCTAGTCGATGGCGCCCGCGTCGCCATCAAGGGCGGCAGCGCCAGCGGCTACACGACGCTCTGCGCCCTCACCTTCCGGGACGACTTCCGGGCGGGGGTGAGCTACTTCGGCATCGGCGACCTGGAGACGTTCGCGCGCGACACCCACAAGTTCGAGTCGCGCTATCTCGAGCGCATGGTCGGCCCGTACCCGGCGGCACGGGATCTCTACGTCAGCCGTTCACCGATCCACTTCCTGGACCGGCTCAGCTGCCCGCTGCTCATCCTTCAAGGTTTGGACGACCACATCGTGCCGCCGGCCCAGGCCGAGCAGATGGTGGCCGCCCTGGCCGCCAAGGGCCTCCCATACGCCTACCTGCCCTTCGAGGGCGAGGGCCACGGCTTCCGGCGCGCGGCCAACGTCCGGCGGGCGACGGAGGCGGAGCTGGCCTTCTACGGCCTGGTCTTCGGCTTCCGCCCGGCCGACGAGCTGGCGCCCTTGCAGCTGGTGCTACCCTCCACGCCTGCAGCCCAAGGAGCCGCATGACCGGTATCGTCGACGCCGCCAGTTATCTCTTCACCTCGGAATCGGTGACCGAGGGTCACCCCGACAAGATGTGCGACCAGATCAGCGACGCGATCCTGGACGCCATCCTGCGCAATGACCCCGCCGCGCGCGTGGCCTGCGAGACGGCCACCACGACCGGCACCGTGGTCGTGCTCGGCGAGATCAGCACGACCACCTACGTCGAGTTCCAGAGCATCGTCCGCGAGACGATCCGCGACATCGGCTACACCGACGCGCGCTACGGCTTCGACCACCGGACGTGCGGCACGCTCGTCTCCGTCCACGAGCAGTCGCCCGACATCAGTCGCGGCGTCGACGACGCGCTCGAGTCGCGCGGCCGCGGCGACGTGCGGGACCAGGGCGCCGGCGACCAGGGCATGATGTTCGGCTTCGCCTGCCGCGAGACCGCGGAACTCATGCCGCTGCCCATCTCGCTGGCCCACCGCCTCGCCAAGCGCCTGGCGGAGGTCCGCAAGGACGGCTCGCTGCCGTACCTGCGGCCGGACGGCAAGACGCAGGTGACCATCGACTACGAGCACGGCCGGCCCAAGGCGGTGCGCACCATCGTGGTCGCCGCCCAGCACGACGAGGAGGTCGCCACCGACCGCCTCCGCGACGACATCATCGAGCTGGTCATCAACCCCGTCGTGCCGCGCAACCTGCGCCGCGTCGACCCGACGATCCACGTCAACCCGACCGGCCGTTTCGTCATCGGCGGACCGATGGGCGACGCCGGCCTGACCGGCCGCAAGATCATCGTCGACACGTACGGCGGCATGGCCCGTCACGGCGGCGGGGCATTCAGCGGCAAGGACCCCTCCAAGGTCGACCGCTCGGCCGCGTATGCGGCGCGCTGGGTGGCCAAGAACATCGTCGCCGCCGGCATCGCCGACCGCTTCGAGGTGGAGGTCGCCTACGCCATCGGCGTGGCCCGGCCGCTCTCCATCTCGATCGAGACGTTCGGCACCGGCCAAATCCCAGATGAGCGGATCCTGGGCCTCATCGACCACCACTTCGACCTGCGGCCGCGGGCCATCATCGACCAGCTCGACCTGCGCCGGCCCATCTACCGCCAGACCGCCGCCTACGGCCACTTCGGCCGGCCCGACCTGGACCTCCCCTGGGAGCGCACCGATCTGGCGGCCGCGCTGGCCGACGACGCGGGCGTCAAGATCCCCGAGCCGTCGGCCGTCGCCTGATCCGCAGGCCACCCTCGGCGGGGCCCGGGCCGCATCGATGTCGGCCCCCGCGTTGTTATTTAGTCCCCCACCGACTGGTATGCGCCGGTCATGCGCCCCGCGTCGTCGGGTAGTCCACGCCCCCTTTGCTCCACACGCAGCGCGACAACGGCATGCCCGTTGATGGCGCATACGAGTCCCCACCGCACTAAGCGACAACGCCCGGTGCCCAGCGCAATCGGGGTTCGCGCCGGCGGGTGACGCGGAAGGCCGCGCCCGTTGCAGCCTAGAATCGGGCCGTGTACGTCGTGATCCTGGCCGGCGGGGGCGGCACGCGGCTGTGGCCGCTGAGCACGCCTGATCGGCCCAAGCCGTTCCTGCCTCTGCTGGCAGATGGGGAGAGCCTCTTCCAGCGCACCATCCATCGGCTCGACGGGCCTGAGCTGGGCACCTTCGATGCAGCGCGCGACCTGTACGTGATCGTGGACGGGCGTTTCAAGGCGCTGGCCCAGGAGCAGGCGCGCGCCGAGGTGCCCGGCCTGCCCGACGACCACGTCCTGGCCGAGCCCACGGGCCGCAACACGGCGGCCGCCATCGCCCTGGCGACCGCGGCGATCGAGCGGGACGACGACGAGGTCATGGTCGTGCTGCCGGCGGACCACCTGATCCCCATGGGCAAGGAGGGTCTCTTCCGGGCCGTGCTCGCGGCGGCCGAGCAGGAGCTCGCGCAGGACTTCCCCGGCGTCCCCGACGCCCTCGTGACGCTCGGCGTGCAGACGGACCGGCCGGCGACCGAGTACGGCTACCTGCGTCCCGATCTCGCCACCATCGTGCGACGCGACCTCACCGGCTATCGCCTCAAGGCCTTCATCGAAAAGCCCGATCGGGCCCAGGCCGGCGTGCTGATCCACGAGGAAGGCGTGGCCTGGAACGCCGGCATGTTCCTGTGGCGGCGGGGCGCCATCCACCGCGCGCTCGAGACGTATCCCAAGGCGGTGCCGATCTGGGCGGCGGTCGAGGCGGGCGCGCGGCGCAGCGATCTGGCCGGCGCGTACGGACGCCTGGAGCCGTTGGCGATCTCCATCGACTACGCCGTGATGGAGCCGGCGGCGGCCGCCGGCCAGGTGGTCATGGGCTCGATGGACGTGGGCTGGAGCGACCTCGGCAGCTGGCACGCCCTCCTTGACGCCCTCGGCGCGCCGGGCGTCGAGGGCCGGATCGTGAAGCCCGGCGAGATCGTCAACCTGGACCCCACCGACCTGCTGGTGGATCGCCATGGCTGGCCGGAGGCCGGCACGTTCCACCTCGCCGCCGGCCCCGCTACGATGGGGCCCTTCGACCGACCGACCGCGCTGCTCCGGGACGCGGCGCGCCATGAGCGGGTCGTGACCGACCTGCTGGCGCGTGCCCAGAGCCAAGGAGGACCGCCCGCGTGACCGACACGACCACCGCGCCGACCGAGCCGACCCATATCGTCTTCGGCACGGACGGCTGGCGGGCCCGCGTGGCCGACGACTTCACGTTCGCCAACGTGCGGCGCTGCGCGGATGGGGTGGCGCGCTACGTGGTCGAGCAGGGGACCCAGGCGAAGGGCGTGGTCATCGCCTACGACCGGCGCTTCGCCAGCGAGCACTTCGCCGCGGCGGCCGCGGAGGTGCTGCTGGCCCACGACATCCCGGTCGCCTACGCGGTGCACGCCGTGCCCACCCAGATGTCGAGCTACGAGGTCGTCGAGCGCGGCTCCGCGGCCGGCATCGTCATCACCGCCAGCCACAACCCCTGGACCGACAACGGCTTCAAGGTCAAGTCGCCGAGCGGGGCGGCGGCCGGGCCGGAGATCCTCAAGGTCCTGGAGGCGGCCATCGCCCGCAATGGCACGACGCGGATCGAGACCCGGCCGTTCGCCGACGCCGAGGCGGCCGGGCTCGTGGAGCGCTACGACCCCTACCCGGGCTACGAGAGGTACCTCCGCCGGACCATCGACCTCGACGCCCTCAAGGGGGCCGACTACCACGTGCTGGTGGACCCCATGTGGGGCGCCGGCGCCGGCTGGATCAGCCGCCTCCTGGCGGGCGGTCGGATCCGCGTGACGGAGATCCACCAGGAACGGAACCCCTACTTCGGCGGCGTCAACCCCGAGCCCATCCGGCCCAACATCGACGAGGCGCTGGGGATGCTCGCCGGCGGCGGCTACGACCTGGGGCTGCTGCTCGACGGTGACGCCGACCGGGCCGGCGCCGCCGACGAGCAGGGCAACTTCATCCACCAGCTCGAGGTGACCGGCCTGCTGATGTACGAGCTGGCCGAGTACCGCGGCATGCGCGAGCCGGTCGTGGTGAGCGTCAACAACACGTCGATGGCCGCCCGACTGGGCGAGCACTACGGCATCCCCACGTTCGAGACGTCGGTCGGCTTCAAGTACATCGGCCCCAGGATGATCGAGACGGGGGCCATGCTGGGGGCCGAGGAATCGGGCGGGTACGGCTTCGGCATGCACCTGCCCGAGCGCGACGGCGTGTATGCCGACCTGATGCTGCTGGACCTGTTCCTCCGGGAACGAGCGGCCGGGCGCCGCACGGCCTCGGAGGCGCTGGCCCACTTCCACGAGCTGGCGGGACCTTCGTTCTACCGGCGCATCGACGTGCACGTCACGCGCGATGTGTATCCCGCGCTGAAGGACCGGCTGCTCGTGGAACTGCGCGAGCGCGGGCCGCGCGAGCTCGACGGCCACGCCGTCACGCGGACGGACCCGCTGTCCACGGGCGACGGCTTCAAGTTCTTCACCGCCGACGGCTCGTGGCTCCTCGTCCGCTTCAGCGGCACGGAGCCCCTGGTGCGGGTCTACACGGAGGCGGCCACACCGGACCAGCGCGACGCCTACGTCAAGGCCGGCGAGCGGCTCGTGCGCGAGGCGTGACCGCCCCCGACGGCCGCGACGCGGCGACCATCCTGGACCGGTCATCCGATGTCCAAGCCCTCGACGCGGCCGACATGCGCGGGCAGGTGGCGACCATCCCCGACCAGGTGCGCGACGGCTGGGCCCGCACCCGCGACCTGACGGTGCCGGCGGCCTACCGGGCGACGACGAGCGTGGTGGTCCTGGGGATGGGCGGCTCGGCCATCGGCGGCGACCTGGTCCATGACATCTTCGCCGACCGCCTGACCGTGCCCCTGGAGGTCGTGCGCGGGTACGACCTGCCGGCGTGGGTCGGCACGCACACCCTCGTCGTGGCGGTCTCCTACAGCGGGGCGACCGAGGAGACGATCAGCGCCCTCGAGGCCGCCCTGCGGCGCCGCTGCCCCGTCCTCGTGGTGACCACCGGCGGGCCCCTGCGCGAGGTGGCCCGGCGGGCCGAGCTGCCCCATCTCGTCTTCCCCGGTGGCGGCCAGCCGCGGGCCGCGGTCGGCTATGCGCTCTCGCTCCTGGCCGGCATCCTGGAGCGGACCGGCCACCTGGCCCTGGCCGCCGAGGAGATCGAGGCGGCCGCCGTCGCCGCGTCGGCGACCCTGGCGGCGATCGACCCCGCGGTGGCCACCGATGCCAACCCGGCCAAGCAGCTGGCCTGGGAGCTGCTCGACCGCGTGCCGCTCATCATCGGCAGCGGCGCCATGGCGGCGGTGGCCCGCCGCTGGAAGACGCAGCTCAACGAGAACGGCAAGAGCGACGCGGTGTACGACGCGCTGCCCGAGGCGTCCCACAACACGATCGTGGGCTTCGACTACCCGGCCGGTATGCAGGACCAGCTGTGCGTCCTGTTCCTGACCGGCAGTGGCGATCACCCCCGCGACCGGCTGCGGGCGACCCTCCTTGGCGAGCACCTGGACAGCCTGCACGTGACGCACCGAGCGGTGCGCTGCGACGCGCCGGGGCGGCTCGCCTCGGCCCTCCAGGGCATCGTCTTCGGCGACCTCGTGAGCGTCTACCTGGCCGTCCTGTACGGCGTCGACCCGACCCCCGTCGAGGCCATCTCGAAGCTCAAGGCGGAGCTGGCCCGACTGCCCTGACGCGCGGCCCCTCTCTTGGGCCCGCGGTGTAGGCTAGGACGACAGGATCCGCCGCTCCCGGTCGTCGGGTGGCGACCGGCCCGGCATCGGAGCGGGCCCGGTCGCGCGCCGTCGCCCCTGGAGGATCGGCTCGATGCATTCCAGCCTCATCGGCAAGATCGAGAAGGCCAACCGCTACGCGCGTGAGACCGATCGGATCACGATCGACCGCCTCTCGCTCGAGTTCCGCGGTGACAACGACACGCATCGTGTCTCTCTCGACGCCGATCGCTGGCAGTGCACGTGCCATCTCTTCGACAGCTGGGGCTCCTGCGTCCACATCATGGCTCTCCAGAAGATGCTGGGGACGATGCTGCCCTACGCGGCGCAGACGTCGCTGCTGGCCAGCGACGGGCCCGCCGGGGCTGCGGCACCGGCCGAGGCCGCCACGGCCTGACCGGCTCGCGGGTCGGTCCGCGACCCGTCTCACGGCTCGACGAACCCCAGGAGCTCCTCGCCCGGCGCCAGGTCGAACGCGCTCACCACTTCGAACGCGTCACGCGCGGAGCGCCGGTAGAGCGTGACCGTCGTCCCGGGGCCTACGAGCGCCAGCCACTGCCCGTCCGGCGACAGCACCACCTGGCGCGCCGACCGCGGCAGCCGCTGCTCCTCGATAGGGTCGAGGGCAGCCCGACCAGCGACGGGTGCCAGCAGGCGGCCGACCACGACGTGATCGTCGCCGGCGACGAGGCACGCCACTGATCCGCCACCCAGCCCGACGTCATCGCAGCGGGTCGCCGTGACGATCGCGGCGGCTGCGCCCGGGCTCCAGAAGGCGAGCGCGTGGTCGACGTCGGCCAGGTAGGCCACGACGTCCTCGTCGGTCATCTGGCACCGCCCGGCGGTCGCGGGCACCTCGTGCATGGCCGCCACGCGGCCCGCCCGAAGGTACACGAGCCGGTCGGCGATGACGGTCGCCGTCCCGTCGGCGGCGACACATCCGGCCAGCAGCGCCGGACCGACACCCGCCGGCATCGCGACGGTCCAGCCGATCCGGACCTGCGTGCCGGTCAGGACGCCCTGCAGGGCGGTGGCAAGCCGTGCTGGCGCCGAAACGAGCAGCAGCGTCCCGTGTGCGCCCACGGCCGCGGTGGCTTGCCACGCCCCGGGCGGGAGGCTGACCGGCAGACGCGTGGTGGGCCGCCCAGCCGCCGTGACGGCCAGGCCCGCCGGCGCGGCGAGGAGCATCGCCGGCACATCCGGCGGCTCGGTCGTCGCGCTGGTGGCGGCCGGCGCGGACGGGGGCGGACCTGGCGACCCGCTCGTGCCGGGCCGGGCGAACGGCGGAGGTGAACAGCCGGCGACCATGGCGATGAGGGCGAGCGCCACGATCGTGCGGGCGGTGGGCATCAGGCGGTCTCGGTGCCGCCGATGAGCGTGCCGGTGGCGGCATCGACATCGATCTCGACCGTGTGGCGCTCGGTCCAGCCGGGCGGGATGTAACTGAAGGTGACCGCCCAGGCCAGCCGCAGGATCGAGGAGTCCGCCGCGGCCGCCGGGTCGACGAAGCCGTTCGGCAGGACCCAGGCCAAGTGCGGCGCGGCGTAGGCGAGGCTGGGCAGGGCGTCGAGGTGGAGGCCCCGGACGTAGCCCTGGACCGCGCGGCTGGCCGCGGCCGCGGGGATGGGCTGCGAGGGTGCGGCGGCGACCGGTGAGCTCGCGTCGCTGAGCGCCTTGAGGCGTCCGCTCGGCCGGACCCACGTCACCAGCCCGTCCGTGGGCGCCGGGACGCCGTCGATCATGCGGACCCAGCGGACGCACCAGGCGTCCATGCCGGCGTCCCACGTGGTGAGCGGGGCCGAGGCCGGCGCCGCCAGCCCGCTCGTCCCGACGAGGCGCCGGGCCGCGGTCGCTGCGCCGGCGGCATCGACCGCGGCAGCGGGGCCGCTGGGCGGGTCGGTGAGATCGACGACGCGCTGGAGGCGGCCGTCGGCGGCACGGACGATCTGCGCCGCCAGGCGGCCGTCGGAGAGGTGGAAGTCGACGGTGTCCACGATGGCGCCGGTGACCTGGTCGGCGCCGCGCACCGGGGTGCCCGCGGTCCCTACGAGGGCGAAGCGCCCGGCAAGCTCGACGGCCGCCTGGCGGGCGACGGCTGCCTGCGCGACCGGCACGGCCAGCGCCGCGTCGGCGACACGCGGCGCCACCAGGGGTTCGCTGAAGACGACGGAGACGAGCCCGACGGCGGTGGCGAGTCCGGCGGCGGCGAGTCCGAGGTGGAGGCGCGAGCGGTTCGTGGTTCGGTCCATGGGGATGCTCCTCACACGCAGCGGGTGCAGGGCAGGCTGGAACCGGGCGCGCCGCTGTAGTCGTACGTGCCGAACCAGTCGGGGACGGTCGCGCCGCTCATGGCCGCGGAGGCACGGGCGAGCGTGAAGGCGTCACCAAGCAGGTGCCCGGACGTCACGTAGCCCCAGAACCGCTGCTCGAAACGCAGCATGTCGGCGGTGTAGGCGAGGCCCTCGTAGCCCAGGAAGAAGCGGGCCCCATCGTCGGGTGCGTGCGGGTCGGTGTACTTGATGCGGTCGATGCCGTAGGCGGCGGCCATGGTCGGCTCGCCGGTCGTCTTTGCCGCCTCCGCCAGGTGGCACGTGGACATCACCACGAGATGGACGGCCGCCGGCCGCAGCGCCGCGAGATCCGTGGCGTAGACGATGGCCTGGCTGCAGTCACCGCCGTCCTCGCGGAAGCCCTGGATCTGCTTGGGATAGGGGTCGTAGTACTGGTCACCGTGGCTGTGGACGTAGATGGCCTGGTCGGTCGGCGCGCGGCTGAGGACCCGGGCGCGGGTGAAGCCGGTCGTGGCGTACTCGCCCGAGGTGTAGCCCAGGTAGCTCAGGCCGCCCTGGGCGAGCGCCTCCAGCGAGCGCGAGATCGTGTCGGGCGTGCCGTCACAGGTATCGAAGGCGGTGACGTTGGAGTAGTCGCTGGCGGGGTGCGTGGTGGCCAGCACGGCGGCCGGTCCCGTGCCAAGCAGGCCCACGATGACGGCGGCCGCCAGGGCCGCGAGGCGAGCGAGCGGCGGCGACGACCGGGCGGGACGCGCGGGATCCGACATGGAGCGACCTCCTCCGGCGGTCCGGGCGGGAGGAGCGGTCGATGCATGGTGCCAGCCGCCGCTTGGCGGGCGCTTATCGGAGTAGACTCGCGGGCACAATCAAACACAGGACCGTGGGATCCGCGAAGCCGGTGTAAATCCGGCACAGTCCCGCTACGGTGACCAGCGTTTCGCCGCTGGAAGTCCGGTCGCCGGGCCCATGGTCGTGTCCTCCGCCTTCGCGTGAAAGGGCAGGCACCATGGATCGTTCGCCGCTCCGGACCCCTTCCGTACGCCGCCGGAAGGGTCTTTTCATGCCCGCCGTCGGGCTTGTCGTGGCGCTCGTGACGGGCGCCTGCTCGGCCGGCGGGTCGGTCGCGCCGTCGACGCCCTCGCCGCTGCCGGTCTCGCCGAGCCCGGTCGCGGCGGCTCCCTCGCCCTCGCCGAGTCCCTCGCCGCAGGCCACCCAGCCGGCGTTCCCCCTGACGATCACGGACGACGAGGGCACATCGGTCACGATCCCCCACGTGCCGTCCCGCATCGTCAGCCTGACGCCGGCCAGCACCGAGGAGCTGTTCGCCCTGGGGGAAGGGAGCCTGCTCGTCGGCGACACCGACTCGGACGACTACCCCGCCGCGGCCAAGACGCTGCCCCACGTGGCCACCTACCAGGGCGTGGTCATGGAGAAGCTCGTGGCGGCCCAGCCGGACCTGGTCATCGCCGGTGGGGACGGCTTCACCCATCCCGCCGACGTGACCCACATGCGGTCGCTGGGCATCCCCGTGGTGGTCATCTACGCCGCGACGGTGCCGGCCGTGCTGGCCGACCTGCGCCTCGTCGGCGAGGCCGTCGGGCAGCTGCCCGCGGCCACGGCCATGACCGAGGCGATGCAGACCCGCATGGACGCCATCGCCGCGCTGGCCAGGGCCGAACCGACGCACCCCTCCGTCTTCTACGAGATCGGCGTGGGCCCCGACATCTACGCCCCGGCCAAGGACTCGTTCGTCGCCGACATGGTCAGCCTCGCCGGCGGCACGCCCATCACGACCGGCGATCCCGACACCTACACCATCGCCCTCGAGAAGCTCGTGCTGGCCGACCCGCAGGTCATCGTCCTGGGCGACTACGACTACGGCACGAATGTGGCGGACGTCCTGAAGCGCCCGGGCTGGGAGCACCTCACGGCGGTCGTGGACGGGGCAGTCAGGCCGGTCGACGACACGATCGTGACACGTCCCGGGCCGCGTCTCGCGGACGGCCTGGCCGCGCTCGCCCTGGCCATCGACCCGGGCCTGGTCCTGTCGGCCGACCTCCTGCCCCCGGCCACGCCGGCCCCCAGCCCGTCGTGAGTCGTCCATGTCGGTGAGGCCGCGGCGGTGAGGGCCGGTGTGGCGCCGGGCATCCCGGCCCTCTCCCGGCGCGTCCGCGCCTCGACGCCGCGCTGGCGGCGCCCGACGACCGTCGCCGGGGTGGGCCTGGCCGCCCTGGCGATCGCCCTGATGGTCGGCCTGGCGTTCGGGTCGGTCAGCATCCCGCTCGGTGACACGGTGGCCATCCTGGCCCACCGGCTGCTGGGCTGGCCGGTGGCCGTGACCTGGCCGGCCTCGTCGGAGACGATCGTCCTGGAGCTGCGCCTGCCGCGCGTCCTGATGGCCATGCTGGCCGGCGGCGGGCTGGCCGTCGCCGGCGCCACGATGCAGGGCGTCCTGCGCAACCCGCTGGCCGACCCGTACGTGCTCGGCACGGCCAGCGGCGCGGCGCTCGGGGCGTCCCTGGCCGTCCTGGTCCCGCTGCCGCTCGGCCTGCTGGGCCTGGGCTTCGGCCAGCTCCTCGCCTTCATCGGCGCGGTGGTCGCGGTGGCCCTCGTGTGGCGCCTCTCGCGGGCGTCGCGCCTGGGGTCGCTCACCGGCCTGCTGCTGACCGGCTACGCCGTCGGCTCGCTGCTGGCGGCGGGCCTGTCGATGGCCATGGTGCTGTCCGGCGCGCAGCTGCGCCAGATCGTCTACTTCCTGCTCGGCAGCCTGGCCGCTGCGACGTGGCAGCAGGTGGCCGTGGCCGCGCCGCTGATCATCGCCGGCGCCGTCGTCCTCGCCTGGCGCGCCCGGGCGCTGGACGCCCTGATGCTGGGCGACGAGACGGCGGCGCACCTGGGCCTGGCCGTCGCCCGTGAGCGGGTCATCCTGCTGGCGTTCGCCGCCCTGGTGACGGCCGCCGCCGTGGCCACCTGCGGGCTGATCGGGTTCGTGGGCCTGGTCGTGCCCCACATGGTGCGCCTCGTCGTGGGCCCGGCGGCCCGGCCGCTGCTGCCGCTCGCCGCGATCTTCGGGGCGGCCTTCCTGGCCTTCGCCGACCTGCTGGCGCGCCTCCCCGGCGAGCTACCGGTGGGCATCGTGACGGCGGTCATCGGCGCGCCGTTCTTCCTGCTGATCCTCCGCCACGTCCGCACGGGCTACGAGCTGTGAGCGAGCTGCGCCTTGTCGACGTGGCCCTCGCGTACGGATCGCGGACCGCGCTGGCCGGCCTGGACCTGACGATCGCCAGCGGCGAACGGGTCGCCGTCCTGGGCCCCAACGGCGCCGGCAAGTCCAGCCTCCTGCGCTGCGTCACGGGGGTCGTGCCGCTGAGCCGCGGGACGGTGATGCTCGACGGCGTGCCGCTGGCGGAGCTGGGCCGCGAGGCGATCGCGCGGCGCATCGCGGTCGTCCCCCAGCAGGTCGACCTGCCGTTCGCCATCCGCGTCGAGGAGGTCGTGGCGCTGGGCCGGATCCCCCACGAACGGTCCTTCCGCGGGCCCACGCCCCGAGACCGCGAGATCGTCGACGAGGCCATCCACCGGGTCGGGCTGGACGCCTTCGTGGGGCGTGACGCGCGCGAACTGTCGCTCGGCGAGCGGCAGCTGGTGCTCATCGCCATGGCCGTCGCCCAGCAGGCGCGGCTGCTGCTGCTCGACGAGCCGACCGTCCACCTGGACCTGCGCCATCAGGTGCAGGTCATGGATCTCCTGGCCGACCTCAACGAGCGCGAGGGCCTGACGATCCTCGCCGTGTTGCACGACCTGGCCCTGGCGGCCCACTACTTCCCGCGCGCCCTGCTGCTCGACGGCGGGCGACTCGTGGCCGACGGCTCGCCGGCCCAGGTGCTGGGCCCGGAGCGCGTGCGGGCGACCTTCGGCGTGGACGCCGCCGTGTGGATGGGCGGGGCGCGACCCGGCGTTTGATCGTTCCGCGCGGACGCGGTGTATCGTTCGCGGCCATGCCGGCCCGCGCGCGCCTCGGCCTCCTCAGCCTGCTGGTCCTGGTAGCGGCCGCGTGCGGCACGGCCTCCTCGCCGACGCAAGCCCTCATCACCGCGGCGGCGACGCCGACCGCGACCGCGCTGCAGACCGGTGTCCAGGCCACCGTGACGCCGGCCGCCGCGACCGATACGCCGGCTCCGGCGACGAAGACGCCGGGCTCGACCACGACCCCGTCGGCCTCAAGCGATGCAGACGTGTGCTCGGGCAACGCGGACAACCAGAATTTCTTCGCCTCGGCGGCCCATGCCTTCAAATGGGCCGTCTACTGCGCTGTCCTGCCGTCCGGCTGGTACGTCAACACGGGCTCGTACCTCGGCGATCAGCTGACGATCAGCTACAAGGGCCCAGGCGGCGTCAGCCTGGAGCTCAAGGAAGGGTCCTATTGCACCGACGGTGAGACCGTCTGCCAGCCCCAGGTCAAGGAGCTCGGGCCGACCCTGTACGGCGACCAGATGGGGACGCTGTTCACGCTCGAGCCGGGCTACGCGGTGTACGTCAACGAGGGCACCTCACCGCCCAGCTGGGCGGCCGCGTCGGTGACCCTGGACGAGACCACGTTCGTCAAGCTCGTGGCCGGCCTGCACCGGGTCATGCCCTGACCCGATCGCCGCGACCCTCCGGGGGTCAGGCCCGCTTGCGGGGCGGGTCGAAGAAGGGCAGCGGCACGACCGTCGCGGCGACCGTGCCGCGATGGCCCTCGACGCTCCAGTCGACGTCCAGGCGCGTGCCGGGCGCCGCGTAGCGGGCGGCCACCGAGCCGAGCGCCAGCATCTGCTTGAGCGTGGGGCTCCAACCGTGGCTGGTGACGCGGCCGACCTGGTGGCCGGCGGCATGCAGGGGCACCGGCTCGCGCGAGACCTCGGGCGCGACGGCGGGCGGCAGGCCGCGCTCACCGGCGCGTCGTTCGATGTCCGCCCACGAGAGCTGCAGACCCACCAGGCGCCGCGGCGGGCCGCCCGCCCGCTGCTCGGCCAGCAGGGCGCGGCGCCCCACGAACTCGGTCGCCTTGTCGAGCGCCACCAGGCGGCCCAGGCCGATCTCGAAGGGCGAGTACCGCTGGGCATCGGTCATCGCGTCGCGGCTGCTGGTGTAGTCGACCTCGATGAGGATCAGGCCGGCCTCCAGGCGCGCCACGTCCAGGGCCAGCATGCCGGCCGGCCGGATGCGGTGGGCCGCGCCGGCCGCCATGAGGGCGTCCCACACGGCGGTGGCGCCGGCGGCGGGCGCCCAAACCTCGTAACCCAGGTCCCCGGTGTAGCCGGTGCGGCTCACATCGACGGCCACGCCGCCCACGGTGGCAGCGCCACGCCGGTAGTAGGCCAGGTCGCCGAGGGCGCCACCGGCTGCCGCCTGGAGCACGGCCCGGGCGCGCGGCCCCTGCAGGGCAAGTGCCGCCACGTCGTCCGTGATCTCGTCGACCTGGACGTCCAGGCCGTGGGCGTTCTGGCGCAGCCAGCGCAGCTGCGGGTCGGCCGCCGTCCAGCGCCAGGTGCCGTCGTCGAGGTGGGCCAGGGTGCCGTCGTCGACGACCTTGCCGTCCTCGTCGCACCAAGGCGTGTAGATGACGCGGCCGGCGGGCACGCGGCTCGCATCCCGGGTGATGACGCGATCGACCAGGCGCGTCGCGTCGGGACCGCGCACGAGGTACTTGTAGAGGGGCGAGACATCGATCAGCGCGACCGCCTCGCGGATGGCGTTGTACTCGATGTCCACGCTGTCGTGGTACAGGCTCGCCGCGAAGTAGCCGGACCACTCGCGCCAGGCCAGTTTGCGGTTGAGCGGTGCCGTTCGCTCGTGGAAGGCGGTGCCTGTCGTCACGCCCGCCAGTATGGCCGAAACCTCTGTAGACTGGATGCTCCGTATGCAGTCTGCATAACGCCCAGCCGGAGGACGCGTGGCCCAACGGTACGACGCGGTCATCATCGGTGGCGGCCACAACGGCCTGACCACGGCCGCCTACCTGGCGCGCGCCGGCTGGCGCACCCTGGTCCTGGAGCGGCGGCACGTGCTGGGTGGCGCGGCCGTGACCGAGGAGGTCTACCCCGGCTTCCGCTTCAGCGTCTGCTCCTATGTCGTCAGCCTGCTGCGGCCGGAGATCATCCGCGAGCTGGACCTGCCGCGCCTTGGGCTCGAGATCCTGCCCCTCGACGGCACGTTCACGCCGCTCCCCGCCGGCACGCCCGGGGGCTACCTGTGGCGCACCAACGACCACGCCCAGACACGCCGCGAGCTGCGTCGCTGGTCACCCACCGACGCCGAGGCCTACGAGACGTACGGCCGGCTGATGGTCGAGATGGCCCGCTTCATCAAGCCCATCCTGTCGATCGTGCCGGCCGACCCGACCGGCCTTGACCCGCGCGGCTTCCTGCCGCTGGCCGGCCTGGCCCGCGACTTCGGCCGCCTGCCGGCCGAGCAGCAGCAGGTCTTCGTGCAGCTCATGACCATGAGTGCGTCCGACTTCCTCGACCAGTGGTTCGAGACCGATCCCTTGAAGGCCACCATGTCGGCCAGCGGCATCATCGGCACCTTCCAGGGCGTCCGCTCGCCGGGCACCGCCTACGTCCTGCTGCACCACTACATGGGCGAGATCGACGGGGCGTTCCGCAGCTGGGGCATCCCCCGTGGCGGCACCGGCGCCATCAGCGAGGCGCTGGCCGGTGCGGCCCGCGAAGCCGGCGCCGTCATCCGCACGGAGGCGCCGGTGGCGCACATCAGGACCCGGGGGGATCGGGCGACCGGGGTGGTGCTCGAGTCGGGCGAGGAGATCGACGCCTCGGTGGTCGTCTCGTCGGTCGATGCCAACCGCACCTTCCTGGGCTTCCTCGAGCCGGGTGTCTTGGATCCCTCGTTCGAGGCGGAGGTCCGCCGCTATAAGTACCGCGGCAGCTCGGGCAAGGTCAACCTGGCCCTGGACGCCCTGCCCGACTTCACCGCGCTGCCCGGCCCGGGCGAGCACCTCCGCGGCGCCATCTCCATCTCGCCATCGGTCGACTGGATGGAAACCGCGTTCGATGACGCCAAGTACGGCCACTTCAGCCGCCGCCCCTATATCGACATCATCATCCCCACGCTCGTGGACCCCTCGATGGCCCCGCCGGGCAAGCACACCATGAGCTGCTTCGTGCAGTACGCCCCGTACCACCTGGCCCCCGGCGACGTGTGGGACGACGCGCGCCGGGACGCCTTCGGCGACGCCGTCGTGGACACGATCAGCCTCTTCGCGCCCAACCTCAAGGACGTCATCCTGCACCGGCAGGTCCTTACGCCGCTCGATATCGAGCGCGACTTCGGCCTGACGGAGGGCAACATCTTCCAGGGCGAGCTGTCGCTGGAGCAGCTCTTCTTCAACCGCCCCGTGCCCGGCTGGGCTCGCTACCGGACGCCCGTCCGCGACCTGTGGCTGGGCGGCTCGGCGACCCACCCGGGGGGCGGCATCATGGGCGCGCCGGGCCTCCTCGCCGCGCAGGAGATCCTGCGTGCCTACCGGACCGGCCGGCGAGCCGCGTGATGACCGGTACCTCGGGGGCGTGGGACGCCATCGTCGTCGGCGGTGGCCACAACGGCCTGACGACCGCCGCGTACCTGGCCCGCGCCGGCCTGCGCACGCTGCTCCTGGAGCGGCGCGATCGCCTTGGCGGCGCCGCCGTCACCGACGAACTGGTGCCCGGTGTGCGCGTGCCCACGCTGGCCCACACGGTCGGCCGACTGCGCCCCGACGTCTACCGCGAGCTCGGTCTGAAGGGCCACGGCCTGACGTTGATGCAGCCCGAAGCTCGCGTCTTCGCGCCACAGCCGGACGGCCGCGCCCTGACCCTGTGGGCGGATACCGCGCGAACCGCCACGGAGCTCGCCGTGCGGTCCGCCGCCGATGCGGCGGCGTACCCGGAGTTCGACCGCCGTGTGCGTGCGCTGGCCGGCTTCCTGGGCCGCCTCGCCACGGCCACGCCGCCCGACATGAGCGCGCCGTCGGCCGGCGATGCGCTGGCCGGACTGCGGCTCGGCGTGGGCTACCGCGGCCTGGGGCGCCACGACGGCCGCGACCTGTTGCGGACGCTCCCCATGGCCGTGGCCGATCTCGTCGGGGAGAGCTTCGCGGACGAGGCGCTGCGGGCCACGCTGGCGACGCGCGGCGTCCTGTTCACCGCCATGGGGCCCTGGTCGGCCGGCACGACCGCCGTCCTGCTGGCCGATTCGGCGGGCCACGACGGCGGGGCCGCGGGCCAGGCCGTCGTCGCCCAGGGTGGGCCGGGGGCCGTCACCGACGCGCTGGCTGCCGCCGCCCGGGCGGCCGGAGCCGAGCTGCGTGTCTCGGCCGAGGTCGTCTCGGTCACCTCGGCCGGCGGCGCCGTGAGCGGCGTGGTCCTGGCCGGCGGCGAGGAGATCGCCGCGCCCATCGTGGCGGGCGGCGTGGATCCCGTGCGGCTGCTGCAGGGGCTGGTCGATCCGGCGGCTATCGGACCGCGTCTCACCTGGCGGGCCGGCCACATCCGCCAGCCGGGCATGACGGCCAAGGTCAACCTGGTCCTCGACGGGCTGCCGGCATTCGTCGGCCTGGCCGACGGCGACGGGGCCGCGAATGGGACCGGCGACCGGCGGCTGCGCGGGCGGCTCGTCATCGGCGCGCCGTCCATCGACGCCCTGGAGATGGCCCACGACGACGGCAAGTACGGCCGCCTGGCCCTAGCGCCCTGGCTGGAGGCCACCATACCGACGCTGCTCGACTCGACCCTCGCGCCTGCCGGCACGCACGTCATGAGCGTCATCGTGCAGGGCGCGCCGGCCCGCCTCCGCGAAGGCTCATGGGCCACCGAGCGTGAAGCCTTGGGTGATCGGGTCCTGGCCGCCCTTGAAACGGTCGCGCCCGGCATCGGCGAGCGGGTCGTCGTCCGGCAGGTCATCACGCCCGAGGACCTGGAGCGTGACTACGGCCTGACCGGCGGCCACCCGCTGCACGCCGAGCCCGGCCTGGATCAGTGGTTCGCCTGGCGACCGCTGGTGGGCCTGGCCCGCTACCGGCTCCCCCTGCGCGGCCTCTACCTGGTCGGTTCGGGGGCCCACCCGGGGGGCGGCGTCACCGCCGGCCCGGGCGCGAACGCGGCGCGGGAGATCCTGGCGGACGCGCGCCGCCGCTGAACCCGCGCCGGCTGAGTTCTGGCCTAGGGCTGGCCCAGCAGGCCGCCCAGCAGCTGGCTGACCTGGGCGGGCTCGGGCAGCTGGCCCGTCGGCGTCAGGCTGTGCACGATCGAGGGCAGCACCGCGGCCACGCCCTGCGTGACCTGGCTCGCCGGCAGACCCGACTGAGCGGCCAGCTGGCCGACCTGCGCGGACCCCAGGGCCTGCTCGATCTGCTGCGCCGTGACGGCTTGGTTCGGGCCGCTGCCGACCCAGGACTGGCCGACGTGACCCAGGCCCTGCGCCTCGAGCGAGCTCATGAGCTGGTGCAAGCCGGACTGGCCGTTGGCCCCCAGCCCGCCGAGCATCGCCAGCAGCGCCGGCAGCAGGGCGGGCAGGTTCCCCAACGCCCCCAGCAGGCCGCCGCCGGCGGCGCCGGGGACCCCTGGGATCGAGGCGCCGCCGGTCGCCCCACCCAGGAGCGAGCCTAGTTGGCCCAGGCCGCTGAGGCCGCCTGCGCCGGCTGTTCCCGCGGCACCCGCGCCGCCGGTGAGCTCGCCGAGCAGCCCGCCGAGGCCACCCGCGGCCTGGCCGGTCCCGCCCTGGCCGCCCGCGGCCTGACCCGCACCCGCCAGCAGCTGCGACAACTCATCCATGTGGCGACTCCCTTACGACGGCGGCAGTTTGGCCCGTGGGCGGAGCCGGCCGGTCGCGGTGGCCTCGGTCGCCGTGGCGACGGGCTCGGGCGGCCGCGGCACGCGGACGGGATGGCCCTCGCGCGCGGCGAGGGTGCGGGCGGCCCGGGAGGTCACGTCCCGCGAGCCGCTGGCCATATGGTTCAGGTAGTAGAAGAACACGCTGGAGAGGACGGCCGCCACCGGGACGCTGAAGATGGCGCCCGCGACCCCGGCGATCTTGCTCCCCACGATGACCGACCCCAGGACGACGGCCGGGTGGACGCCCACTGCCTCGCCCATGAGGCGCGGCTGGATCACGTTCATCACCACGAACCAGCCGGCGATCATGAGGGCCAACGTCGGCAGGACCGCGTCGGGCTTGGTGAGGAGGGCCACCGCGACGGGTGGGGCCCATGAGATGAACGGGCCAAAGAACGGGATGGCCTGGAGGATGCCGGAGGTGACCGCCGTCAGCGGCGCGAAGTCAAGGCCCAGCAGCAGGCTCGTGCCGGCCGCCACCAGGCCGTAGACCAGCCCGATGGTCGCCTGGCCGCGCAGGAAGCCACCGAACGAGCGCGAGACGCTGACCTCGAGGAGGGCGAACTCCTCGGCGTAGCGCGGCGGCACCAGGCGGTTGATGAAGGCCATCGTCTGCTCGCCGTCGATGGCCAGGTAGAGCGACAGGAAGATGACGATGATGAGGTTGCCGAAGAGGCCCAGGCTGGCCACGGCGAGATTGGTGAGCGGCCCCACGAGCGATGTCCCGATCGAGCCCACGCTCGTGAGCACCTGCTGCGCCGCCGCCGCCAGGTCCACCTGCAGGCCGAGCGAAACCAGCCAGTCCTGCCACGGCTTGACGATCGACGGCAGGTTCTGCTGCAGCTGCGGCACGCTGGCCAGGAAGGCCTGCGTCGAGGTGGCCAGGCTGCCGGCGGCGAACAGCGCCACCCCGGTGAACACCACGAGCAGCAGCGCGTACGTGATCACCACGGCGCCGGCTCTGGGCAGGCGCGGGATCGTATGGACCATGAACGAGGCCAGGGGGTTGATGACGAACGCGAGCAGCCAGGCCAGGAAGAAGATCAGCAGGATGTCGCTGAAGTAGAAGAGCCAGTTGCTGACTTGGCCGATGAGCAGGATGGCGGCCAGCAGCGTGCCGATGATCAGCAGCGCGTCCAGCCACCGCCGCTCGCGATCGGTCAGCTCCGTCATGGCCGCAGTCTACGACGCGCCATCGCTCCACCGACGGTCGTCGCTCACGACGAAAGGTCTGCCACCCCGCCACAGGTTCGCCCCGGGCGAACACCCGGTGGCCGTCGGGTGCGCGCACGTGCGTTGTTCGGGTGTGGTTCGCTGCCGGTGAACGCCAGGCGCCCGAGGACCGATCCACAGCCCCGCCGACGACCTGATGCGCCAACCTGTTCGTGCCCGGCGAACAACTGTCGCTGACGAACCCTGCAGCGGCGCCCGGATGCCCGGATCGACCCGACCGTTCGGCGACGGCGAACAGCCGGCCCGGGATGTGCGCTGAAGCCCGCCTCGTCCCAGGCAAGCGCTTGCCAAGCGATGCCCCCTTTACTGGGCCGGTGCCGATCATCCATGACCGCGCCCGCGCCCGCGTCGCCCGCATCGCGGACCGCCGCCTGCGCCGCGTCGTCCAGGACCTGGCCGAGACCATCGTCCGGCAGCGACTGGACAGCGGTGTGAGCCAGATCACCCTGGCCGGAGCCGCGGGTGTCAGCCGTGCCTATCTCTGTGAGATCGAGGCAGGCCGGGCGATGCCGAGCCTGGATGTCCTCGCCTGGGTGGCCGCTGCGCTTGGCGGAGAGGTGAGCGTGCGGATGTACCCGGGCAGCGGGCCGCTCGTCCGCGACCACCTGCAGCTGGCGATGGGCGAAGCGTTGCTCCAGATCACCGACCGAACATGGAGCCCTCGGTTGGAGGTGCCGATCACCGCCCCGACGAGGGGTTTCGCCGATCTCCTGTTGTACGACCCTTCGCGAGCTCAGGCGGTCGAGGTAGAGCTCCATTCCCAGCTTCGTCGCGTGGAGCAGCAGCTACGGCGGAGCCAGGCCAAGGCGGAGGCGCTGGCCACGTCGTTGCCGCCCGGAACGGAAATGCATCGACTCCTGGTGCTGCGGTCGGCCGAGGGGACGCGCCACCTGGTGGCGGTCAACCAGACGCTGTTCGCGACCGCCTTCCCCGCAAACGTGCCGCAGGCCCACGCGGCGCTCCGTGATCGGACTCTGCGATGGCCCGGGGATGTGCTCCTCTGGGCCACCGTGACTAACGGTCATGCGCGGATCCTGCCGGCCCCGCCCAGAGGCATCCGCGTGGGTCGTTGAGGGCGCGCGGCCATCCGTTCGCCTCAGCCGAGGACCGATCCGTGGTCGAGCGGCCCACGCCCAGCCGCAGCCTGGCGGCGGCGTTCGCTGTGGGTGAACCGATCCATCTCCAGCACGCTGGGTGAAGTAATCGCGGTGCGTCTCGGCGCCTTACGTTCCGCACCAGCGAACAAACGACGGCTCGCCCGGTCTCATACAGGCGCGCTCGTGCCTTTGCTGCTCATTCGTTCGGCCATGGCGAACGACGACCCCGAGGCGACGGCGCACGGGCACCAGGTGTGGGTAGGCGCGTGTCCCGTCCGGTCGGAGCGAACAGGCGGGCAGGGGATTCGCCGAGAAGCCGCTAGCGGACCGGGCCCAGGCCCATCCGCTCGTGGCACTCGCGCAGCGTCTCGCGGGCGAGCGGCGCGAGGCGGTCGGCGCCGGCGCGCAGCACCTCCTCGACGTAGCCCGGTCGCGCGGCCAGCTCCGCGCGCCGCTCGCGGGCCTCGGCGAACGCGTCGATGATGCGGTCGGCGAGCAGCCGTTTCGTGTCGACGCAGCCGGTGCGGGCCGTGCGCTCGCCTTCCCAGATCGACTCGTAGTCGTCACCGAAGAGGCGGTGCAGCTGGCACACGTTGCAGACCTCCGGCCGGCCCGGATCGGTCCGCTTGATGCGCTGCGTGTCGGTGACCATCGACATGACCTGCCGCCGGATCTCCTCGGGTGAGGCGAAGATCTCCACCGTGTTGCCCAGCGACTTGGACATCTTGAGCTGGCCGTCGGTGCCCTTCACCACCGGTGAGTCGGTGAAGACGGCCTGCGGTTCCACGAAGACCTCGCCGTAGCGGGCGTTGAAGGCTCGCACGATCTCGCGCGCCAGCTCCAGGTGGGCGGCCTGGTCCTTGCCGACCGGCACGTAGCGGGCCTGGTAGATGGCGATGTCGGCGCACTGCAGGACGGGGTAGCTGAGCAGCGCGAAGTTGACGTCCTGGGGCTGGCTACGCTTCTTCTCCTTGAACGATGGCGTCCGCTCGACCCACGGCACGGGCACTGCCGTGGCGAGGAGCCAGGCCAGCTCGGCATGCTCAGGTCGATCCGACTGGCGGAAGAGGACGGCCTTCTCGGGGTCCAGGCCCAACGCCAGGAGACCCAGCGCCATCTCCTGCGTGTTCTGGCGGATGACCGCCCCGTCGTGGGTGGAGGTCAGGGCGTGGTAGTCGACGATGCAGTAGATGGCGTCATAGCCGTCCTGCATCGCGATGTAGTTGCGGAACGCCCCGAGGTAGTTGCCGATGTGGGGCAGGCCGCTCGGCTGGACGCCGCTGAAGACGCGCTGGCGCGTCGACGCGGGCGTCAGGAACGGGGCGGGCGGGGCCTGGAGAGCGGTGGCCATGGCGGCCGAGTCTAGCAGGGGCGCCCCTCAGGAAAGGGCCGCGAACTCGTCCAGGAAGCGGGCCATGAGGCGGGTCGCCTGTCCGGCCAGGTCGAGGCGCACGTTCTCGTCGGGAGCGTGAGCGCGCGTGTCGACGGAGGCACTGCCCAGGCTGGTCATCGGCACGTGGTCGCGTCCACACACCTGCCACATCGGGGCGACGCCGGGGGTCGAGACGTAATGGACGGCCGGCTTGCCAAATACCGCCTCGGAGACACGGCCGGCGGCTGCCAGCAAGGGGTGGTCGGCCGGTGTCCAGTAGGCCAGCTCGCCCTCCTCGGCGACGAGCTCGATGTCGTCGTAGCCGGCCCGCTCCAGGTGGGCAGCGAGGGCGGCGACGATGTGGGCGGGATCCTGCCCGGGCACGATCCGGATGTCGAGCCGGGCGTGCGCCTCGGCCGGGGTGATCGTCTTGTCGCCGGGGCCGATGAAGCCGGACCACAGGCCCTGGATGTTGAGCGTGGGCGCGAAGGTCATGGCCCGCACCGCGCCAGTCCCGGTGAGGCCGCCGATGAGGTGCTCGACGTGGAACTCGCGGCGGATCTCGTCCACGACCTCCGGCGGGGTCTCGTCCACGAGCGCCAGCTGGGCCGCGGTCGGCGGCGCGATCCCATCCGTCAGGCCCGCGAGGGCCGGTGTCCCGTCGGCGTGGAAGAGGCTGGCCAGGGCCTGGGCGAGGCGGACCGGCGCGCTCGGCAGCACCGTGGCGAGACTTGAATGGGCGTCGTAAGCGAGGGTGCGGCAGATCAGCTCGACGACCACGATGCCGCGGACGCCGCCCGTGATCTCCGGCTGCCCCGCCTCGTTGACGCCCCCGCCCTCGATCAGGGCGCCGTCGGCGTGGCGCAGGCCGGGGCGCTGGTCAAGCAGCGCGTCGAGATGCCCGCTGCCATATTCCTCTTCGCCCTCGACGAGGAAGCGGACGCGGCAGGGCAGGGGCCCGATCGCGGCGAGGTACGCCTCGATCGCCCAGATCCGCGGCAGCAGCTCGCCTTTGTTGTCGCAGGCGCCGCGGGCGAAGAGACGGCCGTCTCGGACCGCGGGCTCGTACGGCGGGGTCGTCCACAGATCGAGCGGCACGGCCGGCTGGACGTCGTAGTGCTGGACCGCGTTGAGGGTCCGCGGCCCACCCCCGATCTCACCGACCACGAGGGGCGGCACATCAGCCTGATCGGGTAGCGCGACGACATCCACGGTGGCGCCGAGCCGCTCCAGCCGGGCGGCGATCCACGCCGCGGCCTCGCGCAGGCCGGCCACGTCGCCCTGTTCGGAGCGGAAGCGGCAGAACTCGAGCAGCTCGCCGGTCCAGGCCGGCATCTGCGCCTCGATGTACCGGTCCAGGGCCGCGTATCGGGTCAACGGGCTCTCCTCGTGCTGTGGTCGGCTCCACGCTAGGCGTGCGTGGCAGGCCCGTCAAACCACCCTGCGCCGCCCCTACAATCCGGTCATGTCCAGCGCGACGGCCGGTGCCGCGACCCAGCCGTCAGCGGCCCCACTGCGCGTCGCCCTCCTTGGCCTTGGCACGGTCGGCCGGGAGGTGGCCCGGGCCCTCGCCGAGCGCGCGCCGGACCTCACGGCGGCATCCGGCGGACGGGGCTTGAAGCTCGCCGCCGTGGGTGTCCGCGAGCCGCGCCGCGACCGCGGCCTGCCCCTGCCCGCCGGGGTGCAACTCACCAATGACCTGGCCGCCGTGGCGACCGGCCGAGCCGCGCCGGTGGACGTCGTGGTCGAGCTGCTGGGCGGTCTCGAGCCGGCCGGGGAGCTGGTCGCAGCCGCCCTTGACGGGGGCGCCGCGGTGGTGACCGCCAACAAGGCCCTCCTGGCGCGTCGTGGCGCGGCGCTGGAAGGTCACGTGCGACGCCTGGGGGGCACGCTGCGCTTCGAGGCGGCGGTGGGCGGTGGCCTGCCCATCCTGGGGCCGCTCGGCGGCGACCTCGCCGCGGACCGCTGGCAAGCCGTGACCGGCATCCTCAACGGGACGACCAATCACATCCTGTGCCACATGGACCTCCACGGCGCGTCGTATGCCGATGCCCTGGCCGGGGCGCAGGCCGCCGGGTACGCCGAGGCCGACCCGAGCGGCGACGTGGAGGGCCGCGACGCGGCCGACAAGCTGGCCATCCTGATCCGCTTCGCCTTCGGCGCCTGGCCCGACGTGGCCGCCATCCGCCGGGCGCCGCCGGCCCTCGACGGTGACGGCGCCCCGGGCATCACCGGCGTCACGCCGGCGCTGCTGCAGGTCGCCAGGCGTGAAGGCCTCGTGATGCGCCTCGTGGCCCACGCCGAACTGGCCCCCCGCGGCGAGGTGGCCGCGTGGGTCGTGCCGGCCGCCGTGCGGGCGGGCTCCGGCCTTGGCCGCACCGAGTGGGTCGACAACCGGCTCGAATTGGAGGGTGAACCGGTGGGGCGGGTGGCGATCGGCGGCCCAGGGGCCGGTGGTCCGGCGACCAGCTCCGCCGTCCTGGGGGACCTGCTGGCCATCGCCCGCGGTGAGGGGTCGAGCTGGGGCGGCCTGCCACCGGCGCCGGCGACGCCGATACAGCCGCTGGACCGTCTGGGCCCCGCGCGGCGCTGGCTCATCGCCGACCCGCCCGGCAACGGCTTCACCAGCATCCGGACCCTCGCCCAGCTGCGCGGGGAGCTGCGCGGCAGTGGCTACCAGGCCACGCTCTTCCCCATCCTCGACGAGGCCCGCTGACCATGCGCATGAGCGATGTCCTGCGCCAGCTGCGGCAGCAGCACGTGGCGGCCGAGGCTCGTCCGCGCCTCCTGCATCGCTACGCGGCCTTCCTGCCGCTGACCGACGCGACCCCGCCGCTCAGCCTCGGGGAGGGTGGCACGCCGCTGCTCCATGCCCGGACGCTGGGGCGGGCCATCGGCTGCCCCGAGCTGTACCTCAAGCTGGAGGGCAGCAACCCGACCGGCTCCTTCAAGGACCGGGGCATGGTCGTGGCGGTCGCCAAGGCGCTCGAGGCCGGGGCGCACGCCATCGTCTGCGCCTCGACCGGCAACACCGCGGCATCGGCGGCCGCCTATGGCGCGGCGGCCGGCCTCGAGGTGGTGGTCGTCCTGCCCGCCGGCCAGATCGCGGCCGGCAAGCTGGTCCAGGCCCAGATAGCCGGGGCCAGGGTCATCGCCGTCGACGGCAACTTCGACGCGGCCCTGCGCATTGTGCGCGAGCTGGTCGCCCAGGGCGCCTCGCACGGTCACCCCCTTACGCTCGTCAACTCGGTCAACCCGCACCGCATCGCCGGCCAGAAGACGGGCGCGTTCGAGGTCTGCGACGACCTGGGCGGCGCACCCGACTACCTCGCCATCCCGGTCGGCAACGCCGGCAACATCACGGCTTACTGGCGCGGCTTCACGGAGTACCGGGACGCCGGCCTGGTGGAGACGCGTCCGATGATGCTGGGCTTCCAGGCCGTCGGCGCGGCGCCGCTCGTGCTGGGCCACGACGTCGCCGACCCGGCCACCGTGGCCACGGCCATCCGCATCGGCCATCCCGCCAGCGGGGACCACGCGCTGCGCGCGCGGGACGAGTCGAGCGGCCTGATCGACTCCGTCACCGACGAGGAGATCCTGGCCGCCTACCGCGACCTGGCCCGCCTGGAGGGCGTCTTCTGCGAACCGGCCAGCGCCGCGGCCGTGGCCGGCGTGCGCAAGGTGGCGGCCGAGGGGCGCATCGATCCGTCGGCTACCATCGTCTGCGTGCTGACCGGTCACGGCCTGAAGGATCCCGCCACGGCCCAGGCGCAGGCGGCACCCGTCATCGACGCGGCCGCCGACCCGGCCGCCGTGATGGAGGCCCTGGGCTGGTGACCAGCTCGACGCCCCCGGCCGACGCCCTGCCCGACGGCATCGGCGTGCGCCGCGTCGTCGTCGAGGTGCCGGCCACGACGGCCAACCTTGGCGCGGGCTTCGATGCCCTCGCCCTGGCCCTCGACCTGAAGGACCGTTTCGAGGTCGACCTCCTGCCCGGAGCCGACCTGGAGATCGAGGTCGAAGGGGAGGGCGCCGCGCCCGGCGAGATCTCGCGGGGCGCCGACGACCGGTTCGTGCAGGCGCTGGAGACGGGCCTGCGCTGGGCCCTGGGGCAGCTGCCGCCCGGGCTGGGGTGGCGCGTCCGGATGCGCAACGAGATCCCCCTGGCCCGCGGCCTCGGCTCGTCCGCGGCGGCCACCGTCGGCGGGCTGGTGGCGGCCGATGCCTTCGCCGGCGGCCGGCTCAATGAACGACGCATGCTGACGCTGGCGGTCGAGCTGGAAGGCCACCCCGACAACGTGGCGGCCGCACTGCTGGGCGGCTTCGTCGTCACGGCGATGGTGGAGGGGCGGCCGGAGACGATGCGCTTCGACGCCCCGCGCGACCTGCGGGCGGTCGTCTTCGTGCCCGACCTGCGCCTATCCACGGTCGCCATGCGGCAGGTCCTGCCGGCCACGGTGCCCCACCGCGACGCCGCGTTCAACGTGGGCCGCGTCGCCCTCGGCGTGGCCGGGATGGCGAGCGGGCGCACGGACATGCTGCGGGTCCTGACGGAGGACCGGCTCCACGAGCCCTACCGGACGGAGGTCTACCCGGCCCTGCCCGCCCTCATCGCGGCCGCCCGCAAGGCGGGGGCCCTGGGCGCGTGCCTGTCAGGTTCGGGGTCGTCGGTCATCGCCTTCGGCGACTCGGTGCACGGCCTTGCCGCCGTCGAATCGGCCCTCCTGGCGGCGGCGGCCGAGGCCGACCTGACGGGCTCGGTGCGCATCGTCATGCCGCGCAACGCGGGTGCCGTGGCGGTGGAGGCGAAGTAGGGCGGCCCCGGACGCCGTCTAGAATCGCTCCGTGCTCATCGTCCAGAAGTACGGCGGCTCCTCGCTCGCCACGGCCGACCGCATCCGCCGCGTGGCGGGGCGGATCGCCCGTGAGCGCGCCGACGGCGAACGGCTGGTCGTGGTGGTCAGCGCCATGGGCGACACGACCGACGACCTCCTCGCCCTGGCCGCCCAGATCACGCCCGACCCGGATCCGCGCGAGCTCGATGTGCTGCTGGCGACCGGCGAGCACATGAGCGGGACGCTGGTGGCGATGGCGCTCCACGCGCTCGGCATCCCGGCCATCAGCCTCACCGGCCCGCAGGCGGGCATCCGCACCGACACGCGGCACGGGCGGGCGCGCATCGCCAACGTCGATCCCGCGCGCCTCGTCCGCGAGCTCGACGCAGGCCGCGTGGTGATCGTGGCCGGCTTCCAGGGCGCGACCGGTGAGGGGTTCCTGGAGAGCGACGTCACCACCCTCGGGCGGGGCGGCTCGGACACCACGGCCGTCGCCCTGGCCGCCCGCCTGGGCGCCGACCGGTGCGAGATCCTGACCGACGTCGAAGGCATCTTCACGGCCGACCCGCGGGTCGTGCCGGACGCCCGGCTGCTGCCCGTCATCGGCTACGAGGAGATGCTCGAGCTGGCCCAGCAGGGCGCCCAGGTCATGCAGACCCGCGCCGTCGAGCTGGGCTGGGTCAACGGCGTGGTCATCGCCGTGCGCTCGACCTTCTCCGACCATCCCGGCACGCACATCAAGGAGGACCCGCTCGTGGAGCAGCGCAACAAGGTGCGCGGCCTGGCCACCGACCGCCACGTCGCCAAGGTCACGCTGGTCGGGGTGCCCGACCGGCCGGGCGTCGCCCACGCCGTCTTCGCCCCGCTCGCCGAGGCCGGCATCAACGTCGACATGATCGTCCAGAACGTCGGCCATGCCGGCACGACCGACCTGTCGTTCACGATCCCCTCGGTCGACCTCGCGAGCGCCGACCGGCTGCTCGAGGCGATCCGCCGCGAGCTCGGTGCCGCCGAGGTGACCACCGACCGGGCGGTCGCCAAGGTCTCCATCGTCGGGGCCGGCATCCAGAACGCCCCCGGCTACGCGGCGCGGATGTTCGGCACGCTGGCCGACGCCGGCATCAATATCGAGATGATCTCGACCAGCGAGATCCGCATCACCTGCATCATCGCCGAGGCCGACGTGGAGGCCGCCGCCCAGGCCCTCCACCGTGCCTTCGCCCTGGAGCGGCCCGAGACGGTCGGCATGGAGCCCCTGGTCGGGGGCGCCGAGGCCGCCGCCGAGTGAGCCGGACGCGCCCGTTCGTCTCGCGCCTGGAGCGCTTCGTGGAGGTCGACTCGACACAGCGGATCGTGGCCGGCTGGCTGGTCGCCGGGGCCCCGGAGGTCGCCGTCGCCACGGCCGACATCCAGACCGCCGGCCGCGGCCGCACGGGCCGCAGGTGGCAGGCTCCGTCGGGCACCGCGCTCCTCATGACCGGCGGCTTCCGGCCGCGCGGCCTGCCGCTGGCCCAGGCGTGGCGCATCGCCGCGATCGCCTCCCTGGCCCTGGTGGAGGCGGCCGAGGCGCAAGGTTTCAAGGACGGCATGATCGGCCTGAAATGGCCCAACGACCTGATCGCCGACGGGCCCAACGGGGAGCCGCTGAAGCTGGCCGGCGTGCTCGGTGAGGTCGCCGCGGCGGACGATGGGACGGTCGCCACGTGCTTGGTCGGGCTGGGGATCAACGTGGACTGGCCTGCGGTGGCCTTCCCACGGGAGCTGGCGCCGACGATGACGAGCCTGCGTGAGTTGGCCCATCGGCCAGTCGACCGGGATGCCGTCCTGGAGGGCTTCCTGGACCGGCTCGAGCCGCGTTACGAGGCGTTGATGGCGGGCCGCTTCGACAGCGCCGGCTGGACGGGCCGCCAGCGCACCACGGGGCGTCTGGTCACCCTACAGGTCGGCGACGAGGTCGTGGAAGGGACGGGGGCGGGCGTGGACCCGCTGTCGGGAGCGCTCGCCCTCGAGGTGGGCGGTTCGATCCGCCACTTCGACAGCGCCGAGGTCCTGCGCTGCCGGATCACGGCGGCCGGCCGGTCGGAGGCCTCGATCAAGGCCGGGTGAGCGAGCCTACTGGCCGCGGAAGGCGTCGCCTAACCGCACCCGCTTGCCGACCCGCAGGACCGAGTTGGCGTAGATGCGGCCGGCGAGCCACATCAGGCCCCCGATGCTGACGACCATCAGGGCGACCGCGAGCACCACCTGCCACGCCACGGCGTCACCGGTCGCGATGCGCGCCGACATCAGCACCGGCGTGAACGGCGGCAGGAGCGAGAGCACCGTGCTGGTGGGGCTCGCCGGATCGGTCACGACGACGAACATCAGCAGGTACGACCCCAGCAGCAGGACCGTGACCGGCGCGATGGCGCTGGTGACCTCTTCCTGGCGCGAGACGGTAGCGGCGACCGCGGCGAAGGCGGTGGCGTAGAAGAGGAAGCCGAGCAGGAACCAGACGAGGTCCCCCACCACGGCGGGGAGGCTGATGGCCGGGATGGCCGCGACGTGGGTCAGCGTCGCCAGGATGAGCGTGGCCGCGCCCGCGATCCCGAGTTGCAGCAGGCCGACCAGACCGACGCCGATCACCTTGCCCGCAAGCAGCTGGCTCGGTCGGACCGTGGCGAGCAGGATCTCCACGATCCGCGTCGACTTCTCCTCGACCACGCCCTGGGCCACGAACCCGCCGTAGGCGCCGATCGTCACGTACAGCAGGATGGCGAGGGCGATCGCGCTGGTGATCTCCGCGTCGCGGTTCGGATCGACTGGCGTGACTGGGGTGACGGTCTGGACGATGACGTTGGTGCCGTTGACCACGTCCGTGACGGTGGCCGGGGGGATGCCGACGGCGGACATCCGCGCCTCGAGCACGGCCACGTCGAGGGCCGACTCGATGTCCGAGGAGAGCGTGCCGACGACGATCGCCGTCGGGGCAGGCGGCGCACCGGTGACGAGCACGTCAAGCTTCCCCTCAGTGACCTGCGTCGTGCCCGTCGCGACATCGGGGACGTCGGAGATCGCGACCTGCAGGCCAGCGGCCGCGGCTGCCGACGTGAACACCGGCTCGAGCGCCGTCGCTGCGCCAGTGAAGCCCACATGGTCCATGGAGGTCCCACTGCTGCTGCCCGGCGCGGCGAGCAACGTCCAGGCCACCAAGCCGGCCGCGATGAGCGCGACCATCGCGCCGGTCCCGAGCGTGAACGCACGCGAGCGCAGCCGCGTCCGGATTTCGCGCAGGGCGACGAGCAGGATGGTCGGCCGGCCCTCACCAGTCATGCGGTGGCTCCCTCGAGGACGGTGCGGAAGATCTCGCCAAGGCTGGGCTCGACGCGGTGGAACTCGCTGACCGGACCGGTCGCGAGGGCCGCCCGGAGCAGCGCCTGGTCGTCGCCGCCAGGGTCGATCTCGAACAGCCGGCGCGAGCCGTCCTGGATGACCAGCGTTGCGCCGGCGATGCCCTCGCCCCAACTCGCGGGCGCACTCGGCACCTCGATCAAACGTCGCTCCGGCGCCCCCGCCCTCAGTTCGGCGACGGTGCCATTTGCCACAAGGCGACCCTTATCGATGATGGCCACGCGATCGCACAGCCGTTCGACGAGTGCGAGCTCATGGCTTGAGAAGAGCACCGGCCGACCGGCGTCGGCCTGCTCGCGCAACACGCCGCTCATGACGTCGACGGCGACCGGGTCGAGGCCGGCGAACGGCTCGTCGAGCACGAGCAGGTCGGGCGTGAACACGAGGGCAGCCGCGAGCTGGACCCGCTGTTGGTTGCCGAGGCTGAGGCTCTGCACGTCGTCTTTGGCGCGGTCGGCGAGCCCGAAACGCTCGAGCCACGACGCGGCCGCGGTCCGTGCAGCGATGGCGGCCATGCCGTGCAGCTCGGCGAGGTAGGCGAGCTGCTCGCCGACCCGCATCTTCGGGTACAGGCCGCGCTCCTCCGGCATGTAGCCGATCCGCCGGCGTGCAGCGAACGTGAGCGGCGCCCCGCCGAACCGCACCTCGCCGGCATCGGCGGTCAGCACGCCGAGTACGATCCGCATGGTGGTCGTCTTGCCGGCGCCATTGCGTCCGACGAACCCGCAGAGCTGTCCGGCGGGCACCGTGAGGGTGAGGTCATCGACGGCGACGACGGCCCCATAGCGCTTGGAGACGCCCATGATCTCGAGGACGTGATCGGGGGCCACGAGCGGAGGCTACCGCGTCCGTGCCTCAGCCGCGGCGCCTAGGGCCGCCCGTCCACTTCATGTGCTCGCGGCCGGCCGCGCACGTTCACGAACGGTGCCCGAGTAACGGCTAGACTGCGCCGGTGTTCAGGAAAGCAGCGGAACGAGGCCGCCAGCGCCTCGTCCCGTTCGACGCCGATCGCTCGGCCGTCGAGGCGGCCAGGCGCGATCCGCGCCGTTTCGAGCCGCTGTACCGCAAGTACGTGGGGCAGGTATACAGCTTTGCGGCTTATGAACTCCGTGACCACCATGCGGCGGAAGACGTGACCGAACAGGTCTTCATGCAGGCGCTCCGGGGGCTGTCCTCGTTCGAGGAGCGCGGCGACGGGTCGGTCAGCACCTTCCGCGTGTGGCTCTTCCAGATCGCCCGCAACGCGCTCGCCAACGAGCACCGCCGCCGGGCCCGCCACCCCCAGGCGCCCCTCGACGCGGCCCTCGACGTGTCGGCGCCAGGCCAGGATCCGGCCGTCCTGGCCGTCTCGTCCGACGAGACGCGACGTGCCTGGCGGGCCATCAGCCGGCTGCCGACCGAACGCCGCCGCGCCCTGACGCTGCGCTTCGTGGAAGAGATGTCGACCCCCGAGATCGCCGGCGTGATGGGCCGTTCCGAGGGCGCCGTACGCGTGCTCATCCATCGGGCCCTGCGCGCCGTGGCGACCGAGCTGGAGCGTGACTGACGAGGTGGTCCGGCTGGACGCCTACGTGGAGGGCGTGCTGGCCGGACGACCGGCCGGGCCGCGGCCGCTGATGGACCAGGCGGACATCGACCCCGCCGCGGGCCGGGCGGCCGATATCCTGGCCCGTTCGCTGGTGCGCTTCCATCCCTCGTTCCGCTTCGAGGATGCCCTCGCGGCACGGCTGCGCGCGCTCGGCGAGGCGATGCACGACGAACGCCCGGAACCGCTCATCGGGGGCCCCGTGCTCGTCTTCCCGGGCGGCCCCGAGGGGTCGCTTGAGCCTGTCGACGAGCCGGCGGGGCCGTTCGGCCGCGGCCTGCTGGTCGGTGGAGCGATCGCCTCGGGCCTGTCCCTGGCCGGGGCGGCCTACCTGGCCTGGCGCCGCGGTCACCGGGTGGCCTCGTGAGGAGCGTCGTGCGATGCCGCTGAAGCTGCCCTTCCGCACGCGCGGCCAGGAGTACCCGCCCGACCTCTGGACCCGCTGCCCGAGCTGCGAAGAGATGATCTACAACAAGCAGCTCGACAAGAACCTGCGCGTGTGCCCCACCTGCGGGCACCACTTCCGGCTGAGCGCGACGGCGCGGATCGCGCTGATGGTCGACCCCGGCTCGTTCGTCGAGCGCGACGCCGGCCTGGCTTCGGTGGACGCCCTTGGGTTCGTCGATCAGAAGCCGTACCCGGAGCGCCTGGCCGCCGCCACCGCGGCGACCGGCCTCGGCGACGCCGCCGTGTGGGGCATGGCGACCCTGGCCCAGCATCGCATCGCCCTCGCCGTCATGGACTTCGCCTTCATGGGTGGCTCGATGGGCTCGGTCGTGGGCGAGAAGGTGACCCGGGCCGCGGAGGCGGCACTGGCCGATCGGGTGCCGCTCGTCATCGTCTCGGCTTCCGGCGGCGCGCGGATGCAGGAAGGGACGCTGGCCCTGATGCAGCTGGCCAAGACGGTCGGCGCCATCGGCCGCCTGGATGCCGCGGGCGTGACCTTCATCAGCGTCATGACCGACCCCACGACCGGCGGCGTGTTCGCCTCCTTCGCTGCGCTCGGCGACGTCAACGTGGCCGAGCCCAACGCCCTCATCGGCTTCGCCGGCTCCCGCGTCTCGGCGGGCACCATCGCCGAGTCGCTGCCGCCCGGCTTCCAGCGCTCCGAATTCCTCTTCAACCACGGGTTCATCGACCTCATCGTGCCCCGCCATCAGCTCCGCGACGAGCTGGGGCGCCTGCTCCAGTACCTCCGACCGGCGCCCGTTCCTGCCGACCGGGCGGCCCCGGCGGCCTCCGGCAACGGCTCCTTCCCGCGCTCGCTCCTCGAGTCCCTGGCGGGGGATCCCAGCCGTGGCTGAGCGGGTCGTCGACAGCCCCCCGGCGCTGGCCGAACAGGAGCGCAACGCGGTCTGGGAGCGCGTCCGCCTGGCCCGCAACATCCGCCGGCCGCACTCCCTGGAGCTCCTCCAGGCGATGGCCACCGACGTCATCGAGCTGCACGGCGACCGCTACTTCGGCGACGACGGCGCGATCGTGGCCGGCTTCGCCCGCCTGGACGGGCGGCCGATCATGTTCGTGGGCCAGCAGAAGGGCAGCGACACGGAGGAGAACATCCGCCGCAACTTCGGCAGCGCCCACCCCGAGGGCTTCCGCAAGGCGATGCGCATCTTCCGCCTGGCGGAGAAGCTGCACCTGCCGGTCGTCACCCTGGTGGACACGGCGGGGGCGCATCCGGGCGCGGCATCCGAGGAACGCGGCATCGCCGAGGCCATCGCCCGCTCGATCATGACGATGCTGGGTCTGCGCACGCCGATCGTGGTGGCCATCATCGGCGAGGGCGGCTCGGGCGGCGCCCTGGCCGTGGCCGCCGGCGACGTGGTCCTGGCCCTGGAGAACGCCGTCTACGCGGTGATCAGTCCCGAGGGCTGTGCCAGCATCCTGTGGCGCAGCAGCGAGGCCGCGCCGCAGGCCGCCGCCGCGATGCGCATGACCGCGCCGGAGCAGGCGCGGCTGGGCGTTGTCGATGGCGTCGTGCCCGAGCCGCCGGGCGGCGCCCAGGAGGACGCGGGCCGCACCGCCACCCAGCTGCGCGCGGCCATCATCACCGAGCTCGACCGCCTCGCGGCGCTGTCGACGCCGGCGCTGCTCGAGGCCCGCTACCAGCGCTACCGGCGGATGGGCGCCTTCACCGTGCACGAGGCCGCGGCCGAGGGCCGGGTGGAGCGCCCCGGCCTGACCGACCGCCTGCGCAACATCCTGGACCTGGGACGGCATACCCTTGCGGGGATCGATCCGTCCGATGGCCCGCCGGATCCGGCCGCCGCGGACGAGCCACCGCTGCGGGAGGAGCTGTAGATGGCCGACCGACCCGCCCGCCGCGCTGCGGGGCCCGCCGCTCCGCCTGGCGGGGACGCGGCCGCCATGGGCCGCCTCGCCGACGAGCTCCTGCCGGCCCTCATCGCACGTCTCGAGGCGAGCACGCTCGGCGAGCTGGAGATCCGCCGCAACGGCTGGCGCGTCCGCCTGCGCCGGGCCACGCTGGACGCCGCCCCGATCGACGGCACGGCACGGCGCGGTGGGGGGCGCTCCCGCCCCACGGCCGACCAGCCGGCCGCGACCGGCCGGTCCGCGCCGCTCGCGGCGGTCGGCCCCGGCCTGCCCGCCAAGAGCGCCGATCGGCGACCCGCGGCGCTCTCGCCGGCCGTAGGCTACTTCAGCCCCCTCGGCAGCCTCACCGCCGGCGTCGCCGTCCGTTCCGGCGACGTCCTCGGCCACGTCGACGTGCTGGGGGTGCGCCAGGACGTGGTGGCCCCGGCCGACGGCGTCGTGGGGCGGTATCTGGCCGAAGCGGGGGAGGCCGTGGAGTACGGCCAGGAGCTCGTGCGCCTCGAGGCCGGCCGCGACGGATCGGTGGCCGCCGTGCCCGCCGAGGCCGGCTGATGTTCGAGCGGATCCTCATCGCCAACCGCGGCGAGATCGCCCTGCGCATCCTGCGCACCTGCCGGCGCATGGGCATCGGGGCGGTCGTCGCCTACAGCGAGGCCGACCGCGATACGCGGGCCGTGCAGCTGGCCGACGAGGCCATCTGCGTCGGACCCGCCGAGGCCAAGCGCAGCTACCTCTCGGCGCCGGCCATCCTCTCGGCCGCCATCGTCACCGGCTGCGACGCCATCCACCCGGGCTACGGCTTCCTGTCGGAAGACGACACGTTCGCCGAGATGACGCGGGCGCACGGCCTGACCTTCATCGGGCCGCCCGCCGAGGTGCTGGAGCGGTTCGCCTCCAAGGCCGGTACGCGCCACCTGCTGGCGAGCCACGGGCTGCCCACCGTGCCCGGCTCGGCCGAGATGCTGCGCGACGACGCGGAAGCCCTGGTGGAGGCCGAGCGGATCGGTTACCCGGTGCTCATCAAGCCGTCCGCCGGAGGCGGGGGACGGGGCATGCGCATGGTCCGTTCGCCGCGCGAGCTCGAGCAGGCCCTCACCGTCTGCCGCTCGGAGGCCCGGGCCGCCTTCGGCGACGACTCCCTGTACCTGGAGAAGTGGCTGGAGGAGACGCGCCACGTGGAGGTCCAGGTGATCGTGGACCGCTACGGCCACGGCGTCCACGTGGGCGAACGCGACTGCTCGGTCCAGCGGCGCCACCAGAAGCTCGTCGAGGAGAGCCCCTCGCCGGCCCTCACCCCCGAGGCCAGCGCGGAACTGTGCCGCACCGCCGTCGAGGCCGTCGTGGCCGCCGGCTACGAGAACGTGGGCACGCTCGAGTTCCTCGTCGACCAGTCGGGACAGGCCTACTTTATCGAGATCAACTGCCGCATCCAGGTCGAGCACCCGGTCACGGAGATGCGCTCCGGCCTCGACTTCGTGGCCGAGCAGATCCGCATCGCCGCCGGCGAGCCCCTCGGCTACAGCCAGGCCGACGTCGTCCTGCGGGGCCATGCCGTGGAGTTCCGCATCAACGCCGAGGACGTGGCCCACGACTTCCGGCCGCAGGCCGGCGAGGTGCAGCGCTACCTTGCGCCGGGCGGCCCCGGCGTGCGCATGGACAGCCACCTCTTCCCGGCCTACGAGGTGCCCCCGTTCTACGACTCGCTGCTGGGCAAGCTGGTCGTGTGGGGCCCCGATCGATCGTCCGCGCTGGCCCGCGCGCGGGGCGTCCTCGACGAGGTGGTGCTGGAGGGCCTCATCACCAACCTGGACTTCCACCGCGCCCTGCTGCGCAACGAGACGTTCATCGAGGGCGCCTTCACCACCAACCTGCTCGACCGGATCGGCAGCGCGGCCTTCGTCTCCAGCGTCGCGCGCCCACAGGCGGTCGGATGAGCGAGGCGGTCCTCACTTCGGCCCAGATCCAGGCCCTCATCCCGCACCGCTGGCCCTTCCTGCTGGTCGACCGCATCGTCGAGTACGACCCGGCGGCGCAGCGCATCGTGGGCCAGAAGGGCGTGACCGCCTCGGAATGGTTCTTCCAGGGCCATTTCCCGGGGCTACCCGTTATGCCCGGCGTGCTGCAGGTGGAGGCGCTGGCCCAGACGATGGCCGTCTACGTGGCCCAGCAGGAGGGCTTCGGCGACCGCATCGGGCTGTTCGCCGGCATCGAGGAGTGCCGCTTCAAGCGCCTCGTCCAGCCCGGCGACACGCTCCGCCTGGAGGTCGTCATGGAGCGGCTCGGCCGGCGCTTCGGTCGCGGGCGGGGCGTGGCCAGCGTCGACGGCGAGGTCGCCTGCGAGGCGCTGCTGAGCTTCATCATCCCCGGCGAGGGGGTCCTGAAATGACCTTCCGCCTGGCCGTCTTCGGCGACATCCACGGCAACGTCGCGGCGCTCGACGCAGCGCTGGCGGCCGTGGAGCGGGCCCGCCCCGACGCGGTGGCGGTGACCGGCGACCTGGTCATGAACGGGCCGCGGCCGGCCGAGGTGCTGGCGCGCATCCGCACTCTCGAGCAGGCCGGCGCCTGCGTCGTCCAGGGCAACACGGACATCGCCGTGGCCGACCTGGACATGAGTGCCGCGTTCCCCTGGCTGGAGGAGGTGCCCGCCGCGCAGCGCGCGGCCGCCGAGTGGGCCCACGACATCCTGGCGCCAGCCGACCTGGACCTGCTGCGCCGGCTGCCCTCCGAGCGGCGCCTGCGGGTCGGCGACGACCTGGTCCTGATCTGCCACGGCTCACCGGGCAGCCAGACCGACGGCCTGGCGGCGGGCCTTGATGCGGCGGTGACCGTGCAGCGCATCACGCGCACCGACGCACGGGTCATCGTGTGCGGTCACACGCACGTGGCCGAGACGCGCGAGTTCGGCCGGCGGCTCATCTGCAACCCGGGCTCGTGCGGCTACAGCTTCGACGGCGACGCCGACGCGGCCTGGGCCCTCCTGACCTTCGAGCCCGACGGGGCCATCACGGCCGACCTGCGGCGGGCCTCGTACGATCCGCTGCCGATGGCCGAGGAGGTCGCCGCTCGCGGCCTGCCCGGCGATGTCTACCGGGCGGCCACGATCCGCACCGGGCGCTTCGTCCGATGAGCGGCCCCACCCCGCTCGGGCGGCGCCGCGTGGTGGTCACCGGCATGGGCACGGTGACGCCGCTGGCCAACGACGTGGCCGGCACCTGGGCGGCCCTCGTGGCCGGACGGTCGGGCGTGCGGCCCATCACGTCGTTCGACCCGTCCCGCCTGACGAGCCGCATCGCCGGTGAGGTGCAGGACCTGGACGCCTCCGGCGTGCTGGACCGCAAGGAGCTGCGGCGCACCGACCGCTTCACCCAGTTCGCCCTGGTGGCGGCGCGGGAGGCGATGGCCCAGGCCTGCCTGCCGGCCCGCCTCGAGGGCGCCATGGCCGAGGAGACCGGGACGCTGGTGGCGTCGGGCATGGGCGGCACGGGCACGCTGGTGGAGCAGATCGCCATCTCGGCCACCCGCGGTCCCGATCGCATCAGCCCGTTCTTCATCCCCATGGCCATCAGCAACATGGCCGCCGGTCAGGTCTCCATCGTCCTCGGGCCGCAGGGGCCGTCGTTCGCGCCGGTCAGTGCCTGCGCCAGCGGCGGGCACGCCATCGGGGAGGGGGCCGAGATCATCCTGCGCGGCGACGCCGAGATGATGATCGCGGGCGGCTCCGAGGCGCCCATCTTCGAGGCTTTCGTGGGCGCCTTCGCGGCGATGCGGGCGCTCTCCACGCGCAACGATGACCCGGCCGGGGCCTCGCGTCCGTTCGACCAGGGCCGCGACGGGTTCGTGGCGGCCGAGGGCGCCGCCATGCTCGTCCTGGAGGAGGCCGGCCACGCCCAGCGGCGCGACGTGCCCATCCTGGCCGAGGTGGTCGGGTACGGCGCCACGTCCGACGCGGTCCACGTGACGCTGCCCGCGCCGGGCGGCGCGGGCGCCCTGCGGGCGGCGCGGCGGGCCCTGGCCAAGGCCGGCCTGCCACCGACCGCCATCGACACCGTCAGTGCCCACGCCACCAGCACGCCGGAAGGCGACCCGGCCGAGCTGGCCGCGTTCCGATCGCTCTTCGGCGAGCACGGGCCCCGCGTCAGCATCACCGCCACGAAGGGCGCCATCGGCCACACCCTCGGCGCGGCGGGCGCCATCGGCGCCGTCGTGACGATCATGTCGATGCGCGACGGGCGGGTGCCGCCGACCCTCAACCTGGTGGCGCCCGATCCGGCCGTCGGCGATCTCGACTGCACGCCCCTGGTGGCCCGCCAGCGGGAGCTCAACGTGGGGCTCGTCAACGCCTTCGGCTTCGGCGGCCAGAACAGCTGCGTCGTCCTCAAGCGGTGGGAGGCCTAGGGTGGCGCAGCGAGCCCGCTCCTCCGACGGCGAGGCGGCTGAACTGGTGGCCCTCATCGATCGCCTGGAGGCGATCCTGGCGGCGTCGAACCTGTCCGAGCTGGAGGTCGAGGTCGGCGAGACCGCCCTCGTCCTGCGCAAGCCGGTGGCTCTGCCCGCCGAGGCGGCAGCCGCGGCTCATATGGCGCGCGAGGACGCCCCTGACCATCCGCCCGAGCCGGCCGCGCCGGCCTCGCCCTACCACCAGGTGCTGGCGCCGCTGACCGGCCTGCTCTACCTCTCGCCGAGCCCCGACGCCGCGCCCTACGTGCAGGTTGGGCGCGAGGTCAATCAGGGCCAGGTGATCGGCCTGATCGAGGCCATGAAGCTGTTCAACGAGATCAAGTCCGACGTGCGCGGCCGGGTGGTGCGCATCCTGGCCGAGCATGGCGCGCTGATCAAGGCGCGCCAGCCCATCCTGGACGTCGATCCCTCATGACAACCGGGAGGCAACCGCCCATGGGTCCCGCCAGCGTCCGCCTGACCGGCTGGGGCCGGTACGTCCCGGAGCGCGTCCTGACCAACCAGGACCTGGGCCGGCTCGTGGAGACGAACGACGAGTGGATCACGTCGCGGACGGGCATCCGCGAGCGCCGCGTGGCGGGTCCGCACGAGACGACCGCCTCGCTGGCGGCCGTCGCCGGCGCCCGCGCCCTGGCCGTGGCCGGCCTGGATCCGGCCGACCTCGACCTCATCCTGGTCGGCACCTGCACGCCGGACTACGGCATGCCGGCCACCGCGGTCTTCGTCAAGGAGGCGCTCGGGGCGACCCACGCCGCGGCCATGGACCTCTCGGCCGTCTGCTCGGGCTTCGTCTATGCCTTCTCCGCCGGCCACGCCTACCTCGCCAGCGGGCTGTACCGCACCGTGCTGGTCATCGGGGCGGAGGTCCTCACGCGCATCCTGGACTACCGCGACCGCAACACCTGCGTGCTGTTCGGCGATGGAGCTGGGGCCGTCGTGCTGGCCGCGTCCGACGAGCCCGGCGGCGGCCTGCTGGGCTTCGAGCTGACGGCCGACCCGGAGGGCGCCTACAACATCTGGACGCCGGCCGGCGGCACGGCCCTGCCGACCGATCCGGTGAACCTCGAGGGGCGCATGCGCTTCGTGCGCATGAAGGGCCAGGAGACGTACCGCTACGCCACCCGGACGATGGCGCGGACGGTGGAGAAGGCGCTCGCGCGGGCCGGCCTCACCGCCGACGACATCGCCCTCTTCGTGCCCCACCAGGCCAACGTGCGCATCATCGAGGCCGTGGGCAGGCAGCTGGGCATCGGGCTCGACCGGGTCTACGTCAACGTCGACCGCTACGGCAACACGAGCGCCGCATCGGTGCCCATCGCCCTGGCCGAGGCGGTCGACGCCGGGCGCGTCCGGCCGGGCGACAAGGTCGTGTTCGTGGCCTTCGGCTCGGGCTACACCAGTGGCGCCTGCGTGGTCGAGTGGACGGCCGATCCGGCGAACGCCGCGCGGGCTGCGGCGGTGCCGCCGTTCGTGACGATCCAGCCGCCCGCCGACGTCCCCCTCGGCGACCCCACGCCGGCCGAGCTGCAGCCCATCTTCGCCGAGAAGGAGGCCGCCGCGGCGCGCCAGGCCGAGGAGGGCCCGGCCACGCCAGCAGAGCGGCCGACGCCCGCAGGGGCACGGGCATGATCGACCTCAGCGGGCAGCACGCCCTGGTCACCGGCGGGGCGCGCGGCATCGGGCGCGCCATCGTGCTGCGGCTGGCGCGCCAGGGGGCCGACGTGGCGTTCAGCTATCGCGCCAACGCGGAGGCCGCGGCGGAGGCCGTGGCGGAGGTCGAGGCGCTCGGGCGGCGCGGGCTGGCCATCCAGGGCGATGCCAGCGATCCGGCCACCGCGGAGGCGCTGGTCAAGGCCACCTTGGCGGCCTTCGGGACGATCGAGATCCTGGTCAATAATGCCGGCACGACCCGCGACGACCTCATCATGCGCATGAGCCCCGAGGCGTGGCGCGTGGTCCTGGAGACCAACCTCTTCGGCGCGTTCTATGCCATCAAGGCCGTCACCCGCCCCATGCTCAAGGCGCGCCGCGGCCGGATCATCAACATCACCAGCGTCTCGGGCCAGGCCGGCCAGACCGGGCAGGCGAACTATTCCTCGGCCAAGGCGGGCCTCATCGGCCTTACCAAGGCGACCGCCCGCGAGCTGGCCAGCCGCGGCATCACCGCCAACGCCGTGGCGCCGGGCTTCGTGGACACCGACCTGACCCACGACCTGCCCGAGGCGTTGAAGGAGCAGATCCGCGCCGCGACGCCCCTGGGGCGGTTCGGCACGGCCGAGGAGGTCGCCGATGCGGTGGCCTTCCTGGCGTCCGACGAAGCCGCCTTCATCACCGGTCAGGTCCTGGCCGTCGACGGTGGCCTGGTGATGATGTGACGGCCGCCGCGGCCGGCTGGACCGGCACCCCCATCGCCGACGTCCTGCGGCGGCGCATGGTGGCCCACGCCGACAATCGGGGTGCCTTCAGCGAACTGTGGCGGGCCTCCTGGACCGACCCCCTTGGTGGCCGGCCGTTCGTCCAGGCCAACCTCTCGCGCTCGCTGCCGCGCGTCCTGCGGGGCCTCCACGTGCACCGCCACCAGGCCGACCTGTGGAGCGTCCTGGCCGGCGTGGGCACGATCGCCCTGGTCGACCTGCGGCCGGCGCTGGCCGGCGCCGGCGGGGCGCCGCCGACGGCCGTGCTGCCGGTGGAGGCCGGTGACCAGGTCTACATCCCGGCCCTAGTGGGCCACGGCTTCTACGCCCACAGCGAGCTGCAGCTGTGCTACCTCGTGACCAACGAGTACGACGGCACCGACGAGCTGGGCTTCGCCTGGGACGACCCGGCAGCCGCCGTGGCGTGGCCCGAGCGTGAGCCCATCCTCTCCGACCGCGACCGGGCCAATCCGCCGCTGGGCGACCTCGTGGCCCGCCTCCGCGGCTGACCGCGTTCGCCGGCAGCGAACACCAAGGACCTGAGGCGCGGCCGCGAGGGCCGGGAGATGGGCGTTGGCCAGGCCGCGTTCGCCGGCAGCGAACACCAAGGACCTGAGGCACGCCTCGTCAGCCGGCAGGCGCGCTTTTCCCAAGCCGCGTTCGCCGGCAGCGAACCGCGGGGTTGGAACCATAGCTCCGCGGGCCGCGGGATTCGCTTCGGCTATGCCCGCATCCGTTCCGCGAGGGCATCGGGCCACGGCCGCATGACCACGCCGAGCGCCGCCGCCCGACCGGCGTCCAGCACGGCCCAGCGGGGGGGCCGCGAGTCTCGCTTGAAGGCATCCTGGCTGATCGGCCGCACGGGGGTCTCCCGACCGGCGCCCACGAGGACGGACCGGGCCCATTCGAGACGTGACACCTGCCCGGCGTTGACCAGGTGGTACAGGCCACCTGGCGCCCGCTCGATCAGCTCGAGCAGGGCGGCCGCGAGGTCCGGCGCGTAGGTCGGCGACCCGACCTCATCGGCGACCATCGGGAGCGCCTCGCCCGGCGGGAGCCGGTCGGCGGCGGCGAGGATCTTGGTCGGGAAGTCGGGTGCGCCGGGGCCGAACAGCCAGGCCGTGCGGATGACCCACAGGTCGGCAGAGCGGCCGGCGCGGCCGAAGGCCACCACGGCTGCCCGTTCTCCGGCCAGCTTGCTGGCGCCGTAGGCGTTGGGTGGCTCGACCGGATCGTCCTCGCGGTAGGGGCGGCCATCGGTGCGTGAGCCGTCGAAGACCTCGTTGGTGGACACGAGGACGAGACGGGCGCCCGCCGCCGCGGTGGCCTCGGCCAGTTCGCGGACCGCCCGGGCGTTGCGCCGCATGGCCGTTTCCGGGTCACGAGCGCAGCCATCCACGTCCGTCCAGGCGGCGCAGTGGATCACGATCTTCGGGCGGTCACGGGCCACCAGCGCCGCCGCCGCGTCGGCCGAGTCCAGGTCGTACGCCGGGCGATCCCATGCCACGACGGGGGCGCCGGCCGAGACCAGGTGCGCCATGAGCGCGCGTCCCAGCCGGCCGCGGGCGCCGGTGACGACGGTCGGCGCCTCCGCGGGCCCGGTCACGCCTCGACGGAATTGGCCAGGCGCTGGCCGTACTGGCGCTCGTAGTAGGCGTCCCAGGCCGCGTCCCGCCGGCGGCGCCACCAGGCCTCGTGGTCGCGGTACCAGGCCACGGTGCGGGTCATGCCGTCCTCGAAGTCGATCGCGGCGCGCCAGCCAAGGGCCTCCGCCCGCGTCCCGTCCATGGCGTAGCGGCGGTCGTGGCCCGGCCGGTCCGGCACGCGGCGGGCCAGCGACCAGGGCTTGTGGAGGCGTTCCAGGATCGCCGCCGTGACCTCCCGGTTGGTCCGCTCGCCGGCGCCGGGCAGGTTGTAGACGCCGCCGCTGGCGCCCCGCTCGAGGACGGCGGCCACCCCGTCGGCGTGGTCGTCGACGTAGAGCCAGTCGCGCCGCTGGAGGCCGTCGCCGTAGATCGGCAGCGGCAGGTCCTGGATGGCGCTGGTGACGAAGAGGGGCACCAGCTTCTCGGGGTGCTGGTGCGGGCCGTACGTGTTGGCGCCGCGCGTGATGACGGTGTCCAGGCCGTGCGTCACGCGGTAGGCCTGCACGAGCAGCTCGCCGGCGGCCTTGGCCGCGGCGTACGGGCTGCGCGGCGCCAGGGGGTCGCCCTCCCTGCTCTCGCCCGTTTCCACCGAGCCGTAGACCTCGTCGGTCGAGACCTGCAGCAGGCGGCGTGGCCGCGCATCGGCCGCCGCGGCGGCGCGCACCGCCTCCAGCAGCACGTGCACGCCGATGACACCCGTGCGCAGGAAGTCGTCGGCGGCGAGGATGCTGCGGTCGACGTGCGACTCGGCCGCGAAGTTGACCACCGCGTCGGCCTCCGCCACGAGCGGCGCCACGACCGCCGCGTCGGCGATGTCGCCGCGGACGAAACGCAGCCGCCCGGCCGCGGCGGGGTCCTCGAATGCCTCGTCCAGGTTGTCGCGGTCGCCGGCGTAGGTGAGCTTGTCCAGGACCACCAGCTCATCGCTGGTGGCCGCCAGGCGCCGCCGGACGAAGGCGCTGCCGATGAAGCCGGCGCCGCCGGTCACGAGCAGCTTCACGCCGTGCCCGTCTCCCCGTTGGCCGGCCGCGGGCCGCGCCGATCGGCCACCGGCGGCGCGGCAAGGTGCCCCTCGGCCGCGGCGTGGCTGGCCGCCATCGAGGCGTGCAGGAGCGACTCCACGGTCCCCGCGTCGGACCACTCGCCCTCGTAGCGGCGCCAGAAGAAGCGGCCCGACCCGACGTAGTGGTTGAGCACGTCGGTGATCTCGAATTCGCCGCGTCCCGACGGCGAGAGGCCCTCGATGACCTCGAACGCATCGGGCCGCAGGAAGTAGACGCCGATGGGGATCAGGTCGCTCTTTGGCGTGGCCGGCTTCTCCTCGAAGCCCACGACATGGCCGGCGGCGTCGAACTCGGCGACGCCGAAGCGCTCCGGGTCGGGCACCTGGTAGAGGAGGGTGCCGGCGTCGAAGGGGCCCTCCTCGAAGTCACGGGCCGTGTCGGCGAGGGGCGGGCCGATGAGGATGTTGTCACCGAGCACGACGCAGAACGCCTCGCGGCCCACGAAATCGCGGGCCAGGCCGATGGCGTGGGCGATGCCAAGCGCGCCGCGCTGGTAGCGGTAGGTGAGGTCGAGGCCGAAGTCCCGCCCGTCGGCCAGCAGCTCGACGATGTCGCCCACGCTCCGGCCACCGAGCACGACCATCACTTCGCGCACGCCCATGCCACGCAGCGTCTCGATGGGGTAGAAGAGCATCGGCCGGTCGTGGATGGGCAGCAGGTGCTTGTTGGTGACCGTCGTCAGGGGATACAGCCGGGTCGCCGTGCCGCCGGCCAGGATGAGGCCCTTCACCGGCTCATCGTAGCCGACCGGTGGGACGAAAAGATCACGCCGACGGCCTGCCCCAGGTTGGTAGACTCGTCCCGTCGGCGGGCCGCCCAGCGCCCGGACGGGACAGGAGGGATCGCATGCGCCAGCGGGTCCTGACCACGGTCGCCGCGCTCGTCCTCCTCGCCGGCGCCTTGCCGGGGGCGTCCCCCGTGCTCGCCGCGAACCCCGTCATCGCGCCTGTGGCTGCGGCGCGAGTCCTGCCCATGACGGTGGACCGCTCGGTGCAGACGCGGACCGTGGACGTGGCCTCGGCCGCGGTCGCCGTACCCCGGACCGCGCCGGTGGCTCTTCCGCCGCTCCACCCCGCCGCGGGCGGACCCGCAGCCAGCCATCCCCTCATCACGACGCCGAGCCCGGTCCAGGCGACCAGCAACGGCGACCCTGCCGTGCCGACCACGCTCGTCAGCCGGCCGGGCCTGACCAATGCCGACGTCGTCGCCCCTGGGGACCCCTACGTGGCCGTGGGCGTCTCCGAGGTCGTGGAGATGGTGAACGAGCAGATCCGCATCACCGACCGGCGGGGCACGCAGCAGACGGACATCCAGCAGGACTTCTTCTTCGGCGGCAGTGGCACCGGTTTCGGCACCGGCCGCATCATCTATGACAGCCTCCACCAGCGCTGGCTGGCGGTGCGTGAGCGCATCGACTGCCAGGCGGCGGCGCCGGGGCCGGTCGGCTACATCGACTTCGCCCGCTCCGACTCATCCGACCCGCGCGGCACCTGGCTGGTGCGTTCGCTTGGCTTCGGCCAGAACCTGCCCGATCTGCCGACCATCGGCACGTCGACCGACAAGATCGCCTTCGGCGCCGACATCTACACGCTCGGCAGCGACGGCAGCGGCCCGCTGACATGCCTGGGCACGGGGTTTGGCACCCTCATGGGCGGCAAGCTGGTGGTCATGAACTGGGCGGCCGCCCTCGGCACCGGCTCGCTCGACTTCGCGACGTCGGTCAGCGGCGGCTTCACGTCCACCCTGGAGTGGCAGCCCGCCATCCAGGAACCGGCCACCAGCAGCACCCTCTTCGGGGCCTTCCAGTACGACACGAGTGGTTCCGGCGGCAGCGCCACCGGGTTCGGCTACCTTCGGGCCACCGGGCTGGAGGGCGGCAGCCTCACCGTGTTCATCGACAGTCTGACGGACGGCTTCGTCTCTGCCGCGTTCGCGGCCCAGGGCGCCCTGACGCCGCCCCGCGAACCAAGCTCCGGCCCGCTCACCCTGGGCATCCGGGCCGGACCCAGCGGGGCCGTCTGGCAGGGCGACCGGCTGTTCGTGGTCTCGGCCTGGGGCGCCACCCCGAGTGGCGACACCATGGCCCGCGACACGGTCCGGGTGACCCAGCTCGACACCACCGGCGGCGACTTCCCCACCGAGGCCCAGGACTTCTACGTGGCGTTGACCGGCGTCGATCTGTACGGCGGGGGCATCGGCCTCGACGGCAACGGCACGCTCCACGTCGTCGGCACGGCCAGCGGCCCCAGCCAGTCCATCGCCTCGTTCGATGTCTACCAGCGCGCCCGCGACGCGGCCAACAGCGTCAGCGCCATGGCCGGCATGGCCGGCGGGACCGACGACTACACCGGCTCGCGTTGGGCCAACTACGTCGGGGTGGCCCCCGACCCGACCGACTCGGACGAGGCCTGGATCGGGACCCAGTTCGCCACCGCGACCGGGGACTGGACGACCGACGTGTCGGCGTTGCTGCCCGAGAACGAGGTCGCCCGCCTGTACGGCAACGACCGGTACACCACCGCGGTAGCGGTCAGTGACGTGTTCTTCTTCACCGGCGCGAGCCAGGTCTTCATCGCGTCCGGGGCCAATTACCCCGACGCGCTGGCTGGTGCGGCCGTGGCCGGCCCCCTGGGGGCGCCGCTGCTGCTCGTGCCGCCCGGCTCGACCATCCCCCTCGCGGTCGATCGTGAGCTGCGCCGCCTCGCGCCCACCGACATCTACGTCCTGGGCGGCCTGGCCAGTGTCTCGGCGGCCATCCAGTCAGCGCTCGCCGCGTACGTCGGTGGCGGGACGCATGTCCACCGCGTGTCAGGCACCGACCGCTACGGCACCTCGGCGGCGATCGCCGCCCAGTTCGCCAGCGCCACCGGCCATCACGTCTACGTGGCCAACGGCACCGAGTTCCCCGACGCCCTCGCCGGAGGGCCGCTGGCGGCCAAGAACGGCGGGCCCCTGCTGCTCCTGACGAAGAACACCATCCCCGCTGCGACCGCGACCGAGCTGGGGCTGCTGGCGCCGGCCGACATCACCATCCTGGGCGGCGTGGGGGCGGTCTCCCCGGCCGTCGAGACCGCCCTCAAGGCGTTCGTGGGGCACGATGCCGCGAGGGTCCACCGCATCGGTGGTACCGATCGCTACGACACGGCCCGCAAGATCGTCCAGAACGGCTGGCCGACGAGCCCGCAGGGCACCATCTACCTCGCCTCAGGGGCCAACTTCCCGGACGCTCTGGCCGGTGCCGCGAGGGCGGGTACGACGGGGGCGCCGCTGCTCCTGCTCACGGCCACCGGCATCCCCGCCCCGACGGCCGCGGAGCTGACCTTCCTGGATCCGGACTTCCTGGTGCTCCTTGGCGGACCGGTCTCGGTGGGCGACCCGGTGAAGCTGATCCTGGAGGGATCCCTGCCCTGAGTCAGGAGCCGCGGCGCGAGAAGAGCCGCGGCAGGCGATGCTTCCAGCCGCTCGGCAGGACGGTGTCGATGGCGTCGTCGATGGTGACGATGCCCTCGAGGCGGCCTTCATCGTCCACGACCGGCACGGCCAGCAGGTTGTAGCGAGCCACGACCTGGGCCACCTCGTCCTCGTCGGCCAGCACGCCCACCGCCACCGGCTCGGGGAACATGAAGGTGCGCACCAGGGTGTCCGGGGGCGACACGATCAGGTCGCGCAGGGAGACGACCCCGACCAGGTGTTCCGCGTCGTCGACGACGTAGATGTAGTAGATCGTCTCGGCGTCGGGCTCCAGCTCGCGCAGGCGCTGGATGGTCTGCTCGGCCGTCAGGTCGTCGCGCACGGCCACGAACTCGGTCGTCATCATGCCGCCCGCCGAGTCCTCGGGGTAGCCCAGCAACTCGGCCATCTCCCGGGCCTCGGTGGGCTCCATGAGGGGCAGGATCTCGTCGCGGGCGGTCCGTGACAGGTCGGCGATGAGGTCGGCGGCGTCGTCGGGGCTCATCTCCTCGAGGATGTCGGCGGCGCGCTCCGGGAGGAGGTCCTCCAGGACCTCGACCTGTGTGTCGGGCTCCATCTCCTCGATGGCGTCGGCCGCGGCCTCGTCGTCCAGGCTGGCCAGCACGCCGGCCCGGTCGCGCGGCGCCAGCTGGTCGATGATCGAGGCCAGGTCGGCCGGGTGCAGCTCGCGCAGGCCGGCGTGGGGCACGCGCAGGCGGATCGAGGCGATCGACGTCTCGACCGGGTCCACGTCCTCCCAGTCGATGTAGCGCTCGGGCAGCGGCAGGCGCAGGTTGCGGGCGATGGTGCGATACGGCCCCTCGATGCCCAGCCGTCGCAGCAGGCCGGCCGCCCCCACGTCGACCGCCACGAGGTGCAGCATGCCCTCGAGCTCGTCGAGGCGGAGGTCGTTGACGCGCACGACCTTGCGCCCGTCCAGGTCCACGATCTGCTTGTCCTGCAGGTCCGCCTGGAGCAGCAGCTCGTTGGGGCGCTGGCGGAACTTCGTGATGTCGATGCGGTCGGTGTTGAGGGTCGCCCCGGCGAGGTCGAAGGAGGCCACGTCCGACCAGGGCAGGAAGATACGCCGGCCGTCGGTGCGCACGACGAGCCCGGTCACCGGCGGATAGCGGTCGCCGATGGCGACGATCAGGTCGGCCACCTTGCCGATGGCCTCGCCCTGCGGATCACGGACGGGGCGGCCCACGACCTGGCTCAGGTAGAACTGCATGCGGAACCTCGTCGGCGGGGATGCCGGGGCCATGCTGGGGGGACCGCTGGCAGTGTAAGTCGGCACGGCGCGGAGCGGCAACCTCGCGCCACGGCGTCCCAGTTCGCGGCCAGTACGTCCGGGCCGCCCGAGGGTACCTCTGGTCCTGTCCGGCGGCGTCCGGCCACCCATACGATCGTGCCGTGGACGAGCCCATGCCGCCCCGCCATGCCCCGCGCCCGGCGTCGGGGCACGCCCGCCATCGACCGGTCGGCGCGCCGGCGCCCGAGGCGCCCCCCGGCAACGAGCGGTTCTTCAGCTCGCTGGCCCACGCCGCGGCGCGCCTGTCGGGCAGCCTCGAGCGCGCCGCGATCCTGCACATCGTCGTCGGCGAGGTGGCCGAGACCCTCCAGGTCGACGCGGTCACGGTCCGGCTGATCGACGACGAGGGCCGCCTGCCGGTCCTCGCCTGGGCGGGCCTGCCCGCCCGCCAGGCCCGCCGCCTGCCCCCCTTCACGGTCGACGAGCCGTGGTTCGCCCGGCTGCGGCGCAGCCCGCGGCCGTGGGTCCGCCACCGCCTCGCCCCCGACGATGCCTACGATCCCGACCTTCGCTTCGAGGCCTCGGCCGTGGTGCCGCTGGTCCAGGAGCGCCAGGTCATCGGCCTGCTGTCGGCGGTGCGTCGCGTCGCCCGCAACTGGGCGCCCGAGGAAGTTGCCTTCCTGGAGGCCGTGGCCGGGCAGGCCGCCATCGCCCTCCACAACGCCGGCCTGTACGAAGAGGCCCACCGCTGGGCCGGGCAGCTCTCGGTGGTCCAGGCCTCGGTCAACCGCATGAACCGCCTCACCTCGGTCGCCGAGATCGGCGAGGCCGTCGTGGAGGAGACCCGCCGCGTCGTCGACTACCACAACTGCCGCGTCTACGTCATCGAGCCGCCGGATGTCGTGCCCATCGCCTTCAAGGGCGACGTCGGGACGTACGACACGATCCCGGTCGACGTCCTGCGGACGCGCATCGGCGAGGGCTTCACCGGCTGGGTGGCGGAGCACGGCGAGCCGCTCCTCATCCACGACGCCAACGCCGACCCGCGCGGCGCGACCATCCCCGGCACCGACAACGTCGACGAGTCGATGGTCGTGGTGCCCATGAAGTACGACGACCTGGCCATCGGGGTGGTGACCCTCTCCAAGCTCGGCCTGCGGCAGTTCGACCTGCGCGACCTGCAGCTGATGCAGATCCTGGCCAACGCCGCCGCCACGGCCATCCAGTCGGCGCGGGCCCTGGCCGAGACGCGGCAGGCCGCCGAGCGGATGCAGAACCTGCTGCAGATGTCGAGCGAGCTGACGCTCAGCCTGGAGCCCGCCACGGTGGCCGACATCCTGGCTCGCCACCTCTCCGAGGCGACCGGCCTTGACGAGTGCACCATCAGCTTCTGGGAGCGCGAGACCGACCGCATCGTCTCGTGGGGCTTCTGGCCGCCGCGTGCCGCCCCCGACCGCACCGAGATCTACGACCTGGGCGCCTTCCCCGAGACACGGCGCGTGCTTGAGCAGCAGGTGGCCGCCACGATCGACCGCCACGACGAAGCCGCGGATGAGGCCGAGCGGGACGAGCTGGGCCTCCTGGGCTTCGACGGCATGTGCATGCTGCCGCTGGTGGCCAAGGGCCAGTCGATCGGGCTCATCGAGCTGTACGGGCGCATGCCCATCCACCTCGACGCTGCCCAGCTGGACCTGGCTCGCGCGATGGCCAACGAAGCCGCCATGGCCCTGGAGAACGCCCGCCTCTACGAGGCCGCGCGGCGCCTCGCCGACCGCGACCCGCTGACGGGGTTCCTGAACCACCGCGCCTTCCACGAGCGCCTCGGCGAGGAGATCCTGCGGGGCCACCGCAGCCGCCGGCCGGTCGGCCTGCTGATGCTTGACGTGGACGACTTCAAGCTCGTCAACGACACGCTCGGCCACCAGATCGGGGACCAGGTCCTGCGGTGGGCCAGCGAGTGCATCGCCGCGACCCTCCGCGCGACGGACGTGGCGGCCCGTTACGGCGGTGACGAGTTCGCCGTGATCCTGCCCGAGGCCGAGGCGGCCGATGCCCAGCAGGCCGCCATGCGCATCATCGAGACCTTTGCCGCCAAGGCCTTCCAGACCGAAGCCCGCGGCGAGGTGCCCATCGCCGTGTCGATCGGGGTGGCCGCGTATCCGGTGGATGCGCGCTCGGCCGGCGACCTCGTCGGCGCGGCCGACGCCGCCCTCTACAGCGTCAAGCGCGCGGCCGGTGGCGCCTGGGCCCTGGCCGGCCAACCGGAGGTCCCGACGCCGGCCCCCACGCTGGTTCGCGCCGCCGGCTGAACCGCGCGGCGGCGGCGCTCAGGGTCGGGCCGCGCCCGACCGCGGCGTCGGGCACACTGGGGCGATGCCGGCCGAGCCACCCTACCCGCTGCCCCCGGACCCCGAGGCGCCGCCGTACGAGTCACGGCCGCGAGCGTCACGTGGCGACGACATCCCGCTGCTCTCCAACGGGGCTCTGGCGCGGCTGTTCGTGGAGGCAGGCGACCTGATGGACCTCAAGGGCGAGCTGGTCTTCAAGGGCGTGGCCTACCGCCGTGCCGCCGAGGCCATCGAGCGCAGCCCGGTCGCCGTGGCACAGGCCTACCGGGCGGGCGATCCACCGCGCCTGCCGGGGGTCGGCGCGGCCATCACCGACAAGCTCGCCGAGCTGGCCGACACCGGCCGGCTGCGCTTCTACGAACGGCTGCGCCGAGACGTGCCGGCCGGCCTGCTCGACATCCTCGACATGCCCGGCCTTGGGCCGCGAACCGTCCACCTGCTGCACACCGAACTCGGCATCGTCGACCTGGCCGGGCTGGAGGCGGCCGCCAAGGCGGGCCGCATCCGCTCCGTGCGCGGCCTCGGCCAGCGCACGGAGGAGCGCATCCTGGCCTCGCTGGCCGACCGCGCCGGGACGGCTGCCCGGCTGCGCCTGGGCCAGGCCGCCGAGGTCCTGGGCCACGTCTTCGGCGGGCTGGAGGACACGCCCGGCCTGCTCGGCCTCATCCCGGCCGGGTCGTTCCGGCGGCGGCGCGAGACGATCGGGGACCTGGACGTGCTGGCCGAGACCGATCGGCCCGACGAGCTCGTCAAGCGGTTCGTGGAGCTGCCCGAGGTGGAGAGCGTCATCGGCCGGGGCTCGCGCAAGGCCGCCGTGCGCCTGCGCCGAGGGCCGCAGGTGGATCTCATGCTCATGCCACCGGGTGAAGGTGGGGCGTACCTCGTCCACTTCACCGGCTCGGCGGCCCACAACGTCCGCCTGCGCGGGCGGGCCCGCGACCGCGGGTGGAGCCTCTCGGAGCAGGGGTTCGTCCGCCTCGGGGACGACGGCCAGCCTTTGTCGGGGGCCGCGGCCGAGCGACGGGCGTTCGAGACCGAGGCGGAGGTGTACGCCTTCCTGGACCTCGCCTGGATCCCACCCGAGCTGCGCGAGGACACCGGCGAGATCGAGGCCGCCGAGGCGGGCAGACTGCCCCACCTCGTGGAGCTGGCCGACCTGCGGGGCGACTGCCACAGCCACTCCGACTGGTCGGACGGCCATGCGTCGCCGGAACGGATGGCGGAGGTCGCCCGCGGCCGGGGCCTGTCGTATCTCGTGCTGACGGACCACACCCAGAGCCTGGGCATCGCCCGCGGCCTGGATCCGGAGCGCGTCGAGCACCAGCGCACCGTGATCGCCGAGCTCAATGAGCGGTACCGCCACGAGGAGGAGGAGGGGAGTGCCCCGGCCGGCAGCCACCCCGGCGGCTTCCGCCTGCTGCACGGCTGCGAGCTGGAGATCCGTGCCGACGGGCGCCTGGACTACCCCGACCGCCTGCTGGCCAGCTTCGATGTCGTCGTGGCCAGCCTCCACGTCGGGCGCAAGCAGCCCACGGCACAGCTGATGGCGCGCTACACCGGCGCCCTCGCCAACCCCCACGTCGACATCATCAGCCACCCGTCGGGCCGCAAGCTGGGCGAGCGCGACGACCTGGACCTGGACTGGACCACCTTCTACGGCGAGGCCGCCCGCAGCGGTACCTGGCTGGAGATCAACGGCTCGGACGAGCGCCTGGACCTGGCCCCCGAGCGGGCCCGCGCCGCACGGGCCGCCGGCTGCCGCTTCACGATCGACTCGGACGCCCACTACCTCCACGAGTTCGACAACCTGGCCTGGGGCACGGCCATGGCCCGGCGCGCCTGGCTGGAGGCCGGCGACATCGTCAACACGCTGCCGCGCGATGCGTTCCTGGAGGCCGTGCGCGCTCGCGGTTAAGCGGCGGGGGTCGGCGCCAGACACCGCAGGCTGGCGTCAAGGGGTCAGCGCGGACCAAGTCAGGCCACCGTCGGTCGTTCCTTCGAGAGCGGCGGCCGGGCACGGGCCGAGAGCCGTACACAGCACCGCGCCGACGCCGGCCCAGCCGACGCCGCTATTGGTCGGGAAATCGAGCCAGCGGGCCGGGCCGGCCAGACCTGGGGCCGGCAGCGGCGACCAGTGGATGCCGCCGTCGGTGGTCCCCTCGAGGGTTGGGGTCTGTGGTGAGGCGACGAACCAGTGGTCTTGCGAGAGGATGGCCACCGGGCCGGACCCACCGATGGAGCCGGCCGGGGTCCACGTCTGACCGGCGTCGTGTGTGGCGTAGAAGGCCGTCACCCCACCAGCGCCTGCGTAGACGCGCCACGTGACCGCGTCGGCGGCCCCGAACAGCCGCGTCTGGACATCGACCCCACCGCCGGACACGGGCGCGGCGGCCGCGATGCCGCTCGGCCGCGGTAGGCTCACCGGCTGCCACGTCTGTCCGCCGTCGGCCGTGCGGTAAAGAGTCGGTAGGCTCGCCAGCGAGGTCGCTGGGCTCGACACGGGGTACGCGAACTCACTCGGGACATCGTCAGCGATGCCGTGCAGCGCATCGAACATGTGGATCGACTGCACGGTCAGCCCGCCGGACGCGGGCAGGGCGATGGCGTGGCGCGTCCAGGTCGCGCCGCCGTCGGTCGTGGCCAAGATGAATGCCCCATTCCCCGACAGCGGCAGCGCCACGAACGTGCCGTGGTCGGCGTCGTTGAACCACGGGTTACCGATTGCGAAGTACGGGCCGCCCGGCACGGCCACGGTCGACCAGCTGCGCCCGCCATCGAGCGTGCGGTGCAGACCCGTGGTCTGGTTGAAGACCCAGCCGTCGAGGGGGTCGGTGAACCCAGGATCATCGCCGCTCGGCCAGGCGGCCGACTGCCAGGTGAGCCCGCCGTCTTCCGTCACCCGGAACCCGGCCTCCGTGCGCACCCAGCCGAACGACGATGTCACCAGCTGCTCGGCGGCGATCTCACCGCCCGGCACCACGCTTGATGAGGGCACGGGCGTCGCCGTCAGGTCGATGACGACGGTCGAGGTGGTCGTCGGGCCGGTGGCCACCAGCGCCCAGCAGCCGGCCCGTGGAAGGGTCAGCGTCGTGACCTGGCCATTGGCGGTGGCCGACGGCAGACCGACCTGCGGCGCGTCGGGCAGGAACGTGGCCGCCTGACTCGAGCCCGATGCCGGCGTTTCGAGGGGCACCGCGACGACATGTGGCACGGAACCGCCGATCGGACCATCGACGGTGATCTGCGTCGGCTGACCGCGCTGCCACGAGCCCGGGTCAAGGTTCCACACGGTCGAACCATCGAGCCAGTACGGCCCGGTCCCCGGCGGGTGCCTCGGCGTCAGACTCTGCGGGCAGACAGTTGTCGGGGTCGCGGCGCTCGCTGCCGCGGGCACGTTCTGGCTGGATGGGTCCGGGGGCGTCGCCGGAGGCACCGCGGCCTCGACGACGATCGAGCTGCGCAGGTTCGGGCCGACCGCCGTGAGCAGCCAGCATCCCGCAGTGGGCAGCCCGATCGCGAAGATGAAGCCCGGGCCATCGCCCTCCGGGTAGACGACGTGGGTCGGCAACGACGCGACACGGGTCGCGTTTAGGGCCGAGGAGAGGCTGACGGCGTCGATCTCGGTCGCGTTGACGGCGCCACCCAGCTCCGTCCACAGCCCAACCTTCTGCCCCACGCCGGCCTGCCAGGTGAGCCCGCCGTAGCGCCAGCGCACCCCACTCACGAGCGTCTCCGGGTCCGTGCCACCGACGAGATCCGTGATCGGCGTGACCGGGCAGGTCCCCGCGACGTACGGCGGAGGGGTCACCAGGCGATCCGTGGGTGTGGGCAGCCCCGTCGGCGTTCCCGAGCCTGGGCTGATCGCGCCCTTGCCGCCGAAAGGACCGAGCGCCAGCCCGATCAGCGCCGCGACGATGGCGGCGACCCCTGCGAGCCAGCCGAGGCGCCCCACATGCAGCGGTGACGCCCGCCGTACGGCATGCAGCTGGGCGACCCCGGGCAGGGCGGACAGCGCGTCTCGGGCCGCCGCGTTCGCATCCAGGCGGGTGGCCCGCGCCTCGAGCATGGCCCGCAGCTCGTCGTCGCTGAAGCTCATGCCTCGGCCTCGAGCTCACGCTCCAGCGCCCGACGGGCCGCGTGGAGGCGCGACTTGACCGTGCCGGTAGGGACGCCGAGGCGCTCCGCCATCTCGGTCAGGGGAAGTCCGGCGAGATGGTGCAGGACGAGCAACGTTCGCGCCTCGGGATCGAGTCGCTCGAAGGCCGCCTCGAGAGCCCGCCGCTCCAGCGCGGTGGTTTCCGGGTCGCCGCTGACGCCAGAACTCGACAGGGGAGCCATCCCGAGCGCGACCTCATGATGTTCGTGCCGCCGTCGCCGACGCAGGGTCAGACGGCAGCGGTTGACGAGGATGCGCCCCGACCAGGCGGCGAACCGATCCGGGTCGCGTAGCGCGGGCAGCTCGCGCCACATCGCAGTCAGCGCTTCCTGCAATGCCTCCCGTGCTTCGCTCTCGTCACCGATGATCGCCATCGCCACTCGCGCCATCGCCTGGACCTCTGGCCGGATGAGCGCCTCGAAGGCGCCGAGGTCACCGTCGCGAGCGCGCTCCACGAGGCTGGGCTCCACCTGCTCCTCCCGAAACGGGGACCCTACTTCAATCGAGTAGCGAGGGGTGCCTCAGGTTCAGCACATGGCCGCCCGGAAGTGGTGCCCGCAGGTCAAACACCGAGGAGGAAGTCGGCGGCCATCTCGAGCGCTTCCTCGAGGTGGCCGCGGAGGCCGTGGACGGCGCCCGGGAAGACCATCAGGCGCCCGTGCGGCAGCGTCGCGGCCGCCGCGCGCAGCAGGTCGATCCGGGCGAACGGGTCGCGGTCGCCGGAGAGCAGCAGGACCGGGCAGCTGATGTCGGGCCAGTGCGCGACCCGTGAGCCCAGTTCGGGCTGGCCGGGGCGGTGGACGGGGTAGCTGAAGCAGACCAGCGCCGGCACCTGCGTCCGGGCGGCCGCCAGGCTCGCCATGCGGCCGCCGAACGAGTGGCCGCCCAGCGCGAGGCCCGGGTCCGCCGCGGCCGCGGCGAGGAAGATCTGGACCGCCGCCTCGGGGCGCCCGCGCGGCAGGTCCACGGCACGGGCGTCCAGCCCGCGGCGGGTCAGGGCGTCCACGTACGGCTGCATCGACAGCGCGGTGCCGGACGCGCCATGGCCGAGCACGATGCGTCTTGCCAGGGATGCCATCCGGCCATCGTAGCCCCGCCGTGAACGCCAGAGGTTCGTAACGACGAACAAGCGGTCAGGCAGGCCTCCGGATCGGCCGTTCCTCGGTCGTGGTGAACCTCGGAGGTTCAGGAACGCTGCGGAGAGGCCTCGAATCGGCCCTTCCTTCGTCGTTGTGCACCTATGAGGTTCATCCGGCCCGGATCAGCTGTGCGGGGGCCGAACGCTGCGGAGAGGCCTCGAATCGGCCCTTCCTTCGTCGTTGCGCACCTCAGAGGTTCATCCGGCCCGGGATCGGCCAGGTGCGGGTCGTCCCCGGCCACCGCCGTCCCCGGCGCGCCCGCCCGGGACCGTAGACTCGCGCCATGCATGACCGTCGGGCCCGCATCCTGAACCTGACCGCCCTCGTGGTGGCGCTCAGCGTGCCGGTGGGCCTGCTGGACGGGCCCGCCTGGTGGCTCGGCGTGGCGGCCCTGATGGCAGCGACGGCGGTCGCCACACGCGCATCGACGGATCGATCGTGGCACGGCCTGCCGCTCGCCCCGGCGGCGCTGCCCATGCTGGCCGCGTTCAGCGCGGCCGGGCTGACCCACCTCGCCGGCGATGGTGCCCTGTGGCTGCTCGCCGTCGCCTGCGGCGGAGCGCTGGTGGCGATGACGCTCCTCGCCGAGGCGCGCCTGGCCGGCCCCGCCGACGACCGGCGAGCGCGCCTGGAGCGCCAGGTCGTGCCCCTCGCCATCGTCGTCGCGTTCGGCGCGTTCCTGGCCGCGGCCGGCGCCATCACCGGTGGGCTTGCAAACACCGCCGGCCAGTCGACCGACGCCGCCCTTGGCGCCCTGACTGCCTCGGGCGTCCTCCTGCTGGCGCTGGCCGATGCGGCCGTGGCGGCCACCCTCGGCTACCGGCTCGCCGCCCTGCGCACGACCAACCTCGCCGAAGCGTTGCGCATCGCCGGCACGTATGCCGTGGTGACCGGGCTCGCGGCGGCGCTGCTGCGCGTCCTGGAGCTGCCGCGGCTGTTCGGACCGGCCGTGCTGGCCGGCGTCTTCTACCTCTGGAGCGCCTACCGCGACGCCTCGGCGGCCCAGCGGCGGACGTCCGCGTGGCTGCTGGAATACGGGTTGCTGGTGGCCGCGCTGGTACTTGTGGTGGGGTGGAACCTGCTACTCCATTGACCCGCTCCCAGGGGTCGCCAAGCCGGGTCTGGTGCGGCCGCGGGACCATCGGGCTATTCGTCCGGGGTCCCCAACGTGCGACAACTGGGGGGCGCACGGAAGCACCGGCGCTCCTCACGGCTGGCCGCCGTCCGACAGGTGTGCACCGCGATCGTCTCGACCACCCGCGTCGCGTCAACAGCACCCCCCGGTGGGCCGTCCCTGCGCGCCCTCGGCACAGGTCTCGCCCTGGCCATGCTCACCGCCGCCCTGGTGACCCTGGTGGTGGCGATCGGCATCCTGCCGGCCCTTGGCTCGAATGGCTCGCGGGGCGGCGCCGGTAGTCAGAGCGCCTCCGGCGGGAGCACCGTCGCCGGTGGCCTTGACCAGGCCCGCACGTCAGCCCTCGGCATGGCGGGCGACCCCAGCGCCGCCCAGGTGATCGCGGCGAAGCCGGGCGCGGCTCCGTCCAAGGGTGCCGTCACCGCCCTGCAGCATGCGTTCACGGCGGCGGGTCCGGCCGCCGTCCGCATCGTCCTCAGCGACGCCACCGGCCGGCCACACCTCGTGTGGACTGGCGCCGGCGTGGGCGCCGTGCCAGCCGGCCAGCCGGCCCAGCCGCTGCCCGCCGTCGGGACGACCACGGTGTCGGCCCCGTTCGTGGCCCCCGATGGCGACCACCAGCTCACGGTCGCGACCGGCGTCAGCGGCACGGTCGCCGGCCACGTGGTCAGCGGCGCCGTCCTCCTGACGATCTCCCTGGACGCGCTCAGCGCGGCCGCTCCGCCGCCGGCGCCTTCGATCGCGCCACCGAGCGGTCTCCCGGCCGCGCCGTTCTGGGCCGTGGTCCTGGTGGTGCTCCTCCTGGCCGGGGCTTGGGCCGTGCGCCGCGTCCTGCGGCCGGCGCGCGAGATGGTCGAGTCACGCGCCGACCTCGAGCAGCGCTACCAGGAGGCGGTGGCCAACGCCTACCTTGACGGCCTCACGGGCCTGGGCAACCAGCGCGCCTTCTCTGAAGCGTTCGAGCACGGCCTGCAGGCGGCGGTCCGCGACCACCTGCCGCTGGCCCTCCTGCTCATCGACCTCGACGACTTCAAGCGGGTCAACGACACGGACGGCCACAGCGCCGGCGACGCGCTCCTGCGGCGCTTCGCGCGCATCGTGGAGGGCACCGTCCGGCGCACCGACCGCGCCTACCGGCTGGGCGGCGACGAGTTCGGCGTGCTGATGCCGGCGACCGACGCCGAGGGCGCGTCTGTGGTGGCCCGCCGCCTCCTGGCCGCGGCCCTTGAGCCGCCGCGCGAACGCGAGTTCGGCAAGGGCACGGCTCCCAAGGGCGTCTCGTTCTCGGCCGGCATCACGGCCGCCCCGCACTTCGGGACCGCCCAGGTGGAGTTGTACCGCCAGGCCGACGCGGCCCTCTACTGGTCCAAGCGGCACGGCCGGACGGACGTCACGATCTTCGATGCGGGGCGGCACGACCTGGGGGCGCCGCTGGCCTCGGTCGACGACGCGACTGCGGTCCAGACGGTCCTGGATGAGCGCCTCCTGCGGGCCGTCTTCCAGCCCATCGTGGCCCTGGCGACCGGCCGCATCATCGGCTACGAGGGCCTCATCCGGCCCACGCGGAGCGCCTTCCCCGATCCGGGAGCCATGTTCACGGCGGCCGAGGCGTGCGGCCGCACGCTCGAGCTCGACCGGGCCTGCCTGGAGACGGTGGCCGCCGCCGCGGCGGCGATCCCAGCCGACAAGTGGGTCAGCCTGAACCTCTCACCGCGCACCCTCGAGGCTCCCGAGTTCAACGCCCTGGCCCTGTGCCGCCAGCTGGCCCGCCTGGGCCTGCCGTCGCAGCGCATCGTGCTCGAGCTGACCGAGCGCGAGGCCATCGAGGACCTCGAGCGTCTCCGCCACAACCTGGAGGGGCTGCGCGCCCTCGGCGTACGGGTGGCGGCCGACGACGTCGGCGCGGGCAACGCCGGCCTGCGCCTGCTCAGCCTCGTCGCTTTTGACGTCGTCAAGGTGGACCTTTCGCTGGTCCAGGATGCCGCCACGCGCCAGACCTCGGCCCATGTGCTGGAGACGCTGCAGGAGATCTCCGCGCGACGCGGCGCGATGGTCATCGCCGAAGGCCTGGAGACGGCCCAGCAGCTGCAGGTCGTGCGCGCCGCCGGCATCGAGGCCGCCCAGGGGTACCTGCTGGGGCGCCCCGCGGAGGCGGTCGACCACGACACCATCGACCTTGACGCCCTGGCCATCGGCGACCACGTGCGGCGGCTCTATGCCGGGTCGGCCCAGGGACCGGCACCCGACCGCCGCTGACCGCTCGCCCGGCGTGGGCCGTTGCCGACTCGGGCCAGGTGTGGTACAACCGAGGGCCATCCCCGTGCCCTGTCCCGCCGCGTCCTGCCGCGCCCGACCCAGCTGATCGAAGGAGCCCATGAGCCTTACGCCTGCCGCCGAATCCGCCCCGAACCCGGTGCGCCTCAAGCGCCAGCTGGTCGACCAGGCCATCGACGCCGCGCGCAAGGCCGACTGGGCGGGTGCCGCGGAGATCAACCGGCGCATCCTGGAGCTCGGCCCCGACAGCCCCTCGGAGAACCGCCTGGCGAAGTCGCTGTGGGAGCTTGGTGAGCTGGCCGAGGCCCGTGTCCATTACCAGGCGGCCCTGGCGCTCGATCCCACCAACCGCATCGCCGAACGCAACATCGACCGCCTGCGGGTCCTCCTCAACGAGGCCGGCGATCGCACCACGCCGGCCAAGCTGGGCAGCAAGGCGCCGGTCTCGATCTTCGTCGAGGAGACCGGCAAGACGGGTTTCGCCGGCCTCTATGACCTGGCCCGGCCCAAGCAGCTGGCCCAGGTCAACCCTGGTGACGCGGTCGAGCTCGTGCCCCGCGCGGCGGAGCTGCGGGCGACGTCCAACGGCGTCGAGATCGGCGCCGTGGAGCGCTCGGTCGCAGCGCGCCTGCTCAAGCTGATGGCCGACGGCAACCAGTACGCGGCCGGCGTGACGAGCCTTGGCGACCGCGACGTGCGCATCATCATCCGCGAGATCTACCAGGACCCGCGCAACTACGGCAAGGTCTCGTTCCCCACCGCGGCCAAGGCCTCGGACCTGCGGCCGTACACCAAGGGCACCCTCATCCGCGAGGAGATGGACTTCGAGGAGGACCTCGACCTCGACGATGAGGACGAGGAGATCGATGACATCGAGCGCGTCCTGCCGGTCGAGGTGACCGAGGAGGAGGCCTTCATCGAGGAGCCCGAGGATCTCGAGGAGGAGTAGTCGCCGCCGCGCCACCCGGCGCGGCTAGACTGCCGTCGATGGCGGAGCCGCTCTCCTCGCTCATCCGTCCGGACACCGGTCCCAGCCTTCCCTTCCTCGCCCGCCTCGCGCCGCCTCCGGCGCCGAACCTCCTGGGGGCCGAGCTCGAGGGTCGGTCCAGCCCGGGGGACGTCGTCATCGACCTCTTCGGGCGCGGCGGGTGGGTCGCGCGCGCGGCCGTCGGCCGCCTGCGCCGGACGCTGGATTTCGAATCGATGGCCCTGACGCGCCTGGTCGCCGAGGTCGTGCTGCGTCCGCCGGACCTGCGCCACTTCGACGCGGCCGTCGGCTCGCTCGGCGCCCAGCCGCGCGGCGAGAGCGGCCTCCGCCAGGCGCTGAACGCCTCGTTCGCCTCACGCTGCCCGACCTGCGGCCGGCCCATCGTGGTCGACGAGTTCGTCTGGGACGGTGACGCCCCGGCCCCGTTCCGCAAGACCTACCGCTGCACGGCCTGCCGCGACCAGCTGGGCGGCGGCGAGCAGCGCTCGGCACCCACCGACGACGCCGACATCGCCCTCGCTTCGGCACTCGTCGGCTCGGCCGAGGCGACCCGGGCGCGCGAAGCGCTGCGGGAGCGCTTCCCTGAGCCGGAAGGCGCCAACGACCTGGCCGACCGCATCCTGGACCTCTACACGGCGCGCACCATGGTGGCCCTGCAGGCCATCCTCGAGCGCATCGAGCTGGACCTGCGCGCCGCGCCGATCGAGGCCGGCCTCCGCCTTGGCCTGGCCCATGCGCTGCTGCCGGCCAGCCGCCTCCACAGCTACCCCGGCCGCGTCGGCGCCCTGCGCATCGTGAACGGCACCGTCCGCCTGCCGGCCGACCGGCAGTGGCGCGAACGCAACCCGTGGCTGCTGTTCGAGGACGGCTGCCGCCTCGTGCGCGGGTTCATCCAGCGCCTGGAGGCCTCACCCGGTGGACCGCTCCAGGCGCGCCTGGGCGACGACCTGCAGGCCCTCGTCGAGGGCGCGGCCAATGTGGCCCTGCGCCGCGGCTCGGCCGCCCTGCCCGGCCAGGTCACGGTGGCCGACCGGACGGCGCCCGGCCGCAACCGCGTGCGCCTCGTACTGAGCCAGCCGCCGGTGCGCTGGTCGACCGAGACGCTCTCCTTCGCCTACCTCGCCACCTCGGTCGTCCTGGGCCGCGAAGCCGCCTCGCAGCTGCCCAGCGAGCCGCTCTTCACGTCGCTCCCGCGAGCGGAGTGGGGCTGGGAGGCGACGGCCCTGCGCCGAGGCATGGCCGCCGTGGTGCCCCTGCTGGCGTCCGACGCGCGCGCCATCCTGCTGCTCGAGGCGGGGCCCGCGGAGGGCCTCGTGGCCGGCGTCCTGGGCGGCGTCGGGGCGGGCTATGCCCTGACCGCGGCGCTGCTGGCCGAGAGCGAGGACGGCTACACCGGCGTCCTCGAGTTCGCACCGCCGGGGGCGGCCCTCGGCCGGGGGCCGCGGACCCGTGCCAACGTGCCCCTGCCATCGCTCGAGGAGGCGGCCGAGGAGGGCGGTGCCTTCCGCCTGGCCGACGTGGAGGCGGCCACGGCCGAGGTCGCCGTGGAGGTGCTCAAGGCGCGCGGTGAGCCGGCCCGCTTCGAGCGGCTGCTCGGCGAGGTCATGGTCGGCCTGGACCGGCGGGGCCACCTGCGACGCCTCGTCGGCACCCGCACGTTCGGGGAGACGGAGGCGCGCAGCGCACGGGCCGCGGAGGCCCTGGGGCTGTTCGGCGAGGCCGGGCCACCACCGCTCGAGGCGCCGGCGGAAGAGCCCGGGGAGGTGGCCGAGCCGCCCGCCGCCCGCCCGCGGCGGGGACCGACCGGCGACTCTCCGATCGCGCCGCGGGGCAGCGACCAGGTGGGCCTGCTGCTCGACCTGATCATGGGCGAGCTGCGCCGGCCGCAGCATCCCCGGCTGGAGGAGCTCGAGCCGGGCCGCTGGTGGCTGCGCGACAAGCACGACATCGCCGAGGCGGCGGTGCCCCTGGCCGACCGGCTCGAATGGGCCGTCTTCTCGCTGCTCTCGACCTCCGGCCAGATCGGGGAGGCGGCCTTCTTCGATCGCATCGCCAGCATGTTCCGCGGCCACGACGCGCCCGACGAGGCGCTCGTGCGGGCCTGCCTGGAGAGTTACCGCAGCCCCGTCTCCACGGCCGAGGCGCTGCGCCCGGCGGACGATCTGCACGTCCGCTCGCGCGAGCACGCCGAGGCCATCGGCCTCATCACCGACTTCGGCCATCGCCTCGGCATGCGCTGCTGGATCGGCGCCGCCGAGCAGCGCCACCTCTACGAGGGTGTGCCCCTCGGCGAGCGGCTGACCGAAGCCGAGCGGCGCGCCTACCTGCCGCTCATCTCGCGCGGCGCCCAGGAGGCCCTGGAGACGACCGACGCCATCTGGTACATCCGCCACAAGGCGACCTTCCTCTTCGAGGTCGAATGGACGGCCATGCTGACCGAGCCGGTCCTGCGCCGCGGGCCGCGCATCCCCACCGACGACGCCGTGGTGCGCTTCCTGGTCATCGCCCCCGAGCGCACGGAGCTGCTGCGCTACAAGCTGGCCTACTCGCCGCTGCTGCGGCGGACGATGGCGGCCGACAACTGGCACATCCTCAAGACGGACCACCTGCGCACGCTCGTCGAGGGCGAGCCCGACCTGGGCCGCCTCGCGCCGCTGCTGGGCCTGGATCCGGAGATCGAGTCGGGCGGTGAGCAGCTGTCCCTCTTCGCCGGCTGAGGTCGCCGGTCGCCTGAGCCGCCGGGTGGCGTTGCGATGCGTTCAGCGGCTATGATGGGGCCCTCAGCCACGTGATTCGCACGTGCGCGTGGCATCTCGCACGAATATCGCGGTCCGGCCGAGCCGGAGCCGCACAGCAACCGGAGGCCCCATGGCCGTCAAGCCCGCCCCGCCCCGTCTCGCCCGTGAGCGTCAGATCGAGCTTCGCCGCCGTGCCGAGCGGATCATGCCCGGCGGTGTCGACAGCAACTTCCGCGACTGGGGCGCCGACACCATCTATGTCGCGCGCGGCAAGGGCGGCCGGGTCTGGGACCTCGACGACAACGAGTACATCGACCTCCGCATGGGCTACGGGCCGGCCATCCTGGGCCACGGCGACCCGCGCATCGACGACGCGGTGGCCGAGCGGATGCGGCTGGGGGTCAGCTTCAGCCTGACCAGCGAGGACGAGGTCCGGGCGTGCCAGCTGGTGGTCGACCTGACCTTCTGCGACATGGCCCGCCTGGCCACCTCGGGCAGCGACGCGACGATGCACGCGATGCGGCTGGCGCGGGCCTTCACCGGGCGCGACCTGATCGTCAAGTTCGAGGGCCAGTACCACGGCATGCACGACTACGCGCTGATCAGCGTGCTGCCCAACGACGTCAGCGAGCTCGGCGACGTGGATGAGCCGGTGCGCCTGGCCTGGGGCCGCGGCATCCCGCGCGCGGTGGCCGACACCATGGTGCCGGTCCGCTACAACGACCTGGCCGGGTTGCGCCGCATCTTCGAGCGCGACGGCGACCGCATCGCCGGGGTCATCATCGAGCCGGTCCTCGGCAACGCCCAGGGCATCCTGCCCCAGGCGGGTTTCCTGGCCGGGGTGCGGGCCCTGACCGAGGAGTTCAAGGCCGTCCTGATCTTCGACGAGGTCAAGACCGGCTTCCGCTTCGCCCGCGGCGGCGCGGCCGAGTTCTTCGGCATCCGGCCGGACCTGGCCACGTACGCCAAGGCGATGGGCAACGGCTACCCGGTGGCCGCCTTCGGCGGGCGCCGCGACATCCTGGAGCTGCTGCCCCACCACGTCAGCCACGGTGGGACGTACGCCGGCAACCGGGTCGCCGCGTCGGCCGCGGTGGCGACCCTGACGATCCTCAAGGAGACCGAGGCGCTGGCCACGGTGGCCACCACCGGCCGCCGGGTGCAGGGCGAGCTGCGCGCCATCCTGGACCGCCGCGGCCTGCCCTTCGTCTTCACCGGCCACCCCACGATGTTCGGCATCATGTTCACCGACGTGCTGCCGACCGATTACCGCGGCTGGGCCGACACCGACCACGAGCTGTACGACGAGCTGGCCAAGCAGATGATCCTGCGCGGGGCGATGCCCGAGCCCGACTCGCGCGAGCCGTGGTTCATGTGCGAGGCCCACGCCGCGGGCGACGACGTCGACCGGGTCGTGACGGCCTTCGAGGGCGCCCTCGACGCGGCGCTGGAGGCCCGCGCGGCCTCCCCGGCCTGATCGCCCCGCCGCCGCGGGGAGGCCCGCGGGCGGTAGGCTAATGCCGTGGAGGAGCTGAACGCCTCACTGGTCGCCCTCGGCGAGCGCCTCGTGGTGGCCGTCCTCGTGGTCATCGTGGCGCTGCTGGCGCTGCGCGTCGGGCGCGGCGCGATCCGCCGCAGCGTCGCCGCCATGGCCGCCCGGGCGGAGGCCGAGGCGCCGGCCGATGCCCGCGAGGAAGGCCGCAAGCGCCTGGCCACGGTGGAGACCCTGGCCCGTTACGCGTGGCTGGTGTTCGTCACGGTCGTGGCATCGCTGACGGTCCTCAGCCAGCTGGGCGTCGACGTGGGCCCCGCCATCACCGGCCTCGGCATCGTGGGCATCGCCATCGGCTTCGGGGCCCAGCAGATCGTCCGCGACTACTTCGGCGGCACGCTCATCCTGCTGGAGAACCAGTACGCCAAGGGCGACGTGGTGACGCTGGTCGGGGTCACCGGAGTCGTCGAGGAGTTCACCCTGCGGCGGACGGTCCTGCGTGACACCGACGGCATCGTCCACAACGTGCCCAACGGGGCGATCGTGGTCGCCTCCAACCGCACCCGCGTGTGGCGCCGCATCAACCAGGACGTGGTCATCGCCTACGGCCACGACGTGGAGCAGGCCATCGCCGTGCTCGACGACGTGGGCCAGCGCCTGGCCGCCGACCCGGCCTGGCGCGACCGCATCCTGGAGGTGCCACGCGTCGATCGGGTCGACCGTCTGGGCGACCAGGGGGTCACGCTCAAGATCCTGGGCACCGTCCGCGCCGCCGACCACCTGGCCGTGGCCGGCGAGCTGCGGCGTCGCCTGGCCGTGGCCATGGCGGCGAGCGGCCTCGACCCGCGACCGCCCGCGCCGCCCGCCTAGAATGAGCCGAGGATGAGCACCGAACCCGCCGAGATCGAGAACCTCCTGGCCGAGCGCCGGACGTTCCCGCCCGATCCCGCCTTCACCGCCCAGGCCAACGCCAAGCAGGGTCTCTACGCGGAGGCCGAGCGGGACCCCGAGGCCTTCTGGGCGCGCATCGCGCGCGAGCGGATCAGCTGGTCGACGCCGTTCGAGACGACGCTCGAATGGGACCTCCCGTTCGCCAAGTGGTTCGTCGGCGGCAAGCTCAACGTGGCCTATAACTGCGTCGACCGGCACGTCGAGGCGGGCCTGGGGGCCAAGGTCGCCTACCACTGGATCGGCGAGCCCGGCGACGTGCGGACGATCACCTACGCCGACCTGCTGGCGGAGGTCCAGAGGGCCGCCAACGCCCTCAAGGCGCTCGGCGTGGAGACCGGCGACCGGGTCGCCATCTACATGCCCATGATCCCCGAGCTGCCCATCGCCATGCTGGCCTGCGCCCGCCTCGGGGCACCCCACACGGTCGTCTTTGGCGGCTTCAGCGCCGAAGCCCTGGCCGGCCGTATCAACGACGCCCAGGCCAAGCTGGTCATCACCGCCGACGGCGGCTGGCGGCGTGGCAAGCCGAGCGAGCTCAAGCCGGCCGTTGACGCGGCGCTCCTGGAGACGCCCAGCGTGGAGCACGTCCTGGTGGTGCGGCGCCTCGGCGACGCGGCCACGGGCGTGACCATGACGCCGGAGCGCGACGTGTGGTGGCACGACCTCGTGGCGAGCCAGGCGGCCGACTGCCCGCCGGTGCCGGTCGACAGCGAGCACATGCTCTACCTGCTCTACACCAGCGGCACGACGGCCAAGCCCAAGGGCATCGTCCACACCACCGCCGGGTACCTTGTGGGCACGAGTTACACCCACCAGGCGATCTTCGACCTCAAGCCCGACGACGTGTACTGGTGCGCCGCCGACGTGGGCTGGGTCACCGGCCACAGCTACATCGTCTACGGGCCGCTGGCCAACGCCGCCACCGGCGTGATGTACGAGGGGACGCCCGACACGCCGGCCTGGGACCGCTGGTGGCAGATCGTGGAGCAGCACAAGGTCTCGATCCTCTACTGCGCCCCGACGGCCATCCGGGCCTTCATGAAGCAGGGCGAGGCGTGGCCCGAGAAGCACGACCTCTCGACCCTCCGCCTGCTCGGCTCGGTCGGCGAGCCCATCAACCCCGAGGCCTGGCTGTGGTACCAGCGCGTCATCGGGAGCGGCCGGGCGCCCATCGTCGACACCTGGTGGCAGACCGAGACGGGCATGATCATGATCACGCCCCTGCCCGGCGTCACGACGACCAAGCCGGGCAGCGCGACGTTCCCGTTCCCCGGCGTCGAGGCCGACGTCGTCGACGCCAAGGGCCGCTCCGTGCCCTTCGGGGGCGGCGGCTACCTCGTCCTCAAGCGTCCGTGGCCGGCCATGCTGCGGGGCATCTACGGCGACCCGGAGCGGTATCGCCAGACCTACTGGAGCCGCTTCCCCGGCATGTACTTCGCGGGCGACGGCGCGAAGCGCGACGAGGACGGCTACATCTGGCTGCTGGGGCGCGTCGACGACGTGATGAACGTCTCCGGCCACCGCCTCTCGACCATCGAGGTCGAGTCGGCCCTGGTCGACCACCCGTCGGTGGCCGAGGCGGCCGTGGTCGGCCGGACCGACCCGATCACCGGCCAGGCCATCTTCGCCTTCGTCATCCTCAAGGCGGGGCAGGAGCCGTCCGACGCGCTCGGCCACGAGCTCCGTGAGCATGTCGCCCAGGTCATCGGGCCGCTGGCGAGGCCGCGCTATCTGCTCTTCACGCCGGATCTGCCCAAGACCCGCTCGGGCAAGATCATGCGCCGCCTCTTGCGCGATCTGGCGGAAGGTCGCACGCTTGGCGACACGACCACGCTCGCCGATGCCGGCGTCGTGGAGACGATCCGCTCGAACACCGGTCGGGCGGAGGAGTAGGAGAGCCCTCGATGCCGTCGTTCAGGCTCTTCGGACGCAACGAAGCCCCGGCTCCCCCGGAGGAGGAGGCGCCGCGGGCGCCGCGCGCCCCCGCACCCGACACCGACCAGGGCGTGCCGTTCGACGCCCTGACCGAGGACTGGCGCCTGCTGGGCATGATGCGCATCAAGGGCCGCCTCTCGGATGCCCTCAACAAGCGCGAGGCGATCCCCATCACGGATGTCAGCTGGGCGCCCTCCGATGGCAGCGCTGCGTTCACGCCGGCGCCCGGGCTGCAGGCGGTGGACCCCTACGATCTCGTCGTCGTGCTGGGCGGCAAGGACTCGCTACCGCCGCAGACCGATGAGGAGCGCTCGGCCCATCGCATCCACAAGGTGGACTACGCGGTCGCCCTGGAGTGCCCGCCGTTCCGCATCGTCGGCATGGTGCACCTGTTCCCCGGCACCGAGCCGGCTCGCCTCCTGGACCGCACCACGGAGCTGTTCATCCCCGTGACCAATGCCCAGGCGTTCCACGGCAGCCAGCGGGTGGGTGACGCGAACGTGGACGTGGCGCTCGTGAACCGCAGCTACCTGCGGGGCGTCGAGCAGCTCGACGAAGGGTCGGTGGCGCCGGGCGCCGCTGGCTCGTCCGAGGCCCGCGCCCAGGAGGGCTGACGGGCGGTCAGACGCGCGCGGGCTGAGGCCGGCTGAGGAGGTTGCCCAGGAAGCCGCGCTCGACCTGCGGCTCGGGGGCCCGGTCGAGCAGGCGGTCGGCCAGGACCAGGAAGTCCTCGGTGACCTTCTCGCGCGGGAAGCGCTCCACGACGGTCGTGCCCTCGTTGGCCGCCTTGACGAAGAGCGGCCCGGCGGAGCGGATCTCGGCGAAGGCGCGCAGGCCGGTCGTCTTCTCCATGTCGCTGATGCTCACACCGCTGTTGGCGCGGTTGACGACCATCGTGAGCCGGTCACGGATGCCGGCCTGATCGGCGATCTCCAGGAACTGCATCGCGGCGCGCAGGGCCGGCACGTCCGGGCGTGACCGGCACGAGGATGCGGTCGCACCGCTCGAAGATGGCCCGGTTGAGGGCGCCGTAGTCGGGGTGCATGTCGATGATGACGATGTCGAAGCCGAACCGCGAGCGGGCCAGGGCCTCGCCCATGGCCGCCGGGTCGATCTGCTCCACCTGGAGCGGGTTGCTGACCAGCGCGGCCACGCGCAGCCCGTTGGCATGCGCGGCGGCGATGCCGCCGAAGTTGCGCGGCACGCCCTCGTCGTCGTCAAGCGCATCGGCGACGGACTTGAGGTGCTCGAGGCCGAGTGACGTGGCGATGTGGCCGCTCGTCGTGTCGGCGTCGATGAGGAGGACGTTCTGGCCGCGCTGCGTCTGGAGCGCCGACGCCAGGTTGGTCGCCAGGCTCGTCTTGCCCACGCCGCCCTTGGGATTGAAGATGCCGATCACGAGGGCCCGCGTGGCCAGGCCGTCGCCCGGCAGCTCGGCGGCCAGGATGGGGCCGCTCCCGTCATCGAACGTCTGGGAGCGGATGAGCATCGCTTCGACCCGCCAGCGCAGCGACTCGGCGCTGTAGGGCCGGGTGAAGTACTCGGTCGAGTCGGCGTCCATGGAGTTGGTCGTCAGCCGCTCGAAGGCCTTGGGCGAGACGACCATGAGGGTCGGCACCTCGACGCCGTTGCCATGGAGCAGGCTGTACAGCTCGAGCGAGTCGTCGAAGTCGGTCTCGCCGTCGATGATGGCGACGCCGATGTCACGTCGCTTGGCCAGGGTGGGCCCGGCCTGCGCCGCGTTGGCGGCGTGGAGGACGGAGAAGCCGGCCTCGGTCAGGGCCGCGCCGACGGGCGTGCACTCATCGATGGGCAGGCAGCACAGGATGGTCGGACGGGCCACGGACGCGATGCCTCCTCGCCCGGGTCTAGTTCTCGGGGTCGCGCGCCGAGACGTTGATCACGCCGTCGCCGGCTGAGGTCACGCGCACGCTGTATCCGCTGATCGTGGGCAGGAGGTCCTTGAGGTTGGTGCCAGGGGCGTGGTTGGCCTTGAAGATGAACTCGCCGTCGGGGCCCGAGCTGACGCCGACCGAGTTGACGCCGGCCAGGCGGCTCAGGTGGCGCTTGAACGAGGCGATCGAGGCGACGCTCACCAGGCCGGTCACGATGACCTGCGTGGAGACCATGTCCTCCGCGGGCGCCGCGCGCTGGATGGCGCCGACGTGCTCGGGCACCAGACCGTTGAGGCGGGCGGCCACGATGTCGGCCTCGCTCTCGGGGATCTCCTCGGACTCCTCGCTCACGGAGGTCGCGGCATCCACCGCGGCCTGTGACTCGGCGGCCGCCAGGTCCTCGCTCGCGGCGAGGGCCGCGGTGCGCGGGTCCTGCGGATCCATCGGGTTGCTCTCGTCGACCGTCTCGGCGGCGCCGGCCTCGGCCACGCGGGCATCCGCTTCGACCGTCTCGGCGGCGTTGGCTTCGGCCACGGGGGCCTCTGCCTCGCCGGCCTCGGCGGGCTGCTCTGGCGTCGTCTCGTCCTGCGCGTTGCCGGCCCGGATGAGGTCCGCAAGGGCCTCGGAGCGGGCCTCGGCGCCGGCCGCCTCCAGCGAGGGCGGTTCAGGCACCTGCTGCGCGGCGGACGCGAACGCGGCCGGGTCCTCGATCTGGGCCAGGCTGGCGAAGAAGGCGTCGATCTCCGCCTCGTAGGCGGTGACGCGGGCCTGGACCTTCTCGATCTCCCGCTCGATCAGCGCGGCATGCTCCTCGAGGTGCGACTCGAGCTCGCCCTTGCGCGTCTCGATGCGCTCCTCGGTCTCGGCGCGGATGCGGGCGATCTCGGCCTTGGACCATTCGCGGACGCCGGCGATGTCCTCGTCGGCGATCTGGCGGAGTTCGGTGACCTCCTCGGCGGAGCGCTTGTGGACGCCCTCGACGTGGTTCTTGGCTTCGACGCGGAACTCGTCGAGCGTGCTGTCGCGGTGCTTCTCCAGCTCGGCGCGCATGGCGCGCACGAGCTCGGTCACGAAGCGGGCCGGCTTGTGCGGCGCGATGGCAGCCGCCAGCGGCGCGGTGGCGCTCGCGGCCGACTGCTCCTCGGCGGGGGCCGACTGCTCGGCCGACCCGCCATCGGCGGGGGCCTCGGTCGGGTCGGCGGTGGCGATGCTCATCTGGGCGCCTTCCTGGTCGACCTGCGGCGAGCCGTCCTCGGGCTGCGTCTCCGGCTCGGGGGCATCCGTTGACGCGGAGCCACCCCAGGGGAGGCGGAAGCCGGCTTTCTGTTCGGTAGAAGCCATCGGTCACGACCCTCGTTGCAGGGGTGGTTCGGTGTGGTCAGACGACTCGGTCATGCTAGGTCGGAGGTCGGAGCATGCGGAGGCCGCTAGAGGTACCAACTCTTCACGCCGGTGGTACCGGAACGCACCACTTCCGCACTCCACCGCTCACCCCGGCGGCCACGCTCGGGACTCCCTGGCCGGCCGTGGCTGCTCTTGCGGGTGACCGCGTACGATTGGGCCGTGAGAAGCTCACCCTCCGCACTGACCCCCCGGTCGGCCGCGTCCCCGGCTGGCTCGGCACGTCGCGTTGAGGTCGTCGATCGCCTCGGTCGCTCGCTGCGCGATCTGCGCATCTCGGTCACCGACCGCTGCAACTTCCGCTGCGTCTACTGCATGCCCCGTGAGGTCTTCGGGCGGGACTTCCAGTTCCTCGAACGCTCGGAGCTGCTGACCTTCGAGGAGATCGCGACGCTGGCCCGGCTCTTCGTCGCCGCGGGGGTGCGCAAGATCCGCCTCACCGGTGGCGAGCCGCTGGTCCGTCGGGACCTTCCCAGCCTCGTCCGCCTGCTGGCGGACGTCCCGGGCCTGGAGGACCTGACCCTGACCACGAACGGCTCGCTGCTGGCGCGGCAGGCGGCGGACCTCGCCGCTGCCGGCCTGGGCCGCGTCACGGTCAGCCTGGATTCCCTGGACGACGCCGTCTTCCGGCGCATGAACGACGTCGACTTCCCGGTCGACCGCGTCCTCGAGGGCATCGCCGCGGCGGAGCGGGCCGGCCTGGCGCCGCTCAAGGTCAACATGGTCGTACGGCGCGGCCTCAACGAGCAGAGCGTTGTACCCATGGCGCGCTACTTCCGCGAGCGCGGCATCATCCTGCGGTTCATCGAGTACATGGACGTGGGCCACACCAACGGCTGGCGGCTGGAAGATGTCGTGCCGGCGGCCGAGATCATCGCCTCGATCGATGCCCAAATGCCTCTGCAGGCCGTGCCGCCCAACTACCCCGGCGAGGTCGCCAACCGGTGGCGCTACCGCGACGGATCCGGTGAGGTCGGCCTCATCGCCTCCGTGACCCAGCCCTTCTGCGGCGCGTGCACGCGCGCGCGGCTGTCGGCTGAAGGGCTGCTCTACACCTGCCTCTTCGGCGTCCGGGGCCACGACCTGCGCACGCCGCTGCGGACGGGGGCCACGCATGAGGCGCTGGCCGAGCTGGTCCGCGGCATCTGGAGCCACCGCACCGACCGCTACTCCGAGCTGCGGTCCGAGGCGACCGTGGGCCTGCCCAAGGTGGAGATGTCGCACATCGGCGGCTAGGTGGCCACCATCCGTCAGTAGGGCGGGCAGGCCCCGTTCTGCGGCATGGGGCTGTCGTTTGCCTCGTTGCCGACCAGCGCGATGTGGCCGGTGCCGTCGATCACGTAGGTGACCACAACACCGCCCTGAGGTGGTGCGTGGAGCACGAAGGTCAGGCTGTCGGTCGCGCTCGTGATGGTGACGGGGTAGTCGCCGGGCCAGAAGCCGAAGTCGTTGGAGTTGCAGGGCCCGAGCGACCTGGTATCCGTGCCGGCGCCCAGCGGGGTACCGAAGAACCCCGGCGTCGGCCAACTGACCGATGCGGCCTCGTGGGTGTAGTTGGCGACGATCACCTGTCCGGCCCCGGGTGCCACTGGGGACGGTGAGCAGGCCCCTACGAGCGCGCCCGCCGCTAGCATCAGCCCGAACCGCCACGGCACCCGCATCGCGCTAACACGGTACGCCTCATCTCCCCACCGGGCACCCGCTCGGCTGCGGGCGACCCGCGGGGTCACCTCGGCGCGTCGTGTGTAGCAACGGTGCTCGGGTGCTGGTGATGCCAATCAGCTCGGCCGTCGTACGACCCGCCGAGGGGTGGCACGGGCAACCTGCGCACCATCTGCGGATGCCGCGTGCTCGCACAATGTGCCAATGCGATTTCACCTCCGGTCGAACGGCACCGCACCTGACCGCGGGGCGATGATGCCCGACCAGGACGTCGGCTGGATCGCTATGAACCGGCGGCCCTTCTCCGACTTCGCGGTCGGCTCGCTCGTGCCCGCTGTGTTCGAGGGCTACGCCCGCATCCTCCATCCCGCGTGGGCGAGTCCCGGGGTGCCGGTGCGGTGGGCGACGGTCGCCGCGTGGGCAAGCCGCCACATCGATTCGCTCGCGCAATGGGACTTCATCTCTCGACCGAAGGGCGAACCTGGCGGCGGCCCGGCGCCCTTCGCCGCGCACCCTGACAAGAACGGCTTGCCACCCTGGCAGCTCGCGGCGCTGTGCGAGCTGCTGGCCACCCATACGAACACCCCGGAGCTGTGCTTCGTCGGCGTGTGGGAAGGCTACGGTTGGCACGACGATTGGTCGGCGTCGCCGACCTTGCGGCTGGATCAGCGGACGTTCCTCGTCCGCCAGGGTCCCCTGGGCCTCGCGTTGGCGGTGGGCCGCGGCGGACCGAACGGCGGGATCACCATCGTGCCGCCCAGCCTCATCTGGCCGGCGGATCGAGCGTGGTTTGTCGCTTCTGATCCGGACCTGGACTCAACCTACCTCGGCGGATCGAATGCCTTGATCGAGGCGGTGGTGACTCATCCCGATCTCGAGGCGTGGCGTGCGACGGCTGGTGATCTGGTCGCCATTGGAAGCGACGAGACCAACGCGGAGTAGCAACCCTGCCGCCTCTGCCTTCGTCCACAGGCTCCTAGCCGCTGGTCTCCTCGGCACCCGCGATGCGCCGGCGGAGCTCGTCAAGGAAGGCGACGACGTCGGCCGGACCGCCGAGGCCGCGCTTCGGGATGATCGCGACCCGTCCCGCCCACCCGACGATGACGATGTGCCGCCATTGGACGGTCGCCTTCCGCAGGGTGGCCCACGGTTGGACCGAGGTCTGCCCGAGGCTGTTCCTGATCGTGAGGGCCTCGCGGTCGAGCGTCAAGGTGACGTCGAGACCAACCGCCCGTCGCCATACGTGGAGGCCACGGTACTGGCGCACCGCGAGTGAGGCGGCAACCAAGAGGCCGCAGGCCAGGACGAGCACGCCCGTGCTGGCCGACGACGGCCCCGTGCCGATGATGACGACGCCCCACACCACTAGGACCACCCCGGCGAGCCCGAAGAGGACCACCCCGGCGAGCCCGAGCCGGGACCAGGGGACATCGCGCCACCCGATCGTATAGCGCACGGAGAGCGGCTCGGGCATCGAAGCTCGCACCTCGGTCTCCACACCACTGAGAGTAGCCGCGGCGGTCGACCATGAGCTGAGCTTCCTCACGTGGTGGGCCGTTTGCGGCCATTCAGGATTGGCTTGTGCAACCGTTCAAGTAGGCGCAACGTCACCCACTACATGAAGGCGCTCATCCTCGTCGCTCTGAGCGTCATCGTCGTGGCGTGCGGGTCGTCTAACGTGACCCCGACCTCATCGCCCGCCCCATCACCCTCCGGTCCGGCCCCGGTGCCGACCTGGCCGGTGCCGGCGGAGGTGCTGCCCGACGCCACCTCGAGTTCCCCGGAAGCGCTGCTCACCTGTGGCGGGCGCACCTTCCCGCGGGCTGGTCTCGACGCGCCGACCGGGGCCCAGGGTGAGCAGGGTCCGACGTTCGATGCCCTCCGCGCCGCCCTGGTGGAATTCGGCGCGGCGTTCCCGGGCGCACCCACGTGGGCGTGGCGCCTGGCCGGCCAGGACGACACCGGCGCCGTCTTCCTGGCCCGTACCGATGCCCTGGGGCCGCCGGGCTGGGTGGCTGTGGAGGTCACGGCGGACGCCAGCGGCTGGCACCCCGTGACCATGGGGCAGTGCGACCCGCAGGTGGTCCTCTCGGCGGACTTCGGCCCGGCGACATGGGCCCTCGACCCGGCCTTCCCGGCGCCCACGCCCAGCACCACCGATCTCCACGTCTTGGTCTGGGAGACGGCCTGTTCCAACGGTTCGCCCGCCACCGGGCGGATCTCGGCGCCCGTCATCGCGTACACCGCCACCACCGTGACCATCACGCTCGGTGTCCGGCCGCTGACGGCGGCACCGGGAGAAGCGTTTGCCTGCCCGATGCCGCCCGGCACGCCCGCCACCCTGCGCCTGACCGAGCCACTCGGCACACGGACGCTGCTGGACGGTGGCCACGTCCCGCCCGTGCCCCCGTCGCCGGCGAATGGTTGAGCCGGCCGGACGTAACCACCGGGGCGAGGGCAGCGTCTCATGAACGTGAGGTCTATCGCGCTCGTCGTCGCCGCGCTGTGTGTCCTGCTGGCGGGATGCGCCGCGCCGCTGCCATCCGCGAGCCCGACCGCCACGCCATCATCCGCGTCGCAGCGACCCAACCTCGGAGTCGCCAACGGCACCACCCTGACCGTGACCCTCGTGGTCAACGGCCAGCGTGTCGCAGTCTTTCCCTCGGGCGGGCCCGAGCCGTCGATCGACCTGACGGCGCTGCCGCCTCTACCGTGGACGGTCGAAGCCCTCTCGCCATCGGGCCGCGTCCTGACCGCCTTTCGGGTGGAGCTCGGGGCGGTGTCGCTCGATGCGAACGGCTATCGGTCCGCGACGAGCGGACCCATCGACCTCTCCTGCGGCCGCCTGATGGTCTGGGCGGGTCCGATGGAGCCCCCCGCGCCTGCGCCGGCGGCGTCGCCGGGCGTGCCGGGTGACTGCGCTCCCTGAGCAGGTCGCGAGCACGACCGCCCTGGCGTAGGTTGGTGGATTGACCGGCCCCGGGCTGCCAACAGAAGATGACGGCGGAGCGAGGAGTGATGCGGATGCAGCCGCCGATCCGGCCCCCAGCGCAGTCGTCACTGGCGTGGACCGTCATAGGCGTCGCCGAGGTGGCCTTGGGAGCCGCTTCGATCCTCGGGTGGGTGGTCCTCACAACGGTGCGGCCGAGCGTCGGACCGGTCTCGCTGGAGCCCTGGCAGCCTGACGGTCTCGGTCTGTTGGTCGTGGCCTACTGGGTCCTCGTCATCATGGCCGGCGTTCGTCTCGCGGCCGGTAGCCGCGCCAGATGGCTCGGGTGGGCCCAGGCGTCGCTCGTCCTCGCCCTGGTCGCGCCGGCATACCTCGCGGTGACGGGGCCGGCAGGCGGCGGCGACTCAGTCTTCTTCGGGGTGACGGCCGTGGTGTGCGGTGGCGGGATGCTCGCCGCCTTGGCGTCCGCCGTGGCCCTGCTGCGGCGCTGAGGACCACCGTCACCCCACGAGGCCAGGAGCCGGCATCCGCAGAGACCCGCGTCACACTGCGGGGGACGCCCTCGCAGCCCCGCTCTACGGCTGCGGCTGGCCCTGACAGGCGGGCAGCGTTGCTGTGTCGATCTCCCCGATGTAAACGTGCGTCCCGTCGGACGCGACGACGACGCTCAGCACGCCGTTGAAGTCGCGTGGGGTCTTGAACCCGACGGACAGGGGGATGGCACCGGGCATCGTGGTCGCTCCCGGACCCGGGAAGCGCACGTCCGCGAGGCGGGTCGAGGAACACGGCGCGAGGCCCAACACCGGACCGACCGCCACCGCCACCTCGGTGCGGTTGTAGACGGCCCACGAGAAGACCGGTGGCCCCACCGGCCCACCGGGCCGGAACCAGACGGTAAGGATCGCGAGGAAGACCAGCAGCAGGCTGAGCCCGAAACCGACCCCGCCCAGGAGCATCGCGGTCACGATCTGGCGCGGACGGATGGCCCCTCGACGGACCAACAGCAGACCGGTCAGGATGGTGACGGCCAGGCCCGCGATGACGGCTGGCGATGTCAGCCAGGGCACGTAGTCCTGCGCCCCGAACCCCACGGCCAGCCAACCGCCGACAAAGACCGGCAAGGCCAGCCCAAGGGTCAGCGACCGGTGAGCCATCGGGTTCCTATGGCGCGCAGTCGCCGGGCGACCCCGGGCCGGGCGCCGGCCCGATCATCGGCGTGCCGGACCAGATGTCCAGCCGCCCGCACGAGAGGTCGACCCGGGCGCCATCGCTCTGGTCCTGGACGCTCCCGTCAGGCAGGACCGACCGCCAGACATCGCCGGCCTTGACGGTCATCGAGGTCAGCACCCGGCCGCTGGGCGACCGCGCCTCGACGACCCACGGCAGCGCGGGCAGGGCGCTGGCAGGGACGGGGGCGACCGCCATCCCGGGCGCCGCGGTCGCGACGACCGTCCCGTTCACCACCAGCGTGACCGTGAGAGTGGTGCCGTTGTCGATGTTGAGGGTCATCGCCTCCAGGGGCAGGACCTGGCGCCCAACCCCGGCACTCGTCGCCGTGGCGCTACCCGATGAGCCGGGGGCCGCGAGCACGACGCAGCCACCGACCAGCACGACGAGCAGCAGTGCGGCGATGGTGACCACCCCACGCGGCGCGCTCGACGTGTCGGGCGCCACCCGTGGCCGGGTCACGAGGAACAGGGTCAGCACCCAGGCTAGCGGCGCCAGCAGGAGGGAGGCGAGGAACCAGCCGAGGCTTGAGCGGCCGCAGCGCGCCGCCAGCCACGCATTCAGCAGTGCGAGGATGAGCACGAACCCGCCAGTGGTCGCTTGCGGCATGGCCCCGGCCTCCTTCGCCCAGCGTCTGCCGCCGACCTTGCCCCGTCAAGGGCCAGCAGTCGCTAGGGCGATTGACAGACGGCGGAAGCCATCGCGGGCGTTGCTCAGGCGTTCGGTTGCCGGCACGACCGCCGCTCATCCTCGTCGGCCAGCGGCGGAGGCCGAGCCGCTGCGCCCCGTCCAGCGCCACGTCGCCCCGGGGCTTGGGTTCCTGCTGAACGGCCCTTGACGACCGCGGTGCGCCGGTCGAGGCTGCACGGGCAGGGCAGCACCTGCCCCAACCTGACGTGCAGCCATGGACCTGATAGACGTCTCCGTCCCGTCGCCCTCCACCGCCCGGTCGAACCGGCGGATCTCGCTGGTGATCGGCGCGGTGGTGATGATCGTCCTCCTGGTGATGGCGGTGATCTGGCTGCAAGGGCGGGAGGAGCACGGTGACGGCCAGGGACCGCTCGGGTCGTGTGGCACGCCGTGCGGCTGGGCCGACAAGGTCGCCCAGGTACCGGGCGTGACGTCGTGGACCTTCGGTGTCGCCCTGTGCCTCGAGCCAGGTACCGGGGTCGCCGTCCTCGACTCGGTCGCGCCCATCACCACGGTCGGTAATGGCTTCACGCTCCTGGGCACCGGCGTCCGCCAGTTCACGGCAACGCCCAGTCATACCTCCATCATCAGCGTCGACGGCTGGCCTCCGCCCGCGGACCAAGTCCCGGATGTGGTCTCGTCAGTGCAGCGGTACGCCATCTCCACCCCGCCATGTAGCCCCACTGGCTCGCCGAGCACCGAGCCCTACACCGAGTTGCTCGTCGGCCTGGGCCTTGTCAGCGGTGATGGCGGTGGCTGGCAGGGCCTGGCCATCGGCTACACGGCTGGCGGCCGCCATCGCGTCCTGGACCTCGACGTCGGCCTGCTGATCTGCGGCACGAGCGTCGACTGTGGCGGGCCATCACCGACGACGGCACCGGCGACTAAGCTGCCAACCGCCGCGGTCCCCAGCGCCATCGTGGCAGCCGATACGGCCAGCGCGGACGCCCTGGTCGAACGTTACGAGACGGCCCTCACGACGGGCGATAGCGCGACCGCCTGGGCCCTCCTGGCGCCGTGGTCGCAGGCCATGTTCCCCTCGTATGCGTCATTCGCCGATGCGAGCGCCCGGCTCGTGGCGCAGGACGGACGCGGCTTCCTCGTCGGCACCCCGCGGACCGACGATCCGTACATCGCCGTGTTGCTGGCCAAGGGCGATCCGGGGATCGCCGATGCGATCCGCGTGTACTCGGTGTCGGTGACCCACCCCGACGCCACGCCGAGCGCGGCCCACACCGACGTCCTCTACGTCGCGCTGGACCAGGCTGGTGCCTGGAAGATCTGGCTCATCGGCTGATAGGAGGCAGGTGTGAAGGCGCCAGCCATCGGGTCACTCGTGATCGTCCTCGTCCTCGCGGTACTGACCCTCGCGACGCCGACCCCGTCACGCGCCGCCACGTGCCGCGCCGACAACGTCCTGCTCGGCCAGGTGCCGGTCCTGACGGGTCAGACCTCGACCGACTGGTTCAACGTGTTCGGGTTCGACTTCGACCCATCCCTGCCGCCCACGATCACCTTCGGTGCCCCGGTCGTCCTGTATCCGGGCGAGACGTCTCAGGGCCTGCCACCCTCCGTGACGTCGTTCGTGGTGCCCACCACGTTCTTCGATGGGTCCTTCAAGCTGACCTTCCGGGCGCGTGACAGCGATGTGCGGACGATCACTGCGCGCATCGTTGGCGAGGGATGCGTCGCGAACACGATCGTGCAGTTGACGCTGCCCGGGACCTCGACCGACGCCCCGGCGACGCCGTCGCTCGGCGGGCTGGCCCTGATCCTCCTTGTGTCGCTGGGGGCGGCCGCGGCGCTCTGGCGTCGATTGCAGAAGGTCGAGTAGCCCCCCTCGGGCCGGACCGGCCACAAGGCCGCTTGTGCAACTGGCGTGGCGGGCGCACCGTCTGATTGACATGAAGCCAATCGTCGTGGCCGTGTTGTGTGCCGTGCTCACCGCCTGCGCAGCGCCACTGTCCTCAGCCGCACCAACACCCACGCCACCACTGGACGCGCCAACGGGTTCCCCGTCCGCCGTGCCGCCGTCGTCTTCTCCGGCCCCATTGCCGTCCGGCGAGATGCCCTTGCCCACCGACGCTTTCGACGCAGCGTGCGCCATGATCGGTTTCAGCGCCGTCCTCCATGGCAGCGCCACCGATCCACACCTGACCTGGGTCGTCAACGACCTGGGCACCCGCATCGACGTCCTCTGGCCGCCGGGCTATCGGGCGCGGTTCACCCCGAACCTTGAAGTCCTCGATGCGAGCGGGGTCGTGGTCGCCAGGTCGGGCGACCCGGTCGGCGGCGGGTGTGGCACGGGCAACCCGCACGTCGTGCTCCTGGAGCCGCCGCTCAAGTAGTGTTCTTGGCGCGAACCTGCGCCGTTGAGGGCCGGTCGGGTAGACCTCCGTCTGCAAGGAACCGCCAGTCCAGCGCGTATAGGTTGTGATGCTCGAGCCAGAGGCGCGGCTTGCCGCGGTCGACCAGGCGTACCGAGACCACGCCGACGATCTGTACCGCGTCGCCTTCGGCATCCTGCGCGACGTCGATGCGGCGGTCGATGCCACGCAGGTCGCCTTCGCCCGGGCCTTCGAGCGATGGGGCCAGTACGACCCGCGCCGACCGCTCCTGCCATGGCTGCACGGCATCGTGATCCACGAAGCACTGGACGCGGTGCGGCGGGCACGAGTCCGTCACGTTGCAGTCGCTACCACCGGTGGCGGGTCTGGCACAACGTCGTTCGAGGGTGACGTCGCCGCACGGGTCGCCGACCGTGCGGCGATCGCGGCAGGCTTGGCCCAGCTCAAGCCGGCTGCCCGAGCCGCCGTCGTGCTGTACGACGTGTACGGCTACGACTACGCCGAGATCGGCCGGATGCTGGGCACCAGCCCCGGCAACGTCGGGTCGACCCTGACCCGAGCACACGCCCGCCTGCGTGAGGCACTAACGACGACCGAAGCATCACCCGACGCCGCGCACGCGGTATCCCCGCACTCGCTGCCCTGAACCCGAGGTGGACTGATGAACAGTGAGGCTGACCCCACGGGGCTCGACGACGTCGGTCGTGCGGTCCGCGACCTCGCGACGTCATGGACGATGCCCCCGGCGACTCGTGATGTGGCCGGCTGGCGGGATCGGATCGCCCCCACGGGCGCGATCCGCCGACGCTGGGGTTCATGGGGCCGACCGGTCGCCGCCGCCGCTGGACTCGCTCTGACGATCTCCATCGCAGCCGCGCTGCTGGCGGTCTGGCTCGTGCTGCCGCCACGCGGCGGTCCCGGCCCAGGCGCGTCCGGCCAGCCGTCCTCCACGCCGCGGCCGACACCCAACCCGGCCCTGCTGTACTCGGCGCCGCCAACAGCGACGCCCCTCCCGACGCTCCCGGCGTACGCCCTCTTCGGGGCGCAGCTGCCCGTTGGGCGGGTCCTGGTCAGCGCGGGCAGCGGGCCCGCCCTGCTCGACCTGACCAACGGCACCTTGACGGCCATCGACCCCACGGCTGGCCTCGGGAATGACCAGGTCTTCCCGCTGCCGGGTGGCGGATTCCTGTGCGCCTGTGTCACGAGCGTGGGGACCGTCGACCCCGCAACCACGTCGCTGGACACCACGACGACCGTCACGTTGCGGTGGCTCGCCGCAGACGGCACGACGGGGCGATCCGTGGTCCTGCCGCCGTACGTCGGCCGCGCCGACCCAGCGGTCGCCAACGAGGCGCCCCATTCGGCGGTCACGACGAGCCTGAGCCCCGACGGCAGCAGGCTGTACGTCGGCTGGGAGGTCGAGCGGCCGCCCGTGTGGCAGGGCGGCATCGACGTGGTCGACCTGGCGGCGGGTCGGATCGTCCAGACGGTCAACCTGCCTGGCCTGGCTGACGCCGTCGCCGGCCAGTCGCAGGCCCCCGATGGCGCGACCGTTGCGGTGGCACCCGATGGCGCATCGGCGCTGATCGGCCGGGTCCTGTGGTACCCCGGTGGTGGCACGCCGAGCTCGTGGCACGCGACCGCGCCGCTGCACGCCGGCCGGTTCGGGCTGCCCGTGGCCGTCCCGGCCGATCCACATGGCCTCGATGGGGCCCCCTGCGCCGGGGTCCTGGGACCCGGCGGCTTCGCCACCCCGACCATCTACTACGAGGTGTGCACCGGCGACAGCGGGGCGCTCGTCCGGCGGGTCGACCAGGCGGGCCGACCGCTCGGGGACACGTCTCTGGGCGGCAGCAACGGCATCGACTTCGGCCTCGGCACGGTTGTCGATCAGGCTCGTCACCTTCTGTACGCCTGGGACCCGTTCGGCGCCCGTCTCGTGCGCGTCGACCTCACCACCGGCCGGATCACCGGCAGCACGGCGCTGCCGACGCCGGCTGCCTTGACCGACCCGCTTACCGCGGCGGCCCGGGCGCTCGCCGGCTGGCTGGCCCCGGCGACGGAGGCCAAGGACTACCTCAGCCCCTCGCTGGCCATCGCCGCCGACGGGTCGCGCCTCTATGCGTTGGGCACCGCGGCCACCGACCCGACATCGCCCGCAGGTGGCTCGACCGGCGTGTGGGTCTTTGACACATCGTCGCTGGCCATCGTCGGCCACTGGGCGCCGCTCGCCGACTACATCTCGGTGACTCTCGCCGATGGCGGCCTGGTCCTTGTCGCGGGGATGCCCGGCGTGGATACCAGCGGGGTCCAGAACGACCAGCAGGGCGCCTCTGTCGTCGCCTACGACCCGGCCAGCGGCGCCGTCCGGATCGTCGCCGGCCAGGTGCAGGGCAGCTCCGCTGGCTGGGTCCTCTTCCCGTCACCCGGCCCGTAGGGGCTACGGCAGCTGCCACCCGGCTGGCGGGACGCGGAACGCCACGAGGGTCGCTGCCCACGACCCGTTGCCCGTCGGCGCCAGGGTCGCCGCGGCCACGAGGTCGGTGCCGAGGAAGGTCGCGTAGGCCGCGGGCCCGGTCGAGGCGACGGGGCACGCGGCGGCACCCAGGAACGGTGCGCAGCCGAACCCGTTCGGCAGGATGGTCACGCTCGCGACCGCGTAGCCCGCGTGGGCCACCGCGGCGAGGACCGCCGCCACCTGGCCGGGACACTGGGGGTCCGGCGCCGTGGTCGCGGGCGCAGTGGGGCTCCCGCCCGCGGCGGCGGGACAGTCGATGACCACGTGCGTGATCACAACCGGCGCGGTCGGCGATGGTGCGATGTTCGGCGTCGGGGCCGGCTGGGGCCCGGTCGCCGCGGGGAGGGACGGTGTGACGTGTTGCGGATCGGCTGGGATGGCGGTGACACTGCCGACCATGGTCACGAAGTCATCCACGACCCCCTGGGCCTGCAGGGAGCCCAGGTCCCCGTCGGTGCCGGTCGCGCCCAGGCTGACGATCAGGGGCTGGCCTTGAGCGACGATGTACGCCACGACGAAGGCGTAGCCACTTGCCCCGTTCGGTAGGGCGAGCGCGTAGATCTTCGCCTCGGGCAGGGTCCGCAGGAGCTCGAAGGGCTGTCCCTCTCGAGTCATGAGCGCCTCGAGCCCCGCCGTCCAGCCACTGAGGGATGGCGCGGACTCGAAGAGGGGCCACTCGACGCTCCCACCGGGTCCGGCCGGGTGGGCCGCCGGTAGCAGGAGGTTCACGGCGCGGATGACGATGTCCCCGCTGGGGGTGCTGCCCGGGGCGACATACTCCCGGCCGTTCGGGAACTGGCCCCCGGTAGGTGTCCAGTTGGTTGGTCGGAGCATCGCGTAACCGTAGATCCCATCGATCTGCTCGACCCAACCGGCCACGAGCGAGCTGCGCGGCGACGGGCTGCCGCCCGGCACGACGGTCGGTCGCGTCCCCAGCACAAGGAGGGCAGCCACCCCCAGGACGCCCACGGTGGCGACCGCGCCTGCGAGGCGCTTTCGTCCCCGCAACCAGGTGCGTTCCCGGGAGTCTGGCAGGCGCTGCATGGTCTGGGCCAGGACGGTGCGCAGCATGGGGGGCACCTCATTCGGCGCCAGCTCGTCGAGGACGGCGCGCAGGTCCCGCTCGAACGGATCGTCGGTTGTGAGGCGTTCGTCGCTCACAGGGTCGACCTCCCCGAGCTCCGGCCATCGGCGTCGTACGCGGCGTGCAGGGCCTTGAGCGCGTAGTGGAGCCGGGACTTCACCGTCCCAAGTCGCTGGCCCGTCCGGTCGGCGATCTCGACTAGTGACAGGTCGGCTGAGTAACGCAGCACGACCACCAGTCGCTGGTCCGCGGTCAGGCTGTCGAGAGCCCGCCGCAAGGCGTCTCGATCTGCTGAGGTGGCGTCGCGAGCCAGGGTATCCGCCCCCAACTGGTCGTCGAGGGGCACAATCCGGACACGGCGACGCCGGCGGAGCCGGTCCCGGCATTGGTTGACGAGGATGCGCTGGAACCATGCCTCGAACCGCTCGGGATTGCGCAGGCTTGCGAAACGCTCCCAGGCGATCACCGCCGCATCTTGGACCGCATCCTGCGCCTCAGGTTCGCTGCCGAGGAGGACTGCGGCGAGTCGGTAGAAGGAACTCAGATGGCGGTCGGTCAGCTGACTGAACGCGGCGGCGCGGGCACTGCCCGCCCCATCGCTGCCTGCCACCTGTCCTCGCACCCATACCTCCCTGCCAAGCATCGTGTCGTCCAGACGATGGACGCAGCCCGGAGGTTCAATCTTCGCCATGACCCACAGCGCCACCTCGAAGTAGGTGGTCTGTTGCGAGCACAGCGCGGCTGTCAGTCGACGTGACGTGCCTGATGGGCGCTTCGAATCGCCCACGTACTCCCAGACGATGCGAATGCCGAGATTGACCCGACCGGGTCTGAACATCCGCGGCTTCGTTGCCCCCCTCGAAGGTCGAGCCGAGAGACGTCCTGACTGGCCGAGTAGAGTGGGCGTGGAGGTGTCGCGGCGTGCACATCACTCGCGGTCGCTCGCTGGGCGCGGCGCTCGCCGTGATCCTCGTCTGCGGGGTCGTGGCGGGTTGTGATGGGAGTGGCGCGCCCTATGCGGCCGCCCTGCGCGTGCGGAACGTATCGAGCGAGCCGGTCACGTTCGAGTTCGACACGCCGGGCACCGGGCTGCTGGGTTTCGTGGGCGTCGACCGGCACACCCTGGTGCTCGATCCGTGGCAACCGGGCTGGTGCCCAGCCGCCGACTTCGGCTTGCCGACGGGGACGATCACGATCACCCTCGCCGGCTCGCAGATCCAAGGCACGCCGTCGCACTCGTGGCAGGTCATGAGCGACCCACTGGCTCCGCCACGTGATCTCGACGTCGTGGTCGACGCTGGCGGAGCGGTGACGTTCGATGCCCCGATCCCCCCGAACGCGAGCCCGTGTCTCGACCCGCCGCTGCGAACGCCAGCGCCGTGAAGAGTGATAACGGATGGGTCGACGCAAATGGCTGGTCGTGGCGGTGCTGCTGGGCCTCGTCGGAGGCGCCGTCGCGATAGACCGGGTCATCCACCACCTCGACGGGGTCGCTTGGCCCGGCAGCCCGCCCGTGAAGGCGGTCAAGCGCCGTGCGGGCGCAAATCCGTGCTCCTCTCCACAGGCTGTCCACAATGACGGTGGAATACGTGGATGAAGTCGGCACCTCTTCCGTTCATTTCGTGGATAAGTACGTTGACCCGGCTGGGCTGCGGCCGGTAACGTACGTCTTGCCCGAAGGGGCCGTCGGAGACGGGATCGGAGACCGAGGCGACTCGGCCGCCACCCTCGACGGTCAGGGGAACCGAGATTGCATCAAGGATCTCCGGACCAGCGAGGACGCTGAGATTGCATCAAGGCAGTCCCGCTTCTGAGCCGGTTCTTTCGGGCGCTTCGTTTGCCCGAGGCTCCGCACGGCACTCCGGTGCCGGGCGGTTCGTCGGGACCGGCTGGTGGGGCGTGATCGGCATCCCGGTGTCGATACCCTCATCGGCCGGACGAAGTCCCCACCCCGTATCCTCACCCGTGATGACGGACGCCCCCGGCCCGGCCGCCTGGCCCGCCGCGCTCGACGCGCTCGAGCTTGCCGTGCGGGCCCGCTCGTCGCTCATCCCGCGTGTCGGGCTCGTCCTGGGTTCCGGCCTCGGTGGCCTGGCCGACGCCCTCACCGACACGACGGCCATCCCCTTCGCCGACCTGCCCGGTTGGCCCGCGGCCTCCGCGCCCGGCCATGCCGGCCGCCTGCTGCTTGGTCACCTCGAGGGCGTCCCGGTCGCCTGCCTGCAGGGCCGGTTGCACGTCTACGAGGGCCACCCGCCGGGACTTGTCGTCCAGCCGGTGCTGCTGATGGGCCGCCTCGGCGCGCGCACGATCGTCCTGACCAACGCCGCCGGCGGGGTGGACCGGTCCTTCACGGCCGGCACCCTGATGGTCATCCGCGACCACCTCAACCTGACCGGCCTGAACCCTCTGATCGGGCCGAACGCCGACGCCCTCGGGCCACGCTTCCCCGATCTCAGCCGGGCCTGGGACCCCGGCCTTCGCGAGCGGCTCCTGGCGGCCGGTCGGGCGGTCGGCGTGCCCCTTGCCGAGGGTGTCTACGCCGGCCTGCTGGGGCCCAATTACGAGACCCCGGCCGAGGTCGGCATGCTGCGGACCCTGGGCGCGAACGCGGTGGGCATGTCGACGGTCCTGGAGGCGATCGCCGCGGCCTGGGCGGGCCTGGCCGTCTGTGGCGTGTCGCTGGTCACGAATCCCGGTGCCGATGTGGCCGCCGCGCCGCTGACCCACGAGGAGGTCCTGACGGCTGCGAACGAAGCGGGTCCGCGCCTGGCCCTCGTGTTGCGCCGGTTCGTGGCCGACCTCGCCGCGTAGACGAGGCCGGTCCGTCACGGTGGGTGAACGGATCGGGGTCGAGCAGGCGCCTGGGACGGCCGAGGAGCCGCCGAGCGGCATCGGTCGCTGGCAGTGAACAAAACCGGGTCCAAGGATGGTTCGGCGGGTCGGATGTGCCGCCTCGAGGCGGGATCGTTCGCTGTGGGTGACCGCTGGCCGCGCAAGGCGGGTGCGATCGACCACGGGGGCCCTTCAGGAGCAACGTGTTCGCTGTGAGTGACACCCGGGGGGACTGACCCGCGGGCCGAGGCCGCAGGACCGGCTAGACCGTGGGCAGGTCGCGTCCGGCGGCCTTGGCGGCCTCCCGCTTCTCCGCCCAGGCGGCCAGGACGACGTCCTTGTGCGGCCGGATCGGGCAGTGGCCGTCGCGGTTGCCCATCTCGTCGCAGTAGCCCAGTGGCACGCACTTGGGGGCCAGGAACGAGCCTAGGAACGGGCTGACCTGGAAGATCTCGTGGCGGATCAGCTGGAAGAGCCGCCGGATCTCCCACTGGGCCATGGTGCACAGGCGCAGGCCCGACATGTGGATCAGGGCCCGCAGGTTGGTCGTCATGACCAGGTTGGTGCGGGTCGCGTTGGGGAACACGAACCGCGCGTCCTCGCCGGCCACGCCGGCGGCCAGGAGGTCGCCGTACAGCTCGAGCGCGCCGCCGACCTGGGCCTCGTACCGTTCCCGGAGGGCCGGATCGCCCTCCGCGATGGTGGTCGGCTCGAGGGTCGCCGCGCCCTTGAACTTGACGTATCGCTGGCTCTGCTGGTCGAAGGCCACGCCCGCCCGGTGGCGCACCAGCTGGTGCGACAGCGTCCGGCTCACGCCGCTGATGCCGAAGGTGAAGACGACGTGCTCGATGGTGCTGCCGTGGCCCGACTCGATGACGCCCTGGATGAGGCGCTGCTGGCGCACCGGGTCGACCTCGCCGGCGACCGCCTTGCGAAAGATCTCCTCGGGCTCCATCTCGGAGTAGCAGGTCCGGCAGGCCGTGTAGATGAGGGGCACGTAGAAGCGCTCGACGATCTCGCGATCGGGGAAGAGGAGGGTCGCCTTCAGGCCCAGGTCGCGGCGCCCCGGGTTCTGCGGCATCGCCCTGGCCGGCGGGTCGGGCGTGCTCGCAGGGACCGTCATGGCCGTAGTCTAGCCGCCGGGCGGGCCATCGCGAGCGTCGGGCGAGTTGACGCCGGGCACCGCGGGACGTACCGTCCGCATCTCCAGCAGGCCCGCGGGAGGCGGCGCGGGAGAGCGCACTCAAGGCCGCGGGCTGCCGGCTGATGACACGTGATGGAGGAGCCATGTCGAGATCCCTGAGGTTGCTGGGCCTGTCGCTCGGCGCGATCCTGGTCGTGGGCGCGTGCAGCGCCGGCGCGACCGCCACCCCGACGCCGGCCCCGACCGGCACGCCCGCGGCCACCGGCACCCCGTCCGGGTCGACCGCGCCGACGGCCACCCCGGTCGCCTCGGCGACGCCCGTCGCGTCCCTCGCGGACGGTCAGACGATCTTCGCCGGCAAGCTCGTCGTCTGCTCGGACATCCCCTATCCGCCGCAGGAGTTCTTCGACGCCCAGGGCAACCCGATCGGCTCCGACATCGAGATCGGCCAGACGATCGCCCAGCGGCTGGGCCTCACCCCTGAGATCCAGAACTCGGTCTTCGACACGATCATCGCGGCCCTCCAGGGCGGCAAGTGCGACATCATCATCAGCGCCCAGAACATCACCTCTGACCGCATCAAGCAGGTCGACATGATCCCGTACTTCCAGGCGGGCCAGTCGTTCGTCGTGGCGGCCGGCAATCCTGAGGGCATCAAGGTCCAGGACGACCTGTGCGGCAAGAACATCGGCGCCGAGACCGGCACGACCGAGGTCGACTACCTCAACGGCAGCGGTGACTACAAGGGCCAGGGCCTCTCGGCTGCCTGTGTCGCCAAGGGCAAGGCCAAGATCACCGTGACCAGCTTCGCCAAGGACAGCGACGCCCTGCTGGCCCTCCAGACGAACAAGGTCGACGCGTACTTCGCCGACTCCCCGGTGGCCGGCTACTACACCGTCCAGCATGCCGATCAGTTCGCCCTGTCGGGCCTGACCCTCGGCGTCGCTTTGGAGGGCATCAGCGTCGCCAACGATGACGGGCACGCCGGCCTGCGCAACGCGGTCCAGCAGGCCCTCATCTCGATGATCAACGACGGGACCTACCTGCAGATCCTCAAGAAGTACGGTGACGACAGCGGCGCGGTCACGGCGGACGTGGCCAACCAGATGAACAAGACGAACTAGCGAGGCGGGCGACGAGTTCCGCCCCATCCATGCGCGACCGATCGCCCCGGCTCAGGTTCGTCCTGGTCGGGGCGGTCGCATGCGCCCTCCTGGTGGCCGGCTGCAGCTCGGGCAAGCCGGTCAAGTTCGACACCCAGGCCTTCGCCACCGCCATCTTCCAGCCGGACCAGTTCATCGTGGCCGGCATCGGCCTGACCGTCAGCATCTCCATCATCAGCCAGTTCATCGGCATCGTCCTGGGGGTCTTCGGGGCCCTCGGACGCCTGTCCCGGCGGCGCCCCGCGCGGTGGTTGTCGGCGGCCTACCTGTGGGTCTTCCGCGGCACGCCGCTGCTCGTCCAGCTGGTCTTCTTCTACTTCGGGCTGGGCGCCGTCCATCTCTACAACTGGAACGCCATCGACGTCGCCGGCATCACCATCCCGGGGGCCATCCAGGCCGGTATCTTCGCCCTCGGCCTGAATGAAGGCGCCTACATGACCGAGATCATCCGGGCCGGCATCCTGTCCATCGATCCGGGCCAGATGGAGGCGGCCAAGAGCGTGGGCATGACCTACGGCCAGGCGATGCGGCGCATCGTGCTGCCGCAGGCGGCGCGGATCATCGTCCCGCCGCTGGGCAACGAGTTCAACAACATGCTCAAGACCACGGCGCTGCTGTTCGTGCTCGGCGTGCAGGAGCTCTACAACACGTTCGTGATCAAGCAGGGCAACAACTTCCTGCCCTTCGAGATGTACCTCGCCTGCGCCCTCTGGTTCCTCCTGCTGACCACGATCTGGGGCTTCTTCCAGGGCTGGCTGGAGCGCCGGCTGGCCCGCGGCACGCCCGGGAGCGAAGCCAGCTCGGGACCCGGCCTGGGCCAGCGCCTGATCGGTTTCCGATTCGGCAGCGCGAACACCGGCGTGCGCTAGGAGCTGGCGCGATGGTCGAGATCGGTCACGACCTGCTGGACGTCATCGGCGGCGCGGCGGCCGCGACGGTGGACAACGTCGTCGAGGCGGTCGACGTCCACAAGTCCTTCGGGCGCGTGGAAGTGCTCAAGGGCATCTCGCTGACCGTCAAGCGCCAGGAGGTGGTCGTCATCATGGGGCCGTCGGGCTCGGGCAAGACGACCTTCATCCGCTGCCTCAACCACCTGGAGAAGATCCAGCGCGGCAGCATCATGGTCAACGGACATTCCATCGGCTACCGGCCTGGCCCGCCCGGGCCCCCCTGCGCGAGGACAGCGAGAAGAACATCGCCCTCCAGCGGCGCGACATCGGCATGGTCTTCCAGCGCTTCAACCTCTTCCCCCACAAGACGGCGCTGGAGAACATCACCGAGGCGCCCATCCAGGTCCGCGGTCAGAAGCCGGACGAGGCCAAGGTCGTGGGGCAGGCCCTGCTCGCCCGGGTCGGCCTCGCCCACAAGGCCGACGCCTACCCGGCCCAGCTGTCGGGCGGCCAGCAGCAGCGCGTGGCGATCGCCCGGGCGCTGGCCATGAAGCCCGCCCTGATGCTGTTCGACGAGCCGACCAGCGCGCTCGATCCGGAGATGATCGGCGAGGTGCTGGAGGTCATGAAGGAGCTCGCCCGCGAGGGCATGACGATGATCGTGGTGAGCCACGAGATGGGCTTCGCCCGCGAGGTCGCCGATCGCGCCGTGATGATGGACGACGGCGTCATCGTGGAGGAGGGCCCGCCCGCGCCCTTCTTCGCCAACCCGACCCAGGAGCGGACCCGGAGCTTCCTCTCTAAAATTCTTTAGCGGGCAGGACCACCGCTGAGGCGCCGTAGCGGAAGCACGTCGGCAGGTGGTCGTCCACCAGGCCGACGCTCTGCATGAAGGCGTAGACGACCGTCGACCCCACGAAGCGGAAGCCGCGGGCGCGCAGCGCCGCCGACAGGGCATCGGATGCTGCCGTGGTGGCGGGGACTTCGCCTGCCTGCGTGGCGGAGGGGAGTCGTCGCGGCGGCCGCTCGCCGTACGGCGCCACGAACGCCCCCAGCGAGCTGCCCTCGCTGCGGAGGCGTTCGATGGCCCGCGCGTTGCCGATCGTCGCCACGATCTTGGCCCGGTTGCGCACGATGCCCGGGTCGGCCATGAGGCGCGCCACGTCGTCCTCCTCGAAGGCGGCCACGAGCGCTGGGTCGAAGCCACGGAAGGCGGCCCGGAAGCCGGCGCGCCGGTGCAGGATGAGCGACCAGCTGAGGCCGGCCTGGAAGCACTCCAGCGAGAGGCGCTCGAACAGCTCCCGCTCGTCCGTGACCGGCACGCCCCACTCCCGGTCGTGGTACTCGACCATGAGCGGATCGGCCGCCTCGCCCGGTGCCCACCAGCACCGGCTCGTCATGTCGCGCATGCAGGCAGTGTGACAGCCGCGTCTCCGCTACCGTTCGGCGGTGACCGCCCCCGGCGAACCCATCGACCCGCCGCTGCGCGCCAATCGCGACTTCCTGGTCGTGCTCAGCGGCCAGGGCGCCTCGGCGCTTGGCGACGCGGTGAGCTTCACGGCCGTGCCGCTGCTGGTCTTCGGCCTGACCGGGTCGGGTCTGGCGATGGGCCTCGTCGGCGCTTTGCAGACGCTGCCCGACTTCCTGCTGGGCCTGCCCGTCGGGGCGCTGGCCGACCGGTGGGACCGACGGCGGCTGATGCTCCTGGCCGACTTCGGCCGGGCCCTCCTGACGGCGTGCATCCCGCTGGCCTTCCTGCTGGGCCTGCCGGTCATGCCCGTCGTGTACCTCGTGATGTTCCCCCTCAACGCGCTGCGCGTGGCCTTCATGGCCGGCTGGACGGCGTCCGTGCCGATCCTCGTCGGGCCCACCCGCATCGCCGCCGGGGCGTCGACCATCGAGGCGGTCGCCAACCTGGGCTTCATCGTGGGACCGGCGTTGGCCGGCGTCGCCGTGGGCGTCGTGGGGCCGGGTCCGACGATCGCCATCGACGCCCTGTCGTTCGCCATCTCCGCCGGCAGCTTGACGCTGGTCCGGCGGTCGCTGCGCTCGGTCAGCACCGTGCCGCGGCGGCACCTGGCCAGCGAGATGCTCGATGGCGTGCGGTTCCTGGCCCGCGAACACACGCTGCGGGTGGTCCTGTTCTTCTACGCCACGATCGCCCTCTGCACGGCCGCCATCATCCCGGCCCTCACCATCTACATCGAAGGTGACCTGCGGCTGGGGGCCGTGCTCTTCGGGCTGATCCTGAGCGCCTACAGCGTCGGCGCGGTCATCGGCGCCCTGACCGGCCCGCGCCTGATGCGCGGCTCACTCGCCCCGCTCCTGCTCGGCGGGGCGGCCACGACCGGGGCGCTGATGGTCGTGCTGGCCCTGGTGGGCGTGCCCATCGTGCTCGTGGCCACCGCGTTCGGGGCGGGCATCACCCAGGCGTTCGTCCTCGTGTCGTATGTCACGCTGCGGGCGTCGCTCACGCCGCACGAGCTCCTGGGCCGGGTGGGCAGCACCGCCCGCATCGTCACGCTCGGCCTGCAGCCGGTCGGCCTGCTCGTCGGGGGGATCGCCCTGCAGACGGTGGGCGGCTCGGCGACGCTGCTGGGGATGGGCGGCCTGACCATCGCGGCGGCTGCCCTCTTCACCCTGTCGTCGACCATGCGCGGGGCGCGGACCAGGGTGCAGCAAGCGGCCTGAGCGAGCCCAGCAGGATTCGCCTCCGCCGCCCATCATGCCGCCCAACGCTTGCCCTGACCCATGCTCGACCGCCCCGGCGGTCGCCGACCGAGGAGAGCCGCATGTCGGGTGAACCCACCCCCCCGCCCGCGAACGCCCCCGACCCCGGTGCGCCGACGCCGCCGGGCTGGCGCCCGCCCGACTGGGACCGCCAGCCGTCCGAGGCGCGCCCCGGCTGGGGCGCGTCGGGGGGACCCTGGGGTCCCCAGCTGACGCCGCAGCAGCCATCGGGGCGCGGCGGCACCCGACCATCCTGGTCGGACGGGACATTCGTGGTCGTCGTCGTCTTGCTCCTCGTCGCCTTCGTCTCGGGCATCGCCATCGACCGCACCGCCTTCGGCGGAGGCTCCGCCGTGGCCCCCCCACCCACACCCTCCGGCTCCGCCGTCGCCGGGGCGACGATCGGCCCCGGCGTGACCCTGCCGCCCGACCTGCCGGCCAACTTCGGCCTCTTCTGGCAGGCCGTGGACCTCATCCGCCAGCACTACGTCGACCAGACCAAGGTCGATCAGCAGGCCATCACCTACGGCGCGATCAGCGGGCTGGTCGACGCGCTCGGCGACCCGGGGCACACCACGTTCCTGACGCCTGACGACGTGAAGAGCGAGCAGGACGCCCTGAACGGTACGATCGTGGGCATCGGCGTCTTCCTTGGCCAGCCGTCGGGCAGCGGCGGGGGCCTGGTCGTCCAGTCGGTCATCAGCGGCTCGCCGGCCCAGGCCGCCGGCCTCCGCGCGCAGGACCAGATCATCGCCGTCGACGGCCAGAGCGTGGAGAACGTGAGCGTCGCCTCCGCGGCCAGCCTGATCCGCGGTGAGGCGGGCACCAAGGTGACCCTCACGATCCTGCACAGCGGCTCGGGATCACCGGTGGACATCACCATCACGCGCGCCGTGGTGACCGTGCCGGCCGTCGCCTGGCACCTGGTGCCGGGCACCTCGGACGCGCTGGTGAGCATCACCCAGTTCTCCGACAAGTCCGGGGCGCAGCTCACGAAGGCCCTCCAGGACGCCGAGGCGAAGGGCGCCAAGGGTTTCATCCTGGACCTGCGCGAGGATCCGGGGGGCCTCGTCGACGAGGCCGTCACGACGGCCAGCCAGTTCCTCGCCAGCGGCACGGTCTACGTGCGCCAGACGGCGCAGGGGCAGCAGATCAAGGTGGCCGTCACATCCGGCGGCGTCGCCACCCAGGCCCCGCTGGTCGTGCTGATCGACTACGGCACGGCCAGTTCGGCCGAGATCGTGGCCGGGGCCCTGCAGGACGCGGGCCGGGCCAAGGTCGTTGGGGTGCGCTCCTTCGGCACCGGCACCGTGCTCAACACGTTCATGCTGCCCGACGGTTCGGCCCTGCGGCTGGCCGTGGAGGAGTGGCTCACGCCGAAGGGGCGGCACATCTTCCCCGACGGCATCACGCCGGACGTGAAGGTGGACCTGCCGACGGGCGCGACCATCGTGACGCCCGACGCCTTGGCCGACCTGACCGCGGCGCAGCTGTCCGCCTCGGGCGACGCGCAACTGCTCGCGGCGCTGACCCAGCTCCAGTCGGCCGTCGCCCCGTGAGCGGCCCGGCGCCGTACCTGACCTACCCGCCGGAACCCATGCCGGTGGCGCCGGTCACCCTGGAAGGCCGCCACGTGCGCCTCGAGCCCATGCGGCCGGAGCACGTGGCGGATCTGGCGGCCGCCTGTGCGGATCCGGCCATGTGGACGTACATGCCCCTCGACGGGTCGACCACGGCCGGCATGGCGGCGATCGTCACGGCCGCCGTGGAGGCCTTGGAGCGGGGCACCGAGCTGCCCTTCACGACATTCGAGCGGGGCACCGGGCGGGTGGTCGGCGGCAGCCGCTACCTCAACATCGACCGGCTCAACCACCGCCTGGAGATCGGCTACACGTTCGTGGCGCCGCCGTGGCAGCGCAGTGCGGTCAACTCGGAGGCCAAGCTGCTGATGCTGGGCCACGCCTTCGACCACCTGCGGGCCAACCGGGTCGAACTCAAGACGGACGCCCTCAACGTGCAGTCCCGCACGGCCATCCTGGCCCTCGGGGCGAGCTTCGAGGGCATCTTCCGCAACCACATGATCACGCGCCACGGCCGTCTGCGCGACTCGGCCTACTACTCGATCACGGTCCAGGAGTGGCCGGCCGTCCGGGCCGGGCTGGAGGCGCGCCTGGCGCGCCATGCCGCTCGCGCAGCGCAGGCGTCAGCGCCGGATCAGCGGACGGCCACGACCCGATAGGTGCGCGGACCGGCCGGCGTCGTGACGGTGACGACCTCGCCGGCCCGCCGGCCGAGCAGCGCCGCCCCGATGGGGGAGCGGTAGCTCAGGCGGCCCTCCGAGAGGCGCGCCTCGGCCGGATCGACGAGCGTATAGGCGACCGGCTCGGGCGGCGCATCGGCCTCGTCGATGACCTCGATCGTGGAGCCCACGCGGGCCAGGCCGTCGTCGGCCGACACCTCCGACATGACCGCGCGATCCAGCGTGGCCTGCAGCTGCTGGATGCGGCCCTCCAGGAACGACTGCTCCTCGCGGGCGGCCTGGTACTCGGCGTTCTCGCGCAGGTCGCCCAGCTCGCGCGCCGCCTTGACCCGCCCGATGACGTCGGGTCGTGTCGCGTGCAGCTCGTGCAGCTCCGATCGGATGCGCTCGTGGCCCTCGGCCGTCAGGACCACCGTGTGGGGCTGGTGGTGGCGTTGCGGGCCGGGCGCTCGCCGTGGCGAGCTGACGCCCTGGCGCCCCGGCGCGGCGGCTGGGCGGCGCGCGACCGGCGATCCGGCCGCCGAGCGGCGCGCTCCGGTCGCCCCGCCGGGGGCGGGTGCCGGCGCGGTCGGAGCGGCCTTCGCGGCGCCGCTGATGCCATGTGCGCGGGGGCCGCTCGCAAGCGACCGCAGGTTGGCGAAGGGCAGCGCCCCGGGCTGGCCGACCGCCTCCCCGAAGGCCGTCAGCAGGGCGTCCTCGTATTCCTCGGGCGCGTCGGTCACGGCCCACCACACCCGTGCCTGCTCGTAGCCGCGCAGCGTCTTGAGCCAGTGGCCGCCGTGATGTGGTCCGTCGTCACCCAAGGGCGTGGCCGCGTACTCGGCGAGGCGACGGCGCAACGACTTGCTGCGGCCGATGTAGACGACGGTCTGCTCGGGCTGCCAGAAGGCCCCCAGGCGGGCCGCCAGATCGTGCGGGGTCGGGACCGCGCCATCGAGGCGGAGCGTCGGCACCCGGGCCAGCCACTCGCGCAGGAGGTTATGGTCGACCGGCACCGTCGGCTCGCTCGTCGGCCACTCGATGACATAGACACCCGGCTGTGGTGTGGGCAGGGGCTGCCCGAACAGGAGCGGGCCGTCGGGCAGCAGGCCCTGGCCGCGCAGCAGCTCCAGCGCCGGCACTCGTGGACTCACCGGCCCACCTTACCCGGCCCCAGGTCATCTGTCCGCCACACGGCCGTGGCCGACGACCACGAGGCCGAAACGTCCACCCGCCAGGCAGCGAAGAACCGGGTCACGCCGGAGATGAGGAACAGGGCGGCGAACGGCAGGTAGCCCACCGGCGCGACCGCCAGCAACCCGGCGTTGAGGAGCTGCCCGCCGCTCGTGCCGGCGGCAGTGCCGGCGACGTACCGGCCCTGCGCCACGAACCACTCTTCGCGGCCCACCAGCCGCAGCAGGCGCTCGTTGGCGGAGATGATGCCGGACGCGGCGCCCGCCGAGACGACCACGCTCACGAGGCACAGGACCAGGCCCGACAACGGGTTGGTGGGAAACGCCAGCAGGCCCAGCAGCATGGCCCCGCCGCGCAACAGGAAGGAGACGCGCAGCAGGCGCGACGAGGAGCCGTGCCCCAGCCACCCGCCGACGATCGTGGACGTGACCAGCGACGCGCCGGCCCCAAGGGCGGTGAGCACGATGGCGAAGCTGGGAGGCTGGTGGAGCACGCTGATGGCGTAGATGGAGAGGTATGGCCCGAACCCGGAGCCGAAGGCCGCGATCGTGATGATGCGCACGAAGCGCCTCAGCTCGGGGTTCTCCGCTCGGGGCGCCGGGGGCGCCGGGATCCGGACGCGACCGGGGCGCGGGAGGCGGGCCAGCGCCCACAGCTCCAGCAGGCCGGCCGAGCCGCCGAGCAGGAACAGCAGGGCGAACACCAGGACGCCGGTGACGGGACTCAGGAGCTGCACCAGCAGTGCCGCGGGCAGCAGGAGCACGGCCCCCAGGCCGAGCGTGACACCCATGACCCGCGGCGCCACGAAGCGGCGCTCCGGTTCGGCCAGGATCGCGCCGTACCAGGCCAGCTGGTTGGCGCCACCGATCGTGGTGGCGGCGCCGGCGACGGTCATGATCGCGGCGATGAGACCGATGACGAGGCCGGTGGGGAGGAAGTTCACGGCGCTGCCGAGCGTCACGAGGGCCAGCCAGATGCCACGCGTCTCGCCGGCCGCGGTGATGGCCAGCGTCACGCCACGCAGGTTGCCGTCGGTCCGCTCCAGCAGGCGGGGCACGGCCAGCTGGGCCGCGGAGCCGGCGATGGGCAGGAGGCCGATGAGGGTCGCCAGCGCCGGCGGCGCCCCAAGGACGAGCAGCAGGGGGATGGTCAGGGCGGCATCGGCAAGGGAGCTGACCCCGGCCGCCCCCAGGCCGATCGTCAGGTAGCGGCGGTAGCGCTCGCCGCCGAAGACGCGCCACTCATCCAGGCCGGACCGGATGCCGGGACGAAGCGCGTGCACGCGTCAAGCCTACTCTGCGGCGCGCGCGACCCCGTCACGGGCCGCTGCCAGGCGCGGGATCGCGGCCAGGATCGTGAGGGTGTTGAGGAAGAGGATCGGTGAGGCCAGGACCAGTGAGGCCGGCACGGTCCAGGGGCGATCGGTCCGCGCGCCCCACACCACGAGGGCCACGGAGACGACGAGGCGCGCCGGGAAGAACCAGTCGCCGCCGCCCGACCCGGACACGAGCAGGGCGATCCAGGCCTGCCACGGGTCGGCCCACCACAGGTAGGAGATCGCCGCCAGCAGCGCGGCCACCACCACCGCCGCCAGCCACGCGCGCCACTGCCCGCGCACCACGAACCACAGCAGGCCGACCCCCGTGCTGACCTTCGTGAGGAGGGCCAGCGCCCATGCCGCCGGGTAGCGGAAGCCGACCACCACCGTCAACGCCAGCACGGCGTTGATGTTGCCCTCCAGGGCCTCCGGCGCGCACAGCAGCAGGCCGACCAGGTACCACACGGGCGGCAGCGGACGCAGCAGCCAGGCGAAGACGGCGAGCATGGCGGCGGCCCACAGGCCGATGAAGAGGTCGGCCGGCAGGTGGCCCAGCGGCCACAGCACCTCGGCGATGACCGGTGAGTAGAGGAACGCGTCGACGTGGCCCGGCGGGATGCTGTACAGCGGGTGTGTCCAGGCCGCCCAGTAGGCGTGGGAATCGAGGCCGACGGAGGTCGCCGCGACCAGCAGGTCGTAGTAGCCCACGAACACGATGGCCACGACGGCGACGGCGTGGCCGAGCAGGCGGCGGGATGGCTCGCCCCCGAGGCGCGGAAGGCTGAGCTCTCGGTGCATCGGCGCAACTGTGGCAGGTCGGCCGGCCGCGTCGCAGCCCGCGGCCGTACCGGTCGGGGACGGGACCTTCCGCGGCGTTGCGTCGGGCCGCTTGAGGGCCTTTTCCCGGACGGTATCCTGTGCCGGCGCCATCACGGGCGACCGGAGGGTGGAGGATCATGGCCGACACGGACGAGGGAATCGATCCGTACCGCGTGCTGCAGGTGGATCCCACGGCCGACCATGAGGTCATCCAGGCGGCCTACCGGGCGCTCGCGCGCCGCTTCCACCCCGACGTCGCGCCCGACCTGGAGGCGGCCCGCCAGATGGCCGCCATCAACGCCGCGTTCGACCTCATCCGCGACGCCGATCGCCGGGCCGCCTACGACCGCGAGCACGGCCACGGCGCTCAACCCCGGCCGAACGGCGAGGGGGCCGCGCCGCCCCGGCCTGCCGCGGGGACGCCCTCTTCAGGCGCGTCGTGGACCAGCAGCCGTCAGGGCGCCTCGTGGGAGGGCACCGCGGGACCGCCGCCGGGCCGCCCCAGCGGCAGCGTCCTGGACTTCGGCCGCTTCAAGGGCTGGTCCCTTGGCGAGATCGCGCGTGTCGACGCCGGCTACCTCATGTGGCTGGACGACCGGCGCGAGGGTGCGCGCTACCACGCCGAGATCGACGACATCCTCCACAAGATGAGCCTGCGCCGGCCGCCGCCCACGGCGGAGCGCAAGCGGGGCGGGCCCTTCCGCCGGGGCTGAACCTCAGCCGGGCTTGCCCGACTCGGCCTGCAGGCTGTCGTCCCGGGCAGCCCGGCCGCCACCGCCCAGGGGCAGCGTGACGTGGAAGCGGGCCCCCTCGGCGGGCGAGCTCTCGACCGCGATCGTGCCTCCGTGGCGGCGCACGATCCAGGCGGCGATGGCCAGGCCAAGGCCCACCCCGCCCTCCGGTGCATCGGCGGCCCGCCAGAACCGTTCGAAGACGTGGGCCCGGTCCTCCGGCCGCACGCCGGGCCCGGCGTCGTCGACGGTCAGCTCGGCCTGCCGGCCGGAGGCCGCCACCGCGACCTGCACGGCCGTGCCCGGGGGGCTGTGGCGGATGGCGTTGTCGGTCAGGATGGTCACCAGCTGGCGCAGGCGCACGGGGTCGCCCTCCAGCATGGCGGGCGCGCCGTCGAGCACGAGATGCACCTCGCGCTGGCGGGCCAGCGTGCCCAGGCCGTCGAGGGCCGTCGCCGCGACGTCGGCCAGGTCCACCGGGATGTGCTCGAGCTCGAGCACGCCCGAGTCGGCCCGTGCCAGCAGGAGGAGTGACTCGACCAGGTCGGTCATGTGGTCGACCGTGGCTCGCGCATCGTCCACCGACTCGTGGAGCGTGGCGACGGTCTGGTCGGGGTGCCGTTGGAGGTGCTCCAGGTTGCCCCGCACCACGGCCAGCGGGGTGCGCAGCTCGTGGCTGGCGTCGGCCGCGAACTCGCGCTGGCGGCGCAGCGATTCGCGGATCGGCACGAGCGCTCGCTGGGCATAGAGCGCGCCGCCGGCCAGCGACAGGGCGACCGCGAGCAAGCCGCCCCCGACCAGCACGACGAGCAGCACCTGCATCGTGTTGACGTCCCCGAGGCGATTCGCGATCACCTGCACCACGTACGTCTGCCCGGCTGTCGTGGTGACGGGCGTGGTCAGCATGCGGATCGGGATGCCCAGGGTCAGCTCCTGGTAGTCGGGTGTGCCGGTACGCGCCGCGGTCACGGCCGAGCTGACCGGCAGGCCCGGGAACGCGGCCTCACCGACGGGTCCGATGACGGTGTCGTCGGGGCCGATGACGATGGCATACGTGCCGGAACTGGAGCCACCGGTGGCGAAGCCCAGGAACCGGGTACCGAGGTCGCCGGGCCGCTGGCCGGCGTTCTGGATCAGCGGCGCGATGGCGCTGGTGCGGCCGCTGAGCTGATCGTGCCCGGCGGCGGAGAGGGCCTGGTCCACGGTGAGGTACACGGCCACGCCGAGGATGACCACGATGGCCAGGGTGATGGCCCCGCTCCACGCCACCAGTCGGAGCCGGACGCGGCGGAGCAGGCGCGCGTCGCCATCCTGGTCGTGGCCGGCCGTCACTTCAGGCCTCCAGCAGGCGGTAGCCCACGCCGCGTTCGGTCTGGATGCGGGCGCCGGCCTGCGGGCCGAGCCGCTCACGAAGGAGGTGGACGTAGGCGTCGACCGTGTTGGGCGTGACCGCGACGCCCGCGGGCCACGCCGCGTCGAGGAGGTTGTCGCGTGTCAGCACCTGGCCGGGATGGCGGAGGAAGCACTCCAGCAGGGCGAACGCGCGCGGCGTCAGCGACACCGGCCGCTCGGCGACCGTCACCAGGCGCTTGTGCTCGTCGAGGGCGATCGGCCCGCTGCGCAGGACCGGAGCGGGACGCGCCGCGCCTTCCGCCCGCCGGGTGAGGGCACGCAGGCGGGCCGACAGCTCTTCGTAGGCGAACGGCTTGACGAGGTAGTCGTCTGCCCCCGCGTCGAGCCCGCGGACCCGGTCGTTGATGGCGTCCCGCGCCGTGAGCATGATGATGGGCACGCTCGAGCCGCCCCGCCGCAGCTCGCGCGCGACCTCGAAGCCCGACCGGTCGGGCAGGCCCACGTCCAGGATGATGGCCTCCAGCAGGGAGCCGCCGGCCACCACGTCGAGGGCGCCCTCGGCCGTCGTGGCCAGCTCGACCACGTGCCGGTCTTCGCGCAGGAGACGCAGGAGCAGGCGGCCCAGGCGTGGGTCGTCCTCGACGACGAGCAGGTGCATGGCGGGAGTGTGCGCCTCTCCCCGGCGCTAGGGGGTCTCGACGGTCACGTCACTGGCCGTGATGGAGGCCGCGCCGGACGCGCCGGGCGCCGCGCTGGCACGCGCGCCGCCGACGCCACGTCCGCCGAAGCCGCTGACCTCGACCACGACCGAGCTGCCGGTGGTGACCGCGCTGTTGGAGGCCGTCGTCGCGGTGTGGTACGTGGTCGTACTGGGCAGGTCGATGGTGATCGTCTGGCCGCTGGCCAGCTGGAGGGTCATGGTCGAGCCATCGATGGCGGTGACCGTGCCGCTCAGGCTCACGTCGCCGCCGCCCAGGGCGGTGACACCGCCGGGGGCGAACGAGGCCCCAGGCCCGAAGCCGGCCCCGAAGCTGCCGCGGGGGAAGTTGCCGTTCGCGCCCGTGCGGGTCGCCGCGGCCGCCGGGGCCGTGACGCGGCCCGCCGCGAACGCGACGCCCGCGGCGGCGACCAGGACGGCCAGCCCGAGGAGGTAGGTCCCGAGCCGGCTCGAGGCCGCCTTCGGCTTGACGGTCGGCAGGATCAGGGGTGCCGCGGCCGGCGCGGGTGCGGGCGGCTGCCAGGTCGGCGCCGGTGGGGGCGTCGGATCGGTCGGTCGCGGGGTGAGCGGATCGGTCACGGTCGGATCTCCTTATTCGTAACGAAGCGCGACGATGGGGTCAAGACGAGCCGCCTGGCGGGCCGGCCAGACGCCGAAGACGACGCCGACGACCAGGCTGAAGGCGACCGCCACCACGACGGTCAAGGGATTGAAGGCGAAGCCCCAGCCGGCGATCTGGCCGATGACCGCCGAGGCGATCACGCCCGCGGCGATGCCGATGAGGCCGCCCAGCAGCGAGATGACGCAGGGCTTCGACGAGGAACTGGGCCAGGATGTCCCGGCTGCGGGCCCCGATGGCCTTGCGGATGCCGATCTCGCGCGTCCGCTCGCGGACCGAGACCAGCATGATGTTCATGATCCCGATGCCGCCGACGATCAGCGAGATCGAGGCGATGCCGCCGAGCAGCACGGTCAGCAGGCCGCTGACGGAGTCGACGGTGCTCAGCAGCTGCGACTGGTCGGTGATGCTGAAGTCGGGCGTGCCGCTGGCGCCGATGCCGTGGCGCTCGTCGAGGGTCGTCGTGATCGACGCCTTGACCGCGTCGATCTGGTCGGCGGTGGCGACGCTCAGGCTGATCGAGCGCACGCTCGTGCCGCTCACGAAGTGGTGCTGGGCGGTGGTGAGGGGGATCAGCACCTGGTCGTCCTGGCTGGTCGGCCCGGAGCTGCCCTTGGTCTGCAGGATCCCGACGACCTGGAAGGGCAGGCCGTCGATGGTGATGGTGGACCCGATCGCGCTGGCGCCGAGGCCCAGGTCGTCGGCGGTGGTGCCGCCAAGGACCGCCTCCCGCAGGTCGTATTCGTTGCCGGCATCGGTCAGGAAGCGGCCCTGCCAGATATCGAAGGCATTGACCGACGCGTAGGCGGCGGTGGTGCCGACGATCGAGGTCGTGGTGTTCTTGGTGCCGGCCACCACGAGCGCCTGCGTGCTGACCTGCGGGGCATACGCCGCGACGCCGTCGAGGCCCGCCGATGGCGGTCGCGTCGGCCACCGTCAGGGTCGTTGCCGAACCGGCTGCGCCGCGGGTGAAGCCGGTGAAACTGGCGCCCGGCGTGACGGTGAGGAGGTTGGTGCCGAGGCCCTGGAGGCGGCTGGTGATGCCGCTCGTGGCGCCCTGGCCGGCGCTCACGAGGGCCACCACAGAGGCGACCCCGATGATCACGCCCAGCATCGTCAGGAACGCCCGGAGGCGGCTCGAGCCGAGCCGCGACAGGGCCAGGTGGATGAGCTCGAGCAGGTTCAATGGAGGAGCCTGCCGTCCCGCACGTGGACCTGCCGCGACGCGGCCGCCGCCACGTCCGCGTCGTGGGTGATGAGGATGACCGTCATGCCCGACGCGTGGAGGTCGTGCAGGAGCGCCATCACCTCCGCGCCGGACGCGCTGTCGAGGTTGCCGGTGGGCTCGTCGGCCAGCAGGAGGCGCGGCTGCGTCACCAGCGCACGGGCGATGGCCACCCGCTGCTGCTGGCCGCCCGACAGCTCGCTCGGCTCGTGGTCCACGCGGTCGCCCAGGCCGAGCCGCTCGAGCGCCTCGCGGGCCCGCGCCAGGCGGTCGTGGCGCGAGACGCCCTGGTAGAGGAGGGGGGTGGCGACGTTCTCCAGGGCGCTCGTGCGCGGCAGCAGGTTGTAGGACTGGAAGACGAAGCCGATCGCCCGGCTGCGGACCTCCGCCAGCTGGTCGTCGGAGAGTTCCTCGACCGGATGGCCTTCCAGGCGATAGATCCCGGTGGTCGGGCGATCCAGGCAGCCCACGATGTTCATCAGCGTCGACTTGCCCGAGCCGGACGGGCCCACGATGGCCAGGAACTCGCCGTGGGCGACCATCAGGTTGACGTCCTGGAGGGCGGTCACGGCGATGCGGCCGGTGTCGTAGATGCGCGACACGCCCTGCAGGTCGAGAAGGGGCGTGATCATGGGATGATCACCGTGCCGCCGCCACCGCGGGGGAAGGTGCCGCCGCCGCCGAAGCCGCCGGTGCCGGTGGTCGTCGTGGTCCCGGTGCGGGAGGCTGAGGTGCCCGTCTCCACGCGGTCACCGACGCTGATGCCGCTCGTGATCTGGGCCAGCGTGGTCGTGACCAGGCCGACCTGCACGGGCACCGACGTGACCGAGCCGTCGCTGGCGACCACGTTGACCGAGTAATCGCCGCTCGTCCCGTTGAGGGCGATGGCCGGGATGGCCAGCACATCGCTCACCGATGCGGTGGTCACGGAGATGCTGGCCGACATGCCGGAGCGCAACGTCGCGTCCGTGCTGTCGAGGGTGACCTGGACGGCGTACGTGACGACCGATGACGAGCCGCTCGTCGCCGCGGACGGCGAGATGCTGGTGACCTTGCCGGGCAGGGTCTTGCTGACCGCGTTCACGGTCACGGACGCCGCCTGGCCCACCTGCAAGGAGTTGATGTCCGCCTCGGGGAACGACCCCGAAGCGACCATGCCGCCGGTCTGCAGCGTGATGGCCGTGCCCGACGGTGCGTTGAAGCCGGCCACGACGGTGACCGTCGCGACCGTTCCGTCAGCGGGCGCCACGAGCGTCGCGTTGTCGACGACCGTCTTGGCCGAGTCCACGCTCACCTGCGCCGTGGCGACCTGGGCCTGGTCGGAGGCGATCGTGGCCGCCGGCGCGGGCGCCACCTTGGACGTGTAGCCGTCCTGTGCCGACGTCACCGACAGCTGGGCGCTGGCGATCTGCTGTGACGCCTGATGGGCCGATTGGGTGGCTTGCTGCTGCGTGCTGGCCAGCTGCTGCTGCGCGTTCGTGATGGCCGCCTGATCGTTGGCGATGACGTCGGCAGGGGCGCTGGCGGCCTGGTCGGCCGTCAACTGCGCCTTGGCCTTCGTCACGTTGGCCTGGGCGGCCGCGATGGAGAGCTTGTTCTTGGCCACCGTGTCGTTGTAGTTGGTGCGGGCGTTGCTGAGCTGCTGCTCGGCCTGGGTGATCGACAGCTGGGCGGCCGCCTTGTCGGCGGCGGTGGCGCCGGCCTGGTCGGTGGCGAGCTTCGCGTCGGCGGCGGCCAGGTTGGCCTGGGCTGCGGCCAGCTGCGGCGTGGCGTTGACGTCATCGGCTGTGGCCAGGACATCACCCTTCTTGACCGCCTGACCGACCACGACGCTGACCGTCTTGACGGGCCAGACGGTGCTGCTCGAACCGGACCCACTGGAGCTGCTCGAGCTGCTGGCCAGGGTCGGGAGTGAGCCGAACGACAGGCCGTAGACCGTCGCGGGGGCCAGGCTGCCGGTCGCCACCACCTGGTCGACGACGTTGGTCATCGTGGCCTGCGCGGTGAGGAGGGTGCTGCTGGACGCGCTGCCGAGGCTCGGGCCGATGACGACGAAGCCGACGGCACCCACGCCGATCACCAGGAGAAGGAGGGCGGCGATGATCTTCAGGCGCATGGATGACCTCGAGACAAGGTTGGAGGCGCGTCGCGCCAGCGGGGGATCCAGCGCGAGCGCCGACCCTCAATATCGAGGGGTCGGCTGAAGGAGTCCTGAAGGCCCGCCTAATGGGCCGCCGGCCGCTGGCCAGCGTCAGCCGGCGCGACTCCGCGTGCGCGAAGCGACCGGTGGACGAGCACCCGACGCGGGACGACCGGGGCGACGCGCGGCGCCGCCACCGGTGCGACCACCGGCCGAGCCGGGGCCGCGCAGGGGTCGTGGCTCCTCGTCGCGCTCCGGCACGAAGCCCTCCTCGACGCGCCAGGGGATGGCGCGCTTGAGGAGGCGCTGGACCCCGCGCAGGAGGTCGGCCTCGTCCATGCACACCAGCGAGATGGCGTCGCCGGTCAGGCCCGCCCGCCCGGTCCGGCCGATACGGTGGATGTAGTCCTGCGGGTCGAACGGCAGCTCGAAGTTGACGACGTGGGGCAGGTCCTCGATGTCGAGCCCGCGGGCCGCCACGTCGGTCCCGACCAGGGCGATGACCTCGCCGCGCTTGAACGCGTCAAGGGCCCGGATCCGCTCGGCCTGGGTGCGGTCGCTGTGGATGGCCTCGGCCGCGATGCCCTGCCGCTCCAGCCAGCTGGCCAGGCGCCGCGCGGCGACCTTGGTGCGCGTGAAGATGAGCGCCTGGCGCAGGTCGTAGCGACGGATGAGGTGGGCCAGCAGCTCCTCCTTGCGGTCGCGGTCGACCGGGATGACGAGCTGGCGGACCGACTCGGCGGCCGTGTTGCGCGGCGCGACCTCCACCGTCGCGGGATCGTGCAGCCACTGCCCGGCGAGGCGCCGGATGTCATCGGAGAAGGTGGCCGAGAAGAGGAGGTTCTGGCGCTTGGGGGGCAGGAGGGCGATGATCCGGCGGATGTCGGGGAGGAAGCCCATGTCCAGCATCCGGTCGGCCTCGTCGAGGACCAGGACCTCCACCTGGCCCAGGTTGACGTTGCGCTGTTCGACGTGGTCCAGCAGGCGGCCGGGTGTGGCCACCAGGACCTCCACGCCGCCCCGCAGCGCCTTCGTTTGAGGCGCGATGTCCACGCCGCCGTAGACCGCGGTGGAGCGGAGCTGGGGCAGGTGGCGGGCGTAGGTGCGGAAGCTCTCCTCGACCTGCATGCAGAGTTCGCGCGTGGGCAGCAGGACGAGCGCCCGGACCGGATGCCGGGCGGGCGAGAAGCTGGCGTTGCCGGTCGCCATGAGCCGTTCCAGGATGGGCAGGGCGAACGCGGCGGTCTTGCCCGTGCCGGTCTGGGCCGCGGCCAGGAGGTCGCGGCCTTCGCGCACGAGCGGGATGCCGCGGGCCTGGATGGGCGTGGGGTCGACGTAGCCCTCGTCGTCGATGGCTCTCTGGAGTTCGGCCGGCAGGCCGAGCTGGGCGAACGACAAGGAGACTCCGGCGCCGTTAGGCGGGCTGGCGATGTCCGCGGCGATCAAGGCCGCATCAGTGCGGCAAGGATAGCGGTCCGCCGTGCGGCAGGCGACGTGTGGCGCCGCACACCGGGCAGGTCGCGATGGCCGTCTCGGGGTCGAGACGCATGAACGTGGTGCAGCCGTTGGTGCGGCAGTACAGGGTGGGAGCGGCGGCTCGGTCGCCGTCGTGACGGGCCCGCTGCTGGCGTCGCATGGCGGCGCCGCGCTGGCTGATGGTGGTGATGGTGCTCGCGCTTCGCGAGATCATGATCGGGAATGTCCTTCGATGGGTGGCTGCGCCGGCGGATCCTTGTCCGCGGCCGCGAGCCGGATGTATGGGCTCGACGGGCACATGCCCGGAGCGAGTCGTTGGTGAGGATCCTCGGCCGTGACCCGGGAACAGCGGGTTGAACTGCTCACACCGGTATCGGCGCTCGAGGTCGGAAACCATTCTGCCTGATGGAACGCCGTCCGTCAACCGGGCCGAACGTCCCGAACGTCGTCCCAGCCCGGCCCGTCGGATGTAGCATCCGGAGTTGGCCTGTCGTGCGGAACGCACGGTGCCCAGCAGGAAGGCAGCACGATCATGCGCGTATCTCGGCTGTTGGCCTCTCGGGGCGTTCGCACGGCAGCCGCAGGGAGCATCGCGGCGCTGCTCGTCCTGTCGGGCTGGCCAGCGGCTCGGGCGCAGGTCAGGGCCACGGTCAGTCCTCCCGTCCCCTACATACCGGCCTACACCATGTACGAGACGGGCAGTCTGTCGGGATACGACGAGAGCGGCGGTGTTGCCATCAACGCATCCGGCGACGTGACCGGCTGGCTCTACAGCACCTATGGTGACATCTATCCCGCCGAACAAGCCTTCCGCAACGTTGGCACCGTGCTCACGGGCCTGGGCGCGCTGAGCGACAACGATCGCGCCGTCGGCCTGAGCATCAACGCCTCGGGCGAGGTCGTGGGGGCGTCCGGCGACCTGGTCAACTTCACGAACCCGTACCACGCCGTGAGCTGGACCGGCACGACGCTTACGGACATCAGCGGCGGCGTCAACAGCTACGCCGATGGGATCAACGATGCAGGTGACGTCGTTGGCTTCGAAGAGGTGAGCCCCGGCGTGTCCACCGCGTTCCGCTATCACGCCGCCGCGATGACCGATCTCAACACCCTGGTGACGGGCGGGGATACGTCCCTCGCCCTCCACCAAGCCCTGGCGATCAGTGCCTCCGGCAAGATCGCGGGCTTCGGGAGGGCGGCGGGCGGCCCTGACCGGGCCTTCCTCTTTGACGCCGGCACGGTCACCAACCTCGGCGTGATCGGCAGTCATCCCGCGGATGGCACGGTCGCCACCGCACTCAATGACGCTGGCGAGGTGGTCGGTTTCCAGACGGGCGTTGTCAACCACCCGTTCCTCTGGGACGGCTCGATGCACGACCTGGGCTCGCTGCCAGGATTCACCAGCTCGTCGGCCTGGGGCATCAATTCGACCGGCTGGGTGGTCGGTGAGGCCGACAAAGGGTCCGGCGCCTCGGCCGTCAGTCACGCCTTCGTGCGCGCGCCGCGCGGCCAGCTGGTGGATCTGAACACGCGGGTGGAACTCGCCCCCGGGGACTACCTCGAAGGCGCCTTCGGCATCAACGACGCCGGACAGATCGTCGGCCAAGAGCGGTCCGGCAACCGCGAGTACAGCTTCATCCTGACCCCGTCCAACGTGTCACGGATCTTCGGCGCCACGCGCTACGACACGGCGGCCCAGATCTCCTCCCAGAACTACGCGATCCCCCAGGCGACGGTCTACATCGCGACAGGGCAGAATTTCCCGGACGCGCTGGCTGGGGCGGCCCTGGCCGGTCACCAGGGGGCACCGCTGCTGCTCGTGCCCACGGACGGCGCTCTGCCGGCCAGCGTCCAGACCGAACTGCAGCGGCTGACGCCGACCAACATCGTCATCTTCGGCGGCCCGGGCGCCGTGTCGGACGCGATGCTGGCCCAGATCCAGGCAGCCGCGGGAGTGACTCCGAGCCGGATCTTCGGCGCCACGCGCTACGACACGGCGGCGCAGATCTCCTCCCAGAACTACGCGATCCCCCAGGCGACGGTCTACATCGCGACAGGGCAGAATTTCCCGGACGCGCTGGCTGGGGCGGCCCTGGCCGGTCACCAGGGGGCACCGCTGCTGCTCGTGCCCACGGACGGCGCTCTGCCGGCCAGCGTCCAGACCGAACTGCAGCGGCTGACGCCGACCAACATCGTCATCTTCGGCGGCCCGGGCGCCGTGTCGGACGCGATGCTGGCCCAGATCCAGGCAGCCGCGGGAGTGACTCCGAGCCGGATCTTCGGCGCCACGCGCTACGACACGGCGGCCGCGATCGCGGCCGCCGGTTACGGCGGTCATGTCGCGACCGTCGACGTGGCCACCGGACTGAACTTCCCGGACGCCCTCGCCGGCGCGGCCCTGGCGGGTCATGTTGGCTCGCCCCTTCTGCTGGTGCCCGCCAAGGGAACCCTCCCGGCCAGCGTGCAGATCGAGCTGGACGACGACCTCACACCGACCAACATCGTCATCTTCGGCGGCACGGGGGCCGTGCCGACGTCGATCGAGTTGCAGCTGGCCCAGTACTAGGCGAGATCAGGCCGGGACCGTCGCCGGCGCATCCGTGCGGCGTGAGACGAGCAGGCCCAGTAGCACCGCGGCGACCGCGCCGCTGAAGGCGATGGCCAGGGCGGCGTGCGGGTCCCAGGCCAGGGCCAGGCCGGCCGCCACGAGGGCACCGCCGATGCCGCTGCCGAGGGCGTTGCCCAGGACGTCGAGCAACTGGAGGCTGGCCGTGGCGGCGCCTTCCTGACCGGGCTCGGCCTCGCGCAGCACGGTGAGCGTCACGACCGGGTAGCAGAGGCCCATCCCAAAGCCGCTCAGTGACCAGCCGGCGATGGTCACCCAGATCGGCGTGGCGTCCAGGAGGACCGCCGACGTGATCACGATGCCCGCAGCCACGCAGGCCAGGCCAAGGGCCATCAGGGCGCGCGCGCCCCACTGCTGGACGACGTGCGACTGGATCCACGAGCCTGCCGTCCAGGTGATGGTCGCCGAGGTGAGCGCGAGCCCGGCGAAGAAGGGCGTCTGGCCGCGGATGAGCACGATGGCCAGGGGCAGGAAGGCTTCCGCGCCGAAGAACCCGAAGGTCATGATCCCGCGCAGCGCGATCGTCGCCGGCAGGCCCCGGCCGGCGCGCAGCGTCCCGTGCGGCACGAGGCGGACCAGGGCGGCGAGGCCGACCACGAGGGCGGGCAGGGCGATCAGGAGGCCCCACCAGGTTACCGAGGTGAGGCCGGCCAGGAGCACCCCGGCGGCCAGCGCGGTGATGACGGCGGGCGCCAACCGGCCTCGCGCCGAGGCCGCGTCGGGGTCGGCCGGCGGCCCGGTCACCCGCCGCAGGGCGGGCACGGCCAGGACCGCGGAGATGACCAGGAACGGCAGCAGGCCGAAGAAGACGAACCGCCAGTCGAAGAACTGGGCGACGAACGCCGCCGCCGCCGGCCCGGCCAGGCCGGGCACGACCCAGGCGGTCGACAGGATGGCGAACATGCGGGGCCGTATCTCATCCGGATAAGCGCGCCCGATGGCCACGTAGGTCACGGTGGGGATGGCGCCGCCGCCGAGGCCCTGGATGAGGCGGGCCCCGATGAGCACGGGCATCGAGGGCGCCGCCCCGCCGATCATGAGGCCCACGCCGAAGAGGACGAGGCCGAGGGCGAACGGACGCACGAGGCCGCCGCGATCGATCTGCTGGCCGGCCACCACGATGCCCACGAGCGTGCCGAGGAAGAACGCGCTGAAAGCCCAGCCATACAGGGCCACGTCGCCCAGCTGGCGCGCGACCACGGGCATGATGGTGGAGACGGCGAGCGCCTCGAAGGCCACCAGCGTCACGGTCAGCACCATGCCGACGGTCAGAGCGCGCCGCGCCGGCGACCACACGCTGTTCTCGGCCGTCGGTCGCGTCCCGGCCACCGCGGTTGCGGGCCGCCCCGGGGGGCCGCTCCCGGCCACCTCGTCGACCGTTGCCATCGTCGTCACTGTAGCGGACCGACCATCGCCACGGCTCCCAGGAGGTTGGCCATCGCGGGCAGGATGAGGCGCAGGACGACCAGTGCCAGGAGCGCCATCGCTAGCACGAGCACGGCTCGCAGCAGGAGCCTCTGGACGGGTGTGAGGGGCGCCCCGATGAAGCGGCCGATGAGCAGTTCCACCTCTTCATCCCAGGTGCGCGTCGGGCGGCTCATCGGCGGCAGTCTAGGCGCGCCCCCTTCACGTGGAGGTTGGTACGGTAGTCACTGGCGCATGGGACGCTAGGGCTCGTATGGGACTGGAGGCAGGCTGGGGAACGCCGGACCAGCCTGCGGCTGGATCGTGTTCTCGGAGCCGTCTTGGTTCAGCCAGGCGATCGTCACGACGCTGCCTGCAGAGCGGTCCGCCGCCGCGGACCAGGACTCGGTCAGCGTGATACGCCACAGGCCGATCGCGACCGGCTCCACCGCTGTCCGGCATGTCACCGGCAGCGCCTTCGTCAACACTGACCGGAAGGGCACGTGGGTGACGGACGCGGGGGCCGTGCCACCGGGCTGAGTGGGGAAGCACGCGTAGGCCGGGTCCGAGATCGCCTTCGCGCCCAGCCACGCGGCCGTGACACCCGGCCCGTCGGAGGGAGCGAGGACGGCCGGAGGCGGGTCGTAACGGACGCTCGCCACCAGTGCTTCGACCTGAGCGCGGAGCTGGTCGGCGCCCGGATCCTTGAACTCGGCATGGATGGCGAAGCGGTAGTACAGCTGGCCGGGCACCGACAACTGCCAATCGAGCGTCGAGCCGACGTCCGGGCCCGATGGGCCGGCCTGCTTGAAGGTCGCTGGCAAACCAGCCACGGTCACGTACTGCTCCCCGGCACCCAGACCGGTGGGGTCGGTCGGATCGATCAGCGCGTATGGAGCACCGGCAAAGACCTTCGTTATCTCAACGTCCACCTCACCGGGCCCGACGACGTCCCCCAGGCAGTGCGTGTCGCCGGGCGCCGGTGTCAGGCTCGCGCAGTCGTTCTGCCCGGACGTCCCCAGGATGGTCCAGCCGCCCCCCGGCGGGTCGGTCACACGCCAGGCGGCGGGGAAGGAGTAGGCCAGGCCGAATCGGTTGTGCTCGGTCAGCCCCGTCCCTGCGGCCCCGGGCGCGGGCAGCTGCAGCCGCAGCTCGAGGAAGAGCCCGGCGAGCACCACGACCGCGATGCCGGCCATGACCGCGGCCACCCGCAGACGAAGGGCCGGCCGGGACATGCGGCCGGGGGGAGTCAGGAAGTGCGCGGCGATGCGTCCTGCGAGTCCCGGCGATGGCTGAGCGGAGTCGAACGCCGCATGGAGGGAATCGGTGAGGCGCTCCTCGAGAGTCATCGTTCGTGCTCCATTTCGGTGCGCAGTCGCCCGATCGCCCGGTGAAGCCGCGACTTGGCCGTCCCGAGTGGGATGCCGAGTGCCGCGGCGACATCGGGTACCTCAAGATCGGCGAAGAACCGGAGGGCGAGGATGGACCGCTCCTCCGGCCGGAGACGGTCGTAGGCCGCTAGCAGCGCCAGGCGGTCCGCGGCGGGGACCGCCGATTCCCGGCCGGGCACGTCGGCCGCGACATCGAGGGCGACCTGCCGTACCCGCGGTCGATGCCGGACCTGGTCCAGGGCCGACCGGACGATCAGGCGGCGGAACCAGGCGGACCAGCTGTCGATCTCGCGGAGGTGGCCCAGGTCGCGCCAGGCCCGCAGGAACGCCTCCTGGACGGCTTCCTCTGCCTCACCGGGCGAGCGCAGGATCGCGAGGGCGAGGCGATACGCGCCAGGCGTCTCGGTCTCCACGATGGCCGTGAACGCGGCGGCATCGCCGTCACGGGCTGCAAGTGCGAGTTGCCCGGCACTGCGTGTCATCGCTTCCTCTGCCCACCCCCTCTCCATAGGCGTCGACACTCGCGGTTTCGTTCCCGTAGTGTCGACCGAGCGCAGTACGCTTAGGCAACTTGGTGGGATCGACTGGAGGTTGGGTTCATGTCGACTCGGTCGCGTGTCCTGACTGGTCGGGCGGTGGCAGCCGCCGTCGTAGGTGTGCTCGTGGCGGTGGGTGCCGTGCAGGGCCGTCCGCTGGCGCCCACACCGGCGGCCGCGCTGCCATCCGTCGTCGTGGCGGCGCCCCACGTGCCGATGTACCACGTGACAGATCTGGGCACACTGAGCGGAGACACCCTCTCGGAAGGGCAGGCGATCAACGCTACCGGCGACGTGACCGGCGAATCCCACAATGACTCGGACGGGCAGGCCTTCCGGTACCACGACGGCACGCTGACCGGGCTGGGCTTTCTGAATGTGGGAGATGTGAGCGCCGGCCTGGCGATCAATGACTCTGGCGAGGTGGCAGGCCTCTCGACCGGTGCTGCCGGACTCTTCGCTGTGACGTGGACCGGTACGACCATCACCGACATCAGCGGCGGCACGCGAAGCTACGCCAACGGGATCAACGCCGACGGCGATGTCGTGGGCACGATGGACCTGGGAGGCCTACGGGCCTTCATCGACACGGGGGGTGGGCTGGTCGACCTCAACACCGAGGTGACCGGAGGGGCCACGACGATGACCCTCGTTGATGGCTGGGCCATCAATGACGCCGGTGAGATCGTCGGCGATGGCAACTATGGCAGTGCGCCGACGCACGCGTTCCTGTTCGACGCCGGGACGGTGACCGACCTGGGCACGCCCGGTAACAAGGCCGGCGACTCGAGCGTGGCCGCGGCCATCAACGCCGCGGGCCACGTCGTGGGCTCGACAGAGGGCACCATCAACGGGGCGTTCTACTGGGACGGCTCGATGCACGTGATCTCCGTCCCGACTGGGCCGGGTGGAGACGCCGCCTATGGCATCAACGGCGCGGACTGGGTCGTGGGCCTGCACGGGACGTCGACCGGGACACGGGCCTTCGTGTGGCCAGGGGCCGGCAGCGCGATCGATCTCAATACCCGCGCTCTTGACCTGCCGGCCGGGTGGAAGCTCATCGGCGCTCAGGCGATCAACGACAGCGGCCAGATCGCCGGTGTGGCGATCAACGCCGACGCCAGTGTGCACCACGCGGTGCTGCTGACCCCGGCCGCCGTGACGCGCCTGGCCGGGAGCACCCGCTTCCAGACCGCGGCGGCGATCAGCGCCCACACGTGGCCGACCCCCGGGTCGGCGGACGTGGCCTACATCGCCAACGCCCACAACTTCCCCGACGCACTCGGCGGGGCGGCGGCGGCCGGGACGGTCCACGGCCCGGTCCTGCTGGCCGCGGCGACGCTGCCGCTCGATCCCGCCACGACGGCCGAACTATCCCGCCTCAAGCCGGCCCGGATCGTCGTCCTCGGCGGTATCGGGGCCATCTCCGACGCCGTCAAGGCGGCCCTGCTGCCCTACGCCACCGGCGCCGAGGTGGACCGCTACGGGGGCGCCACGCGCTTCGCCACGGCGGCCCAGATCAGCGCCCAGACCTGGCCGGTCGCCGGTTCGGCGGCGGTGGCCTACATCGCCAACGCCTTCAACTTCCCCGACGCCCTCGGCGCCGCCGCGGCCGCCGGGACGGTCAAGGGGCCGGTCCTGCTGGCGAGTGCGACCCTCCCGCTGGATCCCTTCACCATGGCTGAGCTGACGCGACTCCAGCCGGCCAGGATCGTGGTCGTCGGCGGGACGTCGGTGATCTCGGATGCCGTGAAGTCAGCCCTGGCCCCATTCGCCACGACGCACGAGGTCGACCGCTACTGGGGCGCCACGCGTTTCGCGACCGCCGCGAACATCAGCCTCCATACCTTCAGCCCGGGTGTGGCCGCGGTCTACCTCGCCAACGCCTTCAACTTCCCCGATGCGCTCGGTGGGGCCGCGGCCGCGGGGACGCTCCAGGGCCCGGTGCTCCTGGTCAGTCCCAACCTCCCGCTCGATGCGGCCACCCTGGCCGAGATCGTGCGCCTGATGCCGCAGCACATCTACGTCCTGGGGGGCACGGCGGTCGTATCCGACAAGGTCCTTGATGCCGTGGCGCCCTATCCCACGGGTCCCTGACGCTTCAGGACGTTCCGGTACTATCCGCCCGTGGTCGCCCTGCACGCCCCCGAACGCCTGTGGTACGCCGGTGACGAGGCCGCCGACCGGTTCCTCGCCGCCGACCCGCTGGCCCTGCTGATCGGCTTCGTGCTGGACCAGCAGGTCACGGTGCAGAAGGCCTTCAGCGGCCCCCTGGAGCTGCAGCGCCGCATGGGCGGCCGCCTGGACGCGGCGGCCATCGCCGCGGCCGAGCCGGAGCGCCTGACGGCCATCTTCCAGGAGCGGCCGGCCCTGCACCGCTTCCCCGGCGCGATGGCGGGCCGCGTGCAGGCCCTCTGTGCCGCCATCGTCAGTGACTACGGCGGCGACGCCGGCCGCATCTGGACGGAGGCCCGTGACGGGACCGACCTGAAGCGACGGCTCCTGGCCCTGCCGGGCGTGGGTGACATGAAAGCGGCCACGATCGTGGCCGTCCTGGCCAAGCGGTTCGGCCTGCAGCTGCCTGGCCTTGAAGCCGTGCTGCCGCATCACCCGACGCTCGGCGATGTCGACTCGGCCGAGGCGCTCGCCAGCTACCAGGCCGGCAAGCGGGCCTACAAGGCCGCGGTGCGCGCGGGGGCTACGCCAGAGCGCTCCTGAGCGCGTCATCCAGGTCCGGTCGCCGGAAGGCATAGCCGGACGCCATGGCGCGAGCGGGGATCACGCGGCGGCTGCCCAGCACCAGGGTGGCCATGCCGCCCAGCAGCAGGCGCACGGGTAGCCCCGGCGTGGGCAGGAGCGCCGGCCGATGCAGCACGCGGCCCATGGCCCGCGCCAGATCGGCCTGGCGGACCGGTTCGGGGGCCGTCGCGTTCAGCGCGCCGTGCAGCGAGGGTTCGGCCAGGGCCATGCGGTACAGGCCGACCAGGTCGGCCAGATCGACCCAGCTGAACCACTGGTTCCCGCCGCCGATCGGCCCGCCGACGAACAGGCGGACCGGCAGCGCCAGCAACCGCAGGGCGGGTGCCCCGCGAGCGATGACGACGCCCTGCCGCAGGCACGCGACCCGAACGCCGAGCGCCTCGGCCGGCGCCGCGGCGGCTTCCCAGTCCGTGCAGAGGCGCGCCAGGAAGGTGTCGGAGAAGGACGTCGCCTCGGTCGCCGGTTCACGGTCCAGGCCCTCGTAGCCGTCCGTGCCGCTGGCGTTCAGCAGGGCCCCGGGCCGATCGGCCGGGGGAAGCGCCGCCATCACCGCCACGAGGGCGGTCGTGGCGTCCACGCGGCTGCTGACGAGGAGGCGACGGCGGGCCGCGGTCCACGGCCAGTGGCCGATCGTCGCCCCGGCGAGGTTGATCACGGCGTCCGCGCCGGCCAGCTCGGTGGCCCACGCACCGTGGGGGTCGCGCCCGTCCCAGGCGACCGCTCGTGCGCCCGACGGCAGCCGGCGGCTCGCGGCGGCCGGATCTCGCGTGAGCACCGTGACCCCGGCGCCATCGGCGAGAAGGGCGGTCACGAGAGCCCGCCCGACCAGCCCCGATCCGCCGGCCACGACGATCCTCATCGCGCCCTCCCGCGTCCGACCGGCAGCGATCGACAGGCGGGACCTTCGGCGCCGACGAGGCGGCCCAGGGCATGGCGATGACTCGCCACAAGGCGGTACGCAACGTCGACGAGCGGGGCGACCGCCCGGGCAGCCGCTAGCCGGGCCGGCAGTCGCCAGCGGGGCAGCACCCCCAGGACGGCCAGCATGGCCGGGCCGCCCTCGGCTACTCGGCCCGAGGCCGCGTCGACCACGTGCAGCGCGGCGCGCAGGTCGTGGCCCCTGGCGGCGGTGCGCCACGGCTCGGCCGCGGCCGCCGGGTCCTGGAGGGCCACGAAGGTCAACCGGCCGGCGCGGTCCCGGCGCCGGAGCCAGCAGACGGTGGCCATACAGAAGCCGCAGTCGGCGTCGTACAGGACGATGAGCGCTGGTGAGTCGGGAGTCTCGGTCATCTTGCTACTGAACTATAACATGTTATCTCAGGATAGCAAGAAGGGCTCGTGACTCACTCCACCTGGCGCGGATCGGGGTCGTGCCTGGGCGGTCGCAGGGTGATCAGCAGGTACGGTGCGGCGGCGTCGCGGCCGTGGTCGCGCACCTGCGACTCGAGCTGTCCGGGGTAGCGGTCGCGGAGCGCGGTGCGCACCCCGTGGACGGTGCGTTCCAGGAGGGCGATGTCGGCGACGACGCTGGCGAAGGCGTCCAGCTCGGCGCGACGGCGCTGGGGCGCGGCCACGTGGATGGCGGTCAGGCCATCGGCCAGCCACGCGATGCGCACGGCACCGTCCAGCTGGAGCTCCCAGGGGTTCACGCGCGCTGGCTGCCCTCGGTACCGCGGTCACGGAGGAACCGCTCGATGTCCAAGATCAGGTCGTCGCCCGACGGCAGGCGCGACTCGTCGACCATCCCCTCCAGTTTCTCGACGTACGCCTTGGTGTCGTCGTCGGCGGCCGTGGCGGCATCCAGGCGGGCGCGCAGCTGGCGTGCCTCCCGACGCAGGGCGACCGCCGCGGGCTCGGTACCGATGTGGCGCGACAGCGCCTGCAGGAGGGCCAGGGAGGCGGCGGGATAGGCGCCGCTGACGTAGTGGGGCACCTGGGCGAAGTAGCCCAGGGTCGGGATGCCCGTCTGGGCCACCGCGATGTCGATCGCGGAGATGGCCGCCGACGGCACGCGCAGCAGGCCCGTCGGACCGGGCTGGACCTCGCCGCGCAGCAGGCCAGGGGTCGATTCGGTACCCATGAGGGTCACCGGTCGCGTGTGCGGCACGGCGGCCGGGATGGCGCCCAGGCTGATCCATTCGGCGACCCCGAAGCGGTGGGCAAGCTCGACGAGATCGCCGGCCAGTTCCTGCCAACGGAAGTCTGGCTCGTGGCCACTGAGGATCAGCGTGTCGTGGTCCTCCAGTCGTGCCCGATGGAGGCTCACGGCCGGCCAGGTCAGCTCGGCGGGCCGCCCGTCGAGGATCTCCAGGGTCGGCCGGCGGGCGCGGTAGTCGAACAGCGCGTCGCTGTCGAAGGTCGCCAGCAGCTGCCCCTCGTCGGTCGCCAGCAGCTCGGCCACGGCCGTCGCGGCGCCGCCTGCGTCGACCCAGCCGTCGAACGCCACGACGACCGTTGGGGCGATCAGCTCGGCCGATTCACGGAGGCGATAGAGCGTCACCGCGCAAGCATAGGCCACGGGTCGCGGCGCAGCCCCACGCCCTGACCCGCGTGCCGGACGAGCGCGACCCGAGGCGGGTGAGCCTAGCTGCAGCCGCTCGTGCTGCCGCAGTTGAGGCACTTGTAGCAGCTGCCGTTGCGAACCATGATCGAGCCGCAGTCGGCGCAGCTGGGGGAGTCCGAGCTGACCTCGAAGCTGACTCTCGTGGCGCCCAGGTTGAGTGGCCGGATGACCGGCGTGGCATGCCCGTTGCCGTTGCTGTGCCCGTTGGTGTGGCCGTTGCCGTTGGAGCTGCCTTCGGCGAACGGGATCAGCACGTCTCGTCGGGCTTCCGCACGCGGCGCCTCCGGCGCGTCCTCCGCCACGGCCGTGGCCGTCGGCGGCGTCACCGGCTCGGAGGCTCGCGGCTCGGGGGCCGACGCCGAGGGCGTCCCCAGGGCCGAGATCCCGGAGGCACCGGCGGCTGGTGCCTCGGGCTCCTCGCGGGTGATGAGGCCGAGCGACTGGCGCTCGTCGATGGGCAGGAAGCGGGCCCCGAGCCAGCGGAAGATGTAGTCGATGGTGGACTTGGCGATGGGGATCTCGGGGTTGCCGGTGAAGCCGGCCGGCTCGAAGCGGACGTGGGCGAACTTGTTGACCAGGTCGCGCAGCGGCACGCCGTACTGCAGGGCGACGCTGACGGTCGTGGCGAACGAGTCCATCAGGCCGCTGACCGTCGAGCCTTCCTTGGCCATCTTGAGGAAGATCTCGCCGGGCTGGCCGTCGGGGTAGAGGCCCACCGTGATGTAGCCCTCGTGGCCGGCGATGTCGAACTTGTGGGTCACCGCCGTGCGCTCGGCCGGCAGGCGCCGCCGATGCGGCTTCTTGGCCTCCGCCTGGGCGCTGGTGAGCTGCCTGCGCCGGTCCTCCAGGGTCGCCGACTCGACCGGGTCGCCGTCCTTCTTCTTGCCCGTGCTGAGGCGGCTGGCTGCGCTTGGAGCCGTCGCGGTAGATGGCGATGGCCTTGAGGCCCAGCCGCCAGCCCGCGTCGTAGACGGCCTCGATGTCCTCCGGCGGTCGCCGCCTCCGGCATGTTGACGGTCTTGCTGATGGCGCCCGAGAGGAACGGCTGGGTCGCGCCCATCATGCGGACGTGGCCCATGTAGTGGATGGACCGCTCGCCGTTGACCGGCTTGAAGGCGCAGTCGAAGACCGACAGGTGCTCCGGCTTGAGGCCCGGCGCGCCCTCGATCGTCTCGCGCTCGTTGATGTACTGGACGATCTCGTCGGCCTGCTCGGGCGTGTAGCCCAGCTTGCGCAGGGCGCCCGGGACCGTGTTGTTGACGATCTTGAGGAAGCCCTCGCCGACCAGCTTCTTGTACTTGATGAGGGCGATGTCCGGCTCGATGCCGGTCGTGTCGCAATCCATCATGAAGGCGATGGTGCCGGTGGGGGCGAGGACGGTCACCTGCGCGTTGCGGTAGCCGTGGGCGGTGCCAAGCTCGAGGGCGTCGTCCCAGGCCTGCCGGGCCGCGTCGAACAGCTCGGCCGGCGCCCCCGCCTCGGGGATGCGGTAGGCCGCGTCGCGGTGCTTGCCGATGACGCGCAGGCATGGGCCGCTCGTTGAGCGGCGTACTCCTTGAACGGGCCGCCGTGATCGCGCGCGACGACGGCCGACTGGCGGTAGGCCTCGCCGGTCATGATCGCCGTGAGGGCGGCCGCGACGGCCCGTCCCTCGTCGGAGTCGTAGGCCAGGCCGCGGCTCATGAGCAGGGCGCCCAGGTTGGCGTAGCCCAGCCCGAGCGGGCGGAAGCGGTGGGAGTTCTGCTCGATCTGCGGCGTCGGGTAGCTGGCGTTGTCGACCAGGATCTCCTGCGCGGTGATCGTCAGGCGGCAGGCGTAGCGCGTATGCCTCGACGTCGAACTCGCCGTCCTCGCGCACGAACTTCATGAGGTTCAGCGAGGCCAGGTTGCAGGCCGTGTCGTTGAGGAACATGTACTCCGAGCACGGGTTGGAGGCGTAGATGCGGTCCGTGTTGGCGCACGTGTGCCAGTCGTTGATGGTCGTGTCGTACTGGATGCCCGGGTCGCCGCAGATCCAGGCCGCCTCGGCCATGCGCCGGAAGATCGTCGCGGGCCTTGTAGGTGCCGGCGACCTCACCGGTCGTGACCTCGTGCGTCTGTCCACGCGGCGATCCTGCTCGACCTCGCTGCATGAACTCGTCGGTGACGCGCACCGAGTGGTTGGCGTTCTGGAAGAAGACCGAGCCGTAGGCCTCGCCGGTGAAGGACGGCGTCGTAGCCGGCCTCGATGAGGGCCCAGGCCTTCTTCTCCTCGTTGGCCTTGGAGTCGATGAAGTCGAGCACGTCGGGGTGGTCGGCGTCGAGGATGACCATCTTGGCCGCGCGCCGGGTCTTGCCGCCCGACTTGACCACGCCGGCGAAGGCGTCGAAGCCCTTCATGAAGCTGACCGGGCCGGAGGCGATGCCGCCGCCCGACATCTTCTCCTTGCTGCCGCGGATGGGCGACAGGTTGACGCCGGCTCCTGAGCCGTACTTGAAGAGCATGGCCTCCGTCTTGGCCAGATCCATGATGGAGGGCATGGTGTCCTCCACCGAGTTGATGAAGCAGGCGGAGCACTGCGGTCGCGGCTCGACGCCCACGTTGAACCAGACGGGGCTGTTGAACGCCATCTTCTGATGCACCAGCAGGTGCGTCAGCTCGGCCTTGAACGTCTCCAGGTCGGCGTCCGTGTGCGAAGTAGCGCTGCGTGGCGGCCCAGGCGGCGATCGTGTCGACGACCCGGTCGATGAGCTGCTTGACGCTGTGCTCGCGCTGCGGCGTGCCGATGTGGCCGCGGAAGTACTTGCTGACCACGACGTTGGTGGCGAGCTGGCTCCACGCCGGCCGGCACCTCGACGTCCTTCTGCTCGAAGACCGTGCCTGCCGCTCTCGTTCTTGATCTCCGCCGTGCGCAGCTCCCAGGTCAGCTCGTCGTACGGGTGGACGCCCGGCTGGGTCCAGCGCCGCTCGAAGCTGAGGCCCCGGGCACCGCGGCCGGTGAAGCTGGCCGGGTCGCGGGGATCGGTACGGGTGCGTGCCGGAGCAGTCGCGGTGCGGGCCATCGTCTCTCGTCCTCCCTGTCCTGTGGGCCGCTCGCGATAGCTGCGAGATCGGTCCGCCTGGACGCCGGAGGGCCCGTTCACCTTCCTCTGCGCCGACCCGGAAAGGGGGTCCTGGCGCGGTTCGAAGGGCCGTTGGTCGCGTCGCCCGTAGACCATCGAATCTAGTCCTCGGCCGGCCGCCTGTCAAGCCGATCCGGGGCCGAAAACACAATATCTGGTATCTCGCCGCCATTCGTACCACAAGCCGTGGTATCCGGGCGTCCGGGAGCACGCGCTCGCTCGCCAGGCCTTGGGGATGGCCGGTGGACGGCCTGTGGGCATCCTGTGGACGGCGCTTCACGGCTGGCCGGATCGGGTTCCGTGGGCTCCGCCGCGCCGACAGGATAGAACAGATGGGCGGTTCCCTTGGCCGCTGAAGCCTGCCGCAAGCGAGCCCAGGAAGGGGGAGGCCCAGGAAGGAGCGTCCAGGAACCGTCCTTGCGCCAGGCGGCGCTATCAGCGGAGCAGGGGATGGCTGAGGCTCCCGGACGGGCGCTGTGGACGGCGATCGTTGCGCAAGGCGACAGGGATGCCGGTGCTGAGGCTCGATCGGACGGTCTGCTCCGTCGTTAGCTTCGCTAGCGGCAACCATGCCCCTTGGAAGGCCGGGTCATGCCCGTCAGGCAAGGCCGGTTCATGCCCGCTGAGAAGGACCCCGGGCGCCCGAGGCGGATCCCAGGGTCAGCGGAGGTGCGTCAGATCGAGCCGCTGAAGGTGTCGCACTTGCCGGGGTCGCCGCTCTGGTAGCCCACGGTGAACCAGTGCTGGCGCTGGGCGGAGGATCCGTGGGTCCACGACTCGGGGTTGACCTGGCCCTGGAACTCCTGCTGGATGCGGTCGTCTCCGACGGCCGCGGCGGCGTCCAGGGCATCGGCGATGTTGGCCGCGGTCAGCGGCTCCAGGAAGCCCGTGCCGGCGGCGTGCTGGGCCCACACCCCGGCGTAGCAGTCGGCCTGCAGCTCGGTGCGCACGGAGGTCCCCTCGGCACCCTGCTGGCTGGTCTGGCTCGTCAGCACGCCCAGCAGGTCCTGCACGTGGTGCCCGTATTCGTGGGCCACCACGTAGGCCTGGGCGAAGGGCCCGCCCTGCGCGCCGAACTGCAACTGCAGCTCGTCGAAGAAGCCCAGGTCCAGGTAGACGTGGCCGTCGTCCGGGCAGTAGAAGGGCCCGACGTCGGTGGTCGCAGGCCCGCAGGCCGTGTTCATCGATCCGCTGAACAGGCGGGTGGTGGCGATCGTGTAGGTCTGCCCGGAGGCCTGGAACTCGCTCTGCCAGAAGGCCTGCACGCTGTCGACGTAGCCCACGATGCGGCACTCCTCGAGCGTGTTGGCGTCGGCGCCGGTGACGCAGGCGCTGGCCAGCGGCCCGTTGTCCACGCTGCCCGAGCCACCCCCACCGCCGACCCCGGCCAGGTCGTTGATGTTCCCGCCCAGGAGGACGTAGACCAGGGTCAGCACGATGCCGACGGTGCCGCCGCCCGCCACCAGGCCGCCCCGGCCGAAGCCCGAGCCGCCGCCGCCCCGGTAGTCCTCGACCTCCGAGGTGTCGAGGCGGGCGTTGGGATCGAAGGTCATGGGCGAACCTCAGCTACAGCCCGCTGTAGGCGTGCAGCCCGTTGAAGAAGAGGTTGCCGAAGAAGGTGAACATGATGGCCCCGAAGCCGATCACCAGGATGAGGGCGGCCGGTCGGCCCGCCCAGCCCCGCGCGTTGCGCGCGTGCAGGTAGACGGCGTAGATGAGCCAGGTCACGAGGGCCGCGGTCTCCTTGGGGTCCCAGCTCCAGTAGGCGCCCCAGGCGATGGAGGCCCAGTAGCTGCCCAGGATGATCATCGTGGCGAAGATGGGGAAGCCGATGATCACCGCGCGGTAGGCCACCTCGTCGAGCGTCTTGCGTGACGGCAGCCAGGCGAAGCGGTCCCCGCTCCCCTGGAGGAGGTAGCCGATCGCGGCGGCGAAGGAGACGGAGAAGATGCCGTAGCTGATCATGGCCATGGCCACGTGGACGGTCAGCAGCGGGGCGTTGTCGAGGGCGGGCACCAATGGCTCGAACGTGGCCACCGTGGTCGCGCCGGGGACCGCCAGGAAGAGCAGCAGGGAGAAGGCGTAGAGGAGCAGGAAGGAGGCCACCGCCGTGGGGATGAAGCCGAGGGCCCGGATGGGGTAGCGCCGCTGGAGGTAGAGGTAGCCGGTGGTGATGCCGAAGGCGAACGCCACCGAGAACTCGAACATCGAGCCCCATGGCCCCCGCCCGACCAGGATGGCCCGCGTGATGAGGGACAACGCCAGCAGCACCCAGCCGACCCACGTGCCGACGACCGCCAGGGACCCGACGGCGGCGGTCTGCTCGGTCCAGCGGCTCGTCGGGCGGGCCGCCGCCCAGGGCGACGGTGGCCGACCCTCCGGCGGTGGCACCGGCCAGCCGCGCCGGCGCGAGGCGCAGGGCCGCCACGCCGCCCCGCTGGGCCAGCATCGTCGTGTACGCCACGTGGAAGAAGAGCGCGAACAGCAGGCTCAGCCCACCACTGACGTAGAGGTAAAGCGACATCTGCGCCATGCGGCAGGCTCCTCTGCTGCGCGCCCGCGACCGCCTCAGGCGATCGCCGCGCCTCCGGATGGGGGATGGGCCGACGAGCGGACGGTGAGCGGGTCGAGTCCGGCTCCCAGGACGTATCTCGTGCCGCAGGCTCGACAGGTTTGCTGGGTCGCCGGGCGCACGGCCCCGTCGACGGGGCAGCGGACGGTCAGTTCGTCGTGGCAGATCGAGCAGGTCGTGTTGCGGGCCGGGAACAGCAGGTCGTCGCGCACGCAGTAGGGCGTGTTGGGGGGCACCACGGATGTCCCGTCGCCGAGGTGCTCGGGCGTGCGCGCCTCGGGCTCGTCGTAGACGACGTGGGCGCGCCGCGAGATCAGCAGGTGATGCGTCCAGCCGACCATGACCAGGGTGAGGATGGGCCCCATGACGCCGACGATGAGCAGGAGCGGGACCCAGGCCACGAGGGCCGACCAGTCCGGGCTCAGGACGACGGTCAGGATGCTCAGGATCTGGTTCCAGAACGCGTTCAAGCCAGCGGCGATCTGATCCACGCCGGCATTCTAACGGCGACCCTGCCCTACCATCCGCTGGTGCTCCTCATCGTCGACATGGACGGGGTCGTCTACCGCGGCGAGGTCCCGGTTCCCGGCATGCCCGCCCTCCTGGTGCGCCGCGTGGCGGCCGGCGACACCGTCGTGTACGTCACCAATAACTCGCGCTGGCACCGGGCCGACTATGCCGCGCGGCTGCAGGCCATGGGTGCGCCGCACGATGAGGCCTTGATCGTCACCGCGGCCCGGGCCACGGCGCTGGCCCTGGCCAGGGGACCGGCGGCGAGCGCCGACCGGCCGGTCATGATCTTCGGCGGGCCGGGGCTGGCGCGCGAGGTGCGGGAGGTCGGCCGGCGGACCGTCGCCCCGAGCCCCTTCGGCCTGGCGGCCGACCCGGGGACCGTCGTCGTGGGGGTCGACTTCGCCCTCTCCTACCGCCGCCTGAGCATCGCCGCCGAGGCCGTCCGGCGCGGCGCCTGGTTCGTGGCCACCAATCGTGATCCCAACTACCCCACCGCCGACACCCTCGCCGCGGGTGCCGGATCGATCGTCGCCGCCCTCGCGGTGGCGGGCGGCCGCGAGCCCGACCTCGTCGTCGGCAAGCCCGAACCGGGGTTGCTCCTCGAGGCCGCCCGCCTGGCCGGCTTGCCGGCGAGTTCCGCGGTCGTCATCGGCGACAACCTCGACACGGACATCCTGGCGGCCCATCGGGTCGGGGCACGGTCGGTCCTGATGCTGACGGGGGTCACGACGATGTCGCAGGTGGCCGGGGCCTCGCCCGGGTCCGCCGTGCCGACCGCCGTGGCCGCGAACGCGAAGGAGCTCGACAGCATCCTGCATCGCCTCAGCGGCTAGTCGACCGCCCCTGGGCGAGCAAGGGTTGGCCGGCCCCGAAGGCCCCCATCTTCGCTCGCAGCCGATCTCGCAGCTGTGGTTCGTGGTCCAGGAAGGCCACCTCGAGGGCGTGGCGATCCATCGCCCACAGCTCGGCTACCGAGAGGCCCAGGGGGTCCAGCGCCCGCTTGTACTCGCGGACGAGGGTCAGGTCGCTCACGGTGCGGTCGTCGGTGCTGAGGCTCACCGGGACACCGGCCCGCAGCAGCCGGGGGAGGGGATGGTCGGCCAGGCGGGGGACGAGGCCGGCCTGCCAGTTGCTCGTGGGGCACAGGTCCAGGGTCACGCCACGGCGCGTGAGTTCGGCCATCAGGGCCGGATCGTCGATGGCCGGTGCGCCGTGGGCGATGCGGGCCGGATCCAGCGCCAGGGCCCGACGGACCTGCGCCGGCCCACCCCATTCGCCGGCGTGGACGGTCAGGCCCAGGCCGCCCGCACGAGCGATGCCGAACGCGCGTCGTTGCGGCAGCGGGTCGGGGAACGCCGCTTCGGCGCCGGCCAGGTCGAAGCCGACGACGCCCTCGGCCATGGCCGCGACGGCCGCTCGCGCCACGTCCTCATTGCGGGCCGGGCTGTGGGAGCGCATGGCCACCGCGATGAGCCGTACCTCGATGGCGCCGCCGGCCGCGTGCACCTGGGCCGTGCCGCGCCGCGTGCCGGCGGCCACCGCCGCGATGACCTGGCCGACGGTCAGGTGCCGCACGGTGTGCAGCGCCGGGGCCCAGCGCACCTCGGCGTAGATCGTGCCGTCGCCCGCGACGTCCACCACGAGCTCGGCCACCGTGCGTTCGAGGGCCTCCGCGTCCTGGAGGATCGCCAGCGGCAGGTCGAACGCGGCCAGGAGTTCGGCCTGGTCGCGGCACGGCATCGGCGCGCGGAGGCGGTCCGCCAAGGCTTCGACCGTCGTGCCCGCCTCGAAGACGCCGCGCGCGAGCCCCAGCTCCAGGACCGTCTGCGGCCGGAGCGAGCCGTCAAGGTGCAGGTGCAGCTCCACCTTGGGCAGCCGGCCCACCAGCTCACGGACCGCGGCAGGCAGGGTCATGGCCAGCGATGGTAGCCGCCCCGACCACGCTGGAGGCCGCCCGGTAGACTGCGGTCGATGGCCACCCCGTCGCTGGGCCGGACGCTGCGCCGCATCGCCTGGGTCATGGTCGCGGCCGTGATCGCGCTGGGCGGCGCGGGCCTCGTGGCCGGCGCGTCCCTGCCGCCGACCGACGCCGCGCGTCCCGAGCTCACGGTCCGCGGCGACGCGCGGATGGCGCCCGGCCTGGCCAGCCTGGACGCCGGCCTCACATCGGTCGACGACGCCCTGGGCCAGCTGGTGGGCACGGGGGAACAGGTCCTCGTGGACCTGACCGGGATGACCAGCGACACGGTCGCGGCGGCCCAGATCTCGGCCGACCTGCAGGAGGGCGATGGGCAGCTGCTGGCCCTCGACGAGCAGGCCCAGGCGCTCCAGGCGACCTACGCGCAGTTGCCGTACGACGCCTCATCCGACCATATCAGCGGGCGCACGAAGGGCCGCCTCGCAGCCATCCGGCAGGCGCTGGACCTCCTCGCACCGGTCACCGGTGACTGGCAGGCCGTCTCGACCCACGCGACCGTCACGGCCAAGCTGCTGTCACTGATGGCGCAGCACGTCACGGCCGCCGGCCAGGCCGTCGTGGATGCCTCGGTCACCGACGCCGCCGGCAACCCCAAGACGCCCGACCTGAAGGGCGCGCTGGCGGCCCTGGATCAGGCGGAGGCCTACCTGACCCAGGCCGGCGCCATCCGGTACCAGCTGGCGCCCACGACCGACGTGTCCACCTACGACCAGTGGGTGTCGCTCCACCGGGCGTTCGAGGACGCCCTGCGGCGCTACCTCCAGGCCCACCTCACGACCAACGACGTGCGCATCCTGACGCCCCTCTACAACGCCCAGAAGGCAGCCGCGGCACGCCTGCCCAGCACGACCGGGGCCCTGGTGGCCATCCTGGGGGACCTGGAGGCGACGGGCCTGACCGACGGCGTGGGCGCCATCCAGCGTGTGCGGACATCGCTCGAACAGCTGGCGCGCGTAGACTAGCCGGCGATCACAGCCGCGCCGCCATGGCGCCGTCCCCGCTCGAAGGAGAATCCGCCCCGATGCAGATCCGCGTGGTCACCAGTCAACCCTGGGAGGTCGCGACCGACCTGCTCGTCGTGCCGTTCCCCGAGGGCGGCCCGACCGACGAGGCGTTCGTCGAGCTCGACCGACGGCTCGGCGGGACCCTGACGGCCTACCGCCGCGTCGGTGAGCTGTCGGGCGAGCCGTACGAGACGGCCCTCGTGCGGCGACCGGACGGCCCCGCCGACCAGAGCCTGGCCGCGGAGTGGGTCCTGGCCGTGGGCAGCGGCGACGTCGACGGTGTGGACAGGCAGCGGATCCTGCGCCTGGGAGCAGCCATCCAGCGCCGGCTGGCCGGTCGGGCCATCGGCAGCATGGCCGTCTGGCTGCGCCAGGGACTCGCCGGCGGCCCCGGCCTGGAGCCCACCGATGTGGCCCTCCTGCTGACGCGCGGCCTGGTCGAGGGCAGCTATGACCCGGCGGCCATCTACCGCGGCCCGGGCAAGGACACGCCGCCCGTGCTCAAGGAGGTCGTGCTCGTCGCCCCGGAGTTCGACCCGAGCGGCCTGGCCGCCGCGGCCGATCGCGGCCGGATCATCGGGGAGGGCAGCAACCGGGCCCGCACGCTGGCCCAGCGTGCCAGCAACGACATCAGCCCGGAGGTCCTCGCCGACGAGGCGACGGCCATCGCCAAGGAAGCCGGCCTGACCATCGAGGTGCTGAATCCCAAGCAGGCCGAGAAGGCCGGCCTGGGCCTCTTCTTGGCCGTCGGCAAGGGGTCGCACAATCCGCCGCGCTTCATCGTGATGCGCGCCGGCGAGGCCGGCCGGACCGATGCCCGCGGGCGCCTGCTGGCCATGGTGGGCAAGGGCGTGACGTTCGACTCGGGCGGCATCAGCATCAAGCCGTCGGACCGCATGGACGAGATGAAGATGGACAAGACCGGTGCGTGCACCGTGATCGTGGCCATCGCCACGGCCCATCAGCTCGCGCCCGACGTGCCGTTGCTGGCCGTCGCCCCGGCCGTCGAGAACATGCCCGGCGGCGGCGCCACGCGACCCGGCGACGTGGTCAAGGCGCTCAACGGCAAGGTCGTGGAGATCACCAACACCGACGCCGAGGGCCGCCTGATCCTGGGCGACGCCCTGACCTGGGCCGAGCGCGCCGGGGCGACCCACCTGGTCGACGTGGCGACCCTCACCGGCGCCGTGGAGCGGGCCCTTGGCAAGCTCGTGACCGGCGGCTTCGGGACGCCCCAGGCGTGGTGGGACGAAGTCGCGGCCGCCGGCGACCGACAGGGCGAGCGCTACTGGCAGGTGCCCCTGGTGGACGACTACCGCCGTGACATGGACAGCTGGTACGCCGACTTCCAGAACTCCGGCAGCGCCGACGGCTCGCTCGTCAAGAGCGGGCTCTTCCTGCGCGAGTTCGTGACCCGCCCGTGGGTCCATCTCGACATCGGCGGCTCCGGCTACCTGCGCAAGCCCACGCCGTGGGCGGCGCGCGGGGCGACCGGCGTGACGCACGCCACCCTGGTCGAACTGGCCATCCGCGGGGCCTGAACCCGGTGCCCGGGGCGGCCATCCTCTTCGCCCTGGGGGGCGGTGTCTGGGGGATCGTGGCGGACCGCATCAGCGCCCGCTGGCCGGCGCACGAGGAAGAGGGCCTGCGCCGTCCCGACTGGCGCACCGCCGCGCTGGCCGTCGGCGGGGCGGTGGCCCTGGGCGCTGTGCCCCTCCGTTACACCGAACCGCGCGACCTGCTCGTCGTGGGCGTCTGGTTCCTCGTCCTGCTCCTGCTCGCGGCGACCGACCTTGACCAGAAGCTGCTGCCCGACCTCCTGACGCTGCCGCTCATCCCCCTCGCCCTTGCCCTCGTCGTGGTGGGCTGGGATCCCCTGCTGGCGACCAAGGACCTGGCCCTCCTGAGCGCCGTCGTGGCCGGCCTGGGGGCCCCGGCCCTGCTCGTCGGCTCCAGTGCCATCCTGGGCGGCGGTCTCGGGGCGGGGGACGTGAAGCTGGCCGTCTCACTGGGCCTGATGGCCGGCATCGTGCAGCTGATCGCCGGTTTCCTCGTCGCGTCCATCGGTGGCGCGCTGGTGCTGGTCGTGCTGCTGGCGACCCGGCGGATCGGCCTCAAGACGGCCATCCCGTTCGGCCCGATCCTGCTGGTGGCCGGGATGTGCGCGGCACTGGTGGGGTGACGAGCGGGGAGGGCGGGTTGTCGAACCCCATGAGCGCGACTATGATGCCGCCCGGATGATGCCTGTCTCATGAGGGGGACGCGGCGCGCGTCGCCTCGCCCGCTCCGCGCGGCCCTGCTGGCCGTGCTCTTTGCCCTACCGCTGGTCTTCAGCGTCGCGGCGCCCGCGGCGCCGACCAGGGCGGACCAGCTGGGCGACGCGCAGGCGCAGCAGCAGCAGCTGCAGCAGCGGATCAAGCAGCAGCAGGCGGCCCTCGCGTCGATGAAGGCCGCCGAGGCGCAGCTGAAGGCGGCGCTCAGCCAGACCGCCCAGCAGCTGTCGGCCATCAACGCCAACCAGGCGCAGCTGACCAGCCAGATCGCCACCGCGACGGCGGCGCTTGCCGTGGTGCAGGGGCACTACCAGGACCTCGTCGGCCAGCTGGCCCACCTGGACTGGACCCTGGGCCTCCTGCAGGACGAGCAGCAGCAGAGCGAAGACGCCCTCGCCGCGCGGCGGCGGCTGCTCGCCGACCGCCTCGCCCAGGCCTATCAGACGCAGCAGACGAGCCTGCTGGAGCAGCTCCTGAGCGCCGATTCGTTCACCACGGTCCTGTCCCAGGTGAGCGACTACCTCAGCCAGGGCGACCAGGACGCGGCCCTGGCGGCGGAGATCCAGCAGGACCAGCAGGCGCTCCAGGTGCTCCAGGCGACGACCCAGTCGGCGCGTTTCCAGACGGACCAGCTGCGGGCAGCGGTGGCCCAGCAGGCGACCGAGATGCAGGCCCAGGAGGCGGCCCTCAAGGTCGCCAAGCACCAGCTCGACCTCCTGGCCGCCCAGACGAAGAAGCTCCAGGCGCAGCAGCTGGCGGCCTACCGCGCGGCGACCAAGAACCAGGCCCAGGCGGCCGCCCTGTTGCGTCGCGAGCAGCAGGCTGAGAGCGACCTGCAGCACCAGATCGACGCGCTCGTCGCGGCCCAGTTCCAGGGCGGGGGTATCCCGTCCCAGTACAGCGGCAAGTTCACCTGGCCGCTCGTGGGCACGATCAGCCAGGAGTTCGGCTGTACCGGCTTCCCGGCGGAACCCCCGCTCGGTAACTGCGCCCACTTCCACCGCGGCATCGACATCGTGGGACCCTACGGCGCCCCGATCCGGGCCGCCGGCGACGGCATCGTCGAGTTCGTGGGCTACAACCCCTACGACCCGCCCGGCAACCGCGCCTGGATCGTCATCATCGCCCACGCCTCCAACCTGCAGACCTGGTACGCCCACATGCAGCCGCGCATCCCCGGCGGCATCTACGCCGGGGCGCAGGTCAGCCAGGGCCAGATCGTGGGCTGGGAGGGCTGCACGGGCAATTGCACCGGCCCGCACCTGCACTGGGCGGTGCTCCTCGACGACACCTGGGTGAACCCGCGCCTGTTCCTGTGACCGTCACGCGGCGGGGTGTAGCATCCCGGCCGTGAAGAGCGCGCTGGCGGTCATCCTGGCCGGTGGGGAAGGCGAGCGGCTCTCGCTCCTGTCATCGGTGCGGGCCAAGCCGGCGGTGCCCTTCGGCGGCAAGTACCGCATCATCGACTTCTCGCTCAGCAACTGCATCAACTCGGGCATCACCGACGTGATGGTCCTGACGCAGTACAACCCGCGCTCGCTCAACGACCACATCGGCCTGGGCCGGGCCTGGGACCTGGACCGCAACAGCGGCGGTATCCGCCTCATGCAGCCCTACATCGCCCGCGGGCGGGCGCTGGAGTGGTACCGCGGCACGGCCGACGCGGTCCTGCGTAACCTCAACCCGATCATGGAGTCGTCGGCCGATGTCGTCCTCGTCCTGGCCGGCGACCACATCTACAAGATGGACTACGACCCCTTCATCCGGGCCCACCGGCGGCATCGCGCCGACGTGACCATCGCCGTGCGTCCGGTGCCCCTCCACGACGCCCACCGCTTCGGCATCCTCGCCCTGGACGACAACGGCGCAGTGGTGGAGTGGCAGGAAAAGCCCGAGCACCCGCGCAGCGACCTGGCCAGCATGGGCATCTACGTCTTCAGCAAGCGCGCCCTGGTCCAGTGGCTATCCGAATCGCGCGTCGACTTCGGCCGCCATGTCATCCCCGCCATGCTGGAGGCGCGGTCGCGTGTCTTCGGCTACGCCTTCGACGGCTACTGGCAGGACGTGGGCACGGTCGAGAGCTACTGGCAGGCCAACATGGACCTGCTCGTGGAGCGCCCCGAGCTGGACCTGGACGACCGCGCCTGGGTCATCCACACCAGATCCGAGGAGCGCCCGCCTGCCCGCATCGGCCCGACCGCGGCCGTCCACCGCAGCATGGTCAGCCACGGCTGCGTCATCAACGGCACGGTCGAGCGCTCGGTGCTCGGGCCCGGCGTGCGCGTCGGCATCGGGGCGGTCGTGCGCGACAGCATCGTCTTCCTGGACACCGACATCCGGGCCGGGGCGGTGGTCGATCGCGCCATCATCGACAAGAACGTGACCATCTACCCCAACGCGGTGGTGGGTCACGGCGAGGACATGGACGTGGTCAATCGCCAGGAGCCGACGCGCCTGACGACGGGCATCACCCTGGTCGGCAAGCGGGCCATCGTGCCCCGCGGCACGCGCATCGGGCGCAACTGCAAGGTCGCCGAGAGCGTCCGCGCCACCGATTTCCGCTCGCGGGTGGTCCGCAGCGGGGGGACCGTCGAGGTCCATCGAGAGGTCGCGCGCGTGGAGCAGGCCGCGCCCGCGGCGGCCCGACGGTCCGGCCGGCCGGCCGCCGTCTGAGGGCCCGCATGGGGCCCGCTGCCCCGGGGCAGCCGCCTGTCGGCCGCTGGCTGGCCGAGCTGGACATCGAGATCCTGGAGCACGGCGAACGTGATGGCGTCCACAGCTGGGACATCCGGCTGCACGGGCGGCGCCGGCGCGATATCCGGGCCACGGTCATCGTGCAGGCCGCGGTGGCCTGCGTCCTGTGGGTGCACTACGCGCCGCCGCTGGGGGACAGCTTCCGCAAGACGTATCGCCAGCTGCTCCATTGGAACGACGAGCTGCCGTTCGCCAAGTTCGCCCTGGGGGTCGACGAACGACTCGTGCTGGCCACCGAGCTCGCCCCAGGAGGTTTAGATCGCGACGCCCTCGGCACGGCCCTGGCGCGCCTGACCGCCATCTGCGATCTGCTGCTGGACGAGTCGGCCTCGTGGATCTGGCCCGGCGGCGCACCTCCGTCCGCGGTCGCGGGGCCGCCCTCGGCGATCCTGGAGCGCTATGCCGACGAACTCGATGACCTCGGCGTGACCCCCGACGGCGATCCATGAGACCTGGCCGGCGGCGTAGGATGCCGGTCCTGGCGGCGGCCGTCCTGGCGGTCACCATGGGGACGGGCCTGGCGGGGCCATTCGGTCCGTCCGTCGCCGCGGCGGCGACGGCCGATGCCCTCGTCACCGGCGCCGCCACGTATACGGTCGACCCCGCCGGGCATGCGGTGCACGTGGCGGTGGACATGACCGTCGAGGACGTCAAGCCCGATACGTCGAGCACCATCTACTACCTGACCGCCTACCGTCTGGCCATCCAGCCGGAGGCGACCGGCGTGCGCGTCACGCACGGCGCGACCACGCTGGCCGACAAGACGAGCGTCGGCGACGGGTACATCGCGCTGGAGGTGACCTTCCCGGCGCGGCTGTTCCGTGGCCATACGCAGGCCTTCCGTGTCCAGTACGACCTGCCCGACGGCGGGCCGCGGACCGGCGGCACGGTGCGGGTCGCACCCGGGGTGGCCGCCTTCTACGCGTGGTCATACGGGGCCGACCGCGCCAGCGTCCACGTGGTGCTGCCAGGCGACTGCGAACCGGCGACGCAGGGCGATCCACTCGTCGTGACGCGCACGGGCGGGCTCGTGCAACTCTCCGCCGATGCGATCCGCGACCGGGCGACCTGGCTGGCGTCGATCACGGCCACCTGTCCCGACCAGCTCACGAGCCTGGCCGCCACGGTGCCCGTCGACGGGACGACCGCCACGATCCAGGTCCACGGCTTCCCCGACGACCCCACGTGGGGCACCACCGTCACGGATCGCCTGACGCGCGGGCTGCCCATCCTGACCGACCTCGTGGGCCTCGACTGGCCCGTGGCCGGGCCGCTCGACGTGACCGAGGCGTACACGCCGTCGCTGGCCGGCTACGCCGGCTTCTACGAGCCGCCCCGGGCCAGCGGCGACCTGGCCCGCATCGAGATCTCCGAGGACCCGGCGCCGCTCGTCATCGTGCACGAGGCGTCACACGCCTGGTTCAACGACCAGCTGTTCCGGGAGCGCTGGATCGACGAGGGCCTGGCCAACGCCTATGCCTCGCTGGTCCTGGCCCGTCTCGGTGACCCCGCGGCCACCCCCGGCCCGGTGCAGCGGACGCAGGTGGGCGCCTTCCCGCTGGAGGCGTGGCCGGCGCCGGGAGCCATCACGGACAAGCCGACCCAGGTGGCCGAGACGTACGGCTACGACGCGTCCTGGACCCTGGTGCGGCAGCTCGTGACGGAGGTGGGTCCCGAACGCATGCGGGCGGTGTTCAAGGCTGCCGCGGCGCACCAGATCGCGTACGCCGGGCGGCCGGCCCCGGAGACCCTGTCGCTCCCGGCCGGCGGCGTCGACTGGCGCGAGTTCCTGGACCTGCTCGAGCAGATCGGCGCGGCGCGTGACGCGGACACGCTGTTCGAGACGTGGGTCCTGCCGTCGTCGGACGCCGGCCTCATGGCGCAGCACGAGGCGGCCATCCAGCAGTACGCCCAGCTGCTTGCCGCGGGTCGCGGCTGGCTGCCCGGGGCGGGCGTGCGCATGCCCCTCGCCACGTGGGACTTCGCCCTCGCCACGACCCGCGTCGCCGAAGCGCAGGCCGTCCTCCAGCTGCGCGACCGGATGCAGGACAAGGCCGGCTCGCTTGGCGTGGCAACGCCGTTGGCCCTCCAGGCCAGCTACGAGGCGGCCACCGGGGACCTCGACACGACGCTCGCCCTGGCGGAGGACGAGCTCACCACGGTCGAGGCCATCTCGAGTGCCCACGCGGCGGTCGTCTCCGACCATGACCCGTTCGTGACCATCGGCCTCCTCGGCTCCGCGCCCCAGGCCGCCCTGGACGCGGCTGGCCGCGCCTTCGCCGCCGGCGATGACCCGGGCGCCCGCACCGCGGCGGGCACGGCCCTCACCACCATCTCGGCCGCGGCCACCCTGGGCCAGGAGCGCGTCGCGCTCGTGCTCGCCGTCCTGGCCCTGCTGCTCCTCGCGGCGGCCTTCCTGGCCAGCCGGCGGCGTCGGCGGCGACGGGGTGTGGTCATGGCTCGCCGGGCCGCTGGTACACTCCCCGGCGACCCCGCGTCGGCCGCCCAGCCCGCGCCCTGGACCGAGTCCCGATCAGAGGAACCACCGCCGTGACGCCCCTCCCCGCGCTGTCCCAGCGGCTCGCCTGATGCAGCGACGCCCTCCGTCACACGAGATCCTCTCGGGCGACTCGGCCGACGTGTACTTCGCCCGGGCCAACGAGGTCCTCGACCGCGAGGGCCTGGATCCGCTCGTGACGATGGAGGTCTTCACGCGGCAGGAAGCCGTCCTGTGCGGCATCGATGAGGCCAAGATCCTGCTGGCCCATGCGCTCGCCGATGCGCCGCCGGGCGAAGGCGTCGTCGAGGCGCTCGATGACGGCGACCTCATCGCACCCAAGGAGATCGTCCTGCGCATCTGCGCGCGCTACCGTCGCTTCGGCCTCTACGAGACGGCCATCCTGGGCATGATGGCCCAGTCGACCGGGTGGGCCACCGCGGCGCGAGCCACGGTGGAAGCGGCGGCGCCCGCGCCCGTCATCAGCTTCGGCGCGCGCCACGTGCACCCCGACGTGACCGACAACCTGGACTACGCGGCCATCATCGGCGGCTGCGTCGGGGCCTCCACGCCGGCCGGCGCACGCCTCGCCGGCCTCCGGCCGACCGGCACCATGCCGCACGCCCTGGTGCTGATCTTCGGCGATACGGTCCGTGCCGCCGAGGCGTTCGACCGCGACCTGGAGCCGGACGTGCCGCGCATCGTGCTGGTGGATACGTTCAAGGACGAGGCGGAAGAGGCTCTCCGCGTGGCCCATGCCCTGGGCGACCGGTTGTACGGCATCCGCCTCGACACCCCCTCGGAGCGGGGCCGCGTGACGGTGGACCTGGTCAAGGAGGTCCGCGCCCGCCTGGACATGGAGGGTTTCAACCACGTCCGCATCATCATCAGCGGCGGCTTGAACCCCGAGAGGATCACGCGCTTCAAGGAGCAGGACGCGCCCGTGGACTCCTATGCCGTGGGCTCGTACATCAGCGGCGCCAGCCCCATCGACTTCACCGGCGACCTGAAGGAGATCGACGGCCGACCGATCGCCAAGCGGGGGCGCATCCCGGGCGTGACGCCCTCACCGCGCCTGCGGCCGGTCGACCTCGCCGCCTGGCACGGGGACTGAACCTCAGGGGTTCGCGAACAGGCCCAGGCGGGCCACCCAGAGGATGCCGATGAGCGTCTTGGCATCCTCGATCTCGCCGGCCTCCGCCCGGGCGACGGCCGTTGCCCAGGGCAGCCGGATCAGCTGCAGGTGCTCGTCCTCCTCCGGCCCACCGTAGTCGCGCACCGGCCGCAGGTCGGTGGCCAGGTAGAGGGTCATCGCCTCGCTGGCGAAGCCCGGCGCGGTCCAGAAGTGCCCCAGACGCCGCCACGTCCCGGCGTCATAGCCGGTCTCCTCGGCCAGTTCCCGCGGCGCGGCCTCCTCGGGCGGTTCGATCGTGCCGTCGGCCCGGCGGTCGAGCGTGCCGGCCGGGATCTCGAGCAGCACGCGCTGAGCGGCCGAGCGGAACTGGCGCACGAGCAGGACGTCGGTGCCGTCCAGCGGCACGATCGCGACGGCACCGGGGTGGTCCACGATCTCACGCTGGTGCTGGCGGCCGTCGGGTCCGCGCACCGTGTCGACGCGGAAGCGGATGAAGCGGCCGGCGTGGACGGTCCGCCGGGCGATCGTGGTCTCGCGCAGCGCCGCATCGTCATCGGGCGCCTCGCTCACGCCGCGAGTATAGGGCGGGCCTCGCGTGCCTTGGGCCGCTGTTGTGGTGCGTCCTGGCGACTGGTACTTCCGTACTAGTCGCGGAACGCGGCCTGCGCGGCCCGCGAGACCCGATCTTCGCACGAACGGCGGCCCCGAGGGTCAATTCGACGTCTCGGCGGGCCGCCGGCGGCGGGTTCGAGCGCTGGCCGACCAGTACCTCCTTCTCATCGACGCGCGGGAGGCCGCTTGGGAGCATCGCCCTGCGATCGACACCTGGGGTGCCGCTCGTGGACCGCAGGTCGCGGTCCGCCCCCGGGATATTCGACCGGAGACCACGATGGACAAGGTCAAGCACAGCACGGATCTGCTGGCCCGCTCATGGCGGTGGCGGCTCGCCTCGTGGCGATGGCGCCTCGCGTCGTGGCGCTGGGACGTGGCGGCTTCATGGCGCTGGGATATCGCCGCGTCATGGCGCTGGAACCTCGCGCCCTCCTGGCGCTGGAACTAGTCTCCTCGGGCGCGATGCCGCGCCCCTGACCAGCTGAACACACGCCGCCCGCGGGGTGGCATCGCCGACCCACGACGAAGAGCGGGCCCCGACCGGCCACGCTCGTTTCGTGGTGTCCGGTTGACCCCACCCGCGGCGCCGCGTATCGTCCGGCGCCTATGCGGCGCCTTCCGCTTGCCGTGGGTGGCGCGGTCCTGTCGGCGGTCCTGCTGGTCGCCGTGCTCGTCCCGCCACCCGCTCTCACGTCCTCGGCGACCTCACCCGATATGGCCGTGGCCCCAGCGTCGACGGCGGCCAGCTGTACCGGGTGGACCAGCACGTACGTGCCGCCGCCGACGATCAGGGTCGGGATCGTCACCAACGGCTCGGTCAGCAGTGTCGCGACCGTCCCGTTCATCGACTACGTGGCGACCGTCCTGGCCGCCGAGTGGGGCACGGGCAACGCCTCCGAGTACCTCCAGATCGGCGCCCTGGCCGTCAAGCAATATGGCTGGTATTACGCCATCCACGGGCGGCTGAACCACACGTACAAGGAGCAGTGCTTCGACGTCCGGAGCGACACCTTCGACCAGCTCTACGATCCGGTCCACCACATCCCCTCGCCGGCCGACACCGGCGCGGTCACCGCGACATGGCAGATCTCGATGCGCAAGGCGGGCGTGTTCTTCCTGCCTCACTACAACGGCACGACCGCCACCACGTGCGGCGACGGCGGCTTCTCGACGGGCACACTGCTGCCGCAGCAGGCCGTCCAGACATGCATCGCCCAGGGCATGAGCCGCAACGCGATCCTCCACCTCTACCTGGACCCACCGACCCCGCCGCTGAGCATCGACGACCTGGTGAACCTGGCCGGCGGCGATCGGTACGCGACCGCCGTCGCCATCTCCGCCTGGCACTTCCAGCCCGGCGTCCCGGCCGTCATCATCGCCAGCGGGGCGAACTTCCCCGATGCGCTCGCCGGGGGCCCGGCCGCAGCGCGCCTGGGAGCGCCCATCCTGATCCTGCCGCCGGGTGATGAGATCCCGGCCGGGGTGGCGTCGGAGCTGGCGCGACTGACCCCCGGGCGGATCGTCGTGCTCGGCGGCGAGGGCGTCATCTCCGCGGCCCAGTTCGGTGCACTCGCCGCCTTCGTCCCCGGCCAGGACCCCGCCAAGGTCGAACGGCTGGCCGGCGCGACGCGCTATGACACGGCCATCGCCATCTCGCAGTTCGCGTTCCCGACCTTGCCGGGGCCGCCACCCGTCCCGCCAGTCGTGCCGGTCGTCTTCCTGGCCAACGGTTCGCTGTTCCCCGACGCCATGGCCGGCGCCTCCGCCGGGGCGCGTCTCGGCGGGCCGGTGCTGATGGAGGACCCCGGCAAGACGCTCGCCGACCAGCCGGCGCTCGTGGCCGAGCTCCAACGACTGCAACCCGCCAAGATCCGCGTGCTCGGTGGCCCAGCGGTGGTGCCCGAGACGTTCCTGCAGGATCTCCAGCCCCTTGCGCCGGACGTGGCGCGCATCGCCGGGCCCGACCGGTACGCCACGGCCGCCGCGCTCGCGGCCGCGACCTACCAGAGCGGCGAGCCCTTCCTCTTCCTGGCCTCCGGGCTGAACTTCCCGGACGGCCTGGCCGGGGCGGCCCTGGGTGGTCCGATCCTCTTCCTGCCGAATGCCGCGCCGGTATCCTTCGCCGTCCTGTATGAGATCGGCCAGCTGGCCGGCCAGCAGCTGGTCCTCTTCGGAGGGAACACGGCGGTCGGCGACTCGGCGGTAGGGGCAGCCGGCTACGCCTTCGAGGTCCCGCCAACGCCCAGCCCGTCCCCGTCGCCGTCCCCGTCACCAAGCCCATCGCCCTCGCCGAGCCCGTCCCCGCCGCCCAACCCCTGAGCGCGGCGGCGCCGCCGCGCCGGGCCGGCCGCTGATGGTAGTGTCGGCCGATGCCTGGTGGCTCTCTCGTGCGACTCATCCCCGGCCTCGCCCGGACGATCGTGCGCCGCGCCGGAGCCGACCTGCCGTTCATGCTGGCCGTCTGGTTGCTGCTGACCAGCGGCGTGACGCTCGTCGCGTCGAGCGTCCTGTACGGCGAGACGGTCGCCCTCGGCGGCATCCGGCGATCGCTCGAGGCCGTCCCCGCCGCCGATCGTGGCGTCCAGGTCGAGACCTCGTCGCCCGCCGGTGCGGTGGCCGGCCTCGACGACGCCGTCCGCCCGCTGCTGGAGACCGCCCTTGGGTCCGGCGGCCAGGTCGCCCTCGCGCTCCGCTCGCCCACCTACTCGGTCGTGGGGGCGGCCGGGGACCCGCTCGTCGTGCTGGGCGGCTATGCCGACCTGGAGGCCCATGCCCAGCTCGTGGAGGGGTCGTGGCCCACGCCCGGCCAGCAGCCCCTGGAGGCGACCATCTCGCAGGGCGCGGCGACCTCGCTCCACCTCAAGGTGGGGGACCGCGTCGGTCTCGCCGATGCGTCCACCCCCGGCGCGAGCCCCGAGGTGGCCGTGGCGGCGGCGCGGATCGTGGGCATCTGGAAGACGGACCCGCAGGATCCCTACTGGCTGGGCGACACCCTCGACGCCACCGGCGCCGACAGCAACGGGGTGGCCCCGCTGCATGGGCCGCTCTTCGTCTCGCCCGACGACCTCCTGCGGCACCCCGTCCAGCGTCCTCGACGTGCGCTGGCGGGCGACGCCCGGACCGGCGGCCCTCCACCCGGACACGATCGGCGGCCTGCGGGCCCGGCTCGGGACGCTGCCGTCGGCCGTGCTGGCGACGGTGCCGGCCGGCCGTTACGTGCAGGTCAGCGGCGGCCTGGCCACCGTGCTCGGCACGATCGCCGCGGCCGGTGTGGCCAATGGCACCAACGTCCTGCTGCTGATCCTCCAGTACGCCGTCCTGGCCGCCTACGCCGTCCTGCTGGTGGCGGCCATGCTGAGCGACCGGCGCCGGACGGAGCTGGCCCTCCTGCGCTCGCGGGGCGCCTCGACCTTCGACCTGCTCGTGCTGGCGCTCGGCGAAGCCCTCCTGCTGGCCGTGCCGGCGGTCCTGGTGGCCTGTGCCGCCAGCGTCGTCATCGTCCTCGCGCTCGGCAGCGTCGGGCCGCTCGCGGCGGCGCATCTGACGGACGATGTCCAGCTCGACGCCGCACCGGTGCTGGCCGCCGTGGCGGCGGCCGCCGCGGGCATGGTCGTGCTGGCGGCCCCGGTGCTGGCCGGTGCACGGCAGCTCGCCTCGGTGCGGGCCGCGATGGCCCGGCCGCTGGCCCGCACGCTGGCGCAGCGGCTGGGGCTGGACCTGGCCCTAGTCGTGGTGGCGGCCATCGCCCTGTGGCAGCTCCGCACGTACGGCGCGCCGCTCACGGCGAACGCACGCGGCACGCTGGGGGTCGACCCGCTGCTGGTGGCCGCGCCGGCCTTCGGCCTCATCGCCGGGGGCGTCCTGGCCACCCGCCTCGTGCCGCGGCTGGCCGAACTGGCCGAACGCCTGCTGGTCCGACGCCGCGGCCTCGTGGCATCCATGGGCGCGCGCCAGCTGGCGCGGCGGCCCCTGCGCTACACGCGCGCCGCCCTGCTCCTCGTGCTGGCCTCGGCGCTGGTGGTGTTCGCAGCCGTCTACGCGGCCACCTGGACGCGATCGCAGCAGGACCAGGCCGCCTATCAGGCGGCGACCGACATGCGCATGGTGGTCGCCCCGGCCGCCCCGCTGCCGGGCTGGGCGGCGGGGGACGCCATCCGGGCCTTGCCCGGCGTGGTCAGCGCGATGCCCGTGGAGCGGCAGACGTTCGCCTCCAGTGGCACGATCCGCGACGGCGCGATGCTGGCCGTGGAGCCCGAGGCGGCGACGCAGATGCTGTCCACGGCAGGCGGCGGCGATCCGGCGGCGGCCCTGGCCGCCCTGGTGAAGGCCCGCCCGGCGAGCCGGGCCGTGGTGCTCCCCGGCCGACCGGAGCGCCTCGTCGTCACCCTCCGCGCCAGCCAGGCCGCGTCCCAGGACTTCCAGGGCGTGCCCCTTCAGATGCAGGTCATCCTGCGGGACGCCGACGGCCGGATCTATCGCCTGGAACCCGACACCACCATCCCGTTCGATGGCACCACGACCACGGTGGAGGTGCCGCTCGTCGCGTCGCTTTCCGGCGCGCGGCTGCGACCCGCGTATCCGCTCGCGCTCGAGGCGCTCCAGCTCGTGTCCGCGGGCTTCTTCGACGACGGCAAGGCGATGGTCACCGGGGTCCAGGCCTTCGCCGACGCCTCGGCCCCGCCGACCGACGTGATGCTCGACCCGGCGCCGATGACGGTCGCGCTGGTGGCCGACCCAGAGGGGGGTCAGGTCACCACCGCCCTCTGGTTCGCGCCGGAGACCGCCGGCGCGCCCATGGCGGCGGTCGTCAACCAGGCCTTCCTTGACCTCACCGGCTCCCGGCTGGGCGACCACGTCCCCGTGTCGACCAACGGCGGCATGCTGGTTTCCCTCGATATCGTGGGGGTGGTAGCGCTATTCCCGCCGCTCGACCCGGCCACCCCGTTCGTGGTGGTGGACGAGCCGACGATGGACCTGCAGCGCCTGCTCCAGACGCAGGACATCGGCGGCACCTCCGAGTGGTGGCTGCAGGTGGAGCCGCTCCAGGCGGCGCCGTTGGCGGTGACGCTGACCGGACAGCCCTTCGCGGCCCAGCAGATCGTCAGCCGTGACGCCCTGGCGCATGCGCTGCTGACCGATCCGGTGGCCCTCGGCACGGTCGGGGCGCTGCTGCTCGGCGCCTTTGCCGCCATCGCCTTCGCCGCGATCGGCTTCATCGTCAGCGCCGTCGTCTCGACTACCGAACGGGTGAGCGAACTGGCCCTGCTGCGGGCGCTGGGTCTGTCCGGGCGGCAGCTGCGGGCGTGGCTGTCCCTGGAGTACGCGGCCCTGCTCCTGCTGGGCCTGGTCAGCGGGTCGCTGCTGGGGTTGCTCATGGCGTGGCTCGTCCTGCCCTTCACGAGTCTCGGCCCCGGTGGCGCCGCGCCGGTGCCGCCCCCCGTCGTGGAGGTGCCGTGGGTCGTCCTCGGCGCGATCGCCGTCCTGGCCGTGGCGCTCCTCGTGGCGGCCCTGGTGGTCATCGGCCGGACGCTGCCCCGCATCCGCCTCGCGACCGTGCTGCGGGCCGGCGAATGACCTGGATCCGCCTGGCCCTCCGGCGGCTGCGACGGGATCGAGCCGCGGCGGCCGGGCTGGTGGCCCTGGTCTTCGTCACGACCTTCGTGTTCGCCGTGGCGCCGCGGGCCCTGGCCACGGTGGCCGACCAGGCCCTGCGCGACGAGATCGGGGGCGCCACGACCCTCGATCGCAACCTCCGCCTGGACCGGGTGACGCCTCCATCTAACCCCCGCTCGACGGTCGGCGATGTGGTCGAGCAGGGCGATGGGCTGGCCGCCCAGCTGCCGGGGCCGCTCCGGGCCGTCGCAGGGCAGTCGCCGTCCTATGTCATCCAGACGCCCCTCTGGTACGCCCTGTCGGGCACGCCCATCGAGGACGTCATCGCGCTGCGCATCCAGCAGGACGTCCAGGCGCACCTGACGCTGACCGCCGGGCGCTGGCCGACCGGTGCCACCACTTCGGCGCCAGACCAGATCCCGGGGGCGGTCCCCATGGCGACGATCGTCACCTTCGAGGCCGTCATCGCCGACGATGCCGCCCGGGCCCTGCAGGTCAGTGTAGGAACTCAGCTCATGCTCGCTCCCGAGCCGACCGATCCGTACTCGGTCGGTCGCCAGATGCACGCCGCCGTCATCATCGTGGGCACCTACCGCCCGACCGACCGCGGAGACCCGTACTGGATCGATGACGCGACCGTCGAAGGGTCAACGATCAGGGCCCTCGATCCGGAGCACCCCAAGGTCGACACGTCGTTGCTGCTCTCACCAGACGCATACCCGGGACTGCTGGCCGACACAGACCAGTTCGGCACGACCGTCTTCGCCGGCCCGCCTTCGGAATCCACCCTGCCCCTCCATTACGAGTGGCGCTTCTACGTCGATCCGGCCCGCATGCGCTCGACGCAGGTCGGGGCGCTGATCCAGGCCATGCGTCGCGCCGAGATCATCTTCCCCGTGGGCACGCCGGCCATCAACGGGCCCGATTCCGACCGGGTCAACCTCCAGACCGGCCTGCTGCGGCTACTGGAGCAGCACGAGGCGCGGTGGGTCGCCGCGCAGGCGGTCCTGGCGGTGGCCGTGATCGGGGCGGGCGCGGTGGCGGTGGCCACCCTCGGGCTGGTCATCCTGCTGGCGGCCCGGCAGCGGCGGCGCACCATCATCGTGGCCCGCGAGCGTGGCGCGTCGCGCCGGCAGCTGGTCTTCGCGACCGTGCTTGAGGGTGCCCTGTTCACCGGGCCGCCGGCGCTCGCCGGCGCCCTCCTCGCGCGCGCGCTCGTGCCGACGACGATCGGCCACCTGACCCCGGCTGCGGCCGTGGCAGTCGCCGCCAGCGCCCTCGCCCTCTTCCTGTTGGCGGTCGGGCCGGCGCTCGTCGGACCGCTCCGCGGGCAGGGCGCGGTTCCGGCCCCGTCGCGTCGCGCCAGCGGGCGTCGGCTCGTCCTGGAGGCCCTGCTGGTGGTGGGTGCGGCGGGGGCTGCGCTGGTCCTGCGCCAGCGGGGGCTCGTGGCGCCTGCCGTGACCGCGACGGCGCTCCCACCGAGCGGACCGGACCCGGTCGTGGCCGCCGTCCCGGCCCTGGTCGGCCTCGCCGCCGGCCTCCTCGCCCTGCGTCTCTACCCCTGGCCGATGCGGGCGCTGGCCTACCTCGCGGCGAGGCGCCGCGGCGTCGTGTCGGTGCTCGCCCTGCGGCGGGCGACACGTGGCGGTACCGGCGGCGTGGTGCTCCTCATCCTGCTGGCCTCGACGGCGAGCGCCGCGTTCGCGGCGGCGGCGCTGGTCCACCTGGACTCGGGCGCCGATATCGCCGCCTGGCAGAGCGTCGGCGCCCCGTACGAGCTGGTGTCGCGGGGCGGCTTCCTGCCGCCCGACATCGACCCGGCGGCGCTGCCCGACGTGACGACCGCGGCGACCGGGTTCGAGGCGCAGGTCACGCTGAGCACCGGCAGCCTCCGCCAGCTGGTCGTGGTCGACACTCCGCAGTACGAGGCCATCACCCGCGGCAGCCCCGTCGACCTGCAGTTGCCGCCGGCGATGCTCACGGCGGCCGCCGACCCGCTGCCGGTCGTCGTTTCGCCGAGCCCGGCTTCCGAGAACCATCCCCTCAAGCTCGGCGACGTCTTCCAGGTGACCGTGGCCGGCATCCGCGTCGACCTCCAGGTGGCCGCCTTCCGCCCGAGTCTGCCCACCCTGGCGGTGGATCAGGCGTTCGTCCTGCTCTCGCGGCAACAGCTCGTGGCGCTGGCCCCGCCCGGACTGCCCGGCCCCTCGTTCGCCTTCCTGGACGCCCCGGACGGGGCGCTGGCGGCCATCCGCAGCGTGGTCGCCGCGGCCCCGGCCGGCAGCGACGTGGAGATCGTGCAGCGCGCGGCGGTCGCCGCCGCGACCCGGGCCATGCCGGCCACCGTCGCGGTCGCGCAGGGCGTCGCGGCGGCAGCCATCCTGTCGTTCGCCTATGCCGCCCTGGCCGTTGCCGCCGCGCTGGCCCTGGCGGGCGCCAGCCGGGCCATCGAGACGGCGCACCTCCTGACCCTGGGCCTGACCCGGCGGCAGGCGGTGGCCCTCGTGGCGACCGAGTTCGGCCCCACGGTCCTCGTCGCCTTCGTGGCCGGTCTCCTCCTGGGGGCGGGGCTCTTCGTCTTCCTTGAGGACAGCCTGGGCCTGGCCGACCTCCTCGGTTCGCCGGTCGTCGTGCCCTTCGGCCTGCCGCCGGCCGGCCTGGCCGTGCTCGTGGCGCTCCTCGCCGGTATCGTGGCCGTCGGCATCGGCACGGCCGCGCAGCTCGAGCGAAGCCAGATGCCGGCCACCGCCGTCCGCCAGGGGATCGAATGACCGACCAGGCCGCGCCCGTCATCGTCTGCGACAACCTCGTGCGGATCTTCAAGGTGGCCGACCTCGAGGTGGTCGCCCTCCAGGGCCTGGACCTGGTGGTGACCGAGGGCGAGCTGATGGCGCTCGTGGGGGCCTCCGGCAGCGGCAAGTCCACGCTGCTCAACATCCTGGGCGCCCTCGACGAGCCGACGGCCGGTCAGGCCATCGTGGCCGACCACGACCTGGGCCGCATGAGCGGCCGCGAGCAGACCCACTACCGGCGGTTCGTGGTCGGCATGGTCTGGCAGCAGACCGGCCGAAACCTCCTGCCGTACCTCACCGCCGCCCAGAACGTGGAGCTGCCCATGGCGTTTGCCGGGGGGCGCCGCCGGCGCCAGCGGGCCAAGGAGCTGCTGGACCTGGTGGGGCTGGCCGATCGCGCCGGGCACCGTCCCGACCGCCTCTCTGGCGGCGAGCAGCAGCGGGTCGCCGTGGCGGTGGCCCTGGCCAACAAGCCGCATGTCCTGCTGGCCGACGAGCCGACGGGCGAGCTCGACAGCGCCACCTCGGGTGAGGTCTTCGACGTCCTGCGCGAGGTCAACCGCGAGCTCGGCACGACCGTCGTCATCGTGACCCATGACGCGCTCGTCTCGGATCACGTGGCGCGCACGGTGACCATCCGCGATGGCCGCACCAGCAGCATGACGGTGCGCCGCACGCAGCGGTCCGACGACGGCGACAACCAGGTCATCGCCGAGGAGTTCGCCGTCCTGGACAAGGCCGGCCGCCTGCAGCTGCCGCGGGCCCACATCGAGGCCCTCGCCCTGGCGGATCGCGTCCGCCTCCGTCTGGAGCCCGACCACGTCGGCGTCTTCCCCGACCGCGAACCGGCCACCCGTGAGAGCCCGGGCCCCGAGGACGCCGCCCAGCCATGAACGGACCGGCCACCGATCTCGCCCGCTACATGCCCCGCGGCCCGCAGCCCATGCTGCGCGCGGTGGGCCTCACCCGCGACTATGCCTCGGGCGGGGCGGTCGTCCACGCCCTGCGAGGGGTGGACCTGGACGTCGCCGAGGGCGAGCTGCTGGCCGTGCGCGGCCGGTCGGGCAGCGGCAAGACGACCCTCCTGAACCTGCTCGGGGTGCTGGACCGGCCCACGAGCGGGCGGGTCATGCTGGACGACGTCGAGATCTCGGCCCTGACCGACGCGCAGCTCGTCGATGTCCGCCGGCGGACGGTGGCGTTCGTCTTCCAGGCCTTCGGGTTGGTGCCGATCCTGACCGCGGCGGAGAACGTGGAGGTGCCGCTGCGCCTGGTGGGGGCCGATGGGCGTGCCCGTGACGCCCGGGTCCGTGAGCTGCTGGACCTGGTGGGCCTGGCCCGGCGCATGGGCCATCGGCCGCACGAGCTGTCAGGCGGCGAGCAGCAGCGGGTGGCCCTGGCGCGAGCGCTGGCCAACCGGCCGCGGCTCCTCCTGGCCGATGAGCCGACCGGTCAGCTCGACTCCGAGACGGGCCGCAAGATCATGGCCCTGCTGCGGACGGTCGTGCGGGCGGAGCACGTGACGGCCGTGGTGGCGACCCACGATCCGATCATGCTGGAGGTGGCCGACCGGGTGGTGGAGCTGCGCGACGGCGCGCTGGCCGCCTCGCCGTAGGTCAGTCGGGCCGAACGGCGTCGGGTGGGCGCGCCGGGGACTCGACCAGCGTGGTCGGCGCGGCATGGACCGCCGGGATGGAGCCGAGGCGGCCCGCCTGGTAGTCGGCCACCGCCTGCAGGATCTCCTCGCGGGTGTTCATCACGAACGGGCCCATCCAGGCCACCGGCTCGCGGATGGGGCGACCGCCGAGCAGCAGCACGTCCAGGTTCGGGCTGCGGCTCTCCTGCGTCCGCGTCGCGGCGACGGTGAGGGCCTCGCCCGGCCCGAAGACCGCGAGCTGGCCGGGCCCGATCGGTCGGCCCTCCGTCCCCACGGTCCCGTAGCCGGAGAGGACGTAGAGCAGGGCGTTGTAGTCGGCCCGCCAGGGGAGGGCCAGGCGGGCGCTCGGGGCCAGGGTGGCGTGGACCAGGGTCATCGGGGTGTAGGTGGAGCCGGGGCCCTTGTGGCCGGCCACGTCGCCGGCGATGACGCGCAGCAGCGCCCCGCCGTCGGGCGATGAGGCCAGGGCCACCTCGCTGGCGCGCAGGTCCTGGTAGCGCGGGGCGGCCCATTTCTGGGCGCCGGGCAGGTTGACCCACAGCTGGAACCCGTGGAAGAGCCCGCCGCTGGCCACGAGCGCCTCCGGCGGCTTCTCGATGTGCAGGATGCCCGCGCCGGCGGTCATCCACTGCGTGTCGCCGTTGGTGATGACCCCGCCGCCGCCGTTCGAATCGCTGTGCTCGAACGTGCCGTCGATCATGTAGGTCACGGTCTCGAAGCCGCGATGGGGGTGCCACGGGGTGCCCTTTGGCTCGCCCGGGGCGTACTCCACCTCGCCCATCTCATCGAGGTGGACGAACGGGTCAAGGTCGGCCAGGTCGACGCCGGCGAAGGCGCGCCGGACCGGGAAACCCTCACCCTCCAGGCCGTGCGGCGCAAGGGTGATGCTGCGGACCGCGCGCTGCGGCGCCAGCGGGGCCGGCGCCGGGATGCGCGGCAGGACGGTGATGTCGGGAACGGTGACGGCGGGCATGGACGCGAGACTCCTGGGGGCTGGTGCGACCGCCATCATCGCACACCGATGGTTGCGCATGCAACTATTAAGGGGGACCGCCTGCCGCGGCCGTTCTGACCCGTACGTGTGCACAAAAGGTTGCCAAGGACGGCGGAAGCCGCCGCCGGGACCCGACTCGGCCCTTCTCTGACGTCCGGCCGTGCCTGAAGTGCTCAAACCGCGGCGGAGACACGCTTCGTCGGTCGTTAGCAACCTTATCGGTTCACGCCGGCGCGGAGGGGCGCACGCTTCGGGCAAGGCGGAGGGCCGGACCCAGAGCGCCCGCGCGGAGAAGTGCCTCAGCGGCGAGCGCGCCAGGCCTGCAGGGTCGGCCAGCCCCAGCGGGCGGAGGCGAGGGTGATCGCCAGGCCGACGATGAAGAAGGTCGGATGCAGGAAGCTCAGCTCGCGGATGACGGCCAGCTCCACCGTGATCCAGATCATCTGGCCGCACCCCAGGGCGAAGGCCAAGAACGGCGCCACGGGCGCATGGCGCAGGCCGAGCGCGATCACCACGAACGAGCCGAGGCCGAACAGGCCGCCCAGGATCAACCCCGGCACGAGGAAGTCGGTGAAGGGGCTCCCGGCGAGCAGGGCCGGATCGAAGTGCATGACGCTGCCGTCCGGCTTGGCCACGAGGGCGATGCCGCCGCCGAGTGCACCCACACCGAGCAGGGTAAGCAGGATCAGCGTCCCCTTGCCTGCGCGGGTCAGGGCGGGGCGCGCGAGCGGCGCGACGCGGGGTTGGGTGACGACGTGGCCGACCATGGCTTGCCTCGCGATGACGCGGACCGGATGACCGCTACTGGGTCAAGCGTCGGCTCGCGTCAACCGTGAGGCAAGGGCCGGATGGACCGTTTGTGGCCGCGATCAGACGGACGAGCCGACCTGCGAGAGCAGCCGCTGGATGTCACTGCCCAGGAAGATGAGGGCCAGGATCGCGACGATGGCGATGAGGACGAGGATGAGAGCGTATTCGGCGAGCCCCTGGCCGGCGTCGGGGCGGCGGTCTGGGCGGTCCGCCAGGATGGTCGTGAGCACGCGAAGCGCACCTCCATGCATCGGCCGCCACGCTGGGGATCCACCGGGACGCCGCTCTCCGAAATATCCGTCATCGCAGGCGGCCGCCCATGCGGCGATGGTCCCTCGGGCCCCCGTACACCCGGCTAACCAGGTGCTGGCTACGGGTCGCTCTTCCAGCCCGCGTTCGAGAAGGTGGGGATGAAGCGATAGCCCTGGCCCGCGACCGTGGCGATGAAGCGGGGGCGGCGGTAGTCGTCGTGCAGCTTGGTGCGCAGGCTGCCGACATGACGATCGACGATGTTGCTCTCAGCCACGAAGTCGGTGCCCCAGATGGCATCCAGGATCTCGTCGCGCGTCACGACCCGTCCGCTTCGACTGGCCAGCAGATACAGCAGGCTCTGTTCGATGACGCTCAGCGGGACGACGGAATCGGCTGTCCGGACCTCGCGCTTCAGGATGTCGAGTTCCATCTCGCCCAGCGTGATCGAGGGGATGATGGGGCGATCGGTCCCCGACGCGCGGCGGGTGATGACGATCGAGCGGGCCAGCAGCTCCTCCGGCGAGAAGGGCGTGGTCAGGATGTCGTCGACCCCCAGGTCGAAGGCCCTGAGCTTGGTCTGCAGGTCGCCGCGGCGCGTCAGGCCAAGGACTGGTGTCACGCTGGCCGTGAGGGTGTTCGAGGCGCCGAGCCGTTCCATGAGCGCGGTGCTATCCACATGGTCCATGTCGACCACGGCCAGGTGCGGGTGCCATGCGGCGAGGATCGCCTCGGCCTCCGTCAGGCTGCTCGCCGCATGGACGACGAAAACGCCATGGTTCAGGGTCAGCTCGATGAGGTCCACGACCAGCTGACGATCGTGGAGCACGAGAGCGCGGCGTGCGTCGTGCGCGGCAGGGTCCATGACGGCACCCGAATCCTACTCTCGCGGCACGGTCACACCCAGGGGATGACGAGCCGTCATGACAGCCGTCCGGCGGGGAGGACACTGACCGTGGCATACCGGGCATCGGTCTCCGTACCCGCGCTTCGAGTGGTGCCAGAAAGCAGTCGTCACATGACCGTGGAACAAGTGGACCGCTCGGTGGTCAGCCAGGGGCCGATCGTGGCCGGGAGCCCCAGCACCGTGCAGACCGATACTCGCTCGACCACCCGCAGCGGCCCTGGCGGCGCCGAGATGACCCGCCGGATCGTCGTCCTCGTCTTTGGCCTGATCCAGCTCGTCATCGGCCTGCGCATCGTCCTGCTGCTGCTCGACGCGCGCACGGGCAACGACCTGGTGGCAGCCATCCTCAACATCAGCCAGGTCTTCGTCGCCCCCTTCGACGGGCTCCTCCACACGAACGCCCTCAGCTCCGGCGGCGTGGTCCTCGACATCGCCGCGGTCGTGGCCTTCATCGGCTGGACCGTCCTCGAACTCGTCGTCATCTGGGCCGTCGGCATCTTCCGGCGCGAGCCGGCCTGACCCGCCCCCTGACCGCACAGGCGGTCCTCAGCGGACGGGGCTTCGTCCGCCACAAGAAAGGATCAGGTCACCATGGGCTTCGTCGCCTGGATCGTGGTCGGCGCCATCGCCGGCTTCCTCGCCAATCAAGTCATGGGCTCGCGTGAAGGGCTCCTCCTGATGGTCGTCCTCGGCATCGTCGGCGGGCTCGTCGGCGGCTACGTCGCAACGACCGTCCTCAAGGTCGGCTCGGTCAACGGTATCAACCTCGAGAGCATCGTTATCGCCACCATCGGCGCGATCGCCGTCGTGTTCGTCGTAAGCATGGTCACGGGTTCCCGGGGCCTGCGCCACTCGCTGCGCTGATGAGGACGGCATCTCGATGAGCCCCGCCGGGGGCCCGCTGGAGCCCGAGCCCGCTCACCCGGGCAGGGCGGTTCGGCGTACGGTGCGGGCGGCCCAGTCGACGATCATCGCGCTCCTGCCGGCGGATTGGGCACTGCTTGGCCCCACCCCCGTGCCGGACGGCTCCTGGATGGTCGGTGCGACGCCCACGGGCCCGCACCGGGAGGAGTTCAGCACCGTCGTGGCTCGTGACATGAGCCTCGAGATCGCCATGGACAAGCTCGAGGCGGCCGTCCGTCAGCTGGGCCTGTCGCCTCGGTGGGTCAACTAAGCCGGCGATCACACCCGATGGGTGGTCGAACCGGTGGACCCGCGTGGGACGATACGGGCGTGCAGCATGCGCCTCGGCTCGGTCTTCGCCGTGAGCGGCTCGGATGAGCCGCTCAGTCCCAGATCGGTCGTCGCCGATCACGGGATTCCGCGTCGCCGTGCTGATCCTCGTGTGGGTGGGGGTCGATCTCGCGCTCGCGCCGCGGGGCGGGCTGTACTACGAGGCCCTCGCCGCCTCGCTCACACTGCCGCCGCTCGGCTTGATCTATGCCTACTGCCTGTCCCATCCACGTCGCGACTCGGCCGCCCTCGCGATCGTCGCCACGGCCGTGGCGGCTCTCATCATCGCGTTGGCGATCGTCATGCCGCAGGCGTCGGCCGTGTGACTACGGCGCCCGCTCGTCGCGCCATTCCGCATCGTCGCCTGCGCATTGCTCGCCATGCATCATCCTGGCTCGGCACCCAGGCCCTGCGGTCCGTGATCGGGCGGCCAGCCGTTGACTGAGATGGTCGGCCAGGAGGCGGCACCACGTCCGGCCCGACACGCAGGGGTCAACATCTGTCTGTTCGTGGCGTGCTGCGTCGTCGTGGCCGTCGTCGAGGCGGGGCTCAACGTCGCCATGAATGGGTCCGGGCAGGGTAACGACCCCCTCACCATCAGCATCGTCGAGGGGCTCTATGGGGCCCTGTATTACGCGCTCTTCGGCATCCTGCCCGCCATGGTGGCCCTGGTGCTGGCACCGCATGTCCTCGCGCGGTCGTCCCGCCTCGTACGCCGTGTCGCGGTCGTCGCGATGACAACCGTCGTTGGTGTGGGCTTCTGGATCGCCATCTGGCAGGTAGGCAGCGTGTTCACCGCTGCAACGTACCTTCCCGGATACGTCTGGCTGGCCTTGCTTGGCGGGCCGGTATGGGTCTTCTTCGGTCTCCTGATGCGATTGCCCGTCGGTTGAAGCATCCAACTGGGCCCGGCTGACCGTCCGCGGGTGTCGAGCCCGCTGGGCCGTCGCGACCGCTCACCGTCGTCGTTCGCATCCCCCACGGGGCCCCACTCAACGACTTGGGCTACGGCATCGATGACGCGGCCACGACCGGTGGGCCGAGCCAAACGATAGCCTCTAAGACCGCCTGCGTCGCACAGGTCTCGCCTAGGATTCTGAGGCCGGTCGGGCAGCCCGGGTCGTGGGTGTGGATCGAGAGCACTACCGGCCGCGTGGCAGCGTAGGGCTCCGCCTGGTCGAACGCCGCCTGCTCGCCTGGGTAGACGAGGATCGACTCGTTCGGAGGCATGCCGTAGACCCAGACCGGCTTGCCGATGGTGGCGCCGAGCGATCCTTCCGAGTGCTCGTACAGGGCGAAACGCAGGCAGGAACCCCACGGCTGCACGTAGCCCTGTGACGGGCACCACCAGACGGGCGCCGGATGGTGGAACCAGCCCCCGACGAGCAGCGGGGCGTCGGTCGTAGTCGCCACGAGGCGCGTGACCGCGGCCGGGATCAGGAGGACTGGCTGACCCCCGACCGTCGAGGGGATGCTGCCCACAAGCGGGCCGATCGACGGCGCGGGACTGGCGGTCGAGCGCGGTGGCGCAACCGGGGTCGGGCTGCCCGGCGTCGCGGTGGACGGCGAGGGCCCGCCCACTCCCGCGACCGACCCCACTGTGGTGAGGGGGCTGGGAGCGGCGGCGCCGGCCGAGCAGGCGGTCAGGAGGAGGGCCGCGCCGACGGTCATTGCCGCTATGACAGAGAGCTTGGCTTGGGGCCTCATGGACCGCCCTGGAGAGCGTAATCGAGATAGGCGTCCTCGCCCACGCGGACGTAGACGATAGTGTCGCAGGGGCCAACCCGGGCCGCGTCCGAACAGGGTCCGACCGGACACGCCGCCAACGGGCCTGGGTCAACGACGACCGGCTCCACGCCATCTCGCGCTCGGGCCGCCGACAGGCTCAGGATCCGACTCAGGTCGTCCTTGATCCACTCTCGGCCGCAGACACTGATCAGCGTGGGCAGTGTGGTCGCGTCGTGGATCGCCACACCACTGATCAGTCGAGTAGCGAACACCATGACCACAAGAACGGCCACAAGGCCCATCAGCGCGAGCGCGAGTCTGCGCCGGATCGGCATGGACGACACAGGCCCTCTTACTTGCCCTAGCCCCGAGGCAGCCTACGTCGTCCGTGTCCCCGGCGCCGCGCCTCGTGACTCAGGACGGTCGCCGGGCTCACATCGTTCGACAGGCACCGACGGGCACGGGGTGCGCATGGGTGCGACGCCACGCGACCAGATCGTGCGGGAAATGGGGTGGCCTAGGGGGATCGAACCCCTAACCTTCGGAGCCACAATCCGATGCTCTACCGATTGAGCTAAGGCCACCGCGGCCACGCATCGTACCCGATGGGCGGTCCCTCGCTCGGCGCGGCGCGATCGGCAGTCGTCGGGAGCCGACCGGCGAAGCGTCGTCGTCGCCTAGTCACCCCGGGACTGGTATGCGCCGATTCGAGCCGCTCGGTCGGCGCCTCAGTCCGGGCCGTGCGTACGACGGGGCCGGGCAACAACGGGGAGTTCGATAGGGGCGCATACCAGTCCCTTGAGGCGTAAACGACAACACCGGGCCCCTCGACCATCACCCGACGACGGCTGGCCCCACCGGCCGCGTCCGTCAGCGGTCCCTCGCCGCGTAGACTGCGGGCATGGACGTCCCGGGCTTCCTGGCCAAGCAGTTCTACGTGGCGGGCAGCCTGCGCAACACGGCGACCGGCTTCCGCCTGGAGGCACGCAATCCCATGGGGAGCGGCACGCTGGTGGGGATCGGGCGCCTCGCGGTGGACGGCCAGGCGATCGAGGCCTCCGCCGTGAGCGCCCTCCGCGCCGACGATCCCACGCCCATCCAGGCCGCCTCAGTGGACAAGTTCCATCCCATCCGCGTCCAGAAGGGCGACCACGTGGCGCTGCTCGTCACCGGGTCGCCGCTGGCGCCGGGACAGCACAAGCTGGAGGTCGAGCTGTACGAGGTGAACCTGGGCCTCCTGCGCCTGGCCATCACCGACGACGTGGCACCGGCGTGACGGCCGCCCTCCAGTTCGTGGCGCATCCGGGAGCCGGCCGGGGGGCATTCGCCCGGGCGTGGCCGGCCATGGGCGCGGCCCTCGCGGCGGCCGGCCTGGACAACGAGGTGCTGCTCACGACCCGTGCCTTCGAGGCGGCCGACCTGGCCCGCCGCGCGGCGCAGGAGGGGGCGCGGCTGGTCGTGGCCATCGGCGGCGACGGCACCCTGCATGAGGTCGTCAATGGCCTCCTTACCGCCGACATGCCGGCCGACGCGATCCCGGCCCTGGGCCTCGTGCCGGCAGGGCGGGGGAGCGACTACGCGCGGGGCCTGCACCTGCCGCGCGATGCGGCCACGATCGTGGCCCGCTTCGCCGCCTACCTGAGTGGCGACGCGAGCGCCGCCCACCCCGTCGACGCCGGCGAGGCCACGTTCCGCCCCGCACCGCTGGTGGCCGGCCGACCCACGCCGCCGTCGCCGCTGCCCGCCGAGCCGACCGCCCCCAACACCGCCCCCGCGCTGCGCTACTTCGTCAACGGCGCCGGAATCGGCTTCAGCCCGTTCGTCGCCCAGCGGACGGCCCGTTTCCCGGCCCGGTTGGGCCCGTACCTGTACACGGCCGCGGGACTCCTGACGATCATCGACTGGCGGGAGCGCGGGGTCCAGCTGCGCTGGGCCGACGGGTCGAGCGAGGAGCGGGCGGTCGAGTCGGTCGAGCTCGCCCTTGGCCAGTACGAGGGCGGGGGCATGCACGTCGCGCCGGATGCCGACCCCACCGACGGCCTCTTCGACTGCGTCATCATCGACGCGGTCTCGCGCCGCGAGATGACCACGTTCGCCTGGCGCGTCCGCACCGGCGACCACCTCAGCAGCCCGCGCGTGTCCGTGCGCCGCACGCCCGGCCTCGTCGTCACCGTGACCGACGAGGGTGGCCCGCTCTACCTGCAGGCCGACGGCGAGCTCCTGGGCCGCGATCCGTTCGCCTTCCGGGTGCTGCCCGCCGCGCTCCGGTTCGTCTGGTAGCATCGAGCCATGCTCGCCAGCTCGCGGCTGCTGCGTGTGCCCTCTGATGAGCACGGCCTGACGCTCGGCGACTTCCTCGTCCCGGTGCGCGTCGGCGAGCGGCTCAGTTCCCGCGCCCGTCACGCCGTGCTGGTCGTCACGGGGGCGCTCCTCATCGTCATCGGCGCCCGCATCAGCTTCTACCTCCCCACCGACCCGTACGTGCCGGTCACCCTCCAGACGTTCGGCGTGCTGTTCGGTGGCGCCCTGCTGGGCTTCCGGCGCGGCGTCCTGGCGGTGCTGCTGTACCTCGTGCTCGGGCTGTTCCTGCCGGTCTACGCCCTGGACGCCGCGAGTGGCACGTATCGCCATGGCCTGGACACGATCATCGCCTTCAGCGGGGGCACCGTGACGCTGGGAGCGACGGGCGGCTATCTCGTCGGCTTCCTGCTGGCGAGCGGGATCTCCGGGCGCCTCGCGGAGCTTGGCTGGGATCGGCGGCTCGTCGGTTCGTTCGCGGCCCTGCTGGCCGGCGACATCGCCATCTACCTGATCGGGCTGCCGTGGCTGAGCGCCGCGGCGCACCTGTCCGCCGCCGACACCATCGCGGCCGGCCTGACGCCGTTCATCGTGGGCGACCTGGCCAAGCTCATCGTGGCCGCGCTCCTGCTGCCGGCCGGCTGGTGGGTCGTGGCGAGGCGGCCCAGCGACCGCTAACGCCGAGGGCCTGCCATCGCCCGCTGCCCCAGTGATGGTGGTGGCCCCCGGCCAGCGAGTGTGGTGGCGCTGACGCGGGGCCATGATGCCGAAGGACGCGGCCGCCGCAGCGGTCGGACGAGGGCTGCCGGCAGGTCTCGGTTGCGCCAGGGCGCCACTCACGAGACTGTCGCCGCGCGCAGCCGACTGGCAGCCTCCTCGGGAGTCAAGTCTCGTTGCGGCTCGGCGAGTAGCTCATAGCCCACCATGAACTTACGAGCATCGCCGCGGAGGAGGGGCGGATAGACGTGGGCGTGAAGGCGCCAGTGCGGCGCGCTCGCGTCCCGTGGCGCCGTGCCCACGGCGTACGGTGCCTGGTGCCAGCCCATCGAGTACGGGAAGAGCCGATCGAACAGGGCATCGTACCGGCGTTGCAGGCGACCCAGCAGGGTGGCGAGGTCGTCCCGAGCGCGATCCTCAAGGTCTGGCAGCCGGGGGGTACCCGCCGGCCCGATGATCAGGGTCTCGAAGGGCCACGCCGCCCAGAACGGCACCACGGCGAGCCAGTCGCCCGACGCCTCGATCGCTCGCGGACCCGACCGCTCCTCGATGGCGACGTCGCCGAGCAGCTGGCGACCCGTCCGCACGAAGTGCGCGCGCTGGGTCCTATCCTCCCGCTCGGCCTCGGTGGGCAGCGCCGAACCCGCCCAGATCTGGCCGTGCGGATGTGGATTCGAGGCGCCCATGGCCTCTCCGCGGTTCTCGAAGACCTGGACCCAGCGGTACCGCTCGCCGAGCTCCTCGGACTGCGTCGCCCATAGGTCCACGACCGTCCGGATGGCTGAGTCGGGTAGCCTTCCGAGCGCGAGGTCGTGTCTGGGCGAGAAGCACACGACTCGAGCCGTCCCGGCCTCCGACTCGGCGACGCGGAGCCCATCCGTCTCGCGGTGTGCCGGGGTGTCGGGACGGAGGGCCGGGAAGTCGTTCGTGAACACGAATGTCGCGTCGTAGCGCGGATTACGCTCGCGGTTCGCGCGGAGATTGCCGGGGCAAAGCTGGCAGGACGGGTCGTACGCAAGCACTGTCGCCATCGCCGCAGGCTCCACTTGCCCACGCCACGGCCGGGCGTCGCGCTCGGCCGAGACAAGGACCCACGCATCCCGGAGCGGGTCGTGCCGGCGGTGGGGGCCTTCGATCGTCACGACGTGGCGACCGGCCGGACACCGTCGGAGGCGATCACCCTCCGAACGGCGGCCGATCTCCCGGCCGGGGCCTGATAGCCAGACCGTACGGCGGCCTCCAACTCGGCGAGTGATGCCTCGGCGATGAGGTTGACGGTCGAGCCACCGAACCCGCCACCGGTCAGACGAGCCGCGACCACCCCGTCGACGCTGAGCGCCAAGTCGACGAGGCGATCGATCTCGGGCGTGCTCACCTCGAAATCATCGCGCATGGAGGCCTGGCTGGCGGCGAACAGCCGGCCCAGAGCCTCGAGATCGGCGGCCTCGAGGGCCTCGGCCGCGGCGAGGACCCGGTCGTTCTCAGTGACGACGTGCCGCGCCCGGCGAAACGCCTCAGGGTCCATCCACGCACGGGCGTCCTCGAGCAAAGCTGGGGTCACATCGCGCAACGAGGAGACGCCGGGCGCTGCGTGTCGAATCTGGGCCACGGCCCGCGTGCAGGCCGCACGCCGATCGCCATAGCCGGACGCGACGAGCCGGCGTTGGACCCCCGAGTCGATCACGACGAGGGCGAGGTCGGCAGGCAGGTCGATGGCTCGATGGGTCATGGCGCGGCAGTCGAGGAGCAGCGCCCGACCCGCCTCGCCGAAGGCGACGGCGTATTGATCCATGAGGCCCGAGGCGACGCCGACGAACTCATTCTCGGCGCGCTGCGCAGCCCGCGCCACCGCGAGCCGGTCGCCGAGCGGTGCCACTCCGCGCGCGAGCGCCCAGGCGATCGCGAGCTCAAGTGCGGCCGACGATGAGAGGCCGGCGCCGATGGGGAGATCCGCGCTGAGCGTGCCACGGAAGCCGCTGAGCGACGCACCGGCCGCGGTCAGGGCCCAGGCCGTGCCGGCAACGTAGTCGGTCCAGTCACCCGTCGGCCGACCGATCGCGTCGAGATCTACGCTCGCCCGCCGCCCGTCGGCGGCGAGTGTCAACTCGATCCGGCGCGTGTCGGTCGGCTCGAAGTCGATGCTGATCCCCAGGTCGATCGCAACCGGCAACACGAAGCCGTTGTTGTAGTCGGTGTGCTCCCCGATCAGGTTCACACGGCCCGGTGCGCGGACAACGAGGCGTGTCACGGTCTCGACGATAGCGCCCCTGCGATCCCGAGGGGCGGCCGTCGATGCCGTCCTCGTCCCAGCGGCATCGCCGACCGGACCGAGTGCAGCCAGGTGCGGCCTATCATCGGCGGGACGAACGAGCGCCGCGAAGAGCGCCTGCGGTGGCGCGATGAGGTCGTGAAGTGTGACCGAGCCCTGGATCGTCGTCGAGATCACGAACGAGCGCGGGATGCGGGCCCGCCTCGCGAACTATGGCGCCCGACTCCTCGAGCTGTGGACCCCCGATCGTCGCGGTGAGCTCGACGACGTCGTCCTTGGGCTTGCGACGCTCGAGGCGTATCAGGTGCGGCGGTCGCTTTACATGGGCTGCACGATCGGACGTGTTGCGAACCGCATCCGCGATGCCCGCTTCACGCTCGACGGGGTCACCTATCACCTGATCCCGAACGAGCCGCCAAACCACCTTCATGGCGGCCGGGACGCGAGCTTCGATAACCGGTTCTGGTCGGTCGACGCAGACGCCCGCACCGTGACGTTCCGCCTCCATAGCCCGCACCTCGAGGAGGGCTATCCGGCTTCGCTTCGCGTGGCGGTTCGATACACGCTCACTGACCGAAACGAGCTCGTCATCGACTACCTAGCCGAGCCAGACCGTCGCACCCCGATCAGCCTGACGCATCACTCCTACTGGAACCTCGGGGGCCATCGCCACCTCCGGCCCGTCCTCGACCACGAGCTGTGGATCGGCGCGACCTGCTACACGCCCGTGGACGAGCACCTGGTGCCCACGGGCGAGGTCGTGGATGTCGCGGACACCCCGCTGGACTTCCGGGAGCCGACGACCATCGGCGCTCGGATCGGGGCGCTGCTGGGCGAGCCGACGCGTGGGTACGACCACAACCTCGTCCTGGACGTGACGGCTGGTTCGGCCGGCGAACCCGAGCTGGCCGCGCGTCTGCACGACGCGTCCTCGGGGCGGGTCATGGAGCTCTGGACCACCGAGCCGGCGCTCCAGGTGTACTCGGGCCAGATGCTGCCGCGAGAGCCCGTCAAACACGGCTCCAACGCCACGCCGTTCGCCGGCCTCGCGCTGGAGCCGCAGCGGTTCCCCAACGCCGTCAACGAGCCGACCTTTCCCTCGGTCATCGTCGAGCCAGGAGTTCCCTACCGGCAGCGATCGATCTATCGATTCCGAGTGGATTAGTCCGTCCCAGACTCGTCCGACCGCATCCTCTTGGCGGCCAGACGGCGCCCGCCTCGTCCGCGTCTTGACAGTAGTGCACACGTGTGCATACACTCGATTGCACGCTCCAGAACCCGCGTCGAGCCAGTCTAGGGTCACGGCTAGGTCGACGATCCCGTCGAGGAGCCGCCTGACGATCGTCGTGGAGGCTGGGAGGTCGCATGAAGATCCTCGCGGACCGGGCGGTCTGGTTCGTCACCGGCAGCCAGGAGCTCTACGGCGACGCGACCCTTCGGGCGGTGGCCGACCACGCGGCCGAGATCGCCGGCGCGCTCGACAGTGCGGACGCGATCCCCGTTCGCATCGTGTTCAAACCGATCGTCACGAGTTCGGACGCGATCCGGTCCGTCCTCCTCGACGCGACCACCGCGCCGGACTGCATCGGTGTCATCGCCTGGATGCACACCTTCTCCCCGGCCCGGATGTGGATCTCGGGCCTCCAGGCGTTCCTCAAGCCGCTGCTCCACCTCCACACGCAGTACAACCGGGATCTCCCGTGGGCGGAGATCGACATGGACTTCATGAACCTGAACCAGTCGGCTCACGGCGACCGCGAGTTCGGGTATGTGGAAACCCGCCTGCGGCGCAGCCGAACCACCGTCGTCGGCCACTGGCGTGATCCCGAAGTCGTTGACCGCATCGGTGTGCTGGGCCCGGGCCGCCTGCGGCGTCCACGAGCTCGCACGTTTGCGTCTGGCGCGCTTCGGCGACAACATGCGCCAGGTAGCGGTCACCGAGGGCGACAAGGTCGAGGCCCAGATCCGGCTCGGTGCCCGGGTCGACGGCTACGGCGTCGGTGACCTCGTCGCCGCTGTCCGCGCAGCCACCGAGGCCGAGGTCGATCGGCTCACCGACGTGTACGACGCCGCCTACGACGTGGTGCCCTCCCTGCGACGCGACGGCGATCGCCGTGCGGCCCTCCGGGATGCCGCGCGGATCGAGGCTGGGCTGCGGGCATTCCTGACAGCGGGCGGCTTCGGGGCATTCACGGACACCTTCGAGGACCTCGGCGAGCTCGTCCAGCTGCCGGGGATCGCGGCCCAGCGGCTCATGGCCGACGGCTACGGCTTCGGGGCAGAAGGGGACTGGAAGACCGCTCTCCTCGTCCGGGCGATGAAGGTCATGGCGACCGGCCTGGAAGGCGGAACGTCGTTCATGGAGGACTACACCTACCACCTGGTTCCCGACCGGCCGCAGGTCCTTGGGGCGCACATGCTCGAGATCTGCCCCTCGCTCGCCGAGGGCCGGCCGTCCTGCGAGATCCATCCGCTGGCGATCGGCAACCGGGCCGACCCCGTCCGCCTCGTCTTCACCGCCCGGCCGGGGCCCGCCGTCGTCGTCGGACTCCTCGATCTGGGCGAGCGCTTCCGGCTCGTCCTCAACGAGGTCGAGGTGGTCAGGCCGCCGGAGGACCTGCCGCGCCTGCCTGTCGCGCGTGCCCTGTGGGAGCCGAGACCCGAGTTCAGGGTCGCTGCCGAGGCCTGGCTCCTCGCCGGTGGTCCGCACCATACGAGCCTGAGCACGGCGCTGACCAGGATGCATGTCGAGGACTTCGCCGAGATGACCGGCATCGAACTGGTCGCGATCGGCGTGGACACCACGTTCGCAGCCATCAAGAAGGAGCTGCGCTGGAACCAGGCCTATCACCGGCTCGCCGGCGGGCTCTAGGCGCACGCAACGCAAGAGAAGGGAGGATCTGCAGAGAGGAGGCGACGACCGAACGGCCCGGGGACGCACCCCGGCCCGTGCAGCCAGACTTATTGGAGGATTCGAGATGACGAGACAGGGCATGCCCAACCGTGGGCTTGCGATTCTCATGGGCGCGGCCATCGTGCTCGGCGCATGCACGGCGTCGGCGTCTCCGTCCGGCACCACCGGCGCGTCCGGAGCGGCGCCGGTCGCCGGCCAGTTCTGCTCCGGTGTGAACCTCGTGTTCTTCCCCGGCGGCACAACGGGTGGTGGATTCGAGACGGTCGTGTACAACGGCGCGAAGGCCGCTCAGGCCGCCCTGGGGCCGAACATCACGTATCAGTGGTCAGACTGGGACCCGAACAAGATGATCACCCAGTTCCAGCAGGCCATGGCGACCAAGCCGGACGGCATCGCCGTCATGGGCCATCCGGGTGACGCAGCCTTCGATCCGCTGATCAAGCAGGCTGAGGACCAGGGCATCCTGGTCACCGTCATGAACACCGAGCTCCAGACGGCGGAGTCGACGTACGCTAGCAAGGGCCTCGGCTACGTCGGCGCCGTGCTCCACGACGCGGGAGCCGCGCTCGCCAATGAGGCGATCGCGCGTGGCAATCTCAAGTCGGGCGATCGCGCGTTCGTCTGGGGCCTGAAGGCCCAGGCCGGCCGCGGTGAGCGCACGCAAGGCATCCTTGACGCACTGACGGCCAAGGGCCTCAAGGTGGATTACCTCGAGATCGACGACGCCACCAACAAGGACCCGGCCAACGGCACCGCGACCTTCACCGGATACGTCTCGGCCCATCCCGACGTCAAGGCGATGTTCATCGATCACGGCAACCTGACGTCGACGATCCCGACGTACATGAAGGCCGCCAACCTCAAGGCCGGAAGCGTCTACATGGCCGGCTTCGATGCCTCGGCCGCGACGGTTCAGGGCATCAAGGACGGCTACATCAGCCTGGTCATCGACCAGCAGCAGTTCCTTCAAGGCTTCTTCGCAGTCGAGCAGCTTTGCATGAGCAAGAAGTTCGGCTTCAGCGGCCTATTCGTCAACACGGGTGGTGGGTTCATCGACAAGTCCAACGTCGATGTCATCGCCCCGCTCGTGACGCAGCAGATCCGCTAGTCGCGGAGTCCCAGGTCCGATGAGCGGCCAGACGGCTGGCGGGCGCTTCGGCGCCCGCCAGTTCCCCCCCGGCCCCGAGCTCCGCCTCGAACTTCGGGGCGTCTCCAAGTCCTTCGGGGGTGTGCGGGTCCTCGACGACATCGACCTCCGCCTGGGTGCTGCCGAGGTCGTCGGCCTCCTCGGTGACAACGGAGCCGGCAAGTCGACCCTCATCAAGATCATCACCGGCGTGCACCAGCCCGACCACGGGGAGATCTACTTCGGCGGCCAGCGCGTCGAGGGGATCACGGTCGAGAAGGCACGGGCGCTGGGTGTCGAGACCGTCTTCCAGGAACGCGCGCTCGCCGAGCAGCAACCGTTGTGGCGGAACATCTTCATGGGCCGGCCGGTGGCGAACCGGCTCGGGTTCCTGCGAGTCGGCGACATGCGCCGAACCACCGAGGCCCTGATGGGCGAGTCGATGGGCTTCACCTCCGCGGTCCTGACGCCGAATACGAGCGTCATGGGCCTGTCTGGTGGAGAGCGTCAGGGCCTCGCGATCGTCCGGGCCCTCCACTTCCAGGCCGACATCATCATCCTCGACGAGCCGACGATGGGCTTGTCACTCAAGGAGACCGAGAAGCTGATCCACTTCGTCGAGGGCATCCGAGACGCCGGCAAGTCGGCGATCTTCATCGACCACAACATCTTCCACGTGTACTCGGTCTCGGATCGGATCGTGGTGCTGGATCGCGGCCGCGTCGCCGGCGAGTTCCCGACCTCGCGCTACTCGCTCGAGGAGCTCATGGACATCATGCGCGAGGTGGCCTCTGGCGGGACCTACACCGAGGCCGAGCGCTACCGGCCGCCCGACCCGCCGCCGGCCCATGGCGCGGGAGGCATCGCGTGACGGCGCGCTCGGCGGCCCTCGAGTCGCGGCGGCGCTCGCTGGGCACGACCCTCGCGCCGTGGGCCTCGCAGATCGGCATCAGCGTGGCCTTCGTCCTGCTCTGGGCCACCTTCGTGATCCTCGCGCCGAGGACGTTCCTGAACGCGCCGATCTACCAGTCATTCGCCCAGACGACGCCCTACTTCGCGATCATGGCGATGACCCTGACGATGGTCATCGTCGCCGGCGACATGGACCTCTCGTTCCCATCGACGATGTCCCTGGGCATGGTCGGGTTCGTCGCCGCCTGGCAGGCGACTGGCAGCGTCGTGTTCGGGATCTTCGCGGCCCTCGGCGTGGGCGTCCTCGCTGGTCTGTTCAACGGCGTCGTGGTCACGTACCTCGGGATCCCGTCCCTGGTCGTGACGATCGGAACACAGTTCCTGTTCCGAGGCCTCGCCAATGTCCTCGTCGCCGGCAGGCAGTACCCCCTGGTCGACACCCAGTCTTCACCCGCGTACGAGCTGATGGTGGGGCGGCTGTTCGGTGGTGTGCCGATGGAGTTCGTCTGGTTCGTCCTCGTCGCGGGCGGTGCGTGGGTGCTCATGAATCGCCACCGCCTCGGGCAGAACGCCTACGTCATCGGCGACAACGCCCAGGCTGCCGCGCTGATGGGCATCCCGATCCGGAGGACGCGGATCATCCTCTTCATCCTGGTCGGCGCCTCGGCCGCCCTCGCCGGCGTCCTGAACAGCCTCGAGGTCGTCAATTACTACCCCTCCATGGGGGACGGTTATCTCCTGCCGACCCTGGCCGCGGTGTTCGTCGGAGGGACGTCCGTGTTCGGCGGGCGCGGCAGCGTGTGGGGCACGGCGCTCGGGGCCTTCATGATCGGCGGGATCCAGGCCGGCCTCGTCGCCATCGGGCTCAGCGACTACTACCCCGGGCTTGTCTACGGCGCGGTCATCCTGATCTCGGTCTCCATCCACGCCCTGCTCCGCCGCCGCTTCGAGTACTGATGAATCGGGGCGTTGCGCGTCCGATCGGCCAACGCGCCCGGCCGACGACGATGCAGGACGTCGCGGTCGCGACGGGGGTCTCGCGGAGTACGGTCTCCCGGATCCTCAGCCATGCACCCCTCCAGGTGCCGGTCGCCCAGGAAACGAGGGAACGAGTCCTCACGGCCGCCCGCGAGCTGGGCTATCGTCCGAACCCACTGGCTCGGGCCCTCCGCGGCGCACCGACGATGCTCCTCGGGGCGATCGTGCGGGACATCACCGATCCCTTCTTCGCGGGCGCGATCGAGGCGATCTCGAGCGCGGCGCGAGCCCGGGGCTACAACATCGTGCTCGGGCTTGCCCACGCCCGGGCGGCCGAGGCGCAGGAGCTTGCCGCCGTCCTCGAGGCGCGGCAGGTCGATGGGATCCTCGTCCTCGGCGACATGGGCGACCAACCCCGCCTCCTCGCCGACCTCGCCGAGTCGGACGTTCCGGTCGTGGCCATGTGGCAAGGGACGACGCTCGATCTCATCCCTGGGGTCCAGGTCGACAACGGCCTCGGCATCCGCACAGCCATGGACCACCTCCTCGGCCTCGGCCACCGTCGCATCGCCTTCATCGGCGGCCGCCTCCTCGGCGACATCCGGGAGCGCCAGGCTGCGTACGTCGAGGCAGCGCCGGCGATCCTGGGGCAGATCCCGGCCGGCTATGTCCAGCACGTCGCGAATACGCCCGGAGGGGGCGAAGCGGCCCTCGCCGCGTTGCTGCGGGTGTCGCCGCGGCCGACAGCCATCGTGGTCTCGACCGACACCCTTGCGATCGGCGTCCTCCGGGCCGCCCTGCTCCGCGGGGTCCGGGTCCCCCAGGAGCTGTCGGTCATCGGATTCGATGACATCGCCATGGCCAGCGTCACGGTCCCGAGCCTGACGACCGTCCGGATGCCCATGGGCCCGATGGCCGCCGAGGCGATCGACCTGCTCGTCGGCCCGGCGTCGGGCGATGGCGGCGAGGACGGCCGACCGGGCCGGGGCGACCGGGTCGCCGATGGCGTGAGCTCCAGGAGCGAGCGCGCGATCGTCCGTGTGTTCCCCCCGTCGCTCGTGGTGCGTGGTTCGACTGCGGCCCCTCCGTCGGAGGAGGTGTCGTGAGCCTCAGGGAGCTGCGGGAGGAGGTCTGCGCCGCGAACAAGGCCCTCGTCGCGACCGGGCTCGTGACCCTGTCCTTCGGGAACGCCAGCGGGATCGACCGGGACGCCGGCGTGATGATCATCAAGCCCAGCGGGATGCCGTACGACGTCCTCACGCCTGCCGATCTCGTCGCCGTCGAGCTCGACTCCGGGTCCGCTGTGGACCGAGTCTTGCGGCCGTCCTCGGACACCCCGACCCACCTGGCCCTCTACCGGCGCTATCCCGAGATCGGCGGCGTTGTGCACACGCACTCGTCGTGGGCCTCAGCCTGGGCCCAGGCGGGACAGCCCATTCCCTGCTTCGGCACGACCCATGCCGACCACTTCCGGGGCCCCATCCCCGTCACGCGGGCGCTGACCGTGGCCGAGCTCGGTCCGGCGTACGAGGCCGACACGGGGGCGGTGATGATCGAGACGCTCGACGGGCTCGGACTCGGCCCGCTCGAGATGCCAGCCGCCCTGGTCCGATCGCATGGACCGTTCACGTGGGGTCGTGACCCGGCGGATGCGCTCGCGAACGCGGTCGCGCTCGAGGCGGTTGCGGCGATGGCCGTCCGCACCCTGGCCATCGACGCCGCCGCGGCGACGATCGATGTGGTGCTGCTCCGGCGCCACTTCGAGCGCAAGCACGGGCCCGCCGCCTACTACGGTCAGGTAGACCGGCGAGACTGACCGCGATGTCGTCGGGGCACGCCTCTTCGGGACGCGAGCATCCTGGTCTGGCGGCCGAGCTGATCGGAACGGGCCGCGCGATCCTCGGGATCGAGCTCGGCTCGACGCGCATCAAGTCGTCGCTGATCGCGCCCGACACGTCGCTCCTGGCGTCGGGCTCGCACGCCTGGGAGAGCCACATCCAGGATGGCATCTGGACCTACGACATGGCGGAAGTCTGGTCGGGCCTCGCGGGCGCTTACGCCTCGCTCGTGGAGGACGTTCGCACCCGTTACGCCGTGGACGTGCGGACGGTGGCGGCGATGGGCGTCAGCGGGATGATGCACGGCTACGTTGCGCTCGATGCCGCAGGCGCCCCGCTCGTCCCCTTCAGGACGTGGCGGAACAACATCACCGGCGAGGCCTGCGCCGAGTTGACTGCGCTCCTCGACTTCGCTGTCCCGCAACGCTGGACGATCGCCCATCTCTACCAGTCGATCCTCGATGACCAACCACACGTCCCACGGATCGCCCACCTCACGACCCTCGCCGGGTACGTCCACTGGAAGCTCACAGGCGAGCGGGTGGTTGGGGTGGGCGAGGCGTCCGGGGTCTTCCCGATCGACCCCGCAGGCGGTGACTGGGACTCCGCCCGTCTGGCGGCATTCGACGCCCTCGTCGCGCCGCGGAGGCTCGGCTGGGCGCTCCGAGGCATCTTCCCGGCCGTCGTGCCGGCGGGACGCCCGGCCGGACGGCTGACGGTCGAGGGCGCGAGGCTGCTCGACCCGTCGGGCACACTCGCGCCTGGGGTCCCGCTCTGCCCGCCCGAGGGCGACGCGGGGACCGGGATGGTCGCGACGAACGCGGTGCGACCCCGCTCGGGCAACGTCTCCGCCGGGACCTCGGTGTTCGCGATGATCGTCCTCGAGCGGAACCTGGCCCGGATCCATCGCGAGATCGACATCGTCGTGACGCCCGACGGCCGGCCGGTGGCGATGGTGCACTCGAACAACGGGACCTCTGATCTGGACGCGTGGCTCGCCGTCCTGGGGCGGGCTGGGCAGGCGCTCGGTGCGCACGTTCGGCCCGAGGAGGTGTACGAAAAGCTCCTGCCCCTCGCCCTCGAGGCGGACCCGGACGCGGGCGGGCTGCTCGCCGTCAACTACGTCTCGGGCGAGCACATGACCGGCTTCAGGGAAGGGCGCCCCCTCTTCGCCCGCGGACCCGCTAGTCGCTTCAGCCTCGAGAACTTCGTGCGGGCGATGTACTTCGCCTCGCTCTGCGCCCTGCGGACCGGGATGGACATCCTCACCGCCGAGGAGGGGGTGCTCATCGACGAGATCCGCGGCCACGGTGGGTACTTCAAGGGCGGCGACACCGGCCAGCGGATGATGGCCGCCGCGCTCAATGTCCCCGTTAGCGTCTCCGCCACCGCCGGTGAGGGCGGAGCCTGGGGCATGGCTCTACTGGCGGCGTACATGCTCCGCGATCGCCCGGCGCAGTCGCTGCCCGACTACCTTGACGAGCGGATCGCCGGGAGCATCGGCGCACCGGTCCTGCCCGACCCGCGTGACGTGCGCGGGTTCGAGGATTTCTTCGCTCGGCACGCGCGCGGGCTCGCCATCGAGCGCGAGGCAGTCAAGTCGCTGCACTGACCCGTAGGTGCCCGCGCCGAGGCGGGCGGTGCAGGCCAGGTTGGGGCGTTGCATGGCCGGGCGGAGGTTGCGCGCGCGCAGGTGCCGGGCGAAGCTGGCGTTGGCGCCGAGATCGCCTCGCGCTACGATGGGCGGCGTGGCTTGGGCTTGTGGCATGGCGGTAGAGCTCCTGCTGGTGCGATCCGAAGTCGCCCCGCGCTTACGCTCTTCGCAGTCGTCGAAGCCCTAGACACAAACCGCGCCAGTTGCGCGTGAAGCGTGCGCCTGTAGCTCAGTGGATAGAGCGGGTGGCTTCGGACCACCAGGTCGCGGGTTCGAATCCTGCCGGGCGCGCCATCTGTTCAGCCAGCCAGGAGGGTCAGATGGCCAGGGTCCTTGGGGTCGGCGGGGTCTTCTTCAAAGCGAAGGATCCGGGTGCGCTCGCGGCCTGGTATCGGGACGTCCTCGGCCTCGGGATGGAGGACTGGGGCGGCACGTTCTTCACGCCGGAGGCCATGGCGGCCCAGCCCGGTGCCGGCACCTGTGCACGGCACGGTCTGGAGGCCAAGGTCCACGCGGCCGAATCCAACGGCCGCTTCGCTCACATCGTCGACCCGGACGGGACGAAGATCGAGCTGTGGCAGCCGAAGCCGCTGCCGGCCTGAGGAGGCGATCATGGAGAAGGTTCCCCCGGGGCCCACCACCAAGGCGCCCGCCGAGCGGTTCACCGGCGACGTCTGGGTCGACGTCATCGCGCGAGGTGAGCCGCCGTCCCGCGTGCGCGTCAACGTCGTCCGTTTCGCCCCAGGGGCGCGCAACGCCTGGCACGCCCACGCGATGGGGCAGACCCTGCGCGTGATTGAGGGCATCGGTCGGATCCGGGCGCGCGGCGGCGAGGTCCTGGAGATCCGCCCCGGCGACACGATCTACACGCCGCCTGGGGAGTGGCACTGGCATGGTGCCGCCCCTGACCGGTTCATGACCCATCTGGCGATCTGGGAGGCCCCGGCTGACGGACCGGAGACTGAATTCGGCCCCCTCGTCACCGACGCGGAGTACCTCGGCACGGAGCAGCGCGGAGGTTAGTCCTTGACCGCCGGCACGTCCGAGCGCTGCCGGATCCGCGGCAGCGGCGAGAGGACGAGGAACAGGATCGAGAGCGCCATCCCGGCCCAGCCGATGGCGATCGCCGCCGCGGACGCCGATCCAGCCGCGCGACGCCGGCGGCCATGAGGGCCCCGAGCGGATAGGCGACGCCGTGCGAGAACACCTCGAGGGTGGCGTTGACGCGGCCCAGGATGCGGTCCGGGATGACGCCCTGGATGAGCGACAGCTCGGCGATCTCCTCGACCGTCTGGAGGCCGTCGCCGACCAGCTGCGGGATGAACACCATGAGCGTCGCCAGCAGGAGCGGGCCGCCCGCCAGGGGCGTCAGGACGCCGACGATCGAGGCGCCGGTCGCCGTCCAGATGAGGGCCGGGCCGAACCCGAGGCGGGCGATGACCCGCGCGGCGACGAACGAGCCGACCAGTGAGCCGACGCCGCCGGCCGAGACGACGATGCCGAGCAGGAACGGGTTCAGGTGCAGGTCCTGGATGAGGTAGATCGTGTACAGGACGCCGTAGAACGAGCCGGCCACGTGGGCGACGACCGAGCGGAGGGTCAGCGGCACGAGGATCGGGTGCCGGCGGACCAGGCGAAGCCCCTCGCCGATCTCCTGCCGCATCGCCGGGGGTGATGTCCTCGGCGGGCGCGGCGGCTCGGGCTGCGGATCAGGACCAGCGAGATGGCCGAGACGACGAACGAGACGGCGTCGACCAGGATCGCGAATGGCGCGCCGATCAGCTGCACGAGGCCGCCCCCCAGGCCGGGACCACCGATCTCGGCCAGCGACGAGCTCGTGGCGAGCTTGCTGTTGCCCTCGACGACGCGCTCGACCCCGATGAGCGACGGCACGTACGCCGGGTACGCGGCATCGAACAGGGCGCCGAAGCAGCCCTCCAGGAAGACGACGAGGTACAGCTGCTCCATGCGCAGGGCCCCGGCGAGGTAGGCCAGCGGGGATGGAGAAGAGGAGGACGGCCCGGATGGCGTCCGCACCGATAAGCAGGGGACGTCGCCGCAGCCGGTCGACCCAGGCGCCGGCGAAGAAGCCCACCAGGAGCACGGCGAGACTGGCCGAGACCACGAGCAGCGCCATCTCGAACGGTCCGGCGCCCAGCACGAGCAGGGCCACCAGCGGCACGGCCGTCCGCGTCACCACGGAGCCGAGTTCGGACACGGTCTGGCCGGCCCACAGCTTCATGAAGTCGGCGTGTCGCCAGAGCGACGCGGTCACCACGATGGGTGAGCCTACCGGAGTGCGGATACGCGGCGAACGCTTGTCAGGCGCGCGCCACCTCCGAGCGGGCCGATGCCCTCAGGTGTACAAGTGGCCCGTACATATCCGCGATGGGGTAGGCCATGCCTGGGCTCGACACCGGGAACACCGGCTTCATGCTCGTCTGCACCAGCCTGGTGATGCTGATGACACCCGGGCTGGCGTTCTTCTACGGCGGGCTCGTCGGCCGCAAGAACGTGCTAGGCGATCATGATCCAGAGCTTCGTCTCCATGGGCTGGACGACGGTCATCTGGTTCGTCGTCGGTTATTCACTGTGCTTCTCCGGCGATGTCGGCGGGGTCATCGGCAACCTGGACAAGGCGTTCCTCAACGGCGTCAACCTGACGAGCCCGGCGCCGCTGAACCCGTCGATCCCCGAATACGTATTCATCGCCTACCAGATGATGTTCGCCATCATCACGCCGGCCCTCATCACGGGCGCGTTCGCCAACCGGGTCAGCTTCAAAGCGTACATGCTGTTCCTGACGGCCTGGCTGCTCTTCGTGTACTTCCCGTTCGTCCACATGGTGTGGGGCGGCGGCGTCCTGCAGCAGTGGGGCGTGCTCGATTTCGCCGGGGGCATCGTGGTCCACAACATCGCCGGGCTGGCCGCGCTGGCGTCGGTGCTCTACGTCGGGACGCCGCCACGTGGCGGACCGCGGCCCGCACAGCATCCCGCTCGTCGCCCTGGGCACCGGCCTGCTCTGGTTCGGCTGGTACGGCTTCAACGCCGGCAGCGAGCTCCGGGTCGACGCCACGACGGCGGTCGCCTTCCTGAACACGGACGTGGCGGCGTCATTCGCGGCCATCGCCTGGCTCTTCACGGCCTGGCGCTTCGAGAAGCGGCCGAGCTTCCTGGGCCTGCTGACCGGCGCGGTGGCCGGTCTCGCCACGATCACCCCCGCGGCCGGCTTTGTCTCGCCGGCGGCTGCGGCCCTGATCGGTACCGTCTCGGGGGTCGTCTGCTACAGCGCGGTGGCCCTCAAGAACCGCCTCCATTGGGACGACGCGCTCGATGTCTGGGGCGTGCACGGGGTGGGCGGGTTCCTCGGCATCGTGCTGCTCGGCGTCTTCGCCACGACCGCCTTCAACCCCCACGGCGCCAACGGCCTGCTGGCTGGCGACCCGTCGTTCTTTGCCAAGGAGCTGGCGGCGGTGGTGCTGTCGTCGATCTGGGCCTTCGGCTTCACGTTCGGCATGCTCTGGCTGATCGACCGGGTGACGCGGGTCCACGTGGCTCCCGGCGAGGAAGAACTCGGGCTCGATCAGGCGCTCCACCACGAGGATGCCTACCTGGGCGCGATCTGACCGCCCGCGCCGGCGGCGGTCCGGGCGAGGACCGCCGCCTCGGGGCTTGGTCTACTCGAGGACGTGGATGTCCCGTGCGTGCCCCAGGTCCTTGAGGATCTGCGGCCACACGCTGACGCTCACCTCGCCCAGATGGGCCTTCTTGAGGAGCAGCATCTGCGTCCGTGACTGGCCGATGCCGCCACCGATGGTCAGGGGCAGCGTCGCCGTACACGATGCCGCGGTGGTAGGGCAGCTTGAGCCAGTCGAGCTGGCCGGTGAGCTCGAGCTGCTGGCGCAGCGTCTCGGCGTTCACCCGGATGCCCATCGAGGTCAGCTCGTGCCGGCGGTGGGTGACCGGGTTCCAGACCAGGATGTCGCCGTTGAGGCCGTGCATCGGCCGGCCGTCGCGCTGACGTCGTCGGGGTGACCCAGTCGTCGTAGTCGGCGGCCCGCATCTCGTGCGGGTAGCCATCGGCGAGCGTCCACCCGATGCCGATGATGAAGACCGCGGGGTATCTCCTGGAGGATCCGCGTCTCGCGTTGCTTGCGGGGCAGGTCGGGATAGCGGGCCAGCAGGTCCTCGGCGTGGATGAACGTGATCTCTTCGGGCAGGTCCGGGTAGCGATCGTCGTGCAGCTGCGGGAACAGCTCGTGGGCGTGCGCCTCAGCGCCGCGCAGGACGCGCCAGATGGCCCGCACGACCTCCTTGAGGAGTGCCGAGGTTGCGCTGCTCGCGCGGTGATGACCTTCTCCCAGTCCCACTGGTCCACGTAGACGCTGTGGTCGTGGTCCAGGAAGTAGTCCTTGCGGACGGCCCGCATGTCGGTGCACAGGCCCTCGCCGAGGCCCATGCCGAACTGCGTTCAGCGCGACGCGCTTCCACTTGGTCGCCGCCTGCACCACCTGCGCGTCGATGGGGTGCTGGTCGTGGTCGTTGGAGATGTGGAACCGGATGGGTGTCCGCGAGCCGTCGCGGTCGAGCATGTCGTTGACGCCCGACTCGACGTCCACGATGAGCGGGACCTGCACCATCGTGCAGGTTCAGCTCGCGGCAGAGGTGCTCCTCGATGTAGCCCTTGACCGCGTAGATGGCCTGCTGCGTCTCCTTGGCGGGAGAGGAGCGAGTGGTAGTCGGTCGGCAGCACCTTGGCCAGCTCGTCGTAGTCGCCGATGCCGGGTCCGGCCAGGTCGGCTTCCTTCGTCGCGGGCAGGTGGATGGTCGTCATCGTGCGCCTCGTCATCGAGGGCCCGGGGCATCTCGTTCGCCGCTGCTCTCCAGGCCGAGGCGATCGTCCGGTCCATTCACGAGGCCCGACAAGGGCCGATACGCCCCTCCCGCAGTGCCGCGCGTCACGTCCGCGCGTCGTGCCGCGGGTCTACGATGGCCGACGTGAGCGCTGCGCCGTCCACGGTCGAGCCCGCGATCCGGGCCAGGGGGCTGGTCAAGACGTTCGGCGAGATCCGTGCCGTCGCCGACGTGAGCTTCGACCTCGTGCCCGGCCGGATCTATGGCCTGCTGGGCCCGAACGGATCGGGCAAGACGACGCTGATCCGCCTGCTGACCGGCATGACCCGCCCGACCGCCGGCCACGCGGAGGTCCTTGACGCGGTCATGCCCGACCGGGCGATCCTGTCGCGCATCGGTTACATGACCCAGAGCGACGGCATCTACACGGCCCTGACGGTGGCCGAGAACACGCGCTTCTTCGCCGCCACCTACGGCATCCGGGACCAGGCGGCGATCCTGGACGTGCTCAAGGTGGTGGACCTCGTGGATCGCCAGCGGACCATCGCCGGCACGCTCTCCGGCGGTCAGCGACGACGCCTCTCGCTGGCCTGCGCCCTGGTCCATCGGCCGAGCGTCCTGTTCCTTGACGAACCGACGGTGGGCATCGACCCGCTGCTGCGCGTCGAGTTCTGGGCCCACTTCCGGGAGCTCGCCGACGCGGGCGCCACGATCGTGGTCTCCAGCCATGTGATGGACGAGGCCGACCGGTGCGATGAGCTGCTCTTCGTGCGTGCGGGCAAGGTCATCGCCCGTGGCAGTGGCGCCGAGCTTCGCCAGCGGGCCGGCACCACCGACCTCGAGCAGGCCTTCCTGACCTTCGCCGGCCCGGAGGCGGTGGCGTGAACGCCAGGCGCGTCCAGGCCCTCGTGCGACGGGTCGTGGAGGAGATCCGCCGCGACCGCCCGTCGCTGGCGCTGCTCTTCATCGCCCCCATCATCCTCACGGGGCTGGTGACGTTCATCCTGCGCGAGGGCCAGACGCCCGTGGTCCATGCGGTCGTTGTTGGCGCCGCGCCGGCCGAGGCGCCGCTCGTTGGCGCACTTGAGGCCAGCCTGCGCAGCAGCGGGGCGACCGTCACCGAGGCGCCCGACGAGACGACCGCGCGCGGGTCGATCGCCGACGGCTCGGCCACGGTGGCCATCGTCCTGCCGGCCGACCTGCTCTCGCCCGGCGGGCCCACGATCACCCTCGTCACCAACGGTCTCGATCCCTCCGGCGAGGCGGCCCAGCTGGGGGCGGTACAGAAGGCGTTGCTGAGTGCGGTGACCTCGGCGGTCGGCGCCGCCCTTCCGACCATCCAGCACACGACCGTGTACGGGACCCCATCGACCGACCAGATCACGAACTTCGCGCCGGCCATCGTGGGCTTCTTCGCCTACTTCTTCGTCTACATCCTCACCGGGGTCAGCTTCCTGCGCGAGCGCACGGGCGGCACGCTCGAGCGGCTGATGGCCACGCCGGTCAGGCGCGGCGAGATCGTGGCCGGCTACACCCTGGGCTTCGGGCTGTTCGCCGTGATCCAGGTCGCGCTGCTCATGACCTGGGTCCTGGGAAGCGTGCGGATCCCCGCCATCGGTCCGCTGCCCGCGTTCTCCGTCGGCCTTGGCGTGGCCATCGCCGGCAGCCCCGTGATGGCCTTCCTGGTCGTGCTGCTGCTGGCGCTGGGCGCGGTCAGCCTGGGCATCTTCCTGTCGACCTTCGCGCGCACCGAACTGCAGATCATCCAGTTCATCCCGCTCGTGCTGGCCCCGCAGTTCCTCCTGTCGGGCGTGTTGTTCCCCGTCAGCAGCCTGCCCGGGATCATCCAGCCGCTGGCCCCGATCCTGCCGCTCACCTACGCCATCGACGGCCTGCGCCAGGTGTTCATCCGCGGCGCCGACCTGTCCGTGGGGGCGCTCCAGCTGGACCTGGTGGTGCTCGCCGTGATCGCCCTGTTCTTCGCCGTCATCGCCTCGCTCACGATCCGCCGCGACGTCGTGTAGCCCGGGGCGGGCGAGGCCGCGGCCGTGGCGCCCTAGCGGCTCCGCACGGCGAAGATCGTCACGATCCCCAGGGCCACGATGGGGATGATCAGCAGGCCGAATCCCCCCGGCACGAGGTCGTGCATCCACCCGAAGAAGTCCCGGAAGACGTTCACGACCTGGTTGATCACATCGCCCATGCGCCCGATCCTCCTCGGCTAAGCCGCGCGAGCGAGTCGCGCGTCGCGCTCAGCCGCGCCGACCAAGGGTACGCGGCCCTACAAGGCCGCCGGGCGACGTCCTCCACCAGCCAACCTGGTCAGATCTGACTCCGGGGCACGTTAGAGCCGTTTGTCGGCGTCCCGACACGCCTCGGTCGCCCCGAGCCCCTCGATCTGAGCGTGAGAACCATTACCCAGTCGGCCCCACGGGCGATCCAAGCCCCCATTCGGCCGTCATTGCTGCTCTAAGGTGCCCCCCAGTCACGTTTGACCATGTCCGGGGCGACCAACACATGAGAAGGCGATGCCGCGCGCCAACTTGGTCAGATACCAACCCGGGTGGTGTAAGAGCAACTAGCCGCGCCGGCGAACCCTTGGGAGGTCGCTCCGCGAGGCGTGCTTGAGCGTGGAGGGCAGGATCGGACGCCAGCCAGGGGCCTCGTCGGGCCCTCGACGGGGCTCGGATCTGCTCTAAGACCCCCCCATTCATAGGTGATCACATTGCCCGTGGCGACGTGTGCGGGCGACCGTGGCGGCGTGTGAGTGGCTCCCCAGATGTGGAGCCGCCCACTATATGGTGCCGTCATGCTGTTGACAGTTACTATCAAATAAGGCAGCCTTCCGCCTGTTGAAGCGGGGCGCGCCCGGTGCGCGAGAAGCGGAGGTCACGGCCATGGATCGAGTAGTGAGCCGGCGCTGGTGGGCGCTCGGGGCGATGAGCCTGGCGATCCTCGCTATCAGTCTGGACGCGACCGTCCTTACCCTGGCGTTGCCGACGCTCGCGGGCGCGCTGAAGGCGTCCGAGTCGGAGCTGCAGTGGTTCATCACGGCCTACACGCTCGCCCTGGCTGCGGGGATGCTGCCGGCGGGGTTGGTCGGCGACCGCTTCGGCCGTCGGAGGGTCGCACTCGTCGCCCTGGTGGTCTTCGGCCTTGGGTCCATCGCCTGCGCGATGGCGCCCTCGCCGATCCTCTTCATCGCCGCCCGCGTCATAGTCGGCCTGGCCGGCGCCGCCCTGATCGTCATGGCCCTGTCGCTCGTCACGGTCCTCTTCTCCGAGACGGAACGGCCTCGGGCCATCGGCCTCTGGAGCGCGGCCAACTTCGTGGCCCTCCCGCTGGGCCCGATCCTGGGTGGCTGGATCCTGTCCAACGCCTGGTGGGGCTGGATCTTCCTGATGAACGTGCCGGTCGTGGCGATCGCCCTCGTGGCGGTCATCCGGTTGGTGCCCGAGTCGCGTGCCCGCGAGGCCCCGGGCGTCGACATCGTCGGGGTCCTGCTCTCGAGCGGCGGTCTCGCGGCCCTCATGTACGGCATCGTGCAGGCTGGCGAGAACGGTTGGAGCAGCGGGGCGGCGCTCGTGCCCGCCGTGGCCGGGCTGGCCCTGCTGACCGTCTTCTTCGCCTGGGAGCGCCGCCTGACGGGCCGGCGGGGCGCGCAGCCGCTCATCGACCTCGGTCTGTTCCGGTCGCGCAGCTTCACCTGGGGCGTGATCCTGACCGCGTTCGGCGGCCTCGGCCTGTTCGGCGCCCTGTTCGCACTCCCGCAGTACCTGCAGGCCGTCGCCGGACTCGATGCCCAGGGCGCCGGCGTGCGCCTGCTGCCGATGATCGCCGGCCTGGTGGTCGGGGCCGTGCCCGCGGACCGGCTCGCCGCGCGGGTCGGTGCCAAAGTCACGGTCGCGGCAGGGTTCGCGATCACGGTCGTGGGCATGGCCCTCGGCGCGAGCATGACCGCCACGAGCGGCGACGCCTATCTCGCGGTCTGGACCTTCATCGTGGGGGCCGGTGGCGGCATCTGCTTCGCCACGGCTGCCTCGGCCGCACTGGTCGAGCTGTCGGCTGATCGCAGCGGCGTCGGGTCGGCCCTGCTCCAGACGGTCGTCAAGCTGGGGCCTGCCTTCGGGGCGTCGATCCTGGGCAGCGTGCTCAACGGGACGTACCAGGGCCAGCTGCACCTCACCGGCCTGCCGGCCGAGGCGGTCGCGACGGCCCAGTCCAGTGTCTTCGGGGGCCTGGCCGTGGCCCAGCAGCTTGGTTCGTCAGAACTGCTTGCGTCCGTCCGGTCGGCGTTCGTGGCCGGCATGGACGATGCCATCCGGGTCGCAGCCGGCATCGCCGTGGTCGGCATCGTGCTGACCATCGCCTTCCTGCCGGGACGCGTCGCCGTGTCCGAGCAGGCGGACCGCAGCCGCTCGGAGGCGGACCGCCAGCCAGAGCCGGCGCGATGAGGCACCCGGTCGCCAGCAGCGGTCGTACGATGGGGACGTGACGACCCTCATCGAGCCGCCGCGCATGGGCCTGCGTGAACGCAAGAAGGCCCGGACTCGCGCGGCCATCCAGGACCATGCCCTCCGGCTCTTCCGGGAGCGCGGCTACGACGAGACGTCGGTCGAGGACATCGCCGAGGCGGCAGAGGTCTCGCCAAGCACCTTCTTTCGCTACTTCCCGACCAAGGAGGACGTCGTCCTGTACGACGCCTTCGATCCGATCCTGATCGAGGCCTTCCTGGGCCAGCCGGCCGAGCTCAGCCCGATCCAGGCGATGCGGGTGGCCATGCGTACCGCCCTCAGCGACTCGACGGGCGCATGGGTGACCCAGCAGCGGGAGCGAGCCGGCCTGCTGATGGCGGTCCCCGAGCTGCGGCGACGCATGCTCGACGAGTTCGTGGTCGGGATGGAGCCGTTCGCGCAGGCGCTGGCCGCGCGCGTGGGGCGACCACCCGATGACTTCGCCGTGCGCAACATCGTGGCGGCCGTCCTTGGCGTCGGGCTGGGAGCGTGGCTGTACGCCGGTTCGGATCAGGACTACCTGGACTGGTTCGACGCCGCGCTGGCGCATCTCGAGGCCGGCCTGCCGCTCTAGACACGGCGCCCCGCAGATCGGGCCATGGGCAGCGCCGCGCGCCTGCGTTAAGGTGGACCCAGGCGGCAGCGCGCCGCGCAAGGGGTCGACCAGCGCAGCATGGACCCGCAAGCCTGGGTGTGGCGATCAATTGGCCTGGCCGTGGTGGTCGTGGCCGCTGTGGTCGCACTGTGGTTCATGGGCCAGGTGGGTGGCGCGGTAGGCGGCATCACCTTCGCTACGCCGACGCCGTCGATCTCGGCAAGCCCGACGCCGACGGGGCCGCTCGCCAGCCCGTCCGCCTCGCCGTCGGCCAGCGCGCTGGCGCCGACGCCGTCACCGTCGCCCGCGAAGAAGCCGACGCCGACGCCCAAACGCTAGCCGCGGGGTGGCGCGGCCCGTCCCGGCGCGACCCTACTGCTCGTAGCCCTCGACGATGACCGGCGGGCGCAGCTTTGCGGCCTCGTCTGGCAGCCCCGCCGCGCGGCGTGCCTGGCGCTGGCGCAGCAGGTCGTAGCACTGGTCCAGCGCGACCCGGATGACCTCCAGGCGGCCGACCTCGGCGGGGCTCAGACCGCTCCCGTCCCCGGCCGCGCCGTACAGCCGTTCCTCTTCCTCCGCCAGCTCGTTGATCCGTCCGAGGAGCTGTGCGTCATCCATGCTCGTTACCTCCTGGCACCCCCCGTGGGCCACGTCTAGCTTGCCACGTTCGGGTGGCGGCTAGACTCTCTGCCCAGTGACTGGAGCGACGACTTCACCCGGCAGCGACCCCCGAGTGCCGGGGCCGCTGGACCGTGCCTCGGCGATGAACCTCATGCGCGAGGCGGACGTGCTGGCGGCGTCGGGCGAGTATGCCGAGGCGGCCCAGTCGTACCAGCGCCTTGTCGGCCACGCCGACGCGGACATCCATACGGCCGCCCTCCTGGGTCTGGCCGACGCGCGCTACCGCCTCGACGACGAGGCCGGCGCCCAGGCCACCTGGCAGGCCGCCACGCAGGCGCCCGAGAACTCGTTCAGCTGGTTGGCCTGGAAGCAGCACGCCGCCGCCCTGGTGCGCGCCGGGGCCATCCGGCCGGCCATCGACGCCTACCGCGAGGCCGAGCGCCGGGCCCCCGCCGACCAGCGCGCCGAGATCAGCTCCCGGCTGGGTTGGCTGTACAAGGAGAGTGGCGACACCAGCCGCGCCCGCGGCTACTTCAGCCGGGCGCGCGGCAGCGTCTTCACCCCCTGGGTGACCTACCTCGTGATCGCCGTCACCGTCGGTATCGGCCTGGCGCAGATCGCCCTGAACTTCCCAGCCGACGTGTTCACCCAGGCGCTCGGCCTGGACAAGGCGGCCGTGGCGCAGGGCGAGTTGTGGCGGTTGCTGACCGTCGTGCTGGTGCACGCCGGGATCGTCCACCTGGGCTTCAACATGTACGCCCTGCTGATCGTGGGCCCCATGGTCGAGCGCATCTACGGGCACGGCCTGTGGGTCGTGATGTACCTCGTGACGGCGGCCGCGGCCAGCGTGCTGAGCTACATCCTGGTGCCCGACGACGCGGTCGGGGCAAGCGGCGCGATCTTCGGCCTCTTCGGCATCCTGGGCACGACGCTCTGGTTCTACCGGCCGATGGTGCCGCAGGCGCGCGGCCTGGCCCAGCAGATCGCCATTCTCGTGATCATCAACCTGGTGCTGGACGTGGGGCTCGACGCGGGCGGCGTGGGCATCGACATCTTCGCCCATATCGGCGGCCTGCTGGCGGGCATCTGGCTGGGCCTCGTGATCGTCCCGCGCGGTGTGCAGACCCTGGGCGGCGCCTTCCGCCGGCCCAGGGACACGGCCAAGAGCAACCCCGGCCTTGCGCCGGTCCTGCAGGGGGCGGCCGTCGTCGCCCTCGTCGCCGTCATCGGCGCCGGCCTGGCTCTGGGCACGGCGCTGCGGGTGGGCTGACCCGCATGAGCCGCTCGCTGGCGGCCTGTTTCGCCGGCACGTTCACCCTGCGCTTCAGCACCGGCCTCACCGGGGCGCTGCTGGGCTTCTACCTGGCCCACCTGGCCGACCTGGGCGGCACGAACATCGACGCCTTCGTGGTGGGGCTCATGTCGGCCGGCTTCTACCTCTCGGAGCTGATCCTGGCCACGCCGTTCGGCATCCTGTCGGACCGGCTGGGGCACCACCGCGTGATGCAGGCCGGGCCGGTCTTCGGCTTCGCCGCCGCCGTGCTGACGGGCCTGAGCCGCTTCGTGGCGACGGCCGCTGCACCGCTGCTCGTGCCCGTACTGACGGTCACGCGAGCCCTGGAGGGCACCTCGACGGCGGCCAGCGTGCCGTCCATCCTGGGCTACGTGGCGGCCGCGACCGCCGGCAACGAGGCGCTCCGCGGCCGCTCCGCGGCCCTGTTCGAGACGGCCACCCTGGGTGGCCTTGGCGCCGGCTTCGTCGTCGCCCCCAAGCTCTTCGAGGCGATCGGGACCACGGCCTTCTTCCTCAATGCGGTCGTCTACGTGGTCTCGGTGCTGATCTTTCGCTTCGGCGTCTCCGATCCGCGCGCGGACGCGGTCGGGGCGGCGCCGAAGGAGGGTGGCTGGAGGCGCTACGGCAAGCTGCTGGGCAACGCCGAGGTGCTCCTCCTGGCGCCGACCTGGATCGCCGTCAACGCCGCCATCGGGCTGTGGTTCAGCCAGTCGATCTTCCAGTTCGCGCGGCGCAACGACCACTTCCCCAACCAGCTCCTCCATCGCGGCTTCGACCCGACCCAGATCACCGTCGCCGCGATCGTCATCATGGCCATCTTCGGGGCCGGGCTGTTCTACTGGGGCGGTCGCTTCAAGAACCTCCGCCGCAGCACGATCATCCTCTACGGCGTGATCGGCGGCGCCGTCGTCGTCGCCGGGTGCCTCGTCATCAACCACAGCGAGGGCATGCCGCTGGTCCTGCCCATCGCCTTCGCCGCGGTCGCCGCGGCGGGCCTGTTCGTGCTGGCGGGCGCCACCCCCGCGGCGCTTGGCCTGCTGGCCGACATCTCCGGCCGCTTCCCCGATGATCGGGGCGCGATCATGGGCCTCTACAGCGTCTTCCTGGCCATCGGCCAGATCGTGGGCAGCCTGGTGGGCGGCGTGGCCGCCAACATGCGCGGCATCGACGGGCTGCTCGTGGCCACGCTCGTGATGCTGGCCGTCGCCCTCCTGCCGCTGTTCCGGCTGCGCAGCCTGGAGCACCTCCTGGGACCCAGCGATGCCTGAGCCACCGGCCGTGCCACCCACCTTCGGCAACTTCATCGACGGGGCCTGGCGGCCCAGCCACAGCGGGCGCACGTTCGCGTCACACGACCCCGCCGATGCGCGGCACGTCATCGGGCACTTCGCGGCCTCGAATGCGGCTGACGTGGCGGAGGCGGTGCGGGCCGCCGAGGCGGCCTTCCCGGCCTGGCGGCGGACGCCCGCGCCGCGTCGCGGTGAGCTGCTCTACGGCTTCGCCGCGCTGCTGGCGCAGCACAAGGAGCGCCTGGCCCGGGCCCTCACGACGGAGATGGGCAAGGTGCTGCCGGAGGCGCGCGGCGATGTGCAGGAGGCGATCGACATCGCCTACCTCATGGCCGGGGAGGGGCGTCGACTGTTCGGCGACACGGTGCCCAGCGAGCTGCCCGACAAATGGGCCATGAGCATCCGCGAGCCGATCGGCGTGGCCGGCCTGATCACGCCGTGGAACTTCCCCATCGCCATCCCGGCCTGGAAGATGATGCCGGCCCTGGTGGCGGGTAACACGGTGGTGTGGAAGCCGGCCAGTGACACGCCCCATTGCGCGGTGCTGTTCGTGGAGCTCCTCGCGCAGGCGGGCCTGCCGCCCGGCGTGGTCAACCTCGTGACCGGCTCGGGCGCGGAGGCCGGCGAGCCGCTCGTCCAGAGTCCCGATGTGCCCGTGCTCAGCTTCACCGGCCACGGCGACACGGGGCGCCGCATCGCGACGCTCGCGGCCCGCCGCCTGAAGCGGCTCTCCCTGGAGCTGGGCGGCAAGAACGGCATCATCGTGCTGGCCGACGCGGACCTGGACCTGGCCGTCGACGGCATCGTGTGGAGCGCGTTCGGGACGACCGGCCAGCGCTGCACGGCCTGCTCACGGGTCATCGCCCAGGACACGATCGCCGACACGCTCGTGAACCGACTCGCGGAGCGGGCGGCGGCGCTGCACCTGGGGTCGGGCCTGGATCCCCAGACCGACGTCGGCCCGCTCATCAACGGCCCGGCCGTGGACAAGGTCGGTGCCTATGCGGCGCTGGCCGACCGCGACGGGCAGCGGCTCGTCACCGGTGGGTCGCCGCCCCGCGGGCTTGCCCGCCTGGAGCACGGCCATTACTTCACGCCGACCATCGTGGACCACGTGCAACCGATGAGCCGGCTGGGGCAGGAAGAGGTCTTCGGGCCGCTCCTGTCGATCATCCGGGTGCCCGACTACGACGCGGCGATCACCGCCCTCAACCAGACGCCCTACGGTCTCAGCGCGGCCATCTACACGCGGGACGCGAATACGGCCTTCCGGGCCATGCACGACATGGCCGCCGGCCTGGTCTACATCAACGCCGGCACCATCGGAGCGGAGACGCACCTGCCCTTCGGGGGCACGAAGGGCACCGGCAACGGCCACCGGGAGGCCGGCCATGCCGCGCTCGACACGTTCACCGAGTGGAAGTCCATCTACGTCGACTACAGCGGGCGCCTGCAGCGCGCTCAGATCGACAACCAGCCCGGCTGACAGCGGCGCGAATCCCTTCCGCTGGGGTCGCGGGCTCGCTATCGTGAGTGGCCGGGTGGGTCACCAACGGCCCAGCCTGAGGACGTGAGCGGCGTGGAGGCAAGCGATGTCAGGTCCTGAACTCGGTGGCAGCGGCGGCGCGCCCGATCAGACGCCACCCGCACCCCAGACCCCACCCCCGGCACGTCCGGCTGAGTCGGCCGGCCAGGCGGCGAGCCAGGCCGGCGCGGCGGCGGGGCAGGCGGCCAGTGCGGCGGCGGCAGCCATGGAGGGCATGTTCAAGTCGTTCTCCATGGCCGAGCAGTTCATGGTCGGTGGGGCGCTGCTCGCCTTGCTCGCGGGGCAGTTCCTCTTCGGCTCCCTTCTCGGCGGCGGAGGGGAGTCGATCTCGACACTGCTGGCGTCCGCGGAGCTGATCCTCGCGGTTTGGCTCAAGAACCGGCGGAACATCCAGTGGCCGGCCTCGTACGGGCTGATCCTGACGGCGCTAGCAGTAGCCGTCGTCATCCCTGAGTTCGACGGGTTCCTCGGCTGGTTGCACGGCATGACCATCGCGGGCGGCGGCATCGGGTCCGGATCGTTCCTGCTGGCGGAGCTCTGCAACTGGGCCGGGGCCGTGCTGATGGGTTGGGGTGCCGTCCTCTACTGGCGGACCGGCGGCAAGTAGCCGGCTCGATCGAGGCGTCGCCCGGTGGCGGGCGCGCCTCCGCCGCCCTCCTCACCGCCGGACGGGCTCCGGGGACCGCGCACGGTCGACCGTGTCGTCCAGTTCAGCGACGGGGTCTTCACCGTCGCTCTAACACTCCTCGTGGTCGACCTGGCGGTGCCGAGTCTTTCGCCCGCATCTACTGAGGCGGACCTGCAGCGGGCGCTGGGGGACCAGGTCCCCAACGTCCTGGCGTTCCTGCTCACCTTCTGGGTCGTGGCGTTGTACTGGCTGACCCACCATCGCCATTTCCGCATGATCCACCGCTACGACGGCCGGCTACTGCTGCTCAACCTGGTCTTCCTGATGACGATCGTCTTCATCCCATGGCCGACCGCGGTGCTGGGCCACTACGGCAACTACGTCACGGCCTGGGTCGTGTATGCGGTCGCCATGGCGGCCATCGGGTTGGCCTCGACGGCGTTGTGGTGGTACGGGTCGGGCGATCACGGCCTGACCGACGGCGTGACGCCCCGGCTGCGCCGCTACTACGCTGTCCGGGCCCTGATCCAGCCTGCGATGTTCCTGCTCTCGATCCCCGTGGCCGCCATCTCGCTCACCAGCGCCGAGTTCTGCTGGATCCCCATGTCCGTCGCGGTGGTCGTGGTGAACCGCTTGTACGGTCGCAGCGCGACCGAGGCGCCGGGCTGAAGGACCGTCCCTACGGCCGCGGCTCCAGGACGAAGACGGGGATCTGGCGGTCGGTGCGGGTCTGGTAGGCCGCGTAATCGGGCCAGGCGGCGACCGCGCGGGCCCACCACAGCGCCTTCTCGTCGCCCACGGCCTCGTGGGCCGTGAAGTCGCCCTTGACGGCGCGGTCCTGTAGTTCGACGTGCGGGTCGGCCTTGAGGTTGTAGTACCAGACGGGGTGCTTCGGGGCGCCGCCCTTGGAGGCGATCACGGCGTAGACGCCCTCGTGCTCGACGCGCATCAGGGCCGTCTTCCGCAGCCCGCTGGTCCTTGCGCCGACCGAGGTGAGCACGATGATGGGCTTGCCGCGGAGGTCGCCGCCCTCCTCGCCGTTCGTCGCCTCGTACAGCTCGGCCTGCTTGCGAGCCCACGCCGCGGTGCTTGGTGCGTACTCGCCGCTGAGAGGCATGGCGCCATTGTGGCGTGTATGGTGCGCGGGATGCCCACCACGCGATCGACCACCCGCCGGATCCATCCTGTCGGCCGCCCAACCCTGATCGGGCTCGTGGCGGTCCTCGCCGTGGCCGCCTGCGGAGGCACCGCTGCGACGTCCCCCGCGGCGACGCCTACGCCGGCCGCGACCGCGACAGTGGGTGCTGCGACGCCCACGGCCGCATCGGCGACGCCCGTCGCCAGCAAGGGCCCGGCCTCGGCCTCGCTGGGGATCGTCGGGACGGCGGGACTGACCGGCCCGATCACCGCGCAGACCATCACCTGCAACCGGCCCGCGCTCACCGGTGGTCCGGAGATCTTCTTCATCGGCCAGGCCGGGGCCAACGGGCCGTCGATCATCATCTTCCTGCAGGCGGCCACCATGCAGGTGCGCGTCGGCACGGGATCGGCCTCCACGCTCCGCCTGCGCCAATTCACGGGCACGGGTGTGAAGGACTTCAACGCCGCCACGGGGGCCCAGGTGGACTCGCCGCTGACCGAGACGACCGACGCCGCGACCGCCACCGGCGACCTGGGGGCGCTGTCATCGATCTCGGGCACCATCGACTGCGGCGACGAGACGGCGGGGACCGCCGATCTCACGGTGACGGGGTCCACGCCCTTCGGCCAGCTCGCCGGGACGCCCCTGACCAGCGTTGATGTGACCTGCACCAGCACCGCCACAGGCCTCTTCGTGGGCGCGGTCGGCCTGAGCACGGCCGGCACGACGCCGGTCCTCGTCTTCGTGACGGCAAGCGACAGCACGCTCCAGGTCTCGGTCGAGACGAGCAGCGCCGGGAGCTTCTACTCGGGCACGGGACCGGGGCTGGCGACCGTCACGGGGAACAGCGCCCACATCGCGGGCGACATCAGCATGTCAGTAGCGGCCGGGGCCACCCCGTCGACCCAGACGGTGCATGTCGCGGGTGACGACACCTGCGGGGTCAGCACCTAGACCCGCCAATGGGCCCATCGGCCCTCCGGAACCCTTCCAACAGCCCTTGGCGGCCGCCCGACAGGGGCTAAGGTCGCGCCATGGCGCTCCTGGCAGCCATCGATGTGGCGCGGCCCACCGACCGGGCGGACGAGTTCGCCGCGCCGGTCGGCGCCGTGCGCTTCGTGGACCTGCCGGCGCACCGCTTCGTGATGATCGACGGGGAGGGCAGGCCCGGCGACGCGACGTTCGCTGCGCGCATGCCCGGCCTGTACGCGACGGCCTATACGCTCCACTTCGCCCTCAAGCGACGGGGCGTCGTGGACCGCATCGGGCCGCTCGAGGGCCTCTGGTGGCCGGGTGAGGGGGCCGTCGCCCAGGACATGGTCACCGGCGTCGATCAGGGCGGCTGGCACTGGACCTTGCTCATCGGCCTCTCGGACGAGGCGTCGCCGGAGGAGCTGGAGGCAGCGCTGGCGGTTGGTCGGGCCAAGCTGGTCGAGCCGTTCGCGGCGAACCTCCGGATCGAGGCGTTCGAAGAGGGGCGAGCCGCGCAGACCATGCATCTCGGTCCCTACGACGCCGAAGGTCCCACGATCGAGCGCCTCCACGCGGCCATCGCCGCGGCGGGCCTGCACGCCCGCGGTGCCCACCACGAGCTCTACCTGGGCGATCCTCGCCGTTCGGCGCCGGCGCGGTTGCGCACGCTGGTACGACAACCGGTCGACTGACCGGCCGGGCTGTGCCACTCGGGCACGGCGGCCTCAGCCTCCCGGGGTGGACGTGGTGCGCACGCTTGCAGTGGCGGCTCGTACCCCGTCCATCCACGGGTCACCGTGCCCGGGGAGCACGTAACGGGCGGTGACGTCCTCCAGGCGCCCCAGGGAGGCAAGGGCCTGCTGCGGATCGGCCGTGAAGGGTGCGAGCTGCGGCCCTCGCCGGCCGGTCGTCACCGCGTAGGTCGCCAGCGCATCGCCGACGAAGAGCGCGTCCAGGCTCGCGATATGAAGCGCCGCGCTGCCTGGCGTGTGGCCGGGGACCAGGATGACCCGCGGACTGCCCGGCACATCGAGCGTGGCCCCGTCGCCAAAGGTGGACACCTCGGTGAGCTGCTGAGTGCGCAGGCCGCCGTGGAGCGCCGCGAACCAGAGGAAGCCGATGAGCGGCGCCAGCTTGATGGGGCCGTACCCCTTGGCAGGGTTGGGCACCTCGCCACGAGCCAGCGCCGCGTCCGCCTCGTGGACGGACACCGGTACCTTGCGTTCGCGCCGCAGTCGCTCGGCGAAGCCGATGTGGTCGCTATGGCCGTGGGTCAGGACGAGCGCCCGCACGTCGGAGATCGTCCGCCCCATCGCCGCGAGCTCGCGAGGGACGTCGTCGTAGTAGCCGGGCACCCCCGCGTCGATGATCGTCACGGCCCCGGCGTCTTCGACCAGGTAGGCGTTGATGATGCTGTTGCTGCCGATGCGCTGGATCGACGGCGCGATCTTCATGGGAGACCTCCTGGCTCAGCGCGACCCGAAGCCCGAGCTCATCCGGCCAGCCGGCGAGCCTCGAAGCCACGCATCGGATCGAGCTCGGGCGCCAGCGTACGCCCAGACGCCTAGAAGAGCTGGACGGAGGTGGGCAGCACCGGATCGAGGCCATCGGGGATGAAGAGGTATCCCGGCCCACGCCCTGGGCTTCCCGTGTGGCCGAACTGCCAGACGATCCGCCCGGTGTGCGGGTCGAGCAGCAGCACCCGGTGCCGGAAGTCGTCATTGAGGATCACCAGCCCATTCGACAGGGGCACGGCCAGGCTAGGGTGATCCAGGCGCCCCGGCCCGGTGGTCGGCCCATAGCGCCACACCAGGTGCCCCGAGGGGGAGACAGCTACGACGGCGCCGGGGCTCGAGTAGTCGGCCACTACGACATCGCCGTTGGCATCCAGCTGCGCGTCGGAGGGGTACTTGGTCGGGACGTGGATGTCGAAGACGACCTGTCCGGCCGCATCGAGCCGCACCACCCGTGAGCCCTTGATCTCGGTGATCAACATGCCGCCATCGGGGAGTGGCGTGTCGCCGTTCGGTTGGTCGTAGCTGTAGGGTGGCGCGTCACGGCATACGCCTGTATGGCCCCACTGGCGCACGACCCGCTTGTCGGGGGCGATCTCCAGGATGCGGCAGTTGAAGATGTCGGCCACGGTCACGTCACCGTTGGGCAACGGGTATGCATCGTCGGGCGTGTTGAGGTAGCCCGCGGCCGAGCCTGGGCGTCCGTAGTGACCGTACTCCCAGACGATCCGCTCCGTGGCGATATCGATCCGCACGAGGACCTGGCGCATCTCCTCGTTGGCCGAGATGGTGAGGCCGTCGGGCGAGACGAAGGCATCGTCCGCACTGAAGGTCTGGCCGGGCGGCAGGCTGCCGGTGACCGGGAAATGCCACAGGATGTGACCTGTCGGGTCGACGATGAGCAGCCGGTCGTTCCCCCGGTCCGCGACGAGCAGCCCGCCAGCGTAGGGGCCGCCGCGGATCGACCGTGCCACCGGCTGGGGAGACGGTGTCACGGCCGGCGTGGAGGCTCCTGGTAGGGCAGGACCGGTCGCATTCGACGTCGGGGCGGCCCCGGTTCCTGCGGCCGCGAGACCAGTCGTCCCGGTCGGGCTCGGGGTCGCTGAGCGAGAAGTGAGATGCACGACTGCTGCCCCGCTCGCGACGAGGGCGATCGCGACCAGGACGAACGCCGTGGTGGTCAGACGGTGGGACTGAGTCGGCGTTCGCACCCGCCTTGCCATGTGGCGGCCGTCGGTCGACTCCGGCCTTCTTCGCATGTTCACCCCGGCAGCGCCGGTGTCCGGGTCAGCGGCACGAAGCGCTGGTCATGGCGTTACTCCGAGCGGTCCGGAGCGCTCCAGGATGTCGCCCCGGGCGTGTCGTCACAGCTCCCAACGCGCGTCCTCCACAGACGTCCGGGCCATCCCTCGATGGATCGGGGCGAGTGTATGCAGGGATGGGCCTGCCGCGACGAGACGTTGCCGATTCTCTATCGGTCCCTAATCGGGCGGTCGTTAAGCGGTCATGGGACCGTGAGCGGGCGCCCTTTTGCTCAAGCTCGAACCGGGTGCGGTCGCGAGGCAGGGTGGGAGCCGCGGTATCATCCGGGGCGCCGATCAGGCGATCCGTCTGCTGACGGACCAGCGCCTCGGCCACGTGGGCCGCTAGCTCAATGGTAGAGCAGCTGACTCTTAATCAGCTGGTTCAGGGTTCAAGTCCCTGGCGGCTCACCACTCTCCCGGCACGACCAGGGCCTCGAGACCCTAGACCGTTCTGGTGCGAGCCCGTCGACGCTCATCGGTTTCACGAGCGGAAGGACTCGGCCTTCCTGGCCGCTGGCTCGGCTGATGGCGATTCAGGCTGAACGGCCCTTGCGCTGCACGAGGGAGCCGGCTTAGAAGATTGCGACTGCGGGGCCCGCCCAAGCAGGAACGGGCCTTTCGCGGGCGGTGCGGGCGGGAGGCGGGCATGGCGGCGCGGGACCTGCGCACGGTGCTCTTCACCGATCTCGTCGGCTCGACCGAAGCAGCGACCCGCCTGGGCGACCGGGCTTGGGGCGAGCTGCTGGCGCGCCATCACGCGGTCGTCCGGGCGGCCCTTCGTGCGAACGGCGGCCACGAGGTGGACACGGCCGGCGACGGCTTCTTCGTCACCTTCGGCCGACCTACGGCTGCCCTGGCCTGCGCCCGCGAGATCGTGGCCGGCGTGGCCCCCTTGGGTCTGGCCGTGCGGGTCGGCGTCCACGCCGGCGAAGTCGAGACCCGGGAGGGCAAGGCGGAGGGTCTCACCGTCCACGTGGCAGCACGCTTGATGGCCGTCGCCGGGTCGGACGAGGTGCTCGTCAGCGCCACCGTGCGCGAGCTCGTGGGCGGGGCCGGCTGGACATTCGCCGATCGCGGCCAGCTCCCCCTCAAGGGCCTGGTCGAACCGGTCCACGCGTATGCCCTCGACCTCCAGGCATCCGCGCCGTCCATCACGTCGACCCGGCCGGGTCTCGGTGCGACCTGGCAAGGCATCACCCGCGCCCAGGCCCTCGGCGCGGGGGTGCTCGTCGTGTCGCTCGTCGCGGTCCTGGTGGCCGTCTCGCTCGGGGGCGGGGCCGCCGGTGCTACGGCCACGCCGACTGCCCTGACGGGCGCCGCCGCCACGCCCACCCCCGGCGCGGCGGCACCATCCGTGTCCGCGGCGTCGGCCCCGGGCGTCATCGCCGATAGCGGGGGCTACTGGAGCGACGACCGGCTCGCCCCTGGCCGCTACACAGCGATGGCCCTGCCGGGCGACCCACAGCTGACCGTCGGCGAGGGGTGGTCGGTCTTCGCCTCGTTCCGCGACGACCTGGCGCTCGGGCGCACGGGCCGACCGAACGACCAGTTCACCATCATGTGGCCGGCGAGCCTTGCGGCCGACGTTTGCAACTTGAAGTCGCCGGTCCCGATCCGCAACAACCCGGAGGCGCAGTTCCAGACCTGGGCGCGGGCGAACAAAGGCCTGCAGCTCAGCTCCGGCCTGCTGCGCCAGTTCGGGACCCTCACGGCTACCGAGTTCGACGTCAGCGTCGTCGGAGCGTACGCATGCCCCTACACGGATCCGATCTCCGTTGCCGGACCGCTCATGGCTGCCGTGTACAACAGTGGCGCGGGCAACGGCAACACGGCCTTCAGCGCCGGCGAACGGCTGCGCCTCGAGGTGTCGTCACGCGACAACAAGCTGATCCTGATCCTTATCGAGGCTTCGCCCCCAGCCGACTTCGACAGCTTCGACCCGCTGGTCGAGGGGGTTCTGAGCACGCTGACCTTCCCGCCCGCGGGCACCACGCCCGCACCGTAGCGTCTTGACATGGGCCACATGGCCCGCATCCGGGGCCCTTTCGGCCCTACCGGAATGTGACGTTGTACCCCGAGATTCCCACATTCGGCGGGTCTTCCAGCCGAGTGCGGGATCCACACACGGAGACGGGCTCGTGGTGGAGCCGACCTACCGCCCGGTGCGCACGCAGGAGGGATCGGCGGGTGGACGCGCCAGCGACCTATCTCAGTTGGGGATTCATCCTGATCTCGATCCCCAACCTTCTCATGATCATCGGCATGATCGTCGTCTTCATCGCGGCGCTCATGGTGCCGTTCCCGCATCGCGGCCGGCCGCCGGTGTCGAAGGAGCCGCGCCATGAGTGACCTTCCGCAGGTCCCCGAGGCCGAGCCCGGGAACTGGACGCTGAGCATCCGGCGCTTCATCGAGCGCCACATCCCGCTTGCCCATCTGCTGCCCTCGCGACAGCCGTACTGGGTCGGCTCGTGGGTCTACGTCTTCGGCGCGGTCGCGATCGCGGCCTTGGTGATGGTGATCGCGACCGGGGTCGTGCTCGCGTTCTTCGGCCCGCAGTGGTGGCATGTCTCGGACGCCGGCCACTTCGTGAATGCCATGCACTTCTGGTCCGTGCAGGTGTTCTTCGTCTTCATGGTGCTCCACCTCTGGGGCCAGTACTTCGCCGCCAGCTGGCGCGACGGGAGAGCGCCGACCTGGGCGGTGGGCGTCGTCATCTTTGCTGTCTCCGTGGTGGCCACGTTCACTGGTTATGTGGCGCAGCAGAACTTCGATGCGCAGTGGATCGCGATCAACGCCAAAGACGCGATGAATGCCGTCGGCGTCGGCGCGTTCTTCAACGTGCTGAACTTCGGCCAGATGTACGGCCTCCACGTCATGTTCTTCCCGATCCTGGTCGTGACCCTGGTGGCGGTCCACGTCGTGCTCGTCCGGGTCAAGGGCGTCGTGAAACCCCTGGAGCCGCCCAAGGCTGCGCCACCGACGGAGCAGGAGCCGCGGCCATGACGAACACCGCGGACGCGCAGGATCGCTACTACGCGGGCGTCCCGATGGTGCCCTTCGACTTGGTCAAGGAGCTCGTCGTCGCCCTCGTCGGCGTGGCGCTCCTGGTCGTCATCCTGGCGGCCGCGTTCTCCGCGCCGGACGTCCCGGCGGTCACCATCGCCTCCTGGGCGCACGCCGATCCGGTCGATTTCGTCACCACGGCGACGGCCGAGCTACAAGGAACGAGCGGCACCGCCGGGTACGGCCCGCCCTACAACACGACACCGGATGCCGCGCAGGCCGTCGGGCCGATCGTGCCGCAGGAATGGGCGGGCGTCAGTACGCCGATCGACACGGCCCAGGACTTCGTGCTCCACCCGCTCGCGCTCGCCGCGACCGGCAACGCGGATCTGACCACGGCCCTGAGTGCGTACAACAGCGCGGGCGCCACCCAGCAGCAGGCGTGGCTCGATGCGTATACGACTGCGCTCGGGTCGGCCACCGCCGACAACGGGGCGGTCGTCGTGGCGTCAGGCGACTACGGCCCGGTGCCGGTGTTGATGGCGAACCTGCTGGGGGTCGCGCGCACCGGCGGGCTAGATGCGCTTCTCCTCGAAAACGGGCGTTTCTACCAGACCGACCTGACGCTGCCATTGCTCTTCCTGGGGGACGGGAATTACCTCGCCACGCTCGCCTCCGATCAACATCTCAGCGGCGACCAGTGGGGCGTCATGAACGAGACCGGCAGCTACCCCGGTCAAACCTGGCTCTGGCTCTACTCCATCTGGTACCAGGTGCCACCGTTCAACTCGGCAGCGAACGCCGACCTCGTGATCGTGGGGATCGTGATCACGCTGACCGTGCTGCTGGCCCTTGTCCCGTTCATCCCGGTGCTCCGAGACATCCCCCGCTGGATCCCGGTGCATCGTCTGATCTGGCGAAGCTACTACCGGGGAGGTTCGTGAGGCCTATCCGAATCCGTCACGCCCGCGGCGGCGGCCCTTGCGACCGCTTGGCAGGCTGCCGGACCATGAGCCGTATCGAGGCTAGCATCGCCAGCGCGATCAGCGCGGCCTCGGCGATCAGGAGCAAGCTGTCGGCATTCGTGGCGTCCCAGGCGAACATCGTGATGCGGCACCTCTAGACGGCCTGGCCGCTGCGGGTCGCGAGCGGTCTCCGGCGTGAGGGTCAGGCCTCGCACCTTGCGGACGGATTACGGCGCGGCATCGCTGCTGCAGTGGCGTGGCAGTCAGGCCGCCACGACGCGATTGCGGCCTGCCCGCTTGGCCATGAAGAGGCCCACGTCGGCCGTCTGGAGCAGCGCTTCGGCCGTCGGCTTCTCTGGATCCAGCGCCGCGCAGCCGGCCGAGACGCGGGCCCGGAGCGGCTGGCCCTCGGGACCGTCGATGACGCGACCCTCCAGCTCGAGGCGGATGGCGTCCGCCAGGATCACGGCATCGGCCAGCGAACACCCCTCGAGGATCGCCACGAACTCCTCGCCGCCGTAGCGGGCGACGAGATCACTGGCACGGCAACGGGCCGTCAGGATGCCAGCGAACGACCGCAGTACGGCATCACCCGCCTGGTGGCCGTGATCCTGGTTGAAACGCCCGAAGCGGTCCAGGTCGAACATGATCGCCGCGAGCATGGCCGGGTCGGACCGGGTCCGGCGCCAACGGGCCAGGATGAGCTCGAGCGTGGCGTCGAAGTGGCGCCGGTTGTACAGGCCGGTCAGTCCGTCGTGGATGGCCAGGGCCGAGACTTCGTCCATGAGGTAGGCGTTGGCGAGGGCGAGCGCCGTCTGCGAACCGAGCAGGCCGATCACCTCCAGCTCTGCGTCACTGAAAGTCGCATCCTCCCCCGCCCGGCCAAGCGAGATCACGCCCAGCACCGTGCCCTCCCGCACGAGCGGCACGGCGACTCCGTACAGCGAGTCATACGGGACATGGGGCCGCAGCGCCGTCGCGTAGTCGGACCGACCATGGTGCTGGGCGGCGACCACCACGCGCTCCGCGATCGCACGGCCCGTGCTGCCATCACCCGGCTCGATGGCGGTGCCGATGACCTCCTCGTCGATGCCGCGCACGGCCCGCACGCGATAACGTCCGTCGGTCCGATCGAGCGTCGTGATCACCAGGGTGTCGGACGGGACGACCGCGCCGACCGCGTCGGCCAACGCGGCCGCCAGGCGCTGCGGGTCCAGGATGGCATTGGCCACGCCGGCGAACACGGTGACCGCCGCGAACAGGCGTGTCCGGTCGCGCAATGCCTGTTGCTCGCGCCCCAGGAGCCACGCACTGGCGAGCCGGTCCGCCACTGTGCTGATGAGATGCAGGTCGTCGGCCGTGAGCGGCGCAGCCCCCGTGGACTCGACATTCAATACCCCCAGGAGGTCACCTCCGCCGCGTAGGGGCACCGCGATCTCACTGGTCACGTCGGGGGTGCCCGCGCGGTACTCCGCGTCCGCCCTCACGTCGGGCACGAAGGCCGCCACGCCGCGACGGAAGACGCGGCCGATCACCCCGACGCCGGGATCGATATGGTCGGGCAGCTGCTCGTAACCAACCTGGCCGCCGAGCCGTAGCCCGCTCGGGTCGCCCAGGTAGAGGCTGAGGTAGGGGTAGCCCATCAGGCCAGCCAGGCGGCTGAGGACGCTGGCCAGGGCCTCGGGCGTCGGCCCAGCCTGGGCCAGGACCTGACCGACCGCATCGAGGCCCTCCAGGACCCGGGTCACCAGGTTCTGCTCGGCCGTGCGGCGGTTGGCCGCCGCTACGGCGGTGGTCATGTCGCGACTGACCGACACGCTGCCGATGGCCCGCCCCCCGACGATGAGCGGATTCACGGTCGACTCGATCCAGCGCTCGCTCCCGTCGCGCATGGTGACCGTGCCCTGGCCACGCCAGAGGTCACCCGCGGCGATCGTGCGCAGCAGCTCGCCCTCGTCACTGCCCTCAGCGATCCTGAAGGGCAGCAGGTCACCGAACGACCGGCCCACCGCCTCCGAGGCCCGGTAACCGAAGAGCCGTTCGGCCGACGGCGCCCAATACGTGATGTGGTTGTCCAGATCGGTCGCGAACACGGCATCGGCCAGGCTGCGGAGGATGGTCTCGACGACCTCGCCGCTGGGCAGGTCGAGCTCGTGCAACGGGACCGGTGCGGACGCCGGCCGTCGCGGACGCCGTCGCGGTCGCGCATCCCCCGTCATGACGTTGGGGCTGCCATCTTCGCGGCGAGTCTACGCCCGCCGCGGACCGGTCCAGCCCGGGTAGGATGCGGCCCATGACGGTATGGCAGGAGATCGCCGATCGGGTCTGGGTGCGGCGGTACGCCTTCTTCGACCAGACCATCGGCGTCATCGGCGGTGACGCGGGTCTCCTCGTGATCGACACGCGCTCATCACACGTGCAGGGACACGAGCTCCTGAGTGAGCTGGGCCAGCTGCCGGGAGCCCTCCGCTGGGTCGTCAACACCCACTACCACCACGATCACTGCTTCGGCAACGCGGCCTTCGCCGGGACGCCGATGTGGGCCCATGACCGCTGTCCGGTGCGCCTCCTGGAGCGCGGCGAGGCGATGCGCGCCGAGATGATCCGCGAGATCCCCGAGCGGGCGGATGAGTGGGGCGAGGTGGTCATCACCCCGCCCACCGTGACGTTCGCCGACCGGGCAGCGATCGACGTGGGCGGCCGGGAGGTCGAGATGCGCTACCTGGGTCGCGGCCACACCGACACGGACATCGTCCTGGCGGTGCCGTCGGTCGGCGTCCTCTTCGCCGGTGATCTCCTGGAGAACGGTGCGGCGCCGTACTTCGGGGACGGCTACCCGCTCGATTGGCCGGCCACGCTGGAGGCCCTCATCGCCTTGAGCGCAGGCGCGGTCGTGCCGGGCCACGGTGACGTCGCGGACGTGGCGTTCGCCAGGCGGTCGCTGGAGGAGATCCGAGTCATCGCCGACCTGGGACGCGAGGTCGCGGCGGCCGGGCTCTCCCTCGACGACGCCGTGGCTCGAGCGCCGTATCGGCCGGCCCCGGCGCGGGCGGCGATCGAACGCGCCGCCGCGCAGGCGCGCGGCGAGCTCGACGCCGGGTAGCGCTGAGCCTCAGCCGGTCTTGGCGGTGCGGCCGAACAGGCCGCTCCGGGCGCGTCCCTGGAACGGGCGGCCCGCGGGCCGCTGCGGCCCGGACAGGAGGGTCTCGATCTCCTGGCGGTAGCCGCGGCCGGAGGGTGTGCGAGCCAGCCAGGTGAGGTAGTCGGGATCCTGCCGGGCGAGATCGGCCAGCGACCAACCCTGGTAGCGGCCGTAGTCAAGGACGGTGGAACCGGGGCCGTCCGCCCGGGCGCTCGTGGCCTCCTGCGCCGCCGTGGCCTGCGCGGCGGTCTCCGCGCGTGCCGCGGCCCGACTGGAGACGACCACGCGCCCGCGGTCGTAGTGTCGCCGGGCCTGCGGTTCACCCAGGACGGCCCAGGCGCGGTTCAACTCGGCCATCCGCTCCTGCGTGCCGCCGGCGTCGGGGTGGTGCTTCTGGGCCAGGGCGCGGTACGCCGCGCGGATGACCTCGGGCTCAGCGTCGGGGGCGACTTGGAGCACCTGGTAGAGATCTTCGGGTGAAGGCATCGCTTGGGTCCGACTGTCGCACCCGGACGGCGAGTTGTCACCCGTCACCATGGACTCGGCGGGACGGGACCATCGGCCACGCGCGCCCTGGCGGCCGGACGGGCTACAGCGCCCGCATGCTGTTGTTGCGTGGCTCGTGCGTCAGCTCGGCCAGGCCAAGGGCCTCCATGAGCGGTGGCATATACATCCCGAAGCGGCCGCGCAGGCCCTTCTTGAGGCCGTACCAGCCCCCGACGGGATTGCTGGATGAGCGACCCCAGGCCTCCACCGTGCCCTCCGCGGCGGGCTTCTGCTCGTCGGCGGCGCCGAGCGGCACCCAGCCGCCGTTGGCCTTGAGCATGGCGTGGAGGTCGTCGATGGCCCGCAGGTCGTAGCGGAGCTGCGTGCCGCCCACCTGGCAGACGATCGAAGGCGGATCCGACGTGTCGTCGCGGTACATCGTGTAGTCCGACGTGCCGGGTGGCGTCTTGAGGACCCAGGGGTCGGCCTTCGTGCCGCTGCCTGCGTGGTGGGTCATGCCCATGCCTCCGTGTCGCCGCTCATGCGTGGTCGCGGTCACGGTAGCACGGGGCATGGGGCCGCCGCGGCGGCCGTTCAGCTGCTCTTGGGGAAGCTCACCAGCTCGTTGAAGATGCCCGCTGAGATGGCCCCCGGCCCGCCGAAGATGATGATCCGGTTGGGGAAGAGGCGGGTCGCCCCGAACTCCTCCTTGATCACCATGTGGCCGCTGACCACGACCCCGTCGATTGTCGGCGCCGTGCCCGGCACCAGCAGCAGCGGGGCGCCTTGCGATCCTGCCAGGGCGCCGCCGGCGAGGGCGTCCGGGAAGTTCAGGCCGGACGCGACGTAGACGGTGTTGACCGGTGTCGCCCCGAAGGGCGGCACGGCCGGGTTCTGGAAGAAGAAGTCCGCGATCTTCGTCGCCGTCTCGTAGCGGTTCGCGCCGGCGAAGCGGACCGGAGTCACCCCGAGCAGGGTGGCTACTTGAGAGGCGATGCCGGCCGAGACCGACACGGTGCCGCCGGCGATGTAGACGTGGGTCGGGCCGAGGCGGATGAGTTCGGCCACGACCTTGGGCACGCTGTTGAGGTTGGCCAGGTTGCCCGGCACGAGCAGCAAGGGGGCGCCGAGATGACCGGCCACCGCCGACGCGGACAGCGCATCGGGGAAGGCCAGGCCACTGGCGAGGAAGACCGTCCCGCTGGCCGGCGGCGTCTGGTACGTGTCAAGGGAAACCTTGACCGCAGTGTCGTAGCGGTTGTCGTCCGCGAGCCTGGTGATGTTGTGGGTGACGCCGTCCGGCAGGAGCGGGGCCTTCGCGGACAGCAGATCGAACACGGTCGTGTTGACCGCGGTCGGGCCGCCGAGGACCACGATCCTCGAATCCGGCCCGATCAGACCGTTCAACTCGGTATTGATGTTGGCCGGGATGCCGGTCCCCTGGCCATTGACCAGCACGAGGGGCGCATGGTTGAACCCGGCCGCTGCGCCACCCGCCAACCCATCGGGGAAGTTCGTGCCGGTGGCCACATAGATGACCGATTGGTCGGCCCCGTAGTTGTTCGAGACGATGGCCACGCCGGTGGCATACCGGTCAGCCCCGAAGTACCGGCTGACGGATGGCGTCACCGTCAGGAAGACCGTGCCCGGGGAGGAGGTAAGCGGCCCGGGCCCCGTGCCGTTGTCCACGATCGTGTAGGTGAAGCTGTCGCAGTTCTGCGGCGTGCTCACGGGGCAGACGAACCCGGCCGTCGGCGCGTAGTCGATGAGCGTGTTGCTGTTGATGATGGTCACGTGGCCGTGGGCAGGCTGCTGGACGATCGAGGCGATCTTGACCGTCTGCGGGTGGTGACCTCCAGGCTGTTCGTCGGGAGGCCCCGCCACGTCGTTAGCAAGGACGTCGATGACGTTGCCGGAGCTGCTCTGCCCGACCGATGCAAGGTCGCCGTTGGCGATGGGCGCCTGGTTATGGTAGGTGACGACGATCGAGAAGGACTGTGCTGGGCTGGTATCGACGCCGCCGTGGGCGACCCCGCCGTTGTCGACCGCTTGTACGCTGATAGTGGCTGAGCCAGGCACACCGAAGGCGGTCTTGAATGAGAGCGTGCCGCTGCTGTCGATGCCGAGTTGGGATAGCAGATTGGGAACGCTGGAGGACACAATTACCTTGTACGCGAGCGCTAGCTGCCCGCTGTCTCCGGGGCCCTGGCTCCAAAGGGTGGCCTTGTTGGCGATGACATCTGGCGCCGAGTCGAACTGATTCTCGTCGACCGTGACAGTCGAGGTGTCGAGCGTGAACGTCGGCGGCTGGTTGACGGCCTGGACATCGATCGAAACGGTCGTCGGCGTGGAGTCAAAGAGTGAGTCGTTTGCCGTGTAGGAGAAGGTGTCCGGTCCCACGTAGAGGTTCGTCGGTGTGTACGTGAACGATCCGTCGGGATTCAGGACGACCGTGCCGTGCGACGGAACAGTTGCATTGGTCGCAGTGAGCGGATCGTTGTCGGCGTCCGTGTCGTTGGCGAGCACCCCTGGCGCAGCCACGACGAGCTTGTTCGGTGAGCCACCGGCCTCGTATGCGACGTAGCTGTCGGCGTTTGCCGCCGGCACTGCGTCGACGATGTGCGCGGTGCTGTCGCTGCTGATCGTGAAGCTGCCGTCGCCGGTGTAGCTGGCCGTGACGGTCTTAGGCCGACCCCGGGTGGTCGAGGTCAGCGAGCATGACCCCGTGCCGCCACTCAGGGTGATGGGACACGTGTCAACGCCATCCGAGACATTGACTGTTCCACTCGGTGACCCAGCTCCAGGGGGAACCGCGGTCACGGACACGGCAACGTTGTACGAGGCGCCGACTGTGGTCGCGCTGGACAAATCGTTCGTGATGTCCGTAAGGCTGGAGGCCTTGTTGACGGCCTGATTGGTGTTGAGCGTGTCAGTCGACGTGGTCAGGTTGCTGTCGCCGCCATAGTCGGCCTCGACGCTGTACGTCCCTACGGCAAGGGCTGACGTCGTGTACGTCGCCGTGGTGCCGCTGACGGCCCCCGCCTGGGAAGTTCCGCCGTTGATGATGAAGTCGACAGTGCCGGTCGCCGAGCCGCCCCCAAAGCCGCCGATGGTTGCCGTGAACGTCACAGCCTGACCAAACACCGACGGGTTGTGATCGCTGGTGACGACCGTCGCAGATGTCGCCTTGGTGATCGTCAGGCTGCCATCGACGAAGGTGGTGAATGAGTAGTTGGTGGAGGCGAGCGTCCCCGTCGTACAGTCAATCGCATAAGGGCTGCCCCCAACCGAGCTCGTGGGATCGGCCGAAGTCGAGCACGCCGGTGAGCCGGTCACATGAGAGGTGACCAGAGTCTCGCTATTCACGAACCCTGAATAGCTGACGGACAGCGAAGGGTTGCCCTGACCGTACGGCCGCGTCTTGTCGTCGGCGGTGACGGTCAATGGCGCCTTCTCGACCTGCTGCCCGCCACTAAGGGTGCCCGTCGAGGAGTCGTAGTTCGCATCGCCGCCATACGCCACCGTGATGGCGTGCAAGCCGCCGGCGAGGGGGGTCAAGGTCGTGAAGGTCGCGACTCCGCCGGCGAGACTCCGCGAGGCAAGTAGCGTCGCTCCGTCATTGAAGGTGACCGTGCCTGCCGGCGTGCTACCTGCTCCCGAAACCGTCGCGGTGAACGTCACAGGGTCACCGTAAGTCGACGGGGAGGCGCTTGTGGACACGGAGGTCGAACTTGCAGCCTTGTCGATCTCCTGTGAGACACCAGAGAGATCGAGGCTGCCCGAGAAATCAACGTCACCCGCGTACACAGCGGAAATCGTATGCATGCCCACGCCAAGCAGGGACGAAGAAAACGTGGCCTGGCCCGCACTTATCGTCGCGGGCGCGCCAAGGTCGGCCGCGCCGTCTTTGAACTGCACCGTCCCTGTCGGTGTGCCTGCTCCTGGTGACACGGGAGCTATCGTGGCCGTGACGGTCAGCGAGGAACCGAACGTGGACGGGTCGGTGCCGCTCGTAAGAGCAACCACCGTGGTCGTCGAGGCCTGATTGACGACCTGGCTGAACGGGGGCGACGTCACCCCTGCGTAGTTGCCGTCACCGGCGTAGACGACGGTGATCGAGTGGGTAGAGGTGCTCAGCGCGCCGGTCGATAGCGTGGCCTGCCCTGCACCGTTCAAGGTCGTCGGGGCGCCAAGGGGGTTCCCATCATCCATGAAGGTCACGGTCCCTGTTGGGATGCCGCCGCCTGGCCCGTCCGCCGACACCGATCCGGTGAAAGTCACGCTCTGGCCATGCTTGGATTGCTGCGGGTTGCCGCTAACGCTCGCGCTCGTGGCGTCCGCGTCAACCGTGTGACTGACGGTCCCGCTGCCGCTGTTGAATTGGTCATCACCACTGTAGGTCGCGGTGATCGTCTTGCTGCTCGCGGTGGTCGAGTCGAGCGAGCATGTGCCCGCGCCATCCACCAAGGTGAGTGAGGACAGACAGGAGTCGGTGCCGTCAGAGATCGTGACGGTCCCGGTCGGAATGCCGGCCCCGGGCAGGACGGCTGCTACGGTCACCGCGACGTTGTAAGACTGCCCAGTGACGGTGTGGCCACTGACCGTGGTGACCTCGATGTCCGACTCCGCCTTGCCGACGTCCTGGTTGTTTAGGGAGTCACTGCTCGCGAGGAACGACGCATCGGCCGGCACGTAGGTTGCCGAAAAGGTGTGCAAGCCGACGGCCAGTGATGAGGTCGGATAGCTGGCCGCACCGGTGCCATCCAGTGGAACGTTGTGCAGCGGGGTTGCCCCGTCTGTGAAGTCGATGCTCCCGGTAGGGATCCCGCCGGCGCTGCTGACCGTTGCGGTTAGGCTCACCGCCTCACCCCATACAGCCGGCCCTGTGTTGTTCACCAGCACGGTGGTCGTCGGGGCATCATCGATATCCTGAGACACCGGGGTCGAGGAGCTGATGTCAAAGGATGGATCGGCGCCCAGATAGTCAGCCGTGACGTTGTGCGCGCCGGCACCAAGATTGCTGACGGCCAACTGCGCGACGCCACTGACATCGAGGGTCCCCAGCCCAAGGGGGGAGGCCCCGTCCATGAACTCGACGGTCCCGGTCGGGGTATTCGCTGGGGTGTCGGTGTCTGTAACGGTCGCTGTAAAGGTGACCGTGTCGCCGAAGGTAGCCGGGCTGCCGCTCGTCCCGATTACTGTACTCGTCTGCTCGCCGCCGGCCAACACGCTCTGTACGCCGATGAGGCCGAACAACAGCAGGCCGACGACTAGGCTGACGCGACCGACGAGAATCAGGGCAGATCGGCGTTCGACGGGTCGGGTCATGAGTGTTTCACCCCGGGTGCGGCGTGCTGCGGACCGTTCATTGTCTGCCCGCTACGAGATCGACGCCATACGTCGTTCAACTAGGTCGCTTGATACAGCTGGATGGAGGACTTAGTGAGCAGGCCGTTCTTCTTGACCCACAGCTGGATGTAGTAGGGCTGGCCCGACACAACGTTCGGGATCGCCATGTTGTAGCTCGTGCTGTACAACGACATCGCGTCGGGGGCCGTGCCGACGTACCACTGGTAGTACGTGGCTCCCTTTGTGCTGGCGTCGGTGCACGTCAGCGTGTCGCCCCCGGCCAACGGAGCAGGGGGGTTGGGGGGAAGGCAAAAGAACGCCGCAGTTGGCGGCGTGGGCGTAGGGGTCTTGGTCGGCGCTGCCGTGGGCGGTCGGGTGGGCTGCGCCGTCGGCCGAGGCGTGGGAGCGGGTGTCGGCCTGGGGGTCGGGGCCGCAGTGGGCGCCGGGGTGGGGGTCGACATGTCGACCGTGCCGACGCGTGGATCGACTGTTCCCTCCGGGGCAGGAGAGGGCGTCACGAACGGCGTGGCCGTCCCGCCCGATCCGGGCGTGGCGGTGGGCCCGAGGGCGATCAGGGTGGCGGTGGCCGTGGGGGAGTCGGCCGCGTTCGCCGCCAGGGGCCCCTTGCCCGTCTGCGAGGAGGCGATGTTGGCCGCCAGAAGGACGATGACGAGTCCGGCCAGGGCCACGGTGGTGCGTCCGGGCCAGCGGCTGCGGGCTCGAGGGCGAGCCTCGGGGACGCCAGCGATCGCCACACCGGCCGTGACCGCCGCGAGCCCAGTGGAGAGCGGTCGGGTGATCTGCGGGCCGTCGGGATCCAGGCTGGGCGCGACGGGACCCTTGGCGGCTCGCGGGCCGGCAGCGCGCACTGCCTTGCGCGGGGCACAGGTCAGGCATTGGCGCTGGGTGTCGTTCCAACAGTCCGAGCAGACGAACTGGCGGCAGTTGTGGCAGAAGTTGAAGCTCCGGCGGAAGCGCTCGTACTCCGCGTCGGCGATGACCTGGCCGATGCGGCGGGTCGCCTCGGTGAGGTTCTCGGCGTACGAGCCGTCGCGCCTGAGCGCCGTGTGACGGGCCGCCTCGAATCCCGCGCGGACCTTATTGGACGGGCTGAGCTTGCGGCCCGACAGCGCCAGCACGAACCGGGTGTGGCATCGCTCGCAGACGTATTGGACCAGACCCTCGCTCACGCTGGCGACGTTGCGGTAGCCCCATACGCCCTGCAATGACGCAGTAGTCCTGCCCCCTCACCGGCTAACGGCGGAGGGTCAGCGGCGGGCCACCAGCACGAGGCCGCCGAGCAGCACCAGGCCGATCAGCCCGAGGCCGATGGGGCCGGCCGACAGGACGGTCCGGACCAGCCCATCGGCGAGGTGCGAGAAGCCGTCGGTGACGGTGATGATGGCGTGGCCGAGCCCATCGGCAAGGTTGCCGATGCCGCCGCTGATGCTGGATCCGATCCCGCCGAACACGCTGCCAGTGTGGGGCCGCGGTCAAGGCGGAGTCGACCGCGCCGGGCCGCCCGCTGCCGTACCATTCGTGGCGCAGCGGATGCCCGTACGGTGCCTCTGCATCCTTCCACTGTGACCCGGTCCCGAGAGGCCGGCGAGGGCGGCCCGAGAGGCCGGCAAGAGGAGGACTCGCTTGACCCTGCCCGTCCCCGCGGAGGCGGTCGTGGACCCGCGCCTCGGCGCTCGGGGTCCCGCGCTGATGGCGCTGGAGGACGGCGCGGTCTTCCCCGGCATCGCCTTCGGGGCGGCGGTCGCAGCGGGCGGCGATCTCGTCGCCAACACCAGCCAGACGGGCTACCAGGAGGTCTGCACGGACCCCTCGTACGCCGGCCAGGTGGTGGTCATGACCTACCCCCTGATCGGCAACTACGGGCGCCTGGAGGGTGACGACCAGTCGGCCCGGCCGTGGCTGCGGGCGCTCGTCGTGGCCCACGCGACGGCCGGGGTGATGGGTCGGGCGCGCCAGCTGGCCCATCTCCTGCGCGAGAACGGGGTGCCGGCCATCGCCGGGGTGGACACCCGCGCGGTCGCCCGGCGCCTTCGTGAGACCGGCGCGCAGCGGGCCATCGTCACCGCCCCCGGCGAGGTGGACCGCGACGCCGCGGTGGCCGCCGCCCGGGCGGTGCCACGCTGGGAGGACCAGGATTTCGTGGAGGACGTCTCGGCCCTCGACCCGTTCGAGGTGCCGCCGGCGGGTCCGGCCGGCGAGGGGCCGGCTCCGCTCGTGGCCGTGGTGGATTACGGCCTCAAGCACAACATCGTGGCCGCGCTGGCGGCGCGGGGCGCGCGCGTCCGGGTCATGCCCCACACCTCGACGGCGGCGCAGGTCCTGACCGATGACGTGGCCGGCGTGGTGCTCTCGCCGGGACCTGGTGATCCGGCCCGGCTGCCGGGGCCGGTCGCCCTGGCGGAGGCGATCCTGGCCGCCCGACGACCGCTCCTCGGCATCTGCCTGGGGCACCAGATCGTGGGCCTCGCGGCCGGCGGGCGGACGACGCGCCTCCGCTACGGGCATCACGGGGCCAACCATCCGGTCCAGGACATCGACTCGGGCCGCGTGCAGGTGACCGCCCAGAACCACGAGGTGCAGGTCCTGGGCGACAGCCTGCCGGTCGGCGGCGGCTTCTACGTCAGCCAGCGCAACCTCAACGACGGCTCGGCGGAGGGGCTCCGCCACCGCGAGTGGCCGGTCGAGACCGTGCAGTACCACCCCGAGGGCTCGCCCGGGCCGCTCGACGCGTTGGAGGTCTTCGACCGCTTCATGGCCGCCTGCCGGGCCGCGCGCTGATGGGGCCGCGGCAACCGGCGGGGCCCAGGCCCGCCAGCGTCCTCATCATCGGCTCGGGGCCGGTCGTCATCGGCCAGGCGGCGGAGTTCGACTACGCGGGCACGCAGGCCTGTCGCGCCCTGCGCGAGGAGGGCGTGCGCACCATCCTGCTCAACTCGAACCCGGCCACGATCATGACCGATCCCGGCGTGGCCGATGTCGTGTACCTGGAGCCCCTGACCGTGGAGTCGGTCGACCGCATCCTGGCCCGCGAACACCCCGATGGCCTTCTCGCCGGCCTGGGCGGGCAGACGGCGCTGAACCTGGCGGCCGAGGCGGCGCATGCCGGCGTGCTGGCCCGTCACGGCACGCGCCTGCTTGGCACGCCCCTGGAGGCGATCGAGATGGCGGAGGACCGCCTGCGCTTCCGCGACCTGCTCGACCGGATCGGCCAGCCGTACGCCCCCTCGGCCATCGTCACCGGGACGACCGAGGCGGAACGGGCGCGGACGGCCGGGGACGCGCTGGCGGAGATCGGGCTGCCGGCCATCATCCGGCCGGCCTTCACGCTGGGCGGCTCGGGCGGCGGCATCGTGACCACCGACGCCGAGTACCGCGAACGCATCCGGGCCGGCCTGCGCGCCAGTCCCATCAGCCAGGTCATGGTCGAGCGGTGCCTGGTCGGCTGGCAGGAGATCGAGTACGAGGTCATGCGCGACGCCGACGACACGTGCATCGCGGTCTGCTCGATGGAGAACGTGGATCCACTTGGCGTCCACACCGGCGACTCGATCGTCGTGGCGCCAGTCCAGACGCTGCCCGACCCGGTCCACCAGCGCCTGCGCAGCGCCGCCCTGGCCATCATCCGGGCGCTCGGGGTCGAGGGCGGCTGCAACGTCCAGTTCGCCCTGTCGCCCGACAGCCGCGAGTACGCCGTGATCGAGGTCAACCCGCGCGTCAGCCGTTCGTCGGCGCTGGCCTCCAAGGCCACCGGCTACCCCATCGCCCGCGTGGCGGCCCAGATCGCCGTGGGGCGCCGCCTGGCCGAGATCCCCAATGCCATCACGAAGACGACGGTGGCGGCCTTCGAGCCGGCCCTGGACTACGTGGTCGTCAAGCTGCCGCGCTTCCCCTTCGACAAGTTCCCCTCCGCCGACCGGTCACTGGGCAGCCAGATGAAGGCGACCGGCGAGGTCATGGCCATCGACCGCACCTTCGCCGCGGCCCTCAACAAGGCGTTTCGCAGCCTGGAGCAGGCCGGGGCCGGGGTCCTGGCTCAGGATCCCGCTTGGGGCCCCACCCTCGACTACCTCGGTGCGGACGGCGGACCGGCGGCCGTCGACGAGGAAGGGTTGATGTGCGAGGCAGAGGCGCACGCCACGCGGGTCGCCCGGCCGATCGTCATGCGCCGCTTCCTGCGGCCGTCGGACTCGCGCGCGTGGCGCCTGCTGGCCCTGCTGCGCCGCGGGGTCGCGGAAGCGGAGCTGCACGAGGCGACCGGCATCGCGCCGTGGTTCCTGGCCGAGATGGCACGCCTGGTGCGGCTGGGCGCGGAGCTCCGGGCCGCGCCCCGGGGTCACCACGGCGAGGCGGCGGACCTGCCGGACCTGCTCCTCGTGAGCGCCAAGCGGGCCGCCTACGGCGATCGTGACATCGCCACGCTGAGCGGCCGTGAGGAGGCCGCGGTCGCGGCCCAGCGCGAGCGCCTGGGCCTGCAGCCGGGGTTCGCCATGGTCGACACGTGCGCCGGCGAGTTCGCCGCCCAGACGCCCTACTTCTACGCCACGTACGCGGCCGCCGGCTCGCCGCCGGAGGCCCCGCCCGTGGCGCGTCCGGCGGCGCTCGTCATCGGCTCGGGGCCCGTGCGCATCGGCCAGGGCATCGAGTTCGACTACTGCGCCGTGCAGGCCGCGGCGACGCTGCGGGCCATGGGCTGGCAGGCCGTCATGGTCAACTCGAACCCGGAGACGGTCTCCACCGACTTCGACGCCTCATCGCGCCTGTACTTCGAGCCGCTCGACGTGGAGAGCGTGCGGGCCGTGGTCGCCGCCGAGAGCCCGGCCGGCACGCCACCCCTGCCGGCCCTCATCCAGTTCGGCGGCCAGACGCCGCTCAACCTCGCTGCACCCCTGGCGGCCGGCGGCGTGCCGCTGCTGGGCCTGGACGTCGATGCCATCGAGCGCTCGGAGGAGCGCGTTCGCTACGCCGCCCTCGTGGAGCGGCTGGGCATCCCCCAGCCGGAGGGGGGCGGGCGACGTCGGTGGAGGAGGCGCTCGTGGTCGCCGAGCGGATCGGCTACCCGGTCATCGTCCGTCCCAGCTACGTCATCGGCGGCCTGGCCATCGACTTTGCCTACGGGCCCGGTGACCTGGCCGCCCAGCTGGCCGCGGCCACCGTGGTCACGCCGGACCGGCCGGTGCGTCTGGACGCCTACCTGGAGGGGCTGGAGGTGGACGTCGACGCGGTGTGCGACGGCGAGCGGGTGTGCATCCCGGGCCTCATCGAACACGTCGAACGGGCGGGCGTGCATTCCGGTGACTCGGTCGGCATCTGCCCGCCGCAGCACATCAGCGAGGGCGACCAGGGCCTCCTCGTGGCCACCATGCGGCGGATCGCCCTGGCGCTCGGCGTGCACGGCCTGATCAACGCCCAGTTCATCGTCCGCGAGGACGGCGTCTACCTCCTGGAGGTCAACCCGCGCGCCTCGCGGACCGTCCCGTTCCTGTCCAAGATCACGGGCGTGCCGATGGTCGAGCTGGCCACGCGCGTGGCCCTCGGCGAGCGGCTGGCCGACCTGGGCTGGCCGGACGGGCTGCTGCCTGAGCCGCCACTGGTGGCCGTCAAGGCACCCGTCTTTTCGACCGCCAAGCTGCGCGGCGTGGATCCGTCGCTGGGACCGGGCATGCAGTCGACCGGGGAGGTCATCGGGCTCCACACCGATGCACGCGTGTCGCTGGCCAAGGCCCTGCTCGCGGCCTCGCTCCGGCCGCCCGTCCCCGGCGCGGAGGGGGCAACGGCCCTCGTCACGGTGGCCGACCGGGACAAGGCCGGCCTGGGCCAGCTGGCCGCCGCCCTCGCGATGGGCGGTTACCGCCTGGCGGCCACGGCCGGCACGGCCGCCGCCCTGCGCGGCCTGGGCCACGACGTGCAGGAGGTGGCACGCCTTGGCGAGACCGGCACGGTGGACCGGCCCGACATCCTGGGCCTGATCGAGGGCGGCACGGTGAGCCTCGTGGTCAACACGCCGTCACCCCTGCCCGGCCCCGTGCGTGACGCGGCGGCCATCCGCCACGCCGCCGTTGCCGAGGGCATCCTCTGCCTCACCGCCATGGAGACGGCGATCGCCGCGGCCGAGTCCCTAGACCCGGCCCTGCGGGCGGCGCTGGACGACGTGCGGCCGCTGCACGAGTGGGTGCCGGCCGACCGTCAGACGGTGGGCCGGGGGGCACCCAGGGAGTAGCCGGCGCGCACCAGGAGGGTGCCCAGGCGCTTGCGCAGGCGGGGGTTCTGGGCCTTGGAGCGGCGGCTGGCGGTGGCAAGGCGATGCTCGGTGGCCTCGCGCCGGCGGGCGCGCTCGGCGAAGCCGACATCGTCGACGATGGGATGACGGAACACGTCGGAGACCTCGGGATGCGGGGTGCTGGGATGGTTCGTGCTGGGATACGTCGAGATGGTCATTTCGGTTGTCCTCCTGTTAGTCATCTGTCTAACTCGTGTTCGTTGGGGTCGGTGCAGTCGTCTACAGGGATCTAGTGCAGGAAGCGGAGGAGTTCGGGACCAGCCTCGGCGACACGGGCGCGGCGCAGGCTGTAGTAGGTCATGTTGCCCTCGTCGGTGACGGTCACGAGACCGGCCGCGCGGAGGGCCGCCAGGTGGTGCTTGACGGTCGGCTTGGAGAGCTCCATCTGCTGGGCGATCTCGGTGAGGTACAGGTCGCGGTCGGTCAGGAGGCGGAGGATGCGCAGGCGCGACGGGTCGCCCAGCGCGCGATAGAGGCGCAGCACGGCCTCCGGCGGGGCCAGTTCGTCGGCTCGTCCGAGCGCGTCCTCATGCACCGGATAGGCGAAGAGCCGGAAGTCCGAACCCGAGCTGATGTTGTTGTAGGGCCGCCCGAAGTAGCTGGGGGCCAGGATGACCCGCTGGATGCCCGGCTCGGGCAGCCAGCGCAGGCCGCCGGTCGTCCGCTCGATCAGCTCGGCGGGTGCCAGGGCCTCGCGATCGGCGCGCCGCAGGTCGACATCGCGGTGCTGGATCTCCGCGATGCGCGGCTCGATCGGCTCGAAGGCCACGAGCCAGTCGGCCAGCAAGCCCCGCAGCTTGTCGATCCACATCGTGGGGGCCCGCAGGAAGTCGACGATCGGCGCACATTCCTGGTCCGAGAGGTGGGCGGGCAGCTCAGCGAAGGCGGCCTCGTCACCGTCCAGGGCCCGTTCGATGAGCTCCATCACGGGGACGCCGAAGCCGTCACCGGCCAACTCGCGGGTCAGCTGGCGCGTCTGCATGGTGGCCACGAGGGTCACCAGGTCGCGTGCGGTCTGCATCTCGGGATGGAGGACCGGCATGATCGAGAGGCCGTGGCCGAAGCCGCCCTTGGCCTCGCCGAAGAGGTCGTTCAGGTCCTGCCGGCGCTCCGGGGAGAGGGCCGCGCGCGACCGCTCGAGCCACGTCCGGTCCTCCGGCAGGAGGTCGTAATCCAGCCCGTCGATGGTGACCAGGCTGAGGATGAAGTCGTACGCCGGGCGGGCGTCGAACTCGATCCGGTACTCCTGCCCGCGACCGCGCACGAGGGCGCGGGGGTGGGAGGCGGAGCTGGTGTCAGGCCGGCTGATCGTCCTTGGCATGTTAGACAGTAATCTAACACATGAGCGATGAGTGTCAAGAGCCCGAGGATGGCACAATCGCGGCGATGGTCGCCCCCGACCCCACCCACCCCCGCATCGAGTTCACCGAGCGCCGCCTCGCCAACGGCCTGCGCGTCATCGTCGCGCCGGACCACCTCGTGCCGGTGGTGGCGGTCAACCTCTGGTACGACGTGGGCAGCAAGCACGAGGCGCCCGGACGGACCGGCTTCGCCCACCTCTTCGAGCACTTCATGTTCCAGGGCTCGGCCCACGTGGCCAAGGCCGAGCACATGAGCATCGTCCAGGGCTCGGGCGGCGTGTGCAACGCGACGACGTGGTTCGACCGCACGAACTACTTCGAGACGCTGCCCTCCAACCAGCTCGAGCTCGGCCTCTGGCTCGAGGCGGACCGCCTGGCCACGCTGCTCGACGCGCTCAGCCAGGAGAACCTGGACAACCAGCGCGAGGTGGTCAAGAACGAGAAGCGGCAGAGCTACGACAACCGGCCGTACGGCTCGTTCTACGAGAAGCTCATGGCCGCCGTCTTCCCGCCCGGCCACCCCTACCACCACACGCCGATCGGGTCGATGGCCGACCTGGATGCCGCCAGCCTGGAAGACGTGACGGCCTTCTTCCGGACCTACTACGCGCCCGACAACGCCGTCCTGACCATCGTCGGTGACGTGGAGGCGGAGGTGGCCTTCGAGGCCGTCGAGCGCTGGTTCGGGCCCATCCCGGCTAGCGGCGCGGTCCCCCGGTTCGTGGCCCCTGCCACCCCGCCGCACATCGGCCGGAGTACCCGCGAGATCGGTGCCGGACAACGTGCCGCTGGTGCGGGTCCACTTCGGGTGGCGCAGCCGTGCCGTTCGGCACGGCCGCCTTCGATGCCCTCGAGGTGGCCACCCAGATCCTGGCCGGCGGGCAGGGCAGCCGCCTGTACCGCCACCTCGTCCGCGAGCGGCAGATCGCCCAGGACGTGTCGCTGTTCTCGATGCCGCTGGTCGCCGGCGGAGCCATGCGTGGCCGGCTGGGCCACGGTGCGCCCGGAGGCCGACCCGGCGGAGGTGGAGGCGGCCTTCCTGGCCGAGATGGAGCAGGTCACCCGCGAACCCGTGACGGCCGACGAGCTGCTGCGGGCCCACGCCCTGATCGAGTCGAGCTGAGCTCTCGGCGCTGGGGCGGGTGGAGGAGGTGGCCGACCGGCTTGGCATGTACGCCACGCTGCTTCGACCGCCCGGAGCTGGTCAACGAGCAGCTGGGTCGCTACCTCGCGGTGGGTGCCGACGACGTGCTGGCGGCCAGCGCGGCCATCTTCCGCGACGACAACCTGGCCATCATCACGTTCGTGCCCCGCGAGGACGAGTCGGCGCAGGCGGACGCCGCGTGAGCGGCCCGGCGATCCTTGCGCACCGGCCGTCGGCCGGTCCGCCGCGGCCGTACCACTTCCCCGGCTTCCGCCGCAGCCGGCTGGACAATGGCCTGACCGTCATCGCCGCCAACGTGCCGGGCCGCCCGCTGATGGCGGCGGCCTTGCTGCTGCCCGGCGGCGCGGGCCACGAGCCGGCCCGCCTGGCCGGTGTCAGCTCCCTCACTGCCCGCGCCATGTCCGAGGGCACCCGCCGTCGCGACGCGGTGGCCTTCATCGAGGCCTCCGAACGGCTCGGGGCGTCGCTCGGGGCGAGCTGCGACTGGGAGATGCTGTCGCTCTCGGTGACCGTTCCGCGCGGGCGCCTGGATCCCGCGCTCGAGCTGCTCGGCGAGATGCTGCGCGAGCCCGCCTTCCCCGCCCACGAGGTCGACCGCCTGCGCGAGCAGCGCCTCAACGAGCTGCTCCAGGCCGCGGCCCAGCCCGGGCGGCGGGCCGAGCGGACGTTCCTGGCCCACATCTACGACCCGGCCTCGCCGTACGCCCGGCCGCTGGGCGGCGACGAGGAGACGGTGCCCCGCCTGGACCGGGCCGAGCTTGTGGCCCGCCACGAGGGCCACCTGGACCCGGCGCAGGCGACACTCGTCCTGGCCGGCGACATGGAAGGGCTGGACCCGGTGGCGATCGCCCAGGCGCGGTTCGGCGGCTGGCGCGCCGCGCCCGGCGTGGCCGGCACGGCGCCCTCGCCGGTAGCCGCGGAGCCCGCCGCGGGGGCCCACGCCACCGTCGTCGTGGACCGCCCGGGCTCGCCCCAGTCGGAGGTGCGCATCGGCCACGTCGGGCTGCGCCGCCGGATCCCCGACTACCACGCCACGATCGTCCTCACGACGATGCTCGGCGGCCTCTTCAACTCGCGGCTCCAGCGCCTCCTGCGCGAGGAGAAGGGCTACACGTACCACATCAGCGCAGGCTTCGACTTCCGGCGCTCGGCGGGGCCGTTCGCGGTGCGCACGGCGGTCCAGACGGAGGTGACCGCCCCGGCCGTCGGCGAGGCCCTCGGCGTGCTGCGTCGGCTGACCAGTGACGCGCCGACCCCGGCCGAGCTGTCCGAGGCGCGCGAGTTCCTCATCGGCGTCTTCCCGCTCCGTTTCGAGAGCCCCGAGCAGGTGGCCGGGGCGATCGCCGGCCTGGTGGCCCAGGAGTTGCCGGACGACGAGCTCGATCGCTACCGGCCGGCGGTCGCCGCCGTCACGGCCGCGGACGTCGTGGCCGCCTCCAGCCACATCCGCCCGGACGCGGCCGCCGTCGTCATCGTGGGCGACGCCGAGCGGGTGGTGCCGGAGCTGGAAGCGACCGGCCTGGGACCCGTGCAGGTCGTGCCGGCGGCGTGATCGTGGTCGTCGGGCGGCCCGCGCTGGGGGCCGCGGCGGTCGGTGGCCAGGACCGTCCGATGGGTCCCGTGGCCTTGATCGCCCTGGCGGCGGCGGCCGCAGGCGCGTCGGTGGAGCTCCTCGGGGCGGTCGGCGATGACGCGCGCGCCGACGCGCTGGCGGTCGCCCTGGGCCGGGCCGGCGTGGGCCATGCCGCCCTGCTGCGCCTGGCCGGCGCGGTGACACCACGCTGGGGCGACGACCCCGCGACCTGGCCCCGGCTGGATCCGGCCGACCTGGACCTGGGGCTCCGCTACCTGCCCGAGTGCCGCGTGCTCGTGCTGGCCGAGCCCGTGCCGCCCGCGGTGCGCGACGTGGCCCTGGAGGCGGCCGCCTATCACGGCGCGGCCATGGTGGCCGTGGTCGCGGACGTCGAGTCACCCGATGAGCGGCTGGCCCAGGCGGCGACCGTGCTCGTCGCCCCGGACGATGCCCTGTCCCCGTTCGCCGACCTGATCGGCCGGTTTGCCGCCGCCCTCGACGGGGGCCAGGCGCCCGGCCCGGCCTTCCGTGGCGCGGTCGAGGCCGTCGGCTGGGAGCCGGCGTCCTGAACGCGCCCCAGCCGCTGCTCGTCTTCGGGCCCCGCTCGACCGACTACGACTTCGGGTGGGAGCACCCCCTCACGCCACGCCGTTTCGGCCCCGGCATCGAACTCCTCCGCGCCTTCGGGGCGACCGAGCTCCTGGCCCCGGAACCGGCCACGGTCGCCCAGCTGGAGCGCCTCCACGAGGCGGCCTATATCCAGGCCGTGCAGCACTTCGCCGCTCATCCGGGGAGCGCGTCCGAGCGCGGCATCGGCCCCGGCGACTGCCCCGCGTTCCCCGGCATGCACGACGCCTCGGCCGCCGTCGCCGGCGGGTCGCTGGCGGCCGTCGCCAGGATCCTCGACGGCTCGTTCGAGCACGCCTTCCATCCCGGCGGCGGCCTGCACCACGCGATGCCGGGCCACGCGTCGGGGTTCTGCATCTACAACGACGTCGCGCTGGCGGTGGCCGCGGCCCGCGACGCGGGCCATCGGGTCCTCTACGTGGACCTTGACGTGCACCACGGCGACGGCGTCGAGGCCATGTTCTGGGACGACCCGCAGGTCCTGACCTGCTCCTTCCACGAGACCGGCGAGACGCTCTTCCCGGGCAGCGGCGGGGTGGAGGACCGCGGCGGGCGCGAGGCCCGGGGTCGCGCGGTCAATGTGCCCCTCCAGCCGGGGACCGGTGATCCGAGCTGGCTGGAAGCGGTCGGGACGGTGGTGCCGGCCCTCGTCGACGCGTTCCGGCCCACGTTCCTCGTCACCCAGCATGGCTGCGACACCCACGCCTTCGATCCGCTGGCGCACCTGCGGTTGACCACGGCCGCCTATGCGCAGGCGACGACGCTCATGCACGACGTCGCGCATCGCCACACCGGCGGCCGATGGCTGGCGACCGGTGGCGGCGGGTACGACGCCTACCGCGTCGTGCCGCGCGCGTGGGCCCTCGTGTGGCTGGCCCAGGCGCATGCGGACGTGCCGGCCGTGACCCCCGAGGCGTGGCGGGAGCGCTGGGCCGGCGAGGCCGTCGAGTACGGCCAGTGGCCCCCGCCGGTGGAGATGATGGATCCGCCCGGCACGGTCGGCTCGGAGTCGCCGGCCGTCGCCGTGCGCAACGCGCGGACGGTGGAGCACGCGCTCACGGGGGCCCTGGAGCTGCTCGCCGCAGGCTGAACGGGCGTGATGCTCGCGCCCGCCAGGCTGATGCTCGCGCCGGCCAAATCCTGCGAACCCGCCCGGCTGATGCGCTCGAAGGCATCACCGGGTTGGGCGCCGGGTGACGCTGACCTGGCAGGTCAGCCCGTTCTGACCTGGCAGGGTCGTATCGAACGCGATTCGCGTGGCCGGCGACCGGATTCGCCAGAAGCTGACCTGCCAGGACACGAAACGGCCAGATCGGGACCTTTGGGGGGCCCACCAGCCATGTCCCTGCCCGTTACTGCCCTCCCAGGTCAGGACGGTGGGGGCGGAGGCGATGGAAGCGCCAACACCGCCCCTGATGACTTCGGCAGCATCAGCGCGGAGGGCGTATGGAACCTTGGCCGTCGAGCGTCAGAGACCCGCGAGCAGGGCCCCCGCGTCGGCGGCCACGTTCTCCTCCTCCGAGTTGACCAGCAACACGATGACGACGCCACGGCTGGGGAAGACAGCGAGGAGCGACGGGTATCCCGGCTTGGAGCCGGCATGCCCAAAGGCGGGCTCGGGCCTGAAGTCGGTGAGTGGGTCTAGGCCGAGCCCGTCGCCGCCCGGGTCACCATTGATCAGTATCTCGAGCGTGGCAGGCTGGATGACCTTGCCAGCGAAGAGGAGCCAGCCCCAGCGGGCAAGCGTCGGGGCATCGCCGGCCATCCCCGAGGCGCCGAAGGAGAAGGTCGAGTCACTGAGGCACGGCAGGGTGCCGCCCTGTCCGTAGTGGGCCAGCGGCAGCTGGCCGTCGAAGCCCTCGATCGGTAGCGCCCAAGGCTTCGGCGTCAGCCGCACGGGACCCTGCAGCAGCAGCCGATCGACGGTCGTGGCGTCCGGGAGGATCGCCTTCACGGCGGTCGCCAGCGGCTGGCCGGTCACGTGCTCGGCGGCGAGGCTGAGCAGCTTGTAGGTCGGGTTGGAGCCTGGCGCACGGTGGCGCCGTTGGCGCGGCTCGCGTTGGCGCCGAGGTAGGTGGCGAGCGGCTTGTCGAGGTCGATCTTGCCCTGCTCGACGAGGTGCATGACCAGGGCGGCCGTGAGCGTCTTGGAGATGCTCGCGATGGCGAACTCGTCGGTGGGCGCCGCGAGCCGGCCGCCGAGGCCATCGACGCCGGCCGCGCCGGCCCAGGTGCCGTGGGTCGTGATGACGGCCGCGATCGCGTCGGGCAGTCGCCGCTTGACCATGGCGTCGAGGGCGGCCTGGAGGTGGCCCGCTGTCGCCTGGTCGAGCGATGCCGTCGGCAGGTCGCCGAACGACTGCAGGCCGGTCGCGGTCGGGGTCGCGCTGGCCGCCGTCGTGGAAACGGGTGTGGATCCCGTTGCGGCCGTCGTCGGGGGACTCGATCCCCCACATGCGGCGACAAGGATCGTCGCGGCCAGGCCGGCCGCCAGGCGTCGCGGATGCGGCGCGCGAGTCTACGAAGGCCCTCCAACAGCGGGTCAGTCCACCGTCCGCCTGACCACGATGGCATCCCAGGCCATTGACACAGTACCGGCAGAGGAGACAGGCTTGACGGGCCACTATGAGATGGCTAGATTAGCCAGATGAAGACCGCGACGATCACCGAGGTGAAGAACGGGCTGAGCGCCATCATCGACCGCGTTCGCGCGGGCGAAAGTGTGCTCATCACCGACCGCGGGCTGGCCGTGGCTCGCTTGGAGCCGGTCACCGCGTCGCCTGACCCGACCGGCCGTCTCGACCGCCTCGAGCGCGCGGGGACCATCCGCGTCCGCACGGCCGATCCACCCCTGGCTCGGCTGAAGCGGCCTGCCCCGGCCCTGCCGCCCAGCGTGAGCGCGGTCGAGGCCGTCATCCAGGAACGGCGCAGCGGCCGGTGAGGTTCTGGGACAGTTCGGCGATCGTTCCGTTGCTCGTCGCCGAGGCCTCGAGTACCGCCGTCACGGCCGAATACGAGCGCGATCCCGACCTGATCGTGTGGTGGGCCACGGAGGTGGAATGCGTCTCCGCGATGGCTCGCCTGGAACGTGAGGGCAGCCTCGATGGCCCGTCGATGGTCGATGCGATCGAGCGCCTCGATGCACTGGCCCACTCCTGGCAGGAGGTTCAACCCATCACGCGGGTCCGCCAGAATGCGATCCGTCTGCTGCGGGTCCACGGCTTGCGCGGGGCTGACGCGCTACAGCTCGGAGCGGCCCTTGCGGCCGCCGAGGACCAGCCTGCCTCGCTCCGGTTGGTGACGCTCGATGATCGGCTGGCGCAGGCCGCGCAACGCGAAGGCTTTACGGTGGTCAACCCGGACCAGGCCTGACCGAGCCCGCCCGGCCAGCGTTTCGACTGTTTGTTCTAATCTTCCCCGGCGACCTATACTCGCCGCCCGTGCCCACGAGCCGATCCTCTTCCCGTCGACCAGCGACCCCGACCGATCCCCTGGACCTGTTCGGCCCGGCCACGCAGGCGTGGTTCCGCGGCGCGTTCGGGGCGCCGACGACCGCCCAGGCCCAGGGCTGGCCGGCCATCGCGGCCGGACACCACACGCTGATCTGCGCGCCCACCGGCTCGGGCAAGACGCTGGCCGCGTTCCTGTGGTGCCTGGACCGCCTGGGGGCCGAGCCGCCGCCCGCGGACCCGCTCTCTGCCTTGCGAGTGCTGTACGTCTCGCCGCTCAAGGCGCTGGTCCATGACGTCGAACGCAACCTGCGCGCGCCGCTCCATGGCCTGACCCTGGCCGCCCAGGGCCTGGGCCTGCCCGAGCCGCCCATCCGGGTGGGGATGCGCACGGGTGACACGCCGGCCGAGGAACGGCGGGCCTTCGGCAAGCACCCGCCGGACATCCTGGTCACGACCCCCGAGTCGCTCTTCCTCATCCTGACTTCACAGGCTCGCGAGGCGCTGCGGAGCGTCGAATGGGTCATCGTGGATGAGATCCATGCGTTGGCCGGCACCAAGCGCGGCGCCCACCTGGCCCTCTCACTGGAGCGCCTCGACGCCCTGGCCCGCACGCCGCCGCAGCGCATCGGCCTGTCGGCCACGCAGCGCCCGCTGGAGGCGGTCGCCGCCTACCTGGGCGGGCGCCAGCTCGGCGCCGCGGCCGCCGCCGGCCCGCCGCGGCCGGTGGCCATCGTCGATGCCGGGGTGCGCAAGCCGCTCGAGCTCCAGGTCGTCGTCCCGGTCGATGACATGAGCCGCCTCGGCGAGGCCATCCCCCTCGACGAGCGACCCGGCGGACCGGCCACGGCCTCCGAGGCGCGCACGAGCATCTGGCCGGCCATCCACCCCCGGATCCTGGAGCTCATCCGGGCCCATCGCAGCACGATCGTCTTCGTCAACAGCCGGCGCCTCGCCGAGCGCCTCGCCCAGCGCCTCAACGAGCTGGCCGGTGAGGAGCTGGTGCGGGCCCACCACGGCTCGCTGGCGCGCGAGCAGCGGGTGGAGATCGAGGAGGCGCTCAAGGCCGGCCGCCTGCCCGCCCTGGTCGCCACGAGCTCGCTCGAGCTGGGTATCGATATGGGCGCCGTCGACCTCGTCATCCAGGTGGAGTCGCCGCTCTCCGTGGCACGCGGGCTCCAGCGCATCGGCCGGGCCGGCCACCAGGTCGACGAGCCCAGCCGTGGCGTCATCTTCCCCAAGTACCGTGGCGACCTGCTGGAGGTCGCCGTCGTCACCCGGGCCATGCACGAGGGGGCCATCGAACCCACCGTCGTGCCCCACAACCCGCTCGACGTGCTGGCCCAGCAGCTGGTGGCCATCGCCGCCGACCGACCGTGGCCGGCGGACGAGCTCTTCGCCCTCGTCCGACGGGCGGAGAACTTCGCCGATCTGGGCCGCGACGTCTTCGACGCCACGCTCGGCATGCTCGCCGGCCAGTACCCATCCGACGAGTTCGCCGACCTCAAGCCGCGTGTCGTGTGGGACCGCGTGGCCGGGACCGTGGCCACCCGGCGCGACGCGCGCACGGTGGCCCTCATCTCCGGCGGCACCATCCCCGACCGTGGCCTGTTCGGCGTCTTCCTCGACGACGGGATGGAGGGGCCGCAAGGGCTGCCGACTGCCGCCCGGTCCGGTCGAGCCGGCGGTCGGCGCGTCGGCGAGCTCGACGAGGAGATGGTCTACGAGGCCCGACCGGGCGAGGTGATCCTGCTCGGCGCCTCGGCCTGGCGCATCGAGCGCATCACGCACGATCGAGTGCTGGTCAGCCCGGCGCCCGGCGAGCCCGGCCGGGTCCCGTTCTGGAAGGGCGACACGGCCGGACGACCGGTCGAGCTGGGGCGCGCCATCGGCGCCTTCACGCGCGACTTCGGCGAGGCCGCCCACGGCACGGCGCGCCAGAGGGCGGCCGCCGTGACGCGCCTGCGGGCCGAGCATGACCTGGACGAACGGGCCGCCGACAACGTCCTGGGCTACCTGGCTGAGGAGCTGGAGGCGACCGGCACGCTGCCGACCGACCGGACCCTCGTGCTGGAGCGCTTCCGCGACGAGCTTGGCGACTGGCGGATCTGCCTGCTGACGCCGTTCGGGGCGCGGGTCCACGCGCCGTGGGCGCTGGCCATCGAGGCCCGCCTGCGGGAGCAGCTGGGCCTGGAGGTCCAGCCCATGTGGTCGGACGACGGCATCGTCATCCGCCTGCCGGCGACCGACGGGTACGCGGCCGAGGGGGCTCGTGAGGCATCCGACGACCCGTCGACCGGTCCCATGGACCTCGACGGCCAACGGGGTGCCGCCGCTGCCGAGGCGGCCGTACGCATCGCCTCGGACGACGTGGAGGAGCTGGTCGTCGGCATCCTCGGCGGATCGGCGCTCTTCGCCAGCCGCTTCCGTGAGAACGCCGCCCGGGCCCTGCTGCTGCCGCGACGGCGGCCCGGCGCGCGCACGCCGCTGTGGCAGATGCGGCAGCGGGCCGCCCAACTCCTGGCCGTGGCCAGCCGGTACGGCAGCTTCCCCATCATCCTGGAGACGTACCGCGAGTGCCTCCAGGACGTCTTCGACCTGCCGGCGCTCAAGGCCCTCCTGGGGGCGCTCGAGCGGCGCGAGATCCGCCTGGTCAGCGTCGAGCTGCCGCGCGCCTCGCCGTTCGCCAGCTCGCTCCTCTTCGACTACATCGCGGCCTACATGTACGAGGGCGATTCGCCGCTCGCCGACCGCCGCGCGCAGGCTCTGGCCCTGGATCGCGACCTCCTGCGCGAGTTGCTCGGGGCGGACGAGCTGCGCGAGCTGCTCGATGCGGGTGCCCTGGCCGACCTGGAGCTGGAGTTGCAGGCCCTCACGCCGGAGCGGGGCGCCACGTCCGCCGACCAGGTCCACGACCTGCTGCGCCGCCTGGGCGACCTGGGCACGGACGAGGTAGCGGCGCGCATCGGGCCGCCCGACGGAGCCGAGAGGGACCCGACCGCGGCCGCCTGGCTCGCCCACCTGGAAGCCGACCGGCGGGCCATCCGCGTGCGCGTGGCCGGCGACGAGCGCTGGATCGCGGCCGAGGATGCCGGCCGCTACCGCGATGCGCTTGGGGTGACGCTGCCGGTCGGCGTCGCGGCGGCGTTCCTGGAGTCAGGCATGGACCCGCTGGCGGCGCTCCTCACCCGTTTCGCCCGGCGCCACGGCCCGTTCCTCAGCGATGCGCCGGCCAGCCGCTTGGGCCTGCCGGTGCGGGCCGTCGAGCCGGCCCTGGAGATCCTGCTCGCGGCCGGCACGATCGTCCGCGGCGAATTCCGTCCCGGTGGCACCGAACGGGAGTGGTGCGACCCGGAGGTCCTCCGGATGCTGCGTCGGCGCTCGCTGGCCCGCCTGCGCCGCGAGGTCGAGCCGGTCGAACCCGCCGCGTTGGCGCGCTTCCTGGCCGGCTGGCACGGCATCGGCGGATCGGCCGGTGGCGCGAGTCGCCTGGCCGAGGTCGTCGCCCAGCTGGAGGGCCTGGCCCTGCCGGCCAGTGTGCTGGAGCGCGAGATCCTGCCCGCCCGCGTGCGCGACTACGCGCCCCGCCTTCTCGACGAGCTGGGGGCGGCCGGCGAGGTGCTGTGGGTGGGGCAGGGGAGTCTGGGCCAGGACGATGGACGGATCGCGCTGTATCGGCCGGACCGGCTCGCCCTGCTCCTGCCGCCGGCCCCCGGCGCGGAGGAGGGTGGGTGGCTGGCCGCCGTGATCCTGGCGCACCTGGAGGCGCGCGGCGCCTCGTTCTACCGCGATCTCCTCGCCGCGGCGCTGCGGGAGGCGGCCGCCGGAGGTCGGCGGGCGCCGGACGCGCGCGAGCTGCTGGACGCCTTGTGGCAGCTGGTGTGGAGCGGTCGGATCACCAACGACACGTTCGCCCCGCTGCGCGCTCTGCGGTGGAAGCGTCGCGATCGGCCCGCCGGGCGGCCGCGCCCCGGTACGCTGCGCATGGGCCCGCCGGAAGCCGCCGGCCGGTGGTCGCTGGTGAGCGAGGCGGTCGCGACGGCCGTCGCGCTTGGCGGTGACCCGCCGTCGGAGACCGCGCGGCGTCACGCCCTGGCGAGCCTCCTGCTCGATCGGCAGGGCGTCGTGACCCGCGACGGCGTGGCGGCCGAGGGCACCATCGGCGGCTTCGGCACGGTCTACCCGATCCTGCGTGAGCTGGAGGACCACGGCCGGGTCCGGCGCGGCTACTTCGTCGAGGGCCTTGGCGGAGCCCAGTTCGCCCTGCCTGGCGTGGTCGATCGCCTCCGGGCGGCTCGCGGCGACGTTTCCGACGGGCTCGACGGCTCGACGAGCGCCGGGATCGTCGTGCTGGCCGCGACCGACCCCGCCAACCCCTACGGGGCGGCCCTGCCGTGGCCGGCGCCGGCCGACGGGGCCACGCTGGCTCGCGCGGCCGGGGCCCACGTCGCCCTCCTCGACGGCCGGCCGATCCTCTACCTGGAACGGGGCGGTCGGTCGCTCCACACCCTGCCCGACGCGGCGCTGCCCGGGGCCTTCGAGGCGGGGCTGGAGGCCCTCGCCGCGCTCGTCACCGATGGCCGGATGCGCGCGCTGGAGATCGGCCGGGTGGACGGCCTGTCGCCAGCCGACACGGCCTGGCGTGGACGTCTCGAAGCGGTCGGCTGGCGGGCGGCCTACCGCGGCTGGGTCCCGCCCTCGCGGCAGGCCGCGGGCGCCCGCTACCATCGCGCCGATGTGTGAGCTCCTGGTCGCCCGCGCGGCGCGATCCTTCGCGCTCGGCGACCTGTGGCCGGTCGCGGCGCGGATGGAACGGGATGGGCTGGCCGGCTACGGCTGGGGCGCGGCCTGGATCGACGAGGAGGGCGGGCTCCGGGCGCACCACTCGGTGGCCGCCTTCCGCCGGGATCCGCGAGCCGCGCGCCTTGGCACGGTGCGGACCACGGCCGCGCTCATCCACCTGAGGCGACCATCCCGACTCTCCACGCATGCCCTGCCCGACACGCAGCCGTTCCTGGATCCGGCCGGCCGCTTCGCGCTCGGCCACAACGGTGACTTCCGCGACTACCGCGCGGCGCGTGAGGCCTATGTGGCCCAGGGCCGCATCCGCGGCCGGGCCGACTCGGAAGTCGGCGCCCGCTGGCTGGAGGATCACTGGGACGGCGAACCGGGCGCGGCCGATCTCGCCCGCGCGGAGCTCCTGGCATCGCTCCACAGGACCCTGGGCGGCCAGGCCAATCTCGCCCTTCTTGAGCCTGACGGTACCGCCGTCATGTATGCCGGTAATACGGAGAACCCCGTCTTCGCTTTCCGCCTGGGCCAGCTGGAGGTCGCCGCGACCGGCCTCTACTCCCTGGATCGATCGTTCTTCCGCCTGGCCGCGCCGGGCGCGACGGCGCGCCGCCTGGTCCGCCTGGGCCAGACGGCCGTCCTGGCGCGCACGACCTCATCGGCGCGCGTCACCACCCGTGCTTGACCGCGCGCGGACCGCGGTGAACCGAAAAGGTTGCTAAGGACGACGGACGAGCCGCTCCTCCGCCGCGGTGAACACGAACGGTTCACGCCGACCGCGGAACGCCCCGCAAAGACCATCTGGGACGGCTTCAGAGGTCCTTAGCAACCTCTTGTGCACATCCCCGCGGCGTACGGGGAGTGGACGAGCCTCTAGCCGAGGCCGAAGAAGGCCCGCAGCCGCACGCTGGCGGCGTGCCGCGCCACGACCGTGGCGCGCTCGGGATCACGGCGCCAGCGGCGCAGCAGCCCGTCCACGCGCTCGACGGCGGCGCGTGCCACCCGCGGCAGGTCGCGCCGGTTCACCCACCACAACGGGTCGGCGTGGCGCCAGAACCACGGCACCGTGGCCCACAGCAGGAGCAGGTAGTCCAGGCGCAGCGGCCGCGGGAAGTTGATGGCGAGATCGATCTGCACGAGCGTCTGCGGCCAGGTGGCCAGCGTCAGCAGCAGCGCCACCGCTGCGGCGGCCAGGCCCCACAGGCGTGCGCGGGGCGGCAGGAAGAAGAAGAGCACGACGGGGAACCACTTCATGGAGGCGGCGACGACCCACAGCGAGGCGCTCAGGCGCGGGCCCACGAACTGCGCCGCCCACACGGCCAGCGCGAGGAGCAGCGTCACGTTGCCCGTGTCGACCGTGGCGATGAGCGGCAGGAGCAGCAGCCACACGATGAGGGCCGTGGCGAGGGGATGGCGCCGGTAGGCCCATTCGGCCGTCCACAGGAAGAGCAGCACGTTGAGGCCGCTCCACACGAACCACGCCACGCTCCACGGGAGGAGGGCCCACGGCACGAAGAGCGGCAGCAGCCATGGGGCGTAGACATAGGGCAGGAACGGGCCCGTCGGGTGGTATGGGTCGCCGCCGTCCAGCCACGTGCGCACGCCCACCCAGTAGGCCCGCGCGTCCGCGCCGACCAGGTCGCCACGGGAGACCAGCCAGACCACCGCCGCGGCCCCGGCCACGCCGAGCAGGATGATGGCCAGGAGCCGACGTGGCTCGTGCAGGCGCTGCCACTGGGCGCGGAGGGAGCGCCGCAGCAGGCGCGACCTGGCCCCCGGCATGACGCCGGTCCGACGCGGGGATACGGCCCGGCTGGGACCGGACTGGGCGCTGGGGGTCGTGGTGGCGGTCATGGCGATACCGCACGGATGGTAGCAGTCGGATGGCCCTGGAGCGCCGGTATACTCGGACGATGCCCAAGGGTCATGTCATGGTCATCGGTGGCGCCGAGGACAAGGTCCGCGAGCGGGTCATCCTGAGCCGCTTCGTCGAGCTGGCCGGCGGGTCCGACGCCCGCCTCGCCGTCATCAGCACCGCCTCGTCGCTCGGGGCCGCCGCCGGCGAGCTGTACAAGCGCGTCTTTGGTGAGATCGGCTGCCATCACGTACGGCCCATCCACACGGTGACCCGTGCGGAGGCCAACGACGAGGCCAGGGCCCAGGCCCTGCGGGATGCGACCGGCATCTTCCTGACCGGCGGCAACCAGCTGCGCCTGAGCTCGACGATCGGCGGGACCCTGATGGCCCGCATCATCCAGGAGCGCCACGCGGCGGGGGCGGTGATCGCCGGGACGAGCGCTGGCGCGTCCGCCATGAGCACCCATATGGTCGCCTTCGGGGCCAGCGGCGCCTCGCCACGACAGCGCATGGCCCAGCTGGCGGCCGGCCTGGGGGTGCTGCCGGACGTCATCGTCGACCAGCATTTCCAGCAGCGCAACCGGCTCGGCCGGCTGCTCTCGATCATCGCCCAGAACCCGGCCCTGCTCGGCATCGGCATCGACGAGGACACCGCCGGCGTCGTGGGGCCTGACCACGTCATGGAGATCATCGGCCGGCGGAGCGTCACGATCGTGGACGGTGGCCGCTCCGACACGGATGCGTGGGAGGTGCCGGCCCACCGCCCCATCATGATCAGCAACGTCGTGCTGCACTCCCTGCCCAGTGGGTACCGCTTCGACCTGCGCCGTCGCGAACGCCTCGCGACGCCACGGCTGCGGGCCATCGAGGGCGGGGAAGCGGTGGCCTCCAGCTAGCGGTCGGGGGGAGGACGCGGGCATGTCGGACACGGCGACGACGGCGGTGGAGGTGGATGCCGGCGGGCCCCGGCCGGATCTGCGCGTGCTCGAGACCCGCGTCATGCGCGGGGCCAACTACTGGGCGCGCGAGCCCGTCATCCGCATGCTGGTGGACCTGGGCGGCCTGGAGGCCTACCCCTCGAACCGCATCGCGGGCTTCACCGACCGGCTCCTGGCCCTCATGCCCACGCTCACCGAGCATGCCTGCTCGCTGGGGCGCCGCGGCGGGTTCGTATCACGGCTGCGCGACGGGACGTGGATGGGCCACATCGCGGAGCACGTCGCGCTGGAGCTCCAGACGCTGGCCGGGACGGAGGCGCGCCACGGCAAGACCCGCTCGGCCGGCACGCACGGCCAGTACAACGTCATCTACCAGTACGTGGAGGAGCAGGTCGGCCTGGCGGCAGGACGGCTCGCCGTGGCCCTGGTCAACCACCTCGTGGTGCCCGATGACCCGAGCGTCGCCCTCGACTACCCACTGGAGCTGGAGAAGCTCATCCGGATCGCCGAGCGGCAGGCCTTCGGGCCGTCCACCCAGGCCCTCATCGACGAGGCCGCGCAGCGCGACATCCCCTGGATCCGGCTGGACCGCCACAGCCTGATCCAGCTCGGCCAGGGCATCCACCAGCAGCGCATCCGGGCCACCATGACGTCGCGGACGGCGGCCATCGCCGTCGACATCGCGTCGGACAAGGGCCTCACGAACGCGCTCCTGAGCGCGGCCGGGCTGCCCGTGCCGCGGGCGGAGGTGGTCACGGACGTGGATGGCGCCGTGGCCGCGGCGCACGCCGTGGGCTATCCCTGCGTGGTGAAGCCGCTCGACGGCAACCACGGCCGCGGCGTCAACCTGGACCTGCGCGACGAAGCCGCCGTGCGCGCGGCTTTCCCCCGGGCTCAGGGCGAGTCACGCGGCGGCGACGTCGTCGTGGAGACGTACGTACACGGCAACGACTACCGCTGCCTGGTCATCGGCGGGCGCATCGCGGCCATCGCCGAGCGGGTCCCGGCCAGCGTCACCGCTGACGGCAGCCACACCGTCCGCGAGCTGGTCGAGCGCGAGAACGCCGACCCGCGCCGCGGCATCGGCCACGAGAAGGTCCTCACCAAGATCACCGTCGACGACGCGGCCGAGGCGCTGGTCCGGGCCCAGGGTTACGGTCTCGACGACGTGCCGCCCGCCGGCACGTGGCTGAAGCTGGCCCTCACCGGCAACATGTCCACCGGCGGCACGTCGATCGACCGGACGCTCGAGGCGCACCCGGAGAACGTGGAGATCGCCGAGACGGCGGCCCAGGTGGTGGGCCTCGACGTGGCCGGCATCGACTTCATCGTGCCCGACATCGCCGTCCCGGTGCGCGAGCAGGGTGGGGCGATCGTCGAAGTGAACGCCGCGCCGGGCTTCCGGATGCACACCCACCCCACGGTCGGCGACCCGCAGTACGTGGCCAAGCCCGTGCTGGACCTGCTGTTCCCGGCCGGCAACACGGCCCGCATCCCGATCGTGGCCGTGACCGGCACGAACGGCAAGACGACCACCGTGCGCATGATCAGCCACGTCCTGAAGCTGATGGGCCGGCGGGTCGGCATGACCACCACCGACGGCATCGTCATCGACGGCCGCCTCATCAAGAAGGGCGACATGTCGGGCCCGCGTTCGGCCCAGATGGTCCTGCAGAACCCGTCGGTGGACACGGCCGTCTTCGAGGTCGCCCGCGGCGGCATCCTGCGCGAAGGACTGGGCTACGACCGCAATGACGTGGCCGTGGTGACCAATGTGACCGAAGACCACCTTGGCCTGGCCGGCATCACCACCCTCCGCCAGCTGGCGGCCGTGAAGGCCGTCGTCGTGGAGGCCGTGCCCCGCTCGGGCACGGCCGTCCTCAACGCCGACGATCCGCTCGTGGCCCACATGGCCAGCGATTGCCGCGGGTCGATCGTCTACTTCTCGATGGCCACCCAGGCCGGGGAGGGCGGCTTCGACCGAGTCGACGTGCACTGCGGCCGGGGCGGCGCGGCGATGGTCATCCAGGAGACCGATGAGGGGGAGCTGATCGTCCTCCGCCATGGGCCGCGGACCATGCCGATCCTTTACACGCACCTCATCCCGGCGACGTTCCACGGGCACGCCCGCATGAACGTGCAGAACGCCCTCGCCGCGGCCGCCGCCTCGTGGGCCGCCGGCGCGCACCTGCACGACATCCGCCAGGGCCTGCGCACGTTCACGACCTCCTTCTTCCAGGCCCCCGGCCGCCTGAATCTCCTCGAGGTCAACGGCCGCAAGCTGATCATCGACTACTGCCACAACGTGGACGGGATGCGGCGCCTGGCCGAGTTCGTCAACCTCACCATGGCCGACGGGGCGTCACCGGCCGCACGACGGCGGGGGGCCCGGGCGGCCGCCGCTGCGGACGGCGCGGATGTGGCTCCCCCGCGTCAGGGCCGGGCCATCGGGGTCATCGGTGTCCCGGGCGACCGTCGGGATGCCGACCAGCGTGAGTACGGCGCCCTGGCCGCTACGGCCTTCGACAGCATCTACGTCCGCGAGGACGTCAACCTGCGCGGCCGCAAGCCGGGCGAGAGCGCGACCCACGTCCTCGAGGGCATCGAGGCCGCGCGCAAGGAGGGCGCCCGCACGAGGGGCGCGCGGGCGGTGCTCGACGAGCACGACGCATCGGTCGCCGCCCTCGACGAGGCCCAGCCGGGCGACCTGGTGGTCGTCTGCGCCGATGACGCGCCGGGGATCTACCAGCTGGCCATGGCCCACGGCCGCACAGGCCGCGGGCGGGCCATCTCCGACCCAGGCGAGATGTCCGTCCCGGAGGGCTGACGCCCGTTCCGACGAGTCGGCGCAGCGGCTAGCCGGGCAGGTTCTGCCCGACCACGCGCACCACCATGACCATGATCAGCACGCTCAGCACGACGAGCGCGATGCCGACGATCCACTCCATGCCGCTGTCCCTCCTGCCGCCTCGAGGCTCATGCCATCCCCGATGGCGCATGGTGTGGCCCCCGGGCCGCGGATGCAAGCCCTCGATCACGCGGTGAGGCCGGCCTCGGCAAGGGCCTCCAGGGTGGCCAGGTCCTCGGTGGTGCCGTCGGCCGAGAGCGGGATGACCGCGACGTGGTCCGCCCCGGCGTCACGGAGGGCGCGCCAGCGGTGCCAGATAGCGGGCATGGCGCCCCAGGCGACCATGGCGTCGACCAGCCGGTCGCTGCCTGGCTTCTCGCGATCGTCGGCCCCGAACCCCTGGAGGCCCCACGAGGCCTGGTAGGCGGGGGGCCGCAGATACGCGGCCAGGTACGCGCGGGCGGCGGCCCGCGCCGTCTCGGGCGCGACTTCGGTGACGACCGGCATGGTCACGGCCAGGAGGGGGCGAGCCCTGGGGACGCCGGCCGCGCCCGCGGCTTCTTCGGCGGACGCGTCCAGGTGCTGCCGGATCCAGGCCACTCGTTCGGGCGTCACGAGGTAGGGGAACGCGCCGTCGGTCTCGGTCGCCGCCAGGGTCAGCATGTGCTCGCGCAGTGCGGCCAGCAGGATCGGCGGCTCGGCGTCGTCGGGTGCGGCCGGGCCCTTGTAGACGGCGCGCCCGTAGGCGGCCAGGTAATCGCGCATGTGGGCCAGGGGCCGCTCGTAGACGTGGCCGCGGAGGCGTTCCGCGAGGTGCGGGTGCGACACGCCAAGGCCCAGCACGAAGCGGCCGCCGGTCGCCTCGTCGATGGTGCGGGCCGCCATGCGGGTCGTCTGGGCGTCGCGGGCCCAGATGGAGGCGATGCTCGTGCCGAGCGCCATGCGGCCCGTCTCCGCCGCCAGCAGGCCGAGCAGGGTGAACGGGTCACGCCCCACCGTCTCGGGCACCCACATGGTCCCGAAGCCGAGCGCCTCGACGCGGGCGGCGTAGGCGCGCGCCCGGGGCGCCGTCAGCGTGTCCATGTGGCTCCACACGCCGACCGCGCCGAGGCTGGCGGGGCGCCGCGAGCGGTCCAGCGTCGAGGTCCCGGCCGGATCGGTCACCGACGTGCCTGCAGGCGCGGCATGAGCTCGAGCAGCTCGCGCTGGTCGGCCAGGGGCCGCGCTCCGAGCTCGCCAAGGAGCCCGACCACGCCGTCGCGGTCCTCGTGACACATGAGGGCGATGACGCCAGGTTCGTTGGCATGGGCGGCGGCCCCGGCGCCGTTGCCCAGGACCGCCCGAAGGGCCGCCGTCTCGGACGGATAGGCCGGCGCCTCCGTCGCCCAGCCGCCCTCCCGGAGCCCGGCTCTGAACTCACCGACGGCCGACTCGCGGCTGCGCCCGCGCAGGTAGTTCAGCGTCTCCTTGATGACCACGCGATCGGCCCGGCTGGCGGCGATGCGGCCGATGCCGCGCAGCGTGTCGTCGGGCCGGTCGCCGGCGGTGCCGATGATGATGGTCACCGGCAGACGGCGGCCGGCCGCGCCGCCGGCGATGGCCTCGGCCACGTCGAGCAGGACCGTCACACCGGCCTCGTTGTGGGCGAAGTCGACGATCACGACCCGCGCCCCCAGGCGGTACAGATTCAGCCGGCCGGGAGCCTGCTCGGCGGTCGGCCGGAAGTCGCGCAGGCCGTCGGCGACGGCGGCGGCCGGGGTGCCCAGGGCGAGCGCGGCGGCCGCGGCGGCAAGGGCGTTGGCGACGTTGTGGCGGGCCAGGCCGAAGAGGGCTGTAGGGATTTGGCTGACCGCCACCAGGCGCTCCCGCGTCGAGCCGTCGACCCGGACGAGCCACCCGTCCTCCAGCACCAGGGCCGAGCCGCCGCGGCGGACGTGCCGCAGGACGCGAGGTGAGGCGGCCTCCAGCGAGAAGAGGCAGACCGCGGCGCGGACGCGGCGGGCCTGGTCCGCGACCAGCGGATCGTCGGCGTTGAGGACGACCGTGCCAGCGGGGCGCGTGATGCGGGCGATGACGGCCTTCACTTCGGCCAGCTCGGGCAGCGTGTGGATGCCCTGCAGGTCCAGGTGGTCGGAGCTGACGTTGGTGAGCACGGCCACGTCGTTGGACTCGTAGCCCACGCCCTTGAGCAGGATCCCGCCGCGCGCCGTCTCGAGCACGGCCACGTCGATGTCGCTGCGGCCCAGGACCTGGCCGGCCCCGCCGGGCCCGGTCCAGTCGCCCGGCTCGATGAGGCGCTCGTCGATGAGCACGCCGTCGGAGGTCGTGGTGCCCACGTGCCGGCCGGCACGGCGCAGGATGTGGGTGAGCATGCGGGTCGTGGTGCTCTTGCCGTTGGTGCCGCTGATGCTGACGGTCGGGACGCGGCGCTCGGCGTCGATGATCCAGGCGGGACCCGGCCCGGCCGCGGCATCGACCCGCCGCAGGACGCGCTCGAGGGTCCGACTGCTGTGCGGCGTCGCGTGCGAGCCGATCTCCGCCTCGGCCAGCCGCCACGCGCCGTCGGCGATCTCCTGCGCCCGCTCCCGCTCGCGCCAGGGGAACGCCACGACCCAGTGGCCCGGCTCGCCAGTGCGGTGGATCGTGACGGGCACCGCGGTGCCCGTGGGCCGGCCCGCCCGTGTGCCACCGAGCCGGTGCAGGCGCGTCACCCAACCGGCCAGGTCGCGCACCGGCGGCGGGGCGGTGGCGCGGGCGACCGGCCTGCCCAGGCGGACGATGGCGTAGGCGCCCGGGGTCCGTTGCCCGTACCAGGTGCGAAGGCGGCCGACCGTCACCTCGATCTTGACCGTCGGCTCCAGCCGGTACAGGTTGGGGCCTTCCAGCAGCCGCACTTCGACGAGTCGCACGATGGCCCGAGTATAGGGTGGGCCCCGGCCAGCTAGACTGCCGCCCGATGCCCGCCCTGCCACCGCCGCCGGTGCCCGATCCCCTCGTGACCGACGAGGAGCTGGCGGCCTTGCGCACCCTCGTCGAGGCCTCGCAGGCGGCCTACCTGGCCGACCTGGAACGGCTCGTGGACATCGACTGTGGCAGCTATACCAAGGCCGGCGTGGATGAGGTGGGGCGCTTCGTGGCCGACCAGCTGGCGCGCCTGGGGGCGGACATGACGATCCATCCGTCGCGCGAGCTCGGCGATACGGTCGTCGGGACGCTGCGCGGCGAAGGCTCGCGCCGGGCCCTGCTCATCGGCCACATGGACACCGTCTTCGACCCGGGCACGGCCGCCGCACGGCCGTTCCGGACGGAGGCCGGGCGAGCGTACGGCCCGGGCGTGACCGATATGAAGGGCGGGCTGCTGGCCGGGCTGTACGCCCTGGCCGCGTTGCGCGGGCTGGCCGGCGTGGGCGCCGAGGAGGCCGCCGATGCGACCGCCTGGCTGCCCTTCGCGCGGCTGGTCTTCGTGGCCAACCCCGACGAGGAGATCGGGTCGCCCGAGAGCTCGGCGGTCATCCGCGACGCCGCCGCGGCGAGCGACCTGGCCCTGGTGCTGGAGTGCGCCCGGGCCAATGGGGACATCGTCAGCTCGCGCAAGGGCACGGTGGACCTGCGCCTGACGGTCGCCGGGCGCGCGGCGCACGCCGGGGTGGAGCCGGAGAAGGGCCGCAGCGCCGTCCTGGAGGCGGCCCACAAGACGATCGCCCTGCAGGGGCTCAACGGCCGCTGGCCCGGCGTGACCTGCAATGTGGGGGTGGTGCGCGGCGGCACGCGTCCCAACGTGGTGGCCGAGCAGGCCGTGCTGGAGGTGGACCTCCGGGCCACGAGCCGCGCCTCGCTGGAGGCGGCCGAGGCAGCCGTGCGGGCCATCGCCGCGACGACGACCGTCGCGGAAGTGACGTGCGAGGTGGCGGAGGCCGGTCGCCATTGGCCGATGGAGAAGCTGGCCGCCAGCGGTCGCCTGGTCGACCATGCCGTGGCCCTCGCCGGCCGGCTGGGGTTCGCCCTGCAGGACTGCGCCACGGGCGGGGCCTCGGACGCTAACACCACGGCCGGCATGGGCGTGCCCTCGCTCGACGGCCTTGGCCCGATCGGCGGCCTCGATCACGCCCCTGGCGAGTACCTGGAGCTGGACTCGATCGTGCCCCGTGTCACGCTCCTCGCCGCGCTCCTGCTGGCCACCGCCCGGGACCCCCGCCTGGGCCGGGTAGCCTGAGGCTCTACGGCAGCGGCCAGAGCCGGCGGCCGGTCGCCCTGCCAGGCCGCACCTTTGCATGCAGCGGCGCCACCGTCGGAGGAAGCCTCTTTCGAGCGTCGATCCTTGCGCCCCGTGCAACGGATGACGGTGGAGAGGGCGTTTTCGGCCGTCTGCACGGCGTTCGTCCGTCGTTGTCGCCGCCAGATGCAAACGTAGCGGCCGAGCCTTGGTGGTGCGCAGCCTCTGGGTTGTTACACGCTCACCCGGCGAGCGTTCGCCCGCGGGATGCGATCCGGCGGGTGCCACCTGCTCACGGCGTGAGCGCCTGATGACGAATCGCCCTTGCTGCGCTGGCGAATGCCCACGACATGAGCCGCTGACGAGGTGGGCTCGATCGAGCAAGGCGGCTCGCGCCGCAGGGTCGGGCAGCCTGAGGCTCTACGGCAGCGGTGAGAGCCCCAGGGCGCGAACCACCGCGGTGACCACGACCGCGGCAAGGATGCCAAGGAAGAGGTTGCGCCGCCAGGCCACGATGACGACGCCCACGACGACCGCCGCCGGCTCGAGGCCGACGTGGAGGCTGAGCCGCCCGTCGGCGTCGGACACGACGAGCGCGTTGACCGCGGCAAGGGCGGCCAGCACGGCCGGCCCGACGAGGCGCAGATAGGCCAACGCCCATCCGGGCAGCCGCTCGACGCCGGGCGTCAGCAGCGCCACGGCCCGCGACGGGTACGTCACGGCGGCCATGAGCACAGCCAGCCCGACGAAGCCGACGTTCACAGCGGGTACGCCCTGACCTGCTCGAGCCGCTCCCGGTCGGGCGTCAGCAGGCCCGCCAGGGGCCCCAGCAGGCCCCCGGCCACGACCCCCACCGACGGCTGGGCGACGAGTGCGACGACCACGCCGATGAGCAGGCCGGCGAGGGCCGCCACGACCTCGCGACGGCCGGTGACGAGTCCCACGGCCAGGCCGCCCATGGCCGCCGGGAAGACGACGTCGAGGCCGAGCCGGGCGGGGTCGGGGATGACCTGGCCGCCCAGGTAGCCGACGGCGGTGGCGCCGATCCAGGGCACGACGACGAAGGATGCGGCCAGCCAGTAGCCGGGCCCATCGAACCGCCCGAGCCGCCGGAAGTGGGTCAGCGCGAGGGCGAACGTCTCGTCGGTCAGGACGTGCGCCGCGGCCGCGCGCTCGACCAGCGGACGGCCGCGGAACCAGGGGGCGAGGGCCGCCGAGTACAGCAGGTGCCGCGCGTTGAGGAGGAACGTCAGCAGGACGATGGCCGGCCACGCGGCGCCGGCGACGATGAGGCCGACTGCGGCGAACTGGGAGGCGCCGGCCAGGACGAGGGTGCTCATGGCCATGGCATCGACGAGCGAGAAGCCGGCGCTGCGGGTGGCCAGGCCGTAGACCACCCCGAACGCGCTGGCCGAGAGCATCACCCCGACGGCGTCGACCACGATGCGCGCGGCGGGAGGTGGCGGGGCAAGGTCGGGCGCGTCGGGGCGGCCATCGGCGCATGGTACCCGCCCGCGTCCGTAACCGTCTAGGTTGGTTGGGAGGGTTACTCCGTCAGCGCAGGAACGTCTGTCCGCAGGTGTCGCACACGGTGTAGAGTCCGTGCCGCTCGAGGGCGTAGCCGGCCACGTGCAGGCGCCCACTCAGGTCGCCGACCGGGCACACCCACACCCACCACCGCTCGTCCGGCTCGACCGGACCGAGGGGACTCGCCTCCGCCGCGATCCGGTCGCCGAGCCCCGGGAAGCGCTCGATCGCTGCGGCCACGGCGGTGGCTCGCTGCGTCTCAGACTCGCTGGCGTAGGGGTAGTTCTGGCCGACGTTGGAACTCACGGGACCCTCATGGCGGGCTCGCGGCTCGGCCCCGGCGGGGCCATCCTGGGGGCAGGGGAGGCGGCCAGCCGCGGAGGTCGTGAGCGCGGCGCGACCGGCCGAGGCGAGAGTATAGCGCCCCCTACCACACGCTCGGCGAGCTGCCGAGACCGGGTCAGGCGGGTGGCGAGAGGGCAGTCGCGGCGGACACCGGCATCCACGACCCGGCCGTGGACGGGAGCGCGGGCAGGATGACCCCGACGCGCGCGCCGCCGTCGGGCATGTTCTCGGCGAAGGCACGTCCGCCATGGGCGCGGGCCAGCTCGTCCACGATGGCCAGGCCCAGCCCCGAACCCTGTCCGGCGCGGGCCGGATCGGCGCGATAGAAGCGCTCGAAGACGCGCGGCAGGGCGGCCGAGGGGATGCCCGGACCGTCGTCGCGGACGGCCAGCATCACCGCTTCCCCGGGCAGCGGCACGACCTCCACCCGCACGTGGCCGCCCGGGCCGCGGGGCGGCCGCCAGGGCGTTGCGCACGAGGTTGCCCAGGATCCGCTCGACGGCCACACGATCGCCGGCCAGCGGCAGCGGCACGGTCTCGGTGGCGGCCGTCACCTCCTGGCCGTCGGCGGCGGCGCCCGGGGCGAAGCGCTCGGCGGCATCGCGCGCGAGCAGGCCGGCATCGAGCTGTTCGAGCTGCAGGGGCCGGACGCCGGTCTCCAGGTCGGCCAGCGCCCCCAGGTCGGTGACCATGCGGTCCAGCCGGGACGCCTCGTCGGCGATGGCCGCGGCCGCCCGCCCGGCGTCCTCGCCGCTGGCGGTGCCGTCCTGGAGCGCCTGGGCGAACCCGCCGATGACGGTCAGCGGGGTGCGCAGGTCGTGGCGCAGGCCGGCCAGCATGTCGGCCTGGGCGCGCCTCGCGTGCTCCACCTCGGCGGTCATCGTGTTGAAGGCAAGGCTGGCCTCCTGGACCTCCTGCGGGCCGTCGGCGGGCAGGGGCGGCGGCAGGCTGCCCTGGCCGACGTGCCGCGCGGCGACGGCGAGGCGCTCCAGGGGCCGCGACACCTGGCGCGCCAGCAGCGTGGCCAGCGGCACGCCCACGATCAGCAGCGCGAGGAGCGCCAGCAGCAGCCCACGCACGAGATCGCCGAGCGCCTGGGCCGTGGCCGTGTCGGGGTGGGCCAGCACGAGCGCGCGTGCCCCGCCCGGAGTGGCGTCGGCGAACAGCGTGGCCGCCACGTACTGGTAGCTCCGGCCGCCGAGCTGGTAGGTGCCGTTGGTGACGTCGCCCCTGCGCTGCGGCCCCGGGATGACGAGGTGCCCCGGCGCGATGTCACTGCCGGTGTTGAGGACCTGGCCGTTGTTGTCGGTCAGGAAGACGCTCACGTCGCTGCCCTGGGTGAATGGTGTGAGGGCGGCCACGACCTGGCTCGGGGTGGTGCCCGCGACCAGGCGCAGGCGGACCTGGACCACGAACGGCACCAGGGCCTCCGTGAGGGCCGCCTCCTGCGACTGCTGGTTGAGGTCGCGCAGGACGACGAACAGGGCGCCGCCGACGCTCAGCAGGAAGGCCAGTCCCAGGAGGGCGAAGGCGGCCAGGACGCGCGCCCGGAGGGACCGGATCATGACGCGCTGACGGCCGGCAGGGGCTCACGCGCCGGCGGCACCAGGCGGTAGCCGACGCCGCGGATCGTCTCGATGTCCGGCCCGTCCTCGCCCAGCTTGGCCCGCACCGCCGCGATGTGGACGTCGACCGTCCGCGTCTCGCCGGGGAAGTCGGTGCCCCAGACCGACTCAAGCAAGCCGTCCCGCGTGAGCACCACGCCCGGATCACGGGCCAGGGCGGCGAGCAGGTCGAACTCGCGCGGCCGGAGGTCAAGCCGACGGGCGCCGACGTAGACCTCGCGGCGGCGAGGGTCCAGGCGCAGCTGGCCGACCTCGACGGGCCGACCCCCGCGCGTCGTCACGTCCGTGCGGCGGAGGATGGCCTTGACCCTGGCGACCAGCTCACGGGGGTTGAACGGCTTGGTCAGGTAGTCGTCCGCCCCCAGCTCCAGGCCGACGATGCGATCGACGTCATCGGCCCGCGCGGTGAGCATGAGGATGGGCACGTCGCTGCTGCGGCGCAGCTCGCGGGTGACCTCCAGGCCGTCCATCTCGGGCAGCATCAGGTCCAGCACGATGAGGTCCGGGTCGTGTCGCGCGGCGAGCTGGAGGGCCTCCCGACCGTCGCGCCCGGTGACCACGGCGAAGCCTTCTTTGTCCAGGTACAACCGCACCAGATCCAGGATGTGACGCTCGTCATCGACCACGAGGATCGTCTTCACGGCGGCAGGATACGCCGCGTCCACATGCCGACCGGAAGGCTACGTAAGGGGCATGTAAACGCCGCCGAACGTCCGCCGCCGATCGCCGGCGCTAAGCTGCGGAAGTGTTCGCCACGCTCGTCGGAGGCTATCCCCCACCGCCGGACACGGCCGACTCCGTGGAGGCGGCGCTGCGGGCGGTCCTGCTCGACCAGCTCGAGGCCGGCCTGGAGCTCCTGGGGGACGGCGAGATCGGCGCGCCCGATCCCGTCCGCGGCGGCGATCGCCGGCATGGACGGGGTGACGGCAGGGCCGGCGAGGGCCGTCCTGGCCAGCGGCTGGTGGGCGGCGCAGCCGGTCGTGCGGCGCCTGCCGACCTGGCAGGCGGCGACGCTGGTGGCCCGCTGGCAAGCCGCCACGACCGTCGCAGAGGCCCTCGCCACCGAGCGGGGCGAAGGTCCGCGTCCGGTGCGGGCCCAGGTGCTTGGCCCGTACACCCTGGGCCGCCTGGCGGATCGTGGACGCCTCGGCCGCCGGCGGGTCACGGTGGCGTTCGCCGAGGCGCTCGGCGCCGAGCTGGCCGAGCTGGCCAACGCAGGCGCCGTGCTGGTGCAGATCGACGAGCCCGCGCTGGTGGAGATCGGGCCCGCCGACGCGACCGAGGGAGCCCTGGCGGCGGACGCTTGGCAGCGCCTCGCGGCGACCACCCCGCCGGAGCTGCACCTGACCCTGGCCATCACGGGTGGCGCGGCCGAAGGCGCCGGCGCGACGCTCCTCTTCGATGCGCCGTTCCGGAGCTACTTCTTCGACCTGTGCGCCGGGTCGGACAACTGGCGCCTCATCAGCCGGGCCCCCCAGGACCGCGGCATCATCGCCGGCGTGGCCGACGCGCGCGTCGCGCGGCTGGACAGCAAGGAGATCCTGGTGTGGGGGGCGCGCTACGCCGCCGCCCTCGGCGGGCGGGGCCTGGAGCGCGTGGGCATCGCCCCATCGGCCGGCCTTGGCGCCCTGACCCACGCTCGGGCCCTGGCCAAGATCCGTTCCCTCGGCGAGGCCGCCAGGGTCGCCGGGCTGGAGGACGTGGAAGAGCTGCGTCGCTCGGTCCATCCGCGGGCGGTCGATTCGCGCAGCGCTGCCCTGGGCCGGTACGAGCCGGGCGCAGGCTCGGTCATCGAGGGCCCCGCGCCCGCCCGGCCGCGCCGACGCACGCGATGACTGTGATCGATCCGCCGCTCGAGCACCACGGCGGCTGGAGCCTCGCCTTCCGAGGGCTGTACCCGGACGCTCGGCTGGACCTAGACCCCCTGGCCTGCGGGCCTGGTGGCGGCGTTTCGGGCTGGGCAACGTCGTGCTGGTGACCACGACCGGGCGGCGCAGCATCCCTTCCCCGGCGACCTCCTCTACCGCGCCGCGCGACGCCACGTGATGGCCGTCGGCCCCTACTACCGGCTCGAGCGGGACGAGGCGGCCGCCTGATGGAGTTCCTCCACACCGTCGTGGGGCCGATCGCCACCAACGTCTACGTGCTGGGCGACGAGCGCACGCGCGAGGCGATCGCCATCGACACCGCCACCCCGTGCGTGGCCTGGGTGACCGAGCGCCTGGCGGCCCGCGGCTGGGCGCTGAAGCTGATCGTCAGCTCGCATCGCCACTGGGACCACATCGGCGACAACGCCGCGGTCATGGCCGCCACCGACGCGGCCCTTGCCGCCCACGCCCTCGACGCGCCGGGCATCCGCGAACCTCGGAGCACCGGCGCCCCGTTCCCCATCCCGCCCAGCGTGCCGGCGCTGGAGCTCGCCGAGGGCGACCACATCACGTTCGGCGACCTGCGGCTGGAAGTCCTCCACACGCCGGGTCACACGCCGGGCTCGGTCTGCCTGCTGGCGCGCGACGAGGGGCTGCTCCTCAGCGGTGACACCCTCTTCGCGGGCGGCTGGGGCCGGGTGGACCTGGAGGGCGGTTCGCCCGACGCGATGGCCGCCTCGATCGCCCGGCTCACGGTGCTGCCCGATACGACCCGGGTCCTGCCCGGTCACGGTCCGCTGACGACGATCGGCCGCGAACGGCCGTGGATGGGGCTGGTGGCCCAGTCGGGGCGCCTGTTCGCCTGAGCGGCCGCTAGAGGACGAACGGCCGCCGGTACGCCGTCGCCGAGGAGGCGATCTCGAAGCCGACGCGCCGGTACAGGTCCAGGGCGTCCTGCGGGTTGGCGACGTCCACCCCGAGCACGGCGCTCTCGTAGCCGGCGTCCCGGATGGCCTGCAGGGCCCGCACCACGAGGGCCGTGGCGAGGCCGCGACGGCGCCACGGACGGCGGACGGCGACCGAGTCGAGCCAGCCACGCGACACGCCAAGGGCGACGTTCTCGGCCTCGTCGACGGCCACCAGCACGTGACCGGCCACCTGGTCGCCGGCCCAGGCCACCTGCCACAGGTCGAGGCGCTGGGCGCTCTCCTGGACGAACCGCTCGAAGGCCGCCTCGCTCGTGTCGGGCGTGCCCCAATGGTCGCGGAAGGCCTCGACGTCGGCCTCCCACACGGCGCGCCGGTGGGCGGGCTCCACCGGCCGGACCTCCAGGCCCGCCGGCAGCGGGGGCGGTGGCGCGAGGTCGTCCAGGCGCGGCCGGACCAGGAGCGTGAAGTGGCGCTCCGGTGCGAAGCCGGCGCCGGTCAGGGCGGCGCGCGTCCAGGCCTCGCCGTCGGAGCACCACGCCGCGAACCAGCGGGCGCGCTCCGGCGGCTGGCCGGCCGTGAACTGTCGGCCGCGGGCGAAGGCCCAGTCGAGGAGTGTCGCGGCAACTGGCCCCAGCTCCGGCTCGGGCAGGCAGGCCATCGAGATCTGCAGCTCGAGGGCACCGCTGGCGTGGTCACGCCACTCGACGTCGACGTAGGCCACCGGGTCGCCGGCGCGCTCGACCAGCACCAGGTCGGTCCGCGAGTCGCCATGCGTCCGGTGGGTCAGGCCCACGGCCGTGTCGGCGGCGTTCTCGCGGGCCAGCTCGCCGGCGGCGGCGAGGCTCGCGTTGGCCACGGCCGCGACGGCGGCCGCGTCCGCGGCCAGGTCGGCCGGGAAGCGCGCCCGGAGGCCGTCGCCGACCGCGAACCGGGGCAGGGGCGGCGGCGCGTCGGTCACGTCAGCCGACCCGCTTGAGCTTGCCGGTGCGCTTGGCGTAGCGCTCCGCGCGCCCGAAGACCCATACGCCGAGCGGGATGAGCACGACGCCCATCACGACGAGCGGCCAGACGTCGCCCCACAGGGCGGTCACGGGCGTGCCGTCCAGCAGGGCGGCGCGGACGCCGTCGAGGATGTACGTGGCCGGGCTGAAGTGGCTGATGACCTGCATCCAGCCAGGCAGGATATCCACCGAGTAGTAGACGCCGCTCACCAGCAGCAGCAGCGACTGGAGCACGAAGGTCATCTGGGCGCCGCGTTCGACGTACAGCAGCGGCAGCACGGCCGCCATCATGCCGATGCCCACGAACGAGGCCGAGCCCGACCAGCATGAAGATCGTGCCGCTGACGAAGTCGGCGTGCGACAGGTCGAGCCCGAAGAACAGGACGAGCGCGGCCAGCACGATGACCGTCTGGATGAGGCCGTACAGGATGGCGTAGACGGTCGAGCCCAGCAGCTGCGCATAGCGCCGCACGGGGGCCATCATGGTGTACTCGAGGGTGCCCTCCCAGCGCTCCCAGGCGATCGTCTCGGCGATGAAGGCGAAGACGGTCGAGAGGTAGTTCCAGAAGATCGCCCCGATCATCAGGGACAGGATCAGGCGGGCCGAGCCCTGCTCCTTGCCGATGAGGGTGATGGAGAGCGCACCTGCCACGGCATAGACCAGGAAGGCGGCCTCCCAGCCCCAGTACCGCCTGGTCAGGTTGAAGTTGCGCTCGACGAAGGCGAAGCTCGCCCGCAATTCGCGGGCCGTTCCGGTCACGACGTGGTCCTCCGGGGTCGAGGGCCGGTCCGCCCCCTAGCGGGAGCGGACCGGCGTGATAGGTCGGGTCGCCGGCGAGCCGGGTCCCGAGGCGCACCATGGATCGTCCGAGCCGCTGGCGGGCAGCCGACGGACGGGCCGGCCGTCGGTCGGGGCGTCGCCCACGGCGATCGGCGGCGGCATCACGCCACGCTTCGGTGGCGCGAGCCTGGTGCATGGTCATCGCGAGATGGGGATCGATACGCATCGGAACCTCCTTTCGTGTGATGTGTCCCTTGCGTCGTCGGCCGACGCCGGCTGGGTGCCGGCTCAGGCCTCGTCATCGGGGTCGTCCTCGGTCTCGATGTCGTCATCGAGCGAGCGACCGGTATAGGTCATGAAGACGTTGTTGAGGGTCGGCGCGAGACCCGTCTCGCGGGCGACCTGGGCCTTGAGCTCCGCGGCCGTCCCTTCCACGATGAGGCGGCCGCCGGCCAGGATGGCCAGCCGGTCACAGAGGCGCTCCGCCTCTTCCAGGTCATGCGTCGTCAGCACGATCGTGGCGTCGTGGGTGTCCCGGAGCTCTTCGATGAAGGCCTGCACCTCCAGCTTGGAACGCGGGTCGAGTCCGGTCGTCGGTTCGTCCAGGAGCAGCAGGGTCGGGCTGGTCAGCAGGGCCCGCGCGATGGCGACCTTCTGCTGCATGCCCCGGCTCATCTGCTCGAGGGGTCGGTCCAGACGGGACTCGGCGACCCCCAGGCGACCCAGGATGCTCACCGCGTCGCGCCTGGCGACCTTCGCGTCCAGCCCGTAGAGGCGGGCCGCGTAGATCAGGTTCTCGAACGGTGAGAGCTTCTTGAAGAACGCCGCGTCGACGCTGACGCGGTTGATGAGGCGCTTGACCGCCATCTCGTCGCGGGCGATGTCGTGGCCGAAGACCTCGACCCGACCCGAGTCGATGCGTCAGCAGGGTGCTGACCAGGCGGATGAGCGTCGATTTGCCGGAGCCGTTGGCGCCCAGCACCCCGTAGATCTCGCCGCGGGCCAGCCGCATGGAGACGTCGCTGATGGCGACGACGGGACGCTTGTGGCGGCCCACGACGAACGTCTTGTTGACGTGGTCGATGAGCAGCGCCGGTTGCGCGGGCACGGCCGCTCCGGCCGGCGCCACCAGGGGCGCGAGGGCCGCTGGTTCGAGGATGAGGGTCATGGCGCGTGCTCCACGTGTCGTAACGAGGCCTGGACGCGGGCCCCTTCGGGGAGGGGCGGCTCTCGTTGACGACCGGCACGCGGGCATCAAAAAAGCCGGGGGCCCATCTGGCCCTCCGGCTCCAGTGGTTCGGCGGCTCAGCCGCCTGGCACTAGTCGGCGCAGGGCACAGATCTCCCATCGACGGCGACGCCGAGAGGCGCGACCGTCGGCAGCACGATGGCTGCCTCGAAGGGGATGGTGGTGCTTGACATCTGCGGTTTGGACTCCTAGGGGGCGCGGCAAGCCCGTCGCGACCGAAGGTGTGGAGGATAGCCGAGCGCGGTGGTCGGTGTCAACGCGGCCCAGCCGGCCCGCCGTTACGGGGCGGGCGTGTCGGTCGGCGGAGGCTCCGGCGTGTCCGTCGGGGGCGGCGGTGGCGTGTCCGTGGGAGCCGCGGTGGGCGTGTCGGTCGGGGTGGGCGCGGCGCGTCGGTCGGTCGGCGCCGGCGTCGGCGTCGCGGTCGGGTTGTCGGTCGGCGTCCCGCCCGCGGTCGCGGTCGGCTGCGGGGTGACCCGCGGGGTCGGGCCGGCGCCACCGTGGGAACCGCCGCCGCCCGTGGAGCTGCCCTGGCCGCGATCGTGGTCGACCGGGTCGCCCCCGCCGGTGGCTGCGCCGACCGGCAGCGGGGAGATGCCGATCGGTCGGGCTGTCGGACGCCGTCGCGCTGGCACCGGGGCCGGCCCCGAGGGCGGCTCCCGGCGGCGTCGACGAGGGCAGGGCCGTGCCGGCGAACGAGACGAGCTGCCAGGTCACGAGCAGGCCCAGCGTGGTCAGGCACAGGAGCAGGACGGCGTGGGTCGCCATCCGCACCGGCTTGCCCAGGCCGCTGGCGATCGCGCCCAGCCCGGCGATGCCCCGGCCACGGATGGCGGCCAGCGTGCCGCCCAGCCTGATCCGTGATGTGGCCACGGTCGGGAAGACGGAGGCGGTCGGCCGGCGCCGCGGGCGCGGCCGCTGGCGGCAGACCCGGCGAGTCGTCGGGGGCGATGAGGGTCCAGCCCGTGGCCTGGACGGACGCGGCGGCGCTGACGGGAGTCGACGCGCCGGCCGCCGCCGGAGCGCGGCCGGGAGCCGCGACGCCGACGCTGAAGGGGGCGCAGTTCAGGCAGAGGTCGCGGCCGCGGTTCCAGCAGTCCGGGCAGACCTCCAGCCGGCAGGACGCGCAGCGATGGAAGAGCCGCCGATCGGGGCTCCCGTACTGGTCGCGGTCGGTCCCGCAGTTCTCGCAGAAGGCGGCGTCAGTCAATGGTCGTGCGAGCCCCCTGAAGTGGGCAGGCGGACGCGTGGTCCGAGACGCCGCTCACGCTAGCGGTCGCGAAGCGGCCCGGGCGTAGCGAAGTCGTACCGCCCGACCCGGCAGTGGTCCTCGACGGTGCCGGCACGCGCCACCGGCGCCTCGCGGCGGGTCAGATGCCCGGTTCGGCGATGACCGGCTGGCCGGGACGGCCCCGCCCGATGGCCACGCTGCCCATGACCACGGCGCCGCCCACGAGCTGCAGGACGGTCACCGTGTCGCGCAGCAGGATGACCGCGATCAGGACCCCCAGGAACGGCTCCAGGTAGGTGAAGAGGGCCGCTCGCGAGGCCCCGATCCGGTGGATCGCCGTGAAGTAGAGGATGTTGGTCACGGTGACGCTCAGGATGGCGGCGTAGACCAGGCCCACCCACGCGTCGGGCGGCACGGTCGACCAGTCCTGCGCGAGGACGCTGGGCACGCTGAAGGGCACCAGGATGAGCGTCCCCACGACCATCACGAAGGCCGACAGCTGGAGCGCCGAGTAGCGCCGCATGAGGGGCCGGATGAGGACCGAGTAGACGGCCCAGCTGAGGGCGGTGGCGAGAGCCCCGAGCTCGCCGACCACGCTCAGGCCACCGACCGCCTCCCCGCCGCCGACCACGATGAGGGTCACCCCCACCACGCCGGCGCCAAGGCCGACCCACAGCGTGCGGGCGACCCGCTCCTGGCGGGTCAGGACGGCGATGACGGCCGTCCAGATGGGGATCGTGCCGATCAGGAGCGCGACGTTGGCGGCCGAGGTGGCCTGGAGGGCGCGTCACGAAGGCGACCTGGTTGATCGTGATGCCGATGAGCGCCGCCGCCCCGAGGAGGGGCAGGTCGCGGCGCTGGAAGCGCGGCCAGCCCTCGCGCCACACGACGACGACCACGGTGACCGACGCGCCGAGGGCGAACCGCACGACCGAGAAGGCGAGCGGCGCGATGTCGGTCACGCCGACCTTCACGGCCGTGAAGTTGCCGCTCCAGATGAGGACGGTCAGGAGCAGCGCAAGCTCGGCCGAGGGACGCGTCCGCATCCCGCGGATGGTAACCGTTCAGCCGTATCGGTGCGGTTATCTCCGGTGGCGCCATGGGTGGCGCCCCGGGAGGCCGTCGGGCGACGGGCCGGAACGAGCCGAGTAGGATGTCGTCCGGATGGCCCGCGAGACACCACCAGCGCCCGATCCCAAGCCCCGCCGGTCACGGTCCGCGGCCGGGCGTGACGAGGCGGCCCGGCCCCGCACGATCGGGCAGCTGCGGGCCGCCGGGTGGGCGTCGCGCACGGTCAAGGACGAGATGCGGGCCAACCTGCTCGCCCGCCTTGGCGAAGGCGAGCCGCTGTTCCCGGGCATCGTCGGCTACGACGACACCGTCATCCCGGCCATCGAGAACGCGATCCTGGCCGGCCACGACCTCGTCTTCCTGGGCGAGCGCGGCCAGGCCAAGACGCGGCTGGCGCGCCTGCTCGTGGGGCTCCTCGACGACGCAGGTGCCGATGATCGACGGCGGGGAGCTGCACGACGACCCGTACCTCCCCATCAGCGCCGCCGCCCGGGCCATCGTGGCGGACCACGGGGACGCGACGCCGATCGCCTGGCTGCCGCGCGCGGCGCGCTACACGGAGAAGCTGGCCACGCCCGACATCACCATCGCCGACCTGATCGGCGAGGTCGACCCGATCAAGGTCGCCGAGGGGCGCTACCTGGCCGACGAATCGACCATCCACTTCGGGCTCATCCCGCGCGCCAACCGCGGCGTCTTCGCCCTCAACGAGCTGCCCGACCTGGCCGAGCGGATCCAGGTCGGCCTGCTCAACATCCTCGAGGAGCGGGACGTCCAGGTGCGCGGCTACACGCTGCGCCTGCCGCTCGACCTGTTCGTGGTGGCCAGCGCCAACCCGGAGGACTACACCAGCCGCGGCCGCATCATCACGCCGCTCAAGGACCGCCTGGGGTCGCAGGTCCGCACGCACTACCCGCACACGATCGCCGACGAGATCGCCATCATGCGGCAGGAGCGGGTGGCGTTCGCCGACGCGGCCCAGCCGGTCGCCGAGGAGCCGCCGTACATGCTCGAGCTGGTGGCCGAGATCTCGCAGCTGGCCCGCCGCTCGGCGGAGATCAGCCAGCGCTCGGGCGTGAGCGTCCGGGTCAGCATCACCAACCTCGAGACGCTGCAGGCCAACGCCCTCAAGCGGGCGGTGCGGCTTGGCGAGCCGACCGCCGCGCCGCGCATCAGCGACCTGGGCGCGCTCATCCCCTCGACCACCGGCAAGATCGAGCTGGAGACGCTCAACGACGAGGCGCCCGAGGAACGGGTCGTGGAGCGGCTCATGTCGCGGGCCCTGGCCAACGTCTTCGGGCGGCGCGTCGACATCGACGACCTGGACCAGGTGGTCAGGCCTTCGAGAACGGCCTCGTGCTCGAGACGGGCGAGCGCATCCGCTCGCGCGAGTACGTGCGCTGGTCGCGCGAGACCCCCGGGCTGGCGGGCGCCGTGGCGCGCCTCGGCGGCGGCGACTCGCCGGCCGCGGTCGCCTCCGGCGTCGAGTTCCTGCTGGAGGGCCTGCACCTCCACCGGCGGCTGAACAAGGACCGCGCCAGCGATGGCGGGGGCGGCCGATACCGTCGCTGAGGGTGGGCCGCGCATGATCCAGCCGACCAGGGGCGACGAGGGGCCGGTCCGGCCGAGCCACTTCCGCTACTCGCGCTGGGACGGCACGCAGCGGCTCGAGGCGCTCGACGCCGACGAGGCGCTGGCCGCCATGCGCGACGACCTGCTGGCGGACGGCGACCTCACAGCGGCCCTGCGCCGGCTGCTGGAACGCGGCATGGCCGGGTCGCCGGACGGCACGGACGCCGGCCTGGCCGGCCTTCGCGACCTGCTGCAGCGGATCGCCGCGGAGCGCCGCCAGACCCTCGAGCGCTACGGCCTTGGCGAGGTCATGCCCGAGCTGCGGGAGCGCCTGGAGCACGTCGTCGAGACGGAGCGCCGGGGCATCGATCGGCGGGTCGCGGAGGCGGCCGGGGAGGGCGGCACGCCGGAGCTGCGGCCGATGCTCGGCGACCTGGCCGAGCGGCGGCGCGAGGAGCTCGCCGCGATGCCGGACGGCCTTGGCGAGCGGATCCGGGCGCTGGAGGCCTACGACTTCCTCGAGCCGGAGGCGCGCACCGAGTTCCAGGCGCCTCCTCGAGCAGCTGCGGGGGCAGGTGCTGGATGCCCACCTGGACGGCCTCTCGGAGCAGATCCGCAACATGTCGCCCGAGGCCCTCGCGGCGAACCGGGCCATGGTCCGCGAGCTGAACCAGCTGCTCCAGGAGCGGCTCGACGGCGGCGAGCCGGACGCGGCCGGCTTCCTGGCGCGCCACGGCGCGTTCTTCCCGGGCGCCCAGACGCTCGACGACGTCATCGAGCAGCTGACCGAGCGGATGGCCGCCATGCAGTCGCTGCTGGCGTCGATGTCGGCGGCCCAGCGGGCCGAGCTGCAGTCGCTGATGGACGCCCTCCTGCGCGACGACCGCCTGCGCTGGGACCTCGCGCAGCTGGCCTCGACCCTCGACCGGCTCCTGCCCGGCGGCCTGGGCCAGCGGTTCGCCTTCCGCGGCGACGAGGGCCTCTCGCTGGAGGGCGCCCTCGACCAGCTGGGCCGGCTGCAGCGCCTCGACCGCCTGGCCGACGAGATGGACGCCGCGGGCGGCCCCGGCGACCTGGCGGCGATCGATCGCGCCGAGGTGCGCGACCTGCTCGGCGAGGACGCGGCTCAGGACCTCGACGCCCTCCAGCGGCTGACCGATGCGCTCGAGGCGGCCGGCTACCTGGAGCGACACGGCGACCGGGTCGAGCTGACCGCGCGCGGCAGCCGGCGCATCGGGCAGGGCGTCCTGGACGAGCTGTTCGCGCGGCTCCAGCGGGACGCCTTCGGCTCGCATCCGCTGCGCGACGGCGGGGCCGGCGGCGAGCGGGCGGAGGCGGCCGTGCCCTACGAGTTCGGCCGGCCGTTCGACCTGGACCTGCGCCGGACGCTGGCCAACGCCCTCGCCCGCCAGGCCGGTGAGACGGCCGCGGCCGGAGCGGCACCTCGCCCGCGCCGCCGCGGCGTGCGGCTGGCCCCCGAGGACCTCGCCGTCTACGAACACGAGGACCTCACCAGCGCGGCCACCGTGCTGCTGCTGGACATGAGCCGCTCGATGCTGCTGCGGGGCTGCTTCCTGGCCGCCAAGAAGGTGGCGGTGGCGATGGACACCCTCATCCGCACGCGCTTCCCGCAGGACCAGCTGCACGTGGTGGGCTTCGCCTACTACGCCCGTGAGATCCCGCCCGGCACGCTGGCCTCGCTGTCGTGGCAGGGCTACGAGTACGGCACGAACCTGCAGCACGGCCTGCTGCTGGCCCGGCGGCTGCTGGCGCGGTCGCACGCCTCCAACCGCGAGATCGTGGTCATCACCGACGGCGAGCCGACGGCCCACTTCGAGGACGGCCAGGTGCGCTTCAGCTACCCGCCCACGCGGCGGACCATCCAGGAGACGCTGGCCGAGGTGGGCCGCTGCACGCGCGAGGGCATCACCATCAACACGTTCATGCTCGAGCGCTCCCGGGCCCTGGCCGACTTCGTGGCCCACCTCACCCGGCTCAATCGCGGCCGCGCCTTCTACGCCACGCCGGAGCGACTGGGCGAGTACATCCTGGTCGACTACGTGGGGCGCAAGACCCGCCGCGTCTGATCGTCGGGTACCGGGCGCAGATAGGCGGCCAGCTGCGGGAAGCGCCACGCCACGAAGGCCGTGCCGACGAGGCAGAGCACGCCGCCGCTGAAGGCCGAGACCTGCGCACCGGCGACGGCCGCGACGGCGGTCGCCTCGATGTCGCCCAGCCGCGGGCCGCCCGTCACGACGAGCAGCGTCAGGGCGCTGACCCGTCCGCGCAGCGCGTCGGGCGTCAGGTCCTGCGCCATGGTGGTGCGGAAGACCGCGCTGATGACGTCCGCGGCGCCCGCCAGCGCAAGGCAGAGCAGAGCCAGCGGCAGGGAGAAGACGAGCAGCCCGAAGGCGCAGATGGCGAGGCCCCAGGCGGTCACGGCGGCGATCACCGCGCGGCCCTGGCGCCGCACCGAGCCGACCCACCCGGCGGTCAGCGTCCCCAGCACGGCCCCGACGGCCGGCGCGGACGTCAGCAGGCCCAGGGTGGCCGGCCCGCCATGGAACGTCACCAGGGCGAGGATGGGGAAGAGGGCCACCGGCAGGCCGAAGATCATGGCCGACAGGTCGATGACGAACGAGCCCAGGATGGCCGGCGTGCGACGCACGAACCGCAGGCCGTCGATGACGGCCTGCACGGTGGGGCGGCCGACCCCCGCCGCCAGGGGCATCGGCGCGATGGCCAGGGCGGCGGCGAAGGCCGCCATGAACGTCACCGCGTCGAACAGGTAGGCCGCGGGCAGGCCGATCAGGGCGATCAGCAGGCCGCCGATGGCCGGGCCGACGACGCTCGAGGCCTGCATGTTGGACTGGTTGAGCACGTACGCGGCCGGCAGGCGTTCGGGGGCCACGAGGCGCGGCATGGCCGCCCGCCGGGCCGGCCCGTCGATCGTCGAGATGCCCGCCGCCACGAAGGCGATCAGGTAGATGAGCGCCAGGGGTGGCGACGGAAGTATGGCCAGCAGGCCCAGGGCGAGGCTCGTGCTGCCCAGGCCGATGGCCGTGATCAGGAGGAGCCGCCGTCGCTCATAGGCGTCGGCGACGGCCCCGCCGGGCAGGCTGAACAGCAGGAGCCCGGCCAGGGTGGCCGCCGACAGCCCGCCGATGGCCAGCGCCGAACCGGTCAGCACGAAGACCTGGTAGGGCAGCGCCACCAGCGTGACCTGGCGGCCCATGTTGCTGATCAGCTGGCCGATGAACAGCCAGCGGAACTCGCGGTCGCGGCGCAGCGGCGAGACGTCGATCAGGAGCGCGCGCAGGCGCGCTCGGGAGGGGCCGGGGATGCGAGTCATGAACCGGGGCTAGGATATCGGAGCGCCCCGACCCCGGCGCCACCCCTGAGGAGCCCCCGATGCCCGAACCCGCCGTCGCCGCCTCCGTCACCGAGCTGATGCACGTGCTGCAGGGGGCGCTGAGCGTCGCCGACGGCCGGGTGCACGTCGATGACGAGGCCGCCTTCCGGGCGCGCGGCATCCGGGACCTCGCCTGGACGGCCACCTTCAGCGCCGACCCGGCGACCGTCGATGCGGCCCGCTGGATGGTCTGGGAGGCGAGCCGCCAGCTGCATGCGCCGTCGGCGAGCATCCACGAGCTGTACATGGCCCGCGGCCGGGGTGAGGTCGGCGGCTTCACCGTGCCGGCCATCAACCTGCGCACACAGGTCTTCGAGATGGCCGCCGCCGTCTTCCATGCCGCTCGCGCCCGTGACGTGGGGACGGTCATCCTGGAGCTGGCGCGGAGCGAGCAGGAGTACACCTTCCAGCGCCCCGGCGAGTTCATCACCAACGTGCTGGCCGGCGCCATCGCCGCCGGCTGGCACGGGCCCGTCTTCGTGCAGGGCGACCACTTCCAGTTCAACGCCAAGAAGTACGCCGCCGATCCCGCCGCGGTGACCGACGGCCTCCGTCGCCTGACGGTGGAGGCGCTCGGCGGCGGCTACGGCAATATCGATATCGACTCGTCCACGCTGGTCGACCTCTCGCGAGCCACGGTCGACGAGCAGCAGCGCACCAACTACTCGCGCGCGGCCGAGCTGACGGCGCTCATCCGGCAGCACGAACCGGACGGCCAGACGACCAGTGTCGGCGGTGAGATCGGCGAGGTCGGCAAGGAGAACTCGACCGAGGGCGAGCTGCGTGCCTACCTGGACGGGTACCGCGTCGCGCTCACCGGCCTGGCCGGGGCGGCGGCCGTCGGCATCAGCAAGGTCAGCGTGCAGACCGGCACCAGCCACGGGGGCATCCCCCTCCCGGACGGCAGCGTCGCCCCGGTCAAGCTCGATTTCGGGACGCTCGAGCGGCTCGGTGTCGTGGCGCGCCAGTACGGCCTCGCCGGGGCGGTCCAGCATGGCGCGTCGACCCTGCCCGACGAGCTCTTCCACCGCTTCCCGACGGTCGAGACGGCCGAGATCCACCTCGCCACCGGCTTCCAGAACCTGCTCTTCGAGCACCCCGCCTTCCCGGCTGACTTGCTGGCCGAGATCCACGCCTGGTGTGATGGCACGTGCGCGGACGAGCGGACGCCCGACCAGGACGAGGCGCAGTTCCTCTACAAGACGCGCAAGAAGGCGCTCGGCCCGTTCAAGCGGCGCCTCTGGGAGCTGCCCGGCCGCGAGGCCATCCTGGCCACGCAGGAGGCCAAGATCGGTTTCCTCATGGAGCAGCTCAAGGTGCCCGGCACGGTCGAGGTCGTGCGGCGCTACATCCGGCCGGTGGCCGCCTCCCGCCCCGCCCCGGCCGCCGTCACGGAAGTGGCCGTCTGAGGCCGCGCCCGCGCGGCGATCGATCAGTCAGGGGCGTCCGGCGGCAGCAGGTCCAGGCGCATCAGCCAGCGCGGGCGGTGGTCGCTGCGTGAGGCCGTCATGAGGACGCGGCGGAAGCCGGCCGCCTCGAACATGCTGGTCGTGCCCACGTACATGGCGGCCGTCTGGAGGCGGGCGCCCTCGGGATCCACGGGGTAGCCCTCCAGGCCCACCGCTCCGGCCTCGCGTGCATAGCGCACCACGGCCGCCAGGAGGGCCTTGGCGATGCCGCGACGGCGCATCCCCGGCCGGATCAGGAAACAGACCACCGACCAGACCGGCGCGTCGTCGAGGCGCGGGATCGTCTGGGAACGGACGAGGCGTTCCAGGCGGGAGCGGACGCCGATGCCGCACCAGCCCACCGGCTGGCCGTCGAGGTACGCCAGGAGGCCGGGGGGTGGGTCGTCGGTCACCTGGCGGCGCAGGGCGGCCGGCCCGCCGTCGCGGCCGAGGCGGCTGAAGTCGCCCGACGACCAGCGGTAGTACTGGCACCAGCACCCCCAGCCCGAGGGCGATCCCACGATCTCGGCCACGTCGGCCCAGCGGTCCGGCGACGCCGGGACGATGCTGATGGAGGAGGGACCCTGGGCGGCGACCCGGTCAGCGGTCGAGCGCGGCGCCGGCTTCATGCACCGGCGGCCTGGAGCGCCTCCCGCAGCACGGACAGGGCGTGGGCGACCTCCGCCTCCGTGGTCACGAGCGGCGGGATGATGCGCACGACCTGGCCCCATGAACCGGCCGAGAGGACGATGAGGTGCCGCGCGAGGGCCTCCGCGATGACCCGCTTGGCCATCTCGGCATCGGGCGTGCGGCCGTCGGCGACTCCGGGCTTGACGAATTCGAGGGCCACCATGCAACCCAGGCCGCGGACGTCGCCGGCCGAACGGTGACCGGCGGCGGCCGCTCGCAGGCCCTCGAGCAGCTGGGTGCCGCGGGCCTCGGCGTTGGCCGGCAGCCCCTCGTCGCGGATGACGTCCAGGGTGGCGTTGGCGGCGGCACAGGCGACGACGTTGCCGCCGTACGTGCCGCCATGCGCGCCCGGTGCCCAACGGTCGATCAGCTCGCGGCGGGCGATGAGCCCGGAGAGCGGCAGGCCGGAGGCGATGCCCTTGGCCATGGTCAGGATGTCGGGGGTCACGTCCCAGTGCTCCACGGCGAACATCCGCCCCGTCCGGCCGAAGCCCGTCTGGACCTCGTCGGCGACAAGCAGGATGCCGTGCTGGCGGGTGATCTCGCGCAGGCGGCGCAGGAAGCCGGCGCCCGGGACGACGTAGCCACCCTCGCCGAGGACCGGCTCGACCACGATCGCGGCGACGCGCGTGGGCGGGATGATCTGCTGGAACAGGAGCTCCAGCTGCGCCTCCCAGTCGCACGTGCAGGCAGCCGGGTCGTGCGGCCCGCCGGTCGCCCGGTAGCAGTAGGGGAACGGCGTGTGGTAGACGGAGCCGGGGAGCGGCTCGAAGTCGCCGCGGATCGTCACGCGGGAGCTGGTGAGGGCCATGGTCTGGGCCGTGCGCCCGTGGAAGCCGCCACGAAAGGCGATGATCGCCGGGCGGCCGGTCGCCACGCGGGCCAGCTTGACGGCCGCCTCCAGGGCCTCGGCCCCGCTGTTGGACAGGAAGGCACCCCAGCCGCTGCCCGGCAGGATGTGCTGGAGCCGCTCGTACAGCCGCAGGCCGGCCTCGTGGTAGACGATGTTCTGCTGGCCGTGGAGCAGCCGCGCGGCCTGTTCCTGGATGGCCGCCACCACCCGCGGATGGGCATGGCCGGTGTTGACCACGCCGATGCCGCTGCTGTAGTCCAGGTAGCGCGAGCCGTCGGTCGTGATGAGCCACGAACCTTCGCCGCGCTCGACGACCAGGTCGGTGTAGCGCGACCAGACGGCCGGCACCACGGTGCGGTCAGGCAGGCGCGTGCGCGGCGCGGCGGGGGCCGTCACGGGCTCAGGCGGACCGCCGGCGGCCGATCACGGTGCTCACCACGACGAAGCCGACGGCGGCGAAGAAGATGATCGAGCCGATGACGTTGACCTGGACCGGCAGGGCGTTCTTCTGGAGCGTGTAGATCCAGATGGGGAAGGTGTTGGTGGTGCCGGAGACGAAGCTGGTGATGACGAAGTCGTCGATCGAGAGGCTGAAGGCGAGCAGCGCCGCGGCCATGATGCCGGGGAAGATGAGGGGGAACGTGACGCGCCAGAAGGTCGTCCACTCGTTCGCCCCCAGGTCCATGGCCGCCTCTTCCAGGCGCCGGTCGAAGCCCGACAGGCGAGCCTTCACAGTGACCACGACGTAACTGATGTTGAACATGATGTGGGCGATGAGGATGGTCAGGAAGCCGGTCGGGTAGAGGGTCGGGACGACGCCCTTGAGGGGCGCCAGGGCGGTGGCCACGAAGATCGTCAGGAGGCTGGCGCCCATGACCACCTCGGGCGTGGCCATGGGCAGGAAGATCAGGCTGTTGATGGCGCCCCGGCCGCGGAAGCTGTAGCGGGTCAGGGCCAGGCCGATGAGGGTGCCCAGGATGGTCGCCCCGATGGTCGACATGAGGGCGATGGACAGGCTGATCTGGATGGCCTGCGGCAGGCCGGGCCAGTCGAACGGATGGAGCCAGGCGTCGAGGCTGAAGGCGTTCCACTGGTAGTTGAACTTGCCGTCGCCGGCCGCGAAGTCCAGCCGGTTGAAGCTGAACAGGAACATGACCGCGATGGGGATGAGCAGGTAGATGATGGCCAGCAGGGTGAAGACCGGCAGGGCCCAGTGGCCGGCCAGGCGCCGGAAACGCCGGGTGGCGCCGGGCGACGTCGTCTGGGCGCGTCGTTCGAGGGCGGTCGCGGTCACGGCTCGGCCCTAGCCCGTCAGCTGCTCGGTGCCGAGCAGCCGCGCGTACACGAAGACGGCGATCAGGATGGCCGCCATCAGGATGAACGAGAGGGCCGACCCAAGCGGGTAGTGGCCCTGGATGATGAGCTGGTTCTGGATGACGTTGCCCACCATCTGGGTGGTGGGGTTGCCCAGCAGCTCGGCGTTGACGTAGTCGCCCATGGCCGGGATGAAGGTCAGCAGCGTGCCGGCGAAGACGCCGGGCAGGGCCAGCGGCAGCGTCACGCGGCGGAAGGCCTGCCAGTTGCTGGCGTAGAGGTCGCTGGCGGCCTCGATGAGGCGGCCGTCGATCTTCTCCAGGGCCACGTAGAGGGGCAGGATCATGAACGGCAGGAAGTTGTAGGTCAGGCCGGCCAGCTGCGAGAGCGGCGTGTTGATGACGCGAGAAGTCGCCCGGCAGGATGTGCAGGATCGACTTCAGGGGTCCCAGCAGCGGGCCCTCGTCACCCAGCAGGATCTTCCAGCTCAGCGTCCGGATGAGGAAGCTGGTGAAGAACGGGGCGATGACCATGAACAGCAGGAGGTTCTTGTAGCGGCCGCCACGGAAAGCGATGGTGTAGGCCACCGGGAACCCGATGAGCAGGGTCAGGATCGTCGACAGGCCGCCGTACAGGATCGAGTTGAGGAACTGTTTGCCGTAGCGGGAGAAGGCGTCGGCGTAGTTCTGCAGCGTCCAGGTGATCTTGAAGCCGGTCGTGATCGTGCCGCTCGAGATCGAGTAGGTGAACATCTGCACGGTCGGCAGGACGAAGAAGATGAACAGCCACAGGAGCCCCGGGATCAGCAGCAGGTAGGGCGTGGCGCCGCAGGAGCCGCGAGCGCAGGCCCGGACCGGGCGCCGGGGCGACGGACATCTGAGCGGCGGCCACGGCGGAGGCCCGTCCTGTCGCTACGCGCCGGTGAGATCAGCCATCAGGCTGTTGAGCTTGTCCTCGAGTTCCGGCGAGAGGAACTGGAAGTTGTGCTGCTTGGCCACCACGTCGGCGGAGGGGAAGAGCAGCGGGTTGGTCGCCGCGGCCGGGTCGATCTTCTTGATCTCGTCGCCAGCGCCCTCGACGGGCGAGACGTAGAACGACGTAGTCGGCGATGTTGGCCGCCACGACCGGGTCGTAGACGTAGTTCATCATCAGCTCGGCGGTGTACTTGTTCTGGGCGCCCTTGGGGATGAGCATGTTGTCGGTCCAGATCATCGTGCCCTCGTCGGGGAACACGAACAGGTCGTCCGCGCTGCCCGAGTTGGCCAGGTCGCCCGACCACACGAAGCCGGCCCACACGCCGTTGCCGCCGAAGTACTGCAGGTAGCCCTGGCCAAGGAACCGCAGGCCCTTGGAGACGAGCGGCTGGATGTCGTCGTGGACGGCCTGCAGGTCGTCGGCGGTGACGGTCGCCGGGTCGGGGTCCTTGCCCAGCTTGAGCAGGGTGAGGCCGAACGTGTCGCGGGCCTCGGTGAGGAACTCGACCTTGGCGGAGTCCACGTTCCACAGGTCGGCCAGCTTGGTCGGCGCCGGGATGTTGTTCTGGGCGAACGACTTCTTGTTGTAGCCGATGCCCGGTCATGCCCGACTGCCAGGGGTAGTGGTAGTCGTTGTTGGCGTCCCACGGCTGGTTCTGCAGCGCGGCCCGCAGGTTCTTGACGCAGTTGGGCACGTTGGCGTGGTCGATCTGCTCCGCCCAGCCCTTGCTGATGATCTCGGCGGCGAACGAGTCGGTCATGACGATGAGGTCCCAGCCGGTCGGCACGCCGGTCGACAGGGCGGGCGTGATGGTGGCGAGGAACGACGGGTTGTCGTCGATCTTCTCTTCGTAGTCGACCTGGATGCTGTACTTCTTCTGGAAGTCGACGATCGTGGGGGACGAACCGGGGGCGTAGTTGCCCGAGTCGGCGGCCTTGCCGGTGAGGTCGATGTAGGCGCCCCAGTTGGCGAACTTGAGGGGACCCGTGACGGCCTTCGGCGTCGCCGGCACGGTGGCCGTGGGGCTGGCCGGCGGCGGCGTGGGGATGATGATCGACGCGGCCGTCGTGTCGGTGGCGGTCGGCTCGGTCGGCCCGTCCCGCCGGCACAGGCGGCCAGGAAGGCGGCCACGCCGGTGGCGCCCGTGACCTGCAGGAACCGGCGGCGGGTCAGGCCCGCGGTCACGGCCTGCTCATGTGACTCAGCCATGGAGCTACTCCTCCTGCTCGCGGGGATCGGTCACTCTGGCTCTCCCGCGCCCGAGGAACCGCCGGTGTCGTGGACGACGAACGAATGGTCGGGCGACCAGGTCAGCTGGACCTCCTCGCCCGGGGCCCACAATTCGGAGCGCGTGGCGCGCTCCACGTTCTGCTCGTAGACGGTCAGCCGGGCGCCGCCCCGCGCCTCGACGATGTACTGCGTGCTGACCCCGATGTACGACGCGTCCACGATCGTGCCCTGGAGGCGGTTGAAGGCGGCGGGGACCTCGTCCTTGAGCTCGTGCAGGCGGATCTTCTCCGGCCGGACGCCCACCTCGATCTCCTGCTGGCCGTCGAGCAGCGTCGGCCGGCACGCGGACCGTGCTCTGGTCGCGCAGCGTGATGGAGGCATAGCCGTCGGTCACGACGTCGGCCCGCTTGCCGGGGAGCAGGTTGCTCACGCCCGAGGAAGCCGGCCACGAAGCGGGTCGTGGGCCGTTCGTAGAGCGACTCGGGGTCGCCCAGCTGCTCGTAGTGGCCGCGGTTCATGACGGCGATGCGATCGGACATCGTCATCGCCTCTTCCTGGTCGTGCGTCACGTAGATGAAGGTGATGCCGACTTCCTGCTGGATGCGCTTCAGCTCGACCTGCATCTGCTTGCGCAGCTTGAGGTCGAGCGCGCCGAGAGGCTCGTCCAGGAGCAGCACGGCCGGCTTGTTGACGAGCGCTCGCGCCAGCGCCACGCGCTGCGCCTGGCCGCCCGAGATCTGGCTGGGCTTGCGCTTCTCGAAGCCCTTCAGCTCGACCAGCGCGAGGACCTCGGCGACGCGCTTGGAGATCTCGTCCTTGGCGATGCCGCCCTTGCGCCGCAGGCCGAACGCCACGTTCTCCTCGATGGTCAGGTGGGGGAAGAGGGCGTAGCTCTGGAAGACCGTGTTGACGTTGCGCTTGTAGGGCGGCAGCCAGGTCACGTCCTGGCCGTGCAGCTCGATGAGGCCGGACGTGGGCACCTCGAAGCCGCCGATCATGCGCAACGTGGTGGTCTTGCCGCAGCCGGACGGCCCCAGGAGCGAGAAGAACTCGCCGTCCTGGACATCCAGGTTGATCCGGTCGACGGCGGTGAAGTCGCCGAAGCTCTTCGTGACGTCCGCGAGATGGACCGCGATCTCCGCCACGGGCCGGCGCGCCTCCTCTGCACCTCCGTCCCGTATCGGCGGGGGCGACGCGGCAGGGCCGCTCGCGCGTCGATCGGTGGGGACGGTGGCGCAGTATAGGAACGCGGCACGAGCGGTGTCAATTCGCAGAACCGCGCTTGTCGGATGCGAATCTCGTGGTCTGCGTGGTGCTCCAGAGGCGTGATTCGCACGACCGTCGCCCGCTGGAGGGCTCTGCGCGCACGCGTCCGCCCTCGCGGTACGATGACGACGCAACGACCGCCACCGGTCGGCTCGCCCCGAGGTATCACGACCCCCATGCCGACCCTCACCGACACCGCCGTCTACGACGCCCTGCGCCAGGTGCAGGAGCCGGAGCTTGGCGGCGACCTCATGAGCCGCAACATGGTCAAGGGCCTGACCATCGACGGGTCGCGGGTGGCCCTGACCATCGAACTGACCACGCCGGCCTGCCCCCTCAAGGATGAGATCGAGGCCGACATCCGCTCCAAGCTCGAGCCGCTCGGCGCCCAGGCCATCGACGTGACGTGGAACGCCATGGTGCGCCGCGCCGCGCCGACCGCCGCGGCGCAGCTGGTGCCCGGCGTCAAGAACGTGCTGGCCGTCGCGTCCGGCAAGGGCGGCGTGGGCAAGAGCACCGTGGCCGCCAACCTGGCCGTCGCCCTGGCCATGGAGGGTGCCGCCGTCGGCCTGCTCGACGCCGACATCACGGGCCCCAACATCCCCCAGATGATGGGCCTGGAGGGCCAGCCGTCGGCGACCCCCGAGGGCAAGATCCGGCCGCTCGAGCGCCACGGCGTGAAGGTCATCTCGATCCAGTTCTTCGTGCCGGAGGGCCAGCCCATCGTGTGGCGCGGTCCGCTCGTCGGCGGCGCCATCCAGCAGTTCCTGCGCGACGTGGACTGGGGCGAGCTCGACTACCTCGTGGTGGACCTGCCGCCGGGCACCAGCGACGCCCAGCTGACGCTGGCCCAGGCCGTGTCCATCAGCGGCTCGGTGCTCGTCACGACGCCCCAGGAAGTGGCCCTCTCCGACGTGGGCAAGGCGCTGGCCATGTTCCGGCGCATGAGCGTGCCGATCATCGGCGTGGTCGAGAACATGGGCTCGTTCGTCTGCTGCCCACTGCGGCGAGGTGACCGAGATCTTCGGCCGGGGCGGCGGGGAGCGCTTCGCCAAGCGCAACGAGATCGAGTACCTGGGCTCGATCCCCCTCGACGTGACCGTGCGCCAGGGTGGCGATGCCGGCGTGCCGGCCGTCGCCCAGCGCGAGCCCGGGCCGGCCGCGGTCGTGCTGCGCGACCTGGCCCGCACCGTGGCCGCTCGCATGAGCGTCCGCGCCGCGGCGCAGGTCCCGGTGCTCACCATCAGCTGAGGCGCGGCCGGGGGCCGGCCGGGCTCGGTGGAACTGGAGCGTTGATCCGCCGCGCGTGGCTCCCGTTTGCTTCTGGCGGCGACAACGACGGAGCAGAAGGCCGAACACGTGCCCGGAGGCCCCTTCCCCCGTCGTTCGTTGCAGCTGGCGGCAAGGGCGACGCTCGAAGCGGGGTTCCTCCGTCGCTGCGATCGCTGGATGCAAACGCCGGGCCGGGGGCAGCCACGGCGCCCGAACGCAGCCGGTCAGCCTCGCTCGGGCCCCAGGCTGCGCCACAGCTCGGCGGCGGCGATGACCGCGGCGCGCCGTCGGCCGGCCTCGCCGCCGATGAAGGCCATGCGCGTGACGCGCGTCGTCTCCGCCGGGCCGGGCCAGGCCGATGCCGACGGCCAGGTCGAGGCCGCGCGGCCGCACCCGGATGGCCAACCCGATGTCGGCCGCCGCCGCCTGACGGGACGCCTCGGCGGCCTGCCGCAGGTCGCCGGGCAGGGTGCGCAGGACCTCGCCGCGCACCAGCCAGTGCGAGCCGCCGGTCAGGCCGGCGAAGGCACCGCCCGTGCCGTTCTCCACGCTGGCGACCGTGCGGCCGCCGAGGCGGCGGGCGATGGCCTCGGCCCACGTCTCCGCGCCCCGGGCGAAGACGAAGCGGCCGATGCGCGGGAGCGAGCATCGCCTCCGCCTCGCGCACCAGCGGCCTCGGCCGGGCGGCCGTCGGCCGCCCTGGCGCTGATGCGCACGTCGACGGCCTCCTCGCGCGCGTACGTCGCCACGATGGGATTGGTAGCCCTCAGCGTCCCCTCGCCGATGAGGTCCACCAGGGCCGACTCACCGACCCCGGTCAGCCGCAGCACGACCTCCGCTCGGTCCGCCCCAAGGCCGATCGCGCGGAGGCGAGGCAGGACGTGGTCGCGCCACATGGGCCGCATCTCGCGGGGCGGCCCGGGGAGCGCCACGACGATCCGGCCGCCCGGCGCATCCACCCACCAGCCTGGGGCCGTGCCGTTGGGGTTCGGCAGGGCCGAGGCACTCGGGATGAGCCATGCCTGCTTGGAGTTGGCGGCAGGCCATGGGGACGCCGCGACGCTCGAAGAGGCGCTGCAGGGCGACGGCCTGATCAGGATCCACGGCCGGCACCTCGCCGAGTGCCGCCGCGATCGCCTCGCGCGTGAGGTCGTCGGGCGTGGGTCCCAGGCCACCGGTCGTCACCACGAGGACCGCCTCGCGCAGTCCGGCCCGCACCGCCTCCGTGGCCGCCACGAGGTCGTCGGGCAGCGCCACCAGGCGGGCCACGCCGACGCCCAGCGCCGTCAGTTCGGCCGCCAGGTCGCCGCCGTTCGTGTCGCGGGTCGCGCCGGTCGTGAGTTCCGTGCCGATGGCCAGCAGGACCGCCGTCTCCACGCGTCGCACCACCGCCTCACGGTATCGCGATGCGGCCGGTGTCGCTCGACCGGAACGGCCCGACCGTGGTGCGGCGTATCCTTGGCGGGTGACGACCGGCCCGACCCAAGCCCCCAGGCAGCCCGGCCTGCGGGAGCAGATCGACCGCACCATCGCGGCCGCGCGGGCACTCCTCAAGGCACACCAGGCGCTGCTCCGGGCCGAGCTGGCCCAGATCGGCGGCGAGATCGGCCGCATCGCGGCGATGGTCGGGGGCATCATCGCCCTCGCCCTGTTCACCGGCCTGCTCCTCTCGGTCGGCGGCGCTCTCTTCCTCGGCGAGTGGCTGTTCGGCTCGATCGGCTGGGGCATCGCCCTGGGCACGCTCCTCTGCGTCGGCCTCGCGGTGACGCTGGCCCTGGCCGTGGTCGCCGCACCGCGGCGGGTGATGGGCAGCGGCTTCCTGATCGGCCTCGGTGTCGCCATCATCGTCGGGGCAGTGCTGGCGGCCGACCTGCCGCGCCGCATCGCCCAGTCGCTGGCCGACGGGCTGGGCTCCGGCCCCGGGGGGCTCGATCCGCACTGGGCCCCGACCATCGTCGGCCTCGTCGTCGTCGCCATCGTCCTCGGCGTCCTGGGCTTCGCCCTGTTCGCCCGTCTCGGGGGCATGAGCGCCGGGATCGCCGGCGCGGTCGTCGGGCTGGTCCTTGGCGCCCTGATCGGCGGGCTGCTTGGCGGCCTGACCTTCAGCCGTCACGGTGGCATCGCGGTCGGCATCGCGGTCGGCCTCCTGACCTGGCCGATCGCCTCGGCGGCCCTCCTGCGCGGCGCCAGCTTCGATCCCACGGCCCGCTTCCGCGGCCTGTGGCCCAAGGAGTCGTATGAAGCGGCGCTGGCCACCAAGTCGTGGCTCGAGCAGCGCTGGGAGGAGCGGCCCGGCCGCCGCTCGACGAACGCATGACCGACGAGCAGCCGGTGACCCAGGATCAGCCCGGCCGTCCGGGCACGGCCCAGGCGCGAGGCGACGTGGCGGCCGCGCGTGACGCGCTGGGGGCCCAGCTCGGGGCGCTCGAGTCGACCGTCCGCGAGACGTTCACGCCGGGCAACCTGATCCGCCATAACGCGGGCAAGATCGCGGCCGGCGCCGGCGCCGCCGGGTTCGTGGCACTGGGTGGCCCCAGCCGCCTCATCAAGGGCGCCGGTCGTGCCCTGCGGGGCGGCCGCAAGGCGCCCGTCAAGAGCCTCCTGCCGAAGCAGATCGACGAGGCCGTCAAGGGCCTCGGCCCGGACGAACCGGCCGTGCGCGCCAGCCTGGAGCGCGGCTTTGCCGACTACCTGCGCGGCCGCCAGGCCAACGAGCCTAACGCCAGCCACAGCCTGTGGCGTTTCGTCGACGCCATCTCCGTCCCCGTCGCGCGCCGGGTCGTGCGCGAGGCGGTGAGCCGCTTCCTCGAGGGCGAGGGCGAGGAGCCCAGCAAGTCCAAGCCGTAGCCGGGCGGGCGTGCACCGCTGCTACCCTGTCCGGCGGGCGAGTGGCGAAATGGCAGACGCGCCGGCCTTAGGAGCCGGTGCCGCGTGAGCGGCGTGCCGGTTCGACCCCGGCCTCGCCCACCACCGATGCCTGCCCGCGCACCTCCCGTCCGACCGCTCACGGTCCCCGCCCGTATACTTCGCGGTCCATGGACGTCACGTTCACGCCCGCCCCCAAGAGCACGGTGGTCCTCCAGGTGGAGGTGCCCGCCGACCGGCTGCAGCGCTCCATCGACGAGGCCGTCCGCCACGTCGGCCGGCGCACGCGGGTGCCCGGCTTCCGGCCCGGCAAGGTGCCGCGGGCGATGCTCGAACGCGCGCTCGGCATCCACCGCGACGACCCGGCCGCGCCGGACCCCATCTACGACGAGGCGCGCGACCACCTCTTCCAGGCGACCGTCGTGGACGCCCTTGAGCCGCGCACGGACCTCGACGTGCTGGAGATCCCGGCGCCCGAGTGGATCCGCTTCGCCGAGGGCGAGGGCGCGGCCTACCGCGTGACGCTCCCCGTGCGCCCCACCGTCAAGCTCGGCGACTACACCGACTACCCCTTCGCGCCGCAGATCGAGGCGATCGACGACGCCAAGGTGGACAAGGTCGTCGAGCAGCTGCGCGACCAGCACGCCAGCCTCGTCGCCGTCGAGGGCCGGCCCGCCCGCAACGGCGACTACGCCGTCATCGGCTTCCAGGGCACGCGCGACGGCAAGGCCTTCGAGGGCGGCTCGGCCGAGCGCTTCCCGCTGGTCATCGGCAGCGAGCGCATGGTGCCGGGCTTCGAGGCGCAGCTGGTGGGCATGCGCGACGACGAGGAGAAGGACGTTCACGGTCACCTTCCCGGCCGACTACCCCGACGAGGCGCTGCGGGACCAGCCGGTCGACTTCCACGGTGACCCTGCGCGAGCTGCGCGAGAAGCGCCTGCCGGACGCTCGACGACGACTTCGCCTCGACCGTCGGGTCGTACGCCGACCTGGCCGCCCTGCGCGTCGACCTGCGGCGACGGCTCGAGGCGCAACGCGCTCGACCAGGCGCGCCATGCCTTCTCCGATCGCATCATCGAGTTCGCCGTCGCCAACGCGACGGTGGAGATCCCCGACGCGCTCGTCGACCGCGAGGTGGAGGTCATGCATCGACGAGCTGCGCGTCCGCCTCGCCGAGCAGGGCATCGGCTACGACGAGTACCTCAAGGTCACCGAGCGCGACGACGCCAGGATCCACGCCGAGTACCGCGAGCCGGCCGAGCACCGCGTCAAGGTCCTCCTCGTCCTGTCGCGCCATCGCCGAGGCCGAGAAGGTCGACCGTCGACGACGCCGAGGTGGAGGCGGAGGTCGCCCGGGCCCGCACGCGCTACACCAACAACCCCAAGCTCATCAGCTACTTCGACTCGCCGCGCGGCCGCTCCTACCTCCGCTCGACCCTGCGTCGCAGCCGGGTCGTGGAGGGACTCGTCGACCGCTGGCTCGCGGCCCACCCGGACGTCGGGCCACTGCCGCACCTGGAAGAGGACGCCGGCGCACGCGGCGATCCGCTGGACGTCGCCGGGCCGACGCCCGACACGGCCATGGCCCTGGAAGGGAGCGCCGCATGACCCGTATCCGTGTCCCCTCGACCCGCCAGGCGCTCGTGGCCGCGAGGGCCACGACCACCGCCGCCCTTGGCACCGACTCCCGCGCCCTGGAGGCGGCCCTCACCGCCCGGGCGATGCTCGTGCCGATGGTCATCGAGTCGTCGAGCCGCGGCGAGCGGGCCTACGACATCTACAGCCGCCTGCTCAAGGAGCGGATCATCTTCCTGGGCGACGTCATCGAGGACCACGTCGCCAACCTCATCATCGCCCAGCTGCTCTTCCTGGAGTCGGAGGACCCGGAGCGCGACATCAGCCTGTACATCAACTCGCCCGGCGGCGTCGTCACGTCCGGCCTGGCCATCTACGACACGATGCAGTACCTGCGGGCGCCCGTCAGCACGATCTGCATCGGCATGGCCGCGTCGCATGGCCTCCGTGCTGCTGGCGGCCGGCGCCAAGGGCAAGCGCTACGCGCTGCCCAACAGCCGGATCATGATCCACCAGGGTTCGGGCGGCTTCCGCGGCAACACGCCCGACGTCTTCATCCAGGTCAAGGAGCTCGAGGAGCTCAACAAGCAGCCTGCACGAGATCCTCGCCCACCACACCGGCCAGACGGTGGAGAAGATCGCCACGACACCGAGCGCGACTACTTCATGGCCCCCGACGCAGGCCCAGGCATATGGCATCATCGACGAGATCTTCAACCGGCCGGGCAGCTCGCTGATCGCCAAGAGCCATGACGAACAGGGGGCTGCTAAACGCGATGTGGAGGCGGACGATGCGCCTGAACCGGCGCGCAAGCCGAGCAGTGATTGACCGGGATGGCCGGCTGACCGGGTAGGCGAGGGCACGAGCCAGGTGGCGACCACGACCAAGGGCACCAAGGTCCCGTACCGCTGCAGCTTCTGCGGCAAGAGCCAGGAGCAGGTCCGCAAGCTCATCGCGGGCCAGGGCGTCTACATCTGCGACGAGTGCATCAACCTCTGCCAGGAGATCATCGAAGAGGAGATGCTGGAGACGCCCCGCGCCAAGCCGCAGGTCGGCCAAGCTGCCCAACCCGCCCCAGATCAAGTCGGCCCTCGACGAGTACGTCATCAGCCAGGAGCGCGCCAAGCGCGTCCTGTCGGTGGCCGTCTACAACCACTACAAGCGGGTCAACGCCGGCCACCAGGTCGACGACGTCGAGCTCCAGAAGTCGAACGTCCTGCTGGTCGGGCCCACCGGCTCGGGCAAGACCCTGCTGGCCCAGACCCTGGCCCGCGTCCTCGACGTGCCCTTCTGCATCGCCGACGCCACGTCGCTGACCGAGGCCGGCTACGTCGGCGAGGACGTCGAGAACATCCTGCTGCGGCTCATCCAGGCGGCCGACTTCGACGTCGCCCGGGCCCAGCGCGGGCATCATCTACATCGACGAGATCGACAAGATCGCGCGCAAGGCCGACAACCCCTCGATCACCCGCGACGTCTCGGGCGAGGGCGTCCAGCAGGGCCTCCTCAAGATCCTGGAGGGCACGATCGCCAACGTGCCGCCGCAGGGCGGCCGCAAGCATCCCCACCAGGACTTCATCCAGATCGACACGACGAACGTGCTGTTCATCTGCGGCGGCGCCTTCGAGGGCCTCGAGCGGATCGTCGAGGAGCGGGTCGGCCGGCGGTCGATGGGCTTCGGCTCGGAGGCCGCATCTCGACCGGGCCGAGCGGGAGAAGGTCCTCGAGCAGCTGATGCCGGAGGACCTGCTGAAGTTCGGGCTGATCCCCGAGTTCGTGGGCCGCCTGCCGGTCATCGTCACGCTCACCGCGCTCACCCGGACGACCTGATGCGGGTGCTGACCGAGCCGCGCAACGCGGTGACCCGCCAGTTCCAGCAAGTTCCTGCAGCTGGACAAGGTGGACCTGGTGTTCACCGCACGGCGCCATCGACGCCGCCGCCGAGCTGGCCCTGGGCCGCGCAAGACCGGCGCGCGCGCGCTGCGCTCGATCGTCGAGGAGTCGCTGCTCGACGTGATGTACGACATCCCGGAGCGGACCGACGTGCGCAAATGCATCATCACCGAGGAGACCATCCGCGACGGTCGCGCCCCGCTGCTGCTGACCAAGGCGGACGTCGACCAGGGCGTCGACGAGACCAACCATCCCGCGCTCCTCCGCAACGACGCCACGGCCTGAGCCGCGCGCGGTCTGGCCGGGCGGCCGGCCGGGCCACGTCCGCCCTCGATCACGAACTCCTGGATCTTGGCGGCGGCCGTCGCCTGGAACGGTTCGGGGCGCGCCTCGTCGACCGGCCGGCAGCCGGCGCGGAGCGCTCGTCGCCCCACGACCCCGCTCGGTGGCCGGGCGCGGACCTCCGCTACGAACGCGACGGGCCGCGCGGACGCTGGGTCTCCGCTCCCGGCGCGTTCGCCCCGTGGACCGTCGAGGCGGGTGCCTTCCGCCTGGAGCTGCGGCCGACCACCTCGGGCGAGGTCGGCTGCTACCCGGAGCACGCCGCCGTGTGGGCGGTCGTGGCCGCGGCCGTCGCGGCCGGTCGCCGGCGCGTGCTGAACCTCTTCGCCCACACGGGCGGTACGACACTGGCTGCGGCGAGCGCGGGTGGGGCGGTCACGCACGTCGACGCCGCCCGGACGGCCGTGACGTGGGCTCGCCGCAACGCCGCCCTGTCGGACCTCGGCGGGGCGCCCGTCCGCTGGATCATCGACGACGCGGCCGCGTTCGCCGCGCGCGAGGCACGGCGCGGTCGCACCTACGACATCGTCGTGGCCGACCCGCCGGCGTACGGGCACGGTACCGGGGCGCACCGCTGGCACCTCGCGGCGGACCTGCCGGCGCTGCTGGCCTCGTGCCGTGAGCTGGGCGAGGGCCCGGCGCCGCCGATGCTCGTCCTCACGAGCCACTCGACGGCCCTGTCGGCCGGGCGACCTCGCCGACCTCGTGCGAGGTGCGTGGGACGGCGCGGCCACGGGCGCGTGTCGAGGTCGACGCCGCTGCGCCTGGTCACGGCCGACGGCCGCGCCCTGGAGGCCGGCACGATGGTCGTGGTCGCGACCGTGACGGACGAACCGATCACCTCGCCCCGCAACCCCCGCGTGGCGGCGGCGCACGCCCTCCGCGACCGGCGCCGGCGCGACGAGACCGGCCTGACGCTCGTCGATGGAGCGCGCGAGACGTGGCGGGCGATGCAGGCCGGCATGGAGGCTGGAGACGGTCTTCGTCTGCCGCCCGCTGGTCCACGGTCCGGACGGCGCCGCCCTGCTCGAGGCGCTGGAGGCCCGCGCGCGGCAGGGCCGGGACGTGCGGCTGGAGGTCGGGCCGCAGGCCCATGCGCGGCTCGCCTACGGGGACCGCAGCGACGGCATCGTGGCCGTGGTGCGACCACGGCACCTGGCCCTTGGCGACCTCCACCTGGGGACGCCGTCGTTGGTGGCGGTTCTGGAGGGGGTCCAGAAGCCCGGCAACGTGGGGGCCATCCTGCGCACGGCGGACGCGGCGGGCCTCGACGCCGTGGTGCTGGCCGATCCGGGCACGGACCTGTACAACCCCAACACGATCCGGGCCAGCCTGGGCTGCATCTTCAGCGTGCCGGTCGTCGCGGCCGGCACCGACGACGTCCAGGCCTGGTTGCGCGACCTTGGACTGGCCGTCGTGGTGGCCCGTGTCGATGCGTCACGGCGCTACACCGACGTGGACTACCGGGCCGGGACGGCGATCGTGCTCGGCAGCGAGGCGGCCGGCCTGACCGATCGCTGGAGCGGCCCGTCGCTGCTCCCGGTGCACCTGCCGATGGCCGGCCTGGCCGACAGCCTGTCGGTGGCCGCCGCGGCAGCCGTGCTCTTCTACGAGGCCCGCCGCCAGCGCGACGCAACTTGAACCGGCTGGGGCCCGTGCTACACTCGCGCCCTTCACGGCGCTGACCGAGAGGAGTAGCGCTTCGGACGGCCGTCCAGAGACCGCGGGCCATCGGCTGGAAGCCCGCGGCGGCAGGGGAGCGCGAAGGTCGCTCGCGAGCCGTGCGGGTGGCGCCCGATAGCGCGCCGCGAGGGCCTCCGACGACCGGCGTCGGGCGGACCGGGATGACCGGACCGCGTCGGGAGGCCGCACCAGCAGGTGGTACCACGACCCCGTTCGTCCGCTGGACGAGCGGGGCGTTTCGTTATCCGGGAGCGACCGGCCATGACCGACATGCCCAAGACGTACGACCCGTCGACGGTCGAGACCGCGATCTACGAGCGGTGGCTGGCGGCCGACGTCTTCGCGCCCGACGGCACGGGCAGCCGGGCCGACCCGGCCAAGCCGCCCTTCGTCATCATCCAGCCGCCGCCCAACGTGACCGGCGCGCTGCACCTGGGCCATGCCCAGCGGACGGCGGTGGAGGACGCGCTGATCCGCCAGGCCCGCATGAGCGGCCGCCCGACGCTGTGGCTGCCGGGCGTGGACCACGCCTCGATCGCCGCCCAGGTGGTCCTGCGACCGGATCCTGGCCAAGGAAGGCCAGAGCCGCGCGTCGCTCGGCCGGGAGCGCTACCTGGACCGCATGTGGCGCCTTCGTGGCCACCACCCGGCCCATCATGCGTGGCCAGCTGGAGCGGGTCGGCGGTTCCCTGGACTGGGGCCGCGAGCGCTTCACCATGGACGACGGATCGGCGCGGGCGGTGCGCATCGCCTTCAAGCGGCTCTACGACGACGGCCTGGCCTACCGCACCGAGGCGCTCGTCAACTGGTGCCCCGGCTGCCGCACCAGCGTGTCCGACCTGGAGGTCATCGCCACCCCCGAGACCGGCACGCTGTGGACCATCCGCTACCACCTCGTCGGGGCCGGACGGCCGGCCGGACCCGGACGCGGTCATCGCCGTCGCCACGACGCGGCCGGAGACGATCCTGGGCGACACGGCCGTCGCCGTCCACCCCGACGACGACCGCTACGCCGCGCTCGTCGGGCGCCTGGTGCGCATCCCCTTCGTCGACCGCGACGTGCCCGTCATCGCCGACGACGCGGTCGACCGCGGCTTCGGCACGGGCGCCGTCAAGGTCACGCCCGGCCCACGACCAGACGGACTTCGAGATCGGCGCGCGCCACGGCCTGCCGCGGATCACCGTCATGACGATGCCGCACGCGTCAGCTTCCCCGGCGCCTACGAGGGCCTCGACCGGCTCGAGGCGCGCCGCCGCATCGTGGCCGACCTCGAGGCGCGCGGCGACCTGGCGGGCACGGCGCCGCACGAGATGGTCGTGGGGCGCTGCCAGCGCAGCGACGACGTCATCGAGCCGCGGCTCAAGACGCAGTGGTTCATGCGCATGGAGCCCATGGCGGCGAAGGCCCTGGCGGCCGTGCGCGACGGGCGGACGCGGTTCGTGCCGCGGCGCTTCGAGAAGGTCTTCTTCGACTGGCTGGAGCAGATCCACGACTGGAACCTGAGCCGCCAGCTGTGGTGGGGCCACCGCATCCCGGCCTGGTACTGCCCCGACGGCCACGTGACCGTCTCCGAGCTCGCCGAGGGCCCCGCCGCGTGCGCCACCTGCGGCCGGCCGGCCGCCGAGCTGGAGCAGGATCCGGACATCTTCGACACGTGGTTCAGCAGCGGCCTGTGGCCGTTCTCGACGCTGGGCTGGCCGGCCCAGACGGCGGACCTGCGCGCGCTACTACCCGGGCACGGTCATGGAGACCGGCTACGACATCATCTTCTTCTGGGTCGCCCGGATGATGATGCTGGGGGAGTGGCTGACCGGCGAGGCGCCCTTCGAGGCGGTCTACCTCTCCGGCCTCGTGCGCGACCCGTACGGCCAGAAGATGTCCAAGACCAAGGGCAACGTCGTCGACCCGCTCGGCGTGATCGACGACATCGGCGCCGACAGCCTGCGCTTCGCGCTGGTCAACGGGGTCGCCCCCGGTGCCGACCAGCGGCTCTCGCCCGACGCGCCTGGAGGGCGCCCGCAACTTCGCCAACAAGCTGTGGAACGCGGCCCGCTTCGTGCTGGGCGCACGACCGGCCGACCTGCCCGGCGGACACGACGCTGTCGCTGCCGGCCGCCGCCGAGCTCGGGCCGGCCGAGCACTGGCTGCTGGCCGACCTGGCCGCGCACGATCGAGGAGGTCACCCACGCGTTCGAGTCGCTCCAGCTCGGCGACGCCACGCGCGTCCTGCACGCGGCCATCTGGAGCACCTACTGCGACTGGTACCTGGAGCTGGCCAAGGCGCGCCTGGCTGACCCCGCCGCCGCGCCGGCCGAGCGGGCCGCCACGTGGCAGGTGCTGGTGTGGGCGCTCGACCGCTACCTGCGCCTGCTCCACCCGGTGATGCCCTTCGTGACCGAGGCGATCTGGCAGCGCCTGCCCCACGCCGCCGCGGACCCCGAGCTGCTCATCGTGGCCGCGTGGCCCGACGCCACCGCCGAGCGGGCCCTGGCCGACCCGACCCAGGCGGCCGCGACCGGTGCCCTGCTCGAGCTCGTGCGCGCCGTGCGCAACGCGCGGGCCGAGGCCGGCATCGCCCCCGCCGAGCGCCTGGCCGCCGAGCTGTCGCTGCCCGACCCGGCCGTCCGTGCCGCCTACGCCGGCCTGGCCGTGCCCTTCGGCCGACTGACCCGCCTGGGTCCGGTCGAGGTGGCCGATGGCGGTCTCGTCGCGTCGGACGGGAACGCCGCCATCCACGTCCTGGCCGGCACGCTCGAGGCCGCCCTGCGGAGGAGCGGCGCCGACGTCGAGCGTGACCGGGCTCGGGTGGAGCGGGAGCTGGCCGACACACGAGCGAGGCTCGCGGCGGCAGAGGCCCGCCTGGCCGACGACGCCTTCACCAGCCGCGCCCCGGCGAGCGTGGTCGAGGGCGCCAGGACGCGCGCCGCCGAGCTGCGGGAGCAGGTGGAGCGGCTGGAGGAGCGCCTGCGCTGAAGCGGCGCGGGGACCCGTACCTCTGCCTCGGGCCGGTGCCTCGCCCGTCCTACAGACCGCGGCGCGCGGGGACACCAGGATGCGGACATGGCATCCCAGGCGCTGGTCGGTCGCGTGGCGACCGCGGCGCGGCCTCGCGCTCGCTACCTGCTGGCCGTCGTGGCGATCGCGCAGCTGTGCGACCTGCTCACGTTCCTGCCCGCGGTCGGGCGGGTGGGCATCGGCGCCGAGCAGAACCCGCTGGCGCGGTCCCTCTACATGGTGCTCGGGGCGGCCGGACCGGCCACCCTCAAGATCGTCGTGGTGATCGCGTTGCTCGCGCTGCTGACGCGCGTCGTGCGGCGCTACCCGCGCTTCTGGGCGCCGCCAGTCGTGCTGGCGGTCGCCCTTGGCGCGTTGGGGACCTGGTCGAACGTGGTGTTCGGCCTGGCCCGCTAGATCGACGTGCCGGTGTTGCTGAGGATGTCGGAGATCTGACTGCCCAGGAAGAGCAGGGCGAGGATCGCGATGATGGCGATCAGGGCCAGGATGAGGGCGTACTCGGCAAGGCCCTGACCGGCCTCACCAGTGACCGCGGCGGGCAGAAGGCGACGAAGGTTCACGGCTGACTCCAGGGGCTTGGGTGGCCCGCGAAAGGCGGACCGACTAGGACGCCACCAGTACTACCAGCCTGTAGTACCGATGTCTACGGGCGCGTCGCCCGTGCGCACCGCTATCGCGCGGCGGGCTAGGGGATCACCAGGTGCACGGGGTTGCCCAGCAGACTCACCGTCCACGTCGTGATGTCGGTGGCGTTGTCGCTGGAGCTGCCGCCCATGTCGTACTCGATCTTCCACCAGCCCCCGCCGTGGGTCTCACCGACCGGTTGGGGCGCCGTGTAGCTGGTCGGCAGGGGGATGTCGATGGTGATCCAGCAGCCGTTGAAGAGCGAGTTGCCACCCGTGTTGGTCGTGATCGACGTCCGGTTCGTGCCGCTCAGGCTGTTGCAATTGGAAGCATTGCTGTTGGTCGTGCCCTTGTGGGCGGTCCAGTTGAACGGCACGGAGACGTACGAGCCCGGATTTGGGGCCAGGACCTTGAGCGAGGCCGACAGGTTGCCGGTGTCGCCTGGGTCCCAGAGGTTGATCTCCATCGTCTTGCCGGCGTAGTTCTTGTCGATCTGGGCGAGGTAGAAGACCTCGGATCCACCGCCGCGAAGCGGCTCGAAGGTCTCCATCGCCCCGTTGCCGTAGACGCTGGGCGTCCCGCCGCTGGCGTTGGCCCAGATGGTGAAGCCGTTGCGCGCATTCGTGTTCTTCTGGTCGTTGGCGCTGGACGGGTCGGTCGTGGCGATATGCAGCCGGTAGACCTTGCCGCCGACCAGGCCGCTCGCCATGTGCCACCACTTCAGGTGGTAGTAGAGACCGTTGTTGGGGTCCGTCACGGCGCCCGGAGCGCAGTCCGACCCGGTCCCGTCGCCCCCCACGCTGTCATCGGAGGCCTGTTCGTGCTTGAACAGGTTGCCGGAGGACGCGGCCACGCTGTCGTCGCTCGTGTCGCTCGTCAGCTTCGTGTCGTAGAGCGTGTAGAAGGTGCTGACCGAGCCGCTCCCGGAATACCAGCCGTCACCGGTGCCGTGGGACAGATCGCCCCCGCAGAAGGCCGGGTCGTACAGCCAGACATCGCCGTTGGTGCTGCCGACGGGGAAGCTCACGCTGTAGTCGTAGAAACTGGTCGAGTAGGACGGGTTGGCCGATGAGGTAGCCGTGTTGTAGTACGGCAGGTACGCGTCACCGCTGATCGACTCGGCGCCCTGACTGAGGACCGTGGCCCAGAAGCCCTGCGGCGCGAGCGGGTTGCCGTACGGATCGGTCAGCAGCTGCCCGCTCGGGATGGGCTGCGTGGTCGTGTACTGGTAGTAGATGGTCACGGTGACCGAATCGAGCGAGGTCGTGTGGCTGCCGAAGCCGCTGCAGCCCGCATCCGCCACGTCGACGATGAAGCTCGTGTTGTTGTTGCCGCTCAGCTGGGCCGTGGTCCATGACCGACCCCACAGGTCCGCAGCGCCACCGAGTGTGTACTGCGCACCGGCCGCCGCGGTCGTCAGCGGACCGGTCGACTTCGTCGCCGTGAAACTGGCGCCGCCGTTCTGACTCAATGAGGTGTTGATCGTGCAGACGGTCCGGCTCGCCTTGGCGACGAGGTCGACCTGGAGGCCCAGGATCGTGGTGTTGTTGGGGAAGGTGTAGTTGTAGTCGTAGTACCCCTCATCGTTCCCGCTCGTGGTGCTGGTCGCGAACAACCCATCGCCGGTGAAGCCGCGGGAGCCGTTGGTCCACTGATTGAGGCTTCCCGAGCCGTTCTTCGTGGGCGAGACTCCGCCCGTGTCGTCCTGGGTCGTGATCGTCTGATTGCCGGTCCGGTAGATCGGCCCGAAGTCCCCGTAGTAGTTGAGCGGGCTGCCCATGGGCACGGGCAGGACGTAGACGGCCTTCGAGGTGCGCGTGGCCTGGATCTTGGTGATGCCGAACATGCGCATGAAGAACGTGTTGACCGGCGCCGTGATGGTGACGTCCATCTGGCGCGGGTTGCCGTTCTGCACGACCTGGGAGTCCTGGTTCGGGGTCACGTCGATCGTCCCGCCGTCGGGGAACCCATTCTCGGCCGCGGCGGCGTTGGCGGCGGCGATACCGTGAGCGACGTCGCCGGGCAGCCAGACCACCCCGGCGAGGGCCGCGGCGTCCGCGGCTCGCTGCACCTTCAGGCTGCTGGCCCAGTAGAACGAGACGTCGACCACGACGGCCAGGATGCCCACGAAGACGATCGTCGCGACGGCGAAGATGGCGAGGACCTGGCCTCGTTGGCGGCGCCTCGCGACCCGCGTGGTGTCAGGGGTGGGCGAAGCGGCGCTGGCGGTCTCTGGCAATGCGGTGTCCTCGAGGGGCGACGGATGAGTGCCCTCGAAGAGTACCTATGGCTGCCTTGAGATACACCTTTCGTACTGGTCGAAGTGGCCCATTTCGGTGCGTCTGGGCAACGTTCGCGGCCCTGGTCGCACATGCCGTGGCCGGGACGCAACGGCACCGGCCAGAGGCGCACATGACGATGCGACCGGGAGGGGCCCGGTCGCATCAGGATGGCGTGGGGGTGGCCGCGGCGCGCGCGGCCCCGGAGCCTGACCTACGGCACCACGAGGTGGACCGGGTTGCCGAGCAGGTCGACCTGCCAGGTCGTCAGGTCATAGGCATTGGTCGAGGAGCTTCCGCCCATGTCGTACTCGATCTTCCACCAGCCCGCCTCCGTTGGTCTCGGTCGGCGGCGTGGGCGCCGTGTAGTTCGTGGGCAGCGGCACGGTGATCGTCAGCATGCAGCCGTTGAACGTGCCGGTCGTGTTGCCCACATTCGTCGTCACCGACGTCACGTTGCTACCGGACGTGGTACACGACTGACCTTGCGAACTCAGCTTCTGGGCGCTCCAGGAGAATGTCGTCGCCGTGTAGCCGGTCGTCGTCGGCGCAAGGATGCGCAGGCTGGCGGGAAGCGGGCTCGTGTCGCCCGGGTCCCACAGCTTGATCTCCATCGTCTTGCCGGCGTGCTCGGCACCGATCTGCGCCAGGTAGAAGATCGAGGCCCCGCCGCCGGGGAGCGGCTCGAAGGTCTCCATCGCGCCGACTCCGTAGACGCGCGGCGCGGTCCCGGCCGAGGTTGCCCACAGCGTGAAGCTGTTGTGGCCGTCCGAGTTCAGCTGGTTGGTCGGGCTGTTGGGATCGGTCGTCGACATGTGCAGGCGGTAGAGCGTGCCGCCGGTGAGCGTGACCGGCAGCTCGTACCAGCGCAGGTGGCAGTCCAGGCCGCTCGTGGCGGTCGCGGTGCACTGGGTGCCCAGCCCGTCGGCCCCTGGCGGCCCGGTCCCGGTCGTCGTGGTCTTGGAGCACGAGCTCCCGCCGGAACCGCTGAGGTCAGGATCCGAGTACGACGCCGTCTCCTTGAACGTGTTGCCGGACGACCACACGAGCGTGTCATCGCTGGTGTCGTTGGTCAGCTTCGTGTCGTACAGGTCGTAGAAGGTGCTGATGCCGTTGGTGCTGCCGAACCAGCGGTCGCCGGTCCCGTACTGGCCGTTGCTGCCGCTGGCGCAGAACGGCGCGTCGTAGATCCACAGCTGGCCGTTCGAGCTGCCTGGCTGCATCTGGACGTCGTAGTTGTAGTAGTTGGTCGCGTTGTAGTAGGTGCTCGAGGCCTTGGTGCTGTTGTTGTCGTAGTAGGGGGCGTACAGGTCGCCGTTGATGTTGGCCGAGCCCTGGGCGATCATCGTGCCCCAGAAACCCTGCGGCGTCAGCGACGCCGCCGTTGGGGTCGGTGAGGTTGGCGTCGGGGAGCGTGGTCGTGATGGTCTGCTGGTAGATCACCGAGATCTTGCAGCTGGCGCACGGATACGGTGTTGGTGCCGCAGGCGTTGGGGTTCGTCAGGCTGATGATGAACTTGCCGTTGTTCAGGTCGGTCGGTGGGTTCCAGGTGTGGCCCCACGTGTCACTGGCCCCACCCAGGCCGTAGGAGGTGGCCGTGGTGGTCAGGTTGGTCGTGCTCTCCGCCGTGCTGTAGCTCGTGCCGTTGTTCCACGACAGGGCCGCCGAAAGCTGGCACGTGCTGGCCGAGATCTCGGCCGTCATGACGACCTGGATGCCGAGGACGGTGGCTCCGCTGGGGATGCTGAAGCCAAAAGTGTTCCAGGTCTGGGTCTTGTTCTTCTTGGCGATGGTGGCGAACTGCGAGCTGGTGCCCGAGTAGGCGTACTGCGGCGTGGTCCACGTGGCGGTGCCGAAGTTGGTGGGGGAGCTCGGGCCGGCCGTCGTCGTCTGGGTGGTCGTGACCGACTCGCCAGACCCGGGGTAACGCACCTTGCCGAAGTCGCCGTAGTAGTTCTGCGGGCTGCCCATCGGGACGGGCAGGACGTAGAGCGCCTTGGAGCTGCGCGAGGTGGCGATCGAGTTGATCCCGAACAGGCGCATGAAGAACGTGTTGACCGACGCGCTGACCGTCACGTCGAGCTGATTCGGGTCCCCGCCCGACACGGCCGTCGAGTCCTGCGTGGCGGTGATGGTCACGCCGCTGACCCCGGTCGTGTAGCCGTCCTTGGACGCTTCGTTGTACGCCGCCTGCTGGGCCGTGGAGACATGACCCGGGAGCCAGACGACACCGGCCAGGGCCGCGGCGTCGGCTGCGCGCTGGACCTTCAGGCTGTTGGCCCAGTACCACGACACGTCGATGACGATGGCCAGGATGCCCACGAACAGGATCGTCGCGGCCGCGAAGATGGCCAGGACCTGGCCCCGCTGGCGAAGGGTGCGCCGAGCCCGGTCGATCTGCGGGGCGTCGGCGTCGCGGCGCGCTCGGCCGGACGGTGGCGAGGTCCATCGGTGCTGCTCAACCTCTGGTCGGAAGGTCCTGGTGGTGCGCAAGCGCAGTCAACCGTGTGGCGTGGGTCCTAGATAGGGCCCGTTGGTACCGGTGCGCCGCGTCAGTTGGCGCGGCATCGCCGATGCCAAGAGGTTGGGGTCGTGACCTTGCGAGGGGGGTTGCGGGCGTGCCGAGGCGCACCGGACCAAGGTCCTGGTGCGAGCCTGCCGACAGTCCCAAATGCCCGGGCGGCGTGGAGGCGGTGGGGGAGGCGGCGCACGCCGCCGGCCTGGGTGTCACTCTCAGCGAACAGATCCGGGCCCAAGTCGCGGTTGGGCCTCAGACGGCGGCCCTGAGGGTCGATCGGTCACTCTCAGCGAACAGATTCGTGCCGCACGAGTCCTGCGGGCCCGGGCCAGCCGCTTCCGGGGCCGATCGTTCACTGTGAGCGACAGATCTGGGCGGTAGGAGCGTTGGCATCCTCGGATGGGCCGCCCCGAGGGGCCGTTGTTCGCTGCCAGTGACAGGGCGCAGGGCACGCCAACTCGAGCGGGGGGGGCCTGGATCAGCGGGATCCGTCGCGCGGCCCACGGCCGCGCCGGGGTCAGGGGACGATCAGGTGGACCGGGTTGCCGATGACGGAGACCTGCCATGTCGTCGTGTCGTTGCCGCCGACGACGTTGTACTCGATCTGCCACCAGCCGTTGTTCCACAGGCCGCCCGTGGCCACGCTGCCGTACGTGTCGGGCAGCGGGATGAAGATGTGCAGCCACGTGTTGTTGAAGCCCGAGGAACTGCCGTTGTTGGTCTCGATCTGGGTGCGACCGCTGGCCGCGCATGCGTCGCTGCTGCCCGTGCAGTTGCTGTCGCTCGTGTAACTGAACGTCGCGTACGACTGGCTGCCCTTGTCGGGGCTCAGGATGCGCAGGAAGGCCGGGCCCTGGAGGTCGCCGGGGTCGAAGAGGTCGATCTCGGCCGTCTTGCCGGCCCCGACCGCGGGGTCGATCTGGGCCAGGTAGAACTTCTGCAGGCCGCCGCTCAGGTTGTTGTAGGTCGCCATGCGGCCCGCGCCGTAGACGCGTGGCCCGCCGCCGCCCGTGATGGCCAGCGACCACATGTTCTCCGCGTTCGTGCTGTTGTTGATCGCGCTGTTACCCGTGTTGGTCGTCTGGATCTGCAGCTGGTAGATCCCGGCCGCCAGGCCGCCCTGCATCTGCCACCACTTGTCATGGTAGTTATCGGCCCCGTTGTTAACGCCGGTGCTGCTGCAGGTCACCCCGGTGCTCGCCGCCCCGTTGGCGGTGTCCGCCCCGGTCTCGTTCTCGAACAGGGTGCCCGAGGCGGCGACTTGGGTCCAGATCTTCTTCTGGCCCGGCGCCCCATTGGTGTTGAAGAGCGTGTAGTACGTGGAGACCGGATTGCTCGCTCCCGCCGATCCAGTGGTCACCGGCGCCGTAGGTGCCGCCGGACCCGTTGCCGCCCATGGCACAGAAGCCGGGATCGAAGATGTACACGCCGCCGCCCGCCCCTACCTCCAGCTGGTAGTAGTACCCGTTGGGGTCATACAAGACGTTGCTGGCTGGCGCGTAGCCACCGTTGTTGGCCGGCGCGTAGGCGTCGCCATTCTGCTGGTTGCCGCCCTTGGTGATGATGGCGCCCCAGCCGCCCTGGCTGCACAGGTCCGCGCCGCACAGGGCGCCACCCAGGCCCGCGGGCGGGGCGACGCCGCTGTCGCCGTTGGTCGTCGCCGACTGGGTACACGCCGGCGCGGTGGCAGGTGGCTTGAGGACGAAGCAGCCCACGCCGTAGTAGGCCAGCGGGCTGCCCATCGGCACGGGCAGGACGTAGATGGCCTTGGAACTTCGCGTGGCCTGGATCTTGGTGATGCCGAACAGGCGCATGAAGAACGTGTCGACCGGCGCCGAGATCGTCACGTCCAGCTGGTGCGGATCGACGGAGTCCTGCACCGGCGTGACGGTGACCCCGCCGCCGGTCGTGTAGCCGTTCTTGGTGGCCTCGTTGTCAGCCGTCTGATAGGCCGTGGCCTGCTGGCCGGGCAGCCAGACGGCGCCCGCCAGGGCCGCGGCGTCCGCGGCTCGCTGCACCTTCAGGGTGTTGGACCAGTACCAGGAGATGTCGACGACGATGGCGAGGACGCCCACGAAGAGCACCATGGCGCCGGCGAAGATGGCCAGCACCTGACCGCGCTGGCGGGAACGCTTGGCGGGTCCCCTGCTGGGGGCGGGGTCCGGGCCGGGCATCACCGATCGGTCTCCTAGCTGGTGGGGTTGAGCGCCATGACGGTCTGGTCGTTGAGGCTCTGGGTCGAGGCGGCGGGGCCGCCGAAGAACCGCATCACCGCGGCCAGCGGGGTGACGTACAGGTACTGGTACGTGATCTTGATGCCGATCGAGTCAGGGCACGTGCTGAGGCCCGAGCCGCAGTTCGAGGTCTCCGTGGAGGACGTCACACGCGTGCTATCGGCCCAGCCGTTGCTGCCCTGGCGCACGAAGTCCAGGGCCTGCCCGCTGACGGTCGGCCCGTTGCCCTTGCTGTACGTCCAGGTGTCCGTGTTGCTGCCGACCACGCCTCCCGTGGCGGTCGCGCGGAAGATGATGATCTGGCCGATCTGGGTCATGTTGATGGGCGAGCCGCTCGCCTCCAGCACGCGCTGGACGGCGGCCACGATGTACTTGTCGACCTCGTCGCAACCCAGCGACGGCACCGGGGTGCAGTTCGGCAGGGCGTAGTCGCAGGTCGTGATGTTGCTGTTGGCGCCGCAGCCCAGGGCGGACCCGACCCGGGCGCCTTCTCGGCTGGCGTACTGGAGGGTCAGGTCGTGGTTGAACATCAGGCCGAACTCGAGCATGCCGATGAGGATCAGCATGAAGAGCGGCACGAGGACGGCGAACTCGACGAGCGACTGGCCACGCTCACGACGGCCGCGGCGGTACGCCGCGAAGACGGTAAGGCGGCTCACAGGATGGGCTCCATGCGCATCTGCTGGCTCTGGACGAAGGTCCAGTTGCCACCGTTGAAGTTGCCGTTGCCACGCAGGAGCGTGATGGCGCTGCTGAGCGGCGTGATGAACGAGTAGTTGTAGGTGATCCTCACGCCGATCGTGTCGAGGGTGCTGTGTCCATTGCCACTGCCAGGGGATGCGATCGGTGTGGATCCGCAACCGTCGATCTGGTTGCACCTGTCGTAGTACGGATACCCGGTATTCGCAGCCGTCATGGTGTACGGAACGGTGTAGGTGGTTCCCTGGAAGGTACATACCGTGGAGCCCGTCCGGGTCCAAAGGTCGGTACCGCTGTTACCACCAGATGCGGGATCTGCGATCGGGGTGCCGTTCTTGTCGGAGTAGTAGATGGCCACCGAGGCGATGCGGTTGTGCTGGGCCGGGGCGGTCACGTCGCGTTCCACCGACGTGAGGATGATCACGTCGGCGCACAGGTTGTTGCCCGCCTCGGCGCCCAGGAGCGCCGCGTTGCGGCTGGCGTAGTTGATGGTCAGCAGGTTATTGAAGGCCACGCCGAACTCCAGGAGGGCCATCACGCACACGACGAAGATGGGCCAGATGAGGGCGAACTCGGCGATGCCCTGGCCTCGCTCCTTGTCGGAGCGGCGCCAGAGGAAGCCATAGGGGCGGCGGTGGTGGCGCAAGGATGAGTCCTTAGTAGTACAGGAGCGGTCGCCCGTCACGTGGCGGCTCGGCCATCAAAGCCGGGCCACCTTGCGGCGGACCTTTCAGGCGTGCCGTGGAGCCCCGTCGGGCCTATCGCAGCGGTGCCGGGTAGCACCGTCACGGACGGATCGGCAGGAGCTCCCTGCATGCGGCGAGCATCGTACGGCCGCCTCGGCAGCTCAAGGACCCCGACCGAAGTACCAATCAGGTACGCAGATGTGCGTATCGTGCGCCCTTCCGATAGCGCTATAGTCCTATGCGCATAGGACCCGAATGGGCTACCTGTGCGCGTCATCATCCTTTCATCGGGAGCCTTGATCGATGGACTCGAACGGTCCCGGACCGTCGCCGACCCTGGGTCGGCCGGCCCTTCTCGCCGTAGCCGCCGCCGGCGTGTTGCTTCTCATGTCATTGGCACCGACGATCGCCGCCAGTGGCCCGCTCCACCCCGCGCAGCCCAGCGATGGGTGCGCGATCGGCGCAGAGTGCCCGAGCGAGTCGGCCACCGACACGGCGAGCGCCAGCGCCTCGTCCTCCGAGGCACCGTCGGAGTCCGCGTCCGAGGCGCCAAGCGCCAGCGACACGGGCTGCTTCGACGTTACCGGCAAGCCCGTGGCGTGCCCGAGCGGGTCGGCCGCCCCCACGGAGTCGACCCCGCCGACCGAGTCGACCCCGCCCACCGAGTCGGAGACCCCGACCGGTTCGGCCCTCCCCAGCAGCTCGACCCCGCCGACGGAGTCGACCCCGCCCACCGAGTCGGCCACCCCGAGCGAGTCTGCCTCGCCGAGCGACTCGTCGACGCCATCCGGCTCGGCCACCCCGACGGGCTCGGCCGATGCCTCCAGCAGCGTCGGCGTCACGCCCCCCGCGACTACCACGGGCAGCACTCCTGGCGGATCCGGCAGCGCGCTCGCCCTGGCCCTCGTCGTCCTGAGCCTGGGCGCCGGTGGTCTCGTCCTGTTCGGGACCCGGACGGGGGTTCGCCGCCGCCGGTGATCCATCACCCGGGCGCCGCTGCGGAGCCCGATCCATAGTCACAACGGCGGGCGCGGTCCGATGGGCCGCGCCCGTGCCGTTCCCGTCAGCGCCGCTGGTACGATTCGGGGGACGCCGTCGAGCCAGGCCATCACCGGTGCGGCGTCGATCACCACGGAGGTCAGCGTGCCCCTCGAGTTCCTGAAGCGCGGCGGTGCTGCCAAGCGGCCCGGGACGTCGCCTGAGACGCCACCCGATGAGATCACCGCCCAGGACTATGCCGTGCGGCTCAACTACCACGGCAAGTCCAGCGAGGGCGTTCGCATGAAGGCGGGTCCCAACGCCCGCCGCGAACTGCCCGGCATGCTCCTTGGCCTCACCGAGAACGAGATCGAGGTGGTGGAGCCGCTGCCCGTGGAGTTCTCCGAGGCGGCGCCGTACATAACCCACCCTTCGGAAGCGATGCAGTGGATCAACGCCCATCACGGCAACTCGCCGATCGCCCGCCACGCCATCAGCGTCCTGGAGACGGTCGGCGCCCTTGACCTGGCGTTCGATACCTTCGTCGTGACGCTCCTCGACGGCGAGACCGACACGAGCGGCTACCCCGAGTACAACGCCATCGTCGGGGGCGTCGCGTCGCACTGGGACGAGGCGACCGGCGACATGATCGTGCGCGCCCTGGCGGGCTGGGGCGGCAAGGGCGTGCGGGGCGACACCGATCGGACCGCGACCCGCATCCTGGCCGGCCTCCTGACGAACATCCTGGCCAGCCAGTACGCCATCGGCCTGACGCCGCTCGACCGGCCCGTGCCGGCAGCTGGCCGCGGCGGCCTGGTCTGCGCCCACTGCGGGTTCGCCTCCGTCCACGACCGCGCGTTCTACTGCCCCAAGTGCGGCATGCGCCTGCTGCGCGGCTAGATCGACCGACCCCGTGCCCTTCTACGACTACGTCTGTCAGGCCTGCGGCCGGCGCATCGAGGTGATGCACGGCGTCCACGCGACCGGCCCGGAACGGTGCGACGCGTGCGGCGGCCGGATGCAACGTGTCATCTCCCGTCCCGCCATCCATTTCAAGGGCTCCGGCTGGGCCAAGATGGACGCGCGCCTGAGCAGTGCCTCGGGCGGGCGGGAGTCGAGCGGCGCGGGCGGCGACGCTTCGAGCAGCGAGGACACGCCGGCCGCTGAGGGCGCGAGCAAAGACGAGACGCCGGCCAACGCGGCCGCGAGCGGCTCGGGCACGGACGGGGCAAAGCCGGCCAAGGCTGGGCGCCCTGCCGCGGGGCGCCCCCGCACCCGGGACGAGGCCTGACGAGTGCCCCGGCCCGTCTCTGACTGGATCACCCTCAATGAGGCGGCCGAGATCTTCGCCACGGCCAACATCCAGATCAGCACGAGTACGCTACGGCGATGGGCGAGCACGGGCCGGCTGCAGAGCATCCGCCCGGGACGCCGCATCTTCGTCCGGCGAGCCCAGGTCCGCAGCATGCTGCGGCCGCGCGGCCGCAGGGCCGTCCCGGCCAGCCAGCTGATGGTGGGCCTGTTCCAGGACCTGGAGGACTGACCGGGCGCGCGAGCGCCATCGAAGGGCTGGTGCGCGCCCAGCGCGAGCGGCTCGAGCGGCTGGCCCAGCCCCTGCTCCGCCGGCGGCTGGTCGTGGAGCTGCGCCAGGCGTGGGCGGACTTCGGCGCCTCCGGCGGTTCGATCGTGGCGGCCGGGCTGGCTTATCGGACGATGTTCGCGACGCTCACCCTGCTCGTGTTCGCGGCCGGCCTGGCGGGCATCGTCATCAGCGATCCGGCCCGGCGGGTCGACGTGATCAACGCCCTCGTGACGGTCCTGCCCGGCCCGCTGCACGATTCGCTGACGGCGAGCGTGGACGCGCTCGGCCGGGCGGGCCTGACGGTCGGCCTCGTCGGCCTGGTCGGCCTGTTCTGGGGCGCCAGCTCGATGTACGAGGCGCTCGACCAGGCGACGTCCATGATCCTGCCCGGCGGCCGGCGACGCGGCGGGCTCGATCGGCGCGTGCGCGGCCTGGTGGCCGTCGCCGCCCTCACCGTGGTCGTGGGGGCGTTCCTGGCGCTCACGCCCCTCGTCGCGGCCGGCTTCGTGGACCTGGGGGTCGGCGTGCTGCTGGCCACGGTCATCGAGCCGCTCGGCGGGATCGTGGCCTTCGTCGCCCTCGTCTACGCCGGCTACCGCTTCGTGCCGACCGAGCCCCCGAGCGGTCGTGAGGCCCTGCCGCCGGCACTGGTGGCGGGCACGGCCATGAGCATCCTGACGACCTTCTTCGCCGTCCTCGCGCCGTTCCTCGTCAGTCGCATGCAGGCCTTTGGCGTCGTCGCCTCGTTCCTGGCGGCGCTCATCTGGCTCGACCTGCTGGGGGTGTGCTTCCTCGTCGGTGGGGCCTGGGCCCGCGCCCGACGCGACGAGCGGAGAAGGTCAGCGCCCCATCGCTGACCTGGATCTGTCACCCACCGTGAACGATCGGTCCTCGAAACGGGCCGTCTGAGCGCCCGAGCGCTTCCTCGGCCCGATTCCGTCACCCACAGTGAACGTTCGACCCTTGAGGCGGACCGTCTGAGGGTGCGAGGGCTTCCTCGACCCGGATTTGTTCGCTGACGGTGACCGATGGCCCTCGGAGCCGGCCCTCAGCGCGCCTTGGGCCCGGATCTGTTCGCTCACCGTGACCATCCGCCGTTGGGGAGGGACGGCGGTCGCTGACTCGCGCTCAGGCCGTCTGGCGCGCCCCGCAGCGGCGGCAGAAGTGAGCCGCGGCCGACAGCGGCAGGCCGCAGCTGACGCATGACTGCACGCCCGACCCGGGCCGGTTCACCACGTCCGCACTCGAGGCGTCCCAGATGCTGGCATTCGTGCGTGACGCGAACCAGGGGGCGGGCCGGATCTCCGGCGAAGCCGTGAGGTGGGGCAGGGGAGGCGGCTGCGGGCCGGCCACGTCCGGGGCGACCATGTCCCAACCCGGGAGGCGCGTCGTCGACCGGGGCACGTCGCCGCCGGCAGGCGGGGTGAAGATCGGGGCGGGCGCTTCCGCGGCGACTGGTTCCGGCGCGGACTCCTCGACAGCTTCGGTCGCTTCCGCGACCGGCTCGGGCGCGGGTTCCTCGACGGGCTCGGCGGCCACTGGCTCGGCCGCGACCGGCACGGCCGGCTCGGCCTCGACCGCCGCGACGGCGGCGGGCCCGGCAGGCTGGGCGGCCTCGGCCTGGGCCGCCTGGGCCGCGGACGCGGCCAGCAGGTACTCCTCGAGCGAGGGGGCGCGCACGGGCGCCTCGGGCTCGACGGCCAGCCACTCGGGGACGGCCTCGGCGGGCGTTTCCAGCGGCTCTTCGGCCTGGGCGGTCGCGGTGGGCGCAACGGACGGCTCAGCCTGAGCCGTCGCCGACGCCTCGTCTTCGTCCGGTGTATCGGCCGCCATCGCCGCCTCAGGGGCGGCCGCCTCTTCCTGGGCGGCAACAGCGAGGGGAGCGGCCTCGTCGAGGTCGGCCGGCGCCTCGACCGCATCCCCGGCCGGCGGGGCGAAGGCGGCCTCCATGGGCCAGGCCTCGATGGCCGGCGGCGCGAGGGGACCGGATCCGAGCAGTGCATCAAGGCGGCTCACGGTGTCGGTCTGGGCCTGCAGCGGCGTGCTCATGGCCGATTCGATGCGGCCGGGCCCGGGGGCGCAGCTCAGGCAGCGGCCCTCGGCGTCGTTCCAGCAATCGCGGCACGTGTACTGCCGGCAGTCCATGCAGAAGTTGAACGTCTGATGGAAGGCCTCGAGCTGCAGCGCGGCGCGCTCGCGATCCTCATCGCGCTCGCCCTCGGCGAGGGCCGTCTCCAGCGAGTCGTCGGAGAGGACGAAATGCTTCAGACCGCGCGCGAGGACCCGGGCCTTCTTGATGCTCGGCCGGCGGGTCTCCGGCTCCCCCGACTCGAAGGTGTAGCGGGTGCCGCAACGTTCACAGAAGGATTCGGTCAGGAGCTCGGACATGGTCCCCAGGCGGTACGCAGATGACAGCCGCGGCGAGGGCTCGCCACGGGAGCCCAGAGTATAGACACGGCCGCAACACGCTCCCCTGCAGGGGTACTGCCTCACGGCGGTGATGGTCCGGGAGCCTCTGCTACCCTTGGCGGCCCCATGGCCCGTCCTCTGATGGCCCTCGAGGGCTTCTTCGAGCGCCTGCTCGAACGGCCCGCGGCTCGCCTGTTCCGGGTGCCGCTGCAGCCGGTCCAGCTGGAGCGACGCATCGACCGGGCGATGGATACGGAGCGGCGCCTCAGTGCCGACCGCACCTACGTCCCCAACCGGTACACCGTGCGCCTGTCACCACCGGACATGGCGGCCTTCGCCGGCTATCGTGACGCGCTGGAGGCCGATCTGGCGGCCGGCGTGACCCGCCGCGCACGGGCACGCGGCTATGCCCTGGTGGAGCGGCCGGTGGTGGTCCTGCGGGAAGACACCCGGCTGACCCGCGGCCAGGTGACCGTCGAGGCCGCCTTCGAGGCAGTTGCCGTCACGCCTGGCCCTGCCGGCTCGCCGTCGCTGGACGGGCGCACCGCGGTCATGCCCGTCGTGGAGGATCCCGCCACGGTCGTGACGCCGGTGACCCTGGTCATCCATGAGCCGGGCCACGAGCCGCGGGCCTTGCTGCTCACCGGCGTCGTCCGCCTGGGCCGGGGGGGCGACAACGACATCGTGCTCGACGATGGCGGCGTGTCACGGGTCCACGGGCGGCTGGCCCCGCGCCACGGGACGTGGGTCTTCCAGGATCTGGGCAGCAGCAACGGGTCGTTGCTCAACGGCCATCCCGTCACCGAGGCAGCGCTGGGCATCGGCGACGAACTGCGCCTGGGCGGCACCCGGCTCACGGTCGGCCCGGGCCAGTAGTCAGGGTGTCTGCCTTCGACATCCTCGTGTGGATCCTGCGCCTCGCCTTCCTGGGCCTCCTGTACCTCTTCCTGGCCGTCCTCGCACGCGGCCTGCTCCGCGACCTGCGCGGCGCCACGGCGCGGACCACGCGCGCGGCGGGGGTGCTGGTGGTGATGGCCGCGCCGGCCGGGGCGCCGCCGGTCGGGGCGACGATGGCGCTGGAAACGATCACCACCATCGGGCGTGACGCGGACAACGTCGTCGTGCTCGACGACCCGTTCGCCTCGACGCACCACGCGCGCCTCACGTTCCGCGGGCGGGTCTGGTACCTGGAGGACCTCGGCAGCACGAACGGCACGCGGCTCAACGGCCGCCCGGTCGAGGGCGCCGTGGCGGTCGGCTTCGGCGACGAGATCGCCGTGGGCGAGACGCGCTTCCGCCTCGAGCCGGCCAGCGCGTGATCGCCCCGTCCCTGGCCGGCATCCACCCGCGGCCCCGCGGCCGCGAGACATCGCTGCTGCTGCTCGCCGCTGTGGCGCTGCTGACCGGCTGGCTGAGCCTGGCCACGACCCAGGCCGGTCGCCTCAGCGCGGGCGACCCGGGCCTGCTGGTGATCTACCTTGCCGCGGCCGGGGTCATCCACGTCCTGTTCGTCCTCACGGGGCGGCGCACCGACCAGGTCCTGTTCCCCGCGGTCGTGCTGCTGGGCGGCATCTCCCTGCTGTTCATGGCCCGCCTGCCGCCGTCGCTGGTCACCCAGGACGCCGGCCCGGCCGGCGTCCTGACCCTCGCGCCCCTCCAGCTGGTGTGGCTGCTGCTCAGCATGTCGATCATCGGCGGGCTGGCCATCGTGGTGCGCAACGACACGTGGCTGCGCAACTACAAGTACAGCTGGGCGGCCGCCGGGGTGACGCTGCTCCTGCTGGTCTTCCTGTTCGGTGACGAGGTCAACGGCGTGCGCCTGATGCTGCGGGTCGGGCCCATCGCCGGCCAGCCGTCGGAACTGCTCAAGATCATCCTGGTCGTCTTCCTGGCCGGCTACCTGGCCGAGAACCGCGCGCTCCTTGCCGGCACCAGCCTGAGGGTCGGCCCGCTCGAACTGCCGCCGCTGGCATACCTCCTGCCGATGCTGGCCATGTGGGGCATCGCGCTTGCGGTCGTCGTCGTGCAGCGCGACCTCGGCGCCGCGCTCCTGTTCTTCGCCGTCTTCCTTGGCCTGCTGTATGTGGCCACGCAACGGACCTCGTTCGTGACCCTCGGCCTGCTCCTCGCCGCGGTGGGCTCGGGCTTCCTGTACGCGGTGGAACCGACGGTGCAGGTGCGGGTCGCCATCTGGCTGGATCCGTTCGCCCAGGCGCTCGGCAGCGGCTTCCAGATCGTGCGCGGGCTGTATGCCTTCGGGCGGGGCGGCCTGCTGGGCACCGGTCTCGGGGCCGGCTTGCCGTCGCCGGACGGCACCCTGGCCGTGCCGGCCCTGCACACCGACTACGTCTTCGCCGGGCTGGCCGAGGAGCTGGGGGCGGCCGGCGCCATCGCCCTGATCGGGCTCTACCTGGTCATCGCCGAGCGCGGGCTGCGCATCGCCGCCCGCGGGCGCGGATGACTTCCGGGCCCTCCTGGCGGCCGGCTTGACGCTCGTCCTCGTCCTCCAGGCGGCCCTCATCATGGCCGGCGACCTGAAGCTGGTGCCGCTCACCGGCGTGACGCTGCCCTTCGTGGCCTACGGCGGCTCGTCGCTCCTCGGCAGCGGCATCTGCGTCGGCCTCCTGATGGCTCTCAGCGACGCCGGGGTCGAGGCGCCGGCGCCGCCGCAGGCCCTCACGCGGGGCGAACGGTGGCGCGCGCGCGGCCGCGGCGTCGCCGGTCGCGTCGAACGAGCCGTCCGATGAACCGCGGCGCGGCCCCGCTCGTCCAACGCGGCCTGGCCCGCCTGGCGGTCGCCGTCCTGCTGTGTTACGCCGCCGTGGCCCTCGGCCTGGGGTACTGGCAGGGCCTGCAGGCCCAGGCCCTCACCAACGACCCGGGCGACCCCCTCGTGGCGGCCCTGCGCGATGGCCCGCGCGGCCGGATCCTGGATGCCCGCGGCACGGTCCTGGCCCAGGACGCGACCGTCGGCGGCGTACGGGTGCGGCGCTACCCGCAGCCTGCCGCCGAACCCGTCGTGGGCTACTGGAGCCCGACCCTGGGCTCCTCCGGGCTCGAGCACACGTACGACGCGGACCTTTCGGGCCTGGCCGGCACCTCGCCGGTCGATGAGCTGCTGCGCAAGTTCGGGGCCTCCTCGGCGACGCCGCTCGACGTGATGACGTCGCTCGACATGCGCCTCCAGGCGGACGCGGTGAAGCTCCTTGGCAAGCAGAAGGGCGCCATCGTGGCCCTGGACCCGACGACCGGGCGCGTGCTGGCCCTCGCCAGCACGCCGTCGTTCGATCCCAACCGGGTCGTCGCGCCGGGCACCGGACCGGCCTACATGACGGGCCTCTCCGCACCGGGCAATGCCTCGCCGCTCCTCGATCGGGCCACCCAGGGCCTGTACACGCCTGGCTCCGTCTTCAAGATGGTCACGGCCGTGGCGGGCATCGGCTCGGGCGCCATCACCGGCGCCACGACCTATCCCGACCAGCCGGGCGAGGAACGCACCGGCTTCGTGGTCGACGGCTTCAAGGTCGTCGACGGTCACCACGACTTCACCGGCGACACGGCCCTCGACTTCGTCCAGGCGACCGAGGTCTCGTGCAACATCTACTTCGCCCACGTGGGCCTGGCCACCGGTTCGGCCGCCCTGCGCGACTGGGCCCGGCGCCTGGGCTTCGAGGCGGCCATCCCGTTCGACCTGCCGACGGCGGTAAGCCAGGTGACGTCGGGCGGTGGTCCGCTCGACGGGTTCGTGGACGACGTGGAGTTGGCTAACGCCGCGTACGGCCAGGGCACCACCGCGGTCACCCCGCTGCAGATGGCCCTGGTGGCGGCCACCATCGGCAACGGCGGGACGCTGATGCGCCCCACCCTGGTGGACGCGTTGCGCTCGCCCGGTGGCACGGTCGTCCAGCGCACCACGCCGCAGGTCTGGCGCCAGGTCCTGTCGGGGGCCCAGGATGCGGTCCTGCGCGAAGCGATGACCGGCGCGGTCGAGAGCGCCTGGGGCCGGCCCTTCGCCGGCAGCGCGGCCATCCCGGGCGTCCAGACCGCCGGCAAGACGGGCACCGCCCAGTTGGGCGGCAGTGGCGAGCCGCACGCCTGGTTCATCGGCTTCGCGCCGGCCGCCGCGCCGCGCATCGCGGTGGCCGTGATCATCGAACAGGGCGGCCACGGCGGCGAGGTGGCCGCGCCGCTGGGCGGCCAGCTGATGGGCGACTGGCTGCGCCTCGCGCCCTAGACGCCTCCCGTGTGGCGGCCCGGCCGGGGCGGCAGCTCGGGCTCGGACCCGATGGCCCCGGCGGCCGACCGCGGTGCGCCCGCCACCCGCCGGCCGGTCTGCTCGATCAGCTTGGCGACGAGGGCGGTCCAGCCGGTCTGGTGGCTGGCCCCGAGCCCGGCGCCGGTGTCGCCGTCGAAGTACTCGTAGAAGAGGACGAGGTCGCGCCAGCGCCGGGTCGATGGCGTAGCGCTCCTCGCCGCCGTGAGCTGGCCGAGCGCCGCCGGGGCCGGGCAGGAACAGGCCGATGAGGCGGCGTGACAGGGCGTCGGCCACGTCACCCAGCGTGCGGTGCTCGCCCGACCCGGTCGGGAACTCCACCTGGAAGTCGTCCCCGTAGTAGTGGTGCAGGCGCTGGAGGGCCTCGATGAGCAGGTAGTTCATGGGGAACCACACGGGCCCGCGCCAGTTCGAGTTGCCGCCGAAGAGGCCGGACTGGGACGCCCCCGGCTCGTAGTGGACCTCCAGGTCCCGCCCGCCGAGCGTCACCCGGTAGGGGTGGTCCAGGTGCCAGCGGCTCAGCGAGCGGATGCCGTGGTCGCTGAGGAACTCCTGCGGATCCAGCATGCGGCTCAGCAGGCGCTTCATGCGGTGGCCGTGAACCAGCGAGAGGAGGCGCCGTTCCCCGACGCCCGGCTCGTCCCAGCTGGCGACCAGGGCGGCCAGATCGGGGCGGTGGCGCAGGAACCATTGCATGCGCCGGCGGAAGTCGGGCAGGTGCGTCCAGCTGGTGGGCCTCGAGGGTGCCCACGGCCAGCAGCGGGATGAGGCCCACCAGCGAGCGCACCTTGAGCGGCGTGGCGCTGCCGTCGGGCATCTGCAGGACGTCGTAGAAGAACTCGTCGTCCTCGTCCCACATCGCCACGCCCTGCCCGCCCAGGTCGTTGAGGGCCGCCCCGACGTACAGGAAGTGCTCGAAGAACTTGGTGGCCAGGTCCTCGTACGCCTGGTCGCGGCCGGCCAGCTCACAGGCGATGGCCAGCATCGAAAGGCAGAACATGCCCATCCACGCCGTGCCGTCCGACTGGGCCAGCCAGCTGCCCTCGGGCAGCGCCCGCGTCGCGGTCGAAGACGCCGATGTTGTCGAGGCCCAGGAAGCCGCCGCCGAAGACGTTGCGACCGTCGCGGTCCTTGCGGTTGACCCACCACGTGAAGTCCAGCAGCAGCTTGTGGAAGATGCGCTCGAGGAACAGGTGGTCGGCGTGGCCCGTGGTGCGGCGCTCGATCTGGTAGACGCGCAGCGCGGCCCAGGCCTGCACCGGCGGGTCGACCGCGCCGAAGTCCCACTCGTAGGCCGGCAGCTGGCCGTTGGGGTGCATGTACCACTCGCGGGTCAGCAGCAGCAGCTGCTCCTTGGCGAAGCCGGGGTCGATGAGGGCCCAGGCGACGGCGTGGAAGGCGCTGTCCCATGAGGCGAACCAGGGGTACTCCCACGTGTCGGGCATGGCCAGCACCTCGCTCGACTCGAAGTGCCGCCATTCGTGGTTGCGGCCCTGGAGCCGTTGGGCGGGCGGCGGCGGACCGGCCGGATCACCGTCCAGCCAGCGGGCCACGCCGTAGTGGTAGGCCTGGCGTGACCAGCAGAGGCCGGCGAAGGCCTGGCGCATGACGTGACGGGCCTCGGCCGGCGTGTCGGGCGAGCCGACGCGGGGGTAGAAGCGGTCCGCCTCGGCCGCCCGGCGCGCCAGGATCCGACCCGCCGCGCGAGGATCCGGCGGCACCTCACTGCTGGCCAGGCGGAGGGTGATCGCGCGCGCCTCTCCTGCGGCCAGCTGCCAGCGGTAGTGGAGCGCGGCCATGGTGCCGGGCTCGGCGGGATCGGCCAGCGACGGGTCCCCGGCGAGGACGGCGGCATCGAGGCGGTCGCGCGTCCGGGCGGCTCGGTCGCCGCCGCCCCACAGGACCGCCGCGTCCGACTCGTTGTGGGTCATCAGCACCCCATCGGCGGGCGGGGCCACCAGCCAGTAGCGGCCCAGCCGGTGGTGCTCGGCGCGGAGGGCCACCGCGTCGGCACGCCGTTCCAGGCTGATGGCCGGGCGCCGGGGATCCAGGCCCCAGCTCCACGTGTTGCGGAACCACAGGGTGGGGAGCAGGTGGATCAGCGCCGCCTCCGGCCCCTGGTTGGCCACCGTGAAGCGGGCGACGATGTCCTCCGGTCCGGCCTTGGCGTACTCGACCGTCAGGTCGAAGAAGCGGCCGTCGTCCAGGAGGCCGGTGTCGAGCAGCTCGAACTCGGGTTCCTGCCGCGAGCGGGCCGCGTTGGCCTGCCGCAGCTCGTCGTAGGGGAAGGCGGCCTGCGGGTAGCGGTAGAGCGCCTTCAGGTAGCTCGACGTGGGCGTCCCGTCGAGGTAGTAGTACAGCTCCTTGACGTCCTCGCCGTGGTTGCCCTCGGGGTTGCTGAGCCCGAACAGCCGGCGCTTGATGGTGGCATCTCGGCCGTTCCACAGGGCCGGCGCGAAGCACAGGTCGCCCACGTCATCGCTCAGGCCCAGCAGGCCATCCTCGCCCCAGCGGTACGCCCGGGCCGCCGCCTCGTCGTAGGGAAAGCTGCGCCAGGCGTCGCCGTCGGCCGAGTAGTCCTCCCGCACCGTGCCCCACTGGCGGTTGCTGAGGTAGGGCCCCCAGCGGTACCAGGCGCGACGGCCATGGGCCGCCTCCGCCAGGCGCCGGCGCTCCGGGTCCAGCGACGCCGGGAACCGGTGGGCCTCCCGTGACGTACTATCCGGCAACGGATCCGGGCCGCGGGGCGCCATCTTCAGCGGCCCGGCCCATCGAGGAGGGGTCGCCCATGGCCATCCGGGAATCGGTCGACAAGGTCGTCGCCAACGTCGAACGCGTCATCGTGGGCAAGCATCACGAGGTGCGCCTCGCGCTGGTCGCGCTGCTCTGCCAGGGCCATCTGCTGATCGAGGACGTGCCCGGCACCGGCAAGACCGTGCTGGCCAAGTCGCTCGCGCGCAGCCTGGGCTGCAGCTTCCGGCGCATCCAGTTCACGCCCGACCTGCTGCCCACGGATGTCACCGGCCTCTCCATCTACAACCAGAAGACCCAGGAGTTCGAGTTCCGCCCAGGGCCCATCATGGCCCAGATCGTCCTGGCCGACGAGATCAACCGCGCCACGCCCAAGACGCAGTCCTCGCTGCTCGAGTGCATGGAGGAGCGGCAGGTGACGATCGATGGCGTCACCTACCCGATGCCCGACCCGTTCCTCGTCATCGCCACCCAGAACCCCATCGAGTACGAGGGCACGTTCGCGCTGCCGGAGGCCCAGCTCGACCGCTTCATGCTGCGCCTGCGCCTCGGCTACCCGCAGCCGCTGGAGGAGATCGTCATCCTCGACGAGCAGAAGCGGGCCCATCCGCTGAACGAGATGCAGGAGGTCGCGTCGCTCGAGGAGGTGCGGGCCATGCAGGCCGCCGTCCGGGAGATCTACGTCGACTCCGCGATCAGCGACTACATCGTCCGCCTGGTGAACGCCACGCGCGTCCACCCCGACGTGTACCTGGGCGCCTCGCCGCGCGGGTCGCTGGCGCTCTACCGCGCGGGCCAGGCGTGGGCCGCCTTCCAGGGACGCGACTACGTCATCCCCGACGACGTCAAGGCGCTGGCCGAGGCCGCCCTGGCCCATCGGCTGATCATCCGCACCGCCGCCAGCATCCGCGACGTGGATCCCACCGCCATCGTCCGCGAGTTGCTGGGCAGCGTGCCGGTGGAGGCGCCGACGCCTGCCCCGTCGCGCGCCGGCGTCCGACCGGCCTAGCGCCCGAGGCCTCGGCGTGCTGCGACGCCTGGAGATCATCCTTGTCGGCGCCGTGCTGCTCGTGGGCGCCTTCGCGACGGGGGCCGACTTCCTCTTCTTCCTCGTCTACCTCGTCCTCCTGGTGGTCGGCGGCGCCTACCTCCTGAGCCGTTTCGGGTTGGCCGACCTCGAGGCGGGTTACGCCCTCGACCGGACCCACGGCCACGTGGGCGAGCAGCTCCGCGCGACCTACACGCTGCGCAACGTCAGCCGCCTGCCGAAGCTCTGGCTGGAGTCATCGAGCCCCTCGACGCTGCCGGTGCCCCTGCCCGGGCGCGCCCTGTCGCTCGGCCCGCGCGCGGAACGCTCGTGGGCGGCGCGGGTCCCGCTCGTCGCCCGCGGCCACTACCGGGTCGACCCGCTGCTGATCCGGACCGGCGATCCGCTGGGCCTGTTCGAGGCGGCGGCCACGGTCGGCGCGGCGACCGCGGTGACCGTGTACCCGCGCGTGGAGGCGTTGCCGGACTGGCGCCTCCCGCCGAGCTCCCTCGAGGGCAGCCGGTCAAGCCCCGAGCGCACGCTCCAGGCCACGCCGCTCGTCACGTCGATCCGGCCGTACCTGCCGGGCGATGCGTACAACCGCATCCACTGGAAGAGCACCGCCCGTCAGAGCGAGCTGCAGGTGAAGGAGTTCGACCTGGAGCAGACGGCGGACCTGTGGCTGTTCCTGGACCTGCAGGCCACCGTGCAGGCCGGGCGCGGCGACGAGTCGACGCTCGAGGCGGGCGTCCGCGTGGCGGCCGCCCTGGCCTCGCACGCCCTGGTCGACAACCGCGCCGTGGGCATCACCGTGTCGGGCCACCGGACCAGCGTGGTGCCGGCCGACCGCGGCGCCCGCCAGCACCTCAAGATCATGAGCCTGCTCGCGGCCGTGGCGGCGGACGGCAGCGAGCCGTTCGTGGAGACGCTCGTGCAGGGCCTGCCGCGTCTGCGGCGGGGCATGACCGCCATCGTCATCACCTCGTCGCTGGAGCGTGACTGGGTGCGCCCGCTCGCGTCGCTGCGCGGCCGCGGCATCCGCGCCGCCGCCTGCCTGCTCGACGCGGCGGCCTACGCCGCCTACCGCGGACCTGGCACGCGGCCCGCCGGGACCGAGTCCGACGGGCGGGCCGCCCGGGCCCTCCAGCACGCCCTCGCCGAGCACGACATCCACGTCTACCACGTGACCCCGGGGCGGCCCCTTGGCGAGCTCTTCGTGACGGCGCGGGGGGCCGGACTGGCCGTGGCGCGATGACGACCGCGGCGCTGCGACACAGCGACACCTTCGAGGGCCCGGCCTGGCTGCGCGGTCCCCAGGAGGGGTGGCTGGCCGTCATCGCCTTCATCGTCATGATCGGGGCGGTCGCCCTGTCGATCGACGCCGCCCACTGGGCCGGCTTCGTGCCGGAGGGGCCCAGCGAGACCGGCTTCCTGTTGCCGGTCATGCTGCTGGCAGCCCTGTGGGGCTTCGTCAGTGCCAAGCTCGGCTGGCCGGCGCTGGCCGCGGACGTGGTCGGCGCGGCCGTGGGGGCCGGCGTCCTGCTCCTCGCCGTGGCCGGCATCGTGGCCCCCGGGCACGCGCCAGGCCCCGCCCTGACGGCCCTCTCGGACTCCGTCTACCGCTTCTACCACGACCTCGTCATCGACGGCGTGCGGTCCGCCGAGACGTCGGTCTTCCTCCTCGTCCTTGGCGCCGCCATGTGGACCGTCGCCCAGCTGGCGGCGGTCAACCTGTTCGGGCGCCACCGCGGCCTGGCCGTCGTGGCCATGACGGGCGTGGCCGTCTTCATCGAGCTGTCGGTCTCGGCGCAGGACCAGTACGGCTACCTGGTCGTCTTCGCCGTGGCCGCGCTGGTGCTCCTGATGCGCCTGAACCTGCTCGACCAGCGCGTCGGCTGGATCCGTCGCGGCATCGGCGACCAGGGGGCCGTGGCGACCCTCTACACGCGCAGCGGCGTGACCTTCATCGCCCTGGCCCTCATCGGCGCCCTGGCCCTGACGGCGACCGCCAGCTCGGCGCCGCTGGCCGGCGTCATCAACCAGCCGGCCGTGCGCGACCAGCTGGTCAACCTGGGCGAGCAGCTCAACACCCTGGTCGGCGGTGTGGTCGGCAACGCCCGCGGGCCGAACGGCCTCTTCGCCACCTCGTCGACCATCACCGGCCTGTGGGAGTCCTCGCCCAACATCGTCTTCACCGCCACCACCGACACCCAGCAGGGCTACTACTGGCGCGGCGCGACGTACGACACGTTCGACGGGACGACGTGGAAGCAGGTGGACCGAACCAATGTGGGCGAGGTGGCCGCCGGCGCCCCCGTGCTGGCCGGCACCGCGGACGGCGCCCCGTCCCTCGTGGCGCGGGCCACGGTCAAGACGACGATCCACGACATCAGCCTGGGCAGCTCGACGCTCGTGGCGCCTGAGGACGTGGCGTCGGTCGACAAGGCGACCAACGTCTACACCGCCGGGCCGGGCGGCGGCTTCGACTCGGCCGAGCTCGCGACCGGCCTGGGCGCCGCGGACAGCTACACCGTGACCTCGCTCGTGGTGCCCCAGGGCGATGAGAAAGGGGCGCCCACCGAGTCACAGCTGGCGGCCGCCGGGACCACCTACCCGGCCACCGTGGAGGGGTCCTACCTGCAGTACCAGGGCGCCGTGGGCGACGAGACGATCAACGTCGCGCGGTCCATCGCGGCCGGCCTGCCCACCTCCCAGCAGGACCCGTTCCACATCGCCAAAGCCATCCAGGCCTTCTTCACCACGGCCAACGGGTTCCACTACAACACCGACGTGCGGGGCGAGTGCCCGTCGGGCGACATCGTCGACTGCTTCCTCGCCGAGTCCCACCGGTCCGGCTACTGCGAGTACTTCGCCACGTCGATGGTGATGATGCTGCGCACCCTGGGCATCCCCGCCCGCTACGTTAAGGGCTACCTGCCCGGCGAGCAGCTGGCCGACGGCAGCTTCAAGGTCGAGGCCAGCGCCGCCCACGCCTGGGCTCAGGTCTACTTCCCGGGCTACGGCTGGATCCGGTTCGACCCCACCCCGAGCGCCCAGGCGGACCTTGGCCAGGCAGCCACGAAGTTCGTCGTCGGCAGCCCCGTGCCGGCCACGCCAACGCCGACGATCGGCTCGGTCCAGAGCGGCGGCGACGCGACCGACCCGCTGCGCCGTACGCTGCCGCCCCTCACGCCCGGTTCGACGACCGGTGGCGATGGGGGGGTGGGTCTGCTGGCCGTGATCGTCATCGGCCTCCTCGCCCTGCTCCTGGCCTTCGGCGTGTGGCGCAGCCGCCGGTCGGGGGTGCTGTCACGGAGCGAGCCCGACGCGGTGTACCGCGGGATGGTCGGCTTCGCCACCCGCCTGGGTTACGGCCAGCTGCCCACCCAGACGGCCTACGAGTACGCGGGGGCGCTGGGTGACCTCGTGCCGGCCGCCCGCGAGGAGCTCCAGCTGGTGGCGCGGGCCAAGGTGGAGGTCACCTATGGACGGCGGACGGTGCCCGGCGACCGCCTCGTCGCGCTCCACGCTGCGTACCGGCGGCTGCGCGTGCGCCTGCTCCGCCTGGTCTTCCGGCGGCAACGCGGGTTCCGGCCGCGTCGCGGCGGGCCGCGGAGCGGGTCGCCCCTCTAGAACGCGCCGGGTCGGGCCACCTCCGGCTGGCCGATCGGCCCATCCAGGTGCTCGGCCAGGTTGTGCGCCCGCAGCGCGGTCGCGCCCCCGTCGATGGTCACGACTGTGATCCCGCACAGCACGAACGGCATGCGCCAGAAGGCGCCCAGCGGCAGGCCCAGCAGCGCCAGGAGCGCCAGCCGCAGGACGCCGTCGTGGGCCACGACCACGGCCCACGGCCGCGCCGTCGACCCGGGGGCGTAGCCGGGCACCGGTGAGGCGGCCGGGGCGTGCGGATCGGCCGCGCGACCTGCGTCGGTGGACCGCAGATCCCGCAGGATCTCGTCCAGGGTCGCCCGGATGCGGGCGTCCACGTCGGCCAGGGCCTCGCCCCCCGGGGCATGGTGCGTGGCTGGGTCGCGGCGCCAGCCCGCCAGCAGCTCGGGCCACCGTTCGGCCACGGTCTTGCTGGGCTGGCCTTCCCATTCGCCCTGGCCGATCTCCCGCAACCCCTCCGCGGTGCGGATGGCCGGCCAGTCGGTCAGGGCCGCCATGTGACGGGCGGTGCTGCGGGCCCGGTCCAGCGGCGACGACCAGAGGGCGTGCGGGGCCGTCGGTGGCATCGGATCGCCGCCCCGTGGCTGGCCGACGCGCGCCGCGACCCGCGCGGCCTGCTCCTCCCCGAGGGCCGAGAGGGGAGGGTCGGCCTGGCCCTGGAAGCGCCCCTCGGCGATCCACGTGGACTGGCCATGACGCACCAGCACCAACGTCGCCGTCAGGCCGTCGGTACGCAGGTCACCGTCCGGACTCACGTCAGCTGCACGACCCACAGGTCGAGCACCGCGTCCAGCCGGCGCAGCTGGTCCGCCACCTCGTGGGGCACCGGCTCGTCCAGGGCCAGGATCATGAAGGCGTCGGCCCGCGGCGTGCTGCGGGCGAGGTGCATGCCGCTGATGTTGATGTCGGCCGTCCCCAGGATGCCGCCGACGGCGCCGATGGTGCCCGGCCGGTCGTGGTGGCGGGTGATGAGCATCGACGGGCTGAGGGCCATGTCGAGCCAGTGCTCACCGAGGCGGACCAGGCGTGGTTCGCCCGCCCCGATCGTGCCGGCCACGGTGGCCGCCCCGCGGAGCGTCAGCAGCGAGGCATACCGCCCCGCATCGGGGTTGCGCTGCTCGGTCACGCTGAGACCCCGCTGGCGGGCCAGCAGCGGCGCGTTGACCTGGTTCACGCGCGTCCCGCTCGAGACGGCCAGCAGGCCGCTGAGGGCCGCCGCGACGAGCGGCGCGGCGTCGAACGCGGCGATCTCACCGGCGACCTCCAGGACCAGCTCCGGCTGCGGTTCGGCGACCTGGGCGTACAGCTCGCCGAGCAGCCGGGCGAGGCCCACGAACGGCGCCAGGGCCTCGGCCGTCTCGGGCGGGACGACCGGTCCGTTGACGGCGTAGCGGGCCGGCCGGCCGGCCAGCACGTCAAGGACCTGTTGGGCGACCTCCACGGCGACGCGTTCCTGGGCCTCGGCCGTGGAGGCGCCCAGGTGGGGTGTGAGGACCGTGTTGGGGGCGGTCAGCAGGGGCGAGTCGCGAGGCGGCGGCTCGGAGACGTAGACGTCGATGCCGGCCCCGCCAAGGTGGCCGCCGGCCAGGGCCTCGGCGAGGGCCGTCTCGTCGATGATGCCGCCGCGGGCGACGTTGAGGACGATCGCGCCGGCGGGCAGGGCCGCCAGCTCGGCCGCGCCGATGCGGCCGCGTGTCGTGCGGGTCAGGGGCACGTGGACGGTCAGGGCGTCGGCGCGGGCCAACAGCTCGGCGAACGGCACCAGCTCCACGCCGTGGCGGGCGGCCGTCTCGGGCGCCACGAACGGGTCGTGGGCGACGACCGTCATCTCCAGCCCGCGCGCCCGGTCGGCCAGCGCGATGCCGATCTTGCCAAGGCCCAGGATGCCCAGCGTGCGGCCGCGCAGTTCGATGCCCGTGAAGCGCGCCCGGGCCCATTCGCCGCGGCGCACCGAGGCATCCGCGGCGGCGATGCGGCGGGCGACCGCGAAGAGGAGGGCCAACGTCTGCTCGGCGGCTGCGATGGTGTTGCCGGTGGGGGCGTTGACGACCACGACCCCGGCCGCCGTCGCGGCATCCAGATCGACGTTGTCGACGCCCACCCCGGCCCGGCCCACGACGACCAGCCGGCTGCCCGCCTCGAACGCCGCGGCGTCGACCTGGACCTGGCTGCGCACGACCAGCGCGTCGTACCCGGGCAGGGCGGCGAGGAAGGCCTCCCGCTCGAGGCCCGGTCGCAGGTCCACCTCGTGGGCGGCCCGCAGGAGCTCGAGGCCGGCCTCACCAAGGGGCTCGGCGACGAGGATCCTCACGCGGGCACGGCGACCCGCCCGGTGCGGCTGGCGTCGGCCGCCCGCAGCGCGGCCACGAGGGCGGCTCCCCGGTCGACCCGGCGTCCCCGCTCGATGAGGACCGCCTCGATCATCTCCAGCGCGACCAGGATCTCGTCTACCGTCACCGCTCCCAGGTGGCCGATGCGGAAGATCTTGCCGGTGAGGGCCCCCTGGCCGCCGGCCAGGATGAGCCCTCGGGCGCGCAGGGCGCCGTTGAACTCGGCCCACGGCAGGTCGTCCGGCAGGCGGGCGGCGGTGATCGTGTCGGAGGCGTGGCGGGGGTCGGCGAACAGGTCGAACCCGAGCGCCTCGAGGCCGGCCCTGGCGGCCGCCCCGCAGGCGGCGTGGCGGGCGAAGATGGCCGGGTAACCCTCCTGCTCGATCAGCTGGAGCGCCACGTCGAGGGCGAAGGCGACCCCCACGGCCGGCGTCCACGGTGTCTCGCCCTTGGCCAGGGCGTCGCGGTGCAGGGCGAGGTCGAAGTAGAAGCGCGGCATCTGGGCCCGCTCGGCCGCGGCCCAGGCCCGCGGTGAGACGCTGACCATGGCCAGGCCGGGCGGCACCATCCAGGACTTCTGCGAGCCGGTCGTCACGACGTCGAGGTCCCACTCGTCTGTCTCGAACGGGATGGCTCCCAGGCCGCTGATGCCGTCCACCAGCAGCAGGGCGTCGGGTTCCGTCGCCCGGGCGGCCGCGGCGAGGTCGGCGATGGGGTTCGTGACGGCGGTGGAGGTCTCGTTATGCGTCAGCAGGACGGCGTGCGCGGGGCGTCCCGCCGTGCGCATCGACCGCAGCGCCTCGGCCAACGCCTCCGGCGTGGCCGCCTGGCCCCATGGCACGTCGAGGCGCGTCACATCGGCGCCGTACCGCGCGGCGATCTTGGCGAAGCGGTCGCCGAACGCGCCGATGCTGACCGCCAGCACGGGGTCGCTCGGCGAGCAGTGGTTGACGACGGCCGCTTCCAGGGCCCCCGTGCCCGACGCGGTGAGCACGAGCACGTCGTGTCCCGTGCGGAAACCGGCCTTTAGACCTATCGTGACGCGGCCAAGTAGTGCCTTGAACTCTGGGCCTCGATGGTTGACCATCTGCCGCGCACCCGCTTCCCGCACCGCGTCGGGCAGGGGTGTCGGGCCTGGGATCCGTAGATAGGTGACGAGTGGGGTCACGGAACGCTCCGACTGATAGAGGGGACGCGGGCACCGACCGGGTGGCCATGCCCATCGTACCGTTTCAGGCCCCGGCGGCCGTGAAGCCGTGACAGCACCCGGCCTCGAGACCCCGGCCACCGGCCTCGGCCTGTCCGACACGCGCTCCGGCGACGAGCGTGCGACGCCGCTCATCCGGACGCGCCGCCGCGTCGGCGGCCTGCTCGGCGGGGCGTTCCTGGGCCTGGCGATGGCCCTCGTGGCGGCCGCCGCGTTCCTGGTCGGCCTGTCGATCGCCTACGAGGGACGCATCCTGCCGGGCGTCCAGGTCGCCGGCGTGGACCTCTCCGGCCTGGACCGCGCGGGTGCCGAGGCGCGTCTCGCCGCCATGCTCCCGCCGGTGGGCGCGGGGCGCCTGAGCCTGGCCATGGGCGGCCAGCTGGCGGCACAGACCGTCAGCCTGTCGACCCTGGGCCGGCGCTACGACGTGGCCGGCGCGGTCGATATCGCGCTTGGCTACGGCCACGACGGCTCGCTCCTCTCGCGCGCCGAGTCGGAGGTCCGCGGCCTCCTCGGTGGCGTGCAGGTCAGCTCGGCCCTGGTCTACGACAGCGCGGCGGTCGACGCCTTCACCAGCCGCGTCGCGGCCGCTACCGCGCTCGCGCCGGTGAGCGCCCAGGTGCGCTGGACCTCCGGCACGACGACGTTCACGGTCGTGGCGGCCACCATCGGCCGGGCCCTGGACACGGCCGCCACGAAGGCGACGGTCGAGGCCGCCCTGACCGGTACGGCGCGCGGCGACATCGCCGTCGACGCCACGGTGCAGGTCCTCCAGCCGGCCGTCACCGACGCCACCGCGACGCAGGCGAAGCAGCAGGCCGACGCGTTCGTGGCCAACCCGCTGACACTTCGCGCCACCGGGAAGACGTGGTCCATCAAGCCGGCCGTGGTGGCGGGCTGGATCACTTTCGGCAGCACGACACCCGGCACGTACGCGCCGCAGCTCGAGCCCGCCCGGGTCTCCGTCTCGCTGGCGAGCGTCGGCACGGCGGTGGCCGCGGCGGCCAAGGATGCCGTGTTCGTGACCAAGGGCTCCAAGGTCGTCGGCGTCATCCCGTCGTCGCCGGGCAAGCGCCTGGACGCCGACGCCACGACCACCCGCATCCTCGCCTCGCTCCAGTCGGCCGCCGATCTGCACAGCGCACCGGTGCCGGTCGACCTGGCGGTGACCACCCAGGCGCCCAAGCTGGACTCGTCCTCCGCGGCGGCCTACGTGCCGCGGATGGTCATCCTGGGCAAGTGGACCACGCCGTTCGTGCCAAGCGACCACAACTTCTTCGGCGCCAACATCCGCATCCCGGCCGCCCAGATCAACGGCTACGTCCTGCTGCCGGGCCAGTGGTTCGACTTCTGGAACGTCGTCGACGTCAGCAGCAAGCTGGGCTTCGGGCCCGGCGGCATCATCAAGGACGGCCATACCGATCCGACCGGGGCCCTCGGCGGTGGCATCTGCTCGTGCTCGACCACGCTCTTCAACGCCGCCCTGCGCTCGGGCCTGCAGATGGGCGCCCGCGCCAACCACTACTACTACATCAACCGCTATCCGGTCGGCCTGGACGCGACCGTGTGGAAGGAATCGTCAGGCGCCGAGCAGACCATGAGCTTCCGCAACGACACGAGCGCGCCGCTCCTCATCCGGGGCAGCAGCACCAAGACGTCGGTCACCTTCCAGATCTACGGTGTCCCCGACGGGCGCCACGTCTCGCTCTCCACGCCGATCGTCAAGAACTACCTCTCCGCCATCGACACGACGGTCCACACCGCGGCCCTCAAGGCGGGCACGACCTTCCGCGCCGAGTACCCCGTGGCCGGCTTTGACTCGTGGGTCACCCGCACCGTCACCAACGCCGCCGGCAAGATCATCCACCAGGAGACCTACTACTCGCACTACGCCCGGGTGAACGGCATCCTGGAGATCGGCACCGGCTAGCACCCCACCGGTCGCCCGCCGGTGGGCGGCCCGGCGCACGTAGACTGCACCCGATGCCGGGTCGCCGATCGCCTTCAGGCGCGAGTTCCCAGACCTTGTTCCCGCCGCCGCCCGACCAGCACGCCCCGCTGGCCGCCCGGATGCGGCCGCGCACGCTGGCCGAGGTCGTGGGCCAGGGCCACCTGATCGGCGAGCACGGCACGCTGACCCGGCAGCTGCGCCACGGCCACCTGGCCTCGATGATCCTGTGGGGGCCGCCGGGCGTCGGCAAGACGACCCTCGCGCGCCTGCTGGCCGATGCCGCGGGTGCCCGTTTCGAGACCCTCAGCGCCGTGATGAGCGGCGTGGCCGACGTCCGGGCCCTCATCGCCGCCGCGGCCGAGCGGTCGGCGACTGGCGGCCCGCCCACGGTCCTCTTCATCGACGAGATCCACCGCTTCAACAAGGGCCAGCAGGATGCGCTCCTGCCCCACGTCGAGGCCGGCACGATCACCCTCATCGGGGCGACCACGGAGAACCCCTATCACGAGGTCAACTCGGCCCTCCTGTCGCGTACCCGCGTGATGCGCCTGGAGCCGCTGACCGACGAGCACGTGACGACGATCGTGCGGCGCGCGCTGGCCGACGAACGGGGCTACGGCGGCCGCGTGGGGCTCGCGGATGACGCCCTCGGCCACCTCGTGGAGGTGAGCGGCGGCGATGCCCGCATCGCCCTCAATGTCCTGGAGGCGGCCATCGCCCTGGCCGATGGCGGCAGCCCCAGCCGCGAGATGATCGAGGCCGCGGCCCAGCAACGGGTGCTCGCCTACGACCGGGCCGGCGACGGCCACTACGACACCGTCAGCGCGCTCATCAAGAGCGTGCGCGGCAATGACCCGGACGCGGCGCTCTACTGGCTGGCGACGATGGTGGCGGCCGGCGAAGACCCCCGGTTCATCGCCCGGCGGCTGATCATCCTGGCCTCAGAGGACATCGGCAACGCCGACCCGCGCGGCCTCCAGCTGGCCGTGGCGGCGGCGCATGCGCTCGACTGGGTGGGGCTGCCCGAGGCGCAATACGCCCTCGCGCAGGCGGCGGCGTACCTGGCCAGCGCGCCCAAGTCCAACCGCGCCGGCACGGCCTACTGGGCCGCCATGGCCGACGTCCAGCAACACGGTTCCCTGCCCGTGCCGTCCCACCTGCGCAGCGCGACGTGGCGGGAGCGGCGCGACTTCGGCACGGGGGAGGGGTACCGCTACCCACACGAGTTCGAGGGTGCCGACGTGGCCCAGCAGTACCTGCCCGACGAGCTGGCCGAGCGGCGCTACTACGTGCCGTCGGACCAGGGGCTGGAGAAGCAGATCGGCGAGCGCCTCGCGCGGTTGCGCGCGGCCCGCGCGGAGGCCCGGAGCCGTCGCGCCGCGCGACGGCCGGAGGAGCCCGAGGTGGATCCCATGCGGGTCGCCGGCAAGGTCATGCCGGCGCGGGAGGAACAGAAGCGACGCATCGCCGGCGCCCAGCGGCAGGATGCCGACGAGGGGTCGGGTGATGATCCGGCGGGCCCGTCGAACGACGGCTGAGGACGTGCCCGGGCGGGCCGTCGGTCAGAGCTGGATCAGGCGCAGGACGTCGATGACGACCCAGAGGACGACCAGGACGGCCCCGATGGCCGAGGCCAGCAGGGCGATGTGGCGGAGGTCCTGCCCCACGTAGACGTACTCCGTGGCAGCCCGCACGGCGAGCGCACTCTGGCGGGCCGGCCCGCTGCGGGGCAGGGGGGCGCGCACGGCGCTGGCGGCGGCGCCGGCCGCGGCGGTCGCGGGGACGACGTTGGGCTCGGCGGCCTGCGTCAGCTGGTTGGCCGGGGCCAGGGTGGCCGCGGCAGGTGCGGGTTGCCGCACGGGCCGGTTGGCCGGCCTGGAGGCGGAGGGGCGGCGACCACGGACGCGCTTGCTCATCGACGCGCAGGATACTCGACGCCGTCAGGGGCCTGTTCCGGGACGGCGTGTCATCTGAGCTGACACCGGGGAGCCCGAACCTGGGGCCATGACCGCAGCCCTGGCTCCGCACCGCTCACCGGTGGCCCCCCGCCCGCCCGGCCCTGCCACGGGCGCACCGGTCGCCCTGGCCACCGTGGCCGCCGTCCTGAAGGGTCTGGACGGGGCCCAGCGCCGGGCCGTCACGCACGGCGACGGACCGCTGGTCGTGGTCGCCGGCCCGGGCACGGGCAAGACGCGCGTCATCACCCGGCGGGTCGCCTGGTTGATCGCCACCAAGCGGGCGCGGCCCGCGGAGATCCTGGCCCTGACCTTCACGGAGAAGGCGGCGGCCGAGCTCCAGGGGCGGGTGGATGAGCTGGTGCCGTACGGCTACGCCGACGTGACGACCCAGACCTTCCACGCCTTCGGGGATCGGCTCGTGCGCGACCATGCCTTCGAGCTGGGGCTGCCACCGGAGCCGCGTCTCCTGTCGCGGCCCGCGGCCGCCGGCTTCATCCGGGAACGGCTCTTCGACCTCGGGCTGGATGGCGACCGTCGCCTGGGAGATCCCGGCCGCGCCGCCCAGGGCCTCGCGGAGGCGTTCGGCCGGGCCAAGCAGGCGGGGGTGTCGCCGGAGCGGTACGAAGCCCAGGCCCTGCGGCTCCTCGACGCGGCCCGGCGGCCGGATGGGTCAGGCCCGGACGGCTCGGCGGAGGCCAGCGAGGCCGCTGAGCGACATCTCGCCCTCGCGCGGGCCTATGCCGTCTACCAACGGCTGCTCGTGGCGGCCGGCTGCATCGACTTCGGCGACCAGGTCGGCCTCGCCGTCCGACTCCTGGAGGACCATGCCGAGGTCCGCCGGGCGCTACGCGAGCGCTACCGCTTCGTGCTCGTCGATGAGTTCCAGGACACCGACCCGGCCCAGCTGCGGCTGCTCCAGGCGCTCGTCGGGCCGCGTGGCAACCTGACCGTCGTCGGCGATGACGACCAGGCCATCTACGGCTTCCGTGGCGCGGTGGACGGGGCCGCCGGGGCCGCCCGTCGAGCCTGGCCCGTGGCGACCACCATCACCCTGCGGCGCAACTACCGCTCACGCCGGCCGATCCTGGCCGCGGCCGCCCGGCTCATCGCCGCCAACGACCCGTCCGATCCCGCCGAGCCGGCAGGCACGCCACGCCGGCCGCTCGCCGCCCACCGCCGGGCGCGGCCCCGGCCAGTGATCTGCGAGGGCTTCGCGACAGTGGAGGCGGAGGCGGCGTGGGTCGCGGACACCCTTGCCGCCCGGGCGGCGGCGGGCCTGCCGTTGCGGGAGATGGCCGTCCTGGTGCGCAGCAACCGCGACGCGCTGCCCTTCCTCCAGGCGCTCGACGGGGCGGGCCTGGCGACGCGGTCGTCCGGTGGCAGCGGCCTGCTCGGGCGCCCGGAATGCCGCGAGCTGCTGGCATTCCTGCGCACCACCGCCGACCCCGCCTCGACCCTTGACCTGTACGCCCTCGCCACGGCCGAGCCCTACCACCTCGGCGGATCGGACCTCACGACGTTGCTCGAGATGGCCCGCCGGCGGCACCGTCCGCTCTGGGAGATCCTGCACGAGTTGATCGCGCAGCCGGGCATCGTGCGCGTCGCGGCCGCGACCAGGACGGCCGTGGAGCGACTGGTCGGTGACATCGAGGCGGCCTGCGAGATGGCCCATCGGCGACCGGCCCCGGAGGTCCTGTACGACCACCTGCGGCGCAGCGGGCGCCTGGCCCGCCTGGCGCGGCAACCCGACGGGGACGCCTCGGTGCAGGCCGTCGTGCGCCTGTTCACGGTCATCCGCGACCAGGCCGCCGTGCTGCCCGATCCGCGCCTCGCCTTCCTCGTGCCGCACCTCGACCTGCTGACCGACGGGCCGGGCGACGACCCCGACGACGACGGGCCGCTCGATGCCCCCGATGCGGTCGCCGTCCTCACCGCCCACAAGGCCAAGGGCCTGGAGTTCTCGCTGGTCGTCGTGGCCGGGCTGGCGGAAGGCCGTTTCCCGGTCCGGGGCCGGGCCGCGGCCTTCGCGCTCCCGCCCGGGCTCGTGGAGGCGCAGCAGGGCGCGGCGCCGGCGCCACACGCGGAGGAGCGGCGGCTGGCGTACGTGGCCATGACACGGGCCAGGGACGAGCTCATCCTCACCTGGTCCGAGCGAGCCCGGGGCGCGCGGGTCGCCCGACCGTCACCGTTCCTGGCCGAGGCGCTCGACCACCCACCCGCCCGACTCCACCAGGCCGTGGACCCCGTGCTGGCCCTCGAGGCCCTCGGCACGCCGCCGGCCGAACCGACGCCGCCCGCGCGCGGGACGCCGGCCGCCCCGCGGGAGCTCAGCTTCTCGCAGCTGGACAGCTACCTCGCCTGCCCGCGCCAGTACCGCTACCGGTACGTGACCGGGCTGCCGAGCCCGCCGCACCACGCCCTCATCTACGGTTCGGCGCTGCACGCCGCGGTCGCCGCATACCACCTGAGCGAGCGCCGCGGCCGCCCCCTGAGCGAGGAGACCCTGCTGGAGGCCTTCGCCGAGCACTGGCAGTCCGAGGGTTTCCTCTCCCGAGCCCACGAGGAGTCGCGCTTTGCCGCCGGGCAGGCCGCCCTCCGGCGCTTCCGGGAGGAGCGCCTCGCCAGCGCTGCACCCCCGCCGGTCGCGGTGGAGGCGTCCTTCAGCGTCACGCTCGGGGGCGACCGCTTGCGCGGCCGCTACGACCGCGTCGACGCTGGGCCAGACGGGGCGATCATCACCGACTACAAGTCCGGCGACGTCCCCGACGTGCGACGGGCGCGGCAGCGAGCGCGCGACTCGCTCCAGCTCGCCCTGTACGCGCTGGCCCACCAGGCGGAGACGGGCGAGTTGCCGGCGCTGGTCCAGCTCCACTTCCTGACCAGCGACACGGTCGGCGCGGTGGCGCCCGACCCGGCCCGCCTGGAGCGGGCCCGGGCGCGGCTCACCTCGGCCGCTGGGGGCATCCGGCGCGGCGAGTTCGAGCCCACGCCCGACCCGGTCACCTGCGGCGGCTGCCCGTTCCGCGAGATCTGCCCCGCCGGCGCCGCCTGATCACGACCGGCGGGCCCAGCCGCGGCCGGGCCAGTCGCTAGACTCGTGCCCGGTGTACGCGCGCGATCGCTCCTTCAACCTGGGTCTGCTCAGCGCTGCGGTCGCCTCGTGGATCGCCCTCGTCCTGCTGGTCACCAGCGTGTATCCCGACACGCTGCTGGTCGAGGGGGTAGGGGCGGCCCTCATCGGCGTCGCGGTCGGCCTCACGGCCATCCCGCTCTGCTGGCTGGCCGCCTTCGGCCTCCACCGGCGTATCGCGTACCACGGCGACTGGGGCCGCGCCGCGCGACGGGGGGCCGGCGTGGGTGGCCTGGCCGCGCTCTTCGTGTTGCTTCGGGAGCTCGGCGCCTTCAGCCTGCCGATCGCCCTGTTCGTGACGGCGATGGCCCTCTTCGTCGAGGTGAGCCTGAGCGTGGAGCGCTGACGGGGGGCTATCATCCCGCCCCAGGCGCCCCGCTGGACCGTCACCCGGAACCGGCGGCGCCACGCGCCATGCGAGGCCGCTGCCGTGGCCCAAACGTCTCCCGACGGATTCGCCCATCTCAACGGCTGGGACCGGGCGTACCCACCGATGGCCGAGGTCGAGCTGCCGAGCTACGTGGGCCTGCCCACGTTCTGCAAGCGCGACCACCTGGAGGATCCCGCCGCCCTCGCCGCCCGCGCGCCCGACGTGGCCATCATCGGCGCGCCCCTGGACGAAGGCGTCAGCCACCGTCCCGGCGCCCGCTTCGGGCCGCGGGCCATCCGCGCGGCGACGTACACGGAAGGCGACCACTCACTGCAGCTCGGCGTGGAGCCGTGGCACCACCTGGACGGCGTCGACACCGGCGACGCCCCCATCGTGCCGGCCTGGCTGGAGCGGGGCCACGCCGTGATCTACCGTAAGGTGCTGGAGGTGGCCCGCTCGGGAGCCGTGCCCTTCGTGCTCGGCGGCGACCACTCGATCACCTGGCCGAGCGCGACGGCGGTGGCCGAGGTGGTCGCGCCGCGCCGCATCGGCATCGTCCACTTCGACGCCCACGCGGACACCGCACCGGACGACTACGGCGTCCTGGCCGGCCACGGCACGCCGATGCGCCGGCTGGTCGACTCGGGCGCGGTCAGCGGCCGCAACTTCGTGCAGGTGGGCCTGCGCGGCTACTGGCCGGGTCCCGAGATCTTCGCCTGGATGCAGGAACAGGGCATGCGGTACCACCTCATGCGCGAGATCGAGGAGCGCGGCGCCGAGGCCGTCATCGACGACGCCATCGCCGAGGCGCTGGACGGCCCGGACCTCATCTACCTCTCGCTCGACATCGACGTCATCGACCCGGGCATGGCCCCCGGCACGGGCACGCCCGAGCCCGGCGGCATGCTCACCCGCGAGGTCCTGCGGGCGATCCGCCGCATCGTCGGCCGCGTCGAGCTGGCGGGCATGGACGTGGTCGAGGTCTCGCCGCCGTTCGATCACGCCGAGGTCACGTCGATGGCGGCCCACCGCGCCGTGCTCGAGGCCATCAGCGCCCTGGCCGTCAAGAAGCGTGATGGCCGCGGCGTGCGCCTGCCCGACATCGTGGCGGCCACGGCCGGTGGGGCGGCCCGGTGAGCGGCCCCGCCGGCGCCCCGGCCGAGATCACGCCGGACGCGGGCAAGCAACGCGTCGCGGCCGCCGTGGCGGCCCATCGCGACGAGATCCTGGCCCTCTCCCACGCCATCCACGCCGACCCCGAGCCGGCCTTCCAGGAGGTGCACGCGGCGGCACGGGTCGCCGACGCCCTGCGCGGCCACGGCTTCACCGTGGAGGCCCCGGCGGGCCGGCTCGCCACGGCCGTCCGGGCCACGCTCGCCGGGGGCCTCGGCACCGCTGGGCCGCGCGTCGGCATCCTGGCCGAGTACGACGCCCTGCCCGGCCTGGGCCACGGCTGCGGCCACAACACGATGGCCGCCAGCGGGGTCGGCGCGGCGCTCGCCCTGGCCGACCTGGCGCCAAGGCTGCGCGGCGAGATCGTCTTCCTGGGCACGCCCGCCGAAGAGGCCGGGTCGGGCAAGCAGTACATGCTGGACGACGGCCTGTTCGGGGGCCTTGACGCGGCCCTCCTCTTCCACCCCGGCGACCGCGACCATGCCGCCTGCGCGCTGCTGGCCTGCGAGGACGTGGAGGTCACCTTCAGCGGCCTCCAGGCGCACGCCGCCAGCGATCCGTGGCGCGGCCGCAACGCGCTCGACGCGATGATCCTGCTCTTCACCTCGATCGGCCTGTGGCGCCAGCAGCTCGCGCCGGATGCCCGTGTCCACGGCATCATCACCGAAGGGGGCACCGCGGCCAACATCATCCCCGACCGGTCGGTGGCCCATTTCATGATCCGCAGCACCGACCAGGCGTACTTCGAGTCGATGCGCCAGCGGTTCCGCGAGATGGTCACGGCGGCCGGCCTGGCGACCGGCACGGAGGCCGCCACCGTCTTCAGCAGCGGCTCGACGGTCATGAAGGACAACGCCACCCTCGCGGCGCGCTTCCGGGCCAACATGCGGGCGGCCGGCCGCACCGATCAGGGGGTCGACCCCGAGCGCCTCGGCAGCTCCGACATGGGCAACGTCAGCCTGGTGCTGCCGACCATCCACCCCACGCTGGCCATCTGCGACGACGGCGTGCCGGGCCACTCGACCCTCTTCCGGGACGCGGCGGCGACGCCGCGCGCCGACGAGACCACCCTGATCGCGGCGACGCTCGTGGCGCAGACGGCCTACGAGCTCTTCACCGAGCCGGGCCTCGTGGAGGCCGCCTGGCGGGAGTTCCGTGGCACCTGATCGGGCGGCTCGCCTGGCGGCGTACTACGACCTGGACCTGCGTGAGGACCCCGGGGACCTGGACCTCTACCTGGCGCTGGCCGACCGCGAGGGCGGCCCCGTGCTCGAGCTGGGGGTCGGCACGGGCCGGCTGGCCGTGCCGCTGGCGGCGGCCGGTCATGCGGTCACCGGCGTCGACGACGACGCCGCCATGCTGGCGCGCGCGGCGGCGCGGTGGGCACGCGCCCGGCCGACGCACGGGCGGTCCGGGGGCGGGCTGGAGCTCGTCCGGGCCGACCTCCTGGAGGTCGACCTGGGGGCCCGCTTCGGCCTCGCCTTCCTGGCCCTCAACTCGCTCTTCCTGATGGGGACCTACGAGCGCCAGGTGGCCGCCGTGCGGGCGCTGGCCCGCCACCTGCGCCCCGGCGGGCTGGCCCTCGTCGACGTGTGGCTGCCGTCCGCCGACGAGCTGTCGGCGTACGACGCGCGGCTGGCCCTGGAGTGGCTGCGGCCGGACGAGGACGGCCGCCAGCAGGTGGCGAAGCTCGGCAGCGCCCGCCTTGACACGTCCGCCGCTACGGTGTCGCTGACCACCTTGTTCGACCGCTGGGCCACCGACGGTGGGCCCGTGGAGCGCACGGCCCGGACCGACGAGCTGCGCCTGGTGACGGCGGCCGAGCTGACGGCCATGGCCCAGGCCGCGGGCCTCGGCGTGGAGATGCTGGCGGGGGACTATCGGATGGAGCCGTTTGGTCCTGGAGCGGAGCGGGTGCTGCTCCTCGGGCGCTTGGTATAGTCGGCTCGTGGCCTCATCCCTCCCGGATCAGATCCGCCTGCTGCTCGTCGAGGACGTCCCGCAGGTGGCGCAGTACGTGCGCAACCTGCTGAACAGCCAGCAGCGCATCAAGCTGCTCGACATCCAGAAGGACGGCCGGGCCGTGGCGGAGCAGATCCACCAGCTGCGGCCGGACGTGGTGATGATCGACTCCCTGCTCCAGGGCCGCATGAAGGGCCTGCAGGTCGCCGAGCAGATCCGCCACGAGGGCGCCGCGCCGCCGATCATCATCCTGACGGTGCCCCAGAACCCCGTCCAGGTGGATCCCGCCAAGGGCGTCGACCGGGTCCTGTCGATGCCGTTCAGTGGCTTCGACCTGGTCAACATCCTGACCGGCACGGTTGCCGCGGCGCATGCCGCCTCGAGCGTCGGCCAGTGCCGCGTGTACACCCTCTACGCGCCCAAGGGCGGCGTGGGCAAGACGACGCTCGCCTTCAACCTCGCCGTGGCCATGACCCAGCAGGGCGGCCTCCGCACGGCCCTGGTCGACGGCAGCTTCCAGTTCGGCGACCTGCGGTCGCTGCTGAAGGTGCCGCAGGATGCCCCGTCGCTGCTGGACCTGCCGACCGATCGCATCCAGGAGAGCGACCTCTCTGAGGTCATGTGGCGCGACCCGTCGGGCATCGACATCCTCCTCGCCCCGCCGCGCGTGGAGATGGCCGAGATGATCACGCCGCGCGACCTGGACAAGATCCTGTCGCTCCTGCGGCGCGTCTACAACGTCGTCGTCATCGACACGCCGGCGACCCTCGGCGACGTCGTCCTCTCGCTGCTCGACGCGGCCGACGTCATCCTCCAGGTCGTCACGTGGGACTCGACCACGCTGCACAACACGCGCGCCATGGGCGACACGTTCCGCGCCATCGGCTACCCACCGGGCAAGCTGCGCTACCTCCTCAACCGCGCCGACGCCAACGGCGGCCTGACCCAGGCGGCCCTCGTCGAGCAGCTGGGACGACCGCCCGAGTACGCCGTCGTGAGCGACGGGCGGCTCGTCGTGGAGTGCAACAACCAGGGCCTGCCGTTCGTCCTGGCCGAGCCCGGCGCGGCCATCAGCCGCGACCTGTCGGCCCTGGCCGGCGCCCTCCAACCCGGCCGCGAGCCGGTGGGCGCCGCGCGGTAGCCGATGGCCGATCCCCGACCCATCGGCTTCTTCGACTCGGGCGTGGGGGGCCTGACGGTCCTGCGCGAGGTGCTCCGCCGCCTGCCGGCGGAGTCCACCGTCTACCTCGGCGACAACCTCCGCGCGCCGTACGGGCCGCGCACCGATGACGAGGTGCGCCGCTTCAGCCTGCAATGCCTGGACGAGCTGGCGGCACGCGACGTGAAGGCCATCGTGGTGGCCTGCAACACGGCCACCGCGGTCGCCCTGCCCGACCTGCGGCGGCGCCACGACGTGCCCATCCTTGGCGTGGTCCGGCCGGGCGCCACGGCGGCCGCCCTCGCGACCCGCACGCGCCGCGTGGGTGTCGTGGCCACGACCGCCACCGTGCGCTCCCATGCCTACTTCCAGGCCATCAAGGACGAGGACCCCTTCGTCGAGGTCTACGAGCACGCCACGCCCGACCTGGTGCCGCTCGTGGAGGCCGGCCAGGTGGAGGGCCCGCAGGTGGAGGCGGCCGTGGCGGAGGCCCTGGCCCCGCTGCTCGGCACGCGCGACGGCCGCGGCGAGGCGATCTTCCCCCTGCCGCCGGCCGAGCGCATCGACACGCTCCTGCTGGCCTGCACCCACTACCCGCTGCTGCTGCCGGTCATCACGGCGTCGGTCGGGCCGGGCGTGGCGGTCATCGACTCGGCCTCGGCGACCGCGTCCGCCCTGGCCAGCCTCCTCGAGGCCAACGGCCTTGGCGCGCCGGCCGGCACGAGTGCCACCCATGTCCAGCTCACGACCGGTTCGGTCCGCGCGTTCCGCCACATGGCCGAGCGCCTCTTCGGGCAGCTCTTCCCGGCCGTCGAGGCCGTGGTGGTGCCGGGAGCGGCGGCGTGACCGCGGCGCGCCGCGCCGCGGTCCGTCCGAAGCGGGCGGCAGCCTCGGACGTCGAGAAGCGCCACTGGCGCACCGGCCTGCTGATGGGGGCCGCGGCCGGCGTGGCGGCGACCTACCTAGGGCGCCGGGCGGGCCGCATCGCGCGGGCCGGCCTGGTCGACTGGCCGCGCGCCGCGGCGGTCGCCGAGGGCCGCCTGCGGCGCGCCCCGGGGGCGCTCGACGCGGCCGCGCTGGAGGCAGCCGGCCCGGCCTACGCGGAGGCCATGGACCGGCTCGTGCCGCTCCTGGAGGCCCGCCTGGGCCAGACGCTGCCGGGTGTCGTGGAGCGCCACGCGGTGGTGTCACGCGCCGGCTGGGTGGCCGCCAACACGACGACCTTCCGCTCGCTGCTGGGGCGGCTCGAGCAGCCCTTCCTCGACGAGATCGAACGCGACGGCACGCCGCTGGCCGGCTTCGCCGCGCTGGCCAACCGCTTCCTGGCGACCCAGCAGGTGGGCCTCATGCTGGGTTTCCTCGGCACGCGTGTGCTGGGCCAATACGACGTCGCCCTGCTGTCCGCCGAGGCCGTCCCGGGTCGCCTGCTGTTCGTCGAGGAGAACATCCGCCAGGCCGCCACGGCCATCGGCGCGCCGCTCGACGAGATGCGCCTGTGGATCGCCCTCCACGAGACGACCCACGCCTTCGAGTTCGAGGCGCATGCCTGGCTGCGGCCGTACCTCGCCGAGCGCCTGGAACGGCAGCTGGCCGCCTTCCTCGAGGAGGCCCAGGGTCTCCGGACCGAGGGCCTCAAGCGCGCCCTGCGCCGCTGGCGGCGTCCCGGCGCGGACATCCTGTCGGCCTTCATGAGCCCAGAGCAGCGCCGCCTCCTGCGCGAGACGCAGGTCGCCATGAGCGTCCTGGAAGGCTTCTCCGACTGGGTAATGGACGAGGTCGGCGGGGACCTCCTGCCGGACGTGGCGACGCTGCGCGAACGGTTCGAGGGCCGCCGCCAGGCCCCGCGCAAGGGCTTCGACCGGTTCGTGGCCCGCCTGACCGGGCTTGACCTCAAGCTGGAGCAGTACCGCCGCGGCGAGCGCTTCGTGGCCGGCATCCACGCCGGAGGCGGTGAGGCCGCCCTCGCCCACCTCTGGCAGGGACCCCAGAACCTGCCCACGGAAGCCGAGCTGGCCGACCCGGCCGCCTGGCTGCGGCGAGTCATGGGCGGGTCGGCGGCCCCCGCGCCGGCCGACGGCTGAGGAGGTCGTGGCCCCCATCGACATGACGCGATCGGGGCCCGGCGCCGGGCCGGGCGGGGTGCCCGCGGCCATCGGTCTGACGCCCATCCTCTCCGCCCGCTATGCCACGAGCGAACTGGCGCGCATCCGCGAGGCGGCACCCGGCAGCCGCCTCGTGGCGATCTCGCTGGAGGGCCTCGCCGACGGGCCCCTCGACGACGTGGAGGTGATCCTGCGCGGGCCCTTGCCGGCCGGGGTCTTCGACCGCCTGCTGGCCCGCTGCCCGCGACTGCGGTGGGTCCATTCCGCGACGGCCGGCGTCGAGCGTGTCCTCACGCCGAGCGCCCTGGGCCGGGGTCTCCTCATCACCAACGCCCGGGGCGTCTTCAGCCGCCCCATCGCCGAGTACGTCATGCTCATGGTCCTGGCCGTCTCGCGCCGCCTGCCCCAGCTGCTCGAGCTGCAGCGCGAGCGCACCTGGCAGCCGCTGCCCGGGGTGGAGCTGCGGGACGTGACCATCGGCATCGTCGGCCTTGGCTCGATCGGCCAGGCCGTCGCCTCACTGGCGACCGCCTTCGGCTGCCGCGTCATCGCCACGCGGCGGGGCGCGTCCGGGGCCGCGGCAGGGGCCTCGGCCGGGGATGACGAGGCCGACCGCCTGGTGCCGCCGCCCCACATCGACCTGGTGCTGCCGCCGGAGGGCCTGCCCCAGCTGCTGGCGGAGAGCGACTTCGTGGTGCTGGCCCTGCCCCTTACGGCCGACACCGCGGACCTCCTCGACGCGCGGCGCACTCGCCCGCGTCAAGCCGGGGGCCTGGATCATCAACGTCGCCCGCGGCGGTCTCATCGACGAACGGGCCCTGGTGCGGGCGCTGCGCGAGGGGCCGCTGGGCGGCGCCGTCCTGGACGCCTTCCGCGACGAGCCGCTGCCCCCCGACTCGCCGCTCTACGGGCTGCCGAACTGCATCGTCACGCCGCACACGTCGTGGTCCAGCGGGCGGGTGCTCACGCGGAGCATCGAGCTCTTCTGCGACAACCTGCGCCGCTACCGGGCCGGTGAGCCGCTACGCAACGTGGTCGACCCGGCCGTCGGGTACTGACGGCCCGTGCAGATCGCCATCGTCGGCCTGGCGAGCGCGGGCAAGACCACCGTCTTCAACACCCTGACCCGCGGCCACGCCCAGACGGGCGGCTACGGCGGCGTGACGGTCAACGTCGGCGTGGTCAAAGTGCCCGACGACCGGCTGACGCGCCTGACGGCCCTCTTCCGCCCGCGGCGCGAGGTGCCGGCCGACGTGACCTACGTGGACCTGCCGGCTCCGCCATCGGCGGTGGAGGGCCACGGGGGCGCCGCCGACATCCCCGCCGACCAGCTGGCGCGCCTGCGTGACGCCGAGGCGCTCCTCCACGTGGTACGCGCCTTCGACGACCCCAGCGTGCCTCATCCCGACGGCAGCGTGGACCCGTGGCGCGACCTGGAGCGCCTCGACCTGGAGTTCACCCTGGCCGACCTCGGGGTGGCCGAGAAGCGCCTCGAACGCCTGCGGACGACGGGCCACCACGGCACGCCCGCGGAGCGCGAGGCCAACGACCGCGAGCTGGCCGTCCTGGAGCGCATCGTGCCCGCCCTCAGCGCCGGCGAGCCGATCCGCAGCCTCGACCTCGACGCCGAGGCGAGCCGGCTCATCCGCGGCTTCCGCTTCCTGACCGAGAAGCCGGTGCTGGTGCTCCTCAACATCGGCGAGGGCGACCTGCCGCGCGCGGCCGACTTCGCGGCCGAGGCGCGAGCCCGGCTCGACCGGCCCGGCACGCTGGCCGACGTCCTGTCGGCGCGCATCGAGATGGAGATCGGCGAGCTCGAAGAGGCCGAAGCGGCCGCCTTCCGGGCCGACCTGGGACTGGCCGAGGCGAGCCTCGAACGGGTCATCCGCCTGAGCCACCGCCTGCTCGGCCTCATCGTCTTCTTCACCGCCGGCCCCGACGAGACGCGGGCGTGGACCATCCATGACGGCGACACGGCGCTCGAGGCGGCCGGGGCCATCCACAGCGACCTGGCGCGCGGCTTCATCCGCGCCGAGGTGGTGGCCTGGCAGGACCTCCTGGAGCTGGGTTCGACGGCCGAGGCGCGGCGGGCCGGCCGGCTGCGCTCGGAAGGCCGCACCTACCGCGTGCGCGACGGCGACGTCATCGAGGTGCTGTTCAACGTCTGAGGCGGGGCAGCCTCAGTTCATGTCGTTGGGGTCGATGTCCACCAGCAGCGTGCGGAAGATGTCCTCGCCCGACTCGTCGCCTTCGGCCGGCTCGTCGGTCAGGTCGGCCAGGAACGTGCCGTCCTCGCTGGCCGAGACGTTGACCGCCGCCGTCAGGCGCGCGTCGTCGACGAACGTGAAGCCGTGCTGGCGCTCCAGGTCATGGGCGATGGCCTCCACGAGGGTATCCTCGGTGAAGGCCTCCAGGACCCGCTGGCGGGCCTCCAGGACGAACTCCAGGAACTGGCCGTCATCGAACTCGAGCTCGTGCACGAGGAGGGCATCGGTGAAGAGGTCGTCATCGCCCTCGTGCAACTCGTAGAAGTACATCGTGTCTCCGCTGGCCGGGACGGCGTGAAATGGGCGGCGAGTATACGCGGCGTGCTCGGCTGGTCGTCGCCGTGGGCTCGGCCAGCCGCGACGTCGACGCCGCCGACCCGCGTGGCTGGCGCCTCGGCGGGGGCGTCGTGTACGGCGCCCTGGCCCTGGCTCGCCTGGGCCTGCCGGTGCGGGCCGTGATCGGGGTCGACGGGCCGGCCTCGACGGCATGGGAGCTGGACGCGCTGCGCGACGCGGGGGCTGGGATCAGCCTGGTCCGGCTCCGCCACGCGCCCGTCTTCACGAACCACCAGGACGGGGACAGCCGCCGGCAGCTGTGCCACGACCCAGGCGAGCCGTTCGACGCGACGGCCCTGCCGCGCAGCTGGCGCGGAGTGGCCGGCTGGCTGTTCGCGCCCGTCGCCGGCGAGCTGGCCGATGGCTGGTCCGACGTCCCACGCCCCGACGCGCTGGTCGCGCTGGGCTGGCAGGGCCTCCTCCGCCGCATCGCCGCCGACCAGCCCGTGCGCCGGCGCGCGGCCGGACCGCACCCGCTGCTGGCACGGGCCGACCTCGTCGGCGTCAGCCGCCATGACCTTGCCCCCTCCCTGACCCTCGGCCGCATCGCGGGGTGGCTCGGCCGCGACCGCCCGGGCGGGGCGGAGGTGGTGCTCACCGCGGGGACGCGCGGTGCCCTGGCGGTCGGACTCGGGGTGGCCAGGGTAGGTCGGCTGCGGCTGGTGCCGGCGATCGCGTCCGAGCGGGTGGTCGATGCCACCGGCGCGGGCGACGTCTTCCTGGCCGCCCTGCTCGCCGGCCGGCTCTGCACGTCAGGACGGGCGGTGCGCCCGGACGGGGGCCTTGCCCTGGCGGCGGCGGCGGCCAGCCTGGCCGTCGAGGGGGTCGGTGTGGCCGGCGTGCCGACCGTGGCCCAGGTCGCAAGGCGCATGGGGATCGGGCCCGGTCAGGCGCCCGAGGCCATCGAAGGCACCGTCCGCGCCTGACGCTCGACGGCGCGCCGGCGCAGCCGCTGGAGGCGGCGCGGTAGGTCGCGTTCCAGGTCGCGCGTGAAGAGGCCCATGGCGCGGCGGCGGGCCAGCAGCCGCTCCATCTCGCCGGCCGCGGCCAGGGCGCCGGCCGGGTCGCGGAGGTGGTGCTCGCGGTCCTTGGCCATGGCCAGCCAGGCGTGGAGGGCGACCTCGCCGCCGCGATGGGTGAGCCCCTGCCAGATGCTCCGCGCCTCCGCCCGCCGGCCCAGTCGGGCGAGCAGCCGGGCGTGCTCCAGCGCCACCGATCCGGCATCGACGGTGCGCGGCGCGTCGGGCCGGTCGCACGCGGCGAGGGCATCCTCGTAGCAGCTTGCGGCCTCGTCACGGCGGCCGCGGCGGCGGAGCAGGCGCGCCAGCGCCGCGACATCGCCGGGGTGCGCCCGGCGGCGGGCCTCACCCGCCGCAAGCTCCCGGGCCAGCACCTGGAGGAGCCGGCCCATCGTCACCACGTCCTCGCGGTTGTGGTGGCCGATCGCCACCAGCGGCCGGACGGAGCCATCCCGGAGGTACGCGAAGTAGCGGTCGGGCACCAGCGCACCGGGCAGGTCCTCGTGGCGCTGCAGGTGGGCCACGCCGGCCTCGACGCTCACCAGCCGGGCATCGGCGAGACGGTGCCGCCAGAGCTGGCGGGCCACGGGCAGGAGATCCAGGTGGCCGCCGAGCGGGGGCGGGGGACGGCGGTGGAGGCGGTAGCGGGCGACCAGCAGCGGCCAGTCGAAGGTGCGCCCGTTGTAGGTCACGAGGCACGCGGCGGGGGGCAGGAAGGCCTGGAGGGCGTCGAGCAGGGCCGGTTCGGCGGCGTGGTCCGGCAGCCACAACTGGCGCACCTCCAGCGACGCGCCGTCCCAGCGACCCAGGCCGATGAGGAAGGCGACCGTCCCGGCCGCGGTGCCCAGGCCGGTCGTCTCGGTATCGAGGAGGACCAGCGGGCGCGACGGGTCGATGTCGAGTGGCAGTCCGACGAGGGCGGGCAGGTCCAGGGGCAGGCTCAGGTGCTCGGTGACCATGACGATCGGCCCGCCGCGGCCGTCCACCACGGTCCCGTCTAGGGCGCGTGCCAGGTTCGCCGCGCGGCGTGCCGCATCCGGCGGCGGGGCCGGGGAGGGGGGCGGCGGAAGCTGGGCGGCCAGCGTCAGCCGGTGATCGAGGGCGCGAAGTCGTGCGAGGCGCTGGGCGCGCAGGATCGGGTCGCCGGCCATGCCCGCCACCATCGGCGCGGGCGGTGCCAGGTCGGATGGCACGGCCGGTGGGCGGTCAGGCGGCGGCGCGACGGGCGCCGGGCGCGAGGATGGCCAGCAGGCGGCCCGCCAGCAGCTTGCCGTCGTCGCCGGTCTCGAGGCGCGGTCCGGTGCAGGCCGGGCAGCCGGCGTCGCAGGGGCAGGCAGCCACGAGGTCGCGGGCCCCGGCCAGCAGCTCCTCGTGGCGCTCGTGGAGTCGAGCCGCCAGGCCCACCCCGCCGGGCACGCCGTCGTAGAGGTAGATGACCGGCTGCTGGAGGTGCGGTGAGCGGACCTGCGTGACCAGGCCCAGGTCGTGCGGGTCGCTCATCAGCAGCACGCTGCCCACCGTCTGCATCGCCCGCCCCGCGCCGACGAGCGCCACGTCCACCTCGTCACGCCGCCAGCCGGCCACGGCGGCCGGGTCAAGGGCCAGCCAGTAGGCCGTGGTGTGCATCTCCATCTCGGGCAGGTGGATGCGCCCCCAGCCCAGGTTCTCCAGGGTCATGAAGCGCAGCTTCTTGTAGATCGTGGCCAGGCGGCTGACCATGACCTCGCCGTGCGACCGGGTGCCGCCAGCGGCCGCCTCGCTGGCGAACGTCTCCAGGATCTTGAGCGTGACGGCCGACTCGGCCTGCGTGAAGTGGTCGACGTCGACGGGGCGGACGTACGCCTTGTGCTCGTCCCAGTCCAGCCGGTCCACGTGGTACTGGCGGGACTCGTGCAGGTAGATGGCGCCCTCGTGGACGACCGTCGGCGCACCGAACAGGTCGACCTCACCGATGACCCGGGGGCGCGGTCCGCCGGCGTCGATGATGACGACGTTGTCGGCGGCGGCCGTCCGCAGGGGGATCTCGGAGGCGGGGAAGTTCTCGCTGGCCCAGTACCACCGCCCGTCGTCGGCCTGGCGCACGTGGCCCTCCTCGGCCAGGAAGGCCAGGAGGTCGTCCGCGGGGGACTCGCCGAAGCGCTCGCCGGGCTCGAACGGCAGCTCGAAGGCCGCCGCGCGCACGTGGGCCAGCAGGATGTGGAGGTTGTCGGGGTCCAGGCGGGCCTCTTCCGGCGAGCCCGCCAGGAGGTATGCCGGGTGGCTGGCGATGTACTGGTCGACGGGGCTGCTGGAGGCGACCATCAGGGAGACCGAGGGCTCCAGGCGGCGGCCCGCCCGGCCCATCTGCTGCCACGTGGCGGCCACCGATCCGGGGTAGCCGGCCAGGACCGCCGCGTCGAGCCGCCCGATGTCGAGGCCCAGCTCGAGCGCGTTCGTACTCACGACGCCCAGCACCGAGGCGTCGCGCAGGCCGGCCTCGATGGCGCGGCGCTCGGAGGGCAGGTAGCCGCCGCGGTAGCCGCGCAGGCGCTCGCGGGGTCCGCGGCCCTCGCGGAGCGCTTCGCGCAGGTGCGTCAGGAGGACCTCCACGCCGGTGCGCGAACGGGCGAACACGATCGTCTGGCGCTCGGCCCGCATGAAGGCCAGGGCGATGCGCTCGACCAGGCCGTACGTGCTGCCCCGGACGCCCAGCCGCGCGTCGACGACTGGCGGATTCAAGAGGATGACGCGGCGCGGCCCGGTCGGCGCGCCGGAATGGGCGATGACGGTGACGGGGCGGCCCGTGAGCGAGGCGGCGAGCGCGCCCGGCCGGCCGATGGTGGCCGAGCAGAGGATCAGTTGCGGGTGGCTGCCGTAGTGGGCGCACAGGCGGAAGAGGCGGCGCAGGACGTTGGCGACGTGGCTGCCGAAGACGCCCCGGTAGAGATGCGCCTCGTCGACCACCACGTAGCGCAGCTGTTCGAACAGCTGGAACCACTTCGTGTGGTGCGGCAGGATGGCCGCGTGGAGCATGTCCGGGTTGGTCAGCACGACCTGGCCGGCGGTGCGGATCGTGGAGCGGATGGGCGCGGGCGTATCGCCGTCGTAGACCGCGGCGGCCAGCTCGATCTCCGCCGCGCCGGCCAGCGCCTCCAGCGCCACCAGCTGATCCTGGCTGAGGGCCTTGGTGGGGAACAGGTAGAGCGCCCGGGCGGCCGGGTCGCCGGCCACGGCCTGCAGGACCGGCAGGTGGTAGCAGAGGGACTTGCCCGAGGCGGTGGGCGTCACGACCATCACGTCCCGGCCCGCGTGCAGTTCCTCGAGGGCGGCAGCCTGGTGGCTGTAGAGGGTCGTCAGGCCGCGGCGGGCAAGACCGTCGCGCAGACGCGGGTCGAGCCATGCCGGCAGTGGCACGGCCTCCGCCGGACGCGCCGGTCGCCGCTCGTCGGCCACGACCGAGGCGGCGATGTCGGGCTGGCGCAGGAGCGCGTCGACGACCTGGTCGACGGTGGCCGGGGCGTACAGGCGCATGCTCACCTTTCGCACGGATGTTCGGTTTGCGGCGGCAGTGTAGCATCGGCCCGGTGAGCGGTCCAGCCATGCCCGGCCTCACTCGCCGCCGGGTGGCGTTCGTCCTTGGGGCGGTCCTGGTCGCCTGGATCGTGCTCATCTTCGGCCGCGCCGTGGCCACGTCGGCGGACGCCGCCCACCAGGTGGAGCTGCTGCAGGAGGCCAACGCGGCACGCGCGGCGCAGCTGGCGGCCGGCCAGCGGGAGCTGCTGGTCATCCAGACGCGGGCCTACCTGGACCTGCAGGCGCGGGCCGAGGGGCAGGGCACCCCCGCCGAGCACGTCTTCGCCCTCCAGTCGGGAGCCCCCAGCCCCCGCCCGATCGTGCCCCTGGGGAGCCCCACCCAGCCGCTCGCGCCGACGCCCCTCGACGCCTGGCTGCGGCTCCTGCAGCTGCCCTAGCTGGCGCCGCGCCCGGCGGCATCATGCCAGCCGGATCCAGGCGGGCGATGGGAACCTGCGTGCCCGCGTTCGGTCATGTGGCTCCGCGTGCTACGCTGTCGGCAGTCTGGTCATGAATCTGTCGAGTGGGACTCGGCATCCGTAGGAGGAGTCATACATGCAGAAACGCGCCACGGTCCTGGCCGCCATCGCGGCCGCCTCGATCATCGCCACTGGTTGTAGTGGCACGGCGACGACGCCACCGGCGTCCAGTGGTGGCGGCGGCGGCGGGTCGGCCTTCGACCCGACCAAGCTCGACGCCGCCTTCACCCAGATGGCCAACCTGACGTCGGTGTACACCGCCGGCCATGGCCTGGTCGGAGTCATCCTGCCCGACGCGACCACGTCGGCCCGCTACACGGCCTATGACCTGCCGTACCTGACCACGGCGTTCCAGAAGGCCGGCTATGCGGCCGCTGACTTCAAGATCGACAACGCCGCGGGCACCACGACCACCGAGCTGGCCATCGCCCAGGCCGACATCGCGGCCGGCGCCAAGGTCCTCTTGGTCGACCCGCTCGACGGCACCACCGGCAAGGCGATCCAGGCCGCGGCAGCGACCGCCGGCATCCCCATGATCAGTTACGACCGGGCCACGTTCCAGGGCACGAGCACGTACTACGTGAGCTTCGACAACGTGCAGGTGGGCGAGCTCATCGGCAAGGGCTTCATGCAGTGCGTCACCGACTGGGCCGTCAGCAGCCCCAAGGTCTTCACCGTTGACGGTGGCCAGGACACCGACCCGAACGCGATCGACTTCGCCAAGGGCTACAACGACGCGGTGTGGGGCCAGAAGGTCGCCCAGGTCAAGGCAGGCGCCACCAACAGCGCCGGCATGACCCTCATCGGCGAGCAGCTCGCTCCCGGATGGGACAACAAGCAGGGCGGCACCATCTTCCAGCAGGCCCTCACGGCCAACCCGTCCATCAACGCCACGATCGAGGCCAATGACGGCCTCGCCGGTGCGGTGATCACGGATCTGAAGACGGCCGGTGTGGCCGCCAAGAAGGTCCCGACGACCGGCCAGGACGCCACCCTCCAGGGCATGGAATACGTGCTCCAGGGCTGGCAGTGCGGATCGGTCTACAAGCCGATCTACTTCGAGGCCCAGGCGGCCGTCGCCCTGGCCACGCTACCTGCGCGCCGGCCAGACCCCGCCCGCAGCCCTCTTGAACGGCAGCACGACCGACCCGACGAACAGCGCGACGACCGAGCCGGCCGCCCTGCTGACGCCGCTGTGGGTCAACACCGCCAACATGGAAGCGACCGTCATCAAGGACGGGGCCATCAAGGCCGCCGACCTCTGCGCCGCAGTCGGCGCCTCCGTCTGCACGGCGGCCGGCATCCAGTAACCGCTGCCACCAGGCAGCGGGCTGACGTCCGCCACCCATAGCGCGAGATCACTCGCAACACCCCCGTGTCGCACCCGCTCCGAGCGGGTGCGACACGGTCGTATCCGGGCCGTGTGCGGGAGCGCCGCGGGCGTCATGATGTCGGCCAGCGCACCCGGCTCAGCTAGTCGAAGGACGGCACCATGGACGTGATGACTGGACCGCTCGAGCCCACCCCAGGCGCGGCCGCCGGGCAACCCCCGGTCGCCCCGGCACGGAGCCGCTCCTGCGGTTGCGCGGCATCAGCAAGCACTTCGGCGCGGTCCAGGCGCTGTACGGCGTCGATCTGGACCTGCCGGCCGCCCAGGTGACGGCCCTCTGCGGTGACAACGGGGCCGGCAAGTCCGTGCTCACCAAGTGCATCGCCGGCATCCACGAGCCCGACGAGGGCGAGATGTTCTGGGAGGGCCGGCTGGTCCACATCCGGACGCCCAAGGACGCGGCGTCGCTGGGCATCGAGACCGTCTACCAGGACCTCGCCCTGGCCGACAACCTGGACATCGTCCAGAACATGTTCCTGGGGCGCGAGCGGCTGAGCAGGGCCCTGCTCAACGAGGACAGCATGGAACGCGCCGCGGCGGGGACGCTGTCCAGCCTGCGCGTCACGACCGTGCGCTCCATCCGCCAGCCGGTGGCGACGCTCTCCGGCGGCCAGCGCCAGGCGGTCGCCGTCGCCAAGGCGGTCATGTGGAACTCCAAGCTGGTCATGCTCGACGAGCCCACCGCCGCCCTCGGGGTGGCCCAGACGCGCATGGTCCTGGACCTCGTGCGGCGCCTCAAGGACCACGGCCTGGCGGTGATGGTCATCTCCCACAACCTCAACGACGTCTTCGAGGTCGCCGACCGGGTCGCCGTCCTGCGGCTGGGCCGCATGGTGGCCCAGGATCGGCTCTCGGCCTTCGACCGGCAGAGCGTCGTGGACTACATGACGACCGGCACGTCCAGCCGTGACGTGCGCGGGGCCGCCGCCAGCCAGCAGGGGGTCTGACCATGGCCACGAGCGAGGGCAGGCCGCTCAGCAGCGAGTCCCCCATGGCGGCCGCGGCCGATGCAGAGGGCGCCCCCGACCTGACCGCAGCCGCGGTGGAGGTGCCGCCGGAGATCATGGCCCAGACGCTGGGCCAGTACATGCGCGGCTGGGCCGCCAGCGTCCGCGGCGGCAACGCCGGCATCCTGCCGGTGGCGGTGGCCCTCGTGGCCGTGGCCGTGGTCTTCACCGTCGTCAGCCCCAACCATGTCTTCCTGTCGGCCACCAACCTGGTCAACCTGTTCGACCAGAGCGCCGTGTTCATCGTGCTGGCCATGGGCGAGGGTTTCGTCCTGCTGCTGGGCGAGATCGACCTCTCCATCGGCTACGTGGCGGCCATCGGCGGGATCGTCGCGGCGCAGCTGGTCCAGCCCGAGCCCAACCTGCCCTGGTGGCTGGCCATCATCGCCGCGCTGCTCGTCTGCGCCGTGATCGGGGGCATCCACGGGGTCATCATCACGCGGCTCAGGATGCCGGCGTTCATCGTCACGCTGGCCGGCTACCTGCTCTGGTTCGGGGTCATGCTGATCATCCTCGGCACGGCCGGCGGGGTGGGCATCACGAGCACTGTCCAGCCCAACCAGCAGGCACTCTACGGCATCGTCTACTCGTACATCGACCCGCTGGTCGCGTGGATCGGCCTGGCCGTGCTGATCGCCCTGCTCGGCGGCCTCCTGTGGTTCCGTGACGGGGCGCGCCGCCGCAGCGGCCTCGTCGCCCCGCCGGTGGGCCTGACCGTGGCCAAGATCGTCATGATGGCCGTGGCCGGGATCGCCGTGGTGGCCATCTGCAACCTCAACCGGGGCAGCTTCCTGCCCATCATCGGCGTGCCGTGGGTCGTGCCGCTCGTCCTCGTCGTGCTCGCCCTGTGGACGGTGCTGCTGGAGCGGACCCAGTTCGGGCGGCACGTGTACGCCGTCGGCGGCAACCCCGAGGCGGCCCGCCGGGCCGGCATCAACGTGGGCCGTGTGCGGACCATCGGCTTCGTCCTATGCTCGCTCACGGCCGGCATCGCCGGCGTCATCTACTGCTCGCAGCTGGGCGGCATGACCACCAACATCAACGGCGGCCAGCTCGTGCTCTACGCCGTGGCCGCGGCGGTCATCGGCGGCACCAGCCTGTTCGGTGGGCGGGGCCGGGCCATCCACGGTCTCCTCGGCGGCCTGGTCATCGGAGCCATCTACAACGGCCTCTACCTGCTGGGTTTCCCCATCCAATGGCAGCTGATCATCACCGGCCTCGTGCTGCTCGCCGCGGTCAGCGTCGACTCGCTGTCCCGCCGGGGCGGTGGCTCGGGGGTCCTGGTCCGCGCCTGACATCCGCGCTGCCCGGCGCTAGAATCAGCGGGCGTAGATCGGCGGCGGAGTAGCTCAGTGGTAGAGCAGGGGACTCATAAGCCCTTGGTCGGTGGTTCAAATCCGCCCTCCGCTACCAACCTTCCCTTTCGTCCCGGCCACACATCGCGTGGCCCATCCGCACCGCGCCACGGCGCGTACCAAGGGCTAACGACGGGCAGCGACCTATAATCGCGCCACCCTTCGACCCGGGCTCCGGCTCGGGCGGGGATGCCCGCGACTCCGGAGGCTCGAGATCTTGAACAGCCGCTTCCTCAGGAACGGCATCGTCACGCTGGTCCTCGTGGTCGGCATGGCGACCCTCCTGTACGTGGTCCTCTTCGGACCGTCCCAGAACGCCAAGACGATCCCCTACGCCGGTGGCACCGAGTCATTCCAGGCGCTCGTCAAGGCCGGCCAGGTGGCCAACGTGACCCAGCAGGGCACGGACCTGCAGATCACCCTGACGGCCACCAACACCGACGGCACCCAGAAGACCGTCGAAAGCCAGGTGCCCGGCAGCCTCGGCGAGGGACTCACCAACGACGTCGCCACGTGGTGCGCCCAGGCCGGCGCCACCTGCAACAACAGCATGACCATCACGGCCGTGCCGGAGTCGCAGACCGGCAGCTGGATCGGCCTGCTCCTCACGACGGCCCTGCCGCTGATCCTCATCGGCGTCTTCTTCTTCTTCATGTTCCGCCAGGCGCAGGGCACCAACAACCAGGCCATGAGCTTCGGCAAGAGCCGCGCCCGGATGTTCCTGGGCAACAAGACCGTCGTCACGTTCAGCGACGTGGCCGGCGTCGACGAGGCCAAGACGGAGCTCCAGGAGGTCGTCGAGTTCCTCAAGTACCCCGAGAAGTTCAACTCGCTCGGCGCGCGCATCCCGCGCGGCGTGCTGCTCGTCGGCCCGCCAGGCACCGGCAAGACGCTGCTCGCGCGGGCCGTGGCCGGCGAGGCCGGCGTGCCCTTCTTCAGCATCTCCGGCTCCGAGTTCGTGGAGATGTTCGTGGGCGTCGGCGCCAGCCGCGTGCGCGACCTGTTCGACCAGGCCAAGCGCAACAGCCCCTGCATCGTCTTCGTCGACGAGATCGACGCCGTCGGCCGCCAGCGCGGCGCCGGCCTGGGCGGCTCGCACGACGAGCGCGAGCAGACCCTGAACCAGATCCTGGTGGAGATGGACGGCTTCGACACCAACACCAACGTCATCGTCATCGCCGCCACCAACCGCCCCGACGTGCTCGACCCGGCGCTGCTGCGCCCGGGCCGCTTCGACCGCCAGGTCATCCTGGACCGGCCCGACATGAAGCGGCCGCCTGGAGATCCTGCAAGGTCCACATCAAGGGCAAGCCGCTCGACAAGACCATCGACCTGCAGACGATCGCCCGCAGTCGCCCGGCTTCTCCGGCGCCGACCTGGCCAACCTCGTCAACGAGGCCGCCATCCTGGCCGCGCGCCGCAACAAGAAGGTCATCGGCACGACCGAGTTCGACGAGGCCCTCGAGCGCGTCGTCGCCGGCCCGGAGCGCAAGAGCCGCATCATCTCGCGACGCCGAGAAGGCGATCATCGCCTACCACGAGGGCGGTCACGCCCTCGTGCAGCGGATCCTGCCCAAGGCCGACCCGGTGGCCAAGGTGAGCATCATCAGCCGCGGCATGGCCCTCGGCTACACCATGGCCCTGCCCACGGAGGACCGCTACCTGCAGAGCAAGAGCGAGTTCGAGGACAAGATCGCCGGCCTGCTCGGCGGCAACGCCTCCGAGCGGCTCATCTTCGGCGACACCACCACCGGCGCCTCCAACGACATCGAGAAGGCGACCGACCTGGCCCGCCGCATGGTCACCGAGTTCGGCATGAGCGACAAGCTCGGGCCGCTCGCCTTCGGCAAGCGCGACGAGCTGGTCTTCCTGGGCCGCGAGATCGGCGAGCAGCGCAACTACTCGGACGACGTGGCCCGCCAGATCGACGAGGAGGTGCGCGCCATCATCGACCGCGGCTACAACCGCGCCATGGAGGTGCTCGTCACCCATCGTGACCGGCTGGTGGCCCTGGCCGACAAGCTGGTCGCGGAGGAGACGGTCGAGGCGGAGGAGTTCGAGAAGCTCTTCGCCGACGTGCCCGATCCGCACCGCGACGGCGGCGACTCGACGCCGCGCGCCGACGGCCACCGAGCCCATGCCCCCGCGCGGCCAGCCGGCCGCCGGCCCGGCCACGGCGCCCGTCACCCTCACCGTCGCCCGCCTGACACGGTGACCGCCTGGGACGCCGACCTCGAGGCGTACCTCGGGCCGCGTGAGGCTGCCCGCCTCGACGAGTTCCTGGACTTCCTGCGCATCCCCAGCATCTCCGGCATCCCGGCCCACGCGGCCGATTGCGCGCGGGCGGCGTCGTGGCTGGCCGACCGGCTGCGCGCCGCCGGGATGGAGCACGTCGAGGTCTCGCCCGACCGGCGGCCACCCCATCGTCTACGCCGACTGGCTGCACGCGGCCGGTGCGCCGACCGTGGTGGTCTACGGCCATTACGACGTGCAGCCGGTCGATCCGCTGGACGAATGGACGTCGCCGCCCTTCGAGCCGGTCGTCGTCGGCGACCGGATCCTGGCCCGCGGGGCGAGCGACGACAAGGGCAACATCACCATCCTGGTGGCCGCCGTGGAGGCCCTCCTGGCGGTGCGCGGGGCGCTGCCGGTCAACCTCCGCTTCGTCTTCGAGGGCGAGGAGGAGTCCTCCTCCGTGCACCTCGAGCCGTGGCTCCTGGCCAACCGCGACCGCCTGACGGGCGATCTCGCCATCGTCAGCGACATGGGCTTCTTCGAGGGCAACCTGCCGGCCCTGACCGTCGCCCTGCGGGGCCTGGAATACGTCCAGATCGACGTCCGCGGTCCCTTCCAGGACCTCCATTCGGGCGGCTACGGCGGGACGGTCACCAACCCGGCCAACGCCCTGGCCACGATCATCGCCGGGCTCCACGACGCCGACGGCCGGGTCACCGTGCCGGGCTTCTACGACGACGTGGTGCCCCTCAGCCCGGCCGACCGGGCGGCCTACGCGGCCCTGCCGTTCGACGAGGCCGCCTACCAGGCCGCGCTCGACGTGCCGGCCCTCACGGGCGAGGCCGGGCTACACGACCCTGGAGCGGCAAGAGCGGCCGGCCGACGCTCGACGTCAACGGCATCTGGGGCGGCTACCAGGGCGAGGGCTCCAAGACGATCATCCCCGGCCGGGCCAGCGCCAAGGTCAGCTGCCGCCTCGTGCCGGACCAGCGGCCGGAGCGCATCTTCGCGGCCCTCAAGGCCCACGTGCTGGCCCTCGCCCCGGCGGGCGTGCGGGTCACCGTCACCGATCTCGGCGGCGGGCTGCCAAGTCGCACCTCGCTCGATCATCCCGCCGTGCAGGCCGCCGCCCGGGCCCTGGAGGCGACGTTCGGACGGCCGCCGCTCTTCATCCGCGAGGGCGGCTCGATCCCCTTCGTGGCCACCTTCGAGGCGGCGCTGGGCCTGCCCGTGGTGCTCATGGGCTTCCCCCCGCCCGACGGCAACTTCCACGCCCCCAACGAGTGGATGGACCGCCGCAACTTCGAGCTGGGCATCCGCGCCTTCGCCCGCACCCTCGACGAGCTGGCCGCGCCGGCCGCCTGAGCCGACCAGGGGCCGGGTGGTGCCAGAACGCCCTCGCCGCGGCCCGAACCGGTGCGGAACAGGGTGGTTGGGGTGATTGGCCGTCCGAAATCCCGGTGCTATCATCGCCCGGCGTCCCAAGCGATCCGCACCCCGGAGGGATCCGTGACCACGACCGAGCAACCTGCGTCGTCACCAGCGGCGGATGGCGCGAGCGCCCATCCCGAGTGGCGCCTGGAGACCGACGGCGGGAGCATGTCCCCCCGGTCGGCGCTCGACGTCCTGATCAACCTCAACGACAAGGTCTCGAGCGGCAAGGTGGCCGAGTACCAGCCGGTGCCGCTGGGCTACACCCCGCTGGACAAGACGATCGGCGGCGGCCTGCGGGCCGGCGAGCTGCTCCTCATCGGCGGCGCCCAGGGCACGGGCAAGACCACCATGGCCCTCCAGATGGCGCGCAACATCGCCTCCGGCGGCCAGGCCAACGTGCTCTACGTCTGCTTCGAGCACGACGAGGAGTACCTCCTCAACCGCATGATCGCCATGGAGTCGGCGCTGGCCCATCTGCCCCACAAGACGGGCGCCATCAAGATCCAGGACGTCCGCAAGGAGATCCTGGGGACCTGGATGGCCGAGGGCGGCGCGGGTAACGTGGCCCAGCTGACGGCCAACCCGCGGCTGCGGCCCTCGCTGGACCGCATCGCCCGGTACGGCCAGAACCTCTTCCTGATGCGCGGCTCGCAGACGGCCAGCACCATCCCCAACCTGCGCCGCCTGGTGCAGCAGCACCGGGCCCTCTCGGGCGATCGGCGCCTGGTGGTCTTCGTCGACTACCTGCAGAAGGTGCCCCAGATCCCCGAGCCGGACACCGAGACCGAGAAGGTCACCACGGTCGTCAACGGGCTCAAGGACATCGCCCTGTCGGAAGACGTGCCCATGATCAGCATCGTGGCCGCCGACAAGGAAGGGCTCAAGGCCTCGCGCCTGCGCAACTTCCACCTGCGCGGCTCGTCGGCCATCAACTACGAGGCCGACATCATCCTCATCCTCAACGAGAAGTACCACATCGTGGCCAAGGTGAACATCGAGTTCAACCCCTACCAGGCGCAGCGCTTCCGCGACTGGATCATCCTGTCGGTGGAGAAGAACCGCGGCGGCCAGGACAACGTGGACCTCGAGTTCGAGAAGCACTTCGAGTTCTCCTGCTTCGACCCCAACGGGCGGACGGTGCAGGAGAAGCTCATCGAGGAGCGCCTCTACAACGACTGACGCTCGCCGGCAGGGCCAGCCGCGATGACCCGCGCCGGCCGTGCCGCGGACGCCTTCCCGCAGGTCGTCGAGATCGTCGTCGAGATCCCCGCGGGCAACCGCAACAAGTACGAGTTCGACGAGACGGCCGGGGTCTTCCGCCTTGATCGCGTGCTCTCCTCGGCCGTCTACTACAACTTCGACTACGGCTTCGTCGAGGGCACGCGCGCCGACGACGGCGACCACACCGACGCGATGCTCCTGATCGACGAGCCCACCTTCACCGGCTGCCACGTGTGGGGCCGCCCGGTCGGCGGCCTGGCCATGCGCGACGAGAACGGCGACGACTTCAAGGTCCTCTGCGTCGCCGTCGGTGACCCCCTCTTTGAGCACGTCGCGGCGCTCGACCAGGTCTCGCCCCATCGGCTGCGCGAGATCGAGCACTTCTTCGAGACGTACAAGCTCCTCGAGGAGAAGACGGTCGAGGTGGCCGGTTGGCGGGACCTCGCCTTCGCCCTCCGCGTCCTGCGCGACGACCGGGCCCGGGCGGAGGGCGCGGCCCGCTCGTGATCGCCCGCCCGGAGCTGGTCACGCTGGACCTGGGCGACACCCTCATCCGGCCCGATCCGTCATGGGCGGCTGTCTACCGCGCGGCCGCGGAAGAGGCCGGCGTGCCCATCACCCCGGAGCGCCTCGCCGAGGGCTTCGCGGCAGCTCTGGGCGGCGGCCTCCTCGACGACGAAGGCCCGTTCGAGGCGAGCTCCGACGCGTCGTACAACCGGATCCGCCGCTTCGACGAGGCGATCATGGCCGGCGCGGGCCTGCCCGACCTGCCCGACACCGTCTACCGCGCCATCGCCGCCCGGTTCGCCGATCCCGCCTCGTGGCACGTCTTCCCCGACGTGCGCCCCGCCCTGGCGCGCCTTCGCGCGGCGGGCATCCGCCTCGCGGTCATCAGCAACTGGGTGTGGGAGGGGGCACGGCTGCTGGACGAGCTGGACCTGGCCGACTGGTTCGTCACGATCGTCATCAGCGACCGGGTCGGCTACGGCAAGCCCCACCCGGCTATCTTCCGCGCCGCGCTCGATGCGGCCGGCGTGCCCGCGGAGCGGGCGGTGCACGTGGGCGACTCGTACGCCAAGGACGTGCTCGGGGCCGTCGGCGTGGGCATGGCGGCGATGCTCATCGTGCGCGATGGGGCGTCACCGCCGGACCTGGGCGGCGATCCGGCGGAGCCGGCGCTGACGGTCGTCCGCGATCTCAGCGAGGTCGTCGAGCATCTTTTGGGGGTGGCGTGACGCGGATGGACGAGGGCCCGGCGGAACGGTGGCGCGTGTTCGTCGCGCTGCGCCTGCCGCGGGCCGTCGCCGACCCGCTCGCCGAGGCCGCCCGGACCGCGCTGGCGCCGGGCGCGCCGGTCCGCTGGGTCGACCCGGCCGACCTGCACCTGACCATCTGGTTCATCGGTCCGCTCCGGCCCGCCGAGCTGCCCGCCATCGCCGCTCGCGTGGCCGCCACGGCCGCCGCCGCCCGTCCGTTCGAATGTCGTGTCGAGGGCTGCGGGACCTTCGGCCGGGGACGCGGCCGGGCGGCCTGGGTGGGGCTCGCCGAGCCGGCGGCCGCCGCGGTGGCGGCGCTGGCGACGGAGCTGGTCCCAGCGGACGCCCCGCACCAGGCGCACGTCACGGTCTGCCGGGGCGCCCCGCCCGGCTTCGCCGGCGACCTTGGGGGGGCGCTTGCCGGCCGCGCGCCACTGGCGTGGCGGGCCACCAGCCTCGAGGTGCTGCGGTCCCATCCCGGCCGCCGACCGGCCTACGAAACCCTGGCCGCGTTCCCCCTGGGGGCCGTCGGGAGTGCCTGACGGCGGGCCCGGCGCGCTGCTAGCATCGACCCATGAGCCTTACGTTGGGCCAGCAGGTACGGCTGGTGCTGGCGTTCGGCATCGTCAACGTATGCCTCGCCGCGGTGGTGCTGCTGCTGTTGCCGCGCTGAGCGCGCGGGGCGGCACGCCCGCGCCGGATGTGGGAACCTGAGGCGGATGCCCACCCTTGCCTGCTGGTCCTGCGGCCGGCACATCTTCACCACCGTGGCCCTGGAGACGCTCTTCCCGGAGGAGCGCCGATGCCCACGGTGTGGAGCGCTCCTCAACCAGGAGCGGCGCGACGGCTCGCGGCGGCAGATCGAGCGGCGCCAGAACCCCGCCGACGACCCCGGCCCGCCGGCCGACGAGGGCGAGCGGCGGACGACCGAGCGCCGCTCGGGTCAGCGCCGCCGCCCCGACCGGGGCTGACCTGCGTGGCCGGGCCCGCACGGCCCGTCGCCATCCTGGGGCTGGGCCTCATCGGCGGCTCGGTCGCCCGTGCCCTGGCCCGTGCCGGCGGCTGGTGGGTCATCGCCTGGAGCCGCTCCCCGGATGCCCTCGAACGGGCCCTGGTGGATGGCGCGATCGACGAGATCGCCGCTGACCCCAGGACGGCCGCCGCCTCGGCGCCGCTGGTGCTCCTGGCCACGCCGGTGCCGGTCATCCTGGAGACGCTGCGGACCCTCGGGCCGGGACTCGCCGCGGCCGGCGCCCTGGTGACCGACGTGGGCAGCAGCAAGTCGCTCGTGATGGCCGCGGCCGGCCGCGTGCCGGGCCTGCGCTTCGTCGGCGGGCACCCCATGAGCGGCGCCGAGTCGGCCGGCTACGGAGCGTCGCGCGCGTCGCTCTTCGACGAGCGGCCCTGGGTCGTGGTGCCCGGCTCGACGAGCTCGCCGGAGGACGTCGCGGCGGTCGATGGCCTCGCCCGGGCCTGCGGGGCCCGACCCGTGGAGCTGGATGCCGCGACCCACGACCGGGCCGTGGCGGCGATCAGCCACCTGCCCCTGGTGGCCAGCCTGGCCCTCGCCGATGCGGCGCTGGCGAGCAGCGACTGGCCGGTCGCCCGCCAGCTCGCCGCGCAGGGCTGGCGGGACATGACACGCCTGGCGCGCGGCGATCCGGCCATGGGCGGCGGGATGCTCGCCACGAACGCCCCGGCCGTCGCGCAGCGGCTGCGGGACCTGCGGGCCGCGCTCGACGAGTGGCAGGTCCTCTTCGACGCCCTGGCCGCCGCCGCGGCCACGACCGGGGCCGACGACGAGCCGGCCGGGGTGGCCGACCTGACCGCGCGACTGCACGCCACCGCGGATCGGCTGGCCGGCCCCTAGACCTCGCTGAACCGGCCGGTCCCGGGGCGCGTACCATGGCTGCGAAAGGACTCGGCGTGCCGGACTTCCTCCATCTGCTCTCGGACCCCAACCTCGCCTTCGTGCTGCTCGTGATGGGCGGCCTGGGGTTGATCCTCGAGGTCGTCCATCCCAACTTCGTGACGGGCACGATCGGGGCCATCAGCCTCGTCCTCGCCTTCATCGGCCTGACCAACCTGCCGCTCGACGCCGCGGGTCTGCTGTTCATCGGGGTCGGCCTGGTGCTGTTCGTGCTCGAGAGCTCGGTTCCCACGCACGGCTTCCTGACGGTCGGCGGCCTGCTGTGCATCGCGGTGGGCGCGCTGACCCTCTACGCGGCGCCGCCGGCGGGATCCACCCAGCCGCCGGTGACCGTCGCCGTCCCCGTCATCGCCACCGTCCTCGGGTTCTCCGCCGCCTTCATGGGCGTGGCCCTCGTGGCCGCCCGCCGGGCGAGCCGGCTGTCGGCCCCGCGCGGCTCCGTCGGCACGCCGCTGCCAGCCGGATCCCGCGGCGAGGTCCGCCGCCCGCTCGCCCCGCTCGGTTCCGTCTACGTCGGCGGCGAGGAATGGTCCGCCCGAACCAGGGATGACCGGTCGCTCGACCGGGGCACGCCCATCCGCGTCATCGCCCAGGATGGCCTCACGGTCGTCGTCGAGGCTCTCGACGGCGCCGCCGCCAGCTAGCCAAGGAGACCCATGGATCTCATCGCCCCGGCCGCGGTCATCGTGGTCCTCGTCCTGCTCCTGCTCATCGTCGTGTTCCTGGCCGTGCGCATCGTCCAGCAGTACCAGCAGATGGTGGTCTTCCGGCTCGGCCGCACGAACGAGGCGATGGTGCGCCAGCCGGGCGTGCGGTTCCTCATCCCGTTCGTCGACCGCGGTGTCGTCGTCGACCTGCGCGAGCAGTTCATCGAGGTGCCCAGCCAGACGACCATCACCAAGGACAACGCGCCCATCAACATCGACTTCCTCATCTACTGGCGCATCGCCGACCCGCTCAAGAGCGTGGTCAACGTGGCCTACTTCGCCGGCGCCCTGCAGGGCATCGCGACCACCACCCTGCGCGCCGTCATCGGCGACATCACCCTCGACGACGTGCTCTCCAAGCGCGACCAGATCAACGAGGTCCTGCGGGCCAAGCTGGACGAGCAGACCGAGCGCTGGGGCGGCAAGATCACGACGGTCGAGATCCGCGAGATCACCCCGCCGCGCGACGTCCAGGACGCCATGAACCGGCAGCTGTCGGCGGAGCGCACCAGGCGCGCCGTCATCACGGAGTCGGAAGGTGCCCGGCAGGCCAACATCAACGTCGCCGAGGGCGAGAAGCAGGCCGCCATCCTGCGCGCCGAGGGCCAGCGGCAGGCCGCCATCCTGAACGCCGAGGGCTTCAGCCAGGCCCTGGAGCGGATCTTCAACGCCGCCAAGGGCGTCGATGCCAAGACCATGTCGCTGCAGTACCTGGAGGCCCTCAAGGCCATCGGCGCGAGCCCCGCCACGAAGTTCGTGGTGCCGCTCGAGCTGACCCAGATGCTGGCCCCGTTCGCCGGCCTGCTGCAGCGCGGCATGGACGGCAAGGAGTGACCGCCCGGACCCTCGGCCGGACTAGGACCCGACCGGGACTTCCGGGCTAAGCCGGACCGCCCCCGCCAGCGCGCTATCATCGGCCCTGGGCACCACCAGGCGCCTCTCACACCGAGGAGCGGATGGCCGCACGCATCCTGGTCGTCGACGACGACCCGAACGTCCAACGCCTGCTGACCTACACCCTCAAGCAGGAAGGCTACGAGGTCAGCGTCGCCACCGACGGCGCCGAGGCGCTCAAACGGTGGAGCTCCGAGCACCCCGACCTCATGCTCCTGGACGTCATGCTGCCCAAGCTGGACGGCTACCAGGTGGCGGCCAAGATCCGCGCCGACGAGGGCAGCACGGCCCACCTGCCGATCATCATGCTCACCGCCGAGGCGGACGTGGAGCAGAAGGTGCGCGGCCTCCGGGCCGGCGCCGACGACTACCAGATCAAGCCCTTCCATCCGGCCGAGCTGCTGGCGCGCATCAAAAGCCTCTTGGCCCGCTTCGCCCCCCACGACATGCTGGTCGGCAAGCCGCCCCTGGGGCGGGTCCTCGCCTTCTACGGCGCCAAGGGCGGCGTGGGCACGACCACGATCTCCATCAACGCCGCCATCGCCCTGCACCGTGAGGTGGGCCGCTCGCGGGTCTGCCTCGTCGACGGCAACCTCCAGTTCGGCGACCACCGCGTCTTCCTGGACCTGGGCCTGGACCGCAAGTCGATCGTCGATGTGGTCACCGCCACCTCCATCGACCAGGAGCTCCTGCGGTCGGTCGTGGTCAAGCACGACTCGGGCGTCGACCTGCTGCTGGCGCCGCCGTCGCCCGAGACCGCCGAGCTGGTCAACGCCGACCAGCACCACCTCTCGCGGATCATCGAACAGCTGCGCCAGATGTACGACTACGTCGTCATCGACATCGACAAGCGGCTGGACGAGAACAACCTCGACGTCATCGCCGCCTCGGACGTCGTGTTCGTGGTCATGACCGCGGACCTGTCGTGCCTCAAGAACGTGCGCCTGGTGCTCGAGACGATGACCCAGCTCAACGTCGACAAGGCCCAGGTCCAGCTCGTCCTGAACCGCAGCAACGCCTTCACCGGGATCAACGTCAAGAACGCCGAGGGCGCCCTGAAGCGCAAGATCGACTACCAGATCGTGAACGAGTACCGCGGCGCGATCAGCGCCCTCAACAGCGGCGCCCCGTTCATGTTCACCAAGGCCGACTCCCTGCTCGGCCGCTCCGTCCTCGAGTTCGCCCGTTCGGTCGACCGCGGTGCGGCGGGCGCCCCGGCGGGCACTCCGCAGCTGGCGCCCGTCACCGGCTGACCCGGGTGCGGTGAGGCGCCGGGGACGCGGCGCGCAGGATGGGCCAAGCGCGCGATAAGCGGCGGTCGCCACACTCCGGCCACATGTTGGCCACCCTCGTCACGGCCGTCGTCGACGGCCTCGCCGGCTCGCTCATCCGCGTCGAGGTCGACGTCGCCCCCGGCATCCCCGTGACCCGGCTGGTGGGGTTGCCGGACACGGCCCTCTCGGAGGCCCGCGAGCGTGTGCGGGCGGCCATCCGGAACGCCGGCTTCGAGTACCCCGCCAGTCGCGTGACGGTCAACCTGGCGCCGGCCGACCGGCCCAAGCGTGGCGCGGCCTACGACCTGGCCATCGCCGTCGGCATCCTGGTGGCGTCGGGGCAGGTGCGCGCCGCCGGCGGCAGCTGGGCCCTCCTCGGCGAACTCTCGCTGGACGGCAGCCTGCAGGCGGTCTCCGGGGTCCTGCCCATGGTCGCCACGCTCGTCCGGGCGGGCCACCGTCGCATCGCGGTCCCCGCGGCCAATGCCGCGGAGGGCCGCCTGGTGGCGGGCGCGGAGGTGGTGGCCGTGCGGGGCCTCGATGATGCCGCGCGGCTCGTCGCTGGTCCGCGCGGACGACGCGCGGCTGCCGCCAGCCTGCGCCCGGCGGCCCGCGTCTCGGCGATCGACCCGCCAGGGGTGGGCACCGGCGAGGTGATCCGTCCGGCCTCGCTCGTCGCGCCCATCGAGCCGGTCGACCTGGCCGACGTGCGCGGCCAGGCCACCGCCCGCTGGGCCCTGGAGATCGCCCTGGCCGGCTGCCACAACCTCCTGTTCGTGGGACCGCCCGGCGCGGGCAAGACCCTGCTGGCGCGAGCCATCCCGCGTCTCCTGCCGCCGCTCGACGACGAGGAGGCGCTGGAGGCGACGGTCGTGGCCAGCGTCGCCGGCCTCCTGACGGGCGTGGCCGGTCTGTGTCGTGACCGGCCCTTCCGTGCGCCGCACCACACCAGCTCGTACGCGGCGATCGTCGGGGGCGGGCCGCGACTGGCCCCGGGCGAGGTCACCCTGGCCCACCGCGGGGTGCTGTTCCTGGACGAGCTGGCGGAGTTCGACCGCGACGTGCTCGACGCGCTGCGGCAGCCGCTGGAAGACGGTAGCGTCACGATCGCGCGGGCCGGCGGTCAGGTCCGCTACCCGGCCCGGCTCCAGCTGGTGGCGGCCATGAACCCCTGCCGCTGCGGCTTCGCGGGCGACGCCTCGCGCCCGTGCACCTGCCCGACGGGCGAGCCCGACCGCTACGTGCGCCGCGTCAGCGGCCCCTTGCTCGACCGCCTCGACCTGCGCGTGGAGATGGAGCGCGTGCCGCCTGCCGCCCTACTGGAGGGCGATCCACCCGAACCGTCCGTGGACGTGGCAGCGCGGATCGCGGCGGCCCGTGCCGTCGCCCGCGAGCGGAACGGCGGAGTGGCCAACGCCCTGCTCAGCGGCTCGGCCGTGCTGCGAGTGGGCGGATTCGAGGGGCGGGCGCGCCGGCGCCTGGAGGATGTGGCCGCGCGGCAGCTGCTCACCGCTCGCGGCGTGCACCGGCTCGCCAGGGTCGCCCGCACGATCGCCGATCTGGCCGGCCAGGCGGGCGTTGACGAGGCGACCATCCTGGCGGCGGCCAACCTGCGTGATCCGGCCGGTCGCCCGTGGGAGCTGGCCGCGTGACGGACGCGGCGGAGCGTGCCGCCTGGATCACCCTGGCCGGTGTCGATGGGGTCGGGCTGGCGCACTTCGGGGCCCTCGTGGGCCAGGCCGGTGGCGCTTCTGCGGTCCTGGACCTCGCGTGCCGTGACGCCCTCGCCGAGCTCGCGGCCGGGCGGCGTCTCCCTCGTGGCGTACGCGCCGCCGTCGCCGATGCGGCGCGCCATCCGCACCGGGCCCAGGCCGAGCTCGACCGATCGGGCGTGTGGACGATCACCCCGCTCGACGTGGCGTATCCGCCCGGCTTCGGCGACCTGGCCGACCCACCGCCCGTGCTGTACGGCCAGGGCGACCCGGCGACCCTCGTCCGGCCACGGCGGGTCAGCGTCGTCGGGACGCGCCGTCCGTCCGTGCTGGGGCGGGCCCTGGCCGGCACGATCGCCCGGCAGCTGGTCCAGCTGGGCGCGGTCGTGGTCTCCGGCCTGGCGTTCGGCATCGACGGCGCGGCCCAGGCGGCCACGGTCGCGGCCGGCGGCGTGACGGTCGGCGTGATCGGGTCCGGCCACCAGCAGCCCGGCCCGCGGGCCCACGCCGGCCTCGTCCGTGACGTCCTGGCCCGGGGCGCCGTGGTCGGCGAGCTGGCGCCGCACGCCCGACCGACGCGGGGCACGTTTCCCCGCCGCAACCGCCTGCTCAGCGCCCTGACCCAGGCGGTCATCGTGGTCGAGGCGCCCACCCGGAGCGGCGCCGTGAACACGGCCCACCACGCGCTGGAGCAGGGCCGGGCGCTGTTCGTCGTGCCCGGCCGGCCGGGCGACCGGCTGACGGCGGGCTGCCTGCGCCTGCTGCGGGAGACGGAGGCACGGCCAGTGGTGGGGCTCGACGAGCTCGTGGCCGACCTGGCGGAGCTATGGCCCGCCGCGCCCGTTGGCCCGGACGGCCGTGTCGAGGCGCGAGCGGCGGTCCCGACGCTGTCGTGGGCCGATGCCCTGGCCCTGCTGGGGCCGGCGGAGCGTGCCGTCGCCCGGGTCGTGGGCGCGGGGCCGGCGGGTCTCGACCGCGTCATCGCCTCGACCGGCCTGGCCCCGGCGACCGCCGCGAGTGCCACGACCGTGCTCCAGCTGCGCGGCTGGGTGACGCTCGTGGGGGCCACGTATGTCGCCGCCGGCCCCCTGGCGCGGCCGCCGTAGACGCCTCATCCGTGGCCGGCGGGCACCGTCTGGGACCATCGGCGGTGGCGCCATGCCGTGACGTCTGGTACGCTCCGGGAAAGCAACCCTAGGTCGGACGCTCCTCGGGCACCTTGCATTCGCCCGTATACCGGCCGCTTCACGGGGAGACGCAGTATTGCGGAAGGCGATCGCCGGGCTCGTTAGCCTGCCCGTCATCGGTGCCTCGTACCTGCTCCCGGTCGCACGCCGGAGGGCGGTCCTGCGCCTGGTGGCGGTGCTTGGTGTAGGCGCGCTGTTCACGCTCGTGGCCCTGAGCTCGTCGGTGACACCCACCGCGAACGCCTTCAAATCCGCGCCCGTCGACACGGCCGCCCTCGCCCGCATCAGCACCAGCATCGTCACCGGCCACGGCCTGGGTGAGCCGGCGACGGTCGTCTTCAGCGAACCGGTCGACACGGCCAAGGTGATGGCCGCGTTGCAGGTCACGCCGGCGGCCGCGGTCCGCCTGAGCTGGTCGCCGGACGCGACGATCCTCCACGTGGCCCCCGCTACCCATTGGGCGGCCTCGACGCTCTACACGCTGGGCCTCAGCACCACGGCCGTTGGTCGGGACGGCACCTCGCTGCCGAGCCCGCTTTCGGCGGTCTTCCTGACGCGCCCCGCGACGACCGCCACGGCGACGGTCGAGCCGGCCGCCGCGGCCGCCGCCCCGATCGTCAGCCTCTCGTTCTCCTCCCCGGTGACCGCGGCCGCCGTGGCCGGCGCTCTGACCGTCTCACCCGCGGTGGTCGGCAAGGTCTCCACGGTGGGGCCCGACCAGGGCGCGCCCGATACGACCTACCAGTGGCAGGCAAGCGAGCCCCTCGCGCCCGGGGCCAGCTACCACCTCAGCCTGGCCTCCGACCTGCGCGACACCGATGGGGCGCCGCTCGCGGCCGCCGTGACGGTCGATCTCAAGGTGCCCGCCCTGCCGGCCGTGGTGCGCATGCGGCCGGCCGATGGCACCGCCGACGTGGCCCTCAACCAGGCCCTCTCGGTCCGTTTCTCGCAGGCCATGGACCGGGCCTCGACCCAGGCGGCCTTCCACATCTCGGCCATCTCGAGCCCCGCCAAGCAGGGCCACTTCAGCTGGGCCGAAGGTGATACCGTCCTCATCTGGACGCCGCGCGCCAACTTCGGCTACGGGTCGCGCTATACCGTCACGATGGACGGGTCGGCCCGTTCCGCGGCCGGTCAGCCACTGGGGGCCGACCCCGCGGCGACCGTGGCTACGGCGACCTTCTCCACGGTCCACCGCGTGGTGGTCAAGCCGCGCACCGTCGACAAGCCCAAGCCGATCGGCGGCGGCTCGAGCAGTTCGCCCTGGTACAGCACGGAGAAGTACTTCCTGAGCCTCATCAACTGCGACCACACCGGGGGATGGGTCAGCAGCAGCGGGGTGTGCACGGGCCGCGGTAGCAACGGCCGCGCGCCGCTGGCCCTCAACGCCAAGATCTCCAACGGGGCCAGCCGGCCGTGGGCCAAGTACCTCGCCCAGACCAGCCAGCTGTACCACGGCTGTCCGTCCTGTCGCCTCTCGGCGATCGGGTACACCAACGCCTGGTGGGGCGAGAACCTGGCCTGGTGGTCGGGCTCCCCGACCAGCGGCGCCATCCAGGCGGTGCTCTTCTTCCAGAGCGAGAAGGCTTCGCTCGGCGGGCACTACGTCAACATGATGGATTCGCGCGGCCGCAGCGCCGGGGTCGGCGTGTGGCAGGCCAACGGGCGGGTGGTGTTCGCCATCGACTTCTGGGGCGGCTGATCACCACGCGGCGCGTCTCATGATCCGCGACGCGGTGATCCACATGCAGGGCGAGCAGCCCCTCATGGCCGACCTCCCGACGCTGCCTTCGGCGGGTGACAGCTGCCTCGTGTGCACCAACATGCGCACCCTGGATGGCAAGCGGCCGACCTTCGTGGACGAGGTCGGGTCGACCTTCATCGTGCCCCTGCAGCACGTCCGCTTCATCGAGATCCTGCCCGACGGCGCCGCCGCGTCGCACGCCCACCCGGCCCTGGAGGCTGGCGAGCCGGCCGCCGACGAGGCCGCCGCCGAGCTCGACGAGGACTTCCTGCGGCGCATCCGCGAAGCCTGAGGCAACCGGCCGGCAAGAGGGCCGGTGCTACACTCGCGGGCCATGACACGGAACCTGGTGATCGTCGAATCGCCCGCCAAGGCGCGCACGATCGAACGTTACCTGGGCCCGGACTTCCACGTGCTCGCCTCCTACGGCCACGTCCGCGACCTGCCGGAGAACCCCGGCAAGGGCAAGCTGGGCGTCGATGTCGAGCACGACTTCCGGCCCGACTACGTGGTGCCCGACGACCGCCGCAAGCAGGTCGACAGCATCGCCCGGGCGGCCGCGCGCGCCGACACGGTCTTCCTCGCCACCGACCTCGACCGGGAAGGGGAGGCCATCGCCTGGCACGTCGCCGAGGCCGCCCACATCCCCGATGACAAGCAGCAGCGGGTGACCTTCGGGGAGATCACCGAGAACGCCATCCGCACCGCCTTCGCCAATCCGCGCCGCATCGACATGGACCTCGTCGACGCCCAGCAGACCCGCCGCATCGTGGACCGGCTGGTGGGCTACACCCTCAGCCCGCTCCTGTCGCGGAAGGTGCGCGGCGGCCTGTCGGCCGGCCGCGTGCAGTCGGTCGCGGTGCGCCTGGTCGTCGAGCGGGAACGGGCCATCGACGCCTTCCAGACGCGCGAGTACTGGACGCTGGTGGCGCACCTCGCGGCCGCCGACGGGACGGCCTTCGCGGCCGACGTCGTGCGCCTCGACGGGGCCTCGCTGGAGATCCCCGACGAAGCCGAGGCGGCGCGCCATCGCGACGCGCTGGCGGGAGCGGCCGCGATCGTCGGCAAGGTCTCGACGCGCCAGTCCAGGCGGAGTCCCGCCGCGCCCTTCACCACCAGCACGCTGCAGCAGGAGGCCAGCCGCAAGCTGTCGTTCAGCCCGCGCCGGACGATGTCGATCGCCCAGCGCCTGTACGAGGGCCTCGACCTCGGCGAGGGCCACGTGGGCCTCATCACCTACATGCGCACCGACTCGACGCAGATGGCCGGGGTGGCCATGGGCGAAGCCCGCGAGGTGATCGCCGCCCGCTTCGGGGCGCCGTATACGATGCCCAAGGGCCGGGTCCACCGCACCCGCACCAAGGGCGCCCAGGAGGCCCACGAGGCGATCCGGCCGACCAGCTTCGCCCGCGACCCCGAAGCCCTCGCCGGCCACCTGAAGCCGGAAGAGCTGCGCCTCTACCGCCTCATCTGGCAGCGGGCCCTGGCTTCGCAGATGGCGGAGAAGCGGTTGGAGACGACGACCGTCGAGCTCGACGCGGATCGCTACGGCCTGCGGGCCGGCGCGACCAGGACCCTGTTCGACGGCTTTGCCCGGGTGTACACGGAGGGCCACGACGACGAGGCCGCCGAAGAGGCGGAGGGGCAGCTGCCGCCGCTGGCGGAGGGCGACCGCGCCTCGGTCACGGACGTCGAGCCCACCCAGCACTTCACCGAGCCGCCGCCGCGCTTCACCGAGGCGACCCTCATCAAGGCCCTCGAGGAGCACGGCATCGGGCGCCCCAGCACGTACGCGGCCACCATCTCGACCATCGTCGATCGCGGCTACGTGCGGGTAGAGGACCGGCGCCTGCATCCCGAGCCGGTGGCCGGCATCGTCACCGACCTGCTCGTGGAGCACTTCGGCGAGTTCGTCGATGTGGCCTTCACGGCCCGCATGGAGGAGCGGCTCGACGAGGTCGCCCGCGGCCGGCAGGCGTGGGTGCCCCTCCTGGCGGAGTTCTACGGGCCCCTCAAGACACGGGTCGACGAGAAGCGCCGCGAGCTGCGCCGCGCCGACTTCACGACCGAGGCCACGGACGAGGTCTGTTCGCTGGGCCACCCCATGGTCATCCGGCTGGGCCGGACGGGCCGCTTCCTGGCTTGCTCGCTGTATCCGGAGCACCAGGAGACGCGGCCCCTGCCGGGTGACGAGCCGCCGGCCATGGCCGGCACGGGCGAGCCGTGTCCCGAGTGCGGAGAGGGTGTCCTCACGGCGCGGCAGGGCCGTTTCGGGCCCTTCGTGGGCTGCTCCCGCTATCCCGAGTGCCGCTACATCCGCAAGGACGGCCCGCCCCCGCCGGCGCCGCTGGGCTTCGAGGTCATGTGTCCCAAGTGCGGCCAGGGCCATCTCACCGCGCGGCGCGCGCGACGCACGGGCAACGTCTTCTGGGGCTGTTCCCGCTACCCGGAGTGCGACTTCACCACGAACTTCGAGCCGACCGGCGCGCTGCATGACGCCGATCAGGGCCCCGTGGCGCGCCGCCCCGATGGCGGGCTGTGCCTGCGCTGTGGCGCGGCCGTGCCGTTGCCTGAGATGGAGCCCGAGGCGCTGGTCGGCCGCAGCCTGCCCGGCGGGCCGCCAGATCCGGCGGCGCTGGCCCCGAAGCGCCCGGCCAGGGGTGGTGGAGGCGGGCGGGCGCGTCGGCCGGCCGGCACCAAGCGCCGCCCCGGCGCCCGAGCAGCGCGCTCGACCGCCGCGTGACGGGCGCGTCGGCGCTCGCGTCCTACCGGCGCGCGCTCGAGGCGCGCGATCTCTCCGTCCACACGCGGCGAGCCTACGGGACGGCGGCCGCCCAGTTCCTGGACTGGCTCGCCGAACGGCCGGGCGGCGACTGGCGGCGTCCCGACCGGTTGACGCTGCGGGCCTACCTGGGCGCCCTCGAGGAGCGTGGCCTGGGCCGCAACTCGATCGGGGCACGCATCTCCGCCCTCCGGGCCTTCTACCGCCACGCCCGACGGGAGGGCTGGGTGGCCGGTGACCCGTGGGCGTCCGTCGCCACGCCGCGGCGCCCGCGGCGCCTGCCCGCCGTCCTCGACGTGAGCCAGGTGGAGCAGCTCCTCGATGCCGTGCCGTCGCGCGCCATGCCTGACTCGCTGGACGCCGCCCTGGCGCTGCGTGACCGGGCCGTCGTGGAGACCATCTATGCGGCCGGCCTGCGTATCGGCGAGGTCGAGGCGCTGGTGGTGGGCGATCTCGACCTGGCCCGTGGTGAGGTGCGCGTCAGCGGCAAGGGCCGCAAGGAGCGCGTGGGCCTCCTTGGTGGACCCGCTCGCGACGCGCTGACCACCTGGCTCGCCGATGGCCGCCCCGTCCTGCGCGGGCGCGGCTCTGGCGCCGACCCTGGCGCCCTGTTCCTCAACTCGCGCGGCGGGCCGCTCGGGGCACGCGGCCTGCGCTTCCGCCTGGACGCGCTGGCCCGCGCCGCCGGGCTGCCGCGCGGCACGACGCCGCATACGCTGCGCCATTCCTTCGCCAGCCATCTGCTGGACGGAGGCGCCGACCTGCGGGTCGTGCAGGAGCTCCTTGGCCACGCCAACCTGGCCACGACCCAGGTCTATACGCACGTCGCGCCGGCCCGGCTGCGCAGCGCCTACCGGGCCAGCCATCCGCGGGCCGCGACGTCCCAGGGGCCGGCCGGGAGGTGAGCCTGGCCACCGGGACGCTGGCGCGCGCCGGCCTGGTCGTATCGGTCGCGGTCTTCGCCTCCCGCGTGCTGGGCTGGCTGCGCACGGTCGTCCTGACCTCCACATTCGGGGCCGGGCCGGACCTTTCTGCGTACTACGCTGCCTTCCGGCTCCCCGACCTGGTGTTCCAGCTCGTGGCGGCCGGCGCCCTCACCTCGGCCGTGGTGCCCGTGCTGAGCGGCCTGCTCGCGCATGGTGAAGAGGCGCGGGCGTGGCATGTGGTGTCGGTGGTAGCCAACGTGATGCTGCTCGTGCTGGTGCCCCTGATCGTGGTGGTCGAGCTGCTGGCCCCCGTGCTCGTGCCGCTCATCACGCCCGGCTTCACGGCCGCCCAGCTGGAGCTGACCGTCGAGCTGACGCGGATCATGCTCCTCTCGCCGCTGTTCCTGGCCATCGGGGCGGTCGCCTCGAGCGCCCTCAACGCCCGCGGGCGGTTCGCGGCCGCGGCAGCTGGAGCCGCCCTGTACAACGTGGCCATCATCGTCGCGGCCATCGTGCTCGCGCCGAGCATGGGCGTGCGGGCCCTGGCGGTGGGCGTGGTGGCCGGGGCGATCCTGACGGTCGCGGTCCAGGTGCCTCAGCTCGTGCGGGGCGGGGCGCACTACGAGGCCACCGTCCGGCTGCACGACCCGGCGGCCCGTGAGGCGCTCATCCTCATGGTCCCGCGGGCGTTCGGACTCGGCGTGACCCAGATCACGTTCCTCGTCAACACGTCCCTGGCGACGATCGTCGGGACCGGCGCCCTGGTGGCCTACAACGCCGCCTTCACGATCCTCCAGATCCCGATCGGGCTCATCGGGGTCCCCCTCGGCATCGTGTTGCTGCCCTCGCTCTCGCGCGTCGTCGCGCTCGGCCCGGGCGACGAGTTCGGGCAGCTCGTGACACGCGCCGTGCGCCTGCTGCTCTACGTGATGCTGTTCCTGACCGCGGTGCTGATGGTCGTCCGCGCGCAGGTCGTGACCGTCCTGTTCTCGTACGGCCTGTTCGATCTGTCGGCGCTCGAGGCCACCTCGAGCGCCCTGCTGTTCTTCCTCGTGGGGCTGGGCGGCCACGCGCTTATCCAAGTGCTGGCGCGGGTGTTCTACGCGGCCAAGGACACGCGCACGCCGGTCGCCGCGGCTGTCATCTCGGTTGCCGTCAACGTGGTGGTCTCGGTCTTCACGGTCGGCTCACTCGGGCTGGCCGGCCTGGCGCTGGGCATCGCCGCGGGGGCGTGGGTCGAGTCGGCGCTCCTGCTGGGCCTGCTGGCGCGACGCGACGCCCGCTTCCGCCTGGGGCCCGTGCTGCGGGCCGGGGGCGTGGACCTGGTCGGGGCCGTGCTGGCGGCGGTGGGGGCATGGATCGTCCTCCAGGCGGCGGGCGCCCTGGGGGTGAGCTCCACGGCCAAGGTGGACGACCTGCTCGTCGGCGGGATCGCCTTTGTGGTGGCGGGCGCGGTGTACGCCGTCTATAGCCGGCTGTTGCGGTTGCCCGAGCTGGCCGACACGCTGGCGCTCGGGCGGTCGGCCACCCGGCGCCTGGTGACCCTCGCATGATGGACGACCGGCCGCCCGCCGACCATCCGGCGTTCCGCCTGCGTTCCGACGACGTGGCGTGGGACGCCTTCGTCGCCACCGCCGGGCCGGGCGCGTATGCCCAGCAGACGGCGTGGGCGGAGGTGAAGGCCGCCAACGGCTGGGCCGCGGAACGCGTCGTGGTCGACGCGGCAGATGGGCCCATCGGGGCCCAGGTCCTGGTGCACCGCCTGGGCCCGAGTCCGTGGTCGATCGGCTACGCCCCACGCGGGCCGGTGGCGACCAGCTTCGGTGGAGGAGGCGTGACGGCCTGGACCGATGCCCTGCGGGTCCTCGCCCGGCGCCTGCGCCTGAGCCATGTGGTCATCGACCCCGCGGTGCCGGCGGGCGATCCGCTGGAGGGCTGGCTGCGCGCCAACGGCTGGCGGCCGACCGCGCCCGTCCAGCCGTCGCGCACGCGGCTCATCGACCTGACCCGGCCCGAAGAGGCGCTGTGGGCCGACCTCCGTGGCAAGTGGCGGCAGTACGTGACGAAGGCGCGTCGCGACGGCGTCACGGTGGTCGAGGCCGGCCCCGAGGGGCTCGACGACTTCTACGCGATCTACGTGGAGACGGCCCACCGCGCCGGGTTCGTCCACCGCGCCCGCGACGCGTATGGCGCCACCTATGCGGCGTTCGCCCGCCACGGCGCGGCGCATCTGCTCTTCGCCGAGGACGCCGCGGGGCGGCGGCAGGCCACGCTGCTCCTGCTGGCGTGCGGCGCGACGGCCATCGAGCCGTACGGCGGGATGACCGCGGCCGGGGCCGCCTCGCGGGCCAACTACCTGCTCAAGTGGGAGGCCATCCGCACCTCCCGCGAGGGTGGCTTCGCGACCTACGATCTGTGGGGCCTGGCGCATCCGGGCATCGAGCAGTTCAAGGCCGGCTTCGGAGGGCAGGAGGTGACCTGGATCGGCGCGTGGGAGCTGGTCACCCGGCCCGTCGTGCGCGGCCTGGTGAACGCCGCCCAACGGGCCCGCGTGGCGATGGCCACCCGCCGCCTTGGCCGGCCCCCGGCAGGCGGCGATGCCGGGTGAAGCGGTCGTGAGCGACGCACCGCCGGTCGAGGTTAGCGCGGTCACGGATGTCGCCCCCCCGGGCTGGGATGCCCTGACGGTCGACGTGCCGGGCGGCCACGTCCTGCAGAGCACCGTCTGGGCGACCCAGACCGTCGAGGAGGGCTGGCGTTCCCGCTTCGTGACCTTTACCGACGGGGCCGGGGCGCTCGTCCTGACCCGCCGCCGCGCACCCCTTCCGGGCTTCCTGGCCTACGCCTCGCGTGGGCCGGTGGCGGGGGAGGGTGGTGCCCCGGCGGCCGCCGCGCGCTCGCTCGCCCTCGGTCGGTGGGCCCGCGAGGCCGGGGCCACGATCCTGGCCGTCGACCCCGAGCTTGACGCCGACGACGCCTTCGAGGCCACCCTTGCCGCCGGCGGCTTCGTGCCCGCGGAGGAGATCCAGCCGTCGCGCCACCGCCTGGTGGTGAGCTGGGCGGCCGGGACCGCTGAAGACACCCTCTTCGCCGGCCTGAGCAGGACGACCCGCCAGCGCGTACGCAGTGCCCAGCGCCAGGCCGTCACGGTGCGCGAGGACACGGCCGGTGAGCGGCTGCCCGACCTGGGGCGGTTCCTGGATGCCACGGCCGTCCGCAAGGGCTTCACGTTCTCGTCGCAGCACGGCTTTCTGGCCTGGTGGCGGCGCCTCCTGGAGGCGCGGCGCGGTCGGCTTCTCGTGGCCGAGACGGGTGACCGGTTCCTGGGCGGGCTCCTGATGTACCGCCAGGGCGGTCACCTCGCGACGGCCTTCTCGGCCGACGACCCGGCGGACCGCCACGCGTTCCCGGGCACGATGCAGCTGCTGCGCTGGGACGCCATGCGCATGGCCCTGGAAAGCGGCATGCCGTGCCTGGACCTGGGCGGCGTGGACGTCGTGGGGGCGCGCCGCCGGCCGGAACCGGGCGATGCGACATGGGGCCTCTACGAGCACAAAGCCGGCTTCGGGGCGCGCTGGGTCGAGTCGGCCGGGGCCCATGAGCTGGTCCTCCGGCCGGCCGTCTACCGGGCCGGCCTGGTGGCCCGCTCGGCCCGTCGGGCGCTGCGCCGCCGATGAGCGAGCCGCTCACTCGCAGCCGCCCACTCGGCGCGCTGGTCGGCGCCCTCGAGGCGCGCGGCCAGCTCCGCTCGGTCGTGGCCGCCGCCGCGCCCGAGGCGGGTGGGGCAGGCGGGCCGCTGGGGGCCCGTCCGGTGGCCGGCGTCACCATGGATTCACGTCACGTCCGGCCCGGCGAGGTCTTCGTGGCGGTGCCGGGCAGGGTCAACGACGGGCATGACTTCGCGGCCCACGCGGTCGAGGCGGGCGCTGCCGCGCTCATCGTCGAGCGACCCCTGCCCGGCCTCGCCGTGCCCCAGCTCGTCGTGGTCGCCGCCAGGCCGGCCCTCGCCCAGGCGGCCGCGTGGTGGTGGGACGATCCCTCGCACGGACTCGGTGTGGTGGGCATCACGGGGACCGACGGCAAGACCACGACGGCGTACCTGGTGCGCTCCATCCTGGGCCAGGCCGGCCTGCCGGCCGGCCTCGTCAGCACGGTCGACATCGTCGTCGGCGGCCACGCCATCGGCAACCCCGCCCGCACCACGACGCCCGAGGCACCGGTCCTGCAGGCCCAGCTGGCCGCCATGGTCGAGGCCGGCGACCGCTTCGCGGTCCTGGAAACGAGCTCGCACGGCCTGGCCCAGGACCGGGTCGGGGCGGTCGCCTACGACGTGGCGGTGCTGACCAACCTGACCCACGAGCACCTCGAGTTCCACGGCACGCTGGCGGCCTACGCCGCGGCCAAGCGGCGCCTCTTCGAAGCGCTCGCCGCCGGCCCCCAGAACCCGGCCAAGGGGTGGCCCAAGACGGGTGTGGTGAACCTGGACGATCCCGTCGCCGCCGACTTCGCCGCGGCGACGCAGGCGGCCGGTGCCGCGGTCGTCACCTACGGCTTCGACGAGGCCGCCGACGTCCGCGGGGTGACCCTCCGGGAGAGCCTCCAGCGGCTGGAGCTCGACCTCGTGACCCCCCGCTGGCGCGGCCACCTGGCCCTGTCGCTGGCCGGCCGTTTCAACGCCTGGAACGCGCTTGCCGCGGCGGCCGTCGCGGAGGCGCTCGCCCTGCCACCCGAGGCGGTGCGGGCCGGCCTGGAGGCCGTGGCCGGCGTGCCCGGCCGGATGGAGCGCATCGACGGGGGGCAGCCGTTCGCCGCGCTCGTCGACTACGCCCACACGCCCGAGGCCCTGGCCAAGGTGCTGGATGAGCTGGCACCGCTCGCCGGTGCCGCCGGCGGCCGGCTCATCGCCGTCTTCGGCTCGGCCGGCGAGCGCGACGTCCTGAAGCGCGCGCAGATGGGGCGTGTCGCCGGTGAGCGCTGCCGGCTGGTGGTCGTCACCGACGAGGATCCACGCGGCGAGCCGCGCGAGGTGATCCTGGAGCAGATCGCCGAAGGGGCCGAGGCCGCCGGCCTCCACCGCGGCAGCGAGCTGCGGCTCGTGCCCGACCGCCGGGCGGCGATCGCCCTGGCCCTGGAGGCCGCGCGCCCGGGCGACGCCGTGCTGTTCGCTGGTAAGGGCCACGAGAAGACGATCGAGACGGCGGAGGGGGCAGTGCCATGGGACGAGGCGGCCGAGGTGCGGGCGGCGCTGGCCCGCCTTGGCTGGTCGGGGCCCGCCGGCCGATGAGCGGCCGCGGCCGGTGAGCGGCGTCAACTGGAGCCTCGCCGACGAGAGCGACCGCCCGACCTGGGACGCCTTCGTGGCCGAGCGTCCGGAAGGCGACCCGTTGCAGTGCTGGGCGTGGGGCGACGCCGTGGCGCCGGCCGGCGAACTGCCGCTGCGCCTCGTGCTGCGCGACCGCGCGGGGCGCGTCCAGGCCCTGGCGCAGGCGCTGGTGCGGCGCACCACGCTGGGTCGGACGGTCATCTACGTGCCCCATGGGCCGCTCTGGACCCGCGAGGCGCCCGACGCGCCGGCGATCGTGGCGGCCCTCCTGGGGGCGTTGCGCGAGGCCGGCCGCCGGCAGCGCGGCATCGTCGTGAAGGTCGACCCGCGGGCCGTGCCCGGCGGGCCGGACGTCGGGACGGCGATGCTGGCCGCGGGCCTGCGCCGGGCGCGCCATGACCTGCAGGCCGCGCCCACGCGCCTCGTCACGTTGACGGCCGACCACGAGGCCATGCGGTCCGCCTGGCACGCCGACGCGCGCCGCCTCTCCGGCCGGGCCGGTCGCGAGGGCGTCCAGGTGACGATCCGCCGCGACCCGGACCCGGCCAGGGTGGCGGCGTTCCATGGCCTGCTCCGGGAGACGGCCACCCGCGGCGCCTTCCGGGCGCGGTCGGAAGCGTTCCTCCAGCGCCTCGCCGCCGGGTTCGCCGCGCCGGGTCCGGCCGCGCCGACCGGCGGCTGGTACCTGGCCCTGGCCGAGCTCGACGGCCGCCCCATCGCCGGCATGGCCGTGCCCCGCGTGGCCGACCGCGCCTACTACCTCTACGGCGCCTCGCTGCGCGATCCCGCGCTCCGCCACGCCTACGGCGCTTACGCGACGATGGCCGCGCTGCTGGCACGCCTGGCCGACGACGGTGTCCGCACCTTCGACCTGTGGGGCGTGGTGGAGGCCGGCGCGGCAGGGGCCGACCCGTCGTGGGTCGGCTTCAGCGCCTTCAAGCGCACGTTCGGCGGGGTGCCGCTGCGTCATCCCGGCACGTTCGACCTGGTCCTGGACCCGGCCTGGTACCGCGTCCGGGAGTGGCGCGACCGGGTGCGGGCCGAGCGGGGCGCCTGAGGCCCCACCGGAGCGTCCGAGCTCGCGGGGTACACTGCCCGCCATGGCCGTCGATCCTGCCTCCCCGCCCGCGGTCAAGCGCGGGCGCGCCCCGGCCCGGCCCGCGAATGCGGCCGCCGGCGGCTCGCCGCGCGCCGTGGAAGCCGCCGCGCGCCACCTCTTCGCGACGCTCCACGAGCACTACCCGCAGGCCGACCTGGAGCCCGTCGAGCGGGCGTACCGCTTCGCCGCGGAAGCCCACCAGGGCCAGAAACGGGCCTCCGGCGAGCCGTACGTCACCCATCCGCTGGCCGCCGCGCAGATCCTGGCCGAGCTCGGCATCGACCCCGTGGCGGTGACGGCGGCCCTGCTCCACGACATCCCCGAGGACACCGACTACGACCTCAGCGACCTCGAGGAGCGCTTCGGGCCCGACGTGTCGCGGCTCGTCGACGGGGTGACCAAGCTCTCCAAGTTCAGCACCCTGTCGCACGAGGAGCAGCAGGCCGAGAACATCCGCAAGATGTTCCTGGCCATGGCAGAGGACGTGCGGGTCGTCCTCATCAAGCTCGCCGACCGGCTCCACAACATGCGCACGCTGAGCGCCTTGCCGCACGAGAAGCAGGTCCGCATCGCCCGCCAGACGCAGGAGATCTACGCCCCGCTGGCCGAGCGGCTGGGCATCTGGCAGATCAAGTGGGAGCTGGAGGACCTCGCCTTCAAGGTCCTCGAACCGACCGAATACCGCGAGCTGGCCGCCAAGCTCGAGACGCGCCGCCGCGCCCGCGAGGGCTACGTCGAGCGCGCCATGACCGTCCTTGACGAAGCGCTTCGCGCGGCGGGCATCGAAGCCGAGCTGTCGGGCCGCCCCAAGCACATCGCCAGCATCGCCAAGAAGATGCAGCGCAAGAGCGCCGAGCTCGGCGAGATCTACGACGTGTACGCCGTCCGCGTCCTCGTCGAGGAGCTCAAGGACTGCTACGCCGCCCTCGGCGTGGTGCACTCGCTGTGGCGGCCCATCCCGGGCCAGTTCGACGACTACATCGCCATGCCCAAGGGCAACGGCTACCAGAGCCTGCACACCGCGGTGGTGGCCCTCGACGGCAAGCCGCTCGAGGTCCAGATCCGGACCCAGGCCATGCACCGCGTCTCGGAGGTGGGCATCGCCGCCCACTGGCGCTACAAGGAAGGGTCGCGCGTCGACCGGGACTACGACGCCAAGCTGGCCTGGGTGCGCCAGCTGATGGACTGGCAGCGCGAGGTGGCGGACGCGACGGAGTTCGTGGAAGGCCTCAAGCTCGACATCTTCCAGGACCAGGTCTTCGTCTTCACCCCGCGCGGCGAGGTGAAGGACCTGCCGGCCGGCTCGGGGCCCCTCGACTTCGCCTACCGCATCCACACCGACGTGGGCCACCGCTGCATCGGGGCCAAGGTCAACAACCGCCTCGTGCCGCTGGACTACAAGCTGCAGAACGGCGACATCGTGGAGATCGTGACGACCAAGGCGGCCCACGGCCCGTCGCGTGACTGGATGAACATCGTCCGCACCGGCCACGCCCGCGAAAAGATCCGCCAGTGGTTCAAGCGCCAGGAGCGGGACGAGAACATCGTCCACGGTCGCGAGGCCCTGGACCGGGAACTGCGGCGCCTGGCCCGCACCTCGGTCGAGCGCATCGGGCCGGACCGCGTGGCGGAGATGGCGGCCCTCTACAAGATGGCCGGGCCGGACGACTTCTATGCCGCGATCGGCTACGGCGCCATCAGTGCCCAGCAGGTGGTCATCCGGCTGGGCGTCATCGACGACACCGAGACGGCCCTGCCGCAGGTCGCGCCGCCGCCGCTGGAGCGGCCCGGGGGCGTGCGGGTCAAAGGCGTCGGCGATCTCCTCATCCGGTTCGCCAAGTGCTGCCACCCGATCCCCGGCGACCCCATCGTGGGCTACATCACGCGTGGCAAGGGCGTCACCGTCCACCTGCGGACCTGCCCGACCGTGGTCAACGAGCGGGACGTGCACCGCCTCATCGACGTGGAGTGGGATGCACCCGCCCAGCAGACGTACCCCATCGCCATCCGCATCGAGGCCTACGACCGGACCGGGCTCCTGTCCGACATCACGAACGTGGTGGCCGAGCACAAGGTCAACATCCTGGCCGCCAACGTCAGCACGAACCCGGACCACACGGCGATCGTCCACGCCACCCTCCAGGTGGCCTCGGTGGCCCAGCTGGCGCGGCTGCTCTCCCGCCTCGAGCGCCTCAAGGACGTCTACACGGTCCAGCGCGACCTGGGCTGATCAGCCCTCGGCGGCGCGCCGCGCGGCGACCTCGAAGGCGTTGTCACGGTACGGGTCGCCCCCCGCCCGCCATGCCCGCCACGAGGCTCGTACGTAGCGCGGGATGAAGCCCAGGCCGTAGCGCTGCCATTGCCGCACGTGGCACAGCTCGTGCTCGAGCTCCGGCCCCGCCAGCGGGCGCCACGTCCAGATGTCCCGGCCGATCGTGATGGCCAGCCAGCCGGGCAGGAAGAGGCGGCCGAGGCGGCGCGTCGCCGGGACGACGTGGACGCGGTACCCCGGGGTGGCCATGCGAGCGGTGTACCACACCCCGCGGGAGGGCCGCCTCGTGCCGCTCCCCGCCGGTAGACTTGCCGCGATGCCCCAGTTCCGTGCGCCACGCGGTACCCGCGACCTGCTGCCCGCCGAACGGGCGGCCTTCGCGCGCCTGGAGGGCGTCGCCCGCGATCTTGCCGCGCGCTATGGGTACGCGGAGATGGACACGCCGCTCTTCGAGGAGAGCGTGGTCTTCGAGCGCGGCGTCGGCGCGGTCACCGACGTCGTGGAGAAGGAGCTCTTTCGGGTGGCCGCCACGCGTGGCGAGGAGGGCGAGCGCTGGGCCCTGCGGCCGGAGGCGACCGCGGGGATCGTGCGGGCCTACATCCAGCACGGCATGCAGGCCCTGCCGCAGCCGGTGCGGCTCAGCCTCTGCGGGCCCATGTTCCGCTACGACCGGCCGCAGGCCGGGCGCTACCGCGAGTTCTGGCAGTGGGACGTGGAGGCCATCGGCGACCCCGGTCCGGCCGTCGACGCGGAGCTCATCGAGCTCGGCCTGCGCTTCTATGCCACGAGCGGCCTGACCGACGTCAACGTCCACCTGAACTCGATCGGCGACAGGGTGTGCCGGCCGGCGTACCTGGAGCGGCTGCGCGCGTACTTCGAGGCGCACGCGGCGGCCCTCGCCCCGGCCGAGGCGGAGCGCCTCGAGGTCAACCCGCTGCGGCTCCTCGATTCGAAGGACCCCGACCTGGCGGCGCTCATCGCCGCGGCGCCGCGCCTGGTCGACCACCTTTGCGAGCCGTGCGCCGGCCACCTGGCGGCCGTGCAAGCCCATCTTGCTGTCCTCGGGATCGAGCCCCACCTCGAGCCCACGCTCGTGCGCGGCCTGGACTACTACACCCGTACCGCGTTCGAGTTCTACCGCCAGGGCGCGACCGGCCAGCAGCAGGCCCTTGGCGGCGGCGGGCGGTACGACGGGCTCGTCGAGCTGCTGGGCGGCAAGCCCACGCCCGGCATCGGCTTCGCCCTTGGCCTCGACCGCGTCGTGCTGGCCCTGGCGGAGCAGGGCCCGGCTGCGGTGCCCGCCATCGGCCCGACCGCCATCGTCGTGGGCGCCGACGCGGAGGACACCGCGACGCGCCTGCGGCTGGCGACCGACCTGCGGGCGGCCGGCCTGGCGGTCCGTGCCGACCTCGCCCCGCGCAAGCTGGGGCGGCAGCTCGAGGGTGCCGCGCGCGACGGGGCCCATTTCGCCGTCATCGTGGGCGACGAACTGGCCCACGGGCAGGTGCAGGTGCGGGATCTGCAGGCGGGCACGCAGCGCTCGGCCAACGTCGCCGACCTGGCCCGCGACCTGAGCCGCGGACAGGCCGGCCACCGGCACGGCTGAACGCGGCAGGGGCGTTTCCGCCACCTCCCGTACCATGAGGTCGCCCATGCAGACGTTCCACCGGACCGCGACTTGCGGCGAAGCACGCGCCGAGCTGGCCGGCCAGGCCATGACGCTGGCCGGCTGGGTCCATCGCCGGCGCGACCTTGGGCAGCTGATCTTCCTCGACCTGCGCGACCGCTACGGCATCACCCAGGTGGTGCTCGACCGGGCGACCGCTCCCGCGGCCCACGCGGTCGCCAGCGAGGTGCGGCCCGAATTCGTCATCCGGGCCAGCGGCCTGCTGGCGAAGCGGCTGCCCGGTACGGAGAACCCGCGCCTGCCGACCGGTGACGTCGAACTTCGCGCCGACGTGGTCGACGTGCTCGGCCCGGCGCGCACACCGCCGTTCCCCATCAACGAGCCCGAGGGCGAGGTGGACGAGGCCCTCCGCCTCAAGTACCGCTACCTGGACCTGCGGCGCGAGCCCATCCTGGCTCGCCTGCTGACCCGCAGCCGGCTCGTCGAGGCCATCCGGGCCGCCCACGTGGCCGCCGGGTTCGTCGAGATCGAGACACCGATGCTCATCAAGTCGACGCCCGAGGGCGCCCGCGACTTCATCGTGCCCTCGCGCCTCCAGCCGGGCAGCATCTACGCCCTGCCGCAGAGCCCCCAGCAGCTCAAGCAACTGCTCATGGTGGCGGGCATGGACCGCTACTTCCAGATCGCGCGCTGCTTCCGCGACGAGGACCTGCGCGGTGACCGCCAGCCCGAGTTCAGCCAGCTGGACCTGGAGATGAGCTTCGTGGCCGAGGCGGACGTGATGCGCTTCGTCGAGGAGATGGCCATCGCCGTCACCCGGGCGACCGTTCCCGACCGACCCCTCCAGGCCACGCCGTTCCCGCGCTTCACCTATCGCGAGGCCCTGGACCGGTACGGCTCGGACAAGCCCGACGTCCGCTTCGGGCTCGAGCTCCACGACATGGGGCCGGCCGCCCAGGGCACCGGGTTCCGCGTCTTCGATGAGACGCTCGCCGCCGGCGGGCGAGTGATCGGCCTAGCGGCGCCGGGCATGGCCGGAGCCAGCCGGAGCCAGATCGACGAGCTGACCGAGCTGGCCAGGCATCACGGCGCACGCGGCCTCGTCACCATCGCCCTGGCGAGCGGTGGGATCCATTCAAGCATCACCAAGATCGTGGGCGAGCCGCGAGCGGCAGCCCTTGCCGCGGCGGCCGGAGCCGGTGACGGGGACCTCGCGCTGCTTGTGGCCGACAGGGACGGGGTGGCCCAGGAGGCCCTCGGCCAGGTTCGCCTGGAGCTGGGCCGGCGGCTCGGCCTGGCCGACCCCGACGTGCTGGCGTACGCCTGGGTCCACCACTTCCCGATGTACCAGTGGGACACCGAGGGCCGCCGCTGGGACGCCACCCACAACCCCTTCAGCGCGCCGCTGCCGGAAGACGAGCCCAAGCTCGTGACGGCTTCCGGGGATCTCGCCAGGCCCTCACCGGAGGACCCCGCCGGCCGGGCGCTGGCGCAGCAGTACGACCTCGTCCTCAACGGCTGGGAGCTCGGCGGCGGTTCGATCCGCATCCACCGACGCGACCTGCTGGCCCGGTCCTTCGCCCTGATGGGCCACTCCGAGGCGGCCATGCAGGAGAAGTTCGGCGCCCTGCTCGACGCGTTCGAGTACGGCGCCCCGCCGCATGGCGGCATCGCCCTGGGGGTGGACCGCTGGGCCGCTCTCTGACGCGTCAGGTCAACATCCGCGAGGTCATGGTCTTTCCCAAGACCCAGTCGGGCAGTGACCTGATGCTGGATGCCCCGTCGCCGGCCGACCCGGCGCAGTACGCTGAACTGGGTCTGCGTTTCGCGGGTCTGCCGGAGCGCCGCTGACCGAGGGTCCGGTGCGCGGCCGGGAAGAGGAGAGGCTGGATGGACGATCCGGGCGTCGCCGGGCGGTATGCGGCCGCGGTCGCCGGCTGGGACCTGGCTGCCCTGCGTCAGCTGCGCCACCACGAGTACGTGGCGCGCTGGCCGCAATCGGGTGAGCTGGTCCGTGGCCCGGAGCGGATCGAGGAGATCGAACGGACCTATCCAGGGGGTGCGCCGCAGCTGAGCGGCGTGCGCCGCCTGGAGGGTCAGGACGACCTCTGGACGGTGGAGTCCGTCACCACGTACCCGGACGGCTCGCGCTGGTGGTGGGTCACCATCCTCGAGCTGCGAGACGGCCTCGTGGCCGTCGAGACCGAGTACTTCTGCGAGCCTTTCGAGGCGCCGGCGTGGCGGGCGGCGCACGTCGAGCGATTCGACGGGTCCCTGGTGCCCGCGGCGCCACGACGCCACGGCGAGACGTCGGCCGCCGATGCCCGCCGCCTGGGTGATGCCTACGCCGAGGCGATCCGCCTGCGCGACTTCGCCACGCTCGCCACCCTCCGGGCCGACGACTGGATCTGCGAGTGGCCGCAGTCGGGTGAGCGCTTGCGCGGCCACGCCGCCGATGTGGCCGTCCATTCGTCCTACCCAGGCTACCCGGAGCTGCACGTGACGCGCCTGGCGACGTCGCCCGAGGGCTGGGAGATGACGCCGCTCCTCGTGCCCATCCGCATCCACGGCGCGGGTCCCATCGCCATCGTCGAGGGCATCAACGACTACCCGTCCGGCGAGCGCTGGTTCGTGGCCGAGCTGCTCGAGGTCGGCGACGGCAAGGTCCATCGCGAGACCGGCTACTTCGGCCGGGCCTACGAGGCGCCGGCGTGGCGCGCCGGGCTCGTCGAGCGCTACGACCCCCTCGCCCGGTGCTGACGGCGGCGCCGTGCTGGCCGCTATCCTTGCCCCATGGCCGGCCTCTCCCGCGACGACGTCGCCCACGTCGCCCACCTCGCTCGCCTGGGCCTGACTGACGCCGAGCTGGCGCGCCTGCAGGGGCAACTGAATCACATCCTCGAGCAATACGCCGTGCTGGCGGAGCTCGACACGGAGCACATCGCCCCCACGGCCCAGACGATCGAGCTGGAGAACATCCTGCGCGAGGATCGGGCCGCCCCGAGCCTGCCGGTCGACGTGGCGCTGGCCGGGGCGCCGGAGCGCATCGGGGACCACCTCGTGGTGCCCGCCATCCTGGCCGACCAGACCACCTGAGCGTGTCCAGGCAGCGACCCGACCCGGCTCCTCGCGTGGCAGATGGCGGCGCGGCCTGCGCGACGGCGAGTTCTCGTCGCGCGAGCTGGTGGAGGCACACCTCGCACTGGCCCATCGCCAGGCGCCGGCGCTCAACGCCTGGGCCTCGTTCGACGACGCACGCGCCATGGCCACCGCGGATGCCGCCGACCGCCGCCTGACGGAGGCCCGGAAGGCCGGCCGGGAGGCCCTGGCGGAGCTGCCGCCGCTCCTCGGGATCCCGGTCGCGCTCAAGGACCTGGTCGTGACGACCGGCCGTCCGTCGACCGCCGGCAGCCGCATCCTGGACGGCTTCGTGGGCCCGTACGACGCCCACATCGCGGAGCGGCTCGACGCGGCCGGGGCGGCCATCCTGGGCAAGACCAACATGGACGAATTCGCCATGGGCTCGTCGACCGAGCATTCCGCGAGGGGGCCGACCAGCAACCCGTGGGACCTGGCACGCGTGCCGGGCGGCAGCAGCGGCGGTTCGGCCGCCGCGGTCGCGGCGTTCCAGGTGCCGCTCGCCATCGGCACCGACACCGGCGGTTCGATCCGCCAGCCGGCCGCCCTGACGGGCGTCGTCGGCATGCACCCGACGTACGGCCGGGTGAGCCGCTACGGCATCATCGCTTTCGCCAGTTCCCTGGACCAGGTCGGGCCGTTGGGGCGCGATGTGCGTGATGCGGCGCTCCTGCTCGGCGCGGTGGCCGGGCGGGACGAACGCGACTCGACCTCGTCACCCGTGGCGGTACCCGATTACGCGGCCGCACTCGGCGACGACGGCGCGGCCGCCGACGCGCTGCGTGGCATCCGCCTGGGCCTGCCGCGCCAGTACTTCGTGGCCGGCATGGAGCCGGGCATCGAGGCGCGCGTCCGGGAGGCGGTCGCCGCCCTGGAGGGCGCCGGGGCCGAGATCGTCGACGTCGACCTGCCCCACACGCGGTACGGCCTGGCCACCTACTACATCATCGCCCCGGCCGAGGCGTCGGCCAACCTGGCCCGCTACGACGGGGTGCGCTTCGGGTTCAGCGTCCGCGGCGGGGACGTCCTGGAGGACTACCTGGCGACGCGCGGCCAGGGCTTCGGCGACGAGGTCAAGCGCCGCGTCATGCTCGGCACGTACGCCCTGTCGGCCGGCTACTACGACGCCTACTACATCAAGGCGCAGAAGGTCCGCACGCTCATCAAAGATGATTTTGACGCGGCCTTCCGGCAGGTCGATGCCCTCGTCGCGCCGACCACCCCGACGGTCGCCTTCCCCATCGGGGCGCGCCTCGACGACCCGGTCGCGATGTACCTCTCCGACGCCTGCACGCTGCCCGTCAACGTGGCGGGCCTGCCGGGCCTGTCGGTGCCGTGCGGGCTCAGTGACGGCCTGCCGGTGGGCCTCCAGTTCATCGGGCGGCCGTGGGACGAGGGCCGCCTCTTCGGCTTAGGTCGGGGCTACGAGGCCATCACGGCGGACGCACCCTGGCGCGGCCTGGAGCCGGCCGACCTGCCCGCGCTGGACGATCCGGCCACACCCCCGGCCGCGGAGCGCCTCACCGCCCTGGGGCGGGGACGATGAGCGGCCGGCCGGCTCGTATACTCGGGCCGTCATGACCGTCGAGCCCGCCGTCCGGTCCGCCTCGCGCCTGGCCCGGCGCGTGGCTGCCGTGCCCCCGTCGGGCATCCGCAAGTTCTTCGACGTCATCGCCACGATGCCCGATGTCATCAGCCTCGGGGTAGGGGAGCCCGACTTCACGACGCCGCCCCAGATCATCGAGGCCGGCGTGCGCTCCCTGCGCGCGGGACGGACCCACTACACGAGCAACTACGGCACGCTCGAGCTGCGACGCGCCCTGGCCAAGCACCTGGCGCGGTTGTACGAGGTGGAGTACGACCCGGAAGGGGAGCTGCTCATCACCGTCGGCGCGTCCGAGGCGGTCGCGGCGGCCATGGCGGCGCTGGTGGACCCCGGCGACGAGGTCATCCTTCACGAGCCGTCCTACGTGGCCTACACGCCGTCGATCGTCTTCAACGGCGGTGGGGCGGTCCACGTGGCCACGCATGCCGATCGCGGTTTCGCCCTTGACCCCGCCACGGTCGAGGCGGCCATCACGTCGCGCACCAAGGTGCTCTTCCTGGGCTACCCCTGCAACCCCACGGGCGCCGTCCTCGACGAGGCGACCCTCCTGGCGCTGGCCGACATCGCCGAGCGCCACGACCTCCTCGTGGTGAGCGACGAGATCTACGACCGCCTCGTCTACGGCGACCACCACCACCGGGCCTTCTCGTCGCTGCCTGGTGCCCGCGACCGGACCGTCCTGATCGGCGGTTTCTCCAAGGCCTACGCCATGACGGGCTGGCGGGTCGGCTGGCTGGCCGCGCCACGCGACCTCCTCGAGGGCATCGTCAAGGTCCACCAGTACGAGATCATGTCGGCCCCGACGACGGCCCAGGATGCGGCCGTGGTGGCCCTCACCGGCGCCGAGCCCGACGTGCAGCGGATGGTCGCCGAGTACGACCGGCGCCGGCAGCGCGTCGTGGCCGGCTTCAACGCCCTCGGCCTGCCGACCTTCGAGCCGCGCGGCGCCTTCTACGCCTTCCCTGACATCAGCTCGAGCGGCCTCAGCAGCGCCCAGTTCAGCGAGCGGCTGCTATTCGAGCAGCAGGTCGCGGTCATCCCCGGCGATGCCTTCGGGCCGTCCGGCGAAGGGCACGTGCGGGCCTGCTACGCCACCAGCTACGAGCAGCTGGAGACGGCCCTCGAGCGGATCGACCGGTTCTTGGGCAGCCTGCGCGGGTGACCGGGCGGTACGAGGCCGTCATCGGCATCGAGATCCACGTCCAGCTGCGGACGTCGGCCAAGATGTTCTGCCCCTGCGGCACCGACATCGCCGAGGCCGCCCCCAACTCCCGGACCTGCCCCGTCTGCCTTGGCATGCCGGGCACGCTGCCGGTCATCAACCGTCGGGCGGTGGAGCACGTCCTGGCGACCGGCATGGCCATCGGCGGCGAGGTGCCCGAGGTCACGCGCTGGGACCGCAAGAACTACTTCTACCCGGACCTGCCCAAGGGCTACCAGATCAGCCAGTTCGACCTGCCCCTGGCGTCCCATGGCCGCCTGGCGGTCGAGACGTCGGCCGGCGAGGTGATCGTGGGGATCCGGCGGGCCCACCTGGAGGAGGACACAGCGCGCCTCATCCACGCCGAGGCGCCCGACGGGCGGCGCATCAGCCTGGTCGACTTCAACCGCGCCGGCATGCCCCTCATGGAGATCGTCACCGAGCCGGACCTCCACACGGCCGAGGCCGCCCGGCGCTACGCCGAGGAGTTGCGCCTGCTGCTGCTGGCCATCGGCGCGTCGGAGGCGGCCATGGAGAACGGCCAGATGCGGGTGGAGGCCAACGTCTCGCTGCGGGCGGTGGGGAGCGAGGTGCTGGGGACCCGCGTCGAGGTCAAGAACATGAACTCGTTCCGCTCCGTGGAACGGGCCATCGACCACGAGATCGCGCGCCAGGCGGAGCTCCTCGACGCGGGCACGGCCGTGCAGCAGGAGACCCGCGGCTGGGATGACACCCGCGGCGTGACGTACCTCATGCGCTCCAAGGAGGATTCGCACGACTACCGCTACTTCCCCGAGCCCGACCTGCCGCCGTTGCGGCCGGAAGCGGGCTGGCTGGATACCATCCGCGCCGCCCTGCCGGAGCTGCCCGCCGCGCGACGTGCGCGGTATCGGCGACCTGGGCCTGTCGCCGTACGACGCCGCGGTCCTGACCGCGGAGCCGGCGGCCGGCCGCCTGTTCGAGGGGGCCCTGGCGGCCGACCCGTCGCTCAAGGCCAAGACCGTGGCCAACTGGGTCACCGGTGAGTCGATGCGGCTCCTCAAGCCCGAGGTCGAGGCCGCTCCAGGCCATGCTCCCGCGATCGACCCGGCGCAGCTGGCCCGCCTCGTGAGCCTGGTCGAGGCCGCGGAGCTGTCGGGCACCAACGCCAAGCAGGTGCTGGAGGCCCACGCCCGCGACGGGACCGCGGTCGATGCGCTCGTCGAGCGCCTGGGCCTGCGCCAGATCAACGACGAAACGGCCCTCGTGGCCCTCGTCGACGGTGTGCTCGCCAGGCACCCCGGGCCGGTCGCCGAGCTGCGCGCCGGCAAGGTGCAGGTGCTGGGCTTCCTGGTCGGCCAGGTCATGGCCGCCAGCCGTGGCCAGGCCAACGCGGCGGCCGTGCGGGCGCTCCTCGAGCGGCGCCTCGCGGAGGGCGGCTGAGGCGTGGGGCCCCTGGCGCTCGTCCTGCTGCTCCTGGGGGTCGCCGCGGCGGGCCTCGGCCTGTGGCGGGCGTGGGGCTCGTGGCAGCGCTGGCGGACCCTGCTGGCGCACGAGGCCAACCTGCGGCGCTACGACAGCTGGCGCGGGGGTCGCCCGCCGGCCGACGCCGGACCGTCGAGCGCGGACCTGATGGCGGCCGAGCTGCGCGGCCAGGTCATCCGCTGGGGCGCGCTGGGGGTCGTGGGCCTCGTCCTGATCGTAGTCGCCCTGGGGGTGCGGCCGGGCTGAGACGCGCCTCAGCGGTCCCGCAGCTTGCGGTGCTCGATGGCCGTGCAGCGGTCCATGACGACCGGCAGGCCCCCGTCGTGGGCGATGCGGGCGGCCTCCCAGTCGACCACCCCGAGCTGGAGCCACAGGGCGCCGCAGCCGGTGGCCACGGCCGCGGCCGCGATCGGCGGGGTGTATTCGGGACGGCGGAAGACGTCCACGATATCGAACCGGCCGGTGCTCGCCACCGCCTCTTCGAGGGTCGGGAAGGTGGCCACCCCCAGGACCTCGCGCGCCGTGGGGTTGACCGGCACGCACTCGTAGCCGTGGGCCTGGAGGTAGCGCATCACGCTCTGTGACGGCCGGCTGCGATCGGGCGAGGCGCCCACGATGGCCAGCCGGCGGGCATGACGGAGGAGATCCTGCGCGCCCGCCTCGTCCAGGACCGGGACGGGCCCGCGGCCTTCATGGAGATCCAGGATGGCCGCCGCCCGGTCGCGCTCGGCGGCCAGCCGCGCCCGCTCCTCGGCGCCGTCGGTCACGTCGTCGCTTCGCGCTCGTACGGCTTGCCGTCGGCCGCCGGCGGGATGCTACGGCCCACGACGCCGGCCAGGATGATGATCGTCACGACATACGGCAGCGCGTCGAAGAACTGGGCCGGCAGCTTGCTCAGCAGGTCACCCAGCTGGCCGTTGGGTGGGCCCACCGAGATCGCCTGCCCGACGGCCGTGCCGATGGCGAACAGGATGGCCGCGCCGAACGCGCCGATCGGCGTCCAGCGGCCCACGATCATCGCCGCCAGGCCGATGAAGCCGCGCCCGTTCGTCATGCCGGCCTGGAACGAGTTCGTCTGCTCCATGCTCAGATACGCGCCGCCGAGCGCGGCGACGGCGCCAGAGGCGATGACGTTGCGGTAGCGCAGCCGGATGACGTCGATGCCGACGGTCTCGGCGGCCTTGGGATGCTCGCCGACGGCGCGTGTGCGGAGGCCCCAGCGAGACCGGAACAGCAGCACCTGCAGGACGATCACGATGATCACCGTGGCGATGGCGATCGGCCCCTGGTCCAGCACGGCGTGCAGCAGCCAGCCGACGACCGGCAGGTTCGTGATGTCGCGCGGCAGACTCAGGGCGGTGAACTTGCCGGCCTCGAGGGGCGACTGGGCGGCGATGAGCGTGTTGAGGTAACCCGTCACGCCGAGGGCCAGGATGTTCAGGATGACCCCGCTGATGATCTGGTCGACGCGCACGGATATGGCCAGCCAGGCGTGCAGGAGGGCCAGGAACATGCCGGCGATGAGGGCTGCCACGAGGCCGATGACGAGCGGTGCGGTGATGCCGAAGACCGGCAGCGGCGTGCCGTGGCCGAGCGTCGAGGCGGCCGCCGAGGCCACGATCCAGCCCACGAATGCGCCCACCAGCATGATGCCCTCGATGCCGATGTTGACCACGCCGGACCGCTCGCACAGCACGCCGCACAGGGCGGCCAGGGCGATGGGCACGGCGACCACGATCGATGTCTGGGCCAGGATCGGCAGGAGGTCCAGGACGTAGCCGCCGAACTGGAAGAAGAGGCCCAGCACGGGGATGCCGTAGAGGCCGTTGATCAGGGCGTCCATCACAGCCCCTTGGCGACCGGCGGGATGGTGGCGGCGGCGGCGGCGGCCGTGACGCCCTCGGCGGCCGCCTGGCTCGCATCGGTCGTGATCAGGCCGGCCTTGGCCGCGCGCAGGCCGGGCAGCTTGCGCAACAGCACGTCGATGATGAGGAAGAGCAGGATGATCGCCTGGATGATGTAGACCAGCTCGGCCGGCACTCCGGCCTGGATCTGCATCAGGCCAGCGCCGGCCCGCATGGCCCCGAAGAGCAGCGACGCGGGCAGCACGCCCCACGGGTTGGAGCGGCCAAGGAGCGCCACCGTGATGGCATCGAACCCGACCGTGGTGCTGTAGCCGGCCGGCATCTGGTGGTTGATGCCGAGGAGCGTGACGCCACCGGCGAGGCCGGCCAGGCCGCCGGCGAGGGCCATCGTGAGGACGATGACGAAGCGCGGCCGCATGCCGGCGTAACGCGCCGCCTCGGAGTTCGCCCCCACGGCCCGGATCTCGAAGCCGATCGTGGTGCGGTACAGGAGGAACCACACGAGGGGCACGGCGGCGAGGGCGATGAGGAGCCCCAGGTGGCCGTCAGAGCCGATGAGGATCGGCAGCGCTGCGTCCCCCACGCCCGCGGTCACCGGCTGGGGCGAGTTGGTCAGGCGCAGCGGACCCACGACGATCCAGGAAAGGATGGCCAGGGCGACGTAGTTGAGCATGATCGTCGTCACCACCTCGTGGGCTCCCGAGGCGGCCTTGAGGTAGCCGGCGATGCCGGCCCAGAGGGCGCCGATGACCACGCCGACGACGAGCGCGAGGGGGATCGAGATGAGCGGGGACGCGGTCGCGAGGGCCGCCCCCACCCACACCGAGCCCAGGGCCCCGAGGAGGAACTGGCCCTGCGCACCGATGTTGAACAGGCCGGCGCGGAAGCCGACCGCCACCCCCAGGCCGGCCAGGAGGAGCGGCGTGGCCTGCACGCACGTCTCGACCAGGCCGTCGAAGCTGCCCAGCGATCCGTTCACCAGGGCGCCGTAGGCCTTCAGCGGCAACCCGATATCGAACGTCGCCCGCGAAACCAGCAGGCTGAAGACGAGGATCACCACCGCGCCGACGATGAGGGCCAGGACGATGGCTACGACGGGCACGGCCAGCACGTCCCAGACCTGCCGCACGCGTGAGGTCGGCCGGCGGCGCGGGAGCGGGCGTGCGGCGGTCATGCCGGCACCACCTCGGCCTCACGGCCACCGGTGGCCATCAGCAGGCCGATCTCGTTCTTGTCGGCGGTCCGGCCGTCGCGGAAGGCGACCAGCTGCCCGCGGAACATGACGGCGATCCGATCCGACATCTCCAGGACCTCGTCGAGTTCGGCCGAGACGAGCAGCACGGCGGTGCCGGCATCGCGCTTGGCGATGATCTGGCGGTGGATGAACTCGATGCTGCCGACGTCCAGGCCGCGGGTGGGTTGGTCCAGTAACAGGAGCCGGAGGTCGCGGTCGAACTCGCGGGCCACCACGACCTTCTGCTGGTTGCCGCCGGAGAGGGTGCCCGCGGGGATCGTGGCGGAGGGGGTGCGCACGTCGAAGGCGGCGATCTCCTCGGCGGCCTCGCGAGCGATCTCCTTGTCGTCGCGCAGGATGCCGTGGGCGAACGGCTCGCGGTAGTAGGCCGTGAGGACGACGTTGTCCTGGATGGGGAACGCCAGGATGAGCCCGAACCGGTGGCGATCGGCGGGCACGTACCCTACGCCCGCCTCATTCATGCCCCGCGCCGTGAGGCTCGTCACGTCCCGATCGGCCAGGTGGACCGCGCCGCCGGCCACCTGGCGGAGGCCGATGAGCGCCTCGATCATCTCGTCCTGGCCGTTGCCAGCCACACCGGCGATGCCCAGGATCTCGCCGGCGCGGACCTCGAAGTCGACGCCGTTCACGACTTCGCGGTTCCGATCGTCGCGGACCCGCAAGCCCTCCACCTTCAGCATCACCCCGGCCGGGTGCGATTCGCCGCGGTCGACGGTCAGCTGGACCTCGCGGCCGACCATCAACTCGGCCAGGTCCTCCTCGCTCGTGGCGTTGGGCAGGCGCGTGCCGACGACCCGGCCACGGCGCAGGACCGTGATGCGGTCGGCGATCTCCAGCACCTCGTACAACTTGTGGCTGATGAAGACGATGCTCTGCCCGCCATCGGCAAGGCGGCGCAGCAGGGCGAAGATCTCCTCCGTCTCCTGGGGCGTGAGGACCGCCGTCGGCTCGTCGAGGACGAGGATCTTGGCCTCGCGGTAGAGCGCCTTGAGGATCTCCACCCGCTGCTGCTGGCCGACCGACAGCGTGCCCACCTTGGCATCCGGGTCGATCTCGAAGCCGAACCGTTTGGCGAGGTCGGCGATCCGCCGGTCGGCTTCCTTGCGGTCGAGGAAGATCCGGTTGGCCATGGTCTCGTCGCCGAGGACGATGTTCTCGGCCACCGACAGGACGGGCACGAGCATGAAGTGCTGGTGGACCATGCTGATGCCCCGGTCGATGGCATCGGACGGGTCCGTGATCGTGACCGGTTGGCCGTCCATGAGGATCTCGCCGGCGTCCGGGCGGGCCAGGCCGTACAGGACGTTCATGAGGGTCGTCTTGCCGGCCCCGTTCTCGCCGAGCAGGGCGTGGATCTCGCCGCGCCGCAGGTCGAGGTCGATGCCGTCGTTGGCCAGGACGCCGGGGTAGCGCTTCGTGATGTGGCGCATCTCGAGCGCCGGGACGGGGCTCGCGGGCTGATCGGTCACGGCCGGCTCCGGTGCACGGGGCGGAGGTGACGAACGGGCCGCACCGTTCGACGGCGCGGCCCGTTCTCCGAATGCGAGGCGGTGGTCAGCGAGCCGCTACGGGGTCGCCGATCCGCAGTTCGAGGGGCAGGTGGTCAGCGTACCGGCCACCATGGCCGCCAGGGCCGTGGTCACGTCGGCCTTGACGGCGTCGGGGACCACTACGCTGGAGGTGAAGTCCGCCACACCGATCCCGCCGTTCGCGGCGTTGTAAAGGACGTTGCCGCCCTTTGCCGTGCCGCCGGAGATCTGGTCGATGGCGTTCTCGACCGAGGTCGAGAGGTGCTTCTCGGCGCTGGTCAGGATGCACCCGTAGGTGGTGTCCGTCGCCGCGCTGAGCGACACGTACTGGTCGACGTCCACGCCGATGCCCACGATGTTCGCGGCGCACGCGGCCTGGAGGATGCCGTTGCCGGTCTTGCCGGCCACCTGGAACATGACGTCGTCGCCCTTCTGCTGGATGAACTGGGCGGCGAAGGCCTGGCCCGTGCCTGGGTCGTTGAAGGCCTTGTTGAAGTCGCTCGACGTCACGTAGCCGGTGTCGACCTGGATGCCGGCCTTCTCGGCCTGGGCGCCAAGCTGGAAGCCCTGGATGTAGCGCACGACCGCCGGCACCAGGTTGATGCCGCCGATGGCGCCGACCTTGCCGGCCTTGGAGACGCCGGCGGCCACGATCCCGGCGAGATAGCCGGCCTGGTCCTCGGCGTAATGGATGGCGATGAACTTCGGCAGCAGGGTGGCTGGATCGCCGGCGCACTTCGGCGTCGCCGCCGTGTCGGGATCGCCGGTCGGGGTGATGCAGAGCGGTGCCTGGTCGACCCCGATGAACCAGATATTGGGGTTGGCCTTGGCCGCCTTGACCGTGTCGTTGGTCAGGTTGAAGCCGACCGTCACGATGATGTTGAAGCCCTGCGACACGAAGCCGTTGATGTCAGGCGCGTAGTCCGTCGAGCTGTTGGGCACGACGACCTGCGGCGTGGCCGCCCCGATGTCGGCGGCGCCGGCCTTGGCACCTTCAAACGAGTACTGGTTGAAGTTCTTGTCGTTGACCGTGCCGACGTCGGTGACCACGCCGATCTTCAGGCTGGGGTTCTGGGCGAAGGTTGGTGACGGCACCGGTGTCGCCGTCGGCGATGCACCCGGTGTGGCGGTCGCGGCCGGCGGGGTGGCGGTGGCGGGCGCCGGCGTCGGGGACGCCCCCGCGCAGGCCGAGGCGATGAGGGAGAGCGAGACGAGGCCGCTCAGCCCGATAGCACGAGTTCGCATGCTTCCTCCTACGCGTGCGGGACGACGCCGACTCCCGGAAGCGTCACCTGGCCATGACCACGCATGGACCTCCGCTGGCGGCTCATCCTAGCCACTCCCGCGGGACGCGGCAAGGCTCGCACGCAGGGGTGCCGCGGTGGCCCGCTCGGCCGGTGCGCGGCATGGCATAGTGCCGCACGTGACCCCCACGCGAGCGCCCGCCCCTGACGGCGGCCGCGTCGCCGGGCCGGGCCAGCCCGACCTGCTCGGTTGGGCGGCGCTGCTCACCGTCTACCTCGTGTGGGGCTCGACCTACCTGGCCATCCGGGTGGTGGTCCTGGCGCTGCCGCCGCTCACGAGTGCCGGGCTGCGCTTCGCCGTGGCGGGGGCGGTGGTCCTCGCCGCCGTGACGGTCACCGGACGGCTGACCGCCTCGCGGCCGCGGCCGCGGGAGCTGCTTGGCGCGGCCCTCGTGGGGTGCCTCCTGCTCGTCACCGGCAACGGCTTCGTCAGCATCGGCGAGCAGCACGTCCCCTCGGCCGTGGCCGCCCTGACCATCGCCTCGGTACCGCTGTGGGTCGTCGTCTTCCGGCGCGCCTCGGGCCATCGCGTGGCGCGCGGGACGATGGTAGGGGTCGTCATCGGCTTCGTCGGCGTCGCCGGCATGCTCGTGCCGACCGGCCTGCAGGGGACGATCGAGCCGGTCTCGCTGGCCATCCTCGTGGTCGCCGCGTTCTCGTGGGCGAGCGGCTCGTACCTGGCCACCCTTATCGCCATGCCGCGCGACCCCTTCGTCTCGACCGCCGCCCAGATGCTGGCCGCGAGCGCCGTGCTGGTGGTGGCCGGCCTGGCGATCGGCGAACGTCCCGACCTGGCCGTGGCGCAGGCGCATCCCGATTCCGTCCTGGCGCTGGCCTACCTGATCGTCTTCGGCTCGCTGCTGGCGTTCACGGCCTACGCCTGGGTGCTGCAGCACTGGCCCATCTCGCGCGTCGCCACCTACGCCTACGTAAACCCGCTCGTGGCGGTCGTCCTGGGCGGGCTCATCCTCGGCGAGCCGCTGACCATGCCGATCCTCCTCGGCGGCGCCGCGATCGTCGTGGCCGTGGCGGTTGTCATCCGCCAGGAAAGCCAGCACGCGCGCGAGCCGGCCACCCCGCTCCGCGCCTAGCGCTACCCTCTGCGCCCGACATGGATCTCCCGGCCCTGCTCGTCCTGGCGGCCATCCTCGCGGTCAAGGAGACCGGCGTGCCCATCCCCGTGCCGGGCGACCTGCTGGTCATCGGCGCCGGGGTCGCCTCGACCCGCGGCGGCCTGCTGGTGCCGGCCGTCGTGGTCGTGCTGGTCGCCGCGACGGTGGTGGGCGCGATCGTCCAGTTCACCCTCATCCGTGGGCGGGCGAGGGCGGCCGTGCTGGGGTTGCTCGCCCGCGTCGGCCTCGGAGCGGCCGTCGTCGAACGGGGGGCTGGGCGACTGCGCACCGGCGGGGCGCCCGCCGTGGCCGTCGCCCGCATGACCCCCGGCGTGCGCATCGTGGCCATCGCCTCCAGCGCCGTGGCCGGCGTCGCCTCCACCTCGGTCCTGGCCGGGCTCATCGTCGGGAACGGCGTCTTCCTGACCGGCCACTTCATCCTTGGCCTCGTGGTCGGCGAGCCCGCCGTGCAGCTGGTGGCGGGCGCGGGACGGGCCTCGTCATCGCCGGCGTCGCGCTCGCCGTCGTGGGCGCCGCGGGTTGGTGGCTCCTCGCCCGCCGGCGCGCCGCCCGTGCCCAGGTGGCGCTCGACTGGACCGACGCCTGCTGCCCGGCCTGCCTGGCCTTGGCCGTGGCCGACCTCCGCTAGAGGGTCGGCCGAACCACTCCCAGCGCCGCCTCGAGCGACGCCCGCTCGCCGATCTCCCCGGCCGTCGCTTCACCCGCCTCTTCCAGGACCCGCAGGCCACGGGCGATCCACAGGGGCAGGCCGATCGCCCGCAGCTCGGCCAACCCGGCGCGCACGACCGCTGTGGCCTCCGACCGAGTCGCAGCGTCGGTCCCCCGCAGCTCAAGGCGTGCCCGGTGCTGCTCGCCGTCCAACACGGCGGGCCGGAAGGGATCGTCCACGACCCCGGCCATGATCTCGTCGAGCGCCTCGCCGACCCAGCCCAGGCGACCTGCGCCGAACCAGGCATCGAGGATCGCGTCGCCGGCCGCCATCCACTCGTAGGACCCGTTGCCGCGCCACTGCGCGAACGCCGGACGGATACGCTCCAGGTCGGGCAGGTGGAGCGGCCCCACCGCGGCCAGGCCAAGGAATCGCTCGGCGCCGGCGTAGAGCCCACGGCCGTAGGGTGAGTCGGGCAGGTGGCCGGCCCGGGCCGCGAACCAGGCGCGCGCCTGCTCGAGGACGGCCCGCTCGCCGCGCAGTGAAGCCGCGGGTAGCAGGGCAGCCCAGCTGCGGACGGCGATCCGGTCGTAGCCGTGCCGGTCCCCGAGCGCGACCGCCCGCAGGCCGGCTTCGATGGCCACGGCCCAGTCACCCGACCCAAGGGCCGCCTCCGCCTCGGTGTGCTCGACCCAGCCAAGGCGCTCGATAAGCCCGCGCGCCATCGCCAGCTCGCGCGCCGGGGCAAGCAAGGCCGGCACCTCGCGCGGCGCGGTCGCCATCCGCCAGCCCGCCTCCGTCGTGCGCGCGCTGACCTCGACTGCGGCATCACCCCGCGCGCGGGCCCGTTCACCCAGGGCCAGCCAGTCCTCGAGCGTGGTCAGGCCGGCTTCGCTGCGGGCGCGGATCAGGTCCCGCTCGAACGCCCACTCCGCCTCGGCGTCGCCGGCTGCTCGCGCCGCGGCCACGGCCCGTTCTGCCGCGTCGACCCACGGGCCCGTGTCGTTGGTCTCGCCGCTCTGTCCCCGGGCGCCGGCCAGCCGCACGCGGGCCGCGTCCAGGTCATCGCCGCCGCCCATCTCGATCAGTGCCGCGTCCCCCAGATGCCAGGCCTCAACGAACCGGAGCTGCTCGTACAACAGGCTCGCCAGCGCCTCGCTCGCCTGGGCGAACCCGGCCCGCCAGGCGCCATCGCCGGCGGCCCGCGCGGCACGCGCGGCCTCGATCGCCTCGCGGAACGCCTGGATCGCCTCCTCCGTGCCGCCGATAGGCGCCAGGGCGCGGCCCAGGCTGGTGAGGCGGCGGCTCCGGTCGGCCGGCCGATCCTGGCGGGTGATGCCGGCCGAGCGCCGGTAGAGGTCGGCGGCGGCCGCCCCGGCCCCATCGGCGAGCGCGCGGTCGGCGGCTCGCTCCAGCCAGGCCGCCGCCTCTTCGGCGCACTCGTCGCGGGTGAAGCCGGGGGCCACCTGTGCCGCGAGGACGGGGGCGCTGGCCAGCGCGGTCGCGAGGTGCTCGCCGACGGTCGCCGCGAGCAGGTCCCGGTCCGATCCGGACGCAGCCTCCAGCCAGCGGGCCAGGCGGACGTGGAGGACGGCTCGTTCGGCCCGGGCGAGGCTGGCGTACCCGGCATCGCGGAGGAGGGCATGGCGGTAGGCGAAGCTGTCACCGAGAAGGCGTTCGCCGAATGGGCCACTCACGAGGGCGCGCCGTTTGAGCTCCTCGACCGCCTCGACCGGACCGGCCACGCCGAGCGCATCCAGCGCCCCGAGCGGGAACCGGCGGCCGGCCACCGCCCCGCGACGAGCGGCCAGCCGCGCTGGCGGCGGCAGGTCGTCCAGCTGCGCGGCGTAGATCGCGTGGACGGTATCCGGCAGGTTCACGTCGCCGGCCGCCACGGCCAGCCGCCAGGCCGTCGGGCTACCGGCCGTGTCGGACAACGGCGGTGCGGCCGATACGAGGACGCCCGTGCCGACCCACGTACGCAGCAGCTCCTCGATGAACAGGCAGTTCCCGTCCGAGCGCTCGACGATCCGGGTGACCAGGTCGTCCGGCAGGGCGTCGCCGACGAGCTCGCGGACCAGCGTGGCCGCGTCGAGGGCCGGCAGGGTCGGCAGCTCGAGGACGCGTCGCGCCGTGGCCGGATCGTCGATGGCCCAGGCCGGGGCCGCCTGGATGAATGACGGGCGGGCGGTGGCGACGATGAGGCGCCCCCGCCCGCGGGGCGGCGAGCGCCGCCTCCAGGAACGCGACGAGGTCGAGCCCGGCCCAGTGGAGGTCCTCCACCAGCCACGCCTGGGCCCGACCCGCGGCCAACGTGTCGAGCCCGTCCAGCCATGCGGCGAACAGGGCTGCCCGTTCGGTGAGCCGCCCGGCGCCGGCCCCGCCGGCCGAGTCGGCACCTGCGAGCCCGAGCAGCTCACCTGCCACGACCGCCGCGCGAGCGTCGCCATGGCCGGCCGCCACGAGCCGCCGGCGCAGCGCGGCATCGGCGTCTGGCAGGTCGGCCGGGACGCCTGCGTCACGCAGCGCCGCCGTGACGAGCGGCCGTAGCGGGTCGAACGGCCCGACCGCCTCGGGCCGCAGGCGGATGCGCCATACCGGGGAAGAGGCGCCAGGCTCGCGGCGTGGGCGGCGAACGCCTCCACCAGGCGCGTCTTGCCGACGCCGGGCGGCGCCAGCACGAGCCACCGCGCCGTGACCCCTGCGTCCACCGCGCGCCGGAGCGCCGCCTGCAGTTCCCCCAGCTCGGCGGTGCGGCCGATGGTGGGCGCCCGCAGCGAGCCCATCGCCAGCTCCCGCGACCGCTGCGGCCGGACCCCGGCGACGCGCCACGCGCGGACGGGCGCGGCCTTGCCCTTCAGCGTCAGGGGCGGGACCGCCTCCACCTCGATCGCCTCCGCCACGGCGAACGCGGTCGCCTCGCCAAGCAGGACGGTTTCCGGATCGGCCGCCGTCTGAAGCCGGGCGGCGGTGTTGACCGTGTCCCCCGTGACCCGTCCGGCGTCAGGCCCGTCCACGGCATGCACGACCTCGCCCGTGTTGACGCCGACGCGGAGCCGCAGGTCGCCGCCGTCGAGGTCGAGGCGCGCGCCAAGTCGCTCGACGGCCTCGACCAGGGCCAGGCCGGTGCGCACGGCGCGTTCGGCATCGTCGTCACGTCCGCGGGGTACGCCGTAGACGGCCATGGCCGCGTCGCCGATGAACTTCTCCAGCTGCCCGCCATGGCGCGCCACGGTGTCACGCACGGTGGCGAAGTAGGCGTCCTGGACCGTCGCGACGTCCTCGGCGTCGAGCCGCTCGGAGAGCGACGTGAAGCCCACCAGGTCGGCGAAGAGCACCGTCACGATCCGCCGTTCGACGTCTGTCACCCTGCGACTCTACGGAGGCGTGCAAGCGTGGCTGAAGCGTGTGATGCTCGCGCCGTGAGCAGCTTCGACGAACGGGCCCAGACGTGGGACACACCCGACCGGCAGGCGCGGGCGGAGGCGGTGGCCCATTCCATCCGCGATCATGTGCCGCTGAGCCCGGCGCTGCGGACGATCGAGATCGGGGCCGGTACCGGCCTGCTCGGACTGGCGCTGGCGGCGAGGTCGGCGAGCTCGTGCTGGCCGAACCCTCGACCGGGATGCTCGAAGTCGCCCGCGAGAAGCTGGCGGCGGGAGCGACCGGGCGCATCATGGCGGTGCCCTTCGACCTCCTGGTCGACCCGCCGCCCGGCGGCCCGTTCGACCTCGCCATCTCGCTCCTGGTGCTCCACCACCTGCGGGACACCGAGGCGGCCCTGGCAGCCCTCTTCCGCCTTCTTCGTCCTGGCGGCCACCTTGCCATCGCCGACCTTGACGCCGAGGACGGGACGTTCCACGAGCCGGGATCCGAGGGCATCTACCACGAGGGCTTCGACCGGGGGCACCTTGCCGAGCTGGCGCGGGCTGCCGGGTTCGCCGACGTGGAGATCGCGACGGCGACCGAGCTCGAACGCGAACGACCGGATCTACCCGGTGATCCTGCTCCTCGGCCGGCGGCCCTGATCAGCCGGTCGGCGTGGACCATCACGATCACGTCGGGCTGATCCGGCAGGGCGTCCAGGGCGGTGGGCCGGCCTGGGCCGACCTCGGGTCGGGGGAGGGCGCGTTCACCCTGGCCCTGGCCGACCTGCTCGGCCCGGCCGGCTCGATCCGGTCGATCGACCGGGACCGCCGAGCCCTCGACGTGCAGGCCCGGGCGCTGCATCAGACGTTCCCGGCGGTGCGTGTCACGACCCTGCTGGCCGACTTCACGCGTCCGCTGGAGCTGCCGCCGCTCGATGGGATCGTCATGGCCAACTCGCTGCACTTCCAGCGTGAGAAGCTGGCCGTCCTGCGGCTCGTGCACGGGTACCTGCGCCCCGAGGGCCGGCTCGTCCTGGTCGAGTACGACAGCGACCACGGCAACCACTGGGTGCCGCATCCGCTCTCGTTCGGCACGTGGGCGAGTCTGGCCGCAGAGGCCGGGTTTCGCGACACGAGGCGGTTGGCATCCGTCCCCAGCCGCTTCCTGGGCTCAATCTACTCGGCCCTCAGCCTCCGCTAGGCCGGGTCACCCACGGGCGGCGAGCTCCCGGCCCACCGTGAGGACCTCGTCGACGAGCGCGTCCGCGTCGGCGAGGGTCGTGCGCGGGTTGATGAAGCACGGCCGGATGGCGAACCGGCCGTCCACGCGGGTGCTGGACGTCACGGCCCGTCCGCGGGCGCGGACGCCGCGCAGCAACGCCTCGTTCAAGACGTCCAGGCGCGCCTCGTCGGTCCAGCCCGCTGGGCGGTAGCGGAAGCAGCAGATGGAGAGGACCGGCTCCGCCAGCAGCTCCAGCTCGTCCGAGGTGCGCGCGCGCCCGGCGACTCGCCGCGCGCAGCGATCGTGGCGTACCACCCGCTCGCGCATCCCGTCGGCGCCGATCTCCCGCAGGATGGCCCACACCGCCAGGCCCCGGGCCGGCGTGGAGAAGTCCACGCCCCAGTCGGGCGTGCCGTAGCCCAGCTCGTCGAAGGGCGAGCCCGGATCGGCCTCCCCGGCCTCGACCTGTCGCTCTCGGTCGTAGTCGCCGGTCTCGATGGTGAACGCACGGCCCAGGATGCCCTCGTCGCGCACGATCGCGGCACCCGTGCCGACCGGAGCCGCCATCCACTTGTGGGGGTCGATGGCGAACGAGTCGTACTGGGCGACGTCGCCGTAGCGCTCGCGCACCCGCGGATCGAGCAGCCCGAAGCCGCCATAGGCGCCGTCCACGTGCAGCCAGATGCCCCGCTCGTGGGCGATCCGGGCCAGCTCGTCGAGGGGATCGACCCGGCCCAGGTTGACATCTCCCGCGCAGCCCACGATCGCGACCTGCGTGCACCCCGCCGCCAGGTCCTCGTCGAGGGCAGCCTGGAGGAGGTCCAGGTCGATGGTTCGCGCGCCGTCGAGGGGGATGCTGCGGAGGTGCCGCCGGCCCATCCCCAGCACGCCAAGGGCCCGCCCCACCACGTGATGCGTCTCGGTGCTGGCGTAGACCCGCGGTTCGACCAGGCCCTCGATGCCGTCCAGCGAGGGCCGCAGGCCCAGGCGCTCGCCGGCGTGCTGGCGGGCCGCGCCGATGCCCACGAGGTTGGCCGTCGAGCCGCCCGCAGTGAAGGTCCCGACAGACGACGCCGGCAGGCCCAGCAGCTCGATGAGCCAGCGCATCGCGAGCTGGTCGACGAAGTTGCCGGCCGTCGCCCACCATCGCTGCGCCACCGCCACCGTCTGGGCCAGGTCCGCCGCCGCGGCGACGTCCGTGGGGGCCGTGGTGACCCACCCGGAGAAGCCGGGGTGGCCGACCCGCAGGCCGTTCGCGACCACGCAGGTCGGCCAGCTCGGCCAGGGCCGCGTCACGGCCGATGCCGGCCACCGGCAGGGGCCGATCCAGGGCGGGGCGCCAGCGCGACCGCTCGCGTGCCGGGTCGGGACCCTCGAACTCGAGGAAGCGCTCCAGGGACGGGAGGATGGCGCGGATGGCGGGGCCGAGCGAGTCGGTGGTCGCGGCGTCGCGGCGATCGTCCATCCGCCAAGTCTATCGAGCGCGGGTGGCCCCCTGCGTGGTCTGCGGGGGGCCACCGCGCGCACTCCTCAGGATGGCGACGGGCTCGCGCCTGAAGGGCTTGGACCACCGGGTAGAAGGTGCATCGTCCGAGAGGTAGGCCTCGAGGAGGCGCGTCACTCCGCCCGGGATGAAGTCGTCGGCCTGCCGATCGCGACGACATAGACCCGGTCATTGACGAGGAAGAACGCCTGCGTGTCTTGGGTGAACCGCACGAGCGAGCCAGCGTGGCCATCCATGCTCGCTGTGACGGTGCGGCCCGGCAGCGATGTGCAATCCGTGGGGTCGGCAGACTCGGCAAGCTGGCAGTAGGCCTGGATCCAGGCATCGATCGTGGTGCCGGACGTGACGGCCACCGACCAGGCCGACGTGGCGATCGAGTTGTCCGCCGCGGCGACGGTCTCCAGGGCCTGCCGTTGACGAGGAAGAACGCCTGGGTGTCACCGGTGAACCGCACGAGCGAGCCGGCGTGGCCATCCATGCTTGCCGCGGCGGTGCGGCCCGGCAACGTCGTGCAATCCGAGGGCGCGGGGGACTCGGCAAGCGGGCAGTAGGCTTGGATCCAGGCGTCGAGCGTCGTGCCGGACGGGACGGCCAGCGACCAGGCAGACGTGGCGATGGAGTTGCCCGTGTCGGCGAAGGTCTCAGGGCCGTGCTGTACATGTCCACCGTCGCGTCGGCCGGATAGGTCCAGTCGCGGGTCGCGGTGGTGTGGACGTACCAGTCCGCAGGGTGGCCGATGCTGAAGCCGTAACGCGCCGACGTGTAGGTCGTCCACGTCGCCGTGTCGATCGAATAGGGAGTGGGTTGGGCGCTCGGCGACGCGGCGAGAGCCGATGGCGACGCCGTGGGTGACGGGCTCGACGGGCTCGGGGAGCCGCCGCCACCGACCGTCCCGGACGCCGGTCTGAGGTTGAAGGCGACGACGGCGACGATGAGCAGGGCCAGAACGGCAAGGGCGACAAGCCGTGTGAGGTTGGACATGGGGGCGGTCCTCCACGGGATCCGGAGATCCCGTTCCTGTGGCGTGGTTCGGACCGCGAGCAGGACGGCATCGATGGTGGCGGCCGGAGTCCTGTCGGACCCGTCCTCGAGAAATGCACGAGTGGCGCGTTCGAAGGCGTGATCGTCGTTCATGCCAGCCGTCCTTCGCGGAGATGGTCTTGCGCCCGGGACGCCTCGAAGGCGGCCCGAAGCGCGCGCGTGGCGTAGTGGAGTCGCGAGCGTGCTGTCCCGTCCGGGATGCCGAGCACCTCGGCCACCGCCACGAGGGGCAAGCCCGCGTGGTGATGCAGGACGAAGACGGCCCGCTGGTCGAGTGGAAGCCGGCGGAAGGCCCGCTCCAGCTCGTCGCGGTCGGCGAGCGATTGGTACTCGTCCGAGGCGTTCTCCCGATCGATCGGGAGCACGCGCACGGTCGAGGCCCATCGCCGGTTGTGCGGCGCATCGGCGTAGCAAGCATTGACAAGGATCCGGTAGGCCCACGCCTCGAAGCGGTCTGGCTCCCGCAGGTGCGGCAGCTTCCGCCAGATGGTCACGAGGGCGTTCTGCAGGACGTCCTCGGCGAGGCCGGGATCGCGCAGGATGCGTCGAGCGATGCCGAGCAGCGTGTCGCTGACCTGGTGCACCAGATCCGCGAAGGCCGCCTGGTCGCCCGAGCGTGCCCGCTCGACGAGGTCTCGGTCCATGGGTCTCCGACGATGGGCCGTGGTCGAGATGACCGCGGTCTACCGAGCATGAGGGTTGGGCCCGCCAGAATCGTTCAGCGCAAGAAGGGCGCCCGGTCGCCGGGCTACCATTGACCTCACGTGACGACCCTGGCCCCGAACGATTTCACCCAGCTCCACTAGTCAAGAGGTGGGAGTTCACGCACGGTGCGAACGCGAGACGTCACTGTCACACCGAGGGGTCATGCCCGTAACGATCGCCCCAACGGACTGCGCGCGGCTCTACCTTTGGAGCCATTGAGCTAGCGAGCTGGGCGGAGAAGCAGCACGACCGCGGCTCGCCCCGAGCATGCCCAGCATGCCGCGGGCACCACGCTCGCTCAGACACCACGAGCGGCCCTTCACAGGCGGCAACTCCGGGTTGATGCGGATGCCTACGCCGATCTCCCGCGTGGCCACTCATTCTGGCCAATCACGTCCGGCTGGTTGGCCGAACTGAATCGATCGCCCGTGTGACGAGACGAACTCCCTGCTCGATCTGCGGCTCGGTGACGGTCCCGTAGCCGAACAGCAGGCCGCCTCGGCCGGTGCCGGGTTCCAAGCGGTACTTCCCGATTCCGTCAACTCGCACCCCGAGGTCCGCCGCCCGCTGTACCACCATCGCCTCGCTCACCCCAGGCGGTAACCAGGCAACGACGTGCAGGCCGGCCGAGGCCCCGGCCGGCCGCAGGTCGGGCGCGTACCGTCGCAGGGCATCGAGAAGCTGCTCCCGCCGTCGACGGTAGACAGCTCGCATCCGACGCAAGTGGCGATCAAACTCGCCGCGCGACAGGAAGTCCGCGAAAGCGAGTTGCTCGAGGCTGGCCGACCCTCGATCGGTCGCCTGCTTCGCGGTCGCGAGGTGCCGGACGAGATCAGCCGGAGCGATGAGCCAGCCGAGGCGTAGGCCCGGAGCGAGCGTCTTGCTGGCTGATCCCGCATAGAGCACGTGCTCGGGAGCCAGGCCCTGAAGGGCGCCGATCGGCTCGCGGTCGTAGCGGTACTCGGCGTCGTAGTCGTCCTCGAGAATCAGCCGGTGGCCGTCCGTCGCCCACGCCACGAGGGCGGCACGCCGAGTGGCGGAGAGGACGGCTCCAGTCGGGAAGTGGTGCGCCGGCGTGACCACTACCGCCTCGGCAACGGTCTTCTGGAGGAGGTCGACCCGAATGCCATCTTCGTCGACCTGAATGGGTACCGCCTGGAGACCAACCCGGGCGGCGGCCTGCAGGCTGTCGGTTTGTCCCGGTTCCTCGACGCCGATGCGACTTGACCCCGTTGGTGCTCAATGCTTCGACCACCAGATTGAGGGCCTGAGCGAAGCCACTGGTGATGACGATCTGTTCAGGATCCGCGGCCGTGCCACGGACCCGGTTGAGGTAGGCGGCAAGCGCTTGGCGCAGCTCCGGTGCCCCGCGCGGATCCAGGTAACTCAGGCGAGCGGCAGGCGTGACGTTGAGGACCCTGCGCATCGACTGCAGCCAGCTGGCGCGTGGGAACCCGCTGACGTCCGGAAGGCCATAGGCGAAGTTCACGCGATAGGCGGGCGGCTCCGGGAACATTGGCGCGCGCCGCCCCGCCTGGGCCACGCGATCGCTGACCGTGGTGGCCGATCCACGGCGACTCGTGAGGTAACCCTCAGCCACGAGTTGTTCGTAGGCCTCGACGACGACCCCACGCGTTAGGCCTAGCTGCTCGGCCAGCGTCCGCGTCGACGGCAGGGCCGAACCCGCGGCGAGCCGACCTGAACGAATGGCCAGGCGCAACTCCTGCTCGAGCTGGCGATGGAGGGCTTGCGCGCCGTCACGCGGCAGCTCGACGAGCAGCTCGGCCGGTGAAGTGGTCCCCAATTGCACCATGGCATTGGACCTTATCAGATGGCCACCCGTGGACCGACTCTGACCTTGTTGGTTCGCAAGTGGATGAGGCAAAGGAGAAGGTCATGAATGCACATGGAGCCGAACAATGGGCCCGCCAGCATCAGCAGGATCTGCTCGATGAAGCCAGCCGCGAGCGTCTCGCAGCCATCGCTCGTGGCAGCGCGAACGTTCACTTGCATGGCGGCGCGGGGTCGCTTTGGCGGCGACTGGTTCGTTCGGCCGTGGTCAATCTGGGCGCCTGGCTGGCCATGAGCCAGCAAGGGTCGGCCTCCCATCACGCATAAGCAACGCGACGGTACGACGTTCCGGGTCGCCAGACGAATGACCCAGAAAGGATCCGGTCCCACATGGACATCGGCATCGGCCTCCCGACCTCCGGACGGAGCGCCTCTCCGGAAGCCATCGCCCGCGTCGCCCAGCGGGCGGAACGCATCGGCCTCGCGTCGGTCTGGACGTTCGAGCGCCTGCTGCGACCGACGGTGCCGATCCCGATGGGCGGCAGCGGTCCCACGATGCCGGCGCCCGACGCGTGGTCGACGGTTTACGATCCGCTCGAGACGCTCAGTTACGTCGCGGCCACGACGAGCACGATCGCCCTGGGTACCAGCGCGCTTGACACGCTGTTCTATCCACCGGTCATCCTCGCCCGCCGGATCGCCACGCTCGACCGGCTCAGCGAGGGTCGGGCACTCGTCGGCCTGGGCCAGGGCTGGATGACGCAAGAGTTCATCGCCGCGGGAGTGCCCTGGTCGCGTCGCGGCGCCGGCTTCGCGGAGCATCTCGAGGCCATGCGTGCCGTGTGGGGACCTGACCCCGTCTACTTCGATGGGCGGTTCTACCAGATCCCGGAGTCCGAGATCGGACCGAAGCCGGTGCGCTCCGGTGGACCGCGGCTCCTGGTAGGCGCGACGGCACCGGTCGCGCTCGAGCGCGGAGCGCGCATGGGACTCGGCCTCGTGACGGTGCTGTTCTCATGGGATGCGCTGCGGGCGACCGTGGCGACGTTTCGCCACGCCGCCGAAGCCGCCGGCCGCGACCCAGCATCTCTGCCCGTCGTTGTGCAGGTGAATGGCGTGGTGAGCACCGACCCGGCCGCTGCCCGCGGCCGGGTGCCGCTGACCGGCCCGATCCGGGTCGTCGTCGACGACATCGCCGAGCTCCGTTCGCTCGACATCGACCACGTCTTCTGGGACATGGGCGAGACCGATCCCGACACCCAGCTCGATGCTCTGGCCGAGTTGCGTTCCCAGGCATAGGGCCGGCCGCCGAAAGGCAACGGGGAGCGTCACAGGATCGTGCGTCGCCGAACAGTCGCGGTGAGTCCTAGCGGCGGCGCCAGATCGGGTCCGCCTTGATCGATCTAGGCGCTCCGCTACCAGGCGGTCATGTCGAACCAGCGGGCGGCTCCGCTCTGGAGCGACACGACCTCGCGCGCTCTCAAGTTAGCGCCATACCAGGATAGGAGGTGTCCGAGGCGAGATAGCGCGCGACCCAGGAATGCATCGGGCCTCAGATAAGGAGAAGGAAGAGATGAGAAAGATCATCGTCTACATGACAACAGCAATGGATGGATATATCGCCGGACCGAACAACGAGCTGGACTGGATGGTGCAGACCGCGGACCCAGAATTGACCCGTGACATCGTCGCTTTGTTCGAAGGCGTGGATGCTGGCCTTCTCGGGTACCCGGTGTATTCGGGAATGATCGAGTACTGGCGAGGCGTGGCGGAGAACCCTTCAGCATCGGAGGGGGCGAGGGCGATTGCGACTGCAGTGAACAGACTGCAGCCGATCGCCGTCTCGAATGCGCCAGTCGAACTCGTGGGGGATAACGCAGAGCTGCTCGTGGCGAAGGACGACGACGCCCTTGTCGAGGCAGTAAACATCCTCAAGGGGCGGGCGGGGAGGGACCTTCTTCTCAGTGGGGGCGTTCGCACCGCGCAGAAGTTCGTGCGGCTTGGCTTAGTGGATGAATACGTGCTGCATGTCCATCCCGTCGCCCTCGGAAACGGAAAGCGCCTGTTCACCGGGAGAGTCAGTCTTGAACTGATCGGCACGAAGGCCTATCCGTCCGGGGTGGTGCGCGTCTGCTATCGGTCGTCCTGATCGCGGCGGGTCAGATTTGGCGTCGAAGACCGAGGTTGACGAGCCATCGATGAAGCGGGCGAGCCCGTGGCGCTGCAGCTGGTCGCTCCACCCGCGCATCCAGGGCTCACACCCGGGGAGTGGGACGGCCTGGCAACCAGGCCCGGGAACGCGGGCGGACGGCGGCGTCACGCCCAGCTCGGAGGCGGGTCTCCAGCCGAGCCGTTCGTAGTAGGCAGGATCGCCTTCCCGGAAGACCGCGGGGACGCCGGCGCGCTTCGCCTCGGTCAGGGCGTGGGCGGCGAGAGCCCGGCCGATCCCCCGGCCCTGCCACTCCGGTGCGACCGACAGGGGCTGAGGTAGAGCACCTCGACCAGCCGCGCCTCCGCGTCGATCCAGCCCCGCGTGAGCCGGACGTGCCCGACCACACCGCAATCGACGAGGGCGACGTAGCCGATGCTGTCAGAGCGCTGCGCCAGCGCCTCCTCGGGCGCGACAACATCGGGTTGCGCGTCGAAGGCACGGCCGATCACGTCGCAGAGGGCGTCGGCGTCCTCGGGCACCTGACGTCGAATCTCGGCGTCGGCAGGGGAGTTCATCGCCGAGAACAGTACCGTCAAGGGTCGGACGCGGCGGGGGATGCGTCCGGTAACCCCCACCAGACGCGAGACTTCCCCGTTGGCTCAGCAGATGACGGGCTGCAACCACCACGTCGCATCGCCCGGCTACGATTGACCTCTCGTGACTGACCGGCCGTGATTTCACACACCTCCACGTGTCAATGGGTGGGAGTTGCCCCACGAGATCCCGACCGCCGAGCCAGCCCCGGCTGACCGTACCGATCAAGGCCCCCATCGGCGCTGCGTGGTAACTGTCAGACAAGACGCGGTAGCGGCCCGCTCGAACCAGCCTGGTGGGCCAGCATGCTGTCAGTCGGTCAGCATTCGCTCGATCCGGCTCGTTCATGAGGCGTGGGTATGCCCGCCGGGGGCCCACTGCACCGCGGGAGGCCAGAGGGTGCCGGTCAAAGGCGAGGGACGTCGAAGGGTGGGAAGACGCCACGGCTGCAAGTAGCTGATGACGCGACTCCTCGACTCCCCCGGCGGTCGATGGGATTGACCGGGGCCGTCGCGCTGAATTCCCCGTTCTCAACCACCGTTGATGGGTCCAGCCCACCTTTCCCGTATCCTCGGGCCTGTTCGGCACCGATCGAACGGCGCCATCGTTCAGTCTTGAGGACCAGCCGTGCGACGTCGCGTTGCGCTCGCAGTCATCGCGACCTCGGTCGTGGTTGGCGCCTGCGCGAGTCAGCCCTCGTCGCGATCCGCCTCCGCACAGCCGACCGCATCGGCGACCCCCGCCCCCTCCGCGGCCGCCTCGCTGGCTGACCCTACCGCCGCCTACCTCGCACGGCTCGACATCCCGGCGTTGCTCGACCGTGCCGCGACATACGGGTCGCCGGTGGCGCCGAGCGGCGACCCGAGCGCGTACGTGGCTGGCCTCGAGGCGCAGTACCGGGGCGTGGACCGCGTCGCCGTCTTCCGCGAGGTCTTCGCCCGCGTCACCGCAGGCGCGGCGACCGAAACGGACAAGGAACGGGCGGTGCTCGCGTTCGTCCAGCACCTCTCGGTCCACGACTTCGCGAGCCCGTTCATGGCCATGCCGATCTTCGACCCATTGATCCTGTTCGATGTCCATGCCATGGATTGCCAGAAGGACTCAAGAATGATTGCCGACCTGTACGGAGCCGCCGGTTACCAGAGTCGGATCGTCGATTTCTATGGCCATGCCGTCGCCGAGGTCGTCTACGACAGCGGCTGGCATTACGCTGACGCCGACATGTTCGGCGGCGGACAAGTCGTGACATTGCCCGACGGCCACATCCCATCGGTGGCCGAGCTGTCTCGCCAGACCGCATCCCTCGACCGGATCCCTGTCTACCTCGAGAACAGCGTGCTCGCCTCGTACCCGGGGTCGACCGGCAAGAACGGGGCGCCGATGATCTGGACCTACCCGTCGTATTCGTACTTCAGCGCCGAATACTTCGCCCAGCACCCGGGCTATCCGGCCTACCTCGCGAGGAAGGCGTTCCCGGCGAGCGCCCCGGATCCCGACCTGATGTTCGGGTGGAACGACCCGGCCGGTCTCGTCCGCACGCCGGCGTCGGACATCGCGCTGACCTCTATCCCCTCACGGCCGTCCCCGCAGACGCCGTCGATCCAGTCGGTCTCGACCAAGCCGGGCCAGATCCGCCTCACGGTCAGCCCTTCCGGCACGGCCCCGGTCGCTGGCTACAGGGTGCTCGTTGGGACGACGTCGCGCGGCTGGGACTACGGAGCCTTCATCGGGTCGGACGCTGCGAAGGCGTTCTGGGCCAACCCCGCCGGCTGGACCCCAGCCATGTACGAGCGCCTCTTCGCCCTGCCGCCGTCGGACGCCGCCAGGGTGGCCACGGCCCGCACGACCATCACCGTGTCGGGGCTGCGGCCAGGGAGCTACTTCGTCTCGGTGATGGCGACCGATGCCTACGGCCAGCAGATCGGGCGCCAGCTCTACCCCGCATCGAACGAGCTGCGCGTCACCGTCTCCGGATAGGCGCCCACCGGGCAACGACTTCACGAGCGACAGCGAGTCCATGTCAAGGTCGTAGCGGGGATCGTCGTCGATGAAGGACTCGGGCGTCCCGAAGGTCGACACCATGGCGCCGGCCACCCCCGCGCGTTCGAGCTCGTCGAGGGTCTCGCCCATCTCCTCGCCTGCATGGCCTCGTCGCGCTCATACGTCCCCTTCAGGCGGGCCCGCACGAAACGCCCGATGACCGCCCACATGTGTGGACCCACGCCCGTTCGCCGTCGGTGACGCCGAACCCAGCGCGCACAAGCTCTGGCGCCCCGGAAGGTGCGCCTCCCCGAACTCGGTGACGATGACCGGCTTGCCCGTGGCCAGGGAAGGTTGGAGCATCTCGACGTAGCGGTCCTTGGTCCGCGCCTCGCGGTAGTGGTCGACACCCACGTGGTCGAAGAGCCCCCAGGCCACCTGCTCGAAGGCGGCCCCAGTCGCAAGGTCGGCAAACCCGGGCGCCGGTCGGCGAAGCGGCGCGAGCATTCAGATGGACCGCCGCCTGGCCACCGAGAGGAGCGCCGCGCCATGACTCCCGTTCCTGAGTCCGCGCGGTTCGAGCCGGGTGAGGAACAGGACGGCGCCGGCAGAGAAGCGGACTGCTGTCCCAGCGGTGAGCTCGATCTCGAGGTTGCCGGACTCGACGACGACCAGCGCGTCCCGCCACTCGGCGGCATCGAACGGGCGGGGCTGGTCGATCGCGAGGAGCCGCACCTCAAGCCCAGGCGGCAGGCGCTTCCCGAGTAGAGAGAAGTGGCCGCCAGCCGTGGCCGTCACAGCTTGGTCGGCAGGCCGAACGGCTTGCAGAGTCCAGGGCCGAAGCTGGTGATCTCGGCGATGAGCCCACCTTCGACGCGGAAGACGTTCAGACCGGAAAGGCGGAATGCCCGACCGCCCGGCGGCCGCAGGTATGCGGCCAGCGCCGGCTGCCGGTTGGCCATGAGAGGAACCAGGCGGAACTCGCCCATCGAGCCGTCGAGGAGCCGCCCGTGGTGGGCCGCGATCGAGGCGCGACCGTTGAACCAGAGTAGGCCAGGCGGCATGCTCTGACGGGCGTCCTCGCACAGGAGCGAGGTGAGCGCCCCCGCGTCGGCGCGGTCGAAGGCGGCCATGAAGCGGTCCAGGACCGCGCGCTCGGCGGGGTCCGGAGCGGACGCCGACCAGTCCAGCCGATGCGAGGGGAGCTGGGCCCGCATCGTCGAGCGAGCGCGCGTCAGCGCGGCCTTCACCGCGGCCACGCTCGAGTCGAGCAGGGCCGCGGTCTCGCGTTCGGACCAGCCCAGGGCGTCGCGCAGGATCAGGACCGCCCGTTGCCGAGGCGGCAGGTGCTGGATCGCGGCCAGGTAGGCGAGCTCGATGGTCTCGCGCGAGACGGCCGCCGAGTCAGGGGCTACGTCCTCGTCCGTCGCGGGCTCCAGCAGGTGGTCGGGATAGGGTTCCAGCCACGGCAGGTCAGGCAGCCACTCCGCGCGCGCCAGGCCGTCAGTCGCCGTGGCGTCGGTTGCCGCGACCAGCTCGAAGGGAAGCAGCGACCGGGGTCGCCGGGCGAGCGTCGTCAGGCAGGTGTTGGTCGCGATCCGGTAGAGCCAGGCGGTGAATGTCGACCGGCCTGCGTAGGTCCCGCGACTCCGCCACGCACGGAGCATGGTCTCCTGGACTGCGTCCTCTGCGTCGTGGAACGACCCCAGCATCCGATAGCAGTGGAGGTGGAGCCGCCGGCGGTAGCGCTCGGCGATGACGGTGAATGCCGTGTCGTCGGGCTCGCGGAGGGCGTCCAGAACGGCCTGACGCTCCGCATCGGTGTCCACGATGCGCATCATCTCCTGCCTCCCGGATGCCTGTGCCGGAACGGCCGATCGCCCCGGCGACGCGCGCCACCGGGGCGATCTGGTCGTCACGTAGCGTGCCCCAGGGTGCCCCCGCCGCGAGCCATCTCCGCCAGGAGGTCACCAACGAGCGCGTTGGCATGCCTGTGGCCGAAGCCGATGGAGGGGAAGCGGAACGCGGGACCGTGGACCGTCCGAGCCATCGTTCGTCTCCTGGGGCCAGTCGCCGTGTCACGCGGAAGCGGCGACGGCCTGCTCGTGGAAGTCGGGCGAGCTGGCCTGGGCCGAGGCCGCCTTCGCCGGGCGGTACTGCAAGATGACGACGCCATTGTCGAGCGCTTCGCATGCCTCGAGCTCGAGCGTCGCCACGTCGCCGGGGTCATCGAAGAGCCGCTTGCCGCGGCCCCGCACGATCGGCATGAGGTACAGCGTCAGCTCATCGATCAGGCCCGCCCGCACGAGCGTGGCCACGAGGGTCGCGCTACCGGTGACGCCGATGTTCCGGCCGGCCTGCGCCTTGAGGGCCGCGATCTTCGTCACGATGTCGCCGTCGACCACGGTGCAGTTCTGCCACGCCGGCTCGCGCAGGGTGTTGGAGACGACGTACTTCGGGGTCCCGTTCATGACGTCGGCTAGGGGCCCGGTCTGCTGCGGCCAGTAGGCGGCGAATTCGTCGTAGGTGACGCGGCCGATGAGCATGCAGTCCGCAGCGCCCATGATCGAGCCGACACTCGCGTTGATCCGGGGATGGAAGTAGGGGCCTGTCCACTCGTTGGCGCTCTCGATGACGCCGTCAAGGGTGATGAACAGTCCGGCGGTGATCTTGCGCACGGTCAGGTCCTCCGTTGCTTGGGTGCCTCGGGCGAGGCCCCTACTGGTTCTGACCGGCGGAGCGGCGAATCGGTATCGGTCGCCCGTGGAGTCACCTCGTGGGCGTCGCGCGGGACCGCCCGTGTCGAGGGGCGGCGGCGGGCCTTCTGGCGGCCATTGGATTGATCGACCCCTCCCTGGTCCTGACCTCGCCTTCTTCCGCGGGCCGGTAGCATGGACCTCTCGTGACAACACTGACCGGCGGTGATTTCACCCAGCTCCACCTGTCAACATGTGGGAGTTCGCGCACGACGGCCTGACGGTCGTCGGATGCGCCACGTGGCGGGCCGGAACTGTCGGGTATCCCCGGATGCCCGGAACTCTCGATGCCCGTACGGTCGGGGCATGGAAGCGGACGACGGCTACCCGCGGCTCCGGACGTTCATGGTCGAATGCTACGCGCCCGGAATCCAGGCCGCCGAGGTCGCCGCAGACGGTGATCGTGCGCGGGCGGCGGCCGAAGCGCTGCGACGCGACGGTCGCAAGATCGAATACGTGCGCGGGCTGCTGCTCCCCCTCGACGAAGTCGTCTTTCACCTGTTCCTGGCCCAGGACGCGGGCCTCGTTCGCGAGGCCGTGGTGCGTGCCGCCGTAACCTGTGAACGGATCGTCGAGTCGATCGTCGTTGAGACGGGCTTCGACGGGAGACCCTTGCCGCCCGAGGGGCGCCGCTAGTCCATGCCCACGTCCGTGCCGCCGGGCGGGACCTCGACCGAGCCCTCGCTGACCAAGCGCGCCAGCTCGGTGCGTGAACGGATGCGCAGCTTGGCGTAGATCCGGGTGAGGTGGGCCTCGACCGTCGCCACCGTCGTGAACAGGCCCGCTGCAACCTCGCGGTTCGTGCGCCCCGCCGCCACCAGCGCTGCCACACGTGTCTCGGCCATGGTCAGGCTGTCGTCGCGTCGAGGTCGTGGCCGCGCGCCATGGAGCTCGTCCGCGGCCCGCCGGGTCGCCGGCTCGGCGCCCAGCTCCGTGAAGACTCTGACGGCCTGCTCGAGGCAGCCGGCAGCCTCGCGACGGCGGCCCAGCCGGCGCAGCAGCCGACCTTCGGCGAACAAAGTCTGCCCGAGCTCCCAGGGCGCGCCCAATGCCTCGAACCCCTCCCGGGCCGCTGCGAATCGACGGCCGGCGGCCGGCAGGTCGTTCGAGCCCAGGGCCAGGAGCCCGCGGCAGAGTGCCTCCGCGGCCGTTCCCCACGGTTCAAGCTGGACGTGCCGGCGTTCCAACTGCTCGACGAGCGCCTCGGCCCGGCCGGGACGGTCGGCCTCGATGAGCAGACCGACCGTTTCGGGGATGAGCACGGCGTAATCCGGCCCGCTCGCGCCGCTCCGGTCCGTCACCTCCGGCAGGTCCGCCATCCGCTCGGCCGCTGACGCGACGTCGCCCGAAGCAAGATCGATCAGGCCGAACGCGAAGGCGGCACCCGCCGCGAACACCGGGTTCGACCTGGCGATCGGTGATGCCCCGACCTCCCCGGCGTCCTCGAGCGCGCGTCGATCGCCGCGCCGCCCTCGCAGGATCCCGCGGTGCACGAGGCCCAGCATCCGCCAGTAACCCCTGGCGTCGAGGAGCGCCGCCTCGAGCAACTGCGCTGCCTCGTCCCATTGCCCCCGGTAGGTAGCGAGGACGGCCCCGAAGACGTTGAGGCGGATCAGGAACCCCTCGTCGCCCCGTTCTTCGGCGATCCCTCGCTCCCGCTCGAGCAACTGCGCGGCCTCCGCGAACTGGCCTCGCCACCACCGTTCGTGGGCAAACGCGACCCGCGGCGAATGGTCGCCCCCCGCCCGCGGCTCCCGCTCGGTGATCTCGAGGGCTCGCCTGAAATAGTCCGCAACCCCGGCACGCCCGGCCAGGGACGACAGGAGACCGGCCGTCGTCAGGGCCGCCACCAGCGTCGACGTGTCAGAAATGGCTTCCGCCGCGTCCAGCGCTGCGTGCACCTCAACGAGCGCCGGTTCGAGGTCGCCGAGCCAGGCGCCGCGCTGCCAGGCGAGCTGGGTCAGCGTCCGCGCGGCAAGCGCATGGTCATCGCTGGGCTCCGCGACGGCGGCCTCCAGGTGCGCGACCGCGGCTGCAGGATCCGTCTCCAGGAGCCCCCGCATCGATAGGGCTCGAACACGAGTGCTGCCGCGCGCCGGCCCGGCCAGTAGCTGGTCAACGAGCACCGTGGCGGACGGCTCGTCGGCTGCCAGAACCAGGTAGTCGGCTTGCTCCATCGTGCGTCGATCGCGGTCCTCGGCGTCGGTTGGCGGCGTGAGGCGGATGGCCTGGCCGACCAACTCGATGGCGGTCTCAGGGGCACCCCGGTCGCGCGCCGTTCGAGCAGCTCTCTCCAGGATGTCGGCCGTCCGGGCATCCGGACCCGTAGCCGCCAGCGCGAGATGGCGGGCGCGGTCCTCGAGGGAACCGGCCTTGCGCGCGGCTGCTCCGTGGAGTGCCCTCCGCCGCCCCGGCGGGATCTGCTCGTATGCGCCGGCCGCGAGCAATGGGTGGGCGAACCGGACCGAGCCGCCCTCCTCGACGAGGAGACCGGCGCCGACGCCGGCATCCAGACCTGCGCTGTCGACGACCGTGGAGATCGGCAAGGGACCGAGGACCGCCACCTGCTCGATCACCGGCTGGCCCACGGCCGCGACGGACGCCAGCTGGCGCCTGACGAGCTCGGCGAGGGTCTGCGGCAGTGCGTCGTCGCCGGCACGGGCGAGCTGGAGCGCGAAGAACGGGTTGCCGGCCGAGCGGGCATGGATCCGCACGAGCGAATGCCGGGTGATGTCGGGGTCGACGCGGGCTCGCAGGAAGCGGCCGAGCGCACCCAGGCTCAGCCCGGCAAGTTCGATCTCGACCAGGCGCTCGCCGAAGGCGTCAGCCAGGCCGAGCGGGTCGGCACGGTCGCTGCGGAGCGAAACGGCGAACCCGACCGGCAGATCGCGAACGCGGCGGAGGGCGAACGCGAGTGCGCGCACGGAGGCGAGATCCAGCCACTGGACGTCGTCCACCGCGATCACGACCGGCGACCGGTCGGCGAGAAGCCGCAACGCGCTGACTGTAGCCCGTCCCACGAGCAACGGATCACCGGGCTCCGGCTCGGCGTCAAGAGACAGGGCGGCAGCCAGTGCCCGGGACTGCGGTTCCGGCAGGTGGGGGAGGACCTCCGCGGCGACGGGGCCAAGGACATCGCCCAGTCCCGCGTGTCCGAGGGGGAGCTCGGCCTGGACCGGGCGGGCGGCGAGCACGCGCGCGCCGGATGCCGCCGCCAACTCGCTCGCTGCCGACCAGACGCTCGTCTTGCCGATCCCGGGCTCCCCGGTGATGCGCAGTCCGCTCGAACCGCTCGCCAGGCGATCGACCCAGGACCGCGCCTGCTCCAGCGCCGCCTCACGGCCGACGAGCTCCGGCCCAGCGATGGTGGTCACCCTCGCACGATACAGGCCGAGATGTCGGGTTTTCCCCGACGCCCTCTCGAGCCGCTGCCGTCAGGGTGGTTTGTGTCCTTGCGATCGAACGGCGATCGACGCCCGCCAGGGTCATCAAGCTGCCGTGATCGGAGTCACATGACGATGCCACGTTTCGTGCTAGCCGGGCTGTCGATGATCGCTTTGACCGTCGCTCTCGTGGCCTGTAGCGGCGGGGCCGGGGTCCCCTCGAACGGGGACGGTGGGGGCTCCACCGCCACGGCGGCGGTCGGCACGGGGTCGGGATCGACGCCGGGCGCTGCCACAGGTGGCCCGGCCGCCAGCGGCCCCGTTCGCGGCCACGTAGGCGACAAGCTCCAGTGGGCCGACTCGGCCGGTACCCCGTACTCAGCGACCGTGGTTCAGGTGGTCGACCCGGCAACTGCGACCTCCAGCTCGTCTGGAGGCGACGTCCCAGCCGGACATCACTGGGTCGGCGTGGTAATCGTGATCTCCGATCCGCAGGGCAACCCGGCCGACGACTCCGCGGCGACCGACGGGGTGGGCTCGGACGGCGAGCCGTATGGCAACGCGGCCAGCGGGATGGCCGGCTACCGCTTGAGCGGGTTCAACGGTTGCACCGAGGTCGCAGGAAACGAAGGCGGTCACGATGCGAGATATTGCAGCGGCTTCGTCGTCGCAGATGGGGTGAGCCTCGTCAGCGTTGGCTACGGGATCGAGGGTGTCGATATCGGCGGACCGGATGACGCCACCTGGACGGTGCCCTGACCATGCAGACACGGTGGCTCGTCGCGCTGCTGCTGACCGCCCTGTTGGCCAGTGCGTGCAGCGCCGCCACCACGAGCCCCGCGGCGTCGAGCCCGGCCCCGAGCGGGCCGGCCAGCGCCATCGCCGCGCACGCCGTCCCCCTCGGCGCCACCGCCCCCGTCGACGACGCGACATGGGCCCTGGCCGAGCGACTGACGGCAGACACCTACAGCGCCGATACCACCGGCGCCATGCAGACGGCCCTCGCCCGCGCCGGTATCCCGGTCGTCGCCGACGCGAGCACCGACCCCGGTACGGACGCCCCCGAGGTGTCGCTGAGCGGGCCCAGGAGCCCCTTCGAGCTGCTCGACTTCCAGGCCCACGCCTTGGCCGTGGGAGTCTGGGCAGGGGCGGGGTGGACGGGCGCCGAACTCGATTCGGTCGTGCCCCTCCCGGCCGGCCTCTTCGGCGAGGCGCCGACCTCCGTGCTGCTGGCGGCTTACGTAGCCGCCGTGGACACACCGGGCAGCGCTCGCCCGCGCGCTCATGGCCGGCCAGGACCTGCGCGAGCCGGCGACCGCCCGCTTCCCGGCCGTGGTCTTCAGCCTGTTCGTCTCTGACCTCGCGACCGACGGTGGTCGAGTGGCCAGCCCGAGCGCGAGCGGGGCGGCCGGGCGCACGGAATCGCTCGGTCTCGCCGTCCCCGACGCCGCACCCGTCAAGCTCGCCGTCGCGGTCGACACCGTCTGCTCGGATACGGCCAACTGGATGAAGGGCATGCTGGACGGCCTGTTCAACGCCCTCAAGCTCGCCACCCCGGACAACGTGCCAGGGGCGATGCGTCACGTCGATCTGGAACTGGATCGTCGACGTGGTCCATACGCTCGTCACCAACCTCATCGCGAGTGTCACGGCGGCGGTCATGGGGACCATCCGGAGCAGTGGGCGGCCATCGCCGCGGTCGCCGAGCAGGTGGCCACGTTCCTGCCGTACGCTGTGAAGGTCACCGCCAGCGGCGGGAAATCCGGGGCGGCCGGATTCCGACTTGGCAGCGTCCCGTTGCGGGGCACCTTCACCGCCGTCGTGAGCGCGGGCGACCTGCCAAGCCTGCCGGCCGTCCTCACCGATTGCGCCAAGACCGTCGACGTCGACGTGCCCGACTTCCGGGCGAAGCAGGTGCCCGTCACCTGGGGCCCCATCGAGTCGCTCCCGGATCCGCTTCTGGCACCCGTCGATACGGCCGCCACGAACACCGTGACCGACGACACGGGGACCACGACGTGGGGCTTCCTCACCAGTCGTGACCCCGGCGATCCGACCGGCGAGCCGGTCGGCCAGCTCGACACGATGCCCGTCGCCGTCCACCGCCCGGAGATTGAGGAGGCCCGGACCAAGCTGACCGATGCCCTGCTCGGCTGGATCCCGCCCCTGGTCAAGCCGTTCGTCCTGGCCCTGTTCGCGCCTTATCTCGACGGGTTGCAGGGCCGCCTGAACGCCCTGCTCGACGCCCGGGGCAGGGGCACGGTGGACCTCCAGTACCACGAGAAGGCGCCGCCGACGCCGTCGCCGTCGACCACCCCGAGCGGGTCGGGGGCGTGCGGGGTGACATTGCCCGCAGGGACCTACACGGGAACGGTTTCGTTCGACCTTGACTCGCCAGCCACCAGCGAGCTGCCCGATGACACTCAGACCACGATGCGCGGCGCGGACACGTTGCACGTCGCTGCGGACGGCACGGTCACCGGCGACTACGACATGCACGGCGTGCTGATCGAGGACACCACCGTTGGCCAGACGCATGACCACAGTGAGTCGAGCTGGGACATCACGGGCGTGGAACTCGGCGGCACGCTCTGTGCGATGACGAGTGCCGGCGGCCAGGTCGGTCCTCTGACCTGCCACAGCTCGCTGTTCGGCGACTGTTCAGGTTCGGCTCCACCGATCGGTGAGTCGCCGCTTGGCCTGATTGGCGCGCCGCATCGCAGGGTTCCCGGCTGGTGTGGGGTGGGGGTCCCGGGGGCCCGGGGGTCGTCGTCTGGAGTCTGACGGTCGATGTCCCGTGAACGCCGGTGCGCATTGACCAAAGTTGTGGGGAATATGCGAGGAGCCATACGATGTTGCGTAACAAGAACGTGACCTCTGTGTCGATCATCGTCGCGGTCTGCTTGGCCGCATGTTCGAACGGCGGCGCGAGCGCGCCAGGAGGTGTTTCGCAGGCAGCTCCGACTGCCACACTCGCCGCTGCGGCCACATTGCCAGCCAGTCCAAACCCAGCCACTGGAGGCGCGATCGATATCTGCTCAATCGTGAGCGTCGCCGACGTGCAACCCCTGGTCAAGGATCCCATCACTGCGAGTCCCCGGAGCGATTTGGTCGGCGAGGCATCCGGATGCAGGTACCTGACGGTGGCCGACGTGGGGGTCGTCGTGACAGCGATCAACGGCGACCAAGCCGCGCTCGCGTGGTCGCAGACGGAACAGGGACCAACGGTCTCTGGCGTGGGCGATCAGGCGATGCGTGAACCGGGTTCGGCCATCGTCTCGGCAATCAAGGAAAACGTCTTTTGCAGCGTCGACATCAGCGAATTGAACGACTCGGCGTACGTCGGCCTGTCTCCAGAGGACGCGAACGGCAACACCCCTGACGACTCCGCGGGCCCCTTCGCACAGAAACTGGGCGCCCTGTGTGACAAGATCTTCGCGGCGCAATGAGACCCGGTCGCAGGGCGATGTGCAGGCTGGCGTCCGCGACGTGTACTAGCACGTGCACTCCGACATTGGGGACGAGGACGACGTCCACCTCATCTCCACCGCGACGGTTACGCTGACCGCACCGCGAGCATGCGCGGCCCTTGGTGTGGGCTACGCTTTCAGCCCGCCCGCTGTTCGGGCCTATCCGGGCAGGGTCACAAGTGCCCCAACTCCACCTCCCTCCTGCAGACTTCGCCCAGCCTCCACCTGTCAATATCTCCGAGTTCGCGCACGTGATCGATGGCCGAGCCATTTCGTCCGCGCGTCCGGGCCGTCACCGCGTTCAGCACCGGACGCGTCAAGATCCACCCGCAGCACGTCCGTCCGACAGGCCGGACGCAGCTTGGTCAAGGCGACGGAGCACCAAATCGTGGAGCATGGGTGGTAAGCCGTCTGCCTCAACACCGGCGCGCGCGAGCTCGAGCGCGAAGAACGGGTTGCCACCGAATTGGTCGTAGAGGGCCAGGAGGTAGCGCCGGCGAATCTCCGGGGCGACTCGCTCGCCGACGAGGTGCCCGATGGCGCCGAGGCTCAGGCCGCCGAGCCGGATCGTGATGGATCGATCTCCCATCGCCTCGGCTAGGTCGATCGGGTCGCGGTCATGGTCTCGCACCGTCAGGGCGACACCCACCGGTGCGTCGCCCAGGCGACGCACCGCGAAGGCGAGAGCACGGACCGACGATGCGTCGAGCCATTGCACGTCGTCGATCGCGATCACCACCGGCGCCTCCGCAGCGAGCAGGCGCAGGAGGCTGAGGGTTGCCCGAGCAACCAGCAGCGGGTCGCCGGGCTCCGGTTCCACGGCCAGTGACAGGGCCGCAGACAGCGCCTGAGCCTGGGGCCCGGGCAGCTCGGGAATATGACGACCGGCGAAGCCCTGCAGCAGGTCGCCCAGCCCCGCGTAGCCCAACGTGAGCTCCCTCTCCACCGGTCTGCTGACGAGGAGGCGGGCACCTCGTTGGGAGGCGAGGCCGATGGCCGTCAACCACACGCTGGTCTTCCCGATCCCGGCCTCGCCTTCGATCAGGAGCCCGGCCGGGCAGTTCGCCAGCCGATCGCGCCAGGTGGTTGCGACCTCGATCTCGGCATCGCGACCGAACAACGCAGGCTCGTCGATCGGCCCGTCCATGTCAGGACGATACAACCGAAGCCTCGTGATCGGTCGAGTTGTAGGGGATTCCCCGATGCGCCAGACGGCGGTGGAAGACGAGCCTGTGCCGTGGCTGGGAGCGTGGGCCGCGGTATCGCAGCCAAGAGGCGCCGTCGACCGCCTTCCCCGATCCAGCGCGAGTCAAGCGTGGGACTGCAGGAAGGAGATGAACCGCCAAGCGGTCACGACCTACCACACGACACAGAGGAGAGATTGATCATGCTCAAACGAGCCTTGCCGATGACGAGCGTGCGAGCGCTGTCGGTCGGGGTGATGCTGTCGGTCGGGGTGGCGCTGTCAGCCTCTGCGCTGAGCCCATCCGAGGCAGTCCGCGCGAAGAGCAGCGCCGTCCATCTGGTTCCATTTCATGCCACGGTTTCGGAGACGTTCACCGCTGCCCCGTGCGGCGCGGACCGCTGCATCACGGCCGTTGGCAAGGGTTACGCCACGCACCTGGGCAAGATCACCGAGAGCGCCATCGTGGACGTGGACATCAACCCCGCGGATGCTCAAAACGGTTGCGCGCCAGAGACCCGAACGACGACACTGACCGCGGCCAACGGCGACACGCTCACGATGCTCGGCACCGGCTTGAGTTGCGCTGCCACCAGTGACGCCCATGACGATTACGTCATCACCGGCGGAACCGGACGCTACCGCGGCGCCAGCGGAAGCGGTAACGAGTACAACGTCCACACGTTCACCGTACCGATGGTCCAAGGAGTCGCAACCGTCACGTACGACGGAACCATTTCCTCAGTGGGATCCTGCCACCATCGTCATGAACCCCGCGGTCATATCCGCGCGGCCGCGAGGTGGGCCTTCGCAATCGGCCACTGACATTCATCCAGCGGCTCCCCCCACTTCAGGGAGCCGCTGGGTACCGCCCTGCTCAGGCGAGTGTCGCGATCGTCGGCGGGCGGCCGCTATTCCTGGCTCCTGGACCGTAGTCGCTGAGGGCCAGAGCGGCCCGGCCGATGCCACGCCCGGCTACCATCGACCTCCCGTGACGACCCTGGCCAGCAATGATTTCTGCCAGCTCCACCTGTCAAGAGGTGGGAGTTCGCGCACGAAGTCGTGAACGGGCTTCGCTACGACGAAGGCCCGGCTCCCGCTCAGGTCGTTCTGGCGAAGTGGTGCGCCACGACGGCGAACGCCTCCTTGGGCTCCCAGGGCATGTCCGGGTAGGCGGTCCCATGCCGACCACCGGGCAACGACTTCACGAGGGACATGGATTCCATGTCGAGGTCGTAGCGGGGATCGTCGTCGGTGGGGGCTTCCGGTGTCGCGAAGGTCTCAGGAACAGGAGGGCTCCGGACACGCCTGCCCGGTCGAGCTCATCGAGCGTCGCGGCGAGCTCGCGGGCCTGCATGGCCTCGTCGCGTTGGAACGTCCCCCTCAGGCGGGGCCGGAAGAAACGCCCGATCAGCGGTCGGGTATGGAGCCAAAGCCGGGTGGTGTCGGTGACGCCGAACCCCAGGGCACCCAGCTTCTCGGCTCCACGGAAGGTGCGCATCCCGAACTCGGTGACGATCACCGGCTTGCCCGTTGCCAGGAATGGTTCGAGCATTTCGACGTAGCGGTCCTTGGTCCGCGCCGTTCTTCATGGAGCGGCCCGACGGGAGCCGCTACGCCGTAAGCGCCGTCAACTCGCGGTTGCCGACGCCGGCCACGTGGCTGCACGACGCGACCACCGACCGGCTCACGGCCCTGTCCGACGACCTTGCCGATCCCGTCGCTCTGGTCGGCGAGGCCGGCCTGGCACAGCCGAGGTGGGCTCCCTACCAGGCCGCCCTGACCGGGGTCTTCATCAGCCTCTCCCGCTTGCCTCCCTGCGACCCGAGGTCGAGCCTCGACGGGCCGTTGTGCGCTGCCGGGATGATGCCCGCCATCAGCATGACCGGCTGGCCGTTCGGGGACTCGCCCGGAACTATCGGGACGGAGTTCCGGGACCCGGGCGATCCAGGGACCACATGGCGCTGCGCCTTTCTGCCGAGCGACCGGGTCAGGTCAGGTATCGCCGGGCTTCGGACGCCGGGGGCGAGCCTCGCGAAGGCCATGTTGGACGCTGGAACCGTGTTGGGTAGCATGGGAATGTTCTGGGATACGACGCGCCCGCAGATGACCATCGGACTGTCTGCGGTACCGCTCATGCCGGAGGACGAGGCCACTTCGTGCAACGACGCGCACTTCCAGATCCAGGTCCAGTTCGATCAGATGATGGGCAGCGGAGCTTCGGGCTGACCCGCTGGTCGGCCCTCCGAAGGCTGGCACGCCGGCATTCCTCGTCGTCCGAGCGGCCCGGCGGCGGCTCCGGGGGTCGCCGGGAGTCGCCGGGCGGGTAGGGTTCGAACCCGTGACGACCCTCGCTCCGAATGATTTCACCCAGCTCCGCCCGTGAATAGGTGGAGTTTCAGGCTGACGGCACCGTCGACATCGAGCCGAAGGCCGCTGGTGTCCGTCTGACTGAGGTGCCGCCCGGGACTATCGCCCGATAGACGGCGCAGAGATCGCGACCAATGCTTGGTGCATGCGCTCGTCCTACGAACGACTGCGTCCCGGTTCGAGTTGGCTTGACCGGCGGCGACGGGGTCCGTGGGCACCCCGATGAAACTTCGCGGAGCCGTCCTTTCCCTCGTCATGCTCACGCTTTCCGCCTGCGCGACCACACAGACATCCAGTGTGACCACGCCGACACCCAGTGCGGTCGCCGTGGTGGCTCCGGTGGCGTCGAATACCGGCCCTACCGGACTCCTGATCCGCCTCGACATGGGCGAGGAATACTTCGGCCTCGGCCACAGCGCCGACTACCTCACTGACGGCACGGTCATCCGACGGGCGAGCAATGGGTCCCTGCTGCGCGACACCCTGACGCCATCGGGCCTGGCCGCTGTCCGCGCTCTCCTGGCCAAGGATGCCGACCTCTTGGCAGCGCCGCTCGTCGTCACTCCGCAGGTCGCCCCCGGGACGCATCCGAGCCTCCTTGGCGACATAACTGACCTCTTCGTCTTGGAACGAGCCGACGGGACCCGCTACACCGTCACAGTGCCAAGCACCACCTCCGGCGATGCCCCCACCTGGGTCCCGGACCCATCGATCACGAGGTTGAATGCCTTAGCCGCGGCGCTGCTCGACCCGGTGACCCTGGTCGGGGCGCGGCGGTTTGGCCCATCCGGCGTGGGTGACGTACGAGCCCACGATGGCGGCTCTCTTTGTGCGGCTGTCCGCCGTCGCGCGCGGGCCCGACCCGACCTCAGTCTTCGGCGGCCCCTACATCGGCGACCTCCGCAAGACGGGCTGGCGCTTCGGTGAAGCGCCCGACACCTATGGGTCGTCCTTCAGTCCGTATCCGGCGCAGGACGTTTGGGTCGCCGCCGGCAGTCGCTACGGTATGACGTACCGGTGCGGCTTCCTGCCCTATGCGGACGCCATCACGGCATTCGCCAGCCTCGATGACGAAGGGCGGACCTTCGCCCCCGGTGACATGGCCACCGGTGGAGCGTGGACCAGCGCCACCGTGCAACGGTGGGATGACTTCGAGCTGACGCTTCGGGCTAGGGCGCTCCTGCCCGAGGACGTGGCCGGGTCGTGTGCCGAGGCCCTTGCGCACTGAAGGTATGTCCGGGCTTCGCCGACCTGGATGTAGGGCACGCGAGCATTTGCTCACGAAGGAGAGAACTGCCGCCAGAGACGCGGGCAGTCGCCCGGCGCCTCGAGGGTGCCATCCGGCATGCCGACGTCGTCGCCCGCCTCGGCGACGACGAGTTCGCGGTGCTCATGTGGGACGTGGCTGATCCTCAGCTTGCCGCGCGGACAGCCACCCGGCTGCGGCTGGAGCTCGCCCAAACCATCTCGACTGGACCAACCGAGTTGTCGATCGGCGCGTCAGTGGGCACGGCGATCATTTCGCGCGAAATGCCCGCCGCAGCGGACGCCATGCGGCTCGCCGACGCGTCCCTCTACCGGGACAAGCGCCCACGCTCGGGCGGCTAGGTTGTGCTCCTCTGAGACGGTGCTCGTCGAGTTCCATGGGTGCCGCACCTCACGCGCCATGTCCGAGCCTCGGCCGAACCGCGACGCCAAACATGAGCTGGAGCACCGCCGGCCGTTGGAGCCACTGCTCCGCCGGGGAGGGGTCCCCGGCTACCATTGACGTTACGTGACAATGCTGACCGGCCGGGATTTCACCCAGCTCCACCTGTCAATAGGTGGGAGTTTGCACACAAATAACTAATGGCGTCGGCATCCTGCTCGCGATCGCCTCGGGATCGGCGCGATCGCCCTTGATCGGCCCGTGGTGTGCGGACCGCTGCCGATCTCGGCATGACGGTCTTGATGGGGGCGCGAGGCGCTCGAAGCCTGGCGGGGCAATGATAACAACGCCAACACCACCAGGAGTGCGAGATGACGAACTACACAATCAACACGGATGACGCCTCGGTCGCCATCGAGATCACCGGGGTCGCCGGCCGCCAGGCAGAGCTCCTCGCAGCCTTCGGCGAGTGCCAGGAAGGCCGATGCTCGTGCCCGACCAACGAGTATGAAAAGGTCGCGGCAATGGAGGTTGAGCCCGCCGAGGACACGATCGCCATCAGGCTGCAGGCCAAGCCGGGCACGAGCCTCGACGCGGCCGAGATCGCGGCCTGCCTCGACTACACCGTGGGCAAGAGCGAGACGTAACTGGCTCGGTTCGCAACACCCCCACCATCGCGTCAGGCGGCTCGCCCAGGGAGACTACCAGTCGCGTTGTCGAGCGGGGCGGACTTCTGGATCAGATTGCCCTTCGTCCCGCCGCCTTCACGTCGTAGAGGTACTGGACTAAGTGGCCCGGCGGTCTGTCACGCTCCGCCTCGGGCGCGATTGGCGGCAAGCACCAGCAAGGCCGCGACCATCGCGCTCGCCGCCACGGCGAACCCGACAGCAGGACTCACAAGAACGTCCACAGGAGTCCGACCACGGCCGATGCCAGGAAGTCCCCGACCGACTGGATTGCGGCCAGCAGGCCGAACGCCGAGCCCCGCAGTTCGACGGGCGCAAGGGAGGCAACGGCCGCGTGTTCGGCGGTTTCGACTGCCCCGATGCCGATGCCGGCGGCGATGAAGGCGAGCGCCAGGAGCACGACGCCGGGTGCGGCGGCAAAAACGACGTAGGCGAGGCCGAACAGGGCTACGCCCGCCCCGAACACGACTCGCGCGCCCCGCGCGTCAATGAGGCGCCCGGCCGGAACGGACGCCAACGTGGCCGCCGTTGTAGCCCGTGTAGAGGGCGATCGCGATGGTCGTTGCCCCCTGCCCGGCGGTGGGGCTGAGGATCTCGGTGGTCCGCAGGATGAGGAGCGTTGCGGCGACGTTGCCGGCCTCGAACAGGGGACGGCAACGAGCAATGCACCGAGCGGTCCGTGGAGCAGTGGCCGGACGACGATCCGGAGTGGGGCCGTCTTGCGCTGTTGAGGTCGGGCGAGGTGGCGGACGGCGTACACGATCGCCGCGCCTGCCAGGAGTCCTGGCAGCACCGACACGAGAATGGCCTGCGGGTCCCGATGGTCGCGACGAGGGCGAGCGCGAGGAGCGGTCCGAACACCGCGCCGGCATTGTCCATGGCCCGCTCGAAGCCGTATGCCCGGCCGAAGGCGGAGGGGTCCACCGCGTCGGCGAGGAGCGCGTTCCGGGCAGGCCCGCGGAGTCCCCTCGCCGTCCATGCTCCGGCCCGCAGGAGCCCGACCTGCCAGACCGAGGTGGCGAGGCCGATCCCGGCCGAGAGGATGGCCGTCGCGGTGTAGCCGCCGAGCGCTACGGTGCGGCGGCGGCCTGGGTCATCAGCGAGCGCACCCCCAGCGAGCTTCGCGAGGCCGCTCAGCCCGTCGGCGATGCCCTCGATCAACCCGAGCGCGGCGGCCGGGGCGCCGAGCACGACGTGAGGAACGATGGCAGCAGCGCCGTCGGCACCTCGTGCCCGAGGTCGGAGAGGAAGCTGGCGAGGCCGATCCCACGGACACCGGGGGTCAGCCAGGTTGGGCGCAGGTGCATCGCGAGAGCCTACCGGTGACCGGGCCCCTCCGCGTGGTGCCCGTGGAGTCCCCTCCGGTTTGGGCTACGCTTCGAGTCCTCGCCGACTCCAGGCGAAACGGTAGTCACCAGGTCCCACGTGCCCCAACTCCACCTATCTGCCTCAGACTTCACACAGCTCCACCGGTCAATAGGTGGGAGTTCACCCAGGAATTGACGGGATCGTGACGTCGCGCTTCCACAGAGTGGTCGCCGTCGCCGGAGCGGTTGGGGTCGACGACGCCGGCCTGTGCGGGGCGTCGACCGGGCCGTGCCTGCGGCGCGCGCGCCGTAAGAGGGGCTCTAGATCGTGGGCACGAGGCCCGGCCCCAACAGTCAAATTGCCGCCGCGGTCTGGACCCCAAGGCGGCGGAGTAGTAGGTCGGTCGTGCCACCCTGGACCAGCAGGGTGAACAGGGTGATACCGAAGACGATGGCCTGGATCTGCTCCCGGTCTGCGGTCGAGTCCGGCAGCGAGAGGGCTAACCCGACGGCGATCGCGCCGCGAAGACCGGACCAGAACAGGATGTGGAGCCAGGCGACCGGCACGCCAACCTGGTCGCCCCGGCGCGGCAGCAGCCGCGATCCACCGCCGACCAGCGCGTAGACCGTCACGGCCCGTCCGACGAAGACCCCGATCACCCCCACACTGATCGCCTCTGCCGACTGCGCGAGGTCCCCGATGGTGATGACCAATCCGATGAGCAGGAAGACGAGGGCGGTAAGGACGAAGGCCACGAATTCCCAGGTCAGATCGAGCGCGTCGACCGTCGTCGTAGGGAGCCCGAGCCGTCGCCCATACCACGCCACGGTCACGCCCGCCACGACCGTGGCGATGATCCCGACTGCCCCAACGCATCGGCCACGAGGTAGGCGCCGTAGGCGACGACCACGGATGCGGCGAGGGCGACGAGTTGGTCGTGACCGACGGCCATCAGCTTCGTTCCGGCAAGCCCGACGACCCATCCGACGACGCAACTGACCGCAAGCGTGGCCACGAATGTGGTGGCGCCGCCAACCAGGCTCACCTGGTGGTCCATGGCCTGCAGGGCGATGCCGAACAACACGACGGCCGTCCCGTCGTTGAACAGGCTTTCGGCCTCGACGAGGGTGGCGAGTCGCGGAGGGGCGCGCAGGCTCTTGAACGTGGCGATGACCGCAACCGGGTCCGTGGCCGAGACGATCGTGCCGATGAGGATCGCTTCGCGCAACGGCAGGCCGATGAGTGACAGCACCACCGCCACAGCCGCCGCGGACATCAATACACCGGGGACCGCCATCACGACCGCGGTGAGGAACACGCGTCGGAGTTCGACGATGTCGAGGTGGTACGCCGCCTCGAATACAAGGCCCGGCACGAGCACGAGCAGGACGAGTTCGGGCGTGATCTCGACGTGCACGGCCAAGCCCGCCGCCGATACCGCGGCGCCCAGTACGACCAGGGCGACGGTGTAGGGCAACCCATACCGCCGCGCTGCCAGCGCCACGATGGCGGCCACGCCGAGCAGGACGACGAACACGCGAACGGCTTCGACGGTGGCCTGCCCGTCGCCGCGGCGTCGTTGGTGATGATCGCTTGGGGGATCACTTCATGCGTGCACGGCCCGCTGCTCGGCGGCCCGGTAGCGCGCGGCGGCCAGGACCCATCATCCAAGACTAGCGGTACGAGGCGCCGGAGGGCACCGGCCCACGAACTCGCGCCAGGGCCCGTGGATTACGCGCATCCATCAGGATCCGAGACAGTTACGATTCGATGGTGGAGCCTGCTTCGGTGGACCTTCAGGGTACCAACGCCACACCCCGCGATCGGCCGGCCAGGCCCCACACCGAGGACCTCGCGGACCGCGTGCGTTTGCCCTGGTGGCGGCTGCGCTCCGTCGCGGACCTGCGCCGCACCTCGAAGCTAACCGGCGGCTACCTGCTCCTGACGGTGCTGTCCAGTGCCATCGCGACGTTCGGCCTCATCGGCGACTCGGCCGCCGTGATCATCGGGGCGATGCTGATCGCACCGCTGCTCTCACCGATCATGGCCATCGCGCTGGCGGCGCTCGGCGGGCGGCGCGCGCTGCTCGCACGAGCTGCCCGGACGCTGGCAATCGGCATCGTCGTGGCCCTGATCCTGTCCTTCAGTCTGGCCTGGCTGGCCATCCAGCTGCCCTTCGGAGCCCTCGCGACGATCCCGGCCGAGGTCGCATCCCGAACCCACCCAGGTCCGTTCGACCTCGCCATCGCGCTCGCCGGGGGCGCGGCGGCGGCGTATGCGCTGGTCCGCCTTGAAGGCGCAGCGGCCCTCTTCGGGGTGGCCATCGCCACGGCGTTGATGCCGCCCTTGTGCGTCGTCGGGATCGGCCTGGCCCTGGACGACCAGGGGGTGTGGGGCGGCGCGGGTGTCCTGTTCGCCACGAACCTCGTGGCCATCGGCGTAGCGGCGTCAGTCGTCTTCGCCGCCCTCCGCCTGCGGCCCCGCCGCTCGCGCTCCGCCCCCTACGGCGTCGTCCTCGGCATCGCCAGCGCTGTCGCCCTGGCGGCGGCGCTCGTGCCGGCCGCGGTCGAGGTCGCCCAGCAGAGGCAGGCGACGACCCGCAGCGTGCAGTTCGCCGACACGGTCAGCTCAACGGTGGCTGACGCCCTCGCGGAGGACCTGCCCGGGTCGATCCTGGTGGATGTCGCGCGTCACCAGCAGGGCAGCACGCTCATGCTGCAGGTCACGGCCCAGGTCTCGCAGGTCCCCTCACTCGCCCAGGTCCGCTCGCTCCAGGCCGACGTGACCTCGCGCCTCAAGCGGCCCGTCCAGCTCGTGCTCATCAGCCTGCCGATGGTGATCGTAGACCCGAACGCGTCCAGCCCGCCAAGCCCCACAGTGAGCCCGGCTGCCACGGCGACCGCCACGCCGACCCCAAGCCCGACCGAGCCCCCAGCTCCGTCACCCAGCCCGTTGCCGAGCGCCTCGATGCCTCCGACGGACACGTGAACGACCAAGCCTCAACCGCCACGGCCGCCGAAGCGTCTAAATCGGCGACATGACCGATCAAGCGGCACGATTGACCCGTGCCGGGACTGCGACGCCTGTCCGTGCCCGGTCACCGGGCAGTCGCAAGCGAGGACACCTCGCGCAGCTGTCGTACCAGATCATCCGCGAGCACGGTGGCGACATGCGGGTTCGCGACCTCTTGGTCGAATTGGTGGCGATCGGCCGGATGACCGGTACGCATGCCGACTACGCGACGGTGTTCGCGACCCTGAAGCGCAATCGAGCCCTCTTCGAGAAGCTGAGCCCCGGCCGCTTCGCCGTCATCCCGCGCACCGTGTCCGACCCGGCACATTAGGGGCGGCAGCAGTCGCTCGGAACCGGCCACTCCACCCCCGTCGGAAAGATCTCGGCCGGGACGATGGCGGGAGTGCTTCCAAGGGGGCTCAAGCACCCGCCCGTTGCCGGACGATGACGATCTCGCGTGGGCGAACCTCAGTAAGCTGTATGGAACGCCGCCGCGAGGGCGTCCAAGATCGGTCCCGCGTCGCCTGTGAGGCCCGCTGAGGCGAGGACCCGCGCAAGCCGTGTTCGACGTGCGTCGAAGACGGCCAGCCGTAGCGCCCGCCCTGCGTCGGTCAGACAACAGAGGGTGGCCCGCCCATCGTCTGGGTCCGGCTCGAGGTGCACGAGGTCTCGACGGGCCAGCCGCCCGAGCAGACGGGCAGCTGCCGGGCTCTTGATGCCAGAGCGGTGCGCGAGCGCGCTGATGCGCAGGCTTCCATCGGCCTCGCTGAGCAGGAGCACCGTCCGCCACTGCTCGAATGAGAGCACTTGGCCACCGACCTCTTCGAGGGCCGCGTTCGTGATGGCGACGCTTCCCACCGCGATCGCCTCAAGGGCGTCGATGAGTCCCATCGGTCCTCCTTGCACATTAGATACCTATAGGTTACTATAGAGGTAGGCGGGCCGCCCCCAAATCGAGGACTCGCCGCGCCCGCGACGCGCCGAGTGCGCGACCGCGTGGCACATCTCCGGGCCCGTCCCGGCCCAGGTTCGACTGGAGAGATGATCATGGCTGTCACTTACCCCGAAACGGCCGCGCGCACACGGTCGCTCAGCGCGCTCGGCGTCACCGGACGGATGCTCACCACGCTCGCCGCGCTGGGCGCGGGCGTCCTTTTCATCGCCTATCCGGCCATCCGCCCCTTCTCCGCGGAAACCGGCCTTGAGGGTGCCCAGGCCTTTGCCTCGCCGGCCTGGATCGTGGCCCATTCGCTGGCCATGGCGGGCTTCATCCTCCTCGGTCTCGCCCTGCTCGGGCTCTACGAGGTGCTGCGAGGGGCGCGGGTGGCCCGGCTGTCGAGCTGGGGGCTCGTCCTCAGCTGGATCGGGATCGGTCTCACCCTCCCGTACTACGGGGCGGAGGTCTTCGGCCTCCACGCGGTGGGTCAGGCCGTCGTCAACCAGAACGATCCGGCCCTCATGTCGATCGTCGACGACATCCGCTGGGAGGTGGGCATCTTCTGGATCCTCGGCGGGCTCGCGCTGCTTGGCGTCGGCATCATCCTGATGGCGCTCGCCATCTGGCGGTCGGGTCGGCTGGTGCGGTGGAGCGGCGTCCTGCTGGCCTTGGCGTTCGCCCTCTACATCCCCCAGTTCGTCGCCAGCCAGCCGATCCGGGTGGCTCACGGGGTCCTGATCCTGTTCGCGGCCGTGGTTCTCGGCTGGGCCATCTGGCCGCACGCCGGCGAGGAGGCCCGTCGATGAAGATCTCGGACCACATCCACCGCCTCGGCGACGACGGCACGGTCAACGCCTACCTCGTCGAGGATGGCGGTGAGGTGACCGTCGTCGACGCCGCCATGCCCGGGTTCTATGGCGCTATCCCCAACGAGCTCGCCGCCATGGGCCGCACCCTCGGCGACGTTCGCGCTCTCGTCCTGACGCACGGGCACTCCGACCATCTCGGCTTTGCCGAACGCCTCCGGACCGAACGCAAGGTCCCGGTCTGGATCGAGGAGGCAGATGCCGCTCTCGCCCGCGGCGAGGCGAATCCGCACAACCCGACGGGCAAGATCCGCGTCGCCCCGTTCCTTGGTTTCCTGTGGCTCGCGTTGCGGAACGGCGGCCTCAAACGGCCCTTCGTTCATCAGGTTGCCACCTACGGTGACGGGGCGACGCTCGATGTGCCCGGGGGCCCGCGCGTCACCCTCGTCCCAGGCCACACGCCGGGCAGCGCCGCCCTCGAGTTCGCCGGCCTCGACGCGATCTTCGTGGGCGACGCCTTGGCGACCTATTCCGTGACCGACGGGGGGCGCGGGCCCCGACTCGCGCCCTTCACCGCCGATCGCGTGCAGGCGCTCGAATCGTTGTCGCGCATTGCCGACAGCGATGCTGGCGTCGTCCTGCCAGGCCATGGGCAGCCCTGGACAAACGGTATGGCCGAGGCGGTCCGTCAGATCCGACACAGGTCTGCCGGTGAGGACTGAGATGACCCGACATAAGCGCATCTCGCTCTACGTCACCACCGTCTTCGCGTTCATCTAGGTGATGGCGAACGCCGCCTACCTGCCCCCCACGGCGGCACTCGCAGTGCGGAGCACTGCCATCCTCGTGGCGATCGCCCTATTCGTCGGGACGCCACGGCGCGACCGGCCCGACCCCCGGCGCGCCCTTCACCGGCAGCTACTGGCTCATCGTGGCCGGCGAGATCGGCGCCGTGGACCTCCATAAGGCCGGGCGAGCCGCGGAGCGTCTCCGGTTGCTCGAGGAACTTGTCGTGTCAGGGCTCGTTGCCGTCGCGCTTTGGAATGTCGGGCAGCCCATTCTGGGGCTGCTGATGGTCGCGCTCTCGATTGTCTACCACGCGCTTGTCTACGCCACGGGTGGACGTCTGTTGAAGCCCCACCAGCGGACCGCTTGAGGTCGGACGCCCCGGGCTGGGCGCTGGTCTAGGCGCCGAATTGGTCCCCCGTTGCCGAGCCCCTCCATGCCTCCGACGGACACGTGACGGAGGCCGGAGCCGTCCCTGTCACGGCATTTCGACGGTGCTCTCGCGACCCTCGTCCGCAGGGAGCTGGCTCTCCGCCAGCAGCACCCGGAGAGCTTCGCCCGCCTCGGGTGCGGCGAAGAACGTCACGCGGTCGCCGACGGTCATCGTGTCGGATCCATGTGGGACGATCATGCGGTCGCCGCGCTGGATGAGGACCACGACGACCCCCCGCGGCCACGGGGTGGCAGCAAGAGAGCGGCCGTTCAGCGTTGAGCCCAGCCCGACGGTCATCTCGACCACGGTGCCGTCGCCACTCAGGTCCTGCAGGCGCGCCACGTTGTCCTTCAGGCCCCTGCGATAGGTCGCCATGACATCGCGGGCGCTGAGCACGCCCACCACGTGTCCGTCGGCGGTGACCGGCAACCAGCTCACCGCGCGATCGCTCAGCAGCCCCAGCACCTCATCAAGCCCAGCCTGGCTCCCGATCGCCGGATAGTGGGCATCGATCAACGTCCCCACGGGGCTACCGGGTGCGCCGCCTCCAGGGCGGCGCGGGTCACGATCCCCGCCAGGGTCCCGTCGCGACCGATGATCGGGACCCCGGGCACGCCGGCGGCGGCGGCGCGCTCGAGGACCCTCCCAGCCGGCTCGGTGGTGTCGGCGACACAGCGCGGCACGCGGGATGCCGCGCCGGCGGAGATCGAGGCCATCAGTGGCATCGCCGAGCGGAAGCGATGGGCCGGCGACTCGGTGCGGGTCGGGAACTGGTTCTCGTAGATCGAGCGATCGCCCACGACGAACGAGGCGAGGCCGATCGCGATCATCGCCGGCGCCAGCATGCCCAGGTTGCCGGTCATCTCGGCGACCATCAGCATCACCGCGAGCGGCGCATGGGCGATGCTGCCAAAGAGCGCCATCATGGCCACGATGACGAACGGCGCCGGGTCAGCCGGCAGACCGGGGGCGATCGGCAGCAGGAGCCGCCAGATGCCGGCCCCAAGCAGCCCACCGATGACCATGCCGGGTCCGAAGATGCCGCCCGAGCCGCCCGAGCCGATCGACAATGACGTGGCCACGATCTTGGCGAAGGGCAAGAGGAGTACGACCACGAGGGACAGGTCGAGCAGCGAGGAGCGGTCGAAGCCGGCCTGCAGCCAGCCGTAGCCCGTACCCAGCGCGCCAGGCAAGGCCATGCCCATCAGCCCGACCGCGACCCCGCCGATGGCCGGTCGCAGCATCCGCGGGATGCGGAGGCCGCGGAACCAGCGGGTCAGGCCATAGAACGTTTCGACGTACAGCAGCCCGACGAGTCCGGCAGCGACACCGATGAGCGCGTAGTACCCGAGTTGGGCCGGCTGATCGAAGGTCGCCCGGGCCTGCTCGCCGAAGATGGGGCTGAAGCCGACGACACTGCTGAAGATCGAGTAACCCACGATCGAGGCGATGAACGAGGGCACCAGCGCCTCGGCCTCGACATCGTCGCGGTACATGATCTCGGCGCCGAGCACCGCGCCACCGAGCGGAGCCCGGAAGATGGCACCGATGCCCGAGCCGATGCCCACGGCCACGGCGATGCGGGCATCGCGGGCATCGAGGTCGAGGAGGCGCGCCAGGAACGAGCCGAAGCCGGCGCTGATCTGGGCGGTCGGGCCCTCGCGGCCGCCGGAGCCGCCCGAACCGATGGTGATTGCCGAGGCGACGATCTTGATGAGCGGCACCCTGGCGCGGATGCCTCGGGGCCCGTGGTGGTACGCCGCGATCGCAGCATCGGTGCCGTGCCCTTCGGCCTCGGGCGCCCACCGGAAGACGATGAAGCCGGCGATCAGCCCACCCAGTCCCGTCACCGCGGGCAGCAGCCACGGACGAGCGATGGCCGTGATCGGCGCCGCGCCTTCACCGGCGGGGGTCGGTGGGTCATAACCCACCAGGAGACCTAGGAAGAACCGGGTGCTGAGCTCGAGGCCGGTGAAGAAGATGATCGCGCCGACGCCCGCCACGATGCCGATCAGCGCGCCGAGGATGACCCACTTGCGTAGGTACGAGGCGGATCGAACTCGATGGCGGATGCTGATGAGCCAGCGGGTCGCCCACAGGCGAGGCGGGCCGCGGAAGGGCCACGCGCTCATCTTGCCGGATCCTCCGCTCGTCATCCCTCCGGACGCGGCTCCGCGGGCCGCCGGCGCGCGGCGTGTCCGGCGGTCACGATGGCTCGCCGTCGCGGAGAACGGTCCAGTGGACGATGCGCTCCATCGCCTCGTCGACGGTGCGCCGATCGATGACGCGCACCTGAAGATAGCCGGCCGCGCGGAGGAGCGTTTGGGCGAGCTCGGCACCCACAAACGCGGCTGGGTCGACGCCCTTCGTACGCTGCACCCGCCTGGCCACCTGTTCGACGGCGCCCACGAACGCACGATCGGTCCACGGGGAGATCTCCAGCTCGATGCGAACCTTCGGGATCGTGATGCGCCTCAGTCTCTTAGTCCGCGGGACGCGTTCCTCGATTGTACCGGGCCGTCACGCCGAGACCGCAGGCCGCTGACGCTAACGCGCTGCGCGTCGATACCGTCGCGCTGTTCCCGGCGTCCAGGGTCTCCGGGTGTGGGTTGGACTGGGCGCAGGAGTCAGTGGACACGACCTTCTGCGGGTATGACGGTCGACCCATCGATCGCCGCATCGGCTTCAGGGTCGGGTCGTTCGACGGGCCCAGGCCGCCAGAGCCAGCCGAGCGTCCCCTGGGCCGCCTTCGTCCCCGTGTAGCCACCGCCCGGGCCACGCAGCAAGTACCCGATAGCCGCCGCGAGCATCGCACCGCCGAGCGGCCCGACGAGGTAGACCCACCAGGCGCTCACATCACCGAGGACGAGGGCGGGGCCCAGCGAGCGCGCGACGTTCATCGAGGCCCCGCTCACGGGCGCGCCGATGAGGCCGGCCAGCACGATGTAGCCGCCCACGCCGAGGGCGTTGAGCGGCCCGACGTTCTGCGCCCCCGACGCCGTGCCGAGGATCACCGTGACCAGGCCGACGCTGAGCACGAGCTCCCAGACCATCGCCGTTCCCTCGCCGATGCCCGGCCCCGGAAGGGTCAGACCGGCCGTGCCCTGCCGGCCGAGAAGAGCCACGAGGAGCAGTGTCGCCAGGATGGCCCCAACGAACTGTGCCGCCACGTAGGCGGGCACACGACGCCAGGGGAAGTCGCCACGGAGGGCGAACGCGACGCTGACGCCCGGGTTGAGGTGCGCCCCCGAGACCGCGCCCATCGCCAGGATGACCGCGGCGACCATCAGGCCGGGCGCAGCGACCTGGGCAGACAGGGAGATGACGTGGCCCCCGAATCGTGCGTCGACCATGGGGCCGGCCGCTGCCACCAGGACGAGGAAGAACGTCCCCAGCGCCTCCGCGAGCAGGCGACGCCACTCGTAGGCGGCGTTGTTGAAGTCCGAGCCGGGACTAGGGGAACGAACGCTCGATCGATCGGGGGTGGCCATCACGGCGACGGGCTCCTGGCGAGCAGCGGCATGGCCGTGGGATCGAAGATCCGGTAGGCCAGCAGCTTCACGCGGTCGTTCACCAGGAACCAAGCCAGCGCGTAACCCCACACGAACAGCGCCCAGCCCCAGCCGAGCGGCGTCATGAAGACCCCGTAGACCGCGATCAATGTCGCGACTGCCTGAGTGCCGAACACCGCCAGCAGCAGCACCCTCGCGGGGCGGATCGACCAGAACGGACCGCGCGTGCGGGTCAGGAAGATCGTCAGGTGACCCGCCACCGACAGCTTGAGGTACATCAGGGTCTGGATGTGGTCACGGTCGAGCTGGAAGACGCGCTCGCCGAGATAGAACAGGCCGAAGGCAGCAACGACGCCGGTCACGCCGAGCACCGTCGCGATCCCCAACACGAGGCGCATGTTCCACGCCTCGGGGCGGTCCTTGTAGTGGACGTTGTCATACGCGATGGACAGGATCGCGCCGTCGTTGAGCAACGCGAGCATCACGATCATCACGGCGGTCACGGGATAGAAGTCGAAGACCAGGATCGCGAGGGTCATGAACAGGAGCACGCGGATCGTCTCGGCGATGCGGTACATGGCGTAGCTGTTCATGCGCTGGAAGATGCGCCGGCTCTCCTTGATCGCGTCGATGATCACCGACAGGCCGGGCGTCAGCAGCACGATCGACGCCGCTGCCCGGGCCGCGTCCGTTGCGTCCGCCACGGCGATGCCGCAATCGGCCTTCTTGAGCGCCGGGGCATCGTTCACCCCGTCGCCCGTCATGCCCACGATGTGGCCGCGCTGCTGCAGGACGTCAACGATGTGGAACTTGTGCTCGGGGAACACCTGGGCGAAGCCATCCGCGTGCTCGATGGATGCCGCCAACCGGGCCGTCTCATGATGCTTCGTGTCCCCGAAGCCGCTGGCATCGAGGATGTGCGTGCCCATCCCGAGCTTCTTGGCCGTCTCCTGGGCGATGGCGAGGGCATCGCCCGTCACCATCTTGACCGTCACGCCCATCTGGCCCGCGGTGGCGATGGTCGCCTTGGCATCGTCACGCGGCGGGTCGAACAACGGCAGCACGCCCAGGAACTGCCACTTGCCCTTCCCGTCGGCCCGGGCGACGCCCAGGGAACGAAAACCGCGCGCCGCAAACTCGTTCACGCCCTTGTCGACGGCGGCCTTCACCCAGCCCGCATTCGCTGACATCTCCAGGATCACCTGCGGGGCACCCTTGGCCACCTGGAACGACTTTCCATCGGAGCCCTTCACCGTGGCCTCGGTGCGCTTGTGGACCGGGTCGAACGGCTGGAAATGGACCACCTGGTAGCCCTTCAGTGCCTGATCATCGTCCAGAGCTCCGAGGACGGCGAGGTCGATGGGGTCCTTGTCCTCCGCGCGCGAGGCGAGCGCGGCACAGCGGATGACCTCGTCGGCGGCGATCCCCTTGACGTTGAACGGGTCACCGAGCGTCAGCTTGTTCTGGGTCAGCGTGCCGGTCTTGTCCGCGCACAGCACGTCCACGCCGGCGAGCTCCTCGATCGCCGCCAGGCGGGTCACGATCGCCTCTCGCTGGGCCAGCAGGCGCGCGCCCACCGCCATCGTCACCGACAGCACGGTCGGCATGGCCACGGGGATGGCGGCCACGGTCAGGACGAGGGCGAACTGCAGCGTGGTGAGGATCGGGTCGCCGCGGAACAGCGCGACGATGATGATCAGGGCGACGAGCGCGACCGCGAGGATGATCAGGTAGTCGCCGATCTTGAGCACCGCCCGCTGGAAGTGGCTGACGGTCTGCGCCTGCCTGCACCAGTTGCGCGGTCTTGCCGAAGTAGGTTCTCGCACCGGTCGCGTACACCATCGCGTCGATCTCGCCCTGGCGCACGATCGAGCCCGAGAAGACGGCCTCGCCGGGCTTGCGCGTCGCGGGCAACGACTCGCCCGTCAGGGCGGACTGATCCACCTCGATCGGGTCGCCATCCAGCAGGCGGGCGTCGGCGGGCACGATGCTGCCCAAGTCGCACCCGGATGACGTCGCCCGGGCACCAGCTCGCGCGCCTGGGCGGTCGTCCACGTCGCCGTCCCGCTTCACCCGCGCCTCGATCGCGAGCTTGGCCTTCAGGGCGGCGATGGCGTTGCCTGCCTGGTGCTCCTCCCAGAACCCGACGACGGCGTTGGCCAGGAGCAGGACGAGGATGATGCGCGAAGTCCGGCCAGTGCTGGACCAGGGCCGAGAGGACGACGGCCGCCTCGATCATCCACGGGATCGGACCCCAGAAGTAGGTGAGGAACTTCAGGAACGGGTTGTCCCTCTTTTCCTCGATCTCGTTGGGGCCGTATCGCACCAGACGCTTGGCGGCTTCGGTCTGGCTGAGGCCGTCGGGCGACGATCCTAGCTTCGCCTGCAGCTCCGGCATCGATAGCGTCTTGAGGTCATCGGTCGACTCCGGCGGGGACCCAGGCCGCCCGTCAGGTGCGGCCGATCGGTGAGGAGGCGATCCCGCAGTGGGCATCAGCTTGGCTCGCGCCGCCGGAAGCCCACCAGGGGGAGCTGGTCTGCGACGCGTCGGCGCGATGCGGCGGAGCCGTCGTAGTGCCAGCCCACGAGGCGGCTGAGGACCGCGCGCACGACCGGCGCGATCAGGCGATTGCGCCGTTCGTAGTCGGCGAAAAGGCGCTCGGCCTCGTCCGGCGCGAGCACGCGATAGCTCGGCACGTAGCGCTCCCGGCCGATCCACACCTCGCGCGCAAGACCTGCCTCCACGTTGTGGAGCCACTGGGTCTTGCGACCCCAGCCCGCGGCCACGACCGCCTCCCGCGCGAGCGGGTCATAGTGCAGGACCTCGAGGACCGTCTCCCGGGCGGCTCCGGTCCTGCGGCCCGTGTGGCGCAGCAGCAGGAACCGATGGCCCAACAGGACGCCAAGATGCACGTGATAGACATGGACGGGCAGCCGGAGGAGGGTCCGGAGGATTCCGCGAGGCGGGGCCGGCTGGGACGCAGAGGCGGTCACATCCGACCCTGATCCACGCGCACGACGCGCGCCGAGGGCCCTGCGGTACACACCAACAGAAGGGGGACGTCGCCCGGGCCGCGGCCGAGCTGGATGGCCCGCTCACCGGAGTGAACGCGTGGAAGCCCGAGGACAACGGCCCGACACTGGTGCACGAACGGCTGCGTCGAGCCAGTCCCGGGGGCTCATACGGCCGAATGCCCGCGTTGCTGCGGCACACGACCGTTTGACGCGATGCAATCCGGCCGTCCATTCGCCGGCGTCAGGTTCTCGACCGATCCACCCACCACGGGCCGCCCTCACAGCGTCGCTGACGCACCACAGGATAATCGCCACCAGGATCGGCGCCGTATGGCACGACGAGATGACGACCGCTGAGTCGAGCCCGACAAGGGCGATCATTCGTGGCCGCCGCCGCAACACGATCCCCAACGTTTACACAAGGCTGGGAGCGCACGGTCAGCCGTGCCCTACGCGAGACCAGCCGCGGCCTTCTCATCGCCGCGGCTACCATTGACCTCCCGTGACAACGCTCACCGGCCTGGATTTCACACACCTCCACGTCCACACGGAGTTCAGCCTGCTCGACGGGCTGGGGCGCATCGACGACCTGGTCGGGCAGGCCAGCGCCCAGGGTTTCGACAGCCTGGCCATCACCGATCACGGCGCGCTGTACGGGGCGGTCGCCTTCTACCAGGCGTGCCGGGCGCGGGAGATCAAGCCACTCATCGGCGTGGAGACGTACGTGGCGCGGCGGTCGATGGCCGACCGCGAGGGCAAGGCCGACGCCCAGCCTTACCACCTCATCCTCCTGGCGCGTGACTGGACCGGCTACCAGAACCTCTGCCGCATCGTCACCGACGCGCACCTCGACGGCTACTACTACAAGCCGCGCATCGACCGTGAGTACCTGGCCCGCCATGCGCAGGGCCTCGTCGGGCTGTCAGCGTGTCTCAACGGCGAGATCCCGCGCGCCCTGGAGGTGGATGACTGGGAGCTGGCCCGCAAGCTGGCCGGCGAGTACCGCGACATCCTTGGCGCAGACAACTTCTTCCTGGAGGTCCAGGATCACGGGCTGCCGGAGCAGCGGCGCCTGACCGAGCAGCTCGTCCGCCTGGGGCCCGAGGTCGGCGTACCCCTGGTGGGCACCAACGACCTGCACTACGTCCACCGCGCGCAGGCCGAGGCGCACGACGTGCTGCTCTGTATCGGCACGGCCTCCAACCTCGACACGCCCAATCGCATGCGCTTCGAGACCCAGGAGTTCTACCTCAAGTCCGCCGCGGAGATGGGGGCGCTCTTCGAGGGCATCCCGGGGGCCGTCAGCAACACGCGGCGGGTGGCGGAGATGTGCGACGTGACGCTGCCCCTGGGGCAGCTCCGCATCCCGCACTTCCCCGTGCCCGAGGGCCACAGCGTCGAGAGCTGGCTGCGTGCCGAGTGCGAGCGCGGCCTGGCGGCGCGCTACGGCACGGTCACGCCCGAGCTCCACGAACGCCTGGAGTACGAGCTGGGCGTCATCCTGAAGATGGGCTACGCGGGCTACTTCCTCATCGTGGCCGACTTCACCCGCTTCGCTCGCGAGCAGGGCATCGCCACGACCTGCCGCGGCAGCGCCCCCGGGTCGGTCGTGACCTACACGCTGGGCATCACCCCGGTCGATCCGATCAAGTACGACCTGCCCTTCGAGCGCTTCCTTAACCCCGACCGGGTGACGATGCCCGACATCGACATGGACTTCGAGGACAGCCGGCGCGACGAGGTCATCGCCTACGTCACCCACAAGTACGGCGCCGACCACGTGGCCCAGATCATCACCTTCGGCACGATGCTGGCCCGGGCCGCGATCCGCGACGTGGGGCGGGTCCTTGGTTTCGGCTACGGCGAAGTCGACCGCATCGCCAAGGCCGTCCCCAACCAGCTGGGCATCAAGCTCGACGAGGCGCTGGAGACGTCGCCCGACCTGCGGGCGCAGGTGGATGCGCGACCCCCGGGTGGACCGCCTGATCGGCCTGGCCAAGCAGGTCGAGGGGGTCGCCCGCAACGCCTCCACCCATGCCGCCGGGGTGGTCATCAGCCGCGAGCCGCTGACCGACCTTATGCCACTCCAGCGAGCCACCAACTCGGACTCGCTGATGACCCAGATCGAGATGCACGGCGTGGAGGCATTGGGCCTCCTGAAGTTCGACTTCCTGGGCCTGAGCAACCTGACCATCCTCCGCCAGGCGGTCGACCTCATCGCCCAGCAGCGCGGCGAACGGATCGACCTGGAGCACATCCCGCTCGATGACACGCGGACGTTCGACCTGCTGGCGTCGGGCGAGACGACCGGCGTCTTCCAGCTGGAGTCGCCGGGCATGCGGCGCTACGTCAAGGACCTCCGCCCGACCTCGGTGCTGGACCTGGCGGCCATGGTGGCCCTGTATCGCCCCGGGCCCATGGACAACATCCCTGCCTACATCCGCCGCAAGCACGGCCTGGAGGCGGTGACGTACCTCCACCCGCTGCTCGAGCCGTACCTGGAGAAGACGTACGGCATCTTCGTGTACCAGGAAGACATCATGTCGGCGGCCCGCGCGCTGGGCGGCTTCACGGGCCCCGAGGCGGACACGCTGGGCTACGCCATCCGCAAGAAGAAGTCGTCGGTCCTGCGGGCGCAGAAGGAGCGGTTCGTGACGCGGGCCGCCGAGCGCGGCGTCTCCCCCGCCATCATCGACGCGGTCTTCAAGGCGTTCGAGCCCTTCGAGCGGTACGGTTTCAACAAGGCCCACGCGACGTGCTACGGCCTCATCGCCTACCAGACCGCCTACCTGAAGGCCAACTACACCGTCGAGTACATGGCCAGCGTGCTGACCGCGGTGCGCGACACGGCCGAGCGGGTCGCCGCGGCCATCGCCGAATGTCGTCGGCTGGGCATCGAGGTGCGGCCGCCCGACGTGGAGCGCTCCGAGCTCGACTTCACCGTCGAGGACGATGCCATCCGCTTCGGCCTGCAGGCGGTCAAGAACGTCGGCCAGGGTGCCATCGAGTCGATCATCGCGGCGCGCGCGTCCGAGGGGCCGTTCCGCTCGCTGGCCGACCTCTGCGCGCGCGTCGACCTTCGCCTGGTGAACCGCCGGGTGCTGGAGTCGCTGGTCAAGGTCGGCGCGCTCGACCGGCTGGGCCACCCGGCGCAGCTGCTGGACGCCCTCGACGACGCGCTGGCCGCCGGGCAGGCCACCCAGCGCGACCGCCTCACCGGCCAGACGTCGCTGTTCGACATGGCCGCCGACTCGGTCGAGCTGGAGAAGCCGCTCCCCGTCCGCAGCGAGGCACCGCTGCGCGAGCGCCTGCGCTGGGAGAAGGAGCTGCTGGGCCTGTACCTGTCGGACCACCCGCTCGGCGAGATCGCCGAGCCGCTCGGCCGGTTCGTGACCGCCTACAGCGGTGAGCTGAACGAGGAGCTCGACCAGCAGCGTGTCGTGCTCGGCGGGATCGTGACCGGCATGCGCACGGTCATCACGAAGTCCAAGTCGACCATGGGCGTGGCCATGCTGGAGGACCTCCAGGGCAGCCTGGAGGTGGTCGTCTTCCCCAAGGTCCTGGAGCAGACGTCGGCCTCCTGGCGCACCGAGGCGATCGTCCTCGTGTCCGGCCGGGTCGACCACAAGGGCGAGTCGGTCGTCCTGCTGGCCGACGCCGTGTGGGACTGGGACGAGGCGATGGCCATGGGCCCGGAGGCGTTCACGCGGCTCGTGGCCGCCGGGGAGCGGGGTCGCGGCGCGGGCCGGGGGCACGGCCGGCCGGATGCGAACGGCAACGGCAACGGCCATGCCGCCGCGGGGCGGCCGCCGGTCAGCCACGGGGTGCCGGTGATGGGGGAGGGCTCCGCCACGCGCCGCATCCAATGGGTCTCGCCGCTCCGCGACGGTGGTGTGCGGGGCGAGCTGGAGTGGCGCCTCGGCGCGCCGGCCCGACCGGTCGCCGTCGCGGTGGGCAACGGCGCAGGCGAGGCGCTGCCGGTGGCGGTGATGGACCCGGCCATGGCGGCGCCGGGCCCGGGCGACGGGCAGCCCGAGCCCGAGAGCCTCAACGGCCTGGGTGAGTCGGACGAGCCGCCCTTCCCGGCGGAGGCATGGCAACCGGTGGCCCGATCGGCCGCCACGTCGACGAACACCGCGGTCGCCCGCCACGACCAGGCCCTGCACGTGCGGTTCGTCAGCGGTGCGCCGGACACGCTCGCGGCGGCCTTCGAGTCGCTCAAGCTGATCCTGCGCGAGCACCCCGGTGAGACCGCAGTCGTCGTCGAGCTGCCGTCGACACGAGGCGCCAGCCAGGCCATGCCGCTGCGGTCGGGCGTGGCCTACGACAGCGAGCTGCTGGCGGCCATCGAGCGCCGACTGGGTGCGGGGCTCGTGCGCGTGGACCTGCTGCCCGCCTGATCCAGGACGGCGACCCCAGGCTACCCGGTCATGTCCGCCGGGTGTCCCGCCGGAAGAGGACCATGGCGGCCGCGGCGAAGAGCGCGGTCCACACCACGACGCTCAGCAGCCACGTCGGATCGAAGGCGCCTCCAACGAGGGGGAAGCGGGCGATAGAGGCGACGCCGTAGGTCGGCATGTAGGGGGCGATGTCCTGCATCGCCGAGGGCAGCAGGCTGACCGGCACGAACAGGCCGCCGAACAGTGAGAAGACCGCCAGGACGGGGCCGATGACCTGCATCACGTTCTCGGACGGCAGCAGGTAGCCCATGAAGAGCCCGAAGGCCGCGAAGACCAGTGAGGCGACCCACGCCAGGGCGCCCGTGAGCACCCACGCCGGGGCCGCCATCTGCACGCCGTCGATGGCGCCAACGAGGTAGACGACGGTGACCGATGTCAGGCCCAGCAGCATCGCCACGACGAGCTTGATGGCGACGTAGGCGGCCGGCCGCAGCGGCGTGAGCCGCAGCTGGCGGCTCCAGCCCTGGGCCCGCTCGATGGAGACGATCGCCCCACCCGAGGTCGCCGCGAGCATCGCCCCGTAGACGGCGATCCCGATCATCGTCGTCGCGGCGGTCAGGCCGAGCCCGCTGACCGACTCCAGCCGCTTGTTCGTGCTGAACAGCAGGAACAGGATGATGGGCACGACGAGCGTCACCACGACCGTCCGCCGGTTGCGCAGCAGGCGGCGGATCTCGATGAAGAGGAACGTCAGGTTGAACCCGCCGAGCGGCGTCGCCCGGCGTGCCGTGAGCGTGGCCACGGCCGGAAGGTCGTCCTTCACGCTGCAGGCTCCTGCTCGTCGGAGGTCAGAGCGAGGAACGCCTCCTCGAGGTTGTGGGCCACGATCTCCACGTCGCGAGCCGGCGTGGAAGACAGCAGATAGCGCGCCACGGCGTCGGAGTCCATCGTCTGGATCAGCACCCGGTCGCCACGGATCTCGACCGAACGGACCCCCGGCAGGTGCGCGAGGGCGACCTGGTCGGCCCCAGGCAGGTTGGCCCGGACCGAGCGTCCGGCGGCGAGGTTGCGGACCTCGGCGGCGGTCCCGTCGGCCACGACACGGCCCTGGCGCAGCAGGATGATCCGGTCCGCGTACGCGTCGGCCTCCTCCAGGTAATGCGTGGCGAAGAGCACGGTGCGGCCCTGCTCGGCGTCGCGGCGGATGGCCGACCAGAAGTCACGACGCCCTTCGACGTCCATCCCGGCCGTCGGCTCGTCGAGGGCCATCAGCGCCGGGTCCGGCAGGAGGGCCAGGGCGAAGCGGAGGCGCTGCTGCTCGCCGCCAGAGCACTTGCCCACCAGCCGGTCGGCGATACCGGAGATGCCGGCCCGATCCAGCACCTCGTCGACCGGCCGTGACGAGGCGTACAGCGACGCGGTCAGGCGGAGCGTCTCCCGCACCGTGAGGTCCTTGAGCAGGCCGCCGGTCTGCAGCACGGCGGAGACGAGACCGCGCGACACGGCTGCCGCGGGCGACATGCCCAGCACCTGCACCGTGCCCGCGTCAGGGTGCCCCAGACCCAGGATCATGTCGAGCGTGGTGGTCTTGCCGGCACCGTTCGGGCCGAGCAACGCGGCGATCTCGCCGAGCTTGAGGTGCAGGTCGATGCCATCGACCGCGTGCACCTGGCCAAAGGACCGATGGACGTCGTGCAGCTCGATGGCGGCTGGGGAGGAGCGATCGCCGGGCAAGTCCCGAGTCTACGGCCGTCGCCCGATGCGCGCCTTGCGGTCTCCAACGGCGCGGCCCCTCTCCGCCACTCACCGTGAACATTGGACCCCTGAAGCGTTCGCGGGCCTCGCTCGACCCGGATTCGTTCACTGACCGTGACCAACCGGAGAGGCGCCCCTCCTGGACGCCGGCGATCGTTGAGACGCGCCCGAGCTGGCACATGCGGCAGCCTACCCTCACCGCCATGGATGGCTGGGCACTCCCTCCGGGCTCCCGCACATGGCACGCGTACGCCGGGGCGTGGTCCCTGTGCCGCCGCCAGTCCCCGGCGCCAGCCGGCCTGCGGCAGGACCCGGGCGAGCCGATGTGCCTGGCCTGCCGCAAGGCGGCCATGATGCGGCGGGCGATGATCGGGGTGGACCGGGTCGAGCTGAGCGAGCGGGCCGAGGCGCCGGCCTGGACGCCACCGGCGGGCCAACGGCCACCGCGGAGGCGTCGCGGCGGGCGGTAAGGTCAGCTGCCTCCGACCGTCGCCGCGACGAAGACGAGTGACATGACGACCAGGACGACCGTCAGCGCCCACCCGAGCACGGCCAGCTTCCACCCGCTCCGCAGGGGTCCCATGAGGGTTTCGTCGCGGGCCAGCAGCATCACGAACACCAGGATGAACGGCAGCAGCAGCCCGTTCAGGACCGCGGCGAGGAACATCACGGTCAGCAGCGGCAGGCCCGGCGTGAGCACGAATAGCGCGCCGCCACCCACGAACACCGCCAGCAGGCCGTAGAACGCGGGCGCTTCCCGCCAGCGCCACTCGATGCCGGCTTCCCAGCCAAAGGCCTCGCAGACCGTATACGCGCTTGACAGCGGCACGATGCCGAGGCCGAGCAGCGAGGCGGCCAGCAGGCCGAACGCGAACAGGGCGGTCGCCTGGGGTCCGGCCAGCGGACCAAGGGCCCGCGCCACCCCGGCGGCATCCGTCACCGTCGTCTGTCCCGTCGCCCACAGCGCCGCGGCGCACGCCACCACGATGAAGCCGGCCACGACGTTGGTGATGCCCGAACCCAGGGCGACATCCAGGCGGGAGCCTCGGAGGTCTTCCGGTCGCAGGCCCTTGTCCACGACGTACGCCTGGATGAACGCCTGGCCCCACGGCGTGATGGTGGTGCCGACCGTGCCCACGACCGCCAGCCAGTACGCCGGCGACACGGCCAGGTGCGGGATGACGAGGTTCTCCGCGGCGGCGCCCCAGTCCGGCTTGGCCAGGAAGGCCGACAGGATGTACGCGGCCGAGATGACGGCCCCCACCGCGATGAACAGGTACTGGACCTTGTTGAAGCTGCCCTTGGAGATGAGCAGCACCATCACGATGGCCGCGGCTACCGCGCTGATCGGCAGGGGCACGCCGAACAGCTCCAGGGCCGCCCCGATGCCGGCGTACTCGGCGAGCGTCGTGCCGAAGTTGGCGACCAGCATGGTCACGGCCACGAAGGCGGCCCACCGCACGCCGAAGCGGTCGCGTACGAGCCCCGTCAGGCCCTGCCCCGTCGCCAGGCCCAGCCGCGCCCCGACCTCCTGGGTGAAGAAGAGGACGATCTGGCTGGCCAGGATCACCCACAGGAGCGCGTAGCCGAAGTGGACCCCGGTCAGCGAATAGGTCGTGATGCCGCTGGCGTCGTTGTCGGCGAAACCGCTGACCAGGCCGGGACCCACGATGGCGAGGATGCCGACCAGACCGAGACGCGCGACGGCTGCCGTACGGAAGCCACGCAGGGCTCGAACGTCGATGTGGGGAAGCACCCCGATACGCTAGCGTCATCCCGGCCGTCGCGGGCGCCCGGCGGCGCACCTATGGCTGCAGCGACATCGTCACGACGCGCTGATGGCGACCAGGCCGGCCATCCCGAGCAGGTACAACGTGAGCACCAGCGCGGAGTCGAGGCCGACACGGGCGATCGTCCGTGAGGGCCGGAACAGGATCCCGAACATGTACACCACGCTCAGAAGCGCTCCAAGCCCGGTCAGATAGATATCCGTCACCTGGGCGTGGGGCACGATCGCCTCGCCCGACAGCAGGCTCGCCACCAGGAACAGGACCGGCAGGAAGGCATTGCCGCCGAAGATGTCGCCGAAGGCCAGCTGGTAGTCGCCCATCCGAACCGAAGTGAGGCCGGTCGAGATCTCGGGCAGCGAGGTCGCCGCCGCCAGCACGGTAGACCCGAACAGGACGCCGCTCATGTGGATCTGCGTGGCGATGCCGTCACCGCTGAGCTCGAGCAGCGCGCCTCCTGCCAGGGTGACCGCCGCTCCGATGACGAACACGGCAGCGGCGTTCCGGGTGCTGACGCCACGCTCCGCCGCCTGCTGCGCGCGCACCTTCTTCGAGTGCCCGCGAGGTCGTTCCTGGCCATCAGGAGGCTGCCCCTGCTGGTGCCACGGCAGCCCTTTGCGGGCCCGGTAGACGAGGAAGAGGCCCGCTACCCACACCACGACGATGAGCAGGGCGGCCGGGTCGATCCGCCACAGCATGAGGCTCGCTGGCAGCTGGCTGCCCATCACCGTGACGCTCAATACCGCCACCACGATCCCCGCCTCGAGCAGCACCAGCAGCGAGGCGCCCCGGTAACTGAGGGCCACCGTGCCAGGAAGCCCCGCGGCGTCCAGAAGCACCAGCACGACGGTCTGCAGCGCGATGCCGCCCAGGATGTTCCCGACAGCGATGCCCAACTGATGGGTCAGGGCAGCGCTGACCACGATCGCGATCTCCGGCAGATTGGTGACGATCGCGAGCAGGATGAGCCCCCCGAACGCCTCGCCCAGGCCCAGCCTCATGTCGAGCACGTCGGTCGCCCTCACCAGCCTTGTGCCGGCCATCCACACCGCCGCGCCAGCGGCCACGAAGATGGCGAGCAACACCGGGAGAGGCAGCCCGTTCACAGGACCCACATCATCGTCGTCTGCAGGCTTGGTGCCCGGGGCGAGAGTCGAACTCGCACGCCCTTGCGAGCGGCAGATTTTGAGTCTGCTGTGTCTGCCATTCCACCACCCGGGCCCGGCGCCGAGTGTACCGGTCCATGCAGCGGCGCCGTGTAGGATGCGCCCCGATGGCGCAGCCTCCAGCCGGTCCGAAATGGAGCCGCCGCCGCTTCCTGGTGACCGTGGGGGGCGCGGCGGTGACAGGCCTCGTAGCCGGCACCGGGATGGTCGAGCTTTCAGCCCACCCGGCACCGACAGTTGGGGTGATCCCCACCCCTGACACGGTGGCGCGAGCCACCCCGAGCCCGACCCCGAGCGCAGTGGCGACGACGCCCGCGCCGACCCCGACCGCGAGCGCCACTCCGGCCGTGGCGTATCACACGAGCGGGATCAGAGGCGTCTCGCTCCCGCTTGACGAGCGCTACTTCAGCCGTCAGCCCATCCTGCCGGCGCGCCCGGCGTGGCCCGTCGATCATGACGGGGTGCCCATCATCAAGCGCGGCACCGTGGTGGTCCAGCACCCGGTGGATCTGGCCTCGATGGGCCTGCAACTCGTCGACAGCTATGCGCAGACGCAGGCCGTGACCTACCGCGACCAGGCTCAGGCCATCGCCACGCGGCTCGTGAGCACCGGCCGGAAGGCACGTGGCGGCCTGTACCTGGGCTATTCATTCGACTTCAGGCTCCATGGGCGCGCGGCCGACCTGCTGCGCGCTCCCTGGTACTCGGCGATGGCGCAGGGGATGGCGCTGGCCCTCTTCGTCCGCCTGTACCTGGCGACCGGGTACGACGCCCACCTGGCGAACGCAAGGCTGGTCTTCGCGAGCCTGGCTGACCCTGGCGTCCGCACCCTGCCTTGGGTGTCGCGCCTCGATCCGCAGGGCTATCTATGGCTGGAGGAGTACCCCGCCAAGCCTCCCGACCAGACCCTCAATGGGTTCCAGTTCGCGACGTTCGGGCTCTATGACTACGACCAGGCCGTGCACGGCGCCGACTCCGCGGCGATCCTCGATGGGGCGTTGACCACGGTCAAGCACTACCTTCCGGCGTTCCGCCACCCCGGCGACGTCAGCTATTACTGCCTCGCCCACCACGTCGTTTCCGCCCATTACCACGACATCGTGATCCGCCAGCTGGGCAAGATCGCGCAGATGACCGGCGATCCCGCCTTCGCCGCGGCGGCCGACCAGCTCCGCGCTGATCATCCCTAGCGCCTCAGGCACCGGTGGACGAGTCACGACTGCGCCTGGAGGTGCCACCGCTCGCGCCGAGCGCGACCCAGGTGCGTGATGAGGCGCTCATGGCCCAGGCCGCGGCCGGTGACCTGGCCGCGTTCAACGAGATCGTGGTGGCCTACCAGGACTTCCTCTTCGCGGTCGTCGTGCGGGTGGTCGGTGACCGCGAGGCGGCCGCCGACGCGGTCCAGGACGCCTTCCTGCGCGCCTGGCGCAACGTGCGCTCGTATCGTGGCGGGCTGGTCCGCGGCTGGCTGGCCCGCATCGCCCTGAACGCCGCGACCGACGTCCTGCGCCGCCGCAAGCGTCGGCCGTCGGAGCCCTACCCGGAGTGGGAGGACGACGCCTGGCAACCCCCGTCGGGTCCCGCCACGGACCCCGAACACGAGGTCACGCGCCGCGCCCGCGGCCGCGCCCTGGCGGCTGCCCTGCTGACGATCACGGATGACCAGCGCCGGGCGATCGTGCTCTACGACGTCGAGGGTTTCGACTATCCCGAGATCGCCCAGATGACGGGCGTGTCGCTGGGCACCGTCAAGTCACGCATCCACCGCGGGCGGCTGGCCCTGCGTGGATGCCTGGCCGACCAGCTGGAACTGTTCCGTGATTGAGGACGTCTGATGGGCATGACCGATGTCCGGGCAGGCCGGCCGCGCTGCCGACCATGCCGCCCACGACCAGCTGCTGATCGCGCGGGCCGCCTCCGATGACGACCTGACGCCGACCGAGCACGCCACGGTGGCTGACCGCCTGGCGACCTGTCCCGACTGTGCCCAGCTGCACGCCGACCTCGCGGCGATGGCGGCCGGCCTGCGGGCCGACCTGCCCTTCCCGCGCCGACCGCGCGACTTCCGCATCTCACCCGACGCCTTGGTGCGTGGTCCCTCGCGGCGCGAGCGCCTGAGCCGTGGCCTGGCCGGGCCGGCGCTGCGCCCCCTGGCCGCCACGATCTGCGCCTTCGGCCTGCTCCTCGCGGTGACCGGGGCGGTGCTGCCACGGGCGGCCAGCACAGCAGCGCCGCTGTCCAACGTCGGCAGCGCTGTCACAGACCAGGGTGTGCCGGCAGCCCAGCCCGGAGCGGCCGGGGCCGGCGCGACGCCCGCGGCGACCGCCGGGGGCAACGATTCCAGCCTCGCCAGCGGGCCCGGTCCATCCGCGGTCAAGGTCGAGCTGGGTTCGCCGCAGCCCCACCCCTCCATCCCCGCGGGTGCCTTCGGCCAGCCGCCGAGCGGTGGGGCCGGTGACCTTGCTGGCGGCAGCATCCCGCCGACCCCTTCCCGGAGTGCCGCCGCGCCCGGCCCCGACCAAGGGGACCTCCTGATCGCGAGTGGCTGGGTCCTCTTCCTGGTGGGCGGCGGCGCCTTCCTGATCCTCAGGCGGCGCTCGACGTAGACGGTCGCCCCCGACCGAGCGGGTACACTCGGCCGGTGGAGCGGCTGATGTTGCTGGACGCGAACGGCCTCATCTACCGCGCCTACTTCGCCCTCTTCAACACGCCCCTCACGACCAGCAAGGGCCAGCTGGTCAACGCCATCTTCGGCTTCTGGAGCATCGTCCTCCGCGGCTACCAGGACGTGCATCCGGACTACGTGATCGCCTGCTTCGACCTGGCCGGGCCCACCTTCCGCCACGAGCAGTACCAGGAGTACAAGGCGACGCGGCGGCCGATGCCGGACGACCTGCGCGAGCAGTTCCCGCGGGTGCGGGAGCTGATCCAGGCCTTCGGGATCCCCATCTACGAGCTGCAGGGCTTCGAGGCGGACGACCTCATCGGCACGCTCACCCTCCAGGCGGAGGCACGGCCGATGGCCACCACGATCGTCTCCGGCGACCTGGACATGCTCCAGCTGGTGACCGAGCTGACGCACGTCATGACCACCCGCGGCGGCGTCCAGCAGACGGTCACGTACGAGCCGGCCACCGTCTTCGAGCGGTATGGGCTGACGCCGGGCCAGATGATCGACTTCAAGGCCCTCAAGGGCGACACCACCGACAACGTGCCGGGCATCCCGGGCGTCGGCGAGAAGACGGCCGCCAAGCTGCTGCAGGACTACGGCGACCTGGACGCCGTGTATGCCGACCCTGACCGCGTCCAGCCGGAGAAGCTGCGCCTCAAGCTGCTCGAGCACCGCGACCAGGTGATGGCCTCGCGCTCGCTCGTGACCATCCACCGCGACCTGCCGGTGACGCTCGACCTGAGCGGCGCCGGCCCCGGCGACTACGACCGGGCGGAGGTCATGCGGCTCTTCCGCGAGTACGAGTTCCGCTCGCTGGTGGAGCGCCTGCCGCCGCTGCGTGGTGAGGCACCTCGCGCGCCCGGCGACCGGCTGCGTGAGGAGGACGAGGCAGGGGCCGTGCCGGCCGCGGTGGTGCCGGGCCGTTCGCCGTCCACCCGGGGGGAGGGGAGCGGCCTGCAGCTGACCCTGGACTTCGATGCCCTCTCGGCCCCGGCCGCCCCCCAGCCGCTGGCGCAGGCACCCGAGCGCACGGCGCCCGCCGTCATCACCGTCACCACCCACCCGGGCGAGCGGCTCACGCGCCTCCTCGCCGATCCGAGCGCCACCGAGACCTTTGGCGAGGGCGACGAGGCGAACGCCTGGCTGGCCGCGCAGGACTACCTGACGGTGGGCCTGGCGGTCGATGACCCCCGGCCGCGGCGCGGCACGCTGCTCGGCCTGGCCGTGGCCGGCACCGACGGCCGGCTGCTGACGGCCGATGCGTCACAGGCGCCGCGCCTGCTGGCACTGGTGGCCGACGCCGGTCGCCCGGTGGCCGGTCACGACGTCAAGCGGCTGCTGGTCGCCGAGCGCGCCCGCCGCGACCCCGACGGCCGCGATCGGGTAGCCGCCGCGTATCCGCTGCCGGAGGCCGCCTTCGACACGCAGATCGCGGCCTACATCCTGAATGCCGCCCTGCGGTCGCAGTCGCTGGCCGACATCGCCAACGAGCGGCTGGGGGTGGAGCTGCCCAAGGCGGGCACGCTCAACGGGCCGCAGCACGCGGCGGTGGAGGCGGCGGCCGTGGGCGCCACGCGTGCCGTGCTGGCGCCGCAGCTCAGCGAGGCGGGCCTGGAGCGGCTGTACCGCGAGCTCGAGCTGCCGCTCATCCCCGTCCTCGCCGACATGGAGGCGACCGGTGTGGCGGTCGATCGGGCGGCCCTGGCCGGTCTGGGGGCGTCCTTCGCCACGGAGATCGGGCGGCTGGAGACGGAGATCTACGCGGCCGTGGGCCACGAGTTCAATCTGGGCAGTCCCAAGCAGCTCGAGCAGGTGCTGTTCTACGAGCTCGACCTCCCCCGCGGCCGGCGCACCAAGACCGGCTACTCGACCGACGCGACCGTCCTCGAGGAGCTGCGGCCGGCCCATCCGGCCATCGGCATGCTGCTCGACTGGCGCGTCTACACCAAGCTCAAGAGCACCTACGTCGACGCCCTGCCGCTGATGCTGGACCCGCGGACGCGACGTCTCCACACGACCTTCCACCAGGCGGTGGCCGCCACCGGACGCCTCAGCTCGTCCGACCCCAACCTGCAGAACATCCCCATCCGCACCGACCTGGGGCGCAGCATCCGCCGCACGTTCGTGGCCGGCGAGCCGGGGACCACGCTGCTGGCGGCCGACTACAGCCAGATCGAGCTGCGCGTCCTGGCCCACGTCTCCGGTGACGCGGCCCTGCGCGACGCGTTCGCCCGCCACGCCGACGTCCATCGCGACACCGCCGCCCTGGTGCTCCACAAGGACCCCGCCGACGTCACGGCCGACGAGCGGTCGATGGCCAAGATGGTCAACTTCGGCATCGCCTACGGCATGAGCGACTTCGGCCTCTCGTCGCGGGCCAACATCCCGCGTGCCGAGGCGCAGGAGTTCATCAGCCGCTACTTCGCCACCTACAGCGGCATCAGCTACTACATGCTCCACATCAAGGACCAGGCCCGCCAGCAGGGCTACGTGACCACCCTGCTCGGCCGGCGTCGCTCGATCCCCGAGCTCCAGCAGCGCAACCCGAACCTGCGTGCGGCGGGCGAGCGGATGGCCATCAACATGCCCATCCAGGGCACCGCCGCGGACATCATGAAGATCGCCATGATCCGGCTGCGCGAGCGGCTGCGGCGCGAAGGGTCCGCCGCGCGCCTGCTGCTCCAGGTGCACGACGAGCTGGTCCTGGAGGTGCCTCGCGGCGAGGTGGCGACGCTGGCCCCGCTCGTCCGCGAGACGATGGCCACGGCCATGCCGCTGGACGTGCCGCTCGACGTGGACGTCAAGGTGGGCGACGACTGGGAGCGGATGACGCCGGTCCCGGCGAAGGCGTAGGCGGCCATGCCCGAGCTGCCCGAGGTCGAGACGATCGCGCGCGAGCTGCGCCCGCTGGTGCGGGACGCGGTCGTGGCCGAGGTGTGGACCGACTGGCCGCGCGCCATCCGCCATCCGGAGCCGGCCGCTTTCGGGGCGGGCCTCGTCGGCCGCCGCATCGTCGACGTCGGGCGGCGCGCCAAGTGGCTCGTGGTGACGCTCGACGGCGGGGCCATGCTGGTCATCCAGGTCAAGATGACCGGCCAGCTGTTCGTGGTCGACGCGGCGACGCCCCGCGATCGGCACGTCCACGTCGCGTGGCGCCTTGCCGACGGGCGCGAGCTGCGGCTGCGCGACACGCGCAAGTTCGCCCGGGTGGGCCTCTACCGGGCCGGTGACGACGGCCTGCCGCTGGATGCCGCGGAGACCGGCGCGCTGTTCGCCGGCCACGGCCCCGAACCGCTGGAGCCGTCGTTCACGCTGGCCGACTTTCGGCGCCGGCTGCGGGCGCGCCGCGGCCGGCTCAAGCCGATGCTCCTGGACCAGGCGTTCCTCGCCGGGGTGGGCAACATCTATGCCGACGAGGCGCTGTGGCGGGCGCGTCTCCATCCGTTGCGCACCGCGGCCTCGCTGCGGCGGCCGGACGAGGCCCGTCTCTTCACGGCCATCCGTGGCGTGCTGACCGAGGCGATCGAGCGCCGCGGCAGCTCGGTCGACGACTACACCGCGCCCGAGGGCGACGGCGAGATGCAGGAGCACCTCGATGTCTACCAGCGCACCGGCCTGCCCTGCCACCGCTGCGGCCGGCCCATCCGCCGCATCCTCGTCGGCGGTCGGGGCACGCACTTCTGCTCGTGGTGCCAGCGCCTGCCACCCGGCCAGCGGACGCCGGCCCTCGAACGGCTCCTGCGGGCTGCCCGGACACAGGCGCGGCGGGGCCGCATGTGGGACGAGCTGCCGCTTGGCGAGGGCTCGGTGGGCGCGAGGTGGACCAGGGCGGCGCGCCGGTCGGTGCCCAGGTCGGGGCCGCTCTGATGGCGATCCTGCGCTTCGAGACGGTCCGCCGCGAGATCGGCACCTTCGTCATCCTCGACGACGTCTCGGCCGCCGTGGCCCATGGCGAGCGCATCGGCCTGGTCGGCATCAACGGGGCGGGCAAGACGACGCTGCTGCGCCTCGCCGCCGGCACGGACAGCCCCGACGGCGGGCGCGTCGTGCGCAAGACCGGCCTCACCGTGGGCCTGCTCAGTCAGGAGGCGAACCTGGACGCCGCCTTCGTGGCCGCGGCCGACCTGCGCACCGCGGTCCGTGGCGGAGCGGCCGACCTGGAGGCCGACGAGCGCGAGCTGGCCCGCCTGGAAGCGGCCGGGGCGGAGGGTGTCGCCTCGGCGGCCTATGCCGAGGTGCGCCACCGGTTCGAGGCACGGGACGGCTACGGCCTGGACCAACGGGTGGAGGCCACGCTGTCCGGCCTGGGGTTCGAGACCGCCGATTTCGACCGGCCCCCGACGAGCCTGTCGGGGGGTGAGCAGACCCGCGCGGCGCTGGCTCGCCTGCTGATCGCCGACCCCGACCTCCTGCTGCTCGACGAGCCGACCAACCACCTCGACGTGGCGGCCATCGAATGGCTCGAGCAGGCCCTGGCCCGACGCGATCGCGCCGTCATCGTCGCCTCGCACGACCGGGCCTTCCTGGACGCGGTCGTGCAGCGGATCTGGGAGCTGCGTGACCGCCACCTGCGCGTCTTCCGCGGCGCCTTCTCCGCCTATCTCACGCAACGCGAGGCGGCCGACGCACGGGCCCACAAGGACGCCGACTCCCACGCCGACGCGATCGCGCGCGAGCAGGAGCTCGTGCAGCGGTACCGCAGCCACCGCAAGTACGCCAAGATGCACGAGCACGAACGGCGCCTGGAAGCGCTCCGGGAGACGCCCGTCGAGGCGCCCAAGCGACGGCCGTCGCTGGCCCTCTCGAGCCGTGGCTTCGGCGGCGACGGCGCGGTGCGGTCGGGCGATCTGGTGGTCAGCGTGCGTGACGTCGTGGTCGGTTTCCCGGCCCCGGCTGGGGGCGCCCCCATCGCCATCGCCCGGGCGCCGCGGCTGGAGGCGCAGCGCGGCGAGCGGATCGGCATCGTGGGACCCAACGGGGCCGGCAAGACGACGCTGCTGCGGACGATCGCCGGCGATCTCGCCCCGCTGGAGGGCATCGTCCGGCTGGGGGCCGCCGTCCAGCCGGGCTACCTGGCCCAGCTGCGGCAGGCCGCCTTCAGCGGCCAGACCGTGCTGGATGCCCTGGTCGACTCGGCCCCCGTCGAGCCCGGCGAGGCGCGCTCGTACCTGGCGCGCTTCCTGTTCCGCGGCGACGACGCGTTCAAGCCGGTGGCGGAGCTGTCGGGCGGCGAGCGGTCCCGTCTCGAACTGGCGGTCCTGGGTGTCAGCGCGGCCAACCTGCTGCTGCTCGACGAGCCGACGAACCACCTCGACATCCCCGCCCGGGAGGCCCTGGAGGCGTTCCTGCGCCAGGCCAGCGCGACGCTCCTCATCGTGTCGCACGACCGCCGCCTCCTCGAGAGCGTCTGCCAGTGGCTGTGGGTCGTGGACGCAGGACGCAAGGGCGAACCGGGATGGATCGTCCCGTTCGATGGCGGCTGGCGTGCCTGGCGCGCGGCCGTCGCCGACGGCTGGACCGTGGCCGGCGAGCTGGAGCTGCAGGCACGACGGCTCGATGGCGGACGACCGGTCCGGGGTGGGGCAGTGACCCGAACGGTCGCGCCAAAGCCGGTGCTGCAACCGGCGGCGGTCGCGGCCCGGGCAGGGCGACGCGAGCCGCTCTCCAAGGACGCCTACCGGCGCCAGCGAGCGGTGGTCGACGCCGACCTCACGCGGCTCGGCCTGCGCAAGTCACAGCTCGAGCTGGCCCTCGCCCGGCCCGACACCCAGGCCAACTTCGTCGAGCTGCGGCGGGTGGCCAGTGAGCTGGCCGACGTGGACACGGCCCTGGCGATGGCCGAGGACGCCTGGCTGGCCCTCGAGGAGCGAGCGCCGCGATGACCGCGCCCGGGGCACCGCGTCGCACGGTGCGCATCGGGCTGACCGGCCCGATCGGCTGCGGCAAGTCCACGGTCGCGGCCTGGCTGGCGGCGCGGGGCGCGGTCGTCATCGACGCCGATGCCATCGCCCGCAAGGTCACCGACGAGCCCGCGGTGCGCGCTGCCATCGCGGCTGCCTTCGGCCCGGCGGTGGTGGGCCCGGATGGAGGGTTGGACCGGGGGGCGCTCGCCGCGACGGTCTTCGGTGACCCCCGTGCCCTGGCCAGGCTGGAGGCCTTGACCCACCCGCACGTGCGCGGGCCGATCGAGGCAGCCGTGGCGGCGGCCGAGGCCGAGGGTGCGCCGGCCGTGGTCATCGAGGCCATCAAGCTGGTCGAGGGCGGCCTGGCCGCGGGATGCGACGAGGTGTGGCTCGTGACGTGCGATCCGGTGTCCCAGGCAGCCCGGCTGGCCGGGCGAGGCGTGCCGGAGGCCGACGCCGCGCGGCGCGTGGCGGCCCAGGGCGATATCCGCGACCGCCTGGCGCCCGATGCGACCCGGGTCCTCGTCACCGACGGTGCGCCCGACGCGGTGCGGGCCGCCGCGCTCGCCGCATACGACGAGGCGCTAGCCCGGGTGGGCTCGTAGACAGAACAGGTGTTCTCTTCCGTGGTTCCGATGCTAGAATCAGGCCGTGCCTGACTTCCAGCTCGTCGCCCCCTTCCAGCCGACCGGTGACCAGCCGCGCGCCATCGAGCGCCTCTCATCCGGGCTCGCCCGTGGCCTGAAGGACCAGGTCCTCATGGGAGCGACGGGCACCGGCAAGACCTTTTCCATCGCCTCGGTCATCCAGGCGCACCAGAAGCCGACGCTTGTGCTGGCCCACAACAAGACGCTGGCGGCCCAGCTCTACAGCGAGTTCCGCGACTTCTTCCCCCACAACGCGGTCGAGTACTTCGTCAGCTACTTCGACTACTACCAGCCCGAGGCCTACCTGCCGCGCAGCGACACCTACATCGAGAAGGACTCGTCGCGCAACGACGAGATCGACAAGCTGCGCCACGCCGCGACCCACGCCCTCTTCGAGCGCCGCGACGTGATCATCGTGGCCAGCGTCAGCTGCATCTACGGCCTTGGCGCGCCGGTCGACTACGGCGCGACCGTCATCCGCCTGCGGGTCGGCGGGCGGTATCGCCGCGACGGCGTGCTGCGCCAGCTGGTGGACCTCCAGTACCAGCGCAACGACCAGGCCCTCAGCCGCGCCCGCTTCCGGGTCCGTGGCGACACGCTGGAGGTGCAGCCCGCCTACGACGACTTCATCGTGCGGGTGCAGTTCTTCGGTGATGAGATCGAGCGCATCACGGAGCTCGACCCGCTGACCGGCGAGATGCTGGCCGAACGCGCCGAGCTCAACGTCTACCCCGCCAGCCACTACGTCACGCCGGCCGACAAGCTCAAGAAGGCCATCGTCGACATCGACGCGGAGATGGAGGAGCGGACCGCCCAGCTCGAGGCCAAGGGCATGGTCCTGGAGGCAGCGCGCCTCCGGCAGCGGACCACCTTCGACCTGGAGATGATGCGCGAGCTGGGCTTCTGCTCGGGCATCGAGAACTACTCGCGGCACCTGGCCGGGCGCGAGGCGGGGTCACGGCCGTGGACGCTGCTCGACTACTTCCCGCCGGACTGGCTGCTGGTCGTCGACGAGAGCCACATGACGATCCCTCAGGTCGTGGGCATGTACAAGAACGACCGGACCCGCAAGGAGATCCTGGTCGAGTACGGCTTCCGGCTGCCCTCAGCGCTCGACAACCGGCCGCTCACCTTCGACGAGTTCCAGGACCACCTCAACCAGGTCGTCTACATGTCGGCGACCCCGGGGCGCTACGAGCTGGAACGCTCCAAGCAGGTCGTGGAGCAGCTCATCCGGCCCACCGGCATCGTCGACCCGACCGTCCAGGTGCAGCCCACCGAGGGCCAGATCGACGACCTCCTGGAGCGCATCCGCGAGCGGACCCTGCGCGGCGAGCGGGTCCTGGTCACGACGCTCACCAAGCGCATGGCGGAGGACCTGACCGACTACCTCAAGGAGCTCGGCGTCAAGGTCAACTACCTCCACAGCGAGGTCGACACGCTCGAGCGGGTGCAGATCCTGCGCGACCTCCGGCTCGGCGTGTACGACGTCCTGGTCGGCATCAATCTGCTGCGGGAGGGCATCGACCTGCCCGAGGTCACCCTGGTGGCCATCCTGGACGCCGACAAGGAGGGCTTCCTGCGGTCGGCCTGGTCGCTCATCCAGGTCGTCGGGCCGGGCCGCCCGGAACATCGGCGGCGAGGTCGTCATGTACGCCGACACGATCACCGAGTCGATGCGCGTCGCGATCGACGAGACGAACCGCCGGCGCGGCATCCAGGAGGCCTTCAACACCGAGCACGGCATCGAGCCGGCGACGATCATCAAGGAGATCCGCGACATCAACGACCGCCTGCGCGCGGTGGCCGACCGCCCCGGCAGCTATGCCTCGGGCGAGGCGTCGGGCGACCTGAGCGAGCTGTCGCGCGAACAGATCGCCCAGTACGTGGCCCAGCTGGAGGCCAACATGAAGGAGGCGGCCCGCAACCTCGAGTTCGAGCGTGCGGCGGCGCTGCGCGACCAGGTGCAGGAGATCCGTCTCCGCGTCCTCGAGGAGGATGCTTCGGTCACCGTGGCGCGTGCCGCCGAGGCCGCCGCCGGCGACGCCGGCCGGCCATCACGGGGCCGCCGGGGCCGGGCTGGGGCAGGAAGCTCCACCGACGCGACCGCGGGCGTCGTCGAGGTGACGGCGGTGGAGGTGCTGCCGAGCGGGGAGGAGCCCGTCGACGTGGCGGCTCCGGATGACGGCACGGCCGCTGACTGGCTGCCGGGCATCCGCGACGAGCACGACGATGATGGCGGCTGGCAGGCGCGGTGGCTGGACCGGCCCACGTGGGACCGCCGCGTCACCCCGAACGTCATCAAGCGGACGGGCACGCGTCCGCGCCGCCGGCGCTAGGTCGGCGTCCGGACCGCTCATCGAGCCCTCAGGCGCTGCTCATGTGCCTCTCATCGAGAGTCCCCAGTCTCGGCCTCATGCCCGGATCCAGGCGCGCCAAGTGGTGGACGCCACGATCCCCCTCGCGGTGCAGCAGGGGCGCTAGCTGATCTGCTGGTAGCCCCTCCGCGTGCGGGCTACCCTGCGCACGTGGACGACAGGCTCGACGTCTGGCTGGAACCCGGCTACGACCAGGGCCGGACCGGCGCGTGGATGCTGGCGTGGCCGGGTTGCTTCACCTGGGCCTCGGATCGCGGCGCCGTTCTGGAACGTGCGGGCTCCGCGGTCGGCGCCCACCTCGACTGGCTGGCCGAGCATGGCGAGGTGCTGCCGTTGCTCGAGTCGGGGCGGCCGCGCGTGATCGAGGAGGTGCCGGCCACGCTGGACGGCGCGTACGAGCGCAACGCGTGTTTCCAGGCCGATCGGCGGCGGGTCGATCCCGAGGTGCTGGAAACGTTGCTGCGGCGCGGTCGTTGGGCCCGTGACGACCTGCTGGCCACCGTCGGACGCGCGCGAACCCTGCCGGAACCGGATGCCTTCCTCGGCCGTCCACGCGGTGCCGAGCGCGCGGCCCCCGCGGCGCTCCTGACGCCGCGCACCCTGGACGAGGTGCTGCGCCACGTGGGCCAGGCCGAGGTGTGGTTCACGAGCCGCCTGGAACGCGGCGTGCGGTACGACGGGCCCCCGGCCGACGACGACCTCGACGCCTACCTCAAGGCGTCGCGAGCCTGGTTCGAGGAACGCATCCGCGACCTCCAGGCGCGCGATCCTGACGCGGCCGCGACCGACGGCAAGGGCGAAGCATGGACGCTCTTCAAGGTCCTGCGCCGCTTCGTCTATCACGGCCTGGACCACCTCGAGGAGTTGGACCGCCGGCTGGCCCTGGCCGAGAACCGGGCTTCGCGGCTTGCCTGGCGGCGCGGCTCCGATGTGGCCATCGAGGATCTGGCCCGCCTGCTCATCCTCAACGGACGAGGGCGGCGAACCCAGGATCGGGCTCGCCTGGCGGCTGCCGTAGCCGGGGCCACCGACGTCATCAGCGCGTGGGACGGCGAGCGGCTGGTCGCGTTCGCTCGCTCGGTCCACGACGGCGTGCTCAACGGTTACGTGTCGATGGTCTACGTGCATCCGCGCTGGCACGGACGAGGGGTCGGCCACGAACTGATGGCGCGCCTGCTGGAGGGGCACGACCAGATCCGGTTCGTGCTGCACGCCGCCAGCGGGACCGAGTCGTTCTACGGCTCGTTCGGGTTCGAGCATCAGGCCAACCTGCTCGGTCGCATGGGTCGGTCCTGAGGGCCTCCGCAGACAGAACGTCTGTTCCAAACGCTCTACAGCGGCTACAATCGACACGTGCCCCAGGATCAGCTCATCGTGCGCGGCGCGCGCGAGCACAACCTCAAGGACATCACGGTCGCCCTGCCGCGGGATCGCCTGATCGTCATCACCGGCCTGTCCGGCAGCGGCAAGAGCAGCCTCGCCTTCGACACGATCTACGCCGAGGGCCAGCGCCGCTACGTCGAGAGTCTTTCGGCGTATGCCCGCCAGTTCCTGGGCCAGATGGAGAAGCCGGACGTCGACCAGATCGACGGCCTCAGCCCGGCCATCTCCATCGATCAGAAGGGCAGCAGCCGCAACCCGCGGTCCACGGTCGGCACGGTGACCGAGATCTACGACTACCTCCGCCTGCTCTTCGCCCGGGTCGGCCATCCCCACTGCCCCGCCTGCGGCCGGGAGGTGGCGCGGCAGAGCGCGAGCCAGATCGTCGAGCGCATCCAGGCCCTGCCCGACGGCACGCGGCTGCTGATCCTGGGCCCGCTCGTGAAGGACCGCAAGACGGAGGGCGAGCGCGTCTTCGAGGCCGCCCGCCGGCAGGGCTTCGTCCGCGTCCGTGTCGACCGCGAGCTGCGCGACCTCGACGACGTGCAGACGCTGGACAAGTACAAGCGCCACACCATCGAGGTGGTCGTGGACCGGCTGGTCGTCCACCACGCCGACGACGAGGGTCGCCCGTACGACCGAGAGCACCCCAACCCCGACGGCCCCCGCCTGGCCGACTCGGTCGAGACCGCGCTGCGCCTGGGCGAAGGGGTCATGGTCGTCGCCCCGGCCGATGCCGACGCGTTCGAGGAACTGCGCTACAGCGAGCACTACACGTGCCCCTACGACGGCACCCAGATCGAGGACCTGGAGCCGCGCAGCTTCAGCTTCAATTCGCCGCACGGTGCCTGCCCCACCTGCACCGGGCTCGGCATCCGCCTGGAGATCGACCCGCAGCGGGTCGTGCCCGACCGGTCCCTGTCGATCGCCCAGGGGGCCCTGATGCGGCCCTTCGCCCGCATGCCCATGGCCGACTCGTGGTACGGCAAGGTCACCGAGGCGGTGGCCCGGGCCCACGGCTGGGACCCCACGGTGCCGCTCGACAAGCTCCCGCCGGCGGCCCTGGAACACCTCCTGTGGGCGCCCCGCGGCGAGCAGGTGCGCATCAGCTACCACCACGACCGTGGCGACAGCAGCTATGCCGCCACGTTCGAGGGCCTCATCCCCAACCTGGAGCGGCGTTACAAGGAGACGGACTCGGAGTACGTCAAGTCTGAGCTGGAACGCTTCATGGTGGAGCGCCCCTGCCCGGCCTGCGGCGGCAAGCGGCTCAAGCCGGCGGCCCTCGGGGTGACGGTGGCGGACCTGGACATCTCGGCGGTGGCCGCCCTCGCCGTGAGCGACACGATGGTCTGGGCGGGTGAGCTCCACGAGCGGCTCACGGAACGCGAGCAGACGATCGCCCGGCAAGTGCTCAAGGAGATCACGGCACGCCTGGGCTTCCTCGTCGACGTGGGCCTGGACTACCTGACGGTCGACCGCACCAGCAACACCCTGTCGGGCGGCGAGGCCCAGCGCATCCGCCTGGCGACCCAGATCGGCTCGAGCCTGATGGGCGTCCTCTACATCCTCGACGAGCCGTCGATCGGGCTGCACCAGCGCGACAACGCCAAGCTCATCGCGACCCTCACGCGGCTGCGCGACCTGGGCAACACGCTGCTGGTGGTGGAACACGACGAGGAGACGATCCGCACGGCCGACTGGATCGTCGACGTGGGCCCCGGGGCCGGCGAGCACGGCGGCGAGGTCGTCGCCGAGGGGCCGCTGGAGGCGATCCTGGCCGAGCCACGCTCCATCACCGGGGCCTACCTGCGCGGCGACCGCAGCGTGCCCATACCGGCCCGCCGCCGGACCGGCAGCGGGCGGGCCCTGGAAGTGGTCGGGGCGCGGGCCCACAACCTGCGGAACCTCGATGTGCGCTTCCCGCTCGGCACCTTCACCGCCGTGACCGGCGTCTCCGGCTCGGGCAAGAGCACGCTCGTCACCGACATCCTGTACAGGGCCCTGGCCCGGGCCCTCTTCGGCGCGCGGGAGGACCCCGGTGCCCACGACCGGGTCGAGGGCCTCGACGCGGTGGACAAGGTCATCGAGATCGACCAGAGCCCGATCGGCCGGACCCCGCGTTCCAACCCCGCCACGTACACCGGCATGTTCGGGCCGATCCGTGACCTCTTCGCGGGCACCCCGGATGCTCGCCTGCGCGGCTACAAGAGCGGCCGCTTCAGCTTCAACGTCAAGGGCGGACGCTGTGAGGCGTGCAAGGGCGACGGCATCATCAAGATCGAGATGCAGTTCCTGCCGGACGTGTACGTGCCGTGCGAGGTGTGCGGCGGCAAGCGCTACAACCGGGAGGCGCTGGAGGTCCTGTACCGCGGCCGCTCCATCGCCGACGTCCTGGAGATGACGGTCGCCGAGGCGCTCGACCTCTTCGAGGCCGTGCCGGCCATCCGCACCAAGCTCCAGACGCTCTACGACGTGGGGCTGGGCTACATCCATCTCGGCCAGCCGGCCACGACGCTGTCGGGCGGCGAGGCCCAGCGGGTAAAGCTGGCGACCGAGCTCTCGCGGCGCGCCACCGGCCGCACTCTCTACGTCCTCGACGAGCCCACCACCGGCCTCCACTTCGCCGACGTGGAGAAGTTGCTGGAGGTGCTCCACCGCCTCGTGGACACGGGCAATACGGTCATCGTCATCGAGCACAACCTGGACGTCATCAAGACCGCCGACTGGATCATCGACCTGGGCCCGGAGGGCGGCGCGCGCGGCGGACAGGTCATCGCCAGCGGCACACCCGAGCAGGTCGCCCGCGCCGCCGGCTCGGCCACGGGGGAATACCTGGGGCGGGTCCTGCGCGGCGAGCCGCTGGTGCCCCTCAGCGACGTGTCGTTCGCCGAGGCGGCCGGCCGGCCGCCTCGGCGCGTGCGCGACGCCCCCCCGGCACGACCCGTGGCCCGTCGGGCGGCGGCCGTCGGGAGATGACCCCGGCGGGCACCTGACCGGAGGCCGTAGACTCTGCGGCCGTGCTCGCTTTCATCGACCAGCTCGTCATCCCGTTCCTGACCAGCCTCTATGGCGCGGTCGGGTATCTGGGCGTGGTCGTGGCCATGACCATCGAATCGGCGATGGTGCCGCTGCCGAGCGAGCTGACGTTGCCGTTCGGCGGGTTCCTGGTCTCCGATCCGAGCCAGCTGGAGCCGCTGACCCGTCAGCCCTGGGCGTTCTGGCTGGTCGTCGTCGCGGCCACCGTCGGCAACACGCTGGGCTCACTCATCGCCTATGCCATCGGCGCCTGGGGCGGCCGTCCCTTGCTGGAGCGCTACGGGCGGTACCTGCTCATCCGGACCGAGGAGATCGACCGGGCCGACGACTTCTTCGCCCGCCACGGCCGGTCCACGGTCTTCATCGGCCGCCTCCTGCCGGTGGTGCGTACGTTCATCAGCTTCCCGGCCGGTGTCACCCGCATGCCGCTGGTCCCGTTCATCACCTACTCCACGCTTGGCGCGGTGCTGTGGAGCGCCGTGCTCGTCTTCGCCGGGCTCCAGCTGGGCGTCCACTGGGAGGACATCCGCCACGCGCTCCAGCCGTTCGACCTGTTGCTCGCCGTCCTGGCCGTCCTCGCCGTCGTGCTCTTCGTGTGGTGGCGCCTTGGCCGGCCGGGGCGGCGCCGACCAGCCGCCTGAAGGGACCAGCAGGCGGCCCTGCAGCCGCGCGATCCGGCGCCGCTGGGCGGCTTCCTCGGCGGTCGGCACGGGCATCCCGTCGAGGCGGTCGAAGGCCCACACCTGGAGGGCGTCGATGAGCTCCGTCGTGGCCGGCGTGCGCCACCGCTCGAGCCCCCGGACGCGGGCCCGCAGGGCGTCAAGGTGGGCCGGCGTGATGTTGCTCAGCGGGGCGCCCACGATGTCGAGCAGCACCTCCGTCTCGGCCCGCAGGTGCGGCGCGGCCTGTGAGCCGCCGGCGGACCGGATGAGCGGGTCGGGCCAGACGGTGACGAGCGCGGCCGGGATCGAGGCCACCCAGGCGACCCACACCGGCACCGGCGCCTCCAGGACCATGACCCAGGCCAGGGCCGCCACGAGGTAGGTGGCCAGGGCGGTCCAGGCGGCGCCGCGTGGCGCGTCGCGTGCCGCCAGCTCGCGGCGCAGGCCGAACCAGAGGGCGAGCGCGATGGCCACGCCGACCGGAAGCGCCAGGAACTGGAGGATGGTCACCCCGTGCGAGCGTAGCGGCCGGGGGCCCTTGATACCATCCCCGCATGACCGGTCCGACCCGCGACGACGCCTGGCGCCTGCTGACGGAGTGGACCGCCAGCCCCTCGTTGCGTAAACACGCGCAGGCCGTGGAAGCCGCCGTGGCGTGGTATGGCGAGCAGCGCTACGGCCTCACGGGGGCGGCCCTCGACACGTGGCGGACGGCCGGCCTGCTCCATGACTTCGACTATGAGCGCTACCCCGAGACGCATCCGCGCCAGGGGGCCGAGGAGCTGCGGCGGCTGGGCTACGGCGAGGAGATCGTGGGTGCGGTCCTGGGCCACGGCGACCACACGGGCGTGCCTCGCACCACGCTGCTGGCGCATGTCGTCTACGCCTGCGACGAGATGAGCGGCTTCGTCATCGCCGTGGCCTACGTCCGACCCAACCGCTCGCTCGACGAGGTCGATGTGCGATCGGTCGTCAAGAAGATGCGTGACAAGGGCTTCGCCCGCCAGGTGCCCCGTGACCAGCTGGAGAAAGGCGCCACCGAGCTCGACCTCCCGCTCCAGGAGCACATCGCCAACGTCATCGCCGGCCTCGCCCCGGTGCGAGAGGCACTCGGCATCTAAGCCGCGCCTGGTCGAGGCCGCATTTCTGCCTCCGCCCGGCCGTCTCAGACGAACGCCGACGGAACATCGGCGCGAGTGACGGGGCTCGAGCGACCCTCAGTGGGTGGGCGGGGCGCTGCGCTGAGCACACGACCGCAGCCGCGACGGCCGGCTGGCCGGGCCGACCGGCGGGGACCCGCCCGAACGTTCCAGGGGCGTGCGTCTGCAACGGTCCGGGTCGGCCGCGACGATCCTGACGAGCCGCCCGGATCACGCCCCCGACCGCGCGGTGATCACCAGCGTCCCAGCGGCGTCCGCGAGGCGCAACTCACGCTCGTGGAACGCCTCCCGGATGAACGGCGAAGGGCCGCCCGGGTCGTACACGAGTTCCAATGAGCGCCTGGCCCGGGTCCAGGCGACGTACGCGAGCCGCCGTTCCTCCTCCAGCTGGCGCGCCGGGGCTGCTGCTTCCTGCAGGGCGCGGACGTTGGGGAAGCGGCCGTCGTCCAGCCCGACACAGGCGATCGTCTCGAACTCCAGGCCCTTCGTGGCGTGGACGGTGGCGAACTGGAGCGCGGCGTCACGTCGCCGCAGCTCGTTCCGCCGGGCTTCCGCGGCCACCAGGGCCGGCAGCAGGACGGCTGGCAGGGCTGTCGCGACGCCCCTCGTCAGCCCGAGGGCCCAGCCGGGGACGGACGCGGTGTCGTTCGGGTCGAACGACAGGTCGTCACGCTCGGCCCAGTAGGGGAGGCCCAGCTCCAGGGCGACCGCGGCGTACGGCGCCAGCTCGGCCGTGGTACGGGCCAGGATGGCATGCGACGGGCCGCTGCCCGCCCGCGCCGAGTGGAGCGCGTGCGACCAGCGGCCCAGCAGCTGGCGGGCGCGCGCCACGTCGTCGCCAGGATCCGCCACGAGGGTCAAGGAGCCGCGTCCATCCGGCCCGACACGGACATGCTTGGTCAGCCGCTCGCGGTTGTGGGCCACGAGCTGGACGGCTCGCTCGACGACCGCGGCCGGGCAGCGGTAGTTGGTGTGCAGGTCGACCCGCCGCACCCCGGGGAGCTCGGCGGCCAGGCCGAGCATCCGCCGGGCGTCGGCAAGCCGCCAGGCGTAGATGGTCTGGTCGTCGTCGCCGACCAGGAACAGGTCGTCGGCCGGGCTCGTCAGCAGCCGCGCAAGCCGCCACTGGGCGTGGTCCAGGTCCTGGACCTCGTCGACGAGCAGCGTGGCGCACCGTGCGCGCCAGCGGTCCCGGAGGGCGGGCTTGCCCGCTAGCAGCCCGAGGGCCTCGGCGATGAGGTCGTCGTGGTCCATCGCGCCGGCCGCGGCGAGCCGCCGCTGGTACGCGCGCAGGATCCCCGGTGGCGCGGACCCGGCATGCGGGTCCAGCTTGGCTCGCGCGACGGCGTCGTCGAGCCGTCGGAGCGACGCCGGAGCGAGGCGGTCGCCGGTCAGGTTGCGGAGCACCGTCAACCGGTCCACTACCCGCCGGTCCGGGCGCCCGGCGTCGAGCAGCATCTCGCGCCCGAGGGCATGGAACGTCCGCACGCGGACGGCGTCCGGGGCCAGGCCCTGCTCGGCCAGCAGCGGCGCCAGGCGCGCCCGCAGGTTGGTCGCCGCGCGGCGGTTGAAGGTCACCGCGCAGGTCCGATCGGGCGCGCCACCCACCGCCAGGCGCCACGCCAGGCGGGCCACGAGCGTGGTCGTCTTGCCGCTGCCGGCCGGCGCGACGCACAGGACGGGGCCGGCCGGCGCGGTCGCGGCGGCCCGCTGGTCCGGCGCGAGGGACCCGAGCAGCTCGAGCAGCCGGACGTGCCTGGCCATGGGCGGCGATGGTGCCCGTCGGCACTTGGCCGCGGGTTGCGGCCGGAGCGCGGGTCGGCGGCTATCATCGGCTCGATGAGCGGCATCTCGGCGGCCCGGGCAGCGCGGCGGGCCGCGGGGGCCGTCCTCCTGATCGGTCTGGCCCTGGCGGCTGCGGGGCCGGTGACCGCCGCCAGCAGCACGGCCACGGTCACCCTCAGCGCCTCCATCGCCGACCCGGGCGACACCATCACGGTCACCGCGGCTGGTCTGGGCGGGCCGGGCCAGGTGCCCATCCTGCTGGCCGGGCCGGGCACGAGCGTGCAGCTGGGCACCGCCCAGGCCAACAGCGCCGGTGGCTTCCACACGACGGTCACCATCCCCGCCGACACGGCCGGACGGCGACTACGACGTGATCGTCTACGACACGGCCGAGGAGATCGTCCAGGCGCCACTCCACGTCGGCGCGCCGACGACCGACGAGGCGACCGCCACCGACACGTCCGACCTCGGCCAGGACACCGCGACCCCGCCGGACGACTCGGGCGGCGGCGTGACGCCGACGGCCGCGCCGGCCGACCCGTACCCGGTCCCGGAGGGGATCCGCGACATCGCGTTCGTCCTCCTGGTCGGCGGCAGCCTCGCCCTCGCCGCGTGGGGGGCCGGGCCGGACCGGCGGCCGTGACCGCGCCCGTCGGAGCGCTTGCCGCCACGCTGGCCAAGCTGCCCGACCACCCCGGCGTCTACCTCATGCGCGACGCGCGGGGCACGGTGCTCTACGTCGGCAAGGCCCAGAGCCTGCGCCACCGCGTGCGCAGCTACTGGCAGCGGCGCGGGGCCGCCGAGCCGCCCCTGCGCATCGAGTCCTCGCTCGACCGGGTGGCCGATGTCGAATACACCCTGACCGACACGGTCAGCGAGGCCCTGCTCCTGGAAGCCAACCTCATCAAGCGCTACCAGCCGCGCTTCAACGTCCGCCTCAAGGACGACAAGAGCTACCCCTTCATCAAGGTCACCCTGGCCGACGATTTCCCGCGCATCGAACGGACCCGCAAGCTGCCCGCCGACGGCAGCCGCTACTTCGGGCCCTACGCCTCGGCCACCAGCGTCGACGAGGCGATGAACCTCATCCGGCGCCTCTTCCCCTTCCGCACCTGCACCATCGACATCCACGAGGGTCAGCGGGCCCTGGCCCGGCCCTGCCTCCTGTACCACATCAAGCGCTGCCAGGGCCCGTGCATCGAGGCCATCTCCCGCGAGGCGTACGCCGGCGACATCGAGCAGGTGATGCTCTTCCTGGAGGGTCGCCAGGAACTCCTCGCCCGGGCCCTGCGCCACGAGATGGCCGCCGCCAGCGCGGCCATGGCCTACGAGCGGGCGGCCGCGCTGCGCGACAAGCTGCGCTCCATCGAGCGCACCATGGAGAGCCAGAAGATGGCCGCCCGGAGTGACGCGGAGGCCGATCTGGTGGGCCTCGCCCGCGAGGCCAACGACGCCGCGGTGCAGCTCTTCGTGGTGCGCGAGGGCAAGCTCGTGGGCCGCGACGTCTTCCTGCTCACGGATGTCTCGGGCGAGACCGACGCCACGGTCATCGGCGCGTTCATCAAGCAGTACTACGCCACCGCCGGTTCCGTGCCGCGGCGCGTCCTGACGCCGGTCGAGCCGGTCGAGGCGGAAGAGCTGGCGATGATGCTGGGCGAGCGCCGCGGCGGCCGCGTCGAGCTGGCGGTACCGCAGCGGGGCCGCAACCGCCAGCTGCTCGAGCTGGCCGCCCGCAACGCGGCCGAGACGCTGGCGCGCGAGCAGGCCCGCTGGCTGGCCGATGCCGGCAAGACGCTGGCGGCCCTGGAGGAACTGGCCGACGCCCTCGGCCTGGCCGCCCCGCCGGCCCGCATCGAGTGCTACGACATCAGCAATATCCAGGGCAGCAACACGGTCGGCAGCATGGTCGTCTTCGAGGACGGCCGGCCACGGTCGGGCGAATATCGCCGCTTCCGCATCCGCACGGTCCAGGGGCCCGACGACTTCGCCAGCCACCAGGAGGTCCTGCGGCGGCGCTTCGGCCATGCCCTCCGCCTGGAGGAGGGGGCGGTCGAGGAGGCGCGCTGGCGCCTCCCGGACCTCGTCATCATCGACGGTGGCAAGGGCCAGGTGAGCGCCGCCCGCGAGGTCCTTGACGCGCTCGGCCTGCACGATCTGCCGCTGGCCGGTCTGGCCAAGGAGCGCGAGGAGCTGTTCCTGCCCGACCGCTCCGATCCGGTCCTGCTGTCGCCCAGCTCGCCGGCCCTGTACCTCGTGCAGCGCCTGCGCGACGAGGCCCACCGCTTCGCCATCACCTATCACCGCCAGCTGCGGGCCAAGGCCCAGGTCCGCTCGGTGCTCGATGACCTGCCCGGCATCGGCCCGGCGCGCAAGCGGGCCCTGCTGCGGGTCTTCGGCTCGGCACGCGGCATCCGCGAGGCGACCGAGTCCCAGGTGGCAGCGGTACCGGGCATCGGACCGCGCCTGGCGGCGACCATCAAGGCGACCCTGGAGGCCTGAGCACCCCGCCCCTGATATAGTCCCGGCCGATGCGCCGTCTCTTCCCCTTCCTCATCGTGGCCGTCGGCCTGGCCGCGCTCGCCATCGATTTCGTGCCCAACCTGTCACGCCCGGGCAGCAATGGCGACGTGAAGATCGAGACCCGCCTGGGGCTCGACCTCCAGGGCGGCATCTCGGTCGAGTACCAGGCCGTGACCACCAACGGCGCGGCGCCGGGTCCCGGCGACATGGCCACGATCCAGACGATCATCGAGAACCGCGTCAACTCGACCGGCGTCTCCGAGCCGCTCGTGCAGATCCTCGGCGCCGACAAGGTCATCGTCGAGGTCCCCGGCGCGGCCGACCCGGATGAGATCCGCAAGCTGGTGGGGACGACCGGTCGCCTGGACTTCGTCGACCTCCCGGCCGCCACCTACGGGACCGGGGGCTCGACCCCCACGACCGGGACCAAGGCCGTGCCGCAACAGGGCGAGGCGATCGACCCGACCCTGCCGGTGCTCTTCAGCGGCGACCAGATCGACCCCAGCGGGGTGGCCCCGGGCATCGATCCCTCGACGAACCAGCGCGTCGTGCAGTTCAAGCTGAAATCTCAGGCGGCGTCGCTCTTCGCAACGTACACGGAGAACAACGTCGGCCACTACTTCGCCATCGTCCTGGACGGCACCGTCGTTTCCGCGCCGGTCATCCAGAGCGCGATCCCCAACGGCTCCGGCCAGATCACCGGCAACTTCACGGTTGCCGACATGAACAACCTCGTCACGGTCCTCAAGTACGGCGCCCTGCCCGTCCAGCTGCACGAGATCAGCGAGTCCCAGGTGAGCGCCACCCTGGGGGCCGACTTCCTGCGCCAGACCCTCCTCGCCGGGGCGATCGGCATCCTGCTCGTCTTCTTCTTCATGCTCGTCTACTACCGCCTGCCTGGCGTCGTGGCCTGTGTCGCCCTCATCTACTACGCGGCGGTGGTGTACGCCCTCTTCCGCCTCATCCCGGTGACCCTGACGCTGGCCGGCATCGCCGGCTTCGTGCTCTCGGTGGGCATGGCGGTCGACGCCAACATCCTCATCTTCGAGCGCACCAAGGAGGAGCTTCGGTCGGGCAAGCCGGTCACGCAGGCCATCGAGGCAGGCTTCAACCGGGCCTGGAACTCGATCCTGGACTCGAACGTCTCCAGCCTCATCACGGCCAGCATCCTCTACCTCGTCGGCTCATCCACCATCCGCGGCTTCGCCCTCGTCCTGATCATCGGTGTGCTCGTCTCGATGTTCACCGCCATCTCGCTCAGCCGCACCGTCCTGCGCTGGGTGGTGCGCCAGCCATGGGCGCGCCAGGCGCGGCTCTTCGGCGTGCACGAGGACGAGTTCGTGACGACGGCCCCGGCACGTCGGGCTCGCCCGGCTGGTGCGCGTGTTTGACCTGATCGGCCGCCGCCGCTGGTTCTTCCTCTTCAGCGGACTCATCACCATCCCGGGGCTCATCTTCATCCTCCTCACGCCCATCACGGCGGGCAAGGTCGGCATCCAGTTCTCCATCGACTACACCGGCGGCACGGTGTGGGAGATCCATTTCAAGAACGGCACGCCGACCACCGACCAGGTGAAGCAGGTCCTGGACGCGCAGGGCCTCAGCGATTCGTCGGTCACCACGAGTACCCAGAACGGGCTGACCTACATCCTCATGCGCCTGCCGGTCGTCGGCCTGCAGACCCCCGAGCCCACCCCGACGCCACCGCCGTCACCATCGGAGAGCCCGTCGACCTCGGCGTCGGCGTCCGCCACCGCCAGCCCGACCCCGTCACCCAGCCCGACCTCGACGCCGAGCCCGAGCGGGTCGGCCGGCGCCTCGGGCTCCCCGTCGCCGTCGCCGAGCCCCAGCCCGACGCCGAGTCCGACCCCCAGCCCCAGCCCGAGCCCATCCCCGTCGCCCTCGCCCAGCCCCAGCCCGTCGCCGAGTCCCTCGACCGGCATCTCGGCCAGCTATCAGCCACCCACGGGCGGCCAGCTGGGGGCCCTCGCCACGGCCCTGCAGGCGCGCTTCGGGCCGATCGACGGCGAGATCAGCCGCAACTCCATCAGCGGCATCGTCAGCAGCGACCTGATCCAGCAGGCCTTCTACCTGATCATCCTGGGATCGATCGGCATCCTCGCCTGGATCACGCTCCGCTTCCATGACTTCCGCATGGGCGCAACGGCGCTCATCGCCCTGCTGCACGACGTCATCGTCGTGGTCGGCACGTTCGCCATCCTGGGCACGCTGCTGGGCCTGCAGGTCGACGCCCTCTTCGTGACGGCGGTGCTGACCGTCATCGGCTTCAGCGTGCACGATACGATCGTGGTCTTCGACCGCATCCGCGAGAACCGCGCGCGCCACGCCGGCGAGCCGTTCGACGCGATCGTCAACCACAGCCTGCTGCAGACCATGGGCCGCTCGATCAACACGTCCCTGACGGTCATCATCACGCTCACCGCGCTGCTCCTCTTCGGCGGTGAATCGATCCGCGTCTTCGTCCTGGCGCTGCTCATCGGGATCGTCTCCGGGACCTACTCCTCGATCTTCAACGCCAGCCCGCTGCTCGTCGTATGGCACGCCTGGGACGATCGGCGGCGGGCCCGCGCGGCGGCCCTCGTGCGTGCCGGCCGCTGACCGGTAAGGCGCCGCCAACCGCCATGGAGCAGGCTGGCCCCATGCAAGCACCTCGGCCGGCCTTCGAGTGGATCGTCCGTCCGGCCGCGCCGGTGTCACCGGCCCTGGCGGAAGCTGCCCGGATCGCCGGCCTCTCCGAACGTGCCACCCGCCTGCTCGCCGGTCGCGGGGTGGGTCGCCCGGCCGACCTGGCCGCGCACCTTGGCGATCCCCGGGGCGCCCTGCACGATCCCCGGAAGCTGCCGGACGCGGCCGCTCTCCAGGCGCGCATCGCCCGGGCCCGGGGCGCCCACGAGCGGGTGCTCGTGCTCGGCGATTTCGACGCCGACGGACTCACCGGCCTGGCTATCCTCGTCACGGCGCTGCGCCGGCTGGGCCTGGACGTGGGCTGGCATGTGCCGGCGCGCGAGGCGGAGGGTCACGGCCTCTCGCTGGCGGCGATCGAGCGCGCCACCGCCGAAGGCAGGGCCCTGATCATCACCGTCGACACCGGCTCGAGCAGCGTCGCCGAGGTCGCCCTGGCCGCGTCGCGCGGGATCGACGTCATCGTCACCGATCACCATCACGTGCCGCCCGTCCCGCCCGCCGCGGTGGCGCTGGTCAACCCGCATCGCCACGACAGCGTCTACCCGGACGCCCGCCTGGCCGGCAGCGGCGTGGCCTTCAAGGTGGCCCAGCTGCTGCTGGCCGGCGAGCCGGGCGGCCCCGCCGCCGCCCTCGACCTGGCCGACCTGGCCATCATCGGCACGATCGCCGATGTGGCGCCCATCGCCGGGGAGAATCTCGCCATCGCCCGCCTGGGGCTGGCCCGGCTGCGCACCGCGCCGCGCCCGGGCATCGCCGCCCTGCTCGCCGCGGCCGGCGTGGCGCCGCAGCGCGTGGACCTGGAGCGCATCGGCTTCGCCCTTGCGCCGCGCCTCAACGCGGGCGGCCGGATGGGCGACGTGGCCACCGCGGCCAACCTCCTGCTGGCGACCGACGCGGCCTCGGCGAACGAGCTCGCCGGTCGGCTCGAGACGTCCAATCGCGAGCGGCGCGAGCTCAGCGCGACGGTCCTCGACGAGGCGCACGCGGCGGTCGCGGACCTGCCGCCCGGGCCGGTCATCGTCACCGGGGCGTGGCCCGTCGGCATCATCGGCCTGGTCGCCGGCCGCCTCGCGGAAGACCGGGGCGCCCCGGCCATCGTCGTGGCCACCGGCGCCGAGCCGTGGCGCGCCTCCGGTCGCGGGCCCGCCGGCAGCCAGCTCGCGGCGGCCTTCGAGGCGTGCGCCGATCTCCTCGAACGGCATGGCGGCCACCCGCAGGCCGCCGGGTGCCAGTTCGCGCCGGGCGTCTACCCCGCCCTGCGGGAGCGCCTCCTGCCGCTCCTCGCCATCGCGGCCGGGGACGAGGCGCGCGTGGCCGCGGGCCCGAAGACGCTGCTGCTTGACCTGGCCGTCGATGCCGCCGAGGTCGACTACCGGCTCCTCCGCGACTTCGACCCCCTCGGGCCGATCGCACCGGGGGACCCGGATGCCCTGGTGGGGATCCGCGGGCTGACCGTCGGCCGGGTCCGGGCAGCCGCTGGCGGCCACACCTCGCTCGTGCTGCGGCGGGGCCGCGAGGTCCTCGACGGCATCGCCTTCGGACGCGACGACCTGGCGGTCAGTCTCGCCGAGGGCGACGTCATCGATGTCGCGGCGCGCCTGGACAGCCGCCAGTTCGGCGGCTTCGAGACGCTCCAGCTGGAGGTCCGCGACGTGGCGCCCGCCGGGCACCTCGCGCGACTCGCGCCGGCGACCGCATCGGCCGAGCCCGTCATGGCCGCGACGCGGGAGCGGACGGCCGGATGAGCCTGCCCGCCTCCCGGCCGCCCACCCGCGGCTACGACCGGCCCCCGTTCCCCTTCGGGCCCGTCATCGCCAGCGCCGGCCTCATCCTGGCGTTCGGGCTCAGCCTGGTCCTCGTCCTGGGTCGCCTCGACCTCTTCACCACGGCTGCGCCGGGGCATCCGACACCGCCGCCGACGGTCAACCCGTCGGTCGTCTTCACGCCGCCGCCGTCGGCCGCCCTGGGCTACCAGATGAAGGGCACCATCCTGTTCGCCAAGAACGGTGACATCTGGTCGCTCACCAGCCAGAGCGTCCAGCGCCTGACGTCCGCGGGGACCGAATCGCAGCCGACCTGGGGACCCGGGGGTTCGACCATCTACTACATCGAGACCGGCCTGATCGATTCCCTGACCCCACCGCAGGAGGGGGGCGGCCGGTACAACCTGTACTACCCGGTCGTCACGCGGATGGCGGCCGACGGCAGTGGCGCCAAGGTCATCAAGAGCGGCCTCCTGACCTTCTCCGGCGGGACCCATTTCTTCGACTGGTACGCCCAGCCGGACGTCAGCCCCGACGGCAAGACGATCGCCCTGATCACCAACTACCCCAGCCCCTTCAACCTGCTCCTTGGCCCGCACCTTGGCTTCCTGCCGGCAGGGGGCGGGACGCCCTCGGTGCCGACCCTCGCCCAGTTCAATCCTCTCGGCCACAACGATCCGGCCTGGAGTCCCAACGGCAAGCTGGTGGCTTTCACCTACAACCAGCGATCGGGGGCGGTCGGCGATCCGCGCATCGCCATCTACACCGTCGCGACCAAGAAGATGCGGTTCCTCAGCGCGGCCGGTTATGCCCGGCCATCGTGGTCGCCCGACGGCAAGTGGATAGCTGCCGAGAAGACCGACGGCAAGGGCCGCGACGTGGTCCTCCTCAACGCCACGACCGGCGCGGAGGTGGCCCGCTTGACCAACGACGGGGGCTCCTTCGCGCCGACCTGGTCGCCGGACGGCACGGCCGTCGCGTTCCTGCACGCGCAGGGGAGCGGCATCGACCTTGACCTCGCCGTCCTGGGCCCCGGCAGCCCCTTCGCCACGGCCCAGATCATCGCCCTCACCGAGTCGAGCCTCCTCGACGGGACGTCGCGGCCGGCCTGGTTCATCCCGCCGTCCGAGCTGCCCACCCCGGTGCCCACCGCGCCGCCCGCCAGCGCCGCAGCCTCCAACGGGCCGTCGCCCAGCGGGCCGTGACGCCGGTGACCGGCCCGGGCGACGGGTCCGACCGGAGCTACGGGGCGCTCCTGGAGGCGCGCGTCCGCCGCACCGGGACGCTCCTATGCCTGGGCCTCGACCCGGATCCGGCCGCCTTCCCGCGCGGGTTCGGCGCCGATGCGGCGGGCGCGGAGCGCTTCACCCGGCTGCTGGTGGACGCGGCCCTGCCGTACGCCGCGGCCGTCAAGGTCAACCTGGCCTTCTTCGAGGCCTTCGGGTCGGCCGGCCTGGCCGCGCTGGAGCGCGTGCGGGCAAGCCTGCCCGCGGACGTGCCCTTCATCGCCGATGCCAAGCGCGGCGACATCGGCACGACCACCGCCCGCCACGCGACGGCCCTGTACGACGGCCTTGGCGCCCATGCCGTGACCGTCGCCCCGTACGTCGGCGCCAAGGCGCTGGCGCCCCTGCTGGAGCGGGCCGGACGCTGCGTCTACGTCCTCTGCCGCACGTCGAATCCGGGCGCCGGCGAGCTGCAGGACCTGGCGGTCGGCCCTGATCAGGGGAGCGGCGCGCCCGCGGAGGCGCTGTACCTGCGGGTGGCGCGGCTGGCGCTGGCCTGGCAGGCCACGTACGGCACGGTCGGCCTGGTGGTCGGGGCGACGGCCCCGGCCGAGCTGGCGGCCGTCCGCCGCATCGTCCCCGGCCTGCCGTTCCTCGTGCCGGGGGTGGGCGCACAGGGCGGCGACGCCGGTACCGTGCGCGACCGCGCGGCGGCCAGCGACGGGCCGCTGGCGGGCTCGTCGGGACGGGGTGTCCTGATCAACGTCTCGCGCGGCATCGCCGGGGCGGCGCTCGACGCGGCCGACCCGGGCGCGGCGATCGCGGCGGCCGCCGCCGATTGGGCGGTTCGGCTGCGGTGCTACGATACTGAGCCGCCGCAGCGGACGCCGCTGGAGGATCTTCCGCCACATGCCTGACATCGGACCCGCCGAGCTCATCATCGTCCTGGTCGTGGCGCTCATCGTGCTCGGCCCGAAGCGCCTGCCGGAGATGGGCCAGTCGCTGGGCCGCTCCCTGCGCGAGTTCCGTCACGCCCTCAGCGAGACCACCGACGCGGTGAAGATCGGCGCCGCCCCGACGGCGGCTACCAGCCCGACGGTCGCGCCGCCGGCCCCGCCGCAGCCTGTGCCCGTGGCCCCCATGAGCGTGGCCGCGGCGCCCGGGGCACCCCCCGCGGACGCCACGGCGCCCTCCGAGCCGAGCGGCCCCGGCGCCTAGCCGGCCCGCGCCAGCCGCGATGGCCGAGATCGAACTGCGCGACGTCCCGCCCGGCGGGTCGCTCGGCGCGCCCGCCCTGACGCCGTCCCCGGCAGTCGAGCCGGAGGGCGCCGTGATGAGCCTCATCGACCACCTGTCGGAGCTCCGCAGGCGCCTCTTCGTCTCCGCCGTGGCGCTCGTCATCGGCTCGGCCATCGGCTACGTCTTCGGCGGCAGCGTGCTGACGTTGCTCGCCGCGCCGATCCATCAGCCGCTCCAGATCATCACCGTCGGGGGCGGCTTCTTCATCCAGCTCAAGCTGGCCTTCATCGTCGGCTTCGCCATCGCGCTGCCGGTCTTCCTGTTCGAGCTCTGGCGCTTCATCTCCCCCGGCCTGACGGCTCGGGAGCGGGCGGTGGCGCGTCCCTGGATCCCCCTCGCCGGCGTCTTCTTCGCCGTGGGCCTGGTCGTGGCCTACTTCGTGCTGCCGTTCGCCATCGCCTTCCTGTCGGGCTTCACGACACCGGGCGTGAGCGTGAATGGCTGGACGCTCGAGTCGTACTTCGGCTTCGTGACGCTGCTCTTCCTGGCCTTCGGCGTGGTCATGGAATTCCCCATGGTCCTCGTCCTGCTCGTGCGCCTGCACGTGCTGCCCCTTGACCTGCTGCGGCGCAACCGCCGTTACGCCATCCTCGCCATCGTCATCTTCGCCGTGATCATCACGCCCGGTGGCGACCCGGTCAGCCCGACGATGATGAGCATCACGATGTACATCCTCTTCGAGATCACCATCCAGCTCCTGGCCCGCTCGGACCGCCAGGCGGCGCAGGCTGCGGCCGACGAGACGCGTCAGGCCGGCGGTGGCTGAGCCGGCCGAGTCAGCGCGACAGCAGCACGTGGCCGTCATCAGCGGCCTCTCGGGCGCCGGCAAGACGGCCACGAGCAAGCTGTTCGAGGACCTGGGCTACCTCGTCGTCGATAACCTGCCCGCGGAGCTGCTGCCGGAGATGGCCGAGCTCGTGGCGTCGGACCCCGATCGCTTCGCGCGGGTCGCGCTCGTGCTGGATGTCCGCTCGGGTGACGCGGCCGTCGCCTTCGGCGCCGTGATGGGCGCCCTGGAGGGCCGCTCGATCGTGCCCCAGGTGCTCTTCCTGGACGCCCGCGACGAGGTGCTCATCCGGCGCTACAGCGAGACTCGCCACCGCCACCCGCTGGAGGGCCACGGTTCGATCGCCGCGTCCATCGCGGCCGAGCGGGCGATGCTCCAGGAGGTGCACGACCAGGCCGACGTGGTCATCGACACGTCCGACCTCTCGGGCCGCCAGCTGCGCGAGCGGATCTTCGCCACCCTGCAGCCCGACGAGGAGGGCGACCGCATCGCCATCCAGCTCATCAGCTTCGGCTACAAGTACGGCCTGCCGCTGGAGGCCGACCTGGTCTTCGATGTGCGGTTCATGGTCAATCCCTACTACGAGCCGGAGCTGCGGGCCCAGTCGGGACTCGCCGAGCCGGTCCGCACCTTCGTCCTCGGCCAGCCCGCGGCCCAGCAGTTCCTGGCCTTCACCCACGACTTCCTGGCGTTCGCCATCCCGGCCTACGAGAGCGAGGGCAAGAACCGCCTGACGATCGCCATCGGCTGCACGGGCGGCTACCACCGCTCGATCACCATCGCCGAGGCGATGGCCGACGACCTGCGGGCCGCCGGGTACGGCCCGGTGAGCGTCTGGCACCGCGAGCTGGACAAGGCGTGACCGCGCCCGAGTCGCGGTGGGGCCGCTACCGGCGCTGGCTCCGCCCGGGGATGGGCCTCAAGCGCTGGCTGGTGGCGGTCTTCGTGGGCGAGGCCCTGGTGGCCTTTGCCGGCGCCCTCATCCTGCGGCAGCTCTACCGCGACCTGGCCCCCGACGACCCGTCCCAGGCGCCCGTGCTGTGGTGGCTGACCCTGCAATTCCTGCCGGTGGCCATCCGGCCGGTCGTGCTCGTGGGCGGCGGCGTGCTCATCTTCGCCGTCGGCCTGTGGGGCCTGCTGCGCGCCGTCCTGGCGCCGTTCCAGCAACGTCGCGAGCCGCTCGTCGAGCTGATCTACCAGAAACGGTCGCTGGCCCGCGGCCCGCGGGTCGTGGCCATCGGCGGGGGCACCGGCCAGTCCACCCTGCTGCGCGGCCTGAAGGCCTACACCAGCAACATCACGGCGGTCGTGGCCGTGGCCGATGACGGCGGCTCATCCGGTCGCCTGCGCCATGAGCTGGGCATCGCCCCGGTGGGCGACATCCGCAACTGCATCGCCGCGCTGGCCGACGCCGAGCCGGTCATGACGCGCCTCCTCCAATACCGCTTCCCGAGCACGCCATCGGGCTCGGAGCGGGTCACCGGCCACGCCTTCGGCAACCTCCTCATCGCCGCCCTCAGCGACATCGAGGGCGACTTCGAGGAGGGAGTGCGCCAGTCCAACCGCGTGCTTGCCGTGCGGGGCCAGGTCGTGCCCGGGGCGCCCGTGCCGCTGACCCTGCACGCCGAGCTGGCCGACGGCTCGCGCCTCGACGGGCAGTCGCTCATCGGCGCTGCCCGCGGCATCCGGCGCGTCTGGATCACCCCGGCCGACGTCCACGCCACAGCCGAGGCCACCGAGGCCATCAGCAGCGCCGACCTGGTGGTGCTGGGCCCGGGCAGCCTCTACACGAGCCTGCTGCCGAACCTGCTGATCCCGGAGATCCGCAACGCGCTGCTGGCGACCCGTGCGGTGCGCGCCTACGTCGTCAACGTGGCCACCCAGCAGGGCGAGACGGAGGGGTTCGCCCTCTCCGACCACCTGCGGGCGCTCGAGGTCCACGGCATCCTGGGGGCGGTCGACGTCGTGGTCGCCAACGACGCGCCAGAGGTGCGGGCCCCCGAGGGCTGGCCGGTCGCTCCCGTGCGCGTGGATGTCACCGCCAACGCGGAGGACCGCCCGCGCCTCGTGCTGGCCGACGTGGTCGACCACCGCAACGGGCACCACCACGACCCCGACCACCTCGCCGCGGCGCTCCTGGCGCTGCTCGAGGCCGGCGCGCTCGGCACCCCGGCGGGCGTGGCGCGGAGCGCCTGACTCGCGTGCCTGCGCCGCACCGGACGGGGGATCGCCCCGCGCGCGACCTCGTGGCGGCGCTCCGCGGAGAGCTGGCCGCCGTCGAGCCCGCCCGCGCCTGCTGCCGAGCGGGCGAGCGGGAGGGCCTTGGCGCGGCTGCCCGGGGCGAAGCCCCCACGGCCGCCGTGGCCCGCCTGGCCGTGCGCCTGGAGCACGGCCCGCGGGCCGAATTCGCGTGGGACCGCGCCGCCGCTCACTGCCGCATGGCGTACCTGCGGGGCCTCTTCCTGGCGCGCGGCTCGCTCAGCCTCGCCGCTGGGCGGCCGCACCTCGAGTTCGTCCTCCCGGCGGAGCAGGCGGAAGGCCTTGTCGCCCGCCTGGCGGCCGTCGACCTGCCCGCCTCCTGGCGCGTCCGTCGGGGCGCCGGCGTGGTGACGTGGAAGCGGACGGAGACCATCATGCGGTTCCTCCGGTCGGCCGGGGCGTCGGCGGCGGTGCTGGAGCTGGAGAGCCGGCTGGTCGTGCGGTCCCTGCGCGGCCAGCTCAACCGCGCCCTCAACGCCGAGACGGCGAACCTGGGCCGTGTGGCGGCCGCCGCGACCCGCCAGGTGCGGGCCATCGAACGGGTGGACGGCGAGGGCCGGCTCGCCACGCAGGCGTCGCTCGTGCGGGCCGTCGCCCAGGCGCGCCGGGCGTCACCGGAGGCGTCGCTGGCCGAACTGGCGGCCGAGACGGGACTCTCCCGGCCGGCCGTGCAGCGCGCGCTGGAGCGCCTCGTGGCCCTAGGCGAGTCGGCCGGCGGCGCATGACCGGCCGCGCTGCCATCATGGGTCCGATGCGACCCGTGATCATCGCCGGCAACTGGAAGATGCACACGACGCCGGCCGAGGCCGGGAGCCTGGCCACGGCCCTCGCGGACGCGACGGCTCAGCCGGAGGTGGTGCGCGTCATCTGCCCGCCGTTCGTGGCCCTCGCCGCCGTGCGCGACGCGCTGGCCGGCAAGGACGTCGCCGTGGGCGCGCAGACCGTCCACCACGAGACCGCCGGGGCGTACACGGGTGAGGTCGCCGCGGCCATGCTCGCCGGCCTCGCCACCTGGGCCATCGTGGGCCACTCCGAACGCCGCCGTGACGCCGGTGAGACCGACGCCCAGATCGGGCAGAAGCTGCGCCGCTGCCTGGAGGCCGGCCTGCGGCCCATCCTGTGCGTGGGGGAGGGGCTGGAGGATCGCGATGCCGGGCTGGCTGACGCGGTCGTGCGCGACCAGCTCGACGGCGCCTGGGCCAGCTTCTCCGCGGCAGCCACGGGTGGGCCGGCCGTTGGCACGGAGTTGGCCTCGCGCCTCGTCATCGCCTATGAACCGGTGTGGGCCATCGGCACCGGGCGCACCGCCCGGAGCGCCGACGCGGCCGCCATCGCGCGCGTGATCCGCGCCACGCTGGCCGGCTGGGGCTGGCCGCGAGCGACCGCCGAGGCCGTGCCGGTGCTCTACGGCGGGAGCGTCACGAGCGCCACCATCGACGCCTTCATGGCCGAGCCCGAGCTGGACGGCGCCCTGGTCGGCGGGGCCAGCCTGAAGGTCGAGGAGATGGCCGGCATCGTCGCCCGTGCCGCCCTCACCGCGGGCGCGCGCCGCGCCGCCTCGTGACCCAGGGGCGGCCCCGCCCGATCGTCCTGCTCGTGCTGGACGGGTTCGGCATCGGCCGCCGACCGGAGGCGGACGCCATCGCGGCGGCCAGGATGCCCGCCTGGCGTGCCCTCCTGGGGGCGTGGCCGCACAGCCGTCTGGAGGCCTCGGGCGAGGCGGTCGGCCTGCCGGCCGGCCAGATGGGCAACAGCGAGGTCGGCCACCTCAACCTCGGCGCCGGGCGACCCGTGCTCCAGGACCTGCCCCGCATCGACGCCGCGATCGCCGACGGATCCTTCGCCGCCAACGAGGTCCTGCAGGCCGCTTGTCGCCGCGCCGCGGAGCCCGGGCGGCGCCTCCACCTGGTGAGCTTGATCGGCCCGGGCGGCGTGCACGCCATGGACCGCCACCTGGTGGCGATGGCCGAGCTGGCCTGCCGCAGCGGGGTACGGGACGTGGTGGTGCACGCCATCCTCGACGGCCGCGACACGCCGCCCCGCTCGGCGGGCGGCTTCATGCGTGATCTCGTGGCTCGCCTCGCCGATGCCTGCCCGGGGGCACGAGTGGCGACCGTGGCGGGCCGGTACTTCACGATGGACCGCGACCACCGCTGGGACCGCACCGCCCGTGGCTACGCTGCGATCGTCCGGGGCGAGGGCCTGCCGGCGGCGGACCCGGTGGCGGCCATCGAGGCCGCCTACGGCCGCGACGAGGACGATGAGTTCGTCCAGCCGACGGTGATCGGCGGAGTCGACGGCCGGGTCCGCGACGGCGACGCCGTGGTCTACATGAACTTCCGCGCCGACCGTGCCCGCCAGCTGACGCATGCGCTGGTGGATGAGGCGTTCGAGGGCTTCGATCGCGGCGCCCGACTCGGCGACCTCCTGGTCGCCACGCTGACCGAGTACGAGGAGGGCCTGCCGGTCGCGGTGGCCTTCCCGCCGCTCGTCGTGCCCAGCCTCGCCGAGCGCTTCTCCGAGCTCGGCTGGCGCCAGTTCCACGTGGCGGAGACGGAGAAGTACGCCCACGTGACGTACTTCTTCAATGGCGGCACGGAGGCCGCGTGGCCCGGCGAGGAGCGCGAGCTGGTGCCGAGCGCGCACGTCGCCACGTACGACCTTGAGCCCGCCATGCGCGCCGCGGAGATCGCCGACGCGCTGCTGGCGGCCCTCGCCACGAACCGCTTCGACTTCCTGGTGGCCAACTTCGCCAACGCCGACATGGTCGGCCACACCGGCCACTTCGCGGCCACGGTGACGGCCGTGGAGGCGCTCGACGTGGCCGTCGGCCGGGTGGCCCAGGCCGTCCTGGCCCTTGACGCGGCGGAGCCGGACGCGGGAGCGCTGCTCTGCATCACCGCCGACCACGGCAATGCCGACGAGATGACCGACGCGGCCGGCCACCCCGTCACGGCCCACTCACTAAACGCAGTACCGCTGCTCCTGGCCGGGAGCTGCGTGCGCGGCGCGCGGTTGCGGGATGGTGTGCTCGCCGACGTGGCACCGACGCTGCTCGCGCGGGCCGGCCTCGAGCCCGCGCCCGGCATGACGGGACGGGACCTGCTGGAGCCACGCCCGCGAGATTGAGCCGGGGCCGTGCTATCCTGCCCGGGCTTCGCCCCATCGGAGGAACTGCCGCAGCCGTGGACCCCTTCCTTGCCCTCGGGCAGATCGCGCTGAGCCTCGGGGTCGTGGCGTCGATCCTGCTCCAGGCGCGCGGGGCCGGCATGGGCCAGGCCTTCGGTGGCGACTCGGCGGTCTACCGCAGCCGTCGCGGCATCGAGAAGATCCTGTACCGCTTCACGATCATCATCACGGTCGTGTGGATCGTCTTCTCCTTCGCCGCCTACGCGCTGACGTTGCCGGCGACCACTGGCGCCTAGCGCTCCCCGCCCGCCGGCACCGGCCGCCTGGCCGAGCCGCCGGGACCGCACGGTCGTCGGCTCCGGCATCCTGCTCCTGGGCCTTCTTCTGGCGGCGCAGCTGGCCGCCCCGCCCGCCACCAGCCATCCTTCGGCCTCGCCGACCCCCGTTCCGAGCGCGGCCCCGGCCGGTCTTCGGCTCGGTGTCGTCGGCCTCCTCGACACGCTGGACCCGCTCTACGCCACGTTGCCGGCGGAGCGTGACATCGACGCCCTGGTCTTCCGCGGCCTGACGAAGGCGGGCGCCGGCGGGGCCCTCGTGGGTGACCTGGCGTCGACCTGGCAGATCACCGACAACGGCCACACGTACACCTTCCACCTGCGGACCGACGCGGTCTGGGCCGACGGCCAGCCGGTCACCGCGGCCGACGTGGCCTACACCGTCCGCGTCCTCCAGGACCCGGCATACGACGGCCCCAACGGCGCGGCGTGGCGGGGCGTCACGGTGACGACGCCCGACTCCGGCACGGTCGTCATGGCCCTCAAGGACGCCGCGGCCTCGTTCCTCGACGTGACGACCCAGCCCGTGGTGCCGGCCCACCTCCTGGAGGCCACGCCGGTCGGTGAGCTGCCGGCGCTGGGTTTCGAGTCGCAGCCGGTCGGCGATGGACCGTACCAGGTCGCGGGGCGGGACGGCGACACCGTCCATCTCGTCCTGGCGCCCCATCAGGCCGCCGCGGCCGGGACGGGAGCCATGCCGGCGATCACCTTCCGGCTGTACCCCGACGCCGCGTCCCTGGCCGCGGCCTTCCGCGCCGGCGACCTCGACAGTGCCGATGGGCTCCTGCCCGATGACGCCGCGGCCATCGCCGCGCAACCGGGGGCCCGCGCCCTGGACTACCCGCAGGTCAGCCTCATCGCCGCGGTGATGAACGTCCGCGTCGGGCAGCCCCTGTTCCGGGATGCCCGTGTGCGCGCGGCCCTGCTCCGCGCCATCGACCGAGCCGGCGTGGTCCAGACCATCTTCCACGGCGCGGCGGCCGTGGCCACCACGGCGTTCCCGCCGACGACCCAGGGCCTGCCCCGACCGACCGCCACCGCGCCGCCCTTCAGCACGACCCAGGCCGCCGTGGCCCTCACCGCGGCCGGCTGGAAGCACGGGGCGGGTGGGTGGACCGCGCCCGGCGTGAAGGGCGTCGTGACGTTCGAGGTCGTGACGGTCGAGGCAAGCGCCAACGCTGCTCTTAACGCCGTCGCTCATGCCGTCGTCGCTGCGTGGACCAGCCTGGGCCTGCACGTGACGCTGGCGGAGCTGCCACCGAGCGAGCTGATCCAGCAGCGTCTGCTGCAGCACGACTTCAGCGTCGCGCTCCTCGAGATGGACCTGGGCCGCGTGCCGGACCTGCAGCCGCTCCTGACCTCGACGCAGGCGGTCAAGGGCGGCACGAACCTGGCCGGCTTCGAGAGCACCTCGTTCGACGCGCTGCTCGCCGCGGCCCACGGGTATGCCGCGCCGGCGGTCCATGGCCAGCGGGTGGCGGCCGTCATGACGGCCTTCGCCGCCCAGCTGCCCTTCCTGCCGCTGGTGTTCCCGGCGCGGGTCGAGGTGTTCCGCGACGCCGTCATCGGGCCGGGCATCGTGCCTCTCGGGAGCCCCTCGGACCGCTTCTGGGACGTCCTGGACTGGCGCCTGTCGCCGTAGAGCCGGCAGGCGTCGGCCGCGCGGCCGACCGCGTCAGTACTTGGCGATGAGCTCCTCCATGGAGGTCGAGACGGCACCCGTGCCGCCGAAGATGACGATCGTGGTCGGGGCCAGCGCGTTGAGCTCGGCCGCGACCGAGGTCGGCAGGGCACCGGACGTGGGCACCAGGAGCAGCGGGGCGCCCTTGCTTGCCGCCAGGGCCGCGCCGGCCAACGCGTCGGGGAAGTTCTGGCCGTTGGCGATGTAGACGAGCGGCTGCGGGTTCGTGTAGTTCGTGCTCGCGATCGCCGCCGCGGTGTCGTAGCGGGTCGCGCCGTACGTCCGAGTCGGGGTCACCCCGGTAGCGGTCTTGATGTTGGCCACCATGGCGTCAGATACCGCACCCGTGCCGCCGAAGATGATGATCGAGGTCGGGGCCAGGCGCCGCAGCTCGGTCAGGACCGGCCCCGGCAGCGAGCCGGTAGCGGGCACGAGCAGGAGCGGCCTACCGTCCCGGCCAGCAAGAGCCGCCCCGCCGAGGGCGTCGGGGAAGTTCTGCCCGTTGGCGATGTACACCGTGGCCTGTGGGCTGGCGTAGTTGTTGAACGAGATCTGGGCCGCCGTGTCGTAGCGGTCCGTGCCCGCGATCCGCGTCGGCATGACCCCGGTGGCGGTCTGGATGTTGGCGAACATGGCATCCGAGACCGCTCCGGTGCCGCCGAAGATGACGATGTGCGTCGGGGCCAGGCGCTGCAGCTCCGTCGCCACGCTCGCCGGCAGGGCGCCGCTGGTCGGCACGAGCAGGAGCGGCGCGCCCTTGTGGCCGGCCACGGCAGCTCCACCGAGGGCATCGGGGAAGTTCTGGCCGTTGGCGATGTACACCGTGTCCTGGGGGCTGCTGTAATCCTGGGCCGAGATCTGGGCCGCGGTGGTGTACCGGTCCGCGCCGAAGATGCGGGTCACGTTGGAGGGGGTCAGGCGGAACGCGCGCTCGTGGCCGTTGACCAGCGCCCCACCCACGATCTGCCCCGCGTCGTTGATGTCGGTCGCGAACTGGAGGACCCAGCCCGTGGGCAGTTTGACCCGGGTGTTGAGGTCCACCGGCGCGCCGCCGGCCCACACGACGGCGTGGTAGACGGTCGACGAGCCCGAACCCTTGTAGGCGTCGCCGACGACCCAGTCGGAGGCATTGATCGCCGATGCCTCCGCGCCCGGGTACCCGGGCAGCGTGCCCAGGTCGTGCAGGCTGCCATCCCACATGAAGGCATGGTCCAGCGCGCCGAACTGGTACCCGACGACGTGATTCGATGCGTTGAGGTCGGTGGCCACCGTGCCGTCCGCGGTCTTGCCGCCGAGGACGCCCAGGTTGGTCAGGGCACCCGTCGTCGAGTCGAAGAAGAAACCGCGCAGCGGACCGCTCCCGACGGCACCATCGCCCACGATCTGGCTCGTGTCGTTGATGCCCGTCGCCTCCTCCATCACGAGCGTCGTGTCGCCGCTCAGAACGACGGTGTTGAGGTCGATGATGGAGCCCGTGTCGTACAGGAACGCCTCAGCGGTGGTGGGCGTAGGCTCGAGGAGGCCGACCGCCTGGCCCACGCTGAGATCCTCGACGATGGCCGTGTGACCGCTGTCGATGTTGGTGGGCGTCGTGCCGGACCAGGTGACGGCGGACAACGAGGTGAAGGTCTGGAAATCGCCCTCGCCTCCGGCCACCTCCCCGCCGGCGTTGATGGCGAAGCCCACGTCGGCGAGGCTGGTGTTCAGCTGGTCAAGGCCGGTCATCGTGGTGCCGGAGTAGCGGAAGGCGCGCTGGCCGTTGGACCCGCCGGCCGTCCAGCCGGTGACGTCGCCGCTGGCGTTGATGCCGTTGGCGAACGAGTCGGTGTCGCCCGCGGCGGCCCCCAGGTCGGTCAGCTTGTAGACCGGCACGTAGGCCGCGGGCGGTGCCACGACCGCTCGGGCCGTCGGGTGGGTGAGCACCCCTCCCGACAGGAGCACCGCCCCGGCCACCGCCGCCGCTACAGCTCCACTACGCGACCACCGGACAAGCGCACCGCTCATGGCGAAACCGCCTTCCTGTTGGGCACGTGCTGCAAGCACGGCAGGCCGACCATCGATGCTACACCGCGCTGGGGTCCGCGGCGGGGTGACCCGTCACGGCGGCCGTGCTACCATGCGGGCTCGCCGGAGCGCCGTGAGCGAAGACGCGCGCGGCCTGGTCCGTCGGCGCCGAGGTGGCGGAATAGGCAGACGCGCTAGGTTCAGGACCTAGTGACCGCAAGGTCGTGTGGGTTCAAGTCCCTCCCTCGGTACCATCCCGACCGGTCGAAGCTCCGCTCAGCACCTGCCCAGGTGGCGGAATTGGTATACGCGTACGTTTGAGGGGCGTATGACGCAAGTCATCCGGGTTCAAGTCCCGGCCTGGGCACCACCTTCCTCGAGCCGCGGAGATCGCCCACCCTGCTAGCATCGCCGGGGGCGGTTAGCTCAGTGGGTCAGAGCGTCTCGCTTACACCGAGGAGGTCGCTGGTTCGAGCCCAGCACCGCCCACCATCCCGCCGGCACGGTCCGCCGGCCTATACTGGCCCGGCCATCTCGGCGCCATGCGGAGGCATCCATGGGTCCCCTGCTGATCCTCATCGTCATCATCGTCGTCATCGCGGTGGTCGTGGTCCTGCTCTACAACGGGCTGGTCCAGCGCCGCCTGCGCATCGACGAAGCGTACGCCCAGATCGAGGTCCAGCTCAAGCGGCGCTGGGACCTCATCCCGAACCTGGTCAATGCGGTCAAGGGGTACATGGGCTTCGAGCAGTCCGTGCTGACCCAGGTGACCAACGCCCGCGCCTCGGCCGTGACGGCCGGCGCCCAGGGCCCCGCCGCTTCGGCGGCCGCGGAGAATGCCCTGACCTGCGTCGCTGCGCTCGCTGTTCGCGGTGGTGGAGAACTACCCGCGAGCTCAAGGCCAACGAGAACGTGCTGAAGCTGCAGGAGCAGCTGACCACCACGGAGAACCAGATCAGCTTCTCCCGCCAGCACTACAACGCCACCGTGCTGGACTACAACACGACGATCGCAGACCCTCCCGTCGGCCCTGCTGGCCGGCCCGCTCGGCTTCACCAAGCGCGAGTTCTTCGAGGCCGAGGAGGCCGCCGCAGGCGACGCCGACCGTGGACCTGGGCTCGTACGGGACCCCGCCCGCCGCCCCGGCCCCGTCGATCGACCTGACGCCGCCGCCCGCCCCGCCGGCCCCGCCTGACGCGCCTCCGGCCGATCCCACCGCGCCGCCCGACGCGCCGACCGCCTGAGCCCGGGCGGCTACCTGACCGCCCATGAGCCTGGCGCCGACCCAGACCTTCTATCAGCGAGATCGCCCAGAACCGACGGCAGTCGGTGCTGCTGGTGCTCGTACTGATCGGTCATCCTGGGCGTCCTGGGGCTGGCCATCGGCTACGGCCTGACCGGCGATCGTGACGAGCGGCCTGCTCGTGATGGCCGGCGGCATCATCCTGGCCGGGCTGCTCAGCCTGGGTTCCTACTTCGGCGGCGACAGCCTCGTGCTCGGCGCGTCCCAGGCGCAGGAGGTGGACGACCAGAGCGCACCGCAGCTGATGAACGTGGTGCGCGAGCTGTCGGTCGCCGCCAACGTGCCCGATGCCGCGCGTGTACATCATCAACGACACCTCGCCGAATGCCTTCGCCACCGGCCGCGACCCGGAGCACGCCACCGTGGCCATCACCATCGGGCCTGCTCCAGAAGCTCGACCGCGAGGAGCTGCAGGGCGTCATCGGCCACGAGCTGTCGCACGTGCGCAACCTGCGACATCCGGTTCGCCCTCCTCGTCGGCGTGCTCGTGGGCGGCATCGCCCTGCATCGCCGACGTCTTCCTGCGCTTCACGTTCTGGGGCGGCCTGTCCGGCGGCGGGCGCCGCAGCGATTCGAGCGGGGGAGGGGGCGGGGCCCAGGCCATCATCCTCGTCCTGGCCCTCGTGCTGGCCATCGTGGCCCCCATCTTCGGGCGCCCTCGTCCAGCTGGCCGTGAGCCGGCAGCGCGAGTACCTGGCCGACGCCTCGAGCGTGGAGCTGACACGCAACCCGGTAGGGCTGGAGCGAGGCGCTGGCGAAGATCGCCGCCGATCCGGAGCCCCTGGCCGTGGCCAACCGGGCGACCCAGCACCTCTACATCGTCAACCCGCTGAAGAAGCATTCCGAGGTGGAGAACCTCATGTCGACCCACCCGCCGATCCTGGAGCGGATCAACCGGCTGCGGGCGTTGATCGGGCCAGCCGCCGCTCGATTCGGTCGCCTCGGCTCCGCTGGCCGGCCTTGAATGACGAGCGCCCGTGCTATCCTTCCTGCCGCTGGCGGACCGCCGTTGCCCGTCAAGTGCTCGGGCCGAGATAGCTCAGTTGGTAGAGCACGCGACTGAAAATCGCGGTGTCGCCAGTTCGATCCTGGCTCTCGGCACCACGCCTGCGGCGGGTGTCAGGGGCCATCGGTCAGGTCAACGGGCGGAAGTGGCTCAGTTGGTAGAGCATCACCTTGCCAAGGTGAGGGTCGCGGGTTCGAGTCCCGTCTTCCGCTCCACTCCCTCTCGAGCATCGCACCACGGTCCAGGTGAGCGCGTCCCGCTGGCCCTTCGTCTAGTGGTAGGACAGCGGACTTTGGATCCGTGAACCGAGGTTCGAATCCTCGAGGGCCAGCCAGTCACCGGGCGACGTACCCAAGTGGTTAAGGGGGAGGTCTGCAAAACCTCTATTCAGCGGTTCGAATCCGCTCGTCGCCTCCACCTTCCCCGAACGACGCAGGTTCCGATCAGGCCCCGTGCTGCGTGGCGACCCGTCCGATGATCTCGGCCAGTTCGCCCGGCCGCGACCACATCGGCCAGTGGCTCGTCGGCAGGTCGATCCAGGTCAGGTCGCGCAGCTCCTCGAGGCCGGCCAGCCACGCTTGGTCGTGCCCCGCGGCGGCCTTCCGGTAGTCGGCTGAGGAGAAGCCGGTGGCGATGACGGTGCTCGGGATAACTCGCCGAGCGTCGTTGGTGAGCTCGGCACCCTCGCGGATCAGCGAACCGGGGACGGGCACCGCCCGCCGCTGGAACGTCGCCAGCTGCGCCTCGCTGAGCCCGTCAACGTTCTCCTCCGCGATGAGGTCCTCCCAGACGAGCGGCTTCTCGGCGGCCTCGAAGCCGGGGTCGAGGGCGCCCTTCCCCGGCGCCGTGTCGACGTAGACCATGGCCGCGATCAGCTCCGGCACGCGGTCGCTGGCCGCGTAGCCGGAGAAGCCGCTCGCGCTGTGGACGGCGAGCACGACCGGGGCGCCGGCCGCCCGGACCGCGTCGACGATGGCATCGACGTGGTCGGAGAAGTGGATGGCCGACCGGTCGGCGTCGGGCGACTCGAGTCCGGGCAGGGTGAGGGCGGTGACGTGGTGGCCTTGCGCCCGGAGCTTGTCGGCGACCTCGTCCCAGGCCCACGCGCCTAACCAGAAGCCGGGGACCAGGATGATGGGGGCGGCTGACATGACGGTCACATGCTAGCGCCGTCGAGGAAGCGTCGGCGGTGCCGTCCAGTGAACGTTCCGACCCCACGACCCACTCATTGGTGGTGATCCGCGCCACCCGGCGCGGATCATCGAGGGAGTGACGGTGGAAGAACTCGTCGAGCGAGCCCGGCGCGGCGACCGCGAGGCATTCGCGTCCCTGGTCCAGGCGACCAGTGACCGGATGTACGCGATCGCCATCCGGATCCTGCGCGACGGCCATCTGGCCGAGGACGCCCTGCAGAGCGCCCTGATCACCTGCTGGCGGCAACTCCCGACCCTGCGCGACCCGGCCCGCTTCGAAGCCTGGGTGCGTCGCCTGGTCGTCCATGCCTGCTACGCCGAGGCCAAGCGGCGCAGCGTGTGGTCGGCCAACGTCCGCGTCCTGCCGGTCGACGGGCCGGCGGGCCCCGACGGGCCCCTCGTCTCCATCGTCCAACGTGACACCCTTGACCGGGCGTTTCGGCGCCTGTCGATGGAGCAACGGGCCGTCTTCGTCCTGCACCACCACCTCGGACTGCCCCTCACCGAGATCGCCGATACCCTCAGCATCCCGGCCGGGACGGCCCGCTCTCGCTTGCACTACGCAACCCGGACGCTGCGCGCGGCCATCGAGGCCGACGCCGCCCCGGTCATCCCTGAAGGACGGCTGGCATGACGACCGAACGCGACTTCGACCGACTCGCCCGAGCCTGGCTCGAGCTCAGTCCCAACGAGGCACCCGATCGGACCATCGAGGCCGTCCTCCGGGCCGTCCGCTCCACGCCGCAGGTGCGGCGGCGGGGCCGACGGCTCTTGTGGAGGTTCCCTGCCATGACTCGCCCCGTCCTCGCCACCGGCGTCCTGGTGGTGATCGCCGCCGTCCTCGGCGGCCTGTTGCTCCTGGGCCGTGGGCCGAGCGCGAATGTCGGAGGCCCGACGCTCTCGCCGAGCGCCACGGCCACCGTGCCGCCCACGGTGACCCCCAGCCCCAGTCCGACAGCCGCCGCCGGCCCGGTCCCGAACGAGCTCCTCCATCGCTGGATGGGCGGCAACCGCACCTTGCGCGGGATCGACGCGGGTGCCGGTACGTCGATCATCTTCAGCGCCAGCTCGTTCGAGCTGAGCCAGTCCAATGGCAATTCCACCCCTGTGGCCACCGCGACAGCCGCGTCCTTCGGCAGCCACACCGTGGGCCTCGTGTCCCCGGTGGCTGACACGAACTGCATCCAGGGCGACACGGGCCTGTATGACTGGTCCGTCAGCGGCGACGGACGGACCCTGTCCATCACGGCGCAGGCGGACACCTGTGCCACCCGCCTGGCGGCCGTCCCCGGCACCTGGGACCTCGACGGCTGCAAGGACACCAAGACCGACTGCCTGGGCGACGTCGCCGCCGGTACCTACGAGTCGCAGTACGTCGCGCCGAGGCTCAAGACAGGTGACACATGGCATCCCGTCTACGGAGCCTTGACCTACACCGTGCCGGCGGGCTGGGCGAACTCATCCGACTGGCCCAACGTCCTCGGCCTGACGCCGTCGACCGCGTACGACGCCCTGCAGGCGGGCGCGGACGAGGGCAGCCAGAACATCCTGGTCGTGGCTCAAGCGACCCCCATGGCACCCCAGAGTGACCCGTGCAGCGTGCCGACTGACAAGGCGGACACGACGGCCTCGTGGACCCTCGCCAGCGAGATCACGTCGCTACGTCACGTCCGTGGCCTCATCGCCACGGCACCCGTCTCGATCACCATCGACGGTCATCCAGGTCAGTGGATGGACGTCCGGCTCGACGCCAGCTGGGAGAAGGCGTGCAAGACCGGCCACGCTGGGGGAGTCGGATACCTGATGCCAGGCGTCGGGCTGTCTGAGACGGCCGAGCGTCAGCGGGTGATCCTCCTCGACCTGGGCAACGGCGACCTCGCGGCGATCGTCATCAGCACGGAAACGACAGCGCCATTCGCCGCCTTCGCCGCTCAGGCGATGCCGATCATCCAGACATTCACGTTCAAGTAGTGCTCTGCGTGCGCGGCGGTCTCCCGGCCGTCGCGCACGCCTTCCTCTGTCGTGCCTAAGGCAGGTTGCCCAGCACCTGGGTCGCGGCGAGCGTGAGAGCGGCGTCCGTCGCGCCCGTCCCGTTGAGGTACACCACGTCGAAGAAGAGGTTGCCGCGCCGGACGTAGATCCCGCCCGAGTTGACCGTCCCGGCCGGGGCACGGGCGATCTCGGCCTCGTCGCCCACGCCGGGCACGGATACCAGCGAGAACCCGTGCACCAACGCCTCCGCGTTGGCGTAGGCCTCCTGGGCCGATGTGTCGCCCGAGGTGGCCAGGACCTGGAGCGTGATGCTGCTGGGCGGCGTCGGCGTCTGCCAGACGCACTCGATGAACCCGCCGTTGAGGAGATGGTTGACGCCCGCGGGGTATGTGCTGCCGTTGACGGCGGTGACCTGGTCGCCGGTCAGCAGCGTGCACGCGTTGAAGCCTGGGGGCAGGGACGCCAGCGCAGCGGAGCCGGACGGGCTCGGCACGGCGGTCGGGGTCGCGGTGGCTGTGGCAGTCGGGGTGGGCGTCGGCGCCGACGCGGACGAGCCGCCGCCACTCACCGGCGTCCCGGTGGCGCCGGTCGTCCCGGTGCCTCCCGAGCAGGCGCCGAGGACCACGGCGAGGGCCACCAGGGCGGTGAGCCTGGAACGGGACAGCGTCATCGGTCCGACCCTTTCTCTGGTTCGGCCGCCCGATCCGCGAAGTCGAGCGCAGCCGAGTTGATGCAGTAACGCAGCCCCGTGGGCCGCGGGCCGTCGGGAAAGAGGTGCCCCAGGTGCGCCCCGCAGTTCGCGCAGCGTACCTCGATGCGTTCCATGCCGAGCGAGCGGTCGGTGACGGTGGTCACGCGTCCGTTCTCCACCACGTCGTAGAAGCTGGGCCAGCCGGTGCCCGACTCGAACTTCTGGCCGGCGTCGAACAGCGGCGCGTGGCACACCACGCAGCGGTAGACCCCGTCCGCATGGTTGTCCCAGTAGGCGCCGGTGAACGGCCGCTCAGTCGCGGCCTCCTGCGTCACGGCATATTGGATGGGTGTGAGGCGGGATTTCAGGTCGGTCATCGCGGGCTTCGGTTCATGATTGGCGGCAGGATACCCGGACGCTCATAAAGGCGAGCCGGCGACTGCACCGACCCCCGGCCGCCGCTTGTAGACTCGGGCGAGCGCCGGAGTGGCGGAACGGCAGACGCGGCCGACTTAAAATCGGCTGCCCGCAAGGGCGTGCAGGTTCGAGTCCTGCCTTCGGCACCAGACGACCCGGCGGCACCGAAAGGGGGGCCGGACGGCTCTTGGCACCCCCCTGACCGGCAGACCATGCTCGGCCGGGAGGTAGGGCTACCGGTGATGCGCATGCGCAGACTCGGCGGTATCGCCGCCCTCCTGCTGGCCGCCGTCGCCATCGCCGCCTGCGGATCAAGCCCGCAGGTCAGCCCACCGCCCACCGCGACGCCAAGCGGGACCCCTGTCGCTCCGAGCCTGGCAGCGGCCTGTGGCGCGTTGGCGCAGATCGAATGGGCCGCCCCCCTCGTCAGGGACGCAACCCTCGCCGACGCTCGGGTCGTGGACGTGAGCGCCACTGGGCAGACCCTGATCGAGGTGCCCGGGTTCCCGGTCGTGTCATCGGGGATCCCAGGTGACCTGACGACGGCGGATATCGGCCTGCTCGTCGGCGACTTCCAGACGCACCACGAGCAGCCGGTCGTGGTCGGCAACGGGAGCGCCCCGGTTCTCACGGACTTCGAGGACTGGACCAAGGATCACGCGCTGGGTCGCTACGTCATGTTCGCGGGCGGTACTCCCGTCGCCGCCGCCTTCGTCGCCCGTTGCAGCAGCAGCGACGCCCCTGTCGCGGCCGCGCTGCTCCTCTGGTCGCAGGGCGAGCAAGGCCTCGTCCAGTGCAGCCTCTCGCTCGTAGAGGACGCCCTCGCTGTCCTCGCGAGGCGTTATTGCAGCGTGGACTTCTGACCGACCGCGTCGCAGGAGCGCGCGACATCCTCCCATCTGTGCACGATCCACGGGGCGCGTGCCGCTCGGCCGATCCCGGTCAAACATGACCGGGAGGCACGTTAGAGCCACACCCCGGGCCGTCCACGACCGATGGTGAGGCCGCTGACGCTTGAGCCGAGCGTGGATCGGGGCCCGCGGACCTCCGTGGCAGGCCGATCCATGCGCTAACGTGCCCCGGAGTCAGATTTGACCGTGTTCGCCGTGGCCAGCAGCGACGTCCGAGATTGGCCTGAGGGCGTAGACGCGGCCCTCCCGGAGCGCCAGGTCGTCGAGTTCGCTCGTCGTGCGGACGTCGTACGCAGCGAGTTCGGCGAGGGCGTCCCGGGGCAGGTAGCGGCGGCCGGGGTCGCCCAGCAGGACGGCGATGCCCCGCGGACGGGCCCGCTGCAGCCACGGCAGCAGCCGCTCGGCGAGGGCGGCCTCGTAGCAGCAGTCGCCGGCCAGGATGACGTCCACGTCCGGTGGCTCCACTGCCAGGAGGTCGCGCTGCACGACGGTGACCCGACAGCGATCGGCACGCGCGTTCAGCTCGATGGCCGCCACAGCGTACGGGTCGATGTCCGCGGCGATCACGTCCGCGGCACCGGCCTGCATGGCGGCGATGGCGCAGAGCCCCGACCCCGAAGCGAGGTCGAGGACGCGGCGGCCGGCCACCACTTCCGGGTGCTCGCGCAGGTAGTGGGCGAGGGCCATGCCGCCCGCCCAGGCGACGGCCCAGAACGGCAGGGCCGGATCCGGGTCGTCCTGCTCGAGCTGGACGGCATGCCACAGGGACAGGACGTCGTCGACCAGGTGGAGCCGGATGGCCTCGAGGCCGGGCACGGGTCTGAGCCGCGTGTGGCGAAGGACGAACGCGCGAGGCGAGGCGGCCATGGCCGGACTCTACGGCACGGCCTTCGCGCTCGAGCCGTCTAGACTCGAGCGCAGGAGGACCACATGATCGTCGGGTCACACCTGATCATCTTCACGGCTGCCGCCGAGGAGACCCGGGCCTTCCTGCGTGATGCCCTGGGTCTCGCGTCGGTGGATGCCGGCGGTGGCTGGCTCATCTTCGCCCTGCCGCCGGCCGAAGTGGCGGTCCACCCATCGGATACCGAGCGCCACGAGCTCTACCTGATGTGCGACGACCTGGAGGCCACGATGGCTCGACTGGAGGTGGCGGGCGCCACGTTCGACGCGGTCCAGGTTGAACGGTGGGGCCGGATCGCGGTCATGACGATGCCCGGTGGGGCGCGCCTGCCGGTGTACCAGCCGCAGCACGCCAGCCCGGTCCTGCCGTCACCGCCGGCCTGAGAGGCCGAAGCACCATCGGTTTGCAAGGCCCGGTTGGTGCATCGGGGCACCATCGCAAGGTCGGTGGCAAACCGGCTGGGTTACACCATTGGCAGGGCCCCCGCGGGACCCGGGCTCCCCGGTGTGACAGCTACCCGCGGGGGCCTTCGGACGCCCGCTCGCCCTGAGCGCGGGCCTCGTTCAGGCGCGGCGCAGGCGGGAGCCCAGACCCTTGCGCGTGTCGGGCAGGATCACCACGTCTGGATGGGTCGTCCCCACCAGCTGCTGGGCGAGGCGCACCAGCGCCTCGGCGGCCGGGCTACGCGGGGCGCCGCGCACCACGGGGATGCCCTCGTTGACGGCCTTCAGGTGGACCACCGGCTCGTGCGGCAGCTCGAACGCGATGCGCGCCCCGAGCGTGTTCTCCACGTCGCGCGTCTTGAGCAGCTCGCGCGCGAACAGGTGATTGATGACGAAGGTCGTCTTGCTGCCCACCCCGCCGACATCGGCCAGCACCTCCAGGAGTGACAGCAGCGCCTTGATGGCGGCGATCTCCGGGTAGAAGACCAGGACCACGTCGTCGGCCGCCTCCAGGATCGTCAGGCTCCGCTCGTCGAGCTGCGAACCGGCGTCGACCACGACCACGTCGTACACCCGCCGCGCGCCGTCGAGGACCTGGGTGAGGTCCGGCCCGGTCACCAGCTCGCCCTGGTCGGGCCGCGACGGAGCGCAGTACACCGCCAGCCCGGAGGCATGGTGCTCGGCGTACGTCCGCATGAGCTCGGGTTCGGCGAGGGCCTGACTGTCGCGGCAGAGTTCGACGACCGTGGACCGCGGCCGCAGGTCCAGGTGGGTCGCGACCTGGCCCCACTGGAGGTCCAGGTCGAAGAGGGCGACACGCTCAGGGCGGAAGGCGGCCAACGCCACGGCGACGTTGACGGCCACCGTCGTCGTGCCCACGCCACCCTTGGGGCTGAAGAAGGCGATGACCTTGCGCGTGGCCACCCCGGGCGCACCCGGCACCACGATGGGCGACAGATCGCGGCTGTGCTGGAAGCGCACGAGGAGCGCCTCCACGCGGGCCTCCAGCTCGCGGTTGTCGAAGGGCTTGACGATGACCTCGTCGGCGCCGGCCTCCAGGAAGCCGACGCGCTCCTCGACGTCGTTGCCCTGGGCGATGCACAGGACGGGGATGCGGGCCAGGGCTGGCGTGGCGCGGAGGTCGCGGCAGATCTCGCGCGGGGTGCGCTCCCCACCGGGCGCATCCACGATCACCAGGGCCTGCTCGGCGGCCCTCCGGAAGGCCTCGTCCGCGTCGGCCGTGACCACTACTTCGTACCCGATGCTCGCCATGCTTGTGCGTATCGTTTCGACGAATGACGTGTCGCGCGCCAGGAGAAGGACGGAGCTGGACGGCAAGTGGATCGGTACCTCGACGGCCATGGGATGGGGTGCGGCGGGAGTCTAGCAGACGGTCCGTGCTAGACTTCCGCGGTCCTTTCAGCCCGGCCGTCGCCCTGACCCAGCGTCACGTCGAGCCGAGCCATCCCCATGGGAAGGAGGCCCACGGCCCATGCGCCGTTACGAACTCATGCTCGTCCTGCGCCCCGATCTGCCCGATGACCGGAGCCAGGCGATCCTCGATCGCGCCACCCGGTCCATCGCCGGCTCGGGCGGCCAGCTCGTCAAGGTGAGCCCCTGGGGCCGCCGGCGCCTGGCCTATCCGATCGGCCCCTACCACGAGGGCTCGTACCACATCGTGGTCTTCGATTCGCCGCCCGAGGGCGTGCTCGGCCTGGAGCGCGACCTGGCCATCGCCGAAGAGGTCATGCGCCACCTCGTGACGCGCGTCGAGCGACCCACGGCGACCCATCGCGCCACCGGCCCGGCCGAGGGTGAGACGGAGGCCGACCTGTCCGCGCCGCCCGAGGACGACGAGTTCGTCCCGGATGGCGAGTTCATCGACGAGTCGGAGAGCGAGGCGGCCCCCGCCGCCATCGACTGACCCCTGCCGCCGCAGCAGGGGAGGAGGCCTGCCATGTCGCTCAACAAATGCATGATCATCGGCAACCTGGGCCGCGACCCGGAGATGCGCTACACCGCGAGCGGGGTCGCCGTGACCCAGTTCAGCGTGGCCGTCAACCGCAACAGCCGGGACGAGGCCGGCGAGTGGAAGGAAGAGACGGAGTGGTTCCGCGTCGTCATCTTCCGTGAGCCCGCCGAGCGCGCCGCCGAGCGGCTGCGCAAGGGCAGCAAGGTGTACGTGGAGGGCCGCATCCAGACCCGCCAGTACGAGAAGGACGGCCAGACGCGCTACATCACCGAGCTGCTCGCCGAACGTGCCGTGCCCCTCGAGCCGCGCGCCCGCAGCGAGGGAGCCGATGAGTTCCCCGACGAGGCCGCGCCCGGCGCCCGGCCCGCCCGCGCCCCGTCGGCCCCCCGCCCGGCCGAGGGAGCCGGGATGGGTGACGACGACCTCGACAGCATCCCCTTCTAGCCGCACCACGAGGACCCGCCACGATGCCGACCGCACGCGCCAAGAAGCGCGACGAGTACTACCGGGACCGCCGCCGCCGGAAGGTCTGCGCCTTCTGCGCCGACAAGACCGCCCAGATCGACTACAAGGAGGTCAACCGCCTCCGGCGCTACCTCTCCGAGCGGGCTCGCATCGAGCCCCGCCGTAAGACCGGCACGTGCGCCGAGCACCAGCGCCAGCTCTCGGTGGCCCTCAAGCGCGCCCGCCACGTCGCCCTGCTCCCGTACGCGCCGCAGCACCTCCGACCCTGACCGGCTCCGGGCCGCGGCCTGAGCGTCCGGAGCGAGCGTGATCGACCTCGTCCTGCTGGTCCTCGCCTTCGCCGTCATCCTGGTGGGAGCGGAGCTCTTCACCAACGGCGTGGAGTGGGCCGGCCACCGGCTTGACTTGTCCGAGGGTGCGGTCGGCAGCGTCCTGGCCGCCGTCGGCACCGCCCTGCCCGAAACGGCGGTCCCGGCCGTGGCGATCCTGCTCGGCGGCGGTGCCGCGGCCTCCGAGGAGATCGGCGTTGGCGCCATCCTTGGTGCCCCGTTCATGCTGGCCACGCTGGCCCTCGGCATCGTGGGCCTGACCGTGCTCTCCCAGCGCGCCAACCGCTCCAGCGGCGAGCGGGTGGAAGCGGAGCGTGAACCCATCCAGCGCGACGTGACGGTCTTCGCCGTGGCCTACACGCTGGCCATCGCGGCCGCCTTCGTGCCGGTCGACATCGGCTGGGTCCGACCGGCGGTCGCCATCGGCCTCGTGGTCATCTATGCGCTGTACGTGCGGGCGCATCTGCAGGAGGAGCGCGCCGAGGGCGGCCACCCGAACCCCTTGCGCCTGCACCGCCTGGATCGCGCGCACCAGCCTCGACCCGCACACGCCGCGCTCCCGGATCATCGCCCTGCAGGTCGCGGTGGGGCTGGCCGGCATCGTGGGCGGCGCCATCCTCTTCGTCCAGGCCGTGCAGGACGGGGCCCACCTCCTGGGCGTCGCCCCGCTCATCCTGGCCCTCGTGATCTCGCCCATCGCCACCGAGCTGCCGGAGGCGGCCAACGGCTTCCTGTGGGTGCGCCGCCAGAAGGACACCCTGGCGCTCGGCAACATCACCGGCGCGATGGTCTTCCAGGCCTGCATCCCGACCGTGCTGGGGCTGCTCCTGGTGCCGGCGGCCTGGGCCTTCACCTTCGAGACGGCGGTGCCGTTCGCCTCGGTCGCGCTGGCGTTCGCCTCGCTGCTGGTCATCTTCTGGCCGCTGCTGCACGGCCGCGTCATGACCGGCCGACGGCTCCTCGCCGGTGGGGGCTTCTACGCCCTGTTCCTCGTCCTGGTCGCCCTGGACCTGGCCGGCCTCGTCTGAGCGGGGCCCCCGTCGGGAGCGTCCCGGGGCCTGTTCTATACTCGCGGGCATGCTGACCCAGAAACCGGCCGCCTCCGCGCCGCCCGAACCCCCGAAGCCCAAGGCCGCCGATTGCTTCTTCGAGGGCGCCTTCGTCCCGCTCGCCGAGGCCAAGGTCAGCGTGATGACCCACGCCTTCATGTACGGCACGGCCTGCTTCGAGGGCGTGCGCGCCTACTGGAACGCCGACCAAGGCCAGCTGTACCTGCTCAAGGGCCGCGAGCACTACACCCGGCTGCGGGCGTCCGCGCGGGTCATGCTGATGGACCTGCCGCGGCCGGTGGACGAGCTGGTGAAGCTCACCGTGGAGCTCCTGCGCCGGAACGGCTACCGCGAGGACGCCTACATCCGGCCGTCGGTCTACAAGTCGAGCCAGATCATCGGGGTGCGCCTCCACGACCTGGAGCACGACTTCATGATCATCACCCTGCCCTTCGGGGACTACATCGACACGACCCATGGCATCAGCGCCATGACCACCTCGTGGCGCCGCACGTCGGACGTCTCCATCCCGTCCCGCTCCAAGATCACCGGCGCGTACGCCAACAGCGCCTTCAGCAAGACCGACGCCAACCTCAACGGCCACGACGAGGCCATCGTGCTGACGGCCGAAGGGCACGCCTCGGAGGGCAGCGCGGAGAACCTCTTCATCGTGCGCGACGGGCACCTCATCACGCCCTCGGTGACCGACGACATCCTGGAAGGCGTCACGCGGGCGGCCCTCATGCAGCTCGCGCACAAGGAGCTGGGCATCGAGACGGAGGTCCGCTCGATCGACCGCAGCGAGCTGTACATCGCCGACGAGGTCTTCCTGTGCGGCACCGGGGCGCAGGTGTCGGGCGTGGCCCACATCGACCACCGCGCCATCGGCGAGGGGGCCGTCGGCCCCATCACCCGTCAGCTGATGACGCTCTACTTCGACGCCGTGCGCGGCCGCCTGCCGGCCTATGGCGACTGGTTGACTCCCGTCTACTGACGGCTCACCCGGTGGGGGTCTTGAAGTTCGGCGTCTTCGTCCCCGTCTCGATCAGGATGAAGTCCTGGGTGGTGATCGAGGGATCGTCCTTGGTCACGATCTGAACGCCGAACTGGGCCTGCAGGACCTTGATCGTCTCGGGCAGGTCGGCCTCCGCGCCGTTGTAGACGGTGATGATCGTCTGGAGGTTGCCGAGGGTCGTGGCATGCCCGCCGTTGATCGTGGAGACCTCGGCGTCCAGGCCCTGGTACTGCAGCCACGACACGACGTTGGTGGCCTGGCCCGCGTTGGTGGTCCCGTTCAGGACGTCGACCGTGGCAGCCTCCGCCTGCACGCGCTGGCGTGACGCGGCGAGCGCGGCCGGGATGGTGAAGGCGTCCTTGACCGCCTGGCGGATCGGCGCGACCTTGGCCGTCAGGGAGTAGTAGCACGATAGGGCGGGGTTGTTGCACTCGACGGCGTAGCGCGGCGGGGTGAAGACCAGCGAGCGCAGGTTGTTGAGGTCCAGCTGCTCGCCGAGGCCCACCAGCTGGGAGTACAGGCTCGACGGGATGTCGGTGTGCACGGCGCCCTTGAGATCGGCCGCCAGGGCCGAGAGCTTGTTGATGTCGAAGAGGCTGGCGAGGTCCGTCTGCTGGCGCACCGAGAGGATGACCCGCTGCTGCCGCTGGGCGCGATCGAAGTCGCTGCTGGCGTGCCGCGACCGCGCGTAGGCCAGCGCCTGCGTGCCGGTCATGTGCTGGATGCCGGGCATGACGTAGAGGTTCTGATCGTTCGAGCCGGGCACCGGCAGCTTGTCGTCGGTGACCGGCATCTGCACGTCGATGGTCACCCCGCCGAGGGTGTCGATGATGTTCACGAAGCCCTGGAAGTTGACCGCCACGTAGTACTGGATGTTCAGCTGGTACAGCGCCCCGAGCGCGCCCTTGAGGGCCTGCATGCCGCGGTTGTAGGCGCTGCCGGGGAAGGGGAAGAGGCCGGGTGCACCGGCCGCCCGGGCCCACAGGCTGTTGATCTTGCCGGGATACACGCCGTTGCTGTAGTAGGCGTGCGCCGGCCATGACGAGGGGAGGGGGACCCCCTCCATGTCGCGCGGCAGGCTGAACATGCCGATCTGCTTGGTCACCGGGTCGATGCTGGCGACGATCATCGTGTCGGTGTTGAAGGTGTTGTCGCCCGGCCGCTGGTCGACCCCCACCAGCAGGATGTTGAGCCGCCCCGTGCCCGTCCACTGCGGCACCGGCAGGGTCGTCGCGGTGGAGCCTGGGGTGCTCGTGTCGGTCGGGCCGGTCCCGCCGGCGGTGTCGGTGGGGCTCAGGCTGAACGAGGGCTCGGTGTCGCCGCTGGTCAGGTCGTTGAGGCCCTGGAGGGCCACCAGGTCGTAGCGCGCCACGCCGATGTGGACGAGGGGCGTGACGACCAGGACGGCCAGCAGGCCGAGCACCCCGAGCGGCCGAAGGTCGGCTCGCCAGCGCGGCGACCGCAGGCTGGGCTGCAGGGGCGCGGGACCGCGGGCCAGGCGGTACGCGTCGACGATCACGATGAGGCGGTAGAGCAGCAGCAGGCCGTTCAGACCGAGCAGCACGGTCAGCACGTCGGTGCTCACGAACTGGGCGATGAGCCAGTCGCGGCTGGGCTTGCTGACCAGCATGCCGCCGACCAGGGCGATGACGAGCACGAGTGGCGCGGCGAGGGCCACCCCCCGCAGGCGGTAGCCGGCGTAGGCCTGGCCGAGTCCGGGGAAGAGGAAGGACAGGAATGCGGCCACGAACGGGGAGTGCGGGCCCGACGACTGCGGCGGCTGAGGCTGCATCGGGCGGATGATAGGGCTTCAGCCGGGAAAGGCCCGGCCGGGCGCGAGGGGCCTTGGGCTAGACTTGGGCCGATGCCCGCCGACCACCCCTTCCGGACCGTCGAGGCGGTCCCGGATCTGCCCGCGCTGGAGCACCGCATCCTGGACCACTGGCAGCAGCGCCAGACGTTCGCGCGCCTGCGCGCCCAGAATGCCGGCGGGCCGCGCTGGTCGTTCCTGGACGGGCCCATCACGGCCAACAACCCGATGGGCGTGCACCACGCCTGGGGCCGCACCTACAAGGACCTGTGCCAGCGCTACCACGCCATGCACGGCTAGGACCAGCGCTGGCAGAACGGCTTCGACTGCCAGGGCCTGTGGGTGGAGGTCAACGTCGAACGAGACTGGGCTTCACCAGCAAGCGCGACATCGAGCAGTACGGCATCGGCCCCTTCGTCAACCTGTGCAAGCAGCGCGTGCTGACGTTCGCCGCCCGCCAGACCGAGCAGTCCATCCGCCTCGGCATGTGGATGGACTGGAACGACCCGGCCGAGCTGCGGCGCTTGAGCGACCTCCTGGCGACCGACCCGACAAGCACGATCACGCTGGAGGGACCCGCCGGCCCGGTCACCGACTCGGTCGAGATGATCGTCGGCCGCCTGGGCATGCCCGAGCTCGGGCGGCTCCTACTTCACCTTCAGCAACGAGAACAATGACCTCATCTGGGGCTTCCTCGCCGAATGCCATCGCCGCGGCTGGCTCTACAAGGGCCACGACACGATGCCGTGGTGCGCGCGCTGCGGCACCGGCATCCGCCAGATGGAGATGAACGAGGGCTACCAGGACCGTGAGGACCCCGGCCTGACCGTGCGCCTGCCGCTCCTGGATCGCCCCGGCGAGTCGCTGCTGGTGTGGACGACCACGCCGTGGACGCTGCCGGCCAACGTCGTGGCCGCGGTCGGGCCCGATCTGCGCTACGTCAAGGTGCGCCAGGGCGACCAGGTGTCACTGGCTCGGCAAGGGCACGCTCAAGCAGGCCCTCGAAGGCCCCTTCGAGGTGCTCGAGGAGAAGGGCGGCGAGGAGCTCGTCGGCTGGCGCTACGGCGGCCTGTTCGACGACCTGCCGGCCGTGCGAGCGCGTGCTGGACGGCTTCGAGCACCGCGTCGTGGCGTGGGACGAGGTCGGCGAGCTGGAGGGCACGGGCATCGTCCACATCGCCCCCGGCTGCGGCGCCGAGGACCATGCCCTGGGCAAGCGACTGGGGCTGCCGATCATCGCGCCGCTGACCGAGGACGGCATCTTCCTCGACGGCTTCGGCTTCCTGACCGGCCGCGACGTGCGCGACGTCACCGAGCCGGTGGTGGACGCACCTGCGCCACGCCGGCCGCTTCTACCGCCTCGAGACCTACCCGCACCGCTACCCCCACTGCTGGCGCTGCGGCACGCCGCTCGTCTTTCGCCTCGTCGATGAGTGGTACATCTCCATGGGTCCCGTCTACGACCAGCCGCGCGACACGCTGACCGCCGCGCAGGTCGACGCCAGTCTGCGCTACCAGATCATGGAGCAGGTCGACCGCATCACCTGGATCCCCGGCTTCGGCTACGAGCGCGAGCTCGACTGGCTGCGCAACATGCACGACTGGATGATCAGCAAGAAGCGCTACTGGGGCCTGGCGCTGCCGATCTGCGAGTGCGCCGCCTGCGGCACCGTCGACGTCATCGGCAGCCGCGAGGAGCTGCGCCGGCGGGCCGTCGACGGCTGGGCGAGTTCGAGGGCCACACGCCCCACCGTCCGTGGGTCGACGCGGTGACGATCGCCTGCGCCTCCTGCGGGGCGCCCGTCCGACGCATCGCCGACGTGGGCAACCCCTGGCTGGACGCGGGCATCGTGCCCTTCAGCACGCTGCACTTCCGCGAGGAGCCGGACTACTGGGCGCAGTGGTTCCCGGCCGACTTCGTCACCGAGAGCTTCCCCGGCCAGTTCCGCAACTGGTTCTACTCGATGCTGGCGATGAGCACCGTGCTGCGGCGCGAGCCGCCGTTCCGCACCCTCCTCGGCTACGGCCACGTCTTCGGGGCCGACGGGCGGCCGATGCACAAGAGCGCCGGCAACGCCATCGAGTTCGACGAGGCCGCCGAGCGGATGGGCGTCGACGTGATGCGCTGGACGTTCGCCCGGGCACGGCCGGAGGAGAACATCGATTTCGGCTGGGAGGCCGGCGACGACGCGCGCCGCGAGCTGCTGGTCCTGTGGAACGTCTTCGCCTTCCTCGTGCGCTACGCGCGCCTGGCCGGCTGGGAGCCGCCACGGGCCGGCGCCCGGGGCCTGGCCCTCGCGGGCGGCCCGCGCAGCGACGTGCTCGACCGGTGGGTCGCCCTCCGCGGGGACGATCTGGCCGCCCAGGTGGGCGCCGCGCTGGAGCGGTACGACGCGCGCGCCGCGGCGCTGCGTCTTGGCGAGCACATCGACGACCTCTCCACGTGGTACCTCCGGCGCAGCCGCCGGCGCTTCTCACGGCACGCCCGGCCGGCCGACCGCGCGGCGGCGTTCCGCACCCTGCACGAGGCGCTGGTGACGACCGCCCGGGCGGCCGCGCCGCTCCTGCCGTTCCTCGCCGAGGAGCTGTACCAGGTGCTGGTGGCAGAGCACGACACGGCCGTCCCGCCGTCCGTACATCTCACGCGCTGGCCGAAGCCGGCCGCCGAGACCGCCGCCGATCGGGCCCTGTCGTCGGCCATGGTCACCCTGCGCCGGGCGGTCGACCTGGCCCGGACGCTGCGCGCCCAGGCCGGTCTCCGCGTGCGCCAGCCGCTCGCCGCGGCCTGGCTGGCGCTGCCGGGCGGCACGCTCGCGGCGGGCCTCGCCACGGCCGACCAGGGGGCCCTCCTCGAGGTGTTCGCCGACGAGCTCAACGTCCACGACGTGCGCCTCATCGGGGCCGACTCGGACCTGCTGGCCCGGCGCGTGCGGCCGCTGCTGCCGGTCATCGGCAAGCGGCTCGGGGCGGCGATCCCGGCCATCATGGCGGCGGCACGGGCGGGCGAATTCGAGCTCCATCCCGACGGCAGCGTCACGCTCGGCGGGGTGACCCTCGCGGCGGACGAGGTCGAGGTCCAGGCCACGCCGCGCCCCGGCACGTCGGTGGCCCACGACCAGGGCCTGGTCGTGGTGCTCGACACGACCCTCACCGACGCGCTCGTGGCGGAAGGTGACGCCCGCGAGCTGGCGCGGGCCATCCAGGACCTGCGGCGCCAGCTGGAGCTGGACCTTGACGAGGAGATCGTGGTCGACGTGGAAGCCGATCCGTCGCTCATGGCGGCCCTCGCCCCGCACCTCGACCGGCTGAAGGCGGACACGCTGGCGACCGACATCCGGCGGTGCGACCCGTGGCCGGGGGACCGCGCCGCGCACGGGGCGATGGCGGCCCTCTCCACCGGCGGCGTGCGGTTGGCCGTCCACCGGGCCGGGGTGTCGGCATGAGCCTGGGAGGGGGCGCCGCCGCGACCGCGGGGCCCGCGCGACGCACGCGACGCTGGATCCTGTTCGGGGCCCTCGCCGGCGGCATCGTCCTGGCCGACCAGGTCACCAAGCGATGGGTCGACGCCAACTTCGAGCGGGCCTACCTCTCGACGCCCATCCCCGGCCTGGCCGCCCCGACGCCGGTCATCGGCGACCTCGTGCGCATCGCCAAGTCCTACAACGACGGCGGCCTCTTCGGGTTGTTCGGCACGGCAGCGCCCCTGCTGGCCCTGGCCAGCCTCTTCGTCATCGCCATCATCGTCTGGTTGCAGTGGCGTGCCGCCAGCAGCGGACCGCTGCTCATGACGATCACCCTGGGGCTGCTGCTGGGCGGCGCGGTCGGCAACCTCCTCGACCGCCTGCGGCTGGGCTACGTCATCGATTACGTCGACACCGGCCTCGGCACCAACCGCTGGTTCACCTTCAACGTGGCCGACGCGGCCATCTCGCTGGCCATCGTCGGGCTCATCCTCATGACGTTCCTGGGCGACCGGCTCGGGGCGGACGCGGCGCCACCCGTGGCGGCCGATGCGCCGGGGGCGACCGACGGGTGACGGGCGAGCCGGCCACGTTGACCGTGCCCCCCGGCGCCGCCGGGTCGCGCACGGACCGCTTCGTGGCAGACGCCTCCGGCCTGAGCCGGGCACACGTCCAGCGCCTCATCGCCTCCGGCCACGTGACGCGCGATGGGCGTCCGCTGCGCTCCAACACCGTCCTCCCGGCCGGCGCCATGGTCCGCCTGGAGATCCCGCCGGCCCTGCCGCCCGATGTCCTGGGAGAGTCGATCGACCTGCCGGTGGTCTACGAGGATGACGACCTGCTGGTGGTCGACAAACCGGCCGGGCTGGTCACCCATCCCGGCCCCGGCCATCCCGCCGGCACGCTCGTCAACGCCCTGCTGGGACGGGCCGGCGCCGTCTACGGGGGCATCGCCGGCATCGCCCGCCCGGGCATCGTGCACCGGCTGGACCGGGACACCAGCGGCCTCCTGATGGTGGCCAAGGACGATCGCGCCCAGGCGGCGCTGATGGCCCAGCTCAAGGCGCGGCGGGTCAAGAAGACCTACCTCGCCCTGGTGGCGGGGGCCCCGCCGGCCACCGTGGGGCGGATCGAGGCACCCATCGGGCGCGACCCGCATCACCGCACGCGGATGGCCGTGGTGCCGGACGGGCGGACCGCCACCACGGGCTACCGCGTCCGCGAGCGCTTCCTGCAGTGGACGCTCCTGGAGCTTGACCTCATCACCGGGCGGACCCACCAGATCCGCGTCCACCTGGCCGCCATCGGCCACCCGGTGGCGGGCGACCCCGTGTACGCCAGCGGGGCAGCGCGTCGCGGCCCGGCCGGCCTGGAGCGGCTCTTCCTGCATGCCTGGCGCCTCGAGCTGGCCGCTCCCTCGGACGGCCGCCTCCTCCGCCTGACCGCCCCGCTGCCGGCGAACCTCGAGGCGGTCCTCGAGGGGCTGCGCAGCGAGACGCCCGCGTGACGACGGCCGACCGCCCCGCGGCGGGAGCCCCGGGGGCCATGCTGATCATCCTCTCGGGCCCGTCGGGGGTAGGCAAGGACACCATCATCGAGGCCCTCCGCCGCGCGCCCGGCGGACGTGCCTATCACTACGTCGTGACCTGCACGACCCGCGAGCGCCGCCGTGGCGAGGTCGACGGGGTCGACTACCACTTCCTGCCGCAGGCGGCCTTCGAGCGCCTTCGGATCGACGGCGAGCTGCTCGAATGGGCCGAGGTCCACGGCCACCTCTACGGCACGCCACGCGGACCTGTCCGCGAGGCGCTCGCCGCGGGCCGCGACGTCATCCTCAAGATCGACGTGCAGGGTGCGGCGACGGTCAAGGCACGCGTCCCCGAGGCGCTCCTCATCTTCCTCGTGCCACCGTCGCTGGAGGCGCTCTTCCAGCGCCTCCAGAGCCGGGCCACGGAGACGGCCGACGAGCTCGAGCTGCGCCAGCGCAACGCCGCCCTGGAACTCGCCCAGCAGGACCACTACGACTACGTGGTCGTCAACGAGGACGGCCAGGTGGACGCCACCGCGGGCCGGATCCTGGCCATCCTGACGGCCGAGCGGACCCTCAACGCGGACCGTCGCATCACGGTGTGAAGGGCACCGCCGCGCCCGCGTTCGTGGAGGTCGCGGTCGAAGCGCCGGCGACGGGGGAACGCACCTACACGTACGCCGTCCCGGCGGCCCTTGCCGGTCTCGAGCCGGGCGAGGCGGTCGTCGTGGAGTTCGGTCGCCGGCAGGCCCTCGGCATCGTCCTTGGACCGGCCCCGGAACCGCCCGTGCCGGCCAAGCCGCTGCTCGCACGGGTCCGCTCGGATGGACCGCTCCTGCCGCCCGTCGGGCTGCGGCTTGCGGCGTGGCTCGCCGAGCACTACTTGGCGCCGCCGGCGGCCGTCCTGCGGGCCATGCTGCCGCCCGGCCTCCTGGAGCGCCTGAGCCTGGTCGCATCGGTCCCCGCCGGCGGCCTGCCGACGCCCGGCCCGGACCTGCCGCCGGACGTGCTGGCGGCCCTCGTGGAGGCGGGACCGGCCGGGGTGGCCGTCGACCGGCTGGCGGCCTCGGGCCCGGCGCGTTCGGCGCTGAGCCGTGCCCTCCGAGAGGCGGCGGCGAGCGGCACGATCGACCTCGAATGGGTCATCCGCGCGTCCACGGCAGGCCCCCGCATCCGCCGGACCGCGACCCTCACCGACGCGGGCCTGGCCGCGGCGATGGCCGCCACGACCGGTGAGCCTCTGCCGCCCCCGCGACTGGGGCCGCGCCAGCTGGCCCTCCTCGCCCAGCTCGGCGCCGATCCGGCGGCCTCCCTGCCGGCGGCCGACCTGGCCGCGCGCCACGGTGGCAGCGCGGTGGCCGGCCTCGCGCGGCGCCACCTGATCGACCTGCGGACCGAGGTCGAGGAGCGCTACGCCCTGGCCGCGCGCCCCGAGCGACGCGTCCCGGTCCGGCCGGCCGATGCCGCCCTCACCCCCGGACAGCAGGCGGCCGTCGCCGCGATCGAGACGGCCGTGACCGGCGGGACGGGTGGGGCCTTCCTGCTGGAGGGCCCGACGGCCGCCGGCAAGACGGCGGTCCACGCCGAAGCCATCAAGGCTGCCCTGCGGCGCGGCCGCGGAGCGTTGGTCCTGGTGCCCGAGATCGCCCTGGCCGCGCCTCTCCTTGACCGCCTGCGCGCGGAGCTGGACGTACCGATCGTGCTCCTCCATTCGGGCCTCTCGGACGGCGAGCGCGCCGACGGTTGGCGCCGGGTACGACGCGGCGAGGCGCCGGTCGTGGTGGGCACCCGGACCGCCGTCCTCGCCCCGCTGGCCGACCCGGGGGTCATCATCGTGGACGAGGAACACGACCCCGCCTACAAGGCCGACCGCACGCCGCGCTTCCAGGCGCGTGACGCGGCGCTGGCGCTTGGCACGCTGGCCGGGGCCGTCGTCGTGCTCAGCTCAGCGACGCCCGATGTCGTCACGTGGGCCCACGCCGCCTCCGGCCAGCTGACGCGGCTGCGCCTCGGCGGCCAGGTCGTGGGTCGGCGCGCCCCGGTCACGCTGGTCGACCTGCGGGCGGAGCTGGCCGCCGGCAACCGGACGCTGCTCAGCGCGGCCCTCGCGGCCGCGTTGGAGGACCTCCGCCCCGCCGACGGCGAGCAGGCCATCCTCGTCCTCAACCGGCGCGGCAGCGCCTCGGTCGTGCTGTGCCGCGACTGTGGCTACGTGCAGGTATGCCCCGACTGCCAGCGCCCGCTGGTCTACCACGCGGCAAGCGGCAGCCTGCGCTGCCACCACTGCGGCGCCACCGCGCCGCTGGCGCGACGCTGCCCGGCCTGCGGCTCGCCGCGCATCCGCTACCTCGGCGCCGGGACGGAGCGCCTGGAGGCCGAGGTCCGGGAGCGCTACCCGGCGCTGCGCGTGGCCCGCCTGGACCGCGACGTCGTGCGCCACAAGGGCGCCGCGGAGCGCGTCCTCGACGCCTTCACCGACGGCGCGGTCGACGTGCTGGTCGGCACCAGCCTGGTCACCAAGGGGCTCGACGTGCCGGGCGTCGTGCTGGTCGGCGTCGTGTCGGCGGACGTGGCCCTCAACCTGCCCGACGAGCGGGCGGCGGAGCGGACGTACCAGCTGCTGCGCCAGGCCGTCGGGCGCGCCGGGCGCGGCGACCGGCCCGGCCGGGCGATCATCCAGACCTACCAGCCCGACCACCCGGCGATGGTGGCAGTGGCCGGTGGTGACCCGGAGGCGTTCTACGCCGCCGAACTGGCCCAGCGCCGCCTCTTCGGGGCGCCGCCCTTCGGCCGGGTCATCAAGCTGACCGTGGCCCTCGCCGACCGCGACGCGGCGGAGGCGGAGGCTCGCCGGATGGCGGCCGCGCTTCGCGCGCGTGCCGCGGAGGCGGCGAGCGACACGGTCGTGCTCGGCCCCGCGCCGGCGTACCTGGCCCGGCGGGCCGGCCGGTGGCGCTTCCAGCTCGCACTCCGGGGAACGGATCCGGCGGCCACCCTGGGCGGGGACCCCGGCGCGCCGTGGAGCGTCGATGTGGACCCCGACAGCCTGCTGTGACCGGCCGCCCGTATACTCCGCGCCGATGAGCACCCGACCCATCGTCACGCTCGGCGACGCCCGCCTGCGCCGACGCGGCGAGCGTGTGCGGACCTTCGACAAGACGCTCCACCGCCTGCTCGACGACATGGTCGACACGATGCGCGACGCACCCGGCGTGGGCATCGCTGCCCACCAGGTGGGGGTCGTCCTGCAGGTCTGCGTCATCGAGGTGGAGGGCCACCTCCACGAGCTGGTCAATCCCCGCCTGGTGGAGCGCAGCGGCGAGGAGAACGACCTCGAGGGCTGCCTGTCGGTGCCCGGCTTCTATGCCTACCGCACGCGCGCGGAACGGGCCGTGGTCGAGGCCCAGGACCGCCACGGCCGCAAGGTGCGTCTCGTCGGCACGGGCCTCCTGGCCAGGGCCATGCAGCATGAGTTCGACCATCTCCAGGGCGAGCTGTACCTGGACGCCCTGGGCCCGGAGGCCGATCTCATCCCGGCCGCCAGGCTGCGGGAGGCCGACGAGGCGGCCGAGGCGGCCGAGGCCCCGGCTGGCGATCCCGAGGCCCTCGCGGCGGTCGAATGAGCCGGCCGGTCCCGACCGTCTTCTTCGGCAGCGGCGCGTTCGCCGTGCCCATCCTCGACGCGCTCGGGGACGCCCCGGAGACGACCCTGCTGGCCGTCGTGACCGCCCCGCCGCGGCCGGCCGGCCGCGGCCAGGTGCCGACCGAGACGCCCGTCGCGCTTCGGGCGGCGGCGCGCGGCGTGCCCGTCCAGACCGACCCGGCGGTGGCCGCGGCAGCCGATCTCATCGTCCTGGCCGACTACGGCCGCCTCCTCCCGGCGGCCGTCGTCGCCGCGCCGCGGCACGGGGCCCTCAATCTGCACCCGTCCCTGCTGCCCCGCTGGCGCGGCGCGACGCCGGTCGCGCGAGCCATCGCCGCCGGCGATGCGATCACGGGCGTCAGCCTGATGCGCATGGACGCCGGCCTCGACACCGGCCCGCTGGTGGCCCAGCGCGAGACGGCCATCCACGCCGAGGAGACGACCCCGGAGCTCGAAGCCCGCCTGGCGACGATGGCGGCGGCCCTGCTGCTCGACCGGCTGGGGCCGTGGCTGGACGGCGCGGCCCCGGCGCGGCCGCAGCCGTCCGAGGGAGCGTCCGTGGCTCGCCAGTTCCGCCGGCTGGACGGCCGGCTCGATACCGGTCGCCCGGCCGAAGAGCTGGCGCGGCAGGTCCGAGCGTTCCAGCCATGGCCCGGCTCGTTCGTGGACACGGCCGCCGGCCGCCTCGCGCTCTGGCGGGTCCGCCCCGAGTCCGCGGCGGGGTCGGTTGACGCCGGGCCCGGGGCCCTCGTGGCGAGCGGCCCGGGGCTCGCCCTGGTGGTCGGCGACGGGCGCCTCGACCTCGAGGAGGTCCAGCTGGCCGGCGGCCGGCGGATGACCGGCGCCGAGCTCCGACGCGGCCACCCGGGCCTCGCGGGTACCGTCGTGGTCGCGACCGGGGAGGGGAGCCGGTGACCAGGCCGGGCCTCAGCGGGCTCGCCCCTGAGGAGCTCGTGTCGTGGATGGGCGACCGCGGCGAGCGGGCCTACCGCGCGCGCCAGGTGGCCGATGCGCTGTGGGGCCAGCACGCGACCTCCGTGACGGCGCTCCACACCCTGCCGGGCGGCCTGCGCGAGGCCCTCGTGACCGACTTCCGTCTGGACACACTGGGTGACACGACCGTCCAGCCGACCGATGCGGGGCTGACCGAGAAGGCCCTCCACCGCCTCGACGACGGCCGCCTCGTGGAGTCGGTGCTCATGCGCTACCCGCCGCGGGGGGCCCGCCGGGAGCGGGCCACGGTCTGCATCTCCAGCCAGGCCGGCTGCGCCGTCGGCTGCCCCTTCTGCGCCACGGGCGAGCTGGGCTTCGCCCGCGACCTGGAGACGGCCGAGATCGTGGACCAGGTGCGCTTCTGGCAGCGCCGCCTGGCCCTCGAGGGGCGGCGCCTGACCAACATCGTGTTCATGGGCATGGGCGAGCCACTACTCAACACCGAGCGCGTCCTGGCCGCCGCCGACGCCCTGACCGATCCGCGGCGCTTCGGTATGGGGGCCCGCCACCTGACGATCAGCACGAGCGGCGTCGTGCCCGGGCTCGAACGCCTCGTGGCCGCCGCCCCGCGCTACACGCTGGCCGTCTCGCTGCACGCCGCGCGGCCGGCCCTCCGCGACGTCCTGGTGCCGCTGAACCGGCGCTACCCCATCGACGAGGTCGCCCGGCTGGCGACGGCCTACGCCGAGGCCACCGGCCGGCGGGTGAGCTACGAGGTGGTGATGATCGAGGGCATCAACGACACCCCGGCCGACGCGGCGGCCATCGCCGAGCTCCTGCGCGGCCGCCTCGCCCACGTCAACCTCATCCCCATGAACCCCGTGGCCCATACGCCGTGGCAGCCGAGCCCGCCGCCGCGCCTCGCGGCCTTCGCCGCCGCGCTGCGCGAAGGGGGCCTGACCACGACGATCCGGCGCAACCGCGGCCTCGAGATCGGGGCGGCATGCGGCCAGCTGGCGGCTGAATCGGCCGGCCAGCCGTCGCCTGCCGCCGTGGCCCTGCGGCGGGAACGACTCGCGCGCGCGAGCGCAGAAGCCCTGCGGGCCTGAGATGCGGGTGCTGCTGCAGCGCGTGACGCGGGCCGCCGTCAGCGTCGACGGGGCGGTCGTGGGCTCGTGCGGGGCCGGCCTGCTGATCCTGCTGGGGGTCGGTCGCGATGACGATGCCGCCCTCGCCGCCAGCGTGGCCGGACGGGTCGCCGACCTGCGCATCTTCCGCGACGAGGAGGGCCGCACCAACCGCAGCCTCGTGGAGGTGGGCGGTCAGGCCCTCGTGGTCAGCCAGTTCACCCTGTATGCCGACACGCGGAAAGGGCGCCGCCCGTCGTTCCTCGATGCCGCCCCGCCGGACATGGCCATCCCCATCTACGAGCGCTTCACGGCGGAACTCGAGGCGCGCGGCGTGATGGTCGGACGCGGCGTCTTCGGCGCGGAGATGGAGGTGGAGCTGGTCAACGACGGGCCCATGACCGTCTGGCTGGACAGCCAGGCCCGCGAGGCGGATCGCCTGGGCTAGGCGGTCAGGCGGTCTTGCGCAGCGTCCGGCGGCAGCGGGTGCAGGCCAGCGCCGTGACCATCCGGCCGCCCCGCTCGAACTGCAGGAGCTGCAGGTTGGGCTGGTAACGACGATGGGCGCGGACGCGGTTCATGCCGCTCGACTGGGGGTTGAAACCGCCCATCGAGACCTTGCCGCAGATGGCGCAGGAACGAGCCACGGGATCCTCTCGGGAAGGGGGACGCACGAGACCGGCGCGAGACCGCCGGTCGGCTGCGTACTATAGCACCCGATGCCGCCCGCACGAGCCTGCGACGGGGAGGGTCTGCTGGCCGCCTTCGAGGAGGCCGCCGGGCACCTCCTGGCCCATGTCGAGGAGATCAACGCCCTCAACGTCTTTCCCGTTCCCGACGGCGACACCGGCTCCAACATGGCCGCCACGGTCCGCGCCGCGCTGGACGAGGCCCACCGGCTGCCCGTCGCCGGACGCACCCTCCCGGCGGTGGCGGAGGCGCTGAGCTTCGGCGCGCTGATGGGCGCGCGCGGCAACTCCGGCGTCATCCTCAGCCAGATCTTCCGCGGCATGACGGCCACGGTCGCCGGCCGGCCGCGCTTCGATGGGGGCGACTTCGCCCGCGCCCTCGCCAACGGCACCGAGACGGCCTACGCCGCGGTCGTTCGGCCGGTCGAGGGCACGATCCTGACCGTCGTGCGCGAGGCGGCCGTCGGCGCCGGCGAGGCCGCTACGCACGGCCCGGACACGGAGCGGATCCTGCGCGCCGCCACCTCGTCCGCCGAGAGCGCCGTGGCCGGTACGCCGGACCTGCTGCCCATCCTCAAACAGGCGGGCGTCGTCGACGCCGGCGGGCAGGGCCTCTACCGGCTGCTGGAGGGGGCCCTCACGGCGACCCACCGCCGGCATAGGCGACGCGGTCGCCGCGTGCGCCAGGCGCCCCCCGAGGCCGCCGCGCCGGCCATCGCGCGGCTCGCCCGGCCGCTGGGCGAGGCGGCCGTCGACGAGTTCGGCTACGAGACGATGTTCCTCGTCGAGGCGCGCGACGGAGCCCCGCTCGACCTGGCCGTCATGCGCCGCCTGCTGGAGGAGATCGGCGCATCGGTCCTCGTCGCGGGAGACGAGCAGGCGGTCAAGGTGCACGTCCACAACGAACAGCCGGACCAGGTCATCGCCCTCGGGCTGCGGTGGGGCCACCTGAGCCGCGTCACCGTGGAGAACCTGGACGACCAGGCACGCGGCTTCGACGACCAGCGCGAGATCCACGCCGAGGCCTTCGCCGGGTCGCCGGCGAAGCCCGCGATCGCGCCCGATGCGCCGGTCGCGGTGGTCGTCGTGGCGACCGGGGACGGCCTGGCCGAGGCGTTCCGGAGCCTTGGCGCGCAGGCCATCGTGCCCGGCGGTCAGACCGCCAATCCCTCGACCGCCGAGCTGGTGCGAGCCATCCGGAGCGTCCCGTCGTACGAGGTCGTCGTCCTGCCCAACAACCCCAATACGCGCCTGGCCGCTGAACAGGCGGCGGCCCTCTCGCCCGACCGCCACGTGGCCGTCGTGCCCACCCGGAACGCCGCCGAGGGTATCGCGGCCCTCATGGCCGTGGACGCGGGACGCGACGCGCAAGCCAACGCGGGGCCGATGCTGGACGCCGCGCGCGCGGTCCAGACGCTCCAGGTGACGCGGGCCGTCCGCGACGCGCACCTGGGCCGGCGCCGGGTCCGCACGGGCCAGGTCATCGCGCTGGGGCCGGACGACGGCATCGTGGCGGCGGGCGACGATCGGACGACGGTGGTCCTCGAGGCGGTGGCGGCCCTCCGGCCCGGCTTCGAGCTGGTGACCATCTACTACGGGGCGGAGGCCGACGAGAGCGCCGCGGGGGACCTGGGTGAGGCCGTCCGTGCCGCCCACCCGGGGGTGGAGGTCGAGGTCGTGTCCGGCGGCCAACCCTTCTACGACGTCCTCCTCGCGGCCGAGTAGCGCGGTGGCCCGCGCGGGCGCCACCCCGCTCGCGCCACCCGGCCCGGACACACCGCTGCCCCGCAGCGGGCTCGTGGCCCCGGCCCAGGCGCGACGGCTGGCCCGCATGGGCCTGTACGAGGTCCGCGACCTGCTCTTCCACCTGCCCCGCCGCTACGACGACTTCACCCACCCGCGCTCGCTGCGCTCCCTGCGCGAGGATCCCCCGGCCGAGCCGGTGAGCTCGACCGTCACGGTCGTCGAACTGCACACGGAGAAGACGTTCCGGCGGCGCGTCGAGAAGACGACCGCTCGTCTTCGCGATGCCAGTGGCGAGGGCGAAGCGGTCTGGTTCGGCCGTCGTTTCATCGAGCGCCGGCTGAAGGTGGGCGACGAGATCGCCGTCTCCGGGCGGGTCGTCGTCCGTGGCTGGCTGCCGCAGTACCAGGGGCCCGACTTCGGGCCGGCGGGCGGAGCGACGCTGCACGCGGGCCGCATCGTGCCCGTGTACCGCCTCACGGAGGGCGTCACGACGACGGCCCTGCGAACGGCGATGCGCCGGGCGCTGGACGTGGTCGGCCGCCACTACCCCGACTACCTCGACGGGTCGCTGCTGGCCGAGGCGTCGAGCGGCGAGGAGGCGCGGCTGCCACCACTGCCCGAGGCGCTCGAGCAGGCCCATTACCCGGACGACTTCGGCGCCCACGCGGCAGCGATGCACCGCCTCGCCTTCGACGAACTGCTGGCCCTCCAGATCGGCATGGTGGCGCGCGACCGGCAGCGGCGCGGCCAGGCCGGGCGCCGCGTGGTCGTGGCGGACGACCGCCTGGCGGCGGCCGAGACGATCATCGAAGAGGCCATCACGGCCGCCCTCGTCCAGCGTGGCGAGACGGGACCGGCCCGCCTGACCGACGACCAGCGCGCGGCCGTGGGGGCCATCCGCGGCGACCTCGCCGGCCCGCGACCGATGCTGCGGCTGCTGCAGGGCGACGTCGGGTCCGGCAAGACCGCGGTGGCGGCGTTGGCCCTGGCCTTCGTGGCCGACAGTGGGGCCCAGGGGGCCCTGCTGGCGCCCACCGACCTGCTCGCCCGCCAGCACGCCGCCACCCTGCGCGGGCTCCTCGAGCCGCTGGGCCACCGCGTCGAACTCCTCACCGCCTCCCTCTCGGCGCCCGAGCGGCAGGCCGCCCAGGCGGTGCTCGCCTCGCCACCCGTCGCCGCAGGTCCGGATGGCCTCACCAGCGGCCGCATCGTCGTGGGGACGCACGCCCTGCTCTCGGCCGGCACCGTCATTCGCCGACCTCGCCCTGGCCGTCATCGACGAACAGCATCGCTTCGGCGTGGCGCAGCGTGAGGCACTGGCCGGCAAGGGCCGCACGCCGCACGTCCTGCTGATGACCGCCACGCCGATCCCCCGCACGCTTGGTCAGGTCTTCCATGCCGACCTGGACGTTTCGGACCTGCGCAGCGCGCCGGCCGGCCGGCTGCGTGTCGTGACCGGCACGCGGCGCTTCGACGAGCTGGCCCAGATGGGCCCCGACCCGACCGTCGGCACCTGGCCGCTGGTCGTGACGGAGGTCGCCGCCGGCCACCGCGCCTTCGTCATCGTGCCCCTCGTGGAGGAAGGGGAGGGCGACTCCGGACGGTCCGTGGACCAGGTCGCCGACGACCTCCAGCGGTGGCTCGCCGAGGCGGCCCGGGCAGTGGGCCACGCCTCCGAGCAGGCCGCCTCGGATCGGCCGCATCCACGGCCAGCTGCCGACGGCGGCTCGCGCCGCGACCATGGATGCCTTCCGCAACAGCGACCTTGACGTCATCGTCGGCACGACCGTGCTGGAGGTCGGCGTCGACGTGCCCGAGGCCACCGTCATGGTCATCCTCGACGCCGATCGCTTCGGCCTGGCCCAGCTCCACCAGCTCCGCGGGCGTGTCGGGCGCGGCGCCGACCGGGCCTACTGCGTCCTCGTCAGCGACACCGACGACCCCGTCGCCCGCGCGCGCCTCCAGGCGCTCGTGGACACGACCGACGGCTTCGTCCTGGCCGAGCGGGACCTCGAGCTGCGAGCGGAGGGCGACCTGCTGGGCCTCGTCCAGAGCGGCCTGCCGCCACTCCGCGTGGCCCGCCTGCAGGCCCCCGAGGACCGCGCCCGCTCGCAGCGCGCCCGGCTCATCGCGGAGCGCCTGGTGACCCCCGACGGCAACCTCGCTGCGGGCCACGAGAAGCTGGCCCACGAACTGGCCGCCGGGTGGCTCGCGGCCGTCGGTGCGGGCGAGGCCCTGGCGACCGGTGATGACCGGCCGGGCGACGAGCCGCCGGCCGATGGCTGACGCCGGCCGCGTCATCGGCGGCAGCGCACGGGGCACACGGCTGCTGGCGCCCGGGCCGGGGACCCGGGCGCTCACCGACCGGGTCAAGGAGGCGCTGTTCGGCATCCTCGAGGCGGCCACGCTCGCGCCGTGGCCCGTGCCGTTCCTCGACGCCTTCGCGGGCAGCGGCGCGGCCGGCATCGAGGCCCTCAGCCGGGGGGCGCCGCGCGCCCTCTTCGTGGAACGCGACCGCGCCGCGTGTCGCGTCATCGCCGCCAACCTGGAGCGCGTCGCGGCGGGCGAGCTGGCACTTGTCTCGCCAAACGACGTCCTGCGCCTGCTGGAGACCGGCACGCCCTCGGCGCTGGGCGGTCCGTTCGGCGCCGCGCTGCTGGATCCGCCCTACGGCGACGCTACACTCGAGTCCGCGCTGGAACGCCTCGGCGATCCCGACCGAGGCTGGTTGCGCGAGGAAGCCGTGGTCGTGGCCAAGCACTTCTGGCGCGACGTCCCGGCCGAGCGGGCGGGGCGCCTGGTCCGCCGACGCGAGCGCCGCTTCGGGAAACGCAACTCAGCTTCTACACGAGGGAGGCCTGATGGCCACCGCGCTCTACCCGGGCAGTTTCGACCCCGTCACCAACGGTCACCTCGACGTCATCGCCCGCGCCGCCCACATCTTCGAGCGGGTGGTCGTGGGCGTCCTGCGCAACCCGCGCAAGACGCCGTTCCTCGACGAGGCCACCCGCGTGGCGGCCCTGCGCGAGGCCATCGACGCGGCCCTGCCGGCCGCGGCGGCGTCGCGCGTCGAGGTCGCCACCTTCGACGGGCTGACCGTGGCGTTCGCGCAGCATGTCGGGGCCGCCTTCGTGGTACGCGGCCTGCGCGCCATCAGCGACTTCGAATTCGAGCTCCAGCTGGCCCTCACCAACCGCAAGCTGGCGCCCGACGTCGACACGGTGTTCTTCATGACCGCTCTCGAGCATGCCTATCTCAGCTCGACGCTGGTCAAGGAGATCGCCGGTTTCGGCGGTGACGTGAGCGGCATGGTGCCGCCGGCCGTGCTGCGACGACTGGGCGGGGGCCCGGGCGTCGGCTAGAATGGCGCGTCAGGTCCTGCCGACGGAGGCCCCACCCATCGACATCATGTTCCTCGTCGAGCGCCTCAACGCGCTCCTCGAGAACGGCCGCAAGCTCCCGCTGTCCAACAACGTCGTGGTCGACCAGGCGGCCGCCCTCGACCTGGTGGAGCAGCTGCGCCTTGCCGTGCCCGAGGAAGTCAAGCAGGCGCGCCGCATCACCGAGGAGATCCGATCGCATCCTGGAACGCGCCCAGGAGGAGGCCGACCGCGTCGTCGCCCGCGCCCAGGAGCAGGCGGCGTTCCTCATCGAGGAGCGCGAACTGACCCGTGCCGCCGAGCAGCGCAGCGCCCAGATCGTGGCCGACGGGCACGACCAGGCCGACGAGATCCGGCGCGGCGCCGACGAGTACGCCGCGGGCGTCCTGATCCGCCTGGAGGGCGAGGTCGTGAAGGTCCTCCAGAGCATCAAGCACGGCCTAGCCCTGCTCGACGATCGCGCCCCCGTGCCGACCATGACGGCCGACGAGGCGGAGGAAGCCGACGTGGCGGCCTCTGGTGCTCAGCTATAACGTCGCGGGCCTGCTGCGCTCGTCGCCCGGCACGGTCCGCACCTACCCCGTCCGCCTGCCCTCCCTGGAGATCGCCCCGGACCTGCGGCTGACCGCGCCCGTGGAGGGTGAGGTCCGCCTCTCGCGGACCGGCCGCAGCATCCTGGCCCGGGCGCACCTGGTCACGGCCCTCGAGGAGACGTGCAGCCGGTGCCTCACGCCGATCTCGGCCGCGGTAGCGGTGGATGTGGACGAGGAGGCCCTGCCCGTCGGTCGACCTGCTCACCGGCGCGCCGCTCGACATCTCGGCCGAGCCCGAGGCCCTGCGGCTCGATGAGCATCATGAGCTCGACCTGAGCGAGCCCGTACGGGAGGCGATCTCGCTCGCCGAGCCGATCCGCCCGCTCTGCCGCCCCGATTGCCGGGGCCTCTGCGCCACCTGCGGGGCCGATCTCAACGGCGACCCCGCCCACCACCACGACGAACCTCAGCTCGACCCCCGCCTGGCCGCCCTCGCCACCTGGCGTCCGCCGGCCGACCCCACCACCTGAGCAGCCGACCAGCAGGAAGGATCACATCCATGGGAGTCCAGAAACGCCGCGTGTCACACGCCCGCCAGGGCGACCGGCGCGCGCACCACGCCCTGACCGTCCCGGATCTCGAGCCGTGCCCGCATTGTCACGAGCCCAAGAAGGTGCACTTCGCGTGCCCCAACTGCGGCTGGTACGGCGGCCGCGAGACGGTGCGCATCCGGGAGAAGACCAAGCCCGAGCAGCGCAACCCCTAGGCCCGGCTCGGATCACCCGGACCGCGGCGCGTCGTGGATCTGGCCACCGTCTCTCGCCGCCTCGATCCTGAGGCGTCCGGCCGCGTCCGCGTGGCCGTCGACGCCATGGGCGGCGACCATGGCCCCGAGGAGACCGTGCGTGGCGCCATGGGCTGGGCCCGGGACCACCCCGAGACGGACCTCATCCTGGTCGGCGACGAGGCCCAGATCTCGCCCTTCCTCGAGGGCGCCCTGCCAACCCACATCTCGCTCGTCCAGGCCACCGAGTGGGTGGGCATGGACGAGCACCCCGCCGCAGGCCGTCCGGAAGAAGCGCGACGCGAGCATCAACGTCTGCATGCGCCTGGTCCGCGAGGGCCGCGCCGACGCGGTCGTGACCGCCGGCCACACGGGCGCGGCGGTGGCATCGGCCATCCTGCACCTGGGCCGCCTGCCGGGCGTCGATCGCCCGGCCCTGGCCGTGCAGGTGGTCTCCGAGCGCGGCCCGTTCGTCCTCCTCGACATCGGCGCGACGACCGATTCGACGGGCCACAACCTGTACCAGTACGCCCGCATGGGGGCCATCTTCGCGGAGCAGGTGCTGGGGGTGGATCGGCCGTCGGTGGCCCTGCTGTCGATCGGCGAAGAGGACGGGAAGGGCGAGGCGCGCGTCCAGGAAGCGAGCGAGCGGCTGCGCGCGAGCGACCTCAACTTCGTGGGCAACGCCGAGGGCAAGGACCTCACGACGCACCTGGCCGACGTGGTCGTGTGCGACGCCAGCGTCGGCAACGTCACCATCAAGTTCTTCGAGGGCCTCAGCCGCTTCATCTTCGACCAGCTCACGACCGAGTTCAAACGGCCGCCGTGGGGGCCCATCGGCTACGCCTTCATGCGCCCCGGGATCGCCCGCATCCGCCGCCTGTTCGACTACGAGCAGCTGGGCGGCGCGCCGCTGCTGGGGGTCAAGGGCACCGTGCTCGTGACGCACGGCCGGGCGCGGCGGCGGATGATCGGGTTCGCCGTAGCCATCGGCGCCACGGCCGCGCGGGCCCGCATCCCCGACCGCATCGCGGCCGCCCTCGCGGCCGATACCGCGGTGCCGCCGGCCGAGCCAGCGCTGCCGCCGGCCTGAGTGCCCACACCTCGCGGCGCCGCCGGCCGCCACGCGGCCGAACAGGAGGGGCGCCGGCTGGCGCTGGCGGCGGTCTTCGAGGCAGAGTTCGGCCAGCGCACCGCGCATGCCGTCCTGGAGCGCACGCTGGCCGATGGGGCGGTCCCCGAGCCAGCCGCCGCCCTGGCCCGCCACCTCGTCGAGGTGGTCGCCCGTGACCGTGAGGACCTGGATGCCACGCTGGCCCGGCTGGCCCCGGCGCACCCGGTCGTGAGCCTCGCCCGGATGGACCGCGCGCTGTTGCGTTGCGCCCTTGGTGAGGTGCTACACTCGCCCGCGACCCCGATGCGGGTCGCCATCGCCGAATGGGTGGGGTTGGCCCGCACGTTCAGCGGCGAACCCGCGCGGCGCCTCGTCAACGGCGTGCTCGGGAGGGTCGCGTCGGAGGTGGTCGGGACCGACAGCGCGACAGACAGCCATCGAGCCACTTGACAGGCAGCGCCGCCCAAGGAGGGAGCACGTGACCGATTCGACCTACGACCGGCTGAAGAAGATCGTCGTCGAGCAGCTCGGCGTCAGCGAGGACGAGGTCAAGCCGGAGTCCTCCTTCGTCGACGACCTGAACGCCGACTCGCTCGACCTGGTCGAACTGATCATGAGCCTCGAGGAAGAGTTCGGCACCGAGATCTCCGACGAGGATGCCGAGAAGATCCGCACCGTCCAGGACGCTACCGACTACATCGACGAGCACACGAACTCCTGACCCCGCGCCGCCGGACGCCCCTCCGGTGGCCGCGCTGGCAGCCTCACTCGGCCTCGCCTTCCCCGACCCCAGGCGCCTGCGTGAGGCGCTCGTCCACTCGCAGTTACCCCAACGAGCACCCCGACGCCGGCCTGCCGTCGAACGAGCGGCTGGAGTTCCTTGGCGACGCGGTGATCGCCGTCGTCATCAGCGACGAGCTGCATCGGCGCCATCCCCGGGACGACGAGGGCCAGCTCACCGCCCGTCGGGCCGCCCTCGTCTCCACCGACGCGCTGGCGCGCTTCGCGCGGCGCATCGGCCTGGGGTCGCACCTGTTGCTCGGTGAAGGTGCCGACCGGGCGGGCGCGCGCGAGCGGCGGAGCGTCCTCGCCTCGGCCTTCGAGGCCCTCGTGGCCGCCATCTACCTGGACCTGGGCCTGGCCGTGGCCCACGACTGGCTCCTATCGGTAGCCGAGCCGGAGATCGCCGATCCGGCCGAGGCCGCCGCGTATCTGGCGCCCAAGGGCCGTCTCCAGATGCTCGCCCAGGCCGGCCATGGGCAGCCGCCGGAGTACCGCGTGGTGGCACTCGACGGCCCGGATCATGCCCGCCATTTCGTCATCGAGGTGCTCGTCGACGGCCGCGTGCTGGGACGGGGCGAGGGCAGCAGCCGCCGGGCCGCGGAGACCCGGGCGGCGCACGAGGCGCTCGAGCGACTGGGGGCCATCCCCGGGTCGCCGCGGGCCGCGCCGTGAGCGGCGAGGCCCGCCTGCGCAGCCTGCGGGTCGTCGGCTTCAAGTCCTTCGCCGAGCGGACCACCCTGGAGTTCGGGCCAGGCATCTCGGCCATCGTGGGTCCCAACGGGAGCGGCAAGAGCAACCTCGCCGACGCGTTGCGGTGGGCCCTCGGCGAGCAGGGCCGGACGCTGCGCACGCACAAGTCGGAGGACGTCATCTTCGCCGGGTCGGCGACCCGCCGGGCCATCGGCCTGGCCGAGGTCACCTTGACCCTCGAGAACGGGGACGGCCTGCTGCCGGTGGCCTACGGGGAGGTGGCCCTGGCGCGGCGGCTCTACCGCTCGGGCGAGAACGAGTACCTGCTGAACGGCCAGCGGGTCCGCCTGCGGGACCTGCTCGACCTGCTGGACGGCGCGAACCTCGCCGACAACGCCTTCCTCTTCATCGGCCAGGGCATGGTCGACCAGGCGCTCTCACTGCGGCCGGAGGAGCGGCGGCCGCTCTTCGAGGAGGCCGCCGGGGTGCGCCGCCACGAGCGGCGACGACGCCAGGCGGAGGCTCGCCTGATCGAGGCTGAAGCCAACCTCGCCCGGGTCCGCGACATCGCCGGCGAGCTCCGCCCGCAGGTGCGCCGGCTGGCCCAGCAGGCCGAGCAGCAGGTCGCTCGCCAGGGCGCCGGGGCGGCCCTCGCCGGCGCCGTCGTGACCATCGCCGCCCACCGTTGGTCCTCGGCCGCCGCGGCCCTGGCCGGGGCGGAGACGGAGCTCCAGCTCGCCCGCGCCCAGGCGCAGGCCGCGGCCGACGCCCTGGCCGCGGCCGACGGTGAGACGCGCGAGCTGCTGGCCGCCCTCGCCGAGCACGCCGCGCGCGCTCGCGACCTGCGCCAGGCCCTGGACGACGCCCGCCAGCGCCTCACGGAGCACCGCGTGGCCGACGAACGACGCGCGGCGGAGGCGGCGGCCGGGGAGCGCGAACGCGCGGCCCTGGTGGCCGAGAGAGGCACCATCGAGCCCCGGCTGGAGGAGGCGCGCCGGGCGCTGGCCCTGGCCGACGCGGGCGGCGCCGTCGCCGCGACGGCCGAGCTGACGGCGGAGGTCGCCGGCCTGGATCGCCAGGTGGCCCAGACGGCGGCCGAACTCGCCGCCGTGGAGGACCAGCACCGGGCGATCGACGCCCGAGCCGCCTCGGCGGCGCGGGCGCGGCGTGCCGGCGAGGATGAGCTGGCCCGTCTCGCGCAGCGCGCCGCCGTGGCCACGCAGCGCGCCGACGAGGCGTCGCACGGCGGCGGAGGAGGCGGCCGCGGCCCTGGCCCGCGAGGCGCAGGCACTCGCCGATCTGGCCAAGGGCGTCCGGGCGACGGCCGAGGCCGAGGCGCAGGCACGTGCCGCCCAGGCGGCCGCGGACGTGGCGACGAGGACAGCGACCGAACAGGCGACCGCAGACGGCCGCCACCCGGGCGGCGGCGGAGGCACGGCACGCCACCCTCAAGGCGCAGCTGGACGCGCTCAGCGCCCCGTCCGACGCCTCGGCCGCCGGGTGGGCCCAGGCGGCCACGCGCCGCGGCGGCCGTGCCCTGGCCGACGGGACTCGAGGTCACGCCGGAGCTGCGTCCCGCGGTGGAGGCTGCGTTGGGCGCCGCGGTCGCGGCCTATGTCGTCGACGAGACCGACGTCATCGCCCTGGGCGAGGGACGGGGCCACCTGGCCGTGCGGCTGGCGACGGCGGCGCTCGACGCGCCGGGCCGCGCCCTCGCCGAGCGAGCGCGCGAGGCCGGCGGCGGGGCCCTCACCGAGGCGATCCGGCGCGACCCGACCGGCGTCGCCGGCCAGCTCCTGCGGACGGCCGTCTGGCTGCCCACCCTGGAGGCAGCACTCGCGCTGCTGCCCCGGCTCCCCGACGGCTGGCAGGCGGTCAGCATCGCCGGGGACGTCGTCACGGCCCAGGGGCTCGTCAGGGTGGGCCGGCCCGAGGCCGCGCTGGAACGACGCGACGAGATCGAACGGCGGACGCGCGAGCTGGCCGACCGCCGAGGTCACGGTGCGCCAGGCCCGCACGGCCCATGAGGCGGCCGAGGTCGCCCGGGCCGAGTCCGCCGCCGCACTCGGTCCGCGTCGAGGTGGCGGTCGAAGACGCCGTGCGCGGCGCCCGCGCGGCCGTCGAACAGGAACGGGCGGCCCAGCGGCGCCACGAGGCGCTGTTGCGGGAGTCCGCGTGGGCCGCCGCCCAGGCGGAGCGCCTGGCGGTCGAGCAGCGCGCCGCAAGCACCGCGCTTGACCGCGGCGACGCCCGACCGTGGCCTCGCCAGCCCTCGCCGAGGACGCCGAGCCTGGATCACCTTCAGCGGCCAGGGACGCTTCCGCCGCGGAGGCCTGGCGCTCGCGCCTGGAGGGGCTCCGCGCGCGCCGATCGGTGCTCGACGCGGAGCTGCGCACGGTCGCGCAGGCCGAGCACGCGGCGGATGACCGGCGGCGCCGGCCGAGCTGGCGGTGAACGCCGACGAGGAGCGGCTCGCGGCCGTCGAGGCACGGCTGGCCGAGGCGACCGTCCGCCTGCAGACGCTCGAGGCGTCCGGGGCGGCGGCGGCCGGGACACGCGCCCGCCTGCGAGGCCGCGGTCGCCGACGGCCGATGCCGCAGCCCGGGCCGTTGACGTGGACGAGACCGCCGGTCGCCACCGCCTCGCCGAGGTCGAGGCACGGGCCGCGACCCATCGCGCCGACCTCCATGCCGGGGAGGAGCGCGCGCAACGCGCCGAGGTCACTCGGCTGGAGGCACGCCTCGGCCTGGAGTCGATCCGCGAGCAGGTGCTGACCGAGCTCGCCGGCCTTGGCCCGCTCGGCGCTGGAGGCGCTCGAGGGGGCGTCGCGCCACGTGGACGAGGACAGCCTCGCCGCCGAGCTCGAGGCGGCCCTCGATGTGGCCGCAGCGGCCTGGGCGGCGCCGGGAACGAGCCCGGCCGTCCCAGCGGAGGAGCCTGCCGACGCCGGCCCAGCTGGCCACCCTGCGCCGCCGCTACCACGAGATCGGCGCCAGCAACCCGTTCGCCGCCCAGGAGCACGCCGAGATGCAGGCCCGGCTGGAGGCCCTGGACACCCAGCGCCACGACCTGGAGCGGGCCATGGCCGACACGCAGCGCCTCATCGCCGAGCTCAGCGAGCGGATCCGGGAGCAGTTCGCACGGACCTTCGCCGCCCTTGAGCGGGCCTTCGGCCGGCGTTTCGGCCAGCTGTTCGACGGCGGCGACGCGCAGCTCGTGCTGACAGATCCCGAGGACCTGGCCAGCACGGGCATCGAGATCATGGCCCGGCCGCCGGGCAAGAAGCGCCAGGCGCTGGGGATGCTGTCCGGCGGCGAGCGGGCCCTCACCGCCGTGGCCCTGCTGTTCGCCATGCTCGATGTCCATCCCGTGCCGTTCTGCGTCCTTGACGAGGTGGACGCGGCCCTGGACGAGGCCAACGTGGGCCGCTTCACCGAGGCGCTCCGCGACCTCGCCCGGACGACCCAGTTCCTCGTCATCACCCACAACCGCGGCACGATCGAGTCCGCCGATGCGCTTTACGGCATCACCATCGGTGACGACGCCATCAGCCACGTCATCTCGCTCCGCCTGGCCGAGGCGACAGAGCTGGCGCAGGCGGCCGGCTGACGGATGTCCTGGTTCCGCCGGCGACCGGAGGAGTCGCCGCAACCCGAGGTGAGCGCCCCACCCGAACCGGGATCCGAAGCCGAACCGGGATCGCCGATCGACCTGGAGCCCGAGCCGAGCCTGGAGGCCGGCGTCGAGCGCAGCCGGTCGGGCTTCGTGACGCGCCTGCAGGGTCTCTTCCGCGGCGGCGTCGACGAGGCCACTTGGGAGGCCGTGGAGGAGACCCTCATCGCCGGGGACGTCGGCGCGACCCTCGCCCTCGATGTCGTCGATCGGGCCCGACGACGGCGCGACGCGGGTGGCGCCGAGGCCGCGGTCCAGGCCGAGCTGGCGGCGCTCCTCCTGCCGCGGCCGGAGGGCGAGTGGACGCCCCGGCGACCCGATCCGACCCACCCGGCCGTGGTCCTCGTGGTCGGCGTGAACGGGACCGGCAAGACGACCACGATCGCCAAGCTCGCCGCGCGCGAGCGCGCCCGGGGCCAGCGTGTCCTGCTGGCCGCCGCGGACACCTTCCGGGCCGCCGCCAGCGAGCAGCTCGAGGCGTGGGCCAAACGCATCGGGGTGCCCCTCGTGACGCATCAGGCCGGCGCCGACCCGGCCGCCGTCGTCTTCGACGCCCTGGATGCGGCGGTCGCGCGAGGCACGGATCTCGTCATCGTGGACACGGCCGGACGCCTCCACACCAAGCACAACCTGATGGATGAGCTGGCCAAGATCCGCCGCACGATCGACAAGCGCCTGCCGGGCGCCGACCCGGAGGTCCTCTTCGTCCTGGACGCCACGACGGGCCAGAACGGGCTGGCCCAGGCACGCGCCTTCCACGAGGCCAGCCCGTTGACCGGCATCGTCCTCTCCAAGCTCGACTCGACGGCCAAGGGCGGCATCGTCTTCGCCGTCGAACAGGGCCTCGGCGTGCCCGTCCTCTTCATCGGGGTGGGGGAGCGCCTGGGCGACCTCCTGCCCTTCGATCCGCACGCGTTCGTGGCCGCCCTGTTCGGGTCACCGGACCGGCGCGTAGTACACTTCGGCCGCCCCGAGACGCCAGAACCCGCGTCTCACCCGGCGTCCGGCCCGGACGCACCGCGGAGCTTCAACCGACCCCATGTTCGACGCCCTGAGTGACCGCCTGCGCGACGCCCTCGCCAAGCTGACCGGCCATGGCCGGGTGAGCGAGGCGGACGTCGATGCCGCCATGCGCGAGGTGCGCCTGGCGCTGCTGGAGGCGGACGTCAACTTCAAGGTGGTCAAGGACTTCGTGGCCCGCGTCCGCGAACGCGCGGTGGGCGCCGAGGTGCTGGAGAACCTCAACGCCGGCCAGCAGGTCGTCAAGATCGTCAACGAGGAACTGACGGCGATGCTGTCGGTGGGTGATCGCACCTTCCGGCTCATCGGGCAGCCGGCGGTCGTGGCCCTCGTCGGCCTGCAGGGCTCGGGCAAGACCACGAGCGCGGCCAAGCTGGCGCGCCACCTCGTCAAGCAGGGCCGCCGGCCCCTGCTCGTGGCGGCCGACCCGTACCGGCCCGCCGCGGTGGATCAGCTGATGGCCCTCGGCCGCAGCCTGGACATCCCCGTCCACGGCGCGCCGCAGGGCACGCCCGTGCCGGCCATCGCCACGGAGGGCATCGCGCAGGCCCGCAAGACCGGGCGAGACGTGGTCATCATCGACACGGCCGGGCGCCTCACCATCGACGAGACGCTCATGGCGGAGATCCGCACGCTGGCCCAGACCGTCGCGCCATGCGAGACGCTGCTCGTCGTCGACGCCATGGTCGGCCAGGAGGCCGTGACCGTGGCCGAGGCCTTCCGCGACGCCGTCCCGCTGACCGGCCTGATCATGACCAAGATCGACGGCGACGCCCGGGGCGGGGCGGCCCTCTCGATCTCGGCCGTCACCGGTCTGCCGGTGAAGTTCCTGGGCACGGGCGAGAAGACCGACGCGCTGGAGCCGTTCCATCCCGACCGGCTGGCCGGCCGCATCCTGGGCATGGGCGACGTGCTCACCCTCATCGAGCGGGCCCAGGAGAACTTCGACGAGCGCCAGGCGACGCAGCTCGCCGACAAGCTCCGCCGCAACAGCTTCACCCTGGAAGACTTCCTGGACCAGATGCAGCAGATCAAGAAGATGGGGCCGATCGGCCAGCTGCTCGACCTGATGCCCGGCATGGGCGGGCTGGCCAAGGAGGCCCAGGGGGCCGTCGACCGCGGCGAGATGAAGCGGGTCGAGGCCATCATCCGCTCCATGACGCCCGATGAGCGGCGCGACCCGTCGCTCCTCAACGGCTCGCGCCGCCGCCGCATCGCGCGCGGCTCGGGCACCACCACACCCGACGTCAACCGGCTGCTCAAGCAGTTCGGCGAGATGCAACGCCTGATGAAGCAGCTCGGCCGCGGCGGCGGCCGGCGCAACCTGCTGGGCCTGGGCCGATGACGGCCGGCGCCCTCGTTCCCGCCGTGTCCCTGGGAGGGTCTCGACCGTGACCGAACCGCTCCAGCCCGCAAGCCCCGATGCGCTTCCCACGCTGACCCAGGTGGCCCGCGTGGAGGGCGTCAGCGTGCCCCTCATCCAGCCGGTGAAGACGCCCCGCGGCGGACGCGCCCGCTGGGCGATCGCCCTCGTGGCCACGCTCGTCGTGGTCCTCGTGGCTGGCGGCCTGGTGGCGTTCGCCGGTGCCGGGGCCGCCTCGGTCGGGCCGGCCTACGCGCCGTCCGACGCCCTGCTGTACATGGACATCCGCGGCGACCTGCCGGGCGATCAGCGCCAGCAGCTGGCCACGTTCATGGCCCACTTCCCCGGCTTCGCCGATCCGTCCAGCCTCCAGACCAAGCTGGACCAGGCCCTCGACAAGCTCGTGAGCAAGGCCACCAACGGGACGTTCACGTACAGCGGCAACATCGAGCCCTGGTTCGGCGGCCAGGTCGCGGTGGCCGTCGGGCCGTCGGATTCGGTCGTCCTGGTCGTCAGCGTCAGTGACTCGGCCGGCCTGCCCACGAAACTCGACCAGACGTCGCAGCAGCTGGCCAAGCAGCTCGGCGGCAGCGTGGCCATCGACCGACCACGACGGCACCAGCGTGTACACCATCAGCGGGGCGACCGGCGTGAGCGGCCTGTCCGCCGTCAGCTTCGCCATCTCGACCGACGCGATCGTCGTCGCCAAGGACGCCGCCACGGTGGACGCCGCGCTCGATCGCAAGGCCGGCAAGTCGCCCAACCTGGCCGGCTCGAGCGCCTTCCGCGACGCCATCGGCCGCCTCGACGCTGACCGCTCGGGCACCTTCTACCTCGACGGGGCCGCGGCCGAGACGCTCCTGAAGTCGGCCGCGGCCAGCAGCACCTGCGGGTCGGCGACGACGCTGGCCGGCCTGCCGACCACGATGGCCGGTGAGCTGCGGCTGCAGGACGGCAACCTCATCATCCGCGACCGCGCCACCCTGCCGGCCGCCTCCACGATCACCCGTCGCCGCGGCGACCAGCGACCTGGCCAGCCACGTGCCCGGCGGCGCGCTCGTCTACGCCGAGACCCACGGCTTCGGCGACCTGTGGCGGACCGCAGGCCACGACGCTCATCCAGAACCCCTGCTTCGCCAGCGTGGCCGGGCAACTCTCGACGATCGAGGGTCTGCTGGGCACGAAGATCCCGGACGCCTTCGGCTGGGTCAAGGACGCCGGCGTGGTCGTGACCGCACCGGGCGGCGCCCCCCAGGGCGGCCTCGTAGCCACGACCTCCGACGCCGCCGCCGGTCAGGCGCGGCTGACCCAGGTCCTGACGCTCCTGAGCCTGGCCAAGGGCCAGGGCGGGCCGACCATCACCACGAGTAGCGCGCCCTACGCCGGCACGACCATCACCTCGGTGACGGTCGACCTTGGCACCGCGGGTACCGGCGGGGCCGCCGTGACTGGCGTGCCGACGTCGGTGACGATCTCGTACGCGTTCAAGGGCCAGGTGTTCGTGCTGGGTGTCGGCGATGCCTTCGTCAAGGCCGTGCTTGACACGACGGACGCCAACTCGCTCGCCTCGGACGGGCGGTACTCGGCCGCCCTCTCGGCCGCCGGCGGCCCGACCGACAGTGGCGTCGTCTACGCCGACGTGACCGGCATCCGCGGCCTGGTGGAGGCCCAGCTGCCGGCCGACCAGAAGGCCAAGTACACCAGCGACGTGCAGCCGTACCTCGTGCCGTTCGACCGCGTCATCTCCGTGCGGCGTCGATACCGCCGGCAGTGAGTCGGACACCACGATCATCTTCACCAAGTAGCCGTCCAGAGGAGGAGCCCAGCAGCCGTGGCCGTACGCATCCGTCTCACTCGCGTGGGGGCGACCAAGCACCCCACCTACCGCTTCGTCGTGGCCGACGGCCGCAGCGCGCGCGATGGGCGCTCGCTGGAGACGATCGGGCACTACGACCCGCGGGCGGAGCCCGTGACGATCGAGGTCGACGCCGAGAAGGCCACGGCCTGGCTGGCCAAGGGCGCCCAGCCGTCGGACACCGTGGCGCGCCTGTTCCGCAAGGTCGGCATCCTGCCGGCCGCCACCGCCAAGTAGGGGTCGCGTCGATGGCAGCCAGGGAACTCGTCGAGTACATCGCCAAGTCCCTCGTGGACGACCCGGCGGCGGTCCAGGTGGACGTCCAGGAGGACCAGGAGGGGACGGTCATCGAGCTGCACGTCGCCGAGGACGACATGGGCAAGGTCATCGGCCGCAACGGCAGCGTGGCCAAGGCCATGCGCACCCTGCTCAAGGTGATGTCGGCCCGCGAAGGCGAGTCGATCTCCCTGGAGATCGTCTAGCCCGCGTGGCCCGGCTCGCGGTCGGCCGCATCCGGGGGGTGCACGGCCTGGGGGGCGCCGTCCGGGTCGAGGTCCTGACCGATGACGAGGCGCGTTTCGCCCCGGGCAGCGTCCTGCTCCTGGAGGGCGAGGCACGCCGCCTGACGGTCATGTGGAGCCAGGCCGACAAGCCCGGTCTCCTCGTGCGCTTCGCCCGCCTGACGCGCCGCGAGGCCGTCGAAGGCCTGGTCGGCCGCTACCTGGAGGCCGAGGGCGATCCCGCCACCCTGCCCGACGGGTCCGTCTACTGGCACGAGCTGCCGGGCGCCACCGTGACGGCCACCGACGGGGAGGTCCTGGGCACCGCCGCCGACGTCTTCCGCACCGGCGGCAGCGAGGTCCTGGTGGTCACCGGCGGCCCGCGCGGCGAGGTCCTGGTGCCGCTCGTCCGCTCGGTCGTCGTCGAGTTCGCGCCGCGTGACGGGCGCATCGTCGTGGATCCCGACGCGCTCGACCTCGGGCCCGCTGCGGGCCCGGCGGCCACGGGGTCGACGCTCCTCGCGGCTCGGCCGCCCCGCGGCCCGCCCGGTCGAGACGCCCCCGGAGGCCGCGCCCGAGCCCGACCAGACATGACCCTGCGCCTGGACGTCGTCACGCTCTTCCCCGAGCTGTATCCCGGACCGCTGGGGGCGAGCATCGTGGGCCGGGCGATCGAGCAGGGGCTGGTCGAACTCCAGGCGCACGACCTGCGCGAGTGGGGCCTGGGCCGCCACCGCTCGGTGGACGACTACCCGTACGGCGGCGGGGCGGGCATGGTGCTGCGCCCGGAACCGATCGCGGCGGCCCTCCGGGCCCTGCGCACACCCGCCAGCACGGTGATCCTGCTTCGACCCCGGTGGGGAGCCGTTCCGCCAGGCGCGGGCCCGCGAGCTGGCCGGCGCGTCGCACCTCATCCTGGTCTGCCCCCGGTACGAAGGCGTGGACGAGCGCGTCCGGGGGCTGGTCGACCTGGAGCTGTCGATCGGCGACTTCGTCCTCTCCGGCGGCGACCTGCCGGCCATGGTCGTGGCCGACGCCCTGATCCGGCTCCTGCCCGGCGCCATCGACGCCGCGTCCCCGGTCGACGAGTCGTTCGCCGAGGGACTCCTGGAGTATCCGCAGTACACGCGCCCGCCGGAGTTCGAGGGCCAGCGCGTGCCGGACATCCTCCTCAGCGGCGATCACGGCGCGGTCGACCGCTGGCGGCGCGACCAGGCTCGGGCGCGGACGGCCCGATCGCGGCCGGATCTGCTCGGAGAGTAGGACTGACACCTTGGCCGAGCTGCCGGAGCGAGCCTCCCGTCCACCGTGGTGGCGTTCGACGAGCCTGCTTGCGGCCACGGTCGGTGTGGCTCTGCTCCTCGCCGCCGCTGTCTGGCTGGGCGTGGTGTCAGGGCCTCCGGCCACATCGACGCAGTCGCCCGCCCAGTCGACGCTCCCCGCTTCGCCCTCGGGCAATGGCTACGCGCCGTATGTCATCGCTCAGTCGGGAGGCACCGGGACCCCTCTCGAGGGTCCGCGCACGGTCTCCACGCCTGCCGACTGCGCTTTCCTGGCCGATGACTGGCTTCGCCGGCTCTGCAGCCTGACCTTGGACCGGGACTGGCGGGCTATCCCCGTGGCCCCGTTCACCCAGAACGAGGGCGCTGACCCTGGTCTCTTTGCAGCCCTGTCGCGAGCCCAGATCGATGGTGACCCGACTCTGTGTCTCGACGGCTTGGGTCGGTCCGTCTACACGCTGGCGCATCAGCCCGGCGGCGCGCCCCCGCCGAACGCGACCCCCGCGCCCATACACCCAGTCGCCGAGTGCCTTCGCGCGCTGCGGTCGACTGCAGCCGCGGGGACCTTCGTGATGGAGGACCGCGGGCCTGCCGCCACGAACGGGACCGTGGCGACGAGCGGCCCCATCCTCACCTTCACCGTCTCGACAGGCGCCGCGGCCCGGGCCGCCCAGGGGGTCGCCCCGGCGTACGACCCCGCGGCGGGGTGTTTCGCGATGTCATGGTCACTCTGTGACCAGGTCCTCGACCTGGCCGCCACGACCCTGGGTGATCGCCAGGCGACGGTCGACGAGCTGGACGTCGTCGCGGCACAGTTGGCCGGCTGCCCGGGGTTCACATCGGATGCGCCGTCGCCGTCGCCTTGCCCACCGCCGTCAGGCGGGACATGGATCGGTAGCGTGATCGCGGGTAGTCGCGGAGCGCGGTTCCAAATAGACGTGGCCTTCGATATCGCCGAGGTCGGCGGCCAGGTGACGCTGGTCGAGGTGCCCTACCACCGCTGACCCGCCCTCGCCTTGCTATACTCGCCAGCCGCACCCCACCGATACACCCCACCCTGAGTGTGACCTGCCCATGAGCCTCCTCGACGACGTCACCGCCGACCAGATCCGCACCGACCTGCCCGAGCTCGCGTCGGGCGACACCGTGCGTGTGTCGGCCAAGGTCGTGGAAGGCAACCGCGAGCGCATCCAGGTCTTCGAAGGCACCGTCATGCGCCTGCGCGGCGGTGGCATCACCCGCTCCATGACCGTGCGCGCCCTGCGCAGCGGCGTGGGCGTCGAGCGAACCTTCAAGGTCAACTCGCCGCGCATCGAGAAGATCGAGGTCGTGCGCCACGGCGTCGCCCGACGCAAGCAGCTCTACTTCCTGCGCAAGCGGGTGGGCAAGGCCGCCACCCTGCGCGAGCGCCGCCCGAGCTGACGACAGGGGAGGGCGTGACCACCGTCCGGAAGCCCACCCCCCACCGCGACTCCTTCCCCACCTTCTACGCCAGCGGCGGCCGCGCCACCGTCCCGGCCGGCCTGCGCCTCCAGCTCGATCCCGACGACCTCGAAGAGGACGCCCTGCGGCGCGCTGGCCTCCGCCTGGTCGCCGGCATCGACGAGGTCGGCCGCGGGTGCCTGGCCGGTCCGGTCGTGGTAGGTGCGGTGATCCTGCGGCCCGGCTGGACCTGCCCGGGTCTGCGTGACTCGAAGATGCTCGACGCCCCCGAGCGCGAGCGGCTCGCCGAGTGCATCCGCGACGGCGCCGTCGCCTGGGCCGTGGCGGCCGTCGAGGCGTCGCTGATCGACCGCATCAACATCCTCCAGGCGACGCTGCTGGCGTCGATGCTGGCCGCGGCGCGCCTCCCGGTGCGCCCGGACGCGCTCATCACCGACTCCCTGCATCTGCCCGACATCGGGCTGCCGCAGCGCGTCCTCATCGACGCGGACCGGCGCTGCCTGTCCGTGGCGGCTGCCTCGGTCGTGGCCAAGGTCTATCGCGACGCCCTGATGGTCGCCTACGACGAGCGCTACCCGGGCTACGGGTTCGCCGAGCACAAGGGCTATGCCGCACCAGAACATCGCGCGGCCATCGAGAGCCTGGGGGTCACGCCGATCCACCGGCGGACGTTCGGCACCTGCATCGATGCGCCGGCGGCCGAGCAGACGGAGCTGTGGCCCGCCGGATAAGCGCCCGCCAAGCCACGGCCGCCATCCTGTGGGGGTGGTTCGAGCGACCGTCCGGCAGGTGCACGGCGGGCATGGCGAGACCGCCGCGGCCGGTCATCTGACGGAGCTCGGCTGGCGGGTCCTGGGCCGCCAGGTCCGCGTCGGCCGGGACGAGGTGGACATCGTGGCCCTCGATCCGGGCCCACCAGCGACCCTCGTCGCGGTCGAGGTGCGTAGCCGGTCATCCACGCGCTTCGGCCCGCCCGAAGCGAGCGTGGGCCAGGCCAAGGTGATGCACTGCTATCGGGCCATGGGCGCCCTGCAGCGAGCCGGCAGCCTGCCCGACGGCACGCACCTGCCACGCCTGCCCTGGCGTGTCGACCTCGTCGCCGTGGACCTCTACTCGACCATCGGCTCGGGCACCGCCGGACCACGGCTCCGCCACCTCCGGGGCATCCTGCCACCCTAGCGACGGGCCGGTGAGCCTGCTCCTATCGGAGGGGCCATTCCGCGTAGGCTATGCCGATGGCCACGTACTCCACAGTGGAAGCCGCTGAACGGGCGGGTCTGGAGCCGGCCTACCTGGCGAGACTGGTGGCGCTCGGCATCCTGGCGCCCCGGCGAGGAGGATCGCTTCTCGTCCGGCGACGTGCGGCGGGCGATGATGGTCAAGGTCCTCGAGGACGGCGGCATCCCGCTCGAGGGCGTGGCCGCGGCGATCGGCACGGTGCGCTTGTCCCTCGACTTCCTCGACGCCCGGCCTACGAGCGGTTCGCCGGCCTGGCGCCGGAGACCTTCCGGCAGGCCAGCGAGCGGCACAGGGCGTCCCGCTCGACCTGCTCCTGCTCTCCGCGAAGCGATCGGGATGGCGCAGCCGTCCCCGGACGACCGAATGCGCGAGGACGAGCTGGCGATCGTCCCGTTCCTCCAGCTCCAGGTCGACCTGGGGTTCCGGCAGGTCGCCATCGAGCGCCTGCTCCGCGTCCATGGGCGAGAGCACCCGCGCGGATCGCCGAGCCGGAGGGCGCGTGGTGGAATTCGGAGGTGATCGCAGCCGGCCATCGCCGCCGGCAAGGGCGCGGATGAGATCGCCGAACGCTGATCTGGCCGACGGATCGCCGCGACTGGCGGAACAGCCGGTCTCGCGATGTACCACGCCCAGCAGGCGCGGGCCTGGACCGTCAACATCATCGACGGCGTTCGAGAGTTGCTGGCCAAGGCCGGCCTCCACAGCCGCCTCGAGCGGCCGCCGGCGATCTGCTTCCTCGACATCACCGGCTACACGCGGCTGACGCAGGAGCGCGGCGACGACGCGGCCGCCGACCTGGCCGGCACCGCTCGGCGAGGCTGGTGCAACGCAGCTCCGTCGCGACACGGCGGCAAGCCCATCAAGTGGCTGGGCGACGGCGTGATGTTCTACTTCCGCGACCCGGGCCCGGCGTGCGCGCCGCGCTCGAGATGGTGGACGGGCTGGCCGCCGCCGGGCTGCCGCCGGCGCACGTCGGCCTGCACGCCGGGCCGGTGCTCTACCAGGACGGCGACTACTTCGGCCAGACCGTCAACCTCGCGCGCCGCATCGCCGACTATGCGCGGCCCGGCGAGGTGCTCGTCAGCCAGGCGGTCGTCGACGCCTCGCAGGAGACCGGGATCACGTTCCAGGCATCGGTCCCGGTCGAGCTCAAGGGCGTGGCCGGTACGACGTATCTCCTCCTGCGGGCACAGCGGGCCTGAAGGCCCGCCCGGCCCGGCGAGGGGCCTGTGCTAGACTGCGGCCCGGCCGCCGCAGGGCGACCACGACCACCCGCCACGGTGCGTGGCAGCGGTCGATCACGCACGCGAGCCGCTCCCGCGGGGGTGCCGGACGGCCCGAGAAGAGGCCACCGGTCCGCGATCACGAGGCTCGCGGAGGTCACAACCCGCTCAGGAGGTCTCCACCCCATGCCGTCCGTCTCGATGCGCCAGCTGCTGGAGGCCGGCGTCCACTTCGGCCACCAGACCCGCCGCTGGAACCCGAAGATGAAGCCGTTCATCTTCGCGGAGCGCAACGGCATCCACATCATCGACCTGGCAGCAGACGGTCAAGCGCCTCGAACGAGCGCCGACGACTTCGTCGCGCGACATCGTCGCCGACGGCGACACGATCCTCTTCGTCGGCACCAAGAAGCAGGCCCAGGAGCCGATCGCCGAAGAGGCCGCGCGCTGCGGCATGCCCTACGTCAACCAGCGCTGGCTCGGCGGCATGCTGACCAACTTCGTGACCATCCGCAAGCGCCTCGGGCTGCTTGACGCGAGCTCGAGGCCCGGCAGGCCAACGGCGAGTTCGACCGGCTCTCCAAGAAGGAAGCGCTGCAAGCTCGACCGACGAGATCGAGCGGCTGCAGCGCACCTCGGCGGCATCCGCAACATGCGCCGCCTGCCCGACGCGCTGTTCGTCGTCGACCCGCAGCGCGAGCACATCGCGGTCACCGAGGCGCGCAAGCTGGAGATCCCGGTCATCGGCACTGGTCGACACCAACGTGCGACCCGGACCAGCTCGACTACATCATCCCCGCCAACGACGACGCCATCCGCGCCATCCGGCTGCTGTGCCCGCTCGTCGCCGACGCGGCCATCGAGGGCGCCGCGAGCGCGCAGCTCGCGCCGGACCGAGGTGCCGGAGGAGGCCGCCGAGGAGCGCGCGAGGAGGCGCCGACGAGGCGAGCGACGAGCTGCTGGCGCAGCGTCGCCGCCGGCCAGACGCTGCCTTCGCACCGACGCCGAGACGACGAGGACGCCCTGCTCCCGGTCCAGCGGCCGTCGCGACCGACGCCCGCCCGCACGCCGGGTCGAGCGTGCCGCCGCGAACGAGCGCGGACGAGGCCGACGCGCCGGTCGCCGGAGCCCGCTGTCGACGACCAGCGCCACGCACCGCGCGACCTTGACGGATCAGGCAGTCACATGACCACGAGCAGCAACGATCAGCGCCGAGATGGTCAAGGAGCTCCGGGAGCGCACCGGGGCCGGCATCATGGACTGCAAGCGCGCGCTCGAGGAGACCGGGGCGACCTCGAGCAAGGCCGTCGCGCTGCTCCGCGAGAAGGGCCTGGCGGCCGCGGCCAACAAGGCCGGCCGCGACGCCACGGGAGGGCCTCGTCGTCCACCTACATCCACACCGGGGGCCGCCTCGGCGTGCTCATCGAGGTCAACTGCGAGACGGACTTCGTGGCCCGCACCGACGACTTCCAGAAGCTCGTCCGGGAGCTCGCGATGCAGGTCGCCGGCCTGCCGCCCGAGTTCGTGACCATCGAGTCCATCCCGGCCGGATGTGCTCGCGCGCAAGCGCGCCGAGCTGCTCGCCGACGAGTCGTGCAGGCCAAGCCGGAGGCCATCCGCGAGAAGATCGTGGAGGGCCAGCTGCGCAAGTGGCACCAGCAGGTGGTGCCTCTACGAGCAGCCCTTCCGCGACACCGACCAGACCGTCGGCCAGCTGGTCACGGCAGCCGATCGCCAAGATCGGCGAGAACATCCGCGTCCGCCGCTTCACGCGCTATCCAGCTCGGGGAGGAGCTGTGAGCGAGGCCCCGGCCGCGTCAGGCAAGCGCCGCCGCGCGCCGCGGACAAGGCGAGCGCGCTCCGCTACCACCGCATCCTGCTCAAGCTGTCCGGCGAGGCGCTGCTGGGCGACCGCGCAGTACGGCGTCGACCCGGCCGTGACCAGCTCGCATCGCCGCAGCAGGTCGCGCGACAGTCCAGGACGCTCGGCGTCGAGGTCGCCATCGTCATCGGCGGCGGCAACATCTTCCGCGGCCTGGCCGCCGCGGCGCGCGGCATGGACCGCGCCACCGGCGACTACATGGGCATGCTGGCGACGGTCATCAACGCGCCTGGCGCTGCAGGACGCCCTCGAGCAGCAGGGCGTGCCGACGCGCGTCATGACCGCCATCGAGATGCGCGCGGTCGCCGAGCCGTTCATCCGCCGGCGCGCCATCCGCCACCTCGAGAAGGGCCGCGTCGTCATCTTCGCCGCCGGCACCGGCAACCCCTACTTCACGACCGACACGGCCGCCGCGCTGCGCGCGATGGAGATCAAGGCCGAGGTCATCCTCAAGGCGCACCAAGGTCGACGGCGTCTACAACGCCGACCCGATGACGCACCCCGACGCGACGCGCTACGACGCGATCTCCTACCTGCAGGTGCTCGCAGCAGCGCCTGAAGGTGATGGATGCGACGGCGATCTCGCCTGTGCATGGACAACGAGCTGCCGATCGTCGTGTTCAACCTGCAACAAGCCCGGCAACATCCGCCGCGCCGCGCTGGGCGAGCCGGTCGGCACGCTCATCCACGGAGGGAACGCCGCATGACCGACGCCGCACGCTCGAGCCCCTCGAGGCACGCATGGGCCGCGCCGTCGAGGCCATGGAGCGCGACTTCACGCCGTCCGCACGGGCCGCGCCTCGACCTCGCTCGTGGAGCGCATCCAGGTCGAGTACTACGGCACCATCGACGCCGCTCAACCAGCTCGCCAGCATCAGCGTGCCGGAGGCGCACCAGATCGTCATCCAGCCCTGGGACCGCGGCGTCCTCGGGCGCCATCGAGAAGGCCATCCAGAAGAGCGACATCGGCCTGATGCCCAACGTCGACGGCACGGTCGTCCGCCTCAACATCCCGCCCCTCACCGAGGAGCGCCGGCGGGACCTCGTGAAGGTCGTCCACAAGCGGATGGAGGAGGCCAAGGTCGAGATCCGCAACCATCGCCGCGAGGGCGCCGACGAGCTGCGCAAGCAGGAGAAGGACGGCGAGCATCGGCGCCGACGAGGCCCGCCGCGAGCAGGAGCAGCATCGAGAAGCTGACCCACCACTGGATCGACGAGGTCGACCGGGTCGGCAAGGCCAAGGAGCAGGAGATCATGGAGGTCTAGGTGGCCTCCGTCCGGCCGCCTGGCGCAGCCCGCGACGGCGCGAGCCGCGCTCGGACGCCGAGGACGGGTGCCCCGCCACGTCGCCATCATCATGGACGGCAATCGCCGCTGGGCGCGCGAGCCACGGCGTGCCCGAGACCCAGGGCCACGCGGCCGGCGTCGAGGCCGTCCGCCCGATCGTGAGCGCGCCGTCGCAGCGCGGCGTCGAGGTGCTCTCGATCTACGCCTTCAGCCGCGAGAACTGGGCGCGCGCGAGCGAGGAGGTCGAGACGCTCTTCGCGCCTGCTCGACGCCGCCATCCGCGACGAGACCCCGCGACCTGCGTCGCGCCAGGGCGTCGCGCGTCCGGCTGCTGGGCCGCATCGAGGAGCTGCCGCGCCGGGACGCGCGCGTCCATCGAGGAGGCCCTCGCGGCGACCGCCGGCGGCACCCGCATGACCCTCAACGTGGCCTTCAACTACTCCGGCGCGCTCGGAGATCGTGGATGCCGTCCGAGCGCTGCGTCGAGGACGGCATCCGCCCCGACGAGGTCGACGAGGCGACCATCGGCCGCGCCTGTACACCGCCGGACCTGCCCGAGCCCGACCTGCTCATCCGGACCGGCGGCGACCAGCGCATCAGCAACTTCCTGCTGTGGCAGGCCGCCTACGCGGAGCTCTACTTCTGCGACCGCTACTGGCCGGACTTCGACCCGACGGCATCTCGACGCGGCCCTCGCGGAGTACACCCGCCGCGTCGCGCCGGTTCGGCCGCTAGCGGCGCGCGGCCGATGCAGCGAGCGCCTGGTCAGCGCGGCGGTCATGGTGCCCATCGTGCTCGTCGTGTTCCTGCTCGGCCAGCCCTGGCTGACGCTCGGCCTCGCGGCTCGTCGCCGGCCTCGCGGCCGTCGGAGGCGTCCGGCTGCTGCGCGCGGCCGGCTGCCCGTGCGAGCCGCTCCCGGGTCATCTGCCGCGCCGCTCGCCGTCGTCGGCCTGGCACGTGGCTCGGGCCGCGCGCCGGATGGCGTGGCCATCACGTTCGTGGCCGCGGTCGTCGTCGTCGCGGCCATCGACGCGTTCCGCGGGCCGGACGTCCGCGACGGGTTCCTGGCCTGGTCGGCGACGTCTTCGGGGCGCTCTACGTCTCGCTGCTGGCGTTCGCGGCGGGCATCCTCGCCTCGCGCCGGCCCTGCCGCCGGACGCGCCGCTCGGCGGCTCGCTGACGCCGGCCGCAGCTGGCTGCTGGTGCTCCTCCTGCACGGTCTGGAGCTTCGACACGTTCGCCTACCTCGCCGGCCGGACCTTCAAGCGCGGCCGCTTCCTCAACCACATCTCGCCCAACAAGACCTGGAGCGGCGTCATCGGCGGCACGGTGGCCGCGGTCATCGTCGGTGGGCTGCTCACTGCTGGGCGCCGGCCAGTGGCCCGCTCGGCGGCCTGGTCTTGGGGCTCGTCATCGCGGTGACGGCGCAGTCGGGCGACGTGGCGGAGTCGATGCTCAAGCGGACCGCGGGCGCCAAGGACTCGGGCGACGCTCATCCCGGGCCACGGTGGCGTCCTCGACCGGGTCGATTCGTTCCTGTTCGCGGCGCCCGCCGTCTTCGGGTACCTCGTCATCGCCGGCAGCTGGGCCGGCCGCCTAGGGCCAGCCGGCAGCCGAGCGGCGCCGCAGTCCGCGTCGCGCTCCTGGGCTCGACCGGCTCGATCGGCCGCCAGACGCTCGACGTCCTCGCGCGCGCGGCCGAGCGCGTTCCGGGTCGTCGCCCTGGCCGCGGGCCGCGACGCGGCGACGTTCGCCGACCAGGCCCGCCGGCTGCCGCCCGCGGGTCGTCGCCGCTGGCCGACCGGCGCGGCCGCTCGCCTCGACCTGCCGCCGGGCGTCGCGCTCGAGCGGGCGCCCGATGCGCTCGCGGCGATCGCGACGCGCGACGACGTCGACCTGGTCGTCGTCGCGACCGGCGGCATCGTCAGCCTCGGCCGGTCCTCGCCGCGCTCGGCGGCGGCAAGGTCGTCGCGACCGCCAACAAGGAGACGCTCGTCGCCGGCGGCCACCTCGTCATGCCGCTGGCCCGGCGCCTGGCCGGCCAGGCGCCGCGACGCCGACCCGGCCGTCCCCATGGCCAGCCCGCTCGCCTGGGTCCGGCCCATCGACTCGGAGCACTCGGCGCTCTGGCAGTGCCTGGCCGGCGAAGACGCTGGCGACGTCGCGCGGCTGCATCCTGACCGCCTCCGGCGGGCCGTTCCGCGACTGGTCGGCGCGACGGCTCGCGAGCGGCGACGCCCGAGCGAGGCGCTGGCGCACCCGACCTGGGACATGGGCGCCAAGATCACCATCGACTCCGCGACGCTCATGAACAAGGGCCTGGAGGTCATCGAGGCGCGCTGGCTGTACGATGTCGCCTACGAGCGCATCGACGTCCTCATCCACCCCCAGAGCCTCGTCCACTCGCTCGTCGAGTTCGTGGACGGCTCCCTCAAGGCCCAGCTCGGACTCCCCGACATGCGCATCCCCATCCAGTACGCCCTCGACCTACCCGCACCGCCGTCCCGGCGCCGGCGCCGCGGCTCGACCTGCTCGAGCACCCCATGCTGACCTTCGAGGCGCCCGACGAGGCGCGCTTCCCGGCGCTCGCCATCGCGCGCGCGGCCGGCCGCGCAGGGCCCGCGCGCCACGACCGCGCTCATCGCCGCGGACGAGGTCGCCGTCGAGCGCTTCCTGGCGGGCACGCTCGCTTCCCCGGCATCGCGCGCGCTCGCCGAGGCCGCGGTCGAGCGCTTCGGCGACGCGGCCCGCGCGCCGGACCTCGACGAGCTCGATCGCCCTCGACGCCGAGGTCCGCGCCTGGGCGCGCGAGGCCGCTCGACCGCGATCCGACGCGATGCGATCTCGGCAGCGATCGCCTGACGGACTCCTCATCAACATCGTCCTGCTGCTGGTCATCCTCGTGGCGCTCGTGCGTGCTCCACGAGCTCGGCCACTTCGTCATGGCCCGCCGGGCCGGCGTCCGCGTCCACGAGTTCGGCATCGGCTTCCCGCCCCGGGCCGCGATCCTGCACCGCGGCAAGGAGACGATCTACACGCTCAACTGGCTGCCCATCGGCGGCTTCGTGCGCCTGGAAGGGGAGGAGGGCGAGTCGGTCGACCCGCGCGCCTTCGTCAACCAGCGGCTGCGCGACGCGCCTCGCGCATCCTGCTCGCCGGCGTGGCCATGAACTTCCTGCTCGCCTGGCGTCATCTTCACCGTCATCGCCTGCGTCGCCGACCCGGTCTGAACGTCCGCGTCACGAGCGTGCCCGGCCGGTCGCGAGCGCGGCGTCGCCCGCGGCGTGGCTGGCCGGCCATCCGCGCTCGGCGATGCAGGTCGGCACCACGGCGACGACGGCGTCCCGATCTACGACGACTCGGGCGACCTCATCCTCGGCCATCGACGGCCAGCGGTTCCCGGTCTTCGACGACCTGCGCCGCGGCCGAGCCCGCCGCCGGCGCATCCGCTACCTGCGCCACGCGCGGCCGGCCAGATCGTGCCGTCCTGCGCCATCCCGACGGCACGCCGCGGACGTGCAGCTGCGCTCGACGCCGACCAGGTGGCCACGGCGGACGCCGCTCGAGCAGCGGCGCGACCACGGCCAGGGCGCTTGGCATCCTCGAGCTGCCGGTACCAGCCGCGGCACACGCAGCGGCACGCGCGTCGACGCCATCGGCCTGGGCGCAGCGGACGGTCGGAGGCGTCGACGCTCATCCTGCGCGGCGTCGCGGACCTCGTGGCGCAACCTGGGCAACCCGCCGGTCGCGGGCCCGGTCGGCATCGTGGACATCGTCGGGCCAGGTCCGCAGCGCAGCTGCCGCCGGTCTTCCTGGTCTGGCTCATCGGCCTGCTGTCGGCCAACCTCGCCGTCATCAACGTCCTGCCCTTCCCGCCGATCGACGGCGGCCGGGTCGCGGTCGGCGCTCATCAAGGCGCGTCAGTCGCGACGCGCATCGAGTCACGCGGCGGAGCGCGGCGTCTACCTCGCCGGCTTCGCGTTGCTCATGGCCTTCCTCGTCTGGATCAGCTACTTCGACATCGGCGGCGGCTCGGCCGCGGTGACGCGCCGCGATCGAGGCCGCCACGCCGGGCGGCGGCCGACGGCCACCGTGGACGTCGGCGGCGTGCTGGTCGGCTCGCGGTCACCCGGTCGTGGTGCAGTCGATGACCAACACCGACACGGCGGACGCCGACGCGACGGCGCATCCAGGTCGCGGCGCTCGCCGCACGCCGGCTCCGAGCTGGTGCGCATCACGGTCAACAACGACGCGACGCCGCCGCCGCCGTGCCCGAGATCGGGCGCAAGCTGCGCGACCTCGGCATCGGCGTGCCGCTCGTCGGCGACTTCCACTACAACGGCCACCAGCTGCTGACCGAGTACCCCGGATGCGCCGCGGCGCTCGCCAAGTACCGGATCAACCCCGGCAACGTCGGCGCGGCAAGCGGCACGACGAGCACTTCCGCGACGATCGTCCGCGGTCGCGATCGAGCACGGCAAGCCGGTGCGCATCGGCGTCAACTGGGGCTCGCTCGACCAGGAGCTGCTGACCGAGCTGATGGACGCAGAACGCGCGCCTGCCGAGCCGCTCGCGACGCCCGCGACGTGATGATCGAGGCGATGCTCGAGTCGCGCGCTCCGCTCGGCGGAGCTGGCCGAGGCGACCGGGCTGGCCGCACGACCGGATCATCCTCCGCGCCAAGGTCAGCGGCGTGCGCGACCTGGTCGACGTCTACCGCGCGCCTCGCGCCGCGCTGCGACTACCCGCTCCACCTGGGCCTCACCGAGGCCGGCATGGGCATGAAGGGCATCGTCGCCTCCACGGCCGGCCTGGCGCATCCTCCTCGACGAGGGCATCGGCGACACGATCCGCGTGTCGCTCACGCCCGCAGCCGGGCGGCGACCGCGCCGAGGAGGTGCGCGTCTGCCAGCAGGTGCTGCAGTCGCCTGGGCCTCCGCTCGTTCCCGCCGCAGGTCATCGGCCTGCCCCGGCTGCGGCCGGACGACCAGCACGTTCTTCCAGGAGATGGCGCCAGCAGATCCAGGCCTACCTGCGCGACGCAGATGCCCGTCTGGCGCGGCTCGTACCCCGGCGTCGAGGAGCTGCGCGTGGCGGTCATGGGCTGCGTCGTGAACGGCCCGGGCGAGTCGCAAGCACGCCGACATCGGCATCTCCCTGCCCGGCACGTTCGAGGAGCCGATCGCGCCGGTCTTCGTGGACGGCGCGCTGCGCACCACGCTCCGCGGGGAGGGGCTGGTCGACGAGTTCATCGGCATCCTCGACGACTACGTCGCCCAGCGCTACGGCTCGAGAGCCGGCTCCGCTTCCTAGCCTCGCGGCCGCGCGTGAACGCCCCTAGGTTGCCTGGATCGGCGTCGCCCTGCGTGAACATCAGTTGCCCTGCGTGAACACCAAAGGTTGCTAACGACCAGCGGGGCCCGACTCAGCGGCGGTTTGAACGTCATGCGCACGGACCGACGGCCGAAAGGGGTCGCTCCTGGTCTTGCGCGTGCCCTCCGCCGTCCTTAGCAACCTCATGGGCTCACGGCGCCGGGGGGCGTGGTGAACGAGCAAGCGATCGGCCCGCGGCCTCAGCCGGATCGACCGAGCTCGTCCAGGATGGCCGCCAGCTCGGCGGGCCGGGTCAGGAAGGGTGAGTGGCCGCCGCCAAGCTCGATCGGTCGCGCGGCCAGGCGGTCGCGCGCAACCGTCCGCTCCCAGTCCGGGTTCAGCGCGTGGTCGTCGCGGCAGATGATGCTGCTCGCCGGCACGTCGGGCCATGCCTCGAGGGGGCTCGGCTCGCTCATGACGCGGTAGCACTGCGGGCGGAGCCGCCCAGTGGCCCAGGCGGCGAGCTCGGCCGAGGCGTCGTAGAAGAACAGCTCGGTCGCCGTGGCCGGTCCGATCATCCACACATCGTCGCCGAGGTCGGTGAACTCGGTGGTCGTGAGCGGGATGCGTCCGTCGATGGGCTCGGCCGCGCGCTGCTCCTTCGCGCTCACGCCGGGGGAAGGGATGAAGGCGGTCAGGAACACCAGCCGCCGGACCGGGCGGCGGGCCGCCACCAGCGGGATGACCAGGCCACCCATCGAATGGCACCAGCACGGTTCCACCCCGGCGGGGCCTGGTCGACCGCGCGGGCGAGTCGGCGGCACCAGCCCGGCCTCGGGATCGGGTCAGGTCCAGCCGGTGCGCGATGCGAGCCGCTCAGCTCCGGCCGTCAGGGCCAGCGCGGCGGCCGCGGCGGCAGGACGGGCAGGCGGTGCCAGTCTTCGCGGACCGGCGAGAAGATGTCGAGCAGCTGGGCACCCTCCGGGCCGACCCTGACCTCGTGCGGCTCGTCGGCCAGGATGCGCCACGTGCCACCCGGTCCGAACGTCCGCGTTTCCGTGCCGATGCGGAAGTGGACCGTGCCCCGGATCACCATGCCCATCTGCTCGTTGGGGTGGCGGTGCTCGGGCACGTGGGCATCGGGGTCGAGCTCCACCACGGCAAGGGTGATCCGCTCGCCCTCCACGGTCCGCGCGGCCACGCCGTCCCACACCCGGATGAGCGGCTGGTCGGTGATGTCGCGCAGGTTGGGCATGGGCCGGTCTCCTCGTGTCGATGGTGTCGCTTCGGTACCATAGCCGCTCCGCCCCAGTCGGAGGACCGCGCTCAACCATGGCCAAGGCCGGCTTCGTCAGCAGCATCACGCGCCAGTCGGAGGACTTCCCCGGCTGGTACAACGACGTCGTCCTGAAGGCCCAGCTGGCCGACTACTCGCCCGGTGCGCGGCTGCATGATCATCCGCCCCTACGGCTTCGCCATCTGGGAGTCGATGCGCGACGAGCTGGACCGCCACATCAAGGCGACCGGCCACGAGAACGTCTACTTCCCGCTCTTCGTGCCCGCGGTCGCTCCTGGAGAAGGAGGCCGAGCACGTCGAGGGCTTCAACCCGCAGGTGGCCTGGGTGACCCACGCCGGCGGTGAGCCGCTGACCGAGCGGCTGGCCATGCGGCCGACCAGCGAGGCGATCATCGCCGACTCGGTCAAGGACTGGATCCAGTCCTACCGCGACCTGCCGCTGCTGATGAACCTGTGGAACAACGTCGTGCGCTGGGAGCTGCGCACGCGACTCTTCCTGCGCACGGCCGAGTTCCTGTGGCAGGAGGCTCACACCTTCCACGCCACCGAAGAGGAGGCTGCGGACGAGGTGGCGACCGGCCTGGAGGCCTACCGCGAGGTGTCCGAGGACTGGCTGGCCATCCCCGTCATCCGCGGCCGCAAGAGCCCGGCCGAGACGTTCCCCGGCGCGATCTACACCCACGCCATCGAGGCCATGATGCGCGACCGGCAAGGCGCTCCAGGCCGGCACGAGCCACATGCTCGGCCAGAACTTCGCCCGTGCGGCCGGCATCGAGTTCCTGGACCGCGACAACGTGCGCAAGCACCCCTGGGGCACGTCGTGGGGCTTCTCCACGCGCATGGTCGGGGCGACGATCATGGCCCACGGCGACGACTCGGGCCTGGTGCTGCCGCCCAACGTGGCGCCCACCCAGGTGGCCATCGTGCCCATCTTCCGCTCCGAGGACGACCGCTCTGCCGTGGAGGCCGCACTCGGGCCGCTCGAGGCCGCCCTCAAGGACGTCACGACCGCCTCCGGGCCGCTGCGCGTCAAGGTGGACCGCCGCGAGGAGTCGCCCGGCTTCAAGTACAACCACTGGGAGCTGCGCGGCGTGCCCTTCCGCCTGGAGGTCGGGCCGCGCGACGTGGCCGCCGGGCAGGGCGTGCTCGTGCGCCGGGTGGACCGGGCCAAGGAGCCGATCGCCCTGGATGCGCTGGCCGCGGACCTGCCCGGCCGCCTGGCTGCCTACCAGCAGGCCCTGTTCCAGCGGGCGCTCGACTTCCGCGAGGCCAACACCCACCGGCTCGACACCCTCGACGACCTCAAGTCGCTCGATGGAAGGGGAGGGCGGCTTCGCGCTCGCTCCGTGGTGCGGCGATGCCGCCTGCGAGCGGCGCGTCAGCGAGGAGACCGGCGCCACCATCCGGGTCATCCCGTTCGACTCGCCCGACGAGCCCGGCACGTGCCTGGTCGACGGCCGACCCTCCGATCGCCGGGTGCTCTTCGCTCGAGCCTACTAGCGACTGGGCGAGGCACGCGGTCGGGCTCGTCAGGCCCGGGTCGCCTCGCCCGGCGCCCGCCGCCCGCCCGGACCCGCCCCGAACCTGTCCATATACCAACCGGGGTGGTACCGGAGCAGATGCCACCCTGCTGCGCGCCCTCGGGGACGGCCATCCTGGCCGCCTCCGTGCTGCGACACGCACGGATCCGAGCCACCGGAACCGCGGGAGAGCCGCACGAGCGGCGGGAACGTCGTCGAGTACCACCCGGACTGGTAGGTGACCATATCCGTGGCGGCAGCCGGCCTCGACGACGGCTGACCGGGCGCGACATGGTCAATCGTGGCTCCCGGGCACGTTAGGGCAGATCGCGGGGCGTCCGAGGGCCGTTGAGCGCCTGCACGGGCGGCGATCAGGCGACGCCACGCACGAACGGGACCGCCTCATGCGCCAGCCACCGGCATCAGGCGCCGAGCAACGGCTCTAACGCGCCCCCGAGTCACAACTGGCCACATCGCCTCGTTTGACGCCCGCCCCCGGATGGGCCGGCCGATGGGTCCCGGCCGATCACGTTGGGGAGCGTGGGAGCGTGGGCTGCTATACTTCCGCGAGCATCGGTCCGGCCGCCTCAAGACGTGGGTGACCCCCACGTTCTTTGTTGGTGGCCGGCTCGCCATCGAGGCACTGAGAGGAGGAGGCGCAACGTGAGCCGCGATCTGGTCGGCGCCCTTCTCCAGTTGAATGCCGAGAAGGGCATCTCGCAGGACGCCCTCGTGCGGACCGTGGAAGAGGCCATCGAATCGGCCTATCGCCGCGTCGCGCCCGGCAACGAGAACATCGGGGTCGAGGTCAACGGCCAGACCGGCGCGATCCGCGTCTACCGGGCCAAGACCGTGGTCGACGAGGTAGAGGATCCCGAGACGCAGTTCACCATCGACGAGGCGCGCGCCTTCAAGGCCGACGCCGCGGTCGGCGACCGCGTCGAGTTCGCCCAGGTCGACGTCGACACGCTCTTGCGCACGCACGCCCAGACGGCGCGCCAGGTGTTCATGCAGCGCTTCCGCGAGGTCGAGCGCGAGCAGACGTTCGGCGCGTACGCGGCCATGGAAGGCGAGATCGTCACCGGCACGGTCAGCCGTGTCGAGCCGCGCGCCATCATCCTCGACGTGGGCCGCGAGCCCGAGCGAGTGGACGCCATCCTGGCCACGACCGAGCAGTCGACCATGGAGCACTACCGCATCGGCCAGCACGTGAAGGCCTACGTGCTGGAGGTCCGCCGTACCACCAAGGGACCCCAGATCTACGTCAGCCGCACCCACAAGGGCTTCCTGCGGCGCCTCTTCGAACTCGAGGTGCCGGAGATCCACAGCGGCGCCGTCGAGATCCGGGCCATCGCCCGTGAGGCAGGCAGCCGCAGCAAGGTCGCCGTGGCCAGCCGCCAGGAGGGCCTGGACCCCGTCGGCGCGACGGTCGGCCAGCGCGGCGGCCGCGTGCAGGCCGTGGTGGCCGAGCTGGGCGGCGAGAAGATCGACATCATCCCGTGGTCGGACGACCCGGCCACACTGGTGGCCAACGCCCTGAGCCCCGCCCAGGTGGTCGCCGTGCACATCGACGAGGAGGCTCGCGTCGCGAGCGTCACCGTCCCCGAGCGCATGCTCTCGCTGGCCATCGGCCGGGAGGGCCAGAACGCCCGCCTGGCAGCCAAGATGACCGGCTGGCGCATCGATATCCGGTCCGACCAGGTGCCAGCCGCCGATGCTCCCCCACGGCCCCTGGCCAAGGTGGCCGCGGCCACCGAGACCGCCGCCGCGCCGGTCACGGTGCCGGTCGAGACGACCCCCGTCGTCGCCGAGGCCCCCGGCGCGGAGGCCGCGCCCGAGGTGGTGGTCGCCGCCGCGAAGCCCAGGCGCGCCAGCCGCGCCAAGGCCACGACCGCCAAAGCCACGACCGCGGAGGTCACGGCCGCGGAGGCGCCTGCAGCCGTCGTCGAGCCGGAGGCGCCCGTTGCCGAGGCCAAGCCCAAGCGGGCGTCGCGAAAGAAGGCACCCGTCGAGGAGGCCACGTCATAGCGGCGGCCAGGATGGCGCCTCGCCGCCAGCCGATGCGGACGTGCGTCGCGTGCCGCACGGAGCGGACCAAGCGCGAGCTCGTCCGCGTCGTGCGCCTACCCGACGGCGGCCTGACCCTTGACACCACCGGGCGCCGCGCCGGTCGCGGCGCCTACCTGTGCGCCGACGGCGCCTGCTGGTCGACCGCCCTCAAGCGCGGCGCGATCCAGCACGCCCTCGGCACCGAACTCCCCGCCGACCTGCTCGCCCAGTTGCAGGCCGGACCCCTGATGCATGCCCAAGGAGACCCCCATGGCGCGTAGCCGCAGCGGGACGCGCAACCGGCGCGGTCCCCGCAAGCCCCCCCGCACGCCGCTCCAGAGCGGCGCGACGGTCGTCCAGGTCATCGAACCGGCCGAGCGTGGTGCGGTCGAGATCCCCGCGTCGCTGACGGTCAAGGAGCTCGCCGAGCTGCTCGGCGTGAACGTCGCGGACGTCATCCGCGAGCTGATCAAGAGCGGCATCTTCGCCACCATCAACCAGCTGGTCGACCGCGACACGGCCAGCCTGGTGGCCGGCGAACTCGGCTACGAGATCGCCGAGGCGACCGCCGCGGAGCCAGCCGAGGCCAATGGCGAGGCGCCCGTCTCCGAGGCCACCAAGGAAGTCCTCTTCGAGGACGCCGACCCGACCAAGCTCGTGCCGCGCGCCCCGATCGTGACGGTCATGGGCCACGTCGACCACGGCAAGACGAGCCTCCTCGACGCCATCCGCACGACGGACATCGCCGGGGGCGAGCGCGGCGGCATCACCCAGCACATCGGCGCCAGCGAGGTCACCCACAACGGCCGGCGCATCGTCTTCCTCGACACGCCCGGACACGAGGCGTTCACCGCCATGCGCGCTCGCGGCGCCAAGGTCACCGACATCGCCGTCCTGGTGGTGGCCGCCGACGACGGCGTGATGCCCCAGACGCTGGAGGCGATCGACCACGCCCGGGCGGCCAAGGTGCCGATCATCATCGCCCTCAACAAGATCGACAAGCCGGACGCCAACCCGGACCGCGTCAAGACCGAGCTGTCCGAGCACGGCGTCGTGGTCGAGGACTACGGCGGCGACGTGCCCCTCGTCCAGGTCAGCGCCAAGCAGCGCCTGGGCATCGATGACCTGCTGGAGATGGTCCTCCTGGTGGCCGACCTGCAGGACCTGCGGGCCGACCCCAAGCGGTCGGCCATCGGCACGGTCGTGGAGGCCGAGCTGGACAAGGGCCGCGGCCCGGTGGCCACGATCCTCATCCAGACCGGGACGCTCCGCGTCGGCGACACCGTCGTCGTGGGCGATACATCCGGGCGCGTGCGAGCGCTCGAGAACAGCAAGGGCGAGCGCATCAGCAAGGGCGGGCCGTCGGCCGCCCTCGTCCTGCTGGGCCTCGCCGAGGTTCCTGCGGCCGGTGACGTCCTGCGCGTCGTGGCCGACGAGCGCACCGCGCGGACCATGATCGACCAGCGGCGCGCCTCCGCGGCGCGGCCCGAAGGGACCGGCAGGGCGACCCTGGAGGACCTGTACCGGCAGATCCAGGCCGGCCAGACCAAGGAGCTGCGGCTCATCATCAAGGCCGACGTGCAGGGTTCGCTGGGGGCCATCCACCACGCCGTCGAGCAGGTGGCCACGGACGAGGTCCACATCAACATCATCCGCGAGGGCACCGGCGACATCACCGACAACGACGTCCTCCTCGCGTCGGCGTCCGACGCCATCATCGTGGGCTTCAGCACGAAGCTTGATCCCACGGCCCGCCGCGCCGCTGAGGCCGAAGGCGTCGATATCCGCCTCTACGACATCATCTACAAGCTGACCGACGACATCGAGGCCGCCCTCAAGGGCCTGCTCGAGCCGGAGCTGGTGGAGACCGTCGAAGGTCGCGCCGAGGTGCGCCAGATCTTCAAGGTGGGCAAGAGCGCGGTCATCGCCGGCTCGTACGTCACCGAGGGGCGCATCGTCCGTGGCGGGGCTCGCGTGTACCGCGGCGGCAAGCTCATCGCCACCGACCGCATCGAATCCCTGCGTCGCTTCAAGGACGATGTGCGCGAGGTCGCCACCGGCTTCGAGTGCGGCATCGGCCTGGCCGGATACCACGAACTGGCGGAGGGCGACATCATCGAATGCTTCACCCAGCAGACGGTGTCGCGCGCGGCCTCGGCCTAGTCTTCCGCGCGGGACAGGGACCAGCGTCATGAGCGCACGCGTGCCGCGCCTGGACGCCCTCCTCCAGGAAGAGCTGAGCGGCCTCATCGCCCGCGAGGTCCACGACCCGCGCATCGGCTTCGTGACGGTCAGCAAGGTCGACGTGACCCCCGACCTGCGCCATGCCACGGTATGGGTCTCGCTCATCGGGCAGCCCGCGGAGCGTCGCGAGGCGATGCGGGCGCTCGGCCGCGCCATGCCGTTCCTGCGCCACCGCCTTGGCGAGCTGCGCCTCAAGCGCATCCCCGAGCTGCACCTGCGCGAGGACGAGACCGTCCTGCGCGGCACCCGCGTCCTCCATCTCATCGAGGAGCTCGAGGCCGGCCATGCCGAGCCGACCGAGCTGCCGCTCGACGAGACGCTGCCCACGCCGGCCATCGCCGCTCGCGCCGCCCCCGAACCCCGTCCGGCGCGCCAGCCTCGCCGGCCGAAGCGCCCCAAGTGACGATCACCTCCCTCACCAGCGCCGATGTGGCCGTCGTCCCCGAAGCCGTCGTGGCCACGTTGCGCAGCGCTCGCCGCGTCCTGACCGTCTGCCACGAGAATCCGGAGGCCGACGCACTCGGATCGGCGCTCGCCCACGCCCTCCTCGTGGAGGCCCTGGGGGGCACCGCCTGGCCCATCTGCGCCGATGCCGTGCCCCCGATGTACGACTTCATCGCCGGCCTCGACCGCTTCCGCCGCGCACCTGAACCCGGAGTGGCCTACGACCTCATCGTCGTCGGCGACTGCGGGGAGCTGGAGCGCATCGGCCCGCTGCTGCGGGACCACGCCGAGTTGTTCGGGCGGGTGCCTATCCTGGACATCGACCACCACAAGTCCAACCCGGGCTTCGGCGCGGTGGACTGGATCGACCCGTCGGCGGCCGCGACGTGCGAGATGACGACGCTGCTGGCGGCCCGGCTGGAGGTCCCGCTCGACGCCTCGGGTGGCCAGCTGGCGGCGAGCCTGATGGCCGGGCTGGTCATCGACACGGCCACCTTCCAGCACCCCAACACGACCCCTCGCACGCTGCGCGTGGCGGCCGAACTGCGTGGCCGCTGGTGCACCGCTCTACGAGACGTCGCGCCGCCTCTACCGCACCAAGCCCAACCGCCAGCTGCAGCTCTTCGGTCGCGTCCTGGCCCGCCTGGAGAGCGCGATGGACGGCCGTCTCGTGTGGAGCCGCCTGGAGGACGCCGACCTCGCTGTCACCGGGAGCGACGCGTCCGACTCGGAGGGCCTGATCGACCTGCTGAGCCAGTCCGCCACCGCCGACATCGCCATCCTCTTCAAGGAGGCCGGCCACCAGACCCGCCTCAGTATCCGCACCCGTGACGGCGGCATCGACGCGACACAGCTGGCGGGGATGTGGGGCGGGGGCGGCCATGCGCGCGCCGCGGGGGCGACCGTGGCGGCGCCGCTGGCGGAGGCCCAGGCGATCGTGCTGCCGATCGCCGAGCGGCTGATCACCGGCCAGTCGCCCGCGTGACCGCCGCGGGGACCGTCGAGCTCGACGGGATCATCGTCGTCGACAAGCCGGCCGGCCCGACCTCGCACGACGTGGTGGCCCTCATCCGGCGCCTCAGCGGCGTGCGACGGGTGGGCCACGGCGGCACCCTGGACCCCTTCGCCTCGGGGGTGTTGCCGGTCTTCCTGGGCCACGCCACGCGGGTCGTCGAGTACCACCTGGGTGACGACAAGGGTTATCGCGCCACGGTCGCCTTCGGGGCGCGCTCCACCACGGACGACCTCGACGGCGAGCTGACGCCGGGCGCCGTGCGCCCTCCCGACCGGACGGTGGTCGAGGCGGCCCTGGAGGCCTTCCGCGGCCGGCTGGCCCAGGTCCCGCCGAGCCACTCGGCGGTCCACGTGGCAGGGCGTCGCGCCTATGAGCTGGCCCGCGGCGGCGAGACGCCCGTGCTGGCGCCGCGCGACGTGACCATCACGTCCCTGGAGCTCACCGCCTGGGACGACAGCGATCCGGAGCGGCCCACGGCCGTCCTGGAGATCGCCTGCACGGCGGGGACCTACGTGCGGGCCCTGGCGCGGGACCTTGGCGACCACCTGGGCTGCGGCGCCTACCTGGTGGCGCTCATCCGCACACGCAGCGGCGCCTTCGACCTGGCGGCCGCCCACCCGCTCGACACGGTGCGCGAGGCCCTCGCCGAGGATGCGGCCGAGCGCGTGCTCCTGCCGCCCGACACCGGGCTGGAGGCCCTGCCGTCCATCACGATGCCGCCCGAGGAGATGGCCGCGCTCGCCAAGGGCCAGGTCGTCCGGCCGCGTGGAGAGGTGGCTGGCGAGGTAGCGGCGTTGGCGCCGCACGTCGCGCACGGCACGCCCTGGCGGATCGTCGATGGGGCCGGGCGGCTGGCCGCGATCGCCCGCCTGGAGGGCGGGCGGCTGCACCCCGAGAAGGTCTTCGTCACCCCCGAGCCGGCCCCGACCGTCGAAGCGGCGGAACCGTAGCGGGTGGAGATCGTCACCGATCTGCGGGCCCGCCGTGACCCCCGGCCCGTGGCGGTCATCGTGGGCGCATTCGACAGCGTGCACCGCGGGCATCAGCGCCTGCTCGCGCGCGCTCGTCGAGGCGGCACGCGCGCGGGATGCCGCCGCGACCGTGGTCACCTTCACCCCGCACCCCGACGTCGTGCTGCGGGGCGTGTCGCCGCTCCTCCTGTGCGACCCCGCGGAGCGTGATGCGCGGTTCGCCGCGCTGGGGGTCGATCTGCTCGTCCGCTACCCCTTCGATCGCGAGGTGGCGGCGACCCCGGCCGAGGCGTTCGTCGAGCGCCTGGTCGAGGGCGGCCCGCTGGTGGCGCTGCTGATGACCCGCGACTCGGCCTTCGGCAAGGGCCGGGGCGGCACGCTGATGAGCCTGCCGCCGGTCGCGGCGCGCTTCGGCTTCGACCTGCTGGAGGTCCCGTCCGTCGTGCTGGGCGGGGCGCGCGTCTCCGACTCACGCCTGCGCGACCTTGTGGCCGGCGGGTGGCTGGCCAGCGCGGGCACGCTGCTTGGTCGCCGCTTCGCCGTCATCGGCACCGTCGTGCATGGCGATGGGCGCGGCCGCGGGCTGGGCTACCCCACGGCCAACCTGGCCTTCGACCAGCCGGTGGCCCTGCCGCCGGACGGCATCTACGCCGTGCGATCCTCCTGGGACGGCCTGGATCCGCTGCATCCGCGGCACCGCGTCGACGGCGTGGCCTCGCTGGGCGTGCGACCCACCTTCGGGGAGCGGACCCGGCTGCTCGAGGCGCACCTGTTCGACGTCTCGCCCGACCTCTACGGGCGGCGCCTTAGGGTGGAGTTCGTGCGACGGCAGCGCGGCGAGCGCCGCTTTGCGTCGGCGGCCGCCCTGGTGACCCAGATGGACCTCGACGCGGCTCGCGCGCGGCGGATACTGGCCAGGCCGGGGACATCAGGGAAGGTCTAGGAGAGCAGCACGTAATCGGAGATAAACACCAGAGTGAGGACCTCGGGCCGCGTCAACCGGAGGCGACTCGTCGCGAGTATCACGGTCTTGATGGCCGTGGTGCTCGTCATTCTGCTGCGCGTGGTCCTCACGGTCCGCTCGGACGTTGGGCCGAAGGCAACGGATTTCGATGTCGGCGACCCCGTCGGTGAGGCGGGGCCGATGGCACCGGGCCAGCTTGTCTGGATGGGCACGAACACGCTCATCCTTATGGGTGACACCAATGCCACGCTGATCGACCTGACGCCCCTAGGCCTCCCGGCAGGCGTTGCGAGGGACGCGCTGTTCATGCCCATCGCAGGGACCCAGGGGGCTCTGGGCGAGGCTCCCGATCTTGCAGTCCCCGCCGCAAACCGACACAACGCCCGGCCCATGAAGGGTGTGATCGTCACCCGCGCCGATGCCTACTTCCAGTTGCTCATCCGCTTCGTTCTGCCAGGCGATGGGGTGACGGTCCACGGCTACCTGCTGACTTATATGGTCGATGGCGAGACGCGCCAGGTGTTCATTCCGCGGAGCCAGCACCTCTGCACGGACGGCAGTTTGGCGCCTGCCTGTGATGCTGTGAGGCCGTACGACTGAGGTTCCCCCGGTCCGATCGGCGGACGGCGGCGAAACCCCCGCTGAGGCGTAACGTTCCCGGTCGGTCCGTCGTTTCTAGTCGTGTCTCGGTGCGAAAGCTACCGGGTGAGTGCGTTGCCCCTGTCCTGCGAGCGCGGGACAGGGGCAACCTTCGTGACACGGAGCCGGCTCTTGATGACCTCGAGCGCATCAGCGCGGAGGCGACCGGCTCGACGCCAAGGGTGGCCGCCCCCGGTCGACGCGAACGCCTGTGCTAGACTGCGCCCGACATTCGTAGAGGTTTTGTGTTTTCGGAGGATCGGGTGCCGCTCGCGCGGGAAGCGAAGGAAGCCGTCATCACCGGGTACGCCGTCCACGACGGCGACACGGGCTCACCAGAAGTCCAGATCGCGCTCCTCACGGAGCGCATCAAGGAGCTGAACGAGCACCTGAAGGCATTTCCCAGGGACAACCAGGCGCGTCGCGGCCTCCTCAAACTCGTGGGGCAGCGGCGTCGCCTGCTTGCGTACCTGATGCGCACAGAGAACACGCGCTACCGCGCGGTCATCGGCCGGTTGGGCCTTCGCCGCTAGGCGAGCACCCGGCGCGAGGCACCTCGCTGCCACATGGCCCGGGTACGCCCAGGCGCCAGAGGGACCCCGTCCTCCACATATGGAGGACTGATGCCAGTCACACTCTCGACCGAGGTCGGCGGACGTACGCTGACCATCGAATCCGGGCGTCTCGCCCGGCTCGCCGGCGGCTCGGTGACCGTCCGCTACGGCGACACCATGGTGCTGGGAACGGCCAACCGGTCGGATCCGCGCCCGGGCCTCGACTTCTTCCCCCTGACGGTCGACTTCGAGGAGCGCATGTACGCCGCGGGCAAGATCCCCGGCGGCTTCATCAAGCGCGAGTCACGCCCGTCCGAAGCGGCCATCCTGGCCGCCCGCCTCACCGACCGCCCCATCCGGCCCCTCTTCCCCGAGGGCTACAAGGATGACGTGCAGGTCGTCGTGACCGTCCTCTCCACGGACCAGGAGAACGACCCCGACATCATCGGCACGATCGCCGCATCGGCCGCCCTGACCATCAGCGACGTGCCCTTCCAGGGACCGATCGCGGCCGCCCGCATCGGGCGCATCAACGGCGAGTTCGTCCTCAATCCCACCTACAGCCAGCTGGCCGAGTCCGAGCTGGACCTCATCGTCTCCGGCACCCGCGACGCCATCATGATGGTCGAGGCCGGCGCCCAAATCCTTCCTGAGGCCGTCATGGCCGAGGCCATCCTGTTCGGCCACCGCTCGCTGGCCCCCATCATCGACCTGCAGCTACAGCTCCAGCGCGAGCTCGGCAAGGCCAAGCGCATCCCGTACCTGGAGCCGGGCACCGACTCGGTCCTCACGTTCCTCGACGACATGGCGGCAAAGAAGCCGTTCGTCGTGTTCGACGTGGAGACCACCAGCCGCGACGCCAAGATCGGCAGCCTCGTCGAGATCGCCGCCGTGAAAGTCCAGGGCGGCAAGATCGCCGACCGCTGGTCCACCCTCGTCGACCCCGGCCAGCCCATCGTGGGGCACCAGCTCCACGGCCTGACCGACAAGGACGTCAAGGGCGCTCCGGCCCCCGCCGAAGCGGCGCGGCAGTTCCTGGCCTGGGCCGGTGACGCCACGCTCGTCGGCCACAACGTCGGGTTCGACCTGGGCTTCGTCGAGGCGGCCCTCGGTGACGGCACCCGCATCGAGCAGGGCCGCTACCTGGACACGCTGACGCTGGCCCGCGAGGCCTGGCCCGACCAGGACGTCTTCAAGCTGGCCGATCTGACCGCGTTCTTCGGCCTCGAGCCGCGACCGACCCACCGGGCGCTGCCCGACGCCGAGGCCACCGCGGAGCTCCTGCTCCTGCTGGCCAAGGACCTGCCGGTGCGGGCCGAAGCCTTCAAGAAGGCCGTCGCGGAGACCATCCACGCGCGCGCCAAGGGCACCCCGCCGGCCGACGCCGACGCGGCCCTCGAGAAGGCCCGCCGCGCCTCGCGCCTCAGCAAGTCGCTGACCACCCTGCTGCACAAGAAGACGGTGCGCCACCTCGTGCTCACCGAAGGCGTGCGCATGGACGGCCGCGACCTCGACACGATCCGCCCCATCACCGTGGAAGTGGGGCTCCTGCCCCGCGCCCATGGCTCGGCCCTCTTCACCCGCGGCGACACCCAGGCCCTGACCGTGGCCACGCTGGGTCCGTCATCGGACGTGCAGCGCATCGACACGATCAGCCCCGAGATCTCCAAGCGCTACATCCACCACTACAACATGCCGCCCTACAGCACCGGCGAGAACAAGCCGATGCGGGGCCCGGGACGGCGCGAGATCGGCCATGGCGCGCTCGCCGAGCGAGCCCTCATCCCGGTCCTGCCGTCCGAGCGTGATTTCCCCTACGTCATCCGCCTGGTCAGCGAGTGCGTGACCTCCAACGGGTCCACCTCGATGGCCTCCACATGCGGCTCCACGCTGGCCCTCATGGATGCCGGCGTGCCCATCACTGCCCCGGTGGCCGGCGCGGCCATGGGCCTCGTCAGCGAGGCCGACGGCAAGTTCGCCGTGCTGACCGACATCCTGGGCAAGGAAGACGCGTTCGGTGACATGGACTTCAAGGTCACCGGCACCCGCGTCGGCATCACCGCCCTGCAGATGGACATCAAGGTCCAGGGCATCAACGAGGCGATCATCCGGACCGGCCTCGAGAAGGCCCGGGTGGCCCGCCTGGCCATCCTGGACAAGATGGTCGACGTCATCCCCGAGGCGCGCACGGACGTCAGCTCCTTCGCCCCGCGCATCACGACCATCAAGATCAACCCCGAGAAGATCCGCGAGATCATCGGCAAGGGTGGCTCGATGATCCGGCGCATCCAGGAAGAGACGGGTACCGAGATCAACGTCGAGGACGACGGCTCGGTCGAGGTGTCCGCCGTCAACCAGGACAACGCCAAGAAGGCCATCGAGTGGATCCAGAGCCTCACCCGTGAGGTGGAGATCGGCGCCCTCTACATGGGCAAGGTGACCCGCCTCATGACCTTCGGGGCGTTCGTGGAGATCCTGCCCGGCAAGGAAGGCCTCGTCCGCATCGGCGAACTGGCCGACTACCACGTGCCGAGCGTGGAGGACGTCGTGGCCGTGGGTGACGAGATCATGGTGGTGGTCACCGAGATCGACCGCCAGGGTCGCGTCAACCTGTCGCGCAAGGCGGCCATGCAGCGCCACCTGGCCCGCGAAGCGACGGTCAGCTGACCGCCGCGAGTCCCCGTCAACCCATCCGCGGCCGTCGGGAGACCGGCGGCCGCGGTGTATCATCGCCGCCGGTCATGCCCACCCATCCATCCGGACCCCTGACCGTCGCCGTCGTCGGCGCCACGGGCGCCGTGGGCCGCACGATGCTCCAGGTCCTCATCGAACGCGCCTTCCCCTTCGCCACGCTCCGGCCGCTTGCGTCTGCGCGTTCGGCCGGCACGACGCTGGTCATCTCGGGCCATCGCCTGACCGTCGAGGAAGCGCGCCCCGAGTCCTTCGAGGGCGTCGATGTCGCCCTCTTCTCGGCCGGCGCGACCGTCTCCGGGACCCTCGCGCCCGCGGCCGCGGAAGCCGGCGCGGTGGTCATCGACAACTCGTCGCGGTGGCGCATGGAGCCCGGCGTCCCGCTGGTGGTGCCGGAGGTCAACGCCGCCGACGCCGCGACTCATGAAGGCATCATCGCCAACCCCAACTGCTCGACGATGCAGCTGGTGCCGCTCCTCGCGGCGCTGCGCGACGCGGCGGGCCTGGAACGGGTCGTGGTCGACACCTACCAGGCCGTGAGCGGGTCGGGCCACAAGGCGGTGGCCGAGCTGCAGCGGCAGGTCGAGGCGCACGTCGCGGGCCACGCCATCACGGCGTCGGTCTATCCCCACGCCATCGCCTTCAACGTCCTGCCGCAGGTCGACGTCTTCCTGGAGGACGGCTACACGCGCGAGGAGTGGAAGGTCATCCACGAGAGCCGCAAGATCCTCCACCTGCCCGACCTGCGGCTCTCCTGCACGGCCGTCCGCGTGCCGGTCTTCACCGGCCACTCCGAGGCGGTGCACGTGGAGCTGCACGATCCGCTCAGCCCCGATCAGGCGCGCGAGGCGTTCGCCGCGGTGCCCGGCGTGATCGTCGTCGACGAGCCGGCCGCGTCCCGCTACCCGCTGGCGACCGACGCCGCCGGCAAGGACCAGATCTTCGTCGGCCGGGTCAGGCGTGACGTATCGGTCGCCGACGGCCGTGGCCTCGCCTTCTGGGTGGTCAGCGACAACCTGCGCAAAGGCGCCGCCACGAACGCCGTCCAGATCGCCGAGCTGGTGGCGGCCCGCGGGTGGCTCGCGCCCGCCTCGCGCCGGGCCGGTCGCGCCGCGTGACGGGCGAGGAGCGACGCGCAGCCCTGGCGGCCATCGATGACGAGGTCCGGAGCTGCACGCGCTGCCGCCTCTCGGCCGGTCGCACTCGCGCCGTGCCGGGGGAGGGCAGCGCCGACACCGAGGTCGTCTTCGTCGGCGAAGGCCCGGGGCAGCACGAGGACGAACAGGGGCGGCCCTTCGTCGGCGCCGCGGGCAGCCTCCTGACCGACTTGCTCCGCTCGATCGGCTGGCGGCGCGACGAGGTCTTCATCACCAACGTCGTCAAGTGCCGGCCGCCCGGCAACCGCGACCCCGAGCCTGACGAGATGGCCGCCTGCGCCCCGTACCTGGCGCGGCAGCTGGCTGCGCTGGACCCCGCGGTGGTGGTGACGCTGGGCCGCTTCTCCCTCGGCACGTTCATGCCGGGAGCCCGCATCGGCGCCGCCCACGGGACGGCGCGGCCGGCCGACCCGGCGACCGGGGCACCGGATGCCTCGGCGTTCGCCATGTATCACCCCGCGGCGGCGTTCCGCCAGGCCGCGTTGCGCGACACGCTCTTCGAGGACATGTCCATGCTGCCCAAGGTGCTCATCGATAGCCGCTCCCGCCGAGCGGCCCACACCGCCCCGGCGCTTCCGGCCGCCGAGGCGGTGGTGACGGCCGACGCCGCCGACGCACTCGACACGCCGGATGGGCTGGACATCAGCCCGGTCGAGCTGGCGGCGATCACCGTCCAGGGGGCCGACGGACCCGACCCCCTCGACCCCGATCAGATGCAGCTCTTCTGATGGCCGATCGCAGCAGGACGGCCGGGCGCGCCAGGCGTGCCTCGGCGACGGGCGGGACACGGCCGGCAGCTGTCGCGCGGGCTACCGTCGCCCCGGCCGATGGCGGCGGCACCCCGCTGCGCATCATCCCGCTCGGCGGGGTCGGCGAGATCGGCAAGAACATGTACGTCTTCGAGTACGGGGACGAGATCGTGGTCATCGACTGCGGCCTGATGTTCCCCGACGAGGAGATGTTCGGCATCGACCTGGTCGTGCCCGACGTGACGTACCTGCGCGAGCGGCGCGACCACGTCAAGGCCTTCCTCATCACCCACGCCCATGAGGATCACGTCGGCGGGCTGCCGTACGTGCTGCCCGACTTCCCCGGCGTGCCCGTCTACGCCTCCACCCTGGCGCGCGGCCTGCTGGGCAACAAGATCAAGGAGCACCACCTCACCAACAACCCCATCCGGGCCATGGAGGCGGGCGACACGGTCGATCTCGGCGCCTTCCAGGCGACCGCCTTCCGCATCGGCCACTCGATCCCCGACGCGATGGGCATCGCCCTGCGGACGCCGCTCGGCACGGTCGTCCACACAGGCGACTTCAAGTTCGACCACACGCCGGTGGACGGCAAGCTGTCCGACTTCGCCCTGCTGGCCCGCCTGGGCGCCGAGGGCGTGCTGTGCCTGCTGTCGGACTCGACGCGCGCGGAGAACCCCGGCTACACGCCCTCCGAGCGGACCGTCGGCGAGGCCTTCCGCGAGATCATGGAGCCGCTCGACGGGCGGATCATCGTGGCCACCTTCGCCAGCAACATCGCCCGCGTCCAGCAGGTCCTTGACGCCTCCGCGAGCTTCGGCCGCAAGGTGGCCGTCATCGGCCGGTCGATGGAGCAGAACTTTCGCATCGCCACCGACCTGGGCTACCTGCGCTACGACCCGGCCATGATCGTGGCCAAGGACCGCATCAAGGACGTCCCCGATGCGCAGCTCACCATCTGCACGACCGGCGCGCAGGGTGAACCGATGGCCGGCCTGGCTCGCATGGCCAACCGCGACCACCGCTGGGTGGAGATCGGGCCGGGCGACACGGTCATCGTCAGCGCCAGCCCCATCCCGGGCAACGAGGAAGAGGTGTCGCGCACCATCGACAACCTCTTCAAGAACGGCGCCAACGTCTTCTACCACGCCATCAAGCGGGCCCACGTGTCGGGCCACGGCAGCCAGGAAGAGCTCAAGCTGATGCTGGGCCTGACCAAGCCGCGGGCCTTCATCCCCATGCACGGCGAATTCCGCATGCTCGTGCAGCACGGCCGCCTGGCGGCCGAGACGGGCGTCCCGCCCGACCGCATCTTCATCATCGAGAACGGCCAGCCGATCGAGTTCCTGCCCGACGGCACGGCGCGGCGGGGCGTGCCGGTGACCGCCGGCTACGTCTACGTCGACGGCCTTTCGGTGGGGGAGGTGGGTGACGTCGTCCTGCGCGACCGTCGGGCGCTGGCCAGCGACGGCATGTTCCTGGTGGTCGTGACGGTGGACAAGCAGAGCGGCACCCTGGTGGGCCGGCCGGAGATCATCACCACCGGCTTCCTGGCCACGCCCGACGACCCCCTGATCGCCGCCGCCGCCGACCGCGTCCGTGAAGCCCTGCTCACGCCGGGCGACCACATCAGCGAGGTCGGCCTCATGAAGACGATGATCAAGGACGGCCTGTCGCGCTTCCTGTACGAACGGACCAAGCGCCGTCCGATGGTCTTCCCGGTGGTCGTGGAACTGTAGATGGCACCCCGCCGCCGCACCACGCGCCCGCCCGCCCGCAGCCCGCGCCGGACGCGCTCACCCGGCCTGAACCTGGGGATCTCGCCCCAGACGGCCCGGGCGCTCGTCGGCGTGGCGTTGCTGGTGATCGGTGCCGTCACCCTCATCGCCCTGATGCTGCCGGCCGGCGGCGTCCTCAACCGCTACGTCTCGGAATTCCTGCGACCGGCCTTTGGGCAGGGGGCGTGGCTCCTGCCGCTCGTCCTGATCGCGGCCGGCTTCCTCGTCGAACGCGGCCCGGGGACCGGCACCGGATGGGGCGTCACGGCTCTCGGCGGCGTGCTCATCTTCCTCGGCGGACTGGGGCTCATCCAGCTGATCTGGGGGCACGGCACGGCGCCGGCCCAGCTCGCTGCCGCCGGCGGGTGGGTCGGCCAGGCCCTGGCCGGTCCGACGGCCGCGCTGGTCAGCCCGGCCGGAGCCTTCGTGGTCCTCGCCGGGATCGTGACGGCCGGCCTGCTGCTGCTCCTGAACTCGACCATCCGCGGCCTGCTCCACCCGGTCGCCGCGGGTGGGCGCGCCCTGGCCGGCGTGATGGCCGGCGCGGACGCCCCGCCCGGACGCGCCACGGGCCCGATGCGTCCGGTGACCGCCGACTCGGCGGGCACACCCCGGAGCGGCACGCACGGCGCCAACGGCCGGCGCGGTCAGGACAACGGGCACGACGAGCCGGAGGCGCCGGATCTCCCGCCGCCCGTGTCGAGTCCCGTCCCGCTCAGCCAGACGGTCTGGGCCGGCGGACGGGTCGGCGGCGCGGCCGCCCCGGTCGCGGTCGCCGCGCCGACCACGTCCGCTACCGGTGACGACGACCTGCTCGAGGCGGAAGACGCGCCCAAACCGCTCCATGAGCGGCCCTGGCTGCTGCCCGGCGTGGCCCTCCTCGACCCGCCGCTGCCCGAGGGCGGCGTGGACGGCCTGGATCATGACCGCAACATCCGCATCATCGAGGAGAAGCTGCGCAGCTTCCAGATCCCGGCCACGGTCAGCCACTTCAACGAGGGCCCGGTGGTGACGCAGTACGAGGTGCGCCCGGACGCGCGCATCAAGCTGTCGCGCATCGAGTCGCTGGCCGACGACCTGGCCATGGCCCTGGCCGCCCGCAGCATCCGTATCGAGGCGCCCATCCCCGGCAAGGACGTGGTGGGCATCGAGATCCCCAACCACCTCAGCGAGATCGTGGGCTTCGGCGAGCTCATCGCGGACGCCGACATGCTGGCCGCCACGAGCCGCCTGACCTTCGCCCTGGGCCGTGACGTGTCGGGCAAGGCCTACGCGGTCGACCTGGCCCGCATGCCCCACCTCCTCATCGCCGGCGCGACGGGCTCCGGCAAGTCGGTCTGCGTCAACGCCCTCATCACCAGCCTGCTGATGCGCGCGACCCCCGCCGAGGTGCGCCTCGTGCTGGTCGATCTCAAGCGGGTCGAGCTGGCGCCCTACGACGGGCTGCCGCACCTGCTGACCAACGTCATCGTCGAGGCCAACGAGGCGCGGGCGGCCCTGCAGTGGGCGGTGGCCCAGATGGAGGAGCGCTACAAGGCCCTGGCGGCCAAGGCCGAACGCAACATCACGGCCTACAACGCCAGCCCGCGGGTGCCGCCCGAGGAGCGCATGCCCTTCCTCGTCATCATCATCGACGAGCTGGCCGATCTGATCATGCGGGAGGGCCGCAAGGTCGAGGACCCCATCGTCAAGATCGCCCAGAAGGCGCGCGCGGTGGGCATCCACCTCGTCCTCGCCACGCAGCGGCCCAGCGTCAACGTCGTGACCGGCCTCATCAAGGCCAACGTGCCGAGCCGCATCGCCTTCGCCATGTCGTCGAACGTGGACAGCCGGACGGTCCTTGACCAGCCCGGCGCGGAGGACCTCATCGGCCGCGGCGACATGCTCTACCAGCCGGCCGACCTGCCGCGGCCGGTGCGGCTCCAGGGCGTCTTCGTCAGCGACGGCGAGGTGCGCCGCGTGTCGCAGGCGTGGCGCGACCAGGCCCCCGAGGTCGACTACGACCCGGAGGTCATCGCCTTCGCCGATGCCGAGGGCAACGGCGGCGGTCAGTTCGCCTGGCTCGCCCGGCTGGCCGAGGATGAGATGACGCCGCGCGCGGCCGAGCTGGTCATGAGCACCGGCAAGGCCAGCACGTCGATGCTCCAGACGAAGCTCAAGGTAGGCTTCAACCGAGCCAGCCGCCTCATGGACGACCTCGAGCGCTATGGCATCGTGGGTCCCCAGGATCCGCGTAACCCGGCCGTGCCACGGCACGTCTACGGCCCCGACAACTGGGTCCGCGGCCCCGACGACATGGACGACCCCCTGGGCTAGAAGGGGCTAGGCCCGCCGCATGGCCCGCTGGTCTCGGACGCCGAACGACCCGCGGGACGATCTGCCGATGTCGGCGGCCGCCGTTGTCGGATCCGCGGCTCGGGACTGGTATGCGCCCGATCGAGGGTCGGCGGTTGTCGTCTAGTCCTGCGGGTGCGGCCCCCCGTGGCAGGACGGCAACGAAACCGCCGCAGCCGGCGCTTACGAGTCCCCCGGGACTAAGCGGCGCCCACTCGCCGGCGGGCCGACCGCGCAGACAGCCTCGCCTACGCCGAGTGCCCGATGGGTGCCGCTGGCGTGAGCGCGTATCCTGTCGGCGCGCCCCGTCGAGCGTGATGGGGCACTCGAAGAGGGGGCCGACACCGCACCCGAGGGACCGATACCACACCCCATGACCGCCCGCGACCACGCTCGCCCGACCGCGCCGCGCGCCGCTGACCGCGGCCGGCCGGACCCGGCCGCCCCGCCGGGCCCGCGTCTGGGCGAGGTGCTGCTCGCCGCGCGAGAGGCCAAGGGCGTGGACCTGTACCGCGCCGAGCGCGACACGAAGATCCGCGTCAAGTACCTCTCGGCCCTCGAGCGCAGCGAGTTCCGCGAGCTGCCCGGGGCGGTCTACACCAAGGGCTTCCTGCGCAACTACGCGATGTACCTGGGCCTGGACCCCGACCAGGTGCTGGACCAGTGGCGGCGCGAAGGCGGCGCCGCCCGGCCGACAGGGCCCATGATCATCGCGCCGCAACCCCTCGAGGCGCCGCGGGGCGGCTTCACCTTCACGCCCGGCGTGCTCGTGGCGGCCGTCCTGACCCTCATCATCGTGGCCGTGGGCGGCTACATCGCCCTGCAGCTGGCCCGGTCGGTGCAACCGCCGATGCTCAGCGTCACATCGCCTGCGGCGGTCGTCTCCACGGTCGACGCTGACCACATGCTGATCGCCGGCACCAGCGATCCCAATGTCACCGTCACGATCCAGGCCTCGGGCACCCAGACGTACCGCTTCTCCGCCGACAGTGCGGGCGCCTGGTCGCGCGACGTGCCCCTCAGCAAGGGCGAGAACCAGATGACGATCACGGCCACCGACCCGGCCACGGCCAAGGTCTCGGCGCCCTTCAACCTCATCATCAACGTGCCCATCCCACCGACCCCGACGGGCCCGGCGATCGCCCTGACGAGCCCGGCCGACGGGGCAGCCGTCAACGGGGGGACGGTCGCCATCGCCGGCACCACCAACGGCACCGGCGTCACCATCACGGCCGTCGATGCCGGCCCGGCAACGCCGGTCGCCTCGGGCAAGCCCACGCCGGTCCCGGCCGCGCCGCCGGCGCCCCTGCACCTCACGGTGGGCACCGACGGCGCATTCACCGGCACCTTCCAGCTGCCACCGGGTCGCTGGACCGTGACCGCCACGGCGACCTCCACAGGCGGCCAGACGACCGCCGTGAGCCACACGGTGACGGTGGCCATCGCTGGGGTCGTCCTGACGGTCGAGATCAAGGGCGGCTCGGCCTGGCTCAAGGTGTGGGTGGACGGCCGGGTCGTGCCCTCGTATACCGGCGTGACCGTCCACGCCGGGACGCGGCTGCAGTTCACTGGCAATCAGAGCGTGGAGGTCCGCACGGGGTCGGCCGGGGCCACCTATTTCACGATGAACGGCGTAGCCATCGGCACGCTGGGTGGTCCGGGAGCGCCCGAGACGTGGCTCTTCCAGCGGGGGAAGGCGCCGCAGAAGACCAACCACACATGAGCCCCGGCCGCCCGCCGACGGCCCAGGCGCTGGTCGCCCTTGCGCGCGAGGTCCAGGCAGCGTGCCTCGCCCGCGGCCTGACCCTGGCCACGGCCGAGTCGTGCACCGGCGGCCTCATCAGCCACGTCCTGACCGAGGTCCCCGGGTCCAGTGGCTACTTCCTGGGCGGCGTCGTGAGCTACGGCGACACGGCCAAGGCGGCCCTGCTCGGTGTGCCGGAGGCGACCCTCGCGCGGTACGGGGCCGTCTCGGCGCAGGCGGCCCGGGCCATGGCCATCGGCGCACGGGTGCGGGTCGGGGCCGACCTCGCCGTCGCCGTGACCGGCATCGCCGGCCCGGCCGGCGGGACGCCCGAGAAGCCGGTCGGCCTGACCTTCGTCGCCCTCGCCGCGCCGCACGGAGCACGACTGGAGCGGTACGTCTGGTCCGGCGGCCGCGCGGCCAACAAGCGGTCGAGCGCCCAGGCGGCCCTGCGCCTCGTCCTGGCCTGGCTGGACGCGGCGGCCGGCGCCGCGCCATGACCCGCAGCCTGGAGGAGGTCGGCCGCGGCCTGGCGCCCGACCGTACCGCGCGCCTGGTCGCCACCGGCGAGCGCATCCACATCCTGGGTGGGGGAGGGGCCGGAGCGTCCGAGGCGGCCCTCCTGGCGGCCCACGCCGGCGCGGCTGTGACCGCCTGCGACGTGGGCGGGCCGTCGCCGTACACCGCGGCGGCCGAGGCGCTGGGCATCCCCTTCAGCTGGGCCCACAGCCCCTCCCACGTCGTGGACGCGACCGGGCGGCCCCTGGTGGACCGGCTGTCGGTCACGAAATCACTGACTTCGGTCGACCCGGATCATCCCGAGCTGCACGCGGCGTTCGCGGCCGGGATCCCCGTCGAGGCGTGGCAGCAGGTCGTCGCCGACGTCGCCCTGACCGCCGGCCAGCGCCTCCTGGCCATCACCGGCACGCACGGCAAGTCCACCACCAGCGGCTGGGTGACCCACCTCCTGGTCGGCGCGGGCCGGGACCCGTCCGCGGCCATCGGAGCGTTGCTGCCGGTCGACCTGTCGGGCAGCCCGGCCGCGACGGCGCGCTGGGGGCGGGGCCCGTGGATGGTCGTCGAGGCCGATGAGTATGCCGACAACTTCGCCCCCTACCACCCGGCCGTGGCGGTGATCCTCAACGCCGAGTGGGACCACCCGGACGTCTTCGCCGACCGGGCGGCGGTGGTCGATATGCTCGTCTCGTGGGTCCGCGCGGCGCCGACCCCGCCGCTCGTCGTGGTCAACGTGGGCGACCCGGGCGGCCGCGAAGTCGCCACGCGGCTGGCCGACCTTGGCGAGCGCCTGCGGCCCTTCGCCTTGCTCGAGCCGGACGCTGGGACGAGGGCGAACCTGCCCGCCGGCACCGTCACGGGGCGGATCGTCTCGGCCGGACCCGACGGCGACCGGCTGACCATCGCGGGCCTGCCCGGCGGCGATGTCACCGCCCAGGTGCACCTGCCGGGCCGCCAGTATGCCGATGACGCCCTGGCCGCGGCCACCGCAGGAGCGGCGGCCGACCTCTCGCCGGCGGAGATCGTGGCCGGCCTGACCAGCTTCCGCGGCGTGGGGCGGCGCCTCGAGCTGAAGGGCGAGCCGCGAGGCATCACCGTGCTGGACGACTACGGGCATCACCCCACCGCCATCCGCGGCACGCTGGCGGCCGTGCGCCAGCGCTACCCCGGCCGGCGCGTGTGGGCCGTCTACGAACCGCTGACCTTCCACCGCACGGCGGCCATGCTCGATGCCTTCGCCGAGGTCCTGGCCACGGCCGACCGGGCGGTCATCGCCGACATCTGGGCCAACCGCGACCCCGACCAGACCATCACCAGCGCCCAGGCCCTGGCCGACGCGACCTCGGCGCGGGCGACCGGCTGGCAGGCCACCGCGCCCGGCTCGCCCGAGGCCACCGCCGACCACCTGGCCTCGCGGGTCGAGCCGGGCGACGTCGTCCTCGTCATGGGCGGCGGGCGTTCCTATGTCATCGCCGAGCGGCTCACCGAGCTCTTGAGCCGCTGACCGGCCGAGCGCGAGGGCGCGGAGGCGCCCGGCCGGTAGAATCGGCCCGTGCCCACCCTCACGCCCGGTGACGGCCAGGACCTGGTCGACCGCTTCAAGCGCGCCTGGGAGCGCCGCGACGTCGACGCCGCGGTGGCCCTCTTCAGCGACGACGCCGAGTATCGCGTCGACCCGTTCGAGGCGCCGCTGACCGGCGCCAACGCCATCCGCGCCTACTGGAACGACATCGCTGCCGCCCAGGCGCACGTCGAGTTCGATGCGGAGCGCGTGTGGGTCAGCGGACCGACCGTGCTGGCCAGCTGGCACGCCGCCTTCACGCGGCGGTCGACCGCCGAGCGCGTCCGCCAGCGCGGCTTCATGACGCTCGAGCTGGACGAAGCGGGCCTGGTGATCCGCTTCCGCGAGTGGTCGATCGAGCGCACGGTGGGCGTGGACCGCACGTATCGGCCCGAGGCCGGCTAGGAGGAGCAGATGGCTGGCGAAGCCTCGTTCGACGTGGTCAGCGATTTCGACCGCCAGGAGCTGGTCAACGCCCTCGATCAGGTCCGGCGGGAGATCGGCACGCGCTACGACTTCAAAGCCGTGACCGCACAGCTCGACCTGGGCAAGGAGGAGATCACCCTCCTGACCGACAACGAGGGCCGGGCCGCGGCCGTCAAGGACCTCCTCGAGTCCAAGGCCATCCGGCGCGGCCTCAGTCTCAAGATCTTCGACTGGGGCAAGATCGAGCCGGCCGGCGGTAACAAGGTCCGCCAGGTCATCGGCCTGCGGCGCGGCCTGACCGACGAGCTGGCCAAGAAGATCACCAAGCTCATCCGCGACGAGTTCCCCAAGGTCAAGTCGCAGATCCAGGGCGACGCCGTGCGCGTCTCGGGCAAGTCAAGGGACGACCTCCAGAAGGTCATCGCCCGCCTCCGCGTCGTCGGCGAGGATTACCCGGTCCCGCTCCAGTTCCAGAACTATCGCTGACGGGGTCCGACACCTGGCGGAACTGCCCTTGGCGCCCTCTCCGCCTCCTCTGAGCGAAGGCTCGTCCTGCCAGCTGCTCACTGGGTGAACGTTCGACTGCCACTCCGCACCAACGGCCCGTCACCGGCTCATGCCGTGAGCACTTGGGGTGTCCTCGCGCCCCATCGCGCGGAGAACGCTCGCCACGTGAGCATCTGACGAGATCCGGTCACGGCGCCCGCCCGGTCAGCGTGGGGCGTTTGACGCCTGCCAACATGGCAGTTAGAATGTCAATGTGACATTGAATGTAAGCGCCGCGATGAACGGCGGGCTCGCGACCCCGGCGACCGGCGAGACACCGGATGCGGCCTCGAGCGAAGAGGCGCGCCGGTCCCTCATCGAGCAACTCCTGGGCGAGGTGACCGCATGGTCGCCGCGAGATCGGGCGTCGGCGTTCAAGCGCTGGCACATGGGCTCGCTGAGCATCGTCCACCTTAGCCTGCTGAGCGTGCTGGAGGCGAGGGGAGCGCAGCCGATGGGCGTGCTCGCCGACGAGATGGATGTCTCGGTCGCCAGCGCGACGGGCATCGTCGACCGGATGGAGAAGCGCGGCCTGGTGGAACGCCAGCACGGTGCGGAAGACCGCCGCGTCGTCCTCGTCCTGCCGACCGAGCGCGGCCTCAAGCTGGTGCGGATGGTCGGTGACCATCGCCGCGCCCGCTTTGCCATGGCCATGGGCCGCCTTGATGAGACACAACTGACCGCGTTGCTGTCGGTGCTGCGGACGGTCCGCGCCGCGATCGCCGACGAGCCGGCCAACGACGAGGGGCCGGATCAGGCGTTCGAGGCGGAAGACCGATGATCCCGCTCTTCCGCCAGTACCTGCGCCCCTACATCCGCCAGATCAGCGTCGTCCTGGTGCTGCTGCTCGTGCAGGCCATCGCCAACCTGTACCTGCCCAGCCTCAACGCCGACATCATCAACAACGGCATCGCCAAGGGCGACACGGACTACATCATCCGGACCGGCCTCTTCATGCTCGTCGTGAGCCTGCTGCTGGGCGTCTGCGCCGTCGTCGCCGTGTACTTCGGCGCACGGGTGGCCATGGCCTTCGGGCGCGACGTGCGCGCGGCGATCTTCAAGCGCGTCGCCGGCTACGCCCAGGTGGAGATCAACCACTTCGGGACGGCTTCGCTCATCACCCGCAACACGAACGACGTGCAGCAGGTCCAGATGGTCATCTTCATGGCCCTCACGATCATGATCCTGGCGCCGATCACGGGCATCGGCGGCGTGATCATGGCCCTCCGCGAGGACGTCCCCCTGTCCGGCCTCCTGGTCGTGATCCTGCCCCTCATGTTCGTCGTCGTCTTCCTCGTCATGCGCCGCGCCATCCCGCTCTTCCGGGCGATGCAGGCCAAGCTGGACCGTATCAACCAGGTCATGCGCGAGGCCCTGGCCGGCGTGCGCGTCATCCGCGCCTTCGTGCGTACGCAGCACGAGGAGGTGCGCTTCGAGGCGGCCAACCGCGACCTCTTCGACACCTCGATCCGGGTCAATCGGCTGTTCGCCGTGACCATCCCGACGATGATGGCCATCTTCAACCTCTCGACGGTCGCCGTGATGTGGTTCGGCTCCATCCGGGTCGACTCGGGCGGCATGCCCATCGGCAACCTGACCGCCTTCCTGGCCTACCTGATGCAGATCCTGATGGCCGTCCTGATGGCCGTCTTCATGTTCATCCTGGTCCCCCGGGCCGCCGTCTCGGCCGATCGTATCCGGGAGGTCCTGACCATCGAGCCGAGCATCAAGGACCCGGTCAAGCCGGTGGCCATGCCGGTCGTCGTGGCCGCGCACGGCAACGGCACGGGTCCATCCAGCCCGACGATCGCCGGCACCATCGAGTTCCGCAACGTCGAGTTCCGCTACCCCGGTGCAGAGCAGCCGGTCCTGCACGACATCTCGTTCACCGCCAAGCCCGGCGAGACGACCGCCATCGTGGGCTCGACCGGCAGCGGCAAGACCACGCTGGTCAACCTGATCCCGCGCTTCTACGACGTGACCGGCGGGGCCCTGCTGGTGGACGGCGTGGACGTCCGCGAGATGACGCGCGAGGACCTCTGGCAGCGCATCGGGGTCGTCCCCCAGCGCGCCTTCCTGTTCAGCGGCACGGTCGCCAGCAACCTCCGCTACGGCGACGAGACCGCCGACGACGAGGCGCTCTGGCATGCCCTGGAGATCGCCCAGGGCAAGACCTTCGTCTCCGAGATGGAGGGCGAGCTTGCAGGCGCCGGTCGACCAGGGCGGCACCAACGTCTCCGGCGGCCAGCGGCAGCGTCTCGCCATCGCGCGGGCGCTGGTCAAGCGCGCCCCGGTCTACATCTTCGACGACAGCTTCTCCGCCCTCGACTTCAGGACGGATGCGCAGCTGCGCGCCGCCCTGCACCACGAGCTGTCGTCGGCCACGGTCATCATCGTGGCCCAGCGCGTCGGCACGATCATGACGGCCGACCAGATCGTGGTCATGGACGAGGGCCGCGTGGTCGGCGTGGGCACGCCACCGCGAGCTGCTCGAGACGTGCGAGACCTACCGCGAGATCGTCTTCTCCCAGCTCACCGCGGCCGAGGCGCAGGCGGCATGAGCGGACCGCACGGCATGGGTGGCGGTCGGCCCGGGGGACCCCCGCCGGGCGTCGGCGGCGGCGCTGGGCGACCCGGTGGCGGCGGCCCCAACCGCTGGCAGGGCGGCATGATGGGCATGCCCGCCGAGAAGCCCAAGGACTTCCGCGGCGCCTTCTTCCGGCTGCTCGGCCGCCTGCGACCCGAGGCGCACATCGTCATCCTCGTCATCGGCCTGGCCATCGTGAGCGTGACGACCTCGGTCCTCGGGCCCCGCATCCTGGGCAACGCGACCGACATCATCTTCTCCGGCGTCATCGGCAAGAATCTGCCTTCGAACCTGACCCAGGCGCAGGTGGAGGCCGGCCTGCGGGCGTCGGGGCAGGGCCAGATCGCCGACCTCCTGTCGGGCATGACGGTCACCCCCGGCGTCGGTATCGACTTCGGCGCCCTGGCCCAGATCCTCCTCATCCTGGTGGGCATCTTCCTCATCAGCTCGCTGTTCGCCTGGGCCCAGGCCTACCTCATGGCCGGCGTGACCCAGCGGACGGTCTATCGGCTGCGCACCGACGTCGACGAGAAGCTCGGCCGGCTGCCGCTCAAGTACTTCGACAGCCACCCCCGCGGCGACATCCTGAGCCGGGTCACCAACGACATCGACAACATCGGCCAGACGCTCCAGCAGAGCCTCACCCAGCTCATCACGTCGATCCTGACCGTCATCGGCGTGCTCGTGATGATGTTGCTCATCAGCCCGGAGCTGGCGGTCATCTCGCTGCTCGCCGTGCCGGCCTCGGTCATCGTCGCCGCGCTCATCGCCAAGCGCTCGCAGAAGCAGTTCGCCGCGCAGTGGAAGATCACCGGCACGCTCAACGGGCACGTCGAGGAGATGCACACCGGGCACGCCATCGTGACCGTCTTCGGCCGCCAGAAGGAGGCCCTGGACACGTTCCAGGAGCAGAACGAGAAGCTCTACGACGCCAGCTACCGGGCCCAGTTCATCTCGGGCATCATCCAGCCGGCGATGAACTTCATCGCCAACCTCAACTACGTCGGCATGGCCGTCATCGGCGGCCTGCGGGTCGCCTCCGGGCAGCTGACGCTGGGCGACGTGCAGGCGTTCGTCCAGTACTCGCGCCAGTTCACCCAGCCGATCATCCAGACGGCCAGCATCCTCAACGTCATCCAGTCGGCCGTGGCCTCGGCCGAGCGGGCCTTCGAGCTGCTCGACGAGACCGAGGAGATCCCCGACGTGGCCGAGCCGCAGCGGGTCGAGCACGCCGCCGGCCAGGTCGTGTTCGATGACGTCTCGTTCCGCTACCTGCCGGACGTGCCGCTCATCGACGACCTGAACCTCGTCGTCCAGCCCGGCCACACCATCGCCATCGTCGGGCCCGACGGGTGCCGGCAAGACGACCCTCGTCAACCTCCTGATGCGCTTCTACGAGATCGACGGCGGCCGCATCACGGTCGACGGCGTCGACACGCGCGAGATGACCCGCGACGACCTGCGCCGCACCTTCGGCATGGTCCTCCAGGACGCGTGGCTCTTCCACGGCACGATCCGCGAGAACATCGCCTACGGTCGCGAAGGGCGCGACCGAGGAGCAGATCGTGGCCGCCGCGGAGGCCGCCCACGTGGACCACTTCGTGCGCACCCTGGCCGACGGCTACGACACGGTCATCGACGACGACGCGACCAACCTGTCGCAGGGCGAGAAGCAGCTGCTGACCATCGCCCGCGCCTTCCTGGCCGATCCCGCAGATCCTGATCCTCGACGAGGCCACCAGCTCGGTCGACACCCGCACCGAGGTGCTCATCCAGCGGGCCATGGCCAGGCTGATGGAGGGGCGCACGTCGTTCGTCATCGCCCACCGCCTCTCGACCATCCGCGACGCCCATACGATCCTGGTCATGGACCACGGCAAGATCGTGGAGCAGGGCGACCACGAGTCGCTGCTCGCCCAGCGCGGCTTCTACTACGAGCTCTACTCGAGCCAGTTCACCGCTCCGGTCGCCGAAGCCGCCTGACCCGCTTTCGCCCGGCTGCGAGGCGCGGCGCCAGCGGCCAGACGACGGCTCGATGCGGTCGGCTGCGTGCTCCCGACTTGGCCTTGTCGCCACGATCCGGCCAGATCTGACTCCCGGGCACGTTAGAGCGGTTTCGAGGCATGTTCCAGGCCTGCCGAGCACCGTCGCGAGCCCTGTCTGAGCACGAACCGGCGGCGTCGGCGAGGCCCGGGAGCTCTCGGGCGGGCGTCAAGTGGCTCCAACGTGCCCCCCAGTCACGTTTGACCAGGTTGCAGGCACCTCCAGGCCGTGGATCGGTCCAACGTCGGCCCAACCTGTCCAGATACCACTCCGGGTGGTGTTAGAGCAGGTACACGGCGCCTCGGACGCCCGAATCCGGCCATGGATCACGGTCCCTGAGCGCGGACCGGGCTGTGCCTAAGGCCGTCGAGCTCTCGTATCTGCTCCAGTACCACCTCCATTGGTAGATGGGCAGGTACCAGGGCGAGCCCGCTCCGGCCGCGGGCATCGGCGCGGGTACGCGTGCCATGGCCAGCCCGCTCCAGTCTCCCGCACCGCCCCCGGCCTGCCACTACGCATCGTTGAACCTTTTCGGCCAGGTCGGGCGTCGGATAGGGTGACCGCGGACGCTGAGCCCGCGGACGACAGGCTCGCGAGGGAGACGTGGAGACCGTGATGGCGGTCGATCGGCGGGACACCCTGGCCCGGCGTATCGAGGGACAAGTGGACCGAGGCTACCGGCTGGCCCGGGCCATCCTGACGGACGAGCGCGAAGCCCAGGATGCCGTCCAGGATGCCTGCCTGACGGCCTGGCAGAAGGGCGGCTCGCTGCGCGACCAGGATCGGTTCGATGCCTGGTTCGAGCGGGTCCTCATCAACGGCTGCCGCGACCGGTTGCGGCGGCGGCAACGTCAGCGGGTGCGCGCCATCGCGCTGCAGTCGGCCTGGACGGGGGAGGGGACGGCACCCGACCCGGCCGATCGTGCCGGCGACCTCCAGCTTGACGCGGCCTTCGATCGACTGGATCCCGACCACCGCCTGGTGGTCCTGCTGCGCTACTGGCGCGACATGAGCCTGGAAGACATCGCCGACCGCCTGGACCTGCCGCTCGGCACGGTCAAGTCGCGGTTGCACTACGCGCTGCGAACGATGCGCACGACCCTGGAGGCGACCGATGGACGAGCGTGAACTGGAGGCCCGACTCAGTCGCCGCCTGCATGCCCGATTCGACACCGGGGCCGCGCCGGCCGCCCTGCACGACCGCGTGACCCGTTCATTGACCACCGCGAACCAACCGGCCGGGGCGGGCTGGCTCGCACGCCTGACCCTGCCGCGCCAGCTCGCCACCATAGCGGCGGTCGTCGCCGTCGTGGCGCTCATCGCCCTGACCCTGCGGTTCACCCAGACGCCCGCCCCCGTGACGCCGGGCGGGTCACCGACACCAAGCGCCACGACCTCCAGCTCCGCCGTGCCGACGCCAACGCCGGCACCGACCCCGACGCCAAGTCCCACGGGGCCGCCCGTGTCCACCAGCGCATGGACGGGCCTGACCGTCACGGCCCTGACAGCACCGATGCCGATCCAGTCGGCCGTGGTGCCGTGGCACGGTGGCTACGTGGCCATCGGCGCCGAGACGACCAACGGGCCCGATCGAGGTTGGGCGTCAGTGGACGGCCGCTCCTGGACGGAACTGCCGGCCTCGGTCTTCGGCTTCGACGCCACATCCGGCGATACGCTGTTCAACGGCGCCACGGCGTGCGGCGACCGGGTCCTGGTCGAGATCGACCACGTGACGCCGGATGGCGTGGGCACCGTGTCGCTGTGGTCCTCGAGCGACGGCACGACCTGGACACAGGCACCATTCCACAACGACAGCCGGGGAACCCTCGTGGCGCGCGGCTCGATCGCCGTGGCGGACACGGAGACCGGCGGCGGAGCGGCCAACGGGACGGCACTGCTGGTCACGACGGACTGCGTCACCTGGCAGCGCATCTCGCTGCCGGGGCCCGCCGTCGCTCAGATCACCGATCTGGCCGTCAACGCCAGCGGCTTCGTGGCCGTCGGCTGGAGCGGCGACCAGGCCTCCACGACGGCCAAGCCGCTGGCGTGGTACTCGGCCGATGGGCAGCACTGGTCGGCTGCGAAGGCTCCCTCGACCAGTGGCCTCGGCTTCGACAACGTGTGGGCCGGCCAGAGCGGCTTCCTGGCGCTATCGGTCATGCCCGGGATGACGCCAGGCGCAGAGGAGGTCTGGTGGTCGGCCGACGGTCGCTCCTGGGCCCCGAGCACGACCGACCCGTTCGGCGCCATCCAGCAGGGTGAGGGTGTCGGCTCACCGGCCGGGTCCTTCGTGAGCGACGGGAGCCGGCTGCTCGCCTATGGTCGGTCGGGTACGAGCCCGGCGAATGACTCGGCCGGCCAGAACGACTACTACCTCTCGTCGGACGGGGTCCACTGGACGAAGCTCGACATCACGGGGCCCGACGCGACCACGATGCTCGCCGACCAGTACCCGGTGCCGACCTTGATGCGCGATGGTGTCCTGTTCAGCAGTGGCTCCACCGCCACGGATTGGTTCGGGTCAGCTACGCCCTGACCGCTCCTGACCAGCACGACGCAGGCGCCCGGCCCTCCGCCGGGCGTCTGGCTGTCCGCCGCACGAATACGGTACGGGCACGAAGGGCCGCGCCAGCCGCGCCATGACGCGACTGGCCCCATCGGGCCGGAGCGCATGGCCCCATCCGGTAGGTTGTGCGAGGCGGGCGAGGCCGCCACCCTGTCGTCCATGCCCCGCCGACGGCCGTCACGCCGCTCCTGGCACGCCCTCGTCCTGCTGCCGGTGCTCCTGAGCGGGCTGGCGACCGGCGGTGCCGCCAGACCGGGCCCAGCGACGCCACCGCCTTTCGCGGCCGACCCGCTGCTGGCTGCCCTCAGCCAGACCGCCACGCCGCCGACCCAGGTCACGATCGACCGGGTGGCGGGTGCCGATCGGTACGCCACGGCGGTCGCGGTATCGGCGCGCCTCTTCCCGGGGGGCGGCGCATCGGTCGTCTTCCTGGCCTCGGGCACGGGCTTCGCCGACGCGGCTTCGGCCGCACCGGTCGCCGCGCGCGAGAACGGGGTGATCCTGCTGACGCCGGCCGATGGCCTGCCCGACGTCGTGGCGGCGGAGCTGACCCGGCTGGCACCGCAGCGGCTGGTCGTGGTCGGCGGCACGTCCTCCGTCAGTGACGCGGTCCTGGCGGCCGCGGGCACGGCCGCCAGCGTCACCCCGGAACGGATCGCCGGGCCCGATCGCTACGGCACATCGGTCGCCCTGGTCGATGACGCCTTTCCGACCGGACCGGTGGACACGCTCTTCCTGGCGGCGGGGACCGCCTTCCCGGACGCGCTCTCGTCGGCGCCGGCGGCCAGCGTGGCGGGGGACCCGCTGCTGCTGACTCGGCCCGACCGCGTTACCGCCGACGAGGCCGCCGAGATCAGCCACTTGGCCCCGGCCCACGTCGTGATCGTGGGCGGCACCGCCGCGGTCAGTGCAGCCGTGGCGAGCGCCGTGGCCAAGCTGGGCCCGACGGTGGAGCGCGTGGCCGGGCCCGACCGGTACGGCACGGCGGCGGCCGTCGCCGAGCGCTTCATGCCGACCGCGACGACGGCCGTCCTGGCCAGCGGCCTGGACTTCCCCGACGCCCTTTCCGCGGGACCGCTGGCGGCCTCCCTCGACGCGCCGATGCTGCTGGTCCAACCCGACGTGACCCCCGTGGTCATCTCGACCCGGAACGCCGTCATCGCCGCCAGGCCGTCGACGCTGGTGGCGATCGGTGGCCAGGCCTCGGTGCGCGACGCGGTCGTCAACGAGCTCGCCGCCTGGTCCGAAGGGCAGCTCGTCGTACCGCCGCCGGGTCCCGACTACCCCCCGGGCGCGACGCTCTACCACAACTACCAGCGCATGGAGGTCGACATCGACGCCGTGCAGGCGGCGTACCCCGATCTGGTGAAGGTCTTCTCGATCGGCAAGAGCTACCAGGGACGGGATCTCTGGGCGGCCGAGGTGAGCGGCAACGTGAGCGACCCGGTGGCCAAGCCGGAGGTCCTCATCGACGGGCTGCACCACTCGCTGGAGCACCTGGCCCTGGAGCAGACGCTCTACGCCCTGCACATGCTCACCCACGACTACTCGACCGACCCGACGGTCCAAAGCCTTGTTGACAGCCGCCGGATCTGGATCATCTTCGCGGTCAACCCGGACGGCCTGGCGTACGACCTGTCCGGCCACCCCTACAACCAGTGGCGCAAGAACCGCCAGCCGAACGCCGGGACTTCGGCCGTCGGCACGGACATCAACCGCAACTACTCGTACCACTGGGGCTGCTGTGGCGGCTCGTCCACCTCACCCTCGGCCTGGAACTACCGTGGCCCGTCGGCCTTCAGCACACCGGAGGCGCAGGCCGTCCGTGACTTCGTGCTGAGCCGGGTGGTCAACGGCGTGCAGCAGATCAAGACCCACGTGACCTTCCACACCGATGGCGAACTCATCCTCTGGCCCTACGGCTACACCAAGACCGACATCCCCTCGGACATGACGGCCGACGACCATGCCACGTTCGTGGCCATGGCCAAGGCGATGGCCAAGACCAACGGCTACACGCCCGAGCAGTCGAGCGACCTGTACGTCACCGACGGCGACGAGATCGACTGGCTGTACGGCGTCGAACACATCTTCTCGTTCACCTTCGAGCTGTACCCGAAGGCCGGGTCCGACACCGCGCCGGTCTACTCGCCGGAGAGCGTCATCGCGCCGCAGACGGCCAGGAACCGCGCCGCGATCCTCTACCTCATCAGCGAGGCGGCCTGCCCGTACGCGGCCATCGGCAAGGCGGCGCAGTACTGCCCGTAGTTGGATGGAGGGATGGGAACGGACCGCCTGGGGGACAAGAGTTCCGACTCCGTGACCCTCCGGCATCCCACCGTAGGTCCTCGCGCCGTCGGATGCAGTCCGATCAGTGGCGGTCCGTTCGCAGGCACAGGATGGATGGGCCGACCAAGGGGCGGAACGGGCCGAAGGTCACCTGCCGCGGGTCGAAGGTCCCCCAGCTCCAGGGGTCGACTGCTACCAAATGAGCGGTATCAGCCGCCGGGTCCGGCGCGCGTACTCGGCGTAGCCCGGCAGCTCGCGTTCAAGGAGCCGTTCCTCCGCCTGGATGCGGCGCCCGTAAGCACGACCAAGCAGCCCTCCCACGAGCGCGACCGCCGCCGGACTCCGCGACGTCAGCCCGAAGCCGAGCCACACCAGCTGCGACCCCAGGTAGCCCGGGTGGCGGATCACGGCATACGGTCCCTGTTCGACGGTCGCCTGATCGCCGGCGGTGCGCAGCGTACGGGTGTAGGACGCCCGAAGGGTTCGCATCGACCAGAGCCGGAGGCCCAGGCCGGCCACCTCCATCGACGCGCCGATCGGGCCTGCCGCGCGCGGTAGCCGAGGCAGGGGCAGGGAGCGCACCACCGGGGCCAGCAGCACGCTGATCGCCCCGGCCGTCACGATGGCCCGCGTCGTGCCCGCGTCGTCACGGGATGCCTCAAGACTCGCCGCCGACCCGGTCTCACGAACCGCGGCTTCGATGGCGAAGAAGCCCCCGAGACCGGCATAGCCGGCGGCGAACCAGCCCACGTCGCGCATGATGCCTCAGGCGGCTGCGATCGGGCCGGTGCGCCGTGTGGTGGTGCGCCGGGTCAACGGGCGGTGGTCCTGCGGCGTGCGTGCCGGGCCGAGAGTCCCGCCGGAACGGGCCGAGCGGCCCCCTTGCGCTTCGGCTGTCGCAAGGACCCTGCGCAAGTCCCGAAGCGGCGTTGCCACGACGGACCAGCGAGACCAGGAGTCCGTCATGGCGGTAACCGCTCTCACCTCCCGCAGGGCGGGATGGAGGCTCACCAAGGCACCTTCTCGTCCCGCGACCGGACGCGACCATCGGGCCACGCCTGCGGATCCGCGCAGCCCCTGGAGCACCTTCGATCGGGCCCTCCGCGATGGTTGGCAGGCCACGCGACCGACGTACAACCCGGACAGCCGGCTCTGGAGCGCCTGGGCCGTCCCACCCGACTCGGTGCCCGTGCTGCCGGTCCGCGGCTTCGGCCCGACGGCTGCTGCCGCGGTGCTCGACGTGGCGGCGAGGCTCGGGGAACTCTTCGGCGCCGACGCGTAGCTGACCAGCTGCGCCGAGGCGGACTCGGCGCGGTCAGGGCCTAGAGCTGGATCACCGACAGGATATTGCCGGCAGGATCCTTGAACCAGGCGATCGGCGGCGGGTAGGCGCGGGCGACACCGCGCTCATCCTGGCCGGCGCCCTCGTAACGTTCGAACGTGATCCCGGCCTTGGTCAAGCCGTCGACGGCAGCGTCGATGTCGGCGACCGGGAAGTTGAGCACCGTGAACGTGGCTGCCTGGTGGTCGGGCTTGGGATAGATGATCACGCGGCCGCCTCCCGCGAGGTCCAGGGTGAGCATGCCGTTCGCCTCGGTGACCTGGAGCCCGAGCGTGTCGGCATAGAAGGCCTTGGCCTTGGGGATGTCGTTCGTGGAGAAGCCGGAGAAGCCGTGACTGTCGCGGAGCATGGCGTTCCTTTCCAGCGGGTGCGCACAGCCTAGCCCACGACGCCCGCCCGGTGGACCTCCTGGACCAGCCAGGCGTTGCCATCCGGATCGGCGAGCGAAAAGAACGAGTTGTAGCTGGCGCGCTGGACATCGGGTCCCGGCAGCTGGCGGCCATCCTCGAAATGAAAGACATCACGGTCAAGACGGACTGAGCCTTCGGGTATCGTGACGCGATGGCCAAGGGCAAGCCGGACGACGGTTCACTCAAGCGGCTCGGGGGCGGGCGCTGGCAGACCCGGGATGAGCGCTTCGCCATCGAACCGCAGTCGGGCACGTGGGTCGTCGTCGACGCGGAGCGGACGGACGAGCTCGGGCTGCCACTCGTGCGAGGGCCGTTCGGCACTCTGAACGCCGCCAAGAACGCCATCGCCGCCGCGCGTGAGGCCCGTCCGGTCGTCTCGCCTCAGGCGTCCAGGCTCGCCAACCCGCCCGCCAAGCCGTCGAAGCCGGCGCCCGCACCACCCGAGGTGCCGAGGCCCACGGAGGCCAAGGTCAACGCCAGGCCGCCGCACGCGCCCGTGCCCGAGAAGCCACGCGAACCACGGTGGTTCCAGGAGCTCGAGCCAGCCGACAAGCGACGGGCCGGCGAGCTCATCGGGCGGCTGAGGCGCGCCGGCGTGCCCGACCCGGAAGGCCTCGCCCGCCGCGACATCGTGGGCAAGATCCCGGCGGTCGCCGCGCTCGCCGTCAACAGGGCGATCCAGGCGCTCGGGCCGGAGGCCCCGCCGGCCGAGGTGGCCCGGCGAGTGGCGCTCGGTCGCGATGCCGACCTGGACGTGCGGTGGCGCCTCGTGGACGGCGAGGGACGCCCGATCGGCCCGGAGAGCCTGGACCCGGGCTGACCCCGGAGGTCAGCGACTTCTGACCTGGCAGGTTCGTATCGGACGCGATCCAGGATCCTGGGGCGCGAATCCGTCAGGGACTAACCTGCTGGGACAGGACTCGACCAGATCGGCCGATTCGGGGCCCCGCGGGCCGTGTCCTTGTCCGTTACTACCTTCCCGGGTCAGGACGGTCGGTCGGTGGCGCGGTGCCTGGCGCCCGGGCGAGCGTCGATCTGGGCCATCCGCTCGCGGACGATCCACTCGACCAGGTCACGGGGGAGGGGATGCTCGGGCGTGAAATGCAGCGTCCCCTTGGTCGTGGCGAAGCCCGCCACACGTTCCGGGTTGGCCAGGATCAGCGCCTGCGTCATGGGAAACAGCGAGCAGTGCGCCTTGAACGGCGAGTACGAGACCAGGGCGCGACCGTGGTAGCGGAAGGCCGGCATGCTGTAGCTGATGATCTCGTCCGCCTCAGGAGCGGCCGCGGCGATCGTCTCACGGAGGTCCTGTAGGGCGGCGCGCTGGTCGGGCGGGGCGGCCGCCAGGATGGCGTCGACCCGGGCGGTCGCGGTCGGCTTCTCGGTCATTCCCACTCCGTGGCGATCGGCGGGGTCGTCAGCAGGGTCTGGAGCACGACACAGTAGCGCTCGGTCCGGTCGCGCAGGCGCTCCAGCCGATCGGGCTCGATGGGACTCGCGGGTTGCAGGTCGAAGCGGACGCGGATGGCCTCGAAGCCGACCGGGACGTCGGGCGTGCCCAGGGTGCCACGGAGATCCAGATCGCCCTCCACGGTCACCCCGATCCTGACGTCGAGCTCCATGTTCTCGGCGACCATCTGGCAGGTGAGCTGCGCACAGGCCGCCAGCGCGCCGAGCAGGAGGTCGCCCGAACAGGCCGCCATGCCCGATCCGCCCACGCCTGGATGGGCGCCGGCGGCATAGAGCGCCCGCCCGATGTCGACGGAGCAGCTCATGGCCCCGTCGGCTGTCTGGCCGGTGGCCCGCAGGGTGACCTTCGCGGCATCGGGTTTGGAGACGTAGCGCGCCTTGATCGGCCGCTGGATCTCGCGCAGGGTCATGGGCTGCTCCTCATGGTCGTCACACGCGATGGTAACGACCGGCACGGGCAGCCCGCACAATGGCGGGCGCCATGCCCGCCACGATCGCCCGAGAACCCCCCGACTCACCCGACGCCGTGAGTCTCGTCACGGAGCTGGAGACGCACCTGGCGGAGCTCTACCCGGCTGCCAGCCGGCATGGTTTCAGCATCGAGCGCCTGGTGGGGGAGGGGGTGCACTTCTTCGTGCTGCGGTCCGACGGCCTCGCCGCCGGGTGCGGCGGCATCCTCTTCATCGATGATGGGGACGACAGGTACGGGGAGATCAAGCGCATGTACGTCCGCCCCGAGTTCCGCGGCTCGGGGTTCGGCCGGCTGATCCTGGAGCACCTGGCCGAGCACGCGCGTACGCACGGGCTGACCCTGCTGCGTCTCGAGACCGGCATCTACCAGCGTGAGGCGATCGCCCTGTACGAGCGGCTGGGCTTCACGCGCATCCCGCCGTTCGGTCCGTACTTCGTCGATCCGCTGAGCCTGTGCTACGAGATGCGGCTCGCATGAACGCGGCATTCGACCTTGAGCGGTTCGTCCAGGCCCAGGGGCCGGTCTACGACGACGTCGTGGAGGAGTTGCGCCGAGGTCGCAAGACCAGCCACTGGATGTGGTTCATCTTCCCGCAGATCGCCGGCCTCGGACACAGCTGGATGGCGGAGCGCTACGCCATCACCTCGCTCGCCGAGGCACGGGCCTACCTGGCCCACCCGATCCTTGGCACCCGCCTGCGCGAGTGCGCCGGCCTGGTCCTGACCACACGGCGACAAGAGCCGCGGAGGAGATCCTGGGATCCATCGACGCGATGAAGCTTCGCTCGTCCATGACGCTATTCCACCGCGCCGCGCCGGACGAGGCGGTCTTCAGGCGGGTGCTCGATCGCTTCTACGGCGGCGTGGCGGACGAGCTGACGGACGAGCGCCTCAGTCGGGCGCCGGGCGGAGGGTGACCTCGGACGGCGCCGGTTGGGCGTTCGGGACGGCGGCCACCCGCGCCGGCCGCGTCGCCAGCGTCGAGCCCAGGATGACGAGGGCGAAGCCGACCGCCATGGCCGGGCTGAAACTCTCGCTGAGCACGACCACGCCAAGGATCGCGGCCACGGCAGGGTTGACGTACGTGATCACGGTCGCCCGCACCGGGCCGACCTCGGCGATGAGGGCCGCGAAGAGGATGAAGGCGAGCGCCGTGCAGACCACGCCCAGAACGATGATGACGGCGATGACCTTCACGGAGGGTGGGGCGGCGGGCCATTGGGCGGCGGCGATCGGAACGTAGATCAGGGCGCTGAGGGCCAGGGACAAGGCCATGATCCCGACCGACGGCACCCCGGCGAGGCGGCGGGCGAGGATCGCTGGCCCGAGGGCGTAGCCCACCACGACGACGCCCATCTCCAGCAGGGCGGTCGAATCGGACGTCTGGAAGTCGGCGCCGACGATCGCCAGCACGCCCACCAGCCCGATCAGCAGACCAACGACGGCCGTCCGACCGAAGCGGTCGGCACCACCACTGACGATGGCGATGACGGCCCCCACGAGCGGCACGCCGGCGACCAGCAGGCCCGACAGTGAGCTCGAGAGGTGCTGCTCGGCCGTCCCGAGCATGACCCACGGGATGGCGATCTCGACCAGGGCGAAGGCCACCACCCACCGCCACCGCGCCAACACCGGACGGATATCGAAGCGGGTGACGGCGATCGGCAGCAGGATCGCCGCGCCCAGCGCGGTCCGCACCAGGACGAGCACGGCCGGCTGGATCTCGGCGACGGCGATGCGGATGAAGAGGTAGGGGATGCCCCAGATCACCGACATCAGGGCAAACAGGACGAGGCCGCGGCGTGTCATCGATGGATGCTACCCGGGACCGTGGCGATCGGTTACAGCGCGTCGGTCATGGCCGCAGCGTAGCGCGCCTAGGCCTCGGCGAGCACCTCGCGGAGCTTTGCGGCGAAGCCGGCCGGGTCGCCGGGCTGGCCGTACTCGTTGCCCATGAACCCGCCGTGGCCACTCGGGAAGCGGACCGGGCTCGTGCCCAGACGCTCGGCCGCGGCGAAGGCGCCGCGGCACGCCATCTGGCCCTCCGACTCCGCGCCCGCCCCGAACACGATCCGGGTGGAGGCTGACCGCAACGCGTCGAAGTCCGGCTCGAAGTGCGTGCAGCTGATGATGTTCTGACCCAGGAGGGGATCGGAGCGCGAGCCGTCGTCCTCGGCCGGGAGGTGGAACATCGCCGGATCGGGCGCCGGCTGGCTCAGGTATGCCTCGTCCATGAGCCCGCGGTATCCCACGGCGACGATGAACTGGGCCATGCCAGGACCGAACCCGCGACGCTGGTAGGTGTCCGAGATCGCCTCGGTGGCCGCCATCGCGCCCTCGCGGTCGGGCAGGATCGAGGCCAGCGGCGGCTCGTGGGCCACGAGCGTCCTCACCTGCTCTGCGTGTGTGGCCACGAGGGCGAGGGCGTTGACCGCGCCGCCGCTGCTGGCGAACAGGTCGATCGGGCCGGTACCGATCTCGGCGATGAGGCGATGGAGGTCGTCGGCGTGCTCGTCAGGCGTGGAGGGGCTGGCAGGATCGGCCTTCGTGCTGCGCTCCACGCCCCGCGGGTCATAGGTCACCACGGTGCGGTCGGGAAAGTGGCTGGCCAGGGTGCCGAAGCCGCTGGCGCCCATCGGCGAGCCGATCAGGAACAGGACCGGTGCGGTGGTGGCGGGCTCGGCCTCACGGATGTCGTACGTGAGGACGGCGCCGGGGACGTCCAGGGTGTGGGTGGTGGACTCGGTCATCGTGGTCATCGTGCGACTCCTTCCCCGGCCAGGATCGCGTCGATCTGGCCGACGGCCTGCGTGAGGCCTTCTTCCATACCCATGGCCAGGTACCGCTCCATGGCGGCGGTGCTGGCGAAGTGACTCTGGATGGACATGCGGCTCCGGCCCGCCCCGAGGGCCTCGATCATCACGTGGCCCTCGTTGCGCGGGAAGTCGTCGTCGGGTGTGCCGTCCGCGTGCGCGAACCCATCGAGGTAGACGAGCCGACGCGGCGGGTCGGCCTCGACGATGTCCCAGTAGGCATGGGGCTGGTCGCCGGTCGGTCCGGTCATGTGGTACTGGACGCGACTGCCGGGCGCGAGGTCGTGGGCCGTGAACGTGGCGGGGTAGGTCGGCGGGCCCCACCAGCGCTCGAGCTGGCGCGGATCGGCCCACAGCTGCCACACGCGCTCCGGCGTGGCCTCGAACTCGGCCGTGACGGTCAAGGTCATGGCCGCAGGATCCTTGTGGACGGCGGTGACGGTCATGGATGGGTCTCCTCGATGCTGGTGATGATGTCCGTCATGCGCTCGATACGGCCGCGCCACAGGGCCTCGTACTCGTCCAGCAGGTTCCGGGCGAGACGGAGCCCCTCGACATTCGTACGCACGAGCTTGCGGCGTCCCTCGCGTTCCTTGGTGACCAGGCCGGCGCGTTCCAGGATCGCGACGTGCTTCTGGACGGCGGCGAAGCTCATCGGGTAGTGCCCCGCGAGCTCGGCCACGCCCTCGCCGCCGGTGAGCGCTCGCAGGACGATGTCACGCCGTGTGGCATCGGCCAGGGCGGCGAAGATGCTGTCGGCGCTCGATGTCGAGATCATTAGTACAACCATACGGTTGTATCACCAAGCTGTCAAGCCCCTCCTATAGGCTTTACGCATGACGTTGCCGACCGACGGGCCGACCACCGCCGCCCGGCTCCTGGCCGCCGCCGACATCCCGACGATCCAGGTCGGCAGCACGCTGGCCGGCCTCGTCGCCACGGGATCGGCGACCGATGGGCACTACGGCCTGTTCCGCTGGGACATGACGGCGGGATCCGGCGGAGCCAGCCCCCATTTCCATCGCACCTTCTCCGAGGCGTTCTACGTGCTCGATGGCCGCATCTCGCTGTTCGACGGGACCGGCTGGCGCGAGGGCAGGGCAGGGGATTACCTGTACGTGCCACCGCGCGGCATCCATGCCTTCCGCAACGACAGCGGCGCCCCCGTCTCGATGCTCATCCTGTTCGCGCCAGCGCCGCCGCGCGAGGCCTACTTCCGCGAACTCGCGGAACGCATCGCGTCCGGCCGGACCTACACGGACGCCGAACGTGCCGAGTTCATGGCCCGTCACGACCAGTTCGAGGTCCCGGCCGGGGCATGAGCGCCGTCGTCGACTGGTTGCTGGACGCGGATCCCTCGGTCCGCTGGCAGGTGATGCGCGACCTGACGCACGAGCCCGAGGCGGCCATCACCGCCGAGCGTGCCCGAATCGCCACCGAAGGATGGGGCGCACGCCTACTGGCCCTTGAGGCGCCGGACGGCCTGTGGGACGGCCAGGCGTGGTCGCGCGACTACACCGACACCTTCCATGCCCTGGAGCTGCTGCGGCGGCTGGGCCTCGATCCCACCAGCCCTCAGGCCCGGCGGGCGATCGACCTCGTTCGCGAGCACGTCACCTGGGGCGACGGATCGCCCTGGGAGAACCCGTGGGCCCACAACGGCTTCTTCGAGGGTGAGGTCGAGCCCTGCATCAACGGCAACGTCGTGGCCACCGGCTCGTACTTCGGCGTGGACATGACGCCGCTCGTCGAACGGCTGCTCGGCGAGCAGCTTCCGGATGGCGGCTGGAACTGCGAGGTGGAGAACGGCGCCACGGTCTCCTCGTTCGGGACGACCATCAACGTCCTGGAGGGCCTTCTTGAGCACGAGCGGGCGGTCGGCGGCTCCGCGGTCGTGGCCGCGGCACGGCAGCGTGGCGAGACCTACATGCTCGAGCGGGGGCTGTTCCGCCGGAAGTCGACCGGCGAGGTGATCGACCCCGCCTGGCTGACGTTCTCGTTCCCGACCTGGTGGCACTACGACGTGCTGCGGGGCCTGGACTACCTGCGGGCTGCCGGCGTGAAGCCGGATGAGCGGATGGCCGAGGCGATCGGCGTCGTCGAGGCCAACCGGGATCCCGACGGTCGCTGGCCGCTGCGGCATGTCTACGCGGGCGAGGCGCCCTTCCACATGGAAGTGGGGGAGGGGCAGCCGAGCCGCTGGAACACCCTCCGGGCGCTGCGGGTGCTCGACTGGTACGGACAACGCGCGTAACGGCCGGACCGGACGTCCGCGGTATCGTCAGGGTCCAGGCACGGCAGCGGGCAGCAAGGAGAACGACATGGCGCTCACCCTCGGGATCGTGGCCATGGTAGAGGCGAAGCCGGGTAAGGAGGCGGAGGTCGAGGCCTTCGTGAAGGGCGGTCGGGCGATCGTCGAACAGGAGCCGGGCACCCGCGTCTGGTACGGCTTCAAGGTCAACGACAACACCTTCGGGATCTTCGACGCGTTCGAAGACGAGGCGGCGCGCCAGGCGCACCTGGCCGGCCAGATCCCGGCCGCCCTGGCCAGCGCGGGCCCGCAGTTGCTGGCCAAGGATCCCGACATCCGCCTGGTCGACCTGCTCGCCGTCAAGGGTTAGATGGACAAGCGGACCTTCCTCGCCGAGATCCACGCGACCCACGAGCCGATCGCCGCCGCGGTCGCGCACCGTGCCCGACGAGGCATGGGCCGAACCGATCCCGGACATGGACGGCTGGACCCGCAAGGACGCCGTCGCGCACGTCGGCTGGTGGAGCGACCACTCGGTGCGCGTGATCACGGCCCTGCTGGCGGGAGAGGAGCCCTACCCGCGAGCTCCCGATTTCGACATCGACGCCCAGAACAGGTCGATCCTCGAGGAGTTCCGCGGTCGAGACGCGGCTGCGGTGCGCGCGTACGAGGCGGCGGCCTTTGAACGGCTCGTCGCGGCGGTGGAGGCCGCGTCGGAGGAGGACCTGTTCACGGCCGATCGCTTCCCGTGGCTAGGGGAGGACACGCTCGCGATCGCCGTCGCCTGGGACTCGAGCAAGCACTACCCGGAGCATCTGCCGCATCTGATGGCGTAGCGGCTCAGCCGGCGGCCTTCCTGACCAGCTCGACGATCCGTTTCTCGTTGGCCGGCGTCAGCCCGATCAGCGGCGTAGGCGGTCGGCCACATGGTGCCCTCATCGAGCCGCGCGTCGGGCTGGAAGCCAAGGGTCGAGTAGCGCACCTTGAACTTGGACTTGGCCTGGAAGAAGCAGACCACCTTGCCGTCCCTCGCGTACGCCGGCATCCCGTAGAACGTCCGGGGCACGAGCGCCGGGGCGGTCTCGAGGACGATGCTCGTGGATGCGCGCCGCGATCGCCCGATCGTCGTCGGCCATCTCGGCGATCTTGGCCTGCACGTCGGCCTCGCCCTGGATGCGCGCCTCCTCCGGGCTGAGTTTCGCCGCCCTCTTGCGCTCCCGGATCGTCTCCTGCATCGCGGCCAGCTCTTCGTCGCTGAACACGTCACCGGACGCCTTGGCCCTGCTGCCTCGTTTCTTGGTGGCCTCCGTGTCGGTCATGCGCACCCGTCCTTTCGAGGAAGACCCTACCGGCTTCGGCCGGGACGCGCTCCCGTCCGAACGGCGAGAGTAGTCTCCTTTTCCGATGACCCCACCCCGCGCGCCGGATCCGCCGCTCACCGATGGCAGCGTCATCCTGCGGGCCCCGGAGCCCTGCGACCTCGCCGCCATCGACGCCGGCATCCATGATCCCGACGTCGTCCGGTGGATCGGGCCGCCGGAGCGCTCGGCGGTCGAGGTCCTTGCCCTGAACCGGCAGCGGTGGGCGAGCGGGTCGCCCACGCTGTCGATCTGCGAGCACGACGGGGAGTGCGTCGGCCTCGTGTGGCTCAACGTGCGCGAGGCCGACCACACGACCGGGTCGGTCGGCTACTGGCTGCTACCGAGCGCCCGAGGCCGGGGCCTCGCCACCCGGGCGGTGCAACTGCTCTCGGGCTGGGCGGCACGCGATCTTGGGGTGACCAACCTCCGGCTCACCACCGAGCCGGAGAACGAGCGATCGCGGCGAGTCGCGGAGCGGAGCGGCTTCCTGGAGACCGCCGTGCTCCGCAAGAGCGCCACGATCCACGGACGGTTGATCGACCAGGTCGTCTATGAGTTAGGGTCGGAGGGCGAGTAACCGCGTCGCGCTCAGGGGAGGGGACAAGCAGAGGCCGTGGCCGAGTGGCGAGTCAAGTACGACGGGCATGTGCACGATACGGGAGCGTGCTGACCCGCAGGGTCAGGAGGTATGGATCCGAACGACCGCGGGTTCGATCCAAAGGTCCACGAGCTGTTCAAACGCCTGGACCCGATGGATTTGGCCGAGATGCTGGGCCAAGTCGATGGGCTCGATACGTACGAGGACGACGCGACGGTCGAGCCTTATGTGCCCGACCGAACGACTGGCGGTGCAGGGAACGGCGCCGGATTGCTTCGCTCGGCATAGGCGGGTGTCGAGCCTCAGCGCACCAGCACGTCCGTAATCTCGAGGGTCGCCCCGGGCTCAAATGACTCGACGGTGAACACGAGGCGGACGTGGACTTGCTCGGTGCCCAGTCGCCATCCCTGGTCGTAGGCATTGACGAGTGGCTGCCCATCCTCGCCGACCACGTCGAGCTGGATCCCCTGCGGAATCAGGACATCGGCGCGCCGGTCGTTCACGAGGGTCGCCGCGGCCTCGGTGAGGATGCCGTTGGGTAGCACGGCGTCACCGATGTCAATGGCGTAGGCACCCGTATGGTCGATCGTGATGGTCACGCTCGACACGCGTAGCGGGACAGCGTTCGCTGCCGCCGACGGGGCGATCGTTGGTACCGGGCTCGCGCACTTGCCTGGGCCGGGTTCGGCACCACACGGCACGTCGTGGTAGCCCGACATCGGCGAGCCGAGATTGATGAGCGGCGTGTCCGTGCACAGCATCGAGGTCTCGCCGCCCAGACCGCAGAACACCGGGTGGTCGCTCAAGGCCCCGCCCGTCGGAGTCACGCGGACGCGGACGATGAAGGTGGTCGTCCGAACCGCGGCCATGCAGCCGGGGTCCTTCCCCACGCACGCCGGGTCGCCGAGGAGCTGGACGGTCGCCGCGTCGGCGGTGACGCCGGCCTGCGTCAGTGCCCAGTCGACGATGTAGGCACACCGCCGCGGCGAGAGGCCGTAGGCAGCGCAGCCATCCGGGTAGGGCAATGCGAGGTCCGCCGGCGGCCGAGTTGCCACGGCCGATGGCACCGGCGTGGGGGTTGCGGTAGGTGCTGGGGACGAGGAGGGCGGCGGCACCGAAGAGGCCCCTGGGAGCGACGCTCCGCGGCCAGCCATGGCGACCACGAGGATCACGATCAGCACCACGCCGGCCGCGATCGCGAGCGCCGAGAAGCCAGACGGACGCGGGCGGGTCGTCGGCCACGACAGCCGAGTCATACCTTCAGGCGCGGCCGAGACCGGGACGGCGTCCACCAGGGCGGCGAGCCTCATGCGGAGGCGGCTATCGAGCTCGTCCATCACGTGCCATTCCTCTCGAGGACGCCGCGCAGGCGCGCCTTCCCCCTCGACAGCCAGCTCGCAACGGTGCCACGGGGGACGGACATCATGTCCGCCACCTCGTCCTGCGTGTAGCCGTCGAGCACCGTCAACATGAGGGCGGCCCGCGTCTGCCGGTCGAGGTCCGCCATCGCCCGCCACAGATCCGGGTCGGTCGTCATCGCCCACTCCTGGTCCGTCTCGCGCATCGGCAGGAAGCCCCACCGCCGGCGGCGGCGGCGCTCGTCGATCGCGAGGCGAATCCCCACGACGGCGAGCCACGCCCGCACGTCGGAGCCCGGCGGAAGCGGCCAGCGCTCCGCGGCGCGCAGGAGCGCCTGCTGTGCCAGGTCCTCGGCCTCGGTCGCGTCACCGACGACGAGCGCCAGCCGACGCACCAACCACGCGCGGTGCTCCGAGGCGACCGTCGCCAGTGCAGGCCCCTGCTCCAGGCGCGCGACCTCGGCTTCCAAGTAGCCCCCTTCCACCCTGTAGAACGCCCGAGGCGGTCAAGTTGTTGCAGACGATTGGAAGACGGCGTTTGCTAGCTAGCCAGCGCAGTCGCGGGAGGGTAGTGAAGGAAGGACCGTCACGCTGCTAGCTGGATGTTACATAACTTCCATTATCGGAAGTGGGATCCGGTCGTTCGATGCGGGACGATGGCGCCGGGCCGCTGCGGGACCAATTGACCATGGCGCGCGCGCAACCCGGGGGCCATGCTCTCCCGACCGATGGACAGCCACAAGCCCGCCGTCGGCGCCTTCGACTCCGGCGTCACAGCGCATCCTGCCGCCTCCAAGCCCCCGCACTCCCGACTGGCACGTCGGCTCGGGCGCTCCGGCCTGCTCGCGGGTCTCGTCTTCACCCTCGCCTCGATCATCGCGACGGCACCTGCGGCGGCCTCCAGTTCGGCCACCGGCCTGCCGATGCCCTTCCCGCACAGCCCGACGACCTGGTCGGGGGCGGTGGAGCTCTACCGCGCGTCGGCCTTCACGACCCAGCCCAACTACTACACGTGCGTGCCGACCGCGGTGCAGATCATGCTGAACCTCGCCAACGGCACGTCCAGCCACAGCACGAGCCAGATCTCCTCCTGGTACAAGTGGGGACGCGCCCACAACGCCTACGCGTACGCCGCGCCGGGGCTGGATCCGGCCAGCTGGATCGCCCTGCTCAACACGTTCGGCAGCCACCCCTACCAGGACGAGAGCTTCGCCACCTTCAACGACGCCCTGCGCGCGGCCGCCGTGGCGCTGCGGGAAACGAACCTGCCGGTGGGCCTGCTCGTCGACCACGCTCACCATGCCTGGGTCATGACCGGCTTCGCCGCCACCGCCGACCCGCTCCGCAGCCCGTTCAACATCACCACCGTGACGGTGATGGGCCCGCTCTACCCGCTCCAGAGCGGCACGTACGACCCGCGCCCCGGGACGCGCTTCACGCCGAGTCAGCTGGCCAGCTTCGCCACGTACTACATCGAAGTGTTCCCCGTGCGGTGGAGCAACGACTACGTGATCATCGCCCCGCGCTGACGCCCGCCCGGCGTCGCCGCGAGCTCGCGCGCACCCCTCCCCCGCCGCGAAACCGGCTCGCGGCCCCGGCGCGTATCCGAGGGTAGCAACGCGTCTCCACGGAGCGCGGACCACCTCGGAGGACCACCATGTTCCACCTGCCCGCCCAGCTGCCACTGCGCGCCGGAGCGCTCACCGCCGCGAGCGTCATCCTGCTGGCCGCCTGCTCCGCGAACGGCACCAGCACGACCACGGCGCCGCCCGCTGCCTCCCCGACCCAGGCGGGAGCGCCCGCCGGCGACGCCGTCGTCAACCTGGATCCGACCGGCATGTTCCTCATCGCCCCGGACGGCCGGACCGTCTACGTGTTCGACGAGGATCCCGTGGGCACCACGACCAGCGCCTGCACGTCCAGCGGTGGCTGCGACGTGACGTGGCCGGCCTTCATCGTCGGCAGCGGCGCCAAGGCCACGGCCGGGAGCGGTGTCGGCGGCGCCGTCACGACGATCACCGGCGAGGACGGCCACACCCAGGTGACGTACAAGGGCCGACCCCTCTACGAGTACTCCGGCGACACGGCGCCCGGCCAGACGACCGGTGACGGCGTGGACGGCACCTGGCACACCGCCACCCCGTGACCGTGCGGTTCGGCCGACCGGCCGCGAGCAGGCGCCGATCTTGCGCGTAGCGGCAACAGCGACGGAGCAGCTCGGCTGAGAGTGTCCAAAAGGCACCGTCCTCCGTCGTCCGTTGCATCCGGCGGCACGAACGACGCGTGGGACGCGCTTCCTCCGTCGCTGTGATCGCTGGACGCAAACGCCGGGACCGCCCGAGAAGGGTCACGCCCCGGCGGGCGCAACAGGCCGGCACGGGCGGCCGGCGCCGGCTAGGTCGGCTCCGCGCCGCGGTCCGCTGCCGCGGCGCGCCACTGCTCCCCGGCCAGCCGCAGGGCGGCCGCCAGTGAGGGCGTGACGCGGCCGTGGACGCGCACGTCCCTGGCGCGGTAGGCGATGTCCACCGTCCCGCGCTCCCGGACCCGCGCCAGCAGTTCCCCGGCGGCGTACGGCACGACCACGTCGACGGCTTCCCAGAGCGACGCCAGCACGTCGCTGAGGCGGCCGCGTAACGCTTCCAGGCCGAAGCCCGTGAGGGCCGACACGAACACGGCCTCGCCGACGATCGGCGACGGCTGGTCCCCGTCGACCGCGTGGGCGGCCGCCAGATCGGCCTTGTTGTAGGCCACCACCCGCGGCTTTGCGCCGGCACCAAGCTCCTCAAGGACCGCCTGCACGGTCGTACGGTGCTCGCGCAGGTGGCTGTCGGCCGCGTCGACCACCTCCAGGAGCACGTCCGCACGGCGGACCTCGTCAAGGGTGGCGCGGAACGCGTCGACGAGCTGGTGGGGCAACTTGTGGATGAAGCCGACGGTGTCCGTCGCGATCGCGCTCTGGCCGTCGCCGAGGCGCACGGAGCGACTCGTGGGGTCCAGCGTCGCGAACAGCTTGTCCTCGACGTGGGCTGCCGCGCTGCCGGCCAGCGCATTGAGCATCGTCGACTTGCCCGCGTTGGTGTAGCCCACGATGGCCACGCTCGGCACGAGGCGCCGCTCGCGTGAGCGCGCCGTCGTGTCGCGCGTGCGACGCACCGTCTCCAGGCGCTGGCGCAGTTTCTTGATCTTCTCGCGGATGACCCGGCGGTCGGTCTCCAGCTGCGTCTCGCCGGGCCCGCGGGTGCCGATGCCACCGCCGGTCCGCGAGAGGTGCGTCCAGAGGCGCGTCAGGCGCGGTAGTTGGTATTCGAGCTGGGCCAGCTCCACCTGGAGGCGGCCTTCGTGGGTCTGGGCGTGCTGGGCGAAGATGTCGAGGATGAGGCCGCTGCGGTCGAGGACCTTGACCTTGAGCAGCTCCTCCAGGGCGCGCTGCTGATTGGGCGACAGCTCATCGTCGGCCACGAGGAGGCCGAAGCCCGTCTCGCCCTTGGCCGAGACCAACTCCTCCGCCCGGCCCTTGCCCAGGTACCAGTTGGGGTCGACATGGCGCCGGTTCTGCCATTCCGCACCGACCACCTCGGCGCCGGCGGTGGCGGCCAGGGCAGCCAGCTCCTGGAGCGACTCCTCGGCCGTCCAGCCATCGTCTGCGCCGGTGTCGACCGCCACCAGGAAGGCCCGTTCGACGGGCACGGCGAGGTCGATCAGGCGGGCACTCATGGGCGCGCCACAGGATACGCGACGCCGTCGCGCAGGCGCCGGGCGACGCTCAGGGCCGTCGGCAGCGGGTCCTCCCCCGCCGGCAGCCAGCCGATGCCCCGCTCGCCGCGGAACCACGTCCGCTGGCGCCTCGCGTAAGCCAGGGTCCTCCCCACCGTCCCGGCAAGGGCGGCCTCGTGGTCGAGGCGGCCGTCCGCCAGGTCGAGCGCCTCGAAGTAGCCGAAGGCACTGAAGGCGCGTGGCGGGGTGCCGAACCGCTCCCGCAGGGCCACGGCCTCCTGCACCAGGCCGGATGCGAACTGGCCCACGGCGCGATCCAGGATGCGCTGCCGGCCGATCTCCACGCCCACGTGCAGCCCCAGCCACGTCATCGGGCCGGGGTAGCCCCGCGGCGGCTCCGGGAGCGTGTCGCCCACGAGGCGAGCGCGCTCGAGGGCCCGCACCACGCGGCGGGGGTTGGCCAGGTCCGTGTGGGCCGCGATGGTCGGCGCGACCCGCCGCAGCTCCTCCGCCAGGGCCGTCAGGCCTTCCACCTCCAGGCGTGCCTCGAGGGCCGCCCGAAGGCGCGCATCGACCGACGCCTCATCGAACGGCACGCCGCGCGCGACGGCCCGCAGGTAGAGCCCGGTGCCGCCGACGAGGATGCCCATCCGGTCACGCGCGGCGATGCCCGGCAGCACGGCATAGGCGTGGCGCTGGAAGTCGGCCGCCGTGAAGCCCGCGTCAGGGTCGACCAGGTCCAGGCCGAAGTGAGGGATGCGTGCACGATCCGCGGCCGCGACCTTGGCCGTGCCGATATCCATGCCCCGGAAGACCTGCCGTGAGTCGGCGCTGATGATCTCCACGTCGCCGAGGGCGTCGGCCAGGGCCAACGAGAGCTGCGTCTTGCCCGTCGCGGTCGCGCCGGCGATGACGAGGAGCGGGGGGAACGCCTCAGGCAAGACGACCGCGCAGCGCGTACGGCCCGGCGTGCTCGACGGTCACGGTCACGAAGCTGCCCACGAGATCCGGCGAACCGGCGAGGTGCACCAGGCGGTTCTCGCGGTTGCGACCGCTGAGCCAGGTGGTCCCCTCCCCCGTTCCCGCGGACCCATCATCGTGGGTGTGCGATCGGGCGGGTCGGACCGCCTCCACGAGGATCTCGGTCGACCGGCCCAGCCAGGCCCGCTGGCGGGCCAGCCCCAGCGCCTCCTGGAGGTCCAGCAGCGCGGTCAGGCGGCGGTGCTTCACGGCCGGCGGCACGTCATCGGGCAGTCGTGCGGCCGGCGTGCCGGGTCGGGGCGAGAAGGTGGCGGCGTAGACCTGGTCGTAGCCGACGGTGCGCAGGAGGTCCAGCGTCGCCTCGAACTGCGTCTCGGTCTCGCCGCAGAAGCCGACGATCACGTCCGTCGTCAGGCTGATGCCGGGGATGGCCCCGCGCAGGCGCGCCACGAGCTCCAGGTAGCTCGCCACGGTGTACTGGCGGCCCATGCGCCGCAGCACGGCATCCGAGCCCGACTGCACGGGCAGGTGAAGGTGCTCGCAGACGGACGGGCACTCGGCCATGGCCGCTACCAGGCGGCCGGTGAGGTCCCACGGGTGCGAGGTGATGAAGCGCAGGCGGGGGATGGCGGGGCGCCCGTCGGCGGTCCGCAGGCCATCGATCGCCCGCAGGAGTGCGGCGATGTCCGGCCGGCCCTCCAGGTCCAGTCGACGCCCCAGCCGCCGCTCCCCCCGCAGGGCGGCGAACCGCATGTCCGGCGGGAGGTCGTGGCCATAGGAGTTGACGTTCTGGCCAAGGAGGGTGACCTCCCGGTAGCCCAGCGCGCCAAGGCGGCGCGCCTCATCGACCACGTCATCGAACGGGCGGCTGCGCTCCGGGCCGCGGCTGAAGGGCACGATGCAGTAGGTGCACGTCTTGTCGCAGCCGTAGATGATCGGCAGCCAGGCCTGGGTGCCGCTGCCACGGGCGACGCGCCCCTCCCCCACCGCGGCGGCCCGGGTGGCCGGCAGGCGGTCGGCCGTCGCCGCCACGGAGCGGCCGACCCGGGCCAGGCCGACGTCCCCGCCGAGCACACCCGGGGACGTGGCGCTGGCCAGGCCCAGGCGGGCCACCAGCTCGGGTTCCTCGTCCGGCCGCAGGAACAGGTCGACCGCCGGGTAGCGCCGCCGCAGGACGGCCTGATTGTCGGCCCGCACGGCACAGCCGGTGAGCACGACCCGCAGGCCGGGCTTCGCCTCGCGCAGGCGAGTCAGGGCGCCCATCCGCCCGATGACCTTCTGCTCGGCGGCCTCGCGGATGGCACAGCTGTTGATGACGACCAGGTCGGCTGCCTCGAGCGCCGGCGCCTCGGCACAGCCGGCCGCCAGCAGGGCGCCGGCCATCTCCTCGGAGTCGGAGCGGTTCATCTGGCAGCCCAGCGTCCAGACGTGGAACGCCGGTTGGGTGACCGCGTCGGTGACGAACTCCGCGAGCGCCGTTTGAGGCACCGCCCGACGGGCGCCGGCACCGGCCGCCGGCAACATGTCGAGCACGGGCAGGGCGCGCCCGCTCAAGCCGGCCCCGTCCAGCCGATGGCCTCCAGCAGGCCCTCCGCGGCGGCCCGCGGCACCCAGGTGCGAGCCTCGGCCTCCTGCAGCGTCATCGTGTCGCCATGGTAGTCGCTGCCCCCGGTGGCCACGAGTCCACGCTCGGCGGCGACGCGCGCCAGCTCGCCGATGCGCCGCGGCGTGAACACCCGGTTGTAGCCGGCGTAGTAGACCTCCAGCCCACCCAGGCCCCACGCCTGCAGCCGGTCGAGCATCTGCGGCGCCTCCACCACGTCGGCGGAATGGGCCAGGATCGCCAGGCCGCCTGCCGAGATGATGGCCTCGATGGCCTCCCGGTTGCCCAGGCCCTGGCGCGGCACGTAGGCCGGGCGACCCCGGCTGAGGAACCGCTCGAAGGCATCCTCGACGCTCGTGGCGTGCCCGGCCGCCACCAGGGCCCGCGCGACGTGCGGCCGGCCGGCGGAGCTCACGTCCGGCCCCAGGGTCTGCCGCAGCTGCTCGTCGACCGGCAGCCCGAGCGCCCGCAGCCGATCCACCGTGGCCTCGATGCGCTCGCGGCGGAACTGCCGCTGGCGCGTCAGGGCGGCCGTCAGGCCCGGGTCGGCCGGATCGATGCCGTAGCCCAGGAAGTGGCGCTCCCCGAGCGGGCCGCCGTCGCCCTGGCCGGGCATCGCCACCGCGTTGAACTCGAGGGCGGGCACGAGGCGCGGCCCGGACCCGACCGGCCCGTCCGCACCGCCCAGCCCGGCCGCACGCACGGCGACGTAGCCGTCGAGGGTGTCGTGGTCGCTGAGCGCGGCGACCTTCAGGCCCCAGTCGCGCATCGCCGCGTAGACGGCCAGCGGCGGGTCGCGGCCATCGGACGCCGCCGAGTGGCAGTGGAAGTCGTAGCGGTTGCGGCGAGGCGTCACACGTCGACGATGCGGCTGATGCGGGCGATGGCGACCGCGGCGCCCGACGAGGTGTCGATGTCGATGAGGCAGGCATTGAAGACCACGGGCCCGCTGCCCACCTCGAAGCGCGTCGGCAGGCCGTTGAGGAAGCGCGGCAGCACCGTCTCGGGCTCGAAGCCGATGACGCTGTGGATGGGGCCGGTCATGCCAAGGTCGCTGACGTAGGCGGTGCCGCGGCGGAGGATGCGCTCGTCGGCGGTCGGTACGTGCGTGTGGGTGCCCACCACGGCGCTGACGCGCCCATCAAGGAACAGCCCGAAGGCCGTCTTCTCGCTGGTGATCTCGCAGTGGAAGTCCACGAGGCGGACGGCCGGGAGCTCGTCGGCCCCGTCGTTGAGGAGGGTATCGACCATCGCGAAGGGGCTCTCGATGGGCTGCATGAACGTCCGGCCCTGGGCGTTGATGACCGCCACCTCGGTGCCGTCATGGGCATGGAACACGCCCCAGCCGCGGCCCGGGACACCGCTCAGGCCGTAGTTGAGCGGCCGCAGGATGCGCTCGTCGCGCTCCAGCTCGGCGTAGATCTCGCGCTTGTCCCAGATGTGGTTGCCGCTCGTGATGACGTCCACGCCGATCGCGAAGACGGCCGCCGCGGTGCTCGCGGTGAGGCCCATCCCGCCGGCCAGGTTCTCCCCGTTGGCCGTTACCAGGTCGATGTGCCGGTCGGTGCGCAGGTCGGGCAGCGTCCGCTCCAGGGCCTCCCGGCCCGGCTTGCCGATGAGGTCGCCGATCATCAGGATGCGCACCGTGCCGGCTCCCGGCCGCTCGGGCAGCCGGGGCAGCCGGTCGGCGGCGAGGATGACATCTGCTGCGCGGGGCGCGCGCGCCATGGTGACCACGATCGACGGGACTCCGTTCCTGGGCTGCGGGGCGGTGGTCGAGACTACCACCCGGCCCGGTGGCGGCGCCTAGGGCCTATGGGCGGCGGCCGCCGGAGCGCCGTGCAACGTCGCGCCCGACTCGTCGTTGACGTAGCGCCCGCCGCGCAGCCAGGAGGCCCACGCCGCCACCAGGGACATCGCCGCGCCCGCGATGAACACCACGACGAGGCCCTGGCCGAAGGACGTCGCGATCAGCTGCGGGAAGAACTCCTTGCTGGTTAGGATGGCCGCCTGCGACGCCGGCAGGGCCTGGAGGACCGATGCCGGCAGCAGTGAGGCCATGGGGTTGTAACCCAGTAGCGCGGCGAAGAGGCTGGCGACGGGTGGCAGATGGGCGACCTGGGTCGCCACCGCGGCGGGGATGCCGTGCGCCAGGAGGCCGCGATCCAGGGTCGCCGGCAGCGAGGCCGCGAGCCCCGCGATCATCAGCGTGAAGAAGACGCCGATCGAGACAACCATGCCCGAGTTCTGGAACGTCGCCCGCATGCCCGCCGCCGCGCCCCGCTGGTTGGCCGGCACGCTGTTCATGATGCCCGCCATGTTGGGCGACATGAAGAGACCAGCCCCGATGCCGCTGACCAGCAGCAGGGCGCCGAAGGCCCAGTAGGGGAAGTCGACCGGCAGCAGGATCAGGCCCAGGAACGAGGCTGTCGTGACGAGCATGCCGCCGGTGGCGAAGGGGCGCGCCCCGAACCGGTCCGAGAGATAGCCGGAGAGCGGCCCGAACACGAGGGACCCGACCGTCAGCGGCAGCATGTAGATGCCCGCCAGGAGCGGCGTGTCGGCGTAGTCGTAGCCGTGCAGCGGCAGCCAGATGCCCTGCAGCCAGATGACGAGCACGAAGGAGAGCCCACCCCGGCCGAGCGACGAGAGGAAGCCGGCCAGGTTGCCGGCGCCGAACGGGCGGATGCGGAAGAGGTCCAGGTCGAAGAGGGGCTGGGCCACCCGGCGTTCGATCCAGGCGAAGAGCAGCAGGAGCACTCCGCCGCCGCCGATCATGGCGAGCACGAACGGGTTGCCCCAGCCCATCGTCTGGCCGCCGTACGGCTGGATGCCGTAGGTGATGCCGATGAGGAGGGTCGTCAGGCCCACGCCGAAGGTGACGTTGCCGGGCCAGTCGATCCGGGCATGGCTGACCGTGCCCAGCTCCTCAAGGCGGAGATAGGCCCAGATCGTGCCCACGATGCCCACCGGCACGCTCACGAAGAAGACCAGGCGCCAGTTGATGGCGGCCAGGACGCCGCCCACGACGAGCCCGATGAACTGGCCGGCCAGGAACGAGATGCCGTTGATGCCGAAGGCCAGGCCGCGTTGCGCCGTCGGGAACGCGTCGGTCAGGATGGCCTGGGAGTTGGCGAACAGGAGGGCGCCGCCGATGGCCTGGACGAAGCGCATGACGATGATCCAGATGGCCCCGGCCGGGCCGTCGAACGGCGTGGCCGCGAGGACCAGCGAGCCGACAGTGAAGATGGCGAAGCCCGCGTTGTACATGCGGACCCGCCCGTACATGTCGCCGAGGCGCCCGAACGCGACCACCAGCACGGCGGTCACCAGCAGGTAGCCCATCATGATCCAGAGCAGGTAGCTGGTGCTGCCCGGGTCGAGCGGGTTGAGCTTGATGCCGTTGAAGATGGCGGGCAGCGAGATGATGACGATCGAGCCGTCGATCGACGCCATCAGGACCCCGAGCGTCGTGTTCGAGAGGGCGACCCACTTGTAGTTGGGGTCGTGCCGATCGGGACGCGCGGACGAGTGCGACATGCCACCGCAGCATGACTGCGGATGAGACACGGCCGGCAGGGTCAGATGGCCCGTCTTTCGGGGCCGGACGTTGCGTCGGCGACACCGGCACCATCCCGTCACGCGAGGGCGGCGTCGTGCTACGGCGGGGGCGCCTCAGGGTCGACCACGAGCCAGAAGCCGCACGTTGCGTCGATGTGGGCCGGCTGGCCGTCGAGGCGGTCATCGAAGGCCACAGTGACCTCGATCCAGACCCGCGCGTTCGCCTTGGCCTTGTCCACGATGAGCGTGCCACCCCATGGTTCTGGTACCACATCGACGCCGGGCGAGTCGGCGGCCGCAGCCCTGAGCGGGATATCGAGCATCCGGTAGCTTGCCCCGGGCGAGGAGAGGTTGAACGACCCGACGCTGAACGAGAAGCGAACCTCCGGGCCGGTCCAGCCTGTTCCCACGGCTTGGGCTTTCAGGCTGGCGAGGTTGGCCGGATCTGCCGACCACGAGCGAGCGTTCCGGCCATCAGGGTCGCTGACCGTCGCTCGCACGAGACTCATCGGCGTACCACCGGGGACCGGGAACGTGGCCGCGTCTCCCGCGAATCCGATCAGCATGGTCGGCACGCTCGCCGGATCAAGTGCCGTCGGTGGACTCGACGTCGAAGGGGCGGCCGACGGCGAGACGGACGGCGCCCCACACCCGGCAACGACGGCCAGGGTGATGGCAGCGACGCCGAGCGGACGCACACGAACCACTGTGCACTCCCAGCACACTCAGGGTGGCGGACCGCCGGCCCCGCATGTGTGCGCCCTCATCGTGTCCTCACGGCAAGCGGCGTCAAGGGCCGATCGACCCCCTGGTCAAGGGCGGTGACCCAACCCTACTTGGCGTACTCCACGGCGCGCGTCTCGCGGATGACGGTGACCTTGATCTGGCCGGGGTAGGTCAGCGACTCCTCGATCTTGTGCACGATGTCCCGCGCCAGGCGCATCGAGGCCAGATCGTCGATCTGCTCCGGACGAACCAGGATGCGGACCTCGCGGCCCGCCTGGACGGCGAAGGAGCGCTCGACGCCCTCGAAGCTCTCGGCGATGGCCTGGAGGTCCTCCAGCCGCTTGACGTAGGTGTCCATCGATTCACCGCGCGCGCCCGGCCGGCTGGCGCTGATGGCGTCGGCGATCTGGACGATGGGTGCCTCCACGCAGGCGTACTCGACCTCCTGGTGATGGGCGGCGATGGCGTTGATGACCTTCATGGGCAGGTTGTGGCGCTGGGCGATCTGGCCCCCGATCAGGGCGTGGGGGCCCTCCATCTCGTGATCGACCGCCTTGCCCATGTCGTGCAGCAGGCCGCCCATCTTGGCGATCTGGATGTCCGCCCCGACCTCGGCCGCGATGACGGCCGCCAGGCGGCTCGTCTCGACGCAGTGCTGGAGCACGTTCTGGCCGTAGCTGGTGCGGTACTTGAGGCGCCCCAGGAGCTTGATGATCTCGGGCGGCAGGCCCGGCACACCGGCCTCGTACGCGGCGGCCTCGCCGGTCTGGCGCATGACCACATCGACCTCGGCGCGCGCCTTGGCCACGACCTCCTCGATGCGGCCGGGATGGATGCGGCCGTCCTGGATAAGCTTGGTCAGAGCGATGCGCGCGACCTCGCGCCGCACCGGGTCGAAACCGCTGATGACGACCGACTCGGGCGTGTCGTCGATGATCAGGTCGATGCCGGTGGCCTGCTCCAGGGCCCGGATGTTGCGGCCCTCGCGGCCGATGATGCGGCCCTTCATCTCGTCGCGAGGGCAGCGGCACCACGCTGACGGTCATCTCCGCGGTGTGGTCGGTCATGACCCGCTGGATGGCCGTCACGACCACGTCGCGGGCCTTCTCCTCGGCCGACTCGCGGGCGCTCCGCTCGATGGCCCGGGCCACGCGCACCGCGTCGTGCTCCGCCTCCTCGCGGACCTCCTCGAGCAGGACGGCCTTGGCCTCGTCGGCGGTCATGTGGCTGACCCGCTCCAGGGCGTCGACCTGCTCCTGGCGGGCCTTGGTCAGCTCCTCACGGTGCTGCTCCAGCTCGCGCTCCCGGTCGAGCAACTTGCGGTCGCGCTGCTCGAGCATGTCCGCCCGCTGGTCCAGCTGCTCGTCGCGCTGCAGGAGGCGACGTTCCAGACCCGACAGCTCGCCGCGCTTGGCCCGCGCCTCGTCGTCTGCCTCGCGCTGGAGGCGCACCTGCTCGTCCTTGGCCTGAAGGATCAGCTCCTTCTGCTGGGCACGGGCCTCCGCCACGATGCGACCGGCCTTCTCCTGACTCTGCTTGACGGCCTGGCCGCCCCACACCCCGCGCGCGATGAAGCCGAGCCCGAGCCCCGCGGCGAGCGCGAAGAGCGCCGCGACCGCGGCCAACAGCGGATCCATGGGCACCCTCCCGTCCGGCCCTTGCCGGCGGTACGTCGAATCCACATCAGCACCTGACCACCCCCGGCGGCCCTGTGCACCCGGTACGCCACCTGTTGCGCACCGCTCAAGGAGCCTCGTCCCGGGCTCGCAGGTCGAGCGACCCGACCGTTGTCCCGACGCGAGGTCATCAACGTCGCTGCCCGAAGCCTACGTCCGCCGTGCCGGCAGCGTCAAACACCGTCACTCCAATGGGCGAGTCGGTCCAGCCGCTGGAATCGCACCGCTGCACGCGACAGACGCGGCCTATCATCGCGTTCCATCACCACGATGGAGGAGGGACGACCGATGGCAGACGACAGGTCCGATTTCAACGAGGAGGACCTCTACGACCAGTTCCCCGCGGGCGCCGATGACGGCTTCGGCCCCGACGAGGGCTTCAATACGTGGGTCCGGATCAACGACGAATCGCTCTTCACCGCAGAGGCGCTCGCGATACCGGCCATCCGCGCCTTCGTGGACGCCCCGGTCGCCGTGACCTACGCGCAGTTCAAGAGCAGTCACCGCGAAACGGAGTACTTCATCCACAAGCCGCACCGCGCCATGTCCGGTCAGGTCGACGGCATCGAGGGCAAGGTGGAGGGCGTCTCGGGCGACGACCCTCGGACTAGGATCTCCACGCTCGTGATGAACCATGAGCGCACCCTGGCGTGGCTCATCACGCGCTCGATCGTCATCAGCGGCGACGGGGCGGCGGGGCAGCTTATCCACAAGCAGGGATAACCGCCGTACCCCGTCGGCCCCCAGCCGATGCAGTGCCCGGTCTGCGGTTCGCAGAATGCGGAGACGGCCCGCTTCTGCGGGTCCTGTGGCGGGCGGCTCACGGAGACCTGCCCGCATTGCCGCGCCGATGTGGCCGCCGGCCTGCGGTTCTGTTCCGCATGCGGCAAGCCGATGCCGGGTCCGCGCCACGCCGACGCCGATCCCGAACAAGGGTTCCCATCCGAGCGGCGTCTCGTCTCGGTCCTGTTCGTCGACCTCGCGGATTTCACGGCCCTCACTGAACCGCTCGACCCGGAGGACGTACGGAACCTTCAGGCCCGCTACTTCGAGGCGGCGCGATCCGTCGTCGCCCACTACGGGGGAACCCTCGAGAAGTTCATCGGCGACGCGGTCATGGCGGTGTGGGGCGCCCCGATCGCCCACGAGGACGATGCGGAGCGGGCGGTCCTAGCCGCTCTTGAACTGGTGGCGGCGGTCGGCCGCCTGCGCGGAGCGGTCCCCGGCCGGCGCCTGCGGGCGCGAGCCGCGGTCGGCACAGGCGAGGCGGCGGTCACGCCGGGCGTCGAAGGTCAGGGGATGGTGGCCGGTGACCTCGTCAACACCGCGGCCCGCCTCGAGGCCGCGGCACCGACCGACGGCGTGCTCGTCGACGATACGACCCGGCGCGTGGTGGGCGACGCACTGACCTTCGAGCCGGCCGGTCGCAGGACGCTCAGGGGCAAGAGCCGACCCGTCACCACCTGGCGCGCCCGGGCGACGGCCGGCGGCACCAGCGGCCGCGCGGCAGGTCACACTGGCGCATTCGTCGGTCGGCAGGACGAACTCTCGGAATTGGTAAGCCTCTTCGAGCGCACGGTGGCAGGCAGGCGCAGCCGCCTGATCTCCGTCGTCGGCATCGCCGGCATCGGCAAGAGCCGTCTGGCCTGGGAGTTCGAGCGCCAGCTGGACGCCAGGCCCGACGCGCTGGCACTCCATGTCGGGCGGGCGCCGTCGTATGGCGACGGCATCACCTTTGCGCCCCTCGCGGAGATGGTTCGCCGTCGCGCGCGGATCAGTGAAGGCACCGCGACCGAGGTCGCTCAACGGCAGCTGGAACGGACGCTTGTCGAGCTCGTGCCTGATGAGGCCGAACGCCGCTGGATCGAGCCGCGTCTGGCGACCCTCCTCAGTCCTGGCCCGCAGGTGGGGTTCGAGCGCGACGAGCTCTTCGCCGCATGGCGCCGGTTCTTCGAGCGGATCTCCGAATGGGCACCGGCCGTGCTCATCTTCGAGGACCTCCAGTGGGCCGACCCGTCCCTGCTCGACTTCATCGACCACCTGGTGACGTGGTCACGGGCGTACCCGATCATGATCGTCACGCTCGCGCGTCCGGAGCTCCTCGACCGGCGCCCGACCTGGGGAGCCGGTCATCACAGCTTCACGGCCATCCAACTCGCTCCCCTCCCCGACGAGCAGATGACCGAGCTGTTGCTGGGTCTGGGACCAGACCTGCCGCCGGCCGTCGTGCGCCGCATCGTCGAGCGCGCCGGCGGCGTGCCGCTCTACGGCGTGGAAGTCCTGCGCATGCTGATCGACCGCGGCCAGGCGCGCGCGGCGGGCGAGGGCCTGGAACTGCTCGACCCGCTGGAGCAGATCGAGGTGCCGGAAACGCTGCGCTCCCTCGTCTCCGCCCGGATCGACACGCTGCCGCCGGGCGAGCGGAGCGCGCTGCTGTCCGCATCCGTGTTAGGCAGCCGGTTCCACGCAGAGGCCTTGGCGGCCATCGGCCATCTGCGCCCTGCCGAGGTGAGAGACGTCGTTGCCGCTCTGACACGCCGCGAACTCCTCACGCTGGACGACGAGCCGCGTTCGCCCGGCCGGGGGCAGCTCTCCTTCGTCCAGGGCGTCGTCCGCGATATCGCCTACGACACGGTATCGCTCCGCGATCGCCGCAGGCTCCATCTCGCCGCCGCCGACCACCTCGACACGCTGCCCGGCGAGGAATTCGCGGAGGCCGTCGCGGAACACCTCGTGGCGGCCTACGAAGCCGCCCCCAGTGACCCCGAAGCGCCGGTCGTCGCGCGCCGCGCGGTCGGCGCGTTGCGCCTGGCGGCAGCCAGGGCCCTGGTGCTGCGGGTCCCGGGGCAGGCGCTGACACACCTGGTTCGCGCGCTCGAGCTGGTGGACGACGAGACGACCCGAGCGGCCGTGTGGCAGGAGGCCGCCGGGGCGGCCCGGTCGGCGGCCCGCTTCGATCTGGCCGAGACGTTCCTGCGCCGACTCATCGACTGGCAACAAGCGCACGATCGACCGGGCGATGCCGCGAGCAGCACAGCCCAGCTGGCGAGCCTCCTGCTGGCGACCGAGCGTCATGGGTCGGCGCTCGGCGATCTCGAACGAGCGCTGGAGGGCGTCGCCGACCTGGCATCTGATCCCTCGAGCGTGGAGTTGAGCGGTCAGCTCGCGCGGGCGTACGTGCTCGTCGGTGCGGACCAGCAGGCGCTCGATCGGGCGAACCGCACGCTGGAGGCGTGCGGCCGACCGGGCCTGCGCGCCGTGGCGATCGATGCCCTGATCACGCGTGGAACGGCGCACCTGCGGCTCGGCCACGATGCCGCTGGTCTCAGCGACCTGCACGGGGCGATCGCCGACGCTCAGCAGCTCGGTCTCCTCGGGGCCGAGTTGCGGGCCCGGAACAACCTCGCCTGGCTGATCGCCCCGGACGACCCGCGGGCCACCATGGAGACTGCCCGGGCCGGTCTGGAGCTGGCCACCCGCATGGGGGTCGATGACATGGCCCTGCAGCTCGCCGAGGTCGTGTGCGCGGTCGCCGTGGACACCGGCGACTGGGACGCCGCTCTCGCCGTCATCGAGGCGGCCCGCGACCGGCCGCAGGCACCAGCCCACCGCATCGGTTTCGCGGCCGTCGAGGCCACGCTCCTGGCCCTGCGGGGAGACCCTGGCGCGGCAGCTGTGTTGGACAGGCTTCCTCCACGGGACCCGGGCACGGAGCCGCAGATCCTGGCTGCCCTCGACATGGCCTGGGCCTGGATCGCGTTCGTCGACGGCCGCCTGGACGACACGGTTCGGCTGGCCATGGCGGCCGGTGGGCGATCCCTCGGCGCGGAGCGCCAGGCGGCCTTCGTGCTTGCGGCGCGTGCCAGCCTGTGGCTCGCCGAGCCGGCCCAGATGGCGTCGGCGATGGCGCGGCTTCGCGCCACGCGCATGCACGGTCGCACGGTCCTCGCGTCAAGGCTGACCCTCCGCGCCGGCTTCGCGGCACTTGCAGGCCAGAAGGGTGCGGGCCGCCTATACGAGGAGGCCACCGCGGCATGGCGCGCGCTTGAGTTGCCGCTTCATCTCGCCTTGTGCCTGGCGGAGCGCGACCGGTGGCTCCGGGCGCCGCACGGGCCGAGGGCGACCAGAGCGGCGCGGAGGCCCGAGCGATCCTCACGCGACTAGGTGCGACGGGCATCTTGCGCGCGATCGGCCGCGACGTCGGCCGAACTGCGCCAGCGTCAGTGTCCTGACGGTCCTCCGGCGCCGTCTGCCGCAGCGGTCCGCGCGGGCCGGCGACGTCGCTTGGTGACCGGCTTGCGCATGACCGGCCACCAGTCACAGGCGCATAGCCCCCTGGGACAGCCCGCGTGCGGCAGGCGCGGCGTGCGCAGCTCGTCGGCGATCTTGAACATGCGCTCGTCGTCGGCGCGGCAGGCGGCACAGCAGGATGCCCCGACAAGCTCGGCCTCCCGGGTCACGGCCTGGAGCGCGCGCAGGTTGGCCGCCATCGCCTCGCGATGCAGCGCCAGCACCTCCTCCGAGGGCGGCGGACTTCCGCCGGCCTCCTCGTACAGCGCCGCGGCCTGGCGCTGCCGGAGCCGTGCCACATCGTCCCAGCGCTTGTCGCGCCGGGCGGCCCGCACGGCGTGCTCCACGGTGATGAGGTACAGCGAGCGGGCCGACTGCACGGTCGTCGCGGTCAGGGGGGCTTTCTCCAGCCGCTTGCGCCGGTCGGCGGGTGCTTCGACGCCCCGCGCGAGCTGGAGCCAGGTCCGCCGCTGGTGCGTCCACTCCTCGACCTGCGCCTCGCGCTCGCGCTCGGCCTCGAACACCTCGACCGCGGCCTCGGTCAGGTAGATGGCGCGCCCTTCCGAATGACGCACCACGATGCGATGGCGGCACCGCGGGCACAGGCGGGTGCTGGTGGGCGGCGGGTCCAGCACGACCCCGCAGTTCGGACACGCCACCGTGACGGGCACCGGGGCGGCCGGCGTCGGTGCCACCACTGGCGGGGCAGCGGGGAGCGGGACCTCGACCATCTCGGCCGGGTCATCTCGACCCAGGAGCCTGCGGAGGAACGCGATCTGCACCACCTCGGTTCGCGGGCTGGGGTGCGGCCAGCATGCCGAGGAGTCCCACCACGACCGTCACTGCACCGCGCCCCCACATCGCCGGGGGCCACATCAGGGTACCGCGTCAGGCGGTCGGCGCAGGCTCGCTCGAAGCCGGCGCCGCAACCTCCGCCGGCGTGGCCCGCGCGGCTGTGCCCGGACGGCGCTGGAGGTACCGCCGGATCGTCCGCCGGTCGCGCGCCGCGAGGTCCCAGTGGCAGCGGCACAGGCCCCTGGGGCACTCCGCGTGCGGCAGGCGCAGGGTGCGCAGTTCGGTGGTGATGCGGAAGATGCGGCCGTCGTCGGCGCGGCACGCGTCGCAGCAGCGGGCGCTGACCAGCTCGGCGTCCCGGGAGATCTCGGCCACGCCGCGGAGTTCGGCGGCCACGCCCTCCTGGTACGTCGTCACGATGTCGGCCGGGGGCGGCACGGGCGAGCCGGCGAGCCGGTACAGGGCCATCGCCTGGTCGCGCCGGATACCCGCGGCGCCATCCCAGTCGCGGTCACGTTTGGCCGTCCTGAAGGCCCGATCCACGGTCGTGAGGTACAGCGACCGCGAGGCGGCCACGACCTCCTCCGTGAGACGAGCGGCGGCGAGTTGCGCCTGGCGCCCGGCCGGCGCGCCTGCGCTCGCCGCGAGTCGCAGCCAGCGCTCCCGTTCCCGCGTCAGGCGGCCCGCGTTCGCGATGCGCCGGCGCTCCGCGTCAAACACTTGTACGGCGGCCTCGGTGAGGTAGACCGCCTGGCCGTCGACGCGCTTGACCATGATCCGCTGCCGGCACCGGTCGCACCGGCGGCTGACCGTGGGCGCCGGGTCGAGCAGCATGGCGCAGTACGGGCAGTGGGCGATGACCACCGGCGCCGGCGGGGGCGGCGGGGGGACCGCGGCGCGGCTTCGCGCGCGGCTCTTGCGCTTCGCCGGTGTGCGCGCGGCAGCCGGCCGAGCGACCACGGGGTTCGGGACGGCGACGGCCTCGACGCTGGGCGCCTCGGACGCCGGCTCGGTTGCGACTTGCGGGGCCACCTCGAGGCTGGGCGCGGCGTCCGCTTCCTCGACCTCCGCCGGCGCGTCGGTCGCCATCAGGAGGTCGGTGGCGGGTTCGTTCGGCAGCCGCCAGATGTCGTCGTCGGCGTGGTCATCGCCGGGGTCGGCCATCACCGGGACGGGCTCGCCGGGATCCTCCCGGACGCTCGGGTCCACCACGGTCCAGCCATTGGGCCCGGCGCCGCGTGCCACGACCGGCCGTGCCCTGCGGCGCGCCGGCTTCACGGGCGCGGTCTCCGGGTCCCCCATGACGACGATCCGGGGCCGCCGGCTCGCATCGCGGCGCACGCGGGGCGCGGCCTCGAGCGCCGGCGCGTCGCCGGTCACATCTCCGCTGTCGAGGGGCGCGACGGGGGCGGCGTCCTCATCGCCCGACGGTTCCTGTCCCGTCTCTTGGCGGAACATGGCCGCCAGGCGGGCAGCCGTACGCGACTGGACGAGGTCCCACTCGGCCTGTTCCTTCTTCGACCTGCTCTGCAGGAAGCCCGGCATCCTGGGCATGCCACTCCCTCGCGCGTGTCGTCAACAGCCGTGACGCGGACTGGGCAGCACAAGGCTGCCCAGTCCTAGGACCTTCAGGGTACTCCTAACCTGTACGGTCTCGTCCAGACCCGCGTGCACCGCCGGTGCTGGTGCGCAACGGGACTAGAGGACCGCGCGCCCTCGCAGCATGGCCGGATTGAGCTCGGTGGCGGCCACGATGTGGCGCCGGTTGACGACCGTGAAGCCGTAGCGGGAGATCACCCGGCGGTCGGCCAGGGACCGGGTCCGCACGTCGGTCATGGGGATCCACTGGGGGCTGCGCGACTCGATGAAGGCCGACAGGATGGCCTCGGGGTTGAGGTGCACCGAGCCCGTGAGCGTGTGGCCCGTCGTCACGACGATGAGCTGGTGAGCCTTGCGCTGGCGGTACTCGCCGCCCGCGGGCTCGCGCTCTTCGACGTCGGTCATCTCGGCGATGAGCGTCACCTCATCTGGGTTCACCCAGATGCTGGGCGAGGTCACCTTCGTCGGGTCGCCGTTGCGGCGCAGGACGGTGACGTCCAGCAACGGGATCAGGCCCTCGTGGTTGTTGACGAAATCGGAGAGACGTCCGTGGTAGCCCAGGTTGACCGTCCCCGACAGCCGCAGGTGCTGGCCGACCAGCTCGAGGGGTAGGCCCTCGCTCTTCTGGCTGAGGGCGGGCGCGACGGCCTCGAAGCCGAGCGCCTCCAGATACGTGGCCGCGTCGCCGTCGACGATGCCTTCCAGGCCGTCAAGTTGGGGGTCGGTCATGTCAGGGGTCCCTCTTCGCATCGGCCCATCCTACGGGACTGAGCGGCGTCAGGTGCCCGGCGCGGGACTCCTGGCACGGACGTTCCCGATCGCGTCGAGCAGGTCGCGGCTGGACACGGGCTTGGCCACGAAGGCCCCGCCGCGGGCCAGGATCGCCTCCAGGTCGAGCGTTTCGGCCGTGTACCCCGACAGCAGGGCGACGCCCGTGCCCGGTGAACGTACCAGGACCCGTTCGGCGATCTCCACGCCCGACATGTGGGGCATCACGACGCCGCCGCCGCCGCCGCGGACCCGACCCACGTCTACGCCATCACCCCGCCAGCCCAGTCCTGCACTGCCCAGAAGATCGCCACCGACGTCTACTACCGCTGGGACGGCGTCCACTACGGCCGTCTGGGCTCGCAGCTGGTCTTTCGGGCCATCCCGCTTGGGTAGGGGCGGGCCGGGCACACTCCCCCACGGATGAACATCAAACGTTGCTAACGGCGGCGAACAGCCGCCATGGAGCCCGAGAACGCCCGCATCTCGGTCGAAATCGAACCTTTGATGTTCGAACGGGCGAATGACCGGACCTATCTCCGTCGTTACGAACGTCTGATGTTCATGTCGGCAGAGCTGCGACTCAGTGTCCGACGGGTCCGCGGCCTTCCGGCTCGGCCCATGCGCGCGAGACACGGTAGGCTGCCGGGATGCCGACAGGCGACTCGCCGCGAGACATCGTCCGACCGCTGGTGCGGACGCGGCAGTGCCGCGAGTTCATCGACGAACCGGTGAGCGACGAGTCGATCGACGCGGTCGTGGACGCGGCGCGCTGGTCCGGCAGCAGCGGCAACGAGCAGCGCTGGCGCTTCATCGTCATCCGGGACGTGCCGACGCTTCGGCAGCTCGCGACGGTGGGCATGCCGCAGACGCGCGGCCTCCACACGGCGGTGGCCGCGATCGCGATCGTGCTGCCGGACGAGGCGTCCCGCGCGATCTCGGATGCCTACGACGATGGGCGGGTCGCCGAGCGCATCCTGGTCGCCGCCACGATGCTGGGCCTGGGCTCGGGCATCTCCTGGATCCGGTCCGGCTTCCAGCCGGCCGTGCGCGAGCTCCTGGGCCTGCCGGAGGATCGGCTCGTGCGCACGATCATGTCGCTCGGCCACCCGACCGAAGCCGCCCGGCGACCGAAGTCCGCACCCGGCCAGGCTCGCCGGCCGCGTCGCGAGATCGTCTTCGAGGAGCGCTGGCCGGGACCCTCAGTCGGCTGAGGCGCCGATGATGCCGCGCCGCGCGGCGCTGGCCCGTTCCTGGGCGATCATGGAACGAACCCCGCCGTACGCCAGCAGGTTCACGATCAGCCCCAGGAGGCCGAACGGCTCGGACAGGTAGAAGAGGAACGGCTGGGTCACCAGCAGCGACAGCAGGATGCCCCAGGCGGCCCAGTGATACGTGGCCAGGCGGGACGACGGCAACAGGACGAGGCCGCGTGCCACCAGGAGCCCGCTGGCGATGGCGGATGCCACCAGCCCCACGCTGACGACATCGCCGGTCGACGTGAACTGCCCGAACAGGACCAGCAGGATCCCCGCCCCGATGATCGACCCGACCGCGTAGAGCCCGAAGATCACCCCGAGCGCCCGCTCGAACCACGGCTGATGCTCGACGCTCGCGTACAGGAGCTCCACGCGTTCGATGAGGCGCGCCAGCGGCGTGTCGTTCGCGGGGGTCACGCTGGTCAGGTAGCGCTGCAGCGCGCCGGTCAGCGGATCGGCCTGGTCGGCGATGGCCAGGAGGCCCAGGGCCCGGTGCCGGGCCGCCGCGTCGATCTGGCCACCCTGAGCATTGGCGGCCAGCACGAGCGCCTGGGCCAGGGCGTCGGGCGGCGCCAGCATCCGCCGCACCTGGGTGGCCCGCACGAGCAGGTAGACCCCGATCAGGGCCAGGTAGATCAGCGCGGCGGTGGGCTTGAAGAAGTAGTCGTTGTCGGCGGTGATGAACTTGCCGATCTCATCGATGAACGTGCCGAAGCCCAGCCCGCCGACCACCGCCGCGATCGGCCGGACCCGCCGGTCCAGAAAGGTCGCGTACAGGAAGACGGCGACCAGCAGGAGGAACCCGCCGTACAGCATGTGCGAGATGTGGAGGTCGCCGCTGCCCAGGCGCGGGAAGCCGGTCAGCGTCAGGTAGAGCCGGATGCCCAGCACGGCCACCACGGCGCCGACGAGGAAGAGGTCGCCAAGGTCGACCGCGTCGGCGTCGCGCAGCAGGCGGATCGACCAGCGCATCGCGCCACAGGATAGGCCGCCGCCATGCCCCGTTCGCGTCTAGCGGCGCCGGTCGCGGATGCGACCCACCGCCGCGATGACGAAGCCCACCAGCAGCCCGGCCACGATGCCGCCGCCGATCCACGCCACCGTCGGGTCCATCAGGGCTCGACCTCGGGATCGGGGTCTGCGTCCGGCTCGAGGTCGGTCGCCAACGCCTGGCGGATGACGTCCGGGTCGAAGCCGCCGCGCGCCAGCAGGGCGTAGGCCCGTTGGCGACGCCGACGGGGATCCAGCTCGCGCACGAGCGCGGCGCGCCGGCGCGACAACAGCCGCCGCGCGGCGGCGAGGTCGGGACCACCCTCCGGCACGTCGACGTCGGACCCACCCTGGTCATCGGGACCCTCACCCTCGCGTTCAGCGAGCAACGTGGCCACGAGGTCGCGGTCGAGGCCCTTGGCGAGGAGCTCGCTGCGGAGCGCGTGGGAACCGCGTGGCCGCGCCCGGTCGCGGCTCTCCAGCCACGCTCGTCCGAAGGCCGCGTCGTCCAGGTAGCCGTAGGCGGTCAGGCGCTCGATGACGTGGTCGATGAGGGCGGCCTGGTAGCCCAGGGTCTGCAGGCGACGACGCGTCTCCCCGATCGACCGCGGCCGGACCGCCAGGAAGGCCGCCGCCGCGTCGAGCACGACGGCCGGGTCCTCCACGGCGGCTCGCCGCTCCCGGCGCTCGGCGAGAGAAGCCCGGCGCGCCCCGTGTGTGTGCGGGCCGGCCATGTCACTCGGCCTCGGTGATGCCCTCCACCGGCAGGGCGACGGTGGCGACCTTGGTGCGGATCTCCGCCTCCAGGCGGTCGCTGATGTCGTGATTCTGGCGCAGGAAGTCCTTGGCGGCCTCACGACCGTTGCCCAGGCGCGTCTCCCCGAAGTTGAACCAGGCGCCGGTCTTGCTGACGATGTCCATGGCCACGCCGACGTCGAGCAGGCCGCCCTCGCGAGAGACGCCCTCGCCGTACATGACGTCGAACTCGGCGACCCGGAACGGGGCGGCCACCTTGTTCTTGACGACCTTGACGCGCACCCGGCTGCCGATGGACTCGGTGCCGTTCTTGATCGTCTCGATGCGGCGGATGTCAAGCCGCACGGAGGCGTAGAACTTGAGGGCGCGGCCCCCCGGCGTGACTTCCGGGTTGCCGAACATGACCCCGATCTTCTCGCGCAGCTGGTTGGTGAAGACGAGGGCGGTGTTGGAGCGGCTGACCGCGCCGGTCAGCTTGCGCAGGGCCTGGCTCATCAGGCGGGCCTGGATGCCTACGAACGAGTCGCCCATCTCGCCCTCGATCTCCGCCCGCGGCACGAGCGCGGCCACGGAGTCGACCACGACGCAGTCGACACCGCCGGAGCGGATGAGGGTCTCGGTGATCTCCAGCGCCTGCTCGCCCGTGTCCGGCTGGCTGACCAGCAGCTCGTCCACGTTGACGCCGCACTTCTTGGCGTAGCCCGGATCCAGGGCGTGCTCGACGTCGATGAAAGCCACCACGCCGCCACGGCGCTGGGCCTCGGCGAGGATGTGTTGGCAGAGGGTGGTCTTGCCCGACGACTCCGGCCCGAAGATCTCCGTGATCCGGCCGCGCGGCACGCCGCCCACGCCAAGGGCGAGGTCGAGCGCGATCGAACCGGTCGGGATCGTGTCGACCGCCTGTCGCTCGGCCGAGCCAAGCTTCATGATCGACCCGCGGCCGAACTGCTTCTCGATGGCCAGGATGGCCGCGTCGACGGCGCGCGTGCGCTCGGCGGGCACGGCCCGCTCCGTCGTCACCTTGTTCGCGCCGTTACGTTCGGCCTTGTCCGGGCCGTTGCGCTCGCCGGTCGTGATGCCGGCCCCCGTGATCGTCATGCCTGGAACATCCTCCTGGGCTGACCGAGGGCCGGACCGCCATCACGCCTCGTCCGTCTCCTCCCACCGCGGCTTCCGCTTGGGCTTGATCAGCTCAACGGACTGGGGCGGACTGTCGAGGAGTGACTGGATCTGCGGTTTGGGGGCTGCGGCCTTCGGCTTCTTCTTCTGCTCGCGGTGGGGGCGATCCTTGCTGGCCATCTGTTTCCGCCTCCACGGTGCCAGGTCACCAGTCTGGGTGACGCGGCTCTACGACGACTTCACCCTCCCTTCGCGCCAGCTTGTCTGTCACTGGGTCGGGGTCGGGATGGGTCGTCCGGGTTGGGGTCCGGCGCCATCGAGCGCCAGTAAGCCGGGAACGTGCCGGCCCGGATCGCGCGGCGTGCCCGGGCCATGAAGTCTAGGGTGAAGGTCAGGTTGTGACAAGTCGCGAGGCGGTACGCGAGCAGCTCGTCGGCCCGGAAAAGATGGGCCAGATAGGCTCGCGAGAAGCCGCGACAGAGACGGCACGGACAGTCCTCCTGGACCGGCGCCCCGTCGTCCAGGAACCGCGCATTGCGCAGGTTGAGATGGCCGTCCGGCACCCACAGGGTGCCGTTGCGGGCGACCCGCGCCGGCAGGACCGAGTCGAACAGGTCGACGCCCTGGTGGATCGCCTCCAGCATGTCGAGCGGCGAGCCTAGGCCCATGAGGTAGCGCGGCCGCGGGTCGCCGGCGAGCAGCGGCACCACCACCTCCAGGGCGGCGGCGCGCTGGGCCGCCGTCTCGTCCCCGGCCAGGCCGCCGATGCACAGGCCGTCGAACGGCAGGGCCGCGATGGCCTCGGTCGAGGCGGCCCGCAGGTCCGGCTCCAGGCCGCCCTGGATGATGCCGAAGAGGGCCTGATCGGGCCGCGTGTGGGCGGCCAGCGAGCGCTCGGCCCAGCGGTGGGTGCGGCCCGTCGCCACGGCCACCTCCGACCGCGACGAGGCGTGGGGCGGCACGGGCTGGTCGAAGGCCACCGCGACGTCCGGCCCGAGCGCCTCCTGCACGGCGATCGACAGCTCGGGCGTGAAGCGGTGGGTGGACCCGTCGAGGTGGCTGCGGAACGTGGCGCCGCCGTCATCGATCTCGCGCAGGCCGGCCAGGCTGACCACCTGGAAGCCGCCCGAGTCGGTCAGGATCGGCCGTGGCCAGGCCATGAAGGCGTGCAGCCCGCCAAGACGGGCGATGCGCTCGTGCCCGGGTCGCAGGTACAGGTGGTACGTGTTGGCGAGGATCATCTGGGCCCCGACCTCGACGAGATCGTCCGGGTCCAGGGCCTTGACCGTGGCGTTCGTGCCGACCGGCATGAAGGCCGGCGTCTCCACGACCCCATGAGGCGTCTCCAGGCGGCCCGCGCGGGCGCGAGTCGTCCCGTCGGCCGGGGCCGCCTCGGTCACCTGGAAGGTCACGGGTCGCTTCGTCCCGAGCGCCGCCGCGGGCCCCGCCGCCAGGCTGGTCACGGCCTCAGCTGCCGATCTCGGCACGCTCCGTGGCCCCGGCCACGAGGAGCAACGCGCCAACGAGCCAGGCGATCGTGACGAGCGTGGCCTGGTCGGCCGGCAGGGCGGCCGGCGCTTCGGCGCCGGCCAGGCTGGCGCGGGCGACCACGGCGGACGCGGCATTGAACGGCAGGTACTTCACCACGTCGGGCAGGATCAGCGTGGCGAACTGCTCGCCGAAGAACAGGGCGATGCCGGCCCCCACGCCGGCCAGCTGGCTGCGCGTGAGGGTCGCCACGGCGAAGCCCACCGCCATCTCCTCGGCCAAGCCGAGCCAGACGTGGAGAAGGACGCCCGGCAGGCCACCGACGGTCGCCGAGTCGCCCAGGCCGCTCAGCGAGACGCCGGCCAGGGACGCCCCGGCCACCGCCGCCCCGACACCGATGAGGTAGACGACCACCATCGCCAGGCCGGCGGCGAGGATCAGCGCCGCCAGTGAGGCGAGCATGTACCGCCAGCGACTCTCGCCCCGCGCGACGGCCGTCTTGAGGGTGCCCCAGCCCCACTCCGAGCCGGCCACCGCGGCGGCGAAGGCGAGGCCGAAGAGACCGCCCAGATCGAGCAGCTGGCTGGCGATCCCGTCGTACGCACTGGGGAACGTCAGCAGGGTCAGCAGGGCCGGCCGCGCCGCGGCTCGCGCGCCCGACTCCGGGAGGGTGTTCACGGTCGCGCCGACCCCGAGGTAGACCAGCAGGAGGAGGGCTGCCACGAGGCCTGCGGTGACCCAGCTGGCCGGGCGGCGGACGAGCTTGCCGAGGGTGGAGCGGACGATCCTCACGCCACGCCCCCGATGCCCAGGCCGCCGTTGGCGTTCCCCTCCCCGGTCAGCTCCAGGAACAGCGACTCCAGGTCGCTGCCTGGCTCCAGGCGCGAGGCGTAGACGCCGGCCTGGGCCAGGACCTGGTTGAGCTCCGCGCTCCGCGACCCGTCGGTGCGGACCTCCAGCCACGTCCCGTCGCCACCAGCCGCGACGCCGACGGCATGCGGGCCGAACCGTGCCGCCGCCGCGGCCTGGGCGGTCGACGCTTCATCGGCGCCGACCCTGGCCCGCACGACCGCGGATGAGGCCAGCAGCTCGTCCACCCGGCCCTCGCGGATCAGCTTGCCCTTGGCCACGATCCCCACCACGTCCGCCAGCTGCTGCACCTCCGGCAGGATGTGACTGGAGACGAAGACGGTCTTGCCGGCCGCCGCGAGCTGCCGGAGCGTGTCGCGCATGCCGACGATGCCGCCCGGATCCAGACCATTGGCCGGCTCGTCGAGGAGCAGCAGGCTTCGGGTCGCTCAGGAGCGCGGCGGCGATGCCGAGGCGCTGCTTCATGCCCAGGGAGTAGCCGCCGACCTTGTCCCTTGCCCGGTCAGCGAGCCCCACGAGACCCAGCAACTCGTCCACCCGGCCGCCGGGGACCGGCGCGCCCGTGGCGGCCGCGGCCCGCAGGTTCTCGCGCCCCGAGAGGTAGGGGTAGAACGACGGCGCCTCGATCAGCGCGCCGACGTCGAAGAGCCGGTGACGGTCGTGCCAGGTATAGGGCCGGCCGAGCACCTCCAGCGTGCCGGCATCGGGCCGGATGAGGCCGACCAGCAGCCGCATCGTCGTCGTCTTGCCGGCGCCGTTGGGGCCCAGGAAGCCGTAGACCGTGCCGGTCGGGACCTCCAGGTCCAGACCGTCCAGGGCGACCCGGGACCCGTAGGCCTTGCGCAGGCCATGGACCGCCAGCGCCGTCGTCATGCGGGCAGGTCGGCGTCGGCGCGGTGATCCACCGTCAGCGTGTCCCACAGCCCCGGGTCGGCACGTTCCGAGCGCCGTGGCGGCGGGACCTCGAAGCCCAGGCCACGCAGGTGGTCGCGCGCCCGCTCGGTGGCCACGCGGCCCTGCGGGGTGCGGTCCAGGAAGCCGAGCTGGAGGAGGAACGGCTCGTAGACGTCCTCGATCGTCTCGACCTCCTCGCCGAGCACCGCGGCGAGGGCTGCCCCGCCCACGGGGCCCGAGGCGAACTTCTGGACGATCGCGGCGAGCAGGCGCCGGTCGGTCGTGTCCAGCCCTTCGTCGTCGATGTCCATGGCCAGCATGGCCGCGTCGGCCTCGCGGGCGGTGATGCGCCCGTCCGCCTGGACCTGGGCGAAGTCGCGCACGCGCTGGAGGAGCCGGTTCACGATGCGCGGCGTGCCGCGACCGCGGCGGGCCAGGATCGCCACCGCCTCCGGCACGATCTCCACGCCCAGGATGTGCGCCGAGCGCTCGACGATCGTCGGCCAGCTCGGCCACCTCGTAGTACTCCAGGCGGTGGATGGCCCCGAAGCGGTCGCGCAGCGGCGAGCTGATGCGCCCGGCGCGGGTCGTGGCGCCGACGACCGTGAACGGCTTGAGCGACAGGCGCAGGCTAGCGCGCGCTCGGGCCCTTGGCCGATCATCACGTCGATGGCGAAGTCCTCCATGGCCGGGTAGAGGATCTCCTCGACGGAGTGGTTGAGACGGTGGATCTCATCGATGAACAGGACATCCCGCTCGTCGAGGTTGGTCAGGATCGCCGCCAGGTCGCCGGGCCGCTCGATGGCCGGGCCGCTGCGTGGTGTGGATGCTGACGCCCAGCTCGCGGGCGATGATGTTGGCGAGCGTGGTCTTGCCCAGGCCGGGCGGGCCGTAGAGCAGGACGTGGTCGGCCGCCTCCCCTCGCTGGCGGGCCGCCTCCAGCAGGATGAGCAGGTTGTACTTGACCTGCTCCTGGCCGATGTACTCGTCCAGCGAGCGCGGTCGCAGGCTCTGTCTCGACGACCACTTCCTCGACCGCCAGGGCGGCCGACCCACGAGCGCGACCGTTCTCGTCCATGGCCCTCAGTCTAGCAGGTCCGAGCGCGCATGTGAACATCCGTTCTGACGCCGTCGCGGGCACGCTCAGCTCGCGACGCAGGGTCCGCAGGGCCGCCTTGACGCGCTCCTCCAGGGACGCGCCGGGCGGCGGCTGGCACCGCCGTCGCGGGCCGCCTCGCGCGCCTCCTGCGGCGCGTAGCCGAGCGCCACGAGCGCCGCCACGACCTCCGTCTCGGAGGTCGCCGCCGTCGCGCCGGTCGCAGCCGCCGCCACGCACCCGCCAGGCCGGCCGCGGCGACCTTCTCCTTGAGCTCCAGGATGATCCGCGCGCCGAGGCGCTTGCCGACGCCACTCACGGCCGTCAGGACCGCCTCGTCGCCCTGCAGGATGGCCAGCTGCAGGTCGGGGACGGCCCGCGAGGAGACGATCGCCAGGGCGACCTTGGGACCCACCCCGGTGACCGTCATGAGGAGCTCGAAGAAGGCCAGCTCCTCGGCCGAGCGGAAGCCGTACAGGGCCTGGAGGTCCTCGCGCACCAGATGGTGCGTGTGCAGGTGCTGGTGCGCGCCGACACGGGCCTGGCTGAGCGTGCCGCGGCCCGGCGAAGACGCGGTAGCCGACCCCGCCGACCTCCAGCACCAGCGCGTCGGTGGAGATGGCGGACACCGTGCCGGTCAGCGTCACGATCATGCCGGCAGTGCCTCCGCGGCCGATAGCGCATGGGCCGTGCAGATGGCGATGGCCAGGGCGTCGGCCGCGTCGTCCGGCCGCGGCAACACCGCCAGGCCCAGGATCGTCTGGACCATGCGCTGGACCTGGCCCTTGTCGGCGCGGCCGTAGCCGGTGACCGCCTGCTTGACCTCGTGCGGGGCGTACTCGGCGACCGGCAGGCCGCTGCGGGCCGACACCATGAGGACCACGCCCGCGCGCCTGGCCGACGGCGAAGGCCGACTGGACGTTGCGCTTGAAGAAGATCCGCTCCACGGCCACGACGTCAGGCGCGTGATCGGCGATGAGGGTGGTCAGGCCCTGCTCGATGAGCAGCAGGCGCTGCGGCAGGACCATCGTGCTGGGCGTCTCGAGACAGCCGTAGTCGAGCACCTGGAGCCGGTGGCCGTCGAGCTGGACGAGGCCGTAGCCCGTCCGTGCCGTCCCGGGATCGATGCCCAGGACGATCAAGCCGGGGCCGCCTCCGCGAAGACCTCGTCGGGGATCTCGAAGTTGGCGGTCACCCGCTGCACGTCGTCGTGGTCTTCCAGGTTCTCGATGAGCCGCAGGTTCTGGCGGGCGTGGGTCACGTCGACCTCGACGGTGTTCTTGGCGTGCATCGTCAGCTCGCGCCGACTCGATCTTCACGCCGCTCGCCTCGAGGCCCTTGCGCACCCGCTCCAGGTCGCCCGGGGCGGTGTAGACCTCGACGGTCTCGGGCGCGTCGGTGTCCACGTCGTCGGCCCCGGCATCGATGGCCATGAGCGCGATCTCGTCGGCATCCACGCCCGCGCGGGGCACGGCGATGACGCCCTTGGGCTCGAACTGCCAGGCCACCGCGCCCGTGCCGGCCAGCTGCCCGCCGGCCTTGGTGAACATGGAGCGGACGTCGGCGGCGGTGCGGTTCTTGTTGTCGGTGGCGGTCTCCACGAGGATGGCCACGCCGCCGGGGCCGTAGCCCTCGTAGATGATCTCCTCGTACTGCTCGCCGTCGCCGCCGCCCGCCGCGCGCTCGATGGCCCGCTTGATGTTGTCCATGGGCATGTTGATGGCGCGGGCCGTGTCCATGGCCATGCGCAGGCGGTAGTTGGCGTCGGGATCACCGCCGCCCGCGCGCGCCGCGATGGCGATCTCCCGGGCGACCTTGGTGAAGGCCGCGCCGCGCTTGGCGTCGTTGGCGCCCTTCTGGCGCTTGATCTGCGACCACTTGGAGTGTCCGGACATCGGGCCGGATTCTACTATCATGGCCAGGCCCTCCCCGGCGCAGCGCCAGGGTCGCGTGTCGTGCCCTCGGTCGCCCACCAAGCGGTCCCACGCTCGCCCAGCAGAGGTCGTTCATGAAGACCGTCGCCCCCGATCACCTGCGCAACGTCGTGCTGGCCGGTCACTCCGGCGCCGGCAAGACGACGCTGGCCGAACACCTGCTCCACTCCGCCGGCGCCCTCAACCGGCTGGGCCGGGTCGAGGACGCCACGGCCGCCCTGGACTTCGAGCCCGAGGAGCAGAAGCGCAAGCTGTCGCTCGTCGCTCGCGGTAGGCGTGCTGGAGCATGACGGCCATCGGGTCACGCTGCTCGACACGCCGGGCTACGCCGACTTCGTGGGCGAGGTCGTGGAAGGCTTCCTGGCCGCGGATGCGGCTCTCATGGTGGTCGACGCATCCGATGCGGTGGCGGCCGGGACGGAGACGGCCGTCGGCCTCGGGCGGCGGTTGGGCAAGGCGGCCCTCTTCGTCATCACCCGCTGCGAGCGCGAGAACGCCGACCCCATGCGGTCGGTGGACCAGCTGCGCAGTGCCTTCGGGCCCAAGATCGCGCCGCTGCAGGTGGCCATCGGGGCGGCGCACACGTTCAACGGGTACGTCGACCTGGTGCACCGCACGGCCTGGACGTACGAGAAGGGCCAGCGCAAGGAGATGCCCGTCCCGGCCGACCTGGAGGCCGAGGTCGCCCGTCGCCGCGACCAGCTCCTGGAGGCGGCCGCCGAGGCGGACGACGACGTCCTGACGAAGTACCTCGAGGGCCAGGAGATCACCGACCAGGAGCTCGAGGCCTGCCTCCACAAGGGCGTCCGCGAGAGCATCCTGGCGCCGGTCATGCTCGTCTCCGCCGAGCAGGAGATCGGCGTCGAAGGCCTGCTCGACGCGATCGTCCGCTACCTCCCCTCCCCGGCCGAGGAGCCGCCGGTCAAGGCCACCGGCAAGGGCGGCGCGATCGTCGAGGTGAGCTGCGACCGCAGCGGCCCGCTCCTCCTCCAGGTCTTCAAGACCGCGGCCGACCCGTTCGTTGGGCGCCTGACCTACTTCCGCGTCCTCTCGGGGGTGGTCCACTCCCACGACCACGTGTGGAACGCCAGCCGGGACGAGGAGGAGCGGATCGGCCAGCTCCTCTTCCTCCACGGCAAGGACCAGGAGCCGGCGGGCGAGATCGGGGCCGGCGAGATCGGCGCCGTGGCCAAGCTCGTGCACACGGAGACGGGCGACTCCATCAGCACGCGCGAGACCGCCCTGGCCCTCCCCCGGCCCGAGTTCCCGGAGCCCACCCTTGCCGTGGCCATCGAGCCGCAGACCAAGGCCGACCTGGACAAGCTCGGCGCGGCGCTCTCCCGGCTCCTGGAGGAGGATCCGGCGATCCGGGTGGACCGCCAGGCCGAGACGGGCGAGCAGCTCCTCCTGGCGCAGGGCGACAGCCATATCGCCGTGATCTCCGAACGCCTCAAGCGCAAGTTCGGCGCCGCCGTCGTGACCCGCCCGCCACGGGTGCCCTATCGCGAGACGATCCGCGGTCACACCCAGGTCGAGGGGCGCCACAAGAAGCAGACCGGCGGCCACGGCCAGTTCGGCCACGTGTGGCTGGAGATCGAGGCCAACCCCGGCGGCGGCGTGGAGTTCGCCGAGAAGGTCGTGGGTGGCGCCGTGCCCCGCCAGTTCTTCGCCGGCGTCGAAAAGGGCGTCCGCGACGTGGCCGCGAAGGGCCCGCTGGCCGGCTACAACGTGGTCGATTTCAAGGCGACCCTCTACGACGGCTCGTACCACACGGTCGACTCCGACGAGCTCTCCTTCCGCCTGGCCGCCCAGGCCGCCACCCGCAAAGGCATCCAGGAAGCGCAGCCGGCGCTCCTGGAGCCGATCATGGATGTCACCATCCGTGTGCCCGAGGCCTACATGGGCGACGTCAACCGCGACCTCAACACCCGCCGCGGCCGGGTCCTTGGCATGGACTCGACAGGACGGCCTGCAGATCGTGCGGGCGCAGGTCCCGCAGGCCGAGCTGGCCACGTACGCCACCGAGCTGCGATCGCTCACCGGCGGCCGCGGCCGGTACTCGGCGACCCTGGACCACTACGAGGAGGTACCCGCGCACGTGGCCTCCAAGATCGTGGAGGCCCACCGCAAGGAGCTCGAGGCGGCCGGCGGGCACTGACCGGCATGTCCGAGGTCTACACCTGGGAGCCATCGGACGAGGCGCTGGCCGTGCGATACGGCCTGCCCGTGGACCGCATCGTGCGCTTCGACACGAACACGTCGCCCGCTCCACCCGCGTTCGTGGCCAGTGTGCTGCAGGCGCGGTGGCCCCTCAACGAGTACCCCGATAGCGCCTACCAGGCGCTCACCGACGCGGCCGCCGCGTACGCCGGGGACGGCGTGCGGCCGGACGAGATCATCGTGGGCGCCGGCGCGGACGAGATCCTGGACCTGATCGGCAAGGCGTTCCTGCCGTCGGGCGGCGCGGCCGTCCTGCCGGGACCGAGCTACGGCCTCTACCCGGTCCTCACGAGCCAGCGGGCCGCGCGGCGCATCGACGTGCCACGGACCGTCGGGCCGGACGGCTGGCGCATGGACGTGGACGGGATCGTGCGCGTCCTCGCCGACGCCCAGCTCGTGTGGCTGTGCGAGCCCAACAACCCGACCGGCTCGTCGGACGGGGCCGATGCCCTGGAGCGCATCCTCGAGGCCGCTGGAGCCCTGGCCGAGCCGCCGGTGGTCGTGGTCGACGAGGCCTACTTCGAGTTCACCGGCCGGACCGTGATCCCGTGGCGCGCGCGGTATCCGCACCTCATCGTCGTCCGCACCCTGTCCAAGGCCTTCGCCCTGCCCGGCATCCGGGTCGGCTGGGCGGTCGCGGCCCGGCCCACCATCGCCCGCCTCGAGCGGGTCCGCCCCGCCGGCAGCATCTCCGCCATCTCGGCGGCGCTTGCCGCGGCAGCGCTGCGTCGCCCCGAGGAGGCCCGGGCCCGGGCCGCCGCGCTCGCTGCTGAACGCGAGTGGCTCGCTCCCCGGCTCGCGGCTGCCGGCTGGACGTCCTACCCGAGCGTGACGAACTTCCTGCTGGTGCGCATCGGCTCCGCGGCGAACGCGTCCGCCGCGGCCGAGCACCTCCTCCGGCAGGGTTTGGTGCCGCGCACCTTCGCGTCCGACGGCCCCCTCGGCGGCCACCTGCGCCTCACCGTCCGTAACCGGGACGAGAACGAGCGCCTGCTGGCGGCCGTGGCCACAGCCTGACGAGAGCGCCGTGCAGGCATCCCGGCACCGGCCATCCGCGCCTCGTTGCGGCCAGCGGCGCCATCGGCGGACCAGACGCTACCGATCCGTCGATCCTTGCGCCTTGTGAGACAGGCGAGGCTATAGACGGCGGATCGAGCAAGTTCAGCGCCCCTCGACGCCTCTGGTCCGTCGATAGCGCCGGCACGCGCAAGGCCGGACCGCGTGACGGCGCCGCTCGTACCAAGCGGAGCGGATCCAGGGCTACAGCACCACGATGCCGTTGGCGCCAGGGTCCCGGCCGTCCGCCAAGGCGGCCAGCACCATGCGCGTGGTGAGCGGGAAGTCACCCGCCAGCAGGGTCCGTGCTTCTCGAAGAACGAGCGCGTTGTGGCGCGTGTCGGCCACTAGGAGGATGAGCCGGTCGACGTCGCCGTCGCGGAACTTCGCGAGCTGGCGACGCGTCTGGGCCTGGACGTCATACAGCTTCATCTCGCCCTCGAAGGCCACCACGAGCGTCGGCACACGAGCGACCAGATCCCAAGCCCGGGGGTCACCCTCACCGACGACCGGCACCTCAAGGCGGCATCGCCATTCGGCCGAGAGGCGCGCGCGCAGGCGCATCAGGAGGGCGAGGTGCGCCCGATCGCGAAGCGGTGGTCCGCCAGGATAGGCGCGCAGGCTGAGATCGAGCCCGACCACGGCCATCACCCGGCCCAGACTCAGCAGGTCCACACGTCGCAGCATCCCACGCTCGAATCGGCTGATGTGGGCAGCCGAGACCCCTGCCGCGTCGCCGATCGCCGCGAGGCTGAGGCCGCTGCTCAAGCGCGCGGTCCGGATCTCCTCACCGAGCGTCGCGACTGACTTCTTCGTGCGCAGCGCCGCGCGGTCGACTGCTCGCTCCCTGGTACTCATCCCGAGAGGATGGCCACCGCCGCTTACGTGTGGCTCGCTCGCCCCTGTCTGGGCCCTGCGCCACTCTGAGGACCTTGCGCGTGGCGCCGCCAACGACGGAGCAGCGCGCAAGACTCCGCTGTCCGTTCCGGCAGATGCAACGAATGCCGGAGATGCGGCGCTTGAGGTGTCGTCCGGGCCTCCGCTCCGTGGATACCGCCGGCAGGCGCAAAGGAGACCGGGGATCGGGCGCGAGGAGCCCGGGGGTCTCCGAGTTCCGGCTCAGCCCGCGGTGAGGCGCCCCACGCGGACGGTGCGCTTGCCCTGGCGGACGACCAGCCAGCGATCGTGGAGCAGCGTCGGAAGCGCCTCCTCGGACCCGCCGATCCGACGGTCGTTGAGGCGCAGGCCGCCCTGCTCGATGGCCCGCCGAGCCTCCCCATTGGACCGGTAGAGCCCACTCGCGACGAGGAACGGCACCAGCCCACCGCGCAGTTGCCCGGCCGTGAAATCGAAGCCGTCCGCGTGGGCGTGCAGCTCCTCCAGCACCTCCGGATCGTCCAGCGGCGCCTCGCCGAAGGCGGCCGCCGCGACACGCACCTGGCGCTCGGCGGCCGCGCGCCCGTGGATGCGCTCGGTGAGGTCGAAGGCGAAGGCCCGCTGCGCCGGACGAGCCTCCGGATGCGCGGCCTGCTCCGCCTCAAGCGCCTCGACCTGCTCCCGCGACAGGAGCGTCAGCCAGCGCAGGAGCCGGCCGATGAGCTCGTCGGGCTGGCCGACGGCGTACTGGTAGAAGTCGTAGACGCTGGTCAGCGTCGGCGTCCAGGAAGACGGCACCCTTGGCCGTCTTGCCCATCTTCTGGCCCTGCACGTTGAGCAGGAGCGGGCTGCACAGGCCGAAGACGGTCGGCTCGGCCTCCTCGGCTCGCCCCTCGACCCGGCGGATGAGGTCCATCCCGGCGGCGATGTTGCCCCACTGGTCGGAGCCGCCCATCTGCAGGTCGACCCCGTGGTCGCGGTGGAGGACCAGGTAGTCGGTCGCCTGGAGCGTCTGGTAGGCGAACTCGGCGAACGACAGGCCGCCGCCAAGGCGCTGCTGGACGGACTCCTTCTCCAGCATCGCCGAGACCGTGAAGTGCTTGCCGATCTCGCGCAGGAAGTCCAGCAGGCGGTACTCGCCAAGCCAGGCCCGGTTGTCCAGCAGCGACGGCCGCGTGCGGCCCGGGGGTGAAGTCCAGGAAGCGCCCCAGCTGCTCCCGTACGGCCGCGCGGTTGCGATCCAGGACCGCGTCGTCGAGCAGGTTGCGCTCGGCGCTCGTGCCCGACGGGTCGCCGATCATGCCCGTGCCGCCGCCGACGAGCGCCACCGGGACCCCGCCGGCGCGCTGCAGGTGGGTCAGCAGGAACACCTGGACGCAGGTGGCCCACGTGGAGCGACGGGCCGGTCGGGTCGAAACCCACGTACGCCCGGATGGGGCCGCGGGCGAGCCGCGCCTCAAGGCCGTCGGAGACGATCTGGGCCATGCCGCGCCAGCGCAACTCGGGCAGAAGATCGGCTACGGGCATGCTTCGGTCGCCCTCCGGCGGGGGGAGCGGCCCGATCGGGCTCGCCGGGTAACTATGCTAGAGTCCCGCCCGAAATGCAGACCAGCCTCGCACGGCGCCAGCAGCGTCGCCTCAACGGCGGCCGGCGCCGGGGCGGTGGCGGTGCCCGCGCCGTCGCTGTCGGCCTCCCCCTCTTCCTCTTCGGCACCCTGGCGGCCTTTGCCATCGTGGCCTTCATCGGGGTGGTCGGCGCCTACGCCTACTTCGCCAACGGCCTGGCCGACCCGAACCAGCTCGAGTCGATCGTGTTCAACCAGGAGTCGACCATCTACGACCGGACCGGCACGGTCGTCCTGGCCACCTTCGGCACGGAGCGGCGCCAGACCGTCGTCTTCACGGACCTCTCGCCGGCCGTCCTCGATGCGACCACCGCCATCGAGGACCACACCTTCTGGACCAACGCCGGCTTCGACCCGGTGGGCATCCTCTCCTCGCTCAAGGACACGCTCCAGGGCAACCCGCGGGGCGGCTCCACGATCACCCAGCAGCTCGTCCGCAGTCGCCTCCTGGACCCCGCCCTGGTGCAGGATCCGACCCGCACCGTCGAGCGCAAGATCAAGGAGATCATCCAGTCCATCCGCCTCACGCAGGCCTTTCCCGGCGTCGACGGCAAGCAGAAGATCATCACCGCCTACCTCAACCAGAACTTCTACGGCAACAACGACTACGGCATCGAGGCCGCTGCCCAGAACTACTTCGGCGTCTCCGACCTGAGCAAGCTGACGCTGGCCCAGGCGGCCATCCTGGCCGGCATCCCCCAGTCGCCGACGGCCTACGACCTGGTGCGCAACGCGATCACCCAGGACGGCAAGTTGGTCGTGCCCCAGGACTCCCCGCCGGTCATCCGCCGCAACGAAGTCCTGAACGCGATGCAGACGTACGGCACGCCCATGACCGACGCCGCCGGCAAGGCCTACACCGCGGCCGACTACGCCGCCGCCGAGGCCGAGCCGGTCATCCTGGCGCCCCAGACGGTGCCCAACTGGAAGGCGCCGCAGTTCGTGTGGGCGGTCCGCCAGCAAGTCGCCGACGAACTCTGCGGTGCGGGCGTCGAGTCGTGCCCGCAGCTCGAGGCCGGCGGGCTCAAGATCATCACCACCCTCGACTGGCGCCTCCAGCAGATCGCCGAGAAGTGGGTCAAGGCGGCCGCCATCCTGCCCCACACCGCGGACCCCAAGGCGTACGCCAAGCAGATCGGCGTGCCCTACCAGTCGTGGATGGCCAACCTGCGCACCAAGGACCTCCATAACGGCGCCCTCGTGGCCATCGACTACCAGACCGGCCAGCTCCTGGCGTACGTCGGCAGCGCGGACTACTACGCCACCAACGCCTCCGCCAAGTTCCAACCCCAGTTCGACGTCGTGGGTGACGGCTGGCGGCAGGTCGGGTCGGCCTTCAAGCCGTTCAACTACGTGGTCGGCATCAACGACAAGACGATGACCGCCGCCACCATGTTCATGGACGTCACCACGAACTTCGGCACGACCGCGGCACCCTATATCCCGACCGACGCCGACAACCTGGAGCGCGGGCCGGTGCGCATGCGCGAGGCGCTCGAGTTCTCGCTCAACATCCCGGCCGTCAAGGCCCTCTCGTACAACGGCGTCGCCCACGTCGCCACGACGGCCAAGCAGTTCGGCATGGTCTTCAACCCGAACGGACCGCAGGCCGGCCTGTCGCTGACGCTCGGCACGCAGGAGGTCCACCCGGTGGACTTCCTGACGGCCTGGGCGACCCTCGCCAACCAGGGCCACTACACCGGCCACACGACGATCCTGCGGATCGAGGGACCCAACGGCGCCGATGTCGTCTCGCCCTACAAGACGCCGGCCGGCACCCAGGTCGTGAGCCCGCAGGCGGCCTACATCATCACCGACATCCTGGCCGGCAACACCGACCCCAAGGTCAATCCCTTCTGGGGCGCCTTCAAGCTGACCGCGACCAATGGCACGCGACGGCCGGCCACGCTCAAGACGGGCACCAACAACGACGCCCGCGACCTCAACGTCTACGGCTACATCGCGCCACCCACGACGGCCGAGCGGAACGCCGGCCAGTACGCGCTGGCCGCAGGGGCCTGGAATGGCAACAGCGACAACTCCCTGGTAAGCACCCCCAAGAACCCTTTGTTCTCCATCGACGTCACGACCTTCGTGTGGCAGGGCTTCATGGAGGAAGCGACCAAGGCCTGGAAGATCGATCAGTTCGTCGAGCCGGCCGGCATCGTGACGGCCAAGGTGGACGCCTACAGCGGCATGGCCCCCGGCCCGTACACCAGCAAGACCGTCACCGAGCTGTTCATCGACGGCACGCAGCCCAAGCAGCCCGACGACACCAAGGTCGGCGTCCAGATCGAGCAGGAGACCAACACCCTGTGGCAGGACGGCTGCTTCGGGACGCCGGTCACGCGTGGTTACCTCAGCCTCAGCAACGTCGAGTCGTCGATGAGCGCCTGGCAGGCGGCCGACCGGGCGTGGGCCGCCCGGGCCGCACGTGGGGCCGGCGTGCTCGGCGGTCCGGGGCCGATCAAGACGCGGACGGCCTACTTCTACAACGGCGCCTTCCGCCCCTTCGGGTCGACCTGGGGCGCCCCGTTCGCGCCGACCAAGACCTGCTCCACGGTCGCCCCGAGCCCGTCGCCCAGCGGGCTCCCCAGCGGCCCGCCGTCGTTCCCGCCGGCGGCCCAGCCCCGACGCCGGCCGAGGATCCTGCCGCTCGCCGCCTGATCAGAGGCTGACGACGCTCGCCCCGTCGCCGCCTTCCCCGCGCGCGCCGGGTCGCCATTCCCGCACCAGCGGGTGGCCGGTCAGCGTGGCCCGCACGGCGTCGCGCAGCGCACCGGAGCCGTGGCCGTGGACGATCGTGACGCGCTGGGCCCCGGCCACGGCCGCCTGGTCCAGGTAGCGGTCGAGCGCCTCGAGCGCCTCATCCACCCGGGCCCCCCGCAGGTCGAGCGTCGAGGGTACGACGCGGTTGGCGGCCGGCATGCTGCCGGCCGATGCTCTCGACGGCCGCGGGGCCGGCTCCGCTCCGAACTCGCCGCGCCGGCCGGCGCGTGGGCCGCTGCCTGGACCCTCAGCCTCCACCGCCGCGGTGCCGACGGCGGCCGCGGCGATCGGCTCGAGATCATCAAGGGCCACCGCCACCCGCAGTTGGCCGGCCTCGAGCGTGCCGCGCCCACTGGCCAGGTCGACCGTGGCCAGGCGGCCCGCCCAGCCCTCGCGCCGGCTGCGGGCGGTCATGCCCGGCGCCCAGACCGGCGACGTCGTCGTCACCTCAGGGACGACCGCGCGGCGCCGGCGGGGCGCGGGGACCGCATCCGAGCGCGCCTCCAGGGCCGCCTCCAGCTCGTCGAGCCGCGCCTCGCTGAGGCTCTCGCGGCCCATCGTGGCCCGCACGCGGGCGATCTCGGCGCGCAAGCCGGCAAGGGCCCGGTCGGCCTCCTCGCGGGCGCTCATGAACGCGTCGTCACGCTCGCGGCGGGCCCGCGCCCGCTCCACCTCTGCCGCCTGGCGCGCCTCGAGGGCCCGCGCTTCGGCGACCCGCGCACGTGCCGTCGCCTCGGCCGCGGTGGCCTGCGAGGCCTTGATCGCCGCCAGCGTCGTCTCGAACTCCTGCTGCGCCCGCGAGAGCCGCGAGCGGGCGTCCGCGACCAGCTCGGCCGGCAGCCCCAGGCGCTCGGCGATGGCGAAGGCCTGGCTCGTGCCCGGCAGGCCGATGCTCAGGTGGTAGGTCGGGCTGAGGGTCTCCAGGTCGAAGTCGACAGAAGCGTTCCGCGCGAGCTGCGTGTTGTGCGCGTAGGTCTTGAGCTCGGCGTAGTGGGTCGTGGCCGCCACCAGGGCGCCGGCCCGGATGAAGTGATCCAGGAGGGCCTGCGCCAGCGCCGACCCCTCGGTCGGGTCGGTGCCGGCCCCCAGCTCATCGAGCAGGACGAGGCAGCCCGGCCCGGCCGTCTCGACGATGCGGACGATCGAGCGCAGGTGGCCGCTGAACGTGGAGAGGCTCTGGGCCACCGACTGCTCGTCACCGATGTCGGCGAGGACGTCGCGGAAGACGGGCAGGCGGCTGCCGGGCGCGGCCGGCACGTGGAGGCCGGCCTGGTGCATCAGCGCCAGGAGGCCCAGCGTCCGCAGGGCCACGGTCTTGCCACCGGTGTTCGGGCCGGTGATGACCAGGGCGGTGAACTCGCCGCCGAGGTGCACGTCGATGGGCACGACCCGCCCGGTGAGGCCTGGATGGCGTGCGCTGAGGAGCGCCACCTCGGCATCCGGCACGGTCTCGGCGCGCACCCCGTCAAGCTCCGCGGCCAGGCGCGCCTTGGCCGTCCAGAAATCGAAGTCGGCGAGCGCGTCCAGCGTGGTCCGCAGGACCGGCGCCTGGCTGCCGATGAGGGCCGACAGCTCATCCAGGACGCGCTCCTCCTCCGCCTGCACCGCCAGCTGCGCCTCGCGCCAGCGGTTGCCCAGCTCGACGGCCACGAGCGGCTCCACGAACAGGGTCTGGCCGCTGCCCGACTGGTCGTGGACGATGCCGCGCACGCGGCTGCGCGCCTCGGCCCGGACCGGCACGACGTAGCGCCCGTTGCGCAGGGTGACGATCGGCTCCTGGAGGGCCGGCCCGACGGTGCCCGAGTGGACCAGCTCCTCCAGCCGCGTGCGCAGCCGTTCGTACGAGATGCGCACCTGGCGGCGCAGGCCGCCGAGGGCCGGCGAGGCCGTGTCGAGCAGCTCGCCCGCCGGGTCGACGCTCTGCTCCAGCCGCGCCCGCACGTGCGGCAGCGGCGAGAGCCGCCGCACGAGACCCCGCAGCAGCGGACGGGGATCCTCGGCCAGCGCCTCGACGAGGTGGGCCGTGGCCTCCAGCGTCACCGCCACGTCGAGCAGCTGGGCCGGTTCCAGGCGGCCCTGGCGCGCCGCCCGTTCGACGGCCGGTCCCATGTCCCGCGCCGCCCCGATGCCCACGCCGGGTCGCTCGGAGGCGAGCGCGCGGGCCTGGTCGGTCTGGTCCAGCCACTGGGCCACGAGGACCGCATCGCTCGTCGGCTCCAGGGCCGCCGCCAGCCGGCGCGACGGCTCGAACGCGGTGGCCGCGACGAGCCGCGCGCGCACCTCCGGGAACTCCAGCAGGACGATCGACCGGGTGTCCATCAGGCCTCGCCGCCGGTCGCGCGGGGGAACGGCCGCGAGAGCGCCGCGTGCCCTCGCCAGCCGAAGCGCCACGGCAGCTCCGCCCACGGCGGGCCAGCGTACGCCACCCCGATGCGCGGCCCGGTCGCGATGCCCGCCGCGGCGAGTTCGGCGCTCACGTCGGGCGGCGGCGCGGCGAGCCAGAGGGCGCCCGGTCGCGTCAGGTCAGCGCCATCCAGGTCCAGGCCCACCCCCAGGGCCTGCGTGACGAGGCCGGGCCCGGCCGCCAGGCGCACCGGCACGGACGACGGGTGACCGCGGCGGGCAGCCATCTCGTCGACGCCCTGGAGCGGCGCGGCGGCGCGCACCAGGACCGCGGCCGGGGCGCCGTCCGGCCCGGCCACGACGTTGAGGCAGCGATGGATGCCGTACACGAGATAAACGTACGCCCGACCGCCTGGTCCGAACATGGTGGCCGTGCGCGCCGTGCGCCCGAAACGGCTGTGGCTGGCCAGGTCGGCCGGGCCGTCGTACGCCTCCGTCTCGACGATGACGGCGCTGCACTCACCCTGGCCGGGGGCGCGCCGCACGAGGACGCAGCCCAGAAGGGTGCGAGCCAGGTCGACGACGGGCCGCTCGAAGAAGTCGCGGCCGAGGGCGTCCCGCTCGCGGATGCTGCGGCGGGCGGCGTTCAGACGATGTTCTGGAGCTGGCTCGGCAGGAGCGGCCCGAGCAGTCCGATGGCCGGGATCAGGGACCCGCGCAGCCAGCCGGCGATGACCGAGTTGGTGAGGCCCTCGTTGATCACCTGGGCGATGGGCTGCTGGGCGCTGGCGGCCACCTGGTTGTAGCTGTAGAAGGAGTCCAGCCCCATCACGAAGGCGCCCAGGATGAGGATCGCGATGCCGGCCCCCAGGAAGCCGCCCACGATCTCGTCCAGGAACGAGAGGCGGGCCACCATCGGAGCCCGCTTGTAGAAGATGAAGATGAGGATCTCGCCCACCACGAGGAAGATCACGAACATCGCCAGGAAGGCCAGCATCGCGCTGTAGGGCGCGCTGAAGGTGGTCCAGTACTGGCCCATCCAGCTGCCCAGCGAGGGCATGAGGTTGCCCGCCAGGAGGAGCGACAGGACCCATACCAGCAGCGTCAGGAGCTGCTGCACGACCCCCGTGACGAAGCCGAAGATGAAACCGCCGACGATCAGCAGCACGATGATGACGTCCGCGAGGTTGAAGTGCCTGAGACCGTCGAGCAGGTCCATCGTTACTCCGCAGAGGGTTCCGGTCCTTGCCGGCGGGGTAGCGTACCAGTACCGTCCCGCCGCCCGCAATGCGTCAGACCCCCCCGCACCGCACCGCGACGGGGCGTCGCGTCACCACGAGGGGTCCCGGGGGTCATGCCCGACGACGTGCGCCCAGGCGATCCCCCAAGGCCGCCACGACCCGGTCCAGGAGGCCGTCCACGTCGGCGTCGGTGAGCGTCTGATCCGCGGCCTGCAGGCGCAGCCGGTAGGCCAGGCTGATCTCACCCTCCGCCAGGGGCGGCCCGGCGTAGCGGTCGAACAGGGTGAGCGCCCGGAGCCGGTCGCCGGCCTCGGCGCGGATGAGCGCCTCGACCTCCCCGGCGGCCTGTTCAGCCCGCACGATGAGGGCCAGGTCCCGCTCCACCGCGGGCACCCGCGGCCACGGCACGACGCGCGTCGTCCGCTCCGCCGCCTCCTCCAGCGGGCCGATCCGCAGCAGGCCGAAGGCCACGCGCTCGGCGCGCGACCCGCAGGCCTCCAGGTACCGGGGATGCAGTTCGCCGACGCGCCCGATCTCGCCCCGCGATCCAGCTTCCCGACCGAGGACCACGGCCGCCACCCGGCCGGGATGTTCGATGCCAGCCCACGGCTCGCCCACCCGGAACGCGACGGCGCCAAGGCCCACGCGTTCGGCGAGCCAGGAGACGAGGCCCTTGGCATCGCCCACGTCGGCGACCCCGCCCGCCCGGTCCCACGCGGCCGGCGGCCACGCGCCGGCGAGCAGGAATCCGAGCCAGGCCTCCTCCTGCGGCTCGGCGCCGGCGAAGACGTGGGTCGCGCCGATCTCGAAGACGGCCACGTCCGGCCGCCGCTGGCGTTCGTTCTCCGTCAGCACGCCGACGAGGCCCGGCAGCAGCGAGCGGCGCAGCTCGGCTGTGGTCGGGCGAGATGGGGTTGGCGACGCGGATGGTGGCGGCGGCGTCGCGCGCCCAGCCCAGTCGGGCGTGGTCGTCCGGGCCGATGAGGGCGTGCGTCACGACCTCCGTGAGGCCGCGCCCGCTGAGCAGGTCGCGCACGCGATCCACGCCCCGGCGCGGATCCGGCCGGTAGGGGGGCATGGCGGTGGCCGGTAGCTGGCCGGCGATCGTCTCGTAGCCGCGGACGCGTGCCACCTCCTCCGCCATGTCCGCCTCGATGACCAGGTCGCGGCGGTGGGCGGGGATCGATCGCCACCAATGCCTCCGCCGCGCCGGCGCCGTCCAGGGTCACCTCCAGGCCGGCCGCGACCGGCACCCGATCGCCGGCCGTCGCCGGCTCGGTGGCCACCTCGACACGGCTGAGGAGCCCGGCCTGCTCCTGTGCGCGGGAGGGCGACGCCGAGCAGCCGGCTCACGCGGGCGGGCCGGAACGGCACGCGCCGCAGCGGCGGCTCCATGGGGATCGGAGTCGATGACCCCGCGCGCGACACGCCCGCCGGCCCACGCGGCGATGAGCTGGGCCGTCCGGTCGGCGCCCATCGCGGGCGAGGCCGTGCGGCTGGCCCTTCTCGAAGCGCAGGCTGGCCTCGCTGCGCAGCGCGTAGTCGGAACGCGGTTCGCCGCACGCTCGACCGGGTCGAAGATGGCCGACTCGATGACGACCGCCGTGGTGTCGTCGCCGACCTCGCTGGTCGCGCCGCCCATGACGCCCGCGATGCCCAGCGGGCCCCGGCTGTCGGCGATGAGGCCGGACGTCGGGGTCAGGTCCCGCATCGACGTGGTCGAGCGTCTCCAGGCGCTCGCCCGGCCCCGCGACGCGCACCACGATGTGGCCGCCCTGGACCGCTGCGGCGTCGAAGGTGTGGATGGGCTTGCCCAGCTCCAGCATCACGTAGTTGCTGGCGTCGACGACGTTGGAGATCGGCCGCTGCGCCGGCCGCGGAGCAGCCGCATCTGGACCCGACAGCGGCGACGGCCCGACGCGTCACGCCGTCGACGTAGCGGCCCACGAAGCGCGGGCAGAAGGCCGGGTCCTGCACGTCGACCGAGAGGTGATCGGACGTCGGCGTCGCCGGACTCCGGCACCTCGATGTCCGGCCAGCCGGAGCGTCGCCCCGGTGGCCGCCGCCACCTCGCGGGCCAGCCCCACGATCGACAGCGCGTCACCGCGGTTGGGCTTGACGTCGACGTCCAGGACCACGTCGCCGAGGAGGTCGACGAGCGCGGTCCCCAGCGGCGCGTCGGGGGGCAGGATGAGGATGCCGTCGGCGTCGGTCGTCAGGCGCAGCTCGTCGCCCGAGCAGAGCATGCCCTGGCTCTCGACGCCCATCTTGGGTGCGCGCTCGATGCGGCGATCGCCCGGCAGGACCGCCCCGGGCAGCGCCACCGGCACGCGCTGGCCGGCGGCGATGTTGGTGGCGCCGCAGACGATGGACAGCTCGGGTCCGTCGGCAGCCGTGCGCACCGCGTCAGCGACAGGCGGTCGGAGTTGGGGTGCGGCTCGACCTCCAGCAGCTCACCCACGACCACGCCCTGCCAGTCGGCCCCGCGACGCTCGATGCCCTTCACCTCCATGCCCAGCAGCGTCAGGCGCTCCGCGAGCGCCTCCGGCGCCAGCGTCGACGTCGACGTACTCTCGCAACCACGACAGCGGCACGCGCATCAGAACTGCTCCAGGAAGCGCAGGTCGTTCTCGAGGAAGACCCGCATGTCGGTGATGCCGTAGCGCAGCATGGCGATGCGGTCGGTGCCCATGCCGAAGGCGAAGCCCTGGTAGCGCTCGGGGTCGATGCCGCCGTTGCGGAGCACGACGGGGTGCACCATGCCCGCGCCAAGGATGGTCATCCAGCCGCTCCGGCCGCAGGCCGGGCAGCCGCTGCCGTCGCAGATCAGGCATTCCGATGTCGAAGGCGACGGACGGCTCGGTGAAGGGGTAGTAGCCCGGCCGGAAGCGGGTCCGCTTGGCCGGTCCGAACATGGCGTGGGCGAACGCGTCGAGCAGGCCGCGCAGGTGGGCCATGGTGGTGCCCTCGTCCACCATCAGGCCCTCCACCTGGAAGAACTCGAAGCCGTGGCTGGCGTCGACCGCCTCGTAGCGGTAGCAGCGTCCGGGCATCAGTGCGCGGATCGGCGGCTGGCGTGGAGCGCATGACGCGGATCTGCGATGGCGAGGTGTGCGTCCGCAGCAGCAGGCGGCCGCCGTCGGTGGTGGCCGGCGCGTCGATGTACATCGTGTCCCACAGGTCGCGGGCGGGGTGATCCGGCGGGATGTTGAGGGCCTCGAAGTTGAGCTCGTCGGTCTCGACCTCCGGGCTCTCGAAGACCACGAAGCCGAACTGGCCGAAGATGCGGGCGATCTCGCGGTTCGTCTCGATCAGGGGATGCAGCGAACCCCGTGCCAGGGGTCGCCCTGGCAGCGTCAGGTCGACGCGCTCGGCGGCCAGGCGGGCCTCCAGCGCACCCGACTCGAGCGAGCCGCGCCGGACGCGAGCGCGGCCTCGAGCAAGGTCGCGGACCTGATTCGCGAGGGCCCCGATGCGGGGCCGCTCGTCGGCCGGCAGGGCGCCGATGCCGCGCGAGGATGACCGTGAGGGCTCCCGCTTTGCGACCCAGCACCTCCGCCTCCACCGCCTCGAGGGCGGGCCCGTCGGCCGCCGCCTCGATCGCGGCGAGCGCGCGGGCACCGAGCGCGCGGAGTCGGTCTCGAGGGCCGTGGGATCCATGGGCGAGGGGGTGACGGCCCGGCCGGCCGTCAGGAGGGCTTCGCGACCTCGGCGATGCGGGCGAACGTCGCCGCATCGCGCACGGCGATGTCGGCCAGGACCTTCCGATCGAGGGCCACGCCGGCGGCCTTGAGGCCCGTGATGAGCTTGGCGTAGGTGAGGCCGTGCTGGCGCGCCGCGGCGTTCAGGCGGACGATCCACAGGCCGCGCAGCTGGCGCTTGCGCTGCTTGCGGCCGACGTAGCTGTAGGCCATCGCGTGGAGGAGCGCCTCGCGCGCCGGCTTGACCAGCTTGCGGCGTGTCCCGCGACGCCCCTCCGCATCCTGGAGCAGCCGCTTATGGCGCTGATGGGCGGTGACGCCGCGCTTGACGCGTGCCATCGGATGAGCCTCCTAGAGGTACGGCAGCAGGCGCCGGACCTGCTTGGCGGCCGTGGGGTCGAGCAGCGCCTTGCCCTCGTAGCGGCGCGTCCGGCGCGACGACTTGATGTCGAGGTGGTGGCCTCGCCACGCCTTGACGCGGACGACCTTGCCGCCGCCGGTGATGCCGATCCGCTTCGCGGCGCCCTTGTGGGTCTTCATCTTGGGCACGACTATCGCTCTCCTGCCGGCTGGGCTGCCGGGGCGGCTGTGGCGGCCGGCACGGCCGGCGACGCGGTGGTTCGTGGCTTCGCTGCGGCCGGCTTGGCGGCCGGTGTTGCAGCGGGTGCAGCTGGTTCGGGCGGAGCTTCGGTGGTCGTGGCCTCGGCGGCCGGAGCCACCGGGGCGACTGGGGCTGCTGGCTGGGCGGCTTCGGCGGGGGCCGAGGCTGCTCGGCCATCCTCGGCCGTCGGCAGCGGTTTGACCTTATGGGTCGACGTGATGACGATCGACATCGACTTGCCCTCGAGGAGCGGCTGACGCTCGACGAGGCCGTGGTCCTTGACGAGGTCCGCGAACTGCATCAGCAGGTCGCGGCCCAGATACGCGTGGGTGACCTCCCGGCCGCGGAAACGGCACGAGACCTTGATGCGGTCGCCGGCCTCCAGGAACTGGATGGCGCGGCGGACCTTGGTGTCGAAGTCGCCCACGCCGATCTTCGGCGAGAGGCGGATCTCCTTGAACTCGACCGAGCGCTGGTGACGACGTGCGTCCCGGTCCCGGCGAGCCTGCTCGTACTTGAACTGCCCGTAATCGAGGAACCGGGCGACGGGAGGTGCCGCCAGTGGCGCCACCTCCACGAGGTCGAAGCCTCGCTCCTGCGCGACACGGAGGGCCTCGTGGGTGGGCATGACCCCGAGCTGCTGCCCTTCGTCATCCACGACTCGCACCTGCGGGACGCGGATCATCTCGTTGATGCGCAGATCTTTGCTCAGGCTCGTTCCTCATCCATGCGACGGTCCATCACACCGCTGACGGGAACAGCGAAGCGGCCCCGTCCGCGGTTGCCGGCGGACTATAGCACGCACCCTTCGCGAGCGGCAATCGCCGGGCAGACCGGCCGCGCGGCTCAGGGGCGGCGCGCGGCGGCCTCGGCGGCCAGGCGGTCGGCCAGGGCGTCCCAGGCCTCGACCGGCTGCTGCTCCCCTGCCCTGGTGCGGGGCGCGGCGGTGCGGGCCTCCAGCTCGCGGTCGCCCAGGACCAGCATGTAGGGCACCTTCTGTTCCTGCGCCAGGCGGATCTTGTTCTGCATCCGGTTGCTGGAGTCGTCGACCTCGACGCGCAGCCCCCGCGGCGAGGACCGCGGCCAGCTCCCGGGCGCCGTCGATGTGACGATCGGCGATGGGCACGACCACCGCCTGCACGGGCGCCAGCCAGAAGGGGAAGGCGCCGGCGAAGTGCTCGGTGATGACGCCGATGAAGCGCTCCAGCGAGCCGTAGACCGCGCGGTGGATGGCCATGGGCCGCTGGGGCTGGCCGGCCTCGTCGATGTAGGTCAGATCGAAGCGCTCGGGCAGCATGACCAGGTCGACCTGGATGGTCGCCATCTGCCACTCGCGCCCCAGCGCGTCGTCGACGTACAGGTCGATCTTGGGCGCGTAGAACGTGCCGTCCTTGGGCTTGACCCCGTAGCGTCACACCGGCCGTGTCCAGGGCCTGCTGGATGAGCTTCTCCGCCTGGGCCCACAGGGCCGGGTCGCCGAGCGCCTTGTCGGGCTTGGTGGCGAACACGTAGCGCGGCGTCATGCCCACCCAGCTCCAGGCCTCGGCGGTCATGGCGAACAGCTGGCGCAGTTCCTCTTCGAGCTGGTCGGGCCGCACGTAGATGTGGGCGTCGTCCTGGATGAAGTGGCGCACGCGGGTGAGGCCCGAGAGCGCGCCCGACAGCTCGTTGCGGTGCAACCGCCCGTACTCCGCGTAGCGCAGCGGCAGGTCACGGTAGGACCGGACGCGGCTGCGGTAGATGAACGTGCTCTCGGGGCAGTTCATGGGCTTGAGCGAGTAGCCCTGGCCCTCGATATCGAAGAGGAACATCGTGTCGGCGTAGAGTCGGCAGGTGGCCCGACTGCTGCCACAGCTTCTGGTGGACCAGGATCGGCGTGCTCACCTCGTCGTAGCCGTAGCGCGCCTGGAGCCCGCGCATGGCGTCCTCCAGCGTGCGCCACAGGCGCTGGCCCTTGGGGTGCCAGAAGGCCGATCCCGGCGCCACGTCGTGGAAGCTGAAGAGGTCCAGGGCGACGCCGAGGCGGCGATGGTCGCGCTTCGCGCCTCCTCGCGGCGCCACAGGTAGCGGTCCAGCTCCTCCTGGGTGGCCCAGACGGTGCCGTAGATCCGCTGGAGCATCGGCCGCTTCTCGTCGCCGCGCCAGTAGGCGCCGGCCACGCTCAGCAGCGCGAAGGGCCCGATCGCGCCCGGTCGAGGCGACGTGCGGGCCGCGGCACAGGTCCACGAACGAGCCGTGCGTGTACGTGGAGACGACCGGGTGGGGCTGCCCGGCCGCGTCAGCGGCGCGCCCCAGGTCGTCCAGGATCTCCACCTTGAAGGGCTGCCCCCGCTCCTCGAAGAAGGCTCGACCTTCGGCCGGCGGGAGCTCATGGCGCACGAACGGGTGGTCGGCCTTGATGGACGCCCGCATGCCGGCATCGATCGCCTCGAGATCGTCGGGCGTGAGGGGCCGGGGCAGCTCGAAGTCGTAGTAGAAGCCGTCGCGGATGGCCGGGCCGATGCCCAGGCGGGCGTCGGGGAAGAGGCCCAGCACCGCCTCCGCCATGACGTGCGCCGCCGAGTGGCGCATCGGATCCAGGGGATCGCCGGCGTGGGCGTCGAGGAGTTCCTCGGCCGACCCGCGCGCGGGCGCCTCCAGGACCTCTTCGTCGGGACTGTCGTGGACTTCACTCATGGCGTGCCTCCGGGGGAACGGACCGTCTCGCCCTGACGGGACGAGAGGCCGGCCTCCCGCGGTTCCACCCGCCTTTGCGTGGCGGCTGGCAGGCCGCTCCACGCACGCTCATGAGTCGCGCTAACGGGCGACGCCCGGGCCGGTTCGCCGGCCGCTCACGGGTGGTGGCGATGCGCGGGTGATGCCATCCGGGCTTCCAGCCATGGCCCGGACTCTCTGGGGCGCCCGTGGACCGTCAGGTCCCGCTCACGCGTTGCATATGGTGGGCGACACTGGACTCGAACCAGTGACCTCTTGCATGTCAAGCAAGTGCTCTAACCAGCTGAGCTAGCCGCCCTCGGGTTTAGGCTCGGATTGTATCGAAGGTTGGCCGGCTCGACGTACGAGAGCGTGGGCGCCGATAGAGTTAGCGGGATGCCAGCCTCGTCACGGCGCCGGGCACTCCTGCTCAGCTGTGCCGTCGCCGTTGCCGTCGCCACGAACTACACGATCCAGGGGCCCGTCCTCGGGTTCATCGAGGCGGAATTCGGGCTGTCGGCCGCGGGTGCGGGCATCATCGCCACGGCCTTCTTCGGAGCTTCTGCGATCACGATGCTGGCCGGCGGCGCCATCGCCGACCGGATCGGCACGCGTCTCGCCGTCACGCTCGGATTCCTGCTCGTGGCGATCGGGAACCTAGGGGCCGGCCTCCTGGCCCCGACGTTCCCGTCCCTGCTCGCGTGGCGCGTCCTGGGTGGGCTCGGTTCGGGCTTCGGCTTCGCCGCGGGTGCCTCGTACACCCGGTCGATCTTCGAGGACCGGGGTCGCCATCTCGCCCAGGGCCTGTACGGCGCATCGTTCCTGCTCGGCTCGGGCATCACCCTGGCCTACATCCCGATCCTGGCCGGTCCAGCGGGCGATTGGCGGCTGGCCTTCACGGTCTCCGCCCTGGCCGTCGCGGCGGTCTGGGTGGCGTGGGTGCTCCTGGCCCCGGACGAGCCGCTGGCTCTGCCCGCGACAGGAGGCCGTGCTGCGCTGGTCGTTGCCCTGCGTGAGCGCAACACATGGCTGCTCGCGGCGTGCCACATGTGCGGCTTCGGCATGGCGATCGTCATCGGTACCTGGGTCACCCTCTATCTGGCCGATGCCTTTGGGGAGCCCCTCGCGGCGGCCGGCTTGATCGGCTCGCTCACCCTCGTCACGGGCATCCTGGCTCGCGCCTCTGGCGGCGTCATCCTTGAGCGGGCCATCGATCCGGTCCAACTCATCAGGACGGGGTTGGCCCTTGCCATCGTCGGCCTCACGACGTTGGCCTTCGCGCCCAATCTGCCCGTCGCCATCGCGGCGCTCGTGGTCACCGGAGTGGGCGTCGGTCTCCCGTATGCGGCCGTATTCAACGGGGCCGCCGCCAGCGCCCGCAGCAGCCCGGCGTCGGCGCAAGCCATCGTGGGCATGGGTGGCCTTGTCACGGCGATCTTCGGCGGGCCCCTCGTCGGCTTGCTCTTCGACGCGACTGGCGCGTTTGCGATCGGCTTCCTGGCCCTCGTCACGATCATCGTGGCGGTGCTGATCCTGACGGCACTGATCCGCCCGTTCGACCTTGCGGCCCTTGATGTCGTCGGGACACGGGAGACGCCCGCGCCCGCCTCGTGAGGCCCCGTACCGCAGACTACGGGCGAGCGGTCCAGTCCAGCGTCACGAGGCCCAAGCCACCCGCCAGACGCGCCAGAGGACCGCCGGCTCGACCAGCGGGTCGCCGTGCACGAGCGCGAAGTCCGCCGGACCGCCCTCGCGGATGACGCCGGCCTCGGGCTCACCCAGCAGCGCGCCGCCCTGCCAGGTGGCCGCGGCCAGCGCCTCCCAGGGCTCGAAACCCACGTCGACCAACGCCTCCACCTCCCAGGCCAGCTGGTTGGCGCGCAGCGAACCGCCCCCGAAGTCGGTGCCGGTGGCGATGGCCACCCCGGCCCCGTGGGCCAGCTGGACGCTGGCGCGGGCCGCCTCCAGACGTGCGGCGATCCGGCGGCGGCCTTCAGCGGTGGTGAAGCGGTCGATCCGTGTGGTCGTCGCGAATGTCTGCCACGAGCGCATGACGGCCAGCGTGCTGATGAGGCGCGTGCCACGGGTGGCCATCTCGTGGACGACATCGGCATCCAGCTCGAAGCCGTGCTCGATCGAGTCGACGCCGCCGGCGACGGCCACCCGGGCGCCCTGCAGATCGCCCGAATGCGCGGTGACGCGGGCGCCGTGCGCGTGGGCGGCGGTGGTCACGCGGCCCACCTCTGCGGCGGTCCACGGCGCCGTGTCCGGGTCCGGCCCGTCGAGGTACAGCTTGACCAGGTCGGCGCCGTCGTCGAGCTGGCCGAGCGCCGCCGTCAGGAGCTCATCGGCGTTCTCGGCCTCGGCCGTTGCGACCTCCGGCAGGGTACCGCGACGCATCACCCAGGTCCCCGCGGCACGCACGTAGGGCATGCCGGGGCTGGTCCCGCCACCGGTCCCTGACGCCGAGCGCCACGGCCCGCCGCCGGCCGTCGACCGGGTCGACGCCCACCGGGCTGCCCACGTCCCGCAGCCAGCGCACGCCGGCGCTGCTGGCGAGCCGGCCGTTCGCCTCCGCGACCGCGACCAGCCGCCCCGGCGGATCGGCGAAGCGCGCGATCCAATGAGCCCCGCCCGGTCCCGTGATGTGGCTGTGGGCGTCGACGAGGCCGGGCACGATCGTGCAGCCCGTCGCGTCCACGACATCGGTCGAGCCGTCAAGGGCCGGTTCGTCCTCGGTCGGCCGGATCCACTCGATCCGACCGTCGATCACAAGGATGCTGACGCCGAGGCGCAGCCGCGGGCCGCGCCCGTCTGCCAGGGCTGCGTCGCGATACAGCGTGGCGGTCACGAACCGATGATACGGCCCGCCGCCGGCCTGACGGGATCCTTCCTGGATCCAGGCGATGTGCTGCGCCGCGTGCTCCGCTCTGCCGACAAGCAAGTCGCCCGCGGGCTGGTCACCAAGGGCTGAGCCCTTTGAAGAAGGTGGTGACCTGCGCCTGCGACGCCGCGAGCGCGTCCCGGATCTCGGCGCGCCTCGACGCCGTCAGCCCGGCGAGAGGGCGTAGCCGATCGTCCGCCCGTGCCGCTGGGCCATCGAGAGCCACACGCGAACCATGCCCTCGAGGGTCTTGGCATTCGCCAGTGGGCCGGCGTCCTCCGCCACGAAGCCGATCTCGGCCGCCAGGTCGAGGGCGACCCGCTTGGCGTCGGCGTCATCGCCGGCCACGAACATCACCGCCGGTACCCGGCGCGACCGCGCGGTGGTGAGATTCTCGAACCCGATCGTGTTGAAGGCCTTGACCAGCCTGGCGCCGGGCAGCAGGTCGGCCAGATCCTCCGTGGTGCTGCGCACCGGATCCCCGTCGAAGCGGTTCATCGTGTCGATGACGACGCGCCCGTCGAGCCGCGGGAGCGTGGCCACGATGCCGGGCACGGCGGGCCACCGCAACGCGAAGACGACGACATCGGCACCCGCCACGGCCTTGGCCGGGCTGGTGGCCGTGGTGCCGGCCGCCGCCGCCACGGCCGCGCGGCACTTATCCGATCCCGGGTCGCGCACGCCGAAGACCACCTCGTGGCCGACCGCGGCCAGCGCCGCGGCCAGGCCGCCGCCCACATTGCCCGCCCCGATGACCGCGATCCGCATGACGCCGTACCCCTGACTCTGGGCCGGTCCCTGCGCCGGCCCGTTCGGCACGAGTGTGCCACTGTCCGCGCGAGGGCCGGATCGCACCTCGTTTGCGCCTGGCGGCGACAGCGACGGAGCGCGCCCGTGGAACGCCCTCCGGAAGGCGCTTCCTCCGCTGGCTGTTGCATCCGGCGAGAGAAACGACGCTCGACCGGCCCTTCCTCCGTCGCTGTCGCCGCTTGATGCAAGAGCCGGGTCGCACCTCGTTTGCGCCTGGAGCACCCGTCAGCGGTCGAAATCGTCGGCCCGGGCCACCTCCTCGCCATCGAGGACGGTGAGCTTCGGCCGACACCCCACCAGCGCGCCGCCCGGACGCACCGGCTCGGCCAGGGCCTCGGCCGGGATCACGATGAAGTCGGCCCGGTGGCCGGCCGTCAGGCGCCCGCCCTGGCCCTCCTCACCGGCGACGACGACCGGGTCGAGCGTGGCGGCGCGGATCGCCCGAGCCAGCGCCATCCGCTCCGCGCCGGGGAACGCCCGCGCCTCACCCGGCAGGCGCCGCGTGACCGCTGTGGCGATGCCCGGCCACGGATCGGGCGACTCGACCGGCGCATCCGTGCCGAAGGCCACGGGTACCCCGGTCGCCGCCAATGACTGCCACCGGTAGGCCCGGGCCTGGCGGCGCGGCCAGGCGCGGCGGGCCATCGTCGTGTCGTGCAGCAGATGGGAGGGCTGTACCGACGCCGCGACGCGCAAGCCCCGCAGCCGCGCCACGTCGGCCGAGGCCGCCAGCTGGACGTGCTCCAGGCGTGCCCACAGGCGGCCGCCGCGGGCCGATGGCACGGCTTCCAGTGCGTCCAGGGCGACACGCATCGCCCGGTCGCCGATGACGTGGACCTGCGGCGTGATGCCGGCCCGCGCCGCGCGCTCGATGAGCTCCTGCAGTTCGCCAGGCGAGAGGAGCAGCCGCCCGCGGCCGCCGCGGTCGGCGTACGGCGAGAGGAGCGCCCCGCTGCGCGACCCGAGCGCTCCATCGGCGAACAGCTTCAACCAGCCCACCCGAGCCCGCGCCGCGAGGCGCGCCGCCCTGGGGTCACCGGCGACCGACGCCGCGACCGCCTGGCCGCTTCGCCAGCCGCGGGCCGCGGCCGCCTCGAGCTGCTCGGGGCGCACGCTGCCGTGGACACGCAGCGGCAGCCGCCCCTCGCCGGCCAGGCGCGCGTACTGCGCCGGCCCACGGGCCATGCCCGGGTCCGGCGCCAGCCCGCCAGGATCGTGGCAGCCCACGATGCCGAGCTGGGCCAGCCGCGCCGCGTACGCCGTGATCGCCATGGACAGCTCGTCCCCGCCTACCGGGGGGATGGCGCGGTCGACCAGCCCGGCCGCGTGCTCCAGGAGCATGCCCGTCGGCTCACCGCGCCCGTCGTGCACGATGCTGCCGCCGACCGGATCCGGCGTGCTGGCGGTGATGGCGGCGGCCGCGAGGGCCGCCCGGCTGATCCATCGCGAGTGCAGGTCGTGGCTCCACAGGGCGATCGGCCGCCCCGGGCCGACGCGCTCAAGGGCGTCGGCGTCGGGCCAGCCGCCGAGCAGATCGAGCGACCAGCCGAGGCCCTCGATCCAGCCGTCGCGATCGCCGGCCCGCAGCCGCTCGCGGTGCAGGACGGCGAGTCGGCCCAGCGTCGCTTCCAGGGACAGGCCGTCCAGCTGGAGCTGCCGGTCGGCGAGCGCCGCGTCGGTTAGGTGCAGATGGGCGTCGGTGATCGCGGGCAGGACGACCTCGTCGCGTCCCAGGTCCAGGCGCCGCGTCGCGGGCCCCTCGAGCGGCACCACCTCCGCGCGAGGCCCGGCGGCGAGGATCCGCCCCTCCCCCACCGCGAGAGCTTCGGCCCAGCCGAAGCCGCGCGCCCCGGCCAGGGTCGCGATGCGGCCGGTGACGATCAGGTCGGCTTTGGCAGGCACGGCTCAGCCGCCGAACAGGTCCTGCAGCGCCGGCCCCTCGAGCCCGACCCCCAGCGCGAGCGCGAGCATGATGCGTGCCTTGGGGCCGTTGAGCGTGCCCGCCATGACGGCCCCCGCACGGGCCCAGGCCGCTCCGCCGCCGGGGAAGCCATAGGCCGGGCGGACGCCGCCGCGCAGCACACGCGAGGTCAGGACGACGGGGATCCCCGCGGCCATCGCCTCGACGGCCGCCGCCAGCACGTCGGGATGGGTGTTGCCGCTGCCGGGAGCCTGCACCACGATGCCGCGCGCGCCGCTGGCGACGGCGGCCCGGATCAGGGAGCCGTCGGTGCCCATGGCGGCCGTGATCAGGGCGATCGGCTCCACGGCGGCATCGGGCAGCTGCGGCAGGGTCGCCCGCCGCACCCGGCGACGCATCAGCCGCAGGCCGTCATCGGACACGTGACCCAGCGGTCCCTCGTCGGGGCAGAGGAAGGCGGCATAAGCGAGCGTATCGACCTTGACCACATCGTCCGCCGGCAGGACGAGACCGCCCATCACGATCGCCGCGCCGATGCCACGGGCCGCCGGATCGGCCGCGCAGCGGACGGCGTCGCGCAGGTTCTGGGGCCCGTCGTACCCATCCTGGCCGGCGTTGCGCATGGCCCCCGTCACGAGCACGGGGGATGCGCCCGGGACCAGCAGGTCGAAGGCCAGGACGGTCTCCTCCATCACGTCGGTCCCCTGCACCACGACCGCCCCCGCCACACCCGGGTCGGCCAGCGCGGCGCGCAGGCGGGCCGCCTGATCGAGCAGGTTCGCGAACGAGAAGTGGGCCGCCGGCAACCGGCCCCAGTCGATCGTCACGAGGTCGGCGATGCCCGACAGGCCGCTCGTGCGCGCCAGGATGGCGGCCCCGTCCAGGCGCGGCACGGCCCCGCCGGCGGCCGCGTCGTGCTCCATCGAGATGGTGCCGCCCGTGAACAGCACCACGACCCGGGCCGTCACGATGAGCCGTCACCCCGGTCCGCCCGGCCGGTGTCCGACGACGCGTCGGCGACGTGGCCCAGGGCCATGGCCGTGACCGTCACCGGATCGATGGGCTCCATGTGCGCCGCGACCGGTTGGAGGGTCGTGGTCGGCCACCGCAGGAAGACCGCCCGGACACCAGTCCCGACGACGAGCGCGGCCATGAGGAACAGGACGAGGGACGTGCCGAGCGTGTCGGCCAGCGGCCCGGCGATGATGATGGGCACGAAGCTGGCCACGCTCACCAGCATGTTGAGCACGCCGAAGACCCGCCCCCGGACGTCCTCCGGCAGCTCCTCCTGGAGCTGTGTCTGGGCGGGCACGGCCACGAAGGCATAGGCCACGCCAGCGGTCAGGGCGATGGCCACGATGATGCCCAGCAGGGAGACGAAGGGTTCCAGCGCCACGGCCCCGTTGCTGTCGACGCGTGAGCGCAGGAAGTTCGACAGGGGCGCCGCCACGGACAGGAGGGCCAGGGCGATGCCCAGCACCAGCAGGCCACCCTCGATGAGGCGCCGTCGCGGCACGAGGCGCCCGTACGCGTTGAGGAGGAGGATGCCCAGCACCAGTCCCCCGCCGAGCGGCAGGACGACGATGAAGAAGTCCTGTGGTTTGAGGCCCAGCGACTGCTGGGCATAGTTCGGGCCAAGCGCCCCAAGGACGCCCACCAGCGAGGCGGTGATGGCCAGGTAGCTGAGCGACCAGAAGATGCCCGGATTGGCGCGGATGTAGAGCAGCCCCTCCTGCAGCTGGCGGAGGGTCGCCGCGAGGGCCGCCTCCGCCTCGCCGAGGGCCTGCCCCGAGGCGACGCTGCCCGGGCGCCCCGCCGCGGGCGTCGAGGACGGCAGCGTGACGCACAGGGCGGCCGCCACGAAGTAGCAGGCCGCGACCAGCACGATCAGCCCGTTGACGTCGGCCAGGATCACCACGAACGGCCCCAGGAGCGCGAAGCCCAGGGCGAAGGAGCCCTGCAGGGTGAAGGTGAACAGGCTGTTGGCGGCCAGCAGCTGCTCGCGCCGCACGAGGACCGGGATCATCGATGCCTCGGCCGGCGCGAAGAGGGTCGTGATGGTGGACACGGCGATGTTGAGCAGGTAGATCAGGATGAGATTCGCGTCCAGCACGACCATGGCCACGAAGAGGACGCCGCGCAGCAGGTTGGCGACGACGAGGATCAGGCGCCGGTCGAGCCGGTCGACGAAGACGCCGGCGATGGCGCTGAAGACGACGGCCGGCACGAGGAACGTCAGCAGCAGCAGGCTGACCGCCGACGACGAGTGCGTCCGCTCGGCCACGAGCACGGTCAGCCCGTAGAGCACCATGTTGCCGCCGACCTGGCTCGCCACCTGGGCCAGCCAGAGTGAAAGGAAGCGCCGGTCCCGAAGGACCTGGCCGACGCTCTGCGAGCCGCCGGTCGCCGGGGCCGACGCGACTTGCGGCGCGCCGCCCGCGTTCATCGCGGGGTCGGAGCGGGCGTCAGGCGCACGAGGCGACGCTCGACGTCGCGACGAGCCAGCAGCACCCGGCGCGCGCACCCCTCACAGCGCAGCCCGATGTCGGCCCCGAGGCGGACCACTTCCCAAGTCCGGCTGCCGCACGGATGGGGCCGCCGGAGCTCCAGCCGGTCGCCCATGGCGAGGGCCAGGACCGGCGGCACGCGACCGGCTGGCTGGCCGCTCAGTGTTCCGTCGCTCCCGTGAAGGTGAAGGCCCCGATGCGCAGGGCCGGCACGAGCGAGGCGCCGAGGAAACCCGCGCAGCAGGCGGCGCTCCCGGCCGACCGCCTCGACGCCCGCCAGGGCATCGAGGTAGCTCTGGGTGAAGCGCAGGTTGCGCACCGGGCCCACGATGCGGCCGTCCTCGACCAGGAACAGTGCCGTCGCGGGTCATGCCGGTGACGATGACCAGCTTGGGATGGACCAGGTTGGTGTAGTGGAAGCGGGTCACCAGCAGGCCGCGATCAAGGCCGCCGACCAGCTCGTCGCGCGAGGCGTCCGCCGGCGCCATGATCATGTTGAGCGGGAAGGGGCCGTACGGGTTCGGGGCCGGCAGGCCGTGGCCGGTCGACTCGCGGCCGGCGCGGGCCGCCGTCTGCGCGTCGTAGACCGACCTCGCGGCAGACGCCGGCCTCGACGAGCGGCACGCGCTGCTTGGGCACGCCCTCGTAGTCGAACGAGACTGGGCGCGCCGGCCACGTCCGCCGCATCGTCGCCGATGCGTCACGAGCGGCGAGCCGATGACCTTGCCCGGCTCGAAGAAGGAGCGCCCCTCCTGCACCGCCAGCGCCGAGAAGCCCAGGTAGCCCAGCAAGTCGAGCAGGTCGACGACGGCGTACTGCTCGAGCACGACGGGGTAGTCGCCCGGCGGGCAGCTCGACCGGGCTCGCGCGCCGCACGCGCCTTCTCGGCCGCCTCGCGGCCGACGGCCGCGGCATCGATCGCGGTGCAGTCGACCGCGGCCGCCTCGGCGTAGCCCGAGCCGCCACCGCGGCGCCCATCATCACCGTCAGCAGCTGGGCCAGCGTGCGCGCCTCGCTGAGCGCCGCATGCCCAGCGAGTTGGCCACGCGACGTGCTCGCGGCTCGGTCGGTGAAGGAGCCGAAGGCCTGCGACGCCCGCCGCGTCGCCGGCGGCGATGACCTCGCGCGCGGCGGCTCGCGCGGACTCGGGCGTCGCCTCCGCCGTCGCCACGGCCGCAGGCCCCGTGCACGAGCGCGATGGGCGCGCGGGCCGGGCAGCGACGGAAGTCCTCGTCGGCTTCCGGCTGCAGCCGGGCGATGCGCGCCGCGGACTCGGCCAGCGCGCGCAGGGCGGCGTCGTCGGGGCGGTTGGCGCGAGGCACACCCCGACGCGCCGGCCCGTCGACGAAGCGCAGGTTGACCGATCGTGTTCGCCTCGGCCACGTTCTGGTGGATCTCGCTGTTGGCGAAGCGGGTCAGGCGCGCTCGCGTGCCGATCGACGAGCGCCTCGGCCTGCGTCGCGCCAGCGTCGATCGGCCATGGCGCAGCAGCCCGCTCGGCGAGGTCCAGGCCGCCGGGGTCGCGCGCCGCTCACCACTTGCCGACCCCCACCTGGACGTCGCGGAACCGGGCGCCGCTGGCGCCGTGGCCGACGTGCCCGCTCTGGCCCGGCTCGCCCTTGCCGCAGTTGGGGGTGCCCAACAGCATCCAGCTGCGCTCGTCGGCCGACGGCGTCGCAGGAGCCCCAGAACTCGCGGCGTGATGCCGGTGTAGGTGGCGTTCCGGTAGAGCTGGCCCGAGCTTGCCGCCCTTGATCTCGCCAGCGCCATCTCGGCGCCGAACTGGAAGTTCAGGCGCCGGTCGTCGATGGACCAGCTGACGGTTGGACGCGAGGTAGCAGGCCGTCATCGGTGTCGGCGATGATGTCGTCGAGGCTCATGCCCGGCCGCGGCACGCAGGTTGATGTTGGTCATGCGGATGAGCGGCAGGCGGTTCCAGCCGTCGGCGCGCATGGCCCCGCCGCTGCTGGCGGCCGATGCGCGGCGCGGTCTCGCGGCTGGTCAGGTAGCCCGCTGAAGACGCCGTCGCTCGACGAGCGGCACGCGCTGCGCGGCGACGCCCTCGTCGTCCCAGCCGAAGGTGCCCAGGCCGCCGGGCGCGGTGGCGTCGGCGACGATGTCGACCAGGTCCGAGCCGTAGCGGAACGTGCTCCAGCTTGTCCGTGCGTCAGGAAGCTGGTGCCGGCGTAGGAGGCCTCCGTGCCGAAGACGCGGTCCAGCTCGGTGGGGTGGCCGCAGCTCTCGTGGATCTGCAGGTACAGCTGCGACGGGTGGAGGATGATCGTGCGTGCGGCCCGGGCGGGCAGCTGCGGGCGCGGCCAGCAGCGCCACGGCCTCCTCGGCCAGCCCGCTCGCCGTTGCCGACGAGGTCCAGGTCGCGGATGTACTCGTAGCCGCCGGCCGGTAGCCGCCGGATTCCGGGTAGCTGCGGCGCTGCATGTCGTCGCCGTCGACGGCATTGGCCTCGATGCCCGCCCCGACGTGGGTGATCGACCTGCTCGATCAGCGAGCCGTCGCTGGCCGGCGTACGTCTTCCACTCGCGCTGGGCGTCGTAGCGCACCTTCGGTGAAGCCGATCCCGGGCGACGCGGCGCCATGGCCGCGTCGGCGGCCGAGGAGGTCGCCGACCTTCCGGTCCACGGGCACGGCGAAGGGATCCTCCACGACGGGCGTCTCGTAGCGTCCCGCGGGCGGGCGGCCGATCGTCGAGCTGGACGCGGTGCCGCAGCATGCCGTGGCGGAGGCACGCGCGATGCGCACCGCCAGCGCGGCGACGCGATCCGCCTCGGCCGGTCCAGGCGGCTCGAGCTGGCGAAGCCCCAGGCGCCGTCGACCAGGACGCGCACGCCGAAGCCCTCCGCTCTCGCCGAAGCGAGACGCCCTCGACGCGGCCGGACTTGATGGCGAACGACTCCTCCGCGCGCCGCGTCTGGCGCACGTCGGCGAACGACGCCCCGCGCTGGACGGCCGTATCCAGGGCGCGGTCGGTCAACTCGGGCATCGGCGGAAGGGTAGCAGAGGGCCTAGAGCTGCGGCTTCGCGTCGGGCGCGTCGAGATCGCGATCGGTGCCGGGCAGGGTCATCGTCGTGGCGGCCACCTCCACGGTCACGTCCGGCTGGGCGACGGCGATGCGACTGATCACGCCGCCGGCGCGCTGCAGGACGGCCTGCAGGTTGGCCGGGTCGCCGATCGCCTGCATGTGAAAGGGCATGGGCAGGGCCACGTTCTCGACCGACAGGCCGCCTGGGTTCCCGCCCACCACCGTGCCCGGCACGACCCGCACCCCGCCGACGGCCATCGCCTCGGCCCCGGCGATGCGCAGCTCGTTGAGGATCTCGTTGCTGGCGGCGGCCGTGATGGGTCCGTCGATGACGATGACGACCCCGTCGCCGCGGACGGGATCCAGGCCGGACCACATCCGCAGCTGCTGCAGCTCTGACTGGAGCTGGCCGACGTTCGAAGCGCCGGTCTGCTGGGTGCCCTGCAGGGTGCGCAGCTGGGCCTGCAGGTCGGCGACCTCGCCGCGGAGCTCGCTGTTGCGGTCGTTGAGGTTCGCGATGAGCGTGGTCAGGTCCTGGGTCGTGAGGCTGCTGAGGCCGCCGTTCGCCGTCTGGGCCCGGAACTGCACCACCAGCAGGACGCCCATGACGAACAGCACGGCACTCACCGCCCAGCGCCCGCGCGCGGTCCTCATGGCGTGGCCGAGCCGAGCGGTGACGGCAGGGCAGGCGGGCGTGGGGGACGCGACCGGGCGGGCGTGGATCAGGTTGACCGTGCCGCTGTAGGCGGGCACCTGTACGTCGTTGGCTTGCAGCAGGGCCACGTCCAGGCCCACCGCCTGCGCGCGGTCCTGCAGGTAGGCCACGAAGGCGGCCGATGTGGCCAGGCGGGTGTAGAGGTCGGCCGGACCGATGGCCGAGATCTGGTACGGCGGCTGGAGATACGAGCTGTTGACCAGCACCGACGACCCGATGTCGGTGAGCGGCGTGGTGACCGCGATCCGCTCGCCGTTGACGCTGACCGCCTCCGCCCCCGACAGCCACAGCAGGTCGATGACCTGCCGCAGGTCGGCCGCCGATACCAGCAGGTCGCCGGGCGCGGCGCCGGGCGGCACGGGCCGCGTGGAGTCGCGCAGGCTGACGACCACGCCCGGCCCCTGGAGGGCCACCAGGCCGGCGGCGAGGCGCGCGTCGCCCAGCTGGGCGTTGAGGGCCGTGATCTGCGCCGCGTTGCCCTGCCCGTTCTGCTCGATGGCCTGCACCTGGGCGCGCAGGTCCAGGATCTGCGCCTTCAACTGGTCCTGGGCAGCCTGCAGCTCCTGGGCTGTCTGCCGCAGCGGCGGCAGGTCCGAGCTGTCGTACTGGGTGCGCGGCACCAGCGAGCGCAGCTGGGCGGTGATGAGGAAGCCCAGCACGAGCAGGGCCACGCCGAGGGTGAGCTGCCAGCTCGGGATGCGGCGCACGCGGGCGACGAGCGCGCTCATGGGTACGGCACCCCGGGCGGGGGCCCGCCCGGCGGCCACCCTCGTCGGGCCAGGGCGCGACGGCGCAGCAGGAGCAACAACGCCACGATCACGATGGTCAGCCCGCCGAGGGCCGCGACCGGTTCCAGGGACTGTGTGACGTCGTCGAGGGCCGCCGACACCGCATCTCCCCCGCCGGCTGGGACTGCGACGCCACCCGGCGCCTGCACGGGGGCCGTCGTGGGCAGGGCGGACCCAGCGGCGCCGCCGCCCGCCTGGCTCCAGCCCGGCGGCAGTGACCCGGCGGCCGGCTGGCGGGGCCCGTAGGCGGCCGGCAGCGACGTCCTGAGGCTCGCCAGCCACGCCGCCTGGAAGCCCGCCACGTCCACGCCGGCCGCGGCCTTGAAGGCCTCGTCATCGGTGACGCCCTGGGCGTACGAGCGGATGAGCTGCACGAGGTGGGCCTGTCCGTAGGTGTGCACGAAGAAGTCGACCGCCGACACCGCCTCCGCATACGACAGGTAGAACAGCTCCTGGCGGGTGGGGAACGAGCCGGTCAGGCTGGTCAGCGGCAGCAGCGAACCGCTGGCGACCGCGTCACGCATGCGCCCCTGGTCGTCGGTGTCGTAGCCGATCGACTCGTAGACGGCGAGGCCCTCGTTGAGCCACAGGGGCGGCTCGTGGTACGCGTTGTGGGTCGCGGTGTCGAAGACGAGGTGGGTCAGCTCGTGGGGGATGACCTGGCCGACCCAGCTCGAATCGATCTGGTCGGGGTCGATCTCGGCGAACAGCGTGCGGATCTCGGGGATGGCCCGGCCCGCCACGAACTCGCTGGTGCCCGGCCCGAGGGCGCCATCGAGCCCGTCGGCGGAGGCGTAGACGAAGAAATCGATGGGCAGCGTCTCGGTCACGCCAAGCAGGGCCGAGACGCGCGTCACCGCGTCATCCCCGACCGCCAGCGCCTTCTGGGCGAAGGCCTGGTCGCCGCTGTACCAGTGCAGACGCACATGCACGCCGCTGATCGTCTGCCATGTGTAGCGCGTGTCCTGAAGGGTGAAGGTGGCGCTCGGCCCGAGCGTGGTACCGGCCGCCGTGCGCACTCGGAAGCGGAAGGACAGTGTCGTATTGGGGATGACGTGGCTGGAGTCCACGACATCCGCCTTGTAGCCGCCCGCGGCCGCCCCGAAGTCGGCGTCGGTCACGAGCGGGCCGTACACGCCCGGCTCCTGGACCAGCAGCTCGACGGACAGCGGCGGGGAGTCGGCCTGGAACGTGTCGGTGTAGGAGATCGAGGCGCCGAGCGTGCCGCTGGCGGTGGGGGTCGCGATCTCGACCCCGTCGGCGGCCCGCACGGCGCCCGCGAGGCCGCTCGCCAGGAGCACGCCCGCCCCGAGGACGGCCAGGATCGTCGTGCGGCCGCGCATCAGCTGCCCCACGAGAGGCCGGCCCAGCGGAGGATGCCCAGGCTGGAGGCGGCCGCGCCGAGGAGGCCCGCGCGCACGAGGGCCCAGCCCTGGGAGTAGCTCACCGGGACGACCGGCACCTGCTGCTGCACGATGCGCTGCGCGTCATCGAAGTGCTGCGCCTGCGCCGCCGGATCGGTGCTCGCCGCGCCGGCGGCGACCGCGGCATCGAAGGCGGCGTTGCTCCAGCCGCCGTAGTCGTTGCTGCTGCCGGTCGTCAGGAGCAGGCCAAGGAAGTCCTGGGGCGCCGGGTAATCGGCCACCCACTCCAGCGCCCAGATCTGCGGCGGGTCGCTGGCCAGCACGTCGAAGTAGCCGTCGATCCGCTCCTCCACGTTGACCGTCACGCCCAGTTCGCGCTGCCAGGTCAGGGCAAGGGCCTCGTCGTAGGCCAGGCCGCCAGAGTCGATGGTCACCGCGGGCAGGCCCTTGCCGCCGGGATAGCCGGCCGCGGCGAGCGCCGCCCGGGCCGCCGCAGGGTCGTACGTGGGGCCGTAGTCGCCCGTGGGGCGGCCGGGGATGTCGGGCGGCACGAGGGACGGGGCGATGGCGTCGAACGGGCTGCCCAGTTGCACGAGGCGGTGCCAGTCCACGGCCTCGGCGAAGGCCTGGCGGACCCGCACGTCGTTGAACGGGACCTGCCGCGTATCGAAGCCGTAGTACAGGACGGCCGGGTCGGGCACCTGCACGAGCTGCGGCCCATCGGTCGCGTCGTAGCGGATCCAGCTGGCCGCCTGCGATGAGACCGGGGCGTAGTCGACCGTCCCGGCCTCGAACGTCTCGTACGTGTCCTGGCCGCCGGTATCGGTCACCAGGTCGACCGTCGGGATGGCCGGCGCTCCGGCCCAGTAGTGGGCGTTGGCGGTGAAGGTGATGTCGTTGTCGCCGACGGCGGTCGGGACATACGCGCCCGAGCCCACGAACCGGCTGGGCGGCGCGGCTTGATCGTACGAGGCGCCGATCGAGGCGGGCACGACCGCCAGCGACGGCGAGGCGGCGGTCGACGGGAAGTAGCTGGCCGGCGCGGTGAAGGTCACCGTCACGGCCAGCGGCCCGCTGGCCTCGATGCCCACCGCATCGAGCGTCCCGTGCCCGGCCAGGAGGTCGGCCACCCCGGTGACCGGTGCCAGCAGGGACGCCAGCGGCGAGGGCTGCTGGGGATCGAGCAGGCGCCGCCAGCTGCGCACGACGTCGGCCGCACCGAGCGGCGTCCCGTCGCTGAAGGTGAGCCCCGGGCGCAGGGTGAAGGTGATCGACCGCCCGTCCGCCGAGCTGGTCCAGGAGGCGGCCAGGGCAGGCTGCACCCGGCCAGAGGCGTCGATCGCGGTGAGGCTCTCGTCGACGTTGGCGAGGACAGCTGGCGGTGCCCTGGTCACCCTGCAGGGCGGGATCCCAGAGGGCCGGGGCACCACCCAGGATGCGGACCGTCGCTCCCGGCGTCGCGCCCGCCGCCGTGCCGACGCATCCGGCGAGCGTCGCCGCCAGCAGCGCCACGAGCGCCATGACGGCCGGCCGCTCGAGGCGAACGCGGCGGGACCGGCGTGAGGCGCTCACCGGCGCAGTCTAGCCGCGGGCTCAGGCGGTGGCGTGTGGACCCGGGCTGCCGGCCTCGGGCCGGGCCGGCGTCTCGATGGTGATGCGGGGCAGCCAGCGGAGGAAGCGCGGCAGGTACCAGTTCCACTCTCCCAGCAGGCGCATCGAGGCCGGCAGCAGGATGGCCCGGATGACGGTCGCGTCAAGGAAGACGGCCACCGCAAGCCCCAGGCCGAGCTCGCGGATGATGACGAGGCGCAGCGTCACGAAGACGGCGAAGACCACGACCATGATGGCCGCCGCGCTGGTGACCGTGCCGGCGGTCTCGGCGATGCCGCGCGCCACGGCGCGGTGCGTGTCCAGGCCGCCGTCGTGCCACTCCTTGACCCGCGTGAGGATGAACACCTCGTAGTCCATCGACAGGCCGAAGAGGATGGTGAAGACGAAGACGGGCACCCAGTTCTGGATCACCTCGCTGGGCCGCACTCCGAGCGGACCGCCGAGGAAACCGTCCTGGAAGACGAGGACCAGCACGCCGTAGGCGGCGCCCGTGGAGAGCAGGTTCAGCACGATCGCCTTGAGCGGGATGACCAGCGAGCGGAAGACGGCCAGCAGGAGCAGGAAGCTCAGGCCCAGGACGAACAGGAAGATCTTGATCATGCCGTCGGTGAAGACCTGGGTCTGATCCAGGCTCACGGCCGCGTTGCCGGTGACGTACGCCGCGGCGCCGGGCGCCTGGGCCAGGGCCTGCGGCACGACCGTGGTGCGCATGTCGCGCACCGCCTGCCAGTTGGCCGGATCGTTCTCCGTGCCCGACATCACGAAGGAGACCATGGCCGCGGTCCCGTCGCCCGACGGCGTGACCGTGGCAGGTCCGCTCAGCCCCGTCACGGTCAGGCCGCTCTTCTGGAGGCTGGCGATGGCCGCCTGCGTGGCGGGCGCCTGCGCGTCGGTCACCACGACCTGCAGGGCGAGGATGGTGCCGGCCGGCCAGTGGGCCTGGAGCACCTCGATGGCCTGCACACCGTCGATCGACTCGGGGAAGGAGGTGACGTCGGAGTTGCCCAGCCGCAGGTGCGTCACGGGCGCCGCCAGGATCAGGAGCACAGCCGCGGCGCCGAGCGCGGCGATGATCGGCCGATGCACCACGGCCTCCACCAGCCGCGCCCACATGCCGCCCCCGGCCGGCCGCGGTCGGCCGAGCACCGGCACGCGCCCGCGGTCGACGCGGTCACCCAGGATCGACAGCAGGGCGGGCAGGAAGGTCAGGCTCCCCGCCACGGCCACCGCGATCACGGAGATCGTGCCCAGGGCCATGGAGCGGAACAGCGTGTCGGGCAGGATGAACAGCCCGGCCACCGAGATCATCACGGCCAGGCCGCTGAAGAAGACGGCCCGTCCCGCGGTCGCGCTGGCCGTCTCGATGGCCGCCCGGATGTCGCGGCCGGCGCGCCGCTCCGTGCGGAAGCGGGTGACCATGAAGAGCGAGTAGTCGACCGCGACGGCGAGCCCGATGAGGACCACCAGCTGCGTCGCGTACGGGCTGACCGAGTCGACGGCCTGGCTGTAGAGGCCCAACAGGCCGAACGCGGCGAGCAGCGCGGTCACGGCCAGGATCAGCGGCACGACGGCGGCCACGGCGGCCCCGAAGGCCACCAGCAGGATGAGGAACGTGGCCGGCAGGCTGATCTTCAGCGCGCCGTCCAGGTCCTCGTTGACCAGGGTGTTGATCTGGTCATTGGTGAGGGTGTTGGCCACGGCGTGGATGGCGTAGGACGGGTAGGCGGCCTTGATGGCCGTGATGACAGGGGCGATCGCGTTGGTGCGCGTCTCGACGGCCGCGCCATCGCCGCCGATCTCCCCCTCGATGCGCACGCCGGTCATGTCCGGGGCGATGAGGCCGGCCTGGGGCGGCGCGACGTAGGGGTCCACGAGCTGGCGGAAGGCCGGGCCCGTCGTGCCCTGGACGGTGGCCGTGACGGCCTTCAGGCGGCCCACGATGTCCTCCACCGTGGAGCGGAAGGACGCGTCCGTGGCCTTGACCGTGGCGCTGGTGACGACGATGGTCATGGTGTCGTGAGGGTCCGGCGTGCCGGCCCGGTCGAAGACCTGGTAGGCCTGCTCGGACTCGGTCGTCGAGCCGCCTGGCCCGCCGGTCGCCCCGACGGTGCGGATGCCGCCGGCGGCCTGGCTGACGGCGAAGACGCCGATGGTGAGCACGAACCAGCCGACGAGCACGGGCCAGCGGTGGGCGGCGCTCCACGCGGCGATGCGCACGGTCCATGGACGGCCGCGCGGCGCGACGTGGCGGTGGGCGGGCACGCTCGGACCGGTCATGCTCTCCTCGGGTGACGGCGCCGCGAGCGCGGCGCTAGCGAGGAGGGTACGTCAACGCCTCGCCGGCGGTTCCCGGCCGGGCCTCAGGGCTGGAGCAGGCCGGGGAACCCCTCCACCACCTGAGCCGCGGCCGGCGCGTCGATCGTCAGCGGTGTATCGAAGGTGAACGTCAGATCGGCACTCGCCGAGCCCTGCGCGCCGCCGTCGACCGCGACCTTGATCTCGCTCGGTCGACCGCCATCCTGGCGGGCGATGACGTCCAGGGTCACGCTGCCGACGGACCCCAGCCCGGCCGTGGGCAGCGCGAACGGCACGGCGGACGCCAGCGCCGAGGCGCCCTTGGCCGCGAGCCCGGCCAGGTCGGCCGCCCCGAGGACGACGTGGAGGTCCCAGCAGCTGGCGCCGCCGCACGACACGGCCGCCACGGTGGGCTGCTGGGCCAGGCCGGAGAAGAAGTCGCTCATCGCACTCAGCGCCTGCGCCATCTGCGAAGGATCGGCCGACGCTTCCGCCGACGCGACCGGCAGACCGCCGAGGCCGCCCAGGGCCGCGCTCGTCGTGTGGTGGTACTTGCCGTCGTCGGCGAGGCCCATGGCCGTGCCGAGGGGGCCCAGCTTGAGGTAGACATCCGCGCCGACCACGATGGCCTCGCTCGTGCCCCCGCCGGCGATCCCGGCCGGCAGGGTGAGGGTCGCGTCGGTGGAGCCGGCGACGGTGTCGCTCTTGACCTCGACGACCGTGCCGTCGAGCTTGACCGGGGCGGCCGCGGTGGCAGCCGGCGAGGCCGCGGCATCCAGGGACGAAGTGATTGTGCCAGCCAGGGTCAGGCGCGCGTCGACCTGCTTGACCGATGTGAGCGACGACGAGATCGTCGTCAGGAGACCGCTCGCATCAGGCGGCGTCGGGTTCGCCGCGCCCGAACTGCAGGCGACGACCGAGATCGCGAGGGCGGCAGAGGCTAGCACGCCCCAGCGACGGCGGGACGGGCGAGGCAGGATCGACGAGGGCACGGGGCGGCTCCTTCAGCGCTGCGAGGCGCCGACGGTACCGGCCGGCGTGCCCCCGGGGCTATGCGACGAACGTACCAGTCGCCTTCGCTGGCCGGCTAGGGAAGCGCGGCGAACGCCGTCGCCGCGGTGGCGTCGTCCGGCGCCTGGACCCCGATCGCCGTGTCGCCGGTGACGGTGAAGTATGTCTTGCTGCCGCTGCTGTCGGTCACGACGGTCACGTTCTTGCCACCCAGCGAGGTCGTGGTATCGGATCCGCCGTCGGTCTTGTTCTGCTGGAGCACGAGCGCCACGAAGCTGTTGGCGTCACCACCCGAGATCTGGACCGCGAAGTAGGTCACGTCGGGACAGGGGTCGGTCGCGGCCGGGCCGGGCCCGGCCATGGCGAATGAGAACGTCTCCGTGCCGCTGATCCCGGACAGGAGCGAGCCGGCGCCGCCGGCCAGACCGGAGAGCGCCGCCGCCGGCAGGACGCCGGCCGGCATGCTGAAGGTCAGCGCGGGGGCACCGCAGATCTGGGCCGGCAGCTTGGCCTGGAGGGTCGGGTTGTTGTTCTGGCCCAGGAGACCTCCCAACAGGCCACCCGAGCCGCCGAGGCCGCTCGGGAGACCGCCACCACCCCCGCCCGCAGGGGTGGGCGTCGGCGTCGCGGTGGCGCTGCTCCCGCACGCCGCGACGATGAGCGCCAGCGCGAGGGCGCAGGCGGATGCGGCCGGCAGCCGCAGCGATCGGATCATCTCAACCTCCCAGTCGGCCCGCATCTCCCGGCGGGCGCCGCACGCCGGGCATGATACAAGGGCGGCGGTCTGCCGGGGTCAGTGGCCCGAGGCGGGGGCCGTGGGGATGCCCGCCGCGGCGAGCTGGCTGCCGCTGGCCGTGCCGTTGGGGGTGAAGGCGCCCCAGTTCGTCGGCGCACCGCTCTCGCCGTAACTCGAGACCTGGAGACGCCCCGAGGAGAGGGCGAGGACGTTGGCCGTCACGGTGTCGCCGGCCATCGTGCCCGGACTGTCCGGGCGCACTTGGCTGATGACCCCAACGCCGGCCCGACACCAGGCCAGCGTGTTGCCGCTGACGACGACCCCCGTCGAGGTGGAGATGAGGATGCAGCCGCCCCAGCCGGCCCAGGCTTGCGCGTCGGGGTTGGCCCAGCCGTTCTCCCACGCGGCATTGCCGGTGACACGCGCGGCGGAACACGTCTCGATCATGATGCCCGACTCGTCGTTGCCGAAGACGCGATTGCCGCTGATGGTCGAGGTCGCCCCGCGGCCATCGCACCAGATGCCGGGGCCGCCGTTGCCGCTGACGGTCGAGCCCGTGATCGTCACGTTGTCAGCGGCGACGAACTTGATGCCGCCAGCCTCATTGCCGGCGCTGTAAGCGTGGGCGGTGTTGGCGCCGCTGATCGTGCTGTTCGTCAAGGTGAACCCGCTAACGCGGCCGAACCCGCTGAAGTCGCCGTGGACGGCGATGCCTTCCTGGGCACAGTCGACGAACGACGAGCTGTCGACGAGGTAGTTGCTCCCGCCCTCGACGCCGAGGCAGGCGCCGGATGTGGCGTTCGAGAGTCGGGCGCTGCGGATCGTGATCCCGCCGCCCGACAACTCGACGAAGCCGCGCTGCGCCTGGGCCGCGACGTTGCGGTCGACGAGGCCGATGACCGTGAGGGGCTTGGCGATGGTGACGGCCTGGCTGTACGGGCCGCAGCCGGTGAGGTCGAGGGTCGCGCCGCTGCGGGCGGCGTCGACCGCCGCCTGGACGCTGCCCGGACAGGCGCCTGGGGCGGCAGGCGGGGCGGCAGGCGGGGCAGCAGGCGGGGCAGCGGTGGGCACAGCCGTCGGGGGGGCGGCCGTGGGCGTGGGGGTCGGCGTGGCGGCCGCCGCGCCGGCGCGGGTGGCGGCGGGTATGGCCGTCGGGGCGGGGCCGGAGACGGTCGTCACGACGACGACATTGGTCGATGCCAGCACCGTCCGGCCGTGCGATGGCGTGGTCGACCCGGATCCGAAACGCACCGCGTACTGGGCCCAGGCGGGCAGCACGGCGGATAGCACGTGCGTCCCCAGCGTCGCCTTGGATGGCACGCGGACGTTCATGGTCACCGCGCCGGTGGTCCTGGTGCGCTCGGTCGGCATACCGGATGGCGAGCCGTCCCACTGCAGCTGGAACAAGGTGCCGCTGGTGAAGCCAGTGGCCGTGACGGCGACGGTCGCGCCGGCGATCGCCGGGCCCGAGACGGTCAACGCCGGCCCCGTGGTGGTGGCCATGGCCGGCAGGAACGGGAAGAGCAGGGCGGGGACGAGGAGCACGATCGGGATCGTGGCGATCCAGTCGCGCAGACGTCGGGGGCCGTGGAAGACCGCGGGGGTGGGGGTGGGCCGCTCATCGACCCAGCGCGTACCGTCCCAGAACATTCGATGCTCGCTCCATTCGATAACCCGGCTGGCTGCGAGAGCCCCGTGGCTTTGCGGCCCCGCCTCGCGGCGGGTGTGCTATTTCGTGGACAGCGGTGTCCAGGGCCGTGCGTCAGGGCGGCCCCGGGAGGCGGCAGTATCAGCGCTCGAGCGGCGCGATGCCATGGTCAACTCGTCCGGCGTGGCCTAGCCCCACGTGCGTGGCGGGCGACACGCCACGAGGGCCACTGTGCTGCAGAACGGTTCGGACCGTGGCGGATAGGTCGTGTGCCAGATGGGCCACCGGTCGTTCACGGACCGGTAATCCAGTCGAAAGACTCGAGGCCGAAGATATGTATCGGCGGCCGACCCCATCTCGGCCGCCAGGGCCCAGCGCCGCCTCCCCGGCGACGGGAACCGCATAGCCAAACGGCCCGGCATGGCCGGCGAGCGCCCTCCCTCCTCCTCCGGGGCCTCGCCGGTTGCATCCGGGTCCTTTGGTCTCTGGGGCCGGCGATCAGCTCCGGGGGTCCGCGCGATCCAGCCGATAGGCGCGTCTGGCCAGGCCGACGGCGAGCTCCGCGGCCATCGCGGAGGCTGCCTCTTCGTCGACGATCGCGCGTGTGACCAGCCCCGCCAGCCAGTTCGCCGTGGTTCGCCGCCACAGGTCGTGGCGAGCCGGGATCGCGCAGAAGGCACGCGCGTCGTCGTTGAAGCCGGCCAGGTTGGCCAGCCCGGCGATCTCCACGACCTCGTCCAGGTAGCGGGCGATGCCGTTCGGGCTGTCCAGGAACCACCACGGCGGGCCCAGCCGCACGGCCGGGTAGTAGCCGGCCAGCGGGGCGAGTTCGCGTGAGTATGTGGCCTCGTCGAGCGTGAACAGGATGAGGCGGAGACGCTGGTCGTTGCCGAATCGCTCCAGCAGCGGCCGGAGGTTGCGCGTGAACTCGGCGGCCACGGGGATGTCGGCGCCGAGGTCGGGTCCGAACCGCTCCAGCAGCGCGTGGTCGTGGTCGCGCAACGAGCCGACATGGAGCTGCATGACGAGCCCGTCCTCCACGCTCATGCGCGCCAGCTCGATCACCAGGTGGCCGGCGAAGCGTCGCGCGTCGTCCGCTGACGCCTCGCCGCGCAGGGCCCGCGCGAGGATGGCGTCCGCCTCGGACCGCTCGAGTCGGTCCGTGTACGCCGTCTCGACGCCGAGATCCATCGCCACCGCTCCGTGGGACCTGAAGTAGGCGCGACGGTCCTCGATGGCCGCGATCAGGTCCGACGTCGTAGTGATGTCGCGCCCGATCGACGCGGCCAGGGCCTCCACGTGCCCACGCCAGCCCGGAGCCAGCAGGTTGACGGGGCCATCGGCCCGCAGGGTCGGTCGGACGTCGCCCGGCCAGTCGGACGCGTGGATGGCCTGGTGGGCCTCGAGTGGATCGGCGGCGTCATCAGTCGTGCACAACGTATCGATACCGAACCGCTCGAACAGGGCACGGGGTCGGAACTCGAGGGTGGCCAGCTTGGCCTCGATCTCGTCGTACACGCGCTGGGCGTTGGCGCTCCCCAGTGGCTCAGCGATGCCGAAGACATCGGCGAGCTCCATGCCCAGCCAGGCCGCCGTCGGCGTGGCGCGGAACAGGTGGTGGTGATCCGCGAAGAGCTGCCACACCCGGCGGTGGTCGGTCTCAGGGCGGGCGGACGCACCTACCGTCCCCGGCCGGGACGGGATCCCCAACGCTTCATACGCGATGCCCTGGGCGTGGAGCAGCCGCAGGACGTAGTGGTCCCGCGTGACGAACAGCTCGGCGGGCGTCCCGAACGTCGCGGCGGGATCCGCCAGAAGTCGCGGGTCGACGTGGCCGTGCGGGCTCACGATGGGGAGCGCGGCGATGGACCCGTAGATGTCCCGGGCGATCCGGCGCTGGGCAGGGTCGGTCGCGAGGTAGCGGTCGGTCATTGCTGGTGACCGACCGTCAGGCACTAACCGGCGGCGGGGGCCACGGCTGCCGGCGCATGGCGATGGCGGAGCCGGCGGACCAGCGCGGTCACGACCAGGCTCATGGCGATGCTCATGACGAGCGGCGCCATGGTCATCTGCTGGCGAGAGCGGCCGTGGCGCATCGCCTCGACGTCCAGGAACACGCTCTTGCACACCGGGCAGCGGTAGGCGCCACCCCGGCCACTCCGTCCCATGGCGGCCATCGCGGTCCCGTCCTTGGGACACGTCATCGCGCTCGGCGACTCCGCCGTCGGCGTCTCTGTGGTCATCGCTCCACCCCTTCTAGCGCTCGTCAGCCCAACGCGTCCATCTTCTCACCGTCCGGCCGATATGACGCGCAGGTAGGATGGCGCACGTGTCGGATCAGGAGCTGCTCTTCGGGATCGTCCAGGTCGCCGTCGTGGTCGCCGGTTTCACGGCCGTGACCGCCGCGCTGACCCCGCCGGGCGGGTCGTGGAGTCCGGACCTGCGGATCCGCCAGCGAGCGATCGTCTCGACGAGCTTCAACGTGGTCTTCGAGGGCCTGTTGGCCGTGGTCGCCCTGGCGTGGTTCACCGATCCGCACACAGCGCTGGTCATCTCGAGCGCCGTCGTCGCTGTCTACACGACGTGGGTGGTCGGGACTCGCGCCAGGCAGTTCCTCAAGACGAATGCCTTCCGCACGCGAAGTGGCCAGCTCCTCTTCGTCCTGGGGCCGCTCGCCTGCCTGCTGTTCGCGGCCAACGCGATCGTCTTCGCGTCCGTGGCCGTGTACGCGGCCGCGCTGTGTATCCAGCTGTCCGTGGCAGTGCTCAGCTTCTACTCGGTGGTGGCAGCAGCCTCGAGCTGACCACCGGCGTCGGCACCGGTAGGTCAGTTGCACGGGCCGAACGCCTCTTGCACGCTGGCGCGGCGAGTCCACCATGTCCCCATGTCACGCATGGCGTGGCTTTGGGCGTTGGTGGCCGTGGCCCTGACGCTCGGCCTCGGCGCTGTCGCCTGGTCGATCGGTCAGGCGCGCCCGGCGCCGCCGCCGAGTGAAGCGCAAGCCCTCGCGGCACTCGATCAGGCGGTCGCTCTGGCGAGAACGGGCGGCTTCACCGCTCTGTGTGCCATGGGCGGCCTCGACTGCCAGACGATCCTCGACGAGGCGGGCCGCGATGCCGTGCCCGACGCGGCACCTGCCGTCTATGCCACGCGGGCCGTCGAGCCGTCAATGCTGCCGGGGGGCGACTGGGACCTGGGTGGCCGGATCCTTGCGGTTTGCGGGACCGACGGCCGGGGCCGGCCGTATCGGGGCGAGGTCGTCGTCTTCCAGGATGGTTCGGCGCTCCGGATGATCGAGCCGATCTACTGGGCGGGCATCTCCATCGGGTCCGCGGCCTCGCCGGTCACCCCCGCAAGCCCACTGCCACAGGGCGGTTGCCCTGCTGGCTACTGAGGCCTGAAGGCTCTCAGATGCGAACCGGGACCGTCATCCTGGTGGCGCTGGCGGCCGTCCTCTTGGTGGCCGTGGCCGTCGTGATCGGCCGGTCGCCGCCCTCCCCGCCACGGATCGACGAGGCCGCGGCGGAACGGATCGCCACCGACCTGGTGGCTCGGTGGGAGGCGTCTGACTCCGACGCGCAGATAATCGACGTGGTCGTCGAGCGCTACGAAGATCGCGACACGTTCTGGCGCGTGGCAGTCCGCGCGGATCTCCTCGTCGGTCTGGACAAGACAGCCATCGCGTACTACTACCAGATCGACGTCGACAAGCACACAGCCGCTCCGAGCCTCAGCGGCCAAGGCTGACGCACAGGAGCGCTTGTCCCGGAGGCGCATACTCCGTCCAAGGGGTTCGGCCATGGGTTTCGGCATCAATCAGTCGATCACGGGCCCCGCGATCGCGGGGCCCTCGCACCTGGTGACGCGGAAACTGCCGGTCGCAGGGAGGCGACCGCTGAGCAGGCGGGGCTCGACGAGCAAGAGCTGCGCGACCTGGAGCACGCCGAGTACTACGACGAGCCGACCGCGCCGTCGGGTCCCACTGCGCCGGCGGTGCCGGGTGGGCGAGGCGTGCGCAGGTCGGTACTCCGGCTGACGCGCGGGCTCCTCCGTCGGGGCTGAGCCGGAGGGCAGCCGAAGCCAACCTTGAGCGCTCGTCCCCTGGGCTTTAGCCACGGCGCTGGAGCCCCCGGGCGGACTCGAACCGCCGACGCGCACCTTAGGACGGTGCCGCTCTGTCCACTGAGCTACGGGGGCTCGGGGCCATCGTACCCGCCCGCCTACAATCTGGGCCGCATGTCCCCCGCCTCTTCGATCCCCGTCCCGACCGTGGCGTTCTACACGCGCCCGGGCTGCCACCTGTGCCATGACGCGCGCCTGACGCTGCAGCGGATCCTCGAGGAGCGCGCGGCCCACGGCCGCCGGGCGTGCCGCGTGGAGGAGCGCAACCTCCTCGACGATCCGACGTGGGAACGGCGCTACATGGACACGATCCCGGTCCTGGCGGTGGACGACGACGAGCTGCCGCTCGCCCTGAGCGGCGCAGCGATGCGGGCCTTCCTGGCGCGCACGGTGGACGCCCCTCTCGCGTGAGCCGCCGGCGGCACCAGACCTCATGCAGCTGACGCTGGCGGCGGCGTTCATCGCCGGGCTGATCAGCTTCGTCTCGCCGTGCGTCCTGCCGGTCGTGCCGGCGTACCTGGGCCAGCTCGGCATCGTCGCTGCGACCCCGGCCGCACGCTGGCGGGCCCTCCCCCATGCCGTCGCCTTCGTGCTGGGCTTCGGGGCGGTCTTCGTCCTGCTGGGCCTGACGGTCTATGTCGGTGGCTCGGTCCTGGGTCTCACACTGTCGAACGACTGGCTCACCGTCCTGCGCCGCCTGGGCGGCTTCGTCCTCATCGTGCTCGGGCTGAACCTGGCGGGCATCCTCCGCTTCGATTACCTGCAGCGCACCTGGCGGCCCCTGGACGCGGTCCTGTTCCGGCGAGCCGCGACCACCGCACTGGCGATGGGCTCGGCAGGCGGTTCGGATGGGGGCGGGTCAGCGACCGCGCTCGTCGCACCGGCCGGCATCGGCCTGGGTCGATCGCCGCTTGGAGCGTTCGGGCTGGGGGCGATCTTCTCGCTGGGCTGGACCCCCTGCATCGGGCCGACCCTAGGCGCGATCCTGGGGCTGTCGGCGGCCGGGCCGAGCGTGCAGGTCGTGGCCCTGTTCGCGGCCTACTCGGTCGGTCTCGCCGTGCCGTTCCTGGCCATGGCCCTGGCCCTCGAGCGCAGCCGCGTCGTGACCGCTCCCCTCCTCCGCCACGGTCGAGTGGTCGACCTCGTCGGCGGGCTCCTCGTGGCCGGCATCGGCCTGGCCATCCTCTTCGATTGGCTGAGCGTGCTGGCCAGCACCTTCAGCTTCCTGACGCCCAGCATTTGACGCGTCCGAGCGGCGTGCCGTCGAAGACCGGCCTGATCGGGCCGTTCACGGGTCGCCAGATCGCCATCACGCTCGTCGTTGTGGCCATCGTGGCGGTCGGCCTCGTGATCGTCAGCAGCCCCGTCACGCCCACGCCGACGCCCTTGCCCTCGGTCGGCAACGGCTTCGTGACCGTCGGGCCGGCGACGACCGACCTCCAGGTGGGCCAGCGTGCCCCCGAGCTGAGCGGCCTCGTCCCGACCGACGCGCCAAGCCGGACCGTGCCGCTCGCCCTCCTGGCCGGCGGAGCACTGGCCGCGCTCCTTGGCCTGGGCCTCGTGAGGCGAACACGGGTCGCGCTGATCGCTGTCGTGGCAGGGCTGGTGGTGGCCCTCGTGGGTGTGCCGCTGCTTCTGGCCCCCGGCCCAGCACCCCGGACGGCCGGCCTGGTCGACCTCCAGGGGAACCCCATCACCCTGGCCCAGTTCGCGGGCCATCCCATCTGGATCGACTTCTTCGCCACCTGGTGCCCGCCGTGCCAGCAGGAGACGCCGACGCTGGAGGCCGTCTACCGCGAGCACCAGGCGGAAGGCCTCGTCCTCCTCGCCATCAGCGTGCAGGAGACGTCGGCTGCCGACGTCCAGGCCTACGCGACGCAGTACGGCCTGACGTATCCGATCGGCTTCGACGCGACCTCTGCCGTCTTCAAGGCCTACCAGGCCTTTGGGCTGCCGACGCAGGTCTTCATCGACCGCCAGGGCCTGGTCCGCTCCGTCGTGCGCGGGCCGCTCGACCAGACGAGCGCCGAGCAGCAGCTGGCCACGATCCTCAGCGGGAGCGGAGCGGCTACACGCTCCGCGTCATCGGGCCCCTGACATCACCCCCACCGTGCCCGGCAGCGCGCCAGGATGTGCATAAGAGGTTGCCAAGGATGACGGAACGCCTGATGGAGCACCGCATCGACCACTTCCGTGGTCGATCCGTGCGCAAGAGGTTCAGGACGGCCAAGATCAGGCCGCTCCGCCGTCGTTAGCAACCTTTGATGTTCATGCGGCGGAGTCGGGGCCGCACCATCGTGCCGAACGCCAACCCAAGTGAGGCTCAGACCAGCGCCTCGAAGGTGATGCGGGCGCCGTCGCGGCGGAAACGGCCGATCGGGCGGCGCGGCTCGTGCGAGAGGACGACGGTCCAGTCCTCGTCGGCTGCCTGGCGGAAGAGCGTGGCCTTGACCTCGACGCTCGTGAGCGGGAAGTCGTCGAACGCGGTGACCCAGCGCGGGTTAGTGCTCCACGGCCGCATGCACAGGTCGCCGAAGAACGCGACCGTGCCCGACGGACCCCGCACGACGACCGCCTGGTGGCCGCCCGAGTGGCCACCGGTGCGGATGACCTGGACGCCGGGCAGCACCTCCCCCGTGCCGTCCGCCGCGTCCGCCAGGCCGGCCGGTTCCACCAGCCGCAGCTCGTCCTGCTCGTACGAGGCCTGGAGCCGCAGGTTGGAGCCCATGGCGAACTCCCACTCCAGCCGCTGCGCCACGAGCCTCGCCCGCGGGAAGGCGGCCGCCCCGGACGCGTCGAGGAGCCCGCCCGAGTGGTCCCAATGGAGGTGGCTGAGGGCCACCACGTCGACGGAACCGGCGTCAAAGCCGGCTGCTGCCATCGCGGGCACGATCCACGGCCCGGCCACGCCGCGCTGCGCCCGCGTGCGGTCGTCCAGGCGGTCGCCGACGCCCGTCTCCACCAGGACCCGGCCTGCCGGCGTCTCGATCAGCAGGCAGTTGAGCGCCTGGGTCAGGGTGCTGTCGGGGTTGAGTTCGTCGGCCACCAGCCGCTCCCACAGGACGCGCGGCACGGGACCCAGCAGCGTGCCGGCGTCCGAGGTGAACGTGCCGGCCTGGATCAGGGCGACGCGCGTGCCACCGCCCAGTTCGGCGCGCCAGTCGACGTGGTCGTTGAGGCCCATCCGGGTGCGGTCGAAGGCCGGTCGGTCAGCCGCCGGCGGGTCGTCGCGGCCCGCCCTTGACCGACCGGCGATCGCGCTCGAAGTCACGGTAGAAAGCCGATTCGGTGGGCGACGACTGGCCCTGGTACTTCGAGCCCAGCTCCTTGGATCCGTAGGGCCGCTCGACCGGGCTGCTCATGCGGAAGAAGCTGATCTGGCCGATCTTCATGCCCCGGTACAGGGCGATCGGCAGGTTGGCCACGTTCGACAGCTCCAGGGTCAGGTTGCCCTTCCAGCCGGGATCGACGTAGCCGGCCGTGGAGTGGATGAGGAGGCCCAGGCGTCCCAGGCTGGACTTGCCCTCCAGGCGCGCCACCAGGTCGTCGGGCAGCTCGACCCATTCCAGCGTCTGGCCCAGGACGAACTCGCCGGGATGGAGGATGAACGGCTCGTCGGCGTCGATGGTCACCAGCTCGGTCAGATCGGGCTGCGCCTGGCGCACGTCGATGTAGGGATAGCGGTTGTTGCGGAAGACGCGGAAGGCGCCATCGAGGTGGAGGTCCACCGACGAGGGCTGGAGGCACGTCGGATCGTACGGATCGACCCGGATGCGACCGGCCTGGAGGGCGGCGCGGATGTCGCGATCGGAGAGGACGGACACGTCAGCCGGCCTTGCGTGGCACGGCGACCACGTCGGGGCTGCGGCCGGGCGACGTCCGGTCGGCCAGCAGGGCGTCCACCTCGCGCTTGAGCTGCTCGATGTCCTCGAAGCTCTGGTAGACGCTGGCGAACCGGATGTAGGCGATCTGGTCCAGCTGGCGCAGGCGATCCATGGCCAGCTCGCCGATGCGGCGGGAGGGGACGTCGGTGACGCCCTCGGCCCGCAGGATGGCCTCGATCGCATCGGCCGCGTCCACCGCCGCACTCTCGGGCACCGGACGTCGGGTCAGGGCCCGGGCCAGGCCGTCGGCCAGCTTGTCGCGGTCGAACTCCTCGCGCCGGCCGTCGCGCTTGACGACCACCAGGCGCGCGGCGGCGACCTGCTCGACGGTGGTGAAACGGGTCCCGCAGGCCACGCATTCGCGGCGGCGGCGGATCAGCGCACCCTCATCCTGGTCGCGCGAGTCGATCACCCGCGTGTCCTGCTCGCCGCAGGCCGGGCAGCGCACGGTCCGATGGCCCTCCACTTCACGACCACTACCCCTAGTGGTGCGGCCCCAAGGCTACCACTAGGGCTGGGGCACGAACCGGACCGTCGAGGTCAGGCCGCCCGGCTGGTCGCATACCCCGGGCTGGACCGCGTCATTGAACCCGCCGACGAGCAGCACGGACCCGTCCCGCAGGGGGACAGCCGCGCCACCGACGCGTGCCTCGGGCATCGGCGGCAGGCTGGACCAGGCGTTGGCGGCGGGGTCGAAGAGCTCCGCCGTGGCCAGAGACGCATCCGTGGCACTCAACCCGCCTGCCACCAGGACGCGACCATCGGCGAGTTGGGCTACGAGTGCGCGGTCGCCCAGCGGGTCGCCAGGGGTCGTCCACTCGACATCGTGCAGGGGATCGTAGCCGGTGGCCCACGCCTGACCGAGGTCGGTCCATTGCCCCGTCGCGCCATTGAAACGGAAGGATCGGATGATGTCGCCTTGGTGTTTCCAGAAGTCATCGCGGCCGATGAGCAGGGCTCCGCCGTCCTTGAGCGCCACGAGCGTCCCATTCAGGTCCACCTGGGGCGAACCGTCGGGCAACGCTCCGAAACGCGCGAACGCAGTGCGGTCGATGGCCGGGAGCGACCCCGTCAGACTGAAGTGTCCCGTCGCCGGATCGTAGATCTCGGCGCTGTCGTACGCGCCGTCGGCTACCTTGGCGACCTGGCCGTTCGCGCCGTCGTCCGAGCCGACCACGAGGACTCGTCCGTCCGTCAACGTCACGGCGGCGGCTCCGAAGCGCGCGTAGCGCAGCGCCCCCGTCGACGACCAGGTGCCGGTCGCCGGGTCGAACAGCTCTGCCGTCGCCATCGCGATGCCGGCCGGCGGCAGGAGCACATCGCTGGGGTATGCGGCGAGTACCCCGCGCGGTGTCGTGAACGCGCCCTCCGTGTTGCCGGTGTAGAAGTACCCGCCGGCCACGAGAACGCGGCCGTCGGCGAGCAACGCCGCTGCCGCGTCGGTGCGGGCCGTGCCGAGCAGGCCCGCCTTGGTCCACGCGCCACCGCCGGATGGGGCATCGAACAGATACGTGCTCGAGAACGACTCCTGCGAGCCTGGAGCGCCGAATCCGCCGCCGTCGCATCCTGTCGCGGCCTGGTCAAGACCCCCGGCCACGAGCACGCGACCGTCCTCCAGACCCACTTCGACGAAGCCAGCCCGCGGGGCGTTCAGGGCCACCGTGGTCCGCCACCCCTGGGTCGCCGGGTCCCACAGCTCGGCCACCGCGCTGTCATCAGGGACCGCCATCGCGTTGTCGTCGCCGAGCACGAGGACCCGACCGTCACCGAGCAGGGCAGCATGTGGACTGGCCCGACCGACGGCCATCGTGCCCGCCGGTAGCCATGGCCCGGCTGCGCCAGTGGCTGAGGCCGTCGGGGTGATCGACGACGTGGCAGTGTCGGACGGCGTGGCGGCCGCTGCCGACGGGGTCGGCGATCCAGCCGTCGGGGTCGCGGAGGAGACGCTCTGGCAGCCGCCGAGCAAGGCGAGGACCGTCGACAGGGCGGCGAGGCGCTGCCACCGGCCGGCCGTCACCGGAACAACTCCGGTCGCACGCTGCCGACCAGCTGGCCGACCAGGAACGAGCTCACGTTGGCGGCGACGGAGACGACGAGCGCACGGCGAGCGGCCAGGCCGCGCAGGGTGACCAAGTAGAAGAGGGCTTCGGCCGCGATCGCCCAGCTCTCAGCGATGAGGACGTAGGTCGCCGTGCCCACGAGCGCGACCTGGGATACGACGAACCAGACGAGCGGGTGGGTGGCCAGGTTGGCAAAGACGACCAGGAGGACGAGACGCAGACGGTCCGGTTCGGCGCGGCGCAGCAGGATGGCCGCCACCGGGACCTCCACCGCCAGCGTGAGCAGGAACGCCGCCAGCCAACCCGAGGCCGAGAAGAACACTGGCCCTCCGATCGAGGCTAGTCTGCGCCGCTTGGGTCGGCCTGGCGATAGGTATCCTCGGCGTATCCCGTCCGGCGACGGCCTACATCCGGGCGCGGCGGGGTGTGCGCTGGGGCGGCACCGGCTCCATCCGCACCGCCTCGGCGACATGGGTGGTGAGGCTCTCCCGTGCATGCAGCAGGTTCAGGTAGCCGCGCTTCACGGCCGTCTGCGCCTCCAGCTCGGCGCCGCGGCCATAGCCGCCGACCGCCCGCTCACAGCCGTGCTGGATCATGGCCACGGCGCGGATGGCACGGTCCACGTCCTCGCCCATCGCATCGCGCAGGACGCGGCCGTGCTGCGGCGCCTTGATCTGGCCCGCGGTCGCCCGGGCTGCCTCCAGCGTGGTGGTGCCGCTCTCCAGGTCGGCCAGGATCTCGTCCGGGGGGATGATCTGGCGGCGGGCCGAGTCGGTGCGCGTGGCCAAACCCTCGAGGATCGGATCGACCTGCGCCAGGAGGGCCTTGGCCTCGAACTGGAAGCGGGTGACCTCGCGTGACCGGGCCAGCGCCTGGCCGGCCATGCGGGCGAGGTAGACGAGCACGTACAGGAGCAGGAGGGCAAGCAGCAAGGGCAGGACGATGGCGCCCACGGCGGCGGATCAGGCCTGCCGCGCGCGCAGGGCGGCCGTCAGGCGGGGCACGATCTCGAACAGGTCGCCGATCACGACGAGGTCGGCGAACTCGACGATGGGCGCATCCGGGTCGCGGTTGATGGCCACGATCGTGCCGGAGGTCTGCATGCCCACCTTGTGCTGGATGGCGCCGCTGATGCCGACGGCCATGTAGAGGGCCGGCTTGACGATCTTGCCGGTCTGGCCGATCTGCTGGCTGTAGGCGATCCACCCGGCGTCGACGACAGCGCGCGTCGCCCCGACCGCCCCGCCCAGGGCGTCGGCGAGGTCGCGAACGACGCCGAAGCCGTCGGGTCCGCCAACGCCCCGGCCGCCGGCCACGATGATGCGCGCGTCGTCGATGGAGGCGGCCGCCGCCTCCGCCTGCACCCGCTCCACGACGTGCACGAGGGGCAGCGTGTCGGTGACGGCCGGAGTGACCGCCGTGACCGTCCCGGGCTTGGCCGCCGGCTCGGCCGTGATGCTGCCCGGGCGGACGAGGATGACGACCTCGTCGACGGTGGGCACGCTCTGGGTCACGAGGCGGCCGCCGAAGGTGCTCATCTCCACGGCCGGCGCGCCGTCGGTCCAGCGCACGGCGGCGCCGTTGACGAGCACGGCCCGGTCGAGCAGCCCGGCCAGCGCGCCGGCCAGGTCCTTGCCGTCGGGTGACGCGCCGACCAGCACCACGGCCGGCTTCCGGTCACGCACCAGGGCGGCGAGGGCGGGCGCCGCGGCTGCCGCGCTCGCATGATCCGCCGCGCCGGGCACGTCCACGGTGAGGACGCTCGGTAGATAGGCGGCGAAAGCCGTGCCCGCTGTCTGGACGGTGGCGTTGCCGGCGCCCAGCACGACGCCGAGCGCATCGGTCCGCGCGTCGACGGCCAGCCCGCGCGCGAGCGTCGCCAGCTCCACGGCGAGACGGGTCGGCTGACCATCCTCGTCCAGCTCGGCGATGGCCCAGATGGCGCCGGGCATCAGATCAGGCGCCGCGCGGCCAGGAAGTCCACGACCTGCGCGACGGCGGCATCGGGCGCCTCCCGCACGACCGTGGCGCCCGCCCGCGGGGGCGGCAGGGCGGTGGAGGCGACGCGGCTACCCGCCACGCCCGCACCGACCGTCTCGGGCGCGATCCCCAGGTCGGCCAGCGACCAGGTGGCGATCTCCTTGGTGCGGGCCTGCATGATGCCCCGCAGCGACGGGTAGCGCGGCTCACCAAGGACCTGCGTGCCCATCACCAGGGCGGGCATGGGCGCCTCCAGGAGGTCGTAGCCACGCGCCCCAAGGCGGCGCACCTGGACGGTCGTGCCGTCGGGGCCGGGCTCGATGCGGCTGCCGTAGGAGAGGTAGGGCAGGCCAAGCAGCGCGGCGAGCCAGGGTGCGACGACGCCGCCGAGACCATCGGAGGTGTCGGCGCCGGCGAAGACCAGGTCGTACTCCAGGCGCCGGATCGCGGCGGCCAGCACGGTCGCGGTGGACCGCGCATCCGATCCCGCGAGGGCCGGGTCGCTGACGTGGACCGCCCGGGCGGCGCCCATGGCCAGGCCCTTGCGGAGCGCCTCGGCCGCGGCCGCGGGGCCCATCGTCAGGAGGGTGACCTCGCCGGCGTGGGCTTCGGTCAGCTTGAGGGCAGCCTCCAGGGTGTACTCGTCATTGCCGTTCGCCTCCAGGCCGTTGGCGCGATCCACGCGGCGGTCGTCGCCCAGCCGCTCGTTGCCCACGATGGGCACGGCCTTGACGAGGACGACGATGCGCAACGAACGCTCTCCCTGCACGGGGCCTCAGCCGCCGCGAGCGAGGACATCGCGGCCGACCACGAGGCGCTGGATCTGCTGCGTACCCTCGTAGAGCTGCGTGATCTTGGCATCACGCATCATCCGCTCGACGGGGTAGTCGGTGACGTACCCGTAGCCCCCCAGCACCTGGACAGCATCGGTGGTCACGGCCATGGCCGTGTCACCGGCCATGAGTTTACACATGGCCGACCAGCGGCTTGCCGTCGGCGAGCCCGCGGTGACCTCGTCGCAGGCGGTGTAGAGGAGCTGGCGCGCCGCCTCCGTGCGGGTCGCCATGTCGGCCAGCATGGCCGTGATCATCTGGTGGTCGCCGATCGGGCGGCCGAACTGGCGCCGCTCGGCGGCGTACTTCGCGGCGACCTCGGTCGCGCCCTGGGCGATGCCCACCGCCTGGGCCGCGATACCCGGACGACTGCGGTCAAGCGTCCGCATGGCGATCGAGAACCCCTCCCCCACCTCGCCGACCCGGTTGGCATCGGGGACCCGGGCACCGTCGAAGTGGAGCTCGGCCGTCGGCGAGCCGCGGATGCCCATCTTGTGCTCCACCTTGCCGGCGCTGAAGCCGGGCGTGTCACGCTCCACGATGAGGCAGCTGAGGTGGCGCCGGGAGCGCCGGGCCTCGGGCGAATCGTCGGTGCGGACGAAGACGGCCACCAGGTCGGCCACGCTGCCCTGGGTGATGAAGCGCTTCGCGCCGTCGAGCCGCCACGCATCGCCGTCCCGGGTGGCCTTGGTGCGGATCTCCGCCACGTCGGATCCCGCCGCGGCCTCGGTCAGGGCGAAGGCCGGCAGCGCGCGGCCGGCGGCCATGTCGGGGAACCAGCGATGCTGCTGCTCGGGCGTGCCAGCCAGCATCAGCGGCAGCGAGCCAAGCTCCTGGATGGCCACGATCAGGCCCGACGTGGCGCACACGCGGCTGATCTGCTCGATGGCCAGGCACACCGTGAGCAGGTCGCCGCCCAGCCCGCCGTGCTCGACGGGGAACGGCAGGGCCAGCACGTCGTGCTCCGCGAGCAGCTTCACGACATCCCAGGGGAACTCGCCGCTGGTGTCGATCGCCGCCGCGCGGGGCGCGATCTTGGCGTCGGCCAGCTCGCGCACGGCATCACGTAGGTCCATCTGGTCGGGCGTGAGGCGCACGGTCACGGCGGCGATGCTACCGCACGCCGGACGGCGGATCGGTGGCGGGGAACGTCCACGTGAGCAGCTGGGCCGGCTCGCTCGGGCCGGCGCCGGCCCGCCGGTACGTTCGCAGGGCCGCTTCGTTCTCCCCCTCGGTGAGGACGAACATGCCGTAGCAGCCCCGTTCCGCGGCCAGCGCGGCAAGGGCGCCGACGAGCGCCGTGCCCACCCCCTGTCGGCGGTGCGCCTCGTCCACCCCGAGTTCGTACAGGAACATCTCCGTGCCCTTGTCGGGATGGGTCAGCTCCACGCCGGAGATGAAGCCGATCGGGTCGTCCCCCTCTAAAAGCAAGAGCAGGTGATGCCCGGCGAGGTCCAGGAACCTGGCCGTGGCGTCCGGCAGCGGCGGATCATCGAAGAGATGGGCGGCCGCCAGGACGAGGGCCTGATCGCCTGGCGTCAGGCGCCGGATCTTCCACGGCCGAAGCGAGGCCCTCACAGCTCCTGGTCGCGGAACGCCAGCCAGGAGACCGCCATGAGGACCACGATGAGCACCACAGCGGCCACCGTGGGCCCGAGCGCGTCGCCGCCGGGCAGGCCAAGGGCGAGGGCCCGGGCCGGAGCGCCGAGGCCGGTCGGCAGGTACGGCCCGATCCCCGGCACGATGCTGACGATGCCGATGACGACGAACGCCACGAGGCCGATGCCCGCCGCGGCGACCGCCGAACGGGTCAGGGTGCTGCCGAGGAGCGTGATCGCGGCGAAGGCGACCAGGGAAAGCCACGTCAGGACCGTCGCCGCCGCGAACCCGGCCACGTCAAGGGGCTGGAACAGGACCAGCGTGTAGAACCAGCCGCCGGCGGCGGCGATGACCGTGGCCAGGCCCAGGGTCGTGGCGATGGCGGCCAGCTTGGCGATGAGGAAGGCGCCGCGCCCGGCCGGCTTGGTCAGGATGAGGGCCGCCGTCCCTCGCTCCTTCTCGGTGGCCACGGAGCCCATCGCCAGCAGCACCGCGATGAGGGCCCCGAACTGGCCCACGTTCTTGGCCAGCTGGTCGTACGCGTCGGCCGCGGTGGGCGTCGGCAGGGTGATGCTGAACTGGCCGCCGCCGACCGCCTTGAGGATGTCCGGCGTGAACCGCGCCAGGAGCGGTGACGAGAGGCCGACCAGCAGGAAGACGGTCGCCACGACCGGCAGGCGGGTGGTCCGCCATTGCTCCAGCAGCTCCTTGCGCAGGAGGACCATGAAGCCGGTCATGAGTCGGTCACCTCGCGCGGGCGCACGAAGCCGCGACCGTCAAGCTCATCCGGTCTTGGCGGACCGACCAGCTCGAGGAAGACGTCCTCGAGCGTCGGGCGGGCGCGCTCGAACGCGTCCAGGGTCACCCCGCCGGCCACGACCAGCGGCAGGATGGCGCCCGCCGCCGCGGCCGGATCGGAGACCGTGACGCGGATGGTCTCGCCGGCCGACGAGACGTCCGTGCTCCACGACGCCGCCCGCAGCGAGGCCACCAGGGCGGCCACGCGCTCGTCCTGGCCGGAGGCCGGGACGAGGCGGAAGATCGGTCGGGCGTGGGCGGCGAGGAGCTCTTCCAGCGGGCCTTCGGCGACCAGGCGTCCGCGGTGCAGGATCGCGACGCGGTCGCAGATGCGCTCGACGTCCGACAGGACATGCGTCGAGATGAGCACGGTCGCGTCGCCCCGCAGGCTGCTGATCAGGCCCAGCAGGTCGCGCCGGCCCTCCGGATCGAGCGAGCTGACCGGCTCGTCCAGGATGAGCACCCGGGGCTTGTGGAGCATGGCCTGGGCGATGCCCAGCCGCTGCCGCATGCCACCCGAGTAGCCGCCGATGCGGCGCTCGCCGGCTGCGGTCAGGCCGGCCAGCTCCAGCATCTCCTCGACGCGAGCGCGGAGGGCCGCACCCTCGAGCCCATGGAGCCGGCCCACCAGCTCCAGCAGCTCCCGTCCGCGCATCCAGCCGTAGAACCGGGGGTCCTGGTCCAGGTAGCCGATGCCGCGGCGCAGCTCGGGGCGGTCCAGCCCGACCGCCACCCCACCGACCCAGGCGCTCCCGTCGGTCGGCCGGGCGAGTCCCGTGAGGATCCGGATGGCGGTCGTCTTGCCCGCCCCGTTGGGCCCGAGCAGGCCGAAGATCGAGCCGGGTGGGACGGTGAGATCCAGGCGGTCAAGGGCCAGGATGCGGCCGAACCGCTTGGTGAGGCCGCGGGCCCGGATGGCGGCCTCGGCCGCCGTGGGGGGCGCCGCCGGAGGGGCGCTCACCCCTCCTCCCGGCCGACGGTGAAGTACAGGATCGGGCCGATGATGTTGACGAACACGATCACCAGCGCCCACACGATCTTGCTGCCGCCCCGCACGTGGCGGTCCTCCGGCTCCAGGTCGAGCAAGGCGGCGAGCATCAGGCCGAGCTGGATCACGATGATCGGCGCCAGCAGGGCGAGGATCTGGGTGGTCGTGAGGTCGGCCATGCCCTGAGCATAGCCCGCCGAGAGGTGAGCCTAGGCCTGCACCACGGGGAGCTGCCGGCCGCTGAAGCGGTCGGCCGACAGGGAGGCCGCGAGCACCTCCGAGATGTCCTGGGCCTGCACGGGCCGGGCGCCATCACCGGTCGCCTCGGCCAAGCCGTCGCGCATCATGACGAGGCAGAACGGACACGCCGTGGCCACGCCGTCGGCGCCGGTCTCCAGGGCCTGCCGCGTCCGCTCGGCGTTGATCCGCGTGCCGCGTGTCTCCTCCATCCACATGCGCCCGCCGCCGGCGCCACAGCAGAAGCTCTGCCGGCCGCGCCGCTCCATCTCGCGGATCTCCATGCCCGGCACGGCGGCAAGGGCGGCGCGCGGCTGCTCGATGATGCCGTTGTAGCGGGTCAGGTAGCACGAGTCGTGGTACGTCAGCGACCCGCTCCGCCCGACCTCCGGCTTGAGGCGGCCCTCCTCCACCAGCCGCGCCAGGTAGGCGCTGTGGTGGATCACCTCGTAGTGGCCGCCGAATTGGCCGTACTCGTTGCCGATCGTGTTGAAGCAGTGCGGGCAGGCCGTGACGATCGTCCGCGGGCGATAGCGGTCAAGGGTCGCCACGTTCCCCTGGGCCAGCAGCTGGAAGACGTACTCGTTGCCCATGCGGCGCGCCGGGTCGCCGGTGCACGACTCCTCCTGGCCGAGCACGGCGAAGCGCACGCCGGCCGCGTCCAGGCACGTCACGAACGCGCGAGCCACCTTGCGGTTGCGGTCGTCGAACGAGGCGGCGCAACCGACCCAGTAGAGGCACTCCAGCTCGGCCACGGCATCGGGACCACCCTCGGCCACGACCTGCGCCGCGGTCGGCACTTCGAACGGTAGGTCGCGCGCCCAGTCCAGGCGCGACGCCTGGGGCTGGCCCCAGATGTTGCCGTAGCGCTCCAGGTTGGTGAACGCGCCGGTCAGCTCGGACGGGAAGCGGCTCTCCTCCAGCACGAGGTTGCGGCGCAGGCCCACGATCTTGTCGACGTGCTCGATCATCACCGGGCACGCCTCCACGCAGGCCCCGCACGTGACGCAGTCCCAGACCGCGTCGTAGGGGATGGCGTGATCCACGATGGGCGCCTCGAGCGCGGCACGGTGCAGGCCGTGCACGCCGGGCTCGGCGGCCGGCGCGGCCCCCACGGCCATGGCCGGCACGGGCCGGATCCAGGGCAGGAGCGGCACCCCCACCTCCGCCTCGACGGCCATCTCGCGCAGGCCCATGATCAACGTCTTGGGGTTGAGCGGCTTGCCGGTGGCCCAGGCGGGGCAGGCCGCCTGGCAGCGGCCGCACTCGGTGCAGGTGAAGCCGTCGAGGAGGTCCTTCCAGCCCAGGTCCTGGATCGTCTTGACGCCGAAGCGGGCCGTCTCCGCCTCCAGGTCCATGGCCGGCAGCTCACCTCGCGGCTTGAGCTTGCGAAGGGCCGCGTTGAAGAACGCCGTGGCCATGTGGAGGTGCTTGCTTCGCGGGAGGTACAGCAGGAAATAGCAGATCACGGCCAGATTGGCCCACCAGCACACCGCGAAGACGGCCTGCAGGAGCGTCGGGTCCAGCCCGGTCAGGCCCCGGCTGATGACCCACGGCACGATCTCGAACTGCTGGTACGGATCGCCGTAGCGGGCCAGCCGGAAGGCCTCGGCCACGATCTCCGTGACGACGACCGCGGCGATGAGGCCCAGGATCGTCAACCCGTCGCGGCTCAGCGTCAGGCGCGCGGGGCGGACGATCTGGCGGCGCACGAGGGCGTAGCCGATGCCGCCCAGCACCGCCAGGGCGAGCAGGCTCTGGGCCAGGACCAGCAGGCGCCACAGCCAGCCATCGACCGGCCAGGCCAGGACCGCCTGCACGAGCCCGAACGTCACCCGATTGGCCGTGCCCACGGTCAGGATGACGAAGCCCCAGAAGATGGCCGCGTGCATGAAGCCGGGGCCGGGGTCCCGGAACATGCGGATCTGCAAGATGGCGTACAGGATCGATGAGCCCAGGCGCCGTTCGGGCTGGTCGGTCACGGCCGACGGCTGGGCGGCCGCGAACACCCGCAGGTGGCGCGCCATCTGGAGCGTGAAACCGAGCGCGGCGAGGACGAAGAAGACCGGCGCGAACGGGTAGAGCGGGACCTGGTCGATCACGAGGCGGCCGCGTGGCGCGAGGAATCGTCGGCCAGGGTCTCGAGCGCGTGCGGCACGAGGTCCAGGACCGCCTCCAGCGAGTCGGCCGCCCCACCGGGGCTGCCTGGCAGGGCCAGGACGAGCGTCCGACTCATCACCCCGGCGAACGACCGTGAGAGCGAGGCGAACGGGGTGGCGCGGCGGCCCTCGGCACGCATCACCTCGCCGAAGCCGGGGATCTCGTAGTCCAGCAGCGAGCGGAGCGCCTGCGGCGTGACGTCGCGCGGCGTCAGTCCGGTGCCGCCGGTCAGGACGACCAGGGCGTGGCTGGCAGCGGCGCGGCGCACGGCTTCCACGATGGCGATGGGCTCATCCGGCACCACGCCCCGTGACACCACGTAGCCGGCGGCCTCCAGACGCGTGGTCAACCGGGCGCCGCTGAGGTCCTCACGCGTGCCGGAGCTGACCCCGTCGCTCACCGTGAGCACGTGCGCGGCGGCACGGGCCTCGCCCATCGCTCAGCCGGCGCGTCGCGGCCCGCGGACGCCGCGCGGCGGGCGGGGTCGCGCCACCTCCGCGGATGCCGCCTCGGGCGCGGGGCGGTGCCACTCCCCGCTGCGTCCGCCGCTCTTCTCGGTCACCCGCAGGGCGCGGATCTCCGCGCCGCGATCGACGCCCTTGATCATGTCGTAGACGGTCAGCGCCGCGACCGCGGCGCCGGTCAGGGCCTCCATCTCGACGCCCGTCTGGGCCACGGTGGCCGCGGTCACCCGGATGGTGAGGAGTGACCGCGCGCGATCGGGCCGGACCTCCACCACCAGGTCGGACAGGGGGATGGGATGGCACAGCGGGATGAGTTCGGACGTCCGCTTGGCACCCATCACGCCGGCCAGCTCGGCCACGGTGAGGACGTCGCCCTTGGCGGCCCCGCCGTCGATGATCAGGGACAGCGTCTCCTGCGCCATCGTGACCTCGGCCTCGGCCACCGCCCGGCGCGCCGTGACGGGTTTGTCGCTCACGTCGACCATGCGCGGCCGGCCCGTCCGGTCGACGTGCGTCAGCCGTCGCCGGTCGACCCGCTTGCCTGGTCCGAGCGCCATCAGTCTCCTTCCGCGTGCAGGGGCCATACCTCGATCTCGGCCCCCGCGGGCATCTCCCGGACCTCCTCAGGCACGACCGCCAGCGCATCCGCGGCGGCCAGCGCCGACAGCACGTGCGAGCCCTGGCCACCGGCCAGCGCCGCCAGCCAGGCCCCCGGGCGGTCGGGGTCCGGGGCCAGTGTGACGCGCAGGAACGCCCGCCGCTCGTCGTGCTTGACGATGGGTTGGGCCAGGCGGGCGCGCCGTCGCTCGCGAGCTTCCGGATCGGTGTGGCCGGCCAGCCGGCGCAGGACCGGGCGGACGAAGAGCTGGAACGTCACGAAGCTGCTCACCGGGTTGCCCGGCAGCCCGAAGAGCAGGACGTCGTGCGCGCCGCGGCTGGCGCGGGCGAAGGCCAGCGGCTTGCCGGGCTGCACGGCCACGCGCCACAGCGCCAGACGGCCGACCGACTCAAGGGCCAGGCGTACGACGTCACGGGCACCCATCGACACGCCGCCGCTGGTCAGCACCAGGTCGGATGTCGCGATCGCGTCGGTCAGCACCCGGGTGATCGAGGGCAGGTCGTCGGCCACCGACGCGGCACGGGTCGCGGCCGCCCCTTCGGCGGTGGCCAGCGCGGTCAGCATGGGGCCGTTGCTGTCGTGGATCTGGCCCGCCTGCAGGGCCACCCCCGGCGCGACCAGCTCGTCGCCCGACGAGATCACGGTGACCCGCGGGCGGCGGTGGACGCGCACCGTCCCGTAGCCGCTCGAGGCGAGCAGCGCCAGCGTCGCCGGCCGCACGACCTGGCCCGCCGCGGCGACCGGCTGGCCGGCCCGGACGTCGCTGCCCGGCGCCCGCACGTGCTCGCCGGCCGCCACGACCCGTCGCACGGCCACGCGCGCGGGCAGGTCGGCCACGCCCCACGGCGCGTCGGTGTCCTCGACGGGCACCACCGTGTCGGCCCCGTCCGGCAGCATCGCACCGGTGAAGATGCGCACGGCCGTGCCGGCCGCCACCGACCGATGAGCGGGCTGGCCGGCGGCGAGCTCGCCGATGACCGTCAGCTCCACCGGGCGCTCGGATGTGGCGTCGGTCACATCGGCGCTCCGTACGGCGAATCCGTCCATGGCCGAATTGGCCCAGGGCGGCATCGTGACGCGCGCCGTCAGCGGTTCCGCGAGCACTCGCCCGACGGCCGTCTCAAGGGCGATCTCCTCCGCCGGCAGCGGGGCCACGCCCGCGAGCATCCGCTCCAGGGCGACCTCCAGGCGCAGGAGCGGCGCGGTCGGGTCGGCGACCACGCTGGTCATTCGGTCGTCGCGCCCGCCGCCTGGGCCTTGCGCCGCATGCGCAGCGTGCGGAAGACGCTGTCGCGGGTCACCAGGCCCACGAGGTGCTTCGGGTCGGTCGGGTCGACCACGGGCAGGCCCTCCACCCGGGAGGCGTCGAAGCGCAGCACCGCGTCCCACAACGGGTCCAGCTCATGGACCGTCACCAGCGCCTCGAACCGCTTCATGACATCGGCCACGCGCGTCGTGCCCCGCCGGCTGCGGGGGATCCGCTTGATGCTGGCCAGGTCGACCGCGCCGGTCAGGTTCCCGTCGAGGACCACGGGGTAGTACAGCGAGCCGGCCAGATCGGTCTGCTGCTCCAGCGTGTCGAGGGTCAGGTTCTGGGTCACCACCGGGTAGTCGTGGAGCATGACGTCGGCCACCCGCAGCCCCTTGACGAGGCGCTCCACCGCCACCCGCCGGTAACCGCCCTCGGCCGCCTGGCCAAGGAACCAGCCGATGAGCACGATCCACAGGCCGACCAGGACATCGAACCCCCCAGCGACGACGATGCCGGCTCCCACCAGCCCCCAGCCCAGGACCCGCCCGATGACCGAAGCGACCCGGGTGGCCCGCACGAAGTCGCCGGTCACGGCCCACGCGACGCCGCGCAGCAGGCGACCCCCATCGAGCGGGAAGGCCGGCAGCAGGTTCACGGCCGCCAGGAAGAGGTTGCTGACGCCGACCCAGAACGCGATCGTGCCGGCAGCGATCAGGAGGTCACCGGCCCCGGCACCGCCGATCGCGGACGCCAGCACCACCCATGGCACGAGGCAGATCACGCCGATGATGAGGTTCACGACGGGGCCGGCCAGCCCGATGACCAGCTCGGCACGGGGGCCTGGCGCCTCCTGCTCGAGGCGTGCCGAACCGCCGAAGACGAAGAGCAGGATCTCGTCGACCGCCACACCGAAGCGGCGCCCCACGAGTGCGTGGCCCAGCTCGTGGGCCAGGACCGAGGCAAAGAAGAGCGCGGCCACGACGGCCGCCAGGACGACCCGCAGGGCGATCGGCAGTTCAGTCTCCCCGTTGGGCTCGCCGATGATCGCCAGCTGCACCGTGACCAGCAGGAAGATCACGATCCAGCTGGGATGGAGGCGGACGTCGATGCCGAAGATCCGCCCGATGCGGATGGCGCCCGGCGTCATGCCGGCGTCTCGGGCGGCGGGCCCGCGTCCAGGCGGTCCGCGCGTCGACGGGCGAACCACCACACCACGACGCCGATCAGCACCGCTGCCCCCACCAGCACGGCGGCGGTCAGTTCCCAGAACGCCGTCGGATACAGCTGCACGAGGTGCTCCGTGGCCGGATCGAACGACCAGTCGCCGCCGGGGAAGAAGATCTCGTGGAACAACGTGAAGGCTTGTTCGAAGGCCACGGCCGCGAACACCCCGATGACCAGCAGGAACACGGCCATGGAGGCCGCGCCCCGCGCCACCGCCCGCCAGAACCAGGCCGCGCCGCGGACCGTGGCGAGGCCGACGACCAGCAGCAGCGCACCGATCGCGGCCAGGGCCAGGAACGCGAACAGCACGACGTGGACCGCCTGGAGGTGCTGGATCTCGGCCGCATCGTAGAACGGCTGCACGGCGCCCCCGGGCGTCCAGGAGAAGGCGAACGTGCCTGGTCCCGCGTACAGCTCGTGGATCGTCAGGTCGGACAGCTGGCGGGCCGTGGCCGGCGCCGTGCCCAGGTAGGCCGCGGACTGCGACTGGTCGAGCGCCGGATGCATGTAGACAGGCGTGGTCAGGACGAGCAGCACGGCCGCCACGATGACGAGGGCCGTGCCGATGGCTACCCCGATCGAGGCCGCGCGGCGGGCGATCGGGGGGGCCAGGACGGCGGTGGTCACGCGCCTATCCTCGCACGCCTCGCGCGCTACTCCTCCTGGAGCGTCTGCGCCTGCTCCCACCAGCCCTCGAGCAGGAGGTCGGACGGCGCATCCACCTGGAGGATGTGGGCCGCTTTGGCCACCCGTGCGCGGAAGTCATCCAGGCTGAGGGCGAGCAGGTCCTGCAGGCCCACGATGCCGGCCTGCAGCAGCAGCTCCTTCTGGGCGGGGCCCACGCTGGCCAGGTTCAGCAGGAGCGCCTCATCACGCCACTCGTTGACGTCCGTCGTATCGGCCTGGATCTGGTCGGCCAGGTACTGGCGCCGTGTCGGCGTCTCCGACACCTCCAGCAGCAGGCCGGTGGTGAAGATGCCCTGGCGCAGCAGCTTGTCGATGTAGACGATCGGCGGGCGCTGGAGCTGGTCGATGGGTGGCACGCATCCATCCTAGCGAACCCGTGAAGCCGCCACCTCGTCCCATGGGCCGCTACTCTCCCCCGATGGCCAGGACGACCCGACCGACCGTCACGCTCCAGCCCATGACGCCCCATGAATGGCAGGCGTGGCGACTCACGAGCATCACCTCGTTCGCCACGGACACGGTCCGCATCGGGGAGTGGCCGGCGGCCGAGGCGGTAGCCCGCGCCACCGCCCAGTTGAAGCAGATCCTGCCGGCCGGCCGCGAGACCCCCGGCCACGAGTTCCGCTCGATCCTGGCCGAGGACGGCCAGCCGGTAGGTCACCTGTGGTTCGGGCCCCAGCACGGCGCGGGGCCCGCCGTCGCCTTCATCTGGGACATCGCCGCTGTCGCCGGATCCCGCGGGCAAGGCTATGGGCGGGCCACCCTGGAAGCCCTGGAGCCGGTCGTCCGCGAGCTGGGTTACGAGTCGATCGGCTTGCACGTATTCGGTAACAACGAGGTCGCCCGCCACCTCTATCGGTCGGTCGGCTACCTCGAGACCGAGGTCTCGATGCAGAAGCGGTTGGTCTGAGCCCCGCGGAACGCATCCGCCCAGGCGCGCGAACGGGACATTCGGCTCTGGTGAGGTCTACGCCGGTCGCCGACACTCGACCCGGGCGCGTCCCAGCCCAATACCGCCCGTCCGCCGGCCGGCGGACCGAGATCCGAGGTGACGTCATGACCCGATTCGTCCTGCGCACGCTGGCCCTGCTCAGCGTGCTGCTCCTGCTGATCGCCCTGGAGGCCAGCTCGGTCCTGGCGACCAGCTCGCTCGGCGGCAAGGTCCGCTACGCCGACACGATCGTCGTGCCGGCCACGGAGACCGTCGCCTCGGACCTCTACGTCTTCGGCGGGACCGTCACCATGGATGGCACGGTGCATGGCGATCTCGTGGTCGCCGGCGGCAACGTGCAGGTCGGGGGCAAGGTCGACGGTGACGTCATCGTCGGCGGCGGCACGGTCGTCCTCACCGGCCCGGTGGGTGGCGCCATCCGCGCGGGAGCCGGTCAGCTCACGATCAGCGGCGACGTCCAGCGCGACGTCCTCGCCGGCAGCGGCACGTTGCTCATCACGAGCGGCGCCCACGTCGGCGGTGACCTCATCTTCGCGGCCGGCCAGACGACCCTCAACGGCGATGTTGCCGGCAGCATCCAGGGGCAGGCCAGCACCTACGCTCGATCCGGCGCGGTCGGCGGCACCGAGGACGTCACCATCACCCCGACCACGGCATCCGTCGCGGCGCCGGCGGCCACCCCCGAGAGCATCATCCTTGGCGCCCTCCGCCACTTCATCGTCGTGCTGCTCTTCGGCGCGCTGGCGCTGTGGCTGATGCCGCGCGGCCTGCGGGCCGCCGACGAAGTCGTGCGCCGACGCCCCCTCCCCGCGCTCGGCAGCGGCGTGGTAGCCCTGTTCGGCTACGCGGTGCTGATCGTGGCCCTGCTCGTCCTGATGGTCGTCCTGGCCATCGCCTTCGGACTCCTGACCCTGGGCAGTCTGGTGGCGGTCGACGTGTTCACCTGGCTGCTGGCCACCGGCGGCATCACCCTGGGCTTCATCCTGGCCGCGGCGTTCATCGCCGATGGCGTCGTGGGCCTGGCCCTGGGGCGCCTCGTGCTGCGGAACGCCACCGTCGGGCGCTGGCAGGAGCTGGCGGTCCTCGCCGCGGGTGCGGCGGCGGTCGTCATCGTGACGTCCGTGCCGCTCATCGGCCCTTGGATCAAGCTCGCCGTGGTCCTCCTGGGCCTGGGCGCCCTGACGATGGTCGCCTGGGCGACCTGGAGGGGCCGCCGTGGCGTGCCGCTGTCGGCCGCACCGCTGCCGCCGCTTCCCCCGGTCGCGGCGACGCCGGCCTGACCGGTCGCGGCCGGTGATGGTCAGCTGATCGAATAGGCGACCGTCACCGTCACGACCAGCTGCTCGCTGGTGGGCGTACTCGGCACGGTGACGCCCGCAGCCGGCGGGATGACCGTTCCGCTCGATGACGGCACCGTCTCCGGGGAACCGGAGGCGCCCATGGGCATGACCCCGACGTAGCCACCGCCGACCGACACGCTCATCGAGACCACGCTCCCAAGGGTGACTCCGGCTTCGCCTGCCGCCGCCTGAGCCTGGCTCTTGGCATCGGCCACCGCTGCCGCCAGGGCCGTTCGCTGGGCGCTCGCGCGGTCGCTGCCGTCGGCCCTCATGGTCGCCGTGCCGCTGCCGCTGACGACGAGCTCGTGATCGGGCGCCAGGCCTGAGCTACCGCCAAAGACGGGGTAGGGATACGCGATGGCGGAGTTCGGGGCGCTCGCCGCGCTGGTCCCGCCGCCGGGAGCGACGTCGAGCTGGCCGACGGCCGGTACCCCGGTGCCGCCACCGGGCGTCGTCGCGGGTGCCGCCGACCCCGTTGCCGCACAGCCGGCAAGCAGCAGGGCGACCATCGGGACGGCGACGACGAGTCGCCGACTGCGGATGCGAGCACGGGTGGTGGCACGTTCCATCGAGGCGTCTCCTTGGTGCGGTCGCCGGTGGGTTGCGGGCGTATGGCCGGGAAGACGCCACGATCCGGCGCGCGGTTCCCCGGGTGCGCCGGGGTTTGCCAGAATGGCCCCATGCCCCTGCTCGTCTTCGTCGTGGCCGCCGCTCTGTCCGCGGGGTCCAGCGTCCTCCTCGTCTCACGCCTCGAGCGGGTCGGTGAGCGCCTGGCGCTCGCGGAAGCGCTGCTGGGCCTCGTCGTCGCCCTGGCCGCGGATGGGCCGGAGATCACCTCGGCCCTCACCGCGGTCACGACCGGCCAGCGCGAGATCGGGGTCGGGGTGGCACTTGGCTCGAATGCCTTCAACCTCGCCGCGATGCTTGGCCTGAGCGCGCTCGCCGCCGGCGGTCTCCGTCTGCCCCGCTCAGCGACGATGCTGGAGGGCTCGCTCGCGCTGGTCATCGCGCTCATCGCGGTCGCCGTCGTGATGGTCTGGATCGGGCCGGCCCTGGGCCTCGTGCTGGGCCTGACGGCATTCCTGCCGTATGTGTTCCTGTGCGCCCTGACCCCCTCGAGACGAGCGCGGCTGCCGCTTCCCCGCCCCTTGTTGACGTGGCTTCGCCGTGCCATCGACGCGGAGCGGGTCACCATCGAACGGGCCCCGCGCGCCACCTCGGTCGACTGGGCCGTCGCCGGGGGGGCGGCGCTCGCCGTGATCGGGGCCAGTGTCGTCATGGAACAGTCGGCCACGACCATGGGCCAGCAGGCCGGCATCCCCACGATCGTCATCGGCGGCCTCGTCCTCGCCGCCGTCACGAGCCTGCCCAACGCGGTAGCGGCGATCTACCTCACGCTGCGGGGTCGCGGCGTCGCCGCCATGAGCGAGGCCTTCCACAGCAACGCCTTCAATGTCCTCCTGGCGCTGCTCCTCCCTGCGGTCATCGTGGGTCTGGGATCGCCCACGAGTGGCGGGGGGCTGGCGGCGTTCACGTACCTCGCGCTCACCGCCGCGGCCGTCGGCTTCGCCCTGGCGGGCCGGGGACTGGGCCGGCCGGCCGGGCTCGTCCTCATGTGCGGCTATCTTGGGTACGTAGCGTTGGTGATCGCGACCTGACGCACCGGGCCGGTCAGTTCGGATGGTGCGCGAACGGCGGCATGAAGGGCGGCCGGCCGCGATCCGGCTCGGCCGGCGGTGCGATCACCAGGCTGAGCGCCAGACCGACGAGCGATACCACCAGGATCGCCGCGGCGAGCGGTCCGGCGACGCTCGCTGCCACAATGAGCGCCCGGTCGGTCGGCGAGATCGTTGCCACATCCGCAAGGATGGCCAGCGCGACCACCGCGGAGATCAGCCACGGCCCGTGGTCCGGCCGCCGCAGCAGGGTGATGCTCAGGCCAAGCACCAAGGCGACACCGATCAGGGCCGCGGACGCCGCCTCGACGTAGGCACCGGCGTCGGCTGCCCGGGCCGCGGCGATCTGCGCCAGCCCGATGTAGCGCGCGGCGACGATCAGGGCCAGCGGCACGGCCGCCAGCCACAGGAGCGTGACGGCGATGCCGAAGACCCGCACGCTCTGTCCGATGACGCGTCGCACGAGGTTCACCTGCTCCCGGTGGGGCGGCAGTACGGACACGCACCGTGCCCTGAGCGGACGATGGTGCTCCGGACCGGGGTGGTCAAGGGCCGGATGGCCCGTGCCACCGGCGCGATCAACCCTTGGCGTCGCCCCAGATGGTGTAGTGCCAGCCCTTGTCGGCCTCGCCGGACAGCTCGATCATGACGTGCTTGACCTGGGTGTACTCCTCGAACGAGTACCCCGAGAGGTCCTTGCCGAAGCCCGACTGCTTGAAGCCGCCGTGCGGCATCTCGCTAGCGATCGGCAGGTGGTCATTCACCCAGACCGCGCCGAAGTTGAGCGTCTGGGCCGCCTTCATGGCCTTGTAGATGTCGCGCGTCCAGACCGAGCTGGCCAGGCCGTACTTGATGTCGTTAGCCTTGGCCAGCACCTCGTCCTCGGTGTCGAAGGGCAGGACGGTGAGGACCGGCCCGAAGATCTCCTGCTGCACGATCTCGCTGTCCTGGGCCGCGTCCACGATAACGGTCGGCTCGTAGTAGGCGCCCTCGAGCCCCGCCACCTTGGCCCGATGGCCGCCGGTGAGCACGCGCGCGCCGTCGCGCTTGGCGCGCTCGACGAAGCCTTCGACGCGCCGCACCTGGCCCTCGCTGATGAGCGAGCCCATGTCCGTGCTCTCGGCTGACGGATCGCCGACGCGAACCGTCTCGACGTACCCCTTGAGGCGCTCCAGGAACGCGTCGTACACCGGCCGCTGGACGTAGACGCGCGTGGCAGCCGTGCAGTCCTGGCCGGCGTTGACGAAGCCCCCGGCCACGGCGCCCCGGGCGGCCGCGTCCAGGTCGGCATCGGCATAGACGATGAATGGCGCCTTGCCGCCCAGCTCAAGGTGGACCCGCTTCAGGTTGCCGGTGGCGAGGCCCATGATCTTCTTGCCCGTCTCGGAGTCGCCGGTGAGGCTCACCAGGTCGATCCCGGGATGGGCCGCGATGCCGGCGCCGACCACATCCCCTGGGCCGGTGACGACGTTGAAGACGCCGTCCGGTACGCCGGCCTCGTGGGCCAGCTCGGCCAGCTTGAGGGTCGTCAGCGGGGTCGCCGAAGCAGGCTTCAGGACGATCGAGTTGCCGGCGGCCAGGGCCGGGCCGATCTTCCAGATGGCCATCAGCAGCGGATAGTTCCACGGCGTGACCTGCCCGACGACGCCGAGCGGCTCCCGCCGGATCATCGAGGTATGGCCGCCGCTGTACTCGGAGGCCGCCTTGCCTTCCAGGTGGCGCACGGCCGTGGCGAAGTAGCGGATGTTGTCGGCCGCGAACGGCATGTCGGAGTCGCGGCGGAGCTTGATGGCCGTCCCGGTCTGGGCCGATTCGAGTTCCGCCAGCTCGGGCGTGTGCTCGTCGATCAGGTCGGCCAGCTTGTTCAGGATGGCCACCCGTTCGGCGCCCATCTTGCCGCGCCAGCGGCCGTCGTCGAAGGCCCGTCGTGCGGCGATGACGGCCCGATCCACGTCCTCCAGGGTGCCCGCCGGGACACGGCCCACGAGCTCGCCGGTGGCCGGGCTGCGGACGTCGATCCAGCCGCCGCCGGATGCGTCCACCCACTGGCCGTCGATGAACATCTTCAGTTCGGTCACGGTGCTGATGGCCATCGGTCCCTCTCCTGCGCTGGTGGCCTGAGTGTATCGCGCGGATGGGTCGGCTCAGCCGACCAGTGACGCCTCCACGGACAGCGCCACGTTGCCCTTAAGGGCCTGCGAGATGGGGCAGTTGTCCTTGGCGTCGTCGGCCAGGGCGCGGAAGTCCGTGGCGGACATGCCCGGCACGTCGCCCTGGACGCGGAGCGCGCTCGAGGCGACCTTCCAGCCGGCCTCGCCCTTGTCGAAGGTCACCGTCGCGCGGACCGACAGCTTGGCGGCCGGGTGGCCGGCCTTGGCCAGGCGCGATGCGAGGGCCATCGAGAAGCAACTGGCGTGGGCCGCGGCGAGGAGCTCCTCCGGGCTGGTCTGGCCGTCCGATGCCTCGGTTCGGGCATGCCACGTCACGGGCATGCGGGAGAAGGCGCCGCTGCCGACGTAATCGATGGTGCCGCTGCCCGAGACGAGGTCACCCTGCCACGTGGCATCGGCGGTGCGGATCTGGGCCATGACGTCCTCCTGTCGTGCTGTCCGTGGCATCGTGGCACAGGACGCCCGCCTCGTCAGCGTGCGCGATGATGGGCGGGTGAACCAGCCCGGTCCGGTCGCCAGCGCCACGCGCCGTGGAGTGGGTCCTCGGGACGAGCGCGTGCTGATGGCGCTCGCGACGTTCATGGGGCTCGGTATCGCCTGGCTGGACTCCCGGCCGGGTTACGACGCCACCGGCGTGACCGTTGGGCTGCTCCTGCTGGGGGCGATGGCCGTGGCCGCGGCATCGGGCCGCCGGCCATGGCTGTGGGCCGTCCAGGTGGGCGTCTGGGTGCCGCTCTTCGAGATCGGCGGGCCGACCGGCGCGGCCTCGCTAGCCGCCCTTGTCGTCACGCTCATCGGGGCGCTGATCGGCTACGTCCTCGCGCGCGCCCTGGCCTGACCCCTCGCTCGCGACGAGCGGCCCGAGTTCGCGCACGAGGGCCCATAAGCGCTCGAGATGCCGCGGCTCGGTCCGCAGGTTGCCGAGCGCCACGCGCAGGGTGAAGCGACCGCGCAGGCGGGTGTGCGAGATGAACACCTCGCCCGTGCCGTTGAGCCGCTCCATGAGCCGCTCGTTGAGGCGATCCAGGATCACGTCGTCATCGAGGCCGGGCGGATGCCATCGGAAGCAGACGGTGGCGAAGGGGACGGGCGCGAGCCGCTCGGCAGCGGGCTCCGCATCGACCCATGCGGCGAAACGGGCAGCCTGTTCGAGGTGGTCGGCGATCCGAGCCCGCAGCCCGTCCAGGCCGAAGTAGCGGATGACGAACCAGATCTTGAGCGCCCGGAAGCGGCGCCCCAGCTGGGGCTGGTATTCGTTGAAGTCGTGCACGGCGGCCCGGTCGGTCGTACGCAGGTACTCCGGCACCAGGCTCAACGCATCGCGCAGCACGGTCAGCCGGCGCGAGAGCAGCAGCGAGCAGTCGAGCGGCGTGAAGAGCCACTTGTGGGGGTTGACCACGATCGAGTCGGCGCACTCCCAGCCGGCGAACGGCGCGCGACGGTGCGGCAGGAGGGCCACGACGCCGGCATAGGCCGCATCGACGTGCAGCCACACGCCCTCGCGGGCGGCGATGTCGGCGATGGCGTCCGCCGGGTCGATCGCGTTGGAGCCGGTCGTGCCGACCGTGGCCACGATCGCGGCGGGCCGGATGCCCGCGGCCCGATCCTCCGCGATGGCCGCCGCGAGGGCGGCCGGGTCCATGGCGTAGGCGTCGTCGACCGCGATGCGACGCACGCCGGCCCGACCCAGGCCCAGGATCATGCCCGCCTTCTCGATCGAGCTGTGGGCCTCGGCGGAGGCATAGATGCGCAGCGGCGCCCCGTACAGGCCGGCCGCTGCCGCATCGCCGGTCGCCAGCTGGCGGGCCGCGGCGAGCGCCGCCAGGCTCGACGTCGACGCCGTGTCGGTGAAGAGGCCGTCGAACGACGTCGGCAGGCCCAGCGCCTCGCGCAGCCAGCCGACGGTCACCTCCTCCAGCTCCGTCGCCGCCGGACTCGTGCGCCACAGCATGGCGTTGGCGACGAGCGTGCTCATGAGCATCTCGCCGAGGATGCCGGGGCCGGAGGCGGTGGTCGGGAAGTAGGCGAAGAAGCCCGGGTGCTGCCAATGCGTGATGTTGGGTTCGATGAACGCGCGGTAGTCGGCCAGGATCCGGTCCAGGGGCTCGGGACCCGACGGGGCGGTCGCCGGCAGCCTGGCGCGGATGTCACCCGGCGCCACGTGCGGCAGCACGGGCCGCTCTTCCACCGTGGCCAGGTAGTCGGCCATGAGGTCGGCCACCTCGTGGGCGGCGCGGCGGAACGCCTCGACGTCCATATCGCCATGGCCGGCGAGCTGGGCCGGATCGAGCGGCCCGTCGGTCACGCCAGCGCGTCCAGCAGCCGCTGCGAGCTCGTCGCGATCTCGGCCACCGCGGCCTCGAACGCATCGCGGTTGCGCATCGATGGCTGGCGGTAGCCGCTGACCTTGCGCACGTACTGCAGCGCGGCCGCCCGCACGTCCTCGGACGAGGCGGCCGGCTCGGCGTTGCGGAGGGTCTTGATGCTGCGGCACATGGGCGGTTCCTCCCTCGACGGGTCCGTGTGGTCGTGGTCCAGCGTAGTGCACGGATACGTCAGATGGGCGTATTGCCCCACGGTGCGGCGGCTGCCACCGTCGTTTCCTCGCCCGTCACGGGGCGAGGGCACACCCGTCCCTCCCCGGCCGCCGACGAACGCCGACGCGGCCGGGGAGCGACGCGGGTCGAGCGTGGGTCGGTACATTCGGGCCGTCGGTGTCCAGCCGGACTGGTGATGGCGTCGGAAGCCACGGCGGGCGGACGATGGACGCCGGCCGTTCGGCCGAACCCGCACGAGGTGCCTGACTCCATGTCCGCGACCCCCTCGACACGCTCGGCAGCTGTCACCCTGAGCGCGCCCGCCGTCCTGATGATCATCGCCATCGCGCTGTTCGCCCTCGGCGGGCTCGGTCTGGGTGTCGGTTCCCTCTCGGTCACCGACCTGGGCCTGGCGGTCTTCGCCCTGGCCTTCCTGTACGACCTGCTGAAGCGCTGACCGTCGGAGGGCGCGCTCGACCCCGGAGAGGAGGATCCGGGGGAGCGCGTCGTGTACCCCGAGGTCGTCCCAGTCACGACCACGAGGGCAACGACGGCAGCCTATGAGGGCCGCGAAACGGCGGCCATGCACCGGAGGTCAGGGGGTCCGGCCTACCGAAGGTCCCGGGTCGCCGTGAGGCGGCCGACCGACCTCCGGCGTGGCGGCCATCAGTCGCCGAGGCAGGTCCCCACGTCACGCGCCGCGCGCACCCACGGGTGGTCGAGCGGCACCGTCTTGCGCCGCCCCGCGACGTGCTCCAGCGCCACCGGCGCGGTGCCGTCGCCGCGCGCCGCCACCATCACGCCGAAGACCCCGTCGGCCACGTACTGGGCGCCCGCGTCACCAAGCCGCGTGGCCAGGACACGGTCGGCGGCCGAGGGCGCGCCGCCGCGCTGGACATAGCCCAGGATCGTCACGCGCGACTCAAGGCCGGTCATCTCCTCCAGGCGACGCGCCAGGTGCAGCGTCCCGTCGAGATGACCCGCTTCCAGGGCCGCCACTTCCGCCGCGGCGGCCGCCTTCTCCACCGGTGACGCGGCCGCCGACCGCCGCGAGAGCGCTGCCTGGTAGGTGCGGGCGTCACCGACCTCCATGGCCCCTTCGGCCACGGCGACGATGCTGAAGTTCGTGCCCAGCCGGCTGCGCCGGCGGATGGCCGCCACGATGCGCTCGATGTCGTAGGGCATCTCCGGGATGAGGATCACGTCGGCCCCGCCGGCCAGGCCGGCGGCCAGCGTCAGCCAGCCGGCGCGGTGACCCATGATCTCGGCGACGATGATGCGGTGGTGGCTGTGGGCCGTGCTGTGGAGCCGGTCGATAGCCTCGGTGGCGATCTCCAGGGCGGTGGCGAAGCCGATCGTGGCATCGGTCTCGGCGACGTCGTTGTCGATGGTCTTGGGCAGCGTCACCACGTTCAGGCCCGCGTGGGCCAGCCGCAGCGCGTTCTTCTGCGTGCCGCCGCCGCCCAGGCAGACGATCGCGTCGAGATGCCGCCGCTCGTACGTGGCGACGATGGCCGGCGTCACGTCCACCACCCCGCCGTCGCGCGGCATGCGGTGGGGCTTGTCGCGGCTGGTCCCCAGGATCGTCCCGCCGACCGTCAGGATGCCGGCCAGGACCGGCGAGTCGAGCCGCATGCGGTGGTCGTCGGCCAGGCCACGGAAGCCATCGCGGAAGCCCACGAGCTGCATGCCGTGGCGCCCGAGGGCGGCCTTGCCGAGGGCCCGGATCGCCGCATTCAGGCCGGGACTGTCGCCGCCCGCCGTCAGGATGCCGATGCGCCGGGGGCTCGCCACGACCGCCAGTATGGGCGAAGCCGGGTCAGCCCGAAGGGCCGATGGACCAGGCCTCCAGCTGGGTCTCGATGGCGTCGTAGACCGCACGGTCGGCGAAGTAGTTCGAGTGGTCGTCCGGGAAGGCGGACGCGGGGTCCTGCACGAGGCGGTCCACGATCCGCGCATCCGCGCCGAAGATCGACCGCACGGGGAACGACATGTAGTCGTCGGGGTCCCACACGTTGAGCCACGGCCGGAAGGGACTCGGCGGCGGCGAGGTCCGCGGCAAGCTGGTGAGCCCGCCGCACTGGTAGACCATGGGCACCTGGGAACCGACCGTCACGACGGCGTCGACCGTGCCGACGGGCGCCACCGCCAGCGCATCCACGAGGAGCAGACCGCCCAGGCTCAAGCCGATCGCTATGCGCGGCGCGCCCGTACGGGGACCGCGAGCCGCCATCCAGGCCAGCATCTGGCCCCGCATCTCCTCGCCGTGGTGCAGGTAGTAGACCGCGTCGGCGATGGTGCGCCAGAGCTTGGGGATGGCGCTGTGGTAGAAGGTCCGCAGGACCGGCCGCTCCAAGCCGCTGACGAGATCACCCAGGTCGGGGATCTCCACGCCACCCGGGCCAAGGTGGACGTCGGCCGGCGGCGCGACGTCGAACCGGGCGCGCAGGTACGCGTCAAGGTCGGTCCGCGGCTCGATCCCGGGGCGGGCGTCCTCCCACCACGGGATGCGCACGGGGGCCACGCCCACGGCGTGCCTGATCTGCTCCGCCTGGGCGAGCCGCGCGTCGGGCGTGCCGGCCCCGTGGGCGAACCAGATCTCGCAGCCGGCCAGACGCGGCCAGGGCCGGGCCGGGTGGCCGGCCGTCATCCGCCCCCTGCGGCTATCAGGCCGGGCGCGGCGGCTTCGGCTTCTTGGGCTTGGGTTGCTTCTTGGGGTTCTTGTCGCCCACGATCGAGCCTCCTGCTGGATCCGATCGCGCCATCCTACGCGATGCTCACCGGATGGGGCGCGCTATCGTACGGCGGTCGGATGCCGTCTAGCGGGACGTGATGGTGAAGTGGTCGGCTATCGGACTCGCCCTCGCCATGGCGCTCGGGTCCTGCAACAGCGTTCCGTCCGCGACCGTCGGCCCAAGCGACACGACCAGCGCGACCGATACCCCGACCGCCACGGGTGCCACGGCCCAGGACCCGGGGACGATCGACTTCGATCCCGATTCGCCCTCCTGCTCGGACGGCGGCTCGTTCAGCGCGGCGATCGTGTTGAGCGCGCCCGCCGGGGCCGTCACCCTGACGGCGACCTACTCGAAGGTCGACGAATCGGGCACCGAGACCCCAGTAGGCCACACCGACCTGACCGTGCCGAGTCCGGCGAGCACGATGATCGCCGACGGGCCCCTCAATGTCGCCGACTGGTGCACCGATGCCCTCGGGGCCGGCACGTATCACTGGGTCGTCACGCGCCCCAGCGACGGCACGGAGCTGGCGGACGGGCTCCTGACGATCGCCGCCTAGGGCGGAAGAGGCTACGCGCCGCGATCACCAACCCTCGGTGCCGGGCTCACCCTTGAAGGGACCCACGATGCGCGAGGTGACCCACCCGCCGTAGAACCGGCCCGGCTGCGGGGTGGCCCGCTCGTCGCCCAGCCACGCCTCGTCGACCCGGCCGGCGTAGAAGGCGAGATGGCCGGTGAGGGCCTCGTAGCCAAGTTTCGGGATGCTCGTACGTCCACGCCACGTTGGGCACGTCGCGCGTCCCGTCGTGGAGCGACCAGTAGCTCGCCTCGCCCTTCCACTCGCACCATGTGCGATGGGCCGACGGGCACAGCACGTCCATGCGCACGTCGCCTCGCGGCACGTAGTAGACCGGCGCGCCTGCGGTCTCCAGGACGCGAAGGGCGGTGGTCGTGTCGGCGACCGTGGTCTCCCCGACCACGACACGGACGCGCTCGGCGACAGGCTCCACCCGCGGGGGGCGCGGGTAGTCCCAGACCGACTCCTGCCCTGGGCCGGGCGGGACCGGGCGAGGACGACGGCTGGTGCCGTCGCTCATGTCAATCGCGCAGCCAGCCGACCGGTGCCTCGTGGCCCGGCAGCGTCGCCAGCAGGCGCAGCAGCGGCACGGCCAGGGCGAGCGTGTCGGCGACGGTGGCCGGCAGGTCGGGGAACAGGCGTCCGCGTCGGCCAGGCCGCGGCCGAAGGTGATGTCCTTGAGACGCAGCAGGTCGAGGTCGGGGTCGTCGGCGCGGTAGCCGGACGGCGCCCGCCGCAACCGGTCGCCGTCGAGCGGCCCGAACATGGCCGTGAAGGCCGGCGCATCGACCACGGCGTGGACGGCGGCCCGGTCGGCCACGACCGCCGCGCGCCACGCCGCGAGGCGGGCCGGCGACGGATGCCACATGCCGCCGCCGACGTAGACGCTGGCCGGGCTGCAGGTGGAAGTAGCCACCCACCCCGCCCCCGTCCCCGGCCCAGGCGAAGCTCGCGCTGGCGGCCGTCTTGTAGGGCGACTTGTCCTTGGAGAAGCGCACGTCGCGGTAGATGCGGAAGGGCGACTTGGCGGGATCGGAGGCCAACGGGATGCCCACGGGCGGCGAAGGCCTCGCCGAGCGCCACACAGAGGGCCTCCAGTGGCGCCTTCAGCAGGCGCTCGTACTCCGCCTTGCGCGGCTGGAACCAGGCGCGATCGTTGTTCTGGCCGAGGTCGACCAGGAACTGCAGCGCCTGCGGCGTGAACCCGGGGAACCCTGCGTGCGCCATCGCCCTAGCCTAGCAAGGCGGGCGCACGCGGGGGCGTATGCTCGCGGCGATGGATGGCTGGCGGACGATCATCGAGCCGTTCCGCATCCATGCCGTCGAGCCGATCCGCCTGACGACCCGTGCCGAGCGCGCCGCGGCCATCGAGGCGGCCGGCTACAACCTCTTCAACGTCCACGCCGACGATGTCCTCATCGACCTGCTGACCGATTCGGGCACCGGCGCCATGAGCCGGGACCAGTGGGCGGCCATCCAGCACGGCGACGAGAGCTACGCGGGCAGTCCCAGCTGGTACACCTTCCTGGCCGGCGTCCAGGCCCTCTTCCCGTTCCCCCACGTCATCCCGACCCACCAGGGCCGGGCCGCCGAGAAGATCCTCTTCAGCGTGGTCGGCGGCCCGGGCAAGGTCATCCCCAACAACACTCACTTCGACACGACCCGGGCGAACATCGAGGCGACCGGCGCGGAGGCCGTGGACCTGGTCATCGCCGAAGGCCACGAGCCGGCGACGATCCACCCGTTCAAGGGCAACATGGACATCGACGCGCTGGAGCGCCTCCTGGCCGAGCGGGCGGCCGACGTGCCCGTCGTGCTCGTGACCATCACCAACAACTCGGGCGGCGGCCAGCCTGTCTCGCTGCGCAACCTGCGGGCCGTCCGGGCCGTGTGCGACCGCTACGGCATCCCCCTCTTCCTCGACGCGTGCCGCTTCGCCGAGAACGCCTGGTTCATCCACGAGCGCGAAGAGGGCCAGGCGGGCCGGTCGGTGGTGGACATCGTGCACGACATGGCGGCGCTCGCCGACGGCATGACGATGAGCGCCAAGAAGGACGGCCTGGCCAACATCGGCGGCTGGCTGGCCATGAACGACGACGCCCTCGCCGAGCAGTGCCGGACGCTGCTCATCCTGACCGAGGGCTTCGTCACGTACGGCGGGCTGGCCGGCCGCGACCTGGAGGCCATCGCGCAGGGGCTGCGCGAGGTCGTCGACGAGGACTACCTGCGCTACCGCATCCGTTCCACGGCCTACCTTGGCGACGCGCTCGACGCGGCCGGCATCCCCATCGTCCGACCGGTCGGCGGCCATGCCGTCTACATCGACGCGCGGGCCCTGCTGCCGCACATCCCGCCGCTCGAGTATCCCGGCCAGGCGCTCGCCGTGGCCCTCTACGTGGAGGGCGGCATCCGTGCCTGCGAGATCGGCACGGTCATGTTCGGGCGGCATCCCGACGGCTCGGAGACGCCCGCGCCGATGGACCTCGTCCGGCTCGCCATCCCGCGCCGCACGTACACCCAGAGCCACATCGACTACGTCATCGAGGTCGTGCGGGCGGTCGGTGCGCGCGCCGCCGACCTGCGCGGCTACCGCATCGCCTCCGAGCCGCCGGCGCTTCGCCACTTCACGGCCCGCTTCACGCCGCTCGCCTGACGTGGGGAGCCCACCCCTGGATCCCGAGGCTCCCGATCCCGGTTCGGCCCAGATCGGGTGCGCCTTCGCGGTCGTCGGCGCGCTCCTGGGGAACCTCGTCGCCACGGTCGTCCTGGTGCTCGTCCACCCCGACGAGATCTTCCCCAACGGGCCCGACCTGACGACGGCCTTCATCGCGCTGGCCATCGGATGGGTCGTCGCCTGGACGCTCGCCGTGATCATCAGCGCGCTCGTCATCGGCGTCGGGCTGACCTGGGTCGTCGCCCGCCTGACGGGCCGAGGCCGCGAGCCCATGCCGTTCCTCGCCGTGGCATCGCTGGTCGCGGCCATGATCGTCGCCGGGATGGCCCTCTGGATCCTGGCGGGCAGCGGCGGATAGGGCTCGGCCGGACGGGCCGAACGTCGAACCGGAGTACCGTGTAGGTCCGCACGCTCGGCATCCCCTGTACCCAGAGGTCCACGCATCGATGTCCTACCGGCGGCCGCCTCGCAGTGACATCGGTGACGCGATCCAGGACTGGCTGAACCGCCAGGCGGCCGCCTCGCGCGACCGGGGCGACCGCGGCGGCGACGATGGGCCGCCGGCGGGCACGCGGCGCACCGGGCCGCCGCGACGGGTCCCGCGCCTGCCGTTCGTGATCGTCGGCATCCTGATCATCCTGTGGTTGATCGTGGGCGCGATCATCGACCCGGCCGCCGACTACCTGTGGTTCACCAACGTCGGCTTCGGCGACGTTTGGACAACGCAGTTCGCCTACGGCGCGGCCCTGTTCGCGCTCGGCCTGGTGATCGGCCTCGTCTTCCTGCTGGGCAACCTGGTGCTCGCGTGGCGCTGGGGTCACGAGCCGACCGACGAGGCCTTCGCCGCCCAGGCCCACACCCGGACCTGGCGCGTCAGCGACGCCGAGGTCGACGTCCTGTCCCTCGCCGCCGCCCTGCCGCGCCGCACGATCCGCACGATCGTGGCCGGCGTCGCCATCTTCTTCGCCCTGCTGTTCGCCTTCCGCATGCCGGCCGCCTGGCAGACGGTCGCCCTCTGGCTGCACGCCGTCCCCTACGCCCCGACGGGCACGGCGACCCCCGACCCGATCTTCGGGCTCGACCTGGGCTGGTGGCTCTTCAGCCTGCCGATGCTGCACCTGGTCGCCGACGTCGCGGTCCTGCTGTTCGCCCTGAGCCTGCTCGTGACCGGAGCGGCCTACGGCCTGGTGGCGCTGCGCGGCGGCGATGTCGCGGCCCGCCGGCCGGTCCTGCACCTGGCCATCCTGGGCGGGGCGCTGCTGCTGGCCATCGCCGGCCTGCAGTGGCTGGGCCGGTACGACCTGGCCTACGGCCAGAACGGCGCGGTGCCGGGCGTGACGGCCACCGACTCCGCGGTGCGCCTGCCGCTCATCGCCCTGACCGCCGTCACCACGGTCGTGCTTGCCGCCGCGATCGTCGTCCTGGCGGTCGTGCGCCGCCTTCGGGCGATCCGCCTCGTGGCGGCCATCGGCGGCGGGTGGTACGTCCTGCTGGTGCTCGCCGGCGCCGTCGTGCCCGCCCTCTACCAGCAGCTGGTGGTGACGCCCAACCAGAACTCGGCCGAGGCGCCGTACATCGCCAACAACATCGCCCTCACGCGGCAGGGCTTCGGCCTCGATAGCTGGCAGCTCGAGTCCTACACCGGCAAGGCGACGCTGACCGCCTCCGACGTCAGCAACGACCAGGCGACCTTCGACAACGCGCGCCTGTGGGACTACCACCCGCTCGGCACGACGCTGGACCAGCTGCAGAGGGTGCGCCAGTACTACGACTTCACCTCGGTCGACATCGACCGCTACCTCATCGGCGGCGTGCCGACGGAGGTGATGCTCTCGGCGCGGGAGATGGCGCTCGACAAGAGCCAGACGAATCCGACCTGGATCGCCCAGCACATCCTGTACACGCACGGCTACGGCCTGGCCATGGTCCCGGTCAACGCCGTCGACAGCAACGGGCTGCCCGACCTCATCATCAAGGACCTGCCCGTGACATCCGCTCCCGATGCGCCGCTGGTGAGCCAGCCGCGCATCTACTTCGGCGAGCGGCCCTCCGACTGGGTGCTGGTCGATGCCCAGAGCGACGAGTTCGACTACCCCTCCAGCGCCGGCAACGGCAACGACGTCACGGACCAGTACGGCGGTTCGGCCGGCCTGTCGGTCGGCTCACTGCCGTCCCGGCTCCTGTGGGCCGCCAAGCTGGGCGACCTGAACCTCCTCATCAGCGACCAGGTGACGGCCCAGACACGCCTCCTGCTGCATCGCAGCCTGGCCGACCGGCTGGGTACCCTGGCGCCGTTCCTGACCCTGGACCCGGACCCGTACCTCGTGGTCGGGCCCGACGGCCGCCTCGTCTGGATCCAGGACGCGTACCTGACCAGCGATGGCGTGCCGGCCGGGACGGCCATCGACGACGCCGCCCTCCACAGTCACTACGACTACATCCGCAACAGCGTCAAGATCACCGTCGACGCCTACGACGGCACGACCCACTTCTACGTGGCCGATCCGACGGATCCCCTGATCCGGGCCTGGCAGGGCGTCTTCCCCACCATGTTCCAGCCGCTCTCGTCCATGCCGACCGGCCTCGTGGCCCACCTGCGCACGCCCGAGGCGATGTTCAACGCACAGGCCAAGACCTTCGCCCGGTACCACGTCACGGACGTGGCCAGCTTCTACAAGAACGACAACATCTGGACGGTGCCCTCGGTGAGCGAAGGCAACACGCAGGTCCTGGCGCCGGAGGCCTACTACGTCGAGATGCGCCTGCCCGACCAGGCGGCCCCGGAGTTCGTCCTCATCCAGCCCATGGTCCCGGCGTCGCGGCCCAACATGATCGCCTGGGTGGCGGCCCGCAACGACGGGACGGCGCGCGGCCAGGTCATCGTCTACCAGCTGCCCGCCAACACGACGATCCAGGGCCCCAACCAGATCGAGGCCCGTATCGACCAGGATCCGGTCATCAGCGCCCAGATCAGCCTGTGGAACCAGAGCGGCTCGCAGGTCATCCGGGGCAACCTGCTGGTGATCCCGGTGGGCACGTCGTTCCTGTACCTGGAGCCGATCTTCCTGCAGTCCACGAGCGCGGCCTTCCCGCAGCTGACCAAGGTGGTGGTCGCCTCGTCGACCACGATCGGCTGGGGCGGCACGCTGGCCAACGCCCTCCAGGCGGTGACCAGCGGCGCGGGCACCGGGGGTACCGCCGGCAGCGGCGGCGGATCGGGTGGCGGCGGCCCGCAACCGACCGCCACGCCGGCCCCCACCGCCGCCAACGGCAACCTGCCGACGGACATCCCCGGGCTGATCCAGTTCGCCAACGACCACTTCACGGCGGCCAAGGCGGCCCAGGCGCGCGGCGATTTCGTGACCTACGGCCAGGAGCTCCAGCTGGTCCAGGACGCCCTCGTGGCGCTGCAGGGCCTGACCGGCGTCTTCCCCAGCCCGTCGGCGTCGGCGTCGACCGGCCCCTAAGGCGCTCGCGAGGCAGATGGGGCAGGCGACACCACGGGCGCCGCGATGATGATCGGTCCGCCGACGTTGGTCAGGGTGTAGACCGTGTGCACGGTCACGGTGATGCCGAGGGCGGTGAGGTCGGCGTCCAGCTGGGCATCGACGGGCTGGCCCGCCTCGGTCACCCAGATGTCGAAGCGCGTGTCCGACACGGCCAGTACGCCGATGGGGAAGTTCAGGTAGATGTTGGGGTCGCCGAAGATCCAGTCGCTGATCCGCAGGTGGTGGACCTGCTGGCCGCCGCGACTCTCCAGCCCCAGGTCGTAGATGGCCTGCGACCGGTCGATCGAGCTGAACGGGTTCGGCGACTGGTAGGGCACCAGCTCGGGCGACTGCACCCAGCCCTTGCCCGGCAGACGGGCGTAACCGATGTTCTCGACCAGGACCACGTCGCCCGATCTGACCGTCGTGCCGTCGGTGAACTGGATGGTGCCGGCGAAGTCCGGCCCGGCCACATCCAGGTCGCCCTTCAGGATGCCGCCCATCGCCTCCGCGCTGATCGTCTCGTCGAGGTGGAGGTGGAAGGTGATCCCGGCCGTGTCGGCCAGCCAGGCGCGGAAGTGATCGATCGCCTGCTGGCCCCGCAGCGCCGCGACGTCGGCCGTCCGCGCTGGGGGCGGGAGGGCCTGCTGACGACCGAAGGCCAGCCAGGCCCCGCCGCCGGCGACCGCCACCACGAGGATGCCGATCGCCACCAGGACCAGCCCACGGTTGACCCCTCCCCTGGGCTCGGGCGTCGGCGGGACCGGGGCGGGCGCGCCGTAGGACGTGCCCCGGTAGCGCTCGGTGAACGAGACCGGGTGAGCCGGCAGCTGGTCCGGAGGCGGCGCGGCGGCCCCACCGTCGTGCGGCGTCAGATCCGAGGGCTGGATGGTCACCTGCTTCCCCCTTCGAACCGCACCATACGCCGGCCCCCGGCGCCGTCACCGGGCTGAACGTACCGTTCCACCCGGCCGGTCGGCGCCGCATGCGGTGCGATGGCGCACCGGATCCCTCGGGGGCGGGCCCATCGGCACCATGGAACGGGCAGTTCGGCACCTATCGGAGGGTCGCTCCCGGTCCGTACCGTCACGACGTGCACAGCCGACCACAAGCCCGCGACCACTACGAACTGCTGCAGGTCGTCCGCACGGCTGACGTCGAGGTCGATCCGCGCGGCCTACCGGGCCCTGGCCCAGCGATACCATCCCGACCTGGGCGGCAGTGAGGCTCAGATGGCGGCCCTCAACGATGCGTGGGCCGTGCTCCGCGACCGGCAGGCGCGCGTGGCCTACGACCGCCAGCTCGCGCTCGCCGCCGACCGCGCCGGCGCCCCGGTGGAGGGGACCCACGCCGCGATCATCACGCCGCCGCCGGCTGCCGGCCCCTCGGGAGCCACGATCCTGGATTACGGTCGCTATCGGGGCTGGTCGCTCGCCCAGCTCGCCCGCCAGGACCCCGACTACCTGCGGTGGCTGGTGCGGACGCCTGCCGGGCGGGCCTACCACACCGAGATCGAGGCGCTCCTGGCCGAACGACGGCCGGAGCCGGAACGCACGCGGCCCCGTGCGCGCGGCGGGCTCTTCGGCCGGGTGCCGACCGCCTCGCGCTAGGGCGTACCATCTGGGCCACCAGCCATGAAGCGCTTCATCCTGATGATCCTTGCCGCCTGCGCCGGGGCGCTCGTCGTGTGGCGCGTGACGCGCGACGAGGAGCCCGCGCCGGCCGAGCCGTGGGATCCCGACGGCGAGGGGCCTGCCCCCTCCTGACCGGGCCGGCCCGAGGGGCTACGCTTCCGGTGAGTCGCACGTCGCGATGCAGGCACCAGGAGGCACGATGAACCTCAACAGCGTCCTCATCGGCTCGGCCGATCCGCAGCGCCTGGCTGACTACTACACGAAGCTCTTCGGCGCGGCCGGCTGGGCCGAGGGCGGCTACAGCGGGTGGCAGCTCGGTTCCGGCTTCGTGACGGTCGGTCCGCACGACCAGGTGCACGGCCAGAACGCCGAGCCTGGGCGGCTCATCTGGAACATCGAGAGCGGCGACGTCAAGGCCGACTTCGACCGGCTCAAGGCGGCCGGGGCGAGCGTCGTCCGTGAGCCGTACCAGCCCGGCGTGCAGCCCGATGCGTGGATCGCCACCTTCAGCGACCCGGACGGGAACTACTTCCAGCTCGTCAGCGCGATGTCGATGTAAGTCGCGCCAAGTCGGGCCGAATGGCCCTTGCCGGCGGGCAGCGTCCGCGTCACGGTTGACGGTTGGAAAGCGGCACCAGCGAGTGGCCGAGGAACGAGTCCGAATCGGGTCGCCGAACCCGCGCGGTCTCGCTGGCCGATGAAGGACAGCCGACCCGGTGGAGGTGCGTCATGGCGCTCCAACGGACCGTACTCGGCGAGCAGATAGAAGCCCACCTGGAGCTTGCTCGCGTTCTCCTCATCGTCGGCGCGGCACTCCTCCTGACCGTGGTGATGATGGTCGTCTTCGGCTGGCACGGGGTCGCACCCTCGTACCAGATCGTGCCCGACCCGGCAGGCATCCTCCCCTTCTGACGCTTTCGGCCGTGGGGTAGAGTCCCCGGTAAGCGGCCGACCCGGGCCCGATCGACCGGATGAGAGGTGTACGGCGGCCGCTCTTGCGGCCGCCGCGCTGTACCGGGGCGGCCCCGCCAGCACCTGGAGGGCGCCCCATGCTCGGTGACCACCTCGTCTTCCCGATCCTGCTGTCCCGGGATCTCGCGGTGAGTCGCGCCTTCTACCACGACACCCTGGGCCTGGCCATCATCCGCGAGGACGAGGAACGCATCATCTTCCGCTGCGGCAACGGCTCGCAGCTGTCGGTCACCCTGAGCACGATCGGGACGAAGGACTCGCAGACCCAGCTCGCCTGGCGGGTACCCGACCTGCACGAGGCGCTGGCCGATCTCCGCGCACGCGGCGTCCGGATCGAGGCCTACGAGGCCCCCGACCCGGTGACCGACGAGGAAGGCATCGCCGACATGGGCTTCGCCTGGTCGGCCTGGATCATCGATCCGAGCGGGAACGCGCTGGCCATCATCCAGCCCAAGGGACCACCGCCACCCGCGCCGTGAGGCTGGTTCCTCACGACTAAAGGCCCCTGTCCGGCGCCCAGGCAGGAGCCTCCCCCGTTCAAGTCCGGGACGACTTGCCGCGACGGCCCCAGGAGGCCCGACCGCCTGCGGTACTGCATGACCGCCGGCGACCGGGCCTCTCGGCTATCCAGTTCACCCCTGCTCAGCGGGGTGTGTGCGCATCGTGGACCACCCCCGCTGCGCGCTTCGTCAACGGTGAGCGCCGCGCCCTTACGTTTTCGTGAACGTCAGCGACCACCTACGGATCGTCCTCCGACCAGACGTACCGGACCACCCCATCGTCTGCGCACGCCACCGACCGGATGTACCGGCCGCCCGGCATGTCGATCTGCGTACCCAGGTCACGTCCGCGCCCGCGATCACCATCCAGCGGGCCGCTGACGTAGCGGTACTGACCCTTGGCTGGACGGATGTGAGGCGGTAGCCACTGGATCGCGATCCCTCGGCGGCGATGAGGGCAGTCGCGCGTGACGGGAACCCGCGCACCTGGCACAGCCGTGTGCCGTTGAAGATCAGGACGCTGTAGTGATCGCTCGAGCAACGGTCGGGATGCGTGCGGCGCAGGCCGAGCAGGAGCCGGTCGCCGTGGTCCGTGACCTCGATGACCTGGGCGACGTGCCCGGCCGCCCGATAGCCTCCCAGGAAGCGGAGCACGGCTTCGCGTCCGCGGCAGTCCCAGGGCCCGGGCTGGGGAGCGAGGATCTCGACGTACAGGTCTAGTAACTCGCGGATCGCCTCGGGGCCATCGGCGTTGAACCGATCGAAGGCCCCCCGGACTCGCTCCTCCATCGGTCCATCGTACTCGTGGGCGCCCGTAGGACCACGGAGCGGCACGGGGCTGCGGTGAGGATGGCGGGCGATGCCTGGCCACGGCCGATGCGCGTTGTAAGGTGCGCTTCGATGCGGCTGAACGGCTTCGAAAGCCTGATCCTCTACGTCTCGGACCTCGCGGAGGCGCGGGTCTTCTACGTTGATGCGCTCGGTCTGCCAGTCCTCTTCGAGGACGAGATCATCGTGGTCGTCGGAGGACCAACGGGCCGCGTGGTCCTGCACCGCGACGACCGAGGGCATGACGAGCGTGGGATCTTCCCTGCGGGGACGGGCGTCGGCGGTGCGGCCGTTCGGTTCACCGTGGAGGATCCCGACGCGTGTGAACGGGCGGCCACCGCGATGGGGCTGACCGTCATCTGGCCGACCCAAGATGCGACTTGGGGCCGCTTCCTCGTCCTGGCAGATCCAGACGGCCGTTCGGTGGTCCTCGCCAGGATGGGATCCGCCACCTGACCCGGCGGCGTGGGGCGCGCCGTCACCGCGAAACGAGATCTGCCACCACACGTCGCGATGCGGCTGTTAGGTCAGGACCACCGTGGGATGGCGGCCGCAAGGCGCCGATCACTACCGTGCCGCCATGCGAGCCAACGGGCCAAGCCGCGTCGACGAGCGCTCCTGGCGGGTGCTCGAGCTTGTGCTCGGGGCGGTGGCGCTGCTCGCGGCCTTCGCCCTCAACGGACGCTGAGGCGATCCGCGGAGTGGCAGCGCAGGTGGTCACGCCCGAATCACGCGGCCCCCCGAGCCTTCCGGAGGGGCCTTTTCGTGCTCAGGAGAGTGGTCGGGGCGACTGGATTCGAACCAGCGACCTCTTGAACCCCATTCAAGTGCGCTACCAGACTGCGCTACGCCCCGGCGAACAGGAACTGTAGCAGACGGACCCCGCCCAGCTACCAGAGCGACCCGCTTCCCCGCCGTTACTCCCCCGTGACAAAGCGCACGATCGCGTCGACGAGGCCGTCGGCGAGCGCGTGGTTGTCGTCGGCGTAGTTGGCGCCGATCTCGGCGGGGCTCAACGTTGATGGCGCCCGCGTCTCCGACTTGTAGACGTGGTTGGCATTGGCGATCGTCACCCGCGTCGTGTGCCGTGGGTCGCTCACCAGGGCGGCGTAGATCGCGTCCGCATCGGAGCCAGGCACCTGGGCATCGTTGGCCGCCGAGACCACGAGCGCGCGCCCGTGATAGGCGGCCAGCCCCGCGAGCGGGTCAGCGAGGAGCAACTCGCGGACGACCCGCTGTTGCAGTGGGTCGTGGGCCACTTGCCACAAGCCCGCGGCGGCCGCGGGGAGTGCGGATAGGTCGGGTGCCGAGGCATCTGGGCGCACCATGGCGGCGCGAAAGTCGCTGAGCCTCTGGTCGACGAGCACGGCGTCCGTCCCCGCCTGGAGGCTCATCGTCCGGATCTGCTCGATGGCGGTGTCGAGGAGCGAGCGCGAGGGTCCGGACAGGCTGATGAAGCCGCCGAAGCGCGGATCCGCCTGCTTCGCGATAGCCGCCGATGAGACGTGGATCGATCCCTCGCTGTGGCCGAGCAGGAAGATCTCGCCGCACCGGTCCCGCACCGCGAGCTCCCCGAACGCGGCGACGGCCTCGTCGGTGTAGTGGGCAAGAGAGAGCACCTCGAGCATCTTCAGATCCGCTTGGGCGGTGCTCTTCGGCATGTTGACGCCGGAGCCGACCTTGTCGAAGCGGATCGAGCCGACCCCGCGCGCCTGCAGGGCGAGCGCGAGCTGCGCGCCACTGCCGTTCGTGCCAAGCAGGATCGGCGAGTTCCAGTCGCGATCGGTCGGCCCGCTCCCGGCGAAGAACACGACGCACGGCGCGGGGCCGTCGCTCGCCGGCCATGCGATCGTCGAGGGCAACGAGTAGTCGGCCCTGACGATCACGACATCCTCGGTCACCGACGCGTACGTCACAGCTGGTGCCTCGAGCGTGGGCGGCCGAGGGACGCCTCGAGCAGCATGCTGACGACCTTACAGCACGGCGCACAGGAGACACGACGCGCACCGCCCCGGCCGGGGCCCCCGGCAGAGCCTAGAGGACGAACGCGGCCACGATGGCGATGAGCGGCGGCACCGCCTGCATCGCGGCGGCGCCTGCCAGCCGCCGGTTCGTGGCGCCGAGCACGACCCCAGCTCCCAGCATGCAGGCGCAGGCGAAGGCGACGATGGCGCTCCCGGCTGCCTGATGGCCGCCGGCCACGAGCAGCAGCCCACCGACGACGCCGGCCGCCAGGAAGAGGTTGTAGAAGCCCTGGTTGAAGGCCATCGGCCGGACGGTCTCGGCCGCCTCCGCCGACCGCAGGCCGAAGCGGCCCCAGACGGTCGGCCTGGCGAAGATGAGGCTCTCCAGGACGAAGAACCACACGTGGATGGCGGCCGCCGCGAGCGCCGCGACGACAGCGATGATGGGCATCCCGGGCATTCTGGACCACGGAGACCGCCGGCGAAGCGCCCGGCGACCGGGGCGGTCGGGCCTAGACGACCCCCGAGCGACGACGAGCGGCCGCGAGTTCGCCCTGGAGGCGTTCCTCGGCGCGCAGCTGGGCGGTGTGGATGTCGCCCTCCGGACCGGGGCTTGCCCAGCCGAAGGAGAGCTGCAGGGCGACGGCGCCGGCCTGGAGCCAGACGTCGCACGCGGCACGGACCCGCTCGATGTAGTTGATGGCACGGACCTCGTCGGTCTCCGGCAGGAGCACGGCGAACCGGGCCGGGCCGACGCGGGCGATGATGTCGACAGCGCGCGCCTGGCGCTTCAGCACCTGACCGATGGCCGGGACGATGCGGCCCGCCGCGCTGGCCCCGACGCGGTCGGCCAGGCGGTCCAGACCGTCGAGCTCGGCGAAGACGATGGCGAACGGGCGACCGTAGCGGCGCAGGCGGGTCGCCTCCTCGCGGGTGTGGCGATCCCAGGCGAAGGCACTCTCGAGGCCGGTCACCGGATCGTGGAGCGGATCCAGCGGCGCCTGGAGCTCGAAGCCGGGCGCGTCCGGGGGGATCTCCTCCTCCACCGATGCGGCCGCGGGTGGAGCCGCCGGAGCCGGAGCCGGCGAGACCGGCGGAGCGACCCAGGGCGGGGGTGTCAGGTCGACGGGTTCTGGGGCAGCGGCCGGTGCAGGCTCGGGCGGCGCGGCCAGCGTCGGGCTCGGAGCGGGAGTCGCCGGCGGCGGCGTGACCGGCGAGGGCGTTTCGGTCGCGGGGCCCTCGGGCTGCAGCAGGCCATAGGCGTCCATGCGCGGGCCGGAGATGGCCCGTTCCAGACGCGTCGCATCGGCCATCTGGCCCACCTCGGCAGCTGGCCCGCCACCGGTCGGGCGCGGCTCCTGTGTCGCCAGCGTCTCCGGCGCGTGGCGGCGCCGGACCCACAGGTTCAACACGAGCAACCCCATGATGACCAGGTTGGCCACGATCGCCACGATGAGGACGGTGATGACGGCATCAGTCGGCATGTGCGTTGATGAACGATCTCCGCGATGGAGGGATGAGTCCGGGCCCGAGTGTAGACGGCCTCGCCAGACGCGGACCATTTGCCGCCGGTCGCCGGACCATGTTCCGTTGACGCCCCACAACGGGTGGTGCGGTGGAGTGCGGTTGAGAGTGGGCGCCCTCCGTCAGGACCCGCGACGAGTCCGGGCGCCCGATGCCGCGCGGCCCGGACGACCGGCCCGACCCGCCCGCCCCGACGTCCCCGGCCGGCGCAACCGCGGCAGCTCCACCTTGGACCGTTCGCGGAAGACGAGGCGGAGCGGCGTCCCGTCGAAGCCGAAGCGGGTGCGCAGCTCGTTCTCCAGGTAGCGCCGGTAGCTGAAATGCACGCGGTCCGCATCGCGGGCGAAGAAGACGAAGGTGGGCGGGGCGACCGTGGCCTGGGTGGCGAAGAGGACCTTGGGTCGCTTGCCCTTGACCATCGGCGGGGTCTGGCGGAACGTGGCCTCGGCGACCACCCGGTTGAGTTCGGCGGTGGGGATGCGACGACGGCGCTCGGCCGCGATGTCGACCGCCAGCTCCAGCACCCGCTCCACGCGCTGGCCGGTGCGGGCGCTGATCGAGACGACCGGGGCGAAGTCCAGGAACGGGACCTGCGCCCGCAGGCGGGCGGCGAACTCGTCGAACGTGCGGTCCGTCTTCTCCATCAGGAGATCCCACTTGTTGACGGCCACCACGAGGCCCTTGCCCTCCTCCACGACGTAGCCCGCCACGTGGGCGTCCTGGGCCGTCAGGCCGTCCACGGCGTCGAGCACCAGGACCGCCACGTCGGCCCGCCCGATCGCCTTCAGCGCACGCAGGCTCGAGTAGCGCTCGGCGGCCGGTCCGCCGGCGACCTTGCCGCGCCGCCGGATGCCGGCCGTGTCGATGAGGCGCAGCGCCTGCCCGTGCCAGTCCAGCGATGTGTCGATGGCATCGCGCGTGGTGCCCGCGGTCTCGCTCACGATGGCCCGCTCGTGGCCCAGCAGCGCGTTGAGCAGCGAGCTCTTGCCCACGTTGGGCCGGCCCACGATGGCGATGCTGATGGGGCCGCGGGCGAAGTCGTCGGCGGCGACACGGGCGTCCCAGGCGGCGGCCGCCTCCTCCGGCGTGGGGGGCGGGGCGGCTGGCCCGAAGTCGGCCTCGTCTTCCGCCGCGGCAGCGGCCTCCTCCTCCTGAGCCTTGCGGGTCACCTCGGCGGTCGACTCCGGCGGCAGGGCCCACACCACGGCGTCCATGAGGTCGCCGGTGCCGCGTCCGTGCAGGGCACTGAGGGTGTACAGCTCGTCCCAGCCCAGGCGATTGAATTCCGCGCCCTGCGCCTCCAACCGCTCGCTGTCGGCCTTGTTGACGGCCACCAGGATGGGCACCCGGGAGCGGCGCAGGAGCTCCGCCGCCTCCTGGTCGGCGGGTGTCTCGCCGACCCCCGCGTCGACGACGAAGACGATCACGTCGGCCTCGGCGATGGCCATCCGCGCCTGCTCCTGGACCTTCGCCTCGACGTCATCCCCGGGGTGCTGTTCCAGGCCGCCCGTGTCGACCACGATGAAACGGCGGCCGTTCCACTCGGCCACCGCGTAGAGACGGTCACGCGTGGTGCGGGCGCGATCCTCCACGATGGCCGTGCGCTCCCCGACGATGCGGTTGAAGAGCGTGCTCTTGCCCACGTTGGGGCGCCCCACGAGGGCCACGATGGGCAGCCCGTCGAGCGGCGCGGTGCGGTCCAGCGCGCCCCGCGAGCGCGACGAACGTCGGGTCGCCACCGTCAGGCGGCGCCGGCGACGTCGCGGGGCCGCGGGCCGCCGATCGAAGAGCTGCGGTAGGCCGGCTCCGCGACGGCCTGGAGCGCCTCGCGCGCCAGGCGCCGGGCGTCCACCTGCACGGCGGGGGTGCCGGCCAGCTCGTAGATGCGCGCGGCGACCGCTTCCAGGTCCTCGATCGGCGTGCTCGTGCCGCCCGAGACGCCGACCACCCGTGCGTCGCCGAAGGCGGCCGCGTCGGCCAGATCGGCGGCCGATTCGATCTGCAGGACCGGCGTGCCGGCGATCTCGCAAAGGCGTGTCAGCTCGCGGGTATTGGCGCTGCTGCGACCGCCCACGACCACCATCTGCTCGACCCGCCGGGCGAGCTCCATGGTGTCCTCCTGGCGACGGATGGTCACGGGGCAGACGGTGTTGATGATCTTCAGCTCGTGGCTGCGGGAGACGAGGAAGGCGGCCAGCTGCTCGAACTTCCAGGGCGGCTGGGTCGACTGGCTGATGAGGGCCATCCGCTTGCGCCGCGGGATCCGCCCCCATTCCTCCTGCTCGTCGACCACGATGGCGTCCGGGGCGAAGCCCAGCAGGCCCACCGTCTCGGGATGGTTGGGCGTGCCGAGGAGGACGATGGTGTAGCCGTCCTCGACGAGTCGCTCCATCTCCTTCTGCTCCTGGAGGACCCAGGTGCAGGTACCGTCGATGACCTCCAGGCCACGCCCCTGCGCCTCGGCCATCGTCTCCGGCGTGACGCCGTGGGCGCGGATCACGATGGCCGCGCCCGATTCCACCTGGCCGAGCGTGTCCACCGCGTGGATGCCCTGCGCGTCGAGCTCAGCGATGACGCCGGTGTTGTGCACGACCTGCCCCAGCGTATGGGTCCGCTTGCCCTGGGCGGCGGCGAGTTTGGCGTAGTCGATGGCCTCGCGCACGCCGTAGCAGAAGCCCGTGCGCTTGGCGATGAGGACCTGTTCCACGCGTGCCATCTCGCGTTCGAGTATGGCATGCCCCCGCCTGAGGACCCCCCGCGGGGTCCTGTGATGAGCCCCGCGCGGCTAGGGCGCGGGGGACTTCATGGAGTGGGTCAGGGGCTGCCCGGCGGCATCGACGAGGTAGCAGATCACGGTCCGGTCACCGCTCGCCCAGCCGGTGTCGAGGGGGAAGAAGTAGCCCGCGTCGAGGGTCGTGGCGTTGTCGAAGGCCACCCCGGTGTAGGCCTGGAAGCTCGCCGAGCAGCGGTCGGCCGCGAACGTGTCGAAGGCGTCCGTGGGCGGATACGTGTCCGAGGCCGTGGCCGGGTAGGTGAGGACGGCGAAGACCTCGCCGCCGTGCGCCTGGGTACACGGGTGGTGCTGGACGTTGCCCACGCTCGACGAGGCCGTCGCATCCGCGGGCAGGTCGAAGCAGTCGCCCACGCGGAGGTCGCCGGCGTTGGCACTGAGCTGATCGCGGAACAGGGCGACCCCGGCGCCCACCACGACCACGAAGAGGACCACGACGCCGACGATGACGAGGCCCCGCCATCGCCCCAACCGTGACGTCCTGGGAGCAGCCCACCCGCCGGGCGGCGGCGCCATGCCGCCGGTCGGCGACACCGGCGGTCCCCCGCTGGGCGGCATCTGCGGCGCGGCCCATCCGGGGACGTCTTCCGGCCTCGAGGCGGGCTCAGGCGTGGAGGCGGGGATGGGCTGCGGCGTCTCGTCCACGATGACCTCTTGTGCTCGGTCCTGGCGGGCCATCTAGGCAGGTCACCGGGGCCCTGTCAAGGACCCCTTTCGGCGACGTCGGGCTGGGCGGCGACGGGCGTGGCGGCCCACCTGCCCCGCTGCGCCGGCGCGAGCAGGGCCGCCAGGCGGGTCATGATCTCGGCCGTCGCCGCATCCGTCCGCTGGCGTCGCTGGGCCGCGCCACTCGCCCCGGGCTCGCCTCCCCCGCTGCCGATGCTGAACGGCTCGCCGACCCGGATGGTGATGCGCGTCCCGAACGCCGGGACCCGTCCCTCGCGTGGCAGGAAGCGCTGCGCCCCCGAGATGCCGACCGGCAGGATGGGCACCCCGGCCCGCAGGGCCAGCAGGGCTACGCCCGGATGCGCCTCGCCGAGCAGCCCGTCGAGGCTGCGCGTGCCCTCGGGGAAGAGGCCCACGATGCCGCCGCCGCGGAGGACCACGAGCGCATCGTGATAGGCCTGCACGTCGCTGCCACCGGCTCGCACGAGGATCGCCCCGGCATGCTCCAGGAGCGGCCGCAGGGCGGGCACGAACAGTTGCTCCTTGGCCAGGAACTGGATGGGACGGCCAAGGCGCGGCTGGAGCCAGGCGGCGACGAGCGGCGGGTCGATGTTGCTGGTGTGGTTGGCCACGAGCAGGAGCGGCCCGGCTTGGGGCAGCGTCGCCGGTCCCTCGTAGCGCACGCGGGCCGCGGCCCCGAAGACCCCCCGCAGGACCAGCGAGGCGAGCCGCAGGAACGGGCTCGTGGAGGTCAGCACGCGCACCCGGACGCGCTCAGCCGGCATGGCCGCTCCCCGCGCGCTCGGCAGCGCGCACGCGGGCAACGACGCTGCGGACCGTGTGATCGAACGTCCGGCCGTCGCTGCGCACGATGACCGCATCGGCCGGCACGCGGAGGGGGCCCACCGCCCGCTCGCTGTCGAGGGCGTCGCGCTGGCGCAGGGCGGCCAGCACCGCGGCCGCGGCCGGGCTGCGGGGGTCGAGCGCGCGCTGCGCGATGCGGCGCTGGGCCCGCTCCTCGACGCTGACGTCCAGGTACAGCTTGAGGTCGGCGTCGGGCAGGATGGCCGTCCCGATGTCACGGCCGGCCATGATGATGCGTCCGGATGCGGCGATGGCCCGCTGGACGGGCTGGAGCGCGGCGCGCACGGCGGGGTGCTGCGCCACCTGGCTGACGTGGCGATCGACCGGCGTCTCGTGGACCGCGGCCGTGACATCCCGGCCGTCGGCCGTGACACGGGTGAGCCCGCCGTGATCGTCGGGCGCCAGCACCACGTCGGGCACGAGCGCGGCCAGCGCGTCCCCGTCGTCGAGGGCCGTCCCGCGCTGCAGGGCCAGCCAGGTCAGGGCCCGGTACAGCAACCCGGTGTCGCAGAAGCGGTAGCCCAGGCGCACCGCGGCGGCGCCCCCGACCGTGCTCTTGCCGCTCGAGGCGGGCCCGTCCAGGCTGACGATGAGGCCCGCCCGGGAGGCCTCGCGGTGCGCCGTCGAGCCGGGCGCGCTGCCCGCCCCGGGACCGCCCAGGCGGCGGACCTCCGCGGGCTCGAGCTCACGCGTCTCACCCGCCGCCAGGCCGGCCAGCCAGAGCGTGCCGATCCGCACCCGCACGAGGCGCAGCACGGGGACGCCGACGGCGGCGAACATGCGGCGCAGCTGGCGGCGCCAGCCCTGGGCGATCGTGACGCGGTACCACCCCGCGGGGCTCGGCGGCGGGACGACCGACGCGGCCAGCTTGGCCGTCTCGGCCGCGGTCGCCGGCCGGAGGTCGCCGATCTGGGCCAGCCCCTCATCCAGGGCGATGCCGTGGCGCAGCTTCGCGACCTGGCTCCCGTCGAGGGATCCCGCCACCTGCACGGCGTACTCGCGGGCCAGTTCGTGGCTGGGATGGGCCACCCGCTGTGACCAGTCGCCGTCGTTCGTCAGCAGCACGAGGCCTTCCGAATCGCGGTCCAAGCGGCCCACCGGGTAGATACGGCCGGCCCGGGCCAGGATCGCCGGCGGCACGAGGTCGATGACCGTGCGCGTGGCGTGGCGATCGCGGACCGTGCTGGTGACGCCGACCGGCTTGTTGAGGGCCACGTAGACGTGGCCGGCCGGGGCGCGAAGCGGCCGTCCGTCGACCAGGATGCGGGCCGCGCGGGGATCGACCCGCTGGCCGAGGCGGGCCGGGGCGCCGTCCACCTTGACGCGCCCGGCGACGATGAGGGCCTCCGCCCCCCGGCGGGACGCCACCCCGGCGTCGGCCAGGACCTTCTGCAGCCGAGCCTCAGCCATCGGCGGCGCCCGCCGGATCACCGCCCTCCGCGGCACGGTCCTGGGCGACCAGGAACCCCGCCACCTCCGCCTCCAGCGGGGGCAGGTCGGCCAGCGAGGTCAGCCCGAAGCGCTCCAGGAACTCGAACGTCGTGCCGTACAGGTAGGGGCGGCCCGGCGTGTCGGCCCGGCCCTGCTCGCGGATGAGCCGCCGGTGCATCAGCGCGCGCACGACGTAGTCCGAATCGACGCCCCTGATCCGCTCGATGAGGCCGCGTGTGACGGGCTGGCGGTAGGCCACGATGGCCAGCGTCTCCAGGCCGGCCGGCGACAGGCGGGCCGGGTCGCTGCCCACGTAGCGGGCGATGAGTGCGCCGGCCTGGGGCGTGGTGGTGAGTTGGACGGACTCGTCGTCGCTGACGAGGCGGATGCCCCGGTCGCGCAGGGCCACCTCCAGGTCGCCCAGCCGCGCGTCGACCGTTTCGGCGTCGACACCCGCGAGAGCCGCGATCTCGCGGCGGGAGAGGGGCCGCTCGGCGACGAAGAGCAGGGCCTCCAGCTCCGCCACCGAGAGCTCGGAGGCGCCCGGTCCCGGCGTGGCGCCGACGAGGCGTCCCAGGGCTGCGGCCTCCTGCGGGTCCAGGTCCATCGTGTCGGCGCTCATGCGGCCACCGGTCCGGCCGCCGGCCCCGATGGGGTCGCCAGGCGGCACTCGATGGGGCCCCACGGCACGGCCTGCACCGCCACCACCTCGCGGCGCTTCACCAGCTCCAGGAGGGCCAGGAACGTCACGGCCATGAAGACCCGGTCGCGGCCGGAGCCGAGCAGCTCCTGCAGGACCACGGCCGGTGCGTCGGCCAGCGCGGCGCGGATGGCCGCGGCCCGTTCGGCGAGGGTCACGCTGCGGGCCATCACCTGCGGCGGCTCGACCGGCGGCTGGGCGATCGTGACCAGCGCGGCCAGGGCCTCGACGAGGCGGAGGGGATCCATCGGCGGGGCCGGCGCCAGGCGCGCGGCCGCCTGGGCATCGGCCGCGGCGGCCGTCCCCTCGCGGTGGAACAGACGCTCCGGCCCGTCGAGCAGCAGGCCAAGCCGCGCCCCCGCGTCGCGGAAGCGGCGGTAGACCAGCAGCCGCTCGCGCAGCTCGGCCTCCGGATCGGGCGCTTCCTCGGCGACCGGCTCCGGCCCTGGCGCGGCCGGCAGCATGGCCCGCGACTTGATGAGGATGAGGTGGGCAGCGACGCTCACGAACGTGCTGAGGTGCGGCAGGCGCTCCCCAGGCAGGGCCGCCAGCGCCTCCAGGTAGGCCCCGGCCAGGTCGCCGAGGGGCACCGTCAGGATGTCCAGCTGGCGCTGCTCGATGAGCGTGAGGAGCAGCCCCAGCGGGCCGTCGAAGGTGGCCACCTGGACCAGCGTGGCGAACTCCGGGCGCGGCTCGTCGATGAAGCGGACGGCGGTGGCCATCGTCAGTTGGCCTCGTCGGCCAGGCGGAGCGCCTCGCCCAGGCGCGGATCGACGCCCGAGGCCGGGTCCAGCGGGCCCACCTGGGCGCGGATGAGGGCGGCCGTGCGAGCCGAGCAGCCTGCCGCGAGGGCCAGCTCGGCCGAGCGGTCGGCGTGGTCCCGCAGCCGCTCGAAGGGCTCGGCGAAGCCGGGCAAGGCGCCCAGCGCGCCCTCGACGCGCGACCCGTAGTGCTCGCCGAGGCTCCACGCCACGCGATGCCACAGGCGGACGCTGGGGCCCTTGGCCACATCGTGCAGCAGTCCGGCCAGACGAAGGTCGGGATCGTGGTGGCCGGCCGCATCGAGCGCCGCGACGACGTCCAGGCCGTGGCGCCGGTCGGCGGGAGGCATGGTCAGGAAGAGCCGCAGCTGCTCGGGGGTGAGCCATCCGCGCAGGCCGGCCAGCTCGCCGGCCGAGACGCGGGCGGTCACATGGCGCACGGCCTGGCGGCTGCGCTGCCCCCACCAGGAGTTCACGACGACGGCAGGCCCATCAGTACGGCAACCCGGTCAGCAGGGTGAAGATGCCGCCCAGGATCGGCGAGAGGAAGGTCGTCCCGCCGAAGAAGATGAGGATGAAGACGATCAGCATGCCGTACAGCCCCACCTGGGCCTGGACGCGGGTCATGTCCCAGGCCACCTGCGGGGGCACGAGGCCGCGCAGGACGGTCCACCCATCCAGCGGTGGCACGGGGATCAGGTTGAAGATGAAGAGCACGATGTCGATGAGGACGAACGTCTCGAGCGCGCCGAAGAGCAGCCGACCGGCCTGATTGCCCACCACCAGGTCGGCCAGCGCGGGCACGGTGGCGATGACGCGAATCAGGACCGATCCGATCGCCGCCAGGATGAGGTTGGAGACCGGGCCGGCCAGGGCCACCCACATCTCGCCGCGGCGCCCGCCGCGCAGGTTGGACGGGTTGACCGGCGTGGGCTTGGCCATGCCGATGGCGAACGTGCCGCCGCTGCCGATGAGTGAGAGCAGCAGCAAGCCGCCGCCCATGGGATCGAAGTGGGCGATCGGATCCAGCGTCAGGCGTCCCAGGTAGCGGGCCGTGCTGTCGCCGAGGCGGTTGGCCATCCAGGCGTGCGAGAACTCGTGGATGGGGAAGGCGACGAGCAGGAACACCGCGCCGAGCACGACGTCCCGGAAGATGGCCTCCGGGGTCAGGATGTCGCCCATACGTGGCGGTCGCTACAGCCGGCCCAGGAGATCGGCCTTCTTGGCGTCGTACTCCTCCTGGGTCAGGGCGCCCTGGTCGACCAGCGTCTTCAGCTCGGCCAGCGTCCGCGTGACCGAGGCCGGATCGGCCGGCGGCGCGGGCGCGGCGGCGGGCTGCGGCGCGACCGCGGCCCCGACCGGCGGCGCCGGCATCCGGTGGGCTGCCTCGTCGTCGAGGAGATTCTTGGCATTGAGCATCTCGCGCTTGAATTCGGTCGGCCGGGCCAGCATGTGGTAGTCGTCGATCTTGGAGTCCTCGGCCGCCGTCAGGATGTTGAGGTCGGCATAGCCCAGCAGCCGCCCCAGCAGGTTCTGGTCCAGGATCGCGTCGTTGATCTTCTCCAGCGAGCTGTCGCCGGCATGCTTGTTGAGCACGCCGTCCACCTTCAGGACGCGCCGGTTGGTGATGACGTAGTCCTGCGCCGACCAGCGCCACGCCTGGAGCAGGAAGAGCACCAGGCCGACCACGAAGCTGATGATCCCGATCAAGCTCAGGATATCGAGGACGGCGCTGCCGCCGTCGGGATGCAGGACGGCGATCAGGATGACGTCGACGATCGTCACGGCCCACGCCAGCATCGCGTAGCGGGCCTCCAGCAGGAGGGCCAGCGCGTGCTGGCGCGAGCGGAAGACGACGACCTCGCCATCGGCCAGCAGGGTGTCGGCGTAACGCATCGGGCGGTTCTCCCTCCTTCAGGCGCGGGGATGGGCGCGGGCGTAGACCTGCTTGATCCGCTCCCCGGTCAGATGGGTGTACAGCTGCGTGGTGCTGATACTGGCATGTCCCAGCAGCTCCTGGACCACGCGCAGGTCCGCGCCGCCCTCCAGCAGGTGCGTGGCGAAACTGTGGCGAAGCGTATGCGGAGTGACATGCCCGTGCAGCCCGGCCCGCTGCGCCGCGGCCTGCACGGCGCGCCAGGCGGCCATCCGGCCCAGCCGCCGGCCGCGGCTCGACACGAAGAGCGGCCCGCCGCGCGGCAGGGCCGCCGCATCGGGCAGCCAGGCCGAGCGGGCCGTCGCGTCGTACGCGGCGAGGGCCGCCAGGGCCGGGTCGCCGACCGGCACGAGCCGCTCGCGGTCGCCCTTGCCGATGACCCGCACGTAACCGCCGTCCATGGAGAGGTCCTGCCGGTCGAGGGCGGTCGCCTCGCCGATGCGCAGGCCCGAGGCGTAGAGCAGCTCCAGGAGGGCGTGGTCGCGCATCGCCGTCGGCTCGTCGCCCACGCTCGCGTCCAGGAGCTGCACGACCTCGTCCGCGGCCAGGGGGTCCGGCAGGCGGCGGCCCGGGCGGGGCAGGTCCAGGCGGCCGGCCACGTCCACATCGATGAGGCCCTCGGCGAAGGCGAAGCGGTAGAAGGCCCGGATCGCCGCCGCGCGTCGCCGGCGGGTCGCCGGACGGCGCGGCGCTGGTGGATCACCCAGGCTGGACAGGTACGTGCGAGCCGGCTCGACCGACTTGCCCCACGCCCACATCCCGGTGTCCGGGGCGGCGGCGGCGAAGGCGCGCAGGTCGGAGGCGTAGGCGGCTCGCGTGCGCGGGGAGAGGCCCCGCTCGACGCGGAGGTAGACGAGGTACGCCGCCACGGCCGCCTGGTAGGCGGGCGGCCCGACCGTCCCCAGGGGTCCGACCCCCACCGGCCCCGCGTGGCTCACGGCGGAAGCAGCTCCACCTTGCGGCGCAGCAGGTCCCAGAACGAGGGCGTGCCGGGAGGCTGCATGAAGCGGATGGGCCGCTCGCGGGCGTGCACCTTGACGCTGTCGCCGACGGCCAGGGCCAGGTCGGTCTGGCCGTCGATGCTGACCATCACGTCGTACGCGGCCTCCACCCGCACCGTCACCGTGTGGCGGGGGCTGACGACGATGGAATGGATGCCGGCCAGGTAGGCGGCGATCGGCGTCACGACGAGGTTCCGACTGCCCGGGTCCAGGATCGGCCCGCCGGCGCTGAAGGAGTAGCCGGTCGAGCCGGTCGGCGTGGCGAGCACCAGCCCGTCGGCCCGGTAGGTCGCCAGGTGGGTCTCGTCGATGGCCACGTCAAGGCGGATGAGACGGGGCGATGACCCGCGCACGATGGCCGCCTCGTTGAGGGCCATGTAGTGCGCCGTGGTCGTGGTCGTCGCGCCACCCGGGGCGGGCACGACCGTGACCTCCAGGGCCATGCGGGACTCGACGGCGAAGGAGCCGTCGCGCGCCTGGCCGAGCACCGCCTCCAGCTGGTCCGCCTCGGCCCGGGCGAGGAAGCCGACCTTGCCGGTGTTGACCCCCAGGAGCGGCACGTCCGTGGTGGCCAGCGCGCTCACGGCCCGCAGGATCGTCCCGTCGCCGCCCAGGATGAGGAGCAGCTCGGTGCCGGGGAGGTTCGTGCGCACGAGGGCCGTGTCGGCACCCGGCGAGGTCCAGACCGCCAGGTCGTGCTTGGTGCACCACGCCACGGCCCGCTCCTGGAGCGCCACGGCGAGCGGATTGGTGGCGTTGTAGACGATGCCGAGGCGGTTCATGCGGCCACCGGCGGGCGGCGCAGGTGCAGGAAGATCTCGATGTTGCCGGCCGGACCGGGCAGGCCCGACTCGGCCTCGCCGCTGACCTCCAGGCCGGCCAGGCGAGCCGCCGCGGCGACCCGTTGGACAGCCGCCGCGCGCACCGCCGCGTCGCGCACGACCCCCTTTGGCACGTCCTCCGGGCGCGACTCGAACTGTGGCTTGACGAGCACGACGAGCTCCCCGCCGGGCACGACCTGGGCGACCATCCCCGGCAGCAGGCGGGTCAAGGAGATGAACGAGACGTCGGCCACGACCAGCGTGATGGGCTCCGGCAGGCGGATGGCCTCGGGATCGGCCGGGACCAGCCGGCGCGCGTGGGTCCGCTCCATGCTGGTCACCCGCGGGTCCGCGCGGAGCGCCTCGGCCAGCTGTCCTCGGCCCACGTCGAGAGCATAGACATGGCGGGCGCCGCGCTGCAACAGGCAGTCGGTGAAGCCGCCCGTGCTGGCGCCGACGTCCAGGCAGACGCGATCGCTCGGATCCACCCGGAACACATCGAGGGCCCCGGCCAGCTTCTCCCCGCCGCGGGAGACGTACGGCGGTGGCTGGTCCAGGGCCACCGGCGTGTCATCGGCCACGAGGTCGCCCGGCTTGCGGTCGCGGCGGGCGCCCGTCCCCTCCCCCACACGGACGCGCCCGGCCAGGAGGAGCGCCTGCGCCTGGGCCCGGCTCGTGACGAGGCCACGGGCGAGGATGAGCTGGTCCAGCCGGGTGCGGGCCGGCACGCTGGTGCCCCGGTCGGCGGTGGTCAGGCGGTGCGCCTGGCCGGCCGCCGGGCCGGCGTGGCGCTGGGCGTCGCGCCGACGGTCGCCAGCGCCTCGGCCAGCTGCTCGACCAGGCCGTCCACGTCAAGGCGGAGGAGGCGGCGCAGATCGGCCGCCGATCCGTGATCCACGAACTGCTCTCCCGAGAGGCCGATGAGGTGCACCGGGACCGACCGCAGAGCCGGGTCCTCCAGGCCCGCCCCGGCCAGCGCCTCGAGCACGCCTGAGCCGAACCCGCCGGTGACGACGCTCTCCTCCACGGTGGCCACGAGCTGTCGCCCGGCGGCATGCGTGACGATGAGCTGCCGGTCGAGCGGCTTGGCGAAGCGGGCGTTGATGACGCCGACGGACCAGCCATCGAGGGCGAGCCGGTCGGCCACCTCCATGACCCGCTGGACGATCGGCCCGAAGGCCACGATGAGGAGGTCGTCCCCGGCGCGCAGCAGCTCACCCTGGCCCACCGGGATGGGATCGGGGGCGACGGCCGGCAGATCCAGGCCCGCGTCGCGCGGGTAGTGCAGGGCGAAGGGGTGCTCCTGGCCGAAGGCGGTGCGCAGCAGACGGCGCAGCTCCTGCTCGTCCTTGGGCGAGGCGATGATCAGATGCGGTAGCTGACGCTGGGCCGGGATCGTGAACATGCCCTGGTGGCTCGTGCCGTCCTCGCCCACGATGCCGGCCCGGTCCACCCCCAGGACGACGGGCTGGTCGTTCTGGCAGATGTCGTGGACGGTCTGGTCGAAGGCGCGCTGCAGGAACGTGGAGTAGATGGCCACGAACGGCCGCATGCCGCCAAGGGCGAGGCCGGTGGCCAGCGTCAGGGCGTGCTGCTCGGCGATGCCCACGTCGTACATGCGATGGGGGAACTCGCCGGCGAAGCGGTTCAGGCCGGTGCCCGTCGGCATGCCGGCCGTGATGGCCACGACGCGCGGATCCTCGCGGGCGATGGCCAGCAGCTCGGCGACCGCGACGGCCGTGTAGTTGGGCGGCCGCTTGAGGGCTGCCGCGGCCTGTGCGGCGGACGGGGTGGCGTCGCCATCGCTTGTGCCGGAGGCGCTGGGCGGCGGCAGGACCGTCATCGGCGGCAGGGCCGCGCCGTGGAAGCTGACCTGGTCGGCCTCGGCCGGCCGGAAGCCGTGGCCCTTCTGCGTTCGCACGTGGACGATGACGGGACCCTCGTTGGTGAGGGCCCGCCGGAAGGTCGCGTCGAGCGCCTGGAGGTCGTGCCCCGGCACCGGACCGATGTAGGTGATGCCCAGGTCCTCGAACAGCTGGCCCGGCTGCACGAATTGGACGACCGATGCCCGCAGGCGCCGCGAGATCTCCAGGGCCTGCTCACCAACCAGCGGCAGGCGCCGGATGGCCCGATCGTAGGCCCGCTTGGAGCCGCGCCACGTCTTCGACAGCTTGATGCGCGAGAGGTACTGGCTGAGCGCCCCGACGGTCGGCGAGATGCTCATCTCGTTGTCGTTGAGCACGATCATCATGCGCGTCTGGCGGTGGCCCAGGTCGTTGAGCGCTTCCAGCGAGAGGCCGCTGATGAGGGCCGCGTCGCCGACCACGACCGCCACGTGCTCTGTGCCGCCACGCTCGTCGCGGGCGAGGGCCAGGCCCTCAGCTATGGACAGGCCGGTGCCGGCGTGGCCGCCGTCGAAGACGTCATGGGGGCTCTCGGCGCGCCGCGGGAAGCCGCCGATGCCGCCCAGCTGGCGGAGCGTCCCGAACTGTTCCAGGCGGCCGGTCAGCAGCTTGTGGGGGTAGGCCTGGTGGCCGGTGTCCCACACGACGTGGTCGTGGGGGCTGTCCATCAGCCGGTGGAGGGCGACGGCGATCTCGACGACGCCGAGCGAGCTGCCCAGGTGGCCGCCGGTACGCGCCACCGTCTCGATGATGATGGTGCGGAGCTCGGTACACAGCTGGGCCAGTTCGGCGTCCGACAGCTTGCGCAGGTCGGCCGGCCCCTGGAGCGAGGCGAGGATGGTCACGTCAGGCGGATTGTAGAGGCCGCCCGACTTCGCGCCCGGCGGCTGCTGCGAGGAGGTCAGGCGAGGCCGGGTCGCGCCATCGACCAAGGGAAGACGGCGCCGGCGGCCGGCAGCGCGGACGGCGTGGCGGCGGGTCGCGCCGTGGGGGTCGCTTGAGCGGGCGCGACCGAGGCGGCAGGGGCGGCCACGCGCGGGATGGGCTGGATCGTGATGAAGCGGCCCTCCCACACCATATGCACCCGCGCGTAGTGGAACGGGGTGAAGAAGGTCCGGAAGGCCGCCGTGGTCAGCTTCGTATCGGGCGGCATGTCGTAGCCGTTGACGCTCTGGCGGCCGTACAACGGGCCGGTCACGCGGACGCTCGTCACGGTGAAGTGGCTGGTCCTGGCCGGGTCCGCCGTGGCGGTGAAGCCGTTCAGGACCCACGCGTGGTTGCCGTGCATCACCGCCAGCGACACGGGCAGCCCGGTGAGGCGCATGCGCGTCACGGCGTCGTGGAGGGCGGCATCGAAGCTGGTGTAGGTGACCAGTCGATAGCGGCTGTCGACGTACCGCGCCAGTCCGTCCGCCCAGCCCTGGGGATCGGTGCCGTCACTGACCGGGATGCTGTACCGGTCGTGGGCGCGCATGTACGAGAAGTAGCGCGACTGGTCCGCCGTGCTGTGGTCCGCCTGGTGGAACGCCATGTTGCGCATGATCTGGGCGTTGGCGGCCGTGCACCAGTACCACGTCGCCTGCATCGTGTAGACCCCCGGTCGATACAGGTCCATGCCGCCCGTCCACGCGGCGAGGGCCGCTTCGGTAGCGGGCGTGAGGGTTGCGGCGGTGACCGGGGCCGCGGCCGATAGCGGGGCTGCGGCGACCAGGGCGGGCGTCGACCAGCCCCAACTGGCGAACCCTACGGCGAGGGCGGCGCCCACGGCCACAAGGGGGCGCTGCCACGATCGGACGCCCCCCGCTCGATCCGTCATGCGCCCATGGTGCGCCCCTCCGCCGGATCGCGCCAGCGGCCCGATGGTCCCGGGGCGGGGCCCGGCCGGCACGTATAGGAGGGCGAGCGCCTTGAGGATCCGGCTAGCGCCTCCAGTGCTGCTGCGAGCACAAGGCGCATCGATAAGGAACCGATCGACCCGGACCGAAGGCGCTTCTCGCCTCCCATAGCGCCCCCATGCATGGATCAGGGCGAATCGGGCCTTAAGCCCGCCCGCACCTGGCCTCCGGGAGCCTCCTGTCAGGCTTAGCCTCCGGCCTTGTGCTCAGACCAACACTGGAGGGAATACGAGCTCGCCTAAGCCCTCCCGGGACCCAGAACGGTGAAGTCGAGCCGGCGCAGGCGTTCGGGATCGGCGAGGACATCGATCTCGATGATCCTGCCGTCGCGGACCGTGAAGCCCATGACGGAGAAGGGCTCACCGTGTTCGTCCCACGAGACGATGCCGGGGGCTCCGTTCACCAGCGCGGGTCGCACCTCGAACCCGGTGAGCCTGCGTGTGATCGTGAGCGCGGAGCGCGACACGGTCTCCGCGCCCCGGATCTCCCGCGTGCCGCCCACCCAGCGCGCACCGCCGTCGGCCCGCAGCACGACGTCTGGGTCGAGCACGGCGATCAAGCCCTCGAAGTCGCCGTTTCGCACGGCAGCGACGAACGCGTCGACCACCCGTCGCTGCCCGCGGAGGTCCGGGGCGGGCCCGGGCACGGCGCCGCGGACCCGGCGTCGAGCGCGGCTTGCCAGCTGTCGGGCGGCCGTGGGCGAGCGACCGACGATCGGCCCGATCTCCGTGAAGGGGACGGCGAAGACGTCGTGCAGCACGAAGGCGACCCGCTCCGCGGGCGCCAGGGTCTCGATCACCACGAACAAGGCAAGCCCGACCGAGTCGCCGACGAGAGCCTCGTGCTCAGGGTCCACTCCTTCCTCGCGGTCGAGGATCGCCTCGGGAGCCAGCTCCGGCAGGGACTCCTCGCGGCGCGTTTTCCGGGCGCGGAGCATGTTCAGGCACACCCGCGCCACGACGGTCGTCAGCCATGCACCCATGTCCTGGATGTCGCCCACATCGGCCCGGCTGGTCCTGAGCCACGCTTCCTGGACGGCGTCGTCGGCCTCTGACAGCGACCCAAGCATGCGGTAGGCCACGGCTCGCAGCCGCCCGCGGTGCGTCTCGAATCGCTCTGCCAGCAAGCGCTGTTCGTCCATCCGGTCACATCCCTCCGTCGGCGCGTGTCACCTCAGTGACCCCTGGAAACGGGGTCGTGTGACAGCGAAGCAAGGAGGTGATCGATGGATCCCACCATCCTAGTGACCGGCGGCACCGGCCGGCTGGGGCGCCTGGTCGTCGCGGATCTGCGAGGCGCCGGGCGCGACGTTCGTGTGCTCAGCCGGCACAGCCCCGCGTCAGGTGACGCCATCACCTATGTGACCTGTGACCTGCGCGATGACCAGGGGATCGAGGTCGCCCTGGGCGGCGTCACGGTCATCGTCCACTGCGCGGGCAGTCGGACGGGCGACGAGCAGACGACCAGGAACCTGGTGCGGGCCGCATCGCGTACGGGGGTGCAGCACCTGGTGTACATCTCGGTCGTCGGCGCCGATCGGGTGCCGGTCCGCAGCGCCATGGACCGCATGGGGTTCGGCTATTTCGCCGCCAAGCTGGCCGCGGAGCGGGTGCTGGCGGCATCGGGCGTGCCGTGGACCATCCTGCGTGCCACCCAGTTCCATGACGCGTTCCTGGCGACCGCCAAAGCGATGACGAAGCTGCCCGTGCTCACGGCCGCCGCTGGTTTCCGCTTCCAGCCGATCGACGAAGGCGAAGTGGCCGCCAGACTCGCGGAGCTGGCGCTCGGCCGACCGGCCGGCCTGGTACCTGAGATGGCCGGGCCGCGGGTGTACCCGATGGCCGACCTGCTCCGCGGCTACCTGCGAGCCAGTGGCAAGCACCGGCTGATCCTGTCTGTCCCGATGCCCGGCGGGGCGGCCGCGGCCGTTCGCGCCGGCGCGGTCCTTTCGCCCGATCGAGCGGTGGGCCACCGGACCTGGGAGGACGTCCTGGCCGAGCGGGTGAGCTCGTCTGCCTCCAGCAGCTCGGTCGCAGCCTGACGGGTCGGCGGTCCGGGCCAGCTCTGGCTCGTGGGGGGCGCCCGGCCCAGGTCCCTCTCGAGGCCCAGGGGCGCCTGGGCCAGCTTAAGGGTCGGCCTACTACCTCCATTGCTGGTACGAGCACAAGGCCCTTCACTAAGGAACCTGCCGGCCCGGTCGAAGGGGCTTGTGGCCTCCGCTATCGCCCCCATTCGTAAGTAGGGTCGATCTGGGCCTTAAGCCGGCCCACACCCGGGCTGTGGCAGCCGCGTGTGGGGCTTACTGTCCGAGCTTGTGCTCAGAGCAGCAATGGGGGTGGTAACGGCTGGCCTTAGCCCTGAAGCCTCGGCCGAGGCCCAGATCAAGGGACCAGAGCTAGACGTCGTCTCCGTCGTCGGGAGTGAGGTCGAGCGCCCGCAGGGCCCCGCCGGCCGACTCGACCAGGCGCTGCACGCGAAGCTCGGCGTCGGTGAGGAGCCGCGCGCAGTGCTCGTGGAGGGCCACGCCGCGTTCGTAGAGGGCGATCGACTCCTCGAGCGGCAGGTTGCCCTGCTCCAGCCGGCCAACGACCCCCTGCAGTTCCGCGAGCGCGGCGTCGAAGGGCATCTCGGCCACGGCGGATGCCGCAGCCTCGGTCGCGGCGGGAGCGGCGGCGGCCGGATCGGTCATGGTCACGAGTCTCGCACGTGCTCGACCCGAGCGTCCAACCCACCGCGCGCCAGGCGGACGTCGACCCGCTCCCCCAGCGCGACGGTCGAAGCGTCGCGCACCAGCCCCCCGCGCTCGTCGCGCACGATGGCGTAGCCGCGTTCGAGGGTGGCGTACGGACCGAGTGCCATCAAGCTGGCACGGGCGGCATGCAGGCTCGTGGACGCCCGCACGACACGACCGCGGGCCGCCACCGGCAGGCGCTCCCCTGCCCTGCCCAGCACGGTTCTCGCCGACCCGACCCGCGCATCCATGGCGACCCGGGCCCGGTCGAGCAGCAGGCCCACCCGCTCACGTTCGCCCGCCAGCACCGCCGCCGGATGGAGGTGATCCAGTGCCCGGCCCTCGGCCGTCACCGCGTCCCGCGCATGGCGCAGCGACCGCTGCGTGCCCGCGTCGAGCCGCGCGCGGAGGGCCCGAAGCGCCACCGCCTGATCGTGCCGGGCGGGCACGGCCAGCTCGGCCGCCACCGAGGGAGTCGCGGCGCGGAGATCGGCCGCGAAGTCGGTCAGGGTCACGTCGGTCTCGTGGCCGATGCCCGAGATGACCGGCACGGGGTGGTTGGCGACCGCGCGCACGACCCGTTCGTCGTTGAACGGCCACAGGTCCTCCAGGGAGCCGCCGCCGCGGGCGAGGATGACGACCTCCGGGCGCAGGCCGGTCACCGGATCGCGCCACGCGGCCAGGCGGCGGAGCGCGGCCACGATGCTGATCGGTGCCGCGTCGCCCTGGACGAGGCAGGGCGAGAGGACCACGCGGGCCAGCGGCCAGCGGCGCTCGAGCACGCGGCTGATGTCGTGGAGCACGGCGCCATGGGCGCTCGTGGCCACGCCGATGAGGCGCGGCCAGGCCGGCAACGGCCGCTTGCGCCCGGCCTCGAACAGCCCCTCTGCCGCCAGGCGGGCCTTGATGGCCTCGAGCCGGAGGGCCAGGTCGCCCAGACCGGCCGGCTGGAGCATGTCCACGTAGAGCTGGTAGTGGCCCTGCTGCTCGAAGACGTCGACGCGACCGTGCGCCACGATGCGGAGGCCGGTGCGTGGTTCGAACGGGATGGCGCGCCGCTCGTCGCGGAAGATCACGGCCCGCAGCTGGGCCCGGTCGTCCTTGAGCGTGAAGTAGCAATGGCCGGCGGCGCTCATCGACACCTGGCCGACCTCGCCCTCCACCCACAGGTCACGAAGGGCGGGCACCGCGCGCAGGCGGTCCTTGATCTCGCGCGTGACCTCGGCGACGCTGCGGATGCGCGGCCCAAGGGCGGGCGCGGGCCCGGGAACGGGCAGGGCCCGTGGCGGCTCGGCCGGTGCGTCGTCCCAGGTGGGGCGCAGCCAGTCGTTCCAGGGCCGCTCGGGATCCAGCGGCGGGCGACGCTCGTCGCTCACCCGAACCGCCAGCGCGTCGCGTCACCCGGGTAGCCGTGAGACGTCCAGCCGAACCCGAACGTGGGATCGACTCGCCACAGGCCACCGGTCCGCCAGTTGGCCGGGTCGACGGTGTAGTCGAAGGGCGCCGTGTACTTGCCGAAGGCGGCCACCAGCTCCGCCTCCAGCGCGGGGTCCGGGTCGGTGACCCGCACGGCGCGGCCCTCGATGATGACGGCCGCGTCGTCGCCGCCGACGCTCACCACGACATCGCCGCGGAGCGCCACGTTGCGGGCCCGCCGTGTCTGCAGGCCGCCCTCCCAGTAGAACGCGTCGCCGACCCACACGCCCCACGTCGGCATGAGGTGCGGCCGGCCGTCGGGTCGCGCGGTGGCGACCCAGTAGGTCAGGGCCGCCTGGAGCTGCTCGCGAGCCCACGCCCAGGGCAGGGTCCCCTCGACGGAGGCGGGGATGCCGTATTCGGGAACGTCCGGGCGTTCGGTTCGCGGCGCCCGGGCGTCGCCCGCACCGTCAGAGCCGGGTCTGGTATTCACCGGTCCGCGTGTCGATGCGCAGCGTGTCGCCCTCGTTGACGAAGAGCGGCACCTGGATCACCAGCCCGGTCGAGAGGGTCGCGCCCTTGCGCGCGCCGGTCGCGGTGTCGCCGGCGTAGCCGGGCTCGGTCTCCCGGACCACGAGATCCACCGTGATGGGCAGCTCGACGCCGATCGTCTCGCCCTCGTACGTGGTGCGGTCGACCATCATGCCGTCCTGGAGGTAGAGGGTCGCGTCGCCGAGCTGGTCGGAGTTCATGGAGAACTGGTCGTACGACTCCGTATCCATGAAGTGGAAGTCGTCGCCATCGCGGTAGAGGAACTGCACCTGGCGCCGGTCCAGGCGGGCGCGGGGCCACTTGTCGCCGGCCTGGAAGCTGCGCTCGACGATGCCGCCCTTCTTGACGTTGCGGAGCTTGATGCGCACCTGGGCGGACCCGCGGCCCATCTTGATGTGGTGGTAGTCCAGGATCTGCCAGAGGTCGTTGTCGAGCTCGATCACGACGCCCTTGCGCAGCTCACCGGTGGAGATCATGGGACGGGGCACTCCTTCGGGACGGCGCTCGCGCCGTGGCAGGGATCGGTGGAGGACCCGATTCTACCCGAGCCGCCTTACCGGCCGACCCACGAGCCCTACGCGTCGATGATCGTGACCTCGCGGGGGAAGCGGGTGAGGCGCTCCAGGCGGTGGGCGTCCGGGTCGAAGAGGACCAGGTCCTCGATGCGCACGCCGGTGCGGCCCTCCAGGTAGACGCCGGGCTCCACGGAGAAGACGGTCGGGCCGGGCAGCGGCGCGTCGGATGCCGGTTGGCGGCCCAGCGAGGGCGACTCATGGGTCGCCAACCCGATGCCGTGGCCCAACCCATGCCCGAACTGGTCGCCTCGGCCGGCCGCCTCGATGACCCCGCGCGCGGCGGTGTCCACCGCCCGGGCGATCGGATGGTCCCCGGCGGCCCTGGCCTGGGCCAGCAGGTCCAGCGCAGCCTCCTGGGCCGCCGCCACGAGGCGATACAGCTCCAGGTCGGCAGCGGTGGGCTCGCCGACGAACAGGGTCCGCGTCATGTCGCTGCGGTAGCCGGCGACCTGGGCCCCGAAGTCGAACAACAGCACCTGGCCGGCCTGGATCCTGCGGGCGCCCGGTGAGCCGTGCGGCAGGGCCGCCTGGGGGCCGGCGAGGACGGCGACATCGAAGGCCAGGGCGTCGGCCCCGTTGGTCCGCATCCCCCATTCCAGGTCCAGCGCGACCTGGGCCTCGGTCATGCCGGGGCGGATGCTCGGCAGCAGGCGGGCCAGGGCCGCGTCGGCCACCGCACAGGCCGCCGCGATGCGCTCGACCTCCGACGGCTCCTTGGTCGCCCGCAGCGCCTCCACCCAGCCCTCGATCGGCACGAGCTCCACGTCCGGGGCGGCCGCCGCCAGCCGGTCCCACGTCAAGCGCGAGACATAGGCGCCCTCGACCGCGACCCGACGGCAGCCCCTCACGAGGTCCGGCCAGCGTTCGGCGAGGTCGTGGTAGGCCGGCACGATGCGCGTGTCGGGTGCCTCCTCGCCGGCCTGCTCGGTGTAGCGCGAATCGGCCAGCAGGACGACCTCATCGGGCCGCACCACGAACTGGCCGGAGTAGCCCGCCACGCGGTCCTCGCCGTCGCGGAGGGCGAACCCGGTGAGGTAGCGGCTGTTCTCCGACCGGACCCCGAAGTACGCGTCAAGCTCCGCCTGCGCCAGCCGCTCACGCAATCGGGCCAGGCGGGCGGGGCGGGCGGCGCGATCGGCAGTCGCCCACCGCTCCCGATCCGCGGCGCTCGGCGGGGCGACGGCCGCCAGGGTCGCCAGCGTGGGCTCGCGGCTCACGGGATGTAGCCGTACTGCTTCAGCAGTTTCTGGAAGTCGGCATTCGTCTTGGCGAACGCGTGCGTGTGGCTGCCGTCGTTCTTGGCCACGAAGAAGAGGTAGCCGGTCGAGGTGGCCGGCGCGGCGGCGGCCTGGATGTCGGGCAGCGTCGGCGAGCAGATGGGCCCGTCGGGGAGGCCCGCATGGTCGTACGTCTGGTAGCTCTCCAGGGCCGCAGGCGGCTTCACGTTGGCGATCGTGACCGGGTTCCAGAACGAATACTTCTGCCACTGGTCCAGGGGCAGCACGGCCAGCTGCATCGTGTCGTTGGCGTAGAAGACGGTGGGGTCGGCGTTGAGGAGCCCCGTCGACCACTTCTTGGGGTCCAGCCGGTTGGCGTACACGCCGGCCACCAGCGGGCGCTCGCTGTCGACCGCGACCTCCTTGTTGACGATGCTGGCGAGGGTCAGCGTGTGGTAGAAGGCGGCCCCCTGGGTGGTCGCCTCGGTCACGATCGTCTGGCCGACCTGCGTGGCCCACGTGGTGAGGAGCAGCCGCACGATGCCCTCGCCGCTGGCGTCGGGCTTGAGGCTGAAGGTGCCCCAGCCCAGGAAGCCCTCGAGCGAGCGGCCATCCGGCAGGGCGGCCAGGAAGGGGTAGTCGGCTCGGAGCGCCGCCGTGGGCTTGCTGGCCAGGTCGTAGAAGTCCTTGGCCACGTCCTTCTGGAGCGGCAGCGTCTCCAGGTACGCCGTGATCTGCTCGATCCGCAGGCCGCTGCGCAGGGCCATGGTGATGTACGGGTTGACCGGCACCGGGTCCTGGAGGGCGGCGAGCAGTTGCGTCGGTGTCATCTGCTGGTTGAGGTAGTACGTGCCTGCCTGGATGCTGCCGGACTCGCCGCTGGTGATGGCCACGAACTCGAAGGCCAGCGGCTCGGTCAGCAGCTGCTGGCCAGCCAGGAGGTTGGCGATGTCGGCGGCGCTCGCACCGGCGGGGACCACGAACTGCACGGGTGACGCGTCGTCGCCCGCGGGATCGGTCAACTGGCTGCCCAGCTGTTCGCGTACCAGGTCGGCCAGGAAGGGCACGCGCATCGACTGCGGGTTGGCCTGTGCGATGTCGACAGCCAGCGTGCGCAGGAGCGGCCGGCCGACACTGGCCAGCACGAGCAGGACCAGGGCTCCCATCACCAGCACGACCAGCAGGCCGCGCACCCGATGGTGCTGGGCGGGTGGCTGCAGCATCCCGTAGCCGTTGCGACCGCCCTGGCGCCCGAGGTCCATCCGACTCATGGTCCCCGATGCGGCCGGGGCGGGCGGTCGAGGGGTCTGCACCTCGTCCTCGAACGACGGGTCGTCCGCGTCTTCCCACGCCTCATCGGGCGCGCCCTCATCAGGTGAGCCCGGGCCGATACGGTGCGCCATCTGGATGGGCGGGAGATCCGGGTGGCTCTGGTCCTTCATGGCAGCGCCCCGGCGCGTGCGTCGAGCGCCGCCTGGAGGATCCGACGAGCCGCCTCGCGGTCGACGGCCGCGCGCTGGCCGGACCTGGCGACCCGACCGGGTGGCCCACCGTCGTGCCGTCGCCGTGCCGGCCCGACGGTCGCCTCGGCGGCGCGGCTGGTGAAGCGCTCGTCCTGCATCGAGACCGGGCATCCGAGCTGGGCCCCGATCACGTCGGCCCATGCCCGGGTGGCCGCGGCCTGATCGCCCTCATCACCCGACGGGAGCAGGGGCAGGCCGACGACCAGCTCATCGATGCGTTGCTCCGCCACCACGTGCGCCAGGGCCGTGGCGTCCTCGGCGAGCGTGCCGCGCATGACGGTCGCGAGTCCGCGTGCCATGCCCGTGTCGGTCGCGGCCACGGCCAGGCCGATGCGCCGGTCGCCCAGGTCGATGCCGAGGAGCCGGCTCATGAGCCGCTCGGGGTGGCGGTCGGGCCCGGTGTGGTCGTCGCCGGCACGCTCGTTGGTCCCGGCGGGCTCGTGGTCGCGGGTGCGAGGGTGGCCGGGGCGCCTGACGCGCCGGGCTGCGGCGGCTGGACCGTGATGGTCACGCGGCTCGGGTCGTCGGGGATGCTCGAGACGTAGAACGGCGACGTCTCGATGGTCACCGTGCCCAGCGCCTCCAGGATCGTCCGCGCCTGACCCACCGTCTTGCCCCGTACCTGCGACAGCAGCGAGGCAGCATCCAGGGTGGCGGCGATCTGGCCGGTCGCGGAGGCTGAGAACGAGATCTGGCCGCCGTTCACGACGGGCGGGCCGATCTGCGTCTGGACGGTGCTCGTGAAGAGCATGTAGCCCGCCGGGATCGATGCGAGCAGGTGAGCCTTCACGACCTGATCGACGAGCCCGCCGTCGACGCCGTCGATCGTGCCGTTGCCGCTGACGGTGAGCGTGAAGTTGTCCTTCTGCTTGTTGACGAGGGCGGTGGCCGCCTGGTCGGCCGTCGTGGTCCCGACGACGGCGCTGGCGGCGATAAGGGTCACGCCGGCAGGTATGTTGGCGGGGTCCAGGCCGGCCGCATCGAGCTGCGTCTTGAGGGTCGCCCGGAGGCTGGCCACGGCCGCGTCATAGTCGGACTGCTGGATGACCTGGATGACCGTGTGCGCGCCACCGCTCGTCGGCGCGGCGTTGGTCACCACTGGGTGACCTGATGGCACTGCTAGCGTGATAACGACCGCCGGCGAGGTGCGGTCGATGGCCCCTGCGGCGACGTTACCGCTTGGTCCTGTGGCCATTGCCTGGACGCCCACGGAGGCGCGCCCGACGGTCTGCGGGAACAGCGTTAGCCGGGGCACAGTGACCGCTTTAATCGTCTGGAATGCGACGCCGCTATCTGTGGATACCTCGGTCCCCTGCGGGAGCGTGTGGGAGCGGGCGCTGTCGTAGTTGAAGAACGTCACGGTGCCGGTCGCGGCCGTGTCGACCGGCTTGGTGCCCGTCGCGTTGAACGTGTCGGTCGCGGTCAGGGGGATCGTCACGACCTGTGCCGGGACCACGCCGCGGGTCGTGTCCACGGCCGTCGCGGTCGGGTCGGCGATGACCGTGAGGTCGACCGGCTGCGCGGCCTGCGTGCGGGGCACGACCGTGATCGTGGCCGTGGGCAGCACGTTGAAGGCGATCCAGCCGGCGGCCACCACGAGGGCCACCACGAGGAGGCCCGAGATGCCGATCCACACCCACCGCCGGCCACCGCCCTCGGCTCGATCCCGTGCCGTCACGACCGGCAGATCGGGCACCCCGCCGCGGTGCAGCGCCCCCGTCGTCGCAGCCGCCACGGAAGGCGCCGCTGCCCCTGCCGCCAGCCCGGCGCCGGTGGCCGCGACGGGCAGGTCCTCCACCGGTGCGCTCTTGCCCGCCCGGGCCCGACTCCGTGCTGTCTTCGGGGCGGGTGCCGCGGCCTTGGCCGTGATCGTCGTCGCGGCCTCGTCCAGCCCCGCGGCTCGCCCGGCCGACGCCTCCTGCAGGGCGGCCTCGTATTCGACCACCGTGGCGTAGGCCGGCAGGCCGGCCGAGATGGCCACCGCGCGGACGCCCGGCTCGGCGGCCACGATGGCCAGCCGCCGGGTGTGGGCCAGGGCCTCGTGCGCCAGCAGGCGGAAGTTGATGCGGCTGGTGGCGATCCGCGAGCCGGTCGGCAGGACGAGCGCCACCCGCACGTCCTTGCTCGCGCGCAGGCGAGCCACCGCGTTGGTGATCTCGTCGTCGGGATCCAGATAGGCGATGGTCATGGCTGATTCGTTAGCCTACCCGGCACTAGACCTTCATGGCCCGCAGGACGCGGCGGAGGGCCGCATCCAGGGGGGCTTCCTGCGACGCCATCTCGATAGCCTGATAGGCCAGGCCGAGGGGGGTCACGTCCTGCTGGTCGACCAGCAGCTTGGTCGCGTCGCGGATGGACTCGATCTCCCCGGGCTCCATGATCGAGACCTCCGGCGGGCGCGAGAAGGGCAGCCGACGGGCAAAGCCCTCGTCGCGCAGCGCGTCGATGATGTTGACCAGCCGCGAGCCGCCGCCGCAGACGTAGATGCGGCCGGGCAGCAGGTCGCCGCCGGCCAGCTCTTCCAGCACCAGCTCGACCCCGGCCGCCCAGACGGCGGTGTCCTCGGCCAGGATAGAGGCGACCGTCTTGGCCTCCTCCACCGGCAGGCCGCGGGCATGGTCGACCTTGATGGCCTCGGCGCGCGGGAAGGGCAGGTCAAGGCGGTCGGCCAGCGACTTGGTGAAGGCACGGCCACCCAGGGCGAACATGCGCGTGCCCTCGATGCCGCCCTGGCGCACGAGCGCCACGTCGGTCGTGCCGCCGCCGACGTCGATGAAGAGGGCCCCGGCCTTCTGCACCTGGTCGCCGCCCAGCACGCGGGCCACGGCGTACGGCTCGGCCACGATCGCCAGCAGCTCCAGGTCCAGCTGGCTGGCCACGCTCTGCAGTGCGCCGAGGTGCACCAGCGGGGCGAAGGCGTTGAAGATGCTGATGCGCACGTGGCGGCCCTGGAAGCCGACCGGGTTGGTCACGGCGTAGCCGTCGATGGACGCCCCGGTGACCGCCGCGTGGACCAGACGCACGTCCACGTTGGGGAGGCCGGTCTCCCAGGTGATGGCCCGCTCGGCGTCGCGCAGCGCCTCGTGCTGGACGCCGTCGATGAGCTTCTGGAGCTCGGCGTCGTTGATCGGCGCGTCAGGCCGCTTGCGCTCCTGGGTGTGGGTCGTGGTAAAGCCCTTGACCAGCTCGCCGGCGATGCCGATGACGACCTGGCTGGGCCGGAAGCCGGCCATCTCCTCCGCTTCCTGGAGCGCCACCGAGCAGTTGTCGACGACCGCGGCGATGTCGGCCACGGTGCCCGACTGCATGTGGGAGAGGCCCTGGCGCTGGCGGCCCACGCCGCGGACCGTGCCGCGCCCGTCCTCCCCGATCTCGAAGACGAGCGCCTTGGCGAACTCCGTGCCGACGTCCAGCGCGGTGCAGGCGGCGGGTCCGGCCTGGCCGTCCCCGCGCTGCAGGAAGCGTCGCCAGAAGGCCATCAGCTGGGGCGCCCGGCGAGGCGGTCGGCGACCGCCGCCGTGATGCCCTCGAGGGCCCGCTGCAGGCCGGTCGGGTCGGAGCCTTTTGCCTGGGCCATCTCGGGGCGCCCGCCACCCTTGCCGCCGATGAGCGGCGCGGCGTCACGGACCAGCTCGCCCGCGGCGACCCCGCGGGCCACGAGGTCCACGCTGACGGTCACGAACAGCTCCGGCGCGGGGCCGGCCAGGCCGAGGGCGATGACGCCCTCGGGGAACGCCCCGCGCACGTCGCGGGCGAGGGCCTTGAGCTCATCCGCCGAGGGCACGTCGACGGCTCGCACCACCAGCCGCGCTCCGCCCGGCAGGGTCACGGCCTCGCGGATCAGGTCGGCCGGGCGAGGCGTGGCCCCGCCGCCCGCACGGAGGCGCTTCTCCAGGTCCTTGACCTGTGCCTGCAACTCGGCCACGCGCGTCGGCACCGCCTCGGCCGCCTGCGCGCCGACCGCCTCCGCGGTCCGCGCCAGGGTCGCCCGTGCGGTGTCCAGGTAGGCGTCGGCGGCGTCCCCGGTCAGCGCCTCGATGCGCCGCGTGCCGGACCCGATCGATCGCTCCCCGACGATGACGAAGCCGCCGATCTGGCCGGAGGCGCGGCAGTGGGTGCCGCCGCACAGCTCGAGGCTGTAGCCCTCCACCGCCACCGTGCGCACATCCTCGCCGTACTTCTCGTCGAAGAAGGCGTCGGCGCCGCGGGCGGCGGCGAGCGGCATGGGCATCACCTCCACGATGACGGGCCGGTCCTCGCGGATGATGCGCCGGACCTCGCCCTCGATGGTGGCCAGCTCGCGGGCGGTCAGGGCGCGGTCGAAGGGGAAGTCGAAACGCAGGCCCTCCGGCGTGACCAGCGAGCCCGCCTGGCGGGCCGACTGGCCGACGGTGTTGCGCAGGGCCCGGTGCAGCAGGTGCGTCCCGGTGTGATTGCGCGTCGTGCGCGCCCGCCGCTCGGCGTCGACCACCGCCTCCACCGTGCCGCCGACCTTGAGGCGGCCATGCAGCATGCCGCGGTGGACGGTCAGGCCGCCGATGGCCCCGCCGACCGGGCGCTGGGTGTCCTCCACCTGGAAGAGCAGCGACCCGCCGCCGGGCTCGCGCAGCACGCCCCGGTCGCCGACCTGGCCGCCGCCCTCGGCGTAGAAGGGCGTCGTGTCGAGCACGACCTCCGCGGGCCCGTGGCCCTGCAGCTCCTCGTACTCGATGTCGTCGCGCACGATGGCCACCACGCGGCCTTCCGCGGTGGTGGTGGCGTAGCCCACGAAGTCGGTCGGCCCGGCCCGATGGAGCAGCGCCTCGTAGCGCGAGGCCGACTGGGCCTGCGCCGCGAGGCCGGCCTTGGTGCCCTTGCGGGACCGCGTGCGCTGCGCCTCCAGGGCCTCCTCGTAGCCGGCCCGATCCACCCGAACGCCGGCCTCGGCGGCCAGCTCCACGGTCAGGTCGATGGGGAACCCGTACGTATCGTGGAGTCGGAAGGCGACCTCGCCGGGCAGGCTCGGCGCCTTGGGCGGCAGGTCCTCCGGCCGGCGCCCGACCGTCCGCTCCTGGCCACCCGGCACGACCTCCTCGAGGCTCCGCTCCAGCAGGCGGGCTCCGGCGTCGAGCGTTCGCGCGAACTGGGCCTCCTCGCGGCCCAGGACGTCGTGGATCTCGGCGGCGCGCTCGACGACGATGGGATACGCGTCGCCCATGGTGGCGATGACGACCGACGCCAGCTCCCCCAGGAACGGCTCGGTCCGCCCCAGCAGCCGGCCATGCCGCACGGCTCGCCGGGTGAGCTTGCGCAGGACGTAGCCGCGCCCCTCGTTGGATGGTCGCACCCCGTCGGCGACGAGGAAGGTCACCGCGCGGGCGTGGTCGGCGACCACCTGGTAGCTGAAGCGCTGGGCCTCGAAGCGGTCAGGGTCGTGCCCCAGCAGCTCCCGCATGCGGGCATGGAGGGGCAGGAAGAGGTCGATGTCGAAGTTGCTGGGCACCTGCTGCATGACGCTGGCCAGCCGCTCCAGGCTCATGCCCGTGTCCACGCTGGGAAACGGCAGCGGGACCCGGCCGTCCGGACGCTGGTCGAACTCCATGAAGACGAGGTTCCAGATCTCGAGCCAGCGCGGGCAGTTCTCGGAGTGATCGGGGATGCACTGGGGACCCTCGGACAGCTCGGCCCCGCGGTCGTAATGGATCTCGCTGCAGGGCCCGCACGGACCCGTCTCCGCCATGCGCCAGAAGTTGCTGTCATCGCCGGCGTCGACGTCGCCCCACACGGCCATCCGGTCGGGCGTCAGGCCGATCTCATCCCGCCAGACGGCCCGCGCCACCTCGTCGTCCTTGTAGGTCGTGGCGGCCAGCCGCTCCGGCGGGATGCCCAGGTCGTCGGTCAGGAAGTCCCACGCGAGGTGGATGGCCTCGCGTTTGAAGTAGTCGCCGAAGCTCCAGTTGCCCAGCATCTCGAAGAAGGTGTTGTGCCGGCTGGTCCGGCCCACTTCCTCGAAGTCGTTGTGCTTGCCCGCGACCCGCAGGACGCGCTGGTAGTCCACCGCCCGCTTGTAGGACCGCGTCTCGACACCGGTGAACACGTTCTTGAACTGCACCATGCCGGAGTTGGTGAAGAGCAGCGTCGGGTCGCCGGCCGGCACGAGGCTGGCCGACGGGACGGCCGTGTGACCGCGGGCCTCGAAGAAGGCCACGAAACGCGCGCGGAGTTCCGCCGCCGGCAACGCGTGCAGGCGGGGATCGTGTCGCGCCTGGGGTGGCGAGCGGTCGGGCATGCATGGCGAGTGTACCCAACCGCACCCCTGCGGCGGCCCCGCCGGCCCCTCAGCGCGTCGGCGGCCGGCGTTGCGGCGGTACCAGCTGGCCCACCAGCACGACGACGAGGATGCCCAGCCAGGCGAAGCCGCTCGCCCACAGGACCCCGAAATCGCCGATCCGCAGGGGGTCGGGGAGGTGCAGCGCGAGCGCCTGCCCGGCGTAGGCGCCCAGGACGGCGGCCGGGAAGAGCAGCACGAGACGGGCCCGTTCGGCGCCCAGGAGCAGGATGAAGACGGCCGCGTTGGCGATGCCGACCAGCGCGGCCAGCAGGGGTGCCGGCCCGATCGCCACCCTGGTCAGGCGTCCGCCGGGGCGATGCGTCCGCCCCCCAGGACCTCCCCGCCGGTGTAGAAGACGGCCGCCTGGCCGGGTGCCGGCGCCCAGACGGGCTGGTCCACCTCCACGTCCCACAGGGCCGGCGCGGCCGGGTCCGTGGCCGCTCGTGGGGTGACCCGGCCCGGCACCGGTGCGGCGCGGTGGCGGATGCGGACGTCGGCGGCGAAGCCGTTCGGATCGGGGGGTGTGCCGCCGACGAACGAGGCGTCGCGGACGGCGAAGGTGCGGCGCTGCAGGTCCGCCCGCCGGCCAAGCTGGACGAGGTTCGCCGTGGCGTCGATGCGGGCCACGTAGCGCGGCTCGCCCAGGGCCACGCCGAGGCCCTGGCGCTGGCCCACCGTGTAGGCCGCGGCGCCGTGGTGCCGGCCGACGGTCCGGCCGTCCACGTCGATGAGCGGCCCCGGCTGCGGTGACCAGCCGGCCCGGTCGCGCAGGGCCGTGCGGTAGTCGCCGCCGGGCACGAAGCAGATCTCCTGGCTCTCCGGCTTCGCGGCGGTGGCCAATCCATACTCGTGGGCCAGGGCCCGCACCTGCGGCTTGGTCAACTCGCCGAGGGGGAACCGCGTGTGGGCCAGCTGGCCCTGGCCAAGGCCGTACAGGAAGTACGACTGGTCCTTGTCGGGGTCGCGCCCCGCGAGCAGGCGGTAACGCGTCGCGCCCGTGCCCGGGTCGATCGTGGTGGCCACGCGGGCGTAGTGCCCGGTGGCCACGGCGGCGCAGCCGAACAGGTGGCGCGCCTGGCCAAGGAGCGCCCCGAACTTGACCGTGCTGTTGCAGTCGACACACGGGCTGGGGGTCTCGCCGGCCTGGTAGGCGTGCAGGAACGGCTCCAGCACGCCGTGTCCGAAGGCCTTCTCCAGGTTCAGGATGTGGAAGGGGATGCCGAGCTGGCCGGCCACGCGGCGGGCATCGTCGGCCGCATCGGCCGAGCAGCAGCTGCGCCGCGACTCGCTGTACGTGTCGGCCACGTCATGCAGGCGCATCCAGACGCCCACGACGTCGACGCCGTCGCGGCACAGGAGCGCGGCCGCGACCGACGAGTCGACCCCGCCCGACATCGCCACGAGGACGCGCTCGCGGGGGCTCAGGCGCTCATCTCCACGCCGAGGACGCTGCCCGTGAGGGCCGTGGCGGCCGCGCGGTGACGCTCCACGGCCGTGCGCATGAGGTCCGTCGCGGCCAGGATCTCCGCGTCCGTCGTGGTCCGCCCGACGCTCAGGCGCAGGGCGCCGCGCGCCTCGTCCTCAGGGTAGCCCATGGCCGTCAGGACGTGGCTGGGCTCGGTCGAGCCGGTGGTGCAGGCGGAGCCCGTGGAGCATGCCAGGCCGTCCAGATCCAGGGCCATCTGGAGGGCGGCGCCGTCGGCGTCACGCACGATGACCGAGAGGAGGCCCGGCAGCCGCTCCATGGGATGGCCGGTGACCTCGATGCCCGGCATGGCCGTCAGGCCTTCGCGCAGCCGTTCGCGGAGGCGGCGTGCCCGGCGGGCTGTCTCCACACGCTCGGCGACGCCGAGTCTTAGCGCCACGGCCGCCCCCACGGCGCCGGCCACGTTCTCCGTGCCGGCGCGCCGGTAGCGCTCCTGCGTACCGCCGTGGACCTGCGCCAGCAGCGTCGTGCCGCGCCGGATGAACAGCGCACCGACACCCTTGGGGCCGCCGAACTTGTGGGCCGACAGCGACAGCAGGTCCACGTCCAGCGCCCCGAGGTCGATGGCCACGGCCCCGGCAGCCTGGACGGCATCGACGTGAATGAGGATGCGGCGATGGTGGCGGACCCGCTCGACGACCGCGGCGAGCGGCTGCAGCGTCCCCACCTCGTTGTTGGCGAGGGCGAGCGAGACGAGCGTGGTGCGATCGGTGATCGCGGCGGCGAGCTCGTCGGGGTCGACCCGTCCGTAGCGGTCCACCGGCAGCACCGTGACCTCGAAGCCGAACTTCTCCAGGTGATGCACTGCGTTGAGCGTCGCCTGGTGCTCCACCGCGGTCGTGATGACGTGGTGGCCGTAGGGCTTGGCCGCCCACGCGGCGCCCTTGAGGGCGAGGTTGATCGATTCGGTGCCGCCGCTGGTGAAGACGATCTCGCGGTGGTCGGCCCCGATGGCCGCGGCCACCTGCTCGTGCGCCTCATCCAGGCCCGCCCGCGCCCGCCGCCCCTCCCCGTGCGGCGACGACGGGTTGCCGAAATGCTCCGTCAGGTAGGGCAGCATCGCCTCGAGCGCCTCCGCACGCAGCGGTGTCGTCGCGGCGTGGTCGAGGTAGATGGCCATGCGCCCGGATTGTACGTCCGGGCTTGGGTCAGGCGGTCTCGGCCTCGGCTTCCGCGCGCTGGCGGTCGTACTCGCGCCCGGCCGCGCGCCGCCGCTCGTGCACCGACAGGCTCCGCTTGCGCAGGCGCAGCGAGAGGGGCGTGACCTCCACCAGCTCGTCGGCGGCGATGAACTCGATGGCCGATTCGAGCGTCATCGGGCGCGGGGGCGTGAGCCGCAGGGCCTCGTCATGGGCGTGCGTGCGGATGTTGGTGAGCTTCTTCTCCTTGGTCACGTTGACGTCCATGTCGCCCGGGCGGCTGTTCTCGCCGACGACCATGCCCTCGTAGACCTCCACACCCGCGTCGATGAACAGTTCGGACCGCTCCTGGAGGTTGAAGAGGCCGTACGCGTTGGAGGTGCCGAGGCGGTCGGCCACCAGGACGCCCGACGTGCGGTGGGCCACCTCACCGGCCCATGGCCCGTACCCCTCCCCGATCTGGTGCAGGAGGGCCGTGCCGCGCGTCTCGGTCAGCAGCTGGCCGCGATAGCCCACGAGTCCGCGGACGGGGATGACGTACTCCAGCCGCACGCGGCCGTCGGCGTCGCTGCTGAGCTGCTCGAGGCGGCCCTTCCGGGCGGCCAGCGCCTGCTGGACCATGCCGATGAACTCGGGCAGCATGTCGATGGTGATCCGCTCGTAGGGCTCGTGGACGGCACCGCCGACCTCGTGGAGGATCACCTCCGGCCGCGAGACCTGCAGCTCGTAACCCTCGCGCCGCATCTGCTCGATGAGGACGGCCAGCTGGAGCTCGCCTCGACCGCGCACCTCGAACGTATCGGCCGACTCGGTCGGGCGGACCTCGATCGCCACGTTGCCCAGGACCTCGCGATCGAGGCGCGCCTTGAGCTGCCGGCTCGTCACGAATTTGCCCTCACGGCCGGCCAGCGGCGAGGTATTGACCCCGAACGTCATGGCCAGGGTGGGCTCGTCGAGCTCCAGGCGCGGCAGGGGCCGTGGATCGGCCGGGTCGGTCAGGGTGTCGCCGATGGTGACCTCGGGCAGGCCAGCCACGGCCACGATGTCGCCCGGGCTGGCCGACTCGATGTCGACCCGTTCGATGCCCTTGGCGGTGGTCAGGCTCGTGACGGTGCCGCTCAGGACCACCGAGCGGCCCGGCTCGACGCTGCCGTCGGCCGCTTCCGGCGCCTCGCGCACGACGGTCACGCGGCCGCCCATGCGGATCGTGCCGTTCCACACCCGTCCCACGGCCATCCGGCCCACGTACTCGTTGGCCGAGAGGTTGGTCACCAGCAGCTGCAGCGGGTGGCCCGGCTCGTAGACCGGCGCCGGCGTGTGGGCCAGGAGCTGGTCAAGGAGCGGCCGCAGGTCGCGGCCGGGCTGGGCCAGGTCCATCGTCGCCGTGCCGGCCTTGGCGTTGGTGTAGACGACCGGGAAGTCGATCTGCTGGGCGTCCGCGCCAAGGTCCATGAACAGCTCGTAGATGGCGTCAAGGACCTCCCCCGGACGGGCGTCGCCGCGGTCGATCTTGTTGACGGCCACCACCACCGGCAGCCGGCGGGCCATGGCCTTCTGGAGCACATAGCGGGTCTGCGGCAGGGGGCCCTCCGCGGCGTCGACGAGCAGCAGGACCGAGTCGACCAGGTTGAGGGAGCGCTCGACCTCGCCGCCGAAATCGGCGTGGCCCGGCGTGTCCACGATGTTGAGGTGCACCCCGTCGTACTCGAAGGCCGTCTGCTTGGCCAGGATCGTGATGCCCTTCTCGCGCTCCAGGTCGCCCGAGTCGAGCACGCGGTCCACGACCGCCTGGTTGGCCCGGAAGGCGCCCGTCTGTCGCAGCATCGCGTCGACAAGGGTCGTCTTGCCGTGGTCGACGTGGGCCACGATGGCGATGTCGCGCACGTCGGCGCGAGTGGCGAGGGCAGCGGCGGACGGGGACGCGGGCGTGCTCATGGGGAGTCCTGATTGTCGCACACGCGTGGCTGGCAGGCCCGCGGGAGCCGCTCACCGACAAGCCGCGTTGCGCCTCGCCCGCGGGCCGCTCGCGGCTTTTGCGTCCAGCGGCAACAGCGACGGAGGAGCACTTCCACCTCTGTCCTTTGTTGCATCGGGTGAAACGAACGACGGAGCAAGGGCCTGTGCGCCGTCATCCCTTGCACCGCCCGCAAAGGGTGACGGACGTGCCCTCGTTGCTCCGTCGTTGTCGCCGCTGCATGCAAACGCGGCCCGCGGGTCCGACGGTCACAGACCGTGACTGCGTGGTCGTACACTCCCCGACCATGACGCGCGGGCGGTCGGGCCGACCTCGCGACCTGCGAACGGTGCTCTTTACCGACATCGTGGGCTCGACCGAGCACGCCGCGCGGATCGGTGATCACGCTTGGGGCGGACTTCTCACGCGCCATCACGCGGTCGTGCGCGCCGCCCTCAAGGCCACCGGTGGGCGCGAGATGGACACCGCCGGCGACGGCTTCTTCGCCACCTTCGAGCGACCCACGGACGCGCTGGCCTGTGCGGGCCGCATCGTGGCCGAGGTGCAGACCCTGGGCCTGGCGGTGCGGGTCGGCGTGCATACCGGCGAAGTGGAGATCGGAGAGGGCAAGGCGCGCGGCATCACCGTCCACGTCGCGGCCCGCCTGATGGCCGCTGCAGGACCGAATGAGGTGCTCCTCAGCGCCACGGTGCGCGAGCTTGCCGCGGGCGCCGGCTGGACCTTCGCGGACCGCGGCCCGCTCGAGCTCAAGGGCCTCGCCGAGCCGGTCCATGCCTACGCCCTTGACCTCGCGGGGCCCCCACCAACCGTGGCGATCGGGCGGGTCGGCCCGGGAGCCCTCCTCGCGGACCGGGCCGGCAACCGCTGGGCGATCGGCGCCGCCGCGGTGATCGTCGTCGTCGCCGTCGTGCTCGTGGCCGTCAACCTGGCCGGGGCCGGGGGCCACCCTGCCGCCACCCCGACCGCCGTCGCGGTGGTGTCTCCGTCTGCCGTGGCGTCGTCTACGCCGTCCGTCGCGCCATCACCGAGCGCTGCGGCGATCGCCGCGTTCCCCGTGGGATTCGACGGGCCGGTGGCCCTCGCACCCGGCCGATACACGGCGGATGCGCTGCCCGGGACCCCATCGCTGACGGTCACGGACGACGGCTGGTCGATCTCCGATTCAAGCAAGATCCACCTAGTCCTGGCGCGGACGAGCAGCCCGGATGACCAGGTGGCCGTGCTGTGGCCGGCCGATCTGGCGGTGGACCCGTGCGCCACGAAGCCTGGTGTGGCCATCGGGCCCGAGCCGGAAACGCAGTTCCTGGCCTGGACTCGGACGGCCACAGGGCTCCAGCTGAGCCCACCGACCCTCAGGGAGTTCGGGGATCTGCCGGCGACCCAATACGACGTCAGCGTGGTCCCCGCCCATGCTTGCCAGACCACCGACCCCGTCTCGGTCTACGTGACCCCCTGCACGTTGCAGCTGTCGTACTCCACGTGCATCTACCTCGACGTTGGCGTGCGCCAACGGCTCGAGGTGTCCTCGCGCGACGGCAGACTCATCCTGATCATCATCCAGGCGCCGTCGGCCGCCGAGTTCGACGTGTTGGAGCCGCTCGCCGAAAAGATCTTGGGCACGCTCGCCTTCCCTGCGACGGGAACTGCGACGGCCGCCCCGTAGCCTGCCGGGCAGGCCGTCTGTGCGCCCGTTCGCGCATGGGCCTGACTGCTAGCATCGCCGCCATGACCGTGGCCGCCCTGCTCCTGCCGGCCTCCGCGGAAGAGGCGCTCACCCGGATCGACGGCCGCCCCCTGGTCCGGCGCCTGGTGGACGCGGCGTGGGCGGGCGGAGCGGTGCCGGTGATCGTCTCGGTGGCCGACCCGGCCGGCGACGTGGCTGCAGCCCTGGCCGGCGCGCCGGCCACGCTCGTGCCCCCCGCCGACATGCACGGCGGCGTCGACGCCGCCGTGCGCGAAGTCTCGGAGACCGACGCGGTCATGGTCTGGCCGACGGCATACGCCTGGGTCGACCCGGAGACCCTCACATCGCTCATCGAGGCCCACGGCGTCACGCCCTGGGCCCTCCTGCGGCCGACCTACGACGGCAGCGCCGGATGGCCGGTGCTGGTTCCGGTCGGCGTCGACGCCGCCGTGCGCGAGGATGCGGTGGGCCGGACAGTGGAAGAGGCGCTGGCGGCCATCGACGCGCCGGTGCGCCTGCTGGACCTGGGCGACCCCGGGACCGTCCACGACGTGCGCACGGCCCGGGCGGACCTGCCGTCGTATGCAGGTCCGGCCAGGCCTGCGGGCACGGATCACGAGTGGGGCAGCCTGGCGGCCGAAGAACCGGACGTGACTCCCCTGGAGGGTCCCGGGGGCCCCGCGTTCGGCCAGGCTGGCGAACCGGACTAGCGAGTGGGCGATGCCGTCGGCGACGACGGGATCCCCTCGACGCACGGCTGGGCCGCTGGGATCGAGATCTGCGCCCAGCCCTTGAAGGATGGATGGTTCGGAGCGCCGTGGCTCGTTGGCGCGTCGGGGCTGGTGACGGTGAGGAGCGAGCCCGGGGCCAGCGGTCCCCGCAGCGCGAAGACGTAGAGCCCGTTCACCAGGTCGCCGCCCAGGACGTCCGCTGACTGCGCGACGGGCAGACCGGCCAGCTGCAACGGTCCGGTGACGCCGCTCGCACCGAGCTGCCCGAACACGAACACCGATCGCGCGAGCCGCGGCGTCGTACAGGCGGCCACGTCGACGCCGTTGCCTCCCGGTGAGAAGCCCTCGTCGGTGCGAATCACCGACACGGCCCAGCCGCTCCCGCTGGCCGGGTCGCGGGTCGCGAGCACCAGGGCCAGGGTCGTGCCGGTGAGGCGGACGGCCACCACCCCATCCTCTGTTGGGACCACCTGCTCGGGCGGCACCCCCATGGCGCGCGCGACCACACCGCGGTCGGCGACCGACAGGCTCGGGTTGGTGGCCGTGGGCGACGCGCTGGACGCCACGGGTCCGGGCGGTGGCGCCAGGGCGATCGCCGCCACGACGATGGCAAGGGCGGCAGCAGCCGCGATCGTGCCAAGAGCCACGATGCGCGGCGGCGGCGCAGGGCGCGGCAGTCGCGCGACCGGCTCGGCGGCGGCGCGCGCGCGGACCAATCCAAAGTCGGGGGGGGCCCAGGCCAACTCCTCGGGATCGCCCGCCCGCAGAAGGGCGTCGAGATCACGCACCGTCATCGGTCCACCATCCGTTCTCGCAAGTTCTCGAGGGCGCGGAAGACGTCGGCCCGGGCGCCACTCTCCGTGATGTCAAGGATCCGCCCGATCGCGGCATAGTCGAGGTCGGCTCGATAGCGCAGGTAGATGGCGGCGCGCTGCCGTTCGGCCAAACGGTCGACCTCCGCCCATACCGCGGCCGCATCCGCGTCGGCGTCGGGGACGCTGACGGTCTCGGGGTCCGCCGCGGTCGTCGCACGCAGCCGGCGGTTCGCGTCACGATGTCGGTCGATCGCCAGGTTATGGATGGTCCGAAAGAGCCAGGCTGCCGGATCGGCCGGCGCGACGGGCTCCCGCAGCAGCCGCGTGAAGCCCTCCTGGACGGCATCCTCGGCGGCGGCCGTGTCCAGACCCAATCGGCGGGCGTAGCCATACAGGTGTGTCGCCCGCTCGCGGTAGCAGCGCTCGGCAACCCGGTCCACACCGGCCCGGGCGAAGGCCCGGTCGCTGGCTGTGACTACGCCGTCACCGCGCCCCGTCATGAACAGTCAACGCTCGGGGGACCCATTTCGTTTACATCGTGGGCCTGTTCCGGTGCGTCCGCCCGACTAGGGCGCCTCGCCGGCGAGGAGGCGCACGAAGGCCGACTCGTCCACGACGGTGACGCCGAGCTCCTCCGCCTTGGCCAATTTGGAGCCCGCGTTCTCGCCGGCCACCAGGTAGTCGGTCTTGCGGCTGACCGAGCTCGCGGCATGGCCGCCGGCGGCCCGTATGGCGGCCTCGGCACCGGGCCGGTCGAAGCCCGTCAGCGTGCCGGTCACGACCAGCGTCTTGCCGGCCAGGGGCGCCGACTCGGTGCCCCTGGCGCCCGGAGGCGGGGCGACTGGCCGCGTCGCCGTGACCCCGGCGGCGACGAGGCGCGGCAGGAGTGGCGCGGTGATCTCGTCACGGAAGAAGCCGGCGATGCTCTGGGCGACCACGTGGCCGATGCCGGGCACCTCCTCGAAGCGCTCCTCGGGCAGGGCTACCAGCTCGGCCGTGACCCGCGCGGTCCAGGCCGCGTCAGTCTCGCCCTCCGCCGGCGGCCAGGTGGCGGCCGCCCAGTCGGCCAGGTCGATGGCCGTCTGGCTGCCGACGTGGCGGATGCCGAGCGCATTGAGGATCCGCCACAGGGGTCGCGTGCGCGACCGCTCGATCGCGGCCAGGAGGTTCTCCGCGCTCTTCTGGGCGTACCGCTCGAGGGACAGGACGTCGTCGAGGGTCAGGCGGTAGAGATCGGCCGGCTCCTTGACCAGGCCGCGCTCCAGGAGCTGGACCAGGACCTTCCAGCCGGCGCCCTCGATGTCCATCCCGCCGCGGCCGGCGAAGTGACCCATGCCCTGTGCCACCTGCGCCGGGCAGAACGGGTTGCTGCAGTGGTAGCGGACCTCGCCCTCGTCCTGGACCACCTCGGCATGGCAGACCGGACAGGTCGCGGGCATCTGCCATTCGACCTCGTCGCCGGTGCGCCGGTCGGCCAGGCTCTGGACGACCTCCGGGATCACGTCGCCGGCCTTCTGGAGGACGACCCAATCGCCGACGCGCACGTCCAGGCGGCGGACCTCGTCCAGGTTGTGGAGGGTGGCCCGCGCGACGGTCGAGCCGGAGACCACGACCGGCGTCATGTGGGCCACCGGGGTCAGGGTGCCGGTCCGGCCGACGTACGCCACGATGTCCTCGACGCGCGTCACGACCTGCTCGGGCGGGAACTTGAAGGCGATCGCCCAGCGTGGCGCGCGCGCCACCATCCCCAGGCGGGCCTGCTGGTCGTAGCGGTCGACCTTGACGACCACGCCGTCCGTCTCGAACGGCAGCTCGTGGCGCGCCTCGCGCCACCGCTCGGTGAAGGCGATCGCCCCCTCGATGTCGAGGCCGGCTTCGTGATGGCCTTCCACCGGGAAGCCCAGGGCCGCCAGCCGCTCGAGCGCCGCGCCCTGCGAGGCCACGGCCGTCGGGCCGCGGGCGGCCGTGCCCTCCTGGATGAGGATGTAGGCCCAGGCGGCGAGCTTCCGGCTGGCCGTCACGGCGGGGTCCAGCTGGCGCAGCGAGCCCGCCCCGCTGTTGCGTGGGTTGGCGTAGCGCGGCAGCCCCTGCTCCTCGCGCTCCGTGTTGATGCGCGCGAACTCGGCCTTGGGCATGAAGACCTCGCCGCGCGCCTCAAGGTCCAGCGGCTCGGCCAGCCGCGCCGGGATGGCCTCGATCGTGCGCACGTTAGCGGTGACGTCCTCGCCGGTCAGGCCGTCACCACGCGTCGCGGCGCGCACCAGCCGGCCGCGCTCGTAGCGCAGGCTGACGCTGAGGCCGTCGATCTTCAGCTCGCAGACATAGCGCAGCTCCGGCGCCGGCTCGGGAGCCAGGGCGAGGCCCAGGCCCTTGCGGGCCCGCGCATCGAAGGCCCGCAGCTCGTCGTGGCTGAAGGCATTGCCAAGGCTGAGCATCGGCGTGCGATGGACCACCTCGGCGAACGTGACGCTGGGGGCGGCGCCGACGCGCTGGGTGGGGCTGTCCGGCGTCACCAGCTCGGGATGGGCGGCCTCCAGCTCCTGGAGTTCTCGCAGAAGGGCGTCGTATTCGGCGTCGGTGAGGGTCGGCGCGTCATCGACGTAGTAGCGCCGGTTGGCCTCGTCGAGGAGTCCGCGCAACTCGGCGGCGCGATCCGCCGGGGCGCCGACACGTTTCCCTGCCATGGCCGGAGGATACGATGCAGAACCGCCTGCCGGCCATTCAGCGGACCCTCAGGGAAGGGTGCTACCGTCCGGCGCGGTGACAGCATCCTGGTCACGACGACGCTTCCTGCAGGCCGCCGTGTCGGCCGTCGCCGGGGCATTCGCGGTCGGGGTCGCGGCCGACGAGATCTTCCTCGGCCGGGTCGGGGCGCGCGGCGCCGGGCCCACGCCGACACCTGTGCCGAGCGGCCCCACGAAGTCGATCCCGCCGGTGGCCCGCGCGCTCTACCGCTCCCGCGGCGACCTCGCGCCCCAGGTCATGACCGTTTCGACCGCGGCCCACGACACGGCGCCGGGCTTCCTGTTCACGACCCCGTCGTACGACTTCAAGAGCGACGGCCCAGCGATCTACGACGACCGCGGCTCGCCGGTCTGGCTCCATCCGCTGAGCGGCACGACCTCCGCCGAGGACTTCCGCGTCTCGCTCTTCCAGGGCACCCCGGTCCTGACCTGGTGGGAGGGCACGGTGACCGTCGGCCTGGGGACCGGCCAGTACGTCATCGCCGACGAGACCTACCGCGAGATCGGCCGGTTCGGCGCCGCCAACGGCGCGGCGGGTGACCTGCACGAGTTCCTCATCACGCCACAGGGCACCGCCCTCATCATCGCCGGCCGCGAGGTTTCGCTGCCGTCGCCGGTCACGGTCACGCCATCGGGAGGCGCCGCCCCCACGATCGTCACGGCGGCCTGGGAGGGCATCGTCCAGGAGATCGACATCGCGACGCAGAAGGTCCTCTTCGAGTGGCACAGCATGGGCCACGTCGACCCCGCCGAGTCGTACGAGCCGTTGCCCACGACCCCCAACACGCCGTTCGACTACCTCCACCTGAACTCGATCGACGTCGATACGGACGGCAACCTGCTGCTGTCAGCCCGCCACACGTTTTGCGTCTACAAGGTCGACCGCACCAGCGGCGACATCATCTGGCGCCTGGGCGGCAAGAAGAGCGACTTTGCCATGGGCCCGGGCACGGCCTTCGCCTGGCAGCACGATGCCCGCCGTCAGGACGACGGCACGATCACCGTGTTCGACGACAACCAGGCCCCCAACGGGTCGCGGGGCCTCGTCCTGGAGGTCGACGAGACGGCCAAGGCGGCCAGCCTCATCCGCGCGTACGCCCGCCCGAGCTCGACCCAGGCCACCAGCCAGGGCAACGTCCAGGTCCTGCCCAACGGCGATGCGTTCATCGGCTGGGGCAGCCAGCCCAACGTCACGGAGTTCGACCCGCAGGGCAAGGTCATCTTCGATGCCGCCCTGCCGCCCGGCGGCTCGTCCTACCGTGCCTTCCGCTTCCCCTGGGTGGGCCGCCCGACCGAGCCGCCGGCCATCGCCCTGGACCTGAGCGAGCCGGCCACGCTGACGGCCTTCGTCAGCTGGAACGGCGCGACCGAGGTGGCCAGCTGGGAGCTGCTCGGCGGCGGCACGCCCGCCACGCTGACGCCGCTCGCGTCCGCGCCGCGCGACGGCTTCGAGACGGCCCTCGCGATCCCCAAGCGGCCGGCCTTCGTGGCGGCGCGCGCCCACAGCTTCACGGGACTGGTCCTGGGCACCTCGCCGGTCATCACCACGACCCTGTAACGGACGGCGCCTAGGAGCCGGAGACCTCCAGGTTGGCGAGGCTGGCCAGGAGGCGCTTCACGCCGTGGTCGGGGAAGGCGACCGTGACCTCCTCATCATCACGGGTCAGTTTGGAGGTCACGACCCGCCCCTCGCCGAACGCGCGGTGCCGCACGCGGTCGCCGTCGCGGTAGCGCCGCTGGCCGGGGATGGCGGGCGTGGCCGGCACGGCCCAGGCGGTCGGGTCGGCCGGCGTGGCGGCGGGGTGCGCATCCGTCGCATCGGGCGACGAGCCGTAGTACGAGGCGCGCTTGGCGGCCAGGTCGCGGCTGGGGCGGAACGTCTCGCCGGGGCGCGGCGCGCCGACCGACTCGGCCACGTAGCCGCCGCCGGGGGGCAGGATCCGCGGACCCAGAGGCCGTGACCGGCCGCGGTCGTACAGCCTCGCGGTGCCGCGTCGCCCGAGGACGACGTCCAGGTCCAGCGGGCCGCCGGATCGCTCGTCCGGGGAGCGCTGGTCGTCGTCGTAGCCGTCGTCGGCGAGCACGAGCCGCGGGCCGTGCATCAGCTCGCCGGGGATCTCCATCAGGAAGCGGCTGGGCGTGGAGAACCCGCCCCGGCCCCAGGTCGCCCGCTGGGCCGCGTGGGTCAGGTACAGGCGATGGCGCGCCCGGGTCAGGCCGACGTACGCCAGACGCCGCTCCTCCTCCATCTGGCGCGGGTCCTCCAACGCCCGGCTGTGCGGGAAGACGCCCTCTTCCAGGCCGCTGATGAAGACCACGTCGAACTCCAGGCCCTTGGCCGCGTGGAGCGTGATGAGGGTGACCGCGTCGGAATCGCGGTCGTAGGCGTCCTGGTCGGCCACCAGGGCGGTCTCCTCGAGCAGGCGGTCGAGCGCGTCGTCGGGCGCCAGGTCGGCGTAGCGCTGGAAGACCTCGCGAAGCTCGAGCAGGTTGGCCCAGCGCTCCTCGCCCTCCTCGGACCCGTCGGCGAGCATGGCCCGGTAGCCCGACTCCTCCAGCACGGCGTCCAGGAGCTCGGGCAGCGGCAGGACCCCGATGCGCGTCCGGAGCCGCCGCACGATGTCCGCGAACGCGCCCAGCGCCGCCCGGGTCCGGCTGGCCATCTCGGGGTCGTCGACGGCCAGGAGGATGCCCTGCCACACGTCGCCCTCGGCGCTCGCGGCGAGGCGGCGGATGGTGGCCAGCGTCTTCTCGCCGAGGCCGCGGGCGGGGACGTTGAGGATGCGCTCGAACGCCGCCACATCGCGGTCGTTGCGCAGCACCCGCAGGTAGGCCAGCGCGTCCTTGACCTCGCGGCGCTGGTAGAAGCGCACGCCGCCGACCAGCTGGTAGCGCAGGCCGTAGCGGAGGAACGCTTCCTCGATCGGCCGGGACTGGGCGTTGGCGCGGTACATGATGGCGATGTCGCGCAGGTGGTAGAGGCGCTCGTCACCCTCGTCGGCGCGCCTCGCCAGGATCGAGCCACCGGCCCCGCGCCCGTGCACGAGCGCGTCGGCCTGGCGGGCGATCCACTCGGCCTCCTCGTCCTCGCGGTCGGCCTCGAAGCGCTCGATCAGGACGCCGCGCGGGTTCTCCGTCCAGAGGCGCTTGTCCTTGCGGCCCTCGTTGCGGCTGACCACGGCGTGGGCGGCATCCAGGATCAGCTGCGTGGAGCGGTAGTTCTGCTCCAGCTTGACGACCGTCGCCTGGGGATAGTCCTTCTCGAACTCCAGGATGTTCGTGATGTCCGCGCCGCGCCACGAGTAGATGCTCTGGTCGTCATCGCCTACCACGGCCAGGTTGTGGTGCCGCGCGGCGAGCGCGCGGACCCACAGGTACTGGGCACGGTTGGTGTCCTGGTATTCATCGACGTGGAGGTAGCGCCAGCGCTCCTGGTAGCGGGCGAGGACCGCCGGCGCGTCGTCGAAGAGGTGCACGGCCTCGATGAGCAGGTCGTCAAAATCAAGAGCCCCGGCGGCGTGGAGCCGCGCCTGGTAGCCGCGGAAGGCGCGGGCGGCGAGCTGCTCGTGGTAGGTGTGGGCTGCCTTGGCGGCCTCGTCCGGGCCCAGCAGCTCGTTCTTCCAGCGGCTGATCGTGCCCAGCATGACCGACGGACGGGTCTCGCCGGTCCCGGCCAGCTCCAGGTCGCGCAGGACCTGCTTCATGAGGCCGTTCTGGTCGTCCGTGTCGTAGATGGCGAAGCGCGAGTCCAGGCCGATGGCCGACCCGTCGCGTCGCAGGACCCGCGCGCAGAGGCCATGGAACGTGCCCATGGCCACCTGGCGGCCGGCATCCGGCCCTACCAGGGTCATGATCCGCTCGCGCATCTCGGCGGCGGCCTTGTTGGTGAACGTGACGGCCAGGATCTGCCACGGGCGCACGCCCTTGACGCCGATGAGGTACGCCACGCGGTGAGCCAGGACGCGGGTCTTGCCACTGCCCGCGCCGGCCAGGATGAGGAGCGGGCCCTGAGTCGTGGTGACCGCCCGCGCCTGTTCTGCGTTTAGACGGGCGACGATGTCGCGGGCCAGCGCCTCCCGATCGACCGGGGCGGCGGGCGCTCCTTCGGAGGCGGCCGCCGGTGCGGTGACGCCGACCGCCCCGAACCAGGCGGCGAAGTCGGCCGGCTCCTGCGGCGTGGCGTCCAGCAGCTCGTCCGGGAGCTCCAGGGCCGCGTCGGGCGCGTCCTCCGGCGGCACCTCCAGCCCCCCCGTCGACCTGCGCGATGCCTTCACCGTCTGATTCTACGGGACGGCCCTTGGCGGGCCGTCGCTCCGCGCCGACGCTATCCTCGGAGCGATGGCACGGCATGGGGTGGCGCGGTCGCTGGCGCCGCTTCTGGCGTGCGCCGTGCTGGCGGGATGTGGGTCGACGACCGTCACCCCGACGCCGTCACCGACGCCGGTCGCCACCTCGGTGCCGACGAGCACCCCAACGGCCTCACCCGCCCCGACCCCGTCGCCGTCACCGACACCGGTCCCCACGCCGGTGCCCACGCCGCCGCCACTCGTGCTGCACCACTGTCCAGGCCGCGCGGCCACTGCCCTCGGGGGCGCCGTGAACTTCGAGTCGACCAACTGGAGCGGCTACGTCGCCGGCAACGGCCGCAGCCACCAGGTGACGTGCGTCGAGGGGGCCTGGACCGAGCCGATCATCACCTGCCCCAAGACCGGCACCACGGATGTCGCCATCTGGGTCGGCTTCGACGGCTCCTCGAGCGACCACCTCGGCAACGCGGCCATCGGGCCCGAGCAGGTCGGGACCCAGGTCGACTGCGAAGACGGAGCCCTGTCGCACTCCGCCTGGTGGGAGACCGTCCCCAGCCGGGACCACGCGATCGACTTCGGCGACGTCATCCTGCCCGCCGCCGGGGACCACATGTGGGCCCAGGTCACCTACGGCACCCATGGCTTCACGATGACCCTGACCGACCTGACCAGCCAGGAGACCGACTCGATCACCGAGCAGGTCAAGAACGCGCCGCGCCTGACCGCGGAATGGATCGTCGAGGCCCCCAGCGAGGCCTGCGGCAAGGCCACCTGCCCCGTCCTGGCGCTGGCCAAGTTTTCCAAGATCGTCATCACCGGCGGCCTGGCGGTCATCGCCGGCCGCCTTGGCTCCATCGGGGACCGCCACTGGTCACGCGACGAGATCACCGACGTCACGAACGGCGGGACGCATCGCACGACGGTCTCGGGCCTCGCCTCGAAGGGCCAGTCGTTCACCGTCACCTGGCGCCACGTCTAGGGTCGGCGGCGAAGAGGCTGCCATCGCGTCGCTGCCCCGCGAAACTACCGGACCGCCTCGTAGTGGAGGAGGATCTCCTTGTTCCTGCCCGGCTTCGTCTCGATGAGGCTGAGCGTCGTCTGCCCGTCCATCGGACCCCAGTACCGCGGACCCTTCCCGTACACGACGGGCATGACGAAGAACCAGTAGTCGTCGGCGAGATCGCGGCGGAGGCACTCCCGGACCACGGCCGGACCCCCCTCGAGGATGATGTTGCCGCCCGCCTCGCCCTTCACCTGCTCGAGGATCTCAGCGAGATCGCCACTCAGGATCCGCGAGTTCTCCCAGTCGGAGGACGTGAGGCGGTGCGAGAGGCAGACCTTCTCCACCCGGTCCAGGTAGCGTCGGTACTCGATGAGCCATGCCGGCTCGCCCGGATCGAGCGCCTTCTCGCTCCACGTCTGCTGATGCCCGAGAAAGGATCGTCGGCCCATGACGACCGTCGTGACGTCGTCGAACCGGTCGTACCACATGTTTCGGAAGAGCGGGTTGGGCTCGGTCGAAGGCTGGCCCGACGTCGGATACTCCGGAAAGACGCCGCGGCCGTCGAGGGTCATGTACACGTTCGCCGTGATCTTCCGCACGATTTCGCCCTCCGAGCTTTCGGATCCTCGCCGCGGACGTTCCCGTTTCCCAGGCACGGGAGCATACGGCAGGTAGGCGTGCGTAGAGCGTCGCTTGGCGGCGATCCGGGCACCGTTGCCTGAGCGTGATACTCGACGGCCCGCGCGCGCCGGACATGAAGAGACCCGGCTCGCTCGGGTGAGCGGGCCGGGTCCCTGACTGCGTCTGGGTCGGACTCTCTAGAAGTCCATGTCCCCGCCACCGCCACCAGGATGGCCGTGGCCGTTGCCGCCGTCCTTCTTCTCGGGCAGGTCGGTCACAAGGGTCTCGGTCGTGAGCACCATGGCGCCGATCGAAGCGGCGTTCTGGAGCGCGGACCGGGTCACCTTGAGGGCGTCGACGATGCCCTTATCGAAGAGGTCGCCGTTCTCGTCGCGGAGCGCGTCGTACCCGTGGCCGGGCTTCATCTTCTTCACGGCAGCGACGATGACGGACCCTTCCTTGCCGGCGTTCTCGGCGATCTGGCGGATCGGCGCCTCCAGCGCGCGGCGCAGGATGTTGACGCCGATGGCCTCGTCACCCTCGAGCTTGACCTTGTCGAGGGCCGGGATGGCCTGCAGGAGGGCGCTGCCGCCGCCGGCGACCATGCCTTCCTCGATGCCCGCCCGGACCGTGGACAGGGCGTCCTCGATGCGGTGCTTCTTCTCCTTGAGCTCGACCTCGGTGGCCGCGCCGACCTTGATCACGGCGACGCCCCCTGCCAGCTTCGCCAGCCGTTCCTGGAGCTTCTCCTTGTCGTAGTCCGACGTGGTCTCCTCGATCTGGGCCTTGATCTGGGTCATGCGACCCTTGATCGCGTCCTGGGAGCCCTCGCCGTCGACGATCGTGGTGTCGTCCTTGGTGGCGACCACACGACGTGCCTTGCCGAAATCTTCGGCGACGACGCTGTCGAGCTTGCGGCCGAGCTCCTCGCTGATGACGTTGCCACCGGTCAGGATGGCGATGTCACGCAGCATCTCCTTGCGCCGGTCACCGAAGCCGGGGGCCTTGACGGCCAGGGCCGAGATGGTCTTGCGCAGGTTGTTGACGACCAGGGTGGCGAGCGCCTCGCCATCGACGTCCTCGGCGATGATGAGGACCGGCTTGCCGAGCTGGACGCCCTTCTCGAGCGCCGGCAGGAGGTCCGCCACGGCCGAGATCTTCTTGTCGGTGATGAGGATCATGGGCGACTCGAGGACCGCTTCCATGCGGTCCGGGTTGGTCACGAAGTAGGCCGAGATGTAGCCCCGGTCGAACTGCATGCCCTCGGTGTATTCCTTCTCGAGGCCGAGCGACTGCCCTTCCTCGACGGTGATGACACCGTCCTTGCCGACCTTGTCCATGACCTCGGCGATGACCTCGCCGACCTCCGGGTCGGCCGAGGAGATGGCCGCCAGGTTGGCGATGTCGGCTCGCGTCTTGAGCGGGCGGGCCTGCTTCTTGAGCTCGGCCACGATGGCCTCGACGCCCTTCTCCAGGCCGCGCTTGATGGCCATCGGGTTGGCGCCCGAGGTCACGTTCTTGAGGCCTTCGGCGACGATCGACTGGCCCAGCACGACCGCGGTGGTGGTGCCGTCGCCGGCGACGTCGTCGGTCTTGGTGGCGACTTCCTTGAGGAGCTGGGCGCCCATGTTCTCGAAGGGGTCGTCCAGCTCGATCTCACGAGCGATCGTCACGCCGTCGTTGGTGATGGTGGGAGAACCGAACTTCTTGTCGAGCACCACATTGCGGCCCTTGGGGCCGAGCGTCACCCGGACCGCATCGGCCAGGCGATCGACGCCGTGCTTCAGCGACCGCCGTGCGGTCTCGTCGAAGAGGAGTTGCTTAGCCACTACGGGATTCCCTCCTAAGGAACGACCGGGCCCGTGGGGTCCGGTCGGGGTGGGACCGACCGATGGTGCGGGCGGTCAGTCTTCGAGGACGGCGAGGATGTCCTTCTGGCTGACGATGAGCAGGTCATCGCCTTCGATCTTGAACTCGGTGCCGGCGTACTTGGCGTAGAGGACCCGCTGGCCCTCCTTGACATCCATCGACTCACGCTTGCCGTCGTCGAGGATGCGCCCGGGGCCGGCCGCCAGGATCGTGCCCTCCTGGGGCTTCTCCTTGGCCGTGTCGGGCAGCACGATGCCGCTCTTGGTCATCTCTTCACGGGCCGAGGGCTTGATCACACAGCGGTCGCCCAGGGGGCGCAGCTTGGTCTTGCCCGAAGTCTTCTTGGTCGCCGAGGCGGTCGCCAACGCGGATCCCTCCTGAGGTTCCTGATGGGTGCGGGACCCCGGGTGGGACAGGTCGCGGCCGCGGCCCTGCTGGGCTGGGATCGACCGCGCGGCGCACTGGCCGCAGCGTCCCGAAGCGGTCGGGGTCGACCGCGATGTGAGATTAGCACTCCCAACGGGAGAGTGCTAACAGCCTAGCGGAGGTGTCGGGGGCCTGTCAAGCGGGAGACCGTAGACTCGGCGGGTGGTCGTTCCCGTGCGCCTCGAGCTGCCCGTCCGCATCCGCTTCGACGAGTGCGGCGCCGACGGCTGGCTGCGCTCGTCGGCCGCCCTGCGCTACGCCCAGGACCTGGCGTGGGCCCATTCCGAGTCGGCCGGCTTCGACCGCCGCTGGTACGCCGACCGGGGCCTGATGTGGCTGGTCCGGTGTCTCGGGCTGGAGGTGCGGGGCACGGTCACGAGCGGCGCCACGGTGGCCGTCTCGACCGAGGTGACGGGTTGGCGGCGCGTCTGGGCCCGTCGCCGCAGCGAGATCTGCGGGGAAGGCGGGGCGCTGCTCGCGGTCGTGACGACCGACTGGGTACTACTTGGCCCGAGTGCTGCGCCCGTGCGTATCCCGGCCGACATCCTGGCCGCCTTCCCCGGTCGCCTGCCCGACTTCCAGCCCGCCCGGGTGGAGCTGCCCCAGGCGCCGGGCGATGCGCGGCGGGACGGGTTCGTGGTGCGCCGCCATGAGCTGGATCCCATCGGCCATGCCAACCACGCCGTCTACGCCGACTGGGTGGAGGAGGCGGTCGTCACCGCCGGCGGCGAGGCAGCCGTCGCGGCGGTGCCGCGGACGATGGACCTGGAGTTCGTGCGCTCGGCGACGGCCGACATGGCCGTGACGACCTCCACGTGGCGCCTGCCCGACGGTGCCTGGGCGTGCCGCCTCACCGATCCGTCCGGCGCCGAGCTGCTGCGGGGGAGGGTCGCGGCCGGGGGTTGAGCGCGGGCGGCCGCGCCACCCGACCCGCCGATTTGCATCCAGCGGCGACAACGACGGAGGAACGGCCGAGCACCAGCCTTTAGGACCCGGAAACGGGCCTTCCACCGCCGTTGCGTGCGGCCCGTGCAACGAACGACGGAGGAGCGGCGTCCGCTCCGTCACTGTGACCGCTGGCCGCAAAGCTTAGGGCTTGAGCACTGCGCGGCACCGCCCGACACCGCTTGGCCGAGCCCGATCCCTCCCAGCCCGCCTTTGATGCCTTCGAGCGCATCAGCGGGGAGGACTGCTGCGTTTGGGGCCGGCGAGCATCAGAGCGCATCAGCGCAGCACCCGGGCGCCAGTCAGGGCGCGTCAGCGCCCGGCCGGAAGATGCGGTCGTAGTTGGCCACCAGCTGGTCCCCCAGGGCGTCGGGGTCCACCTGCCGCTGGTCGGCCAGCCAGCGCGCCGTGACGGCCACCCAGGCCGGCTCGTTGCGGCGTCGCGGAGCACCGGGCGGTGACAGGTAGGGCGAGTCGGTCTCCACAAGGAGCCGATCGGCCGGGGCGAGACGCGCGGCGGCGGCGGATGCCTCCTCGCCCTTGCGGAAGACCAGCCCGCTGAAGCTGATGGCGAGGCCCAGCTCGAGCGCCGCCTCGGCGTAATCGACCGGCCCCGAGAACGAGTGGAGCAGGGCCGGCGGACGGCCATCGAACGCCTCACGCCACGCCCCTTCCCCCACCCCGGCTCGGCGCAGCTCGGCGATCAGCTCGTCCTGGGCGTCGCGGGCGCCCTTCGCGGAGCGACAGTGGATCACGGCCGGCTTGTGCGTGGCGAGCGCCAGGGCCAGGTTGCGCCGCAGGTTCGCCAGCTGCGCACGGCGCGGCGAGAAGGCCCGGTCGTAGTCCAGCCCCGTCTCACCGACGGCCACGACCCGCCGATCGCCGGCCAGCGCGACGACAGCCGACCACCCGGCCTCATCGACCTGCGCCGCGACGTGCGGATGCACCCCCACGGCCACATCGATCCAGGCGTGGCGCCCGACCAGCTCGAGCGCCCCCGCCGACGAGGCCAGGTCCCAGCCCGGGTTCAGGATCCGCTCGACACCCGCCTCAGCCGCCGCCGTGACGACCCCATCGGCATCCGCGGTGAACGCGTCGGCCTGGAGGTGGGCATGGGAATCGATCAGGCGCATGCGCGCAGGGGCCTCCAGGCCCGAGTCTCAGGCGCCGGGGGCGGTGGCGTCGACGTCCAGGCGCGGGAACACCGGCTCGGCCGTGCCGACGCGTCCTGCGTCGCCCGCGTGGGCGCCCCAGATCAGCTCGGCCTCCAGCGGTGGGCCACCGTTCCCGTCGGGCCCGTACGGGTACGCGTAGCCCAGTTGCGCGAGGATCCGGGGGGCCGCCTGCGGCATGAACGGGGCCGCGGCGAGGGCCACCAGGCGGCAGGCCTCGACGAGGTCGCCGAGGACACCGCGGAGCCGCTCCCCTGCCCCGGCGTCCCCACCAGCCGCCGCCTTGGCCAGGACCCATGGCTTCTCCAGGTCGACCAGCTGGTTGGCCGACCCGACCAGGCCCCACAGGCCCGCCAGTGCGTCGTGCAACAGGTACCCCTCCAGCCCGGCCGACCACGCCGCTCGCGCGCTCGCCCACGCGGCCGGGAGCGAGCCCTCGCCGGCCGTGGGCGCCGGCCGCTCGCCATCGAGGTAGCGGTTGGCCATCGTCACGGTGCGATTGACGAGGTTGCCCAGGTCGTTGGCCAGGTCGGCGTTGTAGCGGCGGACGAAGGAGTCCCACGACACGTCGCTGTCGCGGTCAAAAGCGACTTCCCGCAGCGTGCAGTAGCGGGCACCGTCGGAGCCGAGGGCCGCCACGATGTCGAGCGGGTCGAGGAAGTTGCCGCGGCTCTTGCTCATCCGCTCGCCCTGCACGAGCAGCCAGCCGTGGACCCAGACCAGGCGCGGCAGCGGCAGGCCGGCGCTCATCAGCATGGCCGGCCACACGATCGTGTGGAGGCGGTTGATGTCCTTGCCGATGATCTGGACATCCGCCGGCCACCACGCGGCGAAGCTGGCCGGCTCGTCCGGGAAACCCACCCCGGTGATGTAGTTGGTCAGCGCGTCGAACCACACGTAGACCGTGCCCGCCGCCGGATCCCACGACCCGTCCGGCAGCTGCGCCGACGAGCCGTCCTCGCGGATGGGGAACGGGATGCCCCATGGCGCGCCCTCGCGGCTGACCGAGAAGTCCTCCAGGCCCTGGCGCATGAAGCCCAGCATCTCGTTGCGGCGGTATTCGGGCTGGACCCACTCGGGATGCTCCGCGAAGTAGCGCTCCAGGCGCTCCTGGTAGGCCGAGAGGCGGAAGAACCAGTTGCGCTCGGAGAGCCATTGCAGGTCGATCGAGGGGTGGTTGGCGCAGTGCGTGCCGCTCGCATCCTCGACCAGCTGGGACGGCGGGATGAAGCCCTCGTTGGGGCAGTACCAGCCCTCGTACGTGCCCTTGTAGAGGTCGCCGTTGGCGTAGGCGCGGCGCAGCATCTCGTGGACCGCCACCTGGTGGTCGGGATCGGTGGTCCGGATGAAGCGGTCGGGCGCGATGGCCAGGGCGTCCTCGGCGGTGCGGAAGAGGGCGACCATGTCGTCCACGAATGCCTTCGGCGTCGTGCCCCGCTCGGTCGCGGTCTGGTGGATGTTGACCGAGTACTCGTCCGTGCCGGTCAGGAAGAACGTCTCGTCCCCGCGCATGCGGTGCCAGCGGGCGATCGTGTCGGCCCCCACGACCTCGAACAGGGTGTGCAACCCGGGACGGCTGTTGGCATACGCGATGGCGGTCGTGAGGTAGAAGCGATTCGTCATCCGGGCGACCAGTCGCGATAGGGGCCCGTCCACGTGATGGCCGCCCCGGCCACCTCGTGGGCGGCATGGACCAGCGCCTCGCGAGGCTTGGGCTTGGGCACGTCGCCGTGCGTGATGGTGGCCGGATAGGTGATCGCGGCGACCTGGTCGGCCGGCAGCAGCGCCCGCTTGCAGATGTCGCAGGTGCGCCGTCGGGGCATCGCGGGGACCTCATTCGAAGCACGAAGGCCTGGGAGCCCGATGGTAGAGGCTTCAGGCCGCGCGCTGCTCGGGTGTGGGGTGTTCGGCGGCCGCCGCGAGGACGGCCTTGAGTTCGAAGGGCGTCAGGCCGGGGTGTTTGCTCAGGACGAGCGCGGCCAGGCCTGCCACGTGGGGCGCGGCGAAGCTGTTGCCGGTGGCCACGATCCGGCCGCCCTCGCGCCACGCGACCGGGACGTCCACGCCCCATGCCCCGAACTCGACCGGTGGGGCCGGGTTGTAGTAGAGGCGGAACGGGTCCGGGATGTCGTGGGCCGCCACCGAGCAGACCGACGCGAACAGCGAGGGGTAGCTGGGGCCGGGCACGTTGTTGGCGGCACAGACCAGGGCCGTCCGGTGGAAGTAGGCCTCATCGGCGACGGCGTGGAAGTCACCGAAGAGAGCCTCGCTCTTGGACGACAGGCTGAGGTTGGCGACCGGCACGCCCTGCTCGATGGCCCAGTCCAGGGCGGCCAGGAACGCCGCGCCCTTGCCCCGCAGGTCGGCGCCCAGGACGCGGATGGACACCAGCTCGACCTCCGGGGCGAGGCCGACGATGATGCCGCCGCAGGCGGTGCCGTGACCGAAGAGGTCGCCCGCGTCGTCCGCCACGACCCGCGGCTCACCGTCGACGAGCTCCACGGCGACCGATTCGACGAGCCGCCCCGCCAGGGCCGGGTGGTCTCGCTCGAGCCCCGAGTCGATGATGGCCACCGTCACGCCCTTGCCGGTCGAACCCTCCCAGGCCCAGGCCCGATCGATGCGTTCGAGGCTCCCCTCGCGGACCAGCAGGGCCCGCGCGTCGGCGGCGAACGGCTCGGACCACGCAGGGAGCGCCTCTTCGGTCACCTGGTCGTGCGGGACGCCCTCGCGCCGGGGCGACGGGCGGTCGAGGCATACGCCCCCAGCGCGGCCACGATGTCCGCCGCAAGGGCCTGCTCACGCTCGCCAAGCGTCTGCAGGCCGGCCAGCCCGTCGACGAGGCGCCAGAAGGGCACGTCGCCGGCGCCGTCGAGGCCCCGGGTGAGGTCGGCGACGAGGCGCTCGAGGCCGGACGCATCGAGCGTCCCGGCGTCGTCGAGGTGGCGCAGGGCCTCGCGCATCAGGCTGGTGAGGTCCCGCTGCACGCGCATCGCGGCGATCGCGGCGGCGGCCTGTCCGGCGAAGACGGCCAGCAACTCCATGTCACGCAGGGAGAAGGTGGCGCTACTGCGCTTGTCCAGCACCTGGAGCACGCCCACGGTCGCTTCGCGGTCGATGAGCGGAACCGCGGCGATCGACCGCGGCACGTAGCCCGTCCGCTCGGCCGCCGCCCGGTCGAAGCGCGGATCGCTGGCGACGTCGCTGAGGGCCAGCGGGTGGCCCGTGGAGAAGACGTAACCGGCCAGGCCACGGGTGGTGGGGATCGTCAGGCCGATCGCCCCGGCACCTCGCTCGCCGGCCGCGACCCGGAATACGAGGCGGTCGGGGTCCGGCTCGAACAGGGCGATCGACGCGGCCTCCGCGTCGAAGAGCGTGGCCGTGGCATCGACGATGGATTGCAGCAGGCGCTGCTCCGGGTCGCCCGCCATATGCTGGGCGACGCGCCCGCGCCGGGTAGCCGCACGCAGGGCGGCGATCACATCCTGAGCGCCGCCCGAGGAATCAGCCAAGCCGACGTGCCTCGCTGGTCACGCCGGCTGGTGGCTGTGCGTATGGAGGGTCGTCGCGGCGCCCGTCATGGACGCCGCTCGGACCGGCTCATTCGCCCTTTTGGCGGAGGCCGCCGTGGCCCTCGACGTCGTCCTCGTCGGCGTGTGGCGCCTTGCCGCCGTAGCCCTCGCTGCGGACCTTGCCGCCGAGGCCTTCGCTGCGGACCTTGCCGCCGAGGCCTTCGCTGCGGACCTTGCCGCCGAGGTGACCCTCGACGTCGTCCTCGTCGGCGTGTGGCGCCTTGCCGCCGTAGCCTTCGCTGCGAACCTTGCCGCCCAGGCCTTCGCTGCGGACCTTGCCGCCCAGACCTTCGCTGCGGACCTTGCCGCCGAGGTGACCCTCGACGTCGTCCTCGTCGGCGCGCTGCTGCATGCCGCCGAAACCTTCTCTGGGAGCCATCTTAGGTGGCATATCTGTCGTCCTTTCGAGTGCCGCCTGGTCGGAGCCCAGGCCATGCACGCATCCTAGTGGCGCCAGCCCGATCACGGAAGCGTTCTGGCGACGGCCGGGCTGTCGCGTCGCCGACAGCGATCGTGTCGATCAGCGCTCGGCGTGCCGCGCGAGCTGTTCCAGGTTGTCGATGACGAGCGTATCCCGGTCGATCGTCAGGAGGCCGTCGCGGACGAGGTCGGCCAGGAGGCGGTTCACCGACTGGCGCGTGCCGCCGATCATGGCCGCGAGGTCCGACTGGGTGAACGGCCAGTCCAGGCGCACCACGCCGGTCGCCCCGGGCTGGGCATCCTGGGCCAGGCGTACGAGGCGCATCGCCAGGCGGCCGGCCAGATCCAGGAAGTAGAGCTCCTCCACCTGGCCGGTGAGGCGGCGCAGCTCCGCCACCATCCCGGCCAGGAGCGCGTCGCGGAGGCTCGGCTCCTGGTCCAGGACCTCGCGGAAGACGTCACGCGGCAAGACCAGGGTCTCGGTCGCTTCGAGGGCGGTCGCCGTCGCCGACCGGGGCGCGCTGTCGAGTAGGGCCAACTCGCCGAAGAAGTCGCCCACGCGGAGCGTGGCGATGATGGCCTCGTCGCCCTCGGCCGACGGCAGCACGATCTTGACCGCCCCCTCCGCGATGATGTGGAGGGAGTCGCCCGGGTCGCCCTGGTGGAAGATGACCTCGTTGCGCCGGAATCGGCGGCGACGCAGCACGTGCGCAAGCTGGTCAAGCTGCTGGTCCGAAACCTTGGCGAAGAGCGCGCAGGCGCGCAGGCGCTCTGCTGCAAAGCCTTCGCCGCTCATACGGGCCTCCAGGCGCCGCCGGTCAATGAGCCGGCGCGGCGCTGGCGCCACGATGCAGGTCGAGGAGCCTTGACGTCAAGCCCGGACCTGAGCCGACGAGGGCCAGGAAATCGGCACCCTCTAGCGTGAGCACGTCGGTGTCGGTGGACGCGGTGACCGTCGCCGAGCGCGGTGCCCCCGTCAGGAGCCCGATCTCGCCGAAGAGCTCGTCGGGGCCCATCGTGCGCAGGTGCTGGGCGGGTCCGCCCCCTGCCGCGGCCTGCGAGACGTCGCACTCGCCGTCGACGATGAAGTAGAGGCGGTCGGCCACGTCGCCCTGGCGGATGACCACCGTCCCGGCGGGGACATGCTCGGGCCGCAGGCGCATGGCAGCGGCCTCCAGGCGCGCCGGCGAGAGGCCGGCGAAGACGGGCAGGCCCACGAAGCGCGCCGCCGCCGGCGAGATGGTCGATTCGCGCCCGGCCCCTGGGCCCAGGATGAGCACGCCCGCGGCAATGGAGGCCAGGCACGCGGCGGCGCAGGCCGCAAGCAGCAGCGGTAGGCCCAGCGGGGCGGCGGCGATCGGCAGGACGAGCGAACCCGCGGCATAGGCCCCGATGCTGATCGTCTCGATCACGCCGATGGCCCGGCCGCGAGCCGCGTCGGGCACCAGCCGCTGCAGCAGCGTGAGCGACACGATGTCGACGATCGAGCTGCCCAGGCAGGCCGCGGCCAGCGCCACGGCCGCCAGGGCCAGGCTGGAGGTCAGGCCAAGGGCGGCGATACCGACGACCATCGCCACGCCGCCGGCCACCAGCGGCAGGGCCAGGCGGCGGCGCAGGACCAGCACGCCGGCGGCGAGCGCGCCGACCAGGCCCCCGATCCCGATGGCGGCGTTCAGGGCGCCGGTGCCGACGGCACCCTCGTGCAGGATGTCGGTGGCGATGACGACCGTGAGCACGCCCAGGCCGCCGAACACGAAGCCGCCCACGGCGCTGATCACGACGAGGCCGGCCAGCGGGCGCACGACGTCGGGACCTGCCGCTGCCACCACGGCCGGCGTTTTCGCCACGACCGGCATGTCGGACAGCGCGGGCGCGGGCGCGCGAGCCGCCGCCGCATCTTCGCGGACGTGCGTGCTGCTCGAGGGCAGGCGCCAGAGCACGAAGGCCACCACTGCGAAGGACGCCGCGTTGAGCAGGAAGGCCAGGGTGAGGCCGCCGGTGGCCAGGATGATGGCGCCGCCGATGGCCGGGCCCACCGCGAAGGCCAGGCTGTCCAGTGAGGCCCAGGCGCTGTTGGCGGGGCCAAGCTCCGTCTCGTCGCGGACCAGGCGGGGCAGGTAGGCGCCGATGGCCGGGCCGAAGAAGGCGGAGAAGCACGTGGCCAGGATGGCCAGCCCCACGATCGGCAGCAGCGGCCCGTCGACGGCTACCAGGGCCGCCATCAGCAGCATGATCGCGCCGCGGGCGAGGTCGGTTCCGAGCAGCACGAGGCGGCGGTCGTACCGGTCGGCGACGATGCCGGCCGGCACGGACAGGAAAACGTAGGGCAGGACGCGCGCTGCCCCGACGACACCGAGCAGGACCGGCGATGCGTCGGGCCGCTCGTAGACCAGGATCAGCAGGGCCACCAGGTAGAGCCAGTCACCGATGGCCGACACGAACTCGCCCGCGAGCAGGCGCGTCAGCGGTCCATTGCCCAGCAGCGCGCGATAGGTCCGCAACACGTCCACCGCGGCACAGTAGCGCACGGCGGGGTCGGCAACGCGACACCTGCGGCGCCATCGGGACGCCACCATCGCAGGCGGACGAATGACCCTGTGGCCGTCGGCCAGCGGATGGCCGGCCGGGTGGTGGCGGCCTGATGCTGCGCGGCATCACGAAGTCGCTCCAGCGGCTTCCAAGGAGGACGAGATGTCAGCCTACGAACGCCAACTGATCGCCAAGTACCACCACGCCGAGCTGTTGAGCGAGGCCCATCAGGCGCACCTGGCCAAGATCGCCCGGGACGCCAAGCCGCACACCGAGCGCGTGACCATGACGTCGCTGACCGGACCGCTGCAGTCCATCCTGACGTCCGCCCGGGCGTGGGTGAGCTCGCGGACTTCGGTGGCCGCCAGGGCCGCCACCATCCAGCCGTCCCCCAGCGGGCGGGTCGTCCTGCGCTCGACGCATCTGCGCTAGGCCATTCGAGCCCGCAAGGGAGAAGGAGCAACCGCCATGGTCATCGAGGAACCCACCTACCGCCTGGAGCTCGATCCAGGCTGGGTCGCCATCGCCGAGCCGCTCGATGCGGAGTCGACCGAGACGCTCAGCCGCCGCTTCAGCGACGCGACGCCCGGCCGCGTGGCCGTGCAGGTCGCGCCGACCGATACGTACGACGTCAGCGGTCACGCCGCCGGCAGCGCCACGATCGACGTGGTCCTGACCATCGGCGACGACGTCGAGGGCCACGCCTTCAGCCTGCGCTTCCCGACCCCGCAGGACGCCCAGCGGATGCGCACGCGGCTCGCCGCCGGCGGCCTGCTCGTGGCGGCCCTGACGGTCGGCTCGATCGCCGTCGGCAACCAGCTGGCGGCACCCCACACGGCCACCGGCGCAGCCGTCCAGGCGGCCCCAGCGGCCGCGGCCCCGTTCGTCAATCGCGGCCTCAACGCCGACATCCGCTCCGGCGACATCGTCGTCGAGGAGGCCGCGCCGCCCGCGCCGTTCGTCAACCGCGGCCTCAACGCCGACGTCCGCTCCGGCGACATCGTCCAGGAAGAGTCCGGCACCACGCCGGCCGTCCACGGCGAGCAGAAGAACTAGGTCTAGGCGGGTCGGACTGGGGAACCGACCCGCTACACTCCGGCCGTGGCGACGTGCGGGCGCTGCGGGGTGGAGAACACGCCGGAGGCGCGGTTCTGCAATCGATGCGGGACCGCGCTTCCTGTTGCCAGCGACGGCCAGAACCGCGAGACGCGGCGGGTCGTCACCGTCCTGTTCGCTGACCTAGTGGGCTCCACAAGCATCAGTGAACAGCTGGATCCGGAACGGTGGCGGGGTGTCCAGGGCCGCTACTTCGGAACCATCCGCGAGACGATCGAACGCCACGGCGGCACTGTCGAGAAGTACATCGGCGACGCCATCATGGCGATCTTTGGCCTCCCGGCGGCCCACGAGGACGATGCCCTGCGGGCCGTGCGCGCGGCAGCCGAGCTATCGCCCGCCCTGGCGGACCTTAACGATGAGCTGCGTCGCTCGAACGGCCTGGAGCTCCGGCTGCGGATCGGCGTCCACACCGGTGAGGTCGTCACGGCAGAGGGCGGGTCGGGCAACGCCCTCGCGTCGGGGGACACGCTGTCCACCGCAGCGCGACTTGAGCAGTCGGCTGAGCCGGGTGAGGTGATCCTGGGATCGGCGACCCACTCACTTGTACGCGATGCCGTCCAGGCCGAGGCTCTGACCCCGCTGGACCTGCGCGGCAAGGCCGGACCGACCGCGGCGTATCGCCTCATCCGCGTCGTGGGTGGCGAGGCGCACGCGCGCCGCCTGGACGCACCGATGGTCGGTCGTGGAGCGGAGCTGGACGTCGTCGAGCGCGCCCTGGGCCGAGCGATCGCGGGACCCTCCGCCCAGCTGGTCACGATCGTCGGGACCGCCGGCGTGGGCAAGAGTCGACTCGTCCGGGCGGTCCTCGATTCGGCTGCCGGCCGCGCGCGCGCGGCCAGGGGCCGATGCCTCTCGTACGGCGACGGCATCACGTACTGGTCGATCGCCGAGATCCTCCGGGACCTCGCCGGGGTGGGTCCGGCTTCGAGCCGGGACGACGCCATGGCGCGACTGACCGCGCTGGTCCCAGCGGGGCTCGAGGGTCGAGATCGGATCGCCGGCATCCTCGAGTCGCTCGTCGGGGAGTCCGCCGTCGCAAGCGCTGGAGACGACATCGCCTGGGCGGTTCGCCGTACGGTGGGAGCCCTCGCCTCGGAGAGTCCGCTCGTCCTGGTCGTCGAGGACATCCATTGGGCGGAGCCGGTGCTGCTCGACCTACTCGAGGCCTTGCTGGATTGGACGACGGGCGCTCGCCTCCTGATCCTGTGCCCGGCTCGACCCGAGCTGTTCGACCGGCGACCGGACTGGGGCGCCGATCGCACGAATGCCGTTCGCCTCGACCTGGAACCACTCGGTGGAGCCGACCCGCGGGCCCTCCTGCAGGCGCTCCCAGGAGGGGGCGCGGTCCCAACGACGCTTCAGGAGCGAATCCTGACCGCGGCCGAGGGCAACCCGCTGTACATCGAGGAGATGCTGGGCAAGCTGATCGACGACGGGGCGCTTCAAAGCGGTCCGGCTGGATGGGCCTTCGCCGGCCCCGCCGACGCGATCACCGTGCCTGCGACCGTCAGCGCGATGATCGCGGCCCGGATCGACGGCCTCGAGCGACCGGAACGATCAGCTGCCGAGCGGGCGTCCGTCGTCGGCCGGGTCTTCGAACGAGGGGCGGTCGCCACGCTGTCGCCCGCCACCGAGCGCGACACCCTCAGCGGGCGGCTCCTGGCCCTGACCCGCAAGCAGCTGATCCTGCCTGACGGTAGCGGTCTGGACGGTGATGACGCCTTCCGCTTCCGCCACGTCCTGATCCGCGACGCGGCCTACGACCGCCTCTCCAAGGCGGAGCGAGCCGAGCTCCACGAGCGGTTCGCCGCCTGGCTGGATCGCGTCACCGGAAGCCGCCGGGCCGAGTACGTGGAGGTCCTTGCGCATCACCTGGCCTCCGCGGCCGAATACCGTCTCGAGCTGGGCACGTTGTCCGGCGAGGCGGGGGATCGGCTGGCTGAGTCAGCCGTCGATACGCTCATCAAGGCGGCAGAGCACGCCACGGCCGTCTTCGCCCACCAGGAAGCGGCGCGACTCTACGACCGCGCCATGGCCGTCGTGGCCCATCGACCCGAGACCCCCACTGGCCGGGCGGCCGATCTCACCGACCTCAAGGCGCGACGCGCTGAGGCTTTGTACCTCGCGGGCGACCCGTGGGCGGCGGCCGACGGCATCCGGGTCGCCCTGGCCGAGGTCGAGCCTACGGATCCAATCCGTGGCACGGTGATGAGCGAGCGGCTGGCGACCTACCTGTGGGATGCGGGCGACGAAGCAGGCGCTCTCGACGCCGCCGCTCGCGCCGTGCTCCTGGCTCCCGCGGAATCGCCCAACCGGGCGCGTGCTTCGGCCCTCGCCGGCGAGGCGCGGCTTTTGATGCTGGCCGACCAGAATGCCGCCGCCCTCGCCCTCTGCGGGCCTGCGCTTGAAGTCGCCCGGGCGGCCGGAGATGACCACGTCGTCGCGAGTGTGCTCATCACGCAGGCGACGTTGATCGGCCGGGACGAGCCGCAGCGAGGCCTACGTATGCTCGAGGATGCTCGCGGCTTCGCCGAACGCATCGGTGACGTCGACCAATCGAACCGCGCGGACAACAACCTGTCAGTCCTGCTGGATGATCTTCGCGAATTCGACCGGGCACAGGAAGTGCTGGTCCGCGCGATCAAGACGGCGACGGAAGCGGGCCTCGAACGGGCAAATGCGGTCACGTACTACTACAACGCTGCGTCGGCTGCCATCTGGGCCTCGCAACCGAGTCGAGCGTTGGAGCTCGCGGGTCGAGCGCTCGAGCTTGCCACCACGGGTGACAACGTCGTCGCAGCCCGTGGCGCGCGCGGGCTGGCCCGGATCATGATGGGCGACATGGCCGGGGCCCTTGACGAGCTTGCGGCCGCGCAGCAAGGCGCCCGCCGCGGCGCGACGACGAACACCATGGCAGAGACTGCGAATGCCGAAGCGTACGCACTCTGGTGGCAAGGCGAAGACGTCCAAGCGCTGGCTCGGATCGAGGGGACCCCAGACGCCCCCACCCCCGATGCGCTCACTTGTCTGATCAGCCAGGTGTATCGCGCGACGATCCAGGCCTCGATCGCAGTCTCGGCGCGAGCCCTCGGGAACGCAGCCGGCGAGGCGTCGGCGATCCAGGGCCTCGTGGGCGCAGCCGAGACCGCCCGGGCCATCGCCGCCGACGCGGCGCGCCCCGACGGCTCGACCCATTGGCGCCTCGACCTCCACCTGGCCTTGCTGCCCGGGGAACTCGCGCGCGGGCGCGGCGAGGGCGAGCTCGCGGCATGGTCGCAGGTCATCCACGACGAGGCCACGATCGGCGACGTGTTCTACGAGGCGTACGCGCGCTGGCGTTACGCAGAGGCTCTGGTGAAAGGAGGCGAGGCGGGACGTGCGGTGGCAGAAGCGATCGGCGCCGCCCGAGTCGTCGCCGAGCGCGCCGAAGCACATGGACTTCTGCGCGAGCTGGACGCCATCGCGAACCGCTCGAACCGCTCGAACCGCTCGACGAAGTGATCGCCGTCCGCCGGCGCAGGTGGTGTCGGCAGGATGACACCCGGACTGTCACGGGGATCCGTTGACGCGGCCCCGTTCGCGGCCCACTCTACGTCCATCGCCCGGACCGGCAGCAGGTTCACGGGCACCGAGCACAGCACAGACTGAGAGGTCCGACATGGCGACCAAGAAGAAGCCCGCCGCGCCCGAGGGCGTGGGCCCCAAGCTCAAGAACGATGGCGAGGAAGACGTGGAGGGCCACAGCTTCCTGATCCATCCCAGCACCAGCCAGGAGCTGGCGCGCTACAAGAGCGCGGACCTGGAGCGGCAGGCGCGTCAGCGCCAGCTGGCCAAGGAAGCGCGGCCCAACAAGAACCGCTGATCGGCCGGCCCACGCCGGCTGGCGGTACGCTACCTCCTACGACCGGGCTCGCACGGGCCCGGTCGTTCCCTGTCTAGGCGGCGGAGTCGGGCTCCGTCGTCCCGGTCTCGGGGGCCGCGGCGGGTGCTGCGGGCTCCGCGGTCGAAACGTCGGCTGAAGGCGTCGTCGTCGGAGCGGCGGCGCTTTCGCCGCTCATGCTGCGGCGCAGGTCGCTGGCCACGTCGCTGGCCTTGCGGGCGAGCCGCTGGCCCAGGTCCTCGGTCGCGTCGGCCACGCGATGGGCCACCGGGCCGGCCTTGACCCCGGCCGCCGCCGTGACCTCGGCGGCGCGGGCGCCGACCTCGCGCACGACGGGCGCGGCGCGCTTGGCGAATTCGTCGACGGCCGACGTCACCTTGTCCATGATCGCTTCGCCGGACCCGGCCCCGTCGGTCGCGGGGTCCTGATCGTGCGGCACGAGCGGTTCAGTCATCGTCCACCTCCTGTGCTGTCCAGTCTGACTCAATGGCGGAAATGGCGGATACCGGTGGTGACCATGGCTGCGCCGGCCCGTTCGGCGGCGGCCACCACCTCCGCGTCACGCACCGAGCCGCCGGGCTGGATGAACGCCGCGACCCCACCGGCCAGGCAGGCCTCCACGCCGTCAGCGAACGGAAAGAACGCGTCCGACGCGCAGACCGACCCGCGGGCCCGCTCTGAACCCGCCTTCTCGACCGCCAGTCGGGCGCTGTCCACGCGGCTCATCTGGCCCGCGCCCACGCCGACGAGCGCGCCGTCCCTGACCAGCACGATGGCGTTGGAGCGGACGTGCCGCACGAGGCGCCACGCCAGGTCGAGGTCGGCGGCCTCTTGCGGCGTCGGCGCCCGCGAGGTGACGACCGACCATCCGTCCGGCGCATCGGCGGCGGTGTCAGCCGTGGTCGCCAGGACGCCGCCACCGGCGCTGCGGATCTCCACGTCGGCCACGGGCGGCCGGCCCAGCCACGGGTCGATCACGACGCGCAGGTTGGGCTTGCCGGCCAGGACGGCCGCCCCGTCCTGCGTCAGCTCCGGCGCCACGACGACCTCCAGGAAGATCGCCGCAAGCCGCTCGGCGAGGGGGCCGTCCACGGGGCGCGTGACAGCCGCCACGCCGCCGTAGGCGCTCACCGGGTCGCCGGCCAGGGCGCGGTCCCAAGCCAGCAGGACGTCGTCGCCCTCCGACGCGCCGCACGGGTTGGCGTGCTTGACGATGACCGCCGCGGCCCCGCGCAGATCGCGCGCCACGCCGGCGGCCGCCGCAGCGTCGAGCAGGTTGTTGTAGCTCAGCGCCTTGCCCTGGCGCAGGTCCACGCCCGCCGCGAACGGCCCGCTGCCGGCGGGCGCGTCGGGGCGGCGGTAGAGGGCGGCGACCTGGTGGGGGTTCTCCCCGTAGCGCAGGGGCTGGACGCGCTCCAGGTCAAGGACGAGGCGCGGAGGCAACGTCTCCTCGGAGCCGTCGCCCAGGCGCTGGCCCAGCTCAGCGGCGATCCGCCCGTCGTACGCGTTGGTGCGCCGGAAGGCCACCACGGCCAGCCGCCGGCGGGTCCCCTCCCCGACGGCGCCGTCACGTTCGAGCTCCTGGATGACCGGCCCGTACTGCTCCGGGGAGGTCAGGACGGCCACCGAGGCGTGGTTCTTGGCCGCCGCCCGCACGAGGGCGGGGCCGCCGATATCGATCTCCTCGATGAGCTCGTCGAGGGTGATCGCCGGCCGCTCGGCCGCCGCCTCGAAGGGGTAGAGGTTGACGACCACGAATTCGAAGGGCGCGATGACGGCCGCCGCCAGCTGGGCCCGATGCTGAGCCAGGCGCCGGTCGGCCAGCACACCGGCGTGGATCCGCGGGTGCACCGTCTTGACGCGGCCGTCCAGCATCTCGGGGAAGCCGGTCACGTCGGCCACGTCGGTGACCGGCAGGCCGGCCTCGCGCAGCGCCCGGGCCGTGCCGCCGGTCGAGACCAGCTCGACCTCGTGGGCCACCAGCTCACGGGCGAGCTCCAGCAGCCCGGCCTTGTCGGAGACCGAAAGGAGGGCCCGGCGCGGCCATGGCACCTCCGCCGCCGCCGCCGGATCGATGAGGATGCGTCCGTCGTGGCGCAGGCTCAGCGCGCCGACCGTCAGCAGGGCCACGGCGCGCGGCAGCAGTCGGTGCTCCACGGCGTGGAGGCGCGTGGCCAGGCTCGCCGCGTCGTCATCCGGCCGGACCGCCACCGCCTCCTGGAGCACGATCGGACCGCCGTCGAGCGTCTCGTCGACCAGGTGCACGGTCACGCCGGTGATGGCCACGCCGGCCGTCAGCGCGTCGTCCACCGCGTGCCCGCCGGGGAACGCGGGCAGCAGGCTGGGATGGACGTTGAGGATGCGGCCGCGAAAGGCGGCCAGCACGGCCGGGCCCAGCACCCGCATGAAGCCAGCCAGTGCCACGACGCCGATCTGGGCCTCACGCAGGGCGGCCGCCAGCGCTGCGTCCCACGCGCCCTGGCCGGGCGATTCGACCGGCCGCAGCAGGAGGGTCGGCACGCCGGCCGCCCGGGCGATGCCGAGGGCGGGGCAGTCGCGGTCGGCAAACACCAGGGTGATCCGACCGCCCAGCGCCCCCCGCCGCTGCGCCAGCAGGAGCGCTGCGAGGTTGGAGCCGGCTCCCGAGACGCCGACCGCGACGGCCGTCGGTGCCATCAGGCGGTGGTGCCGCGCTCGAGGTACCGGGCGCCGCCCGCCGCCGCGACCGGTACGACCGTGCCGACCTCCCACGCGGTCACGCCCAGCCGCTCGAGCGTGCCCCGGGCGATCGCCACGCCGTCGGGCGGCACGACGAGGACCATGCCAAGGCCACCGTTGAACGTGGCGCGGAGTTCGGCATCGTCGAGACCGCCGAGCGCACCCATGAGGCGCATGACCGAGGGCATCGGCCAGCTGCCCACGTCGACGCGGCCGGCCAGTCCGTCGGGCAGGACCCGCGGCAGGTTCCCCGGCAGGCCGCCGCCGGTGACGTGGGCCGCGCCGCGGAGGTCGTGGCCGGCCGCTCGCAGGGCCGCGCGAACCTGGAGGACGGTGCGCGCGTACACGCGGGTGGGCGTCAGCAGCACGTCGGCCACCGTGGCCATCTCCTGGCCCGGCTCGGCGGCCAGGGCCGCGTCGGCCCCGGGCGTGCCGAGCGTCCGTCGCAGGAGCGCCTGGTAGGGGCCCTGGAGGTCGATCTCCCACTGGCTCACGAGGGCGCGCACCAGGGAGAAGCCGTTGGCGTGGAGGCCGGAGGCGGCCAGGCCCAGCAGGACGTCCCCGGCCCGGGCCGTGGTCCCGTCGAGCAGGTCCGACCGCTCGACCACGCCGATGCAGCAGCCGGCCAGGTCGAACTCGTGGACCTCCATGAGCCCGGGATGCTCGGCCGTCTCCCCGCCGACCAGGGCGCAGCCGATGGCCGCGCAGGCGTCGGCGACCGAGCCCACGATGGCCGCCACGGCCTCCGGCACGAGGCGGCCGACGGAGAGGTAGTCCAGGAAGGCCAGCGGCTCGGCCCCGCTGCACACCACGTCGTCGGCGCACATGCCGACCACGTCCGCGCCGACGCCGTCGAAGCGGGCCGTCGTCGCCGCCAGCATGGCCTTGGTGCCGATGCCGTCGGTGGAGGCCACCAGCAGCGGCTCGCGATACCCCTGCGGGATGGCGATCGCGCCGGCGAAGCCGCCCAGGCCGCCGACCAGCTCAGGCCGCCGGGTCCGCTCGATGGCCGGGCGCATGAGCTCGACGGCCCGGTCGCCCGCCGCCACGTCCACGCCGGCCCGCACGTAGGCCGGCCGCGGCGCCGCCCCCTTGGTCACCGGACCCCCGCCAGCGGCTCGTCCTGGGGGTCCTCCAGGATGAACTTGTGGCTGGCCACGTCGTACGGCACGGGCACGGGGTAGAGGCCGTCGAAGCAGGCGAAGCAGAAGCGCTCCCGGGGCAGCTCGAGCGCGTCGAGCACCCCGCCGATGGAGAGGTAGGAGAGCGAGTCGGCGCCGACGTAGTCGCGGATCTCATCGGGGCTGTGGGTCGCCGCGATCAGCTCCGTCTCGATCTGCGTGTCGATGCCGTAGAAGCAGGGGTTGAAGATGGGCGGCGCGCTGATCCGCAGGTGGACCTCGCGGGCGCCCGCCTTGCGCAGGAGGTTGACGATCTGCTTGGTCGTCGTGCCACGCACGATCGAGTCGTCGACCACGACCAGGCGCCGATCCCGGATCTGCTCGCGGAGGGGGCTCAGCTTGACGTTGACGCCCCGCTGGCGCAGGGCCTGGCTGGGCTGGATGAAGGTCCGGCCGGCGTAGCGGTTCTTGATCATGCCCTCGCGGTAGGGCAGGCCGCTGGCCTCGGCGTAGCCGGCCGCGGCCGGGGCACCCGTCTCGGGCACGGGCATGACGATGTCCGCGTCGGCCGGCGCCTCCCGCGCCAGGGCCTCACCCATGCGCCGGCGCGCCTCGTAGAGGTTGCGGCCCAGCATGTACGAGTCCGGGCGGGCGAAGTAGATCAGCTCGAAGACGCACAGGTTCTCGTGACCCTCGGCGAAGCGCACCGAGCGGGGGCCGCCGGGTTCGCCAAGCACGACCATCTCCCCGGGGGCAACGTCGCGCACGAAGTCCGCGCCCAGGATGTCGAGCGCGGCCGTCTCTGAGGCCAGGACCCACCCATCGTCCGGCAGGCGCCCCAGCACGAGCGGCCGGAAGCCGTGCGGATCGCGCACGCCGACGAGACGCTGCTCGTCCATGACCACCAGCGCATAGGCGCCCTCCGTCCGTGGCAGGACCCGCAGCAGCGCCTCCACGAGGTCGGCCGCCGGCTCCTCGGCGAGCATGGCCGTGAGGACCTCCGTGTCCGTCGTCGCGGTGAGGCGGCCGCGCCCGCCGGGCAGGTCGGCCAGCAGTTGCCGCGTGTTGACGAGGTTGCCGTTGTGGCTGATGGCGACCGGCCGGTGCGGGCCGATGCGGAAGGTCGGCTGGCTGTTCTCCCAGCTCGTCGAGCCGGTCGTGGAGTAGCGGCAGTGGGCGCTCGCGAGGTGCCCCCGCAGTGAGGGCAGCCGTCGCTCATCGAGTACCTGCGCGACCAGGCCAAGGTCCTTGTAGACCATCACGTTGTGGCCATCGCTGACGGCCACGCCGGCCGACTCCTGGCCACGGTGCTGGAGCGCGAAGAGGCCGAGGGCCGCCAGCGGGGCCGCCTCGTGGCCGGGGCTGAAGACGCCGAGGACGCCGCACATGGCTCAGGCCTCCTCGCCCAGGGCGCGCGCCAGGCCCGCCGTCCAGGCATGTTCGAGCACCGCGACCGGCACGTCGACGTCATCAGCGACGCCCGCGCCGCGCTCCTCGGCCGCGCCCGTGGCGGCGAGCCCGATGAGGCGGACGTGCAGCCGGTCCCCGCCGACGCGGCCCATGCGCTCGAGCGGCACGCCGCGGCCGGCGGCCACGTCGGCCAGGCGCTCCCAGGCCGCCTGCGTCGTGGAGACGATGGCCCGGCTGGGCGCCTCACCGAACAGTTCCAGGGCCGGCGTGGAGCCGACCGCCAGATCCAGCTCGGCCCCCAGGCCCGACCAGATGCAGCCCTCGGCGATGGCGATGGCGAGGCCGCCGCCGGAGACGTCCTGGGCCGACGCCAGGAGGCCCTGCGCCGCGGCCTCGATGAGCACGTCCTGCAGGGCTCGCTCGCGGCCCAGCTCCAGGCCGGGTGGCCGGTCGTCCAGGTTCGCTCCGGCCAGGCTGGCGTAGACGGATCCGGCCAGGCCGGGGGTCGTGCTGCCGAGCAGGCCGATGACGTCGCCGGCCGACCGGAAGACCGGCCCCACCCGTCGGTCGATGTCCTCGAGCAGGCCCACCACGCCGATCTGGGCCGTCGGCGCGATGGCCCCGTGCCCCGATTCGTTGTAGAAGCTGACGTTACCGCCGGTGACCGGCAGTTCCAGCGCGCGGCAGGCATCGGCCACGCCGCGGATGGCCTCGGTGAAGGCCCAGAAGGCCTCAGGGCGGCCGGGGTCGCCGTAGTTCAGGCAGTCGGTCACGCCGAGCGGCCGGGCCCCCGTGACCGCCACGTTACGCGTGCACTCGGCCACCGCCAGGGCCGCGCCAAGGTACGGGTCAAGCGATGCCACGCCGGCACAGGCGTCGGTGGCCATCACCAGCCCGTGGGGCGTGCCTCGCACCCGCAGCACGGCCGCGCCGTGCTCGCCGCCCTGTACGGTGTCGGCGCCGACCGTCTCGTCGTACTGCGTCGTGAGCCACGCCCGGCTGCACAGGTTGGGGTGGCCAAGGAGCGCCAGCAGCACCGCCCCCGGGTCCATGCCGCGTTCCGGCAGGCCCGGCTCGGTCGCGACGAGCTCACGGTGCACGCCCGGCGCCGGTGCCGCCCGCTCGTGCACCGGGGCCCGTGCCTCTCGCTGGTACACGATGGCGTCGCTGGTGAGGGCGGCGGCCGGGATGTGCGCCAGCTCCGTGGCGCCGCTTTCGATGCGGATCGCGCCGTCGTCGGTGACTCGCCCGATGACGGTGGCGTTGATGCCCCACCGCCGGCAGACGCCCTCCACGTCCGCCACGAGGGCCGGGCGGACGATGGCCAGCATGCGCTCCTGGCTCTCGCTGATCATGACCTCCGCCGGCGTCATGCCCGTCTCGCGGCGCGGGATGGCGTCAAGGTCGACGACGATGCCCGTCCCGGCGCGGTCCGCCGTCTCGGACACGGCGCAGGTGATGCCGGCCGCGCCAAGGTCCTGGAGGCCCTCCACGAGCCCTCGCTCGATCAACTCCAGGCTGGCCTCGATGAGCAGCTTCTCGGCGAACGGGTCGCCCACCTGGACCGTGGGGCGCTTGGCCGCGCTCGTGTCGTCGAAGGTGGCGCTGGCCAGGACGCTCGCCCCGCCGATGCCGTCACGACCGGTGGCCGACCCGAAGAGCACGACCGCGTTGCCCGGGCCGGGCGCAGTGGCGCGCGTCAGGTGGCGCTCCTCCAGGAGCCCCACGGCCATGACGTTGACAAGCGGGTTCTCGCGGTAGCTGGGGTCGAACACCAGTTCGCCGCCGACCGTCGGCACGCCGACGCAGTTGCCGTAGCCGCCCACGCCGTGGACGACGCCGCGCACGAGGTGGCGGGTGCGCTCGTCGTCGGGATCGCCGAACTTGAGGGCGTCGAGGACGGCGATGGGACGAGCGCCCATGGTGAAGATGTCGCGCAGGATGCCGCCCACCCCGGTGGCTGCGCCCTGGTACGGCTCGACCGCGCTGGGGTGGTTGTGCGACTCGAGCTTGAAGGCCACCGCCAGGCCGTGGCCGATGCTGACGACCCCCGCGTTCTCGCCCTGGCCGGCCACCACGCCGCGACCGGCGCCGGGCAGGCGTCGCAGCCAGGGACGCGAGCTCTTGTAGGAGCAGTGCTCGCTCCACATGACGCTGAACATGGCCAGTTCCAAGTCGTTGGGCGCGCGGCCCAGGCGGGCATGGATGGCCGCCAGCTCCTCGTCGGTCAGGCCGAGCGCGCGGTGGAGCGGCGTGGCCAGGCCGGTGGCGGCCACGGCCGTCTCCACGATCGTCATGCGGCCGCGCTGGCCATGCCGCTGGCGATCAGCGAGCGCAGCAGCAGCAGCCCGTCGGCCGAGCCAAGGAGCGGTTCGGCGGCGCGCTCCGGGTGGGGCATCAGGCCGCACACGTTGCCCCGGCGGTCGATCACGCCGGCGATGTCGCGCGCCGAGCCGTTGGGGTTGCCCTCGGGCGGCGCATAGCGGAAGACGACGCCACGGCGCGCCTCGAGCGCGTCCAGCTCGTCGTCGGGCAGGAAGAAGTTGCCTTCCCCGTGGGCGATCGGGAGGCGCAGCGTCATGCCCGGCGGGACAGCGCGCGTGAAGGGCGTGTCGGTGCGCTCGACGGAGAGCCGGACCCAGCGGTGCTCGAAGCGCAGCGAGGCGTTGCGCAGCAGCGCCCCCGGCACAAGACCGGCCTCCGCCAGCACCTGGAAGCCGTTGCAGATGCCGAGCACCAGCCCGCCGCTCGCGGCGTGGTCGCGGACCGCTTGCATGACGGGGCTGAAGCGGGCCAGGACGCCCGCTCGCAGGTAGTCGCCGTAGGCGAAGCCACCCGGCAGGATGACGACCTCGGCGCCGCGCAGGTCGGGCTCCTCGTGCCACAGGGCGACCGGCTCGCCGCCCGCCAGCTCGACCCCGTGCAGGGCATCCCGATCGCAGTTGCTGCCGGGGAAGACGACCACGCCGACCCTCATGCGACCGGCTCCCCCAGCGCCTCGACCCGCCACGCCTCGATCAGCGGGTTGGCGAACAGCTCCCCGGCCAGGCGGTCCACGATCGACCGGGCCGCCCCGGCGTCGGCCGCCTCGACCGCCAGCTCGATGCGCCGGCCGACGCGGACGTCATGGACCTCGGTGGCGTGGAGATGCGGCAGCGAGCCCTCGACGGCCCGGCCCTGGGGGTCCAGGATGCCGGCGCGTGGCATCACCGCCACGACGAAGCGGAAGGTCGTCACGCGATGACGTCCTCCGCCAGGTAGCGCTCGAAGCTCGCGCCGGTGAGGCGCTCGAAGGCCTCCACGTAGCGCGTCCGCGTGCCGGTCACGACGTCGGTCGGCAGCTCCGGGCCGGGCGGCGTCTTGTCCCAGGCCAACGTCTCCAGGTAGTCGCGCACGAACTGCTTGTCGAAGGACGCCTGGGCGCGGCCCGGCTCGTACGCGGCGGCATCCCAGAATCGGCTGGAGTCGGGCGTCATGACCTCGTCAATGAGGAGGAGCTGGCCGCTCGCATCATCGATCCCGAACTCGAACTTCGTATCGGCCAGGATGATGCGCTTCGACTCGGCATGGGCCGCCCCGAAGGCGTAGAGCGCGAGCGCGGTCTGGCTCACGCGCGCGGTCATCTCGGGGCCGATCAGCTCGGCCATGCGGTCCAGGCTGATGTTCTCGTCATGGCCCTCCTCCGCCTTGGTGGAGGGCGTGAAGAGCGGTTCGGGCAGGCGGTCGCTCTCGCGCAGCCCAGCCGGGAGCGGGATGCCGCACACGGCCCCCACCCGCTGGTAGTCCTTCCAGCCGCTGCCCGAGAGGTAGCCGCGCACGATGCACTCGACCGGCAGGACGCGGGCGCGGCGGCAGATCATGGAGCGGCCGCGCAGCTCGTCGGCGGCGTCGGCGAACTCGGCCGGCAGCGTCGTCACGTCCGTGCCCAGGACGTGGTTGGCGACCAGGCCGCCCGTCTGGGCGAACCAGAAGCGCGACAGGCCCGTCAGGACGCGCCCCTTGTCCGGGATGGGCGTGGGCAGGACGACGTCGAACGCACTGATGCGATCGCTCGCCACGAGGAGCAGGCGGCCGTCATCGACGCTGTACAGGTCGCGGACCTTGCCCGCGCGGACGAACGATTCAGCGAGCACCATGGGTCACCTCCGGGACGGGCTGCAGGGCATCAAGGCGCGCCAGCACCTCCGGCACGTGGCGCAGATGGGCGTCGTCATCGAAGCAGGCGGCCAGGGCCGCCTCGCTCAGGGCGGCCGCGACGGCCGGATCGCCAGCCAGCGACTCCGCCAGCGAACGCTCCTCATCGGCCGCCCGCAGGGCGTGCCGCTGGACGATCTCGTAGGCCGCTTCGCGGCTCAGGCCGCCCTCGTCCACGAGGGCCACCAGGACGCGGCCGCTGGCATGGAGCCCGTGGCCGCGGGCCAGGTTCTGGCGCATCCGCTCGGGTCGCACGACGAGGTCGCGGACGAGGCCCGTGAAGCGCACCAGCATGTAGTCGAGCAGGCAGGTCGCGTCGGGCAGGGCGACCCGCTCGACCGAGCTGTGGCTGATGTCCCGCTCATGCCACAGGGCCTCGTCCTCCAGGCCGGCGTGGGCGTAGCCGCGGAGGAGGCGGGCCATCCCGACGAGGCGTTCGGAGAGGATGGGGTTGCGCTTGTGCGGCATCGCGCTCGAGCCCTTCTGGCCCGCCCGGAAGGGCTCCATGACCTCGCCGATCTCGGTGTGCTGGAGGTTGCGCACCTCGGTGGCGAAGCGCTCGATGGACCCGCCGGTGACGGCCAGCGTGGTCAGGAACGCGGCGTGCCGGTCGCGCGCCACGATCTGCGTGCTGACCGGCTCCGGGTCGAGCCCCAGCTCGGCCAGCACCTCGCGCTCCACGTCCGGCTCGAGGTGGCTGTACGTGCCCACCGGGCCGCTGATCTTGCCCACGGCCAGCCCGGCCATGGCCGCCCGCAGGCGCTCACGGTCGCGATCCAGCTCGAAGGCCCACCCGGCGAGCTTGAGGCCGAACGTCGTCGGCTCGGCGTGCACGCTGTGGGTGCGGCCCATCATCAGCGTCGCGCCGTGCTCGCGCGCACGAGCGACGACGGCCGTCACGGCCGCTTCAAGGTCGGCCAGGAGCCGCTCGCTCGCGGCGCGGAGCTGCAGGGCCAGGGCGGTGTCGACGACGTCGCTGCTGGTCAGGCCAAGATGCAGGTAGCGGCCGGACGGCCCCACCGTCTCCGCGACCTGGCTGACGAAGGCGATCACGTCATGGTCGGTCGTGCGCTCGATCTCGGCGATGCGGGCCAGATCGACGCGCGCCGACGCCTCCAGCGCCGCGAGGGCGTCGGCGGGGATGAGGCCGCGGCGGGCCTGCGCCCGGGCGACCGCCAGCTCGACCAGCAGCATCGATTCGAAGCGCGCCTGGTCGGTCCACAGGGCGCCCATCTCCGGCAGCGTGTAGCGCGGGATCATCGGCCCACCCCCGCCGCGACGCGTCCGATATCGCGCCGCAGATGGGCGCCGGGGAACGTCACGTGGCCGGCCGCGTCGTACGCGGCATCGGCCGCCGCGGCCAGGTCGCGGCCCCGGCCGACCACCGTCAGGACACGACCGCCGGCCGTGTGGAGGCCATCAGCCGCGCGATCGACCCCGGCGGTGAAGACGAGGCCGCCGGCGCCGCGGGCATGGGTCAGCCCGGTGATCGTGTCGCCGCGGCGCGGTCGCTCCGGGTAGCCGGCCGCCGCCAGGACGATCGCCACGCACGCGTCGGGGGCCGCCGGCAGGACGGCTCGCGGCGCCAGGCCGAGGCGGGTCGCCGCCGTCGCCAGCCGGCCCTCCGCCGCAGCCGCGAGGAGGGGCGCGAGCGGCACGGCCAGCCGCGGCAGGACGGCCTGCGCCTCCGGGTCGCCAAGGCGGACGTTGAACTCGAGCAGACGGGGGCCGCCGGCGGTGAGCATCAGGCCGGCGTAGAGCACGCCGCGGAAGGAGGTCCCGAGACGGGCCGCCTCCGCCAGGACGGGGGCGTGGATGGTCTCCAGGATCCGTTCGACGGCCGCCTCGTCGAGGTCGGGCAACGGTGAGTACGCACCCATGCCGCCGGTGTTGGGGCCGTCGTCGCCGTCCTCCAGGCGCTTGTGATCACGCGCCGCCGGCAGCGCCAGCACCGCCGTCTCGTCGCATAGGGCCATGACGCTGGCTTCCGGACCGGCGAGCCGCTCCTCCACCACGACCCGCGAGCCGGCGGCGCCGAAGCGCCCCTCCTCGAGGGGCTCGCGCAGGGCCGCGGCGACGGTCGCCTCGTCCTCGCACACCGTGACACCCTTGCCCGCCGCCAGCCCGTCGGCCTTGACGACGACCTGCCAGTCGAGGCCGGCGGCGAAGGCCATGGCCGGGGCGACGGCCTCGAAGACGGCTCCGGCGGCCATGGGGACGCCAGCCGCCGTGGCCAGCGCGCGCGTGACGGCCTTGCTCGCCTCCAGGCGTGCCCCTGCTGCCCCGGGCCCGAGGGCCGCAAAGCCGGCCGCCTGGAGCGCGTCGGCGACGCCGGCCACGAGGGGTGCCTCCGGGCCGCTCACGACCAGGTCGGGCTGCAGCTCGTGGGCCAGGTGGACGACCGCCCCGATGTCGGCCGGGTCAAGGCCGGGCACGAGGTCCAGGCCGTCGGTGGGGGCCTCCGCCATGCCGGGGTTGCCGGGCGCCACGATCACCCGTTCGACACCCGGTTCGCCGGCCAGCCGCCAGGCCATGGCGTGCTCCCGCGCGCCGCTGCCCAGGATCAGGATCCGCCGCGGCGCGGCCAGCGTCACGCGGCCACCGCCGGCCGCGAGCCACGGGTGATCGTCTGGGTCCGCTCCGGACCCACGCTGACCAGCGTGATCGGCGCCCCGGCGCGCCGTTCGAGGGCCTCCACGAAGGCCACCGCGGCGAGCGGCAGGTCGGCCATCGAATCGGCCGCCGAGAGGTCGGCGGTCCAGCCGGGGAAGGCCTCGTAGACCGGCTCCGCCAGCTCCAGCTCGGCGACCGTCAACGGCCACCGATCGACCAGGCGCCCGTCGAGGCGGTAGCCCACCGCCATGCGCACCTCCGGCAGGCCGGAGAGGATGTCGAGCTTGTTGAGCATGATCTCGCTGACGGTGTTGACCGCCACGGCGTGCCGCATGGGCACCGCATCGAACCAGCCGCAGCGCCGCGGGCGGCCGGTCGTGGTGCCGAACTCGTGGCCCCGCTGGCGCAGGTGCTCGCCGGTCGCGTCGTGCAGCTCGGTCGGGAAGGGGCCGGCCCCGACGCGCGTCACGTACGCCTTCATGACACCGACCACGCGGTCGATCTGGCGCGGGCCGATACCGCTGCCGGTGGAGGCGCCGCCGGCCACCGGGTTCGAACTGGTCACGTAGGGGTACGTGCCCTGGTCCAGGTCCAGCAGGGCGCCCTGGGCCCCTTCCAGCAGCACGCGCTGGCCCGCCGCGAGCGCGGCATGCAGCAGGGCGGTCGTCTCGGTCAGGTACGGCGCAAGCCGCGCGCCCCAGCCCGTCGCGAGCTCCACGAGGGGCTCGATCTCGAAGCCCGCCTGCCCGAACCGGCCACGCAGGATGGCGTTGGCCAGCGGCACGCTGCGCTCGAGCCGGGCGCGCACGAGGGCCGCGTCGCCCAGGTCACCCATGCGCAGCCCGACGCGCAGCGCCCGGTCGGCGTACGCCGGGCCGATGCCGCGGTTGGTCGTCCCCAGCTCCCCGCCCGTGCGGGCGCCCTCCAGGGCCGCGTCAAGGGCCAGGTGGTGGGGCAGGATCACGTGCGCCGCGTTGCTGACGCGCAGGCGGGACACGTCCACGCCGCGGGCCGTCAGGGCGTCCATCTCCTCGATGAGGCGGGCCGGGTTGACCACCACGCCGTTGCCGATGACCGGCGTGATGCGCGGATCGAAGACCCCGCTCGGGACGAGGTGCAGTTTGAAGACCTCGTCGCCAAGGACGATCGTGTGGCCGGCGTTGTCACCACCCTGGTAGCGCACGACGTACGAAACGCCGGCCGCCAGGAGATCGGTCGCCTTGCCCTTGCCCTCGTCGCCCCACTGGAGGCCCACGACGACCATCGCCGGCATCAGCGCAGTCCCTGCGAGAGGGCCGGCGCGGACATGAAAAAGCCCCGCGGCCGTGGCCCCGGGACCTGGATAGACTGCCCCCTACCTCGGTCCGCCGCGACGTCGCGACGGGACCCACGGGCGAAGGTGCGGACGGACCTCACGGGGTCCGCGCTGCCCCTTCCTCGAGCAACGGCTCCTCCCTTGCGGGTGGCGGGCAAGCCCGCGGGTTGGGTAAGGACGGATGATAGCAGGCCCGGCGGGCCGTCTCGGGCGACCTCGGCGCCGAGCCCGTTCGGCCCTGGGTGCGGCGATGCACCGCACCTTCGGGAGGCCCCGCCCGTACCTTCGACCGACCGGCCACGGGCCCCTCCGACCCCTACGCTACCGGCACCGGGATCGACCCGTGGCCGCGTCGTATGGCGCGTCCGTCATCATCCGCGCGCCCTCTCGGACGCGCACCGTCGTCATAGGGGAATCGTTGCTGCGACTCCTGCGCGCCGTGGGCCTGCTGGCCCCGGTTGCTGTCGCCCTGAGCCTGATCGTGCTGCCCTCCGTGCGGGATGAGGCGACCATCGCCATGAGCGACCCGCGCGCCATCGCCCAACTCATCGTCGCCGCCCTCACCGGGGCCGGCGTGATGGCCCTCCTCGTCGGTCTTTTCGTCGGCGGCTGGGCCGACCGCGTGTCGCGCTCGGTCGACCGCATCGCGGCGGGGGACTACGGGGTGCGCCTGCGGGCTCGGGGGAACGGCACCGAGGGCCGCCTGGCCCACTCCATCAACTCGATCGCCGAGCAGCTGTCGGAGAAGCACAGCGCCGCGACGGTCGACCGGCTGACGCTGGTGGCCAACCGCCAGACGATCCTGGCCGAGCTCTTCGACGAGGTCGAGCGGACCAACCGCTACGGCCGGCCGCTCTCGGTGGCCTTCGTCGACATCGACCACTTCAAGCAGGTCAACGACACCTACGGCCACCAGGTCGGCGACATCGTGCTGCGCGAGGTGGCCGGCATCCTGCACGAGCACATCCGGGCCACCGACCGCATCGGGCGGTACGGCGGCGAGGAGTTCATGCTCATCCTCACCGAGACGGAGATCGAGGCCGCGGCCGGCCTGGCCGAGAAGCTGCGCATGATGGTCATGCGCCAGCGCATCCCCATCGAGGGCGGGCAGACGATCAACGTCACGATCTCCATCGGCCTCGCCGGCGGCACCGGCGATGTCGTGCGGTTCGACACGATCGTGCGTGACGCCGACGCAGCCATGTACAGCGCCAAGAGCCTCGGCCGCAACCAGTCCTATGTGTTTGCCGAGCCTGACGAGGATTCGCGCATCCCACGGGCGCCCATCAGCGCCGAGGGCCGCGCCGAGGCCACCGAGATCGGCCGCGCCGCCCGCACCGCCGCCGAGGAGTGGCTCCACGCGGCGGTCAGTCCCCTGCCCCACTACCGGGGCAAGCCCTCGGACCTCATCGCCACGCTGGCCACGGCCATGGGCCGCTCGCTCGACCTGCCCGACGCCGAGGTCGACCGGATCCGGGCCGCCAGCCTGCTCCACGACGTGGGCAAGATGGCCATCCCGTCCGACATCCTGGAGAAGCCCGCGCCGCTCAACAGCCTCGAGTGGCAGAGCGTCATGCAGCATCCCCGCTTCGGCCAGCTGATCCTGGAGCAGGCCGGCTCCCTGCGCGACGCGGTGCCGATCATCCTGCACCACCACGAGCGCTTCGCCGGCCACGGCTATCCGTACGGCCTGCGCGGCCAGGACATCCCGCTCGGCGCGCGCATCGTGTCGATCGCCGACGCGTACGACGCGATGATGCACGACCGTCCCTACAAATCGTCCATCGGCCACGACCGGGCCATCGCCGAGCTGCGGCGCTACGCCGGCAGCCAGTTCGACCCCGAGCTTGTCGACCTCTTCTGCGACCTGTACGCGGCGGGCGTCCCTGGCTGGGAGTTCGTCGGCACGAGCATCCAGCCGAGCGCCCTCCTGGACCTGAGCAGCGCTCGCCGTCGCCGTCGGGGTGGTGCCGCAGCCGGCTGAGCCGGGTCTACGGCAGGACGGTCACCACGACCGTCGCCGTGAGGTCGTGCAGTGGAGGCGCGCACTCCGGGCCGCCCATCGAACCCTGGGCGATGATCGACCACCGCCCCGGCGGCAGATGCAGCAAAGGGTCGGCGAAGAAGCGACTCCAGAAGCCGGCGTCGGACGCCTCTGGCTCGTACGCACCGCTCTTGAAGAACGGGATGGTCTGGGGCACGCCCGGCGTCATCGGATGCGGTACGCAGTCGGCCGTCACTGCTGCCTCCATGTCCAGGGTCCCGTCCAGCTGGCGCAGGCCGAACGCGACCAGGCCTTCGCCCGAGCCCGCGGGCACGAAGCTCGCGTCGGTTCCGGTGTAGGTCAGCACGGCATGGACCGCGATGGCGTCAGTACTGTGGTACGTCGCCTGGTCGGCGTGATTGGACAGGCGGAACAGGTCATCGGCGACCGTGGTCTCCACCGGCCCCAGGCTCTCGGAGGGCCGCGCCGTCGTCGAAGGCACCGGGGCGCCGCAGCCGGCCAGCAGGGCCGTCAACGCGAGGAGCATCCACCCCTTGACCATGCCCACCCTGCGCACGCCGCGACTCTACCCCCGCCTGGGCGACAGGGAGAGGCGAAGGCAGGGAAGCGGCGGGCGCGTGAGGGGGCAGCGCGCCCGCCGCGAGAAGCAAGCTCAGGCGATGGCGGGCTCGAGGGTGCGGTCCAGGACGTCGTCGTCGGTGGCCTCCGGCTCGTCGTCGTCCGGCTCATCGGGGTCGTCCGACTCGGCGGCTGACGCCGGCGAGAAGCCCATGGCCTGGGCCTGGGCGGCGAGCGCCTCGGCCGCCGACTCGGCGGCGTAGTCCTTCTTGCGCCGGCCGGAGAGCATCTCCACGTGGGCCGCGACGATCTCCGTCTTCCAGTGCCGGGCCTTCTTCTCGTCTTCCCACTGGCGCGTCTGGAGCCGGCCGTCGACGGCGACCATCTGGCCCTTGCCCAGGTACTGGCCGCAGATCTCCGCCAGGCGGTCCCACGTCACGATGCTGTGGAACTCGCTCCGCTCTTCGCCGGCGCGGTAGTCGTTGGTGGCGACCGAGAACTGCGTGACGGTCTTGCCGCTAGCGAGCGTGCGCAGCTCGGGGTCACGGGTCAGGCGACCCGTGATGAGGACCCGGTTCATGTTCGACCTCCCGGGAGCGCCCTCGAGGCGGCTCCCCACGTGGACGGCGGGACGGCGGAACGGACCGGCGGGTGGTCGGCGCGGCGGCGTTGACGGAGGGCAGCCTAGCGGACGCGGCTTACCGGCGACTTACCGCCGCCTTCAGGGCAGCAGCGCCGCCACGATGCCGATGGCGAGGCCGACGAGCAGGCTCAGGGCGATCATCTGAGCGGCGCGGCGCTGGTCGGCGTGATGGGCGGCGGCGTCGGCGATGCGCTCCATCGGGCCGACCTCGCCGAAGTTGAAGACGCCAAGGCGGGCGAAGCCGACGCAGAAGTGCAGCACGGCCTGGAGCCAGCCCACCATGGCGCCGGCGGCCGGCAGGCCGATGAGCAGGCGGACCGGGTGCGGCAGGCCGAGGGCGAAGATGACGGCCGCGACCACGATCGTGACGATCGTGCCCATCACGGCACCCACCTGGCGACGGCGGATCTCGGCCGGTCCGATGTTGCAGACACCGGGCTCGTAGGGCTGCCCGGGTACGGGCTGGATGGGATGCGATGAGGGGATGGGCTGCGGCCCAGTGGCGGGGGTGAGCAGGGACATCGAGTAAGCCTCCTGTCCCATCGTACGCTCGAAGGGGACCGACTGGTTCCGCGCCGCCTACCGTTCGCGGAACAGCTCGCGCCGCGGCAGGCCCGTGCGGGCGGCGACACGCCGCGCCGCCTCCGAGCGCGAGAGGCCTCCCGCGACCAGCCCGGCCACCTCCTCGCGGCCCAGGCCCAGGTCTCCCGGCCCGGGCTTTGTCGGCCCCGTCGCCGCCGGGCGACCGGCCACCACGATGGTCACCTCGCCGCGCGGCGGCTCGGCCGCCGCCCGCGCGGCCAGCGCCCCCAGGCCGCCCCGCCAGACCGCCTCGTGCATCTTGGTCAGCTCGCGGGCCAGCGCCGCCGGCCGGTCGTCGCCGCACGCGGCGGCCAGGTCGCGCAGGGTCGCCGCCGCCCTGTTGGCCGCCTCGAAGAGCACGGTCGCCCGATCGTCGCCCGCCACCCGCGCCAGGCGGTCCCGGCGCTCGCGCCCGCGGCGTGGCAGGAAGCCCTCGAAACCCCACCGCGCGGCAGGCAGCCCGCTGGCCACCAGCGCCGCCAGCACCGCCGAGGCACCGGGGATGGGTACGACCCGGCCGCCCTCCCCTGCCCAGGCCGCCACGAGCGACGACCCAGGGTCGCTGACCAGGGGCGTGCCGGCGTCCGTCACGACGGCCAGGTCGGCGCCACTCCGCAGGTGGGTCAGCAGCTCGGGCTCGCGCCCGGCCGCGTTGCGAGCGTGGTAGCTCACCTGCCTCGTGGCGATCTCGTAGCGCAGCAGCAGGCGGCGCGTGATCCGGGTGTCCTCGGCGGCGATGAGCGGCACGGCCCGCAGCACGTCGAGGGCACGAGGGCTGATGTCGCCCAGGTTGCCGATGGGCGTCGCCACGACGTACAGGGTCCCGCCCGGGCCGCCCGCGGCGCTCACGGCGCGGCCGCCTCAGCCGGGCCGGCGCGCACCAGGCCGGCGACGCGGATACAGGTAGTCCACGCCGGTCGTGCGAGACGAGATCTTGGCGATCGGCGGGACCTGCCGCTTGAACTCGGAACCGGCGACCATCCCCTCCACTCGCTCGACCATGGCCGCGTCGAAGCCCATGGCCACGAGCTCGTCGGTGCTGCGGCGACGGTCGATCAGCCAGAAGAGCAGGCGGTCGATGGTGGCGTAGTCGAAGCCCACCTCGGCCTCGTCCGTCTGGCCCGGCCACAGGTCCGCCGAGGGCGCCTTGCGCAGGATCGCGTCGGGCACGCCGACCGCCCGCGCCAGCTGGCGGACCTGCGTCTTGTAGAGGTCGCCGATGGGGTTGAAGGCGCTGGCGTTGTCACCGTAGACCGTCGTGTAGCCGATGAGCGCCTCGGTCTTGTTGCCGGTCCCGATGACGAGGCCGGTCCACCCCACCGACAGGTCGTACAGCACCGCCATGCGGGCGCGGGCCATGAAGTTGCCCCGCCGACCCGCGGACGCCGCCGGCCCATCCGCGCCGAGGGCGCCGGAGCCCGCCCTGTCGGTCCCGAAGTAGCCGTCCACGATCGGGCTGATATCGAGCAGGCGGCTGGGGCAGCCCAGGTGCCGCACCACGCTCTCGGCGTCGCGCCGCGAACTCGCCGCGGATGTGCGGTACGGCATCAGCACGCACAGCAGCCGTTCCGCCCCCACCACCTCGGCGGCCAGGAACGCCACCAGGGCCGAGTCGATGCCGCCGGACAGCCCCAGCACCAGCCGCTCGAAGCCGGCCTGGCGCAGCTGCTCGCGGATGAAGTCGACCGCCAGGCGGCGGGCCACCGGGGCGTCGATGGCCAGCTCCTCCGGCACGGTGAACGCCTCGGCCCGGGCCGCGCTCATGCCGCCGACCCCGCCTCGCGCTCCGGCTCGGCCGCCGCCCCGGCGCGCTCCCGCACGATCTGCTCGAGCTGGCGCAGCATCACCTCGGGGCGCTCGTCACGCAGCAGGGGCAGAGCGATGCGCTCGCGCCGCAGGTCGGCCAGGTCGATCTCCACGAGGAAGAGGCCCACGTCGAAGAGCGGCGCCTGGAAGATGGTGGCGCCGCTCGGCGCGATGACCTCCGAGCCGCCCCAGAAGCTGATCGACTCGTCCAGGCCGACGCGGTTGACGAAGATGACGAAGCTGGTGGTGAGCTGGGCGTAGGCCCGCATCATCGTGCGCCAGGAGGTGGCCGTGCCCAGGCCGACCTCGTTGGCCGCGGCCACGTCGCGCCCCGGCGAAGACGAGACGTTGATGAGCAGCTGGGCCCCATCCAGGGCCAGCAGGTCGGGCACGGCGAGGTGCCAGAAGTCCTCGCAGATGGCCAGGCCCACCCGCGGCCCCAAGCGGCTATCCGCCGCCCGCACGGCCGAGCCCGCGGCGAAGAAGCGGCGCTCGTCGAACAGCCCGTACGTGGGCAGGAAGACCTTGCGGTGGACGTGGACGATGGCCCCGTCCTCCACGAGGGCGGCGGCGATGAAGAGGCGGTGATCGGCCGACTCCTCGACGAAGCTGATGACTGCCGAGAGGCCCTTGGTATCGGCCACCAGGGCGGCAAGGCGGGGGTCGTCGAGGGCCATGGCGACCTCGGCGTTGAGGTCCTGCAGCAGGTAGCCGGTCAGGCCGAGCTCGGGGAAGACGACGAGATCGGCCTGCTTCGCGCGGGCGTCGGCGAGGAGCCGGTGATGGATCTCGAGGTTGGCCTCGACGTCACCCAGGCGGGGCGCCAACTGGGCCAGGGCGATCCGGAGGCGCTGCACGCGTGGAGTCTACAGGCGCCGCCCGGCGCATCAAGGCGGACGCGACCTGCACCTGCTCGACCGAGCCATCGACCCGCTCCGCGAAATGGCAGGCCACCTCGTGCTTCGTGCCGAGCGGCCGGAGGACCGGATCCTGGGTCACGCACTCCTCCGGGTTGCCCAGGCGCTCACGCAGCCAGCAGCGCGTGTGAAAGCGGCAGCCCGACGGCGGGTTGGCCGGGCTCGGCACGTCGCCGGTCAGGATGATCCGCCGCCGGCGGCCCTCGATGACCGGGTCGGGCACCGGGATGGCCGACAGCAACGCCACCGTATAGGGGTGCAGGGGCCGCTCGTTGAGCTCTCGCGCCGCGGCGACCTCCACGATGCGCCCCAGGTACATCACGGCGATCCGGTCGCTGATGTGGCGCACGACCGAAAGGTCATGGGCGATGAAGAGGTACGTCAGGCCGAACTGGCCCTGGAGGTGCTCCAGGAGGTTGATGATCTGGGCCTGGATGGAGACGTCCAGGGCGCTGATCGGCTCGTCGGCGACGATCAGCTCGGGGTTGAGGGCCAGGGCCCGGGCTACCCCGATGCGCTGCCGCTGGCCGCCGCTGAACTCGTGCGGGTAGCGATCGGCGAACTCGGGGTTGAGCCCCACCGTGGCCAGCAGCTCGCGCACGCGCTCGCGGCGCTCCGGTGGGCTGCCGACGCTGAAGATGTCGAGCGGCTCCTTCACGATCCCGCCGGCCGTCATGCGTGGGTTCAGGCTCGCGTAGGGGTCCTGGAAGATCATCTGCATGCGCCGCCGGAACCGCCGCAGCTTGTCGCCATCGAGGGCCGCGAGGTCCTGGCCGTCGAATTCGATACGGCCCGCGGTGGGCTTGTACAAGCGCAGGATGGCCCGCCCGGTCGTGGTCTTGCCGCAGCCGGACTCCCCCACCAGGCCCAGGGTCTCGCCGCGGGCGAGCTGGAAGCTGACCCCGTCCACCGCGCGGACGTCGCCGATGTGGCGCTGGACGATGAGGCCCTCGGTGATCGGGAAGTAGACCTTGAGGTCCTCCACCCGCAGCAGCGGACCCGCCTTCGCCCGGTCGCCCGGCGCGCCATCCGCCGCGAGCCGCCCCGCCGGCGCGAGCTGCGGCGCCGTCACGCCGGGACCTCGGCGGTCGCCAGCTCGTCGACGATCGAGCCCGGCGCCGGCGCGGCCACGAAGCCTTCGCGCAGCGGCATACCGGCCTCCGCCTCCTCCGCGGTAGGGGGATTTAGGCAGGCCAGGCGATGCGTGGCGCGGTCGCCGGTGAGGACCACCGGCGTGCCCGGCACGAGCGGCTCGAGCGGCGGGTTGGCCGTCCAGCAGGTCGGCAGGCGCCACGCGCAGCGCGGCGCGAAGGGGCAGCCCACCGGCGCGTGGCGCTGGTCGGGCGGGGTGCCCTCGATGGGGATGAGCGGCTCCCCTTCCACCGCGTCGAGGCGCGGGATGGAGTGCAGCAGGCCCACCGTGTAGGGGTGCGAGGGGTGGGCGAAGAGCTCGGCGGTCGGCGCGGTCTCGACGATGTAGCCGGCGTACATGACGTTGATCCGCCGCGTCATGCCGGCCACCACGCCGAGGTCGTGGGTGATGAGGATGACCGCCGTGCGGGCCTCCGCCGTCAGGTCGCGCAGCAGCTCCAGGACCTGCGCCTGGATGGTCACGTCGAGGGCCGTGGTGGGCTCGTCGGCGATGAGCAGGCGCGGATGGAGGGCGAGGGCCATGGCGATCATCACGCGCTGGCGCATGCCGCCACTGAATTCGTGGGGGAACGCCTTGAGGCGCGTCTCCGGGCGTGGGATGCCCACCGTACCGAGCAGCTCGACGGCGCGCGCCGTGGCCTGCTCGGCCGTCAGCGGGGTATGGGCCCGGATCGTCTCGACCATCTGCTCCTGGATGGTCAAAACAGGATTCAGGCTGGTCATGGGGTCCTGGAAGATCATGGCCAGCTCGCGGCCGCGGAGGTCGCGCATCTCCGCCTCCGACAGGTCGAGCAGCTCGGTGCCGTCGAGCCGCACGCGGCCGCCCTCGACGCGGCCGGCCGGCTGGGGCAGGAGGCGCATCAGGGCCAGGCTCGTGACGCTCTTGCCGCAGCCCGACTCGCCGACCAGTCCGAGCGTCTCGCCCTCGTCCACCTGGAAGGAGACGCCGTTGACCGCATAGACCGTGCCGTCGTGCGTGCGGAAGCGCACGAGCAGGCCTTCCACCTCCAGCAGGGCCATCGTCAGCGCCTCAGCCGTGGGTCCAGCGCCTCGCGCAGGCCGTCGCCGACGAGGTTGAAGCCGATGGCGCTGATGACGATGGCCGCCGCCGGGAAGAAGATGAGGTAGGGCGCCGACTGGAGGAAGCGCGCCGAGTCGGTCAGCATCTCGCCCCACTCGGCGACCCGCGGGTCGCCCGGCCCCAGGCCGAGGAAGCCCAGGCCGGCCACGTCGATGATGGCGGTGGCGAGCGCCAGGGTGGCCTGCACGATCAACGGCGTCAGGGCGTTCGGCAGCATGTGGCGCACCAGGAGCCGCAGTCGGGAGGCACCGATGGACCGGCCGGCGAGCACGAAGTCAGCCTCGCGCAGGGCCAGCAGGCTGCCGCGGAGCAGCCGGGCGAAGATCGGCGTGTACGAGACGCCGACCGCCAGCATGATCTGGATCTGGCCGCGGCCCAGCCACGCCACGATGCCGATGGCCAGCAGGATGCCGGGGATGGCCAGCAGCACATCGACGATGCGCATGAGCAGCGCGTCCACCTTGCCCCCCAGCCCTCCGGCCGCGGCGCCGATGATGATGCCGAAGAACAGGCCGAAGACCACCGAGATGGTGCCCAGCTGGAGGCTCAGCTGCGCCCCGTAGAGGACCCGGGCGAACTCGTCCCGGCCGAGCAGGTCGGTGCCCATGAGGTGGGCCGGGCTGGGCGGCTTCATGCGGTCGACCAGCTTGCCGACCGAAGGATCGTACGAGGAGAGGACCGGGGCAAGGATGGCGCCCACGACAAAGATGAGGATGCACACGAGGCCCACGATGGCCGGGCCGTTGCGCAGCAGGCGCCGTCCGGCGTCGCGCCACAGGCCGCGGCTGGCCCGCTCGCGGACGGGCCGGGAGATGGTGGCGGTGCCGGCGGCCATCTCAGGCGTACCGGATCCGCGGGTTCAGGAAGGCGTACCCGATGTCCACCACCAGGTTCACGACCAGGAAGATCAGGGCGAAGATGAGGATCGACGACTGGACCACGAGGTAGTCGTGGTTCTGGATGGCGTCGACGACCCACGACCCGACGCCGTTCCAGGAGAAGACCGTCTCGGTGATGACCGCGCCGCCGAGCAGGCCGCCCACTTCCAGGCCGATGATCGTCGTCACCGGCAGCCAGGCGTTGCGCATGATGTGGCGGCTGTCGACGCGCCGCTCCGTGAGGCCCTTGGCCCGGGCGGTGCGCACGTAGTCCTCGTTGGTCACGTCCAGCACCGACGCGCGGGTGATGCGGGTGATGATGGCGAAGGGGATCGAGCCAAGGGCGATAGCCGGCAGGACCAGGTGCTTGAGGGCGTCGACGAGGGCGTCCGGGCGCCCGGCGATGATGGCGTCGATGACCACGAAGTTCGTCACCAGCGGGAGCTGCAGACGCGCGTCGATCTGGCTCGTGGCCGGTAGCCAGTGGAGCTGCACGGCAAAGATGAAGACCAGCGTGTAGCCCAGCACGAAGATGGGCACTGAGATACCGAAGAGCGAGATGACCGTGACGATGCCGTCGATCCAGCCGTTGGGATGCCGCGCCGCGAGCCGCCCCAGCGGGATGCCCAGCCCGACGGCGAAGATGAGGGCGGCCACGGTCAGTTCGATCGTCGCCGGGAAGCGCAGCAGGAAGTCCTCCAGGACGGGCCGGCCGTTGAGGAAACTGGCCCCGAAATCACCGTGGAGCAGACCCCCCACGTAGTTGATGTACTGCGCATAGATGGGCTGATCCAGGCCCAGCGCCTGGTGGACCTGGAGGATCAGGGCGGGCGTGGCGTGCTGGCCCAGGATGGCGATGGCGGGATCGCCGGGCAACAGCCGCACGAACAGGAACAGGATCATCGAGAGGCCGATCAGGACCGGGATGGCCCCGATCACGCGCCGCACGATGTACTTCAGCATGGCGAGGCCAGATCAGGCGGGCAGATAGCCGTGTCCCCCGGCGGCCGAAGTGGCGCCGGGGGACACGAAGGCGGACGAGGTCAGGGGCGCCCGGACGGCGCCCATGCCTGCGGCTCTACTTGTTGATCCAGACCGAGTTGAAGAGCTCGGTCAGGTTGCCGGCCCCCTGGAAGCCCTGGACGTACGACGCCATGGCTCCGGGCGGGGTCGAGTTGACGAGCGGCACGGTGGGCAGGTCGGCCGCGATCAGATCCTGCGCCTTCTCCCAGAGGCTCTGGATCTGGCTCGGGTCGGTGGCCACCAGGGCCTGGTTCATCGTGGTATTGAGCGCGTCGTTCTTGTAGCCGAACTCGGGCGACGGACTGGTCCCGTTGTAGTGGAAGAACGCGGTGTCCAGGAAGTTGTCCGGGCCGGCCCAGTCACAGGTCCAGCCGAGCAGCCACATGGGGAACTTGCCGACCTCTTCGTCGGCGATGTAGCCCGTGTGCCAGCCCTCGCTCTTGAGGTTGATGGTGAAGCCGACCGCCTGGAGATCCTGGGCGATGGCCTGGGCCAGGTCCTTGGGATCGGGCATGTATGGCCGCACCACGTCGGACGGGTAGTACAGGTCAAGGGTCAGCCCGGACGCCGGGACGCCCGACGCCGTGATGGCGTCCTTGGCCTTCTGGACGTCGTAGGTGGGCAGGTTCTCCGGCTTGTAGTACTGGGTCGACGGCGGCATCCAGTTGTCGGCGGGCTTGGCCTGGCCGGCATAGAAGGCGTCGATGTACGACTGCTTGTTGACCGCGTAGGCGATCGCCGTGCGGATGTTCTTGTTGGCCAGCAGCGCGTGCTGGGCGGGGTCGATCGCGCCCGGCGTGGTCTGGTCCTGGTTCATGGAGATCTGGCCGATGTTGCAGGACTGGCCACGGTCGATGACCGTCAGGGCCGTGTTGGCTTTGATCGTGGCCAGGTCGGACGGAGCCACCGTCTGGGCCATGTCGATGCCGCCGGACTGGAGCGCCTGCAGCTTCGAGGTCTGGTCCTGGAACGGCTTGAAGGCGATGGCGTCGAGGTGGGCGACCCCGTCAGGATTCCAGTAGTTGGGGTTCTTGACCAGGTCGATCTCCACGCCAGGCGTCCACGACTTCCACATGAACGGCCCCGTGCCGACCATGCTCTCGCCCTGGCCCTGGGCGTACTTGTTGTCCTTCAGGGGGACCGTGTCGGCCTTGTCCTTCTGGAGCGCGGTCGGGCTCTCGATGCCGAACACCACGTTGGTCTGGCTCAGCAGGAAGTTCGACTGGGGGTTCTTCAGGGTGATGACGAAGGTCGACTCGTCGGGTGCGCTGACCGAGGCGACGTTGGAGTCGGCCCCGAAGCCGCCAAAGACGGCGCCGTAGTAGTAGGCGTTGTCCTGCAGGTCGCCCTTGGGGAAGGCCTGCCATCGCTTGTAATTGAACACGACGGCGTCGGCGTTGAAGTCCGTGCCGTCGTGGAACTTGATGCCGGACCGCAGCTTGAAGGTGTACGTCTTGCCATCCGCGCTCAAGGTCGGCAGGTCGCTTGCCAGCACCGGGATGACGTCACTGACGGTGCCCGGCTTGAGCCCGACCAGGGTCTCCACGACCTGGTCCGCGACGTACGACGAGTTGCTGTCACTGATGAGGGCGGAGTCCGCCAAGACCATGTCGCCGTCGAGGCCGACGACAAGCGTGCCGCCGTTCTTGGGGGTCAGCGCGGTCGAGGCCGACGCAGCGGGCGTGCCTGTGGCGCCGCTCCCGGGCGTGCTCGTGGGGGTGCCCGCGGTGGGCGTGGCGGTCCCTGACGTGCCGCACGCGCTGAGGGCGAGCCCCAGCACGGCGAGCAGGGCGCCGAAGCGTTTGCTGATCATCCGTTCCTCCTCTAGAACGTCTGCCGGTCGGCCCCCACCCTGGCCGCGGACCTGGCGCGCCACCATCGCCCTGGTGGCGTCGGCGGATGGCACATGATGCCACGCGCCTTGGGCGGCTGCCATCCGCTGGCCGCCCCGCGCGATCGCGTCACACGGGCGGTGGGCCCGGGGGCTGGAGCGACGGGAACGGGATCTCCGCCACGTCGCCGACATCGGCCGAGACGACCGCCGGGGCCTTGGCCGCCGCGCTCGAGACGCGTTCGGACGACACCTGCTCGGCGTAATGGCAGGCCACACGGTGGCCCGTGGACAGCTCGCGGAAGGGCGGATCCTCCGTGCTGCAGTTCTCCGGGTTGCCCAGCTGCTCGCGCAGCCAGCAGCGCGTGTGGAAGCGGCAGCCCGAGGGCGGCGCGGCCGGGCTTGGCACGTCGCCCTTCAGGACCAGGCGCTTCTTGCGGATCCGCGGGTCCGGGTCCGGGATGGCCGACAGAAGGGCCACCGTGTAGGGGTGACGCGGGTTGCTGAACGTCTCAGCGGTGTCGGCCAGCTCGACCAGCTTGCCCAGGTACATCACGCCCACCCGGTCGCTGATGTACTCGATGACCGACAGGTTGTGGGCGATGAAGAGGTAGGTGAAACCGAAGGCCTCTCGGAGGTCCAGCAGCAGGTTCAGGATCTGCGACTGGATGGAGACGTCAAGGGCCGACACGGCCTCGTCGCAGACGATGAAGTCGGGCTCCAGCACGAGCGCCCGGGCGATGCCGATGCGTTGCCGCTGCCCGCCGCTGAACTCGTGCGGATAGCGGCGCGTGTAGTCCCGCCGCAGGCCGACCGTCTCGAGGGCGTCCTCGACCTTCTTGATGCGCACCTTGCTGTCGCTGATGCCCTGGGCCACGAGCCCCTCGCCGATGATGTCGAGCACGGGCATGCGCGGGTTGAGCGACCCGTACGGGTCCTGGAAGATGATCTGCATCCGCTTCCGGATGCGCCGCAGCTCGCGCGCCGACAGGGTGCTCATGTCACGGCCGTCGAAGACGACCTTGCCGGACGTGGGCTTCTGGAGGTAGAGCACCGTCCGGCCGAGCGTGGTCTTGCCGCAGCCCGACTCGCCGACGAGGCCCAGCACCTCGCCCCTGGCGAGGTCCAGCGACACGCCGTCCACGGCCTTGACGTCGCCCACGTGGCGGCGCAGCACGCCGCCCATGATGGGGTAGTACTTGACGAGGTCCTTGATCTGGAGGAGGACCTCGCCGTTCGACTTCGACGAGGCCCCCGCCCTCATGACGGGGGCCGGGCTGGCGGGCGGCGCGCTCACTGGCGGGTCACGCTTTCCACCTGCACGAAGGCCTGGGACGGCACGGGTGGCGCCGGCGCCACGGCCGCGCGGCCAGGCCGCTGGGCCTCGGGCACGTGCAGCCAGCAGGCGACCCGCTGGCTCTGGTCGGCCGGCGGCGCCGCCAGCGGCGGCTCGAACTCGTGGCACGGCTCGAAGGCGTACGGGCACCGCGGTTCGAAGCGGCAGCCGGCCGGCATGCGGAACGGGTTGGGGACGGTGCCCTTGATGACGTTCAGCCGCTGGCCCCTCGGCACGTGCGACGGGATGGAGCGCAGCAGGCCTTCCGTGTACGGGTGCTTGGGCCGCAGGATCACGTCCTCCACGCTGCCCGTCTCGACGATCTTGCCGGCGTACATCACGGCCGCCTGCTGGACCGTCTCGGCCACGACGGCCAGGTCGTGGGTGATGAGCAGGAGGGCGGCCCCGCTCTCCTGCTGCAGGGCCTTGATGAGCTCCAGGATCTGCGCCTGGATGGTCACGTCGAGCGCGGTGGTCGGCTCGTCGGCCACGACCAGCTTGGGGTCGCAGGCAAGGGCCATGGCGATCATCACGCGCTGGCGCATGCCGCCCGACATCTCGTGCGGATACTGCCTGGCGCGGCGTTCCGGACCGGGGATGCCGACCAGGCGCAGCATCTCGATGGCGCGATCCAGGCCGGCCTTCTTGCTGACGTGGCGGTGTTGGACCGACCGCCTCACCGATCTGGTCGCCGATCGTGAAAACGGGGTTCAGGGAGGTCATGGGCTCCTGGAAGATCATCGTGATGTCGTTGCCGCGGACCTCCCGCATCTCGGCCTCAGGGAGCCGCAGCAGGTCACGGCCATCGAACCAGATCTCCCCCGAGACGATCTCCGCCGGCGGGATGTCGAGCAGCCGCATGATGGTCAGCGAGGTCACGCTCTTGCCGCAGCCGGACTCGCCGACCAGGCCCATGGTCTCGCCGCGCTTGATGGAGAAGCTGACGCCGTCCACCGCCGGGACCGTGCCGTCCATGACGTGGAAGTAGGTGCGCAGATCGCGCACCTCCAGCAGGACGTCCGGCGGGGGCGGGACGCCCGGACCCAGTAGCGTCTCGGTCATAGCCGCGCCCGGGGGTCGAGCGCGTCGCGCAGGCCGTCGCCGATGAAGTTGATCGAGAGGACGGTGAGGGCGATGGCCATGCCGGGGAAGAAGGCCCACCACCAGTTGCCGAAGATGAGCGCCGTCTGGGCGTTGGAGAGGGCGTTGCCCCAGCTCGTCTGGTCTTCGCTGATGCCGAAGCCGAGGTAGCTGACGAAGGCCTCCAGGACGATGTTGCTGGCCATCAGCAGGGTCATGGCCACGATGACCGGCCCGAGGGCGTTGGGCAGGATGTGGCGGAACGTGATCCGCACGTTGCTGACCCCGACCGCCCGCGCCGCCTCCACGAAGTCGGCTTCACGCAAGCTCAGGAACGAGGCGCGCACCAGGCGGGCGATGAGCGGCCACGACAGCAGCCCGAAGATCAGGATGAGGGCCACCACCGACCCCTGGCCGAAGAAGCGCGCCGCGACCAGGATGACGAACAGGAACGGGATGGCGAACAGCACGTCCACGAGGCGCATCAGGAGGTTGTCGACGATGCCGCCGGCGAAGCCGGACACGGCGCCCACGATGACGCCGGTCAGGCCGGCGATGCTCATCGAAAAGAAGCCGATGGCGACCGAGATGCGGGCCCCGTTGAGGACCATGGTGAAGACGTCCCGGCCATTGTTGTCCGTGCCGAAGAAGTGGTTGACGGCAGGCCCCGTGCCGCCTGGGATCGGCGAGCCGGGGATGTCGAGCGGGTTGTAGGGGATGAGGATCGGCCCCAGGATGGCGATGCCGACCATCACGCCGAAGATGCCGAGGCCCATGAGGGCCATCTTGTGGCGCTTGAAGCGACGCCACGCGAGCTGCCATTGGCTGAGCGACTCGAGGGCGACCTCGACGTCCGCCTTGGCGATGGCGCCGCTGGCGTCAACGGCCGGAGCGCCGACCGGGACCGGGGAGGTCAGCTTGGGGGTGGTGGCCACGGCCCGGCCCTCAGTCGTAGCGGATGCGCGGGTCGGCGACGGCGTAGAGCACATCGGCGACCAGGTTGGCCACGACCACCAGGACCGACCCGATGAGGACGAGGCCCATCAGCAGGAAGTAGTCCCGGTTGTTGACCCCCTCGTAGAAGAGGAGGCCCATGCCCGGCCATGAGAAGACCGTCTCGGTGACGATGGCGCCAGAGAAGATGGCCGCGATCTCCAGCGTGATGTTGGTCAGGATGGGCAGCAGGGCGTTGCGGAAGGCGTGGCGGAAGATGACCCGCGACGAGGGCAGGCCCTTGGCCTTGGCCGTCCGCACGTAGTCCTGGTTCAACGAGTCCAGCATCGCCGAGCGGACGAAGCGGCTGTCCCCGGCGACGCTGACGGCCACCAGGGTGATCACCGGCAGCACCAGGTGGCGGCCGATGTCGAGCAGGTTCGGGATCGGGTTGGCGACCAGCGCCGCCCAGTAGGCGTTCGTGCCCCACGGGGCCGGTGAAGACCGGGCATCGATGATGCCCTGCGGCGGGAAGATCCGGAGGGTCACCCCGAAGGCGAAGATCAGCATCAGGCCCAGCCAGAACGTGGGCAGGGCGTAGAGGACGTAGCTGGTGAAGGTGACCGCGTTGTCATACAGGCTGTAGCGACGCACCGCGGCGGTCACGCCGGCGACGATGGCGATGGAGATCCAGATGACCGTGGCCGTGCTCATCAGGATCAGGGTGGCCGGCAGGCGGCTCAGGATCAGGTCGGAGACGGGCTGGCTGTAGAAGATCGACAGCCCGAAGTCGCCGTGGAGGATGCCGTTCGTGCCGCCGCCCAGGAACGTGGGGAAGAAGTTCGGCAGGCCGCCCGAGGCGAAGAAGCTGCCGGCATCGCAGTTCCAGATGCCGACCCAGCCCAGGTACTCGCGCACGACGCCGAAGACGTCGGGGTTCTGCTCCAGGCACCACCGCTTGAGCCAGGCGAGCACCTGCTCATGGGTGATGTGGGGATTCTGATTGAAGACGGCCTCGGGCCCGCCGGGGGCCTGGATCATCAGCCAGAAGCTGACGAGCGAGATGACGAAGATGACCGGGATGGCCTGGATCACCCGCCGGAGGATGTACTTGGTCATTCCTCTGCCCTACCTGGCCTCGATCCGCGTCCGCCTTGGTGGCTCGAGCCGGCTGACGATACACCCGCCTGCGAAACGGGCGATCGTGAGTCGGCGGATGTGGAACGGCGGGCGCGAGTCTCCTCGCGCCCGCCGTGCCTTGACGCGCTCGGCGCGTCGCTCTTACGGGACGGGGTGGGTTGCTACCGCTACGGGATGAAGTACCAGTCTTCGACGTTCCAGATCGGCCCGAAGGCGGCGGGGCTGTAGCCCGGCCAGTTGCCGACATGGGCGCCGACGCCGGTCGTCTCAGCGCGGTAGTAGATGGGGATCTCCGGCGTGCCGGCGATGTAGGCGTCCTGGACCGCCTTGGCGGCATCGGCCTGCTGCTGCAGGTCGACGGCCGTCTTGAGGGTCGTCAGGGCCGCGTCCATGGTCGGATCGCTGAAGCGGGTGTCGTTGCTCCCGGAGTTGTCACCCTTCTCCGGCCACTGGGTCGTGCCATAGGTGTAGAAGTAGTCGTTGTACGGGCTGCCGGTGATGACGTAGGCGAAGTCCGCCAGGTCGTAGTTGCCGCGGTAGATGCTGCAGTCCGTGGTGGCGGTCGTCTTGGCCCACGTGGCGAACAGGGCGCTCGTCGCGTCGACCGTCTTGACGTAGCTCTTGACGTGGATGGCCTGCAGGTAGGCCTCGACCTTCTGCAGCTCGGTCAGGCGCGTCGGGTTGCCCGACGTGGTGCAGAGCTCGAGGTTCAGGTCCTTGCCCTGGTACTGGAAGTTGCCGGTGGAGCCGATGGCCAGGCCGGCGGCCGTGAGGGCAGCCTGGGCCGCCGTCGGGTCGTAGGCCGGGCAGGTCTCGACGACGCCGTACCAGAGGCCTGGCGGGGCGGGCGAGCAGGCCGGCTGGATGCTCTGGCCTGGGAACAGCACGCTGATCATGTCCGTCTTGTTGATGGACATGGCCAGCGCCTTGCGCACGGCCGGATCCCACAGGTCGTTGCCGCGGGTGTGGTTGGGGTCGTTGTTGATGTCGAGGTGCTCGTACTGCCACGCCGGGGCAGACTCGGCCTTGCCGATGCTCGGGTCGACCTTGGCCACGGCCGGGTAGTCGGCCTGGGTCATGTCGAAGGCGAGGTCGAGCTTGCCGGCCAGGAAGTCGGCGATCTCGCCGTCCTTGGAGTCATAGAAGACGAACTTGAGACCGGCCAGGTACGGCGCATGGGCCGTGCTGACGCCACCGGCCCAGTTGGGGTTCGGTGCGTAATCGATCTCGGTCTTGCTGGCGTTGGTGATCACGAAGGGGCCGTTGAACGGCACTTTCGAGATGTCCGAGCTGACCGGATACAGCGTCGAGGCCTTGGCGATCGGCACCGAGTTCAGGTACGCACCGGGGAACGGCCCGGTGGTCAGGAAGCCCAGCCAGCCGGCGTACAGATCCTTGAAGTGGATCGTCGCCGTCAGCTTGTCGGTCGACTCGTCGATGCCGGAGATGTCAGGCCAGCCCACGGCGCACGCGTTGCAGCCGGTCTGGCCCTTGTCCGTGGCCCACTTGTAGGTGGCCACGAAGTCGTCCATGGTCAGCGGCGTGCCGTCCGACCACTTGAGGTTGGGCTTGAGGGTGACCTTGACGTCGAACGTCGTGCCGTTGATCACGACGCCGCCGTTCGAGACGGTCGGCACGACCGTCGCCAGGTCGGGGATGTACTTGCCGTCCGAGGTGATGGCGACGAAGCCGCGCTCGGCGGGCTGCGTCGCTTCGACGGCCGAATAGGACGTCGAGAACCAGACGTTCAGGGTGTCCTCAGCCTGCCACTCGCCCATCAGCAGGGTGCCGTTGGCGGCCGTGCTGGAGGGGGTCTTCGGCGCGTAGTTCGTGCCGAAGAGCTTGGCGTCGACCGCTGACTGCGTAGCCGACGGCGAAGCGGCCGGCCCGCTGGTCGTCGCTCCGGGGGTCGACGTGGCCGACGGTGTGCCCGTTGGGGTGGATGTGGCCGTGCCGCCGCAGGCGGCCGCCACGAACATGGCAGAGGCCGCTAACGCGAGCGCCCTGCGAGTCCGAAGACCCATCGGTATTCCTACCTCCTATGTCCGATGCCGGCCACCGGGACGGCGGCCGGTCACCCCTCTGCTCTGCGCCCCGCTATCGCGTCCGCGCACGCGGACGCCTCCCACGCTGGGCCCGAGCGCTGGGGCATTATAAGGACGCCCCGTTGACGAGTGTCAAGGAGCGCCCAGGCGCCACGACAGGACGTCACGCTCATACCCGGGCGTGCTCGGATCGACCGCCACGTGCCCGTCGGTGACGCGTTTCGCCACGGCGGCGTAGGCGCTGTCCCAGGCGATGGGCAGGATCGGGACCAGCCCGGCCAGGCGCATCTCCAGCCGGTCGTACACGGCTGCTCGGGCCGCCAGGTCGGCCGTGCGCGTGCCCTGCGTGAGCAGCTGGTCCGTCATGGGGTCCTGCCAGCCGCCGAAGTTCGCGTCGCCCGGATGACTCACGCTCGTCGCTCGAGACCCCAGCAGCCGCCCCAGGGCATCGTCGGGGTCCAGCCCGGCGGGTTGGCCCACGAGGTACGTGTCGAACGTGTTGGGGTACTCCAGCGCGCTCAGGATGTCGTGGCCGGACAGCGAGGTGGCCTGCACGTCGAGGGCGATACCGCAGTCGCGCAGGCGCGTCGCCGCCCCTGTCATCAGGCCCAGCAGGACGTCGTCACCGGGCCGCACGGCGATCGACGACTGGAGGCGCACGCCGCCCTTGGCGTAGATCCCGTCGCTCCCCCGGACCCAGCCGGCCGCGGTGAGGGCGGCCTGTGCGGCACTCACGCCGGCCGGCCACGGCAGGTCGCCGCGGGCGGCCCATGACCCCGGCGGGAGCATGTCCGTGGCGGCGAAGGCGTGGACGGTCGCGGCCGCCGTGGCCAACGCCTTCGGGTCCAGGCAGGCCGCGAAGGCCTCGCGAGCGGCGGCGTCGGCATAGGGGTGGCCCTGGCGCACGTTGAAGACGAGCAGGCGCAGCGTTTCGGACGGGTGCGTTCCTACGGTCAGCCGCGACGAGGTCGCCAGGCCCGGGACGGCGTCGGACTGGACCTCCGGCAGCCAATCCAGGTCGCCCGCCTGGAGCTCGGTCGCGGCGACGCTGGCGTCACCGACCGTGACGAGCCGGACGTGCGCCGGCGCTCCGGGGCCGGGCGAGGCGCCCCAGCGGGTCAGCTCGATCGACTTGCCCGGCGTCCGGCCGGCCAGGACGAAAGGTCCGGCGCCGACCGGATGGGCCTGCAGGTCGAGCAGCGGCAGGGCAGCCGCCTGGCGATCCGCCCCCGTCGCCGTCTGCACCGTGGCCAGGGCCTCGAGCTGGCCCAGCAGGACGGTCGCGTAGGCGCTCGCATCGGGCTGCCCGTCGGAGCCGGTGAAGGACGCCGCATCGGGCGTCGTCACGCTCGCGTCGCTCAGCAGGGACTTGAGGCTGGCCGCGTAGTAGGCGGGGTCGCAGTCGGCGGGTGGCGGGGTCTCGGCGCAGGCCGGCGCGGTGGTGGTGGTCTGGATGGCGCCCAGCAGGTCGCTTACCCGCTGGGTCGTCACGCCGCCGATCCCGGCCACGAGGCGGGCCAGGCTGGCATCGAGCGCGGCCACGGGCAGGATCGGCAGCTGGGCCATGACGTCGGTCTCGAACGGCGCCCATGGCCGCCGGAGGGTGAAGACGACCACCCCTGCCGCCGGCGACGCGACCCCCGCCAGGGTCCCGCCGATCGTGTCGCACAGGTCCCCGAAGGGGCAGTCCGGCTGCAGGGCGAGCTGGTACGTGCGCACGACGTCGGCCGCCGCGACGGGGCTCCCGTCGCTGAAGTGGCGGCCGGCGGTGAGCGTGACACGCCACGTCAGGCCGTTCGCCGCGACCACCGGCGCCGCGGCCGCCAGGTCCGGCTGGGGCACGAGCCGCGGATCCAGCCGGTAGAGCGCCGCCTGGAGGAAGCGCTGCACGAGCTGGGTCACCACGTCATCGGAGGGCACGATGTAGCCGGTGGGGTCGGCCGGCACGCCGATGCGGAGGGTGTCGACGGCGGTGGGGTCGGAGGCCGGTGGCGAGGGCGGGACGGCCGCGGTGGGCACGGGCGTGGGGCTGCCACAGGCCAGCACGAGGAGCACGGCGAGGCCGCCGACGAGGGCGCGGCGGGGGCCACGCGTCCGATGGGTCGCCACGAGGCGGTGAGTCTACCCCGCGTCGGGCAGCGGGGCCGCCGGGCGCAGGGCCGCGATCAGGTCGGACAGGGCGTCTCGACGCCGGTCATGGGCCGCCAGTGGAGGTCCGGCTGGCGGGCCGCCGTGGCCTCGTCGAGCCGCCGCACGGGCGCCGTGTGGGGGGCCGAATGGACCAGCTCGGGGTCCTCGCGGGCCTCGGCGGCGATGGCCAGCAGGGCATCGGCGAAGGCATCCAGCGTCTCGACCGACTCGGTCTCGGTCGGCTCGATGAGCAGGCACTCCTCGATGATGTGGGGGAAGTAGATGGTCGGGGGATGGAAGCCCTTGTCGATGAGCCGCTTGGCGACGTCGAGTGTGCGCACGCCCGTCTCCGTCTTGAGCGCCTCCCCGCTGGCCACGAACTCGTGCTTGCAGGGCCGGTCGTACGGGATCTCGTAGGTGCCGCGAGGCGCGACTTGAGGTAGTTGGCGGCCAGCACCGCGTCCTCGCTGACCTCTACCAGGCCGCTCCCGCCGTGCGCCCGGAGATAGGCATACGCGCGCACGTACACACCGGCGCTGCCCTGGTAGGCGCGCACGCGCCCGATGGACGCGGGCCGCTCGTCGGGTCGCTCCAGCCGGAACGACCCGTCGTCATCGCGCACGACGCGGGGGCCGGGGAGATACGGCAGCAGCTTCTCGCCGACGCCCACCGGCCCGGCGCCGGGACCACCGCCACCGTGCGGCGTGGAGAACGTCTTGTGGACGTTGAAGTGCATGACGTCGAAGCCGGCCGCGCCCGGCCGAAACTTGCCGAGCACCGCGTTGAGGTTGGCGCCGTCCATGTAGGCCAGGGCGCCGACGGCATGGACCGCCTCCAGCAGGTCCACGACCCGCGCCTCGAAGAGGCCCAGCGTTGACGGGTTGGTCAGCATCACGGCCGCCGTGTGGGGGCCCAGCGCCGCGCGCAGCGCGTCGAGGTCCACGCCGCCATCGGCCGCCGAGGGGACGGTGACCGTGGTGAAGCCGGCCATCGAGGCCGTGGCGGGGTTCGTGCCGTGCGACGAGTCGGGCACGATGACCTCGCGCCGCTCGTGGTCGCCGTGGGCCTCGTGGTAGGCACGGACCATGAGGATGCCCGTCAGCTCGCCCTGCGCGCCGGCGGCCGGCTGGAGCGTCACGGCGCGCATGCCGCTGATCTCCGCCAGCCACTGCTCGGTCTCCCACAGGAGCTCCAGCGTGCCCTGCGCCACCGCGTCGGGCGCCAGCGGGTGGAGGGCGGCGAAGCCGGGCAGGCGGGCGGCCCACTCGTTGAGCTTGGGGTTGTACTTCATGGTGCAGGAGCCGAGCGGGTAGAAGCCCGTGTCGACCCCGTAGTTCAGGTGCGACAGGTTGACGAAATGGCGCACCACCTCCAGCTCGTTGAGCTCGGGCAGGGCCGGCACGCCGGCCCGGCGGTGCCTGGCGGGGATACCCGCCAGGGGGTTGGCCGGCGGATGCGGGATCTTGTCGGCCGCCGCGGCCCGGCCGCGACAGCTCGGCCAGCGTGGGCTGCAACGACGGCCCGACGGCCGTGCGCGGCCCCAGGTCGGGCGCTGCTCGCGCGGTGCCGCCGACGGGCTCGACGCTCATGACCGGGCCGCCTGCGAGGCGTAGCGTCCCGAACCGGCCTGCGCGGCGGCATCCTCGGCGTCCTCGGCCAGGATGTCGTGGAGGGCGTCGCCGAAGCGCCGGATCTCGTCGTCGGTGGTGACCTCCGTGGCGCACACCAGGAGGGACTCGCGCAGCAGCGGGTCGTCGGGGTACCACATGCCGAGCGGCAGCCCGGCCAGGACGCCACGGGCGAGCAGGGCGTCGTGCACGCGCGCCGCGTCGGGCACGCTGATGGCGAACTCGTTGAGGTAGGGCGCGGCATGCACGCGCGGTGCCCCGGCTGCCGTGAGGGCGTCCTCCAGGCGACGCGCCCGGGCCGCGCCGGCCGCCGCCACGTCGCGCAGGCCGTGCGGCCCGATCGTCGCCAGGTAGACCGTGGCGGCCAGGGCGCAGAGGGCCTGGTTGGTGCATATGTTGCTGGCGGCGCGTTCGCGGCGGATGTCCTGCTCGCGCGCGCGAAGCGTCATGACAAAGGCGCGCCGGCCCTCCGCGTCGGTCGTCGCCCCGACGAGCCGGCCGGGGATCTGCCGCACCAGCGGCTGCGTGCAGGCCAGGATGCCCAGGTAGGGCCCGCCGTACTGCGGCGGGATGCCGAGGGGCTGGCCCTCGCCCGCGGCGATGTCGGCGCCGTACGCGCCGGGCGGGGCAAGGACGGCAAGCGACACCGGCTCCACGACCGCCACGAAGAGCGCGCCCGCGGCGTGGGCCAGGCGGGCCGCGTCGGCCATCGGCTCCAGGAGCCCGAAGGCATTGGGCTGGCCCATCAGCACGCCGGCCACGGGGCGACCGGGGTCCGCCAGCTCGCGCTCGAGGGCGGCCAGGTCGGTCGTGCCGTCGTCCCGGGTGGGCAGCTCGTCGAGGGTCAGCTCGGCGCCCCGGAAGTAGGTCCGCGTCGCTTCCACGTAATGGCGATGGACGGCCCGGCTGACCAGCACGCGCGTGCGGTGGGTCGCCCGGACGGTCATCAGCGCGGCCTCGGCGGTCGCCGCGGCGCCGTCGTAGTGCGAGGCCGAGACGACGTCCAGGCCGGTCAGCTCGACGAGCATCGACTGGTACTCGTAGATCGTCTGCAGGGTGCCCTGGCTGATCTCCGGCTGGTAGGGCGTGTAGGCCGTGTAGAACTCGCCGCGCAGCAGCATCTGGTCGACGACCGGCGGCAGGTAGTGGCGGTAGACGCCGGCCCCCAGGAAGCTGGCCAGGTCGGTCCGGTTGCGCGCCGCGAGCGTCTCCAGGCGCTGCGCCAGTTCCAGCTCCGGCAGCGGGCCCGGCAGGTCCAGGCCATGGGCCCGGACGGCGGCCGGGATGTCGGCGAAGAGCGGCTCGATCGACGTCAGCCCGAGGGCCTCGAGCATGCGCGCCCGATCCTCCCCGGTGTGCGGGCCATAGGGCATCGGGTCAGCCGGCCTTGGTCATCTCGCGGTAGGCCGCGGCGTCCTTGAGGGCCTCCGCCTGGGCCGGTTGGCTGAGGCGCAGCCGGACCATCCAGCCCGCCCCGTACGGCTCGCGGTTCACCAGCTCCGGCTGGTCGGCCAGCGCCGGGTTGACCTCCATGACCTCACCGGCGACCGGCGCGAACAGGTCGCTGACGGCCTTCACCGACTCCACGACACCGAAGGTCTTGCCGCGCTCGAAGCGGGCGCCGACAGCCGGCAGCTCGACGAAGACGATGTCCCCCAGCTGGTCGGCGGCATAGCCGGTGATGCCCACCACGCCTGCGTCGCCCTCCACCCGGAGCCACTCGTGGTCGTCGGTGTAACGCAATCCGTCCGGCACGTCCACGGGCACGACTCCTTGTCAGCGGGGGCGAACGTAGAAGGGCAGAGCCACCACCTCCGCGGCCACGCGGCCGTCGCGGATGGCGACCGCCTCCATGGTACCCACTGCCGACGCATCGGGCGGCACGTAGGCCATGGCGATGGAGACACCGAGCGTCGGCGACACGCTGCCGCTCGTGACGACGCCCGTCGGGGCGGTCGCGGCGGCGGGCGCGAAGAGCGGATAGCCATGGCGGGCGACGCCGCGCTCCCGCAGCGCGAGGCCCACCAGCGTCCGCGAGAGCGGCCGGGCGAGGATCGCCTCCAGGGCCGCCCGACCCACGAAGTCGCCCGGCTTGTCCAGCCGCACGACCCGGCCCAGGCCCGCTTCGAACGGGTTCACGGTGCGGTCGAGCTCATTGCCGTAGAGGGGCATGCCGGCCTCCAGGCGCAGCGTGTCGCGGGCCCCCAGCCCGACGGGCACGAGCCCGACGCCCCGGCCCGCCTCCATGCAGCGTGTCCCACAGGGCCGGGGCGGCATCCCACGGCACGAACAGCTCGAAGCCGTCCTCGCCGGTGTAGCCGGTCCGGGCGAGCAGTGCATCCGTGCCGGCCACCCGGGCCTGGGTGATGCCGTAGTAGCGCAGCGCGGCCAGGTCGGCGTCGACCAGCGGCGCGACGATGCCCTTGGCGCGCGGACCCTGGATGGCCAGCAGGGCGGTGCGCAGCGAGGCGTCATCCAGCCGGGCGTCGAACCCGGCCAGGCGCTCGCCCACGGCCGCCGTCACGACCTCCCGGTTGCCCGCGTTGGGCACCACGAAGAAGCGTTCCTCGGCGAGGCGGTAGACGATGAGATCGTCGATGAGCCCGCCGTCGGGGGCGCAGATGAGGGAGTACTGCGCCCGCCCGATCGCCAGCCGGCCCGGGTCGGAGACGAGGGCGTAGGCCAGCGCGGCCGCCGCGCCGGGCCCTTCCACGTACAGCTCGCCCATGTGCGACAGGTCGAACAGGCCGGCCGCCTGGCGGACCGCGCGATGCTCCTCGAGGATGCCCGTGTACTGCACGGGCATCTCCCAGCCGCCGAACTCGATGAGGCGCGCGCCGGCCGCTGCGTGCCGGTCGTACAGCGACGTGCGGCGCATCAGGCGGCCGCCATCGTGAGCGGCAGGGTGCGCTCGATGGCCGGACGCGCGCGGGCCACGATCTGGCGCTCGGTCTCGTGGCGCATCAGTGCCGTGGCCTCGTCGAGGGCGATCCAGGCCACCTCGTCGAACTCGCGGTCATGCGTGGCCATGTCGCCCCCTTCAGGCAGCATCAGGAAGTAGTGCACGGTCTTGTGGATCCGCACGCGGTCCTGGATGAAGAAATACTCGATCTCGCCCACGGGCTCGACGATGCGGACGCCCAGGCCGGTCTCCTCGCTGACCTCCCGGAGGGCCGTCTGCTCGATGGTCTCGCCCGGCTCCGGCGTGCCCTTGGGCAGCGTCCACAGCTCCCGGTCACGGTCGAGCCGTCGCAGGCCGAGCACCAGTTCGTGACGGCCCTGTCCGACGCGGACGACGATCCCCCCGGCTGACGTGGCCTGCGCGTTGCGCAGGCGAGGTCGCGACTTCCCGGTCAGCCGCGCCACGGAGCCGCGCGGTAGGGCCGCGGGCGACGCGAGAGTGCCACCGGCCCGGTCGCCCAGCTGACCACAGCCGTCCTGCGCAGGGGGGCGCTGGCCCGAGTCGGGGGTTCGGCCACGACCATCCCATGGCGGCCGTGGAGGCGGTCGACGAGCGACGCAGTGGGTGCCACCGGGTGGGCGTGCGCCGCCTGGAGCAGGCGCGTCAGGTCGCTCCGCTGCAACCCCAGCTGGCGCTGGCGGTGGCGTGCGGAGGGCCGAACGAAGCGGGCGCTGACCCGTGCGCCCCGGATGGCGGCAACGCTGCTGTGCATCGCTCGCATGGTAACGCGCCCACGCCGCGATGCAACACACCGCCGCGGCCGGCGCCGGTGCCAGCACGCGCCGGCGGGGAGGCGGCGCGGCGCCAGCCTCGCTGTCACCGCGCCCCCGTGAACCTAAAGGGTTGCCAAGGATGGTGGAAGGCGCCGCGGGAGCGGCGAGCGGGCCATATCAGCCGTTGGGGCGTGCGCGAGAGGTTCAAACCGTGGCGGAGCGGACGTTCGGCCGTCCTTGGCAACCTTTGATGTTCAAGCCCGACGGAAGGGGCCCTTCCGGCAAGAGCGAGCCGCGGCCAGCCGCCTCAGCCGCCGGCGGCCAGGATCGCGCGCAGGGTGGCCGCCTGCTCGGCGGTCAGGCGTCCCGAGGAAACGGCCATCGATACCTCCCGCTCGGCCGTGGCGCGATAGAGGTCCAGGGTGTCCGGGGCGAGGCGGGCGAGGGCCTCGAGATGGGCCCGGACGGTCCCCACGTCGCCCCGCACGATGGGCCCGGTCAGGGCCGCCCTGACGCCCAGCGTCTCGGCACCGGCCAGGGCCTGCCTGACGAGCGGCAGGTAGACGGCCAGGGACGCCGCTTCGTCGAGCCCCGCCCCGCGGCCAAGCGACACGATGGCATCCAGCAGCGCGATCTCCGCCCCGGCGGCCATGACCGCCGCGGCGTGGTAGGCCGCCTTGGCGCCCGCCGGCACGCGCACGGGCTGGGCGCCCATGGCCGTGGCCAGCTCGGCCAGCATCGACACCAGCGGCTCGTCGCCCTCGAGCGCGACCGTCGCCCCGGCCAGCGCCGCCAGCGCCTCCTCTTCCCTGGCGAACGCCACGAGCGGATGGAACGAGGCGGCGAGGGTCCCCGCCGAGAGGGCCGGCGCGAGCACCGCGGCCGGCACGAGGCCGCTGGTGTGCACGAGTCCCTGCCCGGCGTACAGGCGCAGCCCGGCCGCCACGGTGGCGATGGCGTCGTCCGGCACGGTCAGGAAGGCGATCTCCACGTCGTCCAGGACCGGCGCAGCCTCGGGATACGCCCTGGCGCCGGGGACGGCGGCCTGGAACCGGGCCCGCCGCTCCGGATCGCGACTGGCCACCGCCACGACGGGCCAGCCGGCGGCCGCGAAGGCGCGGCCCAGGACGAGGCCCACGTGGCCCGCGCCGATGATGCCAAGGCGCGGCGGGGCGTCGGGATCGTCGTCGCCGCGGGCGTGGAGATGGGCGCGGCCGGCCGCGTGCGCCCGCGCGTGGACATCGGCCAGGACGCGGTCGCCGTGATCGTGGGCGGGGAAGCCAGCCATGCCGTCCATGCTGCCATGCGCGGCGTATACTCGGCTGGTCAAGCACGCTCGACCCGAGGCGGGCACACCCGTCAGGCGCCGACCCGCCCGCGCCGAGGCGCGGGATCCGAGGAGGCCCCGACGATGACATCTTCGACCCCACCCGACGGCGTCGCGGCGCGCGCCCGCCTGACCCTGGCCGACGGCTCCACGGTCGCCTACGCCCCCCTCGAGGCGAGTGGTGCGGCCGACCTTGGCAGGCTGCCCATGACCATCAAGATCCTCCTCGAGAACCTCCTCCGCCATGCCGGCGGCGGGCTGGCGGAGGCCGGCGATGTGGCCACGCTGGCGGCCTGGCAGCCGGGTGCCGCGATGGAGGCCGAGCTGCCCTTCCTGCCCGCGCGGGTCATCCTGCAGGACTTCACCGGCGTGCCCGCCGTGGTCGACCTGGCCGCCATGCGCGACGCGATGGCGGACCTGGGCGGTGACCCCGCCCGCATCAACCCGCTCGTGCCGGCCGACCTGGTCATCGACCATTCCGTGCAGGTGGACCGCTGGGCCACGGGCGACGCCTTCCCCTTCAACGTGGGGCGCGAGTACGAGCGCAACGGCGAGCGCTACCAGCTGCTGCGCTGGGCCCAGACGGCCTTCCGCGATCTGCGCGTCGTGCCCCCCGGCACGGGCATCGTCCACCAGGTCAACCTGGAGTACCTGGCCACGGTGGTGGCACGCCGCACGGCCGCGGATGGGACCGTGACGGCGTTTCCCGACACCCTCGTCGGCACCGACAGCCACACCACGATGATCAACGGCCTGGGCGTCCTGGGTTACGGGGTGGGTGGCATCGAGGCGGAGGCGGTCCTGCTGGGCCAGCCGCTCTACCAGCCCATGCCGCGCGTCGTCGGCGTGCGCCTGAGCGGCGAGCTGCCCATCGGCTCGACCGCCACCGACCTGGTCCTCGTGGTGACCGAACGGCTGCGGGCGCACGGCGTCGTCGGCGCCTTCGTCGAGTTCGCCGGGGACGGCCTGGCCGGCCTGACGCTGGCCGACCGGGCCACCATCAGCAACATGAGCCCCGAGTTCGGGGCCACCGCCACGCTCTTCCCCGTCGACGAGGAGACCCTCACCTACCTGCGCCTCACCGGTCGCCCGGCCGACCTCGTGGACCTCGTGGAGCGTTACACCAAGGACCCAGGGGCTGTGGCGCGAACCGGGCCCCGGGCCGCACTTCGACGCGACGCTCGAACTCGACCTGGCCACCGTCCGCCCGGCCGTGGCCGGCCCGCGGCGGCCCCAGGACCGGGTCGACCTGGCCGACCTCAAGACGTCCTTCCGGGGGGCCTTCCCCGACGGCCTGGAGGAGACGCCCGACACGCGGGCGGCCGAGGCACGCTTCACCGACGAGGGCGGGGCCGCCGACACACGGGACCTGCCGCCCGACCAGGCCGCCGCGGCCGCCGACCTGCAGGCCGGCTCCGCCAAGGCGGTGGTGACTTTAGACCCGCGGCGCTACCGCCAGGTCCCCGTCGAGGTCGACGGGCAGCGCCTCACGCTGGGCAACGGGTCGGTCGTCATCGCCGCCATCACCAGCTGCACCAACACGTCCAACCCGACGGTCATGGTCGGGGCCGGTCTCCTGGCCCGCAACGCCGTCGCCCGCGGCCTGTCGGTCGCGCCGACCGTCAAGACCAGCCTCGCCCCCGGTTCACGCGCCGTCACCGGCTACCTCGAGAAGGCCGGCCTGATGACGCCGCTCGAACGCGCTCGGCTTCGACCTGGTCGGCTACGGCTGCACGACCTGCATCGGCAACTCCGGGCCGCTCGACGAGGCGGTGGCGCGGGCCGTCGAGGCCGACGACCTGGTCGTGGTGGCCGTGCTGTCGGGCAACCGCAACTTCGAAGGCCGGATCCATCCGCTGGCCCGGGCCAGCTACCTGGCCAGCCCGCCGCTGGTGGTCGCCTTCGCCCTGGCCGGCCGGGTCGACATCGACCTGACCCGCGAACCCCTCGGCACCGACGGCGACGGCCGGCCGGTCTTCCTGGCCGACATCTGGCCGCGCCCGGCGGAGATCCGGGCCGTCATCGGCGAGGCCATCTCGCCCGAGCTGTTCAACGACATCTACGCCAGCGTCTTCGACGGTGACGAGCGATGGCGCGCCCTGCCCATCCCGGACGGCGACCGCTACGCCTGGGACCCGGCCTCGACCTACATCGCCCGGCCGCCCTTCTTCGCCGGCCTCGAGCGCGAGCCGGCGCCCCGCGGCGACCTGACCGGGGCACGGGTCCTGGCCCTGCTCGGCGACTCGGTCACGACCGACCACATCAGCCCCGCCGGCTCCATCCCGCCGTGGAGCCCGGCCGGCACGTGGCTCCAGGCGCACGGCGTGCCCCCGCTCGAGTTCAACAGCTACGGCGCCCGCCGCGGCCACCACGAGGTCATGATGCGCGGCACGTTCGGCAACATCCGCCTGCGCAACGCCCTGGCCGACGGCAGGGAGGGCCCCTACACGACGCACCAGCCGACGGGCGACGCGATGTTCCTGTACGACGCCGCGATGCGCTACCAGGGCGACGGCGTGCCGCTGCTGGTCATCGCCGGCCGCGAGTACGGCTCCGGCTCGTCGCGCGACTGGGCCGCCAAGGGCACCGTGCTGCTGGGCGTGCGGGCGGTGCTGGCCCAGAGCTACGAGCGGATCCATCGCTCCAACCTGGTCGGCATGGGCGTGCTGCCGCTCGAGTTCCTGCCCGGCGAGAGCGCCGAGTCGCACGGGCTGACCGGCCGCGAGCGCTACGACGTGCTGGGCCTCGCGGATGGGCTGCGACCCCACCAACGGGTGACCGTCCAGGTCAGCGGCGCGGACGGCACCAGCCGCAGCTTCCCCGCCATGGCGCGCCTGGACGGCCCCGTCGACGTGGAGTACTACCGCCAGGGCGGCATCCTGCCGACCGTCCTGCGCCGCCTCGCCGCCGAGGCGTGACGCCGCTCCGTTCCGCCCTGCTGTGGGCGTCGCGCAACGGGTGGCTGCGGGCGAACGTCCCGCGCTGGCCGTTCGTGCGGCGGGCGACGCGGCGCTTCATGCCCGGCGAGGACCTGGCCGCCGCGCTCGCCGCCGCCGAACGCCTCCGCGCCGACGACATCGGCGTGTGGCTGACCCACCTCGGCGAGAACCTGACCTCGCTGGAGGAGGCGCAGGCGGTCACCGACCACTACGTCGACGCCCTGCAGCAGGTGGCGCGGGCCGGCCTGCGCGCCGAGATCTCGGTCAAGCCCACCCAGCTCGGGCTGGACCTGGATGACGCGGCCACCCAGGCCAACGCCCGCCGCCTCGCGGCGAGCCAGGCCGAGGCCCGCGGGATGCTCTGGCTGGACATGGAGGACCACACGTACGTCGATCGCACGCTGGCCCTCGTGCGCACGCTGCGCGATGAGGGCGCCGTCGTCGGCGTCTGCCTCCAGTCCTACCTGCGACGCACGGCCGCTGACCTGGAGGCGCTCGCAGGGAGCGGCATCGGCGTGCGCCTCGTCAAGGGCGCCTACGCCGAGCCGGCGGACGTGGCCTTCCCGGCCAAGCGTGACGTCGACCTCAACTTCATGGCCCTGGCGGCGCGCATGCTCGAGCTGAGCCGCGGTCGCGACGGCCTGCGGACGGCCTTCGCCACGCACGACATCGGCCTCCTGGAGCGGATCGCCGCGCTGGCCGAGCGAAGCGGCATCAACCGCGCGAGCTACGAGGTCGGCATGCTGTACGGCATCCGGTCGGCCGACCTGCGCCGCCTGGCCCGGGAGGGCCACGAGGCGCGCTGCCTCATCGCCTACGGCACGGCCTGGTATCCGTGGTACATGCGACGGCTCGCCGAGCGGCCCGCCAACGTGCTCTTCGTGCTGCGCCAGCTGGTGCCGGGGCGCTGACGCTCCCGGGGCGGGTGGCGGCTCAGGGGGTCGGGAAGGTCACGCTGGCCAGGAAGGGCTGGATCTCGGACGCCAGGAAGTCGGCCATGCTGGCCGTGCCGAAGACCTCGATGACGAAGACGACCCGCTGACCCGCGACGTCGACCACCACGAGCCGCGCGGTCTCGCCGGCGCGCAGGTCGAAGTTGTCCTCCAGCGTGCCGCTGATGGGCACGTTGAAGAGCGTGATGTTGTCCTTGCCGACCTTGAGGTCCACCTGGGTGGCCGCCTGGCCGCCGACGAGCAGGGCGGCCTGGCCGCTCACGGTGAGGCCCTTCAGCGCCCGGATGTAGGTCAGGAACTGGGCCGCGGTCGTGCCGGCCGCCGAGGCCGTCCCCGTGGGCCCATCCAGCTGGCCGCTGACGATGGACAGGCTCTGGGTCGCCGTGTCGATGCCGCCGCGGACGAGCTGGATGGCGCGCTCGACGTACGTGCCGTTGTCCCAGCCATCGTCGAGGGTGAAGCCGATGGGCGGCTGGAACTGCTGGGCCAGGTACTGGCCAGCGGGCGGAAGGCAATCCGCGCCGGTGTTGGCGCACAGATCCAGGGGCAGCGACGCAGCCGCCGTGGGCACCGGCGTGGGGCTGGGGGTCGCGACCGACGGTGAGGGCGTGCCGACGGCGGAACACCCAGCCAGGCACACAGCCACGGCCAGGGTCAGCACGAGCGGCGCGGCGGCGCGTGGTCCGGGGCGTCCTGCCACGCGCGCATGGTACGGGGTCAGGGCCCCGTGGCGTCGATCAGGCGGCGGAGCCCGGCACGGCGGTGGGTTTGGACGCGCCCTCGGCGCCGGGGAAGAAGAAGCCCAGGTCGATGTCGGCCTCGACCCGGTCGACGACGTAGCGATTGACCCAGCCGTAGGGCACGGTGTCCTCGGCACCAGGCTGGCCGTCGAGGCCGATGCGGACGTCACGGAGCAGCACGAACGGGCCCTGCGGCCGCGCCAGGGCCCGACCCGGATCGAAGCCCGGCATCGTCGGCATGGCCCCTTCGATGTGCCACGGGCCGGCCGTCAGCACGAGGTCGTGCCACGCTAGGTGGCCGGGGATGGCCGTCTCCGGCGCGGCCACGACGAGGCAGAGATCGTCGACCGGGAGGGCCATGCCACTCACGTCCTCCGCCACACCCGCATCGAGGCTCACGAGCCGGCCGCTCACGAGCCGCAGCGTCGTCTCGCTCTCGAGGGCGTCACTGAGCCGCCCCGCGGCGTCGAACGCCGCGTGGAGGAGGCCGCTCATCGTGTAGCCGTCGAGGCCGATGCTCATGGTCGCGTCCACCTCTCGTGGTCGACGGAGCATGGCATGACCGGTGCTGCCCGCCAGCCGGCTTTGCGTACCGGCCGGGGCAGCGCTTGGTACCGGGTCGATCAGGCCCGCCGGGCGCGCAGGCCGCCGTCGCGATCGCGGCTCAGGCGCAGCGGCAGGCCGTACGCGTCGCTCAGCACGGCGTCGGTGAGGACGTCGTCTCGCCGGCCCTGAGCGGTCACGCGCCCACGCGCCATGACCGCCGCGTGCGCGAACCCGGAGGGGATCTCCTCGAGATGGTGGACGATCAGGACCACGGCCGCGGGCCGCGCCTCGCGGGCCAGCGAGCCGAGCGACGCCAGCAGCTGCGCGCGGCCGCCCAGATCGAGGCCGGCGAAGGGTTCGTCGAGCAGCAGCAGGTCCGGGTCGGGCAGCAACGCCCGCGCCAGCTGGACGCGCTGTTGCTCGCCGGAGGAGAGGCTGGCCATCGTCCGCTCCGCGAGCTCGCCGGCCCCGAAGCGCTCGAGCAGGGTGCGGGCGCCGGCTCGTGGGCCCTCGTCGCGGCCCCGGGTCCAGAACGGATCGAGGGCGCCCGCGGCCGCGGTGGCCACCACGTCGAGCGCCCGCAGGTCGTCGCGCACGAGGCCGCGCAGCGCGGCGCTCAGGTAGCCGATGCGCGGCCGCAAGGCCCGGATGTCGGTCCGGCCCAGGGTCTCGCCGAGCAGCTCGACGCGGCCGTGTGAGGGATGCAGGTAGCCCGCCGCGACGCGCAGGAGCGTCGTCTTGCCGGCGCCGTTGGGCCCGACCACCACCCAGCGCTGGCCGTCCCCCACGGTCCAGTGAATGTCCTCCAGGAGCACCGCCCCGCGCGTGCTGACACCGACACCCTCGAAGCGGATCACACCTCGATCATAGGAGGCGCCACGGCCACGCTCGGGGTGCCATGGTCCTGCAACGTGGCGCGACCGGCGCGCAACGCGTCGCCGGCCGCCTCGTGGGACGATGGGTCGGACATGGTCATGCCGGAGGCGATCCAGGCAGGGGCGGTCGCGCGCCTCCCGCGGTTGCGCATCGCCCAGGTGGCGCCGCCCCTGGAGGCCGTGCCGCCCGGCGGATACGGCGGCACGGAGCGGATCGTGGACGAGCTGCTGCGCGAGCTGGAGCGGCGCGGCCACGAGGTGACGCTCTTCGCCAGCGGCGACTCGACGGCCACGTCGCGGCTGGTGCCGACCGTCGAGCGGGCCCTGCGGCCGCTTGGCCGGGTGGACGACGGGCCCGCCTACGCGATCGCGACGCTGGATGCCGTCCTGCGGCGGGCGTCGTCGTTCGATCTCATCCACGCGCACCTCGAATTCGCGGGCCTGGTCCTGGCCCGGGCCCTCGCCGTGCCGGTCGTCAATACCTTCCACGGCCGGATCGACCAGCCGTGGGCCAGGGCCCTGCTGACCGACGCGCCGGGCGGGCTGGTGGCGATCAGCCGTGACCAGGCGTCGGCGCAGCCGCAGGTGGCCTGGGACGTCGTCCACAACGGCCTGTCGCTCGCCGATGCGCCGTTCCGTGAGCAGCGAGGCGAGGCACTCTGCTTCGTCGGCAGGATGGCCTCCGAGAAGGGCCCGGCCGACGCGGTCAGGATCGCCCGGGCGGTCGGGCGGCCGCTCCGCGTGGCCTCCAAGGAGCCGGCGACCCCGGAGGAGGCGGCCTACTACACCGACGTCTTCCTGCCCCAGGCACGCGGGGCCGACGTGGAGGAGCTCGGCGAACTGAACGGGGCGGACCGCGACGAGCTCCTGGCCACGAGCTACGCGACGCTCATGCCCGCCGACTGGCCGGAGCCGTTCGGCCTGGTGGCGATCGAGTCGCTGGCCTGCGGCACGCCGGTCGTCGCGCTGCGCGCGGGCGGCTTGCCCGAGATCGTCCGCGACGGCCTCGACGGCGTCCTCGGCGACGACCTCGACGAGCTGGTGCGGCGCCTGCCGGACGTGGCGGCGATGGACCGCCAGGCGATCCGTGCCTCCGTCCTCGACCGCTTCTCGCCGCAGCGCATGGTCGACGGCTACGAGACCGTGTACGCCGCCCGCCTGCGCCTCGCGGCCGCTCGCTAGACCCGGATCATCACCTCGAGGCGACCCGACTTGCGCAGGACCTCGGCGCTCGTGGCGCCACGCCAGCGGTGGAACAGGAGGTCGACGCTGGCCTGGCCGACGCGGAGGTTGGTCACCGTCAGCTTGCCCAGCCAGGTCGGCAGGTGCGGCCGGAACAGCTCGAGGGTCCCATCGGCGGCGCTGGCGCGCATGCCCAGCATCGTGCGCATGACCAGGAGCGGTGCGGCCGCCGACCAGGCCTGCGGGGAGCAGGCCACGGGATAGGGCACCGGCACGTCCACCGCCCGTCGCGCGAAGCCGCAGAACAGCTCGGGCATGCGCCCGTCGGGGAAGTGGCGGGCCGCCTCGAAGATGCGCGAGGCGAGGTCGGCTGCCTCGCTGTCGAAGCCGTAGCGCTTCATGCCGGCCACGATCAGGGCGTTGTCGTGCGGCCACACCGACCCGGTGTGGTAGCCGAGCGGGTTGTAGCCGGGCTGGCCGGCGGCGTAGGTGCGGATGCCCCAGCCCGAGTCGCTGTCCTCGTGCGTCAGGCGGTCCACCACCGCCCGGGCCCGCGCCGGGGCGACGATGCCGCCCCACAGGGCCTGGCCGATGTTGGACGTGAGCGCGTCGGCCGGGCGGTCGATCGCGCCCGAGCGCCATCGCGTAGTAGCCCAGGTCCTCCACCCAGAATGCCGCGTCGAAGCGGGCCCGGAGGACGGCCGCCTCCCGCTCCAGCCGCGCGGCGAGGTCCTCCTCGCCGCGCCGGCGGGCGAGGTCGGCCACGCGCAGCTTCGCTTCGTGGACGTAGCCCTGCACCTCGGCCAGGGCGACGGGTGCCTCCACCGACCGGCCGGCCCGATCACGCACCGAGTCCCGCGAATCCTTCCAGCCCTGGTTCAGCAGGCCGAGCGGCGCCCGGCGCTGGTATTCGACGAACCCGTCGCCGTCCAGGTCCCCGTAGCGGTCGATCCACTCGAGGGCGGCCAGGGCGTGCGGCCACAGGCGGTCCACGAGGGCCATGTCACCGGTCCAGGCGAACGTCTCGCCGAGGAGGATCAGCCACAGCGGGGTGGCATCGACCGAGCCGTAGTAGCGGCCGAAGGGCAGTTCGCCGGTACGGGCCATCTCGCCGGTCCGCAACTCGTGCAGCATCTTGCCGGGGTTCGCATCGTTGGCCGGGTCGTCGACCGTCGCCTGCCGGGCCGCCAGGACCTCCAGCGTGCTGACCGCGAGGGCCGGCCGCATGGCGATGGCCTCGTACGCGGCGATGAGGGCATCGCGCCCGAAGAGCGTGGTGAACCACGGCACGCCCGCGGCCAGGTAGTGCTCACCCGGGCCCGGGCCCTCGTCGAGCAGCAGCCGCAGGTCGGCCACGCTCCGCCCGATGAGCCGGTCGAACGGCTCGTAGTCGGAGGCTACGGCGGCCATGCCCTCGCGCCAACTGCGATACGCGGCGGCCGGGACCGCCTCCTTCACCGGCGGTGGTCCGCCGGAGCTCACGGCCAGCGGCGTCGTGCCGTCCGGGTCGGGCAGCTCATCCGCCCAGACGGTCCAGGCCAGCTCGATGGACCCGCCCGCTTCGATGGTGCGGCGCCAGCGGACGACCAGGGCGGCCCCGTCGGCGCCCGCCCCATCGGCGGCCGGCCGGACGTCGCCGTGGGTGAAGGCGACCTGCGTACGCCGCAGGACATGGTCGAGCCCGCGATAACCAAAGACCACGCGAGTCGGCGCCACGAGGATGGGCAGGCTCGTGCCCACCCGCTGGCGCTCGTAGCCGCGCACCTCGAAGATGTCGGCCGCGTCCGCCGCCAGCGACAGCTCGATGGTGAGCCGTTCCTGGCGCTCCGTGAAATTGGCGATGACCAGCCGCTCGCGCAGTGCGCCGTCGATGACCCGATGGCGGGTGATGCCGAGCGACTGGTGGGCCAGCACCGTGTCGCCGGCCATCTTGTCGGCCGGATTGCGCCGCAGGTCGGCGTTGGTGAGCTGGATCGTGCTGCGGAAGTTGTCCGCGGTGTCGCCGCGCAGGAGGGCCGGCCGCAGGCCGTCGACCGTCACCTCGGCGCAGGACAGGACGCGCGTGTCGCCGTGGTAGAGCCCCAACCCTCTGGTCCCGGGGTGGATGTCGCCGAAGAGATCCGTCAGGAGGTAGAGGTCGCCGTGCTTGAGGACGCCCACCCCGCCGAGGTCGGTCGCGTGGACGATCGTCCGCTCGGGGGGCGCGATGGTCCGGGCGGCGGGCTCGGGGCGGGACATCGACCGTAGGCTACCGCCTCCGGGGTGCCTCGGCGGCCTGGCCGTCGCTGCCAAGCGCCGCGACGAGGCGGCGGATGTGCACCCAATGCGCCCGCTCATGACCGGCCATCCAGTCGGCGTAGTAACGGGCGCTACGGACGTAGGTCTCGCCGATCATCCCGATGACATTCGCGGTGCGCGCCCAGGCCTCCGGCGGGAGTGGGTCCAGGACGTCCAGCAACGCCTCTCGCTGGCGCCGGAAGACCTCGAAGGCCGGGGCGAACGCCCACGTCGGGTAGTCGGTGTGCTTCAACCACGCCCGCGGGTTCATGCCCTTCCAGGTCGGGTTGTCCTCGGCCAGGATCCGCAGGACGTTGCCGCCAAGGACGTCATGGCACGCGCGCAGATGCGCCAGGACGTCGTTGATCGACCAGGCGCCGGGCTCGGGTGGCGTCTGGAGCTGGGCCGCCGTGAGGCCGGCGGTGAGCGTCGTGACGCGCTGGGGCGTCTCGGGCAGGATGGCCATGATCTCGTCAACGGTGAGTTCCCGACTCGCCATGTCACCTCGTCCCGCCGAAGACGAAGACAGGGCCCGAAGGCCCTGCACCCTGGAGCGTCATGGTAGTGGTGGGCGATACTGGATTCGAACCAGTGACCTCACGGATGTGAACCGTGCGCTCTAACCGACTGAGCCAATCGCCCCCGCAACCGCACGAACAGGTCGCGCGCGGCCGATTATAGACAGGTGCGCACGAAATCCCGACCGCGGCGACCCGACCGGTGAGCCGCCGCATCGACGATCGCCTGGCCGGCGCCTGGATCCCCGATCCGGATCAGCCCGACGCCGACCGCTGGGCGTCCATGGAGATCAGCCCCGCCGGCTGGCTGCGCTTCATCGTCCTCGACGGGGGCGATATCCAGCGCCTCGAGCACGACTACTCCGTGCCCGATGACGGCACGCTGGAGGTCCGGGAGGATGACGGTACGGTGACGCGCCAGGCCTACCAGCTGGAGGAGCCCGGTCCGGTGCTGGTCCTGCACGGCCGCCGGTTCGTGCGGGCGATCGACCCGACCGCCCGGCCCTGGCCGGCCACTGCCGCCGTGGACTCCGTTCCCGAGCCGGGGGCCAGCGAGGCCTGATCGGCTCAGGCCGCGGGCGGGCGCTCCCCGAAGATGGCGCGGCCGACTCGGACGATGGTGGCCCCCTCCTCAACCGCCACCTCGAAGTCGTCGGTCATGCCCATCGACAGCCCCGGACCCAGCCGCGCCTCGGCGATGCGCATGCGCTCCGAAAGCGTCCGCAGCGCGACGAAGGTTGGTCGTGCCCCTTCCGGCGTGGCGGCCAGCCGCCCGACGGTCATCAGGCCGGCCAGCCGGAGTCGCGGCAGCGCCGCGATCTGAGGCAGGGCCGCGGCGAGCGCCTCCGGCTCGAAGCCGGCCTTGGCCGGATCATCGTCCACGTTGACCTGCAGGTAGACCGGCCGGGGCGGACCCGGCTCGCCCTCCAGCAACCGGTCCAGGCGCTGGGCGAGCTCGACTGAATCGACCGCTTGGATGACGGCCGCCACCTCGAGGGCGGTCCGTGCCTTGTTGGCCTGGAGGTGGCCGACGAGGTGCCAGGTCACGCCGGTCAGGACCGCCGCCTTCGCCGCCAGCTCCTGGACGCGGTTCTCGCCCAGGGTCGTCAGGCCGGCCGCGACGGCCGCGCCAAGTCGCTCGGCCGGGACCATCTTGGACACGGCCACCAGCTCGACGCCCGAGGGATCACGGCCGACGCGCTCGCACGCCTCGGCGATGCGAGTCAGGACGCGCGTGCGGGCGGCCGCGTAGGCGGCGAGGAGACCCCCCGATCCCGGCGACGAGCCGGTGGTGACCGTCGGGCCCGTGGCTACTTGTTGCGGCGCAGGAAGGCCGGGATGTCCAGGTCTTCGGTCTCGAAGGTCGGCCGGCGAGGCGCCTCGACCCGCTCCTGGCGCTCGGTGCGCTCGGGGCTGCGCTCGCGCCGCTCGGCCGGCTCCATCACCGGCGTGCCGGCGGTGGTGAGCGGGCGATCGGCCGCGAGGGCGGCCAGGAAGTCGCGGTTGTCACGCCCGGCGCGCAGGCCGGAGGCGACCTCGTGCGGGCTCTCGAGCCGCCCGATGTCGCGGCGGCGGCTGGCGTCGAAGCCGGTGGCGATGACCGTGATCATCACGTCGTCGCCCATGCGCTCGTCGATGACCGTGCCGAAGATGATGTTGGCCTCTGGGTCCGTGGTGGCGCGGATGATCTCGGCCGCCTCGTTGACCTCGAAGAGGCCCAGGTTGGGCCCGCCCGTGACGTTGAACAGGACGCCCTGGGCGCCGGTGATGCTGATCTCCAGCAGCGGGCTGGCGATGGCCTGCTGGGCGGCCTCGACGGCGCGGTTCTCACCGCTGGCGCGCCCGATGCCCATGAGGGCGGAGCCGGCGTTCTTCATGATCGCCCGCACGTCGGCGAAGTCCAGGTTGATCAGGCCGGGCACCGTGATGAGGTCGCTGATGCCCTGGACGCCCTGGCGGAGCACGTCGTCCACGACGCGGAAGGCGTCGACGATCGAGGTGTTCTTCTGGACCACGTCCTTGAGCCGGTCGTTGGGGATCGTGATGAGCGTGTCGACCTTGTCGCGCAGCTGCTCGGATGCCTTCTCGGCGTTGAGGCGACGCTTGGCGCCCTCGAAGGAGAAGGGCTTGGTGACGACGCCGATGGTCAGGGCACCCAGGTCGCGGGCGATCTCGGCGATGACGGGGGCCGCGCCGGAACCGGTGCCGCCGCCCATGCCGGCCGTGATGAAGACCATGTCCGAGTCCTTGAGGGCCTCGTAGATCTTCTCCTGGTCCTCTTCTGCGGCGCGCTGGCCGATGCCCGGGTCACCGCCCGCGCCGAGGCCCTTGGTGATCTTGTCGCCGATGCGGATCTTGTGCGGCGCGTCCGACTGGAGGAGCGCCTGCGCGTCCGTGTTGCAGGCGATGAACTCGACGCCCATCAGCTCGGCACGGATCATGCGATTGACGGCATTGCTGCCGCCGCCGCCGATACCGACGACGCGGATCAGCGCGAAATTCTCGGAATCGGACCGCAGCGGCATCGACGTCTCCTCCGGTGCTGGCCGGTACAGATGCTCATCTTGAGCCGGGCCGCCGTTGGCGGGCACTGGGGCGCGGACGTCCCGGGCGTCGCGCCAGTATAACGGCGTATCTCCGCTGCGCACCCCTCCGCATCCGAGCGGCCCATGCGGCGGTGCACCCGGGCACCGCGCCAGATCGCGTTCCGATGGACGAGTGGTCCATGCATACTCCCGCGATGGCACTCGGAGAGGGTGACGTCCTCGGCGGGTACCGCATCGTGCGCCTCATCGGACGAGGCGGGATGGGGGCCGTCTACCTCGCCGACGACGTCCGGCTCGGCCGCAAGGTGGCCCTCAAGGTCCTGGCCGCTGACACCGCCCAGCTGCCGCGCGTCCGCGAGCGGTTCGTCCGCGAGTCGCACCTCGCCGCCTCGCTCGATCATCCGAACATCCTGCCTATCTTCGAGGCGGGCGAGGCCGACGGCCAGCTCTTCATCGCCATGCGCTACGTGCCGGGGCCGGACCTGGCGGGGATCATCGCCCGCGACGGCCCGCTGCCCCTGCCCCGCACCGTGGCCCTCATCGACCAGGTGGCCAGCGCGCTCGACGCGGCTCACGCCGCTGGCCTCATCCACCGCGACGTCAAGCCCGGCAACATCCTCGTCGCGCCGGGCTCGGCGGCGGGCACCGACCACGCCTACCTGTCCGACTTCGGCCTGACCAAGCACGCCGAGTACAGCGAGGCGCTGACGCGCTCGGGCCAGCTCATGGGCAGCGTCGGCTACGTGGCGCCCGAGCAGGTCGAGAACCGGCCGATCGACGCGCGCGCGGACGTCTACTCACTCGGCTGCGTCTCGTACGAGTGCCTGGCCGGCACCCAGCCCTACCCACGCGACACCGAGATGGCGACACTCTACGCCCACGTCCAGGCGCCCCCGCCGTCGCTGGCCGAGGCGCGCCCGGAGCTGCCGCCGGCGCTCGACGTGGTCATCGCCAAGGCGCTGGCCAAGGACCCGGCCGAACGCTATGACAGCGCCGGCGAGCTGGCCCGGGCGCTGTCGGCGGCCTCTGCTCCCGACGCGATCGCGCGCCACCTGACGCGCGGCTTCCTGTTCTCCGACCTGCGTGGTTACACAGCCTACGTGGAGGCGCACGGTGACCCTGCTGCCGCAGTCCTGCTCGACGCGTACCGGCGGCTGGTGCGCGCAGTCGTGCGGCGCTTCGGCGGAGCGGAGATCCGCACCGAGGGCGACAGCTTCTACGTGGTGTTTCCCTCGGCGTCCGACGCGGTGCGGTGCGGGCTGGCGCTCGTAGCCGCCGCAGCCGCGTCCACGACTGACCACCCGGAACGACCGATCAGGGTCGGCGTCGGCGTCCACGCCGGCGAGACGGCCGACACGGCCGAGGGCTACGTCGGCTCCGCCGTCAACCTTGCCGCCCGCCTGTGTGCCGCCGCCGGGGCCGGCGAGGTCCTCGTCAGCGACACGGTGCGGGGGTTGACCAGGACCAGCGGCGAGATGGCGTTCACCTCGCGCGGCCGCAAACAACTCAAGGGCATCGCGGAGCCGATCGCCATCTACGCCGCCGCGGCAGCACTGCCCGGAGCAGCCGGGGTGGGCGCGGTGCCGCTGGCGCGGCCGCGCGTCACGACGCGCCTCCTTGGTTTCGGCGATCCCCGCCGGGTCGTGGCGGCCGGCACCGGAGCTGCCGCCGTGGTGGCCCTGGTCGCCCTGGTCGTGGTAGGTGCCCTCGGTGGCGCCTTCGGCCCGAGCCCGAGCCCACGGCCGAGTGGGACGGGAGCCAGATCGATCGGCGTGATCGGGTCACCAACGTCCAGTGCGTCATCCACCACCTCAGTGACCCCGGTCACGTATGCGTTCGGCCTGACAGGTGCTCAACATGGCGTGATCGGGCGCGACGCCGGCGGCGATGCGGAACTGGCTGCCGGTACCTACGTGGAGCCGGACTACGGAGTGCCGCATCTCAGGATCGCCCTCGAGGCTGGCTGGTCGCTGGTCGTCCGCTCGGACATCTCTGTCGCACTCGTCCGTAGTGATCAGCCCAATGACTCGCTGGGCTTCGCCTGGCCAACAGATGTGCCCACGAATGCGTGCGCCACGGCGACGCGCCCGATGAGCGGTAGCCCAGCGGACTACGCGCTGTGGCTGCATCAGACCCCCGCACTCTCTGTAACGCCCCTGATCACTCGGTACCTGGGCTCGCTTATCGCTCAGCAAGCGGACCTCACCGTGGTGCCAAAGCTCGTATGCCCGCAGGTCGACCCGCCAGGCATCAGGCTCCACCCCAGCAACATCGGGAGCAACGGGGTGTTCGGCGAGCGGGATGTCGAGACATGGCTCGTTGGCCTGCGCTACAGGATCGCATTCGGCGATCTCGATGGTCGCCTGATGCGGATCCTGATCTCCGCACCTGACGATCAGGCGTTCCAGGCGTTCGATCCGCTAGTGGAATCCGTCCTGGCGACCATCTCGGTCGTGCCAGGCCCAGCCGCGACCTCGAGCGCTGTGCCCTAAGGGAAGAGGCCGCGCACCCACTCCCGCAGGCGGGCGATCCCGCCGTAAGCGGGGGCCGATTCGTAGCGGTGAGCCGGGTCCTCGTCGATGGCCCGCGAGGCCCAGCGCAGGAGGCCGATGGAGGTGCTGAAGGCCGGCGTCAGCAGGTGGTCGGTCAGACCGCCGACGCCGGACGGGGTGGCGACGCGCACGGGCATCTGGAGGACCTCACGGCCCAGCTCGGCGACGCCGGCGAGCTGCGAGGCACCGCCGGTCAGCACCAGGCCGGCCGGCAGCATGCCGCCGTGGCCGGCGCGCTCGATCTGCTCGCCGATCTGCTCGAAGACCTCACGCATGCGCGCATCGATGATGCTGGCGATCTCGGCCCGCTGGACGGTCCGCGCCTCGCCGTCGCCGAACGTCTCCACGGTCACCAGCTCCTCCGGCGCCACGGCCGCCAGGTTGCAGGTGCCGTGGCGGATCTTGAGGTCCTCGGCGATCTCCAGGCTCGTCTTGAGCCCGATGGCCACGTCGTTGGTGACGTTGTTGCCGCCCAGGGGCAGGATGGCCGTGTGGAAGGGCGAGCCTTCCAGGAAGAGCGCCAGGCCGGTCGTGCCGGCGCCCATGTCGGCCACGGCCACGCCCAGGTCCTTCTCCGTGTCGGAGAGGACGGCCTCGGCCGAGGCGAGCGGCGCGGCCACGAAGTCGTGGATACGCACGCCGGCCTGGTGGACGCATTTGGTCAGGTTCTGCACCGCGGTCGCCGGGGCGTGGACGATGTGGGTCTCGATCTCCAGGCGCACCGCGCTCATGCCGATCGGATCGTGGACGCCCTCCTGCCCGTCGACGATGAAGGTGCGCGGCAGGACGTGCAGGATCTCCCGGTTGGAGGGGATGTTGACCGCCCGGGCGACCTCCATGGCGCGCACGATGTCGTCGTGGCCGACCTCCTTGCGAGGCCCGCTGACGGCCACCGCGCCGTGCGTGTTCTCGGAGTAGACCTCGCGGCCTCCGACGCTCACCCAGGCCTCCTCCAGCTTGTAGCCGGAGGTGCGCTCGGCCTGCTCGATGGCCGCGGTGATCGAGCCGACGGTCTGCTCGATGTTGATGACGACGCCCTTCTTGAGGCCCGACGAGGCCGGCGCGCCCTTGCCCAGGATGTTCAGGCCGCCGTCGGCCGTGCGCTCACCGATGAGCACGACGACCTTGCTCGTGCCGACGTCGATGGCGACCAGCACCGCTTCTCTCTCCACCGTGGGGCAGTCCTCTTCTAACGCGCGCGGCGCGGTCTACAGGAAGTGGCGCCGGATGAGCGCCACGTTGTTGAAGATACGCAGTCCGAAGGCGATCAGGGCCACGAGGTACAGGTCCAGGCCCAGCTGGTCGCCGAGAAAGGTGAGCAGCACTGCCACCAGCGCGTTGACGATGAAGCCGGACAGGAAGATGCGGTCGTTGAACGTGCCGTCGAGCTCGGCCCGGATGGCCCCCAGGACCGAGTCGAAGGAGGCCAGGATGGCCACGGCGGAGTAGCGGGCGAGTTCGAAACTGACGCTGACCTGGAGGACGAGACCCAGCAGGACGCCCAGGAGCAATCCCGCCAGGGGGATCCACACGGCCGCGCCACCTCCTCCGTCTGCCTGCCCCCGAAGGCTACCACGCGCGTTCGGCGCGGCGGGCTCCTGCCGCTTGACGTCCATCTCAGGGCTTCGCCGACGGCGTCGGCGTGGCGGCCGGATGGGCCGCCCGCACCGTGTACGTCCCGCACCGCGCGGCGGTCGGAGCGAGGCGGATGACCCCGATGCTCGGCTCCTGCACCGTGTGCAGACCGGCCTCCAGGAGGCTCGCCAGGCACTGGGCCTGCAGGGGGATGATCGTCGGCGGGCGCAGGGTGATGGTGTAGACGCCGAACACGGCGTGCCACAGGCCGGGCACGCCGTCCAGGGTGAAGCCCTCCTCGTCGGTCACGGCGATGGCGAGGCTGCGGGCGGTGCTGCCAAGGAAGGCCGGCGTGATGGCCGCCAGCTGGCGGGCCGCGGCCAGGTCGCTGGGATCCAGCGTGGTGCCCACGACGAGTCCGGCCGACGCGCCGCGCTGGTCGTCCACCACGGGCAGCCCCGGGTCGGGCGCGGCCGCGGCCAGCCGGGCGAACACGGTGCCGCTGACGTCGACGAGGAAGCGCGTGCCGTCGACCTGCCAGGTGACGATCGGCTGGCGCTCCTGGAGCGTGACCACGAGGCGGTCCGGCAAGGCCACCGCGATGGTCGTGCCGTCGGCGCGCGCCGGATCCACCGCCGGCAGCGCGCGCAGCGCCGCCTCCATCGACGCGGTCGGCAGGGTCAGCAGGTTGACGCGCCCGCTGCCGTCGAGGCCGAGCGCGTGGCGCACGGCGGCCGTATCGGTGTAGTGGGCGCCGTCGAGCTCCAGACCGTCGGGCGCCAAGCTGAAGGCGCCGCTCGTGGTGAGGCCGGCGAGGGCCACCAGGGCGGCCACCAGCACGACCGTGGCGCCGACGCGTTCGGCGGCGCGATGGGCCGCCGACGCCCGCGCGGGACGCCTTTGACGCGCCACCCGTGTGCCGCCGCCCCGCACCGGCAGGCCGCTCACGCGGCCGCCCCGCCCCGGCTCACGGGAGATCGGCTCGCGTCAGGCGGGTCCGCGGCCGGCCGGCCGCGCGGTCGATCGCCAGCTCCACGATGCGCTCGGCCAGGTCGGCGAAATCACCGCCGCCGCTGGCCCAGACCAGGGGGAAGAGGCTGATCGGCGTGAAGCCGGGGATGGTGTTGATCTCGGACAGGTAGATGCGCCCGCCGTGGAACAGGAAGTCCACGCGCGCGAAGCCGCTCGCCCCGACCGCCAGGTAGGCCGCCGCGGCCTGCTCGCGGATCGTCGTGCGGACCCGCTCGTCCAACTCCGGCGTGGCGGTCGTGCGCGAGACACCGGGGTCGTACTTGGCGTGGTAGTCGTAGAACTCGTGGCCGGGGAAGACCTCGCCCGGCCCGAAGACGGCCAGGTCCGCCAGGCCGTTGCCGACCAAGCCCACCTCCAGCTCGCGGGCGCCCGCCAGGTAGGCCTCGGCGAGCACCAGGTCATCGAAGCGGAAGGCCTCGTCGAGGGCCGCCTCCAGCTCGGGCGGCTCATCGGGGCGGCGCACGATGGTCATGCCCACGCTCGAGCCAAGGCGGTCGGGCTTGATGATGAGGCGCGGATCGGTCAGCGTCGCGGCGAACGCTTCCAGGCGCGCCAGCGAGCCGGCGGGGTCCGCGCGATAGGCCGCGGCGTCGAGGGAGCGCCAGGCCACGACCGGCAGCTCCAGCCCGCGCGCGAGCTGCTTGAAGCGCAGCTTGTCCATGCCAAGCGCCGAGGCGGACACGCCCGACCCGGTGTACACGAGGCCGGCCGACTCGCACAGGGCCTGGACGGTCCCGTCCTCACCGAACGGGCCGTGCAGGGCGATCCACACCACCGGCGGCGGCGCCTCGCCGGCCAGCCGCGCCAGGGCCGCCGCGGCGTCGAACGGGCCCTCCGCGCCGAGGGCGGCGGGGTCGTCGTAGGCGGCGGGAGGGAGCATCGCGCCCGGGGGCTCGGGCGGCACGCGCCACCACGCCCCGTCCAGCGTGATGAGCCAGGTGGCGACGTCGTGGCCGCGACCGGCCAGCGCCGCGGCGATGGCCCGGCCGGAGACCAGCGACACGTCGTGCTCGGCCGACGGCCCGCCCATCAGGACCGCCACGGCGCGGCTCACGCGGCGCTCCAGTCGCCCACGAAGACGACCTCCGGCTGGAGGTCCACGCCGGTGGCCTCGAGGACCGCCGCGCGCACCAGGTCGCCCAGGCGGCGCACGTCGGTGGCCGTGCCGGCGCGGTCGTTGACGATGAAGTTGGCGTGCTTCTCGCTGACGACCGCCCCGCCGATACGGCGGCCCTTGAGCCCCAGGCCGTCGATGAGCGCCCCGGCCGAGGGACCCTCGCTGGGGTTGCGGAAGTAGCTGCCGGCGGACGGGAGGCCGAGCGGCTGGTGGGCCTGGCGCCAGTGGCGGATCTCGTCGAGGCGTTCGTCGATGAGGGCCGGATCGGCGGCCGTGAGGCGAAAGGTGGCCGACGTCACCACCTCCGGCCGGCCCGGCGTGCCGTGCTTGAGGCGGCTCTCGCGGTAGCCCAGGCCCAGCGAGTCGGGCGACTCGACCGTCTCGGTGCCGTCCGCGCCGACGACGCTGGCCGCCTCCAGCAACGCCCGCACGTCGGCGTCGTGGGCCCCGGCGTTGGCCCACACCGCCCCGCCGACCGTGCCCGGGATGGCCAGCCCGAACTCGAGGCCGGACAGGCCGGCCGCCCTGGCCAGCGTGGCCGCGCGCGCCATGGGCAGGCCGGCATCGGCGACCAGGCGCGTCTCGTCGAAGCGGCTCCCCTGGGCGCGGTCGACGACCACCAGGCCGGCCACGCCACCATCACTGATGACGAGGTCCGAGCCGCGGCCGATGAGCGTCAGGGGGACGTCGCGCGCGCGGGCGAAGCGGACCGCGCCGCGCAGCTCGAAGAGGTTGTGGACCTCGGCGAAGAGGTCGGCGGGCCCCCCGACGCGCATCGTCGTGAAGCGGGCCAGCGGCTCCTGCCGCGACGTCTTGAGGCCCAGCCGGCGCTGGATCTCCGTGCCCAGGCGGGCCGCGTCGGCGGCGTCCAGGTGACGATCGGCGGAGGAGGCGGCCACGATCATCTCAGGCCGCGAGTCGGGCGATGCGCTCGACCTCGGCGGCCTCGGGCACCGGGCGATGCTGAGCCAGGGCGAGGAGGATGGCCGCGTTCGCCGCCGCTGCCCCGGGGCGGCCCAGGGCCCGGCTGGCCGCCCGCATCGCGGCCACGCGCGGGCCGTCATCCAGGATGGCCAGAGCGGCCACGAGGGCCGGGCCGTCAAAGGCATCGTCGTCGACCAGCTCGGCGGCGCCCGCCTCGGCCACGAAGCGGGCATTGGCCCGCTGGTGGCCGGCCGCGTGGGGATAGGGCACGACGACCATGGGCAGGCCGGCGGCGGTCACCTCGGCAAGGGTCGAGGAGCCGGCCCGCCCGACCACGAGGTCGGCCGCCACGAGCGCCTGGCCCATCTCGTCCCGCAGGAAGGGGTACGGGCGGTAGCGGTCGCGGCGGGCGGCGGGCAGCGCCTCGCGCCGCTGGAGCGCGGCGGCGTAGGCCGCCTGGCCGGTCAGGTGGAGCACCACGGCCCGTTCGGTGAGGGCCGGCAGGGCCTCGGCCACGGCGGCGTCGAAGCGCGCCACGGCCTGCGAGCCGCCGAAGATCAGGAGGCACGGCTGCCCATCCGCCGCGCCGAACCGTTCGCGGGCGGCGGCGCGGTCGATGCCGGCCAGCGAGCGGATGGGCGTGCCCGTCACCTCGCCGCGACCGCCAAGGCGACGGCGCGTGGCCTCGAAGCTCAACGTCACGACGGTGGCCAGCGGGGCCGCCACGCGGGCGCTCCGGCCGGGCACGAGGTTGCCCTCCCAGAGGAGCGTCGGGATCCGCAGCGTTGCGGCCGCCGCGAGGACGGGCAGGGCGACGTAGCCGCCGGTGCTGAAGATGGCGGCCGGCCGCAGGCGGGTCAGCAGGGCCAGCGCCTGCGGCAGCGAGGCGCCCAGGCGTATCGGGTCAAGGACGGCGTGGATCGACAGCTCGGTCGAGCGCAGCGAGCGCAGCCAGAGGCGCGTCAGCGGGAAGCCCGCCGCGGGCACCAGTTCGCGTTCCAGCCCGCGGCGGCCGCCGACCCAGACCACGTCAACGGGCGCGGGCCCCTCGTGCAGGGCTCGGGCGACCGCCAGCGCGGGATGGATGTGGCCGCCGGATCCACCGCCGGCGATCAGGATCCGCATCGTTCCAGGTGCCTCGAGCTTGGGTCTCGCGGGAGATGGACAGCAGGATACCGACGGCGGCGAAGCTCACCACGAGCGACGAGCCGCCGGCGCTCACGAACGGCAGCGTGATGCCCGTGATGGGCAGCAGGTTGACGACGACGCCGATGTTGATGAAGGCCTGCACCAGCAGCCAGACGGTGACCCCCGTGGCCATCAAGCCGCCGAAGGTGTCGGGCGCATTGAGGGCGACGCGCAGGCCCTGGTAGCCCACGATCAGGAAGAGGCCCACCACCAGGACCCCGCCGACCAGCCCGAACTCCTCGCCCACCACGGCGAAGATGAAGTCGTTGAAGGCGTTGGGCACCACCACGCCGCCCGCCTGCGTGCTCTGGCCCAGGCCGGCGCCGAAGACGCCGCCGAGGCCCAGGGCGAGCAGCCCCTGGATCGTATGGAAGCCCGCCCCGAGCGGATCCTTCCACGGATCGAGGAAGGTGGTGATGCGGCTCGCCTGGTAGGCGTGGGCCAGGATCACCACTGCCACGCCCGCGATGCCCGCCGGCAGCAGCAGGGCGAACTGCCACAGGTTGGCGCCGGCGACCCAGAAGAGGATGAAGGCGGTCAGGGTGAGCACGCCGGTGGTGCCCAGGTCGGGCTCCTTGATGACCAGGAAGATGATCGGCGCGACCAGCAGCAGGAACGGGATGGTGCCGTTCCGGACGCTGCCGATGCGCTGGCCGCGGTTGGCCATCCAGTGGGCCAGGTAGACGACCAGCGCCAGCTTGGCCAGCTCGGCCGGATGGATGGCCGGCAGCGGACGGATCTGCAGCCAGCGGGCCGAGCCGCCGACCACGACGCCGAAGCCGGGCACGAGCACCAGCACCAGGAGGCCGAGGGCGACCGCGTAGAACGGCAGCGAGACCATGCGCCACCAGCGGTAGTCGACGCGCATCGTGACGACCATGGCCACGATGCCCAGGCAGGCCCACAGAAGCTGCGGCCCGACCACCGCCATGGAGTCGCCCTGCTGGCTCACGTAGGCCCGTACGCCGGAGCTCGAGTAGACCATCAGGATGCCGATCGCGGTGAGGGCCATGATGGCCACCAGCAACACGTAGTCGGGCGCGTGGCGCGGGCGCTGGAGGGTCGTCACCCGGCCGCGCTCGGGCCGCGCCACCAGGGTCCCCAGCAGGTCGGTGAGGCGTGGCGCCAGGCCGTCGAGCGGCAGCGTCGCCGTCGTCTGCAGGCGGCGGGGGCCGCCCACCGGGGCGTGGCGGCGCGGGGCCGGGCCGGCCGCCGGGCGGGCCGTCATGAGGCGCGTTCCCGGGCGATGGCGGCCACCGCGGCCTTGAAGGCGCGGCCCCGGGCGGCGTAGTCCACGAACTGGTCGAAGCTGGTGGCGGCCGGGCTCAGCAGTACGGTCGCCAGGCGGCCCTGCGCCAGCCGGCGGGCGGTGGCGTCGGCCTCGACCACGGCCGCGGCCAGGTCGGCCGCGTGTGTGACGTGCGGGTGGCCGGCCGCCGCCAGGATGCTGGCCAGGAGCGGCGCGCTCTCGCCGATCAGGACCACCGCCGCCGCGCGGTCAACGGCGACCCGGGCCATCTCGCGCAGGTCGACACCCTTGTCGCGGCCGCCGGCGATGAGGACGAGCGGGGCCTCGAAGCTCTCCAGGCCGGCGATCACGGCGTCGGGCTGGGTCGCCTGGGAGTCGTTGACGTAGCGCACGCCTTCGATCTCCGCCACCAGTTCGAGGCGATGCTCGACGCCGCCGAAGTCCGCCACGGCGCGCCGGATGCCGTCCGGGGCGATGCCGAAGAGCAGGCCGACGGCGACCGCGGCGAGGACGTTGCTGCGGTTGTGGCGGCCGGGCAGGGCGATCTCGTCGACGGGCATGATCCGCCCCCGCGGGCCGGCCGCGGCGGCCCGTCCGCCGGCGACCGGCAGCGTCTCCACGCCGGCCGCGACGATCCAGTCGTCGACGATGCCGACCCCGCCCGGCATGGGCGGCTCGCGGCGGTACAGCACCGTCGGCGTCGCCCCCAGGCCGGCGTAGGCCAGCGAGACCGGGTCCTCGGCGTTGAGGACCAGGGCCCCGTCGGGATCGACGAGCTCGGCCAGGCGGCGTTTCACGGCGCGGTAGGCGGCCACGCTGCCATGGCGGTCGAGGTGGTCCTGGGTGACGTGGGTGTAGACGGCGACCGTCGTGCCCCGGGACAGCGTCGGCAGCTGCAGCTCGCTGATCTCCAGCACGACGCGGTGCCCGGGCGTCAGGTCGGGCAGGCGCTCCACGAGCGGCGTGCCGATGTTGCCGCCGACGAGGACCGGCGCCGCGCCGGCGGCGAGGACCGCCCCGCACAGGGCGCTGGTGGTGGTCTTGCCCTTGGTCCCGGTCACGCCGATGGTGGGGCACGGGCAGAGGCGCAGGAAGAGGTCGATCTCGCTCACCACGGGCACCCGTCTGGCCGCCTCCACCGCCGCCAGGGCGGCGCGCAGGCGCGGTTCGGTGGTGATGAAGCGGCTGCTGACGGCCGGGGACGTGGTGATGAGCGCCTGGTCGCGGAGGACCTCCGCGGGGTCCACGCCCGGGCCCAGCCGGAGGATCACGGCGCGACCTTCCAGCGACCCGACCTGCGCCTCCAGGTCGGCCCGGGGGCGCTGGTCGTAAACGGTCACCTGCGCCCCGCGATCGGCCAGGAAGCGGGCCAGGGCGACACCGCTGCGGGCCAGGCCGAGGACGGCCACCGGCCGGCCGGCGAAGCTGTCCAGGTCCAGGCGCGCCAGGTCGAGGGGCGCCGGGCCGGGCAGGGAGGGCTCGAGGGTCATCGCCGTCACCGCAGCTTGTCCACGGTGGCCAGGAAGAAGACCACCCCGAGCATCGCCGCCAGCACGCCGACGATCCAGAAGCGGAGGGTGACCTTCTCCTCGTCCCAGCCGCCCAGCTCGAAGTGGTGGTGCAGCGGGGCCATGCGCAGGATGCGCCGCCCGCCGGTCAGCTTGAAGTAGCCCACCTGCAGGATGTCGGAGCCCGCCTCGGCCACGAAGATGATGCCGATGAGCGGCAGGATCAGGACCTGGCCGGTGATCAGGGCGGTGACGGCGAGCGTCGCGCCGAGCGACAGGGAGCCCGAATCGCCCATGAAGATCTGGGCCGGGTGGACGTTGAACCACAGGAAGCCCAGCAGCGCGCCGATGATGAGGGCGCTCAGCACGGCCAGGTTGGGCTGGGCCAGCGGGGCGTTCGCCAGGGCGATGATGAGGTAGGCCACGAAGGCGAAGATGAGCGTCCCGCCGGCCAGCCCGTCGAGGCCGTCGGTCAGGTTGACGCCGTTGCAGGTGGCCACGATGGCGAAGGCAGCGAAGACGATGTAGGCCCAGGCGGGGATGTCGACCGCGCCGATGAAGGGCACCGCCAGGGCCGTGATGTGGTACGTGCGCTGGATGTTGAAGGCGGCGATGAGGGCCACCACGGCCTGCCACACCACCTTGTAGCGGCCGCGCAGGCCGTCCCCGGTGCGCACGTTGAGGAAGTCGTCGACCGCGCCAAGGGCACCCACCAGGGCGATCGTGGCGAGCGGCGCGAAGGTCGACGCGTCGACCAGGTTGAGCAGCAGGGCCAGCGCCCCCACGACGCTGATGACGAGGAGGCCGCCCATGGTGGGCGTGCCTTCCTTGACGAGGTGGGTCCCCGGGCCGTCCACGCGGATGCGCTTGCCGAAGCCGACGTAGCGCAGGAAGCGGATGTAGAGCGGCATGAGGATGACGACGAGGGCGAACGCCAACAGGAGGCCCTGGACGAGGAGGACGTTCATGCCGGAGCCATCCGCCCGCCGGCCGCCTGGAGGTCGGCCACCACGGCCTCGAGCGCCACGTCGTGGGAGCCCTTGACCAGGATCGTGTCGCCCGGCTGCAGCAGGGGCATGAGGCGGCGGGTCGCGGCCGCTGCATCGGGTGCGTGGTGGATGGCCGTGGGGGGCAGGCCCGCGGCGCGGGCCCCGGCGGCGATCTCCAGGGCGCCGTCGCCGACCGTCAGCAGCAGGGCGGCCGTGCTGGCGGCGCGGCGCCCCACCGCGCGGTGGGCGGCCGGTCCCCCGGGCCCCAACTCGAGCATCTCGCCAAGCACGGCCACGCGGCGGCGGCCAGGCAGATCGGCCAGGACGTCCAGGGCGGCGGCCATCGAGTCGGGCCCGGCGTTGTAGGTGTCGTCGATGACGAGCCACGGGCCGGCCCGCAACAGCGTGCTGCGATGGGGCGCGCCCCATGGCGCGGCGAGGCCCGCCGCGATGTCTCGCGGCCTCAGGCCGGCGGCCAGGCCCACGGCCGCTGCGGCGAGGGCGTTGTGGACGTTGTGGCGCCCCAGCGCCGGCATCTCGACCGGCTCGTCGACGCCGGCGGCCACCAGCCGGAAGGCCATCCCGGCGACGCCGCGCGCGACGACATCACGGGCGGCCACGTCCGCCTCGGGCGCGAAGCCGTAGCTCATCACGGTCGCCGGCGTGCGCGCCCGCATGGCGGCCACCAGCGGATCGTCGGCGTTGAGGACGGCCGTGCCCGTGGCCGGGAGGGCTTCCACGAGCCGCCCCTTCTCGCGTTCGACGGCGGCCAGCGAGCCGGCCCGCATCACGTGCACGCCCCGCACGGCCGTGACGACCCCCATGGTCGGGCCGGCGAGGGCGGCCAGGTGGGCGATATCGCCCTCCACGTACATGCCCATCTCCAGGACCGCTGCCTGGGTCGCGGGGGCCAGGCGCAGCAGGGTCAGCGGCAGGCCGACCTCGTTGTTCTGGTTGCCCTCGTTGGCCAGCACCTGGCGCGTCGTGCGCAGGACGGCGGCGACGGCCTCCTTGGTCGAGGTCTTGGCCACGGAACCGGTCACGCCGACGACGAGCGGGTGGAAGCGTGCCCGCCAGGCGGCGGCCGCATGGCCCAGCGCCGCGACGCCGTCGTCGACCAGCACGACCGTCGTGTCGCCCAGCCGATCGAGCGCCGAGGCGTCGGGTGCCTCGCTCACCAGCAGCGCCGTGGCGCCGGCGGCGACGGCCGCGTCGAGGAACCGGTGGCCGTCCGTGCGCGCCCCCGGCAGGGCCACGAAGAGGTTGCCTGGCTCGATCCGCCGCGAGTCGACCGCCGCCCCGCGGATCGGCCGGCCGCCGGAGCGCAGCAGGCGGCCACGAGTGGCCGCGGCCAGGCCGGGCGCGTCGAAGGCGGGTCGCGCGGGGCTCGGCGGCGGGAGTCGCGTCGCCTCGGTCACGGTCGGGCGCCATTCTCCCACGCGGCCGCTCACGGTCGCGTCGAGGGTGGCGGCACGTCGGGGACCTCGGGCATCCCGGGCTGCCGCGTCGGCACCGTCGGGGCGACCGTGCTGGTCGCGCCGGCGACCTGGGGCGGCAGGTCCAGGGCCGTGATGGTGTCCTGCGCGGCGCGGCGGAAGAGCTGGTACGACGTGATGGCCAGCTGGAACTGGCCCTGGGCGATGACCTTCGGCTGCACGTGATCGAGACGCACGACGATGATCGCCTGTGGCCCGCTGGTGCCGACGTAGCCCACGAAGCTGAAGTCGAACGTGTTGGGCACCCAGTCGTTGGTCTTGCTGTCCCAGATCTGGGCCGTGCCGGTCTTGCCCGCCACGGTGTAGCCCGGGATGTAGGTGCCGGCGTGGTAGTACGGCACGGTCGTCACGACGTGGGTCATGAGGGCCCGCAGCTGGGCCGACACGGCGCTCGAGAGGACCGGTGCCCCGGTCGGCACGGCCACCGCCTGGCCGTTCACCGCGGCCACGACGTGGGGCCGCACGCGGAACCCGCCGTTGGCCATCGTCGCGTACGAGGTGGCCAGCTGGAGTGGGGTCACGGCCACACCCTGGCCGAAGCTGTGGTTGGCCAGGTCGATCGGCGTCCACGGCGTGTGCGAGGGGTCGGTGGCCAGGCCGGGCACCTCGCCGCTGACGTCCACGCCGGTGTCGGCGCCGATGCCCAGGGCCGCCCACGTGGCGTAGAGCGCCCGCGATGCCGCGGCGGTGCTCTTGCCGAGCGTCGCGGCGGCCCGGGCAGCGATGACGTTGCGCGAGTAGGCGATGCCGTCCTGGAACTCGAGCATGCCCATGGGCTTCCGATCGGCATCGTAGATCCGGCCGTTGGCGACCTTCAGGGTGCCCGTGTCGTTGAAGCGGGTGGTCGGCTTGATGGCGCCGCTGCTGTAGCCGGCCGCGGCGACGAACAGCTTCATCACCGAGCCGGGCTCGTAGATGGTGCTGATGACCGGGTCCACGAAGCGCCCGGCGTCGGTGTTGGCCACGGCCTCGTAGTCGTTCTCGTCGTAGCCGGGCACGGAGGCCCAGGCCAGGATGGCGCCGGTCGTGGGATCCATCACCACGGCGCTGGCGGACGCAGCGCCGTCGGCCACCGTGGCCGCGTACAGCTCCTTCTCCACCTGCAGCTGGAGGCTCGCGTCCAGGGTCAGCTGGAGGTCGGCACCCGCCTGGCCGGCGTCGACGACCGACTGGGCACCCTGCATGGGCTGGCCGTTCACGTCGCGGGTGCCGGCGATGACCTCGGCCCGGCCGGCCAGTTCGTCCTGGTAGTACTGCTCGATGCCGTACTGGCCCTGCCCGGAGGCGTTCACGAACCCCAGCAGCTGGTTGGCCAGGGTGGTATCGGGGGCCCCACCGGGATCGGGGTAGATGCGATAGGGCTGCGGGATCAGGTCGAGCTCGGTCAGCTGGTCGGCCCCGCCCGCGTCCATGCCGGCCCGGACCGCGGCGCTCTGGTCGGTGGTCAGGGCGGGGCTCAGGACGACGTAATGCGTGCCGCTGGAAAGCTTCTGGCGCAGGCTCGCGGCATCCGCGTCGCCCAGGCCCAGGATGGAGCTCAGCGAGTCGGCTTCGTGCGCGACCTGGGTGGGCGTGAGCTGATCGGGGTAGGCCACCAGCTGGTCGCGGTAGGCCGTCCCGGCCAGGAGCACCTTGCCAGTGCGGTCGTAGATGCCGCCCCGCTGGACGGCGATGGTCTCGCTGGCCTGGGTCTGCTGGGTGGCCATGTCGACGAGTTCGGGCGCGCGGACGATGGCCCAGTAGGCCTGGCGGACCACCAGCGCCCCCGCCCCCACGACGAGCGCCAGCAACAGGATGACGAGGCGGAGCCGGCGGTCGGTGCGCCCCAGCATCGCGCGATCAGCGACCAGGCACGCGCAGCGGCTGGCCCCCGCCGAGATCGACGAGGCCGTTCGCCTGGGCTGCCTGGAGCACGTTCTGCTCGGAGCCGAACGAGAAGATCTGGCTCTCCTGGGTGCTGAGCTCGCGGTCCAGAGCGGCCCCGTCCGCCGTCAGGCGGTCCGTGTCGTAGCCGGCCGTGGCGGTCCCGATGGTCTGCGTGAGATAGAACAGGCCCAGCAGGAACGCCACGAGGATGGCCCCCAGGATGAGGCCCACGCGGCTCGCCCCACGGCGGGCGCGCTGGTGCACGACCTGCCGCCGCCGCGGGACGGCGATGACCTGCTGGCGGGCCGCCTGGTAGACGGCCATCAGCCGCGACCCGCCATCCAGCGCCACCGCGGATGGCCCATCAGGTCGCCCAGCGGCAGCGGGCGCGAACCTTCGATGTGGGAGCGCTCCACGTAGCTCCACTCGGGCTCGGCCGGCTCGGGGGCCGGCGGCCAGTCGAGCGGAGGCACCTCGCGCTCATGGATCTCGTGCTGCCGGCGACCGTAGTTCCGCCGGCGGTTCGCCTGATGGCGGCTCATCCGACCCTCCTGTTGGCCTGCGATGGCGATGGCAACGGGGCGCCACCCCGCGCGGTGGGGCTCACGCGGCAAGCCGCTCGGCGACGCGCAGCCGGGCGCTGCGCGACCGGGGGTTGGCCGCGACCTCGGCGGCGGAGGGCCGTTCCGGCTGCGGGCCGACGGGCCGCAGGCGGGGCTGGTGGCCACACACGCACACCGGCAGTTCGGGGGGACAGACACAGCCCCGTCGCTCGCGCGTCACGAAACGCTTGACGAGGCGGTCCTCCAGCGAGTGGTAGCTGAGGACGACCAACCGCCCGCCCGGCCGGAGCAGGCCAAGGGTCGCCTCGAGCGCCCGCGGCAGGACCTCCAGCTCGCGGTTGACGGCGATGCGGAGCGCCTGGAAGGTGCGGGTGGCGGGATGGATGCGGCGGCGCTCACGGGGCGTGGGGACGGCCCGGGTGACGACCGCGGCGAGCCGGTCGGCCGTGCTGATGGGCGTGGTGGCACGCTCGCGGACGATGGCCCGGGCGATACGTCCGGCGAACGGCTCCTCGCCGTACTCGCGCAGCAGGCGCGTCAGCTCGACGCTGTCGGCCTCGGCCACCAGGGCCGACGCCGGCCGCCCGGTCGCCGCGTCGAAACGCAGGTCGAGCGGCCCCGTGGCGCGGAAGGAGAAGCCGCGGCCCTCGTCGGCCAGCTGGTAGGAGCTCAGGCCAAGGTCCAGCAGGATGCCGTCGACGGCCTCGAAGCCGGCCGCCGGGGCGACCGTGCCCAAGGCCTCGAAGTTGGCCTGCCGCAGGGTCACGCGGTCGCCGTAGGACTGCAGGCGGATCGCCGTCCGGGCGATCGCCGCGGGGTCCGCGTCGAGGCCCAGCAACGGGCCGTCAGGCGCGGACGCCTCCAGGATCCGGACGGCGTGCCCTCCGCCGCCGACGGTCGCATCGACGATGAAGCTGCCCGCACGCGGTGAGAGAGCCGCCATGACTTCCTCCACCATCACGGGCAGGTGCCCTTCCGATCGGTCGCCGACCATCGACATACGGATCCGTCCGGATCCCGGAGACGCGTGTGATGCGCTAGATGCCGAGGCCCTGGAGGTGTTCCGCGAGGACATCGGGCGAGGTCATCGCCGCGCTGTAGTCCGCCCACCGGGCGGGGGCCCACAGCTCGATGTGGTCACGCGATCCGACCACCACGGCATCGCCTTCCAGGCCCGCCCACTCCCGCAGGCCGGTCGGTACGACGACGCGGCCCTGGCCGTCGAGGTCCACCTCGAAAGCCCCGGAGAAGACGAAACGCGAGAAGGTCCTGGCACCAGCGTCCGTGACCGGTTTGGCGGCGACGCGCGCCGCCAGGTCCTCGAAGTCACTCCGCGGGAACAGCCCCAGGCAGCCGTCGATCCAGCGCGAGACATAGGCGCCTCCGTCGAGCCGTGCACGGAAGCGCGCCGGGATCGCCACGCGACCCTTGGCGTCGACCGTGTGCCGGTACTCGCCGGTGAACACCCGTCCCTCGCACCTCGCTGCCCGGACCAGTCGGCCTCCCCGCGACCGGCTGGACCAGCCGGACCACGAGAGCCGTCCGAGGTGGCTTCACCGCTCCTCGCGACCCGGGCGCCCCCACTCGGTGGGGTGCGGCGGCCCGCTGGGGCGGCTGGTTCACCTCTATTCCCCACTTCGCGCCACTTTGGGCCACGTGGGCCGCATCATACACCGCGCCGAACCCCCGTCAACGCGTTTCTGCACCACCGACATGGGAAAGCGGTCAGGGGGCCACCCGGCAGAGGTCCGGGCCGCGGAGGGAAATCAACGGCCTCGCTCAAGGGGCAGTGATCCACCCAGCCGGGATCCGGCCGGTGGCGCCATCGTCCTTCTCTGACCCCCGGGGTCAGGCGATCCTGACCTGGGAGGTTCGTATCGGACGTGTTCGTGAGGTGATGGCGCGTTTCTGGTCGGGTCCTGCCCTGGCAGGTCAGGAAAGCACCGGATCCCGGCCACGGGGGCGGGAATTGCCGTGTCCCTGCCCGTTACTGACCCCCCGGGTCAGGGCCGGCTCCAGGCCATGGCTCGGGCGGCCCTCAGCCGGGCGGCGGGGGCACCTTGATGACCTGGCCCTTGTGGATCAGGGCGGGGTTGGTGATCTGGGGGTTCAACGCCTGCAACCCGGCCTTGTCCGTGCCGAAGTAGAAGGCGATGCCGATGAAGGTGTCGCCCGACTTCACCGTGTAGAGGTAGCAGGCCTGGCCGTTGGGGCACTGGGAGAGGCCGTCCCACCGACTGGCGATCGACCCGCCCCCCGACGGCGTGGGGGTCGCCGCCGGCCGGCTGGGGCTGGGCGTCGGGGTGGGGCTGGGCGGGAAGGTCGGTGTGGGCGTCGGGCTGGGGGTCGGGGCGGGCGTCACCGAAACGGCGGGTGTCGGCGTGGCGGAGGCCAGGGCGATCTTGGTCGGGGTGGGCAGCGGGTTGCCGCCGGTCCCCCGCAGGAGGCCGAAGGCCAGCGCGCCGACGAAGATCACGACGACCGCCAGCGCGGCGAGCCTGATCGAGGCCGGCAGCCCTGCCCGCACCGCGCCCTGCCCGGCCGCGGCCGCCACCGCGGGGATGCCTTTCGTGTACCGCGGACACGCGGCGTGGCCCGTCGTGAGACAGACGAGCTGCTGCTGCAGGGGCGACGGGACGTACGGCGCGGCGCCCGCGACGCAGCGGTGACCGTCGTCGACCGTGCCGCCCGGGGCGGCCATGCCCTCCCCCGTCGCGAGGCGCAGGAAGGGGCAGACGTGGGGGTCGGGGGACCGGCCGGGGAGGTCGGTGAGGGCACGCGCGAGCCGGGCTGCTGCCCCGCTCGGCGAGGGCACGGGAGCTGGGATGGTCACCGTCGCTCCATGGACGTCGTCGTCGGCCGAGTCTAGCAGGCGTACTTCCTCTCATGCCCGGTGTACTTATGGTGCGCTTGCTCACCGCCCGGGGCCGATGCTAGGCTCGCCGGGCCATGGCGCTCCTCAAGCTGCTGCATCCGCCAGAGGCCGTCGCGGACGCGGGTCCCGAGCGGCACCTCCGTCGCTGCACGTACCGCCGCCTCATCGCCGTCGAGCGAGGGCCGCGGCCGGTCTACGACGTCGAATGCCTGTACCCCGATCGCACCGTCTCGCTGCCGCTCGGCGACCTCGAGTCGGCACGGCCGATCTGCGACGCCTGCACGGCGGGCCACATCTTCCGGCCCGACGAGGACTGACGGCCCCAGGGATACGCCAGCGAGGCGACCTGTAAGCCGAGTTCTGTCCAGCGGCTTGCGCCGCCTGGACGGTCATCCATCTACGGTCGGCGGTTGCCCGCCGCCTTCAGCGGCCGACCCGAGGGCCGGGCGACGCCGCCCTTCCCCGTGGCCGAAGCCACGGTTGCGCCCTCCTATTTGGCCTTGCTCCGGGTAGAGTTTGCCCGTTTCACCCGCCGTCCCGGCTCACGCCGCGACGGCGGCTCGTCTCTGTGGCACTGGTCCTCGCCTCGCGGCGGACGGGTGTTACCCGCTACCCTGCGTCGTGGAGCTCGGACTTTCCTCGCGCCGCCCGGTCACCCGTGCGACCCGCGACCGTCCGGCCGCCTCGCTGGCCGGTGGATGCTACGCGCCCCTATGCGGACTCGTCCAGCGGCGCGGCCAGGCCCGAGCGGGCGGCCACCTCGGCCATCAGGCGTGCCGCTGCCGCCGGGTCGTCGAGGGCCAGGTTGGCCAGCGCGTCGGCGGCCCGGTTGCGGACCCGCGGCTCGTGCACGACGGTCCAGCGCCGGAAGCCGGCCAGTGTCCTCGAGGCCTCGTCGTAGAGACGGCGCAGCTTGAGGTCCTTGACCCGCCAGCGGCCGCTGAGCTGCTCGACGATGAGCTTCGAGTCGAGCCGCAGGTCCACCTCCTGGGCGCCCAGGCGCTGCGCTGCCCGCAGGGCGAGGACCACGCCGACGTACTCGGCGACGTTGTTGGTGCGCACCCCCAGGGCCCGCGCGATGACGATCAACGGCGGCGCGTCGGGGTGGACCGCATCCGGCCGCGCGCCGTCGATGAGGACCGCCCCGCAGGAGGCCGGGCCCGGGTTGCCGCGGGCCGCCCCGTCCGTGCGGATGACCAGGCGCACGGGCCGCGGCGCGGCGCCGGCGGTGGTACTCAGGCGTGCCGCTCGACGATGGCCGCCGAGACCTCCAGGATGGCCTGCGTCACGTTGATGCCGCGCGGGCAGGCGTCGGTGCAGTTGAAGATCGTGCGGCAGCGCCAGACGCCGTCCTTGTCGGCCAGGATCTCCAGGCGCTCCTCCGCGGCCTCGTCGCGCGAGTCGAAGATGAAGCGGTGGGCGTTGACGATGGCGGCCGGGCCCACGTAGCCGGGTTGGGCCCAGAACGAGGGGCACGAACTGGTGCAGGCCGCGCACAGGATGCACTTGGTCGTGTCGTCGTAGCGGGCGCGCTGCTCCGGCGACTGGCGCCGCTCACGCGCCGGCGGCGGGCCCTCCGCGATGAGGTACGGCTCGACGCTGCGCAGCTTGGCGAAGAAGCCGTCCATGTCCACCACGAGGTCCTTGACCACGGGCAGGCCGGGCAGCGGGGCGATGCTGATCCTGCGGCCCAGCTGGTCGACGCGGATCTTGCAGGCCAGCCGGTTGCGCCCGTTGATGAGCATGGCGTCCGATCCGCACACGCCATGGGCGCATGATCGCCGGAAGGTCAGGCTGCCGTCCTGCTCCCACTTGATGGTGTGGAGCAGGTCGAGCGGCCGGGCCATCGGCTCGGCCTCCACCTGGTAGGCCTCCCAGTGGGGTTTCGCGTCCCGCTCGGGGTCGTAGCGGAGGATGCGGACGTCGACCTGCATCGGTGCCTCGGCCTTCAGTAGGTGCGGGGCTTGGGCTGGAAGCGCGTGATGGATACCGGCTTGTAGGCCAGCCGCGGACCGCCATCGGCGCGCGTCGCGAGGGTGTGCTTGAGCCATTCGACGTCGTCCCGAGCGGGATGGTCCTCGCGGAAATGGGCGCCCCGGCTCTCGGTGCGGGCGATCGCCGAATGGACCGTCGCCTCCGCGCAGTCGAGCAGGTAGCCCACCTCCCACGCCTCCAGCAGGTCGGTGTTGAAGACCAGGCCGCGGTCCTGGACGCGCGCCGTGGCGAAGCGCTCCTTGAGCTGGCGGACCTTGATGGTCAACTTGCGCAGGCCCTCGTCGGTGCGGAAGACGCCACAGTCGTCCATCATCGCCGCGGCCAGCTCGCGGCGGATGTGGGCCGGGTTCTCCCCCTCGTGACGGCCGCGCAGGGCCGCCAGCTCCGCCGCGACCGGCTCGTGGCCCCCCGCCGGCGCCTCGGGCACCACGGCGCCACGGACGTCATCGGCCATGGCCCGCCCGGCGCGCTGGCCGAAGACGAGCAGGTCGACCAGCGAGTTGGTGCCCAGCCGGTTCGCGCCGTGGACGCTGACGCAGGCGCATTCGCCGGCCGCATAGAGGCCGGGCATGACGGTGTTGGCCGGATCGATCACCACCCGCCCGTGGATGTCGGTGGGGATGCCGCCCATGGCGTAGTGGGCGGTGGGCTGGATGGGCACAGGCTCGGTGAGCGGCTCGACGCCCTGGTAGATACGGGCGAAGTCGGTGATGTCGGGCAGCTTCTCCTCGATGACCTTGCGGCCCAGGTGGCGCACGTCGAGGTAGACGTAGTCCTTGCCGCCGATCCCCCGGCCGGCCCGGATCTCCAGCATGATGGCGCGGCTGACCATGTCGCGCGGGGCCAGCTCCATGAGCGTCGGGGCGTAGGTCTGCATGAACCGCTCGCCCGTGTCGTTGAGCAGGTACGCCCCCTCCCCTCGGGCCGCCTCGGAGAGGAGGATGCCCAGGCCCACGATGCCGGTCGGGTGGAACTGGTAGAACTCCATGTCCTCCAGCGGCACGCCCGCGCGGTACGCCAGCGCGACCCCATCGCCGGTCAGGGTGTGGGCATTGGAGGTGACGCGGAACATCCGCCCGAAGCCGCCCGTGGCCAGGAGCACCGCGGCCGCCCGGAAGACCTGCAGCTCACCGTCGGCCAGCCGGTAGGCGACCACGCCCTGGGCGCCCGTCTGCGGAGTGCCGAGCAGCTGCACCACGTGGTACTCGTCGAAGAACAGCACCCCGGCCTTGAGGCACTGCTGATAGAGCGTCTGCAGGATCATGTGGCCGGTGCGATCGGCGGCGTAGCACGCGCGGCGCACCGGCCCCTCGCCGAAGTTGCGGGTGTGGCCGCCGAAGCGCCGTTGGTCGATGCGCCCGTCGGGGGTCCGGTTGAACGGCAGGCCCATGTGCTCGAGCTCGATGACCCGCTCGATGGCCTCCTGGGCCAGCACCTCGGCGGCGTCCTGGTCGGTCAGGTAGTCGCCGCCCTTGACGGTGTCGTACATGTGCCATTCCCAGTGGTCCTCTTCCTGGTTGCCCAGGGCTGCGCACACCCCACCCTGGGCAGCGCCGGTGTGGGAACGGGTCGGGTAGAGCTTGGTCAGGACGGCCGTGCGGACGCCCGCGCGGGCCAGCTCCAGGGCGGCCCACAGGCCAGCCCCGCCGGCCCCCACGATGAGGGCCTCGTAGACGTGCTCGACGGCGCTGCGTGGCCTGCTGACGAGCTCCGTCATCAGAGCGCGAGGACCTGCGCCGGCAGCCCCACGACCACGATGGTGCCGAGCACGAAGAGCAGCAGGGCGAGGAGGTAGAGGCCCGACATGAGGGCTGTCCGGGCGCCGCCCTTGACGTAGTCGCCGACCACCGTCCGCACGCCGAGGAAGCTGTGCAGGATGACCAGCATCAGGAGCGACCAGTCCAGGACGCGCCACACGAGGTCGTTCCAGCGCTGGCCGAAGATGAAGCTGGACGTCTCCTGCGATGGGTCGAACAGGAAGTGGAGGATGCTGAAGTGGGCCAGCGCCAGCACGAACAGGCCAAGGCCCGAGAGGCGGACGAGGTACCACGAGGCCAGCTCCAGGCCCCCGCCCTGGGGCCGCGGCCGGTTGATCCGCTGGCTCATCGAGGGTGCCTCATCACGACACGAAGATGGGCTTGAGGATGATGAAGGCCGCCGGCAGGCCGAGCCCGACGAAGATGATCCACGAGCCCCACCACATCTGCCGGTGGTAGTGGGTCATGCGCGGCCAGAAGTCCATGATCACGATGCGCAGGCCGTTGAGGGCGTGGTACAGCAGCGCCGCGCCGAGGAGGACTTCGCCGATGCGCCCGGGGGCGCTGGCGTACACCTGGAGGATCGTGTCGTAGGCCTTGGGGTCGTCACCGGCAAGGTAGATGTCGATGACGTGGACGACCACGAAGAGCCAGATCGCCAGCCCGCTGATGCGGTGGAACGCCCACGCGAGCATCCCCTCACGACCGCGGTAGCGGAGCAGCAACCCTCGACCTCCGGATATGCGCGCGGCGGGTGGCTCCCGCGGGACGGCCTTCCATCCTAGCGCGAACGCCCCCGCTCCGGCCCGGGTATGCTGGCTGGGCCCCATGAAGCTGCAGGAGTACCACGCCAAGGCGCTGCTCCAGGCTGCCGGGCTGCCCGTCCCACCCTGGCAGGTGGCGACGTCCGCGGCCCAGGCGCGTGCCCAGGCTGAGGACGCCTTCAAAGCCGGCGCGGCGCGGGTGGTGGTCAAGGCGCAGGTGCTGGTCGGGGGGCGCGGCAAGGCCGGCGGCGTGAAGCTGGCCGGGACGCCGGCAGAGGCGGAGGCGGCGGCCGCGGCCATCCTGGGCATGTCGATCAAGGGCATCACGGTGCGCCGCGTCCTGGTCACCGCGGCGGCCGACATCGCGCACGAGTACTACCTTGCCGCGACCCTGGACCGCGCCGCGCAGCGGGTGCTGGTGATGGGCTCGGCCGAGGGCGGCGTGGAGATCGAGGAGGTCGCCGCGCAGCGGCCCGAGGCCATCCTGCGGGTGTACGCCCACCCGCACCTGGGGCTGCTCGACTTCCAGGCCCGCCAGCTCGCCTTCGGGCTGGGCCTGGGCGGCCCCCACCTGCGCGCCGCGGTGGCCGTCGCCCAGGGCCTCGTCGCCTGCCTGCTGGCCAACGACGCCGACCTCGTGGAGGTCAACCCGCTGGGGCTGGTGCGCACGACGGGACCGGCCGGCGAGTCGCTCGAGACGCTCGAGTGCCTGGATGCCAAGGTCACCCTGGACGACTCGGCCCTGGTGCGCCACCCGGGGCTGGAGGCCATGCGCGACCTCGACGAGGAGGACCCCACCGACGCCCAGGCGCGGGCCGAGGGCATCAGCTTCATCAAGCTCGACGGCGATATCGGCTGCATCGTCAACGGGGCGGGGCTGGCGATGACGACGATGGACCTCGTCAAGCTGTACGGCGGCGCCCCCGCCAACTTCCTCGACATCGGCGGCGGGGCACGGTCCGATCAGGTCGCTGCCGCCATGCGCCTCATCCTGGACGACCCCGGGGTGCGCGCCATCCTGGTCAACATCTTCGGCGGCATCACCCGTGGCGACGAGGTCGCCCGCGGCCTCGTGGAGGCCCGTTCGCAGCAGCACCGCGAGGTGCCCATGATCGTGCGCATCGTCGGCACGAACGCCGCCGAGGCGGCGGCGATCCTGGAGGCGGCCGCCTTCCAGACCGCGGCCAGCCTTGATGAGGCGGCCCAGAAGGCCGTCGCCGCGGCACGCGGCACCGCCCCATGAGCATCCTGGTCGATCGCCACAGCCGCGTGGTCGTGCACGGCATCACGGGCCGCGAGGGCGGCTTCCACGCCGCGCAGTGCCTCGCCTACGGCACGGCCATCGTGGCCGGCATGACGCCGGGCAAGGGTGGCCAGCGCGTCCTGGATGACCGCGTGCCGGTCTTCGACACGGTGGCCCAGGCGGTGGCCGAGACCGGCGCCGATACCAGCCTCATCTTCGTCCCCGCGCCGGGTGCTCCCGACGCGATCCTGGAGGCGGTCGACGCGGGCATCGGCACCATCATCTGCATCACCGAGCGCATCCCGGCCCTCGACATGCTCAAGGTCATGCCCATCGTGCGCGCCGCGGGGGCCACCCTGATCGGGCCCAACTGCCCCGGCGCGACCAGCGTCGGCGAGGCCAAGGTGGGCATCATCCCGGCCACCATCCACCGCCCCGGCCGGGTCGGCCTGGTCAGCCGCTCGGGGACCCTGACCTACGAGGTCGTGCAGGCCCTCACGGATGCGTCCATCGGCCAGTCGACGTGCGTCGGCATCGGCGGCGACCCGATCGTGGGCACCGACTTCGTGGACATCCTGACCCGCTTCCGCGACGACCCGGCGACCGACGCCGTCGTCCTCATCGGCGAGATCGGGGGGGACGCCGAGGAGCGCGCCGCCGCGTTCGCCGCGGAGCACCTCCGCCACAAGCCCATGGCCGCCTTCATCGCCGGCCGCACCGCGCCGCCCGGTCGGCGCATGGGCCACGCCGGGGCGATCATCAGTGGCGGGGCGGGCACCGCCGCGGGCAAGGTGGCCGCCCTCGAGGCGGCGGGCATCCGCGTGGCCGACTCCCCCACCCGCATCCCGCAGCTGCTCATGGAGGCCGGCATCCGGCCTGCCTGACGGGCAGTCAGTAGCCCAGGGACCGCCACGCCGGGCCGCCCGGCGCCTCGATGAGCTCGACGAGCACGCCGAAGCAGCTCCGCGGGTGCAGGAAGGCCACCGGGCCCTCCGCGCCGCGCCGCGGGGCGGAGTCGATCACCTCGACGCCGTCGACCATCAGGCGGTCGAGCGTCCCGGCCAGATCGGGGACCTCGAAGCAGACATGGTGGAAGCCCTCGCCGCGCGAGGCCAGGAAGCGGGCCACCCCGGTCGTCTCGTCGGTCGGCTGGACCAGCTCGACCTTGCTTTCGCCGACCGGCAGGAAGGCGATCGTGACGCCGTCACCGGGGATGGGCAGGATCGTCTCGACCGGCAGGGCCAGGATGTCGCGGTAGAAGCCCAGTGAGGCCTGCAGGTCGCGCACGACGAGCGCCACGTGGTGGACCCGCCCGAGCCGGTGCTCGTTGGCGAACGATCTGGCGCCCGATGGCATGCCGCTCACCCGCCCACTCTGGCAGACGGGATCGCCCGCAGCAAGGCGGATCGTCGTCGGGCGATGTTCAGGGTGTGCAGCTCGTCGGAGCGCTCTGGGCGACGAGGAGCTGGCCGAGCGACGTCTGGCGGATCACCTGGATCTCAAAGCGCTGACTGCCACCGGTGCAGGTGATGGGCAGGGCGTCGGCGCCGTAGGTGCCCATGCCGAAGAGCGGGTAGCTCCACCCGGTCGTGACGATGAGGTACTCGGTGAAGCACGCGCTGGACCACCCGCTGAATGGCGTCCACGAGAAGTCGGTTCCGCCCGAGGCAGAAGCGACGGCGCTGAAGTCCCCGATGTTGGCGACGCCGAGGCCGCCTCCGGCGTAACGAGCTGGACTCGCCGCGAGCACCTTGTCCTTGGACAGAGCCAGCGTGCGGTACCAGAAGGCACTGCCCGCCCCGGTAGTGTCGAATCCCGAGGAGGCGGCCCGGCTGGTCGTGCCCACGACCTGCGCGATCGATCCGCCGGAAGGCGGGTAGGCGACCGGCGGCGCCACGCCGAACTCGCGGAGGGTTACGTAGCGTTTGAAGGCGCCCGTGCCGGCATAGGTCGACCAGTCGAGCACGACGCCACCCGGGCAGGTGGCGGCGTTGAGTTCCAGCGCCCCGATGCCCGGCGTGGGCGTAGGGGTCGGGCCGGGCGTGACGCGGGGCGTCGGGACCGGTGTCGGGGCCAGCGTCGGCGTCTCGAGAGCGCTCGGCGATGGCGTCTCGGTGGGCTCCGGGGACGGCGTCACGAAGGGCGTCGGGCTCGGGCTGGCGGTGGGTGAGGCGAGCGCCACCAGGTGGCCGTCCAGGATGCCCGGCGGGAACCCGGCCGCGAGGTCGGCCGCGCCGTTGGCCTGGAGCCATGGATCGGCGAGCGCCGAGGCGGGAACCGCGTCGAGCGCGGGCGCGATCGTCGGGGTGGCGGCGCCGATGTAGACGACCGCCCTGTCGCCCTGCGGCACGGATGTGTCGAAGCCCGGGCCGGAGGCGGTCACGCCGTCCTGGATGGCCAGGAGCGTGACTCGTTCCTGCCCGGAGCCCTGGCCGGCGGCGACCGGCTCACGGTCGGTGTCGAAGGCCGTGCCGGCCGCCGTCCAGGTCACCGGGCCGGTCGTGACGACGAACGGCGCGTGGGCCGCGGGGACGTCGCGGTAGTAGGCGCGCCCGGCGAGCTGCGCCACGGTCACGCCGGCGGCGTCGACGCGGTCCAGGTGCACCGCCGAACCGGCGGCGAGGCGGACCCGACTGTCGCCGAGGCCCAGGACGGCGGAACCCTGCGACGACACGGTCACCGTGTCGCCGGCCTGCAGGGCCGTGCCCGCCGCGAGCACGATCGGCTCGCCCAGCCGGGTCGCGGTGGCGCCCGACGCCTGCACGACGGTCGCCGCCAGGGTGTCCGGCGGCAACAGGCGAGTCGAGGCGTACGCGGTCGCGCCGACGAGGATGGCCACGACCACCAGCAGCGCCACCAGGCGGACGAGCGTCCGCCAGACGCGAGGGCGGCTCGTGCGCGGCCGCGACGCGACGGTCGTGACGGGGACGGGGCCGGCGAGAGGCGCCGGCGCCATCTCGGGGGCCGGCTCGGCCTCGCGCGCCCAGCGACGTCGCTCGACGCGGATGGCGGCCCGGCGGGCACCACTCGCGGGAGTGGGGACGACATCCGGCGCCGCGGGCTCGGGCTCGGCGTGCGGCGGGGTCGCTGGTCCCTGCGTCGCCGGGTCGACCGACGCGGCGGCGAGGAGGCGCGCCCGCAGGTCGCGGGCCGCCCGGGGCGACAGGGTGCCGCCGACGGCGCGCGTGGCCCTCGCGCGCGCGCCGGCTTCGGCCAGGCGGGCCTCGAGGTCGGCGGGGCCGGTCAGCTCGGGCAGGTCGTCGGGCTCCACGGCGCGGCTCGGCTCAGGCGGCACTGATGGCCTCGTCGGTCGTGTCGGGGCGTCGTGACCCGCCACGTCCGCTCGCCTGGGCCGGTCGCTCGAGGGCCCGCAGGGACGCGGCGAGGCGCGACTGGACGGCCACCGCCCGCGTGCCCAGCACGGCCGCCATCTCGGCCGGCGCGAGCCGGTCCAGGTAGTGCAGCGTCAGGACGCGCCGCCGCTCCAGGTCGAGGCGCTGGAAGCCGTCCAGCAGGCCGGGCTCCAGGGCCTGTGCGAAGAGGGCCATGGCCGGCCCATCGGGCTCGTCGGCCAGGCCGTCGGGCAGCTCCGCGATGGCTCGCGCGAGCACCCGGAAGGCCCCGGCCCGGTCGACCCGCTGGACCGTGCCGCAACCCGCGGCGAGGAGCGCGGCGACCGTCAGATCCTCCGCCCTGGCGCGGTCCGCGACCCGCCGGCGGGCGTAGCCGAAGAGGTCGTCGAGCAGCGCCACATCGTCCGCTGCGAGGCGTCGAGGGGGCGGGGCAGCGGCGGGCGCGGTCGGTCGCGAACGCACCACCTCGGGGCGCTCGACAGGAGGCGGACTGGGATCGCGGCGGGCTCGAGCCATCGGCTCCGGAACCGTATGGCGAAGGTCCCGTGTTGACTATGCGCCACAGGTACCGGTGGCACCGGGACCCCCGGTCAGGGACCGGCCCGCCACCTAGACGGTGATCAGCTCGCGATGCTCGCCCCAGGCGGTCCGCAGGGTGTCGCTGATCTCCCCCAGCGTCGCCTGCGCCCGCACCGCTTCGATGATCGGCGGGAGCAGGTTGGCCGTGCCGCGCGCCGCCGCGGCGAGCGCGGCGAGAGCGGCCGACCAGGCGGCGCCGTCACGCTCCGCCCGCACCTGCCGCAGGCGGGCCACCTGGTCTCGTTCGGCGGCGGGGTCGATGCGCTGCAGCGGCGGGGCGTGGGTCGCCTCGTCGACGAAACGGTTGACCCCGACCACTACCCGCGCCTGGGACTCCACCTCGCGCTGGTAGCGGTAGGCCGATTCCTGGATCTGGCGCTGCTGGAAGCCCGTCTCGACCGCCGCCAGCGGGCCGCCGAGCGCGTCGATCTCCGCCAGGAGGGCCGTCGCGGCCGCCTCCAGCTGGTCCGTCAGCGTCTCCACGTAGTAGCTGCCGGCGAGGGGGTCGGGCGTCTCGGTCACGCCCGACTCGTAGGCCAGGATCTGCTGCGTGCGCAGGGCCAGCCGGGCGGCCTCCTCGGTCGGCAGCGCCAGCGCCTCGTCGCGCGAGTTGGTGTGGAGGCTCTGGGCCCCGCCGAGCACCGCGGAGAGCGCCTGGACGGTCGTCCGCACGACGTTGTTGTCGACCGACACGGCGGTCAGGCTGGAACCGGCCGTCTGGACGTGGAAGCGGCACATCCACGACTTCTCCTGGCGGGCCCCGAACCGCTCGCGCATGAGGCGGGCCCACATGCGCCGCGCGGCGCGGAACTTGGCGACCTCCTCGAAGAGCTCGCTCCAGGCGGCGAAGAAGAAGCTGAGACGTCCGGCGAAGCGGTCCACGTCGAGGCCCCGCGCGACCGCCGCCTCGACGTAGCCGATGGCGTGGGCCAGGGTGAAGGCCAGCTCCTGGGCGGCCGTGGCGCCGGCCTCGCGCATGTGGTACCCGGAGATCGAGATGGTGTTCCAGCGCGGCATCTCGCGGCTGCAGAACTCGAAGATGTCGGTGACCAGGCGCATCGACGCCTGGGGCGGGTAGATATAGGTCCCGCGCGCGACGTACTCCTTGAGGATGTCGTTCTGGACGGTGCCCGAGAGGGCCGCCCGCGGGATGCCGCGAGCCTCGGCGACCACGACGTAGAAGGCCAGCAGGATGGCGGCCGTGCTGTTGATGGTCATGGAGGTCGAGATGTCGGCCAGGGGCAGCCCGTCGAGGAGGGTCTCCATGTCGGCCAGCGAGGCGATGGGCACGCCCACCCGGCCGACCTCGCCGCCGGCCGGCGCGGCGTCGGAGTCGTAGCCCATCTGGGTCGGCAGGTCGAAGGCCACCGAGAGGCCGGTCTGGCCCTGCTCCAGGAGGTAGCGGAAGCGCTGGTTGGTGTCGGCCGCGGTCGAGAAACCGGCGTACTGGCGCATCGTCCAGAGTCGCCCGCGGTACATCGTGGGCTGGACGCCACGCGTGAAGGGGTACTCCGCCTGGGCGGCCCAGGTCGCGCTCCTCGTCGAGGCCCGCCGTGTCGGCCGGCGTATAGAGGTCGGCGATGACCAGGTCGCTCGTGGTGCGGAACTCGGCCTGCCGCTCCGCTTGCTCGGCCAGCGCCCTGGCCCGCAGGCCGTTCCGCCAGGCCTCGCGGCCGGGGTCGTCGGCGGTCATGCCAGCACCGCCAGCTCGTCGCCACGCTCGACCCGCTGGCCCGCCTTGACCGTCACCCGCTCCACGCGGCCGGCGCGCTGGGCCCGGATCTCGTTCTCCATCTTCATCGCTTCCACGGAGAGTAGCCGCTGGCCGGCCTCGACCGACTGGCCATCGCGCACGCCGACACTGACCACGCGACCGGGGATCTGGGCCCGCACGACCAGCCGCGTCGGGCCGGCGACGTCGCCTCCGACCCGGCCGGCCCGCTCGCGCAGGGCCGCGCGCGCGGCGTCCTCCACGGTCACCTCGAAGCGCCAGCCGCCGGCCACGACCTCCCGGCGGACCTGGCCTGCGGCACGCTCCGCGGCGGAGCCCGGCACGGCGAGCACGACCGGAGGCGGCATCCCGACCTTGCGGCGGGCCGCCTCGAGCTCACCAGCCGCCGCGTCCTGGACCCGCTCCAGGGCCGTGCCGGCGTCGGTGATCATCGCCCGGCGCGACCGCTGGCCGTCCGTGGCCGTCATCGCGGCCAGCCCTCGACGGCCTCGCGGCGACCCACCGCGGCCCACGCGGTGGTCCCCGGTGCCGGTGCCGCGGGGGCGGCTTGGAGCGACCCATCGGGCGCGGCCAGCGGCCCCTCCGCCGCCAGCGCCGCGAGGAGGGCCACGGTCGTGGCCGCTTCCCGCTGGACGGCGCCGTCCCACGCGTGGGCCACGAACTCGGTGCTGATGCCGCCGGCCCGGAAGGCGGGCTCGCGGACCAGCCAGCGGTGGAACGGCAGGGTCGTCTGGAGGCCCCCGATCTCGGTCTCGTCGAGGGCCCGGGCCGCCCGCGCCAGGGCCGCCGGTCGATCCTCCGCGACCACCAGCACCTTGGCCAGGAGGGGGTCGTAGGCCTCCGAGACGAGGGTGCCCTCCCCCACCCAGCCATCGACCCGCACGCCCGGGCCGGCCGGCTCGCGCCAGTGGGTGACGCGGCCCGGCTGGGGAGCGAAGTCGGCGGCCGGATCCTCCGCCGAGAGGCGCATCTCGATGGCATGCCGGTCGGGCGAGGCCACCCGTGCCGCGGCCGCCAGTACGCGACGGGAGAGCGGCTCGCCGGCCGCGATGCGGAACTGCTCGTGGACGAGGTCGAGGCCGGTCACCAGCTCGGTCACGCCGTGCTCCACCTGGAGGCGGACGTTGACCTCCAGGAACCAGACCGCGCCGTCCGGGCCGCGCAGGAACTCGCAGGTCGCCGCGCCCTGGAGGCCGACCGCCCGCGCCACCCGCACGGCGAGCTCCCCCAGGTGCTTGCGATCCGCGGGGCTCAAGCCGGGGGCGGGCGCTTCCTCGAGCAGCTTCTGGTGTCGCCGCTGAGCCGAGCAGTCGCGCTCGCCGAGGGCCACCACCGTCCCATGGGCGTCGCCGAGCAGCTGGACCTCGATGTGCCGCCCGTCCTGGATGAAGCGCTCCAGGTACAGCGAGCCGTCCCCGAAGGCCGCCTCGGCCTCGTGGGCCGCCGAGGCCATCGCCGCCTGCAGCTCGGCCCGGTGGTCCACGCGCCGCATGCCCCGCCCGCCGCCCCCGGCGGCGGCCTTCACCAGGAGCGGCCAGCCCACGTCGTCCGCCACGGCCGCCATGTGGGCCCGCGCCGCCGGCCGGTCGAAGCGGGCCGGCTCGAGCGTGCCCGGCACGACCGGCACCCCCGCATCCCGCGCCGCGCGGCGGGCGGCGAGCTTGTCGCCAAGACCGGCCAGGGTCGCCGGGCCGGGACCCACGAAGATGAGGCCGGCGGCCAGGCACGCCTCGGCGAAGGCGGCCTGCTCGGCCAGGAAGCCGTAGCCGGGGTGGACCGCCTGCGCCCCCGTGGCCTGGGCCGCCGCAACGATGCGGTCGGCCCGCAGGTAGCTGTCAGCCGCCGGCGCCGGGCCCAGCCGGACGGCCTGGTCGGCGGCCCGGACATGCGGCGCGTCGGCGTCGGCGTCGCTGTACACGGCGACGCTCTCGAGGCCCAGCTCCCGGCAGGCCCGGATGAGCCGGACGGCGATCTCGCCGCGGTTGGCGATGAGGACACGCGAGAACGGCCACCCTGGGCTGCCCGACCGGGCCTTCGGGCTCACGCCGGGCGAGCCTCCAGGCGAGCGAGCCGTTCGGTCGCCGCCTCGAGCGTGGCGCGCTGCTTGGGGAAGGCGAAGCGCACCCTCGTGTGCCCGAGCGCCGGGTTCGAGTAGAAGGATGAGCCGGGCACCGCGGCCACCCCCGGCTCGGCGACGAGGCGGCGGCAGAAGGCGGTGTCGTCCTCGCCGGGCCGGGCCAGGCGCCCGATGTCGGTCATGACGTAGTAGGACCCGGCGGGCCGGGACACACCGAAGCCGGCCGCCTCGAGGGCGGCCACCAGGATGGCCCGCCGCTCGCGGTACTCGGCCAGAAGGGCCACGTAGTAGGGATCGGGCAGGGCCAGGGCGATCGCGCCGGCGGCCTGGAGCGGAGCGGCCGCCCCCACGGTCAGGAAGTCGTGGACCTTGCGGATGGCCCCGGTCAGGGGCGGCGCGGCGATGACCCAGCCGACCCGCCATCCCGTGACCGAGTACGTCTTGGACAACGAGTTGACGGCCACCGTGCGCTCGGCCATGCCGGGCAGCGTGGCCAGGGGGATGTGCTCCCCCTCGTAGACCAGGTGCTCGTAGATCTCGTCGGTGAAGGCCACCGCGTCATGCTCGCGACACAAGTCGGCGATGAGCTCGAGCTCGGCGCGCGTGAAGACCTTGCCGGTCGGGTTGTGGGGCGAGGTCACGACGATGCCGCGGGTCCGCGGCCCGAAGGCCGCCCGGAGCTCCGCCTCGTCGATCGACCAGCCGGGCTCGTGGAGGGTCACGAACCGCGCCGTCGCTCCCGACAGGATCGCGTCCGGGCCATAGTTCTCGTAGAACGGCTCGAACACGACGACCTCGTCGCCGGGGTCGAGCAGGGCCAGCATGGAGGCGATCATGCCTTCCGTCGCGCCGCAGGTGACGGTCACCTCGGTGTCGGGGTCCACCGCCCAGGCCGGGTACCAGTGGCTCGTCTTGGCCGCGATGGCGGATCGGAAGGCCGGCGCACCCCAGGTGATGGCGTACTGGTTGAGGTCGCCCTCGATGGCGGCGATGGCAGCCGCCTTGAGCTCCGCGGGGCAGGCGAAGTCGGGGAAGCCCTGGGCCAGGTTGACCGCCCCGTGACGGAGCGCCAGGCGCGTCATGTCGCGGATCACCGATTCGGTGAAGCGACCCGCCTTGGCCGAGGTGCGCGGCATCGTCCCTCCATCCCGCGACCGGTCGGCCGCGTGGGCAGTCTAACCAGCCTACGATAGGGAGACCGATGGACGACCCGACCTTCCCCTCCCGCCATGGACCATGGGTCCGCCGTCGCCGCACCATCGCCTACGAGAACGAATGGCTCGTCGTGTGGCACGACGAGGTGACGCGCCCTGACGGGCAGCCGGGCATCTACGGGGTCGTCCATCCGCGCAACCTGGCCGTGGGCGTCGTCGCCGTGGACGACACCGGCCGGATCCTGCTGGTGGGCCAGTACCGCTACACGCTGGACCGCTACTCGTGGGAGATCCCCGAGGGCGGCGCGCCGCGCGACGAGGCCCCGCTGCTCGGCGCCCAGCGCGAACTGGCCGAAGAGACCGGCTACCGGGCCACGATGTGGCGGGAGCTGGCGATCCTCCACACGTCGAATTCGCTGATGGACGAGGCCGGCGTCCTGTACGTCGCCACGGGCTTGGTCCCCGGTGACGCGGCGCCCGACCCGACCGAGGAGCTGGACCAGCGCTGGGTCGTGCTGAGTGAAGCGCTGCAGATGATCGAGCAGGGCGAGATCACCGACGCACTCACCATCATCGGCCTGCAGCGGGTCGCGCTGGAGCGCACCGCCGGCTGACGGTCCGCGACAGGTGTCTTTGCGCAAAGACACCTCGGCCATGGCTCGGCGCGACGCAGCCGCCATGGACCTCGGCGCCGTCAGAGCGGGATGTTGCCGTGCTTGCGCGGTGGGTTGCGGTCGCGCTTGGTCGCCAGCAGGTCGAACGCCGCGACGATGCGCGGCCGGGTCGACGACGGTTCGATGACGTCATCGACGTAGCCCCGCGAGGCGGCGATCCACGGGTTGGCGTGGCGGGCTTCGTAGTCGGCGGTGAGCTGCGCGCGCAGCGCCGCCGGATCGTCGCTCGCCGCCAGCTCTGTGCGGTGCAGGATGTTGACGGCACCCTCGGCGCCCATGACCGCGATCTGGGCCGTCGGCCAGGCCAGGTTGATGTCGCCGCGGATGTGCTTGCTGCTCATGACGTCGTAGGCGCCGCCGTAGGCCTTGCGGGTGATGACGGTGACCTTGGGCACGGTCGCCTCGCAGTAGGCGTACAGCAGCTTGGCGCCGTGGCGGATGATGCCGCCGTGCTCCTGCCGGACGCCGGGCAGGAAACCGGGTACGTCCTCCAGGGTCAGCAGCGGGACGTTGAAGGCGTCGCACATGCGCACGAAGCGGGCCGCCTTGTCCGAGGCATCGATGTCGAGCGCGCCGGCGAGCACCGCGGGCTGCTGCGCCACCACGCCGACGCTGCGGCCGCCGACATGCGCGAACCCGATGAGGATGTTGCCGGCGAAGCCAGGTTGCAGTTCCACGAACTCGCCATCGTCGACGAGACGCGTGATGACCTGGTGCATGTCGTAGGGCTGGGTCGGATCGTCCGGCACGATCGTGTCGAGCGCTGCGTCGGACCGCGAGGAGGGATCGTCCGTCGGCCGCAGGGGCGCGTCACCCAGGTTGTTCTGCGGCAGGAAGCCCAGCAGCGTGCGCGCGGTGGCCAGGGCCGTGGCCTCGTCCGGTTCCGCGAGGTGCGCCACGCCGCTGATGGTGGCGTGCGTCTGCGCGCCGCCCAGGCGCTCGAAGTCCACTTCCTCGTGCGTCACGGCCCGCACCACGTCGGGCCCGGTCACGAACATGTAACTGGTGCCCTCGACCATGACGATCAGGTCGGTGATGGCCGGCGAATAGACCGCGCCGCCGGCGCACGGGCCAAGGATGACCGACACCTGCGGGATGACACCGGAGGCGAGCGTGTTGCGCAGGAAGATATCGGCGTACGCGCCCAGTGAGACGACGCCCTCCTGGATGCGTGCCCCGCCGGAATCGTTGAGCCCCACGACGGGCGCCCCGACCTTCATGGCCAGGTCCATGACCTTGCAGATCTTGCCGGCGTGGGCCTCGGAGAGCGAACCACCGTAGATCGTGAAGTCCTGGCTGAAGACGAAGACAGGGCGGCCGTCGATCAGGCCGTGGCCGGTGACGACACCGTCGGTCAGATAGCGCTCCCCTGCTCCTTCGTGATCGCCCACCCGGCCGGTGACGAACGCGTCGAGCTCGACGAACGAACCGGGGTCCAGCAACAGGTCCACGCGCTCGTGCGCCGTCAGCTTGCCGCGCGCGTGTTGCGCGGCGACGCGCTCCGCGCCGCCGCCGGCACGCGCCGCCTCGCGCATCTGGCGCAACTCCGCCAGGCGGTCGCGGTTGGTCGACACGGGCACCTCCACGGTTCGCGGGCGCGGGGACTGGTCGCGCCATCGTAGCGCGGCGGCGTCAGATATCCACAACCATGGTGAACAACTGGCCGCAGTTGTGGATAACCCGATGTGTCGCGATGGCCCCGAGTGGAGTAGATTCCGCACCCCTGATCCGAATGAGGTGACGCAGCAGTGGCCGATGTGATCGCCATCGCGAACCAGAAGGGCGGCGTGGGCAAGACCACCACGGCCATCAACCTCGCCGGCGCGCTCGCCGAGCAGGGCTACCGCCTGCTGTGCGTGGACATGGACGCCCAGGCCAATCTGACGGTCGGGCTCGGCATCAATCTGGGCACGGTCGAGCGATCGATGGCCGATGTGCTCGCCGATTCGCGCGCCACGATGGACGAGGTCGTACTGCCGACACAGACGCCGGGCATCGATGTGGCGCCGTCGACACTCGAGCTGGCGTCGACGGAGGTGGAGCTGTTCACCGCCATCGGGCGCGAGCAGGCCCTGCGCGAGGCGCTCGGGGGTTGGGCCCAGAACCAGTACGACTACATCCTCGTCGACTGCCCGCCCACCCTGGGCCTGTTGACCATCAACGGTCTGGTGGCCGCCGACAGCGTGATCATCCCGGTGCAGACGCAGTACTACGCCCTGAAGGGCCTCACCGCGCTGCTCAAGGTCATCAACCAGATCCGCGCCAAAGGCCTCAATCGCGACCTGCGCGTGATGGGCCTCCTGCCCACCTTCTACGACGGCCGCACGATCCTGGGCCGCGAGATGCTCGACGAGCTGCGCGAGCTGGGCGACCACCACGTCTTCAGCAGCATCATCCGGCAGACGGTCAAACTCGGTGAGGCTCCCCTGACCGGCCGGCCGGTCACGGCGTATGCCAGTTCATCGGAAGCGGCACGCTCGTTCCGCGAGCTTGCCCGGGAGGTGATCGATCTTGGCCAGGCCTGACTTCCGCGGGACGGCCGCCCGCCGCCTCTCGGAGGAACGCGAACTCTCCCCCACCATCATCAGCCTGCTCTCGCCCGAGGGCCGGACCAAGGCCACGAGCAGCCGCCTCGTGCCGGTCGACCGTATCGACGCCAATCCCGATCAGCCGCGCCAGACATGGGACGAGGCGGCTCTGGACGACCTCGCCGCCTCGATCCGCGAGCATGGTGTCCTCCAGCCGGTCCTGGTGCGCCCGCGCGAGGGCGGCCGCTACCAGCTGGTGGCGGGCGAACGCCGCTGGCGAGCCGCCAAGCGGGCCGGCCTGCAGACCGTGCCGGCCATGATCGAAGACATCGATGACGACACGGCCCTGGAGATCGCCATCATCGAGAACCTTCAGCGCGAGGACCTCTCTCCCCTGGACGAGGCGCTCATGTTCGAGCGCATGACGGCCGACCATGGCTACAGCGTCCGCAAGCTGGCCCAGAAGCTGGGCAAGGACAAGGGCTACATCGAGAACCGCCTGCGGCTGGCCGATGCCCCGCCGGAGGTCCAGCAACTGGTGTCTTTGCGCAAAGACACCCTGTCACACGCCTATGAGCTGCTCAAGGTGGAGGACCCGCGCAAGCGGCGCCGCCTGGCGGAGCAAGTGGCGCGCGGCGAGCTGAGCCTGGTCAAGCTCCGCGACCGCGTCGCAAACAAGCGCTCGACGCGGGCCAAGCCTGCGGCCGGGGCGGAGGCGCGCGCGGACGACACCGCGCCCGTCGACGAGGCCACCGCGGCCTGGACCGGCGTACGGCCCGCCAAGGCGTTGACCGACAATTCGCTGGTTGACGCCAAGGGCCACTTCGCCGAAGCGCTGGAGGAACTCGTCCAGGTCCTGGAGGATCCCAAGGCCCTCGGCGAGATCGGCGGGGTCGACCGGGCCAACCTGGCCAAGTACCTCACGATCGTGAAGCTGCGGCTGGAGAACGCCATCGCGGTCGTGCGGGCGGGCGAGCCCAAAAGCTGATCTAGGTGTGGTCCCTAGAGACGTTGTTGACAGCGTCGAGGGGTGAGCGTCCACCGAGCGCGGTGTGGGGTCGAGCTCGATTGTAGAAGTCCACGAAGGGTGGAAGCGCAGCGGCCCGCTCGTCGTTGCTGCGATACGAGCGGCCATACGCCCACTCGCGCAGCAGGGTCTGGATGAACCGCTCGGCTTTGCCGTTGGTCTGGGGGCGGAACGGCCGGGTCCGCTTGTGCCGCGCGCCGAGGCCGGTGACGGCGGCGTTGAAGGCGTGGGCTCGGTAGGACGAGCCGTTGTCGGTGAGGACCCGCTCGATCCTGATCCCGAGCCTGGCGAACTCGCCGGCCGCGATCTCGAGGGCCTGGACCGCGCTGGCCCCCGTCTCGTCGGGCACGGGCACCACGACGGCGTAGCGCGACGTGTCGTCAACCACGACCTCGAGGTGGTCGTAGCCGGCTCGGCCATAGCCGCGGCGGGTGTCGCCGCCTCGACCCCGAACCCGCCAGCCGCCGCCGTCGGGGATCCGCCCCAGCTTCTTGTGGTCCTGGTGGATGAGCGCGCCGGGATGGCAGGCGACGTAGCGGACCGGCGCCGCGGTGACCCCGTCGGCGTCCCGGAGGCGGCTGAACCCCTGCCGGGCGAGGACCCGGTGGACCGTCGACGGCGGCCGGCCGAGGAGCGGGCCCAGGCGGTCGGGTCCGTACCGCCAGGTGGCCCGGGCGGCCAGGATCTCGGCCTCGGCGACGGCGCTCAGCCGGCGCGGCGAGCGCCGGGGGCGGCTGCTCCGATCTTCCAGGCCGGGTGGTCCTTCGGCCCGGTAGCGGTGGACCCACTTGTAGGCGGTCGCCCGGCTGATGCCGAGCTGTTCAGCCACGTGGGCGACCGGCCAGCCCGTGCCCACCCGAGCGACGAGGAGCTGACGGCTGAAGACGCTGAGCTTCGGTCTAGGATGTCCCACGAGAGCCCTTTCTCCGTTGGAGCTTTAGACACCCCAACCGGAACAGAGGGCTCTCGTTCTGTCAACAACGTGTGTGGGGACTACACCTAGGTCGCGCCCTGCAGGGCGAACCAGCCCACGGCGACCAGCGCGACCGCGACGGCCTGCAGCTCCCACCCCAGGCGCCGATGCCAGTCGACCCGACTCGCCGACAGCCGCGCGCCGGCTGCGCAGACCACGGCGCCAAGGACGACGGCGAGCCACGGCAGCGACGCCGGCGAACCGGGTGACCAGGCCGTCACCACGGCCAGCACGACGACCGCGCCGTCGCACGCGACGATGACCGCGAGCGCACGACGCCGGCCGAGGACGCCGGCCAGGCCGGCCGTACCGGTCGCCGCGTCGCCCTCGAGATCGACCAGGCCGTTGGCCACGGCAAGGGCCACGCCGGCCAGCAGCGCCAGGGCGGCCAGGATCGGGAAGCGCGGCGGCAGGCCCGCACCTGCCCCGAGCCAGGCGAACGCCGGCACGAGCGGCAGGGCCAGCGCGTACGCCAGCCACGACCAGGCCGATCGCTTCAGGCGGAGGTCGTAGGCCAGGCCAAGGCCGTAACCCAGGATCGCGACCAGCAGCACGGCCGGCCCGAACAGCGCGGCCACGCCCAGGCCGGCAAGGCCCCCGGCGACCGCCAAGCCAATCGCCGTCCGCCCTTGGACGAGGCCCGCGGGGATCGGTTTGGCGGGCTTGGCCTGCCGGTCGGCCGGCGCGTCCACCACGTCGTTGGCCGACCCGATCGACGCCTGCAGGCAGAACATCGCCACCGCGAGGGTCGCGGCCGTCGCGGCGCCGCCCCCGGCCAGGATGACGAACGCCGCCGTCGCGCCGCCGTCGAGCAGGCTCGGAAAGGGGTGGATGACGCGCACCGCGCGAAGCCATCGCCGGGGAGCCTGTCGGCTCGACGGGCGGCTGACGCCGTGATCAGGTGTAGACGAGCTCGTTGAAGTTTTCGACCAGGTAGTCGATAAGACGCCCGCGCGCGTCCTTGACCTGCGCCCGCAGGCCGGGCACCAGGCAGTGCAGCGTGATGGCCGGCACCATCATCTCGCCCTCGTCCGTGCGACCCACGGTCGCCGGCGGTCCCCCACCTGCGGCGTAGACCCGCTCGAGCTCGCGGTCGCTCAATCCGGTCGCTTTGCGGAAGTCGGCCAGGACCCGCCGGACCCCCCGGCTGATGGACACGTCGCGCATCAGCTCGATGGCCCAGGCGTCGACCTGCGCGTCGGGCTGGCCATCCAGCCGGCGGCGGTACTCCTGCGGGTCGGGCGACAGGCCGGTCTCGCTCATGCGGTCATGGTAGCCAGCGCCGGGTCACGCGGGATCGCCGGCCGGGGGCGTCCCCGAGCCCAGCAGGCCGCTCACGTGGTCCGAGGGCATGCGGCCGTCGATACGGGCGAAGAGGTGGGCGATCCAGGCCGTGATGCCGTCAGCGGCATCATCCACGCCCTGGAGGACGGTCCCCTCCACCTGCACCATGACGTAGCGGTGACCGTGGTGGGCCTCCACGTTCAGGTCGCCGATCGTCACGCGGTTCCAGCGGATGAGTTTGGCGGTGGCGCGCGGGCCTTCCTGCGGCACGTTGACGCGGACGTTGCAGACGCCCAGGCCTGCGTCCGTCGCGGCGAGGATGGTGTAGCGCACGCCGGGATCGTCGCCCCACACGACGTACGCCACGGGATTGCGGATCGCCCCCACGCCGCGCAGGGCCGGCTCGTAGGCCGCCGCCACCTTGGCGGTCATGACCTTGGCGCCCTGGGTCGTCTTCTGCCACTCGCTCAGCCGCATCGGAAGGAGCCTATCACGGGCTATGCTGGCGTCATGCAGGTGGATCGGAGCCGCTTCGGCTGGGGGCTCTTCCTCGTCCTGCTGGGGCTGGTGCCGCTCGGCGTGGCGGCCAACGTCCTCGATGGCAGCACCGTCCGCCAGGCCTGGCAGCTGTGGCCGCTCGTCCTGATCGGCGTGGGCGTGGGCCTCCTCATCGGCCGTGCACGGGGCGCCCTCGTGAGCACGCTCATCGTCTCCATCTCGCTGGGGCTCGCCGCGGGCGGCCTCCTCGCGGGGGCGGGCGGCGGCGTCCTGGCCGGCGGCGCCTGCTCGTCGCGCAGCACCGGCGGCACCGGCCACAGGGGCACCCTCACGAGCGGCACGACCGTCACCATCCAGGGCGGCTGCGGCGACCTCCATGTCACCGCTCAGCCGGGTGCCACCTGGGATACCGGCGAGGACCCCACGGTGGTGGCCGGCGGCGAGAGCCTCACGATCAGCGCCCGTGGCGACATCTTCCACGACCGGAACACCCTTTCGGTGGCCCTGCCCATCGACCCGCAGCTGGACCTCCACCTGAAGTCCGGCTTCGGCGACCTGTCGGTCGCCCTGCCGGGAGCCCATCTGAGCGGCCTGCAGGCCGATGTCTCGTTAGGCAGCGGCGTCCTCGACCTGACCGGGGCGACCCTCAGCGGCACGCTCGACGGGAGCTTCAGCTTCGGCTCCGGCACGGTCATCCTGCCGGGGGGGTCCTACGGCGGGAGCCTCTCGTCCAGCTTCGGCAGCCTCGACGTGTGCGCCCCGCCCGGCGTCGCGGTCCACGTCACGGCCCACTCGGGCCTTGGCTCGGTCGACGTCGGCGAAGGGTTCGACAGGGTCGGTGACGGGTGGCAGACCGCCGACTACGCCACGGCCACCCAACGCGCCGACCTGCACCTGTCCACGTCGTTCGGCTCGCTCAGCATCACACGAGGTACCTGCGGATGACCAGCCCGAACACCCCTCCCCCGGCCGACCCGGCCGCCCCGGCCCAGGGCCAGCAGCCGCTCCAGGGTCCGCCCGCCAGCCAGGCCGGCTGGCAGCCCGGGTGGCAGCCGGGCTGGCAGCAGCACCGTCACTACGACGAACGCCGCGGCGCGATCGTGGGCGGCCTCATCCTCGTGCTGCTGGGCCTGGCCTTCCTGGCCCAGGAGCTCGTGCCGGACCTGGACATCGGCCGCTTCTGGCCCGTCATCCTGGTCGTCATCGGCGCCGCGCTGATCCTCTCGTCCTTCCGCCGCTCGGCGTGACCGCGGCCGCGACGGCCGGCCGGGCGCTCGTCGGCGCCCTGGTCGAGGGCGGCGTCCGGCACGCCTTCACCGTCCCGGGTGAATCGTTCCTCGGCATCCTCGACGCCCTCCGCGACGCGCCGATCCGGACGGTCGCCACGCGGCACGAGGGCGGCGCCGCGTTCATGGCCGAGGGTTACGGCCAGCTGACCGGCCGGCCCGCCGTCTGCCTCGCCACCCGCGCGGTCGGCGCCGCGAACCTGGCCATCGGCCTCCACACGGCCACGGCGAACTCCACGCCGCTGCTGGCCGTCATCGGCCAGGTACCCAGGGCCTTCCGCGGGCGCGAGTCGTTCCAGGAGGTCGACCAGGTGGCGACGTTCGGGCGCCTCTGCAAGGCGGCCGTCCAGGTCGACGACCCCGGCCGCCTGGCCGCCGAGACGGCCCGCCTCTTGGCCGTCAGCCGCAGCGGCCGGCCAGGGCCGGTCCTGCTCGCGGTGCCCGAGGACGTCGTCGAGGCGGAGGCGCCTGCCGCCGCCCCGGACGCCGCACCCCTTGAGGCGCCCATCCTTGCGCCGCGCCCGGCGACGATCCGCCGGGTCCTTGGCGAGCTCGCCGCGGCGTCCGCGCCGCTGATCGTGGCCGGCGCCGGTGTCCTGCGCGCAGGGGCGATGGAGGCCCTGGTCGCCTTCGTCGAGCGCTACTCGGTCCCGGTGGTGGCCAGCTGGCGGCGGCCGGACGTCATGCCGAACGAACATCCGTTCTATATCGGCATGACCGGGCTGGGCTCACCCCCGACCGTGCAGGAGCGCCTCGCGGACGCCGACGTCGTGCTGGCACTGGGGACGCGGCTGAATCAGATGACGACCTTCGGCTACACCCTGCCGGCCGCCGGCACGCGCCTCATCCAGGTGGACGTCGCCCCCGGCTTCGCCGGCGACCGCCGCCCGCCGGACCTGGCGGTCACCGCCGATACCCGGCGCTTCCTGGAGGCCGCGCTGGCCCTCCCGGACGCCCCCCTCCCCGATGCGGCGGCCCTCGCCGGTCGCCGTGCCGCCATTGCCGCGGATCGCGCCGCCTACCTCGCCGCGACGACCCTCCGCGGGCGGCCGTCCGGCACGGACGAGCGCCTGGTCGACCCGGCCGTCGCCGTGCAGGCCCTGGCCGCGGCGCTGCCCCGCGACGCGGTCGTGACCACCGACGCCGGCAACTTCGCCGCCTGGTACGCCCGCGGCCTGCGCTTCGCCGCCGGACAGCGCTTCCTCGGCCCCACCTCCGGGGCGATGGGCTACGCCCTGCCGGCGGCCATCGGCGCGAGCGTCGCCGAACCGGGCCGCCCGGTCGTGGCCCTGGCCGGCGACGGCGGCTTCGCCATGCTCATGGCCGAGCTGGAGACGGCCGTGCGGGCGGGCGCCAAGGTGACCGCCCTCGTCCACGACAACCGGCGGTACGGGACGATCCGCATGGACCAGGAACGCGCCTTCCCCGGCCGCGTCATCGCCACCGAGCTGGGTCCGCTCGACTTCGCCGCCGTGGCCGAAGCCTGCGGAGCGCGCGCGTGGCGGGTGGAACGCGACGCGGACGTCGCCTCGGCCATCGAGGCGGCCCTGGCCGACCCGGGCGTGACGCTGGTCCACCTGCGGACCGACCCGCGCCGCCTGTCGGTCGACCGTGACCTGGCCTGACGACTCCGCTACGATCGGCGGCGTGACCAGCGGTCGTGTCTTCCGGCGCGTGCTCGACCGCGAGCCGCCCGTCGCCGTGCGGGCCGAGGGCAGCACGATCTGGGATGCCGACGGCCGCTCGTACCTGGATGCCGCCGGCGGGGCCATCGTGGTGGGCATCGGCCACGGCCGCGAGTCGGTCGCCCGCGTGATGGCCGAGCAGGCCGGGCGCCTCGCATACGCCCATGGCACGGCCTTTACGAGCGAGCCGCTGGAGGCGTACGCGGCGGAGGTCGGGCCCCATCTGCCGATGCGCGACCCGGCCATCTACCCCGTGAGCGGTGGCTCCGAGGCGATGGAGACGGCGCTCAAGATGGCCCGCGCCTACCACATCGCGCGCGGCCAGCCGGACCGCTGGGTGGTCATCGCCCGCTGGGGCAGCTATCACGGCAACACCCTGGGGGCACTCGACCTGTCCGGGCGCAAGCCGCTGCGGCGCCCGTACGAGGGCTGGCTGGGGCGGTTCCAGCACGTCAGCGCCGCCTACCCCTACCGGGCCGGCGACCCGGACGCCCGGGCGCTCGGCACGGCGGACGCTGCGGCTGCCGAACTCGACGCGATCCTGGAGCGAGCCGAGCCCGGCACCGTCGCCGCCTTCGTGGCCGAGCCGATCGTGGGCGCCACGCTCGGCGCGGTCGAGCCGCCGTCCGGCTACTGGCCCGCCATCGCCGAGGTCTGCCGCCGCCACGGCGTGCTGCTGGTGGCCGACGAGGTCATGACCGGCTTCGGCCGCACCGGCCACTGGTTCGCCATGGAGCAGTTCGGCGTCCAACCGGACATCCTGGTGGCCGCCAAGGGCGCCACGTCGGGCTACGCGCCGTTCGGCTTCGCGGCCGCCAGCGGCGAGGTCTTCGAGACGATCCAGGCCAGCGGCGCGTTCACCCACGGCTTCACCTTCAGCCACAGCCCGGTCGGGGCGGCCGTGGCCCGCGAGGTCCTGCGGATCCTCCAGGACGAGCGGCTGGTGGAAGCCAGTGCGGCCAAGGGCAGCCACCTGCTGGGCCTGCTCCACGAGCGCCTGGGCGGCCATCCCCACGTCGGTGACATCCGCGGGACGGGCCTCTTCGCCGCCCTCGAGCTGGTGGCCGATCGGGCCACCCGCGCCCCGTTCCCCCGATCCCAGCGGCTGGCCGAGCGGGTGCTCGCCGCGGCGCGTGAGCGCGGCCTGTTGCTGTACTCGGGCACCGGCATGGCCGACGGCACCGCGGGCGACGCCGTGCTGCTTGGCCCGCCCTTCGTGATCACCCGCGACGAGCTGGAGGCCGTCGTCGATCGCCTCGCAGAAGCACTCAAGGCCGCGGTGACCGCCACCGTCGCAGCAGCCGTCTGAGAGGAGCCGCCGCCGTGTGCTACGAACCGACCGACCGACCGCCCATCGCGCCCATGGCCGGCGGCAGTGTGGAGACCGAAGAGCTGGAGCTCGTGGCCGGCGACGGCAACCACCTGGCCGCGTTCGCCGCCCGCACCGGCGACCGGCCCTCACCGCACGCTGTGCTCATCCTGCCTGACGTGCGCGGTCTGCATCCCTTCTATGTGTCTCTCGCCGAGCGCTTCGCGGAGGCCGGCGTCGACGCCCTGGCAATCGACTACTTCGGGCGCACAGCGGGTGTGGGGCGCCGGGAGGACGACTTCCCCTACATGGAGCACCGCGAACAGACGACCTGGCCCGGCCTCTCGGCCGACATCGAGGCGGGCGGGCGGGCGCTGGCGACGGGGGGCCGGCCCGTCTTCACGGTCGGCTTCTGCTTCGGCGGGCGGCTCAGCTTCCTCTCGGGCGGGCTGCGTGAGCCAGCCTTCGCCGGCGTCATCGGCTTCTACGGGGTCCTCTTCACGAACCCCCGGATGGCCCTCCCGGCCCCCATCGAGGCCGTCGGCGGCTTCGGCTGTCCCGTCCTGGGCCTCTTCGGTGGCGCCGACCAGGCCATCCCCGGCGATCAGATCCAGGCCTTCGACACCGCCCTGACGTCGGCCGGCGTAGCCCACGAGCTGGTCACCTACCCGGACGCGCCCCACAGCTTCTTCGACCGCAAGGCGACCGAATACGCGGCGGCGTCGGCCGACGCCTGGCGCCGCGTGCTGGCCTTCGTGGGCGCGCCCGCGGCCGGCTCCGAGGGCCGGGCCTGATGGCCATCGGCGGGCTCGAGTTGGAGCTGGCGGCCGGCGCCCTCGTCGGCCTGGGGGCGGGCGGATGGCTGCTGGTCCGCGGCCTCCTGGCGTGGCGCGACATCGAGGCCGTCGATGACATCGGCACCTCGTCGGTCAGCTCACTGGCGGCCGGTGAGGCGCGCCTGGCCGGCACGATCCAGCCGCTGGCGCTGACCCTGCGCTCGCCGCTGCAGAGCGTGGAGTGCCTCTACTACCGCTCGCGCGTGCGGCAGGACCAGGGCCGCAACGAGCGGCGCACCATCTTCTCCGCCGAGCGCGCCGTGGGCTTCACCCTTACTGACGGCAGCGGCACGATCAAGGTCCTGCCGCGGGGCGCCACGTGGCGCGTGCCGGACGTGTGGCAGGAGAACAGCAGCATGCTTGGCGACGACCCCATCGGCCTCGACATCGGGGCCGGCGCGACGATGGCCTCGGCCCTCACGCCGGCCCAGCAGACCGAGGCGCTGCTGACCGTCCATCCGCCGGATCCCTCGGCCGACGAGGCCCTGCTGGGCGGCGGGGGCGGGCTGCTCGGCGGTGCGGTCGGCGGCCTCATGGGCGGCCGGCGCTACTACGAGGAGGCCCGGCTGGCGGTGGGCGACACCGTGACGATCGTGGGCACGGCCCTCCCCTACCGCGACGTGGCCGACCCTGCGACCGCCGACCGCTACGATCCGGACGTCGCGCTGGCCGACCCCGAGATCGCCGCCGACCTCGCCGCGGCCCAGGCGAGCGGCCATCTCGAGACGGACCCCGCCAGGGCCTGGGGCAACGCCGCGATCCCCGGCTTCGGCATCGGCCAGCCGACCCGCGCTCCGGTGCTCGATCCGGAGGCCGACCCCGAGACGGTCGTGGCCAACGCGCCCGCGGCCACCGCCGCGGCGACCGCGCTCTTCGAGATCCCCGACGACGTGCTGGTGCTGGCCTCCACCCCCGGATCGCCGCTGACCGTGTATGCCGGCACCCCGGAGGCCGCCACCACGACCGCCTCAGGCGGCATGCTGCAGGCAGGGCTCGGCGTCGGCGTGATGATCCTGGCGGCCATCGTGCTGGTCCTCGCCCTGGGGGTGCAGCCGTGAACGCCGCCGGCTTCGTCGTGGCGATCGTCCTCGCGGTCGTCGTCCTTGGACTCGCCTTCGTCGTGCTCAGCACGTACAACGAGATCGTGGGCCTGGCCCAGCGCATCGACAAGGCCTGGGCCAATATCGACGTCGCCCTCAAGCAGCGCTACGACGAGCTGCCCAACCTGGTGCTGGCCGTCCGCGGCCTGATGGGCTTCGAGCAGAGCGTCCTGGAGCGGGTGACCCAGGCCCGCGCCGGCTACCGGCCGGACGCGCCGATCCCCCAGCAGGCGGTCACGTCGGAGCAGACGACCGGCGCGGTCAAGTCGCTCCTGGCCGTGGTCGAGCACTACCCCGACCTGACGGCGCACGAGAACGTCATGGCCCTGCAGGCCGAGATCGCCCGCCTGGAGGGCGTCATCGCCGACCGCCGCGAGCTCTACAACGACATGGTCTACCGCTACGACGCGCGCATCCAGCAGGTGCCGGCCGTCCTCCTGGCCTCGCTCTTCGGCTGGAAGCCGCGGCCGTACTTCAAGGCCGACCCGTCCCAGACGGGCGTGCCCGACACGACCCTGACCCCCGGCTGAGCGGATCGATGCGGCTGCGCGATCTCGGCGTGGCCATCGGCGAGGGGCGACCGGGCCCGTCCAACGCCATCACCGATGTGCCTGGCGTGCGCGTGGGGCACGTCACGCTCATCGACGGTGACGGGCCGCTCATCGTGGGCCGCGGGCCCGTGCGAACCGGTGTGACCGTCGTCCTGCCGCATGACGGCGACCTGGGCCGCGAGCCCGTCTTCGCCGGCGCGCACCGCCTCAACGGCAACGGCGAGATGACCGGCCTGGAGTGGATCCGCGAATCGGGCCTGCTGACCTCGCCAGTCGGGCTGACCAACACCAACAGCGTCGGCATGGTGCGCGACGCGCTGGTGGCGCTCGAGGCGCGCGGCCGCGACCCCGATGAGATCAGCTGGGCCTTGCCCGTGGTGGCCGAGACATGGGACGGCCGCCTCAACGACATCGACGGCTTCCACGTCAAGGCCGCCCACGTGGAGGCCGCCGTGACCGCCGCCCTCGGGCCGGCCGGCACCGCCGTCGCCGAGGGCAACGTGGGCGGCGGCACCGGCATGATCTGCCACGCCTTCAAGGGCGGCATCGGCACGAGCTCCCGCGTCGTCGAGCTGCCCGGGGTGTCCTTCACGCTGGGGGTGCTGGTGCAGGCGAACTACGGCCGGCGCCCCCGGCTGCGGCTCGACGGCGTGCCCATCGGGGCGGCCATCCCCACCAGCGAGGTGCCCTCACCATGGGAGGCGGCGCCCGCCGCCCGCGAAGGGGCCGGCTCGATCATCGTGCTCGTGGCGACCGACGCGCCCCTGCTGCCCGACCAGCTGACGCGCCTGGCCCAGCGACCGGCGCTGGCCATCGGGCGGGTCGGCGGCACCGGCGCCAACGACTCGGGCGACCTGATGCTGGCCTTCTCCACGGCCCAGCGTGGCGTGACCGCCAGGGAGCGCGAGGGTCCGGTCGTCACGCTCCGGGCTCTGGCCATCGACCAGCTCGACGGCCTCTTCACGGCCGCCATCGAGGCCACCGAGGAGGCCATCTGGAACGCGCTCGTCGGGGCCACCACCATGGTCGGCCGCGACGGCAACACGGCCCACGCCATCCCCCATGACCGGCTCGTGGAGGTGTGGCACCGGGCTCGGGGCTGACCCCCAGCCGGCATCAGGACAGGGCTCGAGCGAGGGTCCCAGGACCCGCGGTGCGTGGCGGCCACGGCCGCGAGCCTGGTGCCCGCGCGCATCGCCCGGGTCATGACCATGGACCTATTCGCGGCCACGCTCACGGCCGGTAGCCTCTCGCACGTTGTGAGCCTGCGACCCACGACCAGCGACGGGGGCCCGCGGCCGCCGCGGCGTGCCGCGCGGCCGACGCTGTTCCGGCTCGTCTTCGGGGCCTTCCTGCTGATCGTGGGGGTGGCCGCCAGCGGCCAGGCCGCGCTCGTCACGGCCGACCAGCAGCAGGCCCTGCTGGGCACGACCGTGGGCGCTGACGCCTCGACCGTGCGGGCCTTCGTCGGCCTCAACCTGCAGCCCCAGGACATCGCCCCAGGCGGCCTGACGACCGACCGACGGGCGACCCTCCAGGCGGGCCTCGCCTTCCTGGCCCAGAGCGGCCAGCTCCTGCACGTGGCGCTGTTGCAACCCGACGGCACGGTCCTGGTGAGCGACGACGGCACCGGCGTCGGGACGAAGGCGCCCAGCACGGACGACCTGCTCACCGCGATCGGCCAGCAGCAGGCGCAGGCGGCGATCACCACCACGGCCGCGGCCGGAGCGCTCGAACCGCTGGCAACCACCGAGGTCATGCGCGAGTACCTGCCGATCATCCCCGCCGCGACCACCGGCGGCACGGCGACCGCCGGCCAGGTCCAGGCGGTCATGGCCGTCTGGCGTGACGCGGCCCCGGTCCTCGCGCAGCTCGACCAGGAGCGCCTGGAGATCGTGGCCATCACCATCGCCGCCGCTCTCATCAGCGCCCTCCTCCTGGGCTACGTCTTCCGCACCGCGCAGAAGCGCCTCTCCCGCCAGTCGGAGCAGCTCCTGGAGTCGACCCGCCTCGACCCGCACACGGGCCTCCTCAACCACGGCGCGCTCGTGGAGCTGCTGGGAGCGCGGCTCGAGGGCGCCCGCGAGGCCAGCCAAGCGAACGCGACGAGCGTGGCGCTGCTCGACCTGGACAACTTCCGCCTCCTCAATGACACGCACGGCCACCCGGCCGGCGACCTCGTGCTCGACGAGGTGACGGCGCTCCTCAAGCGGTATGCGCCGAGGGGCGCGCTCATCGGCCGCTATGGGCCCGACGAGTTCCTCGTCGTCTCGCCGCCGCACGACGCCAGCGGGCTGGAACCGGCCATGGACCACCTGCGCGAGGCCTTGACCGAGCTGAGCCTGCAGTTCGAGGGATCGGAGCGGCTGCCCGTGTCGGTCAGCATCGGCATCGCCTTCTACCCGCTCCACGGCACGTCCGTAACGCCGCTCCTGGCCGCCGCGTCGGCCGCCCTCGACGAAGCCAAGACGAGCGGCGGCGACGCGATCTGCGTGGCCGACGATCGCGCGGCCGAGCACGTCGCCGACCAGACGTTCGGCGTCCTGCAGGGCCTCGTCATCGCGGTCGACACGAAGGACCGTTACACGCGGCGCCACTCCGAGGACGTGGCCCGCTACGCCGACTTCCTGGCCCGCGAGCTCGGCCTGGACGGCGAGACGCGGCGCGTCGTCCACACCGCCGGGCTGCTGCACGACGTGGGCAAGATCGGCATCCCCGACGCCATCCTGCGCAAGCCGGGCAAGCTGACCGACGACGAGTACGCCATCGTCAAGCAGCACGTCACGCTCGGCGACCGGATCGTCCACGGCCTGCCCGACCTGGAGATGATCCGCGCCGGCGTGCGGCACCACCACGAGCGGTGGGACGGGCGCGGCTACGCCCACGCCCTCGCCGGCACCGACATCCCGCTCATCGCGCGCCTCCTGGCCGTCGGCGATGCCTTCTCCGCCATGACCACGACCCGCCCCTATCGCAAGGCGATGTCGATCGAGGAGGCCCTGCGGCGGCTGGAGGACGCCGCAGGCACGCAGCTGGACGAGGACCTGGTGCGGACGTTCGCGCACGCCATGCGCACGGTGAGCGACGCCCCGCTGGGCGAACCGACGCGCACCGTGGGCGCGGCGCCGGCCCGCCTGTGGACCCCGGACGTGGCTACGGCACGCGTCGCATGACACGGTCCATCGGACTCTTCGCCGTCCTCCTCGCCGCGGGCCTGGCGATCCTCACCGCCCCGGTGACGTCGGCCGCCGTGCTGCCGACAATCTGGACCGTCAGCGCGACCCCCATGGTGCTCACGGAGGGCCAGGTCACGGACGTCACGCTGACCGTGACCGGCGGCGACACCCGCATCCGCTGCCTCGTGGTCTCGGTGCCGGCCGGGTTCACGGTCCTCGCCGAGGGCGTCGACAGCGTCCCGGCCGGTCAGACGTGGACGGCCAGGCAGACCGGTTCCGCGCCCACCACCGTGACGTTCAACGCGACTGGCACCGGCGCCGGGCTGCAGCTCCTGGATGTCGGCACGTTCGACATCCGGGTGATGCCGGTCGACGCCCCGCTCGGCGCCTGGACGACGACCGGGCACACCGGCAAGTCGCCCGGCAGTCCCGACGCCGGTCCGCCGCTGCTGCCGCTCCAGCCGTTCGTCATCATCCCGGGACCGACACCGACACCGACCGCCACCCCGACCCCGACGCCGACGCCCACTCCGACCGACACGCCGACGCCGACGCCCACGCTCGGGCCGACCCCGACCCCCGGGACGACCCCGAGCGCGACCGCCCGCCCCACGCCGACCGCCGCCCGCACGGGTTCGCCGACGTCCGGCCCGACGCGCTCGCCAGGCACCGGCGCCACTCCATCGGTCACACCGACCGACGCCCCGACCGCCTCACCGACTGGATCGCCGTCGCCGAGCGACACCGACACGACGGGCGGCGGCGCCGGACCGGTGAGCGGCGCGGGCGGCGGGCCGTCAGCTGCCGGGACCGCTGGTCACGGGGTGGTGACCGTCGCGGCGGCGCCGGTGGGCGGGGCCGTGACTATCGGCAACCTGGGCGTGGCGGGCGCCGTGGGCCTCTTTGCCTGGCTCGTGCCGGTGACGCTGCTCGGCCTTCCGGGACTGCTGCTCCTGATCATCGGAGCGCAGCTGGGGACGGCCGGCCTGTTCGTGCCGCTGACCCGACGCGTCCTGGCGGACCGTGAGACACGATCCGGGGCGTGACCTCAGGGCGACTCGAGGTGCGGAGCCTCGAAGAGCACCCGACCCTCACTGAGCGTCAGCAGCACGCGAGCGTCGCCGGGCAAGCCCGCGCCTGGGCCCAGGAGGTCGCGGTCCAGGACCACCAGGTCGGCCAGCTTGCCCGCCTCGAGCGTGCCCGTCAGGTCGTCGAGGTGGTTGACGTAGGCCGAGCCGCTCGTGAAGGCGGCCAGGGCCTCCATGAGGGTGAGCGACTCGGCCGGCAGGAACGGCGGCTGGTCGCGGTGCTCCGGTGACACACGGGTCACGGCCACCTCCACCTCGGCCAGCACGTCGGGCGTGCTGACGGTCCAGTCACTGCCGCCGGCCAGCCTGGCCCCGGCGGCGCGGAGCGAGTGGAAGGGGTACTGGAGCGCACGGCGCTCGGGTGGCAGGAAGGGCCACGTCAGGACGTCCATCTGGGGGTCGTGGCAGGCCCAGTAGGGCTGGATGGTGGCCGTCGCGCCGAGCGCCCGGAAGCGTGACCGGTCGGCCGCATCCACCACCTGGAGGTGCGCCAGGTGGTGGCGGTGGTCGGCCGCGCCGTTGACGCTCCGGGCGGCCTCGAGGGCATCCAGCACCTCGCGCACGGCCCGGTCACCGATGGCGTGGAAGTGGACCTGGAAGCCCAGCGCGTCGAGGGCCTGGACGTGGCGCTCGAGCACCGCCGGCTCGATGAAGCTCCGGCCGACGTCGGCCGTCGGCTCTCCGTTCGCATCACGGTAGGGCCAGAGCATGGCCGCCGTCTGGTTCTCCGCCACGCCGTCCTGCATGATCTTGACCGTGCCCGCCCGGAGCCGGCCGAACGTGCCGACCCGGCGGCCCTCGACCAGCTCTTCGATCTGCTCGCCGCCGCGCTCGCGCTCCCACCACTGGCAGGCGGTCACCCGGCCGGTGAGCAGATCACGCTCGGCGAACAGGCGATAGGCCGCCAGGTCGACGGGGGTCACCCAGGCGTCCTGCCAGGCCGTGATGCCGAGGCGATGGAGATACGCCTGGGCCTCGAGCAACCCCTGCACCCGATCCTCCTGCGATGGGGCGGGCGCGAGCGGCCGGACCAGGTCCACGGCGCTCTCGTGCAGCGTGCCGCTGGGCGCCCCATCCGGACCCCGTTCGATCCGTCCGTGGGGCGGGTCTGAGGTGCGCGCCGTGATGCCTGCCGCCTCCAGGGCCCGCGTGTTGACCCACGCCGCGTGGATGTCGCGGTTGACGAAGAAGGCGGGACGGTCGGGCACGACGCGGTCGAGCTGGGCTGCGGTCGGTGTCCCCCCGGGGAACGCGGCGAGGTACCAGCCATCTCCCAGCACCCACGGGGCCTCGGGCCACCGGGCCGCGTAGGCGGCGATCGCGACGAGGTACGCCTCGGACGTCGCCGGCAGCTCGTGCAGGCGGCACCCGGTGAAGCCCGCCGCGGCGATGGCCACGTGGACGTGGGCATCCTGGAAGCCGGGCAGGACCGTCCGGCCGCGGAGGTCGATCCGACGGGTGCGGGGCCCGGCCAGCCGCGCGATGTCGGACGAACCCCCCACGGCCAGGATCCGGCCGTCGCGCACGGCCAGCGCCCCGGCCGGCCGCCCCGCGCCGTCCATCGTCACGACGCGGCCACCGAGCAGGACGAGGTCTGCAGGCCCGTCAGGCACGTACATGCCACGTATACTGCCGCCCCATAAGCCAAAACGCCCCTTCCGCCGGCGCCGGCGTCGGCGCACCGCCCACGCTGGAAGACCCCCTCGCCGAGGCGCGGCGCGTGATCGCCCTGGCCCAGGGCCGCGGGCTCCAGGTGCGGCTCATGGGCGGCCTCGCCTTCCACGCCCGCTGCCCCGACTGGACCGCGCGCATCAACCGCTCCGGCCGTGACCTGGACCTGGCCACCCGGACCCGCGACCGCAAGGCCCTGGCCGAGTTGCTGGTGGCCAACGGCTACACCGCCGACAAGCAGTACAACGCGCTCTACGGCCACAAGCAGCTCTACTTCGTCGACGTGCCCCGCGAGCGCCCGGTGGACGTGCTGGTCGACGCCCTGGAGATGTGCCACAAGTTCAGCTTCATGCATCGCCTGGACGTCACCGAGAGCACCCTGCCGCCGGCCGACCTGCTGCTCTCCAAGCTGCAGGTGGTCAAGATCAACCGCAAGGACGTGCTCGACATCCTGGCCCTGCTGTCGGAGTACCCCTTCGCCGAGGACGACAGCGGGGGCTTGGCCATCTCGCTGCGGCGCATCACCGAGTTCACCAGCAACGACTGGGGCTGGTGGCGCACGGCGACGGGCACCCTCGACAAGCTGGTCGCCTTCCTGGACCACGACGTCGCAGACGGCGAGCTGGAGTTCGGCCGCCCGGCCCGTCACGATGCGCGCGCCCAGGTGCTGGCCCTCCGGGCGGCCATCGACGCGGCCCCCAAGTCGGCCCGCTGGAAGATGCGCTCGCGCGCGGGCGATCACCTGTCGTGGTATCAGGAACCCGAAGAGGTCGGCCACTGACCCGGTGCGGCCGCGCACCGGCGAACGGGCCCCTTCATGACGCCTTCAGGACACGGCGCTGTAGTGTTGGATGGCGACGTGCGATATCGCGCCGCCTGACGACCGAACCGTCATCGACGACCACCGCGATCCTGCCTGGAGGCCCTCCGTGAGCGAACCCAACGAGCCGATCGTGTGGCAGCCGACCGAGCCCGCGCCGCTCCAGCCGGAAGCGGACGCGACTGCCCCCGCGGCCGCCCCGGCCCCCCTCACAGCGGTCGTGCCCGTCTCAGCCGATGCACCGGCCTCCCACGGCCGCCTCGACCGCGGGAACATCCTCAAGGGCGCCATCGGCCTGGTGGCGGGGATCGCCATCGTGGCCAGCGTGGCCGTGGTCGCCGGGACCGCGCCAACGAGCGACGGCAACACGGCGGGCGCCGCCCCGCAGGCGTCGACCGCGCCAAAGGCGTCGGGTCGCCCGCAGCCCTTCGGCCTCCCGTCGATCGGTGGGATCTTCGGCTTCGGCGGGGGTCTGCCCGGCGTGGCCGCCTCGCCGTTCGGTGGCGTGACCATCGCCTCCATCGAGGGCACCAGGGTCGACCTCAAGACCGCTGACGGGTGGGCCCGCAACGTGACCATCGACAGCTCCGTCAAGGTCACCGAGGCGGGCCGCACGATGAGCGCCGGCGACCTCAAGGTGGGGCAGGCCGTGCGGCTCCAGGAGAAGCGCAACAGCGACGGGACGTTCACGGTGACCGGGCTCGTCATCGTCACGCCGAGCGTCGTCGGCCAGGTCACGGCCAAGACGCTGACCACGATCACGATCAAGCGCTCCGACGGCACCACGCAGACGATCGACGTCGATAGCAGCACGACCTATCGTGTCCAGGGCGCCGCGACCAGCAACCTGGCGGCCATCACGGTCGGCATGACCATCGTGGCCAGCGGGCCGCAGGAGAGCAACGGCGCGCTCCACGCCTTCACGGTGCAGGGTGGCTCGTTCCGCGTCTCCCGCCCCTCCGATGGCAAGCACCCCGCGGCCTCCGGGGCGCCCAAGACCTCGGCCGCGCCGCAGGGTTCCGGGACGAACGGCTGACGCTCCGGCCGGGTCCCGGCCCGGTCAGCCCGCGCGGGCCACGGCGCGCGCGACCCACTCAGGTGCGACCCGGCTGAGGCGTGCCTTGGCCAGGTTCTGACGCACGATCCAGCGCACGTCCGGCTGGGGATCGTCCACCCACGGGTCGAAGGCAGGCAGGCCGATCTCCGCGTCGGCGGCGACGGCCACGCTCCACCCGTAGCCCAGCGCCTGGCGCAGGACGCGCACGTCGTCGGCGCGTGGGTCGAGGGCGTCCCTGACCGTGGCGGTCAGACGGGCAAGCACCGCCAGGACCCGCTCGATGAACGCGCGTCCGCGCAGGAGCCGCGGCTCGCAGAGGGCCGCCATGGCCGCCCGACCCTCGAGGGCTGAGCCAGTCGCCCATCGCTCCATCTCGTCGAGTAGGCGCTGCGGGTCGATGTCGCCCCACGCCTGCAGGCCGATCGCCACCGCCTCGCGCACGCGCCACCGTTCGTCGTTGGCGATCCGCCGCAGGCGCGGCAGCAGCGCGCGGTCACCCGCGGCCACCAGTCGCCCCAGCCCGACGACGCCGACGCAGGCCAGGAACCCGTCGGGCGAGTCGCCCGGCGCCTCCTTCACCCCAAGGGCGGCCCAACGCTCCAGGGCGGCCCGATCGGCCGCCGCGCTGGCGGCGTCGAGTAACTCCAGATTGCCCCGTGGCCCCGGCAGGTGGGAGTTGGCCCGCAGGTAAGCGGCCCGGTCCGGGGCCGCGAGGAAGCCGGCCAGCTCGTCGTCGCGTCGTGTCATGCGTCGCCATCCAGGTGCAGGCCAGCCAGTTTGGCTGGATCACCGTTGATATCGATCGCGGCGACGCGGCCGTCGGCCACGATGAGCCCGATGACGTACGGCCCCTGGCCGGTCAGCGTGACGACCACACCGGCCGCGCCATTGACGACGGCCGGGCGGGCGAATCGAGCGAAGCCGCGCCCCACGGTGGTGATGTAGCGCGCCACGGCCGCGGCACCCTCGACCGGTGGTCGGGCGAGCGGGCCGCTGCCGCCACCATCGGACCGGAAGACCACGTCCGGCGCCAGCAGATCGATGAGCGCCTCGAAGTCGCCGGCGCGCCCGGCGGCCAGGAATGCCTCCACGACACGCCGCTGCACGGCCAGGTCGGGATCCGGCCGTGGCGCCGCCTGGACCCGCCGGCGGGCGCGGCTGGCGAGCTGGCGGGTCGCAGCCGGTGTCCGTCCCACGATCGGGGCGATCTCCTCGAAGGCCAAGGCGAAGACGTCGTGGAGGACGAAGGCGAGCCGTTCGGGCGGGCTGAGGGTCTCCAGCACCACGAGGAGGGCGAGGCCGGCGGAGTCGGCCATCACGGCCTGTGTCTCGGGATCGCTTGCGCCACCCAGTGCGTCCCGGTCCAGGACCCCGCGGCCGCGCGGATCGTCGTCGCCCAGCAGCGGCTCGGGCAGCCACGACCCCGCGTACGCCTCGCGGCGAGCCTTGCGCGCACGGAGCATGTCAAGGCAGATGCGCCCGATCACCACGGTCAGCCAGCCGCGCAGGTCCTCCGTGCCTCCCGGATCGGCACGATCGAGGCGCAGCCAGGTCTCCTGCACGGCGTCCTCGGCCTCACTGACCGAGCCGAGCAGGCGGTAGGCGACCGCGCGCAGGTGCGGCCGCTGCCGCTCGAACGCCTGCGCCAGGTAGGCCTGCCGATCCACCGTTCGCCCTCGTCCTCCTGCGGTCGCAGCGGTTAGCCGGTCACATCCGACCAGCCGCTTCCGTATCCAGTGTGACGACCCGATGACAGGCCGTCTGTCCAGAACAGAGGAGTCGCTCGCATGACCAACCCGACCACCGCCCCGTCGCTCGTGTCGGCACTCAACCCGCTCGTCCGACGCCTGCTCCACATCGGCCTGCCGATGGGGCCCAACGTGCTCCTGACGGTCCGCGGCCGCACGAGCGGGCAGCCGCGGACCTTCCCCGTCGCGATCCTGCAGAGCGGGGGCCACGAGTACGTGGCATCGCCCTTCGGCGAGGTCAACTGGGTGCACAACCTGCGCGCCGACGGCCGCGCCGTACTGCGGCGGGGGCGCCGCGAGCAGATGGTCCTGGCGGTGGAACTCACCGCGGACGAGGCCGGGCGGGTCTTCAGCGCCTCGCTCGGGCGCTACCTGGCGCTGCCGGTCGCGTCGTCGCTCCTGCGCAGGTTCTACAAGCTGCCGGCCCAGCCATCAGCGGCGGACTACCTGCGCGAGGCGCAGTCCCACCCGATGTTCGAGCTGCGACCTACGGCCTCGACGGCACGCCCGGGGTGACGCCGCGGGCCGCGGCGCGGTGGCACACGACGGCGATGAGCGCCCCAAGGAACGGCGCCGTGAGGTAGATCCAGAGGCTCCGCAGGTCGCCTGCCACGAGCGCCGGTCCGAGTGACCGGGCGGGGTTCATGGAGGCGCCGCTGATCGGCCCGCCGACGATTGCCCCAAGGGCGACGGTCGCGCCGATCGCCAGCCCCGTCGACTGCCCGATCAACCGAGGTCCCGTCGCGACGGCGAGGATGACCAGGACGAGCAGGAAGGTCAGGACGACCTCCCACGTGAAGGCCTGCCACGCGTCTCCGGCGGGGCCGGTCACGCCCAGGGGCACGCCGGTGCCGAGCGACACCCGCAGCAGCAATGCGGCGCCGACCGCCCCGGCCCCCTGGGCGAGCCAGTACGGCACGACCAGCGCGAGCGGGAGCTGGCGCGACAGGGCGAACGCGGCGGTCACGGCCGGATTGAAGTGCGCGCCGGAGGTTGGTCCGAACGCCTCCACGATGACGAATATGGCGAGGCCGAAGGCGGCTGCGACGCCGATGACGCCGACGTCCCCGAGGGCGATCGCGCCGCAGCCGGCGAAGACCAGCGTGAAGGTGCCGATCGCCTCCGCGATGAGGGCCCGCCCGAGCGAGTCTTCCCTCACCCAGCGATGGCGGGTCGAGGTGCCACGCCGCGGGCACGAAGGGCCAGTTCGATGAAGGGATGCAGCCGCATCATGACCTCCATGCGCGTCCGCTCGAAGGCGGCCAGCTTCTCGGCGTCACTGCCCTCGACCTCGGCCGGGTCCTCCAGGCCCCAGTGCAGGCTGTTGTACGAGCCGGGGAACACCGGGCAGGACTGGCGGGCGCGGTCGCAGACGGTGATGACGTAGTCGAACGGCTGGCCCAGGAACGCCTCGACCGACTCGCTGCGGGCGGCCGACCAGTCGATCCCCACCTCAGCCAGGGCGCGCACGGTGTAGGGACTGACGCCGCGCGGCTGGGTGCCCGCGCTGTGGACCTCGAAGGCAGGTCCGCCATGCTGCTGCAGGAGGGCCTCGGCGAGCTGGCTTCGGGCCGAGTTGCCGGTGCACACGAAGAGCACCCGGATGGGGGCATCGGACACGGTGGATCCTCCCTGCGTCGCCCGGCCGGCGGCGTCGATGGTCGCTTCCAGGTCGTCGAGCTCGCTCGCGAGTCGAGCCAGGTCGCCCCGCTGGCGTTCGATGGCCACCCGCTGCCCGGCGATCAGTGGCTGCAGGTCCAGGTCCACCTCGCCGCGAGCGAGGCACAGGGCGGCCAGGCGGCCGGCCTCCACCGGGGCCAGGCCCAGCCGGCGCAGCGTGATGACGATGCGCAACCGCGCGACGTCTGTTTCGTCGTACTCGCGATAGCCGTTGCCGGCGCGACGGGCCTGCGGCAACGCGCCGGCGGACTCGTAGAAGCGGACGGCGGATGGGGCGATCCCCACGCGGCGCGCGACGTCGGTAACCCTCATGTCGTCACCGTACACCTTCAAGTGACTTGAAGGTCAAGGGGCGACTCAGGACAGGGCCACGAACCCCGCGACATCGGGTCGTCTTGCGAGCAAGGCGACGCTCGTGGCCGGCCCCGGTCGGGCATAGAGGAAGCCCTGCCCGAGGGTGACGCCGAGGTCGCGCAGCGCCTCCTGCTCCTCCGCGCGCTCGATGCCCTCGGCGATGACCGTGCCCCCGTTCTGCAGCGTGACGTACGCCAGGCCGGCGACGACCGCCTGGCGGACAGGGTCGCGCTCGATGGCGTGGACGACGCCCATGTCGACCTTCACGAAGTCCGGCCGCAGCCCGACGACGTGCCGCAGGTTCGCCGCTCCGGAGGACGCGTCGTCGATGGCGACGCGGACCCCGTGGCCAAGGGACGCCACCGCCCGGCGGAGTGCCCGCCGGTCGTCCACGGGCGCGTGGGCCGAGATCTCCAGCACGACCCTGTGGGGCGAGCGCGCCAGCAACCGGCGCAGCCGGGAGCCGGCCTGGATCACCGCCGGGGAGACATTCAGGCTGAGCCAGGGTCCGGCGGGGAGCCCCCGCGAGGCCTCGATGGCCACGTCCAGGCAGGCCAGTTCGAGTTCCACCCCGCGGCCCACCGCCGCGGCATCGGCGAAGCGGCGGTCGGGGCGGACGCCGTCGTCGAAGCGCGTCAGCGCCTCGTGGCCGACGGCCAGGCCGGTATCCAGGGCCACGATGGGCTGGAAGACGGACCGGAAGGCTCGCGTGGCTACCAGGGCGGAGATCTCCGCATCGACGAGCGCGTGGTCCCGGCGTCCGGCCAACTCCTCAGCGAGCACCGAGGCACTGACCGCGGCGAACGCCTCGAACGCCGGGAGGCGTTCCGCCAGCCAGCGGACCTGGTCACCGGCTGCCTCGAGCAGCAGCGTCCCGGTGGTCCGCGCCCCGATCCGGAGCGGGACGACGGCCATGGTGCTCGGCTCGGCACCGCTCGTGCGCGGCGTCGTGGAGCCCGGGGCCAGATCCCACGGCCCGACCCACGGTCCAGCCTCGATGCGAGGACGAAGGCGGGCCTCGAGTGGCTCCGCCAGGGGCCGGTTCACGGCGATCGCCGGGTCGGATGCATCGCTGCCGCCAAGGGCGACGAGGTGGCCGGCGGCATCCACGCCGAGCACGATCGCCCGGTCGATGCCGGCCAGGCCGGCGAGTTCGCGGCAGATGCGCCCCGCGGGGTCCTCCGCCTGTCCGGCGGCGGCGAGGCGGCCCAGGACGGACGTCTGCTCGTCCCACGCCACCGCCCGGGGGTCTGCTCCGGCCGGCATCGTGGGTCCTCGCATGAGCGAGACCGTACGTCGCGGCGCCGATCCGCGGCGCGACCCGAAGGTCACCTCCGCACCGCGTGGTGGTACTCCCGCCAGCGGTCGGCCCCCGTGGCCGCTCTCGCCATGTGATCCCGCGCCGCCCGCGCCGTAACATCCGCCGGGGGCGAGCAGGTCCGGCCTTGGAGGATCGACGTGCAGAGCTATCGAACCGCGGCCACGCGCTTGCGGCACCCGGTCAACGTGGAACTGGTGGCGAACGCGCCATTGGGTGTTCGCGTGGCGAACGCCACGACGGGCTTCATGGGTTCGTGGAAGTTCATCATCCTCCAGACGATCGTGGTGAGCATCTGGGTGGTCGGCAACATCTACCTGCTCTTCCACTTCGACCCGTACCCCTTCATCTTCCTGAACCTCGCCTTCAGCACACAAGCGGCCTACGCCGCGCCGCTCATCCTGCTGGCCAGCAACCAGAGCGCCGTGCGCGACCGCGCGACCCTGGAGCACGCCGCAGCCGAGGCCGAAGACGCGGACAAGAAGGACGACGACCTGCGCCAGCGCCTCGACCGGATCGAGGTGCTCCTCAAGCAGCTGACGGCTGCCAAGGTCTGAAGAACCGACCGACCGCACCCATGTTCGCCGCCACCGAGCCCGCGACGCTCCTCATCGCCGACATCTCGGGCTATACGAGCTACCTCGCCGCGGTCGAGCTGGAGCACGCCCAGGACATCCTCGCCGACCTCGTCGACGCGGTCGTCACCAGCCTCCGGCCGGGCTTCAAGTTGGCCAAGCTCGAGGGCGACGCAGCCTTCATGTCGATGTCCGGCGCGGCGGTGGACGGCTCGGCGCTTCTGGACGCGGTCGAGCGGTGCTAGTTCGCCTTCCGGCGGCGGCTGCGGGACATCAGGCAGGCCACGAGCTGCGCCTGCAACGCCTGCATCCGCGTCCCCACCTTGGGCCTGAAGTTCGTGGTCCACCACGGCCAGGTCGCCCACCAGTCGATGGCCGGCATGACCGAACTGGTCGGGAGCGACGTCATCGTCGTGCACCGCCTGCTGAAGAACCACGTCGTGGAGGAGCTGGGTACGATCGCCTACGCGCTGTACACGGACGCATGCCTGCACGTGGGCGGCCTGACCGACCCGGCCGGCTTGGGCATGCGTCCCTACCGCGAGACGCTCGAGGGCGTCGGTGAGGTCCGCGGTTGGGTGAGCGATGTGGCAGCGGCGTGGACGGCCGCAGAGGGCCGTTCGCGGCTGTGCATCACCGCGGACGAGGCGATGGCCGTCGTCGAGCGGCTCATCCCAGCCGGACCGGAGCTGGTCTGGGATTTCATGACCTCACCGGCCCTGCGGCCGTCGTGGCAGCCGCAGGTCACGGCCGTCGTGGAGGAGCCCGCGGCCGGACGGCGTGGCGTGGGGACCGTCAACCACTGCATGCATGGCAAGGATGCGATGGTCGAGGAGATCCTGGACTGGCGGCCCACCGCCTACCTGACGACCCGCTCGAAGATGCCGGTGGCCGGCGTGCCGAAGATCACCATGACGATCGCGCTTGACGCGGCCGACGGCGGCACCCGCGTCCAGTTCCGCGTCGCCCGGCCACGGTCCGCCAGGGACCGCGCGATCCTGACCGCGATCGGCGGCGAGTTCGCGCGACAGGTCAACGCCTCGCTGGACGCCCTGGTGCCGCTCGCTCGGGAGGCGGCGGCCCGGCAGGCAGCTGATGCGCCCGCGGAGCCGGCCGTGCCCGCCTCCCGCGGCCGCTTCCTGGACGGGCCGGTCACCGCCTGATCGCAGGCGCAGCGCCGGGCATCCGGCAGGCGTCCTCAGACGTTCCTCAGGATGTAGCCTGAAACTACGGCGGCCGGCGCTCGCAGGGTCCCGTCGCCCTGCCCCGTGAACCGACCGGCCCGGTCGATGGAGACCTGATCCCCTCGATGGCCGACTTCCCCCCGCCGCCCTGGGCACCGCCTCCTCCGGCAGGCCCACCACCACCGCTCTTCCCGCTCGAGCCCAGGCAGCGAACGTGGGTGGATCGGCTGAGCGGGGCGGCCGAGCGTCTCAAGGTCGGCCTGACCGCCGCCTGGACCCGTGCTGCGACCCGCCTCCGGGTCGCAGCTGAGCGCTGGCGCGTCCGGATCCTGGCCGCGTGGCGCCGCCTGCGCCGTGCAGCTACTTTCGCGTTCGGCGTGGCCGCGGCCTTCCTCGCGATCCTGCTCTACAACACGCTGCAGCCGCCGCCGGCACCTCTGACGTCGAGCGACGTGGACCAGGCGATCGCCAGCGCCCTCGCCTCGCAGACGCCCGGGCCCGCCCTGTCGGAGGCCGCCTACGCGGCCATCCGGCCCTCGCTCGTCCTGATCCGGACCCAGGCGCCGGCCCCGTCCGCGGGGACGGTCGGGTCGGCGATCGGCAGCGGCGTGATCGTGGACACGGCCGGCGACATACTTACCAGCCTGCATGTGGTGGCCGACGCCACCGCCATCCAGGTCACGTTCGCCGACGGCACGACCTCGCTGGCCCAGATCGCGACGCGGGTCCCAGCGCAGGACATCGCGGTCCTACAGGCCGATCAACCACCCGCGACCCTGACCCCGGCCACGCTCGGCAACCCCAACACCGTGCGGGTAGGGAGCGACGCCTATGTCGTGGGCAACCCCTTCGGCCTGACCGGCTCGCTCAGCGCGGGGGTCGTCTCGGCCCTGGGCCGGGACTTCCAGGAGCCGGATGGCGGGCCGCTGCTGCACGGCCTGATCCAGGTCGACGCGGCGATCAACCCCGGCAACTCCGGCGGTCCCCTGGTGGACCGCGACGGCAGGGTCATCGGCATCGTCACCGGGCTCGTCAACCCGACCCCCGAGGACGTCTTCATCGGCATCGGCTTCGCCGTCCCCATCGATGTGGCGGGCGGCGCGGCCGGAGCCCCCCAGGACTAGGTGGAGCGGAGGCAGGCCATCCATGGAACACGACGGGCACGCGCCGGCGGTGGCGCTGGACCAGGGGCGACCCATGGAGCGGGTCCTCTACGAGGTCAAACGGGTCATCGTGGGGCAGGACCACCTCCTGGAACGCCTCGTGGTGGCGCTCCTGGCACGCGGCCACCTGCTCGTGGAGGGCGTGCCCGGCCTGGCCAAGACGATGGCCATCAAGACGCTCGCGGCGTCCGTCGGCGGTGACTTCAAGCGCGTCCAGTTCACCCCCGACCTCGTCCCCGCCGACCTGGTCGGCACGCGCATCTACAACCAGAAGACCGGCGAGTTCCACACCTCGCTGGGACCGGTGTTCACCAACCTGCTGCTGGCCGACGAGATCAACCGCGCTCCGGCCAAGGTCCAGAGTGCGCTGCTGGAGGTGATGCAGGAGCGCCAGGTGACGATCGGCCACACGAGTCATCCGGTGCCCGACCCCTTCCTCGTGCTGGCCACCCAGAACCCCATCGAGACCGAGGGCACGTACGCCCTGCCGGAAGCGCAAGTCGACCGGTTCATGCTCAAGGTGGTCGTCGGCTATCCCAGCCCGACCGAGGAATTCAGCATCGTCGAGCGCCAGACCGGGCCCGTCGAGACCGTCTCCAAAGTCCTCTCCACCGATGACCTGCTGGCCCTCCAGCGGCAGGTCGACGCGGTCTACGTCGACCCCTCGCTGTACGACTACGCGGTCCGCCTGGCCACGGCCACGCGGGCCCCGGCGACCCACGGCATGCCCGATATCGCCCGCTACATCACCTACGGCGCCAGCCCCCGCGCCTCGATCAACCTCATCCTCACCGCCCGCGCCCTCGCCTTCGTCCGTGGTCGCGACTACACCCTTCCCCAGGACGTGCTCGACATGGCCCTCGACGTGATGCGCCACCGCCTCGTCCTGTCCTTCGAGGCCCTCGCCGACAACGTGACCAGCGACGAGCTGCTGAACCACGTCGTGAGCCGCATCTCGGCCCCGGCCGTGCCCCTGCGGGAGAGACCCCACGTACCAGCCAACGCCTGAGCGCGTCCTTCAGCGCCTTGACTGGCAGGTCGTCCGCCGGCTGGACGGCCTCCTGCAGGGTGACTACCGCAGCCTGTTCCACGGCAATGGCGTGGACCTCGTCGGGCTGCGCGAGTACCAGGCGGGGGACGACGTGCGCTACATCGACTGGAACGTCACGGCGCGCATGGACGTGCCCTACGTGCGCCGGTACGCGGAGGACCGCGACCTGACGGCCTGGTTCCTGCTGGACCTGAGCCCCTCGGTCGACTTCGGGACGCTCGACTCCGCCCGCGTCAAGCGGACCGTGCTGATCGACTTCGTGACGACCCTGGCCCGCCTGCTCACCCGCCGGGGCAACCGCGTCGGTGCGATCCTCTTCGACACGACCAGCCAGCGCACGATCCCCGCCGGCAGTGGGCGCCTGCAGGTGCTCCGCCTGGTCCACGAGCTGATGCGCGAGCCGGTCCCCGCCTCTGGGCCGATGACCGATCTCTCGCCGCTCCTGGAGTCCGCCGGGCAGGCCTTCAAGCGACGCTCGCTGGTCTTCCTGATCTCCGACTTCATCTGCCAGCCGGGCTGGGAACGTCCACTCGACAGCCTGAGCCGCCGCCACGAGGTGGTGGCCGTCCGCCTCCTGGATCCGCGCGAGGTGCGCCTGCCGGACATGGGGCCGCTGATCATGGAGGACGCCGAGACCGGCGAGCAGCTCTACGTGGACACCCACGACCGGGGCTTCCGCCGGCGGTTCGAGGCCGCCGCGGCGAGCCGCGAGCAGGCCACGCAGCAGGCCTTCAGGCGGGCCGGTGTGGACGCCCTGGCGCTGTCGACCGATGACGACCTCGTGCGGGCCATCGTGCGCATGGCCACCCTGCGCCGCCGGCGCCGGCGATAGGCCGTGTCGTTCCTCTGGCCGCAGGCGCTGCTCGTGCTGGTCCTGGTGCCGGTGGGCCTTGGCGTCCTCCGGGCGCTGGACCGCCGCCGGCGACGGGCGGCCGAGGCGGGCCTGGCGCTGCCCGCCGTGCGGCGCCCGCAGCGCGTCCGCGGTCGCCTGCCCGGGCTGCTGATGCTTGTGGGCTTCGTCGCGCTCGCGGTCGCGCTGGCCCGGCCGCAGGCGACGGTGGCCGTGCCGGTGGAGCAGGGCACGGTGGTGCTGGCCTTCGACATCTCGGCCAGCATGGCCGCCAAGGACCTCACGCCGACCCGCATGGCGGCGGCCAAAGCGGCGGCCAAGGCCTTCGTCCAGGCGCAACCGGAGAACGTGGCCATCGGCGTGGTCGCCTTCAGCGATGCCGGCATCACCACGCAGGCGCCGACCAAGGACCAGGCGACCGTGCTCGCCGCGATCGACCGGCTGGCCCCCCAGAAGGGGACCTCGCTGGGCCTCGGCATCGCCGCCGCCCTGAAGGCCGTCAGCGTCGCCGAGAAGCCGCCGGCCATCGACTACTACAGCAGCGCGTCCCCCGCGCCGACCGCCTCCCCTACCCCGGTGCCGCCCGGCAGCGACACCGCCGCGCTCATCGTCCTGCTGACCGACGGCGAGAACAACGAGCAGCCCGATCCGCAGACGGCCGCCAGGACGGCCGCCGACCGCGGCGTGCGCATCGACACGGTCGGCATCGGGACCACGGCGGGAGCGGACATCGAACTCAACGGCTTCACCGAGCACACCGCCCTGGATGAGGCGACCCTGCAGCAGGTGGCCCAGGTGACCGGCGGGACGTACTTCACCGCCGCGGACGCCGGCCGTCTGACCTCCCTCTACGCCGGCCTGCATCCCGCGGTGGCCATCCAGCCCCAGCCCCTCGAGGTCACCGCTCTCGTCGCCGGCCTGGGCCTGCTGTGCCTGATGGTCGGCGGCGCCGCGTCGCTCGTCTGGCTGGGGCGGCTGCCCTGATGGATCTCCTCTGGGCGGGAGCGCTCGGCCTGCTGCTGCTCGTGCCGGCCCTGGCGGCCGTCTACGCCTGGGCCCTGCGACGTCGGCGGCCGGCGGCCGTACGGTACTCGAGCCTCTCCCTGGTACGCGAGGCGCTGCCGCGCACCTCGCGCCTGCGGCGCCATCTCCCGTTCGCCATCTTCCTCGCCGCGGTCGCCTCCCTCGTGGTCGCCCTCGCGCGGCCGGCGGCCATCGTGGCCGTGCCCACCAACCAGACGACCGTGATGCTAACCATCGACGTGTCGGGCAGCATGTGTTCCACCGACGTGGCGCCCTATCGCCTTGGCGCGGCAGAGGCCGCCGCCGCCCGTTTCGTGGCCCAGCAGAGCGCCACCACGCAGATCGGGATCGTGGCCTTCAGCGGCTTCGCGGAGGTGGTCCAGGCGCCGACCAACGACCGCGCTCTGCTCGATACGGCGCTGCAGAGCCTCCTCACGGGGCGGCGGACCGCCATCGGCAGCGGCATCCTCACCTCGATCGATGCCATCGCCCAGATCGATCCGAGCGTCGCGCCGAGTCAGACCGACTCGAGCACCGCCCCGCCGCCGCAGCCGGTGGCGCCGGGGGCCTACGCGCCGGACATCATCGTCGTCCTGACCGACGGCGTGAGCAACACCGGGCCCGCGCCCGAGGATGCCGCGAAGCAGGCGGCCGACCGCGGCGTGCGCGTCTACACCATCGGCTTCGGCACGGCCGACGGCGGACCGCTCGATCCCACCTGCGCCACGCAGTTCCTGGGCCGCGAGCCCGGCGCCGGTGGCTTCGGCGGCGGGTTCGGTGGGGGCGGTGGCGGGACCGGCTTCCGGCGGGGCATCGACGACCAGGCGCTCATGCAGGTCGCTTCGATCACCGGCGGCAAGTACTACCCGGCCGAGAGCGCCGAGCAGCTCGAGAGCGTCTTCGCCAGCCTGCCGACCTCCCTGATCACGAAGCACGAGGCGGTCGAGGTGACGGTGGGCTTCGTGATCGCCGGCACGGTCCTGGCGGCGCTTGCGGTGGTCCTCGGCAGAGCCTGGCGGCCCCTGCCCTAGTCCTCGGGCCAGCCCGCGCGCCCCGTCTGGCGAGGCGCGCGCCGCACGTCGGTCAGGCCGGCGTGGGGGCCGGGGCGGGCATCGCCGCGGCCGGGGCCATCGGATTGCGCCACGGACGGAACCAGCGCTGCGGATACCAGCGCCCCTCGACGCGCGCCTGGATGCCCAGCAGCTGCCGGCGCACCATGACGAAGACGCCCAGGCCCATGAAGCCGCCGAGCATCTCGGCGATCTGGCCGGTCATGGGGGTGGCGATGCGGAAGCGCTCGATGAGCCTGGTATGGCCACCCTCGAGCGGCTCCAGGAAGAACGTCCAGGTCGCCCGGAACTGGCCGGGGACCATCGTCCCGAGCGCTGCGCTGGTGGCCTTCAGGTTGACCGAGGCGGGCTCGGCCGGCCTGGCGGCCTGCTGGTTGACGAGCTCGTCGTCCAGGTAGAGCACGAGGGCCCGCTCGGGCTCGAGCTCCTTGACCAGGAACCCGCCGCCCGGATGGGTCGGCATGAGGTCGCCGACGGCCAGCGTCTGCAGCTCGGGCACGAGCTCGTGGGCGCTGGGGCGGTCCATGTCGATGGCGTCATAGCTGTACCAGCCGGCGCGCCCGTAGCCCATCTGCATGAGCCACGGCCAGACGGTCTCCGGCGGCGCGGCGATCTCGATGCCGCGCGTGTCGCTCGCCGTGGGGTCGGCGATCAGGTCGTCACCGGGGAGCGGTTTGGCGGTCTCGAGCGGGTCGATGCCCCACGTGCGCGCCACCCGGCGCGTGCCCACGAGGGTGATCGTGGCGGTCGCGGCGATGATGCCCGCGCCACCGATCAGGATCTTCCGAAGCATGGCAGTACCTCCTGCCCGCAGCCTCGCCGCTCACCCTGCCGGTCGCAAGGGCCGTGAGTCACGAAGGGGCGGCGGGGACACCGCCTACGTCGCGCGGCGGCCACGGAACGTACCGCTGACCGTCACATGGCCGTCCGCGTCGCGGTCGTAGTGGAGGGCTTTCCCGCCGACCGTCACGGTGAGGACGAACGAACCGTCATCGCCGAGGACGGCCGAGCCCGTCATGGCCAGGCCCGCCGTGAACGCGCAGGCCCGCAGGTCGACCTGGGTACCGCTGTCGACCGGCTTGTAGGTGAGGGATCCGCCGGCGTCGCAACCCAGGGCCAGGGCCGTCGACCCGTCATAGCGGTAGTTGTAGTCGTCGGTGTTGAGGAACTGCTGCTCGATCGACGCGGCGAACTGGCGCGCGGTGCGGTAATCGGCGGCGGCCGGCAGCGGATCGGCGACGTACGGGTCGGCGACCGCCCCGGCGCACACGTTGACGCGCGTGGCCGGCAGCGTGCCGCCGGCGAGGATAGGCGGTGATGGCGTCGTCGGGGCAGGCCAGGCCGCGCCCGAAGATGACGTGCGGTCCGCCGGTCTGTACGAACATGTAGGCGTTCGACAGGCGGCCGTAGATCCGCATGGCGTCGGCAAACGGGGTCGCCGGATCCAGCGTCGCGGTCAGGACGAAGGTCGGGAACGGCTCGTCGGTCAGGGCCGGGACGCGCTGGTCGGAGGCCGGCTGGTTCGGCCACCAGAGGCAGGGCACGTCGCCGAAGTAGGTGCTTCCCAGGCGCAGCGAACCAACGTCGGCCGCGGTCGCATCGGCGACCCAGGCGTGGAGTCGGACGGTCGGATCACCCGCGCCGGGGTAGTAGACGTAGTCCTGGCATTCGACGGCGTAGTACATCGCGTCGGAGTAGGTCGGATCGGGGATCGGGGCCAGCGTCTCGGGGTCGATGACTAGGCTGTCGTAGGCGAGCCGCAGCAGCGGCACGTCGTCGCCGCGCGTGGCGGCAGCCACCGCCCGCTGCAGCAGCATCCGGCTGAACTGCGAGTAGACGTAGCCCGACGCGGCATCGTCAAGCAGCGCGGACGTCAGCTGACGCGTCACGAAGGTGCCCTTGGCCGTCGGGAAGCGCACGTCGAGCGGCGCCGCGAGGAGCTTCTGGCGCAAGGCGTCGTAACCGGCCGTGACGCCACCGACCGCAATCGCGACGGCAGGTGCCCGCGTCACAGGCGGCGAGGGTCGCGGTCAGGGCATCGTCGAAGGCCCGCACCTCCTCGCGGTAGAAGGCAGGGCCGTCAAGCGTCAGGTCGACGGGGCCGTCGAGGAACAGCGAGGCGACGTGGTGGGGTGCGCGCGGCGTAGGTCTGCACGTACTGGGTGCCGTAGCTCTCGCCGTACAGGGCGATCTTGTCGACGCCCAGGTACTGGCGGAACGCCTCGAGGTCCTCCACCGCCTGCCGCGTCGAGTAGTAGGGCAGGTCGGCGGGCACCGCCTTCGTCTCGGCCAGGCAGGCGTCCACGTAGGTCTTCGCGTCCCGCGCGGCGCCATCGAACTGGGCCGGATCGAGCGGATCGTTGGTCGCTCTGGTAGTAGGTCGCCGTCGCCACCGGGCAGCCCAGCGGCTGTGACATGCCGACCCCGCGCTGGTCCAGGAAGACGATGTCGTAGTAGTCGGTGAGGGGCGTCTCGAAGGTCGAGGTGTAGTCATCGGCGCTGGCGATGCCGCTGGTGCCGGGGCCGCCGGTGATCGTGACGAAGACGCCCTTCCGCTCCTTGGCTGCCTTCTTGAGGGCGAAGGTCACGTCCCAGGTCGGGCCGCCCGCAGAGAAGTGGTCACGCGGCACCGCCAGCGTGATGCAGGTAAAGGCACTCTCCGGACACGGCTTGGTGCCCACGAGCTGCCATGGCGGGGCGCTCGGGCTGGGGGCGACGGCCTGCGAGGGCGCTGCGGTGGGAGCGGCAGGGCTCGCCGCGGGCGTGGCGCTGGCGACGATCGACGGACCTGGGCTTGCCGGGGCGAACGTCCACGGTCCGGCGGTCGTGGTGCTGCCGCACGCGGCCACCAGCAGCAGCGTGCACGCCGTGGCCACGATCCGGCCGAGCGGACGAACGCGACGCCACGGGGCCGTGGCAACGGCACGCATCGCGGCATGGTAGCAACGGCCGACCCCGGCTGGAGGGTCGTCCGAGCGGCTTGGTCAGCGGGTCGCCGCCCCGCGAGCGATGCCTACTTGTTCTTCGTCCCCGGCGCACGGTACTGGGCGTCCACCTTGGCGGCGGCGTCAAGGTCAGCGGCCGTCAGCAGGACCGTCGTCGACGAGGTCACCGCGCCGGTCGCGCTTACGGTGAGGCTCAGGGCGGCGACGGCGGCGTTGTCGGGCATGTCCGCGATCAGGTAGAAGTCGTGCGGGCCGAACGCCCAGTACATGCACTCGACCTTGCCGCCGGCGCTCTTGACGAGGCGCTCGACGACCTTCTGGCGGGCCGTGCCACCTTCGCTGAGGACGCCCTTCGCGCCGGCGGCGGTGTAGGACGCGGTGACGAGGTACTTGGGCATGAGCATCTCCTCGAGGGCACGCCGCGGGTCGCGGTCACCGCATCGTAACGTGCCGCTAGGCAGCGGCGGGGACCGGTCCCTCACGCACGCCGAACACGTTCCCGTCGGGATCCTTGAACCAGGCCGCGCGCGCCGGTCCGATCTGGGCCACACCGTTCACCGTCTTGGGCGCCTCGTATTCCTCGAAGGTGATACCCCGCCCGCGCAGGTCCGCCATGACCGCGTCCAGGTCGGTGACCTCGAAGTGGGCGACCGTCTGGCCCACGTTCGGTTGACCACGTCGCACGGAGATCTGGCCGCCGGCCACGCCGAACCGGATGGCGAACGGCGCGACGTCGAGCACCGCGAGGCCCAGGCGCGTCTCGTAGAACTCGCGGGCGACGTCCAAGTCGGTGACCGCTACCGTGGTCACGACCATGAGCGTGTCGATCATCTCCAGGCCTCCAGCTCGCTGCCGCGGGCCGTTCGGTTGGCCCTGCGACCATCGTAGCGGCCTTCAGCAGCGAGACTGAACTCCATGGGCAGGCTCATCTACTCCATGTCGGTCTCCCTGGATGGGTTCGTCGAGACGCCGAAGCGGTCGCTCGACTGGGTCCGCGTGGACGAGGAGTTCCACCGCGTCTTCAACGACGAGGCGCGGGCGATGAGCGCCTTCCTCTACGGGCGGCGCATGTACGAACTGATGAGCGCCTACTGGCCCACCGCCGCGATCCAACCGTCCGTCACGCCGGTGGAGGTGGAGTTCGCCCGCATCTGGACGGCCACACCCAAGGTCGTCTTCTCCCGGACGCTCGAGGAGGTGAGCTGGAACAGCCGCCTCGTGCGCGACGGGGCGGTCGAGGAGGTCACCCGACTCAAGGCCCAGCCGGGATTCGACATGGACGTGGGCGGGCCGACCCTGGCGTCAGCCTTCATCCGGGCCGGCCTGGTCGACGAGTACCGGCTGGCCCTCCATCCCGTCGTCCTGGGCGGCGGCACGCCGTTCATCCCGCGCTTGGATGATCGGCTGGACCTGCGGCTGCTGGAGGTGCGCACCTTCCAGTCGGGCGTCGTCTACCTGCGGTACGGCTCCCGCCCGCGATGATCAGTCACTTCGTGGGGACGACCTCTTGGGGCACCGGGCGACGTGGCGAGCGCTGCCTCGGCGAACCAGATCGCACGTGCCACGCCGGGGCGGGCGCCGGGCGGCCGAGCAGGTAGCCCTGGGCGAGGGGAACCCCGAGCTCGCGCAACGTCGCCAGTTCCTCCTCCGTCTCCACACCCTCGGCGATCGTCTGGCTCGCTGACGCGCTCGCGAAGTGCAGCAGCCCAAGCACCAGCGCCTGTCGCGTCCGATCCGCCTCGATGCCGCGCACGAACTGCAGGTCGAGCTTCACGAACGCCGGTCGAAGCTCGACGATGTGGCTGAAGTTCGCGACACCCGCCCCGGCGTCGTCCACCGCGATGCGCACCTCGGGGCGCAGCCGGCCGATCGCGGCGCGGAGGGCGACATAGTCCTGCACGGCGGCGTGCTCCGTCACCTCGAGCACGACCGGCCGATCGGCCCGACGCAGCACGGCGGCGAGCCTTCGGTCGCCGGCCACGAGACCCGGTGAGACATTCAGGCTGAGCCAGGCGCCCGCCGGCAAGGCCGCGGACGCGGCGATGGCAGCGCCGAGTGTCGCCAGCTCAAGGTCAGCCTCCAGTCCGGCGACGCGCGCATCGGCGAAGACGAGATCCGGGGCCATGCCGTCGGAGAAGCGGGTCAGGGCCTCGTAGCCAGCCCGCACACCGCTCGCCAGGTCGACCACCGGCTGGAAGACGGGCTCGAAGGCCCCGGTCCGGATGATCTCGGTGATCCGCGCGTGGACGCTGCCCGCCTCGGTGAGATCGACGACGGCGGGGCCGACCAGCTCCCCGGCGAAGCCCGCGAACTCCAGCAGAGCAGGGAGCGACTCGGTGAGGTGCGCGACCGCGTCGGCGTCGGGTGACGTGGCCGTCAGAAGCCCGATGAGCCTGCCGCCGTGGCGCACCGGCGCATAGGCCATGGCCTTGGTGCCCAGCTCCTGGTGGATCCGATCGTACGGGTGCCATGGCCGACGGGACCAGGCTTCGACCCACGGGCCCGCCTCCGATCGCTCGCGGAGGATCCGACTGCGCTGGAACGGCAGGTGCCGCAGCTTGACGGGTACGCCATCGGCCCGAAGAAACGCAAGCGGCAAGGCCGGGCCTTCCAAAGCGAAGTACACGAGGGACGCACTCGCGACCCCCGACAGACCCAGGACCTGCCGGCAGATCGCCTCCGCAGTGGCCGGCGCCGAGGCGAGGACCCGCAGGTCGGCGAGGGTTCCGGCGATCATCGCCCGCTCGCGCGTGGCGCGATCGTGGCTTACCTCGAGCGCGCGCTCCCGGGTCACGTCGCGCTTGACCGCCACGTAGCTCGTGATCACTCCCGTCTCGTCGTGGATGGGCGAGATGACGGCTTCCTCCTGGAAGAGACTGCCGTCCTTCCGCCGGTTGGTCAGGTCACCGACGAACGACTGCCCGTTCGTCAGGGCGGACCACATCGCGGTATAGAAACCGGGCCCCTGCACGCCGCTCTTGAGGATGCGCGGGTTCCTGCCAAGCACCTCGTCGGACGCATAACCCGTGACCCGCTCGAACGCCGGGTTCACGTACTCGATGGCGCCGGACTTGTCCGTGATCACGACCGCCTCCGCGGATTGCTCGATGGCGGTCACCAGGCGTCGTCGCTCGGTCTCGCCACGTGCCGCGGCCGCACGCGCGCGAAGGGTCATGACGCCGTTGGCGAGAGCCGAGGCGAGCTCCTCGAGGAGGGCGAGTTCATCGCCCTCGACGGAGCCAGGCTCCGCCGCGTAGATCACCAGTGTGCCGAAGACGCCATCCGCGACCCTGAGCGGGAGCGCCACCACCGACCCGAACCCCCGCTCGAGCATCTCCTCACGCCACGTGAGCGTTTCCTCAGTCGCCACATCGGGGATGAGAACGATCCGCCCCTCACGGATGGACGTTCCAGCCGGCCCCAGGCTGCCATGTGCTACGTCGTTCCAGCTGAGGCCGATCTGACCGAGGTAGGACCCGAGTGGACCGGCCGCGGCGACCGGCCTGATCCTTCCCGATGGGTCATCCTCTCGATAGCCCACCCAGGCTCCCAGGAACGCGCCCTGCTCGGTGATGATGGAGCAGAACGCCTGGAGGAGGGCCCCCTCCTCAGAGCCGCGGATCAACGCCTGGTTCGCCGAGGCCAAGGTCCGCAGCACCTGGTTGAGCCGCGCGAGGTGCGCCTCAGCGCGTTCGAGTTCGGCGGTCTGCCGCTCGAGCTCGTGCGTCCGGCGGATCCGTTCAGAGCCGTATCGAGCCAGCAGACCGGCCAGAAGCACGCTCGTGACGACGACGAACCCCCAGCCCTTGATCGTGGAGAGGGCCGCGAGGGCATCCTGACTCGGGGCGAATGCCTGTGCCACGCGATCGCTGAAGGCGATCCAGGTCGCCGCCACCACGGCGTACAGGAGCACGATGCCCCGGGCGGACAGGTGCAGACGCTGCTTCAGCTGGCGTGGCGTATGCAAGGCTCCCCTGGGCTGATCGCGTCTCGGTGAGACCGCAGACGCTCAGGCCGGACGATCGACGCCTGCCGTTGTACACGCGGTCGGCGGTTCGCGGCACCGCCCAGTAGTACCGGGCTCGCTTCCGAGCCGCCACAGCGGGTGCCGGTCAGGGCATCGGATGGGCGGCGAAGAACGCCCAGATGACCGCTGTCCCGTCCAGGTCCGTGGACGGCTGGTCCAGACCCAGGACCGTCGCGACGAGGGGATCCATGCGCTTGCCGCCCGGCCACTGGTGACCCGCGCCCGCGACGGTGATGAGTTCCACGGCGCGGCCCCGGGGACAGCTGGCGACGGTCGTCGTGACGACGCCGGCCGTCGTCGACGCGGGATCGCCGCAGCCGTCGGTCGCCCGCCAGCCGTCGATGACGGTCGACACGGCCGGTCCGTCGACATGCCCAACCCCTGAGCCCATACCGCCGGCGAACGGCACGCGCGTGTCCGCCAGGCCGTGGATGGCGATCACCGAGGTCGGACTCGCACCGCTGCAGGGCACGAGCTGCGTCGCTGAGTCGGGTCCGATGGTGGCGAACAGGTCGGTCTCACACGCCAGCCGGTAGGCCATGATGCCGCCGTTGCTGATGCCGGTGGCGAAGACCCGCACCGGGTCGATCGGCAGCGCCGCCTCGACGGTCGCCACCAGGTCACGGATGAAGCCGACGTCGTCGATGCCCTGCTGCTGGGGCACGCCGCAGCACGTGCCGCCGTTCCACGCCTTGGAGATGCCGTCGGGGTACACGACCACGAAGCGGCCCGCATCGGCGGCAGCGTCCCAGCCGTAGGCACCCTCCGCCTGGGCTCCGTCGCCGAAGCCGCCGTGCAGGAACACGACCAACGGCGCCGGGCTACCCGCGCTCAGCGAGGCGGGGCGATACACGCGGTACGTCCGGGTGCGGCCGCCGCTCGTCAGCGTTGCCGCGGACGAACCCACGGGGATGACGCCGGCGGTGGGCGACGCCGGTTGTCCTGTCGTCGTCGACGGCCGCGCCGCGCAGCCGGCGAAGGCGAACGCGAGCGCAAGGGCGACGAGCAGCCGATGGGCGGCGCGCGAACCGGTCATCGGCCGATCATCGCCGAGCGCCCGGCCCGCGACACCCCCCGATCGTCAGCGCGGTGTAAGTCCGCCCGTGCCATCTGGCGGTCAAGCGCTCGGCTACCATCCACTCCCGGAGGCGAGGCCGATGGGCGGGGCAACAGTGATCGGCCGCGAGTCGGAGCGCGAAACGATCGGGCAGTGGCTCGACCTGCCGCGCCCTGCCGCACTCGTCATCGAGGGCGAGGCCGGCATCGGCAAGAGCACCCTCTGGGACGATGCGCTCGAACAGGCGCAGGCTCGCGGCGATCGCGTCATCGCCTGGCGGGCCAGCGCCGCCGTGCTCACGGGCTTGTTGGCCGGCGCCGAGGTCGAGGCTGCGCTCGAGATCGTGGCCCAGCCGCGGCGCCGTGCCCTGGAGTTCGCCCTGGGGCGGGCCGATCCGGGAAAGGCACCCATCGACACGGTGTTCGCGGGGCTGGCGGTCGCCGACGTCCTGCGCACGCTCGCGGCCGAGCGACCCCTCGTGATCGCCATCGACGATGTCCAGTGGGCCGATCGGGCCAGCCAGGATGCGCTGGCCTTCGCCGTCCGGCGCCTGCGCACGTCTCCGCAACGTACCAGCCGGGAACCGCCGGCACGTCGAATCCCGGAAGGACGTGCCAGATCGCCCCGGCCCCGGGCGCACCGGGCATCTCGATCGGGCTGGAGGTCTGCACGCTGGCGCTGTGCAACTTCGACACCGTGAAGACCTTCATGGGCGGCGCCACCGTCCCCGGCGTCGGTGACGACGCGTTCTGGGCCGCCGGCTGTGACGGTCCCGCCCTCGTCCCGAACCACCAGCTGTGGGCCAAGGCCAAGGGCCTGAACTTCGAGCTTACGTCCGCCTGCCACACGGCGGATTCCCTGGCCGCCGACAAGAGCGATCAGACCCTCATCGACCTGATGAACCTGGCCATCTCGCGCAGCTGATCGCCCGCGCCTTCGCCGACTCATCGAACCGGCGTACGGGTGCGCTACCTCGAGATCGGCCCCCGGGTCACACCGAGTGGCCGCATGCGGACGAACGTGGTGACCCCGTTGAGGCGCAGGATCAACCGGACCGGCATCGGCATGAGGCGCCGGTCAGGGTCCTCGAACACCTCCGGATCGATCAGCTGCATGTCGTGACCCCGCGTCCGCATCTCGCAGCCGCCCGCAGCGAGGACGTTCTTCAGCCACTGCACATCGGATCCGTACGTGAGGGCGAAGACATACCAGCCGTCACGCTCGAAGACGTTGATCGGTATCGAATAGCGCCGACCGCTCTTCCGCCCCAGATAGGTGAGGATCGCGAAGCCAGGTAGCCGCCCGGCGAATGGCCGGGTCAGTCGGTTGATGACCTGGTTCGTGAAGGGTCGCAGGGATCGCAGCCGCGACTCACCGGCCATCGGTTCCTCCTTGATGTTGCGGGCGATCGGCGAAGGCCGTGTCAGCATGGACGGCTCCTGATATCTGCAGATGCGCGGGCGCCGCCGCTGTACGACGCCATGGGCGTCACGACGGAGATCATCGGGTGGGCACCGGGCCCGATACAATCCGGTCGTGCGACGGGCACTGGCGGTGCTGCTCTGCGCCACGGTGGTCGCCACGGCGTGTGGGACCAGCCTTCCATCGACCACGCCTTCGACCCTGCCGAGCCCAACTCCCACTCCCACCACCTCGGGCCCGACGGCGCTCGACGCCTGCGACCCTGGCGGATACGTCGCCTGCAACCAGCAGGCCGCCTTCATCTCGCTGCCGATCGCCGATACGGGGCTGTCACTCACCTGGTCCAGTCAGTGGGCGCCGGGGCGGACGGACCGGGCCGGGTGGGACGCCACGCCGCTGGGGCTGGGCGGCTGGTCCATCGACATGGTCCAGCGCTACCGGAGCGGCGACCAGGCGCTGGTCAGTGGCGACGGGTCCTGGCGCTTCGCCACGACCGTCAAACTCCCCGACGGCGGATTCGCCGTGCCCAGCTATGACGGCTCCCTGGCCTTCCTGTTCGACGCGTCCGGCCGCCACATCAAGACCGTGGACGGCCACCTCGGGACCACGCTGCTCACGCTGACGTACGACTCGGCCGGCCGTCTGTCGACCATCAGCGGCACGTCGGCGGGGCAGCCGGCCCGTCTGGAAGTGCGACGCGCCGGGGACGGCACGCCGCAGGGGCTGGTGGGCCTCGACGGTGCGGTGACGACGCTGGGAGTGGATGTCGGCGGCAACCTGACCTCTATCACCGACCCGGCCGGGCACACCACGACCATCGCGTTGAACAAGGGCGGCCTGGTCACCAGCTGGACCGACGCGCTGGGCGGGGTGAGCCGCTTCACCTACGACCAGGACGGACGGCTCGTGGCCGCCAGCGATGCCGACGGGGTGACGGCGCAGTTCACCCGATCCGCCACCGCGGGCTCGGTCGAAGTCAAGGTCACCACGGCGCTAGGACGGACGACCACCTACCGATCGGAGTCCGGCTCCGGTGGTATCACGCGTAGCGTCGTGGCAGCCGACGGCACGACCACGACCGAGGCGACGGCGGCCGATGGCTCGCGCTCGCTGAGCCTGCCGGACGGGACCACACGCACGATCGGTTTGACGGCCAGCTCGATCTGGGGCACGGCCGCGCCGCTGCTGACGCCGGACGTGACCAAGCGCCCGGACGGCGTCACGTCCACGACAGCGGTGAAGGCCGCTCTCACCGAGATCGGGGGCCTGCCCTACACCGTTAGCGGCACGGTGAGCACCACGGTGAACGGGGCAACGTCGATCGAGAGGTTCGACCCGGTCGCGCGGACGATGACGCTCGTCGACGGCGCGGGCCGCAGGACGGTGGACACGTACGATCCGGCCGGGCGCCTCGTGTCGGAGTCCGCCCCGGGTAGGGCGGCCACCACCTACGCGTATGACCAGCAGGGTCGTGAGACTGGCCAAACACTTGGAACGGGCTCCGCTGCACAGACCACGCGCTTCGGCTACGACCCCTCGACCGGGCAGATCACGGTGACCCGGGCGGACGGAAGCACCATCGCCATGAGTGTGGACGCGGACGGCAATGTGGCCACGACGGCCACAGCCGACGGCGCGACGGAGGTGCTTGCCTACGACGCCAGCGGGCGGCTGACCCGGGTCCAGCCGGCAGGAGGCCTGAGCTTCACCCAGGGATACAGTGCCGCCGGGCGCCCCACCGCCTTCCTGCCCCCATCGGTGCCTGAAGACGCCTCGGCAGAGGTGACCACCTACGACGCCGACGGCGCTGCCACATCGGTCAGCGGCCTCGGACTGTCCGATAGTCTCGCCTACGACAGCGAGGGGCGTCTGGTCGCTACGACCAACGACGCCGGGAAGACGACTCGCTCATACGACCCGACCACCGGCCTTGAGAGCTCCTCGGCCGATCCTGGCGGCGTGTCCACGGTCTACGGGTACGCCGGCAGCCAGCTCACGTCACTGAGCTGGTCGGGCCCGCTCACCGGGTCTGTCTCGACCACGCTCGATCCCGGTGGCCGCGCCGTGACCCAGACGACTGACGGCGCCACACCGCTGGACCTGACCTACGACGCGGCCGGCAACCTGACTTCGGCCGGCGGGCTGAGCCTCAGTCGGGACGCGACGAGCGGCCTGGTCACGGCCAGCACCCTGGGTACCGTGGCCACTCAGCAGGAGTACGACGCGGCCGACCAGCTTGTGCGCTCCGTGACGACCGTGAGCGGCCGGTCGGTCATGGATCTCACCTACACCCGTGACGTCCTCGGCCGCATCGTCAAGGTGGTGGAACGGTCAGCTGCCGGCACCACGACCACCAGCTATACCTTCGACGGATCCGACCGCTTGAGCGCGGTCCAGGTCAACGGCAAGACCGTGGAGACTGATACTTATGACGCGGCCGGGAACCGGCTGTCGACCACCGGGTCGGCCGGCGCGACCAAGGGCACGTACGACGCACGCGATCGGCTGGTGAGCTGGGGCGGCGCCACATACGCTTGGCTGCCGGACGGCGACCTGGCGACGATGAAGGGCCCGGCAGGCACGTCCACGTTCAGCTACGACACCGCAGGGAACCTGCGCTCGGTCACGCTGGCCGACGGCAGCTCGATCCGCTACATGGTCGATGCCGACGGCCGCCGCATCGGCCGAGAGGTCGGCGGGAGACTCACGGCTGGGTACTTGTATGACCCCTCGGGCCAGATCGTGGCCGCGACCGATGGGGCCGGCGCCGTGACCGAGCAGTTCGGCTACGACGACCAGGGGCATCTGGCCCTGGTCGAGAAGGGTGGCCGAACCTACCGCGTGGTCACCGATGCGGTCGGCAGTCCGCGGCTGCTCATCGATTCGCAAAGCGGCGCTCTTGCCGATGCCATCACCTACGACGGCTGGGGCCAGGTGACCAGCGAAACCAGTCCGGGCTTCACCCCGTTCGGCTTCGCCGGCGGCCTGCTAGACCCCGACACCGGTCTGGTGCGCTTCGGCGCCCGCGACTACGACCCGACCACTGGCCGCTGGACGGCACCCGACCCGACCGGGTTCGACGGGGGGGACGCGAACCTGTACCGCTACGCCGGCGGCGACCCGGTCAACCGGACCGACCCGACAGGGTTGTGCATCGGGCCCGTCTTCTGGCTCCCGTGCGCCGGGTTCGCGCTCTGGAAGATCAGCCAGCCGTCGAATCCGTCGCCTCCCGAGTGGAAGCCGCCGGTCTGGTACTGCCATGGGATCGGCTGCGTACCGCCCGGCTCGAAGGGAGAACAATGGAATTCCTGTGCGGTCGCATTCGGCTCGTGCCAAGGATCCGGACCCGGCGGAACCTGGGACTGCAAAGGGATAGGCTGCCACGGCCCATATGGCGCCGAGTGCTTAATAGCCTGGTGTGGATATGGCGATATCCATCTGGAGACCGGCGACCGTGCGCACGTAGACTTCCAAGCCGGGGGGGAGTTCCTGGCCGTAACGTCACCTGACCATGCCCTGCAGGTGCAGGCCAGACAGGAGGCCGTGTTGGGCGGGACGCTTGTCACGTTCAGCACTGCCGTGGCGGCCAGCGTCAACGGCGACCGCGTGGGCGTGTACGCCGACGAGCCGTCGTTCGTCATGGTCGACGGTAAGCCGGTCACGGCCGCCGACCTCGCCGAGCAACTTCCCCATGGGGGCTCCCTGGAGCGCCATGGCGGGCTCGTGACCGTGACCTGGCCTGACCGCAGCCAGCTGACCATCAGTCGGATTGCGAATACCCTCGACTACTGGCTCGTCCCTAGTACGGCCATCGCCCCCACCCTCGGCGGCCTGCTGGGCAACGCCGACGGCAACCCGGCCAACGACCTGACCAGTCGTGACGGCACGGTCCTGAGCCTGACCGACCCCGACTTCCACACCAAGCTCTATGCGCAGTTCGGCGATAGCTGGCGGATCACCCAGGCGGAGTCGCTCTTCGACTACTGGCCAGGAGAGAGCACGGCCACCTTCACGAAGCTCGACATCCCCTCCGCCGAGGTGACGGTGGGCACGCTCGACCCGGCCGCCCGGACGATGGCCCAGGGCGTCTGCAGCGCCGTCGGCGTGCGCACCGAGCCGCTGCTCGATGACTGCCTCATCGACGTGGCGATGACCGGGGACGCCTCGTTCGCCGCCGCCACCGCGGCGGTGGCCGCTGCCGGCGGCGCCCAGGCAACCACCAGCTCGGCGCCACCGGCGAGCGTGACCCCGATGACGATCGAGCAGTCGGAGTCCGCCACCATCGCCTCCCCTACCCAGACCGATGACTACACCTTCACCGCTATCGCCGGCCAGGTCGTCTACCTCCAGACCCACGCCACCTGTACCGGATCGCTGGGCTGGCAGCTGCTCGGGCCCGACGGCGGCAGCCTGGCGGGCAGCCTGGTCTGCAACGACCTCCAACGCCAGGTGCTGGGGACCGAGGGCACCTACACGATCCGCGTCAACCCCGACCACTCCGCAACGGGCGACTACTCGTTCTCCCTGCTGGCCGTGCCGTCCACGGTCGTCACCCCCATCTCCATCGGCCAGACTGTGAGCGGCGCGGTGTCCCAGCCCGGCCAGTGGGCCGACTACACCCTGACGGCGAGTGCCGGGCAGATCGTCTACCTGAAGCAGGGCAGCACCTGCACCAACGGGCTGTGGTGGGAGCTGGTCGGTCCGGACGGCCGTGCCGCCGCATCGGCGGTCGCCTGCAACGACCTGCAGCGGCAGGTCCTCCAGGCGGGCACGAACACGATCCGCGTGTACGGCGACCACGCCACCGTCGGCGCGTTCTCGTTCACCGTGCTCGGCGTGCCCGCCACGCAGGCGTCACCCATCTCCATCGGCCAGACGGTCAGCGGCTCGTTGACCGCAGCGGGCCAGTGGGCGGAATACACCTTCAAAGCCACTGCAGGGGAGGCCGTCACCCTCCAGGCGAAGGGCGCCTGCGTCGACGGCCTCAGCTGGGCGCTCGTTCGCCCGGACGGTACGGTCCAAGCCTTCACTGTTGCGTGCCGCGACCTCGGGGCCCAGGTCCTCCAAACGGCAGGGACGTACACCGTCCGTATCTACGGGGATCACACCTCCGTCGGTGCCTATCAGTTCACGCTCGGCGCAGGCAGCTGATCACGGCTCGCGCCGGAGCTACTCGGTAGGTGTGGCCTCAGGGGACGGCGCGTCGGTCGAGCCGCCGTCATCCTCGGCGAGCAGGCGGTAGAGGCCCCGACGGGTCTCCACGAGCAGCTTGCGGGCTTCCGCGGTCGTGGCCGGGCTGCCCACCTGGGAGAGCTGGAGGGTCGCGGCCATGACCTGGTGCAGCAGGTCACGCAGCTGGACGGCATCGGAGCCGCCACCGAAGGCCCATGGCGCGCCGGACCCGCCGGTCGAGGCGGTATCGGCGGCCGTGCGGCCTGTGTCGGTCAGCTCGAAGACCCGGCGGCCGTCCTTCTCGGAGGCACGCACGAGGCCCTCGTCCTCCAGCTGCTGGAGCGTCGGGTAGACGCGAGCCGGCGCTGGGCCGCCAGCGGCCGTCGCTGCGGCGCTCGAGCTCGGAGATGATCTGGTAGCCGTGCATCGGCTCCTCGGCCAGGAGGCCCAGGATCGCACTGCGCACGTCCCCACGGCGGGCCCGCAGGGCGCCGGGGAGCGGCATGCCGCGGAACCAGCCGCGGCCGGGTCCGAAGGGGTGTTGGCCGGCGTGGGCGCGGAGATGGGAGCGTGGGTCGGCGCCCGGTTCACCGCCGCGATGCGCCCGCGGGGGGCGATGCCAGTGACGAGGGTCCATGTCGTGGGGATGGGGATAGTTGTTGCGTGGATCGTCCACTTGATGCCTTTCGATCGGCGTGTGCTCGCGATCACGACGCATCTGTCGGCGCCGTCCTATCGCGTACCGTCACGATATATCGCGACATCACGTGATGTCAAGTCCCCGACCGAATCAGGGAGCGGGCGATCCGGCGGTGGCGACCTCATCGAGCGTCAGCAGCTCGCGCGGCCGTGCCTCCCATGACGCGAACGGCACGTCGGCGATGGCGGCCGCCGTCACCGATCGAGCCGCGAGGAGCCGATCACGCGACTCCCAGATGGAGATGGCGACGATCTGGTCGCCCGCCCGCCAGGCGCTCGCGTGAAGCACCCCCTCCGTAGTCGCGAGCACCTTGCCGAACCGGGTCATCGCTGCGAGCAGGTCGTCCACGTGCTCGGGCTTGGGGTGGTGGATGGCCAGGAACAGCTGCTTCATCTGGTCGCACCTCCAGGACCGCCTTGCCGTTCACCCGCCATGGCGGTGCCCGTTCCGACGGCCGCGCTCGCCTCCGCAGCGAGCTTGAACCGCCCCAGGGCATCTGGCCAGAGGTCGGCCAGGAAGGCGCGCAGCTCGACCAGGCCCTCCGGTCGCAGCCGGTAGAGGCGCCGCGTGCCCGCCCGGCGCTCCGCGATGAGGCCCGCCTCACGGAGGACGGTGAGGTGCTGTGAGATGGCTGGCCGCGTTACCGAAAAGCGGTCCGCGATCTCGCCGGCCGCCATCTCCTGGTCCGCGACGAGCTGGAGGATCGCCCGTCGCTTGGGTTCTGCGAGCGCCCCGAGCATGGCGTCCAGCGACGACGCCTGGGCGTTCAGGACCACAGTCCGACCAGCTGCCCGTCGGGGTCCGCCAGGACGGCGAACGACCCGAGATCACCGGGCAGTGGCGTGGGGGGCACGACCGTCCGACCGCCGAGGTCCTCGGCCCGGTCGAGGTACGCCTGGAGGTCGTCGACGCGCATGTAGATCTTGAGGCCGCCCGGATCCGTGGGGCGCTGCGGCGAACCGATGCCCCCGCCGATGGATCCGGTTCCCGCGCCCGTGTCGATCATCGTGTACGTCGGGTCGCCGATGTCCACCGTGGCCCAACCGAAGAGCTGGATGTAGAAGTCCCGGAGCCGCTCCGCCTGCGACGAAACGATCTCGAAGTACGCGACTGGTGCGCCCATGGCTTGTCTCCCGTCTGCCGTCGTCGGTTGGAGGCCATAGGTTAGCCAATGCTTACGTTAGTGTCAAGTTACGCGGTGATCGCCTCAACGGCGTCCTTGAAGAGCAGGAGATCGGCAGGCCAGCCCCTTGAGATCCCCTCCCGGAGCGTCCGCCAGGTCGAACCGTGGCGATCCAGTCCGGAATGTTCCAGGACGACCCACGTCGCCCTCTCCCCTCGCGCTTCGAAGTGGATGTCGACGCGGCTGGCGTGGCTGTCATCGGCGTCACGGCGGAACTCGCCATCCAGGTGCCACGAGAGCGCGAGATGGCGCGGCGGATCCCACACCAGGACCACCCCCCAGTCGCACTCGCTGCCGTCGACGCCCAGCTCGTACCACCGCCCGCCGGCGCGTGGCTCGAGGATCGCCGCCGCCATCGCCACCTCGCCGATGTGGTGGTTGCGCGGCCACCAGCTGTCGATGCCTTCCGTGAAGACGCGGAACGCCTGCTCGATGGGCGCCTCCACCTCGATCGAGAAGCGAAGGCTGGAGTCCGAACCGGTATGGCCCGCGTCGGGTGGTCGTGGCGAGTCGGCTTGGGTCACGGCGCCGGACGGCGCACGAGGTAGGTGATGTGGATGGCCAACGGCGACTGGCGCACCCCGACGTGCTCCAGGTGGAGGTCCGCGTCGAAGCCCTCGAAGAGAGACTTCCCCGCGCCCAGGATCACCGGGGCGATGGTGAGGGTGAATTCGTCCACGTAGCCAGCACGAAGCGCCTGGCGGATGAGGTCGGCCCCACCCATGACGGCGATGTCCTTCTCCTCCGCGACCGCCTGGGCCCGACGCATTGCCGCATCCAGCCCGTCGACGAACGTGAAGCCACCCTCCCTGGGCTCCTCCGCCGGTCGATGGGTGACGATGAAGAACGGCACGGGCCAGGGGTTGTGGCCGCCCCAGTGGTCGGCTGCTTCATACGTCGCGCGACCGCCGATCACCGCCCCGACGTTGGCGTTCGCGGCTTCCAGGTACTCCTTGTCGACCCCGGTCGCCTCGCCCTGCGCGCCCTCCGCGTAGGACCAGGGGCCACCGAAGACCCAGTGATGCAGCCGCTCGCCACCCTCGCCGAGCCCCTGGCCGGGCCCGTCGTGGGGCCCCGTGATGTAGCCGTCGAGTGACGTCGTGATGCCGGAGATCACCCTACCCATCGCGTGCCCCGGCCGGGCCCACCATCGCGACCTGGCGAGCTTCGGCGGCCAGGCCGGTGAAACCCGATGCGCCCATCGGCGAGCCGATGATCAGCAGGACTGGTCCCTTTCTCGTGCCACCAGGTCGCACGTCGCAGGTCAACACCGCGCCGGGCACGTCCAGCGTGTGACTCCTCGATTCGGTCATGCCGTCCTCCTGCCTGGTCAGACCGCCTCTGAGCGCACGGGAAGCTAGTGTGCCGCACATCGTGATGGACCGGCCCCTTCACGAGGACAAGGTCAGGCCCTGGGCAGTTGCAGGCGCCTTGCACCCACCTACGGCAGGACGCTGAAGCGCCCGCCCGACACCGGACGGACCACATCGAAGTGCCGGCGATCGAGGGTCGCGATGCTCCGCGTCGCGTACCGGCTGGCGAGGACGACGTTGGATGCGTCGGCGACGCCCAGGCGCTGGTCGGCGTAGCGCTGGATCACCGCGCGCGCCGCCATCACGTCCTTGGCCCCGAACGCAGGCAGGTCCCAGGCTCCACCCGCGAGTTCCTGCAGGACACGGAGCTCGAGCGCCACGCCGAGCCGCGACGCGACGAGGTGATCGAGCTCGGCGACGACGAATGGCGAGACGACGAGCGGCTCGGTCGCCGCATCGAGGACGCTCGAGACCGCCACATGGTCCGGCTCGTCCGTGTCGAAGTACGCCAGGAGCGCACTCGTGTCAACGATCACGACTCGCCGAACCCGGCCAGAAAGTCGTCAGCCTGGCGCGCGATGGGCGCCCCGCTGGCGAACAGCCCACCATGGGGACGCGGTCGCTCAGCTCCGACGGCTCTCCGGATCGACTCCCGGATGACTTCGGCTTCCGAGACGCCGCGTCGTCGGGCCGCGACCTTGATGGCCGACCGGAGCTCGGCCGATAGGTAGACGGTCGTCTTCTCCATCCACGTATGGTACTACCGCTGGCACTAGCTATCGGGCCGCCAAAGGTCGATCTGCGGCAGGCCCGCGACACCGAGCGTCTGCGACAGCTCGCCGGCGTGGTACGCCTCATGGCTGAACAGGCGCTGCAGGATGGACGCTCGACCATGGACCTGCCGCTCCTCGCCGTACATCCGCTCGACCCGCTCCTCCAGCGTGGCCGGCGTCCAGCGGTCGAGACAGCCGTCGATGATCCGCCAGGTCGTATCAATGGCATGGACGAGCTCGGCGGCAGAACGCGGGTGGTCCAGGTCGTCCTCCCAGCCCTCGTCGGTGCCGGTGAACGGGGTCGCCTCGGCGCCCGGCTCGCCAAGGATCGTGCACAGCCAGTAGACGCGGGTGCCGGCCGTGTGGCCGACCGTCGCCCAGATCGGCCAGCGCTCCGGTGACGGGCGGATGGCCAGCTGCTCGTCGGTCATCGCGCCGATGACCTCGCGCAGCCGTCGGTCGTACTGCGGCCACATGCCATAGAACAGGCGGATCGACATCGCACCCTCCTTCCCCATCTGGACCGTCCGGGCTCACCGCGGGACATGCTACATTCGTGTACATGGATCGTACCGTCGGCATCGCCGAACTGCGCCAGAACCTGAGCCTGTACCTGCGTCGCGTGGAGCGCGGCGAGCGGTTGCTCGTGACCGACCGGAACCGACCGGTCGCCGAGCTGGGCCCTCCGCCCAGCACCGGCGCGGCCCTGGATCGCCTGATCGCCGAAGGCAAGGTGCGCCGCCCGGTCCGACGTGGACTGCCGCCAGCACTCGTCATGGATGGCGACCCCTACAGCCTGAGTCGCGCACTCGACGAGATCCGCGGCGAGCGCTGAGGGGTGGCCCTCTTCTACGCCGACGCATCGGCGCTGGTCAAACTCGTGCGGGATGAACCGGAAAGCCACGTCCTCCGGACGTTCGTGGCCGCGGCCGACCTCGTCTCATGCGAGCTCGTGCTGACGGAGCTCCCCCGGGCGATACGGCGAGCGGCCGCGCAGGATCCTCACCTGGAGCTGGACGTGCTGCTGGGTCGCGCGGGAGACCTCGTCGACGCGCTGGGGTTGCTGCCGGTGGACCGGGCCCTGCTGCTGGCAGCAGGCGCGTTGGCCGAGCCGGCGCTGCGCGCCCAGGATGCGATCCACGTCGCTGCGGCGGCCGACCTCGCGCCGCTCGACGGCTTCGTGACCTACGACGAACGGCAAGCCGCTGCTGCACGCCTGGCCGGACTTCGGTCGATGTCGCCCGGCGCCTAGATCAGCGACCCGGTTCGGACTCGCGCCAGACCAGCGAGCCGACGCCGGCGAGGAGAACGGTCGCGACGCCGGAGGCGACCAGCGTCGCGGTCGCGCCGACCGCTCCCACGACCGGTCCGCCGATGGCCGTGCCGAGCGGCGTCGAAACCATGGTCAACGCACTCCGGGCGGCGAGGAGGCCCGGCAGCCGCTCGGTCGTGACCGCTGCCTGGAACACGGCGTACGTCAGCGGCACGAACGGCCCGTAGATGACACCGCCGAGGCCGAAGAACAGGATCGTGACCGGGATCGGCGCCACGGCGAACGGGATGAGGCACAGCCCCCAACCGGCCACGATCAGGAGCGCGAGCCGCCGGACGTTCCCGGTGCGCAGGGCCCCGGTCAGCAGGTTCGCCCCCAGCGCCCCCACGCCGAAAGCGGTCCAGTAGGCCGCGAGCAGCTGTGCCGAGCCGGCGAGGTCGTGGGCCACGTACACCGGCAGCGCCACCTCCACGGGGCCGTACAGGAAGAAGAAGACCCAGGTCACGGCGGTCAGGCCCAGCAGTTCGCGCCGACGAAGCAGTCGGAAGCCCGACTCGGCGCCCTGCAGGTCGACCGGGCCCTCCGCTGCCCCGGCGTTGGTGCGGGTCAGCCAGGCGCAGGCGCCGAGGAACGCGAAGGAGGCAGCATCCAGGATCAGCAGCCAGCCGGGGCTGACGACCGCCAGCAGCAGCCCGGCCGTGGCGGGACCGACGATGTAGGCGAACGAAGCCTGGGCGCTGGACAGGGAGTTCGCGGCGAAGCGTCCGTCGGCACCGGCAAGGGCCGACAGCATCGTGTACTGGCCGGCGTTGCCCCAGGCCGCCATCAGCGACGAGCCGGCCAGCAGCGCCACGTACGCCGCGGGCGTCAGCGCGCCGGCCACGGCCAGCACGCCGATGAGCCCCAGGCAGCCGGCCCGCAAGACCGCATGGGCCAGCACGAGCGCTCGTGCGGGCCGCCCGCGCAGCACACCCCCGAGGGCCAGAGCCCCCAGCACACCAGGCAGGGTGTAGGCGGCGACGGCCAGGCCGACGAAGAGGCCGAGGGATCCTGCGGGTGCCGTCCGGACCGCCAGCCAGGCGATCGTCACGGTGCTGAGCCCGTCGCCCAGCGAGGAGACACCCAGACCGGCCAGGAGCAGACGGGTCTGCCGGCTCCCGAGCAGGCGGCGGTAGGCGGCGGTGGTCAGCCGACGGCTCGCTTCACGAGCGCCCTGATCTGTTCCTCAGCCGTCTTGGTCAGCTCGTTCACGGCGAACGAGACCGGCCAGAACGGGCCGTCATCAAGGTGGGCGTCGGCCTGGAACTCGAACGTCGCGTAGCGCACCTTGAACTTGGACTTGGGCTTGAAGAAGCAGATGACCTTGCCGTTCAAGGCATAGGCGGGCATGCCGTAGTACGTCTTCGGCACGAGCGCGGGCTCGGCCTTGGTCACGAGCGCATGGACCCGCTTGGCCATGGACCGGTCCGGTTCCGGCATCTCGGCGATCTTGGCCTGCAGCTCGGCTTCGCCTGCAGCGCGCTCCTCCGCGGGATCGCGCCGCGAGGCCGACTTCCGCTCCCGGGCGCCCGCCCGCATGGCGGCCCGCTCTTCCTCGCTCCACACGTTGGCGGATCCTGACTTGGTTGGCATTCGACTTTCTCCTCGCTTCGTGGACGGCGTCGGCGGTCGGCGTGTCAGGCCGTCGCCTTGGCCGCGTTCCTACCCTGCTGAAGGATCCTGATGGGGTTGCCGAACGGATCTCGCAGGCCCATGTCCGTGCCGTAGAAGTGATCCGTGGGCTCCTGGGTGAAATCGGTGACCCCGCGCTCCTTGAGCGTCTCGTAGAGGCCGCGAGCGTCATCGGTGATGAAGACGAGCCCGCCGAGCGCACCCTTCGTGATGAGCTCGCGGAGCTGATTCGCGGTGGCCTGGTCGTGCAGCGGCGGCCCGGGCTGCTCCAGCGAGACCTCGGTGGCCCCAGCTTCGCCGGGGACCCGGATCGTCAGCCAGCGATAGTCGCCCTGGCGGACGTCGTTGCCCTTCTCCAGGCCCAGCTTGTTGACGTAGAAGTCGAGCGCCTCGTCCTTGTCGAGGACGTAGATGGAGGCGACGTTGAGCATGGTGATCACGGCGTTGGCTCTCCTCTGCGCGGTGGCTCGGAACGCCACCTACCCTACGGCTCGCCCGGCGCGAACGCTTCTCCGAAACTGCTCGATCCGGCCGTCTCCCAGGCGGCCGGCCGCATCGCCGCCAGCTGGACGCAGTGCGGCGCGACGATCGGACCGTGCCCCGAGCGGTAGGCGGAGGGCGTCTCGCCCACGATCTGGCGGAACGTGCGGCTGAAGGTCCCCAGGCTGGTGAACCCCACGTCCAGGCAGATGTCGGTCACGCTGCGGTCGGTCTCCCGCAGCAGGAACATGGAGCGTTCCACTCGTCGGCGCTGGAGGTACCGGTGGGGCGTCTCGCCGAACGTGGCGCGGAAGCAGCGGCTGAAGTGAGCCTCCGAGACACATGCGACCGCGGCTACCGCGGCGACGTCGAGCGGCTCCGCGTACGCGCGGTCCATGGCATCGCGGGCGCGCAGCAGGCGCCGGTTCGACTCCTCGGCTTCCAGGCTCACGGAGCAAGGCTACGGCATCGGGTCCGCCGGATCACGCGCGGCGGTCGTACTCCACGCGGACGCCGAGGAGGCGTACCGGCCGGGAGAGGTCGAACCGGTCCAGTACGACGAGGGCCGCCTGCTCGATGACCTCGTGGTCCGTGGTCGCGCCGGTCGGCAGCTTCATGGCGCTCGTCCGCGTGAAGAACGAGGCGTAGCGAACCTTGACGGCCACACGAGCCACGGGCCGCCCGGTCGTCGCGGCATCCTGTCCCAGCTCCCTGGCAAGGCCCGTGACGGCGGTCTCGATCGCGGCGCGGTCGGTAAGGTCCCTGGGGAAGGTCATCTCGCGGCCGCGGGAGCGGGCGATGTAGGGCTCCGCACTGACCTCGGTCGGCCCCAGCCCCATGCCCATCGCCTTCAGGCTCGGCCCGATCGTCGGTCCGAAGGCGCCGGCGAGCATCCTCCAGTCGGCCGACGCCAGCTGGGCCACGGACTCGATCCCGAGACTCTTGAGCTTCGCCGCTGTGCGGTCGCCGATGCCCCAGACGGCCGACGTCGGGCGGTCGCCCATCACCGCCAGCCAGTGCACGTCGGTCAGCTGATAGATACCAGCCGGTTTGGCGAACCCGGTCGCCTGTTTCGCCTGGAGCTTGTTCCCGCCGATGCCGATGGAACAGGCGAGACCCGTCCGCGCCAGCACCTCAGCCTGGATGTCCGCTGCGAGGCGTGCCGGGTCGTCCGCCTCGGCGGCCAGGAAGGCTTCGTCCCAGCCCAGCACCTCGACGACGACCGGGAACGTCCGGAGCGTCGCCATCACCTTGTCCGAGGCCGTCCAGTAGGCCGGGGCATCGACCGGCAGGAAGACCGCGTCGGGGCATCGCCGCGCCGCCGTGCGGAGCGGCATGCCCGAGTGGACGCCGAACGCGCGCGCCTCGTAGGACGCCGTCGAGACCACCACCCGCCATTGGGTCGGATCGCCGGCGCCGCCCACCACCACTGGTCGACCACGCAGCTCGGGATGGCGCAGGACCTCCACCGCGGCCAGGAACTGGTCCAGATCGACGTGGAGGATCCAGGCGCCGATCGTCATGAGGACGCGACCTTTCGAGGCAAGGATGGCACGACGCGGGCCTCCTGCACGTGACGGCCGTCATGAAGTTGCGGACATGGTCGGCTGCGGCGGGGGCCAGCCGAGAGCACGTGCCCCTCGAGGATCCGCGGCGGCTCGATGCCGACCTGCTCAGCCCACGAGTTCGACGCCAGCCCGTTCGCAGGCCCGCCTGAGCCGCTCATCGACCGTGGCCAGGGCGACCCCGTGTCGCGCCGCCAGCGCGAGGTAGGCCGCGTCGTAGGCGGTCAGGTCGAGTTGACGAGCGAGCTCGGTCACCTCGCCGAGCGCCGTGTCCAGCGGGACGCTCTCGACGACGATAGGGAGCGACACCAGGAGCTCACGGACGTGCGTCATGTCGGCGAGGTCGAGTCGCCCTCTCCGCTCCGCGTTGCGCAACCCGTTGGCGACCTCGAGCGGCCAGATCGCCGGGGCCAACGCCTCGTCCTGTTCGAGCCGATCAAGGGCTCGACCCGCCAGCTCGGATGCCTCGTCGGCGAAGCACCAGGCGAGGGCAACCGACGCGTCCACGACGAACATCAGGGCCGACCCTCGTCGATGAGCTCCCGAAGGGACAGCCCGTCGAGCGGGTGAGCGCGACGGAAGGCCCGCAGACTCGCGATCGCCTCGTGCGCCGTCCGGGTCGGGGACGCCGAGATGGGCGCGAGCACAGCCACCGCGACACCGTGCTTCGTGATGGTGATCGCCTCCCCGCCGGCTACCTCGTCCAGCAGTCGGGGAAGGTGGGTCTTGGCCTCATACGCACCGATCCGTCGCATTCCTATCCTCCATCTGGTCTGAGACTAGTCTAAGCTTCGGAAGGGCCCGACGCAATGGGCGCGCTTGCCGTGGTCGTAGAGCGTCTCGAAGACCCGCACGCCACCGTTCGAGATGCGGGGCACCACCCTTCGAGTCGTCCAGCTCCCGCTTCTCGTCGCGCTTGGGTACCTGGCCATCCGAGGGTCAAGGCTCGCCCGACGTTGGTGACGATCAGACCGACAGTCGGCCAAAGGTTCAACCTGGTCGCTGGGCGCGGAGAAACTCATCATCCTTGACTGCGGACTGATCAAACGTTTAGTCTACTGAACGTGAGTTCAACGACCACTCACGGGGACCTTACCGCCCGCGCAACGATCCGGAACGCCGCGTTGCGGCTCTTCGGTGACCGTGGCGCCGACGCGGTGACCGTGCGCCAGATCGCCACCCAGGCCGGCGTCTCCCCGGCGCTCGTCCTCCACCACTTCGGGAGCAAGGACGGCCTGCGGGCGGAGGTCGACGCGTTCGCCGCGCAGGCGTTCGACGCGATCTTCGAGGCCATCCCGACCGATGAGCTCGTTGAGCTGCTCACCGGCGGGGCGACGAGGGGCTCGCTCGCCGAGGCATTCGCCCGGGGCTTTCCGCCCGGTTCGCCGCTGCCGGCCTACCTGCGCCGCCTGCTCCTGACGAACGACCCCGCGGGAGCCGCGCTGTTCGGACGATGGTATGCCGCGACCCGGCGCCTCCTCGACGGGATGGTCCAGATGGGCGTCGCTCGGCCGAGCGAGGATCCTGGCATCCGGGCGGCGTTCTTCCTGGTCAACGACCTCGCCCTCATCCTCCTGAGGAACCAGATCGCCGTGGCGATCGGTGCCGACCCGCTGACCCCAGAGGGGATGGATCGGTGGGCGCGGGAGGCCAGCATCGTCTATGCCGAGGGCGCGTTCAGTGCCCCACGGAAGGAGTGACACCCGTATGAGCGCGGCCCGACCCGTCATCCGGACCCAGGGGCTGACCAAGACCTTCGGACCGGTCCGCGCCCTCGACGGGCTCGACCTCGAGGTGGCCCCCGGCGAGGTCCACGGCTTCCTCGGCCCCAATGGGGCGGGCAAGTCGACGACGATCCGGATCGTCCTCGGCCTCATCCGCGCCAGCGGCGGGCACGTCGAGCTCTTTGGGGGTGACCCGTGGCGCCAGGCGGCAACGCTCCACGAACGGCTCGCCTACGTCGCCGGCGACGTCGCGCTCTGGCCGGGACTCACCGGTGGGCAGTGCCTCGACGTCCTCGGCGCGACGCAGGGCGGGCTCGTCGAGGCTCGCCGGGCCGCCCTGATCGAGCAGTTCGACCTCGACCCGACGAAGCGGATCCGCGACTACTCCAAGGGCAACCGGCAGAAGGTCGCCCTCATCGCCGCCCTTGCCGCCGACGCCGACCTGCTCGTGCTCGACGAGCCCACTTCCGGGCTGGACCCGCTCATGGAACAGGCGTTCCAGGAGGTCGTCCGCGAGCGGCGCAAGGATGGCTGCACGGTCCTGCTGTCGAGTCACCTCCTCGGGGAGGTCGAAGCACTTGCCGATCGGGTGACCATCATCCGCCGGGGCCGGACCGTGACCACCGGAACCCTCGCCGACCTGCGACGCCATACCCGCACCCATGTCCACGCGGTCACTGTCGACGCGCCTGCGGGACTCGCTGCCGCCCAGGGGGTCGCGGACTACGTCTCCGAGCGGCTCGACGGCAACGTCGACAGCCGGTTCACCGTCGATGCCGAGCACCTGGACGCCGTCGTCGGCCGGCTGCATGCCGCACGGATCCATACCCTCACCGTTACCCCGCCAAGCCTGGATGCGCTATTCCTCCGCAGCTATGGCGGGGACGCCGGGCCGCTCGACGCGTCCGAGCTCCGAGAACCCCTGGAGGCGGCCCGATGACCGCGACCGGCCTGCGGGCCATGCTCCGTGTCCAATGGCGGACGCACCGTCGTGGCACGCTCGTCTGGATGCTCGCGCTCATCACCATGATGGTCGGCACCGCGGGATCGATAGCCGGCCTCTACCCCACCCCCGAGAAGATCCACAGCTACGCCCAGGCTGCCACCACTGGGGAGGCCCTCGTCGTGATCAATGGCAGGGTCGAGGGGATCGACAGTCTCGGCGGCATCATCCAGGACGAGTTCGGCTTCTTTGCTGCCTTCCTTCTTCCCCTGCTCGGCATCAGCCTCGTCGCACTCGTGACCCGGAGTGAGGAGGAGGCCGGGCGGCTCGAGACGGTCCTCGCGGGCCGCGTCGCGCGCCACGTCCCGGTGCTCGCTGGGCTCACGATCGCGTCCGCCGCCATCGTCGTCACCAGCATCGCGTTCGCGCTGGGGCTCATCGCCTTCGGGGTGCCCGCGACCCGGTCCGTCCTCTACGCGGCCTCCCTCGGCACGCTGGCGTTCGTCTTCGCCGGGCTCGCGGCGCTCCTCGCGCAGGTCACGCTGCACTCCCGGGGCGTCTACACATGGGGGCTGCTCGTCCTCGGCGTGGCCTATGTGCTGCGGGGTGTCGGCGACGTGACGAAGACATGGGTCACCTGGCTCTCGCCTCTCGGCTGGGCCGAGAAGGCCGCGCCCTTCGGTGACATGCGGTGGTGGACGCTCCTGATCCCCCTCGCCGTGGGCGGGCTGCTTGCCGCGCTGGCCATCCTGGTCGCCGGGCGCCGCGACCTCGGCAGCGCGCTAGTCGGCGGTGGCGCAGGCCCCGCGCGCGCGACGTCGCGGCTGCGCAGTCCGCTCGGGCTGGCGACCGCCATCCACCGCCCCGCGATCCTCGCCTGGCTTGCCGGTGCGGTCATCCTCGCGGGCACGATGGGCTCGCTCGCCCAGCAGTTCATCGACGCTGTGCTTGGCAACGCGGCCATGGCCGAGGCTTTCGGGTTGTCGGGGGCGCGACCCGTGGACGCGATGGTCGCCCTCACCCAGCTCTACGTCGCCATCATCGCCACGGGCTATGCGGTCCAGGCCGTCGGCAGCCTGCGCGGTGAGGAGACGGCGGGCCGTCTCGAGATGCGGCTCTCGGGCACCGTCTCCCGTCTGTGCTGGCTCGCCGCCCATGGGCTCGTGATCATCACCGGCGTCGTGGTCATCGTCCTCGTCGCGTCGATGGTGCTGGCCGCGGGGATGGCCTGGTCGATGGGCACGGCGGTGAACCTCGGTCCCGTCCTCTGGGCTGGCGCGGCCTACCTGCCGGCCGAGCTCCTCGTCGGCGGGCTGGCGCTCGCGCTCTTCGGCCTGCGGCCCGGGGCGTTCCCGGCGGCCTGGGCTGTCCTGGCGGGCGTCACCTTCGTCGCCTTCCTGGGGCCGGGACTCAAGCTGCCCACGTGGCTGCTCGACCTTGCCCCGACGACCCATGTCGGCAACCCGCCGGTGGGCACGGTCGAGGCGCTGCCGCTCGTCGTCCTCGTCGCCATCGCCGCGGTCCTGGCCGTCGTCGCGGCGGTCGGCTTCCGTCGCCGGGACGTGCCGCAGACCTGAGCCGGCGCGACGCCGCTGGCTCGTGTCCGTCGCGGTCGAGGTTCACGCGTCGGCGCAGCGGCTCGTGGCTTTCCTCAGCGCGACCAGGTTGGACAGGCCCACGCACGTCTAAGTGCCGCGGCCGCCGGGGTCGTTACTCTGGGTCCATGCGCGAACGTCCGCCGGTCTCCCGGACGCCGCGGCCCGCGAGCGATCCGACGGGTCGTGCGATGACTCGCGTGCCTGGGACCCGGGCGGCACCCTCCGAAGTCGTCGTCGAGATGGCCCGCCTGAAGGGCCTGAGCGACAGCGTCGTGGCCTTCGCGTTGACCGTGCTGGTGCTCGACGTGCGCCTCCCTGCCCTCGTCACCGACGCCGATCTCGTCGGTGACGTGCTGGCGCTCGGGCCCAAGCTCCTCATCTACCTGATCAGCTTCGCCATCGTCGGCGGAGCCTGGGGCTCGCACCAGCGAATGCTCGGCCAGATCAGCCGCGGCGACGGCCTGCTGGTGTGGTTCAACCTGTTGTCGTTGCTGCCCATCACGTTGCTGCCCGCGTGCGCGGTGCTGCTCGGCGATTTCCCGAAGCGGGACGTGGCGGTGGCCATCTTCGGCGCCGACGCGCTGGCGATCCAGATCACCGCCTACCTCTTGTGGCGCCACGCGGCGAGCCGGGGACTGGTCGATCCGTCGCTCGACGGCATGGTGGTGGCCGGCATCGGCCGTCGCAGCCTGGTGAATGCTCTCGGGTTCGCCCTGTCCATCCCCCTCGCATTCATCGCTCCCCTCCTCGACTACGCCCTGTGGGTGGCCGTGTTCGCCCTCGTCTTCACGACCGACTGGGTGTCCTGGCGACAGGCGATCCGGACCACCCGGGAGACGATCGTGCTCGACGGCACCACTCAGGCTCTCGTGGAGCTCCGGCACGGGGACGGCCATCTCCACATCGACGCCGTCGAGGGCCACGGCGTCCTCCTCGAAGGCGTCTTTGGCGGAGGGGTCGAGCGAGCCGTCCATCTCGAGCACGACCACGCCCACATCACCATTAAGCTCCCGCGGGTCGGCGGCCTGCTTGACCCGAGGTATCCATGGGCGTGGGGGCGTTTCTCCGCGGACTGGGATCTCGGCCTGACCCGTCGGATCCCTGTCTCGCTGGCAGTCGAGACGAAGGCAGGCACGGCCGACCTTGACCTCGACGAGCTCCAGCTCACCCAGCTCGACATCCGGGCCGACGCGAGCACAGTACGGGCGAGGCTGCCAGCTGGCGCCGGCGTGCTTCGCGTCGCCGTCGTGTCGAAGGCCGCCGCGGTGACGCTCCAGATCCCGGACGGTGTCGCCGTGTGGGTCCACTCGGAGACGGACATCCCCGAGCTCGAACTCGACCTCGCGCGGGTGCCGGCGACGGTGGACCTGCGTGAGTGGCGGTCGGTGGATTACGACACGGCGCCCGACCGGGTGGATCTCAGCGTGTCGTCCGCGGCGGGCGCCATCAGGCTCACAGGGGCCGGAGGACCCGCCGCCGCAGGTCCGATCTGGTAGGAGTGGCTCCGGCGGTAGGACTCGCACCTACGACCAAGCGGTTGACGCGGGCGACGCCCGCGCTCAAGCCTGGCGCACTGCCTCCCGACGTGCAGCGAAGAGGACGATCGGCTCCGACACGCCCTTGAGCTCCACCGGGCCGATGGGCGTGAAGGACACGCCAGACGGGTCGGCCGACTCGTCGGCCCCCTTCCCATGCGTCGCCGCGTCCACCACGTCCTGGCTCACCAGCACCTCGCCCTGGCGCGCGTAGTCCGCGATGCGCGACGCGACATTCACCGTCCGCCCGAAATAGTCCCCAGCCTGGAACAGCACCGGACCCGAGTGAACGCCGACGTGCGCCGGCGGCAGCCCCGAGCGCGCGGCTCCTTCCACCATCTCGATCGATGCGATCACCGCGTTCGCGGGACCTGGGAAATGGAACATGACCCCGTCGCCCAGCCACTTCACGGGCTTGCCGCCATGCTGCGTGGACGTCCGCTGCACGAGACGGCTGAGCTGCGCCGCGAGGTCGGCGGCTGCCTCGTCGCCGCGTTCGTCGGTCAGACGCGTGTAGCCGGTCAGGTCGAGAAAGGCGATGGCCGGCGGGCGCTGAAGCCGCTCGTGAAGGCCGGCCCGCACAAGGACCCCCTCGAACCCCTCGAGTACGTTCCGCATCCACTGGTTCGCCTGCTGGCCGTGATAGAGAGCCTGGATGGCCTGATCGCCGTAGCCCACCAGCTCGCCGGACAACCGGCTGGTCAGCCCGAAGAGCTCCTGGTAGGTCACGCCGCGGCGGAAGAGCGGCTGCAGGAGCTCCGAGTTCCACCAGTCCGCCTCCGTCTCTGCGACGCGGCGGAGACTCTCGCCGTACGTCCGGAGGGAGCGCTCGATCACCGGCTGGCGACACCCGTGGTCGACCATGAACCGCAGCAGCGGCACGACATCCAGCTCGTCCTGACCGATCCTGTCCGTTGGCCTCGGCAGCCCATAGCCCATCGACTCCCGGACGGTCAGTAGCAGTTCGACCGGTACGGCGCACCGCTCTGCTGCCTGCTCGAAGGTCTCGTGGCCGAGCGGGTCAAAGCGCTCGTACGTTGGCGTGTCGGCGAAATCGAGCCCGAGCAGACCTTGGCGCATCGCCGCGGCCAAGCCATCGATCGGCAAGCCTGACCGCTCCAAGGACCTCGCGATCCGGATCCGTCGCACGTGGCCCGTGGAATAGCGCCCGTCCGCGTCCGGCTCGATCACGCCGGCCGCCACGTACCGGTCGAGATCGGCTGGGTCCACCTCCGCGCGGATGGCGGTCTCTTCTGCCGTGAAGTCGCCCATGTCGGCAGGATGCCGGTTCGCGCCTACGGCGGTCAATGGCGTTCCGGCCGTCACCTGACCGGCAGCGGTGGGCCGCTCGGGGAAAGTGGCTGCGGCGGTAGGACTCGAACCCACGACCGATGTGCCGACCTCCGTCGCAGGCGCTATGGTCCTCGTGCGCACCGGTCCAGCCCGCCCCCATGAACCGAGGAAGAACGTGTGAGGCAGGAGCTCGATCGCCGGCTCGTTGCTGTGGCCTTCACCGACATGGTCGGCTACACCACGTTGATCCAGGCGGACGAGCGCCTGGCCGTCGACAGGCGTGACCGGTACTGGCGGGCGGTCGACCGTCATCATCAGGCCTTCGGCGGGACGATCGTTCAGCGGCTCGGCGATGGCAGCATGAGCATGTTCCCGAGCGCGCTCGCGGCCGTCCAGGCCGCAGTCGAGATCCAGCGTGAGCTCGCCGTCAACGACGTCCCGGTGCGGATCGGCATCCACGTCGGCGAGGTGACGGTCGAGCGTGAGCGGCTCAGTGGTGAGGCGGTGAACATCGCGTCCAGGATCGAGTCCTTCGCGGTGCCCGGCGGGGTGATGCTGTCGGACACCGCGTACGACCATCTCAGGAACCGGAGGGATGTGGCCGTCGTCAGCCTGGGGCGGTTCAGGCTCAAGAACGTCGGTCGTCCGCTGGAGCTCTTCGCCGTTTCCGCTGACGGCATCGTCGTGCCGGATCCGCGGGCACTTGAGGGCAAGGGGGAGCGGTTTGCGAGCTTGCCTAGCAACCTCCCCGAGCCGGTCGGACCATTGCTCGGTCGGGCCACCGAGCTCGACTTGCTCGTCGCGTCGGTCCGAGACCATCGGGTGGTCACGATCACCGGCCCGGGTGGGGTCGGGAAGACGCGCTTCATGGTCGAGCTTGGCCGCGTGCTCGCCCCAGACTTCCTGGACGGTGTCGCGTTCATCCCACTGGCCGACATCCTCGAGGCCGATGCCTTCATGCCCGCTCTCGCCGCTGCACTGGACGTGAAGGAGGCCGAAGAGCGGACGCTCGGCGACGGTGTCACGTCGCTGATCGGTGACAAGAAGGCGCTCCTGCTCCTGGACAACCTCGAGCAGATCGTGTCGGCTGCTCCGGAGATCGCGCGGCTTGTGGCAGCCTGCCCAAGGCTCCGGATCTTGATCACCAGCCGGACCCTGTTGCGGATCGCGGCGGAACGGGAGTTCCCACTTGCCCCGCTCGCGCTCCCGTCCTCGTCCGACGCACGCTCATCCGAGTCGCTCCTCGATTACCCGGCCGTCGCGCTCTTCGTCGAGCGAGCCCGTGCCTCGAGTAGCAGCTTCGCGCTGACGCCGCAGAACGCGAGTGCCGTCACCCAGGTGTGCCGCCGCCTGGACGGTCTTCCCCTTGCACTTGAGCTCGCTGCCGCACGGTTGCGGATCCTCTCACCGGAGGCGCTCCTCGAGCGGCTGGACCACGCCTTGAATGTGCTCACCTCCGGTCCACGCGACACTGCCGAACGGCACCAGACGTTGCGCGCCACGATCGACTGGAGCCACGCGCTGCTGACGGAGTCGGAACAGCGTCTCTTTCGGCGGATGGCCGTATTCGTCGGCGGATGCACCCTCGCAGATGTCGAGGCTGTCTGCGGAGAGCCAGGCGACGCCAGCTTCGAAGAGCTGGAGTCGCTCGTCGACAAGGCGCTCGTGCAGGTGGACGGCCGAGGCGACAGGCTCCGGATGCTCCAGACGATCGGTGAGTATGCCCGGGAGCGCCTCGAGGACTCCGGGGAGGCCGGCGCGATCGCGCTGCGGCATGCCCAGCGGTATGCGGCGCTTGCGCGTGACATCCGCGACACCATCGAGGGCACCGACCAGGTCGGCGCTATCGAACGCGGGATCGCCGAGGAGGGCAATCTCCAGGCCGCGCTGGACACGCTCCTGGCGTCCGCGAAGCGGGGTGACACGACGGCGCTCGAACAGGGCCTGCAGCTGACCGGTGACCTATGGATGTACTGGCACATCCGCGGCAGGAATCTCAGCTCAAGGGAGTACGCGACCGCCTTCCTCGATCTCGATCCGGGCGGCGCTCGCACCGTCGGGCGAGCGGGCGCTCTGTTGACAGTGGGACTCGGGTCCTGGATGTCGGGGCAGTTCGAGCGGTCGGCCGACGAATGGGGCGAGGCGCATCGCATCGCGGCCGAGCTCGATGCCGGGCGCGAGCTGTGCCTCGCCGGGCTCTGCCGGGCCCTCGCAGTCCTCGGGTCCGACGTCGATGCGGGGCTCACGCTGACGAAAGACAGCACCGAGCGAGCCGGGGCGCTCGGTTTCACCTGGGCCCAGGCGCTTGCCTTGACCGTCAACGGGATGTTCCAGGCGCTGGCAGGCGATCTCGGTGCGGCGAAGACGAAGTACTCCGATGCGCTCGCGATCCAGCAGCGACTCGGCGACAGGGAGGGGATGGGCATGTCACTCGGCGGCCTTGCCGAGTTGGCCTCCGGTCGCGGCGACCCGGTCGCTGCCATCGACCTGTACGGACAGTCGCTCGAGGCGTTCGAAGCGGTAGGCGATCGCGGCGAGGAAGCCCGGATCCTCTCGGAGATCGCGTGGACGCACCTGCGGAACGACGACGCCGCGCTCGCGCGTCGCTACTTCTTCAGGTCGGTGCAGGTCCATACCGACGTGGCGAGCGTCCGTGGAGTGGGTCTCTCCCTGATCGGGCTCGCGGCCACCGAAGCGGCCGAGCTCCGACCCGACCGTGCTGTGCAGATCGCGGCTGCAGCCGAGGTCTATGCCAATCAGGAGGGCATCGTCGTCGTCTACTCCGATGAGAACCCGGGTCGTGACTTCGTCGAGCAGGCACGCGCATCACTGTCGGATGTGGATGTCGCCCGAGCGACGGAGATCGGCCGCCGGCTCACGATCAAGCAGGCACTCGACCTCGCCAGGATCTCCGATGCAGCTCCGGCATAGATCCCGGGCCGGGCTTGGCGGAGCGTACGTAGCGCCACGTTACGGGCGCGAATCGTGTGGAAAGTGGCTCCGGCGGGCCGGAGCCGGCCACTTACTGCGTTCCCGAGGCGAGACCTCGAGCGAAATCTCGCTCCCCCGCCCCACTCGCTCCCGCGAGTGGCTGAAGGTCGCCCTCCTCGAGTGCCGCCGATGCCATCAAGTCGTCGAGCGGCGCTCGCCGGTCCAGCGCCATTGCCCTGACTGCCGGGCGAGCCTGAAGCAAGCCCGAAGCCGCGACGCCGTCACCCGCGCCCGCTCAGCTCGACTACAAACCCAACCCTCACCCTGACCACAGCATGCCTCATACCGGACGCTGAGGTCGGAGGTGCAAGAGGGCTAGCGCCTCCTTAACTCACCAACCTCTGCGGTTCCTGATGATCAACCGGACACCCCGGGAGCTCCTCCCGGTGACGGCACGAAGCGCATGAGGGACGGGTATCTGCGCGGCGGACTTCCATCGACCGCGACCCCGGCTCAGATGAGGGCACTCGCCGCCTACGTCGCCGCTGGCGGTTCCGTCCGGGAGGCTGCCGAGCGTGTGGGTAGTCGTCCGGGCACGGTGAAACGCCACCTCGCGGACCTCCGGGCACGGTCGGGCCTTACGACAGGGCAACTTATCTACGCCGGGCGGGCATCGGGCCGGCTCGTCGTCCCGAGCCTGGAGCCAGGCTGAGCTCACAGCTGGCACGCGGAGCGGGCTTTCGTTGATGGTCGCGGCGCCCCCCGATCGGCACACCATGATGCTCACGAAACGGGCCGTTACGTCCCCACATCTAGGTCGAAGAGCCGAGCCGCCACAGCCCAAGGCGTACCGCTTGCTCGAGAGGGCACCCGCCGCCCGGCCATCTACCTGAGCCCCGAGCGACGCCTCAGTCTCCGAGGGCGTCCGCGGTCTCGACCGGCATTGTGAGCATTGGCCAGTGCCCGGTCGGGAGAATCTGGATCGTCCAGCCCGGAGCGTCGGCTGGGATGCGGACGGGTCCGTCCGCCTTGCAGTGGAGGTAGGTGCGCGGCACTGAATCGCTCGGGAACGCTCCTGCGAGCAAGGGTTCGCGGAAGGTCTCGATCGGGTGCGGAACGGCGTTGTCGCGGAAGCGGTCGAGCAGTTCCCCCGTGAGCCCGTGCTCGCCATAGAACATGTCGAGCTCGGCCTGCCCCGGGACGGGCAGTCGGTCCGGGTTCCCGGCGGCGGCGGCTGCGGCCGTCATCCCGTCGGCCGCGCCCGGTCCCATCAGGTCGAACATCGACATACCTGCAGGCAGAACCGCGCCGGCCAGGTACACGAGGCGCCGGACGCGTGGAGCGGCCTGCGTGACAACACCGGTGACGACGGCGCCGCCATACGAGTGCCCGACAAGCACCACGTCTCGGAGATCGCGCGCCTCGAGCAGGTCGACGACGTGCGAGACGTGCGCCCCGAGGCCAATCGCGGCGGCCGGAGCAGTCGCCTCGTCGCCCAGCCCGGGCAGCGTGACCGCGATGACCTCGTGGCCCGCCGCCACCAGTTGCCTCCGGGTTTGGTTCCATACCGCTCCGCCAAGCCAGGCGCCTGGCACGAGGACGAATGTGGCCACGTCCTACCCTCCGTTGGTCGATCCGTCCGATGTCGACAACACGCGCATCGATCCGTCCGAGTGTCCATCACGGTATCGGCTAATGAGGGCCGCTAATGTCCTCATTTGCTGTTACTCTGGCGACATGCCAGCGTCGTCCCGCGTGCTCTCGCTGCTGCACCTGCTTCAGGGCCGCGAATGGGCCACAGGCCCGGAGCTTGCCGAACAGCTCGAGATCGACCTGCGCATGCTCCGTCGAGATGTCGTGCGACTCCAGGACCTCGGGATCCCGGTCGAATCGAGGCTCGGCCGGCACGGCGGCTATCGGCTGCGCCCGGGCTATCGGCTCCCACCGCTGATGCTGACCGACGACGAGGCGACAGCGGTTGCCCTGGCCCTCCGGGCGGCCCAGCGCTCCGGGTTAGGCCTTTCCGCACCGGCCATTGAGGCGGCGCTGGCGAAGATCCGGCGCGTGCTTCCATCACGACTCAGCGAGGACATCCAGCACCTGGAGGCGTCCCTCGCCTTCGCGGACTCGGGTCCGGAGCGTGAGGCCGTGGCGACAGTGACGCTACTCTCGCTCGCTCGCGCCATGACTGTCCAACGGCGCATCCGCATCGGCTACTCGGCGCGCGATCGAGTGGCGACGAGCCGGGACATCGATCCCTACGGCTTGGTTGTGATCCGGGGCCGCTGGTACCTGGCCGCCTTCGATCACGTCAAGCAGGATCTTCGTACGTTTCGTGTCGACCGCATCACCGCGATCGAGCAACTCAGCCTGCCCGCCCTCGTCCCGGTCGGCTTCGACGCGACCGCGTTCGTTGAGCAGACGCTTGCGCGCGTCCCGTGGGGATGGGAGATCCAGGTCGTCGCCGCCGCGTCGGCTGCGGACGTGCGCGCGACTCTGCCGGGCACGCTCGCTGAGCTCCGCGAAACCGGCTCGTCTACGATCGTCCGCTTCCAAGCCGCGAACCTCGACGGTGCCGTGAGGATGCTGGCCGCGATGCCCTGGGCGTTCGAGATCCGGGCGCCAGAGGAACTTGCCGACGCCCTCCGATCGCACGCGCTCCGCCTGCTCGAGGCGGCCACAAGCGCACGCTGACGTCGACCCAGCTCGGCGCATCGAAGCTCGTGATCTCCTGGAACAGTCGACCGGATCTGCGACCGGCAGGGCGACAAAGGACGGTCGAGCCGTCCCTCGGAGTCGGGATCGGTAACCGCCGCGCGTTCGCGACGACGCGGGCCGCGTTCTTCACATAGAACATCTGTACTGGCGCGCCCGACAGGTGTTGGGTCCGCGCTAACAGCCTACGACATGCCTCTCGAGGGCCGGGACGAGTGGCTCGCCGCGGTGAGGCGCCTGGCATGAAGGACGGTACATGCGCGGCGCCCTCTCGCGGCACGCGACGCAGCGCCAGATGGACGTGCTTGCCGCCTACGTCGCCGCCGGCGGGTCCGTTGCGGACGCGGCCGAGCTCGTGGGGATCCGGCCGGGCACCGTGAAGCGTCACCTCGCCGATCTGCGTTCCCGGTCGGGCCTTACCACCGAGCAGCTGATCTACAGCGGACGGGCCGCAGGGTGGCTGGTGGTGCCAAGCTTGGAGCCCCACTAAGCGGGCTGCCGGGATGCTTCTCGAGGCGGATCGGCCTCGACCAGGAAGCCAACTAGCAGGGCGCCCGCCGCGTGGACTGGCGTACCCATGCGGTTGTGCTCAAGCGAAGAACTCCTCGAGTACCGGTGCGAGGACCTTGGGACTCACACCATGAGTCTGGCGGGCGAGCGAGCGAAGCTCCGCTTTGGGAATGGCTTCGCTGATCGCATGGGCGGCATCGCGCATCGCAGGAGATCCGGCACTGCCGTGCATGACAAGTGTTGGCGTCGTGACACGCGACAGGAGGGCGGCCGGCAGAGCGTGTCCCTCGCCCAGGACCTCGCTGTCATACACCAGCGTTGGGGCCAGCTTCTCCAGCCCTTTCCACATGGGGAGTTGCCTCATGGCCTGAACCTGGGCCTCAGACACCCCGGTAAATCGGACGAAGAGGGCGACGGCTTCGCCGTTCTGTCCAGACGCAAGCGCTCCCTTGAGCGACACGTGGTACTCCTCGGCGGCCTTTCGCGCGGCGCTGTCCAGCGAGTAGGGCGCTTCGTAGATCGCGAGCTTCGTGACCTGCTTGCGCAGCTTGACTGCGGCCGCGATCGCAAGGGCGGCGCCTGAAGAATGACCGTAGAGGTAGACCGGTCCCCCGACCGCGTCGATGAGCGCCGCTATGTCCTCGACTTCGCGCTCGGGCGAATACGACCCGGAGTCGGAGCTATCGCCGCGTCCTCGTCGGTCATAGGTCACGGCCAAAAACCTGGATGCGACGAGTTTGGCCAACCTGCTTCCGGACTTCCTTGAGTTCAGGGCGCCCAAGACGATCAGCACCGTCGGTCCCTGACCCGCGGTTTCGTAGGCGATTCTCGTGCCATCCCGCGAGGTGACGAACTGACGCATCTCTCCCTCACTTTCGCGATCGACTTCTCACGTTACCGTAAAAAGACGGTACGGCATCGCACCGCTTGCGGCCTGGGTGGCGCAGTGGGTCAGCCGAAGAATTCGGCCAGTACCGGCGCCAGCACCTCGACGTCGACGTCGTGCGTTTTCGCACGGCTGGCCCAGCATCGCGGCGCGGGCGCCGGCTGTACAGATCGTTGTGGCGACTGCGGTTCGACTGGCGCGCGTAGGCATAGCCCGGTTCCACCGTACATCCCCGGCTGACGAGTGCGGCGGGCCATTCGCTGGCTTCGACACCGGACCGGGGGGATCGGCGGTGCCACTGTCACCAAGCCGCTCCCTGATTGAATCGAGCCTGCCGACGGTGTGTCTCCGCTCGCCCCGGCCATCCCCACATGCTTCTCCTGCCGCATTGCGGCGAGCCCCAGGAGCCAGGCATTCTCGTTCGACTGCGGATGCGTCGTCGAACGGCATCGAACCGCGTAGGATCGGCTTGTGAAAGTTGATGGTTACGACAGCCTGATCCTCTACGTCAGCGATCTGGATGCGTCCAGGGAGTTCTACGCCAATACGCTCGGCCTACCCATTCAATTCGAGGACGAAATCATCGTGGTGGTAGGGGGGCCTTCAGGTCGGGTGGTCCTGCATCGTAATGATCGTGGTCACGATGAGCGAGGCGTATTCCCGGCTGGCCTGACCCCTGGGGCCGCGTCGGTGCGCTTCAACGTTCAAGATCCGGACGGATGCGAACACGAGGCTGAGCGACTGGGCATACCGGTGCTCTGGCCCGCCCAAGACGCAACGTGGGGAAGGTTCGTGGTTCTTGCGGACCCCGACGGCCGGCCGATCGTGCTCGCGAGGATGCTCACGTCCTGAGGCGATCGCTGGCATCCACGACGCTGCGCGGCTCGTGGGCATTCGGCCGAGCACCGTGGAGCGTCACCTCGCCGACCTGCGCGCGCGCTCGGTCCTCACGACGGAGCAGCTGATCTACGCGGGACGAGCATCCGGTCGGCTCGTCGTCCCGAGCCTAGAGCCCGAGTGACGAAGCCACTGTCCGGCTTTGCGTGCTCTCAGAAACGAGCCGCATCGTGATTGCTGCCCTCTGCGTCGCGTGATGTCGCCTCCTGGGCGCCTCGCCGACCGGGCGCGGACGAGTCCGCGAGCCGGCCGTCCGCACGATGCCCACTGGCTGCAACGCCGGGTACAGTGCGCTGGCCATCACCCAGCACGTGGGAGCGTCTCCTGATGCCCGACCCGCACGACCTACCGGTCATCGCCTTCGCGTCGAAGCAGCTGTTCGAGACGTGGCTGAGAGAGCAGGACCTGGCCTCGGCCGGCCTTTGGATCAAGATCGCCAAGAAGGACTCCGGGTTGGCCTCCATCACCTACGACGAGGCCCTCGACGCCGCGCTGTGCTTCGGCTGGATTGACGGCCAGAAGGGCTCCTTTGACGACCGGTACTGGCTGCAGCGGTTCACTCCGCGCACGGCCCGCAGCCGGTGGTCGCAGGTCAACCGCAGGCGCGCCACCGAGCTCATCGAGCTCGGGCAGATGCGACCCGGTGGGCTGGCCGAGGTGGAGCGGGCCATGGCCGATGGCCGATGGGACGCCGCATATGAGGGATCGAGTGCCGCCACGGTCCCCGATGACCTCCAGGCGGCGCTCGATGCGGATGCGGAGGCGGCTGCGTTCTTCGCCATCCTCGACAGCCGCAACCGGTACGCGATCCTGTACCGAATCGGCGATGCGAAGAAGCTTGGAACCAGGCGCGCACGGATCGAGAAGTACGTGGCCATGTGCCGCGAGCACAGGCTCATCTACCCCTGAGAAGGGTCGGCCGGGGGCCAGCGACCCAGATCCCTCCCGCGCGACGGGGACGGCTGCCGGATGGCTCGTCGTTCCGTGCCTGGAACCCGCTGTGCCGGGCCTGCGCTATCCGTGTATAGTTCGACGCACTATGGCGAAACGCACTAACACGGCCCGGGACCTCCTCCCGCTCGCGGTGCTCGCGCTCCTCTCCGAACAGCCGCGCCACCCGTACGAGCTGCTGCGCGTGATGCGGGAGCGCCACATTGACTTCGCCGTCGGCCGGACACGCGCCCTGTACGCCACGGTCGACGCGCTTGCCCGCGACGAGCTGATCGAGGCGGCGGAGTCCAGCCGGGAGGGCCGACGACCGGAGCGGACCGTCTACCGGATCACCGACGAGGGGCGCGACGAGCTCGTCGACTGGCTCGAGTCCCTGCTGGAAGGGCCGTCGAGCGAGCGGCCCGTGTTCATGGGGGCCGTGGGCCTGCTCTACTACCTCCCGGCCGGGCGGGTCGTCGAGGCGCTGCAGTCTCGAGTGGTCACACTGGAGGGCCTGATCGCCCAGTTCGACGCGACGATCGCCACCCTCCGCGATCGGTACGGGCTGCCGCGCATGGTCCTCCTCGACCATGAGTATCGACTTGTGCTGCTCCGAGCGGAGTCCGCCTGGCTCGGCGCGCTGGTCGAGGACATCAGCCAGGCCGGCCTGCCGACCCCCGACGCCCTGCGCGCCCATTTCGATGCCGCGCGGTTCCCGACAGGACCGCGGGCCGGTTCGCGCAGCGCCAGCGAGGCCTGATCAGACCGACTGAGTTCCGTTTGAACCCCGCGACCCAGGATCGAGGTCCCAACCCGGGACCGGGCCGAGACGCCGCAGCACCCGGCGGATGAGGAGGAGACAACGTGCAATCTGACGTCCAACGCTCCGTCAACCGCGGCTACAGCCTCATGGTGACCGCGGTCCTGTTCTTCGGCGGGCTCGGGTTCGGCACGATTGCCTTCAGCCCGGTGGAGAACGACCTGGGCGACCGACTCGACGACATCGGACTCGCGGTGATCGGGGTCCTCGCGGTCGTATGGTATCTGGTCGGGGATCACCGGTACCGCCGGTCGATCGTGCCGGTCGTACTCGTCGTCGCCGCGGTGCTCATCCAGGCCCTTGCCATCCCGCTGGAGAACGACGATCCCGCCGCGTTCGGGGACAACATCGGCGGCCTGATCTTCTTCGTCCCGTTCCTGCTGTTCGCGGCGTTTCAATACTGGAGAGCTGCCGCGACGGCACCGCCCGGTGACCTGCTCCGGGGCGGCGACGGGGGAGCTGGGTGATGGGCCGCCGGATCGTCGTTACCGGGGCGACGGGTCGCATAGGGCGCCCACTCTCGGCGCGACTCATCGAGCGAGGCGAGAGCCTCGTGGTGCTGACGCGCGACGAAGCCAGCGCGGCGGCGACGGCACCGGGCGCCGCGGCATACATGCGCTACGACGGACGGGCCGGGGGCGATTGGGCAAGCGCGGTGGACGGCGCGGACGCTGTCGTCCATCTCGCTGGGGCAGGGATCTTCGGCGCCCGCCAGTCGCGGGCGTCCGTCGAGGCGGCGACCGATGAGCGGGTCCGCCAGACCAAGGGGCTCATCGAGGCACTGGAGAAGGCGCGGCGGCGCCCCGCCGTGCTCGTGGCCGCGTCGTCCGTGGGCTACTACGGCTACCGGGACGACGGTGCCGGCCTCGTCGATGAGGCGAGCCCAGCCGGGACCGATTGGTGGGGTCGGGACAGCGAGCGCTGGGAAGCGGCGTCGCGCGCGGCCGAGCGGCTCGGTCTCCGAACGGTGGCGCTGCGGACAAGCTGGTTCCTCGATCCCGAGAGTCTCGCGCCGCAGGTCGAGCCGTTCCGCCGCGGGTTCGGTGGCTGGGTCTTGCCCGGCGATGCATGGCGCCCATGGATCCACCCGGTCGACGAGATCCGGCTCATCGAGTTCGCGCTCGACGAGGAGCGGGTGTCCGGCCCGCTCAATTGCACGGCGCCGAACCCGGTCACGAGCAGAGACTTCGGCCGGGTCCTCGCGCGAGTCACCGGGCATCGGGCCTGGATGCCACTGCCTGGCGCCTTCCTAAGGCTCGGCATGGGCGTCACGGCGGACATCGTCGTCCGCGGCCGGCGCGTCGTACCGCGCCGCGCGCTCGAGCTCGGGTTCGACTTCCGGTACCCGACGCTTGAGGGTGCCCTCAAGGATGTCCTCGGCGGCCTGCAAATACCCACCGACTCAACGGGTCGCACGTGATGGCTGTCTTCCTCGTGCCGTTCCTCGTGTTCGCGTTCACCCCGCACAGACGCAGCGGGGACCCCACATCGCCGTCAGGGGAGGCGCGACCGTCGAATGGTTGATCTTCAGCATTCCGTCACCGTCGCGTCCGGTCCCCCCTCCAACACCGCCGGCTCAGCCCACGCCGCCGATGTCGTGGAGCTCAGCAACGTCGCACCCTCGTTCGGACCGGTGCCCGCGGTGTCCGGGCTCACCCTGTCTATCCGCCGGGGCCAGACCGTCGCTCTGCTCGGTCCTAACGGCGCCGGCAAGACCACCACCATCTCGATGATGCTCGGGTTGCTGCGCCCCGACGAGGGCCGGGTCCGCATCTTCGGCGCCACAGCCGGTGCAGCCGTGGCCAGCGGCCGCGTGGGCGCCATGCTGCAGGACGGGGGTCTGGTGCGGGGCGTCCTTGTCCGGGAGCTCCTCGAGATGCTGCGCGGCCAGTACCGATCGCCGATGGCGCTCGACCGCGTGATCACCATCGCGCAGATGCAGGGCCTAGAGAACCGTCTCGTCCATCGCCTCTCTGGCGGCGAGACGCAGCGACTGCGCCTGGCCATCGCCTTCATTGGGGACCCCGAGCTGCTCGTCCTCGACGAGCCGACGGCCGCGATGGACGTGGAGGCCCGGCGAGCCTTCTGGGGCGAGATGGCGAACCAGGTCAAGCGCGGCTGCACCGTCCTGTTCTCCACGCATTACCTCGAAGAGGCGGACGAGCACTGCGACCGCGTGCTCGTCCTGGCGGCAGGGCGCCTCGTAGCCGACGGCTCGCCAGCCGCGATCAAGGCGTCCGTCGGCACGCGCGCCGTGCGATTCTCCCTCGACGCCGGCACCGACGGATTGGACGGGCTGCCCGGGGTCACCTCAGTGCGGGTGGTCGGGGGCCGTGTCGAGCTGCACTCCACCAACACCGACGCGACGCTCCGCGCCCTCTTGGCCCGCCGCCCAGATACACACGACATCGACATCGGCGGTATCGGCCTCGAGGAGGCCTTCCTCGCCCTGAGCGCTATCCCGGCGGTCTGACCTCCCCTCGAAAGTAGTCTCCCATGCGCGCCTACTTGTTCCTCGAGATCCGGCGCTCCCTCCGCGATCGCCAGTACCTTGCGGTCATCGTCGGCTGGCCGGTCGGCGCCTATCTCTTGTTCTCGGCTGTCTTTGCCTCCACCCCGGCGACACAGGGCCTGCCGGTGAACACGGCGCTCATGGTCGCTATGGGCACCCCGGGAACGGCGCTACTACCGCTGCCTTGCTCGCTGCGGCCGGCCGCATGTCCGGGCCGATCACCTTGAGGCCGGGGTCCTGGATCTCATCCGCAACACGCTGTTCACGCCGGACGCGATCCGCCAGATGGTCACGCTGCTCAACGAGGACATCCGGCTCCGTGCCGAGCATCGTAGTCCTGACCTCGACCGAGCGCGCGCGCAGGTGCGTAAGCTCGAGCAGGAGGACGCGAACCTCCGGCGCGCGCTTCGCGGTGCTGGGCCACGGGCGGCTGACAGGATCACGCTCGAGATCGAGACGGTGAGCGCCGAACTGGCGGCGGCCACGGCGCGCCTGAACGACCTCCAGCTGGCAGAACGACCACTCAGGATCACGAAGAAGATGGTCGACGACACCGTTGCGCAGTTCGAGGGCATCCTGGAACGCGCCCCGCTCGACACTAGGGTCGCGACTGTGCGGGATCTCTTCGAGCGCGTCGACGTCGACAGCCGAGAGCTCAGGGCCGTGGCGATCTGGAACATGACGACCGGTGAAGGTGTTAACCGGTCGGACGCAGTAAGTGAGTGGCTCCGGCGGTAGGACTCGAACCTACGACCAAGCGGTTAACAGCCGCCCGCTCTACCACTGAGCTACGCCGGAGCGAGGGGCCGCCCATGGCGGCCGGCGGCCGTCACGGCCGCGCCGCGGAAGGATACCTCAGCGGGGACGACCCTCCTTGAGGATGTCGATCGACTTCGCGATCCGGCGCGCTCGTGTCTCGTCGGTCTTCGCGCCCTCGACCTGGAGGGTGTGCCACGACTTGTTGCTGTACGAGAGGCCCTCGAACGTGGCCCGCGCCGCCGGCTCGGCCTCGAGCGCCGCCGCGAAGTCCGCCGGGATCGCCAGCTCGCGCGGGCGCGGTGTCGAGCTCGATATCGATGTCCATCTCATCGCCGCCGGCGACGCCCGCCGCCGCCCGGCGCTCGCCGCTCAGGCCGACCATGTACTCGCCGCCCATGACCGCCACCGTCGTGCGGTAGGTGAAGCCGTTGACGGTGACGGTCACCGGCGGACGCTTGCCCGCCCCCAGCGCGTCGATGACGCTCGGCGGGACTTGGATCCCGGCCGTGTTCCTGCCGGTCTGCAGGATGGTGGTGCGGAAACGCATCTGCTCCTCCCGTGTGCTTGGCGTCAGGCCGGGGTGGGGTCGCCGACCGTCGCCGCGTCGCGATCGGCGATGGGCGTCGCAGAGAGTTCGTGACCGGCCGAGGTGAGGCAGCGCCCCGTCGCCAGCTCCCACTGCCAGCCGTGCTGGTGGCAGGTCAGGATGCCGTCCTCGCAGACGCCGAAACGGCTCAGGTCGGCCTTCATGTGGGGACAGCGCTTCTGCACGTCGTAGCCGCACATCTCGATCGTGCCGGCCTCCGGCCCCTGCTCGATGTAGTAGCCCTCGGCGTACTGCAGCCGCTCCTCCGTCAGGGCCTTGAACCAGGTGTAGACGAAGTCGTTGTAGGCCCCGCGTCGCCACGCCCGGAAGCGCATCGAGAGGAACAGGAGGTTGACCCAGTCGGGTTCGTGCCGACGCACGCAGGTCTCCACGAGGTCACGGTCGATCGTGAAGCGGTAGCCGAAGTCGTAGACGCCCGGTGCCTGCGCACTCACGGTCCGAGTGCGGAAGTCGAGGCGGATGCGCTCGTCGCCGACGTCCAGGACGACCGCGTCGTCGATCCCCGCGGCGATCAGGTCCGCCTCGCGCCATGAGCGGCTCGAACCAGGCCTTGAGCTCGGCCACGAGGTCCACGCGCGGGCCGACCCAGGAGGCGTGCTCGGCGGTCAGCCGCGGCCGGACGTCGGCCTGGTAGCGGCGGAGGTAGGCCTCGCGGTCACTGAAGATCGCCGCGACCTCCGCGTCGGGCACCGGATGGGTGACCGTGAAGTCACTCTTGGTCAGGGTGCCGACGCTGCCGGGGATCATCAGCCGCGCGTCGAACCGCCCCTGCTGGGCGATGTGGTCCAGGAAAACGGGCTGGGTGGGGAAGATGTTGTCGGGATCGTCGTGCAGGTCGTTGAACTCGAACAGGTCGTCGTCGAGGAAGCAGGGCGGGCCGGCCGACGGGATCGTGATCCGCGGGTCCATCAGCTCGATGTAGCGATAGGCCCGGGCCAGCTGGGCGATGCGCTTCTTGTGCGCCAGGGACACCTTCGCGCGTGGCGGCAGGTCGTACACCATGGGGTACCAGATGGCGCCCGAGAACTGCAGGAAGAGGATGTCGATGGGCCCGAGCGCCAGGAGGTGGTCGGGGTCCGGGGGTCGCGAGTCGTTCATGTTGAGGAGGCGCGTCTCGCCGTCGTCGACGATCAGGGCCGAGTCGCCGATCGGCCCGTCCGTCGGGGCCACGAGTGCCTCGACCTGGAGCGTCAGGCCGTCGGCGGTGTGGATCGGCCGGCCGTTCTCGGTCTCCAGGAAGCGGTGGAAGCCCAGCGCCTCGAGCTCCTTGCGCAGGGTGTCGAGCGGGTAGGCCGGCAGGATGACCGTGGCGTCCTTGTCGCAGTGCGCCAACAGCCACTCCGGGTCGAAGTGGTCATGGTGCAGGTGCGACACGTAGAGGTAGGTCGGGTGGCCGATCGCCTCGGGGTCGATCCCGTCGTTCCGCGGGAAGGGGAACCACGACGCGAAGAACGCCGGGTTGAACCACGGGTCGCACAGGATGGAGGCATGCGCCGTCTCGATGTACAGGCCTGCCTGGCCCAGGAAGGTCACACGCATGTGGCTGGATTATCGCCGGTCGGGGGTGGTCGGCGGCGGGGCCCGGGCCCGGCGCGGCGAGGCCACCGGCGGTCGGGCTCGCCCATCGGCCATACTCGGTCGGTGAGCCTGATCTCCGTCGGCGACCTTGCCCGTCGCCTCGACGATCCGGAGCACGAGGTCCGGCTCCGGATCGTCGACACTCGCTGGTACCTGCTCCGGCCCGGGGATGGTCGCGTCGCGTACGACGCCGGCCACATCCCGGGCGCCATCTTCCTGGACCTCGACACCGACCTCAGCGCGCCGCCCGGGCCCGGCCATATCGGCGGCCTCGGGCGGCATCCGCTGCCCACGCCGGCCGCGTTCGCGGCGCGCATGGGCGAGGTCGGCATCGGCGATGACAGCTTCGTGGTGGTCTACGACGACGCCGGCGCCGGGGTCGCCGCTCGCCTGTGGTGGATGCTCGACGCCCTCGGCCATCGCGAGGTCGCCGTGCTCGACGGCGGCTGGCAGGCGTGGCTGGCCGCCGGCCTCCCGACCACGACCGACGTGCCGACCTACCCACCGACGACGCTGACCACCCGCGCCGCCTGGCCGCGCACGATCGAGCGACGCGACCTCGCCGCGCGGCTGCCGTCCGTGCTGCTGCTGGACGGGCGCGCCGCGGAGCGCTACCGCGGCGACGTGGAGCCGATCGACCCGGCCGCGGGCCACATCCCTACGGCCGTCTCGGCGCCCATCGCCGGCAACCTTGGGCTGGACGGGCACTTCCTGCCGCCGACCGAGCTGCGGCGGCGCTTCCAGGATCTGGGGGCGGTGGCGGCGCGGCCGTCCGACCCGACGCCGACCGTCGTCACGGCCTGCGGCAGCGGCACGAACGCGTGCCAGACGGCGCTCGCCATGCGACTCGCCGGGCTGCCCGATCCGCTGGTCTACGTCGGCTCGTTCAGCGACTGGTCCCGGGCGGGTCAGCCGGTCGCGACGGGTGACGCGCCGGGGGGACCGCGCGCCTGACCCACCCCGGGCGCGGACGTGCGCCGGTCAGGTCGTCGGATGCTGTGGCTGCTGGCGGGCCTGTCCGCGCCTGATGTTGCCCTGCACGAGGGCTAGCTGGCCGGCCAGGACGGCCAGGCCGATCACGGCCGCGAGGCCCACGGCTGCCAGCGTGCCCAGCCTCAGGAGGGCGCCCGACACGAGTGCGGCGATCGCGCCGGCGACGACGGCATTCAGCACGTTGATGAGGAACGGGGTCGCCGCCACGAGGTGGAGCAGTGGCGGCGTCCCCGGGGGGACCGCCATCGTGACCGCGAGCCCTGACGGATCGTCGTGGGTGCCCATGACGAACGCGTCACGGAGTTCCGGAACGAGTTCAAGGTAGGCGGCACGGATGCGGTTCATGCCGATGACGGTCATCGCGTCGTGGTAGTTCGCGGCACCCATGCGCAGGAACGTCCCGAGCCCGATGAATAGGTCGACCGGCAGCATGACCAGAGCGAACAGGATGAAGGATGAGCCGACGTGATCCAGGCCCGCGATGAGGCCGAGCGCGACCATCGTCCCGGAGAGCGTCGAGAGGTACATCCCGGCACGGCTGAACGACTCGTTCCACGCGAGGCCGCGCGACGCGAGGAGCGACCAGTGCTCGGTCGTCAGGACCTGCATCCGCAGGGTGATCTGATGGGGGGCCACGGCCTGGGCCTGGGCCTGGGCCTGGGGCGGCGGCTCCGGCCCGCCCATCAGAGCGGTGGGCCGGGGACGATCCCCAGCTGGATCATCGTCGTCAGGTCGTCTCGGGTCGCCCAATGCTCCACCAGGCGGCCGCCGCCGAGCCGGAACCAGTGTGTCTGGCGCGCGGCGAAGGCGCGGTCCGTGGGTGGGATGACCCCATTCAGCAGCCCCCGGTTGGTCCCGCTCGATGAGACCAGGACCGCGGCGAGGGCATCGGTCGCCACGACCAGCTCGACCGTCATCCGCAGGTCGGGGAACTGGGCCACCAGCCAGGCCACGACGGACCGGAGATGCGACGGTCCATCGACCAGGCCTGTCTCCGCCTGCCCGAATGGCGCGACCGCGTGCTCGACGAAGCGATCCGCGACCACCGCGGCGGCGTCCGCGGCGTTGTGCTCATCGAACATCGCCACCCACCGCCGGGCGAGGCCTGCCCCATCCGTCATCGGTCCTCTCCAAGGGCCAGCACGTCCGACCCGACAGGAGCTTCAAGGATGGCCCTGGCCCGGTCGAGATCCGCCATCTCTGCCTCCATCGAACGTCGGATGGGCCGGCTGAGCATCAGCCGCGCGACGCCCCGCAATTCGCTGCGGAGGGAGAACGCCACTTCGGTCGCGGTGCCCTGTGCGGCGAGCCGGAACTCGCCCCGGGGACGAGCCGGCCCGACCACCACCTGGAACGCATAGCGGACGGGCGGTTCGTAGGCCGTCACGACGAAATCAGCGGCGATGCCGCGCCCGCCTGGCCCCTCGACGACCTGCGCGACGCGCGACCCGACGGCCGATGGGCCGTCCGCGCGAATCGACCTGACGTGGGTGCGCCACAAGCCGTCGTTGCGTGGGTCCGCGAAGAACGCGAATACGTCCGGCGGCGGGCGGTGGATGACGATGGTGCGGTGGGCATCCGGCATGGTGGCCTCCCAGTGGTGGCGAGGATCGCCACTCGGGAGCCTGGGTCCTGGGATCCGCGTCGACATCCGGGGTCTCCCCGATGCCGGTACGCAATCCGCGCCTACGTACCGCCGTCCCTCCTGCGCTCGGCGACCCAAGCAGCGATCTGGGCGCGAGAGTGGCCGTCGAGCTTGGCCAGGATGTGCTGGACGTGGGTCTCGATCGTCCGTTCGGACAGGCCGAGCGTCTCGGCGATCGCCCGGTTGGTCGAGCCGCCCGCGACGAGCCCCGCAACCTCGCGCTCCCGCGCCGACAGCACGAGCGGACCCTCACCTGTGCCCGGAGCTCCGGCCAGGCTCGAGTGGGCCAGCGCACGGGCCGCCAGGCGGACCATGCCCAGCCGCTGCGCCGCTGCCCCGGCCAGGCGGGCCACCTTCGCGGCACGCTCGGCGTCGCCCGGGCCATCACGCCCCACGAGCGCCTCGGCCAGGGCGAGGCGCGCCCGCGCATGCCACGGCTCGAAGCCGCCGCGGGCCGCGATCCGGCCTGCCGAATCGGCCCAGGCGACGGCCTCCTCGCGATGACCCAGAACGCCGGCGAGCAGCGAGAGATAGAAGGCGACGGGCCCCACCGCACCGAGCGCGCTCACGAGCATCGCCTCGCCATACGGCGCCATCCGGTCCGCCAGCGAAGCCGCCAGCGAGGTGTCCCCGAACGCCGCGGCCAGCTCGGCCGCCGCGGCAAGGGTCGCGAGGCCCCGTCGGTCGAGCTGCACCTTGTCGATCCGCGGACGAAGCACCTCGAACGCGGCCTCGGCATTCTGGCGATCTCCGATCTCGAGGTCGTAGCGGGCGATCATCGACACCGCGATGAGCGGCCCTCCGACCGCATAGCTGCGCACCAGATCCAGCTCAGGGGGCGGTGTCCCTCGGTCAGTGGCGATGAGGGTCACCTGGGCCACGAATAGGGGCTCGGTATGGTGGCGCTGCGAATCGGGCATCGCCCGTCGGGCGGCCCGCGCCGACACCTCCGCCTGGGCGAACCGGCCGGTGGCCTGCTCGAGGCCGGCCCGGGCAAGGGCCGCATTCCAGCGGACCAGGGGCAGTGAGCAGCGAGTGGCCAGGACGTCGAGCGAGTCGATCTCGTGGCCGGCCTGGCTGGTCTCGCCCATCCGCAGCAGGCCTTCCAGACGCCAGGACCGCGCCCGCAGTTCCGACAGCGCCACGAGCCCAGACGGGTCGGATCGGCACGCGGTGGTGGCCTCCAGCGCGGCATCGCCCAGCGCCAGCAGCCCCTGCCCCGTGTCCTGGCCCGCGACCGAGAGTGCCCGGGCGTGCAGCGCCGCATTGCGCGCGCAGCCATCACCGCTGCGTTCGGCCCACTCGTTCGCCTGCTCGACGTGTGCCTCCGCCTCGGCGAACCGCTCACGGAGGTGGAGCGCGATCGCCAGCTGCGCATGCAAGCGGGCTCGACGGGCCGGCTCCTGTTCCCCACCCGCAACCTGGTCCTCGAGAGCAGCCAGCGCTTCGCGGGCGGCACGTTCGGCCGTCGCGGCGGTCGTGGGGTCGGGCACTCCATCGAGGACGAGCGCGGCCTCGACCAGGAGGTCGACGCGGCCGGCCCGCCGGGCCGCTTCCCCGGCCTGCAGGACGACCTCCGCGCTGGCGCGGATCTCGCCGCGCCGGAAGCGCTCCCGGGCCGTCGCGATCAGGACGTCGGCGGTCGCCGGATCCGGCCCAGGCACCCCCTGTCGCTCAAGATCGTCCACCGGGGCATTGTCCGCGGTAGCGGGTCACGCAGCACGGGTCACGCAGCATAGAGCGCCCGCATGCGGTCGATCGTCTCGGCGATCCGCTGGCGCAGCTCGAGCGGCGCGAGGACTTCCACATCGGAGCCCACCCGCAGCAGGTCCTCGTGGGCCACGTCCAGGCCCTCGGTCAGGAGCGTGACCTCCAACCAGGCGTTCGGGTCGTCCGGCAGGCTGGTAGGCACGCCCTCCAGGCGGCCACTGCCGATGGCGTAGCGCAGGGTGCCAAGGGCATCGACCCGCACCCGCAGGCGGACCTCCACCTGGCGCAGGCTCGACTCGAAGATCTCCGTGCTCGAGCCCCAGTAGGTGCCAAGGTCGAAGTCGGTCGGCCGCTCGAACGACTCCTCGAGCTCCGTCGCCTCCAGGATCCGGGACACGCGGTAGGTGCGCAGGCTGCCCTCGCGCCGCGCGACGAGATACCAGATGCCGGCCTTCAGCACGAGCCCGAACGGCTCCACGGTCCGCTCGACGGGCTCGGGTCGCCGGTCGTACCGCATCTCGATGCGGTGGCCCTCCCAGACGGCCTGCGCGATGGTGGCAAGGGCTGGCAGCTCCTCGTCCTCCTTGAACCAGCCCGGCGCGACGAGCAGGAAGCGTTCACGGACCCGTGAGGCGCGGCCCCGAAGCTCCGGCGGCATGGCGGCGAGGACCTTGAGCTGGGCCGCCGCCAGGACCGTGCCCAGGCCCAGTTGCGCGGCCGCGCCGCCGAGGCCGGACAGGAACAGCGCCTCGGCCTCATCCGCGTTGAGGCCCGTCAGGCGGGTCCGGTACCCCTCCACCAGCCGATACCCGCCGGTAGGGCCGCGGTCGGCATAGACGGGGATCCCAGCCGCCGCCAGCCCCTCCACGTCGCGGTAGATGGTGCGCAGCGAGACCTCCAGCTCGTCCGCCAGCTCGCGCGCGGTGAGCTGGCCGCGGGTCTGGAGGAGCAGCAGGATGGCCACCAGTCGACTTGCGTGCACGGGTGCATCCTACACCTATTGTTGCCATGAACTGTCAGGTACATCTGGGAGCATGCGCATATCACAAGAGCAGCCTTCAGCACCGCGGTGGTGGCCCAGTCCCACGCCGCAGGGAGAGCCAGATGATCGATCCCCAGAGCTGGATGCGCATCCGCCAGCAGGACCGCGACCGCGAGATGCAGGCCGCGCATCTCACCAACCTGTTCCGCGGTACCACGAGCGGCGCCCGCCGCTCCCCTACCCGACCGTTGGGCCTCGTCGGCCGCTCGGTCGGCCGCACCCTCGTCCGCGTCGGCCTCTGGCTCATGATCGCCGAGTGATGGGCACGGGCCGCGGGCCGGCCAGCTCGCCCTGACGTCGGTGCTGACCCCAGGGGTTGGCTCTAGCCCACCCGTATTCGGCTCTAACCCCCCAAGGGGGTTCGGCCTAACCCCCAGGGGGTCGGTCTAACCCCCCGGGTCAGTAACGGGCAGGGACATGGTCGAATCCGGCCCCTAAGGCCCGAATCGGCCATTTCCTGACCTGCCAGGGCAGGAACCGACCGAAACGGCACGTTGAACGGTCAAACGCGTCCGATACGACCCTCCCAGGTCAGGACCGGCTAACGCCCCAGGTCAGCCGCAGTCCGGGGGGCCAGCCACGCCCCAAAGGCCGGCCATCACCACGGACGGCAGCGCCGGGCCGGGCGTCAGCGGCAGCCCGGGCGTCAGTGCACACTCGCTCGGTGATCCTTCCCAAAGAACGCGACCCCCGTTTCATCACGATCCGCCGCGGCGGGACCCTCACGCACCAGGATCACCACCTCCTCGCCCTGTGGGCGGCCGCGTGCGCGGAGCACGTCCTTGACCTGTTCGAGTCGATTCGGCCGGATGACGCGCGGCCGCGTCACGCGATCGAGCAGGCGCGCGCCTGGGTGCGCGGCGAGGTCACGATGACCCAGGCTCGGGCGGCGGGCGGCCACGCGATGGGCGCAGCCAGAGACCTCAAGGGGCCCGCTCGGTTCGCCGCGTACGCCGCCGGCCAAGCGGCCGTGGTGGCGCACGTCGCCGCGCACGAGCTCGGCGCGGCCGCCTATGCCATCAAGGCCGTGCGGGCTGCAGCCCCTGATGGCGAGCGGGAGCGCGCAGGACGACTTGAGTGCGGGTGGCAGCGCGACGAACTCCCCGATGCGATCCGCGAGCTCGTCCTCGACGACGAGCGGCTGCGGAACGACATCTGCTGGTCGGTCTTCGACTGCTAGCGCGAGTGCCCACGCCTGACCGGCGCGTCACAGCAGCACCATGGCGTTGCCTCCCGGGTCCTTGCCAGCCTCGAACGCCGCCAACGCGGCCCGCCCGCTGATCGGGAAGCGCGGCCCCACGAGCGGATTCGGGCCCCGAAGTGCGGACCGATTGGCGCGCGAGTCCAGGAGCAGCAGGATCAGTCGATCGGGCGCGCCGTCCCGCTCCTTCAAGGCCAGTCGCCTGGCCAACTCCTGAAGGTCGCGAGGATGCGTCTCGGCTTCCACGGCGATCCGTAGCCCCGCCAGCCAGAACATGCCATCCCACGCTCGCTGGTCGCCGGCTGGCCCGACCGGATGCTCCGACATCCACCGCGTCCCCGCAGGGAGTCGTTCACGGAAGCGCGCAATCAGCGCGTTCTGCGGTCCGTCTCGGATCGGGCTCGGGCCCGGATAGGCTCGGACCGACAGTTCCATGCCGACCGTGGCGAAGAGCCGGCTCAGGCGCACCAGCCCCAGGGTCGGCCGACGGCCACGCTCGATCCGGCTCACTTCGATAGGGGAGATGCCGACGGCCCGTGCCACCACGTCCAGCGTGAGGTCGCGGTTGAGACGAGCGTCCCGCAGCTCGCGGCCCATCCTCATGAGCGACTGCATCGCCTCGTGCGTCGCGTGATCCACGGCTCGCTGTCGTGAGGGCACCTGGCGAGCGTGCCATGTGGCTCTTGGCGCGGGATTGTCCGCGCGCCCGCGGGGCCGTTGAGGTGAGGTGCCGTTGAGCTGGTCCGACCGTAACCTGGGGAGTCAGCGGGTTCTGACCTGGCAGGGTCGTATCGGACGAGATCCGGCCGGCCGGGGCCCGAATTCGTCGAGAGTTGACCTGGGGGGACACGATTTGGCGAGATTCGGGCCCATCGGGGCCCCATCGGCCATGTCCCCGTCCGTTACTACCCTCCCAGGTCAGCGCGAGCGGGAGGTACTTCCGCGGCGGCGCGGAGGCGGGCGCGGCGGGCACGTTCGCGGCGGTCGGAGAGCCAGGTCAGGAGGACGATGAACGTGGCCCCGGCAAGGGCGAGCGCGGCCGGGCGGTAGACGGCCAGGAAGACACACAGGAGGAGTACCACGACCGCGCCGAGGAGCGCGATCGTGGCGATGGACAGTGGCCGGCGCCTCAGGCGCACGGGGTGGCCCGGAAGCCGACGGCGCCGGCTGCCACGGCCGGTGAGCCCAGGCGGCCCGGCGGCCTACTCCAGGTAGTCCTTGAGCTTGCGGCTGCGGGACGGGTGGCGCAGCTTGCGCAGCGCCTTGGCCTCGATCTGGCGGATGCGCTCGCGGGTCACGTTGAACTCCTTGCCCACTTCCTCGAGGGTGCGGGCGCGGCCGTCCTCCAGGCCGAAGCGCAGCTGCAGCACGCGCCGCTCGCGGCCGGACAGCGAGTCGAGCACGGCCTCCACCTGCTCCTTGAGGAGCTGGTGCGAGGCGGCCTCGGCCGGGGCCAGGGCGGCGCGGTCCTCGATGAAGTCACCGAGGTGGGAGTCCTCTTCCTCGCCGATGGGCGTCTCCAGCGAGACCGGCTCCTGCGAGACCTTGATGATCTCGCGCACCTTGTCGGGCGTGACCACGATCTCCTGGCCCTTGGACATGGCCTCGGCGATCTCCTCCACCGTCGGCTCGCGGCCCAGCTCCTGGAGCAGGCCGCGCGAGACGCGGATGAGGCGGTTGATGGTCTCGACCATGTGGACCGGGATGCGGATCGTGCGGGCCTGGTCGGCGATGGCGCGGGTGATGGCCTGCCGGATCCACCACGTGGCGTACGTGGAGAACTTGAAGCCCTTCTCGTAGTCGAACTTCTCGACCGCGCGGATGAGGCCGATGTTGCCTTCCTGGATGAGGTCCAGGAACGACATGCCGCGGCCGATGTACTTCTTGGCGATCGAGACGACCAGCCGGAGGTTGGCCGACGTCAGCTGCTCGCGGCCCTCCTTGCCGATGCGCACGAGGACGCCCGCGCCGGTCGCGCGGCTTGAGTGGTCGGGTCGGCGTCGGGATCCCAGCCCATCTCGAGCATGAGCTCCGCGTCGTGCCCGCCCAGGATCCAGCGCGAGAGCGCCTCGTGGCCGACCAGCCGCGTCCAGTCGTACAGCGCGCGCAGGCCCGACGTTGTCGCGCGACTCCAGGTCGCCGTTGTGGACGGCCATGTAGGACCAGTCGACGAGCTCGGTGAAGTGCGCCGCGTCGGGCGCCTTCGTGTACTCGATCGACGAGGTGCTTGGCCTGCCTTGAGCAGCGCCTTGGTCGGCTCGGCGGGCGTCCTTCTGGGCCCGCGTGAGGTGCAGGTCGGGCGGCGGCTGGAGCAGGCCGTCCTGCTCGGCCGCCGCGAAGGCGGCGCGCACGATCCGGTCCGATCTCGTCCGTGAAGGGCAGCCGATGGTGCGGGTGCTTGGTGCGCGTCTTCTTCTCGGTGTCGTTCTTGGTCCACTCCCACAGGGACAGGACGGCGCGCCAGGGCTCCTCGACGATCTGCTCGCCGAGCTCGATGGCCTTGGCCAGGACGACCTCCTCCTCGGCGTTGAGGAGCGGCACCTTGCCGATCTCCTTGAGGTACATGCGGACCGGGTCATCGATGCCGATCATGTCGGCGGCGATGGCGTCGAGCTCCTCCTGGGTGGGCTCGTCCGCCTCCTCCTTGGTCGAGCTTGGCGGGCGGCTCCTCCCACGGCTGCTGGTCGGCCTCGTCGACCGACACGTCGACGCCGAGCTCGGCGGCCACGCCTTCCAGGCCGGGGGTGCCGAGGGCGGCCTCTTCCGCCTCGTCCTTGGGGGCGACGCGGTCGTCGTCGATGCCGCGACGCTTGCCGCGCTCGAGGACGGCGGCGACGAGCAGCTTGTCAAGGGGGTTGGTCATCGGGCGGGTCCTCCAGCGGGGGTGGCGAGGGGTTGAGGTTCGGCAGTGGGTTGCGGATCGGGGGTGGTCAGGGTGGTGGCGCCGGCAGCGGTCCGGCCGGGGTGCGCCCGATGCCGGGCCAGCAGGGATGAGTCGTTCAGTCGGCGGTCCAGATCGTGGCGGGCGTGGTCCAGTTCACGGACGGCGTCGCGCAGGCGGCTCGCGGCGGCCGTGTCGCGGTCCGCTTCCGCCTCTGCGAGCTCGGCGCGCCGGAAGTCGAAGAGGTCGGCCAGGCGCCGCTGCTCCAGGCGCAGCAGGCACTGCTCGACCGCCTGGTCCAGGGCGGCGTCGCCGTCCGGGTCGCGGGTCGGTGCGCGCGTAGAGCGTGCGGGCGAGGGCCGCCAGCGTCGGGTCCAGGGCCTCCAGGAAGCGGTCGCGACGGAACTCACCGCCAGCGTCCGCCGTCCGGTCGGCCAGCATGCCGCGCCACAGCTCGCGTGCTGGCGTGGTGATAAGGGCGTCCGGGGCCAGCCGCTCCCCGACCGACGGCTGGAGTTCCGGGTGGATCAGCAGCATGCGCAGGAGCGTCAGCTTCGACCGGCTCCAGGGCGCGCGTGACCGACTGCGGGTCGAGCGCGTCCGGCGTGGCCATGACCGCATCCAGGTTGATGCGCGCGCCCACGTGCGCCTCCCCGTCCACGCCGCGCGCGCGAAGGGCACCCGCACCCGGCCCGACGGCCACGCCCGGCTGGCGCAGCTTCTCGTTGATGCGACCGGTCGTCCACGCCGCTGCGGACCGACAGGTTGCGCACGTAGCAGCTCGCGGCGGACGGGGTCCACCAGCGACCGGAGGATCGGCGCCATGGCGCTGACCAGCCGGTCCTTGCCGCTCTGGGTCGTGGGCGGGTAGCGCTTGGCGTAGTGCTCCAGGAGGTAGTCGACGACGTCCACGACGTGCTCGGTCGCCTCGCGCCAGACGGCCGGGTCGTCGCGGATGACCTCGTCGGGGTCCTTGCCCTCGGGCAGGCGCACGACATCCACGTCGGTCAGCCGACCGCGATGCGGCGAGCGCTCGATCTCCCCGACGAGGCCGACAGCTCCGTCGCCCCGAAGGTCGCCGGCGCCCTGCCCCGCCGGCGTCGACGTCATAGGCGAGGGCGATGCGCGGCGCGTAGCGGGTGACCAGCTCGACCTGGCCGGCCGTCAGGGCCGTGCCCAGGCCGCCGACGACGTTCTCGAAGCCCGCCTGGTGGGCCATCAGGGCGTCCGTGTTGCCCTCGACGATGACGACCTGGCCGGCCTTGCGGGCGGGCGCCTTGGCGCGGTCGATGAGGTAGAGCGTGCGGCTCTTGTCGAAGAGCAGCGTCGCCGGCGAGTTGAGGTACTTGGGCCCGCGGTCGCGCGCGGGCGCGCCATCTGCGGCGGGCCTTCGTCGAGGATGCGGCCGCCCAGGCCCGTGGCGCCGCCGGACGCGTCGCGGATGGGGAAGATGACGCGGCCGCGGAAGCGGTCGTAGACGGCCGGGCCGCCGGCGCGGCGACGCGTGCTGCGGATGACGAGGCCGGCGGCCTCCAGGTCATCCTCCGACACGTTGCGCTTGGTGATGAGCGCGCTTGGTCAGGCCGTCCCAGGCGTCGGGCGCGTAGCCCAGCTGGTGGGCCTGATGGTCGCGTCGGTGAAGCCGCGGCCGCGCAGGTAGTCGAGCGCGCGCTGGCCGACCGGGCTGGCCGTGAGGACCGCGTGGTAGAAGGAGATCGCGGCCTCCAGCACGTCGCGCAGCCGCTTGCGCTGGGCGTCCTCGCGCGTGGTCCGCTCGTCAAGCTCCACGCCGGCGCGCGCCGGCCAGGCGGCGCAGCGCCTCGGGGAAGTCAGCACGCCGTCGCGCTCCATGACGAAGCTGAAGATGTCGCCGCCCTGGCCGCAGCCGAAGCACTTCCAGGTCTCGCGGGCAGGCGTGACCACGAAGGAGGGCGTCTTCTCCCCATGGAAGGGGCAAAGCCCCTTGAAGGAGGCGCCCGCCTTCTTGAGCTGGACGGTCTCGCCGATGACCTCGACGAGGTCGACCTTCTCCTTGACGGTTGCAGCGATGCCAGCGGTCGTGCCGGTGTACCCCTTGGTGCTGTGGTCGGTGCCGGCCCTCACCCGCGTCAGGCGCCGGACACACTCAGAGCCGTGTCAAGTCTTGACACGGCTTCCCGTGGCTAGATTCTGCTCCCAAACCACGCGCTTGTCAAGACCTTGTCAATACCCATGGGGAGTATGCAGTCGGGACGGGAGGCCCTTAGCCGCTCGTCTACCACCCCCAGTGTTAATCTGAGCACAAGGGACCTGCCCAAGGCCCGACGACTCCCGGCCGATGCGTCCTAAAGGCTCCTCGCATCGTCCCGATGCATAGATCGGGCCGCAATGGGCCTTAAGCACGCGGCCCACGGGCCAATCCGATGGTCGGCGAGGGCTTAACGAATCGACTTGTGCTCGCAGTAGTAATGGGGACGATACGAGCCTCGCTAAGGTCTCCTGCCGCCTAGGCATCCGTGATGCTGTTCCCACACAAGATCCAACGAGCCCTACTCCGGGATGCGCTTGAAGTCATCACCCGGCCAGCGGACCGGGCAGCCCGCGGCTTGGACTGACTCCAAGGGGGGCGCACTCGCGGGGGACTCCTAGACAGCGGCCCAGGTCCGGCCGCCGTCATGGCTCGCCTCTATGACCTCCCTCCCACCATTGCTATCCCACGCCAGCGCGAACCAGTCCGCCTCGGTCGGGAGGGAGAGAGATACCGGGATGACGACGTCGAACGAGCCCGGCTGGCCGACCGACCAGGATCGACCACCGTCGGCAGTCCGTTCCGTTTCCCCTCGGGCGCCCCACCAGATGCCCACCCCATCCGGCCGGATCGCCAGCCCGGCGAGTGTGTCACCGAAATCGATGGTGCCGACGGAGGGCCCGGATCCGGGCTCGGGCACGCCCGAGCGCACGGTCCAACTTGCGCCGCCGTTCGTCGTGCCCATGACCCACTTGGCCGCCGTCCCCCCGCCGCTCATCCCCGTGCAGCCGACCCACCCATCCTGTGCGCTTGGGAAGCTGATACCTGCCGGCCACCCACCCGCCGGGCACGGGTTGCCGCGGCTCGACCAGGTCCGACCGCCGTCGGCGCTCGCCAGCAGGCCACCCGCCGCGCCGCCCACCGCCGGGCCACCCATCATCGTGGCCCATCCGTGCATCGCGTCCGCGAAGCTGAGCGAGGTCACGGCTGTGGAACTGGTGCGCTGCCACGTCCGGCCGCCATCCGAGCTCCCAAAGACGCCCGGCTCACACGTGGACGTGACCGTGCCGCCGCAATCGGTGCCGACCCAGGCATCCTGGGTTCCCCACACCGCGACCGAGGTTGGTTGCGCCAGCGGCAGCGCGATCGGGGCAGACCAGGTTCGCCCGCCGTCGGTCGTGCGCCACACCGCGCTGTCGCCCGTCGGATCCGATCCCGACCAACAGCCCGCGTCGGCGTCGAAGAAGGCGAGAGCCGTCGCGGTGTTGCTCGCGGAGCTCGTCGTGGTCGGGCCTGGGATCGAGGGCGGTCGGTGGCGGTCGCCACATGGCTGAAGTCAACCGGCTCCAGGTGGCACCGCCGTCGGGTGAGGTAGATCTGGTCGGGGTTCCCAAGATCGGTGTGGATGCTTCCGCCGAGAACGACGACGCCGAGACCTGACGGCAGCACCGTCAGATCGTGCCACGCAGACCACCGCTGCTTGTCTCATCGAGCACCGTGGTCCACGTCCTCCCGCCGTCACCGCTCCGATATAGCCACGAGCCGCCACTAGCCGCCCCCATCAACAGCGTCTGGCCGTCAGCGGTGGCGAGCGCGGTGGGGAGGCCGGTCATGGGGCCGTCCAGGAGCGCGTCCCAGCTCGGCTCCCGTCGGGAGAGGGCGCTCGCTGTCGGGCCGGTCCCGGCCGCCGTGCCCGGACTACAGATCATGGCGAGGCCACCGAGGCGCCGGAGGCCGGGATTGCGACCGCCGGCGTCGGGCAGGGCGGGAGCGCCGCAGGTGCCCACGCGAGGCCGTCGGTGGTCCCAAATAGCGAGGCCGCTGCGAGCTGGGCAGGGCGCCCGGCAGACGGGCGACGCTGAGCCACGCTGCCGTGCCCGCACTCGTCAGCCAGACGTTCGTCGCATCGGGCACCAGGACACCTGGCATCGCCGCCCAGCGCCCCGCCCGCTCGGCCAGCGACCACGGCAGCCCTCGTGCCATCTGGCCGCCACCAAGGGCTGCGCGTCGCGCACCTCGAGATCGGTGATCGTGTCACCGGCGGTCGAACCTGCAGCAGCCGGTGGCGCCCTCCGTCGACGGTCGCCCGATAGTTCGCCAGGGGTGCTCAGCCAGCCGTGGGATGGGTCCAGGAACCGCAGATGGATCGGCGCAGACACCCGTCTCGGTGGGCCGCTTGCTCGATCGCTGGCGGGACCGCACCGACCGTCCGCCACGTGGCGCCGCCGTCGTCGCTCGAGAGCAACTCGTAGCAGATCGGGTCGAAGCGTCGCCTCGAAATTCACCAGCCCAGCCGACGACGGCGACACGGATGACCGACCAGTCGGCCGGCCAGGGGCCAGAACGTAGGTAGCGCCGCGCTCACACCGGGGGACGGAACTAGAGAGCCGCTCGGCACCGGAGACGACGATCCCCGCGGCGACGCCGTTGGACCGGCAAGACCAAGGAGGCCGCCCGGCAGCCACGCGGCGATCAGCGCCACCACGACGACGACGACCAGCACCGGCATCGCCCAGGCCAGGCTCAGGCCCTGACCACCCGTGCCGATCGGGCCGGCCTCGTCGGGCAGGCGATCAAGCGCTTCGTGCAGCGAGTCCGGAGCCGACGGCAGAGCCGCGCCGGAGAGGCTCGTTCGCAGCCGCCGCTCGAGTTCGTCGGTCATGGCCGGTCTCCCGGGCGCCGGGCCGCCGACTCCGTGAGCCCCGCCTGCATGGTCCGCAGCGCGTGATGCAGCCGTGACTTGACCGTGCCCTCCGGCCAGCCGGTGCGGTGCGCCACGGCCGCCAGCGTCAGGTCCGCGAAGTAGTGCAGCACGACGACGACCCGCTCGTCGGGATCAAGGAGCGCCATGGCTCGCACCGCCTCGTCCCGCTCCAGGACGCTGCGGAACGGGTCGGCCTCTGCGACGGGCTCGGCCACCGCGTCGAGCTGGATGAAGCGGACGCGGCCGCGACGACGCAGGCGGTCGCGGCAGATGTTGACCAGGATGCGGTCGAACCACGCCTGGAAACCATCGGGGTCGCGCAGGGTCCCGGCCGCGCGCCAGGCGCGAAGGAGCGCCTCCTGGGTCGCGTCCTCGGCCTCGGGCTGGTCGCCGAGGAGCAGGCCCGCCAGCCGATAGGCGCGGTCCAGCTCTCCCGCCGCCAGGCGACGGAAGCGGTCCGCGGTATCGGTGCCGGCGTGGCTCGTGGGTTCCCCTTCATCGCAAGACCCGCGCGGATGGGTTGTCGCCTATCCAGACGACCGGCGGGCGGAAACCGTTCTGGGGACCAGCCTAGATCGAACGCTGGTACGAGCGGAACGTCCGCGTGGCGAAGGCCGTGGAGAGGATCGTCAGGCACGCCAGCAGCAGGAGCCGCGGCAGGATGAGCGACCAGTCGGGGTTCGCCGTGAGTGCTTCGCGGCCCGCTTCGACGGCCCAGTTCACGGGGTTGAACATGGCCACGGTGGCGACCCAGTCGGGCACGAGCTTGAGGGGCATGAACGCGGCCGAGAGGAAGGTCAGCGGCAGGGTCATGAGGGTGTTGATGCCGATGACCGACTCGCGCTGGCGCAGCAGCAGGGCCATCGCGTCGGAGAACGAGGCCGCGATCGCGCCGATGAGCATGGCGCACAGGACCAGGACGGCGAAGCCCAGGATGCCCGCCTTCGAACCGCGCCCCCAGCAGGAACGCCAGGCCGCCCATGATGAGCGCCTGGATGCCCAGCGAGACCAGCTCGTAGGCGTTCAACCCGATGATGATCGCGCTGCGGTGGATGGGGGTCGCGAGCAGGCGGTCCATGATCGAGCGGTCCAGGTCCTCGATGATCGACATGCCGCTCCAGCCGCAGGAGAAGAGGGCGGTCATGATCAGGACGCCGGGCACGAGGTAGTCCAGGTAGCTGGCCGACGCGGTGAAGCCCGGGATATCGATGACGCTCTTGAAGAGGGCGCCGAACAGGAGCAGCCAGATCACCGGCTGGACCAGGCCCATGGCCACGAACCAGGGCTGGCGGAGGAAGGCCCGCAGGTGACGGCCGGTGACATGGGCGGTCTGGGCTACGACGGTCATCGGGGTGCCTCCGAGAAGTCCGGGCGATACGCCCGACCGGTGTGGCGGAGGTAGACGTCATCGAGTGACGGCCGGGCGACGGTGACCGAGGCCACCGCGACACCGCCGGACGTCCAGGGCCCCCAGGACGACCGGGATGGCTCGTGCGCCGTCATCGGCGCGCGCCCGCAGGGTGCGCCCGTCGACCACCGACTCACGCAGGCCGGCGATGCCCTGGAGCACCCCGACCGCGTCGCCCCGATCGGCCTCACGCAGCTCGACGACGATGGCGTCGCCGTGGAGTTCGGATTTGAGGTCCTCTGGTGTCCCGCGGGCGACGATCCGGCCCCGGTCGATGATGGCGACCTGGCCGGCGAGTCGGTCGGCCTCCTCGAGGTAGTGGGTGGTGAGCAGGATCGTCAGGCCTTCGCCGGCGAGGCGTTGGACCTCCGCCCACAGATCGGCTCGCGCCTCGGGATCGAGGCCGGTGGTGGGCTCGTCCAGGAACAGCACGCGTGGCCTGGTGGATGAGGCCGCAGGCCACGTCGAGCTTGCGCTGCATGCCCGCCCGACCAGGTCGTCACGATCCGATCGGCGGCTTCGGCAGGCCGAAACGGGTGAGCAGCTCGTCGATCCGACTGGCGCAGTTCGGCCCCGCTCATGCCATACAGGTGGCCCTGGAGCAGCATGTTCTCGCGGCCGGTCGCGGCCGGGTCCACGGCGCCATGCTGGCCGACCACGCCGATGAGGTGACGCACACGGTCGGGCTGACGGGCCACGTCCACGCCCAGGACGTGGGCGCTGCCGGAGTCCGCCCGCGAGAGCGTGGTCAGGATCTTGACGGTGGTGGACTTGCCGGCCCCGTTGGGTCCCAGGAGCCCGAAGATGGTGCCCGACTCCACGGCCAGGCTGACGCCGTCGAGGGCGCGCACGTCGCCCTTGTACGTCTTGACGAGATCGACCGCCTCGATGGCCCAGTCGCGGGAGGACCGGTCGGCGGTCATGGCCGTCCCCTCCCCCGTGGAGCGGATCCGCCCACCGCGCTGGCGTACGATCGTGTCCGCATGGTGCTTGTTCTCCTGTCTCGTTGCGCTATGATGTCTTTGCGCAGCGCAACCATACGCTAGGAGAAAGAGCGTGTCAAGAAGTACCGATCGACCGGCAGCAGGGGCGCCACCGCCCGAACGGGCGGGCCTCGTGGGCGACCTGGCACGTGAGACCCGCCGCCTGGGAGATGCGGCCGCGGCGTTCACGCAGGGCGTCGCCGAACGGTCCGGTCTCGCGCCGGCGGACGTGCAGTGCCTGGTGTTCCTGGCAGAGGCCGGGGCAGCCCCGTCGGGTCGCCTGGCCGAGCTGACGGGACTGTCGGCCGGGGCCACCACGCGGATGATCGATCGCCTGGAGCAGGCGGGCTACGTCCACCGGACGGCCGATCCCACCGACCGGCGTCTCGTCCGCGTCACCCCGGTCATGGAGCGGGTGGCCACCGTGGCCGAGCATTTCGCCGCCCTGGCGCGCGCCATGGAAGGCCGCCGGCGGCGGGTACTCGGATGAGCAGCTACGCGACGTCGCCGCCTACCTGGGCGGCGCGGTCCAGGTGGTCGAGGCGGAGACGGCATGCAGCTGCGCGAGCACGCGGTCGGAAGGGCGATCGAAGGATCGGCCTTCGCCGCCCCGTCGGCGGCGTCACGGTCGGTCGGCTCGTCTTCCTGTCGGCGGTGCCGTCGATGACGATCAGCGGCGATCCGGGCGTCAAGGACCTGTACCGGGCCAGCTTCCAGGGCCCGATCCCGCGCGTCCGCGTGCGCGACGGCGCGGTGACGGTGCGATATGCGCGGTTCGCGTGGTTCGACTGGCGCGCCCGCATCGGGGACCAGATGATCGACACGTCGGTCCATTGGCGCAGCGATCGCGGCGAGTTCGTGCTGAACCCCGCGGTCCCCTGGGCGATCGAGCTGCGCGGCGGCGGATCACGCGTGCAGGCGGACCTGCGCCGGATCGAGCTGCGGAGCTTCGAGCTGGCCGGGGGCGCCAGCCGCATCGACCTGGAGCTGGCCAAGGCAGAGGGGGTCATTCCCATCCGCCTGACTGGATCGCTCAACGAGATCGCCATCCGCCGTCCGGCGGGCATGCCGGTGCGCCTGCGTGTGTCAGGCGCCACTACCAGGGTCCAGGTCGACGGGCAGATCATCGCCGGCTCGGGCGGCAACCTCTCGCTGGCGTCGCCGGGCGCGAGCGGCTCGACACCCGATCGCTATGACATCGATGTGCGCGGCTCGGCCAACAAGGTGACCGTGAGCGTCTCCGCGAGCTAAGGCTGGGCGCCCTCGGCGATGGAACGGGGTCGCACGGGCGCTTCATGACGAACGACTCTTGGCGGATCTCGGCGCGAAACGCATCTTTGCCTCGAGAGACAGAGCGAGGAGGCATGGCGATGCGTCGTCTGAGTGCCGCACTGTTTGCTGCTGCCCTGGTCGCGGGCGCATGCGGCGGCGCGAGCGTGTCCCCCACACCGGCCCCGACGGCCCGTCCGCCGTTCACGCTGGCCGGCACGCCGATGCAGGCCTGCACCCTCACGGATGCCTGGGGCGTGTGCGGGACCCTGCGCGTGCCGGAGGACCGTTCCGATCCCGAGGGCCGGTCCATCGACATCCGGGTCGCGGTCATCCCGGCCATCTCGGCCACCCCGAAACCGGACCCAGTGTTCTTCCTGGACGGCGGGCCCGGCGGGGCCGCGACAGAGGACCTGGGCTGGACGGTCAACACCTTCACGACCGTGCACCTGGACCGTGACATCGTGCTGGTCGACCAACGCGGGACCGGCGGCTCGAACCGCCTCGTCGCGCCCCAGGCGCCCGACACCAGCGGCATGACGCTCGCCCAAGCAAAGGACACGGTCGCCCGCTGGGTCGCAGACGTCCTCGCCGCGCTGCCCGGCGATCCCCGCTTCTACACCACGTCGGTGGCCATGGACGACGTCGACGCGGTCCGCGCGGCGCTGGGCTACGACCAGATCAACCTGTACGGCGCCTCCTACGGAGCGACCGCCGCCCAGTACTACATGCGCCAGTATCCGCAGCACGTGCGCTCGGTCGTGCTCGACGGGGCCACCCTGCTGGACGTGCCCGTCTTCGAACGCATCGCCTCCAACAGCCAGGCCGCCCTCGACGTCCTGTTCGCCCGATGCGCCGCCGATCAGGCATGCCACACCGCCTTCCCGGACGTCGCGGCCGAGTTCAAGTCGATCATGGCCACCGTGACCGAGGCACCGGTCACGACCACCGTGCCCCACCCCTGGACCGGCAAGCCCATGGTTATCGACGCCCTGACCATGGCCGGCGCGATCCACACCGGCCTCCTCTCGGCCGAGACCAGCGCGCTGATCCCGCTCGTCATCCATGAGGCCTACCTGGGGCACTGGGACGCGGTCGCGACGGCCATCGCGGCGGCCATGGGGCCCCAGTCGGCCGACACGAGCCAGCTCGTGATGTCCAGCGTGATCCGCTGCTCCGAGGCATGGGCCCGGTACGACCCTGCCGAGGTCCAGCGGACCGGCGCGACCAGCTACGACCTTGACGCCCAGCTCGCCGAAGCTCGGAACCAGGCCATGGTCTGCCCGTACGTGCCAAAGGGCGTGGTCCCCGCCGACGATGCGGCGCCGGTCCGGTCCGACCTTCCAGTGCTGCTGATCCTGGGCCAGGCCGACCCGCAGGACCCGCTGGCCAACGTGGCCCAGGCGCCCGTCGAGATGCCGAACAGCCTGACGGTCGTGGTGCGCGGTGAGGGCCACACCGTGGGCCACCTGGGGTGCATGCCCCAGATGGTGTCCGCGTTCATCGTCGCCGGCACGACCAAGGGCCTCGACACGACCTGCGCCACCAGCGGGGTCCCCCTCCCGCTGTTCCACACCACGCCATAGGCTCAGTAGAGGAGGTCGGGCCCGACCTTCTCGCGCCACAGCGCCACGAGCGTGGCGAGGTCGTCGCGCGTCTCCGCCGCCGTCCGTTCGCGGCTGGCGGCAGCTCCTCCACGATCTCGAGCTGGAAGGCCCCCCAGCCGAGCCGTTCGAGGTCGGGCACCAGCGAGCGGTGGAAGACGCCGGTCGAGCCGGTCGACTTGGCGAAGTCGAACTTGTGCAGCTCGCTGTCCAGGTCAAGACTGGGCGCCACCCACGTGCGCCCGGACTCCGTGTTGCGGATGAGGAAGACGCCGGCCCGACGCGGCGTCTCGGCGTAGGCGACGGACATTTCGCGGCGACGGGCCCGGTCGGTCATCACGCGAAGGGTGCCACGGACCGCGGCCGGGCGCGGATCCGGCACCTTCTTGGGGGCGTGGGGTGATGCTCGGCCGCCCCGAGGGCCGCCTTCCGTGCCAGCTAGGTGCCGTTGACCTGGGGGGTCAGCGGGTTCTGACCTGGCAGGGTCGTATCGGACGCGATCGGGCCTCCCCGCGGCCCCGATTCGTCCAAAGCTGACCTGCCAGGACAGAGATCGACGAGAATCGGCCAGATCCGGCCCACTTCGGGCCCCACCGCGCATGTCCCCGTCCGTTACTACCCTCCCAGGTCAGCGGCCGCGCGCGGATGGGTGGATCTTCGGGCCGCCCGCCGCTCCTCCGCCCGATCGATGACTTCAACAGCATCAGGCGGGAGGGCTGCTGAAGATCGGGCGGTCGGGGCATATCGCGACGGCTGGGCACTCCACGGGGCCTGGCCTCCCGAGCGCGCACGCGGGCCGTATGCTCGGGTCATGCCTGAGGATCGGTTGACCTTCCTGGGCCACTCGACCGTGCTGATCGAGATGGACGGCACGCGCCTGCTGACCGATCCCGTCCTGGGCCACGTCCTGTGGTCGATCCGGCGGAGGGCCCCGGCCGTCGCCGCCCACCACCTGGCCGACGTGGACGCCGTCTTCATCAGCCACGGCCACTTCGACCACCTGGACCTCAAGTCCCTCCGGGCGCTGCCCGGCACACCGACGGTCATCGTGCCCGCCGGCCTGGGGCGCATCGCCGGGCGGGCCGGCCTGGGCCCCGTGCTGGAGGTCGATGAAGGCGATCGGCTGCGCGTCGGGACGCTGGAAGTCGAGGTCATGCGCGCAGTCCATGGCCGCCGACGCTCGCCGCGGGTGGAGGCGGATGCCGCCCTGTGCTGCCTCGTGGTCGGCTCGTCCACGATCTACTTCGCCGGGGACACGGACGTGCTGCCGGCGTGGGAAGGCCTCGCCGGCCGCGTTGACGTGGCCCTCCTGCCGGTGGGCGGTTGGGGCCCGCGGCTCGGGCGCGGCCACCTGGACCCCGAATCGGCCGCCCAGGCCGCGGCAGTGATCCGGCCGGCCGTGGCCGTCCCGATCCACTGGGGCACGCTCTCGCCGATCGGCCTGCACGGGATGATGGGGCCCCGGTTCCACCTCCCCGGACCGGCCTTCGCCCAGGCATGCGCCCGTGTGGCGCCACACGTGACGGTCCACGTGCTGGCCCCCGGCGCCTCCATGCCCCTGCCGACACGCGTGTGAGCATCCTTAACCTGGCCGACTACGGGCTGCAGGCTCGCCTGATCTGGGAGTGGCGCCCCACCCGGCTGGCCATCGCGCGCCGGGCGATCCTGACCGTGCTGGTCGGCAGCCTCGCCCTGGCGTTCACGGCGTACGTCCTGCCCGGCTTGTCGCTCGATGGGCTCGGGGCAATCCTCCTGGGCGGGGCGCTCCTCGCCATCGCCAACGCGAGCGTCCGGTTGCTGGCCCACTGGCTGCTCGTGAACCTGCCGATCCCGGTCATCCAGGTGACGGGGCTGGTGGGGCAGTTCGTGGCCATCGTGCTGGTCGGCCGCGTCGTGCCGGGCATCCACGTCGACGGGTCCACCACGGCCTTGTGGGCCACCCTCCTCCTGACCGGACTGAACGGCTTCTTGTCCGAGCTGGTGGCCGTCAGCGACGATGATTCGTACTACAGCGTGCTGGTGCGCCGGCTCGTCGCTCGGCGCCACGGCCCGGCCGGGTCGGCCGGTGAGGGCCTCCTCGTCGTGCAGTTCGACGGCGTCGGACGCCCCGTGCTGGAGGAGGCGATGCGTGGCGGCCATGTGCCGAACGTGGAGCGTCTGCTGCGCGACGGTGACTCGGCCCTCCATTCGTGGCGCGCCCAGCTACCTGCCACCACGCCCGCCAGCCAGGCCGGCATCCTGCACGGTCGCGGCGATGCCGTGCCCGGCTTCCGCTGGTACGAGAAGGCGACCGCCCGATTGCTGGTGGCCAACCATGCCGAGGACGCCAGCACGATCGAGGCCCGCCTGTCCGACGGCCACGGCCTGCTGGCCGACGGCGGCACGAGCATCGGCAACCTCCTGACCGGGGACGCGACCCGCTCCTATCTGACCATGGCCACCATCGGCCATCGGCAGCGTGCGTCGCATGAACACAGGCTGCACGGGGTCTTCGTCGGCACGCGTCAACTACATGCGGCTCGTGGTGCTCACCGTCGGCGAGATCGTCAAGGAGCTGTACCAGGCCGAGCACCAGCGGGGCCGCGACGTGCAGCCGCGGATGCATCGCGACTGGCACTACGCGGTCGAGCGGGCCATCACGAACGTCGGCCTGCGCACGATCTCGACGGCCCTGGTCATCGAGGAGATGTACGCGCGGCGCACCGGTCATCTACGTCGACTACACCGGCTACGACGCGGTGGCCCACCATGCCGGCCCGGAGCGCCAGGAGGCGATCGACGCCCTCGAGGGCATCGACCGGGCGATCGGCGCCCTCCTGAAGGCCGCGCTCCATGCCGTCCGTCGCTACCACGTCGTGCTGCTGTCGGACCACGGCCAGAGCCTGGGCGCGAGCTTCCGCCAGCGCTACGGCCAGCCGCTGGAGGTCGTGCTGGGGACGCTGATGCCGGGCACGCCGACGGTCATCGGCGCCGGCGAGAAGACCGAGTACACCGGCAGCGGCCGTGTCATCGCCATGGAGCTGGGCCGGGGCACGGGCGTGGCGCCGTTCATCGCGCGCCGCGGCCCGACGGTGCTGGACGCGTCCGCGTCGGCGCACGTCGACCGAGCACCGCCGTCGGTGACCACGGACGCGGTGGTGTGCTGGTCGGGCAGCCTCGCCCACGTCTACTTCGCGCGGGTGCCGGGGCGCATGACGCGCGAGTCCATCGAGCGCCAGTTCCCGGGCCTGATCGAGGGCCTGGTGCGCCACCCGGGCATCGGCATGGCCCTCGTGCGCACCGATGCGGGGCATACGGTGGCCACTGGGCGAAGCGGGTGAGCGCGACCTCACCGCGGGACGGGCGGTGGCACGGACCCGCTCGACATGTACGGCTAGGACGCCGCCGAGGTCGTGGCCACCGCGGATGCGCTGGACGCAGGCCGGCGACCTGATGCTCCTCGGTACTTTCGACACGGATCGGGGCAGGTGGTCGACTTCGAGGAGCTCATCGGCTCGCATGGCGGCCTCGGCGGCTGGCAGACCGACCCGTTCCTGCTGTCGCCCGCGGCCTGGCAGCCGGCGGCCGACCCGCTCGAGGGGGCTCCCGCCGTCTACACGCAGCTCCGCACCTGGCTCGCGGCCCTGAAGGCCGTCTGACCGTTCGGTGGCCTCACGTGGCCACGCGGAGGGCTCTGCGCCCCGCACTGATGCTCGGGCCCGCGAAATCCTCCGAACCCTCCCGCCTGATGCGCTCGAGGTCATCACGGTGACGTTGACCTGGGGGGTCAGCCCGTTCTGACCTGGCAGGTTCGTATCGGACGCAATTCGGCTGGCGAAGGCCCGGATCCGTCAGAAGCTGACCTGCCAGGACACGAAACTGCGAGATACGACCAATTCGCGCGTCCACCAGCCATGTCCCTGTCCGTTACCACCCTCCCAGGTCAGGAGGCGCAGGCGCAGGCGATGGAGCGTCGCGGGCGCCCAGCGCTAGATCCTCGTGATGCGCACCACCGCCAGCTCGCGCGGCGCCGCCTTGCGCTCGTAGTCGCCGAAGATCGGCACACGGGCGATGCGGGCGTCCAGGAGTCGGCGCCGTTCCGCTCCGCCGGTCGGCACGGCCCGCGCCTGGAATGAGTCGGTGCCCACCTGGACGGTGACGATCGGGTTGGCCGCGATGTTGGCCAGCCACGCGGGCTGCTTGTCCAGGCCGCTGTTGGAGCCCACCACGATGTAGTCGGTGCCGTCCGGGTCGTAGCCCAGCGGCACGGTGTGCTTCTCGCTCGTGTGCGCGCCGATCGTGGTCATCAGGAGCAACCGGCTCCCGGCCAGCCGGCCCAGGGTGATCTGCCCGGCATGGTCGTGGAAGTCGCGGATGATCGCCTCGTTCCAGTCGAGTTCCCGACCGTCAGCCATGGTTCCAACCTACCATGACCCGATGAAGACCGAGCGGATCGAGGTGGCGCCGGGCGTCGAGCTGACGGCCGATCGTTGGGCGCCCGCGCCGTGCCGGCCCATCCGCCGCGCAAGAGCCTGCGCCGACCTTCCTGCTGGTTCACGGCCTGGCCTCCAACGCCCGCATGTGGGACGGCGTGGCTCAGGCGCTCACGGCCATGGGCCACCCAGTGGTCACGGTCGACCTGCGCGGCCACGGCCGCTCCTCCAAACCGGACGACGGCTACGACGTGCCCCGGGTCGCGGACGACCTCGTCGCCCTGATCGAGCGGATGGGTCTGGATCGGCCCATCGCCGCCGGGCAGTCGTGGGGTGGCAACGTCGTGCTGCAGCTGGCGCCTCAAGCCACCCCGACGCCGTCCGGGGCATCGCCCTGGTCGACGGCGGGTGGATCGAACTGTCCGAGGGCTTCCCCAAGCTGGCCGACTGCCTCGTGGCGCTCGCCCCGCCCCACCTGGCGGGCAGGCCGCTCAAGGAGGTGGAGGGCTACATCCGCTCGGCCCATGCCGACTGGCCCGAGAGCGGCATCCAGGGCACGCTCGGTAACTTCGAGGTGAGGCCGGACGGCACCATCGCGCCGTGGCTCACGTATGACCGCCACCTGGTCGTGCTGCGCGGCCTGTGGGAGCACCATCCGGTCGCGCTCTATGCCGGCCTGAAGGTCCCGGCCCTGCTCATCCCGGCCGAGGACGGACCGCAGGACGCGTCCCACTGGGCCGGTCGGAAGCGGGCGGCGGTGGAGGTGGCCCAGGCGACCATCCCGCACGCCCGCACGCACTGGATGACGGGTGATCACGACCTCCATGCCCAGCACCCGGCGGAGGTGGCGCTGCTGCTCCACGAGCTGGCCACGGAGGGCGTGGCGCCGTGAGCGCCCCTCGCATCCTCGCGATCATGGGCTCGGGCGAGACCGCGCCGGCCATGGCCAAGGTGCATCGGGCGCTCCTGGAACGGCTGGGCGACCCCGCCGCACCGGCCACGTTGATCGACACCCCGTACGGCTTCCAGGAGAACGCGGACGAGCTGTCGGCCCGCATCGTGGCCTACTTCGCCGCGAGCGTCGGGCACGCCCTGAGCGTGGCGACGTTCCGGACGCGGGATGCGGACGCACTGGCGACATCGACCGCCCTGGCCCTGATCCGCGAAGCTCGCTTCGTGCTGGCCGGGCCGGGCAGCCCCAGCTACGCGTTGCGCCACTGGGCGGATGGCCCCATCCCGGGCGCCCTGGCCGACAAGCTAGCCAACGGCGGCATCGTGACGGTGGCCAGCGCCGCGGCCCTCACCGTCGGCGTCGTGACCGTGCCGGTGTACGAGATCTACAAGGTCGGCGACGACCCCCACTGGCTCGATGGGCTGGACCTGCTGGGTCAGTCGACCGGCCTGCAAGGCTGCCGTCGTGCCGCACTACGACAACGCCGAGGGCGGCACGCACGACACGCGCTTCTGCTATCTCGGCGAGCGGCGCCTGCGGGTGCTGGAGGCGGCCCTCCCAGCGGGTGCGTTCGTGCTCGGCGTGGACGGCCACACGGCCCTCGTGCTGGACCTGGAACGGGGAACGGCGAGCGTGGCCGGCCTCGGCGGCGTCACCGTGCGGGCGCAGGGCCGCAGCGTCGTCTTCCCCAGCGGCACCGAGACCACGATCGAGGCCCTGGCCGAGTCGGCGCGCACGATCGGGCGGTCGACCGGGCTGGCTCCCGGGCGCGGCACCCGCGACGGTCTTCGCCGCGGGGACGGCGCCGGCCGCGAGAGGCTCCCTGCCCGACACCGTCGCGCATCGCGAGGGCGCCTTCGTGCAGGCGCTGGAGGCCCACGATGCACGCGCCGCGGCGGCCGCGCTGCTGGAGCTGGATTCGGACATCGAGGGCCACCTGCGCGCCGGCGAGGACAGCCCCGACCTGGACAGTGCTCGAGCCACGTTCCGGGCCCTGCTCGTGCGGCTCGCGGGCGCGGCAGAAGCTGGCGTTCGGGACCCACGCGAAGCCGTGGATCCGTTCGTCGAAGCGCTGCTGGACCTGCGTGCGCGAGCCCGCGCGGCCCAGGATTGGTCAGCCGCCGACCTGATCCGGGACCGACTGACCGACGCCGGCGTCGAGGTCCACGACGGGGACAGCGGGTCGACCTGGGAGCTGCGCGCCTGACACCTGGCGCGCCATCGCGGCATCGAGACGTTCGACGAACGGCCGTGCGCCCACTCGCACCAGGCCATCCCGGACGGCCGCCGCGGCGGCCTGGACCTCCGGGTGTGCCGGGTCCAGGACGGTCGCCATGTCGATCGCGACGAGGGCAGCTTCCCAGAGGACGCCCAGCTCCTCCAGGCCACGCATGACGGGCCGGTACAGGGCGAGCGCCGCGTCCGCGTCGCCCTCCATGGCCGCGATCCCCGCCCGCATCGACCGCCGCTGGAGCTCGGTCAGGGTAGCGTGAAGGCCGGCCGCGTCCAGGTCGCGCAGAGCCGCCCTGGCCCCTTCGAGCGTCGCCCAGCCAGAGGGCACAGTGGCCGATGTTGGGGAGGCTCCACTTGGCCTCGCCACTGTCGATCTCGACCTCCTCGCGCCAGATCCGCATCGCATCGGCCAGGCGGCCCGTGGCGAAGGCGACCAGCCCCTCGACGTCAAGCCTGGCCTTGCGTGCTTCCATTGCGTCCATCTGCGCGTAGAGCGGCTCGAAGGTGGCGAGCTGCGCGCGGACATCCTCGCCCCGGCACGCCGTGACCGTGACGACGGTCGAGGTGGCGAGGACCCGTTCACCTGGGGCCAGGTCCATCTGGATGACCGGCTCCGCCACGGTGAGGGCCTGCTCCCAATCCATGCCCTGCATCGCGCTGTACGCAGCCCCTCCTGAGAGCAGGACCATGGTCCCCTTGTCGCCGACGCGCTGGGCCAGTGCCAACCCCTCCCGAGCCGCGGCGGACCCGTGCGCCGGGTCCTCGTGCCAGCTGTTCACGGCGGTGTTATTGAGCGCCCGCATGAGCGTTGAGGTCAGCCCCTCGTCGCGGGCCATCCGTTCGCCGATCGCGATGACGCCCAGACCTTCCCGGTAGCGGCCCAGAGCGCACAGCGCTGAGCCACGAGTCACGAGCGCGTCGGCCAGGATCGACCGCAGGTCGCCCCGCTCGGCCGCCTCCAGGACCCGGTCGACCACCTCGACCGCCTCGCGGTTCTCGTCCATGAAGAACAGGGCGCGGGCGAGCTGGGCTTCCAGGGCCACAAACGGGGGCGTCCCCGCCTGATCGGCGTACGTGGCGATGGCCTCAACGGCCAGGTCCTTCGCGAAATGGGTTCGCCGCGCGTCGAGCGCGACGCGGGCCCTGACCGCGACGTCGGCCATGCCGACCGCTCGATCTCCCCGCTCGAGGTGGATGTCGACCGCCTGCCCAAGGGCCTCCAGCGCCAGGTCGTAGCGACTTGCGGTGCCGGCGGCTGAGCCGAGGCGCTCCAGGAGATCGGCTCGCTGGGCCGGGTCGGCCGTGACCTCCAGGGCCTGCTCAAGGAACCGGACCGCCTGTTCGGGCGCACCCAGGGCCATCGCCCGATCGGCGGCCCCCCGCAACGCGAGGCGGGCCTGGCCGGCCAGCGCGTCGGCCTCGGGGCCGGGCTGGGCGTGCTGGTGTGCGGCCAGGTAGTGGCCGGCGAGGGCGCCGGCCAGCTCGTCGCTGCCCAGCGACTCGAAGAAGCGCGCGGCGGCGAGGTGTTTCGTCTTGCGGTCGTTGCGGGCGAGGGTCCCGTAGGCGACCTCGCGGATGAGGGCCTGGACGAAGCCGTACTGGCCCCGCTCGGGGCTGCGCGGGTCGTCCTGGACGGCCAGGATCTCCTGGCGCACGAGCGCCCGCAGCCGCGGCTCCAGAGTCGCCTCGTCCGTGCCGGTGATCGCCGCCAGGGCCGCCGGGGTGAAGCTCTGCCCGAGCACGGCGGCGTCCTGGACCAGGGCCCGGTCGGCCGGCGGGAGGGCATCCAGGCGGCTGGCGATGAGGGCGGTGAGCGTCTCCGGCACGGCCAGCGTGGTGAGATCACCGTGCGGGACGTACGCGTCACCTTCCAGGACCAGCCGACCCTCCGCCACGAGCATCCGGACCGTCTCCACGGCGTACAGGGGCATGCCGTCCGCGCGAGCGACGATCGCCTTCACCGCCGCGTCGGGGAGACCGGGCACGAGACCGGCGAGGAGCTGGCGCATCGCGGCGGGCGGCAGCGGATCCAGGCTGAGGCTGACGAAGCTGCGCTTGCCGGCACCCCAGTCGGGTCGGCGTTCGAGCAGCTCGGGACGCGACAGCGTCACGACGTAGATCGCGTGGCCGCGCGACCACTCCACGAGATGGTCCACGAAGTCGATCAGGCCGGGATCGGCGTAGTGGAAGTCCTCGAAGACGAGGACGACCGGTGCCGTCGCGGCAAGCCGCTCGAAGAACGTGCGCCAGGCCCCGAAGAGCTGCTCCGGGCTGGCCGCGGTCTCCACCCCCAGGAGGGCCAGGAGGGCGGGCTCGATCCATGTCCGTTCTTCGGCGTCGGGCACGTGCGTGGCGAGCATCTCGGCGACCTTCGCCCGGGTCGTCGCCTCGTCATCGGTCTCCAGGAGGCCGGCCCGGCGGCGGACCATCTCGCCCAGGGCCCAGAAGCTGATCCCGTCGCCGTAGGCCGGTGAGCGGCCGTCGTGATACCAGACCGTGTCCACGAGGCCGTCCAGGTAGCGCAGGAACTCCCAGGCCAGCCGGGTCTTGCCGATGCCTGCCGGACCGATGACGCTGACCAGGCGCGGCCGAGCCTCCCGGGTCGTGGCGTGGAACAGGTCCTTGACCAGCCGCAGCTCATCCTCGCGGCCGACGAACGGCGCCTCGAGGACGTCGGCGTGCTTGCGGCCACCGACGTCGGCGATGACTCGCACGGCCCGCCACGCGGCGACCGGCGCGGCCTTGCCCTTGAGGCTCTGCTCACCCGCCGGCTCGAACGCGATCGCCCTGGCCGCCGCCCGCTGGGTCGCCTCGCCCACGAGCACCGCACCGGGAGCCGCCGCACCCTGCAGGCGGCTGGCTGTGTTCACGAGGTCGCCGGCGACCATGCCCTGGTTCGTCGCGCCGATCGTCACCGCGGCCTCGCCGGTCAGGACGCCGGCGCGCGCCTGGAGGGTCGGGCCAAGGTTGCGCACCGCGTCGACCAGCTCCAGGCCTGCCCGCACGGCCCGGATGGCATCGTCCTCGTGCGCCGTAGGGGCGCCCCAGACGGCCATCACCGCGTCACCGATGAACTTCTCGACCGTGCCGCCATACCGGCCGATGACGTCGCGGGCGAGGTCGAAGTAGCGGCTCAGGAGTTCCCGCGTCTCTTCCGGGTCGCGGCCGTCGGCCATCGCGGTCGAGCCGACCAGGTCGGCGAAGAGGATCGAGACGAGGCGCCGCTCGGCGACCGGGCCCACTGGCGCAGGACCGGCGCCGGGTGCTGACGTGACCGCGGACGCGGCGGGGGCACTGGCCACGAGTGGGCTGGCGCATTCGGCGCAGAACTTGGCGGTCGGCGCGTTGGCCGTGCCACAGGTGGCACAGACGATGGCCAGGCGCGACGCGCACTCGGTACAGAACTTGGCGCCGGCCGGATTCTCGGTCCCGCAGTTGGAGCAGATCATCGAACGGTCAGCCTATCCCAACGCGGTCACGCGGGGAACCCGTCCGGACGGATCGTCCTGGGTTGGGCCCTACGCGTTGCTGGACTGGACCCAGAGGTTGACACCGCCTTCGACCGCGAACCGGTCGATCTCGGTCAGCTCATCCGGTGTGAAGGCCAGCCGGTGGAGCGCTGCCAGGTTGTCATCCAACTGCGCGACCGAGCTGGCTCCGATGAGCGCGGAGGCGACGCGCGGGTCGCGCAACGTCCAGGCGATGGCCAGCTGGGCGAGCGTCTGCCCCGGCCGCGCGCGATCTCGCGGAGTCCCCGGGCGTTGGCCAGGTTCGCCGGCGTGAGCAGATCGCGACTGAAGGAACCCTCACGCGCGGCCCGCGAATCGGCGGGCACGCCGTCCAGGTAGCGGTCGGTCAGCAGGCCCTGGGCCAGCGGCGAGAACGCGATCGCGCCCATCCCCTCCTCCGCCAGGACGTCGAGCAGCTCGGGCTCGATCCAGCGATTGAGCATCGAGTAGGACGGCTGATGGATGACCGGCGGCGTGCCGAGCGCCCGCAGGATCGCCACCGCGTCCCGCGTCCGCTGCGCGGAGTAGGAGGAGATGCCCACGTACAGGGCCTTGCCCTGCCGGACGGCGGCATCGAGCGCCCCCATCGTCTCCTCCAGCGGCGTGTTCGGGTCGACGCGGTGGGAGTAGAAGAGGTCCACGTACTCGAGACCCATCCGCTTGAGGCTCTGGTCCAGGCTGGCCAGGAGGTACTTGCGCGACCCGCCATCGCCGTACGGCCCGGGCCACATGTCGTAGCCCGCCTTGGTCGAGATGATCAGCTCATCCCGATAGGACCGCAGGTCCGAGCTGCAGGATGCGCCCGAAGTTGGCCTCGGCCGAGCCGTAGGGCGGGCCGTAGTTGTTGGCCAGGTCGAAGTGGGTGACGCCGCGGTCGAAGGCGCGCCGGATGATGGCCCGCTGGGTGGCGAGCGGCCGTTCGTTCGCCGAAGTTCTGCCACAGGCCCAGCGAGATGGCCGGCAACCGCAGGCCACTCGTGCCCACGCGCCGGTACGGCATCGACTCCGTAGCGATCCTGGGCCGGAACGTAGGGCTCGTGACATCACCTCAGACTCTACGTCCCAACGAGCCGTTCCACCACTGGTGCCAGGTCGTCGATCTCGCCGGTCATGAACGAGCTGATGCCGAGCCGCTCGCGCAGGTCCTGGATCTTCGCCACTAGGCCGTCGACCGAGCCGATGAAGACGTGCGGCGACTCCAGGACCTCGTCCTCGGACAGCTCGTAGCCGGTGCGCTTGAGGAGCCGGTCGCGGATCCTGGCCGCCTCGGCCCGGGCGTGGTCGGTGATGAGCACCGGCGAGCCCGACGGGTAGACGTTGAATTCCAGGCTGTCGAACCGGTCGCCGGCGGCGGCACGCACCCACTCGATCTTCTCGGCCGCGGCGGCGAACGTGAGGCTGGGCGGATCGGTCCGTTCGCCGCGGAGCACGCGCGGCGCGAGGCCCACGATGTCCGCTTCGCGGGCCGCCAACTCCAGCGTGCGCCGCCCGCCGCCGCCGATCAGGAACGGCGGATGCGGCTTCTGCACCGGCTTGGGCTGGCCGTCGTAGTCGGTGATCTGGTAGTGCTCGCCAGCGTACGTGAACGGCCCCTCGGCGAAGCAGCCCTTGAGGAGGGCGACCGCCTCCACCAGGCGCGCCACGCGAGCCGGGACCGGGTCGAACGCGAGGCCGATCTGGTCGAACTCGGGCTTGTTCCAGCCGGCCCCGATGCCCACCTGAAGCCGACCGCCGCTCAGCACGTCGATCGTGGCCAGGTCCTGCGCCAGCACGGCCGGGTGGCGGAGCTCGTTGTTCAGCACGAACGTGCCCACCCGGAGCCGCGTGGTGGCCACGGCCATGGCGGTCATGGCCGGGATCGGGGCGAGCTGTTCGATCAGGTGGTCGGTGACCATGAGCACGCTGTAGCCCATGGCTTCGGCGCGTCTGGCGGTCGCGGCGAGCGCGTCTCCCGACGCGATCGACCCCGCCTCTGCCATGAACCGGAATGGCCGCATGGACCGGATCATCGCGGCGTGGCCTCCCACTGCTCGCGCGTGAGGGCGTACTCGACGTCGCCGTGCTCCTCGCCCTCGATGCGGTCCGGCCACGGCTCGTGGAAGACCCGGATGAAGCGTAGCCCGGCCTTCTCCATGACGCGCCGCGAGGCCACGTTGACGACCATCGTCGTCGCGTACACCCGGCCAGCGCCAAGTTCCCGGAAGGCCTTCTGGATCAGCGCGCGGCTGCCCTCGGTCGCGTACCCCTGACCCCAGGCCGACGCCATCAGGCGATAGCCAAGCTCCGGTTCGTCGTCGGGATCGCCCTTGTTGGGCCGGAGGTGGAACCAGCCCAGGTACGTGCCGGTGCGCTTCTCGATCGCCGCCCAGAAGCCATACCGATCGCCCCGCTTGTAGTAAGCCATCCAGCCGGGCAGGTAGTAGTCGCGGATCTCCTCGCGGGGCGTGGGCCGGCCGCCGTTGATGTACCGCATGACGGCTGGGTCGGCATCGAGCGCCGTCGCGAGGTCCACGTCGTCGGCCGTGAACCGACGCAGGATCAGACGGTCGGTCTCCAGGTAGACGTGCACCGCGCGATGCTAGCCGCCGCCAAAGACCCGCTCGTGGACGGCGCGCGTACCATCAGCGTGAGAAGGAGCCTCGCGCGATGCACACGATGAGCGGCAGGATCGGACGGACGGGCCGCGCCATGCTCCTCGCAGCGACTGGCGCGCTCCTCCTCACGGGCGCGGTGCGCGCCGCCTCCCCCACCCCGAACGTGGTCGTGCTGCCGACCACCGGCGTCGTCGACCAGGTCATGGCCGGCTACCTCGCCGATGGCATCTCGCGCGCGGAGGCGGACGGCGCGGCGGCCGTGATCATCCAGCTGGACACGCCCGGCGGCGACCTCTTCTCCACGAACGACATCGTGGGGTCGGAGCTGAGCGCCACCATCCCGGTCATCGTGTGGGTGGCGCCCGCGGGCGGCTTCGCGGCGAGCGCCGGCACGTTCATCACCCTGGCCAGCAACATCGCCCTGATGGCGCCCGGCACGAGCATCGGCGCGGCGTCGCCGGTCGGCAGCGGCGGCACGGACATCACCGGCACCGAGGGCCAGAAGGTCACCAACGACGCCGCGGCCAAGATCCAGTCGATCGCCGAGACCCGCGGCCGCAACGTGGACTGGGCCCGCTCGACCGTCCTCCAGGCCGCCAGCGCCAGTGCCACCCAGGCCGTCTCGCTCAAGGCGGTCGACGGCATCGCCGCCACCCTGCCGGACGTCCTCGCCTTCGCCAACGGCAGGACGGTCACGGTGGGCTCCTCGCAGGTCACGCTCCACCTTGACGGCGCGACCACGACGGAGATCGACATGGGGCCGATCCAGATCCTGCTGCACCTGTTGGCCGACCCGAACATCGCCTTCGTCCTCTTCATCATCGGCGGCCTGGGCCTGGTCGGTGAGCTGTTCCACCCCAACTTCTTCACCGGCACCGTGGGCGCGATCGCGCTTGTGCTGGCGTTCATCGGCTTCGGCAGCCTGCCGCTCAACATCGCCGGGCTGATCCTCATCGCGCTGGCCATCGGGCTGTTCGTGGCGGAGGCGTTCGTGCCCAGCCACGCCCTGCTGGCGGCCGGCGGACTCGTGTGCCTCGTGCTTGGCGGTGGCACGCTCTACGCCGCGCCCGGCACCCCGACCGGGCCGGATGTGACCGTCGCGGTGCCGGTCCTGGTGGCCGTGGTGATCGGGGCGGGGCTGTACCTGCTCGTCGTGATCACGGCGGCGACCCGCACCCGCAAGATGCGCGGCTCACCCGGGACCGTCGGCCAGGGCCTGGCGCCCGGGCTTCAGGGCGAAGTGCGTCGCCCGCTCGACCCGGAGGGCTCGGTCTACGTGGGCGGGGAGGAATGGTCGGCCCGGACGGCCGACCAACGACCCCTCCCCCGCGGCACCCCCGTGCGGGTCATCCGCCAGGACGGTTTGGTCGTGCTCGTGGAGCCCCTGGAGGGCGCCGCCGGCTGACAGGGTATTTGACCAATCAGACCAATCTGACCTATCATGCCCACATGAAGGCCCCATTGGTTCCGACCGTCGACTTCTCGCCGGCCAAAGCTGGTCTGTCCGAGCTCATGGACGACGTCTTCCATCGCCATCGCCTGCAGGTGATCTCCCGCCACCATGGCAAGGAGCAGATGCTTCTGATCCGTCCGGAGGACCTGGTGGCCATGGTCGCCGACCAGCGGTTCGACGTGCGGGCCGTGTACGACGGCGGGGAGGTCACCCTGCGCGTGCCCGAACTCGGGGTACTCGGTTTCGGCGACAGCCTCGACGCGGCCACCGAGGACCTGCTCGCCGAGGTGCGGGTGTATGTCGAGCGGTTCTTCGAGGACCCATCGCGGTACCTCGCTGGTCGGGGTGCGCCGCCCCTCGCGATGCTGCGCTTCGCGCTCGGCGGAGAGGATGAGCAGCGCGCTGCGCTGGGCATCCGCGCGGAGCGATCCCAGGCGGACGTCGTCGTCGCGCATTGAAGACGCCGGACTGGGATGAGGTCCGCGCCTTCCTGCGCTATGACCGCTGGGATCCGGACCGAGCGCGCTCGACGGACCACGACTACTTCGTGAAGACACTGCCCACCGGCGAGACCCTGGTCACGAAGGTCTCACGCTCGGGTGCGAAGACGATGAGCATGGGACGCTTCAAGGCGATCCTCTCGGATCAGCTCCGTGTCAACGAAGCCCAGTTCTGGGACGTCGTTCGCTTGAAGGCACCGGCCGAACGGCCCTCCCCTGAGCCTGAGCCGGCGCCTTCCTCGCTGCCCCTATGGCTCGCGCAACAGCTCCAACGCGCTGGCATCCTGCCGGCGGAGATCGAACGGCTGGACGAAGGGGCTGCCCGTACGCTCCTGGACGAGGTGCGCTCGCGAGCGCGGGACTGACGCTCCCTCAGTAAACCTCGTCGTGAGACCCGAGGTTGACGAGGAACGCCTCCTCGCCTTGCCAGCGAAAGAGGACGCGCAGGTCGTCGTCGACGCTGAGGGCCCAGTGACCGTCGAGGTCGCCCGTCAGCTTGCGGGTGCGGAGGAGCGGGTCTTTCGGGTCGGCGGCAAACCTGCGGAGGGCGGCGCGGAGCATCGTGGCCTGGGGTTCGCGGAGCTTCCTCGCCCTTCGCAGGAACCGACTCGAGGCCGTGAACCGCAAGTCAGGGCCGAAGCTCGTTGAGCAGCTGCTCCACGTCGTCGAAGATGCGAGCCTCGCCGGCCAGGTACTCGGCTTCGGCCTCGCGGACCTCGCGCAGGAACACTGAGCGCCGCAGGGCGGTGAGCTCCGCCTGATCGCGTTCGAAGCGCTCGGGGCTGACGATGTACGCGGCGGGTCGTGAGCGCTGGAGCACGACCAGGGGTTCGTCGCTGGCCTGGATATCGTCGATGACGTCGGCCACACGCTGCCGCAGGTCGCTGATCGGGATGCTCTTCACGCGTTGCAGTGTACGTTCTAACGTACGCCTGTCAATACGTTGATGCTCGCTGACCCGATTTCTGATGAACCCTCCGCGCTGATGCGCTCGAAGTCATCAGGGTCGGGAGGGCGCGGTGGCTACACGCCGTGTTCGAGCTGGCGCGCGTACTCCGCTGCGTCGTAGTGACCCGACGAGGCGGCGACCAGGCCGTCATCGTCGATCGTCCATTCCTCGTAGCCGACCACCCTGACGGCCTTGCCGGTTCCGCCCGGCCCGGTATTCGTGCCCGTGAACGTCCAGTGGTACTCGATGCGGGCACCATCGACGATGAGGTCGTTCATGTAGACCTGCATGTCCGGCAGGGCGGTGTAGAAACCCTGGGCGGTGGCCGTGATGGCATCCCGACCCACCGCCGGCGCCCCGCCGTTGATGGCCAGCGAGCCACCTGGAGCGAAGTGCGCGGCCACTCGGCGCGGATCCATGCTGCACCACGCCGCGGTGTAGTCCGTCGCGAACCGACGGAGCATTTCGGGATCGCGCGACATCGCGGTACCTCCTGTGTCGTCGCCGCCCATCGTGAGCACGACGTTGCCCGTCTTGTGCCAGCCCTCCACGTACCGGTGGGCCTCGACCGCCCGCTCCATGGGATACGTCCGATCCACGACCGGGTGGAACTTGCGGGCCTCGATCAGCGCCTTCATGTGCTCCACGTCCTGGCGGCTGCGCCGCCCGATGGCGATCTTCAGCCGCTTGTCGCCGACCCAGCGTGTGGTGATCGCCAACGACGAACGTCATGAGTCCGTCCTGGCCAGTGTCGGTGGCGACGTAGATACCGCCCGGCTTGAGCGCGACCCGGCCCTTGCGGAACGAGTACTTGCCCACCGCGTCGATGATCGCGTCGAAGGGCCCGTAGCTTGCGGAAGTCGTCCTGCGTGTAGTCCACGACCTCGTCGGCACCCAGGGACCGCACCAGCTCGAGGTGCGCGGTGCTGCACACGCCGGTGACGTGCGCGCCCATCTCATGCGCGAGCTGCACGGCCGCTGTGCCTAGCGAGCCGGACGCGCCGTAGATGACGAGCCGCTGGCCCGCCCTTGTCCCGGCCTGACGGAGCGTCGACAGCGCCTGGCCGGCCCCATCGCAGACCGCGGCCGCCTCCTCGAAGGTGATGTTGGCCGGCTTGAGGGCCAACGCGCCGGTCGCGCGCAGGCAGATGTACTCGGCATGGGCCCTGAAGCCCGGCGGCGTACCGAAGACGGCGTCACCCACGTGGAACTGACTCACGCCGGCGCCCATCGCCTCGACCTCACCGGACAGCTCGACGCCGAGCGTTCGCCAGCGAGGCCGTCGGAACCCGCCGATCAGGCGATAGACGATCTCGCGGCCGGCCCGGGCGTGGGTATCGGACTGGCTCACAGTGGACGCGCGGATCCGGATGAGGATCTCACCGTCTCGCGGGACCGGCTTCTCGACCTCCTCGATCCGCAGGACCTCCGGCGGCCCCCACTCGTCCTGGACGACGGCTCTCATGGCGCGATTGTCCTCAATACGTGATAGGGAGGCGCTCGCAGGAGTGGGCCAGACAGGGCAGGCCCAGCAGGTCCTGCGTCGTGCGCAGGAGGCTGTAGTGATCCGCGTACGTCGTGATCGACATGCCTGGCCCCATGCCGGGCGCGACGATCAGGGTCGCGATGTGGCCGCCGGCGTCGCCGTGCGAGCCGGCGCTGGTGGTGCCCTCGTCGAACGTGATGAACAGCACGCCGGAAGCGAAGACGGGGCTGTCGGTGATGAGCGGCACGAACTCGCGCAGGAAGGCGTCGCCCTGGGCCACCGAGCCATCGTGCATGTCGTTGATCAGGTTGGGCGTGATGAACGCGAAGGCGGCGGCCGCGGGGAAGAAGTTCCGCAACGGCTGGATGTTGGCGCACTGGACGGGGTCGCCCGACACGTAGGTGAAGCTGATGGCGGGGTCGTGCTTGCGCGCGTAGGCGCCGTCCGCGCCGGGCCCGTCGGGCTGAACCGCGGCGCTGCTGCCCGTGAAGCAACCGAACGGGTAGTCCTGCTCGTAGGCCCGCCACTGCGACCCGGCCGCGGTGAGCTGGCGAAAGAGGCTGTCAGCGCTGAGGTTGTAGGTGCCGTCGGTGGTGACGCCGAGCGTGGAGCCGGCGACCATCGCGATGTAGTTGGGCTCGGACGGGTGGGTCGTCGCGTAGTAGTTCGGTGAGCAGCGCGTACTTCGCGGCGAGGCTGTTGAGGTACGGCGCCTCCTTGCTGCCGATGATGCTGCCGTACTCGTGGTTCTCCATGACGATCCACCAGACGTGCTCGACCGACCGCGCCGACGTGGCGGAGACGGAAACCCGACGGCACGGGCGGAGGCTGCGTCGGCGGGGTGGTTGCGACGGCCAGGGTCGGGCGTGATGCGTGGCGGTCGCCGTGGCCGACGGCGTCGGCAGTCCGGGTCCGGAGAACAGCACGAACCCGATCAGGACGAGCGCGACCGCCATCACGAGGCCGACGAGGAGGTTGGACCGGCGAGCTGGCACCCTCAGACCGGCAGAAGCGACTGCAGTTGGGCCAGGACCCCGTCGGAGATCGAGGCCGGACCGCCCAGGACGATGATCCGCTGCGGCTTGAGGCGGGCCAGCTCGGCGGCGGTGTAGGCGTTGAGCGGGCCGCTCGGGCCCGTCAGCAGGACCGGACCGCGCAGGGTGCCCGCGGCGGCCGCCCCGGTCAGGGCATCGGGGAAGGTGGCGCCGTCGGCGATGTAGGCCACCGGCACGCCCGGGGCGAACGTGGCGGCACTCACGAGGGCCGCCGTCTGGTAGCGATCGACCCCGCCCTCGCGCAAGACCGTGTGCTTCGTGGCATACGCCGCGAGGGCGGCCAAGACCCCGTCGGCGATCGAGGCCGGACCGCCCAGGACGATGATCCGCTGCGGCTTGAGGCGGGTCAGCTCGGCGGCGGTGTAGGCGTTGAGCGGGCCGGTCGGGCCCGTCAGCAGGACCGGACCGCGCAGGGTGCCCGCGGCGGCCGCCCGGTCAGGGCATCGGGGAAGGTGGCGCCGTCGGCGATGTAGGCCACCGGCACGCCCGGGGCGAACGTGGCGGCACTCACGAGGGCCGCCGTCTGGTAGCGATCGACGCCGCCCTCGCGCAAGACCGTGTGCTTCGTGGCATACGCCGCGAGGGCGGCCAAGACCCCGTCGGCGATCGAGGCCGGACCGCCCAGGACGATGATCCGCTGCGGCTTGAGGCGGGTCAGCTCGGCGGCGGTGTAGGCGTTGAGCGGGCCGGTCGGGCCCGTCAGCAGGACCGGACCGCGCAGGGTGCCCGCGGCGGCCGCACCGGTCAGGGCATCGGGGAAGGTGGCGCCGTCGGCGATGTAGGCCACCGGCACGCCCGGGGCGAACGTGGCGGCACTCACCAGGGCCGCCGTCTGGTAGCGATCGACCCCGCCCTCACGGAGTAACGGCGGCGGTTCGTATTCGATCCCGGTCTCGGTGGGAAGCGATTGGTTCCCGGCCGCGTCAACGAAGCTGACGAAGGCGTTGTATTGACCGCGCGGTGGCGGGTCACCGGTCGTCGGGTCGAGGAGCGACCATTGGATCGTCGTGGCATACGGCAAGGTCACGGGGATTCCAGAGCTCTGCGGGGTGACCACCACCGACGCAACGCCGGTGCCGACATCCGTCGCACTGAGGTCAAGGGTGACGTCGGTCGACGTCGTCGTCAGGGCCCCGTCGTTCATGGCAGCGCTGCCTTCCGGTGGCGTTTCGTCTGCAACGAGCAGGTAGATGATGGAGGCAGTGACTGGAGCGGACCAGTTACCTGCGGCGTCCTGGCACTCGGCCGTGACGTTCCTCGGGCCTGGAGAAGCCCCACCGTGCGCCGGGTCCGTCAGCGACCAGTCGATCGCCGTGGGATACGGATACGTCGTCCAGTTCGTGCCGTCCGGTGAGACGCGGAACGTGCGGCGTCGAGCCCAGGTAATCCTCACACTCGATGGTCAGCGGAAGGCTCGCTGCGGTTGTCGTGGGGAAGCCGTTTCCAAGGGTCACGTTCACGGTAGGCGGGTCGTCATCGACGACCGTGACGCGGCGCACTGCCGAGTGGAACTCCAGCTGTGTACCGATCGCCGTCACCCGCCAATACCAGTCGCCGGGCGCGAGCGCGACCGGCAGGAGCGGGTCCTCGTAGCTCGAATCCGAGCGGGTGGCGGCAAAGTCCGGTGTTCGGCTCCACTCCACGAAGTACTGGCGCGTCGTGGGCACGGGCTGCCACGACAGCGTGGCCGTGGACATCGGTACTGATGCTCCGTCGTCCGGGCCGGTGAGCACCGGGCCCACGTTCGGTGAGGTGGTGAAGTGGTTCACGACCGACCACGGGCCCTGCTCACCCGCGGGACCCAGCTCCCGGAGCCGCCAGGCATAGGCGGTCCCGGCGTCGAACGGGAACTGCCAGATGACCTGACCGATCGTGCTGGTCGTGTCGTGGACGAGTGCGCCGAACGGGTCCGGTTCCGCTCCCCACTGGATCTCGTACTGATACGTCGCGGGATCGAGTTGCCATTGGAACGGCGTGTCGGCGCTGCCGGTGATCGTCGATCCGTCGGCCGGCGCGATCAGGGTCGGCGCGACCAGGGTCGGCGGAGCGGGCGGATCCATGGCCGGCGCGGCGGCATCGATGACCACCGAGTGAGTCGCCGACCAGGCGCCAAAGAGGTTGTCGGTGGTCTCCGACCGAACGCGCCACAGGAAACCGGCGGGAAAGGCCGGCCCGCAGCAGGCGACCCAGGGCGTCTTTGGCAGCAGGACGTCCGGATGGCTGAACGTGGGGTCGGTCACGTCCGCCGCCTCGACGTAGTACTGAGCCGTGCCCGTAACGGGCTGCCACTGGAGCACCGCGTTGGCCACGTGGGCGCCATCGGCGGGCGCGACGAGTGACGGAGTCGAATCCCACGTGACGGTCACGGCTCGTGCCGCCGACCACGGGCCGACCTGGATACGCTCCATCGTGCGTGCACGGACCCGCCAATAGAGCCGTTGGTTGGGCACCAGGTCGTTCCCTTGGAGCAGGGTCCCGGTGAGCGCGATCGGTCCGTCTCCGATGATCGTCGTGAATCCACGATCGAGTGCGAACTCGATCTCGTAGTCGTATGCGCCAGCCACGGCAGACCATCGCAGCGGTCCGGGCGATCCCGGGAACGCGAGGACGGCGCCATCCGCGGGTGCGAGGAGCAACGGGGCCGTCGTGATGCGCGGCAGCTTGATCAGGACGCGCGGTGCCGACCATGGGCCTGCTCGCCCATCGAAGCCGATCGACACCGCCCGCCACCACAGGATCCCCGCTGGGAGTTCCGTGTTGTCCATCCCCACCGTCAGGGCCCCACTGTCCCCGATGACGTCATTGAAGCCGGGGTCCGTCGCGACCTCAGCGCCGTAGTACTCGGCGCCGGGAACGGTCGTCCAGGTCAGCACCGGGTTGGTGGTGAAGGTCGCGCCATCGGCGGGCGACAGCAGGGTCGGGGGGCCGGGTGGCGATGGCTCGATCGGACCGGTCGCACCGACTCGTCCTGGGGCGGCGGCCAGCGACGAGGCGACCAGCAGGCACGCCAGCGACAGCCGCAGGATCCCCCGCTTCATGTCATCTCCCACCGACCGGCCAAGCAGCCGGTGCGCATCCTACGGCCGACCCCCAACGGTGGCAATGCCGCCGGTGCCGGACGGCACCCTCAGACCGGGCGGGGGCGATCGCGCGGGTCGAACGGGGCGCTCAACGGCGCGGTCGGCGTGGCCGCCGGGACCGGGGCGGACGTCGGGTGCGAGTCGGCCGCGACCATCCCGATGGCCGGCAGCGCGGCGGCCAGCTGCGGCGCGAGGTACGCGGAGAACGTGGCGGTAAGGTGGAAGTTATCGCGGTAGACGATCATGCCGTTGTAGACGGCCGGGCACGGGTCGTACGGGCAGATGGCGGTCGACAGGTCGACCAGCGTCGCGTGCGGCGTGGCCTTCACCGCCGTGACCTCCAGCGTCCGGTGGCGCCAGGAGTAGGCCACCGACGCGCGGCGTGGCGCACAGGGTCACGTCACGGGTGTGGGCGGACAGGCAGTCCGGCACGTCCACGTCGGGCGACGGCGTGTCCACGATGATCGCCTTGGGGCCGGGGATCTGGCGCAGCAGGACGGCCATGGCCGTGCCCTGGACGGCCGGCGAGTTGTCGGCCGGCGGTCATCGGTTCCATGCCCTCCGCCGCGGCCACGATCGTCAGGTCGGGCTTGAGGGCCTGGAGGCGCTTGATGACCAGCGGGCGCCACGGCTCGCACTCGGTGTACTCGCGCTTGAGGACCCGCGAGTAGATGGGCAGGTCCAGGAAGCGGCACGACAGCTTGACGAATGGCACCAGCTTCCAGTGCTTGGCCAGCGCGATGCGCTCGAGGGCCGGGAACCACTGCGAGGCGTGCGAGTCACCGACCAGCGCCACCGTGATCGTGCCGTTGGGGTCGCCGTAGACGCAGTTGGCCGGCACGACCTGCAGCTCCTGGATGAGGCAGCCGTCGCGAGCAGACGCTCCCAGTCGTTGGAGGCATTGGCCAGGCTGGGCTGCACGTTGGCCGGCAGCGGCACCGGGCCCTTGGGCGCCTTGAGCGCGGGCACGGGCTTCGGCGTGGGCGTCGCCGTGGGGCCGGTGGTCGGCGCGGTGGAGGGCGTCGGGCCGCCGGTGGGCGGGGCGCTGGTGACGGTCGGATCGGTGGCTGTCGACCGGACCCTCGCCGGTGACGCCCGTGATCGCCGCCAGGGCCGAGTCGTCGGGCGTCGTCGTGCTCGTGGCGTCCGGGCCGCCCGACCCGACGGACGCGCTGATGGGCGCCGAGCTGCCGGCGTCGAGCAACCCGGACGCCGCGGTCCCCAGGCCGGCGGTCAGCAGCACCAGCGAGGCGATCGAGACGCCGGCCGCCTCCAGGATGCGGCCCGTCGGGAGCTGGAAGCGGGCGCCGCGGTGGAACGGCTCCTCGATGGCGTAGTGGAGGCCCGCCGCGACGGCGATCGAGACGCCGGCCAGCGCCAGCGACGAGGCCAGCGTGAGGGTCTGGCCGGGCGGCAGGAGCGCGGCCGGCAGGATGAGGATCGGCCAGTGGACCAGGTAGAGCGAGAACGAGATGCGGCCCAGCCAGCGCATCGGCGCCAGCACCAGCAGGTGGCCCGGTGAGAAGCGGCGCGTGCCCGAGAGGATGAGCGCCGCGCTGCCGAGCGTCGGCAGGAGGGCCGCCAGCCCCGGGTACGGCGTGTCGGCGTCGAGCACGAAGGCGGAGGCCACGATGGCGGCCAGGCCCGCCCAGCCGATGACGACCAGGCTGGCGTGGGCGATCGACCGACCCAGGCCCGGCAGCCCCATCCGACGGGCCTTCCACCTGGCGATCCGGAGGCGCCGACCGCGCTGGGCGGTGAGCCAGGTGGCGGCTCGAGCGCCCGACCCGGCCCCGACCGCCAGCAGGCCGCCCAGGCCCAGCTGCCAGGCGCGGGTCGGCAGGCTGTAGAAGGCCCACGGGGCCGCCACGTCGGTGAGCCAGAGCGCGCCCGCGAACGAGACGATCGTCACGATGGTCAGGAGCACGCCCGCGCTGAGGCGCGGCTTGCCCAGGCGCGTGGCCACGATCAGCAGCGCCGGCCAGACCAGGTAGAACTGCTCCTCGACGCCCAGCGACCAGTAGTGCAGGAACGGCGAGGGGCTGACGCCCTGGCCGCGAAGTAGTCCATGGAGGTCGCCGCGAAGCGCATGTTGGCGGCGCTGAGGGCGGCCGCCATCGCGTCGCCGGCCACGCGCGGCAGGTCCAGCGGCGCCATGACCACCCAGGCGAACGGGAGGGTGGCCACGATGACGACCGCGGCCGCCGGCAGGATGCGGCGGGCCCGTCGGGCGTAGAAGGCGGGGAGGTCGATGCGCCCGGTGCGCTCGCGCTCGCGCAGCAGCAGGCCGGTGATCAGGAAGCCGGAGAGGACGAAGAAGACGTCCACGCCGATGTAGCCGCCGGTGATCCCGGGCACGCTGGCATGGAACGCCAGGACCAGGAGGATGGCCAGCCCGCGCAGCCCCTCAAGGTCCGGTCGGAAGGTCTCGCCGCGCGACCCCTCGGCGCCCTGCACGCCAGTCCACCCCTTCGCCAGTGCCGTCCCGCCGCGGCCTGCCCGCTTCGGGAAGCTGATTCTACGCCAGCCCCTATGAGACGTCGGACGGGGGGTCGGTGGGGTGGGCGGGGAGGCACGGCTCGCAAACCCGACTCGGCTCTGAGCAAACCGGCACGTAAGCGACGCTCGTCAGGCTGCGTCTCGCCCGTCCGCCGATTTGATGCAGCCTAGGTTCTGAGGCATTCCGGAGTTGCTCCGTTGGCTGCCACCCAAGCTGGCGCGAGCGCGAGGGAAAGTCCTCTCGCCACAGCGTGCACTAAGGAGACTCGGGCCCGGTAAGCTGCCAATGGAGGAACGTGTGACGCAGAACCGCCTGCATTCGACAACAGCTCCCACAACGAGAGTTCGTCCACTGCCTCCCCTTATCAACTCCGCGAAACCGACATGCGGAGGTTACCGCCCCCAGTGCCACAGCACGGGTTTAGGTGGGGCTCGCCACGCCCGCATGAGGACCGCTGGCGTTGGCTCCCGTATTCACTAGCCCTTTGAGTTGGTGGACCAGCCCGGTACGATGGAGTCGTGAGAGCCACGGGGCCATGGGACCTCAGTTGGCCAGTCCCTTGGGCTGAGAAGGTTAGCGTGCTGCTTCTGGCCGCGCATCTCGACGGCGAGGGGTTGCAGCCGTTGATGTCCGTACCGATGGCCGAGAGATTTCGGCGATCCGCGCGGCCGGGGCTTGGATTGGGCTTTGGTCGTCAAGACGGCCTTGCGGCTCGGCCGGCCGCTCGACCACGGGGATCACGCCAAACGGCGGGCGGCGTACCAGGCCACCCCGCCGGTGACCGAGTTGGAACGGTCGGATCTGGCGGCGGGACCTTCGAGGCATCCTGCTTCGCCTCGTGACCGGCGAGAAGGCCTATCGCTATGACGGCATCTGGCATGACGGCGGCGGTAATGTCGACCTGCGGGCCTACCGCGATGGCAAAGAAGAGCTGGCGGTCGAGGCGAAGGGCGCCATCGCTCGTGGCAACGGCATCGCGTGGTCGCGCGCTCGTGAAGACGTTGAATTGCTGTTCCCGGGATCGCCCTTGCATGGAGGGCGAGCCCCACCAATGCGGTCCTGCTGCCCGATCGACCGACTGCTCGCCCCGCTCGGTAAGGGGTTCGTGCGAACGCTAGTCGACCGGGGCCATGGCGTAGACGGGGTGGCGCATCTTCCTCGTCGCAGAGAGTGGGCTCATCACCGAGCATCGCGTAAGCCAGCTGCGCCAAGCGTGACGGCCGAGGAGAAGCGACCGAATTCACTGCCCTTCGACGCCTATCCGTACGGCGGAAGCAAGCTGTTGCCTCCTCCTCGCACTGGTGACGGCACCGCCCGCAAAGGCTACGGCCTTGGCGTTCTACGTTGGTGCGGCTACCGATGTGCTTATTGCGGCCTGGATCTCGGCTCCTTCGATGGTTGGCTCCAGGTCTCGGTCGACCACGTCGTGCCCCAGCAGGCAATCAATGTGGGGTACCCGAGCGCCTGGGTCCGGTCGGAGGCCAACCTGGTCGCGTGTTGTATGGCTTGCAACGGGCTCTTTAATCGCGACCAGGTGGTCGAGGCTGTGCCTGGGTCGTGGGACGCATTCCTGATCATCCGCGACGAACTCTTCCAAAGGCGGAGGACGCGGATTCTCGCGAGGCGCGCCACAGAACGCCTCTGGTACGAGGAGCATATCCAGCCAGCGGCCCTCCGGGTATCGGACCGCCGGTGACTCACACAGTCGAAGATGCTGTTCTTGCGTCATCGGAGCGTGGGTCAATCCCGAGAATGACGTCTACGATCCCGGTGACCGCCACATCCCGCAGTTTCTGCTCGAACCACGCAATCGCCGCCTCATGCGTCGGGACCGCTGCAGCTCGCGTACGGTTCGCGAGGATGACGGGCCCACTCGGAGGTCGCTCCCAATCCGGACCAAGACCAGCCCGCTCCGCGAGCGCGCGCGCGCGTTCGACGGTCCCACGTGACGCCTTGTACTGAAATACCACGACGCTCCAATAGGCTGTGCCCTCATGCGCCGTCAGGCCATAACGGAGTGGACCGCCGTCGGCGACGATCTCGCCCGTTGTACGCAGGTACGCAGCGACGAAATTCAGCAGCGCGCCCTCCGCCGACCATTGGAGTTGTTCACTCCGAATTTGGAGGTGGAAATACGTCGGGCAGTCTCCGATGGACGGCCACGATAACAGCACACACTTTCAACATGAGGTCGTGGGCAGGCTCAAGCGACGCGGCCTCGCGGTCGCTGATTGGGCCAAGTGCGTCGTTCGCCACGTACTGCTCCTCTAGGAAGGACAGGAGATCTCTCCAAGTCGACTGCATCGCCCGAGGGTGGCGGGCGGCCTGATACAGCTCCACCCAAGTTAGGTTCTTGATCGTGTCCCGTATGCGGGTGGGCGCCAGGGTGACGAGCCAGACCGGGTGACCACGGCCCCGAGATAGGGCCTCGTACGCGTCGAGCTGCCGTCCACTTTCAGGGGCCGCAATCTTGATCTCGACCCATACCTCCGCCTGAACCTTCCCGTGTTCGTCAAGGACCTCGATCGCCAAGTCCAAGCGTCCACCGCCGGGTAGAGATACCTGCGTACGTGGCCGATAACCGGCCGCTGTCGCGAGGCCGATCCCCGCGGCCGCGCCGGGATCCAATCGACAAAGCGCGGTGATCATCGGATTGGGCTCGTCCTCAATCGCTATGGCGAGCGCCTCGGTCGTGAAGTTCTCCTGCGCGAGATTTGCCGAGTCTTTCGAGTACATGAAGAGCCGCCCGAGGCGAGACGACGAGTGGTCAAGGTCTCCGGCGGTCAATCGACCCGCTCCGGGCACATCCGCGCGTAGTCGCACCAGCCGCACGCCTTGACCGACGGCGTCGCCGCGAAGTCGCCCGCCCGCATCCGCGCCACCCGCGCCAGGATCGCCGCCCGCGCCAGGTCCAGCTGCTCGTCCGTCCGGGTCGTGCTCATGCGGGTCGCCGACTCGGTGAAGTAGAGGGTCACCCGCTCGGGCGTGCCCAGGCCCAGCGCGTCGCGGCAGGCCAGCGCGTAGATGGAGAGCTGGAGGCTCTCGTCGACGTCCTTCTGCGAGCTGACCTTGCCGGTCTTGTAGTCGATGACCTCGATGCCGCCGGACGGCAGCCGGTCGATCCGGTCGATGGACCGCCGTGATGACCACCGGTCGGCCTGCCGTCGCCGGCGTCGAGGACGAGCTCGAAGTCGAGCTCCTCGTGCGATCGCCTCGCCGAGGCTGCTGAGCTCGCCCGTCCCAGAAGTTGTCGAGCAGCGTGTCGACGCGCCGCTGGTAGCCCTCCTCCGTCGTCTGGTCGCCGAAGTCGGTCGGCATCCAGCTGCGCGCGGAAGAGCCGCTCCAGGTCCTCGCGGGTCGGCGGCGGCTCGCCGCGGGCCAGCCGCTCGCGGCGCTCCTTCGTGAACGCCTCGAAGGCCGCGTGCGCGGTGGACCCGAAGGTGAGCGCCCCGACCGGCCGCTCGGGCGGCGGCATCCGGTAGACGTAGCTGAAGGCGTACCGCAGCGGGCAGCTTCGTACTGGTCGAACTGCGAGTAGCTGAACCGCTCGGGCAGCGGCGCGACCTGCGAGCAGGTTCGCGCCGGCGCCCGTGTCCGAGCCGATCTCGCGGAACGTCAGCGGGTCGAGGCCGGCCGCCCGCGCCTCGTCGGCGCCCATCGCCGCCGACCGGCCGACCGCGGCGAGCTGCGCCTCCAACCGCCACGCGCGCCGCCGGCGGCCTCGGGATCGGCGGCCGTCGGTCGCCTCCAGCAGCCCGACCAGCTCGGTCGCGCGCAGGCGCAGCGCCAGCCGGCGCTCGCGCGCGGACGGCAGCGGCATGACCCGGCGCATCGAGCGCGCCGTGAGCGATCGAGCGGGCTCTCCTCGTCGGCGTCTTCGGCCGTCGCGCCAGCGCCGCCGGCGCCGGTCGCCCGTCCGGTCGATGCGCGAGCAGCTCCGGCCCCGCGCCCTCCGCGCAGCTCGGCGACGAACAGCGACTGGCGCCTTGGTCGTCCGGCCGGGCCACCGTGGGTCGTCAGCGTCAGGCGCTCCTGCGCGCGGGTCATCGCGACGTACAGGAGCCGGCGCTCCTCCTCGGTGTGGATGTCGCCCGCCGGGACGGCCTCGCGCAGCAGCTCGCGCGGGAAGTAGCCGCGCCAGCCCTCGCGCGTCGGCCACTCCCCTTCGAGCAGGCTGGGCACGAAGACGATGGGGAACTCGAGGCCCTTGGCCTGGTAGAGGGTCATGAGCCGGACGCCCTCGACGTCCTCGGTCAGCTCGACGCTCGTCGGCAGCTCGCCGCCGGCGTCCTGGTAGGCGTCGAGGTAGTCGACGAAGCTCGGCCAGCGTGCCCGTGGGATGCTCGGCCTGCCAGTCGGCGGCGAAGCGCAGGAAGCTGGCGATGTTGGCGACGGTCCGCTTGGCCTCGAGCGTGTCCGACGGCGATCAGGTCGAGCACCTGGCCGGTCCGCTCGAGGTAGCGCTCGAGGATCGTGAACGGCCCTCGCGCCAGGTGCGCGGCTGCAGCTCGTCGAGGGCGCCGAGCAGCCGGCGCAGCTTGGCGCGCGTGGCCGGCGCGACGGCGACCATCGCCGGCGCCGGGGTCGCGGCCGGCTCGTCGGCGCCTTCTGGTCGATCCTCCGCGATCTGGCCCGAGTCCACGATCTCCCGCACCGCCTCGCAGCAGGTGGCGGCGGTCGAACCGCGCCATCCGCGTCGACGCGCAGGATCTCGAGCGCATCCAGGCGCCACGGGCCGGCGGTCATCATCCGGACGAGCGCGACGTCGTCCTGCGGGTCCGCGATGGCCCGCAGGCCCTGCTCGAGGTCGCGGATCTCCGGCGTCTCGAACAGCGACAGCCCGCCGACGACGGTGTACGGGATGTCCTCGTCGCGCAGGCGGGCGACGATCGCCTCGCGGTGCTTGTGCTTGCGGTACAGGATGGCGACGTCCGACCAGCGCGGGCTGCGTCGCCCAGGCGCGCCGCGGATGGCGTCGACGATGGCGACCGCCTCGTCCTCCGGCCCGGCGCAGACGACGCAGCTCGACCGGCGGCGCCGTCCTCGCGCTCCGTCCGCAGGCGCTTGTCCGGCTCGAAGCGGATCGCGTTGCGCCCGATGAGGCGGTTGGCGGCGGTCAGCACGTGCTCGACGCGAGCGGAAGTTCTGCTCGATGCGCAGGCGCGGCGGCGGCCCGGGCGCGCGGCCGTCCGGGTCGTGGGCGGGCGGCCGCGAGAAGCGCCGGTCGAACTCGGCGAAGGCGGCGAAGCTGGCGCCGCGGAAGCGGTAGATCGACTGGTCGTCGTCGCCCACGACCATGACGTTGTCGGGCCGGTCCGGCGTCCGGCCGAGCAGCTCGATGAGCTCGATCTGGGCGATGTTGGCGTCCTGGAACTCGTCGACGAGGATGTAGCGGAACTGGCGCTGCCAGCGGCGCAGGACGTTGGGGCGCGTCTTGAAGAGCTGGGTCGACGGCGGCGATCTGCTCGCCGAAGTCGAGGGCGCCCGCGGCCGACCAGCTCGTCCTGGTAGGCGCGGTAGACGGCGGCGAGCTCCGGCAGGCGCAGGACCTCCAGCGCGGCGCCGTCGCGCGACGTAGGTGGCGGCGAGCTGCGTCGATCCGGCGCCTGCAGCTCGTCGGGCGAGATCGTGCACCGCGACGGCGTGGCCGTGGCCGTTGCCGGCGATCGCGCGTCGGGCCTCGCGGTCGGCCGTCTTCTCGACGGCGTCGGCGTCGTAGGGCTCGGCGGTCTCGCCCGCGTCCTCCGCGCGCTCGTGGCCGCGGATGCGCGGCGTAGGTCGCTGCGCACCTCGCGCGGGCCGTCGAGGTTGCCCCTGCGTCAGGAGCTGCGCGGCCACCGCGTCGTAGCTCGCCGTACTGCGTCCTCGAAGACCCGCCGCTCCTCCGCGACGAAGCGCGTCGAAGTCGGCCGGGCGTGACCAGCTCGTCCTTGGCCCGGTTGATGAACTGCGACGATCTCCTGCGAGCGACCAGTCGCTGTGGTAGACGAGCGGCGAGCGTCGGCCGCAGGTCGCGCAGGAGCAGCAGCTGGCCGACGCCGTCGAGGACGTCGGGGCGCGGCGGCAGCCCGCCTCGGCCGCCGACTCCGTCAGGATGCGGTGGCAGAAGCTGTGGAAGTTGCTGACGCGTCATGCGGGCCCGGGTCGGCCGGGCCGACGGCCTCGTCCAGGCGCGTCTGCAGCTCCCTGGCCGCCTTGACGTTGTAGGTCAGGACGAGGATCTGCTCGGGGAGCAGCGGGCCGTCGAACGGGTGGTCCGGATGGGGCTGGGGCTGCGGCTCGGCGGAGAGCAGCCGGCCGTCCGCGTCGAGCGTGCCTGCGCCCTTGCGTCTCGAGCAGCCAGCGGCAGCGCTCGACGATGACGCGCGTCTTGCCCGTCCCGGCGCCGGCGATGACGACGAGCGGCCCGTCGCCCCACTCGACGATGCGCTCCTGCTCCGGCGTGAGCGGCGGGCGGCTCGGGCTAGTCGGCGTCAGGGTCAGCGTCATCGCCGTCTGCTTCCTGGTTGGGTCCCTCGAACTCGACCGTCACGCTGGTGAGCTCAGGGCCGTCGAACGTGCCGTAGACCGGGAAGGAGCCGTCGCCGCCGAACTGTTGGAGCAACATCACCGGCTGGCCGGCGAGGGACGTGACTGCGCGGCTCGAGTCGGCGTCGATGACGGCCTGGTAGTCGACACCCGGGCGCCCGGTCTTCTGGCGCGGCAGGACGTAGGCCGGGTCCCCGACCAGCAGGGTCCCGCTGTCCACTTCCACGTAACCGAGAAGTCGTCGGTCGCTCATTCAGTTGCCCCGGACGCATCGACCGGCCAGCCAGGCTCGTCGAGCTCGGTGGCCAACCGAAGGTGGGCCGAGGACTGCAGCATACGACCCCGAGTCGCGAACTACCGTTCGACCGCCCGGCCGACGCGTGCTCATGCGGCGACCGCCGGTTCGGCGGTGTTGACCGTCTGCACCACGTGGCTCTCGGTCGCGATGCGGTCCAGGACCTTGACCAGGCGGTCCAGATTGGCCGGATCCTCGAGGGCGGTGAGCGGGATGGTCGGCCAGCGGCTGAGCTGCCAGGACGGGATGTCGACCCCGTCGATCTCGTTGAGCGCCAGGCGCAGCTCGTTGCGGCCGGCCTCCGTGTCGAAGGGCGGCAGGCGCATCCCGCCGAACTGGATGACGATGTCGCCGCGCGCTCGCAAGGCGATCGTGGGCTGCGAGCCCTTGGGCGCGAGCTCCAGGTCGACCGGGAACCAGATCTGCGGCTCGGTCGTGCAGCCGTTGTTGGGGAACCGGGTGAGCGTCCTGCGTGCGCACCCCGTCGGTGGCGGCCAGCTCGCGCTCCTTCTGATCGGCCCAGTTGACGAGCTTCTCGATCACCTCGCGGGCCGCCGGGCCGTGGCGCCGACCGATCTCCTCGGCGAACGACTCCTCGTCCCAGGTGTGCGCCGTCCGCTCCGGCGAGAGGGCGAGGTCCAGCACGAGCGGCACGTGGTCGGACAGGCCGGCCCTGACGACCGTGGGGTCGACGGACATGGCCGTCACCTGGCCCGCCAGGCCGGGCGAGACGAAGAGGTGGTCGAGCTCCGCCGTGCCCCAGGTCGCGATGTGGTCGCAGGTGCCGCCGTGGCCGCAGGCGCAGTCGGCCGGTGCCGGCGGTGGGTCGGCGACGAGCGTCTTCGCCTCGACGAGCCCGAGTGACAGGAGCGCTCCGATGACCGCCTCCGCGCGGGCGAGCTGCTTGGGGTCGCTGGTCGAGCGCGAGACGTTGAGGTCGCCGCCCAGGATCACCCGGGCGCCGTACGGCGAGTCGAACAGCGGCACGAGGTCGGCGACGACGCGCAGCATCGACGACACGACCGAGCCTTCGAACACGCCGTAGACGCTCACGAGCGTGATGGGCTCGATGCCGGGGACGGTCAGGCGCGCGATCGCGACGGACCCGGGGTTGGCGTTCTCCAGCAGGTAGCGCCGCCGCGACCACGGGATGCGCACGGATCGCAGCGGCTCGAGGGTGATCGCGGGGTCCAGGGCGACGACCGCCGAGCCCCAGTTCCGATGGCCCGCCAGCTCGCCGTAGACGACGCGATCGCGCTCGAGCTCGAGCGGCGGCACGGCCTCCTGGACGAGTGCGACCTGCACGCCCATCGTCGGTGGCCAGGTGCTCCCAGGCGGCACGCCGCGTGTCGATCGGCAGCATCGGCTGCCGCCAGTGGTTGAGGTTCCACGTCGCGAGGCGGAGCGGCGTGAGCTCCAGCTCAGCCTTCGGCTCGGGCTCGGTCACGATTGTCGACCCCCGCGCCACGCGGCCGCGGCGGCAACCTGCGGCCCAGGTGGCTCCGCCCATGTGCGGCCGCAGCGGCGGCACCGCCAGCTCGGCGAATCTCCTCCAACGACACAGCCGCCCAAGGCGAACTCGCCGCGTTGGGAAGCCTCGAACGTATCGAATGCAGGCAGGCCGTAGACGATGCGCAGCGGGTTGCGCTCCCCGCATCGCGGGCAACGCAGCTCGGCTTCAGTCGGCGCGGCTGCGCCGTCTGGTCGGTCGGTATTCGGCATCTGGTCGTTCCCTCTCATCGCGGATCCCCACGATCCGCGTCAGCGGCCTCGGTCCCGCCGATCCCGAAACAGCAGGTACAGGACGTACAGCAGGAGCCTGTGCATCAGCTGCATCCGGTCGGTGCGGGCTTCTCGTGACCGCTCACAGGGACATCTTCTCCAGCCAGCGTGCCAGCTCAGGTGGCACGACTCACATGACCGAGAGCCGCGTTCCCCAGCTCGTTGGCCGGCCCGGGTAGACTCGAGAAGGTGGCCGAAACGACACGAGCAAACCGGGTGAACCCCTTGGCGGGCTGTACCCGCGTTCTCATCGATGGCTCGAATCAGCGGAGTCCGTCGAATGAGCCGGTATCCGACGACGTCTACTCCACTTCCCTTCGCCGGCTATTCCCGCCCTCGATCGAGATACTCGTCGTGTTCGATACGGACCCCCCGATCGGCCTCCCGACGGTCCGCCGGACGGGCGGGCTCACCATGGTTCATGCGAGAGCGGGCGGCGCGGACGACGCGATCGTCAAGCTTGTCAGCGGGGCCCCGGATGGGACCATCGTCGTAACCGATGACGCCGAGTTGCGATCGCGTGTAACCAGGCTCGGCGGCACGGCGGAGCGAAATGGCTGGCTGCGTCAGAGGCTCAAGCTCGGCCGTGGCATGGCCCCGTCCCTGGGGCAGCAAAGCGCTCAGGGGCTCCACCAAGCGGGTGGCGATCGCGAGCGGAGCGAGGGGGACGACCGAGCGCCTTGGCGGCCAGGCAGGGGCGCGACATTCAAGCGCGGGCCATCCCGGCGGGAACCCAGGAACCGCCGCGCTGGCGCGTAGGCGCGCAGAAGAGGCCGCGGTGTCGCCATAGCCGGCCTCGCGACGATCAACCCAACCCCGATCTGGGCGGGCTTCGGCGTGCTCCGGTGGCACGACGACCACCAGGTGGGCCCCATAGGAGCCGCCAGGGGCCGCCCCCGTGGCGGGGCTCCGCCGACAATGCTGTTGCTGTGGCCGCATGGTCGGGTCGGCGTCGTCTCGTCCATGAGAAGCCGGGGCCCGAGAGTAGAGTCAGCGCGTGCAGACACTCGAGGTGCCTTGGGCGGGTTGGTCTCGGACGACTCGGGTGCGCGAGAGGCCGATGCCGGACGGACGACACGGTAAGCCGGTCGTCGCCTGACCGTTCTTCAAGGTCCGTCAGCCGCCGAGCGCCTCGGCGACGGCTGTATTGACCGACAGCCGGCGGCCCGCGGCCCACGTCGCGGCTAACTCCGCTGCTCCGAGCGCTCCGCGCAGCAGGTCACGGGCGGGGTCCAGCTCGCCACGCTCGTGGGGCAGCAGCGCTGCCCCTGCGGTTTCGCGGAGACGCTCCGCGGCACCCAGCAGCCGGGCGGCTCGAGTGAACTCACCCTTGGCGACCGCGATGTAGGCGAACGCCTCGAGCTGGTTGGCGACCGCGCCCCGGTTGCCAACGTGCTGCCAGGCCACGAGCGTCTCGCGATAGAGCGGTTCCGACCCGAGCGGATCGCCCGTTCGCCGGACGGCGTGAGCGAGCTCGCTGCGCGCGATCAGCTCGAAGCGCCAGTCGCCGAGCGCCCGATAGCGCTCCGCCGCGTCGGTGAGCCGCGCCGCGGCATCCGCCAGCCGGCCCTGCAGGCCCGCGACCCAGCCGCGTGTGAGTGTCACGTACGCCTGCTCACTCGGATCCGCCGCACGAGCCGCGGCGTCGTCGGCGGCGTCGAGCATCGCGGCCGCGCCGCCTGGATCGTCACGCGCCAGGACGATCGCGAACGCTGCCTGGAGGTGGCTCACCCGCCACCAGTCGCCGATGGACGAGGCCACCGACAGGAACTCGTCGACGATGGGACGGGACGCGGCGATCGTGCCGGTCACGGAGACGGCGCTGGCGAGCCCATAGAGCGCGTCCGCGAGCGCCACGGCGCTGTCCGACCGGCGCGCGGACCGGACGGCCGCCTCGCCCCACTCGATCCCGGACGCGCTCGTCTCCCACTCGATGGACGCGGTGGCGGCCGCGCCGAGAACGCGTGCCACCAGGGCATCCCGGCTCCCCGCCCCGGCCGGGTCCGGCGTCGGGAGCGAGGCGATCGCCACGCGTGCGCGTTCGATCCATTCGATCGCCTCGGGACCGGCCGAACGAAGCGCCCAGTACGGCCGGAGCGTCACGACCAGGTCCAGGGCCGCCTCGATCTCGGCCTCGAACGCCCACTCGAGGGCGGCGCGGACGTTGTCGAGCTCCGCGTCGAGGCGCGCGAGGACATCGAGCAGGTCCGGGCCGTGGAGCCGCCCGACCTCCGCGTGCGCAAGGCCACGAAACACCTCGAGGTGCGCGTGCCGCGCAGCGTCCACTTCGCCGGCCGCGAGCAGGTGGGCCATCGCGTACTGCCGGATCGTCTCCAGCACCCGATAGCGGGTGCTTGTCGCCGCGTGGTCGACGATCACGAGGGAGCGATCGACGAGGCGCGCCAGCCCGTCGAGGACCTCGAGCGCGGGGTCGACGTCGCCCGTCACCACGTCGAAGCCGGCCGATAGCGCGGCAGCCGCATCGAGCGTCCACCCGCCGGAGAACACGGCCATCCGTCGCAGCAGCTGGCGGTCCGGTTCGCCCAGCAAGTCCCAGCTCCAGTCCATCGCCGCCTGGAGGGTCTGCTGCCGAGGGGACGCGGTGCGCCGGCCGCCGGTCAGCAGCCGGAATCGGTCGCCGAGCCGCCGCGAGATGTCGTCGACGGAGAGGACGTTCACCCGCGCGGCGGCCAGCTCCAGGGCGAGTGGGATGCCGTCGAGGCGGCGGCAGATCTCGGCCACCACGGCGGCGTTCGCGGCGGACAGCTGGAACCCGGGCGCCACGGCCGACGCCCGCTGCACGAACAACTTGACGGCGTCGACACGGAGGAGCTCCTCGGTGCCGGCCGCACGGGCCGCGGGGCCGGCACCGCCCGTTGCGGGCACCGGCAGCGGCGCGACCGAGAGGATCTGCTCGCCGGCCACCCCGAGAGGCTCACGACTCGACGCCAGGAGAGCCACCCTCGGGCAAGCCTGCAGCACCTCCTCCGCGAATTCGGCCGCGGCAGCGATCACGTGCTCGCAGTTGTCGATCGCGAGAAGGAGCGTCTTGGCGCGCAGGAAGTCGATCAGGGCGTCGAGCGCCGGCTGTCCGGGCGCCGGCCGGACGCCGAGTGCCCGGCACACCTCCGCCGGAAGGAGTGCCGGGTCCGCGATCGGCGCAAGTTCGACCAGCCAGACCCCGTCGCGGTAGGCGGGCGTGAGTTCAGCTGCCGCCCGGAGCATCAGGCGGGTCTTCCCCGTGCCACCGAGGCCGACGAGGGTCACGCAGCGATTTGACGCCAACAGCTCGTGGAGATCAACCAGCTCACGCTCACGGCCGACGAACGAGGTCATCTGGACCGGCAGGTTCGTGTGCGAGGCCTCGAGCGAGCGGAGCGGCGGATGGTCGCGCGGCAGGTCCGGTGCGAGGACCTCATGGACACGCACCGGTCGGTCGAGGTCGCGCAGCCGGTGCTCGCCATGGTCGGCGAGATCGAACTCGCGGACATCGCTCTGGTCGAAGAGCAGGCGACTCGCCTCGGTGACCAGGATCTGGCCACCGTGGCCGATCGCGAGCAGCCGCGCCAGCTGGTTCAGTGGGGGTCCGAAGAAGTCGTTGCCGCGCGGCTGGACGGGCCCGCTGTTGACGGCCATCCGGACCCGCAACGGCCCGAGGTCGGCCCAACTCGACGCTGCGAGCCGGCGCTGCGCGTCGACGGCGGCGCGGACGGCCGCGGCCGCGTCGTCGAACACAGCCAGCACACCGTCGCCGGTCGACTTCACGGTGGTGCCGCCGGCGGCCTCGATCGCTGCGTGCAGGATCGCATCGTGGCTGGCGAGCGCAGTCCGCATCGCGTCCGGATGCGCCTGCCACAGCCGCGTTGAGCCCTCGATGTCGGTCAGGAGGAAGGTCCTGACCGCGAGACCCCGACGATCCACAGCGGCTGGCTGCGAACTGTTCATCGGCCACACTCTTCCTAAGGCACGCAAGGGGCGCCCTCCAGCCTACGGTACAGCCAGGCAGGGTGCCGACGCATACCGGTGGAAGCTGCCCGCCGCTGCATCACGTCATTGGAGGCAAGCCTGGCTCGATCTCCCCGTATCGGCGGTCCCCAACGCGCCTCACGCGACCTGAGTAGGTCGGGCCTCAGGGTGCCGTGAACATGAAGTTCGGCCCCAGGTCGTAGTTCAGGGCGCCGATCCCGTTGTCCTTCATCGTGTAGAACCAGTTGGGCTCCACCATCGTGCTCGTCTGTTCCAGGCCGCCCCCGCCGTTGCCGTCCATGGCGAGGTAGGTGATCGCCGGGTCCACGTCGGCCGCGACCAGCGTCGGCGAGGCGACGTAGTAGTCCGAGAGCGAGACCCAGGCGACGGAGAACGTGTCGCTCGTGTTCAGCGCGATCGGGCTGGAAAGGGTGGCGTACCGGTAGACACCATGCGGGGTGTCAGTCGCGCTCACGGTGCGACGGCGAGCTGGCTGTGCGTCGTGAGGTCGTACAGGGCGACCGGGACCGCCTTGAATTGCTCGGCTCCGTTCGTGAGGCTCGACAGGTTCGAGTCGTACGCGCCGAGGGCCGTGACCGAGATCGGCTGGTTCGCCGTGAACTCGAAGCCCTCCAGGTAGGTGCCCTGGGTGTAGTTGAAGCCACCGCTCCCCGAGACCGGGACGTTGAGGGCGATGCCACCGGTGCCCGATCCGGCGGGGGTCCCCGTTGACGAACCTCCACAGCCGATGACGAGCCCACCGACGAGCAGGGTGGCCAGGGTCAGCCGAACGCGTCCGTTCATCGCGCCCTCCTGGGGGCAAGGGGAACCAGAGGACGAGGCACACCCGCGCGAGGTGCCCGGCGACACCACAAACACCATCACGACAGCGCCTCTCGCGGTCCGGGTGAGGGTCGGCCCGGCTACCACGGCTGTCTAGAGGCGTTGGTCATGAGCCGTTGACTCGGAGGATCACAGGACCCCATTCGCCGATCCGTAGCGGGGTCGCGCAGCACGAGGTGATGCCAGCTTGACGTCTTAACGTTATAACGCCATAGTGGAAGGGTGGCGGTCAAGAAGAAGGTCACCCTGTACGTCGACGGGGACGTGATGCGGGCGGCCCGGGTGCGCGCAGCCCGGACTGACAAGCGCGACTCCGAGGTAGTGGAAGACGCCCTCCGCGCCTACCTCGGCTTTGATGTCCTGGCCGGCGTCTGGGCACGCAGTGACCTGAGCGAGGACGAGGCGATGCGCCTCGCCGTGAAGGAGACGCACGCCGCCCGAGCCGAGAAGCGTGCGCGCGGTTCTTGACACCAACGTCCTCGTTTCGGCGCTGATCAGCCCGGGCGGTTCGAGCGCGGCGCTCCTGCTCGAACTTCGCGCCGGCGCCTTCGAGCTCGTCGCCTCTCCGACGCTCCTGGGCGAGCTCCGCGAGGTCCTGGGGCGCGAGAAGTTCCGTCGCTACGTCACCCAGGCCGAAGTCCACGCCTACGTCGACCTCATCGGGCATGCAGCCACCCTCCTCGATGATCCCGTGCCGAGCGCTCGACCGCTCAGTGCCGATCCCGACGACGAGTATCTCGTAGACCTCGCGCGCGCCGCCGAGGCCGATGTGCTCGTGTCGGGCGATGCGCACCTGCTCGAACTGCGCGATCGCCTGCCGGTCATGACCCCGGCCGAATTCTTGGCCAGGCTGGGCACCTAGCCCATTCGTCCCCCGCCTGCGAGGGATCGTGCATGGCCGGGGAGCAGGGACAGCGGATCAACGTGATCCTCGATGAAGAGCACGCCATCAAACTCAAGGACATGGCCGCGCGGATGTACCTCCAACCTGGCACCGTTGCTCGGTCGCTCCTCGCGCGCGCGATCGACCAAGTGGACTCGGAAGCCGACACGATCACGGCGATCCTCGACGCGATCCCGGGGGCATGGGAACGAACGCAGGAAGGACTCGCCGACGCCCGAGCCGGTCGGGTCGTCCCGCTTGACGAGCTCTGATCCACAGTGGCCACGATCGTCGTCGCGCAACGCGCGCGGACGGATCTCGCCTATCTGATCGAGACCAGGCAGCTTCCCGGGGACACACGCCGTGACACGGAGGTCCCGCTGTCAGGTCGCCGGCCGAGCCTCGACGAAGCCCGCGGCGCTGAAGTCGCCGTCGAACGCCAATGCCTCCGCGAGGCGCTCTCGGCGCATGACGGCAAAGCTCGTGGCATCGACGAAGGAGTAGACCCGCTCGTCGTGACGACGCAGCCAGGCCCGCGCCTCGCGCTCGATCGCCTCGTCGACATGGACGACGGTCAGCCAATCCGCCGACTCGACCGCATCCAGGAAGGCGACGGCCGACTGGTGTCCGTCGCGCCGGCGCAGGAACGTCCAGGTCTCGCCGACGACGTGGTTCGTCGTCAGGAGCGGCTGGCCGGGTGACCACAGGCGGACGGCGACGTCGTGATGGTCATCACGCCGCAGTCGCAGGGCCACCCAGTAGGAGGTGTCGACGAACCTCACGAACCGTAGACGACGTCGTCGACGGGCGCCGGCGGCGGCGTCGCTGCCGCCGATCCAGTCACGGAACGGATCGACCGGAGGCTTTGGCTCACCCATCGATCCGCGGACGGCCTCGCGGATCAGAGCCGCCTTGGACGTGTGCACGCGACGCGCCTTGACGGCGAGGGCGTCGTCCAGGTCCTCGTCGATGTAGATCTGCAGCCGCTTCATCGGTGAAGTATACATCAGTCCACACCATATACAGCGCCGGGATGGACCCACCGGCCGCTCAGCGGGTCGCGATCCGTTGCGCCAGCTCAGGCGGGGCGATGACGACCAGGTGTTCGCGGGCGCGTGACGCGCCGACGTACAGCAGCTGGCCCAGACGCTCGTCATCGGGATCCAGCTCCGCCAGGACGATGACCTCCCGGTCGAGGCCCTTGAAGCGGCGGATGGAGTCGCACAGGATCGTGCCGCGCGGCTGAGCCGGCACCTTGTCGAACGCAAGGCCAAGCGACTCGCCCGTCCGGGTGGCCGCATTGGCGTTCCAGAGGTCGATCCCGCCCTTGAAGCGGCCGTGGTGCCAGATCGCGCTGGTGCGCAGCGACCCACCGAGCAGGACGGCCACCTGATCCTTTGGCACCTTCTCCCGTATGGACGATGTCGCGCAGGACCTGACCGACCGCCTCGACGGTCGCCTCCCCTGCCGCCGCCTCGATGATCACGGGCGCTCGACCCTCCTCGCGCATCGGCTCCGAGTGCAGGTCGCCGGTGTACCAGCGGTACGCGAAGGCATGGATCGGCCTGGGTTGCGGCAGTTGAGGTCGAGCGGGTATTCGTGCAACCCCAGACCACCCGACACATCGGGCCGATAGAGCGCCTGCGCCGGGTCGTGGAAGACGTACAGGACGTCGTGCTCGGGGTCGTCGAGCAGCAGCTGCAGCGTCACAAGCCAATCCGCCGCGAAGTCCTGGCCTTCATCGATCACCAGGGCATGCCATCGCCCGACGACGGTCTTGGTCGCGTTCGCCAGGCCGTGCGGCAGCGCGACGTCCCACCAGGCCTGGTCGGGTGGCTCGGGCTTGGGCGGCAGTGTGCGGGCCTCGGTGCCAAGCCGCAGACACAGCTCGTGGAAGGTCGTGACCGTCAGCATCCCGGCCGCGATGAAGGGGGCCAGGTCGGGCTCGTCGGCGACCGCCCGCGCCAGCGGCTGGTTGAAGCAGACGAAGAGCGTCTTGTAGCCCTCCGAGGCGAGCTGCCGGGCCTTCTCGATCGCCACGAGCGTCTTGCCGCTGCCGGCGCCGCCCTCGATCGAGGCGCGACGCTCCCGCCGCAGGATCCGCAGGACGTCCAGCTGGTGCTGGGTGGGGGTGAGGAGCGCCCGCTCGCCCGCCTCGATGTCGCCGCGAAGGAGCGACCGCAGCTGGATCGTCGGCTCCAGGATCTCCCGGATCGTGGCTCGGTCCTGCTCGTTGAGCGGTCGATCTCGGGCGCCGTCGCCCGACCAGTAGCGGAAGATGCGGGCCAGGGCCTTGGCCGTGGTGGTCTCGGTCGGTGAGGTCGGCGCGGTCGATGACCAGCTCGATCGGGGCGTCCGGCCCGAGCGTTTGGGCGCCCAGAGAATCGCGGTCCGTGTCCGGGAAGGCGACCGCATGGAGCATCCGCGGCTCGGGGCGGCCGCCCCAGCGGGGATCGGCGACGATCACGTCACCGATCGCGTGCGTACCCACCATCGCCTGGTGGAACGGGCTTTCGGGCAGAGGCCGGTTGCCGGCGAACCAGTGGCCGGACGCTTCGCGGGCGACCGTGCCGTCCTTGACCTCGATCGCCAGGATCCCGAACTCGGGATGGACGACGAGCAGGTCCGTCTCCCCGTCGCGCGGCGGTCCACCGGGCACGAGTCGGCGCCAGCCAGTGGACGTTGGCGTAGACGTCCGCGTCGGGCGTCGTGGTCTTCAGCGCGGCCCGGACCCGCGCCTCGACGATCCGCTCGCCGGGGGCCTGCTCATCGATTCCGCCCATCACGCTCCCGCGGCTGGTGCACCGCACACGCCCCGTGCGGCTACGCGCCGCGAATTCTTCTCCACCGAGGATACGCACGCGGGGATCACGGCGGCGCCATCCCAACCGAATTAGAGTCTCGCGATGCAGCCCCGTCTGAACGTGTGGATCCCAACCGAGGCGCCAGAAGACGCCAGAGCTCGCCTGGCCCGGCTTGCCCACGTCGAGGCGATGCCCCAACCGGGCACACGCCCCGAAGGGTCAGGGGGCGCCGACGTCGTCGTCGTTGGCGACACACCGCGTGATCCAACGGCGTTCTTCTCCCAAGTCGCAGGTCTGCGAGTCATCCAGGCCCTCTCCGCGGGAGTGGATAACCTCATCGAGCATGTCCCGCCCGGCGTCACGCTCTGTGACGCGGCCGGCGCCTACGACGCTGCCGTCGCCGAGTGGGTGCTCATGGTGATCCTCGCCGCCCGCCGAGACCTGCCGCGTTACATAGAGGGCCAACGGAACGCGGTGTGGCGTCCTGGTGGTGCGATCCTCGGCCGTGACGAGCTGATGGGCGGCACCGTTCTCATCGTCGGGTATGGGTCGATAGGCCGTGCAGTGGACCGCCGCCTGTCCGCATGCGGCATGAGAGTGCTGCGCGTGGCCCGGCGCGCCAGGCAAGGGGTGGCCGCGATGGTCGACACACCCGCGCTCCTGCCGAAGGCGGATGTCGTCGTCCTTCTCGTGCCCTTGACCGAGTTCACGCGAGGCATGGTGGACGACCAGTTCCTGGCGTCGATGGCGCCCGGCGCGCTACTCGTGAACGCAGCTCGCGGCGCCGTTGTCGACACCGCTGCCCTGATGCGCGCGCTGGGCTCCGGACGCCTGCGGGCGGCGCTGGACGTGACCGACCCTGAGCCGTTACCGGCCGACAACTCACTTTGGTCGATGCCGGGCGTCATCATCACGCCTCACGTCGCCGGCGCCACATACCAGTCACGGCTGCGCGCCTGGGCCTTCGCCGTGGCGCAGGTCAGTCGTCAGCGGCGCGGCGTCCCCCTGCTCAACGTCGTCGTCGACGGCTATTGACGCTCCCCGATCGGGATGGCGTCGCGCGGCTCGAAGTGCGTAAGGTAGCGCCGACGCTGGCCGACTCGACCAGGAGGGCATAGCGGGCGAGGACGCCCCCTGGTGTGCGTGAGGCCGGTCGGCGCCACTCCCTGCGACGTCGCTCGAACTCGGCCGGCTCGACCTCGACGTCGAGTACGTGGTTCTCTGCGTCGACGGTGACCACGTCCCCGTCTTTGATGTGGGCGATCGGTCCGCCGACCGCTGCTTCCGGCGAGACGTGCCCCACCATCAAACCGTGCGTAGCCCCGGAGAACCGACCGTCCGTGACCAGTGCGACACTGTCACCGAGTCCACGGCCGATCAGCGCGCCGGTCACGTAGAGCATCTCGCGCATCCCCGGGCCTCCCTTCGGTCCTTCGTACCGGATGACGACTACGTCACCCGCCGCGATGCGTCCCGCGTTCACGGCCTCGAAGCACGACTCCTCACCGTCGAACACTCGCGCCGGGCCGCGCTGGAACCGGCGCTCGTGGCCGGCGAGCTTGAGCACACATCCCGCCGGCGCCAGGGATCCCCGAAGGACGGTCATCCCGCCGTGCGAGCTGATGGGGGTTGCGATCGACCCGACGACCTCTTGGCCCGTCGTCTCTCGCGCCGCCATGGCCACATCTCCGATGGTCGCACCCGTTACCGTGCGCTCGTCGGCATGCAAGAGGCCGGCCCGCAACAACTCACGCCCCACGAGCGCCAAGCCCCCCGCCGCGAACAGGTCGCTCGCGTAGTAGCGGCTCGCGGGTGCGAGCGCACTGACGATCGGGGTGCGGTCCGCGATGACCCCGATGTCATCGAGCGTGAAGGGAATGCCGAAGTCGCGGGCGATGGCAAGAAGGTGCAGCACGGCATTGGTCGAGCCCCCGGTCGCAGCGACGGCGGCCATCGCGTTCTCGAATGAGCGCGCGGTGACGAACTGCCGCGGGCTCGTTCCCGCACGCACGAGGTCAACGATCAGGGATCCGACGGCCCGCGCCGCGTCGGCTTTGCTGGGGTCGGTGGCGGGGATGCCGTTGAGCCCGGCCGGCGATAGGCCCAGGAACTCGAGGACCGTCGCCATCGTGTTCGCGGTGTACTGCCCGGCGCACGCCCCGGGGCCGGGGCACGCGGCGTTCTCCATGGCGTAGATCTGCGCCGCTGACACCTCCCCCCGGCGATACGCCCCGAGCGCCTCGAAGATGTCGCCGATCGCGACCTTCTGGCCGTCGAGGTACCCCGGCATGATGGTCCCCGAGTAGAGGACGACAGCTGGGATGTCGAGTCGCCCGATAGCCATCGCGGCGGCGGGGTTCGTCTTGTCGCAGGCGACGATGCAGACGAGGCCATCGAACCCGTGCGAGGCCGTGACAAGCTCGATGGAGTCGGCGATGAGTTCGCGACTGACCAGCGACCCACGCATGCCGTCCGTTCCCATCGTCACGGCGTCGCTGATCGCGATGGTGTTGAACTCCATCGGCGTCGCGCCCGCGGCACGAATTGCGTCTTTCACCACAGACGCGAGTTCGCGCTGGTTGTAGTTGCACGGCATCGTTTCGATCCAGGTCGTCGCGACCCCGATAAGGGGACGGGCGAGGTCATCGTCGCTGAACCCGGTCGCTTTCAGCATCGCTCGCGCCGGGGCTCGATCGATTCCGTCGGTGATCACCGCACTGCGCCGCTTGGCCGGGTCCGACGCGCGGTCGTACGGAAGCGCCAGGCCGGTCCCGGCCACCGCGGCCGCTGATCGGGTCATGACTCCGCGCCCCGCACCAGGTCCAAGGCCACGTCCACGATCATAGCCTCCTGACCGCCCACGACCCGACGCCGGCCGAAATCCGCAACCTTAGACTCGCGGAGCGTCAGGGTTCTCGGCGCTTGGCGAGCCCGGTGACGCCCCGACTGCGCAACGCGTAACTCGAGGCAGCGAACGCGACCTTCAGGAAGGCCGGCTGCTGCGCAACGGACCAGTCACTCTCCTCGGCACGCAGGGCCTCCACCAGCCCTCGTAGCTCCGGGTCGCGCCCGGCATACCAGGCGATCCGGTCGGCGACGCGACGCAGCGTCCGGACCGCATGATCGAACTCGCCGCGCTTGTTGAGGGCGACCGCCTCCTGGCGAGCGCGGGCGGCAAACAACCCCGCCACGATCCGGTCGACGGTGCGGTCCCTGGTTGGCCGTCGTTGGTGGCGTCGTCGGCGTACTCCCAGCCGATGCCGATCGGCGCGGCCCCGGCCGAGACGACGACCCCGTCGGTATCGCTCGCCGCGACCAGCAACCCGATCTCCTGGCCGATCGGACCGTAGCCGAAGCGCACGCGGAGGACGAACTCGAGCTGCTGCCCTGCGACGAGGTCACCGAGCAGCACCGCATGACGATCGCCGCGGTGCTCGATCCGGTACGGAGAGAGCGTGTCGATCTCGAGCCCTTCGGCGGCCGTGATCTCCACCATTGCCCCGCGTGCGACGACCTCCAGGAGCTCCCCGACCTCGGAGGCGATGTGGTCCTGGATCTGATCAGCGTTCTGGATGTAGTAGAAATGCCCGCCGCCGGCGTCGGCCATCGCCTGCAGCAACGCCTCGTCGAAATCGTCGCCGACCCCGAAGGTCGTGGTCGTGACGCCGCGGGCCCTGAGCTCTGCCGCGTGGCTCGCGAGTTCACCTGGGTCGGTGATCCCCTGGTTGGCGAGCCCATCGGTCAGCAACAGCACGCGGTTGACGCCCGGCTCGGCGAGTTCCATGGCTACTTGCTCGGCGCCTCGCAGCCAGCCGCCGCCAAGGTCGGTGGATCCGCGCGCCCCGATCGACCGGAGCTGCTTGAGACCGTTCGACTTGGCCTCGGCGGACGCGTGCGTGCCCTCGACCACGACATCGACTCGGTCGTCGTAGCAGATGATCGAGAACCGGTCCATCGGCAGCAGCCGACCGACCGCGACCTCGATCGCCCGCTTGGCGAGTTCGATCTTCTGGCCCGCCATGGATCCCGAGCGATCAAGGACGAAGGCGATATTGACCTGATCCCGTTCCGGCTTCTTCGTCGACGCGGGGGCCTCGAGCTCGACGAGGACGAAACGTTCGCTCCGGTGGCCCGAGCGGATGAAGCGGCGATCCGATCGCGCGCGCAAGACTGTCATGGCGTGTCCTCCTTCAGGACCTGGCGGGCGATCGTGATCAGGCGCTCGACCCGTTTCTGTTCGACCCGGCTCAGCGGCCGGCGGATGTGCAGTTCGAGGTTGGGGCCTAGCGCGAGCCGCTCCCACTGCGACCGCGCCACGGGCGGCGGCGGCTTCTCGTCGTCTGGCCCGTCGGACCATGGCGCGAATCCCGCCGATCGCGCGAGCGAACCACCCGAGAAAGGCACGGTCTCGCGGCGCAGGGCAAAGACTTCCCGGCCGCTCGCTTGGGGCGGCGCGAGCACGCTTCGAACGTACTCGAGGGCAGTCGACGGCTCTTCGACCACGTCGCTTGCAGCCAGCGCCGCTTCGACCTCATGGCTGGATAGCTCGGCGAGACGCCGGCGGATCTCCGCCAGCGGCAGATGCTGCCGCTGGAGCCGCTTCGTCAGGAGCAGCCGGTTGAGGTGATCCGCCCCGTAATGAGCGCCGGGGCCAGGCTCACCAGACGGTGGCAGCAGACCTTGCGCCAGGTAGTAGCGGACGGTCCGGACGGCCACCCCGCTGAGACGCGCCAGGTCGCTGATCGCAAACCTCGTCTCGCCACCGGTCGGTCGGGTCGGCATGGCCATGACTATACACTAGGCAGTGTCACTGTCAAGACCTTGCCCTCGGCCGGCGCCGCGGGGCAGACCGGCCAGCTACGACCTGGACGTACAGCGGCACCACTGAGTGGAGGCGGATGGACCCTGTATCGTTCGACGCATGAAAGGCGATCGGGTCGAGGCGGTAGTCGACACCGGCCAGGGCACGCAGACCTTCGACATCGTCGCCACGCGCGCCGGTCGCCGCATCGAGGTCGTGACGACACGCGGTGTCGTGGAGGTGCGAGAGGTGACGCGCACCGGCCAGCCTGTGCGGACCGGGCGGTTCATGACGACCCGCCTGATCGCCCTGGTGGAACACCCCGCGGCCGCCGAGCACGGTCGCATCGAGGAGACCACGCGCCATCGCCTCGACCGGCGGGGCAAGGCCTAGCGGGCGGATCGCGGCGGGAACGTGCCACCGGCATTCGCCCGGCGCCCTATGCGCGATGGCGCCTCTGCGGGGACGTGCGTGCCTTGTCGACCGGGGCCTGGGTCGGGCTATCTGGACCACCGGCGCGCACGCCATCGGCGAACTCGCGGTACACATGCCAGCCCTCCTCGGCCCCTGCGCCGATCGACGCCTCCGGATACTGGGCGTGCAGGTCAGCCGTGATCGCCGCCGCGTCGCCAGGATGGCGCCGCCAGGCGGCGGCGAACTGCTGGGCGAGGTCGGGATCGAAAGGATGGAACGTCACCTCCATGGCCGGAACCTCCACCTCATGGTGCCTGACCTCCGCCGCATGCCTCGTGGCTAGCCCTGTGGCCCGGCGCGTCGGGCCGGGGGGCTGACGTGGGCCGCCACGTGGAGGGCCTGGCCGGCTGCGGTGGCCGCCGGTTCGAGCGCTTCGAGGCGGGCCCACTCGGCACGCACCAGCTGGCGTTCGTCGTCGTTGCTGGTGCGCTCGCGGACGTCTTCGAGGAAGGCCGCCTCGACGGCGTGCGGCGCAGCGGCGGCGTAGGCCGCTTCGAGCGCGGCGTCGGTCAGCAGCCGGGAGCGCAGCCGGCCGAAGAAGGCCAGGGCGGCGTCGGCCAGCGCATCGAGGCCCTGGCTGTGGCCACCCGCCCGCAGCATCGGCGCGTCCGAGCGCAGCACGACGAGGCGGCCGTCATCTGCCAGGGCCGTGATCTCGAGGGTGCCGCCGAAGACGGCCCAGCTGTTCTCGACGCGCAGGCGGTCCTCGATGCGGATCTCGCCCCAGGCAAAGGGGTATCGGTCCGCCCGGTTCGGCCGTGCGGTCGAGCAGCCACACCTGACCCCGTCCGGCCGACCGAGCGCCAGGCGCGGACCGTCTCGGGATCGTAGTGGGCCAGGGTGGGGTGCGCACGCAAAGCGACGAGCAGGCAACCCGGTCCGGCGTGATCCGCCAGGTCGGCGTGCAGCACGAGGAACCCCCAGGGCGCGATGAGCCGCACTGGCCTCATCGTTCGAGACGGGGGCGGCGCTGACTGACATGCCTACCACTACAGACTTCGCCCCGCCGGCCAGGTGTCCATGACCTGGCGCAGGATGGCGAATTCGCCCACGTGGTAGGCGGTGTGGTCGCCGCACAGGCGGACCTCCCGCAGGACGGTGTGCCCGGGTGTGCCCGGGATCGGCGCGAGGAGGTCGGTGGCGGGGTCCGCGACGAGCTCGTGGAGGGCCGAGCGGTCCGACAGGAAGCCCTCGATGGTGGCGGCGAACCGTTCGGGCGTCGCGGTCTCGTCGTGGCTCGGCCAGTACGACTCGGGCCAGGCGGGGGCCAGGTACGCGCGGTCACGGATGTAGTCGAGGATGTCGCGCTGGGAGCGGCGGACGTGCTCCAGCAGGTGCCACGGCGTGTAGGGCACGTTGGGAGGGAACCGGTTGATCGCCTCGGCCGGGAAGTCGGCCACCGCGGCCTCGAACGGCATGTGCGCGCCGCGCCCGTCGATGAACGCCAGGAGCTGCTCGCGCAGGATGTCGCTCCCGGTCATCGTGCCTCTCCGTTCGCCGGCTGGCGAGCGAGCTGGCGTCCCCATGCGGCGGCCCGGTCGAGCTCACCCGTCTCCGGGTGCTCCAGCTCGCGCCGTCGTTTCACGCCCTCGGGCGGCCGGTCCTGGTCGATGAAGAAGCTCTCCGGCTCGACGACCAGGTGGCAGCCGGCCTCGCGTAGTCGGCCGGCCGCTTGGCGCGCCGCCGAGCCGCTCACGAGGGCTGACATCCGGTACCGCGTGTCGAACGTCGCCACGGGAACGCCGGCAAGCGCCTCGCGCGGCAGCGCCTGGAGGCAGCCGCGTAGGGTCGCGCTCAGGCCGTGCAGTTGGGTGGGGCCGCCGACCAGCAGGAGGTCCGGTGGTGGACCGGTCAGGGCATCCCCGATACCTGATGCCCGCCGGACGTCGACTTCCATGGCCGTCCGGAGGCCGCCCGTGATCGCGCGGGCGACTTGCTCGGTGTTGCCGTACCGAGAGTCGTAGATCATGAGGGCCCGCATCGCACAACCTCCATCCCTACCGCTCACCCGTCAGCATCCGATCCGCGGCCGTCCGCGTCGAGGGTTGGCGAGCCTCTCGTGGGGGGCCGAACGGCCCGTCATGGGTGCCCGTCGTACCTCAGCCGAGGACGACCCGAACCTGGTGCGTGGCGCCGTCGTCGGCGAGCGGGATCGCGGCGCCGCCGCCCGCCAGAGGCTGTCCGTCGAGCTCCGACGAGGCCACGCCGCGGCTCACCCCCTGCGGGTTCTCCACGACGATCTGGTATCGGGCGGAGTGGTAGCGGAAATCGATCCGGTAACTCGGCCAGGCCCGGGGGATGCAGGGGTCGAGCACGAGCGTCGTGCCGCGCAACCGGAACCCCAGGATCCACTCGAGGCCGGCCTGGTACATCCAGCCCGCCGACCCCGTGTACCACGTCCAACCGCCGCGGCCGACGTGTGGCGGCTCCGCGTAGACGTCAGCCGCCATGACGTACGGCTCCACCTTGTAGCGATGGACCGCGGCGCGGGTGCTGGCATGGTTGATCGGGTTCAGGATGGAGAACAGCTCGCCCGCCTTGTCGCCGTCGCCCAGCGCGGCGAAGGCGATGATCGACCAGATGGCCCCATGGGTGTACTGGCCGCCGTTCTCCCGGATGCCCGGCAGATACCCCTTGACGTAGCCTGGATCGAGGTCGGAATGGTCGAACGGCGGGGTGAACAGCAGGACGAGACCGTCACCGCGCCGGACAAGGTATTGCTCGACCGCGGCCATCGCCTGCTCCGCGCGGAGCGGGTTGGCGGCGCCCGACAGGACGCTCCACGATTGGGCGATCGAGTCGATCCGGCACTCGGCGTTGACGGCGGAGCCGAGCGGGGTGCCGTCGTCGAAGAAGGCTCGGCGGTACCAGTCGCCGTCCCAGCCGTCGCCGCTCGAGCGCCCGCCGGAGCGCCTTCATGTGGGTTCGCCAGCGCTCCGCGCGAGGACGCTCACCATGGGCGTCCGCGATCGACGCGAAGGCGGCCAGAGCGGTATGCAGGAACCAGCCCAGCCAGACGCTCTCGCCCCGGCCCTCTTGACCGACCCGGTTCATGCCGTCGTTCCAGTCGCCCGACCCGATGAGCGGCAGCCCGTGCGCGCCCAGCGCGAGGCTACGGTCGAGAGCCGCCGCACAGTGGTCGAACAGCGACGCCGTAGCCGCCGAACGTTCCGGCTGGAAGTAGGCGTCCGTCTGGTCCGGCCGCAGTACCGGTCCCTCGAGGTACGGGACGGTCTCGTCGAGGACCGCCGTATCGCCCGTGACCTCGAGGTAGCGCGCGACCGCGTACGGAAGCCACAGGCGATCGTCCGAGATCCTGGTTCGGACGCCCCGACCCGACGGCGGATGCCACCAGTGCTGGACGTCCCCCTCGACGAACTGATGTGCCGCCGCGCGCAGGAGGTGCTCCCGGGCGAGCTCGCGCCTCGACGTCACCAGGGCGATGACGTCCTGGAGCTGGTCGCGGAACCCGTAGGCGCCGCCGGCCTGGTAGAACGCGGTCCTTGCCCATAGCCGGCACGCCAGCGTCTGGTAGATGAGCCAGCGGTTGAGCATGATGTCCATCGAGCGGTCGGGGGTCCGGACCTGGACGGTGCCTTGGGTATCGTCCCAGTAGTTCGCCACGTCGCGCAGGAGGGTCTCGGTGGTCGGCCGTTCGCCCGCGTCGGACGAGGTCGGCCGCCGCGTGGCCCCGTCCGCCTCGCCGAGCAGCACCAGGACCTGGGTCAGCGCTCCGTTGGGCGAGCTCGAAGCTCGTCTGGAGGGCGGCGCACGGATCCAGGCCGGCGCCGGCGGTTCCCTGCAGCCGGTGTCCCGCGGTCCAGGCCGGCGGGCCGGTCCGGAGCGCCGTTGCGGCCGAGGAATTCGGTCCGATCGGCCGTCCAGGCCGTCTGCCGCCCGCCGAGGTCGAGGAAGGCGACCCGCCCGCCGAACTCGGTGTTCCACGGGTTGCGCACCAGGAGCGCCCGCGTCTCCGGCTCCAGCGCGGTGATGATCCCGGGTGCGCTGGCGCCGCGCGAGGTGCCCAGCGCCCACTCGGCGTAGGCGGTCACGGACAGGCGCCTGGAGCGGCCGGATCGGTTCTCGATGGTCAGCACTGAGACCTTCAACGGGTCATCGAGCGGAACGAACTGGACCAGGTCGAGCCCGATGCCGTCGTGGACGTGCTCGAACCGGCTGTAGCCCGCGCCGTGACGGGCGACGTACGTCGATTCCTCGCAGCGGATCGGCTGGGCCGTCGGACCCCACAGGTCGCCGCTGTCGTCGTCGCGGACGTAGATCGCCTCGCTCACCGGGTCGCTGACCGGGTCGTTGGACCATGGGGTGAGCTGGTTCTCGCGGCTGTTCCCGGACCAGGTGTAGCCCGACCCGGACTCGGAGACCTGGAATCCGAACGAGGGGTTGGCGATCACGTTCAACCAGGGCGCCGGGGTGGATTGGCCCGGGCCCAGGATGGTGACGTACTCCCGGCCATCAGCGGCGAAGCCACCGAGCCCGTTGAAGAACTCCAGCTCCGGACGGGGCGCGGCCCCGTCGCTGGTGGTCTGCCGCGAACCGAGCGGCGGCGCCGGCGGAGCGATCGTCTCGGGACGCTCCAGGCGGATGACCTGATCGGCCAGGCTGCCCCGGCGGCTCAGCAGGACGGCCCGGGCCGCTGCCTGGAGGAGCGTGCGGTCCTCGGTGGAGAGCTGATCGCCGCGCAGGATGTACACCCCGCCGTGGCGCGGATGGCCGTCGTGGACCAGGGTGGACTGGCTCGTCCGTACCAGCGCTTCGAGCGAATCGTGGAGGTCCTGGGCATAGGTGGCGCCGTGCTCGTTCAGGATCACGAGGTCGACGTCGAGGAGCTTCAGGCGCCAGTACTCGTGCGCGCGGAGCAGCTGCCGGACGATGTCGAGGTCCTCGGCTTCGTCGATCCGCACCAGGACGATCGGCAGGTCGCCGGAGATGCCGTGAGCCCATAGGCCGGGCGCCCCCTGCTCGTTGCGCGCCAGCAGGCCCGCCGACGGCCGCAGCGACGGGTCCGAGTAGAGGATCCGGTTGGCCAGGCGCTGGAAGAGGTGGGCCTCGTCGGTCTCGATGCCCAGGTGATGGAGCTGGACCTGCGCCTGCGTCCAGGCCAGGGTCGCCGCCCGTTCGAAGGTGGCCGCCTCGCGGTACTTGTCGGCCAGGTCCAGGACCTCCTCGCGTGACTCGGCGACGACCGTGGAGAAGATCACGTGGGCGGTCGCGCCGGGCGCGAGCCGGACCCGGCAGCGGAGGCTGAAGATCGGATCCAGCACCGAGCCGACCGTGTTCGAGAGTGGACGCCCATCGATGACCGAGACCGGCGAGCGGACCGACCGGCCTCGGCCGAGGAAGCGGGCGCGATCCGTCTCGTACTGGATCGACGCCGCTGGTCTCCTCCTCGACCGCCGCGACATGCGCGGCCCAGATCGGCTGCTCGTCGCTGGATCTTGGACGGCGGGTCGCCAGGAGGGCGCCGATATCCGGGACGAACTCGGTCTGCACGAACAGGTTCTGGAAGGCCGGGTGAGCGACGTCGGCCGCCTGCGGCGCGAGGACGATCTCGGCGTACGAGGTCAGCTCGATCTCACGACCGCGCGAGCCGAGATTCGTCAGCGATACGCGGCGGATCTCCGCGTCGTGCTCCGCCGACACGACGATGGTCAGGCCGGTCGCGATCGAGCCGTCGCGACGGGAGAACTCGGCGTGATCCTCCGCGTAGGTGACCTCGTAGCTGTCGGCTTCCGCGCCGCTGGGCTGGTGACCCGCCGACCACACGGCGCCGCTGTGGACGTCGCGCAGGAAGAGATAGCTACCCCACGGGTCGCGCGTCACGTCCTCGCGCCAGCGGGTCACGGCCACGTCGCGCCAGCGGCTGTAGCCGGATCCCGCGGCGGTCACCATGACCGCGTAGCGCCCGTTCGACAGCAGGTGCGTCCGCGGGATCGCGTCGTGAGGCGAGGTGAAACGACGGAGGACCGGCGGCACGAGATCGCGCACGTCGGCGGCGCTCTTCACCTCTTCGGCGCGCGGCCGCGCCACGAGCACATCGCGCGGCATCCGCTCCTGGAGCAGCAGCTCCGTCGCCTCGACGATCGGGTCGGCATGGAAGCGCTCCGACCATGGCGCGGTCGTGGAGGACGTTGCCGAGGGCCACCAGCGCCATGCCCTGGTGATGCGCCATGTAGCTGTTCACGATCGCGACCGAGGCCCCCTCGGGGAGCCGGCGCGCCGTGTAGTCGAGCGCCTCTCGAAAGCCGTACCGTCCGCTCGCCCCGGCCTTGCTCAGCCGGGCGAAGTTCCGGACCGCGGCCTCGGGCTCGGATCATGCCGCCGAGCGCCGTGGCGTACGGGGCCACGACGACGTCCTCGCTCAGGCCCCGCTTCAGGCCGAGGCCGGGCACGCCGAAGCTCGAGTACTGGTAGGTCTGCTCGAGGTCACGCGCGTTGAATGCCGACTCGGAGATGCCCCAGGGCACGCCGAGCGTCGGCGGCGTAGCTCATCTGGCGGGCCACGACGAGCCGGTAGGTCTGGTCGAGCAGGCTGCGGGCCGGTGCGCGCATCACGAGGGCGGGCATCAGGTACTCGAACATGGACCCGGACCACGAGATCAGGGCCGAGCCGCGACCGACGGGCGTCAGCGCGCGGCCGAGCCGGAACCAGTGGTCCGGGGCGACATCGCCCTTGGCGATCGCCAGGAAGCTGGCCAGGCGGGCCTCGGAGGCGAGGAGGTCGTAGTAGCTCGGATCCAGCGTGCCGTCGCGGACCCGAAACCCGATCGAGAAGAGCTTGCGGGTCGGGTCGAACAGGAAGCTGAAGTCCGTCTCCCGGAAGAGCTGCTGGGCCTCGGTCGGCGATCGCCTGGAGTCGTCGCGACAAGCGATGCCGCGGCCGGCGGTCCGCCGCCGGCCGTCGGCGTCCGGTGCGATCGGCCAGCTCGGCGAGTCGTCGGGAAGGCCGTCCCGCCGGCGGAAGAGGTCGCAACAGCACGAGGTCCCGCGCGTGGCTGCTCACGGCCCGCCGAGTCGCCTCGGCCCAGGTCACGAGCTCGCCCTGCCGCATCGTCCCCTCGCTCGGCGGTGAAAGCCGCGGCCACGTCCGACAAGCGTCAGGGCCTGCACCGAGAGCTCGCTCAGACGCGGCCGCCCAGGCCGCGGGCGTCGCCGGGGCATGACGACGCCAGCCCCGGCGGGCAGCTTCAGGGCGTCGTCGAGGTGCCGTCGGGTGAGCGTCTGGCTTCTGTCGCTCGTCGCCGATCGCGCCGGCAGCGTCGCGGGTCAAGCGCGAGGGCGTCGCCGATCCCGGCGACCGCCGCCGCGACCGGGAGCGGCTGGTCGATCATCTGGCGGCAGGCGTTGGACAGCGCCAGCAGGTGACCGGCAAGATTGCCGCTGTCGACCGACGACACGTACGTCGGCTCGAGCGGGTGCAGGTCGCGCGTGTCGTACCAGTTGTACAGGTGCCCGCGGAACCGTTCGAGGTCGCCGATCGTCGCGAGCGTCGCCTCGAGGCGCTCCACCATCTCGAGCGTCCCGATCCAACCGAAGTCGCGAGCCGTCACGGTCGCCAGCAGGTACATCCCGATGTTCGTCGGCGAGGTGCGATGCGCGACGACCGGCGCGGGATCGTCCTGGAAGTTGTCGGGCGGCAGCGCATGGTCCTCCGGACCGACGAAGGTCTCGAAGAAGCGCCAGGTCCGGCGAGCGGTCAGGCGGAGGGCCCCGACATCGGCGGCCGAGAGCTGTTGGGCGGCGGATTCGGCGGGCGGCAGGCTGACCCAGCGGGCCACGGCGGGCGAGAGCAGCCACAGGACGACGAACGGCGCGGCGATCCAGCCCGCGCCCGGCTTCACGACGAGGACAAGGACAGCGATGGCGACCGCGATCGCCGACGCCGCCCGCCATCTGCCGGTAGAACCCCGCCAGGTCGAGGTCGTGACTGGCCTTGGCCTGGGCGGCGGTCATCCATTCGAGCAGGTTTCGCCGCGTGACATAGAGCCGTGCCAGGGTGCGCAGGATCGCGTCGATCATCAGCCAGGCCTGGTGGGCGAGGAACGTGATGCCGAGCGCCACTGGGCCGCGGCGAGGGCGACGTCCGCGCCCACGGCTCGCAGGTGGCTGCGCTTGGAGATGCCCCGCCGCCGCGGCAGCAGGCCCGCCAGCACGGGCAGCGCCAGGCGGGACGACCAGCGCCACCAGGACGAACGCGGTCCACAGGCCGGCCGAGACCGACGGGTAGCGTCCAGGCCGCCAGCGAGCGTGGCCAGCGTCAAGGGAGCCGACATGCGTCCGGCGCAGGTTGTCGACCATCTTCCAGCGGGCGATGCCGGGGATGGAGATCCGGCCTCGCTGGCCCGTCGCGTCGCGGGCCCGGCCGAGGATCCAGGGCAGGAGCTGCCAGTCGCCCCGCGCCCAGCGGTGCTGGCGGGCCGCCGCGACCAGGTAGTGCGACGGGAATTCGTCGAAGAGCTCGATATCGGTGACCAGCCCGGCCCGGGCGAAGACGCCCTCGAACAGGTCATGGCTCAGGAGCGCGTTCTCGGGTACCCGGTCGGCCATCGCCGCGCTCGAAGGCGTCGAGGTCGTAGATCCCCTTGCCGGTGAAGCTCCCCTCGCCGAACAGGTCCTGGTAGACGTCGGAGACGGCGGAGGCGTACGGGTCGATCCCGGCCGATCCGGTGAAGATCCGCTGGAAGATCGAGGCCTCGTGTTCGGCCGGCAGCGTTGCGGTGATCCGTGGCTGGAGCAGGCCGTAGCCGTGGGTCACCCGGCCGGCCCGCGCATCGAAGGTCGGCTGGTTGAGCGGGTGGGCCATCGTCCCCACGAGGCGCCCCACCGCCCCGCGAGGCAGCCGCGTGTCGGCATCGAGCGTGACCACGTAGCGCACGTCCGTGCGGCACGGTCGACGCGGTCCGCCCGGGCGTCAGGATGCTGGTCGTCGTCGAGCCGCGCAGGAGGGCATTCAGCTCGTCGAGCTTGCCGCGCTTGCGCTCCCAGCCCATCCAGCAGCCCTCGGCCTCGTTCCAGCGGCGCTTTCGGTGGAAGAGCAGGAACCGGGCGCCTCCGCCCGGCGCCTCGCCGTGGCGCTCGTTGAGCCGGTCGATGGCCGTCGCTGCCGCCGCGAGGAGCTCGTCGTCGCCGGGGACATGCTCGGTCGGGGCGTCGAGCCAGTCCGACAGCAGGGCGAAGCGAAGATCGCCCTCGCGGTTTCCCAGGTAGTGGACCTCCAGGCCGCCGACCTGGGCCTCGACATCCGCCTCGCTGGTGAGGAGCGTCGGTACGACGACGAGGGTCCGCAGCCGGGTCGGCACGCCGTCGTCAAGATCGAGCCGGGGCAGCGGTGTCGGGCCCAGCATCCAGGTGACCTCCCGGTTGACGAGGGCCAGCGCGAGGTCGGAGGCCGGGCCGAGCGCGAGGATCGCGACGACGAGGAGGCTGGCAGCCGCGATGCCTCCATTCGCGGACAGGAGGAGCGGCGCGGCGAGGATGAGGGCCGTGACCAGCGTCAACGTCGCGAGGTAGCGACGCGCGGCGTTCTGGACATAGGCGCGCCGCAGCCGATCCGCCAACGGCACCCGAACGTGGAGCGCGTGCTCGAACGCCAGGCGGCCGTCGGAGATCAGGTAGTAGCCGGGGTCTCCGCGTCGATCGCCGAGGGACGCCTGGACGTCGCCAGCCGAGGGCGTGGCGTCCGCCATCGCCACGGCCGTCCGGGCCACCTCGACCTCGGTCTGGCCCGAACGCCGCGCCAGCTCTTCGACGGCATGCCGGTAGCGATCGCGAGTCGCGAAGTCCATGTCGGCGAACGGACTTCGTGCCCGAAGGACCTCGTCGACCAGGCTGACGCTTTCGACGAACTGGGCCCAGTCGAACCAGGAGATGAGGCGCATGCTCGTGATGACGTTGCGGACCGTCACGTTCATCGTCGCCTGGCGCTGGTGCTCGCGGCGGACCAGCTCTTCGGCGCTCGTCCCTTCGGCCGCGAGGAGCTCCTCCAGCCTGCCGAGGGCGGGGGTGACCGCAGGGTCCTGATCGCGCAGGCGCTGGAAGAGCTGGACCCCGGCCGCCGACGGAAGCGCTGCGCGCGAAAGCCGACGCAGCGAGGCCGCCGCCACCTCCGGGCTGTCCGTGCCCAGGCCGAGCAGGCCGTCGGCGAGCTCGTCCGCCTCCTGCCGCGCCGCCCGGCTGCGCACGATCTGCTCGGCCAGGCGCCGGAGGTTCTCGACCAGCAGGATCCGCAGGCTGATCGCGATCGCCCACAGCTCGCCGATCGTCAGCGGTTGCACCCCCTGGTAGGCGCGCACGATGCGCCGCAGGCTCTCCGGGTCGACGCGGCTGTCCGTGTGCGCGATGTAGGCCCAGGCGAGACCGAGGACCCGCGGGTAGCCTGCGAGATGGCCCCCGGCCAGCTTGGGGAGCTCGCGGTAGTAGTCCGGGGGCAGGTCGTCGCGGATCTCGCGGAGTTGCTCGTCGACGACGTGGAAGTTGTCGACGAGCCATTCGGCGGCCGGCGTGATCGCACGCTCGTCCTTGATCGCACGGGCCAGGGCGCGGTACGACGCCGAGCAGGACGCGCCCATTCTCGGCGATGCGGGGTCCTGACGGCGTGCCCTCGACGGGGCGCGTCGGTGACCGACTGGGCGACGGCAAGGGTCTGCGCGTGCTGCTCCAGCCGCTCGACACTGAAGAGCTCCGCGAGGATCGGCTCTTCGAGCCTGGCGGTGCGGGCGAACCCGCCGGCGATCGCGACCGAACGGGTCGCGGAGGGCTGGGGCGATCTGATCTTCCTCTCTCAGGGCATGCCTGGCCGCTTCTGCCCTGCCTTCACCTGGGAACGTGTCGATGATAACGACCGCCCCTGGGCTGCGCCGGACCGCAGACCGAGTGGCTGGGCCAGTTCGGCTAGCTGCGCCGCCTCAGTCGGGCGAGCTCGGTGGTGGGTGCTTCGCGACGAGGGCCGCGGCCTGGGCGCGGCGCACGAGATTGAGCTTGGAGAGGATCGCACTGACGTAGTTCTTGACCGTCTTCTCGGACAGGAACATCGCCGCCGCGATGCCGCGGTTCGTCTGACCCTCGGCCACCAGCACAAGGATGCGGCGCTCCTGCGCGGTCAACTCGCCGAGGCCCTCGGCCTGGCCGTCCGCGGCGAGATGCCGGATGCGCGCCAGGACGTGCTGCGTGACTCCTGGGTCAAGCAGGGACTCGCCGCGGGCCACCGCCTCGAGGCCGGCGATCAGGTCACGCGCGCGAACCTGCTTCAGCAGGTAGCCGCGGGCCCCGGCGAGGATGGCGGCCATGACCGCCGCTTCGTCCAGGGTGCCGGTAAGCATCACCACGCGGGTAGCCGGCGATTCGGCGAGGATCTCGCGGCAGGCCTCCACACCGGAGCCGTCGGGCAGGCGCACATCCATGAGCACGAGGTCCGGCCGCACCCGCCGCGCCTGGGCGACTGCGTCTGCCGCGGTACCAGCCTCGCCCACGACCTCGAAAGCCGTGCGCCGGCCCAGGATCGCCACGAGGCCCTGGCGGACGACCTCGTGGTCGTCGACCACCAGCAGGCGGACGCGGCCGTCCGCCGGCGTGGTCCTTCGGCGCGATCTCTGGATGGCCGTTGTGACCACGGTGGCAGCCTACACCCGGGCCCAGGCCTGACAATGGCGCTAGCCTGATCAGCACGGTGAAAGGAGCGGGCGATGGCCAGCCGTGGTGTGGCCGGCAGCGGTGATCAAGCCGCCCATGCGGACGCGTTCGTCTTCTTCGGCGCGACCGGTGACCTGGCGTTCAAGCAGATCTTCCCGGCCCTGGCCGGCCTCGTCCGCGACGCTGGCTGGACCATGCCCATCATCGGCATCGCCCGCCACGGCGATCTCGCCAGCCTGCGTGAGCGCGCCCGCCAGAGCCTGGAGGCGCAGGGCCCCGTCGATCGAGCGGTGCTGCGGCACCTCCAGCAGCAGCTGCGCTTCATCGCCGGCTCGGACGACGATCCCGACACGTTCCGCCGGCTTCGCGCCGAGCTCGGCCAGGCGGCGCATCCCCTCCACTACCTGGCCATCCCGCCGACGCTGTTCGGCACGGTCATCCCGCTGCTCGGCGAGTCGGGCTGTGCCGCCGGGGGGCGGGTCATCGTGGAGAAGCCGTTCGGGCGCGACCTGGCGGGGGCGCGGCAGCTCAACGACACGCTCCATCGCGTCTTCGATGAGGCGCACATCTTCCGCATCGACCACTTCCTGGGCAAGGAGGCGGTCCAGAACCTGATCTACTTCCGCTTCGCCAACCGCTTCCTGGAGCCGATCTGGAACGCCGACCACGTGGCGTCCGTCCAGATCACCATGGCCGAGGCCTTCGATGTGGCCGACCGAGGGGCCTTCTACGACGAGGTCGGGGCGATCCGAGATGTGCTCCAGAACCACCTCCTCCAGACGCTGAGCATCGTGGCCATGGAGCCGCCCGCCGGCCACACGGCGGAAGCGGTGCGCAACGAGAAGTTCAAGGTCCTGGACTCGATCCTGTCGCTCCGGCCCCAGGACGTCGTGCGCGGTCAATACGCCGGGTACCAGCGCGTCGAGGGTGTCGCACCGCGCTCCACGGTGGAGACCTACGCGGCGGTGCGCCTGCGGGTGAACACCTGGCGCTGGGCCGGTGTCCCCTTCATCGTGCGGACCGGCAAGCGCCTGCCGGTGACCGCGACGGAGGTGCTGGTCGAGCTCAAGCGTCCACCGGTCGACATGTTCGACGAGGTCGCCCCGAGCGACGCCAACTACCTCCGCTTCCGGCTGAGCCCGGACATGTCGATCTCGCTCGGCGCGCGGGCCAAGCAGCCCGGGGAACGGATGGTCGGCGAGCAGGTCGAGCTCTACGCCAGCCACCAGAGCGGCACGGAGCGGCCGCCCTACCAACGCCTCATCGGGGACGCCGCCATGGGTGACCAGATGCTGTTCGCGCGCGAGGACACGGTCGAGGCCGCGTGGCGCATCGTCGACCCGATCCTGGACCTGCCGGAGGCCCCGATCTCCTACCGGCGTGGCACCTGGGGCCCCGGGGCGGCCGACTCACTCGTCCCGGCCGGCGAGCGATGGCACGCCCCGGCCAGCGCTGCTGGAGTCGCGCACTCTCAGACCTGATCGTTGAGCGACGAGAGCCCCCTACCAGGCAAGGAAGGAACCGGGACAAAGGCCCGATCGGCTCTGTGGGCCCTGAAAGCGCTCGATCGAACCATCAGCGGGTGTCATGGGCACGGCCTTATGCACCCTGGCTCCGATATGCACGGTTGACTCACGCCCAGGGCAGGGACCGACGAGACATTTCGCGCCGACCCAGGCCTCGGTCACGCATGGGCGTTTCTTGCTTGCCTCCAGGGCAAGAAATGCCTTGCCTGTGAAGCAAGCGACCGTGGCCGGCACTGGCCCCCGATCCGCACGCCCACTGATGAGTTCGACCGCATCGGCGCGGGGGGTTCGGGCTTTGTCGGCCGCACGAGCATCCGCCGCCGGACCGTGGGGGCCAGTACTAGCCCCTCGTTAGTACTTTGGTCACAGGGACGCGCCCCACCCGTCTCGAGACGATTCGTCGGTGGTTGAGCTGAAGCAACGCGCTTCGGCCAACGCACCGGCCAGGCCGAGGTGCGCTCGGAGGCCGTGACCGTATCGGTTCCGGCCCACGAGAAGTGCCTCTCGGCGGAAGTGGGGAAGCCGGTCGATGACGATCATCCCAGCGGTCGTACCTGGACATGCCCCGCGCGGGCGTGACGCGTGACGCGCAACCTCCGCGTCTACACGGCCTTCCAGATCGTCCTCGGATTCGGCGCCCTCGTCCTGGTGACGCTGGCCCTGCCGCTCGAAACCGCAGTCGGCATCGACATCCCCCGGCTTGGCCCTGAGCTCAACGACGTCCTGGGCGTGGCCTTCTGGGTCGTGCTGGCCCTGGCCGGTTCGGCCCTCTTCGTGCAGCGTCCGGAGGGTGGGGTCGTGACCCTGGACCTGCCCTTCGTGGTCGCGGCGACCGTCCTTGGCGGACCCGTGGCGGGCGGATGGGTCGCCATGGTCGGCAGCTTCGAACTGCGCGAGCTGCGCGCGCCCTGGTATGGCGTGCTGGCCAACCACGCCATGGCCACCCTCCCGGCCGTCGTCGCCGGCCTGGTGTGGCTCGACCTTGGCGGCTGGCTGCAGACCCTGGTGTCGTTCAGCCCGGCCGCGCAATACCTCATCGCGGCGCTGCTGGCGGCGGGGATCGTGGTGCTGTTGGGCGGCGCGCTGGCGGTCGAGTCCCTCGCCTTGCGGTCCGGGCGGTCGTTCCGGGAGGTCGCGGCCGAGTTCGGCCTGGGCTACCGGGCGACGATGGCCGCCGAGGCGGTCGTGGCCTGGCTCATGGTGGTCGTGTACCTTGCCGTCGGGTGGTGGGCCCCGATCGTCGGTGTCATCGCCATCGTCGCCATCTGGCGCGCCTACGGCGCTGACTCCGCAGAGCAGAGCCTGACCCGCGACGCCATGACCGGCCTCCTGAACGCGGAGACGTTCGGTCAGCGGCTGGAGGACGCCATGGGCCGGGCCGGGCGTCGACGGAAGAGCGCGGGTGGCCATCATCCGGATCGACCTCAACGAGTTCCGTCGGATCAATGACCGGTACGGTCATGACGTCGGGGACGAGGTCCTGCGGCGGGTCGGTCGGCGGATCCGCGGGTCCATCCGGACCTTCGACCTGGCCGCCCGCCTGGCCAAGGACGACTTCGTCGTCCTGCTGCTCGACGTGCCGGACGGGGCAGCCGCGCAGCGCATCGCCGGTCGGATCCACCGCGAGATCACGCGGCCCATGCAGTCGTCCGGGGCCGGCACCCTCGATATCGGCGCGTCACTCGGGGTGGCCTTCGGAAGCGGCGAGCGGCGCGGCCCCGGAAACGGGGCTTCCGCCGCCGAGCCCCTGCTGGGACGGGCGACGCTGGCACTTCACCGAGCCCAGCGATCGGGTGGCGGCATCTACGTGGACGACGAGGAGAGCTGACATGCAGGATCGGGAACGGATCCTGGAGCGGGCCGAGCGGGCCCTGGCCCAGCATGCGATGGACGCCGGATCGATCGAGGACCCTCTCCTGCCAGCGACGCTGCGCTACCTGGATGCCGCCCACGGAAGCCGGCGCGATCGGAGCGCCATCCTGCGCTGGTGGCCGACCCAGGCGCCCGGGGGCACGCGCAGTGAGCGCCGTTTCCGATGGGACGTCGTGTGGGACGGCTACCCGACGCAGCGGCGGACGTGGGCTCGCAACGAGGCCCAGGAACGCACCCTGTGGCGGCCCCGCGAGAACGGCGACCTCGAGCACGAACCCGACCGGGTTCTCGGAGCGCCTCCTGCTGCCGATCGTGCTGACGGAGACGCTCGAGTTCCTGGAGGAGATCGCCGCCGACGAACCGGCCCTGGCCAGCGAGGCCGTCCGGCTGCGCGACGAGGCCCTGCCGCTCATGGAGGACGACTTCGCCGCGTTCGTGGGGGCGGCCGATCCGTGGCGCGATACGTTCGCGCTCTGGCAGCTGACACGTCACCCACGCGCACTCGAGCGACTTGACCCGCTGGCCATCGCCACCGCCACGCGCTACGCGACCCGGGCGCGGCGAGAGGGCGGCATCGTGCGCGGCGTGCGGTTCCCCTTCTTCGAGGCGCCGCTCCGCTCCGCTTCCGCCCACCTCGCCGGCGCGCTCTGGACGCTCGGCATCTATCCGACGCTCCTGCCGCACCTGATCGGCTTCGCCGCCGACGAACAGCATCCGGACGGCGGCTGGGGCGACCCCGACCAGCCCTCAGACGTCCTGACCACGCTGGCGGTGGCCGACCTCCTGAGCCACCTCGACCCCAGCTTCGACCCCGAGCCGGTCGTGCGCTTCTTCGCCCAGCACCAGGAGCCGGCCGGCTGGTGGCGTGCCCTCGACCCAGAGACGCCCTGGCTCACCGCCGAGGTCTGTCGCTGGCTGCGGGCGATCGATACGCCATTCGCCGCGCGTTTCCGCTGGCCGCGCCTGGCCAAGTGGCAGCGCGACCGGAAGACGCAGATGCCGCTGTTCGCCTTCTACCAGGACCTGGCCCGCGTCGCCGCCGAGCTGGAGAACCTGGGCCAGGCGCACGTCGAGGTCGCCTTCATCGACCTGGTCGGGTTCGGCGACTGGAACAAGACCTACGGGCAGGAGTCGGGGGACCAGGTGCTGGCCGTCCTGTCCGAGGCGCTGCGCGCCATCCCCGACAGCCTCGTCGTGCGCGACGGTGGCGACGAATTCCTGGTCATCGGGGCCCCCACCGGACGGGACGTGCTGGCCGGACGGATGGACGCGTTCGTGCGTGGCTGGCCGGATCGGTTCCGGGCGGCCTTCGGGGCCGAGATCGCCGTCGTGCCGCCCCGCATGGTCATCCTCGACGGCCGGATGGACGGCGCATTGGAGATCCGGGAGCAGGCAGGCATCGAGGTCGGGCGGATGAAGCTCCAGGGCAAGGCCTAGAAGGAGGTCCAGGTGGCGATCGTACGAGCGGGTCCCAACGAGTATCTGCTGGTCGGACGGCGAGGCGTCCTGGAGAACCGCGGGTCGGCCGTCACGGTCTACCTGCGCCCGGGCACGATCTACGTCCTCGTCCCGAGCACCAAGCAGGAGGCCGCCTTCGAGTTCACCCAGGAGACCAAGGACGGCGTGCCGCTGCGCTTCAAGGGCACCTTCATCTACCGCGTGGACGACCCGGCAGCCGCCGCGTCCATGTTCGATTTCACCACCGGCAAGGGCACGGCCCAGATCACCGCCTTGCTGACCCATGTCTGCTTCGGCGAGTTGCGCCACGCGGTCTCCCACATGACGATGGTCGAGTGCATCGAGCAGCGCAAGACGACCCTGAGCGGGGTGGTCAGCGCGGCCCTCCAGGCGACGATCCACGGCGACGGTGACACGAGCCGGGAATGGGGCGTGCGCATCGAGGCCGCCCAGGTGGCCCAGGTCTTCATCGTCGACCCCACGCTCCGCCAGCAGCTGGAGGCGGAGGTCCGCAACGAGATCAAGCTCAAGGCCGACCAGTCCAACATGCATGCCCAGGAGCAGATCCAGCTCGCGCGAGCTGGAGTCGCAGGGTCGCGTCCAGGAGCAGAAGTTGGCCGGCGACCAGGCATCGCTCCGGCGTGATGAGGAGCTGGAACTGGCCCAGATCGCCCGCCAGCGTCGCGCGCGGACCGAGACCTTGGCCACCGACCGCCAGGTCCTGGAACTCGACAAGGAACGCCTGCACGCGCAACTCGCGGCCGACCGCGACAAGGTGACCGCCGAAGCTCCGGTTCGGCTCCTTCGCCTCAAGACCGAGCGCGGGATCCTCGCCGAGGAGAAAGCGGTCCGCGAACTCCAGAATCAGGTCAGGGCACTCGAGGTCGAGCGGGACCTGCTGCTGTCATGGGCCCAGCAGGACCTGCGGATGGCGATCCTGCCGCTGGAGCAGGCGCCTCAGATCGTGGAGGCGGCATCGAACGTGCTCCGGGGCACGAACCTGTCCATCTACGGGGAGGGCGCCGAACTGCTCGGCCAGCTCACACCGCTGTTCGACTACATGACGCGTGCGCTCCAGAAGGCGACCCAAGGCCCGGTCGAGCCCGACCGGCCGTCCGGCGAACCGGCGCCAGCCGGCGTGTCCTAAGGGCCTGTTGACCCTCGGCTGCTGCTCGCGGCCGCCGGCGGCGTCAGGCCGCAGTCGGGCGTGGTGCAGAGCTGCAGCCCCATCTCGGCCAGGCCCTCGGCGAGCGGCGTGAAGCCGAGCGAGCCACCGAAGCTGCGGCTCGTGACCCCGGCCGGGATGCCCCGCACGAGCACCGCCCCACCCGAGTCACCGATGGCGACCTGGATCGGTGAGGCGATCATGCAGGGGAAGAACGCGCCGTCCTCGTCTGCCGGATGGAGGTTCTGGCCCTTGTCGGTGACCGTGCCGCTGCGGTAGATGGCGCGGCCGTCGATCTCCACCTGGTCGCCGATGGCGATGTCAGCGCAGGTCAGCGGCTTGGTGTCTGCGGCGATGACGCGGTAGCCGGCGGTGCCCAGGTCGACCACGTTGAGGTGGCCCCACGGGATGCGATCGGTGGCCACCACGAGGTAGTCCATATCCGATGCTGCGCACGTGTGGTCGGGGTACGGGCATGTGGCATCGCGGGCGGGTGGGCTGAAGACGCCGCGTTTGGTCGTGCCGTCCGGCTCGTATGCCACCGTCCCTGGGTCGGTGCAGTGGCCGCTGGACGTGAGAACGATCGTGCTCCCCAGGCGTGCATAGAACCCGCCGGCGCAGGCGCCCCAGATCTCCTGCCCCGCCAGGACCGGCGGGTCGTACACCGCCGTCGTTCGATGCGGCGCAGTCGCAGCACCCACGATCGAGAAGGTGCCCATCCCCAGCGCCGCGCCCGCCAGGACGACGATGACGAGGCGCAACGCGCGGACCTTTGCCCGCGGATATGTGCTCGCGGCCGGTGTCACGAAGTCCCCCTTCAGATGTCAGGCGCCTTGGACCACATTCTCGACCGGGAGCGATGGCGCGCCCCAGACACGGTGGTACTCACTGCGGCGGGCGTTCGGCCCACACCTTGGGAGATGCGGCAGTTGCGCTGAGGTGCGGTTAGGGTCGGTTTGCGCCAGAGCGGGGTGCTAGAGTTCGCCGCAGTTCCGGTGGCTGGAGCGCGCCCGGTGGCAGCCATCCCCGTGGTGCCGGGTGCCCGTGATGAGGCCTTGGCGTCCGTTTGAGACAGCCCATGCGCCTACGCGCGCTCCGCGCGCACGTGACCATCACGATCGGCCGCATCAAGCGGCTGGTTGACCAACGGTCCCGTCCCCTGTGGCTCCGCCTCGCCATCAGCCTGCCGCTGGTCGTGGGCGTGTTCGCCCTGGTTGCCTTGCCGCACGTCCTGGGTGAGGGCAGCGCGAACCTGGAGTCCAACGGCGGCGAACGGGCGCTGACCGAGTGGCGCACCAGCCTGTACGGCAACCTGCTGCCACGCCGGACGCTGTTCCAGGTCTACGCCAAGGCGGGCGAGGAGATCGCCCTGGGCTCCAGCGGCGTCGGTGTCGGGTCGGGCGACATCGTGGTCTGGACACCCGGCCAGATCACCGCGCCGCTGACCGTTGCGCTCCCGGCCCCCGCCTTCATCTGTTCCGTGGCACAGCCCGGCAATGGCGCCCTGACCACCCCGGCGCAGGAGACGGCCGGACCGCTCCCGGCGAGCGGTGGCTACACGCCGTGCATCTACACGCCGGCCACGACGGGCGTCTACGACGTCGCCTTCTACGGACCCTCGGGTGGCAGCAGTGATGTCGACGGCACCGCCGGCACGATCGCCGCGCCGGCCCTCGACGCGACCCAGGCCAGCGGCGTCTCCATGTGGGACATCACCGTCCGATCCATCGCCGACCCGGCCACCCCGATCAGTGGCCGGGTCTTCACCGACTACCTGGCCCAGATCACCGGCGGGAACGGCCCCACCTACCGGGTCGAGTCGACCCTCTGGGCCGTGACCAGCGACGGTTTCCAGTACCGCATCGACCTGCGCGGCCTGGACCCCAACGGCTTCATCCTCTACGGCAACACGGTGGGCTTCCTGGACCCGGACGGGGTGACGCCGCTCTACCACGACCTCGTTGCCGCCACCAATCCGCTGGACAACATCGAGGGCGGGGCCAAGCTCGCGCCGCCGACGGGCCTGCTCTTCTTCGCGCCGCCCGCGGGGGATCTGCCGTCTTCGATCGTCCCGACACCGGTCGTCCCCACCGTCAACTCGATCACCTTCCAGGGCACCGCCGGTGTTGTGAGCGGCGTCCCCGGCTCCGTCTTCAGCACGGGCGGCAACATCGTGTTCGACGGCAACATCGGGGGCATCGCCGACATCGTCGTCGTGCCCAACCCGGGCCCGCCGGGCGGCTGCGGGAGCGCCGTCTTTGATCCCACGCTGCCCGCGAATCGATCGCTGGTGCGGGTCGTGTCGGCCGGTGTCCAGAACATCGCCTGGGACGGCAAGGACAACAGCGGCGCCTTCATGCCGGTGTCGTGGACGGGCAACGGCGGCGACGGCTACTGCTTCAGCGCCACGCTCCACGCGGGCGAGTTCCACTTCCCCCTGCTGGACGCGGAGAACAGCGTCCTCGGCGGACCCACGATCACGCTGCTGAACCCGCCGGGCGGCAGCTGCCCGTTCGCGAGCTGCAGCACGGCCTTCTTCGACGACCGCGGCTACACGACCACGACCGGCGCCACCGTGGGGACCCCTGGGTCGGTCCTGGCCATCGGCAACGCCCCACCGCCGGCGCCCGATTTCAGCGACACCGGCTTCGACACCAGCTCGACCACCATCCGGGCCTACGGCGACGACTCCGCCAACGGCTTCGGGAACCAGAAGGGCCTGGATCTCTGGACCTACTTCCCCAGCCAGGACGTGGCCGGGCAGCTGTACATCGTGCCCCAGGGCGCATCGGACCTGGCGATCACCAAGACGCACGTGGGCGACTTCACGGTCGGGGTGGACGGGGTCTACACGCTGACCGTCCAGAACGTGGGCAGCGGGACCTTGGCCGGTCTGATCACCGTGAGCGACGCGGTCCCGGCCGGCCTGACCGTGGTCTCAGCCACGGGGACCGGCTGGACCTGCGGGATCGTTGGCCAGCTCGTGACGTGCACCGTGACACCGGGGGGCGGCCTGGCGTCGGGGGCAAGCCTTCCCCCGATCTCGGTCACGGTGGATCCCGACGCCGGCGGCCGTGCCGAGCGTGACCAACACCGCCTCTGTGGCCAACGCCAACGACTTGAACTCAGCCAACGACTCATCGAGCAGCCCGACCGACATCCTGTTGGTCGCCGACCTGTCGATCACCAAGACCGACGGGGTGACCACGGTCGTCTCCGGTAGCTCGACGACCTACACGCTGACCGTCACGAACAACGGCCCGAGTCCGGTCACCGGGGCCATCCTGGCCGACCCGGCGGTGGCCGGCCTGACCAAGACCGTCGTCGCCTGCGCCGCGGCGCCGGGCCAGTGCGTCACCCCGCCAACGGTGGTCGAGCTGGAGGGCGGCACGTTCGCCCTGCCCACACTCGACCCCGGCCACCCCTACGCGCTCAGCGTTACGGTCACCGTGACTGCAGCGTCGGGCAATGTGACCAACACGGCCAGCGTCGCCGCCCCGGGCGGGGCCACCGACCCGAACGCCAGCAACGACAGCGCCTCGGACACGGACACGGTCACCGTGGTCCCGGCGCCCGGACTGACCCTCGCCAAGAGCGCGGATCCGACGACCTACACGGTCGTGGGCGACGTCATCACCTACACGTACGTGCTCACGAACAGCGGCAACGTCGCGCTCGACGGGCCGTTCACGGTCACTGACGACAAGGCCACGGTGACCTGCCCGGCGACCGCGAGCCTGGCCGTGGGTGACTCGATCACCTGCACCGCGACCTACACGATCACCGGGGCCGACGTCACCGCCGGCAGCGTCACGAACACCGCTACCGCGTCAGCCTCTGACGAGGTGACCTCGAACGAGGACAGCGCCACTGTCACGCTGACGGCCGCCCCGCCGACCGCGAGCCCGGCACCGACCACCGCCAAGTCACTGCCGCCGACGAACACCTCGACGACGAGTGGCTCCAGCGTGCCCGGGCCGAACTGGTTCCAGATCCTCGCCGTGATCGTCGGCCTCCTCGGCGCGGCCCTCGTGCTCGCCTCGGCCCGGATGAGGCGCCGCGACTAGCCGTCGCCCTGCGCTACGGGCGCCCGAAGATGGCGTGGCCGCCGATGCGGCGCCAGCGGACGGCCACCGCTCCGTCGATCCGGATCCACCGCGGCGGTAGTCGGCCCGGAAGCGCGTCGGCCGGCATCCCGGCGCGGCGCCCGGGCTCAATTCTTGATGCGTTGCGTGGACGGTGGGATCGCCTGCGCCGCCGCGACCGCCATCGTCTGGAGCAGCGCGTCGGCGATCGCCTTGCCGAGGGCGTGGTTGAACCGCAGCCTTGCCACGATCTGCGTCGGTTCCGCGTGCGGGCCGGGCTCGCCGGTCGGCTCGGATCGGTGGAGCGTCAGCGTCACGCCGTAAGGGCCCGCACTGATCGCGTAGCCGTCCGCGTACACATCGGGGAAGTCGGACATCCAGGCACCTCTGCTAGCAGGGCACCCACTCTACGACCGACCAAGGCGGCGGGCCCGCCCCCCGGGCGCCAGCCCTACTCCACCAGGGCCAGCTCCATCGCTTCCTCGATCGACAGCTTCGCGCCCTCCGCCATGAGCGGCTCGGCGCGCACCGGACCCAGCCGCGCCCGCACGGCCTCGCCCGGTTCGGGGAGGTGGAGGACCGACACGGACGGGATCGCCTCCCCCGTCTCCGCCTGGGCGGCCCGGATGGCGCCCGCCACGCGTGCCGCACGCTCCGCCTCTGCCTCATCGCCCGTCTCCGCCAGGAGGACCGCGATCGTGCCCAGCGCCCCGAGCGTGGTGCCGCCGACGCGCTGTCCGAGCATGCGGATCCCTTCGCGCGCACTGCGCAGGGCAGCCACCGGATCTCCGGCCCCGCGATGGATCGCGCCCAGCAGCAGCATGCTGTCCGCGGCGCGGAACCAGGCCTGCGTGCTTCGGAAGTCGGCCAGGTTCTGCTGCTCCATGACGCGCGCCGTCTCGTAGTCGCCGGCCAGGACGTATGCCAGCACGGCCGCCTGCCGCGCCCGGATCGTGGCCGTGCGGTCGCCCAGTGCCTCGAACATCTCCAGCGCCAGCTCGCTCTCGCGGCGCAGGAGGCCCAGGTCCTTCTCCACCATGCCCACGAAGGCGAGGTCGTAGTGGGCCTCGGCCAGGCCGTGCGGGTCGCCCAGCGTCTCGGCGATCTCCAGGCGCTCCACATAGGCGTTTCGGGTCAGGACGTAGTCCGCCGACCAGTAGGCCAGGCCCCCTTGCCCCGCCAGCGCCGCAAGGCGCGCGGATGGGTCGCTCCCGCGGTCGGCGGCGAGCAGTCGGGCGGCCCAGCCCAGCCCCTCACGCTGGTGCGTGCGGACCTGGAACCACCGCCAGCCGGCGCCGATGATCCGCATCCCGAGGTCGGGATCGCCCGGGCCGAGCGACCAGGTCATGGCCTGCCGCAGGTCGTGGATCGCGTCGTCCATCTGCCGCATGTAGCGCTCGCGCCCGACGTCGGCGAGGTGCGGGCCCCACTCCCCCACCGGGCCCCGAAGTACTCGGCGTGACGTCGCTCCAGCGCGACCCGCTCACCGGAGGCCTCGAGCCGCTCCTGGGCGAACTCGCGCACGAAGGCGTGGCGCGCGAACCGCACGTCGCCGCCCGGCGCGTCGATGACCCGCAGCAGGCTCTTGTCAACCAGCGACGCCAGGCCGTCGAGGACATCGATGCCCAGGGTCCGATCCGGGTCGGCGATGGCCTGGGCCACCTCCGGCGACCAGTCGTCGGCCAGGACCGCCAGCCGGCGGAAGATCACCTGCTCGTCGGGCGTCAGGAGGTCGTGACTCCAGGCGAGCGTGGCCCGCAGGGTCTGCTGGCGGGCCGGCAGGTCGCGCGCGCCGCCGCCGGACAGCAGGTCAAGCGAGCGGCCCAGCCGCTCCAGGATCGCGGCGGGTGCGAAGAGACGGATGCGCGCCGCGGCCAGCTCGATGGCCAGGGGCAGCCCCGCCAGCTGGTCGACGATCTGATCCACCGCCGCCGCGTCGGCCTCGCGAGAACTCCAGGTTGGGCCGCACGAGCCGGGCCCGCTCCATGAACAGCTCCCGCGCGTCGGTCTCGGCCAGCGGCGGGACGGGGTACTCCTGTTCCCCGGCCACGCGCAGGGGCTCGCGCGAGGAAGCCAGCACCGCCACCTGGGGCGCGCCGCGCACGAGTTCGCCGGCGATGCCCGCGCCCTCCGGAAGCAGCTGTTCCAGGTTGTCCAGCACGAGCAGTTGCTGATGGTCGGCCAGGTGGTCACGCAGCACGTCGGTGATGGGACGACCCGGCACCTCCGCCACGCCGACGGCCGTGGCGATCACGCCGCGCACGAGGCGACACGTCGCGGATGGGGGCCAGCTCCACGAACGTCACCCCGTCGCGGAAGCGGTCCCGCACGTGCGCCGCCACGGACACGGCGAGGCGCGTCTTGCCGGCCCCGCCAGGGCCAGTGAGCGTGACCATCCTGGAGCGCTCGAGGAGGCTGGACACGGCCGCCACCTCGCGCTCGCGGCCGACGAACGTGGTCAGCGCCTCCGGCAGGTCCGATTCGGCGATCGTGCGGAGCGGTCGATCGTCGTCGGCCGCACCCGGCACGATCAGACGATGGATGGGCAGTGGTTGGTCGAAGTCGCGCACCCGTCGCCGGCCGACCGACTGCATGGTCGCCCCTTCCGGCGACGACACCCGCCCAGCCCTCGAAGGCCGAGTCGGAGAGCAGGATCTGGCCCCCGTTCGCCGCGCCGGTCAGGCGGGCCGCGTAGTGGACATCCAGGCCCAGGTAGTCGGCCCGGTCGGCCGTCAGCTGGGCGGTGGCGGCATGGAGGCCCATGCGCAGCCGGGGCCGCGCCTCGGCGGGCCAGGGTTGATCAGCCATCGCCCGGCTGATGGCGACGGCGGCGGCGGCCCCCGCCATGGCGTCGGCGAACGCCGCGAACGTGCCGTCACCCTCGTGCTTGACGACGACCCCTCCGTGGCCGACGACCGTGGCGTCCACCAGCGCGTCGTGCTGGGCCAGGAGCGCGGCCCAGTCCGCCTGCGACAGCGCGTGGGCGAGCTTGGTCGATCCCTCGATGTCCGCGAACAGGAAGGTCACGGTGCCGCTCGGGAGAGCCGCGCGCTTGGGGGGCAGGTTGCGCTCCGCTAGGGGTGCTGGGATGCGCCACGAGTCTAACGACGTGTCTAGCCCCCGGCACGCGGTCCGGTTCCCAACGAACCTTCCGCAGCGATGCGCTCGAGAGTCATCGGGGCGGGTGGGGGCGGTCGCCTCCTCACCCACTGATGCCTTCGACAGCGATCAGCACGGGGACCCCGCTTCTTCTTTTGGGGCGGGCGAGCGTCAACGAGCGAATAGGCGCCCGTCCGCCCCACGAGCGCCTGAATGCCCGGTTCCCCCGGCCGGGCCAGTTCCGCTACCCTCCAGCAACCGTGATCTGCTCGAACTGCGCCACGGAGAACAAGCCCGGGCGACGGTTCTGCGTCCAGTGCGGCGCGAGCCTGGCCGTCGGCTGCCCCTCGTGCGGTGCACCCTTCGAGCCTGGCGAGAAGTTCTGCGGCACGTGCGGCACGGCCCTGACGGCCGAGGCGGCCACGGGCGGCGCCACCGCTGCGACGCTTCCGCCGGCGCCCCTGCCGCACCGGCCGGCGCGGCCGGGGCCACCGAACGCCGCCTCGTGTCCGTCCTCTTCGCCGATCTGGTCGGCTTCACCCCGTTCGCGGAGGAGCGTGACGCGGAGGATGTCCGGGCCACCCTTGACCGCTACTTCGCGATGGCCTCGGAGGTCATCGGCCGGTACGGCGGGACCGTCGAGAAGTTCATCGGCGACGCCGTGATGGCCGTGTGGGGCACGCCGACCGCCCACGAGGACGACGCCGAGCGGTCGGTCCGCGCCGCACTCGAGCTGGTCGACGCCGTCCGCGTCCTCGGCGACGGGATCCAGGCGCGTGCCGGCGTTCTGACCGGCGAGGCCGCGGTCACGATCGGCGCCACGAATCAGGGCCTCGTCGCGGGCGACCTCGTCAATACGGCGAGCCGCCTCCAGTCGGTCGCGCCGCCCCGGGACCGTGCTCGTGGGTGAGGCTACCCAGCGCGCGGCCGGCAAGGCCATCGCGTTCGAGGCGGCCGGTGAGCAGGCGCTCAAGGGCAAGGCCAGTCCGGTCCCCGCCTGGCGGGCCCTTCGGGTGGTCGCCCAGGTCGGCGGCCGCAACCGTGCGGACGCGCTCGAGGCCCCGTTCGTGGGCCGCGACGACGAACTCCGCCTGCTCAAGGACCTCTTCCACGCCACGACGCGCGAGGGCCGGGCACGCCTCGTGAGCGTCATCGGCCCGGCCGGGATCGGCAAGACGCGGCTGGCTTGGGAGTTCCTCAAGTACGTCGACGGCCTGGTCGAGACCGTGTGGTGGCACGAGGGCCGCAGCCCGGCCTACGGCGAGGGCGTCACGTTCTGGGCTCTCGGCGAGATGGTCCGTCGTCGCGCCGGCCTGCTGGAGACAGACGACGAAGCCACGACCCGTGCCAAGATCGCCGCCACCGTCGCCGAGCACGTGCCCGACCCCGACGAGCGCCGCTGGATCGAGTCGGCCCTCCTGACCCTGCTGGGCGTCGAGGCCGGCGGGGGCTCGGACCAGTTGTTCGGGGCCTGGCGGACGTTCTTCGAGCGGCTCGCCGCCACGGCGCCGGTGGTGCTCGTCTTCGAGGACTACCACTACGCCGACGCCGGGCCTGCTCGACTTCGTCGACCACCTGCTCGAGTGGAGCCGCACGGTCCCCATCTACGTCGTGACCCTGGCCCGCCCGGAGCTGCTGGACAAGCGGCCGGCCTGGGGCGCGGGCAAGCGCAACTTCGTCAACGTCAGCCTGGAACCGCTGGCCGAACCGGCCATGCGCGCCCTGCTGGCCGGCCTCGTGCCCGGCCTGCCGGAGCGAGCGGTCAAGGCCATCGTCGCCCGCGCCGATGGCGTGCCCCTGTACGCGGTCGAGACGGTGCGCATGCTGCTGGCGGAGAACCGGCTGGTCCTGGAGGGCAACGCCTACCGCCCGACGGTCGACCTGACCGGACCTCGCGGTGCCCGAGACCCTGACTGCGCTGATCGGCTCACGGCTGGATGCGCCTTGCCCCGGCCGATCGACGCCCTGATCCAGGATGCCGCCGCGTACGGCCAGAGCTTCACGATCGCCGGCCTGGCCGCTGTGTCGGGCACCGACGAGGCCGAGCTCGAACCGCGTCTGGCGCGCCTCGTCCACGCCGAGCTGCTCACGAGGACGGTGGATCCGCGCAGCCCCGAGCGCGGCCAGTACGCCTTCGTCCAGGCCCTCATCCGCGAGGTGGCCTACAACACGCTGAGCAAGGCGGCACGCAAGGCGCGCCACCTGGCTGCGGCCCGCTACTTCGAGTCGCTGGGCTCCGACGAGCTGGCCGGTGCGCTGGCCGGACACTACCTGGCCGCCTTCACGCAACGCCTCGCCCGGTCGCCGAGGCGAGCGCCCTCGAGGCGCAGGCGCGCATCGCCCTGGGCGCAGCGGCGGAGCGGGCAGACGAGCTCGGCGCCCATGCCCAGGCCGTCATGTTCCTGGATCAGGCCCTGTCCGTGACCCACGACGAGGCGGATCGGGCCGACCCTCCTGGAGCGTCTCGGCGCGTCGGCCGATAAGGCGGGCGAGATCGCTCGAGCGGAGACGGCCCTGGACGAGGCGCTGACGATCAGGCGCGCGACGGAGGATCGGCCCGCGGCTGTCCGAACGTCGGCGCAGCTCGCCACGATGCTCCTCAACATCCACGCGAGCCCGGCCCTGGTCGACCGGATCCAGGGCCTGGCTACCGAATTCGCCGACCAGGCCGCCGAGCCGGCCGGGGTCGCCCTGCTGGGCCAGGTCGCCCGCGCCCTGTTCCTGATGCGCCGCAACGAGGAGTGCCTGCCGGTCGCGGAGGAGGTCCTGATCGCGGCCGAGCGTCTTGACCTGGTACCGGTCATCGCCGACACGTTGATCACGAAGGGATCCGTGCTCGTCGACACGGGCCGCCCGTACGAGGGCCTGAGTCTGATCGAGACCGGGCTCCGCCAGGCCGAGCAGCACGGGCTGCCCCGCATCGCCCTGCGAGGGCGGCTCAACCTGGGCTTCTACCTGGGCGGTACCGACCCGGAGGGAGCGATGGCCGCCCTGCTGCCGGCCCTCCGCGAGGCGCGTCGGGTGGGTGATCGGGGCCTGATCCCGAACATCCTCGCCAACATCGCCGGGGCGTCCTACCTCTCCGGCCGATCGCGCGAGGTCCTGCCGGAGCTCGAGGCGGCACTGGCGATGGACTACGAGGGGGCTCACCGCAGCTGGCTGGTGGCTGGAGGCGGCCTGGCACCGCGCCCTGCTGGGGATCCCCATGGACGCCGATCTGCCGAGATCAGAGAGGCCGCGCGGACGTTGACCGATCCGCAGTTCATCGCGGCCACCCACGTCGTCGGGGCGGTCGTGGCCTGGGCCAGCGGCGATGAGGTGACCGCGCGCGCCGAACACCTCGCGACGATCATCGGAGATGAATGGCGGTCCCTCATCGGGTACGCGATGGCCGGACGGCACGCGCTCCTGGCCGGGGACCTACCCGCCGCCCGGCAGGACCGCGACAACCTGGCCGCCCTGTCGCCTCACGGCGGCAGCGGCGCGCGCCTGCGAGAGCTCGAGGCTGGCATCGCCGCCCTCGAAGGACGACCAGCCGAAGCCCTGGAGCTGTTCGGCCAGGCGATCCCCGTCTACGAGGGGCTGGGGCTCGCCCTGGATGTGGCCATCGCCGGGTTGATCATGGTAACCGTGATGGACCCGTCCGAACCACGGGTCCGGGCGGCCGGACTCGAGGCCCGGGAGCGGTTCGTGGCCATCGGCGCGACGCCGTTCCTGGCGCGCCTGGACGCGGCGATGGCACGAACGGAACCGCGCCGGACTCCGGAGGCCGCGGCGCTGCCCACGCACTGAGGGGCGGGGCCCGGCGCCGTCATGCCCGGGGCCCAGGCATTGATGCTGGGCCCGGCCCCTGATGCTGGCCCCCGCCATTTCAGACTAGCCCGAGCATCAGCCCGCGGCGTGGGCCCTCATCCGACCAAGGCCAGCCCCGGCTAGTTGGGCTTGCCCACGAAGGTTCCCGTGGCGTTCCGCGTCAGCAGGCCGGGCGTCGAGCCCGACTTCGACACGGTGCCCCCGGCGGCCGGCAGATCGACCGGACCCAGGGTCGTGGACCACTGGCCGAAGAAGTCGCCGGCGTTGAAGGGCATGCTGACGTACGGGCAGGAGACGTGGCCGCCCACGGAGTTGGTCGAGGCGGGCCCCAGCAGGAGGTGGAACACAGGTGCGTCATCGGGGCCGGTCAGCATGCCCTGACCGATGACGTCGATGTGCTCGTTGACCGTGCCGGTGCACCCCGCCAGCGGCAAGTCGACCGTCCCCGACACCGTGACCGAGCCGCTCGCGGTCAGGCTGTTGTCCGGGTTGGCCGTGACCATGATCCCGGTACCGGAGATCTTGAGGTGGTACGTGCCGGCCGGCTGCACGCTCTCGACGAGGGTGCCCGAGATGTTCAGCTTCAACCCGCTCTGCACCTTGAAGTTGGACGTCTTCTCGGCGATGCCCCGCCTGGAGACCACCCGGTAGGTGATGTCGCCGGTCGAGTTGGGCTGGCCGGCGGTGAAGGTGAAGGTGGCCGGCGCGGTCTGATCGACCCCGCTCGGATCGACCGTCTTGGTGCCGGCGAGCGTGGCCTTGACGGGGAGCTTGACCTCCGCCTTGTCCACCCAGTGGTAGACGGTGACCTTGATCTGCGTCTTGCTCCCGGGACCCACGTCGCCACCGTCGGGCGTGGGCCGGATCTCGAAACACTTGCCACCCTTCCACACGTTGCTGGCGAAGGAAGCGATGGCCAACCCGGGGGCCTCGATCCCGATCGTGAAGGCGCCCGCCACGGCACGGCCATCCTCGGCGCTGACCGGCCCTTGGGCGTTGGTCAGCTGCGCATCCGTCGCGCCCCCGGCACTGCCCGTCACGGTCTGGTCGAAATGGAGACCCAGGTCGGTCGAGGTCAGGTCGGGCTGGTCCGAGCCGGAAGCCTGCGTGGCAGTCGTCACGGCCCGGTCCACGTCGGCGCTGAAGTGGGTGGAGGCGATGTCCGCCTGGTCATTGACCGTGGTCGTGAAATCGCCCGACCCGGTGTACTTGAAGCCGACGCTCGTGCTGCCCGCCGCCGCCGTGGAACCCGAGTCGGTCTCGTCGTCCTCGATCCCGATGTGGCCCGAGACCAGGCCGCCCGCATCGGGGCAGGGGTTGAGCGAGACCACGAAGTTGGACGTGCCGACGACGCGGCCCACCACGGCCCCGGTCGAGGGGTCCGTCTTGGTCGTGTCGGCATCCACGGCGAGAGCGCCGGTGAACCGGCCGCCGCCGGAGGACGTGGTCAGGGTCACCCGCATGCTCGTATCGACGCCGCCCGAATTGTCGGTGAAGTCCTGGGTGAGCGGCTGCGGTGAGGCGTCGACGCGCGGGTCATAGGCGTCGACGGCGCCGCCGAGGATGGCGATGACAAGCGTCTCCGTGGTGGCCAGCAACGCGCCCGACGGGTGCAGGGGCGTCTGTGTCACCGGTGGCCGCCAGGCAGCCTGCAGCACCGGGCCCGATGGGCCGTAGGCGGCCGCCTGCTTCGCCTGGAGCTGCTCGAGCGCCTTCACGGTGTCCTGGTCCTGGATCGCCTCCAGAGCGGGGATCGAGGGACTGATGGCGGCGGCGTTGACCTGGGCCCGGTCGGCGCCCGAGAGGGCTCCCGCGAGCGGCCCGAGCTGTGACTGGTCGGGCACCACGGTGGCGACCAGCGCGGCCAGGTTCGACCGGTCGAGCGGCCCGTTCGCGAGGGGCGTGGAGCTTGTCGCTGGGCCGGCCGTCGTGGTCGCCCCGCCACAGGCCGCGGCCGTGAGCGCGACCGCGAACAGGACAGTGACCAGCCGGGCAGGTCGACGGCTCCCAGATCCCACCGGTCGAATTCTCGGCAGCGCCCGAGGTCGGTGTCAATCACCGCGAACGCCCCGGACCGCACCCCGGGCTCCATTCAGGCGGTCAGACCGCCGGTGCGGGCTCCTGCCCCCACCGCTCCCAGCGGGCGAACGCCGCGGAGGGGACCCAGCCGCGCTTGAGCGACGGCGATCGCTTGTCCGGCAACGGATGGCCGACCGGCATGACGCCGACGGGCACGAAGTCCGCGGGGATGCCCAATTCGTCCCTGAGCGCCTGGATGTTGGCCGGCTCGGGCGTGCCGGCAAAGCCCGATGCCAGCCCGGCGTCGACCGCCGCCAGCGTGATGAGCATCACGGTCATGCCGATATCCATCCACCAGTAGGGCACCGGCCAGTTCGTCTCCTGGCCCGACTCGTCGACCTTGTCGGCCTCGTGGTACCGGTCGTGGTAGATCCGCTCGCTGACGCACGGGATGAAGACCGCGGCGCAGGTGCTGATCCACGTGTCCCAGCCCTCCTCCGTCATCTCGTCCTCGTGATACAGGTCGGCGATCCGCCTGCGCATCGCGGGCTCCGTCACGATGACGAGCCGCTGGCCCTGGCTGAAGCCGGCACTGGGCGTGCGCTGGGCGATCGCGGCGATCCGCTCCAGCACCTCACGGGGCACCGCCTCTTCGGCGAAATGGCGGACCATGCGCCGTCGCCTCACGACCTCGCTGAACTCCATGGCTGCTCCTTTACCGGACGTTGATGCCCCGATCCCGTTCCACCGCTAGGATGGCCCATACCCAGTCGAAACGCCCATGCGGGCCGGATCCAAGGGAGCACCATGACCGAGACTGCCGCACCGTACGTCAACAAGCCAGCCTGGGTGGACCTCTCGAGCCCTGACGTGGCCGCGTCCGCCGCCTTCTACACCCGGCTCTTCGGCTGGAGCATCGCCGTGTCGCCGGACCCCCAGTACGGCGGCTATGCGATCGCCAAGGACGGCAACGGTGACGTGGCCGGCATCGGCCCCATCCAGACCCCGGGCACGCCGCCCAGCTGGATGGTCTACCTGGGCACGACCGATGCCGCTGCCCTGGGCGAGCGAGTGGCGGCTGCCGGTGGCACGGTCATCGCACCTGCTTTCGACGTGGGCGACCAGGGCCGCATGGCCGTCTTCCAGGATCCCAGCGGCGCCTTCGTCTCCGCCTGGCAGCCGGCCGCCATGGACGGCTTCCACGCCGACGGCGTCAACGAGTTCAGCTGGGCCGAGCTCAGCTCGCGCGCCCTCGGCAAAGCGGTCGCGTTCTACGGCACGGTCTTCGGCTGGACGGCCGACTCGGCGCCCATGGGCGAGGGTGCGCCGCCGTACACCACCTTCAAGCTCGACGGCGCGAACGTCGCGGGCGGCCAGGACATGAACCCGATGGTCCCCGCCGAGATGCCCAGCTACTGGCTGATCTACTTCGGCGTGGCGGACGTGGACAGGTCCTTCAGCACCGTGCTCGACGCCGGTGGCCACGAGATGATGCCGCCGACCGACTTCCCGGGCGGCCGCTTCGCCATCGTGAGCGACCCGCAGGGCGCTGCCTTCGGCCTCCTCCTCATGACCCCGCGCTAGACCAGGCGTCCGGACCGGGCATGCGCACCGAACCGGACCTGGACAAGGGAACACTCCTCGACTTCCTCCGCGGGCGTTACCCGCTGCCCGTCGAGCGGCTCGACTTCGTGCCCTTCGGGCTCGACTCGTGGGCCTATCTGGCGACGTGCGCCGATGGCGATCGCGCGTTCGTCAAGCTGACCGGCCGTGGCCCTTCGGCGAAGTCCGCGGCATCGGAGACGTCGCTCCTCGCGGGGCTGGCCGCCGCGGGCGTCCCGGTCCCCCGCCCGATGGCGGACCGGACCGGCGCCCGGGTGGGGGCGTTCGAGGGCTACGACGTCCAGGTCCTCGAGTACCTCGAGGGGCGCAACCTGGAGGACGAGACGGCCTGGCCGGACGGCCTCTACGGGAGGGTCGCCGACCTCGTGGCGGTGGTCCATGCGAGCACGTCAGCGGTACGTCATCTCGTGGCGCAGGCTGAGGACTATGAGCTGCCATTCCTGCCGAAGTTGACCGCGGCGCTGCCCGGGATCCAGGCGGGCGTGGGGCCGCGCGCTGACGACCCATCCCTGGCAGCGCTTCGCGAGCTCGTCCGCCCGCACACGAGGGTGTTACAGGCGGCGGTGGCACGGCTACAGCAGCTGCGTGACCTGGCCGGAGCCAGGCCGACGGCAGAGGTCCTTTGCCACACCGACATCTGGGGCTCCAGCCTCATCCTGGACGACGACGGGGCCCTCCGCCTGCTCGACTGGAACGGCGCCCGCATCGCCCCGCCTGAGGCCGACCTGTTCATGTTCGCCGGCACGAGCTTCTTCCCGCCAGAGCGTTTCGGCTGGTTCCTGGAGCGCTACGAGGATGCCTTGGGTCGTGTGCGCCTCGACCCCGACCGGCTCGGCTTCTACCTCTACCGGCGGAATCTGGAGGACCTTGCCCTGTCCGTCGATGAGATCGTCGCCGGCCGGACGGACCTCATGGCTCCGGCCGCGATGCTGACGATCATCGCCGAGCTCCTCGACGAGATACCGCGCCTGGAGGGCCACGTCGAACGGGCCCGGGCAGTCCTGGGGGCGTGGGGCGCATATCCTTCCAGGCACCCATGAGGAACACGACCGAACCGTCCGCGTACGACGTGGCCCAGATCCGGGCCCACTTCCCGGCGCTCGCCATGCGCGATGACGGCCGGGCCATGGCGTTCTTCGACGGGCCCGGTGGCACGCAGGTACCGCGCCCGGTGATCGAGGCGGTGGCCGGCTACTACGAAACGTCCAACGCGAACGAGGGTGGCCCGTTCCTCACCAGCCACCGCAGCGACGCGATGACGGAACGTGCGCACGAAGCCGTGGCCGAGTTCCTCAACGCGCGATCGGGCCACGAGATCAAGTTCGGCGCCAACATGACGACGCTGACCTTCCACATCAGCCGCGCCATCGGCAAGACATGGCGGCCCGGCGACGAGATCGTGGTCACCACCCTGGACCACGAGGCGAACGTGTCGCCCTGGCGGGCCATCGCCGAGGACCGCGGCGCCACCGTGCGCACCGTCGACATCCATGCCGAGGACGGCACGCTGGACCTGGACGACCTGAGGGCCAAGCTCTCCGATCGGACCCGCCTCGTGGCGGTCGGCTACGCCTCCAACGCCCTGGGCACGATCAACCCGGTGGGCGAGATCATCCGCCGCGCCCACGCCGCCGGTGCGCTGACGTACATCGACGCGGTCCACTTCGCACCGCACGGACCCATCGACGTGCAGGCGCTCGACACCGACTTCCTCGTGTGCTCCGCCTACAAGTTCTTCGGTCCCCACCTGGGCGCCCTGTACGGCAAGGAGGCGGTGCTCGACGCGCTGCCGGCTTACAAGGTGCGGCCGGCCCACGACCGCTTCGAGACAGGGACGCCGAACCTGGAGGGCATCGCCGGGACGCTCGCCGCGATTGACTACCTGGCGTGGGTCGGCGAGCGCTTCGGGGGGCCCTTCCGAGCGGACTACCCGCGGTTCACCGGCCGCCGCCTGGCGCTGAAGACCGCGATGCACGCGATCCGTGCCTACGAGTTGGACCTCTTTGGCGAGCTGGTGGAGGGGCTCGAGCGGATCCCCGGCCTGCACCTGTGGGGTATCCGGGACCGCGACCGCTTCAATTCACGGACCCCCACGGCGGCCATCACCATCGATGGATGTGCGCCGCGCCAGCTCGCCGAGGCGCTGGGCGAACAAGGCATCACGACCTGGAACGGCGACTTCTACGCCCAGGCGCTGATCGAACGCCTCGGCCTGTTCGACACGGGCGGGGTCCTGAGGATCGGGCTCGCCCACTACAACACCGCCGCCGAGGTGCGGCGGCTCGTCACGGCCCTCGGCGAGATCGTGGCCGCCTAGCAGGTCGCCCAGCGGCCGACGTGGTGGGCCTGCGCGGTCGCCTGGGCGGCCGCGTAGTCAGCGGCGTAGCGCACGTCCGGCTTGACGGTGTCGAGCCGCGCGTCTCCGCGCACGACCAGTTCGTAGTCCAGCTGGTACCAGGTGGCCCCGTTCTTGATCCAGACGAAGCGCAGCAGCCGGCCGTAGAAGTCGGTGTTGGAGATGTCGCGCTCGAGCACGACCGTGGAGTGGCCGGCCAGCAGCGCCTTCAGGTCCGCGCTGGCCTGTGGCCCATACGGCTGGACGGGTGTGCCCGGCTTGACGGTCTCGGGCGTGTCCATGCCGATGAGCCGCACGTAGTCCTTGTTGGTGAGGCGGATCGTGTCGCCGTCGACTACGTACCACACGACCGCCGTGCTCGTCGTTCCGAGGGGCTTGCGCAGCGGCCCCTGAAGCGCGGCCGAGTTGGTGGGGATCGCGCCCCTGCAGGCCGTGGGGGTGGCGATCGGCGCGGATGTCGCCACTGGTTCCGGCGTCGGCGAGGCGGTCGCCGTGGCGCCTGGCCCGACCAGTCCAGGGCCCGGCGTCGACGTATCGGTCGGCAGGGCTGAACCGCAAGCGCCCGTCATGATCAGGGCCAGGAGCGCCACGACGAGGGTCAGGCGTGCCCGACCCTGGTGGCCACCCGTGCCCGAGTTGCCCATGTCTCGGCCATCATGCGCCGCCCCCATGCCACCTCGTATGACACCAAAGGCACGGCGTACGAAACTGGGGTCATGAACGGATCGACGAGCACGCCTCAACGAAACACGTCCAGCCGGGACCGGATCGCGACGTTCCTCATGCTGGTGGCCGCGGCAGCAGCCCTCTATGCCTTCGTCGCCGGCATCGGCGTTGCCCTGGGCAGCGGTCCCGATACCCAACAGGTCCAATGGTGGCGGGAGCTGGGCTACGCGATGTTCACGGGGGTCTTCATCCTGCTTGCCTTCTGGCCGCGCAGCTACCCGGGGCTTTGGGAGCTGGTCATCGCGGACAAGGCAGTCCTGACCGTCGTGGAGGTGGTCCTGGCCGGGAACGATGCTGCCAACGCCGTGGCTTCGGCAGCGGCCGACGGCATCCTGACGGTCGTGCTCATCGCCGCGTACCTGCTCAGCCGTGGCTACAGCAGCTGGAGGCGTCCCGGCGCGGGCTAGGGCCCAGGTTCCAACCGCCGCAACCCGCGATAGGTGCTCTCGGCGCGACGCGCCACGCGCAGGATGACCACGAGTCGGGCGGCTTCATCGACCAGATAGACCAGCCGCAGTTCACCGACGCGCAGGCGCCAGAAGTCGGTGCCGCTCAGCTTGGCCACACCGGGCGGGAGCGGCTCGCGCGCAAGTGCCAGGATCGGGCCCCGGAGTCGGGCGCCGTCGGCGGGAGGCAGTCGTCGGAACTCTCGCTGGGCCGCGGGGGCGAGCTCGACTCGATAGGCCTGCTGCCTCGTCACCTCTCGCGCGACGGGCCGTACTTAACCTGGACCTCCGCGGCCCGATGGGCCAGGAACTGGTCGGCCGCGACGCCGCCATCGCGCCGGTATTCGGCCAGCGCCTCCGACGCCGCGGCGGCGTCCTCAGCGTCTGCCACCAGCTCCAACCAGTTCTGGAGCGCCTCCTCCACGATCTCCCGGACCGATCGATCCAGGCGGGCCGCCTCCACCTTCACCGCGCGATAGAGCTCGGGGTCCTCGAGGTCGAAGGTCACCTTCATGGCGCCAGCATACCAGCTATCCAGCAAGATGGGCCGGGTGCCTCGCGAGGTGCAGGCCGACCCGAATCTGCCGACGGGCTTAAGCTCGGGGCGACAGCCCTACCAGGAGCACGACCCTTGGCTCGACCATTCTTTGGCTACCACATGCCCCTGCTGAACTTCCCGGGGGTGCCCGACGACCAGCTCTTCGAGCACCTCGTGAGCCTGGTCCAGGCGGCCGAGAAGGCCGGTTTCGACATGGTCACGGTGATGGACCACTTCTACCAGATCCGCGGCGTGGGTCCGGAAGAGGCACCCATGCTTGAGGCCTACACGCTGCTGAGCGCGCTGGCCGCCCGGACCAGCCGTATCCACCTTGGCTCGATGGTCAGCGGCGTGACGTACCGCAACCCGGCGCTGGTGGCCAAGATGGTCACGACCCAGGACATCATCTCGGGCGGGCGGGCGATCCTTGGCCTGGGCGCCGCGTGGAACGAGGACGAGCACAAGGGCTATGGCTTCGACTTCCCGCCCATGCGCGAGCGGATGGACCGCCTGGAAGAGGCCCTCGAGATCTGCCACCTCATGTTCACGGAGGAACGGCCGAGCTTCCAGGGCACCTACTACCGACTCGATCGCGCCCTCAACAACCCCCGGCCCATCCAGCCGGGCGGCCCCAGGATCCTCATCGGCGGCAGCGGCGAGAAGCGCACGCTGCGCATGGTGGCCCGGTTCGGTGACATCTCCAACTGGTGGGGCTCGCTGGACGAGCTGAAGCACAAGAACGACGTGCTGCAGGCCCATTGCGAAGCCGTGGGACGGGATCCGTCGACCATCATCCGCACCGTGATGGCCCCCGTGCTCCTGGTCAACGACGTCCGCGAGGCCGAGGCGCTCATGGCGCGCATCCCGCCGGAACGCCGAGCCAACTTGATCGCGGCCACGCCGGCCGACGCGGCCGAGGCCCTGGCTCCCTACCGGGAGGCCGGCTTCGACGGCTTCATCCTGCGCAACGCGATGCTGTCGACGGTCGAGGCCCTGGGCCTCGCCGGGGAACTGATCGCCCTCATGCAATAGGGCCGGCCGCGCCGCGTCGGCGTCCACCCGTGGGGCCGTCAACCGGGCCCTGCCCGTCTAGCCGGACCCGGGCTAACGCCCCACGTCAGACGGTCCTGACCCGGGAGGGTAGTAACGGTCACGATTCGAGATCGAGCGGAGCGCCAAATGGCCGAACGGTCGGTTTCGTGACCCCCCAGGTCAGGGGTCGGCATCAAACGGCGTTTCGGACCATGTCCCTGTCCGTTACTACCTTGGGGGGTTAGATGCGCGTTGCCGGCGCCTACGTCGGGCGGGCCCGCTCCACGACCGGGAACGAAAGCAGGATCAGCAGGCCACCAAGCAGGCCGAAGCCGATCGTCTCGCGGAGCTGCCAGGCGCTTGTCAGGGCGGCCGACGGACCCTCGAACATGGGCGTGTCGTTGGTCACGAGCCAGACCCCGACGTCGGTCGTGCCGGCGGGCACCAACGCGATCGCCGCTTCACGCGTGAGCAGCCGGCCGTCGGCGGTCTGGAAGCGGTAGTCCAGGTCGGGATCCATGACCCGCGCGGCAGCGTCCGCGAGGTCGGCGCCGCTCGGCGGTGGCCCGGTCTTGGGCTGCACGGCGATGGTGGAGATAGGGCCCTGGATGCCATACGCGGACTCTGGCAGGAACGACTCGTGCCACTGCTGGCCCAGGTTGAAGAGGACGATGGCCACCACGGCCCCGACGATGAGGGCCGGCAGCGTGCGGCCCATGACGGCGCCCACGAGCAGCCCGACGCCCAGCCCCGCGAGGGCGTGCGCCACGACCGGGGCGCCGAACAGCTCGGCATCCTGGTAGAGGTTGCTCCACAGCCCGTCCCCGGTGCGGGTCGTGTCCAGGATCGCGGCGGTCGCGGCGGTGAGCGCGCCAAGGACGAGGGTCAGCAGGAGCACCGGCACGAGTCGGCCGACCAGCCACCGGCTGCGGGAGCCGGCGAGGCCCCACGCGGTCGCTGCGGTCCGCGCCTCCAGCTCGCGCCCCACCAGCGGGACGCCAAGGAACAGCCCGATCGCGTACGGCAGCAGGGCCATCGCGGCGAGGACCTTGCCGCCCTCGCTCTCGTTGATCCCGGCCCACTGCGACACGGGGTCCTTGCAGGCCCCGGCGGCATCCGGCCCGCCGCTGAGCCACTGGACGAGGCACTGGGTCGTCACGCCCACGCTGTTCAGGCGGTACGTCACGATCAGGGCGGAGGCAGCCACGACGAGGGAACCGACCGTGACGGCCAGGACCTCGAAGCGGTGGACCTTGAAGGTCAGGCGAGCGGATGTGACCGCTCCGGCAAGCGCGCCCATCAGGCGGCCCACGCGGCTGCGTCAGCGCCCGAGGCGCGGGCCGATGAGAGGTAGCCCAACACGATCTCCTCCAGCGAGGCCGGCCGGCCGACGGTCGGGTCAGTCGTCCGCGACAGGACCAGGCGCGTCTCCCCCGGGCCGGTGAAGGTCGCCACGTCCCACGGCGTCGGCGGGGCCGACGAAGGTGTGGCGACCGTGACGATCCGATGACCGGCTCGCGCCTGTGCCACATCCGAATCCAGCAAGACATGGCCGGCCGACAGGACGACGAGGCGCTCACACGCTTCCTCCACGTCGGTGACGATGTGCGAAGACAGGAACGCCGTATGCCCGTCCGCGCGGACCGCGGCCACGAGCACGCTCAGGAACTCGCGACGGGCCAGGGGATCCAGGCTCGCAAGCGGCTCATCCAGCAGCAGGACGGGGGCGCGCGTGGCGAGGGCGATGGCCAGACCCAGCTGCGCCTGCTGCCCGCCGGACAGCTCGCTCGCGCGCTTCGACGGCCCGATGCCGAGCGACTTGAGCCGCTCGACGGCGACCGCTCGCTCGAAACCCCTGCGAAGCGTCACGGCCAGGGCCAGGTGGTCCGCCACCGTCAGATCCCGGTAAAGAGAAGCCGCCTGCGGGACGTACCCGATGTGGGCAAGGGCCTGCGGGCGGCGTTGCCACGGATCGATGCCGGTGACGGTCACTCGTCCGGAGGTCGGACGTTCGAAACCCATCCAGGTCCGGATCAGGGTGGACTTGCCGGCGCCGTTGGGGCCCACGACGGCCGTGATCGTGCCGGTGGGGACACTCATGGTCACGCCGTCGAGCGCCAAGGGGCCGCGGGATCGGTAGCGCTTGGACAGGTGATCGGCGGTCAGGGCGGGTTCGGCTGGAGTATTCGTCATGGCCCGACCTTAGGCCCGCCCGACCGGGTCGAACAGCCGGGACTCCCCTCCCCCAAGGGCAGGGATTCCCCGCCTCGCCCTTGCGATGCGGCGGTGCTACCGTCCGAGCGTGGCTGATACCGTCCGCCAGCGGGTCGCGGCCGCGATCGCCCTGGCCTTCCTGCTCCTCGGTGTGGGCGCGTGGGTCGCCGCCGGGCAGGGCGGCCGGTCATCGGCGGGGCCCCTGGACGGCCGGGCCGATGACACGGTCCTCCTCGTCTGGTTCGCCGCGGCGATCCTGGCGATCGGGACCTGGTGGCTGACCCGGCCCCATCGCCCCCTGATCGCGGCTCGGCTGGGCTGGCCGCTGTTGGCTGCGACCGTCGCGCCGTTCTCGCTGGCGATCGTGGCGACGTTCGACCCGTCGTGGAGCATCCCCGTCGTCGGGTTCCTGTGGCCGCTCTCGGTGGCGCCGCTGGCGGAGGCCCTGACCACCTACGCGCCGAACGCCCGACGGCGACGCGTGGCGATCGCCGCTGGGCTGGCTTGCTACGCCTTCGCCGTCGTGATCGGTCCGCAGATGGCGTCCATCGGGATGGCCGTCCCGAGCAGCATCAACGACGGGGGACCGACGGTGGCCGCGGTGCCGACATACGTGGTCTCGGACGCGGGCTCGGCGATCCAGGCGCAGATCGTGGCCGGCATCACGGTGCTGCCCGCGCTCCTGGCCGGCTTCCTGCCCCGTCGGGTGGCGGGGATGGGCTGGGCCATCGGCCGGGACCAGCTCGTGGAAGGCGTGGCGCTGGCGGCCGTCGGTCTGACGCCCGTCGTGGCGGGGCTCGTGCTGAACCTGCAGGACCCCGTCCTGGCGATGGCCGCGCTCGTCGTCTGGGCCGTGCTCGTGGCCGCCGTGGCGCGGCTGGCGATCCGGCCCCTGGAGGAGCTCACGCGCCGCGCGACCGTGCAGCGCGACCTGACCGTGACCCTGGCGGAGGCGGAGCGGGTCCGGCTCGCAGCCGACCTGCACGACGGGCCGTTGCAGGACCTGACGCTGCTGGTCCGTCGCCTGGACGCGAGCGGTGACACGGAGGCGGCCGCCCTGGCACGCTCCATCGCCGCGGAGCTGCGGGACGTCACCGGTGAGCTGCGCCTCCCGATGCTGGACCACCTTGGTGCCGGCGTGGCGATGGAGTGGCTGGTCGAGCGGGTCCAGCGCCTGTCGGGTGACCGGATCGAGCTCGTCCGCGACGACGTGGCGCGGCCGCCCGCGGAGGTGGAGCTGGCCCTGTTCCGCGTTGCCCAGGAGGCGCTCGCCAACGCCGTCCGCCACGGCCGACCGCCGATCCGCGTGTCCTATCGAGCCGACACCGAGTTCGCCGCGCTCACGGTCGAAGACGCCGGTCCGGGCATCGACCTTGGATCGGGCCCCGACCCCCGCAAGGAGGGCCGCTTCGGCCTCCTTGGGATGCAGCAGCGAGCCGAGCAGGTCGGGGCTCGGCTGGACCTGCGCCGGCGGCCCGAGGGCGGGACCGAGGTCTCGCTCGAATGGCGCTCCGGGGCCCTCGGCTGGGGCGCCTCGTGACGATCCGGCTCGCCATCGTGGACGACCATCCCGTGGTGCGCGACGGCACGGCCGGCCTGTTCGCCGCGCAACCGGGCGTGGAGGTCGTGGGGGTCGGTTCCACGCTCGACGACGCGCGGGCCATGCTCGGCGCCGCCGATCCACCCGACGTCCTGCTCCTCGACATCCAGCTGGGCTCGGACAGCGGCCTGACGCTGCTGACCGACGAGCGGCGCCACACTGCGATCGTCCTCCTCACCGCCTTCGACTACCCGCAGTACGCCGCGGCCGCACTCCAGCTGGGGGCGGCCGGGTTCGTGGTCAAGACGGCCCCGATCGCCGAGCTGATGGCGGCCGTGAATGCCGCGGCGGCGGGCCGTCTTGCTTTTGACGATCGAGCTCGCGCGCGTCTGGACCGGCTTACCGGCCGCGAGCTGGAGATCGCCCGCCTCGCCACGGCCGGCCGTTCCAACGACGAGATCGGCCGGGAGCTGGGCATCGCCACCAAGACGGTCGAGGCACACCTGGGCCGGCTCTACGCCCGCTTCGACGTGGCGTCGCGCACCGAGCTGGCCGCTCGTGCCCTCCGCGAGGGGTGGCTGGACGTCCCGCCCCGGGGCTGACGGGGGTCCCGGCCCGCGAAACCGCCCTCCAGCCCGATCACCCTCGGTCAGCACGGCCAACGGTCACGGGAGGTGACCGAAAACGCCTCGAGGGGGCCAATGGAGGTGTGCGGGACCCGGTTCGACCCGAATCCGGTCGCTCACCGTGACGGCATCCCGTCGGAGGTCCCCGTCGCGGCCGCTGACCTCCCAGGTCAGCCGATCCTGACCCCGCAGGACAGTAACGAGCACGAAACGCGCCACGGAGGGCCGCCAAAGGTCCAAACGGTCGGTTTCGTGACCTCCCGCGTCAGGATCGAGCACGAAATGACGATTCCGCGGTTGTCCCTGTCCGTTACTGACCTGGGGGGTCAGAACCCTATGGGCGAGGCCCCGCCCCTAGCCGAAGTGCGGCTCGGGGGTCTCGTCCTCGAAGGCCCAGGGGTCGACCGACACGCCCCGGCCCCGCAACAGCGAGAGGCCGCCGGACACGTCCGTGGCCACGCCCACGATGTGGTCGCGCTGCACGAGCACGAAGGGGAAGCGGCCGGCCAGGCGGCGGTCGGCCAGCCAGCGGACGCGGACGTCCGTCATGGGGATGAAATGCGGGTCGGTCGCGTCAAGGAAGGCCATCATCGAGGCCTCGTGGTGGAGGTGCGCCGCGCCGTAGATGATGTGGGCGTCGGTGCTGATCACGAGGCGACGGCGCTCGGTATCGACCTGACCCTCATCCGACTCGTCGCGATCGTGGCGGCCGGTGAAGGTCGTGGAGCTGACCTCGGAATCGCCGACCAGCCGCTCGGCCCACGGGTTCTCCACCGGCGGCCGCTCGCCCCAAGGGTTCTCGCCAAGCGGGCGCTCGCCATGGCCGTCGAACATGGTCGGCCGGGGCGGCTCCACCGGGAGCGCGGCGGTCGGCGTCACGGTATCGCTCCATGCACCTGAACCGACCGGGTTGGCCTCGGGGTTCTGCTGGCCCACGATGGCGATCTCATCCAGGCGCACGCGGAACTCGGGGAAGTTGATGCGGGTGGGCTCGCCGGTGCGCGACAGCAGGACCACGTCCTGGAGGTTGAAGAACCCGCTCAGGATGTTGACGTAGTCCGAGACACGCGAGAAGCGTCCGAGATCCACCGAGCCCTCGACCCGAAGGTGGGTCCCGATCAGCTCGACGCGCGCGCGCGTGCCAGCCGGCTGGTCCACCCCGACAGCCTACGCCTACGGCTGCGTTTGTAACTGGTCCGTTCGGCCTATGCACATGTCCGATTGGCCGGGCAGCAGCGGCGTCGGCGTCAGCTTCCACGTCACCCCGCCGCTCGAGAAGCCGGTGATGCCGGTGGCCTGCTCGAGCAACGGCCAGAGCAGCTTCAGGTCATCACCGGCCACCGAGCCGCAGCGCCCCACGGTCAGGGGCGTCGCGGTCGGCGGGAGCGCCTGGCCGAACGCGGTGAGCGGCGCGGCGAGCGGCCACACGAGTGGCTGGCGGGCCAGCATGGACGGTTCCACGCCGGCGCTCGGGTCACCCAGGCGCGCCACGATCTGCACCGCCGTCGGCACGTAGGGCTGCGACTGGCCGACCTGGTACTGCGTAAGGACGCTCGGGTAGCCGGTGAGATGCGAGATGAAGTCGGTGGCCTTGGCCCGGGCCGCGACCTCCGTCGGGTCGGTCAGGTTCGAGCCTGAGGCGCCCAACGAGGAGAACCGGCCGATGACCGCCGTCCCGTTCAGCGCCACGGTGATGATCGTGTCGGGCATGTCCGCCCCGATCGGGGTGAGGTACGACTGGTCGTGGTCGGCCAGGCCATCCTGGCGCGCGAGGTCAAGCACGGCCTGGATGCCGGCCGGCGAGACGGTCGTCTGGAGCAGCGGCGGCAGCAGGGGGCCGGGGTAGATGGCCGGGACCGCGCCGGGCTGGAAGACGCGCCCGTCGCGATAGATGGCGATGTCCGCGAGCCGGCCGAGCGTCGCGTCGGGGACGACGAAACCGCCCACCTCCGTGACGCTGACGACCAGGCCGGCACCGACCTCGCCGCCGGACGGTTGGCCCGTGCCGGTCGGGCCGCTCGGCGTGGGACCGGCGGAACCACTCGGGCCCGGTGAACCGGCCCCGCCCGCCGAGCAGGCCACGAGGACGAGCGTCAGGGCCCCGACCATGACGGGGGCGGCACGCAAGAACAGCGGGCGGGTCATGCCCGTACCGACGCTTGACGGGGGCCATCGGTTCCCGGCATGGGCCAACGGTTCCCGGCTTGCGCCACGGGCCGGCGGGGCGCATCGTCTCCGCACACGCCACGCCCGCCACTGGAGCCCATCGAGATGTTCCGACGCCGCTTCGTGGTCGTCCGCCGGCCGCGCCTCCTGGGGGCCGCGCTCCTTGGCGGAGCCGGCTTCCTCATCGGCCGCCGCCGCGCCACGCAGGTCGCCGCCGCGCCCGTGCCGGCGCCATCGGCCCCCGTGTCCGCCGGCCCCGCGGCACCAACCACGCCCGCGCCTAGCCTCATGCCCGCCGGCGCCTCTGACGCGGTCGACCGGCTCGGCGAGCTCGCCCGCCTGCACGAGGACGGCTCGCTGACCGACGAGGAGTTCAGCCAGGCCAAGCGCGAGGTGCTGGGCTCCTAGCGGGACGCCGCACGCCTGGTGCACGCGGCCCTTTGTTGCAGATGCACATCGGTGGAACGTAAGCGCCGGATCGCGCATCGGCGGACGCCACGAACACCCGCGGGACAGGCTCGCTGAGCACGCCTGCGCGCCCGTCTCTGCCCGATCGCGTGGTGATCGGCCCGCGCGGCCGCGCGAATGTTCCCTTGGTGTGCGTCTGAGAGGGGACCGGCAGCAGCGACGGCCGTCGCCGAGGCACACTCAGGCGACCGCGAGGCTGACGTCCTTCCGCGGCACGAGCGTCGCCGCCAGCAGGGCGGCCAGCGCGGAAGCCACGACCGCGAAGACGATGGCCGCCTCCAGCGACACGGACGCCACGACCCCGGCGATGGCCGAGCCGATGGGGAAGCCCAGGAAGTTGAGCGACATCGAGACGGCGAAGGCACGCCCCATCAGCGCTGGGTCCGTGCGCCGCTGGCGGATCGTGAACAGGGCGATGTCCATGGGCCCGTTGAGCAGGCCGGTGAGGGCCATCGACGCCGCCACCAGCCAGACGTTACCGGTGGCGAGCAGCAGGACCACGGCTAGCGGGTACAGGGCCATGGGCACCACGAGGAGGCGCCACTCGACGCCTCGCGTGTCCAGCCGCCCCGACGCCAGCGCCGCGACGCAGCCGAAGACGCCGCTGACCGCGAAGAGCAGGCCCACCAGCAGCTCACTGCCGTGCAGCCGGTCGAACACGATCAGCGGCAGCACGATCGCCCCGGTGCCGCCGGCCAGGTTGAGCACGGCGATCGAGACGCCCAGGCCGCGCAGCGTCGGGTTGCGCCAGGTGTAGACCGCGCCGTCCCAGGCATCGCGAAGGAGACTGCCACTCGTCGTGGTCTCCGTGTGCGGGTCCGGGCTGCCGACCAGGACGAGCGCCGCCAGGCCGAACGAGAGGCCGATCAGGATGAGCGTGACCGGGCCGCCGAGGAGTCCCACCATCCCGGCCGCGATGGGCGGGCCGAAGATGGAGGCCACGACGTAGCCGTTCGAGTCGACCGCGTTGACGCGCTCCCACAGGTGGCGTGGCACGAGCAGCGGGAACAGGCTGCGCAGGCCGGTGTTGCTGAAGGGGCCGGTGAGGGCCGCCAGCAGGGTGATCAGCACGAGCAGCCAGGCCGGCAGGAGGTCCGCCAGGCCCAGGACGCCGATCAGGGCGAGCGAGCCCATCGCCACCAGGAAGTCCAGCACGATGAACCGGGTGCGGCCGTGCCGGTCCAGGATCGCGCCCGCCAGTGGGCTGACGATCAGGCCGGGGAAGATCGAGGCGAAGGTGACGAAGCCCGCCAGCGCCGGCGAGTGGAAGCGGTCAAGCGTGAAGAGCACGAGCGCGATGCCCAGCGCCGTCTGGCTGATGCGGGCCACGAACATGCCGGCCAGGACCCGCGGCAGCGCGGGCACGGCGAGCAGGGCACGGTAGGACCGATCAACGGCCTCAGTGGACATCGGGCGGATGGATCGTAGCCGAGAACGGCTCTCAGCCAGGCAACCCGTAGCGGTCGAGCTGGTCCACGTCGCCCAGGGCGGCCAGTGTCTTCGCCCCGGACGCGACGAGCGCTGCGTCCCCGGTCAGGCGGCCCAGCTCGATCTCCACACGCCCGATGCCCGGCCGGGCCCCGGCCGCGCGCAGTGTCGTCAGGGCCTCCTCGAAGGATGCCCGGTCGCCGGAGCGCAGGCCGTGAGCCCGGGCCAGCTGGGCGCGGGTCAGCACTGCCTGCGGGAAGACGATGTGCAACGCGTGTTCGATGGCCGTCTCATCGAGCGGCTGACCCCGATCGGACATGAAGGCGATGGCGCGCTCCCAGGTCTCGTAGCCGATGGCGTTGGCCTCGCGGGTCTCGAGCAGGCCGTGGATCGCCTGCGCATCGTTGGTCACGATCGCGGCCTGGATGTCGCGGCGGACCGAGCGCGTGAAGTGACGGTTGATCTCCTCCAGGATCTCCCGCCAGCGCGTGGTGCCGGCGTCGTCGCGACGCGCCCGGGCGATCTCGAACGCGGCCAGGAAGCCACGCGATGCGTAGCCTGCGGCGACGCGCTCCAGGTCGATCCACAGCGCCTCCGCCCGGCCCGCGTTGACCAGCGCGTCATCCCAGTCGCCGCGAAGTGAGGCGGCGACGGTCCGCCAGGCGAACATGTGCAGGGCCCAGTTCGCCGCCTGCCCCGGTTGCACGAGACCCATCGCGTCATCGGTGACCCGGGTGGCCAGGCCCAGGTCCCCGGTCGTCACCGCGGCCCAGGCGACCATGCACGCAGCATCGATCCGCTCGAAGACCGGGATGCGAGTGCCAAAGGCGATGCGCCGACGCGCTGACGACGCCATCGTGCTGTAGTCACCGCGCTGCTGGGCGATGCCGCCCACGGCATCCAGCGCCACGCTCTGCAGCGGCAGGTCGCGCAGACCCTCGGCGAGGGTCAGGGCCTCGTGGGCCGACGCGTCCGCCGCGTCCAGCTCGGCGGCCGTCGGGCTGCGTCCGCCGGCCCCGACCCAGAACGGAAGGAAGGCCTCGGCCGCCCGGAACTGGGCCCGGATGGCCGGGTCGTCGACCTCGGCGAGCAGGCGGCGTCCTTCAGCGAACAGTGCATCGAGTTCGTCCGCAGTCGGCCGGCTGGCGACGGACCCGGTCCAGCGCGTATGGAAGGTCACGATGCCCGTCAGGATGCGAAGCTCGCGCCACGCCGGCGCCCCCGAGGAGCGAGCCAGCTCGAGAGCATGCGTCAAGGCTTCGATGCTGGTGTCGCCGTGAACCGTCGTCTCGCCCATCCGCTCGTACAGGTCCAGGAAGCGGTCGGGGGTCGCCAGTTCCAGCGCCGCACGGAGGTGGCGCAGGGCTTCCAGGTTGCCGGAAGCGTTCTGCGCCGCGGTGGCCGCCGCCTCGAGGCGCTCCACGGCCCGGCGGCGCAGGCGCGGGGCGTCGTCGAGGTCCAGCGCGGTCGCCAGGGTGGCGGCCTCGCGGGCGTGGACGGCGATGAGTTCCGCGTCGGCTTCGGGGTGGGCCCCGGCGCGTGCGGCCAGCCATTCGGCCGCCTGGGCATGCAGCCTGGCGCGCTCGGCGCGGGGCAGCATGCCGTACGCCACCTCGCGGATCAGGATGTGGCGAAAGGCCAGATCGCGCGCGCCGGACGGGCGCACCAGGTCCCGATCGATCAGGCGGTCGATGATCTCCTCGGCCTCCGGCGCAAGCTCGGGATCCAGGGCGGCGACACCCGCGGCCGAGTACGACCGACCGAATACCGAGCCCAGCTGGAGCACGCGGCGCTCGGCGGCGTCGAGCAGGTCGAGCCGCGCCAGCAGCGTCGCCTGGACCGTGTCCGGCAGGCGCTTCAGCGCCTCGCGGGCGGCACCGGGTTCGAGCGGTGAGCCGACCTGCTCGACGAGGGCCCGCACGATCTCGCCGGCGTAGAAGGGGTTGCCCTCCGCGCGCGCCACGACCTCGTCGACGATCTCGGGCGAGGCGCCCTCCACGAGGTGCTCCACCAGGACGGCGATGTCGGGGCCCGGCAGCGGCTCCAGCGCCAGCGTCAGCACGTTGCGGCGGCCGCTGCCCCAGTTGGCGCGCCGGTCGAGCAGCTCCGGGCGGGCGATGGCCACGATGAGGGTGGGCAGGTCCGCGCGCGGCTGGACCAGCGATTCGAGCAGGTCAAGCAGGCTGTCGCTGGACCAGTGGAGGTCTTCCAGGATGAGCGTCAGCGGCCCGCCCGCCGCGGCCGCCTCCAGGGCCGTTCGCCAGGCGGCGAAGATGGCCGCGCGATCGACCACCTCGAGGTCCGCCGCCCCCACGGTCGCCAGGAGGGCGCTGCCCACGGCCTGTGCGTCGGGCACGTCGTGGTCGGTGAGCCAGCCCTCGACGGTCCGCCGCAGCTCGGCCGGCGCGACGTCGTCGTCCGTCCCGACCAGGTGGTGCAGCACGGCTCGCAACGGCCAGTAGGTCAAGCGCTGGCCGTACGGCAGGCATTGGGCGATGGCCACGGTGCCGGCCGGCCCGAGCTCCGGCAGGCGTTCCAGCAGGGCCTCCACGAGTCGGGTCTTGCCGGTCCCCGCCGCCGCCACGACGGTCACCAGGAACGGCCGCCGCTCGGTGAAGACGCGGCGAGCGACCAGCTCCAGCTGAGCCAGGTCGGCGTCACGGCCGATCATGGGCAGGCGGGCGCGCTCGGACCGCCCGCGGCCCAGCAGCGGGCGCGACGGGACGGGCCGTGACTTGCCCTTGGCGTCCAGGTCCGCGAGCGGCCCGAACTTGAAGCCTCGCGCCGCCCGGGCCGTGCGGTCGGTGACCTGGATCGCCCAAGCGTCGGCGCCTTGCTGGAGCCGGGCCGCCACGTTCACCGCGTCGCCGGTGATGAGGAAGTCCTCACCGGCGGCCGCGTCCCGGCGCGCCACGATGTCACCGCTGGCTACGCCCAGGCGGATGGGCAGCCGGTCGCCAAGGCGGGGCTCGGCGCGCACGCGGTCACGCAGGTCCAGGGCCGCGCCGAGGGCCCGCTCGGCGTCGTCGCCGTGCGCGGTCGGCAGGCCGAACACGGCCATCACCGCGTCGCCGATGAACTTCTCGATGGTGCCGCCGTACTCGGCTACGACGTCACGGGCGATGGCGTAGTAGCGGGTCAGGAGCGCGCGCAGGTCCTCCGGATCCAGCGTCTCACCGAGGGCCGTCGAGCCGCTGACGTCCGCGAAGAGGATCGTGACGAGCCGCCGCTCCTCGCTCACCGGGCCTCCATGCGGCGATGGTAGGGGGCGCGGCGGGCCGCCGCCACTAGACGTTGAGCAACGCCAGCACGGCGACGCCGCCGATCACGGCCGTGACGCCCACGATCTGCCAGGTGGTGAGGCGCTCCCGGAAGAGGACCCACGCGGCGATGGCCGTGATGGTGGCGAACTGCGAGATCAGGACAGACGCCACGGTCAGGTCGGTCTGCGAGCCGATGGCGAACGCGCCCAGCCCGGCAACCTCACAGAGGCCGGACACGATGACGAACGGCGCCGCCCGCCGCGAGCGGGGCAGCCGGCCCAGCAGCAGGAGCGGGATCGTGATGCACACCACCCCGGCGACGCGCGGCGCCATCAGGGCCCATGGCAGCGGCAGGTCCGCGGCAAGCCGGCCGACGGCGATGAGGTTCACGCCGAAGCAGCCCGCCGCGAGCAGCGCCAGCATCGTGGCCACGCGGGGGTCCCTGGAGGGCGCGTCCACGTCCTCGCTGGCAAAGCCGATCACGACCACGCCGGCGGCGATCACGGCGAGGGCCAGGGCTACCGGAAGGCCGATCGACTGCCCGCCAACGATGTTGATGACCGCCGCCACGGCCCCCTCCGACGACACCAGCCCCACGACCAGGCCGACGCGGCCCACCCGCAGCGCGGCGTACTCCACCACGAGGCCGAACACGTTGGTCAGGCCGGCGACGATCAGCAGCAGGACGTCGAGCGACGTGAGGTGGACGTCAAGCGCACCGGTGAGCGGGAAGAGCGGCAGGGTCGCCAGCAGGCCCACGAACATCATCCAGCCCACCACCGCCGGCGCGCCGATGAGGCGCGCCGAGCGGCTCGAGGAGGTCGTGGACGTGGCGAAGAAGATGGCCGCGCCGAGGCCGCCGAGGATGGCGATCACGGGCTGATAGGGCCCACGTGCGCTCGATCGATCGCCTCGGCCGAGCGGAGCAGCCAGATGGCCGCGAAGCCTTCCGCCGGCAGCTCCACCAGGCAGCGTCGCAGCGCCCGCACCTGCCGCTGGTGGACCACGTCCGGCACGGTCCGGCCCGCGCGGGTCGCGTTGCGCTCCGCCGTCACGCGCGGTTGCAGGTCGAAGACGATGGCCACGGCGGGCACGGTATAGCGACGGGCCGCGTCCAGCAGCGGGCGCCTCGCGGACGCCAGGAGATTCGTGGCATCGATGACGGTGAGGCGGCGGCGGGCCAGCCGGCGGTCCACGGCCAGGTGGAGCAGCTCGAAGGCGTCGGCCGTGGCGCTCTGGTCGGTCTCGTCGTCGGCCACGAGGGCGCGGAAGGAATCGGAACTGAGCACCTGGGTCGGTCGGAAGTGGCGGGCCGCGAAGGTCGACTTGCCGGCCCCCGTCACGCCGATCAGGAGCACCAGGCTGGGGTCCGGGAGGCTGATGGTCGGCTCCTGTCCGGCCGTCCTCACGAGCCGGGCGGGGCAGCCTGGAGCCGGGCCGCCGTGTCCGCTCGCCACATGAAGTCGCTCCGCAGGATGGCCATCGTGATGGCGATGACCGGGTAGTAGATGGCTGCCAGGAGCAGGTTGATGAGCGACGAGAAGGCCGTCAGATGTCCCAGGAGCGAGCCGAAGCCGGTGGTCAGATCCAGGCTGCCGCCTGGACCGGTCACCGAGCTGCCGGCCAGCGAAGCGGCGCCCATGGCGCCCCCGATCGCCGCCGCCACGACCGTGATCAGGAAGTTGAAGACCAGCTGCAGCACGAAGATCAGGATGAGCGCGCCAAGGATGTACCAGCGGGATCCGCTGGTCAGCCGAGCGCTGCGGGCGACCGCGGCGCGCACGCCAAGTCCGTCGATGATGATGAGCGGGATGGCCACGAACCAGCGGAGGTACAGGTACAGCCCGAGGGCACCGAGGCAGACGATGGCGATGCCACCCAGGAAGAACAGGCCGATCAACGCGCCGAACTGGGTGGGGATCCCGGCGTCGTCATAGGACAGAAGCGAGGGCTCGCCGGCCTGGAGACCCCCGGCCGCCAGCGCGAGACCGCCCTGGATCACGACGAAGATCAGGGCCAGGCCAAGGAGCGGCGCAAGCCGCGCCAGGAACCGGTTCAGCGCGCCCCGGAAGTGGACTGGCTGGCCCTGCGCCGCCTCCGGCGTCCCCGCCACCACCGCGCCGAGGGCCAGCGGCTGCATCACCGCCGTGACGACCGCCGCGACCACCGACAGCGCGGCCTCCTGCGGGCCAAGGCGAGTCATGAGGGCGACATACGCCGGATAGGCGTCGCTCGTCTGCTGGAACGGGGTGGCCACGAAGATCTGGCCGACGATGTCGGAGAGGCTCAGGTAGACCGGGACCAGCACGAGGGCGGCGATCGCGTACACGAGCGCGGACAGGCACAGGAACGGCACGAACGAGCGGCTATAGGCGTCGAACGCCGTGCGGATGAGGTTGCCGACCGGTCGCCGCGGCAAGGTCACGCGCGCCGGCGGCTCCCACCACTGGCCGGCTTGGCCTTGGGGCGGCTCGCCGGCCCAATCCGCCACGGTCAGGCGCGCTTCACGACGAACGTGCCGGCGATCTTGTCGTGCCAGCCCTGCTTGCGCGAGTCGACGCCGACCCACAGGAGGCCGATGCCGAGCGCGAGCCAGTCGACCAGGTAGCCCAGGTACCGGGCCGTGGCCCGGCCGAGGCCGATGGGCCGGCCATCCTCTTCACGGGCGACGCGCAGGCCAAGCGCGCGCATGCCGACCGTGCCGCCGGTGTGCCACATGAGGATGAAGTAGAGGGCCGTGACGAGCCAGGCGATCCCGAGGCCGCCGTACACGTACTGGGCGAACATGAGGGCTGCCGCCATCTGGTCGGGGGTGAACGAGCTGCCCACCGTGTTGATCGTCGTGAAGCGGTCGGCGCCGACGGCGCTGATGCCGATGACCAGCGCCCCGAACCAGATGATGCCGCTGACGAAGCCCAGGATCACCCAGTCGATCAGGTAGGCGACGAACCGCACGCCGAACCCCGCGTACAGGATCCCCGGCGCCGGCCCGGCCTGGACCGGGGGTGCCGCGAGCGCCCACGACGGCGCGCCTGTAGGCGGCACGTACATGCCTGGCAGCATCGGCGGCATCCCTGGCTGGGGCCCGCCCGTCGCCCACGGTGGCGCGTACACCGCCGCGGCCGGCTGCGGCTGGTACGGCGGCGGAGGTTCGGAGGGCGCCGGTGGCGCGACCTCGGGCGCCGACGGCGCATCGGCCGGCGCCTGCGGCGCAGCAGGTTCCGACGGCGCGAGGTCGGGTCGGTCGTTCGGCTCCATGGGAACCCTCCCTCGATCCGTGGCGGTCGGACCGCCGCATCGTAGCGCAGCCCCTCCGCCCGGAGCCGTGCTGTCCGGTCGGCCTCGGTCGCTCGGGTCGTCGATCGTCGCCCGAATGTCACTGCCAGTGAACGTTGCGCCGCTGAAGCCGCCGACTTGACCTCGTGCGGCCAGCCAGTGCGGCAAATGGTCACCGGCGGCGACCGGGTCCGCACTGGCGCGGCCCATGAGAGGCCCGCGGGCGCTGTTAGACCCGGATCTGTTCACTCACCGTTACCTACGAACGGTTCGGGTGGCGCCATCACTCCCAACCTGGTCAGGTATGAACCGGGGTGGTATTGGGACAGTTGCTGGGCCCGGCCGAAGCCCGGATCTGGCTCAGCGACGGCCGCGGGTGCCCCGTCCACGCTCAGGCCCACCCGGCCGGCATGGCAGTTGCGGGACGGAGGTTCGCGATAGGTGGTCTAGCACCACCCCCATTGGTAGATGACCAGGTAGGCGCCGTGCAGCCTGGCAACCTGGCCAGACGCACCGGCCATGTATCTTCATGACCATGGTCGAGACAGATCCCCGCTACCGAGCGCCGCTGACGGGTCACCTCGGCACGGCGCCCCTCAGCGGCAACGAGCCGCCCGAGCAGTACAGCCTCCGCACCCGCTTCGTCGACCGGGCCGGTCACCGCTGGGCCGAATGCGACGGCGCCGCCCCTGCCGAGGTCGGCCAGACGTTCTGGCTGGGCGTCATGCACGGCACGATCGTCGAGACATTCCTGAGCGGTGAGGAGGGCATCCTCTGGTGGACCATCACGTTCGAGCCGATCGAGCCGGGGCACCCGCACTAACCTGACGGGTTGCGGCACGTCCCTGTGTATCGTGTCGCCGTGGCCCAGGGTGGGGTGACCCGCCCGAGGCGTTGTATCGTCCGCGTCATGGCGAAGGACGAGCCCGCGGACCGACCGGCCTCGCTGCCACAGCACCTTCCCGATGCGTCGCCGCAGCCGTCCCCCGACCAGGCCCCGCCGACGCCGCCCGCGACGCTCGCCGTGCCCCAGGCCGGGTTGGGCGAGCGGCCCGGCCCGGCGCGACGGGTGGTCATCATCGGCGGCGGGCTGGCCGGCCTCGTCGCCGCGTACGAGCTCAAGCGGCAGGGTCACCACGTCACGGTCCTGGAGGCCCGCAACCGGGTCGGCGGCCGCATCCACACGATGCGCGGCTTCGCGCCCGGCCTGTACGCCGAGGCCGGGGGCGATGCGCATCCCGCGGGCCCACGACCTGACGCTGGAGTACTGCCACCTCTTCGACCTGCCGCTGCGGCCGTTCGTGATGGGCAATCCCAACGGCCTTGTCTATCTCAATGGCGAGCGCATGACCATGGCAGAGGCCGATGCGGAGCCGTCGCGCCTGCCCTTCACCCTGGCCGACCACGAGCGCGGTCGGACCGCCGATCAGCTGTGGGAGTCGGCCATCGGTGACCTGCGGGCGATGGTCGAGCACGAGGGCCAGGCGGCGTGGTCGGAGATCGTCAGCAAGTACGACCAGTTCTCGCTGTACGAGTTCCTGCGCGAGAAGGGCTGGAGCGAGGGCGCCATCGAGTACTACACGGTCATGAACTTCCTCGAGGCCGACATGCACAACGCGGTCGTCGAGATCCTGCGCGAGGACATCGGCAAGGCGTACGTGGACATGCAGGAGATCGCCGGCGGGATGGATCTGCTGCCCAACGCGTTCTTCGGCGAGCTGCACCGCGAGGTCCACCTGGGGGCCGAAGTGTTTGCCATCGACCAGGAGCCCGGCTCGGTCGTCGTCCACTACAAGACGGAGGCGGGGCGCTACCGGGCGGTCGGCGACTACGCCATCTGCACCGTGCCGTTCTCCGTGCTCCGGACGATCGAGACGCGTCCAGCCCTTCTCGCACGAAAAGCGCCGCGCCATCCGCCAGCTCAACTACCACGCCTCCACCAAGATCGTCTTCCAGGTGCGCCAGCGCATCTGGGAGAAGGACGACGGGATCGTCGGCGGCGCAACCGTTACCGACCTACCCGTGCGGCGCCTCAACTACCCCACTCCCGATCCCTCGATCGAGCGTGGGGTACTCCTCGCCTCCTACACCTGGGGCCAGGACGCGCTCCAGTGGGGCGCCATGGACGAGGAGACGCGCCTGGAGGAGGCGCTCGACGACGTGGCCCGCATCCACCCTGGGATCCGGGACGTCTACGAGACCGGCGCCTCGCACGCCTGGTACAGCGACCGCTGGGCCCGCGGCGCCTTCGCCATGTTCGCGCCCGAGCAGCAGACCGAGCTCCAACCGGCCATCGTCCAGCCCGAGGGCCGCGTCCTGTTCGCCGGCGAACACTGCTCCCTCTACCACGCCTGGATCCAGGGCGCCCTCGAGTCGGGCATCCGCGCCGCCCGCCAGATCCACGAAGCGACCGACGTGGCCGAGGGCACCGGGATCGCTTCGGCGTAGGCGCGCTGGAGGACGATCCATGGGCAAGGTCATCGTCGGCGCCACGGTCTCGCTGGACGGGTACATAGCCGGCCCCGGCGGGACCGGTATGGAGCACCTGTTCGCCTGGTTCGCCGGCGGCGACGTCGAGATCCCAAGCGGTAACCCGGACGCCCCCTTCATGCTCACGGAGTCGGACGCCCGCTACATGCGCGGCCTCAACGACGGCATCGGGGCCTACGTCATCGGGCGCCGCATGTTCGACGACATGGACGGCTGGGGCGGCACGCACCCGTTCCACAAGCCGGTCGTGGTGGTCACCCATCGGGTACCGGAGGAGTGGGTCACGGCGCACCCGGGCGCGTCGGTCACGTTCGTGACGGACGGCCTCGTCGCAGCGCTCGACCAGGCCCGCGCAGTGGCCGGCGACCTCGACGTCGTGGTCACGCCCGGCAGCCTCATGAGCCAGTGCCTGGAGCTGGGCCTGCTCGATGAGGTCTCGATCGACCTGGTGCCCGTGATGCTCGGCGGCGGCGTGCCCTTGGTGGAACGACTCAAGGCCGCGCCGATCCTGCTCGATGGGCCGAGCCTGGTGCTCCAGGGCAAGCGGGTGACGCACCTGCGCTACATCGTCCGCCACCCCTGAGCGAATGCGGCGCCACGGCCTTGGCACTGCGCAGTCGACCACGCTACGAGCCCCATTCGTGCCACGAGCGTAGCGACCACGCCCAACGCCATGACGTGCCCAGCCTGGAGGACCACGGGCCTTCGTTACGCGCGACCGGGCCCTCTCCCACGAATGGGGCTCGTAGGTAGCGCCCAAGGACCGACACGCGGTCCTTCATGGTCGGGCTGCTGCACGCGGTACGAATGGGGCTCGTAGCGACCGGTGCAACGACCGCCGCGGCCTGCCACGGCCGCCTTGGGACCGTCGTTACCCGCCCCATTGTTCGTCCGAACGCACGGGCCTGCCCGAAGCCAGACGCGGCCGCGCCGCCCGGCCTCTGGACGTCAGGAAGAGCCGCCATACGGCCCAAAGAGGCTCGCTTTACGAATGCGGTGGGTCACCGAGGCGTTAAGGAGCCAGCGCGCCGCCGGCCTGGATCGTCCTGGTCCCCTTGAGCCCGGGCATTGTGCTCAGACCATCAATGGGGCGGGTAACGGCCCGTCGAAGGCCTGGGGCGGGTGCCGCGGGGCCGAAGGCCTGGGGCGGGTGCCGCGGGGCCGAAGGCCTGGGGCGGGCGCCGCGGGGCCGAAGGCCTGCGGCGGCTGACCGCCGGTCGACAGGCTGGGCTGCGGGGGGGCCGCTCGGTGCCGAGGCGGCGGGTGGGAAGGCCCTACTTGTCCCGTTCGCCCGCGGCGAGGACGGCCTGGGCGGCGGCGAGGCGGGCGACCGGGATGCGGAACGGCGAGCAGGAGACGTAGTCGAGGCCGATCTCGTCGCAGAAGGCGATCGAGGCCGGGTCGCCGCCGTGCTCGCCGCAGATGCCGATCTTGAGGTTGGGCCGCACGCTGCGGCCCTTCTCGACGGCGATGCGCATGAGCTGCCCGACGCCGATCGTGTCGAGCGACTGGAACGGGTTGAAGGGCAGGATCTTGCGCTCGACGTAGGCCAGCAGGAAGCCGCCCTCCGCGTCGTCGCGCGAGTAGCCGAACGTCATCTGCGTCAGGTCGTTGGTGCCGAAGCTGAAGAACTCGGCGTGGCGGGCGATCTCGTCGGCGGTCAGGGCGCCGCGCGGCACCTCGATCATGGTGCCGAACTTGTAGTCGACCGACACGCCGGCCTGGGCCACCACGGCCTTGGCCTCGGCCTCCAGGAGGCGCTTGGTCTCGAGCAGCTCGTTCACGTGGCCGACGAGCGGGATCATGATCTCGGCGTGCGGGTCGCGGCCGGCCTTGCGCTCGGAGATGGCCGCGTTGAGGATGGCCCGCGTCTGGATCTTCACGAAGTCGGGGATCATCAGGCCAAGGCGGCAGCCGCGCAGGCCCAGCATGGGGTTCTGCTCGCGCAGCGCCTCGACGGCGGCCAGCATCGTGCGGGCCTTGACGAACGCGGGGTCGTCCTCGGCGGTGCCGCGGTCGCGGAACTGGGTCACCTCGACGAGCAGCTCGCTGTGGTTGGGCAGGAACTCGTGGAGCGGCGGGTCGATCAGGCGGATGACGACCGGCAGGCCGTTCATGGCCTCGAAGATGCCCCGGAAGTCGCCCTCCTGGAGCGCCTCGAGCTTGCCCATGGCGGCGTCGAAGCGGGCCACCGCGGCCTGCTCCTCCGCGCTCAGCGGCTGGCCGGCGGCGGCGCGGTCCTTGGCCCGCGTGGCCTGGAACGCGACGAGGATCGCGTCGCGCACGATCTCCAGCCGCTCGCCCTCGCGGAACATGTGCTCGGTGCGGCAGAGGCCGATGCCCTGCGCGCCGTAGCGGCGGGCCAGGGCGGCCTCCTCCGGCTTGTCGGCGTTGGTCCAGACCTGGAGGCGACGGACGTCGTCGGCCCAGCCGAGGATCTCCTGCAGCCCGGTCTGGTCCTCGAAGCGGACCTCCACGGTCGGCAGGGCGCCCAGGAAGACCTCGCCGGTCGAGCCGTCGACGCTGATCGAGTCGCCCTCCTTGAAGGTGACCCCGTCGGCCGAGGCGGTGCGCGTCTCGTAGTCCACGACGAGCGCGGAGCAGCCGGCCACGCAGGGCTTGCCGATCTGGCGCGCCACCACGGCGGCGTGCGACGTGGCGCCGCCGCGGGCGGTGAGGACGCCCTGGCTGGCGGCCATGCCGTGGAAGTCGTCGGGCGACGTCTCGATGCGCACGAGGATGACCTTCTCGCCGGCCCCGGCCCGCTCGAAGGCGCGGTCGGCGTCGAAGACGGCGAGGCCCACGGCCGCGCCGGGCGAGGCGTTCAGGCCCGTGGCCAGGCGCTTGGCCTTGCCCTTGGCGATCGGGTCGAACTGGTCGCGCAGGAGCTGGTCCACGTGGGCCGGCTCGATGCGGGCGAGGGCTTCCTTGCGGTCGATGATGCCCTCGCGGACCAGGTCGGCCGCGATCTTCACGGCGGCCGCCGCGGTCCGCTTGGCGCTGCGCGTCTGGAGCATGTAGAGGTGGCCGCGCTCGATGGTGAACTCGAGGTCCTGGACGTCGCGGTAGTGGCGCTCGAGGCGCTCGGCGATGGCCTCGAACTGGCGGTAGACCTCCGGCATCTGGTCGCGCATCTGGCTGATCTTGCGGCGGCGTCCGGATGCCGGCCACGACGTCCTCGCCCTGGGCGTTGGTGAGGTACTCGCCGAAGAGCACCTTCTCGCCGGTGTTGGGGTCGCGCGTGAAGGCCACGCCGGTGCCCGAGTCGTCGCCCATGTTGCCGAAGACCATGGTCACGACGCTGACCGCGGTGCCCAGGTCGTGGGGGATCTTGTTGTACTCGCGGTAGTCGTGGGCGCGCTTGCCGTACCAGCTGGCGAAGACGGCCTTGACGGCCAGGTCCAGCTGCTCCAGCGGGTCGCTGGGGAAATCGCGGCCGGTGACCTCGCGGACCAGCTTGCGTGACGCGGCCGCCACCTCCTGAAGCGCCGACGGCGTCGAGGTCCGTGTCCTGCTTCGCGCCGTGGGCCGCCTTGGCGGCGTCGAGCACCGCGTCGAAGCGCTCGCCGGGCACCTCCATGACGATGCGCCCGAACATCTGGATGAAGCGCCGGTAGGCGTCCCAGCCGAACCGCTCGTTGCCGGTCAGGGCGATCAGGCCGTGCAGGGTGGCCTCGTTGAGGCCCAGGTTGAGGACCGTGTCCATCATGCCGGGCATGGAGAACTTGGCGCCCGACCGCACGCTCACGAGGAGCGGATTGGCGGCGTCGCCGAAGCCCTTGCCGGTGTCCACCTCGACCGCCTTGACCGCCTCGAGGACGTCATCCCACAGCCCGTCGGGCAGCTGCTCGCCGGCGCCGAAGTAGTCGTTGCAGGCCTCGGTGGTGATGGTGAAACCGGGCGGCACCGGCAGGCCCGCGTTCGTCATCTCGGCGAGGCCGGCGCCCTTGCCGCCGAGCAGGTCGCGCATCCCCGCGTTGCCCTCGGCCCGACCGCCTCCGAAGGCGTAGATGTAACGCTTGGCGGCACGGTGCGTGCGCTCGCCGGCAACGGCGGTCTGCGACATGGGGACTCCTTCGGTCGCTGGGTCCGGTCCGCGCCCGGCGGATCGATACTTCGTTTCGCCTCGATTGTAGCCGCGGCCTGCCCGAGACCCCTCGGCGTGCCATCATCGGAGTCATGACCGAACCCCTCGACTTCGAGCGCTTCGTGCGCCTGCCCCGCCTCTCCGGCCTCCACCTGTCACCCGACGGCACCCGCCTCGTCGTGACCGTGGCCCAGCCGCATGCCAGCGGCACGAAGATGGCCAGCGCGCTGTGGGCCGTCGACCCGGCGGGCCAGGCCCCTCCCCGGCGCCTGACCCGGTCGGCGGCCGGCGAAGGGGGCGCCGCCTTCGTGCCCGACGGCAGCCTCGTGTTCGGCAGCGCCCGCCCCGACCCGGACGCCAAGGAAGCCGAGGCCGATCCGCCGGCCGCGCTGTGGCACCTGCCGGCCGACGGCGGCGAGGCGCGTCTGCTCCTCGTGCCGCAACGGCGGGGTGGACGGCGTGGCCACGGCCCGCTCCGGACGCCGCATCGCCTTCGTGGCGCCGCTGTTCGGCGGGACCGGATCGCTGGAGGCGGACGCCGCCCGGGCCAAGTCGCGCAAGGAGGCGGGCCTGGAGGCGCTCCTGTTCGAGGGCTACCCCATCCGCCTGTGGGATCACTACCTGGGCCCCCGCGAGCGGCACGCCTTCGTCCTGGACCTCCCGGCGTCAGAGGCCGACCCGGTCCCCGCGGCGCGCGACCTGGTGCCCGCGCTCGGCCAGCAGCTGGAGGACCGGGGCGTCGCCCTGACGCCCGATGGCGGGACCGCCATCCTGAGCCTGGGGGTGCAGACCGCCGGGCGGCCCAAGGTGGACCTCGTGGCCATCGACACGGCGACCCTGGAGCAGCGCGTCCTGACGCCGGGCGACGGCATGTACGACCAGGCCGCCGTGTCCCCGGACGGCCGGCTAGGTCGCCTGCGTGCGGGCCGACCTTGGCGCCCCGGAGCGCGCCGAGTCGCACAGCCTGTGGCTCGTCGACCTGGCGAGCGGGGCGGGCCACGACCCGGCGCCCGGCATGGACCTCTGGCCCGAGGGGCTCGTCTGGGCGGCCGACAGCCTGGCCCTCTTCTTCGTCGCCGACCGAGCAGGGCCACCAGGCCGCCTTCCGCCTGGACCTGGACGATGGGCGGGTGACCTGCCTGGCCGCGACCGGCACGCTCAGCGACCTCTGCCCCTCCCCCGACGGCCACTGGGTCTACGCCCTGCGCTCCACGCTGCGCGTCCCCAACGAGGTCGTGCGGCTTGACGCGCGGGCCGCCGAGCAGCAGCCGGTCGTCATCCCGTCACCGGCCGCGACCGAGGCCCAGGTGGCCGCACCCGGCTCGGTCGAGCGCATCACCGGCACCGCGGCGGACGGGACGCCCATCGGCGCGTGGCTGGTCAAGCCCGAGGGCATGTCCGCGGCGCACCCGGCGCCGCTCGGCGGTCTTCGTCCACGGCGGCCCGCTGGGCACCTGGACCGACGGCTGGCACTGGCGCTGGAACCCGCAGCTGCTGGCGGCTCGCGGCTATGCCGTGGTGCATGCCCGACCCGGCCATCTCGCTGGGCTACGGCCAGGCCTTCGTGCAGCGTGGCTGGGGCGAGTGGGGCGCGACGCCGTACACGGACATGCTGGCGGCCGTCGACGCGGCCACGGCCCGCCCGGACATCGACGCCTCGCGCACGGCCCTCATGGGCGGCTCGTTCGGCGGCTACATGGCCAACTGGGTGGCCGGCCACACGGACCGCTTCAAGGCCATCGTGACCCACGCCAGCCTGTGGGAGCTGCGGGGCTTCCACGGCACGACCGACAATGGGGCGTGGTGGGAGCTGGAGATGGGCGACCCGTACGTCGACGCGCGGCGCTACGAGGCGCACTCGCCCGCCGCGCACGTGGGCCGCATCCGGACGCCGATGCTGGTCATCCACGGCGAGCTGGACGCCCGCGTGCCGATCAGCGAGGCGCTCCGCCTGTGGACGGACCTCCAGCGGCACGGCGTGACGGCGCGCTTCCTCTACTTCCCCGACGAGAACCACTGGGTCCTGAAGCCGCAGAACGCCCGCGTCTGGTACGCCACCGTGCTGGCCTTCCTGGACGAGCAGCTCCGCGGCGTGCCCTTCGAGCGGCCGGCCCTGGTCTGATGACCCACCACCACAACGACCCGCGGCAGATCGTCCCCGACGCGGAGCAGTACACGGCCCGGCTCGTCAAGCGGGTCGACGAGACCGACGACCTGGCCTACTTCTGGGTCCGCTACGACGGGCCGCCCGTGCCGTTCGAACCGGGCCAGTACATGACGATCGGCGTGTTCGCCGACGGCAAGCTCGTGGCAGCGGCCCTACTCGGTGGCCTCGGCGCCCGCCGAGGCGGGCGACGGAGGGCTACGAGTTCTACGTCCGGCTGGTGCCCATCCTGCGCTTCACGACGCTGCTGTGGCGCCTGCCCGTCGGCCACGGGATGCGCATGATCGGGCCCAAGGGCAAGTTCATGCTGGAGCCCGACGACCGGCGCACGCACCTGTTCGTGTCGACCGGCACCGGCATCGCCCCCTTCATCGCCATGATGCGCCAGACGCTCATCGACGGCGGACCGCGCCGCACGGTCATGCTGCACGGCTGCTCGTACGTGGAGGAGCTGGGCTACCGCGACGAGCTCGAGGGCTGGCAGCGCGACGGCACCTACCCGGTGACCTACGTGCCCACCATCTCGCGGCCGAACGACCCGCGCAACGCGGGCTGGACCGGCCGCACCGGCCGCGCGGAGGCCGTGATCGACGAGGTGTGCAAGGACCTGGGCCTGCGCCCGGACCGGACGGTCGTCTACATCTGCGGCAACCCGGACATGATCCTGAACGTCGAGTCGCGCCTCATGGACGGCGGCTTCCCCGAGTTCCACGTCAAGAAGGAGCTCTACTGGCCGAAGGGCAAGGTCGTCGGCCCCCGCCCGAGGGCTGAGCCCCGCCTGACGTCGGGACCTTCGGCCCGTCTGAGCGGGCCCCTTGGGCATGGGCAGCGAACTGCCGCCAGGCCCGATGATGGGACTCCGCAGCTTGAATCGCATACCATCGGAGGTCGCATGTTTCCCATCGTCGACCGCGCCGTGCTGTCGCCGAACGTCACCCGTCTCGTCATCGAGGCGCCGCGCATCGCCCAGATCCGCCAGCCGGGCCAGTTCGTCATCGTCCGCCGCGGCCCGGGCGCCGAGCGCATCCCGCTGACCATCGCCGACGCCGACGCGGCGGCGGGCACGATCACGCTGGTCATCCAGGCCGTCGGCAAGAGCACCAGCGACCTCGTCGCGCTGCAGGCCGGCGACGCCATCACCGACGTCGCCGGCCCGCTGGGCCAGCGCCACCGAGCTGATCGAGTCGCGGCCACGCCGTCTGCGTCGGCGGCGGCGTCGGCACGGCCGTCGTCCATCCCATCGCCCAGGGCCTGCACGCCACGCGGCGTGCGCGTCACCAGCGTCATCGGCGGCCGCTCCCGCGAGTGGGTCATCTTCGAGGACGAGCTGCGCGCGCTACGGCGAGGTCATCGTCTGCACCGACGACGGCCGCTACGGCCGGCCACGGCTTCGTGACCGAGGCGCTGGCGCGACGTGCTGGCGGCGCGGCGGCGTGGACGGCCGTCTACGCCGTCGGGCCGGTGCCCATGATGCGCGCCGTGGCCGAGCTGACGCGGCCGCTACGGCGTCCCGACCATCGTCTCGCTCAACCCGATCATGGTCGACGGCACCGGCATGTGCGGCGGCTGCCGCGTGATCGTCGGCGGCGAGACCCGCTACGCCTGCGTCGACGGCCCGGAGTTCGACGCCCACCAGGTCGACTTCGCGCCTGCTGGCCGACCGCCTGACCACCTACCGCGCCTTCGAGCAGGCGGCCATGGACCGCCGCGCCGCCGCTGTCACGCTGACCGAGCAGCTGGCCGAACTGGCGACGACGCGATGACCGCGCGCCCGTGCTGAACCCGCGCGAGCGGATGGCGCATCGGGCCGCGAAGCCATGCCCGAGCAGCCGGCGACCATCCGCGGCGCCGCAACTTCCAGCGAGGTCAACCTGGGCTTCACCGCGCGTGCTCGCCGCTGCTGGAGGCCGAGCGCTGCCTGCAGTGCAAGAACCCGACGTGCATCGACGGCTGCCCGGTGCGCGTCAACATCCCGCGCTTCATCGACCTCGTGGCCGAGGGCGACCTGCAGGGCGCGGCCGAGTCGCTCCTCGACGACAACGCCCTGCCGTGCGTCACCGGCCGGGTCTGCCCGCAGGAGACGCAGTGCGAAGGCACGCTGCCTGCGCGGCAAGAAGGGCGAGCCGGTGGCCATCGGCTACCTCGAGCGCTTCGTCGCCGACTGGGCGATGGCGCATCCGCGACGGCTGATCACGCACGTCGAGCCGGCCAGCACCGGCCAGCGGGTGGCCATCGTCGGCTCCGGCCCGGCCGGCCTGACCGCGGCCGGCGAGCTGGCCAAGGCGGGCCACGAGGTCACGATCTTCGAGGCGTTCCACACCGCCGGGCGGCGTGCTGATCTACGGCATCCCCGAGTTCCGCCTGCCCAAGGACATCGTCCAGCAGGAGGTCGACCGCCTGCGCGACGCACGGGCGTGAAGATCGAGGTCAACGCGATCATCGGCAAGACCTGCACGCTGCGCCGAGCTGCGCGAGCGGTTCGACGCCGTCTTCATCGCCGTCGGCGCCGGCCTGCCGGTCTTCATGGACGTGCCCGGGCGAGAACCTCAAGGGCGTCTACTCGGCCAACGAGTACCTGACGCGCGTCAACCTGATGGGCGCCTTCCGCGAGGACACCGACACGCCGGTCCTGCACGGCCAGCGGGTGGCCGTCGTGGGCGGCGGCAACGTGGCCATGGACGCCGTGCGCACGCGCCCGCGCCTGGGCGCCGAGGAGGCCATCATCGTCTACCGCCGCGGCACGGACGAGCTGCCGGCGCGCGCGCGAGGAGGTCCACCACGCCGAGCAGGAGGGCATCCGCTTCGAGCTCCTGACCGCGCCCGTCGAGGTCCTCGGCGACGAGACAGGGCTGGGTCACGCGGCCTGCGCTGCGAGCGCATGGAGCTCGGCGAGCCCGACGCCTCCGGCCGCCGCCGGCCCGTGCGCCATCCCCGGCTCCGAGTTCGATGATCGCCTGCGACATGGTCGTCGTGGCCATCGGCACGCGCGCCAACCCGCTGCTCACCGCCAGCGCGCCCGACCTGCAGCGTCAACGAGTGGGGCTACATCGTCGTCGACGAGGACGGCATGACCAGCATGCCCGGCGTCTTCGCCGGCGGCGACATCGTGCGCGGCGCGGCGACCGTCATCCTGGCCATGGGCGACGGCAAGCGCACGGCGGCGGCCATCGGTCGCTACTTCGACCGGGTGGACGGCGTCGAGCCCGGCGCCGAGGCGGCCTCAGCCGGCCGCCTGAGGCCGCGGCCCAGCGGAAGGGCCACCACCCCTGCAGCGCGAACGGCGCGAGGGTCACGACCAGCACCAGCAGCACGCCCACCTTGCCCAGCGGCCCGCCCGAGCGGCCACGTCACGGCGATGGCGTAGGCCGCGGCGACGAGCCAGCGGTCCTGCCACGGCCAGCCCCGTGCACGGCGCGTCCGCGGCGAAGACTGCCAGCGCCGGCAGCAGCAGGGCCGCGTCGTAGACCCAGGCATGGGGGCTGATGACGAGCCCGGCCGCGCATGCCAGGGCGATCGCCCGCTCGGGTGACCAGCGCCGCAGCGCCGGCAGGCAGCGCAGGACGATGAGCGCCGCCACGACGTACCCCACGAGCGCCGGGCCGGTGAACGAGCCGGGCGCCGCGTCGCCGGGCGTGAGGCGGCCCAGCAGCGCGGGCAGCGAGACGGCCTGCCAGCCGTTGGCGGCCAGGTCGAGCGGGTTGTACGTCTGCAGCGAGGCCCACCAGGTGGCCGGCCAGCCCCAGTCGCCGCCCGCGGCGAGCACGCCCAGCAGGTACTGGGCGATCGACGACGACGGCCGCCGCGGCGACGGCGCGGACGACGCCACGCCAGGCGAGCGTCAGGACGATCGGCACGTCCAGCTGCGGCTTGTAGACGAGCAGCCCGCCCAGGATCCCGGCGAGCACGGGTCGGCCGGCCTGCAGCGCGGCCGCCACGCCCACCACCAGCAGCAGCGCCACGGACGTGTTCTGGCCGGACACGACGCCGGCGGCCGCCGGCGCCCAGGCGAGCGTGCCAAGCACGGCCCAGACACGCGGGATGGCGAAGACCCGCGCCCCGAGCACGGCCGCGCCGACGAGCGCGGCGAGCATGAGGGCCACGTGGAGCGCTCCGGCGAGGTCGTACGGCAGTGCGGCGAGCGGCACGTACGGCAGGGCGACCCAGGCGGGGTAGACGAAGGGCGTCGGCGGCAGGCCGTTGGCCGCCTGGAACTGGGCGATCGGCAGGAGCTGGTCCACCTGCGCGGTGAAGGCGAAGTGGCCGGCCGCGTAGAAGGCGCTGAAGTCGAGCCAGCCGCGGGCGGGCATGCCGAGCGCCGGCAGGTACGCGGCGACGACACAGGCGATCAGCCAGAGGCGCGCCCGCGGGAGGGTCCACAGGCCCGCGCCAGCCGGCCCGGCTGGATGACGGCCGCGGACTGGGCGAGGCTGTCGGCCGTGGCGGCCTCCGGGGTCAGGCGGCGCGGGCCGCGGCCAGGCGCGCCTGGATCACCTCGCGCACCCGGCCCACCGCCACCCGCTCCTGGGTCATCGCGTCCCGGTCGCGGATCGTGACCTGCCCGTCCTCGAGCGAGTCGACGTCCACCGTGACGCACCACGGCGTGCCGATCTCGTCCTGGCGGCGGTACAGCTTGCCGATCGCGGCGGTGTCGTCGTAGACGCACATGAGGTCCTGCTGCAGGTCGGTCTTGAGGCGGTGGCACAGCTCCACGATCTCGGGCCGCTTCTTGAGCAGCGGCAGGACCGCCACCTTGTACGGGGCGAGGTCGGGGTGGAGGCCCAGCACGACGCGCGTCTCGCCGCGCACCTCCTCCTCGCGGTAGGCGTCGATGAGGAACGTGAAGGCGGCCCGGTCGGCGCCGCCGGCGGTCTCCACGATCCACGGCAGGACGTGCTCGTTGGTGGCCGGGTCGAAGTACTCCAGGTTCTCGCCGGAGGCCTCCTGGTGCCGCGAGAGGTCGAAGTCGCCGCGGTTGTGGACGCCCTCCAGCTCCTTCCAGCCGAAGGGGAAGCGGTACTCGACGTCGACCGCCTTGCGGGCGTAGTGGGCCAGCTCGTCGGGGGCGTGCTCGCGCAGGCGCAGGCGGGCGGGCGTTACGCCGAAGCGCTCGTACCACGCACGCCGCGCCGGCAGCCAGGTCTCGAAGGCCGCGTAGGCCTCCGCCTCCGGATGGACGAAGTACTGCATCTCCATCTGCTCGAACTCGCGCATGCGGAAGACGAAGTTGCCGGGGCTGATCTCGTTGCGGAAGCTCTTGCCGATCTGGGCGATGCCGAAGGGCAGCTTCTTGCGGCTGGCCTGCTGCACGTTGCGGAAGTTGACGTAGCTGCCCTGGGCCGTCTCGGGGCGCAGGTAGACGATCGACCCCTCGTCCTCGACCGGGCCCATGTGCGTCTGGAACATGAGGTTGAAGCGGCGCGGGGCCGAGAGCGGCCCGCCGTCGACGGGGCACTTCAGGCCGAGGCGGTCGATGACCGTGGGGTCGCGCAGGTCGGTCGCGGTCAGGTCCTCCGCGCCGGGCAGCTCGTCCAGGCGGTAGCGGCGGTGGCAGGTCTGGCATTCGACGAGCGGATCGCTGAAGGAGCCGACGTGGCCCGAGGTGACCCACACCTGGGGGTGCATCAGGATGCCCGCGTCCAGGCCCACGATGTCGTCGCGCTCCTGGATCATCGCCCGCCACCAGGCGCGCTTGACGTTGTTCTTGAGCTCGACGCCGAGCGGCCCGTAGTCCCACACGGCGTTGATGCCGCCGTAGATCTCCGAGCTGGGGAAGACGAAGCCGCGCCGCTTGCTGAGCGAGACGATCGTCTCCAGCTCGGCCACGGCCGGGCCGGGATCGAATCGTCGGCGGGCGGCGTGGCGCGTTTCGCGGCTGTCATGGGCGTCCGGATTGTCGCACGGTGCCGGCCCCGGCTGGCGCGGCGGTTGGTGGGAGCGCTCGTTGTGCCGCTCGGCGGTCGAACGGGCGGCGGAGAGGTCGATGAGGCTCGGTCGGGTGGTCCCGCTCACCGGCGCAACCGGCCGAGGAGACGTTGCCCCTGCTGCCTGTCAGCCAGCTCCGTCGGAGTGCGTTGCGCTCAGCGGCAGAGATGGCGGAGGGACGCTCGCTGGTTCGCCCGTTGCGCCGCCGAGCGGCACGGCGGCGGTCGCCGGTCGCCACCGGGGCCGTTCCGGTGGGCCGCTCAGACGGGCGGTGCCGCGTGGCGGACCTCGTCGAGGAAGGCCACCGAGCGGGGCTCGCGCTCCAGGGCGTGACGCATGAAGCGGCGCATGGCGCCTTCGACCTCCCGCTCCACGGCAGCCGGCAGGCGCAGGGCGGCCAGGGCCTCGATATCCAGCCGGCGGTAGGCTCGCAGGACCTTCAGGGCGTCCTGCGACAGGCCGACCACCTCGGCCGGCGGGCCGGGGTGGCGCTCGCACAGCACGCCTCCCAGCGAGGGCACCCAGCGGAACGTCTCGCCCGCCTCGAGCACCCGGTCGCATTCGACGCAGCGCTCCACCTCCGGGCGCACGCCGAGCGCATCCGCCAGCCCGAACTCGAACCAGCGCGCGACGCGCCCCGGCGCCATGCGGTCGTCGAGGAGCTGGAAGGCGCGGCGCAGCACGGCGTACACGGGATAGGCGTTGGCCCGCTCCTCCGTCGCCCGTTCGGCCATCTCGCCCAGGTACCACGCCGTGGCGGCCGATTCGAGGCGGTCGCGCAGAGTCAGCCAGGCCTCGCTCGACGCTGGCCTGCGTGACGACGTCGAAGGTGCGGGCGCGGGCCACCTGGAGCTGCAGTTCGGCGAACGGCTCGAGCGTCCCACCCAGCCGGCTCGTCGGCCGCCGCACCCCCTTGGCGATGAGGCGCAGCTTGCCGTCGTGCGGCGTGAGGACCGTCAGGACGCGGTCGGCCTCGCCCAGATCGAAGCGCCGAGCACGATCGCGGCGGTCTTGTACAGGCGTGGCGGCGGCACCCGCCAAGCCTACCCTGCGCGCGACGGTGCGCCCCGGCGCGGGCCACCGGGTTCGACGCATCCGATCGAGGCGCCCTGACGAATCCATCATCGACGCCGGTGCGGCCGCGTCCCCCGCACCGGCGCCTCCATGTCCCAGGCGGCTCCGGGCTAGGTCTGCGAGGGACCCTTGGCCCGTCCGACCGGGGCCCGGGCCTTCCGCCAAACCTTCGGGCCCCGTGTATCGCCTCCAGTGCTGCTCCGCGCGTACCGTCACGACTAAGGATCCCCGCGAACGTGCTTGGCGCTCCCTAGCGCCTCCATGTCTGCCGATCCGCCTGAATGGCCTTAAGGCCGACCAGCTCCGGGCCGACCGGGGCCGCAACGGACCTTAGCGAGCACCGTTGTGCTCGCAGCAACACTGCAGGGAATACGAAGGACCGCTGGCGTGTCCGACCGAGGGTGGTTCGTGGCCCTCGGGCCACGGCCCGGAACCCGCGTCGTTACCCGCCCCATTGATGATCCAAGCACAAGGTCGACCCAAAAGGTCGCGCCGGCGAGCCTCTGACGCCCAGGTCACTCATGACCATTCGTATGCGGGGCACCCCTGGGGGTCCTAAGGGCGGCTCGAGCCTGCGCTCGCCGGGATCGGGTGGCTTGGCACGGGCCGATGTGCTCACCCGATCAATGGGGTGGGTAAGGCACTGTGCAAGCCGGCAGGGGCGGTTCGGGGCCGCTCGGGCTGCGCCCGGAATCGTCCCAGAGGGGGCTGGTGACAGCGTGCTGCCCGCTGGTATCATGTTTCTCGTGATGACGTCGACGGACCTCCAGGCCCTCATCGCCGACACGGAGGCGACCATCCTCTCGCTCATCGACGAGCACGAGGACGACGCCACACGCCCGCTCTACGAGCAGATGCGCTACCACCTGGGTCTGGACGGCGGCAACGGCACGAGCGGCAAGCGCATGCGGCCGCTGCTGGGCCTACTGGCCTACCAGTCGCTGGCCGGCAGCCACGAGCGCGCGCTCCCCGGCGCCGCGGCGGTCGAGCTGGGCCACAACTTCAGCCTGGTCCACGACGACATCGAGGACGGCGACCACGAGCGGCGGCATCGCGCCGCGCTGTGGACGATCTGGGGCGTGGCCCAGGGCATCAACACCGGCGACGCCATGTTCGCCCTGTCCCGGCTGGCGCTGCATCGCCTGACCGACCTGGGCTTCAGCGACGCGCGGGTGCTGGCCCTGATGCGCCTGTACGACGAGACGTGCCTGACCCTCTGCGAGGGCCAGTTCCTGGACCTCTGGACGTCGGAGGAGGATGGGCGCCAGTCGGTCCAGCTCTATTTCGACATGATCGGCCGCAAGACCGCTGCCCTCATCGCCGGCTCCATCCAGGCCGGGGCGATGCTGGCCACCGATGACGCCGCCACGATCGCCGCCTACCGCGACTTCGGCTGGGCCCTGGGTCTCGCCTTCCAGCTCAACGACGACCTGCTGGGCATCTGGGGCGAGGAGCAGGAGACGGGCAAGCAGCCGACCGACCTGGCCAAGCGCAAGCGCACCCTGCCGGTCCTCTACGCCCTCGAGCACGCGGCCCCGGAAGACCGGATCCGCCTCAAGGCGCTCCTGGCCGAGGCGTCACCGACGGCGGCGCACGACCGAGGAGATCCGGGCCCTCCTGGAGCGGAGCGGCGCACGGACCTACACCCGCGAGCAGGCGCGCCACCACCGTGACGAGGCGCTCGTCCAGCTGGAGCGCACCGGCGCCGCGGACGCGGCCGCGCGCGAACGGCTGGCGCAGATCATCACCTCGGTCATCGAGGCGTAACCGGACAGGGCGGTCCCCGTCCGCATCGGTCAGGCGCGAGCCACCTCGGCCTTCGACGGCCCCAGCGCGGCCACGTCGGGGGCCAGCGCCGTCAGCGTCGGCATCTCCACGCCGAGCTCGCGGCCGGTCTCCAGGACATCGAAGAAGATGTGCTGCAGTTCGTCGTGCGCCGTGTGCCGTTCCATGATCTTGCGGGCCGCGCGGTCGACGCGGTACTGCTCACGGATGCCGGCCGCCACCGCCTCCGGTGGGCCGAAGAACGGCTGCGCATCCACGATCGCGGTCACGTCCACGCCCCTCGCCTGGACGATCGCCAGGGCCTCCCGGACAGCCAGGATGGCCTGCTCCAGCCAGTCGGTCGAGTCGAGGAAGACGGATGGATCACCCGCCTTGATGGCCGTGCCGATCACGCCGGCCTCGATGGCGAAGTGCGTCCACAGCCAGGGCAGCATGTCGGTGTGGAGGTTGACGGCGAGTCCGCAGCCGTCGAGCAGCGCGAGGATGCGCGCGAGCCGGTCGGTGCTCTGGCCGTCCAGTTCGCCGAGGTGGACGTCGCCGAGCACGGCGGCATCGAGGAACCCGTCCCGGAACCCGCCCCCGGCGACCGGGAAGCCCCACAGGTAGCGCTCGCGCGCGAGCCCGGCATCGATCGGCGCCAAGGCCGGTCCACAGGTTGTTGAAGAACAGCACGTCCGCCTTGCCGGCGCCGGCCGCGAGGACCGGCACGAGGGCCGGACAGCTGCGTGTGGCGGACGCTCGCCAGGACCAGGTCGTGGCCGTCGTCCGGCCGCAGACTGTCGACCAGGCGGGCGCGATAGCGCACGTCGTGCTCCGGCGCGGCGGGGGTGCGCCCGTCCAGCAGCCGGATGCGGATGCCGTCACGCGCGGTGATGGGATCGATGGCACGGACGTAGTGGACGACCTGGTGACCCGCCTGGGTCATGAGGTGGCCGTAGATCGTGCCGATCACGCCGGTACCGATGACACACACTCGCATCGCTGATCCCTCCCCGTGACGTCGCTCTGCGTTTTGACGCCAGTCTCGGCACGCGGCGGACGGCAGGACAGTGCCTCGCGTCCCGGCGCGACGGGCCAGCCGGCCCTTCCGGGCCGGGACGTCCTGAAGCCCGTGGTTGCCCGATGCTCAGCGGGTGAGCGCCTGACGAAACCGCCAGCGATGCGGTCCGCCTAGGCCGCGGTCTCGTCCTCGCCCGGTTCGTCGGGGCGCGGGTCGCGCACGGCCAGGACCTTGCCCACGCGCCGTCCCGCGGTCGACTCGACCGTGATGGTCAGGCCGTCGAGCCGGACCCGATCGCCGACCTTGGGGACACCACCGATGTGGTGGTACACGAGGCCGCCGACCGTGTCGTACTCCTCCTCGTCGGCGTCGTCGAGCCGCAGGTCGAAGAGCTCGGCGAGATCGTCCACCGGCGCCCGCCCGTCGAGGCGCGCCTCGTTGTCGGAGAGCTTGACGACCATGGGCTCCTCGGCGTCGTACTCGTCCTGGATCTCGCCGACGATCTCCTCCAGCAGGTCCTCGATGCTCACCAGGCCGGCCGTGCCGCCGTACTCGTCGAGGACGATGGCGAGGTGGACACGCCGCCGCCGCATCTCGTGCAGCAGGTCGTCGATGCTCATCGACTCGGGCACGAAGACCGGCGCGCGCAGGAGCGGCCGGATCTGGGCGGGCGGCTCGCCGTCCGGCCGCAGGTACGGCAGGAGGTCCTTGGCGTACAGGATGCCCGTGATGTTGTCGATCGACGTCTCGTAGGCCGGGATCCGCGAGTGGCCCTCGGCGATGATCAGCTCCACGGCCTCCTGGAGCGGCGCGGCGGCCTTGATGGCGATCGATGTCGATGCGCGGGACCATGACCTCGTGCACGCGGCTCTCGCTCAGCTCGATGACCGCGCTGATCATCTGCTCTTCCTCGGCCTCCAGGATGCCCTGCTGGCCGCCGCGCTCCACGATCAGCTTGAGCTCATCGGTGGTCATCGCCTGGGGGCTCATCTGGCCCGCGCCCAGCAGCCGGGTCACGGCGCTGGTGGCCGTGGTCAGGAGCCACACGATCGGTCCCAGCAGGCTCATCAGGAACTCGATCGGGGCGGCGAACAGGAGCGCCGCGCCCTCGGTATGGGCCAGGGCCAGCGACTTGGGCACGAGCTCGCCGAAGACGATCGTGAAGAGGGCCAGGAGAAGGGTCACGACGAGGAGGGCGACCGGCTCGGCAGTGCTGCCCAGGAGTGGCTGCAGCAGGGTCGTCATCTCGTGGGTGAGCGTCACGGCGGTGAAGGCCGCGGCCAGGAAGCCCACGAACGTCACGCCCACCTGGACGACGGCCAGGTAGCGCGCCGGGGTGGCCACCACCCGCTGCACACGGCGGGCGTTGCGGCTGCCTTCGTCGGCCAGCTGCTGGAGGCGCGTCCGGCGGACGGTCACGAGCGAGATCTCGGCGGCCACGAAGACCGCCTCGATCATCGTCAGGACCACGATCACGAGGATCGCGGTCAGGGTCTCCATCAGGTCGTCTCCGGATCCTCGGCGCGCGGCCGCGGCTCGCGGATCCGCGCCGGGACGCCCACCGCCAGCTTGCCCGGCGGGACATCGCGCGTCACCACCGCGCCCGGCACCGGTGCGGGCCCCGGCCCCGACGGTGACCGGCGCCACGAGCATCGTGTCGACGCCCAGGAAGGCGCCGTCGCCGATCGTGGTGCGGTGCTTGCGCCGCCCGTCGTAGTTGGCGGTGATGGTGCCCGCGCCCACGTTGACGCCCTCGCCGGTGGTCGTGTCGCCGAGGTAGCTCATGTGGTGCTGCTTGGAGTGCGCCCCCAGGCGGGCCTGCTTGAGCTCGGCGAAGTTGCCCACCTCCGCGCCCTGCCCCACCGAGGCGCCCGGCCGCAGGTGGGCGAACGGGCCGACGGTCGCGCCGTCCTCCACCTCCGACGACTCCAGCACGCTGGCCCAGACGCGGCAGCCGGCGCCGATGCGGCTGTCGAGCAGCTGGCTGCCGGCCCCGATGACGCTCCCCTCCCCGACGGCCGTGGTGCCGCGCAGGATGACGTGGGGCTCCAGGACGACGTCGCGCGCCAGCTGGACCCCGGCATCGACGTAGACGGTGGTGGGGTCCTGCATCGTCACGCCGGCGAGCATGTGCGACTCGAGGATCCGCCAGCGCAGGTCGGCCTCGACCGTGGCCAACTGGACGCGGTCGTTGACGCCCGCCAGCTCCAGGTCGTCCTCCACCTCCACCGCCACGACCGCCCGACCATCCGCCCGGGCCAGCGCCACCAGGCCCGTCAGGTACAGCTCACCGGTGGCCGTGCTCGGGCTCAGGCGCTCCAGCGCCGCCCGCAGCCAGGCCGACTCGAAGGCGTACGCGCCGCCGACGACCTCGCCGAGGGCCCGCTCGTCGGCGGTGGCGTCCTTCTCCTCCACGATGCGCAGCGGCCCGTCGTCGTCCCGGACGACCCGTCCGTAGCCGCCAGGATCGTCCGGCTCCATCGTGGCCAGCGCCATCGCCGCCCCGGCCGACGCCCGGGCCGAGAGGAGGCGCTCCAGCGTGGCCGGGGTGATCAAGCGGGGCATCGCCCGAGGCCACGACGACCGCCTCGACCGCCGGCGCGACGTGGGCCAGGCCGACTCGCAGGGCGTCACCCGTGCCGAGCTGCTCGGGCTGCACGGCCAGGCACACCTGCGGTCCAACGGCTTCGCGCACGGCAGCCTCGACCGCGGGCGACACGACGACCCACGGCTGGCCCGCCGTGGCAGCGGTGGCGGCGTCGACGACGTAGGCCAGCATCGGCCGGCCGCACACGGGATGGAGCACCTTGGGCAGGCGCGAGCGCATCCGCGTGCCCTGACCGGCGGCAAGGATGAGCGCGACTGCGGTCACGTGCCGGACGTCCACGCGGCGAGCCGCGCCGCGGCGCCGGCTGGGGGCGGGGTGGGCATCGGGGTGAGCGGCATCTTCGACCTTGCCCGACGGGGTGTCAACCGCGCGCGACGGCGTCGACCGGGGCCGCCCGGTGGGCCACGACCTCGATCTCGACGCGTGCGCCGCGCGGCAGCCCGGCCACGGCGACCGTCGAGCGGGCCGGCGCGGGTTCGCCGAACCGGCGGCCGTAGTGCTCGTTGAAGGCCTGGAAGTCGGCCAGGTCGATGAGGAAGCAGGTCGTCTTCACGACGTCGCCGAAGTCCATCCCGGCCGCCGCGAGGACCGCCCCGACGTTGTCCAGCGCACGGTCCACCTGGGCCTCGAATCCCTCGACGAGCTGGCCCGTCGCCGGGTCGAGGCCGACCTGGCCGGCACAGAAGAGCAGCTCACCGGTGGTGATGGCCTGGCTGTAGGGGCCGATGGCGGCCGGCGCTCCGTCGGTCTGGATCCGCTGGTGGGTCATGCCGTTCCTCCTGTGTCGATGGGCCGGCGGTGCGGCACCCCCAGGCCCGCCGCGATCAGCCGCACGTCATCGCGCCGGCCGGCCGAACCTGAGCCCAGCTCCTGGACCGCCTCACGTGCCTCCGTGAGGGAAGCATACAGAGCGAAGAGCGTCGGCCCGGAGCCCGAGAGCAGCCATGGGCGCCCCGTAGCGGGACTCCAGGCTGGCGCGTTGCTGCTCCACGCCCGGCCGCAGCGCGACGAGCCGCGCTCCACAGGTCGTTGGCGTCGCGCAGCTCGGCGGCGCGGCTGACCAGCTCCGTCGCCGGAAGCCCTTCGCGGAGCCCGCGCGCCAGCCACTGGGTGGCCGCGGCGGCCCGCTGGCGCGCGTCGCTGCGGCCCGGCGGTAACCGGTCGAACGCCTCGAAGACGGCCGCCGTGGCGACGTCCGCGAGGGCGACGGCCAGGACGCAGGCCGGCGCGCCCACCGGGGCCGGCAGCGCCGCCAGCCGCTCGCCGCGGCCGGTGGCCCATGCGGCCGCCGCGCGCCGAGGGCGAAGAAGGGCACGTCCGAGCCGACCGTCGCGGCCACGGTCGAGGCGCGACGCCCGGTCGAGCGTCACGCCCCACGCGCGCGCGGCGACGGCGATGGCCGCCGCGGCGTCGCTGCTGCCGCCGCCGAGCCCGGCGGCCACGGGCACGACCTTCTCCAGCGCCGAACGTCCAGCGGCGGCAGCGGCCGGCCCAGGTGACGACGGAGCGCGGCCGCCGCCCGGAGCACGAGGTTGTCGGCAGCCGGCCCGGCCGGCAGGCCGCTCACGTCCAGGCGGTCGGCGTCACCGGCGAGGGTCGGGGCGGCACCGGTCGGCCGGGCGGTGAGACGGTCGGCCAGGCCGATGCGGATGACGATCGTCGACAGGTCGTGGTACCCGTCCGACCGTCGCTCGGAGACGGCCAGCGTCGAGGTTGACCTTGGCCGGAGCGGCTGGCACGTCGCACGGTCACGGCAGCGGCCCCAGCGCGGCCGCAAGGGCCAGCCAGTCCTCCACCGAGAGCGTCTGCGGTCGTCGCTCGGGCGCGATCCCCACGCTGGTCCAGGGCCGCCACGAGCGTCGCCCGCTCGACGGCCGGGAGCTGGCGCGGCAGGACGTTGTGGAGCATCTTGCGCCGCTCCCGGAAGCCGGCCTGGACCAGCCGCCAGAGGTCCTCCTCGGCCGCCGGGTCCAGGCGGCGCGGCCGGGTCTCGCCGACGAGGACGGCCGAGTCGACCTCGGGGGCCGGCTCGAACGCCTGGGGCGGCACGATCCGCGCGACGCGCACGCGGGCGTGGTACTGCACGAACACCGAGAGGTAGCTGAGGCCGCCCGGCGGCGCGGCGATGCGCTCGGCGACCTCGCGCTGGAGCATCAGGACGAAGCGCTCCGGCCGCGGCTCGGCGCCGAGGACGTGGTGCAGGGTGGGGCTCGTGATGTGGTACGGCAGGTTGGCGACGAGGTCCCAGGGCGCCGCCACGAGCGCGGCCAGGTCCTCGTCGAGGGCGTCGCCCTCGACGAGCCGCAGGTGGCCGTCCGCGAGCGGCCCGACGGCGCCGTCGCCCATCACGCCGAAGCGGTCACGCAGGTGGGCGACCATCCGCCGGTCGACCTCGACCGCGGTGACGTCGGCGCCCGCGGCCAGCAGCGCGCCGGTCAGGATGCCCGGTCCCGGGCCGATCTCCAGGACCCGCCGTCCGGGCGTGACGTGCGCCTCGGCGACGATCGCGTCGAGCACCTCGCCGTCGGCCAGGAGGTTCTGGGAGAGGCGCCGGTTGGCGCGTCAGCCCGTGCTCGCGGATGTAGCGCGCCAGCACGGCCGGGCCAAGGTGGCGCGCGTCGAGCGGGTCGCCGGCCTCGTCCCGGGCCACGGTCACCCGGCCAGGCGCAGCGACGGGTGCGCCTCCAGGTCCCAGCCGGCCCGCTCGCCGGCCCGCGCCCGCAGGAAGCCGGCCGCACCGATCATGGCGCGCGTTGTCGGTGCACAGGCCCGGCCGCGGGATCACCACGGGGATGCCCAGGTCGGCCGCCTGGTCGCGCACGCGGTCGCGCAGCACCGCGTTGGCGGCGACGCCGCCGCCCAGGACGATGGTGGCCGCGCCGGCCTGGCGGGCCGCCCGCGCGGTCTTGGTCGCCAGGACGTCCACGACCGACTCCTGGAAGGCCCAGGCCAGCTCCGCCACGAGGTCCGGCGGGAGCGCGACGCCGTCGTCGGCCGGTGCCGCCCGAGCGGCCTCCGTGACGGCCCGCCGCACGGCCGTCTTGAGGCCGCTGAAGCTGAAGTCGTAGCTCTCGCCGAGCCAGGCGCGCGGGAAGTGGCGGTCGTGGCGCACGGCCCCGGCCGCGGCGCGCTGGATGGCCGGGCCGCCGGGGTACGGGCAGGCCGAGCAGACGGCCGACCTTGTCGAACGCCTCGCCCGCCGCGTCGTCGACGGTCTGGCCGAGGAGGCGGTAGCGTGAGGTGGTCGGCCATCTCGACGAGGAACGTGTGCCCGCCGCTGACCACGAGCGCGACCAGCGGGAAGACCGGCGCCGCCGGCTCGTCCTGCCTCGGGTCGAGCAGCCAGGCGGCGTAGATGTGGCCCTCGAGGTGGTTGACGGGCACCAGCGGCCGGTCGTGCAGCCAGGCCAGCGTCTTGGCCATCGTGAGGCCCACCAGCAGCGAGCCGGCGAGGCCCGGCCCGTCGGTCACGGCGATCGCCTCGACGCTCGTCCCAGTCGTCCAGCCCGCCCGCCTCGCACGGCCTCGCTCCAGGACCGGCATCATCCAGCGCAGGTGGGCCCGTGCGGCGACCTCGGGCACGATGCCGCCGGTCCCCGCGTGGAGCGTCGGCCTGGCTGGCGACCACGTTGCTGCGGATGCGCCGGCCGCCCTCGCACGAGCGCCACGGCCGTCTCGTCGCAGGAGGTCTCGACCGCCAGGATCAGGCCGGAGCCCTCAGCCACGGCGGATCGTCCGGCGGCGGCTCCAGGGGCAGCGCGGTCTCCAGGGTCTCCCGCAGCCGGGCCAGCCGCTGGCGCATCGACCGCGAGTCGAGCTCCTCCGTGGTCATGATCAGGGCGTCCTCGTTGTTGTCCGAGTAGTAGCGCGGCCGGACGCCCACGGGCCGGAAGCCGAAGCGCTCGTACAGCCGGCGCGCGTCGAGGTTGCTGAGCCGCACCTCCAGCGTGGCCACGCTCGCGCCCAGCTCCTCCGCCAGCTCGATCAGGGCCAGCAGCAGGCGGGCCCCGATGCCCTGCCGGCGCCACGCCGGCAGCACCGCGAAGGTGGTCACGTGGGCCTCGTCGACCATCAGCCACAGCCCGCCGTAGGCGACCACGCGCGTCGCCGCTGCGGACGATCAGGTAGCGCGCCAGGCGGTTGGTCTCCAGCTCCTGCCGGAAGGCATACGAGGGCCACGGCACGGGGAAGCTGGCGCGCTCGATGGCGTGGACATCGGCGATGTCCTCCACGCGCATGGCGCTGATGGCCAGCCTCAGCGGAGGTCGGGCGACCATGCCTGTGCTCCGACCGCCTCGGGCACGCCGCGAGGCAGGGTCACGTACAGCGGCACGAGCGCGGCCGCGTCATCGCCGTCGGCCGGTCGCCAGGACCAGTCCGCCGACCGCCAGGAGGGCCGGCCCCAGGCCCGGCCAGGGCCTCGCGACCGAGGTCGGCCATGGCGGCGGTGAGCCCACTGGCCGTCGGCGGCAGGTCGACCGCCACGAGGCTGCCCTCGCCGGCCGGCAGCGCCTCACCGCTCACGACGAGCCGGGCGGCCTCGACGGTGGGGACCCCGTCCTCGCCGAGGCGGACCGTGGTGGCGTAGCGATCGTGCGGGCCGGCCGGCTGCACGATGACGATCGGCCAGCCCAGCCGCGGGGCGACGGCCGCGGCAAGCGCGGCGGCGGTGGGGATCCCCGACGAGGGGGCGGCGGAGCTCATGGGCCATCGTCTTGGCCGTGGCCAGCCCCACGCGGAGCCCGGTGAAGGCGCCCGGGCCCGGTGCCCACCACGATCGCCGCCAGGTCGTTCCGGGAGACGCCGGCGTCCCGCAGCAGGGCCTCGATGGCCGGCAGGAGCGTCTCGCCGTGCTGGCGTCCGGCGTGCCAGGATGCGGCCAGCGGGCGACCGCCAGTGCCGCCCAGGGCGACCACGGCACGGCTGGTGGCGGTATCGAGCGCCAGCCACGGGCTCGACGGCGCCGCGTCCGCACGGACCGCGACGGTCACGAGGACCGCACGGCAGTGGAGGCCGGCCCCGGGCCCCAGGATCGCGCGGCGGCGAGGTAGCGCGCGTAGCGGCGCCCGCGCGCCACGAGCGTGATGTGGCGCGTCTCGTCGCCCGGCTCGTCGAGCGTCACCTCCAGGCGGTGGGCGTCGAGCGCCGGCCCGAGTCGCTCCGCCCACTCGATGAGCGTCACGCCCGCCCGCTCACGCTCGTCGAGCAGGCCGGCGGCGTAGGCGTCGGCATCGATCTCGCCGGCCAGGCGGTACAGGTCGACGTGGAAGAGCGGCAGCCGGCCGGCGTACTCGGCCATCAGGGTGAACGTCGGACTCATGACGACACCCGCCACGCCAAGGCCGCTCGCGAAGCCCTTGGCGAACTGCGTCTTGCCGGCGCCGAGGGGGCCGTGCAGGCCGATCCGGTCACCTCGACGCGCGGCGGCGGCGAGCGTGGCGGCGAGATCCCGCGTCTCAGCCGGTGATCGCGACGTGAGGTGCAGCTCACTCGCCGAGGGCCGCGCCTCGGTCACGACAGCGCCTCCAGGTCGGCGAGGGGCACGAGCGCGTCCGCTGGCCCCGCCTCGCCCTCCAGCGCGTCCAGGCGGACGAGGCCGGCGTCTGACTCCAGGCCGCCCGCCCAGCGCACGCGGCCCGCGGATCGCACGAAGGAGCCTTCGCGCCCCGCCCACGCCCCGGCGCAGACGCGCACACGGTCGACCGCCGCGGCCGGCGGCCGCAGGTCGGCCGGCAGCACGAGCTGTGGCGGGTCGATGCCGATGGCCACCTCGCGGCCTGTCGCGGCCTGAAGCAGGGCCCAGATCGACGAGGCGATGGGCCGCTTGCCGTACCCGTCAAGCACGAGCACGGCGAACGGGGGGCCGCCGTGCAGGGCCGCCCGTTGCCGCACCTCGGAGGCTCGGAAGCCGCGGAGGTCGCGGCTGACGAGGCCGCCCACCACGACGCCGCGCACGCCCATGGCGCGCGCCCGGCCGAGCGCTTCCAGGTCGATCCGCGCGCCCGCCACGAGGATCGCGCCGTGGCTCCCGACGTCGATGGCCGAGGGCGGCAGCTCGCCGTCCGGCCCCGCCACGGCCAGGACGAGCGCGCCGTGCGTCCCCTCGCCCGCGGCCAGCGTCCCGGGCAGGGCCAGACCCTCGCCCTGGAGGACGAGCCCGCCGGCGCTCACCTCCACGACGACCCCGCCGATCGGGCTGGCCACCGTCGCCGCCCGCTCGCCAAGGGCCACCCGGACCCGCCCGTCGGGCAGGCGGTAGAGGACCCGCCCGTGGCCGGCCAGGCCGGCCGCCGCCGCTCCGTCGGTCGACGGCGCGATGTCGGGCCCGATCGGGTCGCCCGGCATGAGGCTGGCGGTCCCGGCAGGCCCCACGTCGGTCACCTCGGCGTCGAGCACGCGCTCGAAGAGGGGCTCACCGGCGAAGATGGTCTGGCCCTCGGCCACGACGGCACGGTCGGCCGGCCCGAGCGCGAACCGCATGCGCGGGTGGGGGGCGAGCCGGGGCCGCGGCACGACGAGGTCGGCGAGGGCCGGGTCACGCTCGGCGGCCGGCGCGATGGTCACGGCGCTCATCGGTCGGGCGGCCAGAGCGGCCGCTCCCACGCCTCGATCAGGTCGCGACGGCGGTCGGCCCGGTCGGGCAGGTGGAGCGGCACGTCCCGCGTGTCGATGAGCAGCCCGCCGAGCCCGCCGCTGACCTCCAGGGCGACGCGGCGCGCCCGCGGCCCGAGCCAGCCCCCGTCGCGCGTGTCGAACTCGACGAGGGCCGTGCTGCCGGCCGCGACCGGCACCACTTGTACCGCTCCCGGGACGAGCGGCAGGTCATGGCCGGGACCGGATCCGCCAACGTGGACCCGCCCCGGGTGCCGCGCCGGGCGCGAGCCGGGCGCGACCATGACGCTGCCCAGCGGCAGCAGCAGGTCGTCCAGCAAGTCCACGAGGAGGCGCCGCCGGTCATCCTCGTCCTCGATCGAGCCGAGCGGCGCGAGGAGCCGGGCATGGTCGTGCGCCACGGCCGACCCGCCGGGCCGCCGCATCGTGTCCAGGACCAGCAGCTCCGCCACGCCGGCCGGCATCACGGTGAAGCAGCCGCCGCTCACCACGACGAGGTCGGGCCCGGGCCGCGACGACCACGCCGCGTCCAGCCGCGCGAGGGCCGCGCGCGCCGCCGCGATCCGCAGCTGGACCCCATCGCCAGCGACGTCGCGCCACGGCCAGAGGGCCAGGTTGCGCAGGTGGTCCCGCTGCAGGAACGCGTCGTCGTGCACCGTGGACCAGGCCACGACGGTGTCGACGAGGCGGTCGTCGTCGAGCAGCGCGTGCGGCACGAGGCCGCCGTCGGCCAGGTACAGGCAGGCCTCGCGGCCGTGCGGTCCCGCGGCCACGCGCGTCCCACCGGCCGCGCCGACGTCGACACCCTCCACCCGCTGCTCCAGGAGCGCGGCCAGCGACGTGATGGCCACGGCGAAGGCACGGCGCCCGTCTGCCGCCTCCGGCAGGGTCGGATCGTCCGTGCGGGCGGCCCGTGCCGCCACCTCGGACGCGAGATCGGCCAGCAGCTCGCCGAGCGGCGTGGGCATCGGCGGGACCGGCCGCCGTGGCCGCCGGACCCAGCACCAGGCGTGGGTCGGACCACCCCTCGGCCGCTTCGGCGGCGGCGCCGGCCAGCAGGCAGGTGAGGCCGGGCCGGCGCTCGACCGCGGCGCGGATCAGCGCCGTGACGTCGGCCATGGCGGCCCGCTCCCTGGTGGTCGCATCGCGCCCCCCGGCCACCACGAGGAGGTCAGGATCGGCACCGAGGCAGGCGGCGGTGCCCTCGAGGGCGTCCAGGCGGTCGGCCCGCAGACGCCCGACGATGCGCCAGCCGGCGCCGGTGGCGGCCGCCGCGGCGGCGGCGAGGCCGGCCTCGTCCAGGGCCGCGATGACGACCCGCGGGGCTGGCCGGGTCACGACCTCCAGGCGGGCCCAGCCGCGCCACGACGACGCGTCGGGCAGGGCGGCCGGGTCGCTGGCCCCGGCCGCGTCGACCAGGCGGCCGAGCAGGGCGTCCGCGGGCAGGCCCGCCGGCTGCGCGTCGGCCGCCAGCAACCGGAAGCGGCCGGCCACGGGCGCGACGAGGGCGGCCGCGGTCGAGGCCGTGCCGTGGTCGAGCGTGAAGAACGCGAGGGGATCGCCGGCCACGAGTGAATGCTAGCCGAGGCGGACGCCCTCAGGCGTCCCAGCGACCCTCGTCGTCGATCTCTTCCAGGCGCTCCATGAGGCGCTCGATGCCCAACTCGTCTGCCAGCACCTTCTGCACGTCGGCCAGCTCGCCGCCGAAGACGCCCCGCAGGACCGGGTCGAAGAAGAGCATGGCCTGGCAACCGAGCGGCCGATACGGCCGGCTCGCCTCGAGGAACATCATGGCCGGGCCGGTGAGGCCCCTGAGCTGGATCTCACGGGCGACCGCCTCGACGACTTCCTCGCCGATCTCCTCCGGCTGGGGCATGCGCGCGCCGCTCATGCGGCGGTCTCCGTGGCGGGCACGGCCGCGGCGCCCTGGAGGACGCGGGCGAAGGCGTTGTAGGCCGCGGCGCCGCGCAGGGCGAAGATGACCAGGCGCAGCGACGAGGTGCCACGCAGGGCGGCCTCGGCGGCCGCGACGGTCGCCGCCGCGGCGTCGTCCAGGGGGTACCCCCCCACCCCAGTACCCAGGGCCGGCAGGGCGATGCTGGCGCACTCCAGGCGGTCGGCCGCGGCGATGGCGGCACGGGTCGCCGCATCGATCGCGGCGCCGCTCGTGCGCCGGTCCGGACCCAGCGAGACGGCATGGATGACGTACCGGCAGGCGAGGTTGCCGGGGCCGGTGACGACGGCCGACCCGACGGCCACGGGACCCTGGCGGACCGCTTCGTACTCGATCACGTCGCCGCCGCGGCGCTTCAGCGCGCCGCCCACGCCGGTCGACATCCAGAGGTTCGTCGTGGCGGCGTTGACGATCGCATCGACCTCAAGGTCGCAGATGTCGCCGTTCCACAACTGGATCTCAGACATGCCGCTCCTCTGGCCGCAGATGCTCCCCGGCAAGCGTCCGGAGGCCGGTCAGTCCCGTCGAGGCATGGTACACCCGGGCTACTCGCGCGGACATCGAGGCAAGGACCTCCCACGAGATCGTGGTGCGCACGAGCGCCAGATCGGCGGCCGTGATCCGCTCGCCGCCCTGCTCGCCCAGCAGCACGAATTCGTCCTGCGTGGTCACGCCCGGCACGTCGGTCACGTCGGCCATGACGGCGTCCATCGCGACGCTGCCCACGAGCGGCACCCGACGGCCGCGCGACGAGGGCCTGGGTGCGGCCGCCGTACGCGCGCGCCCAGCCGTCGCCATAGCCGACCGGCAGTGTCGCCACGACCGACGGCCGCTCCGCCGTCCACACGCCGCCGTAGCCGAGCGGCTCGCCGACGGCCAGCGGCGCCACCCGCAGCGGGCGCACCTTGAGGGTCATGGCGGGCCGCAGCGCCGCGACCGCCGCGGCGGCGCGGGGCGCCACCGGGAAGCCGTCGGGCGGCATGCCGTAGAGGACGAGTCCCGGCCGCACGAACTGGCTGTCGCCGGCCGCGTCGGCGAGGAGGCCGCCCGACGCGGCCCAGGCGCGGGGCGGGACCGCCACCCCGTGGGCCCGGACCGACGCGACGCCCTCGTCGAAGCGCTGGCGCTGGCGGGCCGTGGCGGCCGGATCGTGGGAGCTGGCGAAGTGGGTCCACAGGCCGGCCAGCTCGACGCCAGGCGCGCCCTGGATGCGGGCCGCCGCCTCCCCCGACGTCGGCCGGCTGGAAGCCACCCCGCACGAGGCCGGTCTCCACCTCCAGGTGCAGGCGCAGGGGCTTCCGCGGCGCCGGCCGGCCGCGGCCGCCGCGAGGAGGGCCGGCAGGCCGGCCGGGTCCGCGGCCACCAGCTCCACACCCTGCGCCCTCGCCTCACCGACCGCGTCGTGGGGCACCTCGAAGATGACCAGGATGGGCAGCTTCAGGCCGATCGCGCGCAGGTGCAGCGCCTCGTCGACGGTGGCCACGCACAGCAGGTCGGCGCCGGCGGCCGCGAACGTGCGGGCCGCGACCTCCAGGCCGTGGCCGTACGCGTCGGCCTTGAGGACCGCCGCCAGGCGTGCCCCGGGCGGGGCCAGGGTGCGCACGAGGCGCAGGTTCGAGGTCAGCGCGTCGATGTCGATCTCCAGCCAGGTCGTGCGCCGCAACGGCGGCAACCCGGCGGCCGCCAGGCGCGCCTCGATGGATGCCCCGGCCGCGCCCGTCGGTCACGAGTCGCTGAGGCCGAAGCCCAGGCGTCGAGCGCTGGTCCGCCGCTCGACGATCGCCACCAGGCGCCGGCGGGCTCGGGCGACCTCGTCGGGCAGGTCGTCGGCCAGGAGGCCGGCGTCGCCGAGCCGCTCACGGATGACCTCCCCGGCCACGCCGTGGAGGTAGACGCCACAGCACGCGGCCTCGAAGGGCGCATCCCCCTGGGCGAGCAGCGCACCGATCAGGCCGGCCAGCACGTCGCCGGTGCCGCCGCTGGCGAGGGCCGGGTTCTCGAAGGGCGCCCGGGCGACGCGGCCGTCGGGCGAGGCGATCACGGTCCGCGCCCCCTTGAGCACGACGACCTGGCCCCAGCGGCCGGCCGCCTCCCCGGCGACCCGGGCACGGGCCGCATCGTCGGCCACGAGGTCGGCGCCCTCCACGCCCGGCAGCGCCGCCGCGCCGCCCTGCAGACGGGCGAACTCGCCGAGGTGGGGCGTCAGCACGCAGTGGCGGCCGATGGCGCCCGGCCAGTCGCCGAGCGAGGCCAGGGAGTTGAGCGCCTCGGCGTCGACGACCGCCGGCGAGCCGGTCGCCAGGAGGCCCACGACGAGGTCCACCGTGGCCAGCCCGGGGCGCAGGCCGGGCCCCACCACGAGCGCGTCGTGCTCGGCATCGAGGAGCCGCTCGACGGCCGCCTCGGCATCCACTTCGCCGGCGACCTCGGTCTCCGGCAGGCCCAGCGTCATGACCTCCAGCAGCCGCCCTGCGGCCACGGCCTGGATGGAGCCGGGCAGGGCCAGCGTCACGAGGCCGGCGCCCGCCGCGGCCGGCGGCGTGCGCGGCGAGCAGCCCGGCGCCGAGGTGGTCGAGCGAGCCGGCCACGATGAGCAGCTTGCCGAAGGTGCCCTTGTGCGCCCGCACCGGCCGCGCCGGCAGCCACGGGCCGATGGTCGCGTCATCCAGGACCAGCACGTCCGGCGCGTCAGCCACGGTCGTCGATCCGCGATGGCGGCCTGCCGCAGGGTCGCGATACGGGCCGTCAGGCGGCGCTCGCGTTCGTCGAGGCGGGCCTCGAGGTCGGGCGGGAAGACGTATGCGCCGCCGGCCTGGCGGACGCCGAAGGCGATGGCGACGGCGTACGACGCGCTCGTGGCTGATGGAGACGGCGACGCGGCCCAGCCGAGCTGCTCGGCGCGGCGTCGGGCCCGCTCGTGGAGGCGCACGGAGGGCTGGCCGGTCGGCAGGCGCACGATCTCGATCTCCCGCCAGCCCACGCCGCGGACGCCCAGGCCGAGCACCTTGCTGACGGCCTCCTTGGCCGCCCAGCGGCCGGCGAAGGTTCTCCGGCCGGTCGCGCACGTAGGCCGCCTCGGCGGCGGTCAGGACGCGCCCGGCGAAGCGCGACCCGAAGCGCGCCAGCGCGTCACGGATGCGGCCGACCTCGATGATGTCGATGCCGAGCTCGGTCGTGCCCTCGGGGGCGGCCGACAGGCCCGGCGCCGCACGTGGCTGGCGGGCCGCCATCGGCTACTCGACGGTGACCGACTTGGCCAGGTTGCGCGGCTGGTCGACGTCGGTGCCGCGCGCGACCGCCGTGTGGTAGGCGAACAGCTGGAGCGGGATGATGGCCAGGATCGGGCTGAGCGCCTCGAGCGTCTCGGGCACCCACAGGATGTCGTCGGCGAACGTCGCGCATCGCGCTCGTCGCCCTCGGTCGCCACGGCGAGCACGCGGGCGTCGCGGGCGCGGCCCTCCATGACGTTGCTGATCAGCTTGTCCTGGAGCGCCGAGCGGGTGGCCACGGCCACGAGCGGCACCTCGACGTCGAGCAGCGAGATGGGCCCGTGCTTGAGCTCGCCGGCCGCGTAGCCCTCGGCGTGGACGTAGCTGACCTCCTTGAGCTTGAGGGCGCCCTCGAGGGCCACCGGGTAGGTCGACGCCGCGGCCGACGAACATGAAGCCGCGCGAGTTGACGTAGCGGCGGGCCAGGCGCGCGCCGGCGCCGCCAGCTCGAGCGCCCGCGCGGCCTGCTCGGGCAGCTCGCGCAGCGCCTCCACCAGCTCGCGCTCGCGGTCGGCCTCCAGGCGGCCGCGGGCCTTGGCCATGGCGGCCGCGAGCAGGACCAGCGTCGTGACCTGGGTCACGAACGTCTTGGTGGCCACGACCGCGATCTCCGGCCCGGCCTGCAGGAAGAGCACGGCGTCGGCCTCGCGGGTGATGGCCGAGCCGACGGTGTTGGTGATCGCGATGACCGGGGCAGCCCCGCTCGCGGGCGTAGCGCGCGGGCGCGATGGTGTCGGCCGTCTCGCCCGACTGGGTCACGGCGATGACGAGCGTCCGCCGTCGAGCGGCGGCGGGCTGTAGCGGAACTCGGAGCCGACGTTCCAGCGAGCCGGCAGGCCGGCCCACGCCTGCAAGAGCGTACGCGCCGACGCCGACGGCGTAGTGCGGCGCTGCCGCAGGCGACCAGCTCGACGCGCTCGATCTCGCGCAGGCGGTCGGCCAGCGGGCTCCAGCTCGTCGAGCACGATGGCGTCGTCCTGGATGCGGCCGGCGATGGCCGACGCGGATGGCCTCCGGCTGCTCGTGCATCTCCTTGAGCATGAAGTGCGCGTAGCCGCCCTTCTCGGCCGCCTCGATGTCCCAGTCGATGGTGTGCACGGGCCGCTCGCGCGGCGTGCCGTCGATGGCCGGTGATGACGACGCCGTCGGCGGTCAGGTCGGCCACGTCGCCCTCCTCCAGGAAGATGACCCGCCGGGTGTGGGCCAGGACGGCGGCCACGTCCGAGGCCAGGAAGGCTCTCGCCGTCGCCGAGGCCCACGATGAGCGGGCACGTTCATGCGGGCGCCGACGAGCCGGTCCGGCTCGCCGCGGTGCATCACGGCGACCGCGTAGGCGCCCTGGGCCTGGGCGCAGCGCCGCGCGCACGGCATCGGCGAGGTCGCCCCGGTAGGCCTCCTCGACGAGGTGCGCCAGGGCCTCCGTGTCGGTCTCGGAGCGAAGCGTGTGGCCGCGCGCCGCGCAGGCCGTCGCGCAGCTCCCGGAAGTTCTCGATGATGCCGTTGTGGATGACCGTGATGTCGCCGGTGCAGTCGACGTGGGGGTGGGCGTTGAGGTCGTTCGGTCGGCCGTGGGTGGCCCAGCGGGTGTGGGCCAGGCCGACGGCGGCGGACGGCGTCTGCGTCGGCCAGCGCGGTGCGCAGGTCGGCCAGCTTGCCGGCGCGCTTCTCGACGAACAGCTCGCCCTCGGCGGTCACGAGGGCGATGCCGGCCGAGTCGTAGCCGCGGTACTCGAGCCGGGCCAGGCCCTCGAGCAGGATGGGGGCCGCCTCACGGGGGCCGATGTAGCCGACGATGCCGCACATCCGGCGGGCTGCTCCTTCGAACGCTGGGGACGGGTCAGTTTAGGCGGTCGACGGCGAGGGCCGCCAGCGCGTCGGCCAGCTCGGCGATGCGCGCGGCGTCGCGGCCCTCGACCATGACCCGCAGGGCGGCCTCCGTGCCCGACGGCCGCACGAGGACGCGACCGCGGCCGGCCAGCTCCGTCTCGGCGGCCCGCGACGGCGTCAGCCAGGCGCGCATCGGCCTCCCATTGCTCCTTGTGACGAACGGGCACCGTCCGCTGCTCCTGCGGGTAGAGGCTGACCTGGTCGGCCAGCTCCGAGAGCCGCGCGCCGCGGCGGGCCAGGATGGCCAGCATCTCGAGCGCGGTGACGATGCCGTCGCCCGACGAGGTGTGCTCGCGCGATGATGACGTGGCCGCTCTTCTCGCCGCCCAGGCCCGCACCGGACACGAGCATCGCCTCCAGGATGTACTTGTCGCCCACCGGCGTGCGCACGACGCGGCCGCCCGCCGTCGTGACGGCGTCGGCGAGGCCGCCGTTCGAGAGCACGCTCACGACGACCGTGCTGGCCGCCAGCTCGCCGCGCTCCAGGCGGTCGAGGGCCAGGAGGCCGATGAGCCGGTCGCCGTCGACGACCTCGCCGCGCTCGTCGACCGCCACGCAGCGGTCCGCGTCGCCGTCGAGGGCGAAGCCCACGTCGGCGCCCGCTGGCGCGCACGCGGCGCCGCGAGGGCGGCCGGGTGCGGTGGCGCCGCAGCCGGCGTTGATGTTGACCCCGTCGGGCGTGTCGAACATCGTCTCGACCGTCGCGCCGGAGGCGGCCAGGATGCCCGGCGGCGACGCCACTGGCCGAGCCGTTGGCGCAGTCGAGCGACGACGCGCAGGCGTGAGCCGATGGGCCGGGCGAGGCCCAGCCGGTGGGCCCGGTAGGCCTCGAGCAGGTCGTGGGCCACGATCTCGCGGCCGAGGCCCTCGTTGGCCGGCCCGGTCAGCTCGTCGGAGCGCCAGATCGAGCGCCTCCAGCTCGTCCTCGACCGCGTCATCGAGCTTGAGGCCGCGCTGGTCGAGCACCTTGAGGCCGTTGTCCTGGGCCGGGTTGTGCGACGCGGAGACCATCACGCCCGCGGCGAACTGCCCGGAGCCGGCGAGGAAGGCGAGGGCGGGCGTGGGCAGGACCCCGGCCCGGTAGACGTCGGCGCCCATCGAGGTCGCGCCCGCCACGAGGGCGGCCGCCAGCATGTCGCCGGACCGGCGCGTGTCCTGGCCGACCACGATCGCCCCGCCGGCGAGGCACGAGGCGGCGCACCGTCGCGCGGCCGAGGGCGTACGCCAGCGTCGGGCCGCAGGTCGACGTTGGCGACCCCGCGGATGCCGTCCGTGCCGAAGAGGCGGGTCATCGATCAGGTCGGGCTTGGCGTGGGGATGACGGTCACCGTCACGGCCACCGAACCTGGCGCGATGTTCAGGAGCGTCGTGCCCGCCGGCAGGGTGAAGACGACCGTCACGTCCTGCGTGCCCGGCCCCAGGTTGGTCACGTCGAGCGTGGCCCGCAGGCTGGTCCCGTCGATGGCGGCCAGCGTCGGCAGGTTGCCGCCAAGGGTCACCAGGACCGACGTGGAGGCCAGCTGGTAGCTGCGGTCGGGGTGGGCGCCCACGACCGTCACGCCCACCGTGAACGTCTGGCTGCCGCGCTGCGGCGCGATGTTGACGGTGACCTGGGCCTGGGCCACCCCGACCACGGTGACGCCCTTGGGAGCGGCGAAGGCGACGTTCGTGCTCAGCTGGCTGGTCGCCTTCGAGACATCGATGGGCGCGGTGGGGATCGCGGTCAGGGCCGCCAGGGCGGTCGGGTCGCCGGTCACCGTGACGACGGCGGGCACGACCTGCACGCTGGCGATCTGGTAGCCGGCCGGGGGCGTGCCGCTCAGGACGGGCGTCACGGGCACGCTGCGGCTGGAGGCGGCCGGCGTCACGTCGATGTGGACGTGGACGTGGTCGGGCGTCACGTTGACCGGCTCGATCGGCGTCGCCCCGATCGTCCTCCGGCTTGATGTCGACGTCGGAATCGACGTTGATGCCGCTGGGGTCCACGATGACCGACGCGACGGCATGGGTGACCTGCGCGACGAGCGTGCTGCCGCCGCGAACGGTGACCGTGGCCGGCGTGATGAGCTGGTCGCCCAGCTGCAGGCCCGCCGGGATCACGCCGTGGTCGACGGTCACGGGCACGTCCTTGCTGACGATGGGGTCAAGGCGCACCGGCACCTGGCGGGGCCGGAAGTCCAGGATCTGGATGCGGTCGTCCAGCGCCGTGAGCTGCACCGGCACGGTCGGTCGGGGCGCTGTCAGCGGACGGCTGGATGCCCGAGAGGTCGATGGTCGCGCTGAAGTCCTGGTTGCTCAGCTGGCTGGCCACGTCGGGCGGCGCGTAGAGGCGGATGAACGTGACGGCGCCGGGGTTATCGAGCAGGAAGACCCCGCTGGGCTGGCCGATCGGCTGGATGGGCACCTGGCCCGACCACGTCTGGGCGTTCTGCGAGACCACGAGGCCGGCATAGAGGACCGTCGCCAGGCCGACCGCCCCGAGCTTCAGGGGCCAGTTGCGGACGAGAAAGGCGACGGCGCGCGACACCTACCGTCGCTCGACGCCCGACGCGGCGGGGGCGACCGGCGCGGCCGGTGTGGCGGGGGCCGCGGGGGGCCGCGGGGTGGCCCGGCGGCGGAGGTGCGGTCGCACGGGATGGACGGCGCGACGCGTGGCGGGCAGGTTCAGCGCGTCGCGTGCCCGGGCGCCACCCGGCCGGAGCAGCGCGGCGAGGGCGATGCGGAGGCGCTCCTCGTCCAGCTGGCGCACGAAGCGACCGCGCTCGGCGAGGGCGATGGCACCGGTCTCCTCGCTGACCACGATGGCCAGGGCGTCGGTCTGCTCGGTGATGCTGGCGGCCGCCCGGTGGCGCGTGCCAAGGCGCTCCGAGTGCGGCGCCAGCTCGGCCAGGTCCAGGATCACGCCGGCGGCCACGATGCGGTCGCCGCGCACGATGACGGCCCCGTCGTGGAGGGCGCTGCGGGGCATGAAGAGGGTCGTGAGGAGCTCCGACGAGAGGTCGGCGTGAAGCATGACGCCCGACTCGGCCGTGTCGCCGAGGCCGGTCTCGCGCTCGATGATGATGAGCGCCCCGTGGCGCTGGGCGGCCAGGGCCGCGGCGGCGCGGGCGAGATCAGCGGCCACGCGCTCGATGGCGCCACCGGGCGTCGGGCTGAAGAGCCAGCCGAGGGAACCGACGCGGCCGATCCGCTCGAGCGCCCGGCGCAGCTCGGGCTGGAAGACGACGACGACCCCGACCAGGCCGACGAAGGCGCCCGCCTGGAGCACCTGGGACAGGAGCTGCAGCCCGAAGAACTGGGCGGCCACGTAGACGCCATACAGGACCATGACGCCGATCACCAGGCGCACCGCGCGGGTGCCCCGGATGAGGCTGAAGGCGCCGTAGATGAGCAGCGCCGTGAGGCCGACGTCGACGATCGTGATCGGCTGGATCTCGAGGCTGGACAACAGCCCGCGGAGCTGTTCGATCATCGTGGGTCGATTGTAGCAGTGGCCTTCCCGCCGACCGGCTGGTCAGGAGGCAGCCGCTGCCACCTCTCCATCGGCCGGGGGTGCATCTGGCGCGGGCGCGGGCGCGGGCGCGGTGGCGATGGCGACCGAGCTGGCCAGGGCCAGCATCCGCGGGTCGCCGTTGGCGTGCGCCGCGGCGAGGGTGGCGATCTGGCGCCGCGCGCCGCTGGCCGGTCCCAGGGCCAGCAGGTGGTCCAGGAGCGTCAGCTTCTCGATGGCCCGCTCGCGCCAGCCGCGGCCCAGGTACAGCCGCACGAGGGCGAGGTGGACGGACGGCGCCTCGGGGCTGATGGCCAGCGCCCGCTGGCACACCTCGAGGGCCGCCTCGCGGGCCCCGGCACGGGCGTAGGCGTCGCTGGCCAGGACGTACAGGGCCAGTGCCTCGCGCGTCTGGCCGGCCTCGCGCGCCTGCTCTGCCTCGTCGAAGAACGCCTCCGGGTCGGGTGCCGCCAGGAGGTCCGGCGGCCCGCCGGGCGTCGGGGCCGGGGTGGCGCGGATGGTCGCGACCTGTGATTCGTCGAATGGCGTGGGCTCGGGGGCGGCTGACTCGGCGGCTGGTGCGGACTCCTCCGCGGTCGCGGCGGCCTCGACAGGCGCCTCTGCGGGCGTCTCGGCCGGAGCCGCTGCGCGGGTCACCCCGAGGCGGGTCGCCAGCTCGGCCGCCCGCTTCTCGCGTCGGCGGGTGACGGTCAGGCCGAGGGCGCGCTCGAGCGAGGCCAGGGCCTCCGGTTCGCGATCGCTGGCGGCCTGCACCTCGGCCAGGCGCTCCAGCATCTCGGCCGCCTCGGGACCGCGGCCGGCGGCGATGAGGGCCTCGATGCGACCGGTGATGGCGGCCTCGTCGTGCGGGGCGCGGCCGAGCGCCTTGGAGAACGCCGCCAGCGCCTCGTCGGTGCGGCCCATGCGGAGCAGGACCTGGCCCATGCTCGTCTGCGGCATGGCCCGGCCCTCGGCCAGCTCGGCGGCGTGCCGGTAGTGGCCCAGCGCGGCCTCGAGCTGGCCCTTCATGGCGGCGACGTGGCCGGCCCGCAGTTCTTCCTTGTACCGCTCGAGGATGGGGTCAGGCATGTTCCGTCCCTGGTGACCCGCGCAGCCTACGACTGGCTCGCGGATGCGTCCGTGGTACCACGGTCCGCTCCGGCCCGCCGTTCGTGCCCTCACGGCGTCCGCCGGGCGTGCGGGCCGTCGCCGCGATAGCTGGCGCGGCCGTCGCTGCGACGGCCGTTATCGTCTATGCACCCACGGACTGATAAGCGCCCGTTTCGCGGGCCGAGTTGTTGCCTAGTCAGCGCGTCGGTGTGGCCACGCTCGGACGACAACGGCCGGGCCCAAAGCGTGGCTTACCAGTCCCCTGGTGACGGAACGACAACGGGCCTCGGCGATGGCGGGACCGGGTCGCCACGGGCCCCCGGCGCGACGCTAGCGCTTGGTGTACTGCGGCGCCTTCCGGGCTCGCTTCAGGCCGTACTTCTTGCGCTCCTTCATGCGCGGGTCGCGCGTCAGGAGGCCGGCCTGGCGGAGGGGCAGGCGGAGGCTCTCCGGATCGGACTGCAGGAGCGCCCGGGCGATGCCGTGGCGGATCGCGCCGGCCTGGCCCTGGTAGCCGCCGCCCTCGACCTTGACCATGGCGTTGTAGCGTCCCTCGGTGCCGGTCACGCGGAACGGCAGCAGCAGCTCGGCCATGTCGATGGCGTTGCCGAAATGCTCGTCCAGCGAGCGGCCGTTGACGACGACCTCACCCTCGCCGCTCATGAGGCGGACGCGGGCGATGCTCGTCTTGCGGCGCCCTGTGCCATAGAAGAAGGCGGCGGTGGTCATCGGGATGGCGGTCTCCTCAGGCCAGCGGTTCGGGTTGCTGCGCCTGGTGCGGATGCTCGGCGCCGGCGTAGATCTTCAGCTTGCGCAGCTGCTGTGCGCCCAGGCGGTTGCGCGGCAGCATGCCCTTGACCGCGCGGCGGATGACTTCCTCCGGCCGCCGCGCCAGCAGCTCACCCAGCGTCTCCTGGCGCAGGCCGTGCGGATAGCCGCTGTGGCGCGTGTAGAGCTTGCTGGTCAGCTTGTCGCTGGTGACCTTGATCTGGGCGGCGTTGATGACCACGACGTGGTCACCGCTGTCCATGTGGGTCACGAAGGTCGGCTTGTGCTTGCCCTCGAGGATCACGGCGATGCGCGTGGCGAGGCGCCCGAGGGTCTGCCCGCTGGCGTCGACGACGAACCAGCGACGCTCGATCTCGCTGGCGCTGGGGCTATACGTCTTGGTCGTCAACATCATCCGTTCCTGTCCTTGTCGGTCGGCCGAGGCCGACACGCCGCAGGCACAACCCGTGCGGTGGGGCGACTGCGCCCTCGAAGGCCCGGGGCCGTGACTCCAGCGCGAGCCGGAGGTCGTCGGCGGTCGCCTCGCCGCGTCCGACGCGGATGAGGGCAGCCGCCATGCTGCGGACCATCTGGCGCAGGAAGGCGTCCCCGATCACGTCGATCGTGATGCGGCGACCCTCTCTGCGGACCCGGACCCGATGGAGGGTCCGGATCGGTTGTCGATGGGCGGTCCCGAAGGCGGTGAAGTCGTGCCGGCCCTCCAGGACCAGTGCGGCTTCGGCCATCGCGGCCGTGTCCAGCGGCTGTCGCACCCCGAGCGCCGTGCGCTCGCGGAGCGGGCTGCGCGGCCCGTTCCAGACGGTGTACCGGTACTCTCGGTACCGGGCCGCCCTTCGGGGCTGCCACCCGGCCTCCACGCGCCACAGCGCGCGCAGGCCGACGTCCGCCGGCAGGAGCGTATCCATGCTGCGGGCCAACCGCTCGTCCGCCATGTCCCGCACGGTGAAGGCGATGACCTGACCCGTGGCGTGGACACCGGCATCCGTGCGGCCGGCGGCGGAGACGCGGACCCGACCATCGCCGGAGACCGTCGTCAGCGCCGCTTCGAGCGCTCCCTGGACCGTCCGGCGTCCTGGTTGGAACTGGAAGCCGGCGAAGTCCGTGCCGTCGTATTCGACCCGTGCGGCGAACCGCACGAGGCCGCCCTCTCGGGCGGGCATGGCCGAGCCCGTGCTAGACGAGCTCGATCTGGACGATCGGGGCGGCGTCACCGACGCGCTGCCCCACGCGCACGAGGCGCGTGTAGCCGGAGGTGCGGTCGGCGTAGCGGGGCGCGATCTCGTTGAACAGCTTGTCCACCACGAGCGGCTCCTCGGGCAGCTGGGCCACGACACGACGCCGGGCGCTCAGGGTGCCCTCCTTGGCCAGGGTGATGATCCGCTCGACGATGCCGCGCACCTCCTTGGCCTTGGCCTCGGTGGTCTTGACCTGCTCGTAGCGCAGCACGGCCACGGTCAGGTTGCGGTACAGCGCCATGCGCGGGCCGTGCTTGCGGCCCAGCTTGCGCCCGTCGATCTGGTGGGCCATGGCTCAGGCGTCCTCGCCCTCGAACGGCTCGTCGCCGTCCTCCAGGCCGTCCTCGTCGAGGCCCAGCAGGTCGTCGTCGAGCGACGACTTGAGGCCGGCCTCCTCGGGCGTGAGGAAGCCGCGCATCACGAGGCGCTCCTTCATCTCGTCGAGCGACTTGCTGCCCGAAGTTGCGCATGCGCAGGAGGTCGTCGTCGGAGAGCTGCAGGAGCTGGCCCACCTTGACGATGTTGTTGCGCTTCAGCGAGTTGTAGGCCCGCATCGGCAGGTCCAGGTCCTCGATGGGCATGTCGAGCATGTTCTGCGAGAGCTGCGGGCCGCTGGCGCCGGGGTGCTCGCCGGCCGGCAGGGCCTTGCCGGCGCGGGTGAAGAGGCTGAACTGCCCGACCAGCAGCTCGGCCGCCCGGGAGAGGGCCTCCTCCGGCGAGATGCGTGCCGTCCGTCTCGACCTCGATGGTCAGGCTGTCGAAGTTGGTCATCTGGCCGACGCGCGTGTTCTCGACCGTGTAGTTCGACCTTGCGCACGGGCGTGAAGATGGCGTCGACGGGGATGACCCCGATGGGCAGCGGCTCGGCGCGCTCGGCGGCCAGGTAGCCCACGCCGCGCTCGACGGTGAGGTCCATCTCCAGGGTCACGTCGTCGGAGTCGAGGGTCAGGAGCTGCAGCTCCGGGTTGACGATCTCGACGTCGGCGTTCTCGCTGATGTCGGCGGCCGTGACCGGGCCGGCGCCGGTCTTGACCAGCTTGAGCTGCACCGGATGCGGGGCGTAGCACTTGAGGCGCAGCTTCTTGACGTTGAGGACGATCTGGGTGAGATCCTCCTTGACGCCGGGGATGCTGGCGAATTCGTGGTACACGTCGCGCACCTGGATGGAGGTGACGGCGGCACCCTCCAGGGACGAGAGCAGGACGCGCCGCAGCGCGTTGCCCAGCGTCACGCCGTAGCCGGCCGGCAGGGGGCTGGCCTCGTACTTGGCGTACCAGGCGCCGAGCTCCTCGACGGACGCGATCTGCGGGTTCTCCAGTTCGATCATGGGGTCTGGCCTACCTCGAGTAGTACTCGACCACGAGCTGCTCGTTGAGTTCGAGCGGCATCTGGTCACGCCGGGGCTCGCCGGTCACGGTGCCGGCCAGCTTGTCGGGTCGACGGTCAGCCAGTCCGGCACCTGCGCGCCGCGCAGGGTCTCGCGGGCCTGCTTGAACGGGCCGTTCGTGCGGCTCCGCTCGCGCACCTCGACGCGGTCGCCGCGCCGCACCTGGTACGACGGGATGGTCGTGGCCCGGCCGTTGACGGCGAAGTGGCGGTGGCCCACGTAGCTGGCGCGCCTGGGCCCGGCTGGTGGCGAAGCCCATGCGGAAGACGACGTTGTCGAGGCGCGTCTCGAGCAGCCGCAGGAGGTTCTCGCCGGTCACGCCGGGGCGCGACTCGGCCTGCTCGAAGTAGCGTGGAACTGGCGCTCCAGGACGTTGTAGACGCGGCGGACCTTCTGCTTCTCGCGCAGCTGGACGCCGTAGTCGGAGATCTTGCGGCGGCGCACGCCGTGCTGGCCGGGCGGCGACGGGCGGCGCTCGATGGCGCACTTCTTGGTGTAGCAGCGGGCGCCCTTGAGGTAGAGCTTGCCCCCCTCGCGGCGGCAGAGGCGGCAGACGGGTCCGGTGTAGCGAGCCATGGCGCCTAGACCCGGCGCCGCTTGGGCGGGCGGCAGCCGTTGTGCGGGATGGGCGTCACGTCGGTGATCGCGGTGACCTCCAGGCCGGCCGCCTGGAGCGAGCGGATGGCCTGCTCGCGGCCGGCGCCGGGGCCCTTCACGAAGACCTCCACCTGGCGCATGCCGTGCTCGAGCGCCTTGCGCGCGGCGCCCTCGGCCGACAGGGCGGCGGCGTAGGGCGTGCTCTTGCGCGAGCCCTTGAAGCCGGCGATGCCGGCGCTGCCCCAGGCCACCGTGCCACCGCCGGGATCGGTGATGGTGATGATCGTGTTGTTGAAGGTGGCCTGGACGTGAACGTGGCCGAACGGCACGTTCTTCTTCTCCCGCGTCGCCGCGCTCTTGCGTCGATCGGGTCGCTCTGCGTGTCCGGCCATGCTCGGGTCGGCCGCTGGCTCGCTACTTCTTGCGCCGCACGCCGACGGTCTTCTTGGGACCGCGGCGCTGGCGGGCGTTGGTCTTGGTGCGCTGCCCACGGACAGGCAGGTTGCGGCGGTGGCGGAGGCCGCGGTACGAGCCGATCTCCTGGAGCCGCTTGATGTTGAGGGCCACCTCGCGCCGCAGGTCGCCTTCCACCTTGTAGCGGCGGTCGATGATCTCGCGCAGCCGGTCGACCTGCTCGTCGGTCAGGTCACGGACGCGGGTGTCCGGGTTGACGTTGGCCTGGACCAGGATCTTCTGGCTGGTCGGCAGGCCGATGCCGTAGATGTAGGTCAGGGCGATCTCGACCCGCTTCTCGCGGGGGATGTCGATGCCGGCGATGCGTGCCAACTCGCCCTCCTAACCCTGGCGCTGCTTGTGCTTGGGGTTGCTGCAGATGACCATCACGGTGCCGTGGCGGCGGATGATCTTGCAGCGCTCGCAGCGCGTCTTGACGGACGCTCGGACCTTCACGTGTTCTTCCTACTTCAAGCGGTACGTGATCCGGCCGCGCGAGAGGTCGTACGGCGAGAGTTCGACGCGGACCCGGTCGCCCGGCAGGATGCGGATGAAATTCATGCGGAGCTTGCCGCTGATGTGCGCCAGGACGCGGTGCCGTTCTCCAGTTCGATGGCGAACATGGCGTTGGGCAACGGCTCGACGACCGTGCCCTCGACCTCGATGGCGTCCTTCTTGGCCACAGGCGGCAGCAGGCTCCTCGATACGGTGCTGGATGGGGGTGGAGGGCCCGGCCGTCCGGCTGGCGGCCGGCCGCATGGGCATCACGTCCATGCCGGGGCAAGCCCCGACGCACGAACGGCGATTGTATCAGGTGATGGCGCTCTCGGGCAAGGACTCCCCTGCTGCTCGGTTGGTGGTCAGGATGCGTGGCCCATCCTCCGTGATGGCGATCGTGTGCTCCCAGTGGGCGGCCAGGCTGCCGTCGGCGGCCACGATCGTCCAGCCGTCGTCGAGCATCCGCGTGTCGCCCGACCCGAGCGTGAACATGGGCTCGATGGCCAGGCACAGGCCCGGCTCCAGGCGCCGCCCCGGCCGGCCGGTGCGGTAGTTCTCCACCTGCGGCTCCTCGTGCATCTCGGTGCCGATGCCGTGGCCCACGTACGTGCGCACGATGCCGTAGCCGTGCTCTCAGCGCGACGTCCTCGACGGCGGCCGAGATGTCGCCCAGGTGGTTGCCCGGCTGCGCCGCGGCGATGCCGGCCAGCAAGGCCTCGCGCGTGGCGGCCACGAGCGTGCGCGGCGGCGGGCGGCACCTCGCCGATGACCCACGTGCGGGCGCTGTCGCCGTGCCAGCCGTCGACGATGGCGCCGGCGTCGACGGACACGATCTGGCCGTCGCGCCAGGCGCCGCTTGCCCGGGATGCCGTGGACGATCTGCTCGTCGATCGAGACGCACAGCGCGTGGCGGTAGCTGCTGCGCGGCCCGGGCACGCCGATGAAGGAGGGCACGCCGCCGCGCTCGCGGATGAGCGCCTGCGGCGACGTCGTCGAGCTCGAGGGTCGTGACGCCCGGCCGGAGCATCTGCGCCGACCGCGGTCCAGGACATCGGCCGACGAGCCGGCCGGCGACGGCCATCCGCTCGATCTGGCGCTGGCTCTTGAGGGTCACGCGGCGCTCGAGCACGGTCATCTCAGCGGATCGGCTGGGCCACGGCGCGCAGCAGGGCCTCGCTCACGTCGGCCACGGACCCCTCGCCGTCGACCGCGGTGAGGACGCCGCGCTCGGTGTAGTAGTCGATGACCTCGTACATCGGCGGCAGCTGCGTGGCCAGCCGCGCCTGGACCGTCTCGGGCCGGTCGTCCGGCCGCTGGTACGAGCTCCGAGCCGTCGATGTCGCAGATGCCCGGGACGGCGCGGCGGGCGGTCGATGACGTGGTAGATGTGGTCGTTGGCGCGGCACAGCCAGCGGCCCGAGAGGCGCCGCCGCAGCTCCGCCTCGCGCACCTCGACGTACAGCGCCTGCGCCACCCGCGTGCCCATGCGGCCGAGGGCCACGTCGAGCGCCTCCGCCTGGGGCCGCGTGCGCGGGAAGCCGTCGAGGATCGCGCCGCCTGCCGCGTCGCTCTCGCGCAGGCGCTCCAGGATGACCGCGATGGCCACCTTGTCGGGCACGAGCGTGCCCTGCTGGAGGTAGCCGGCCACCGTCCGGCCCAGGGTCGAGCCGCTCCGCACGCGCGGCGCGGAAGAGCTCGCCGGAGGCGACGTGCGGGATGCCCAGGCGCGCGGCCAGGAGCTGCGCCTGGGTCCCTTGCCGCGCCGGGTGCGCCGACCATGACGCAGGATCACCGGATGAAGCCCTCGTAGTTGCGCATCATCAGCTGCGCCTCCAGCTGCTTCATCGTCTCCACGACCACCGAGACCACGATCAGCAGGGCGGTGCCGCCGAGGCCGAAGGTAGCCGAGGACCTGGCCGCGAAGCCAGGTTGGAGATGAGCGTCGGCAGCACGGCGACGACGCCCAGGAAGAGGGCCCCGGCGAGGCTGATGCGGTACGACGACCCGCGCCAGGTAGTCGCGGGTGGGGCTGCCCGGGCGGATGCCGGGGATGAAGCCGCCGTTCTTGCGCAGCTGGTCGGCCGTCTCATCGGGCTTGAAGGTGAAGGCCGTGTAGAAGTAGGTGAAGCCGACCGTCAGCAGGAAGTAGAGGCCGGCGTAGAGCCAGCTGTGCGGATCGAGCCAGCTCGAGGATGGCCCAGCGAGACGTCCTTGACGACGCCGTTGGCGGAGTTGGAGAAGTAGGTCGCCAGCTGGACTGGGAAGCAGCAGGATGCTGATGGCGAAGATGATGGGGATGACGCCGGCCTGGTTGACGCGCAGGGGCAGGAACGTGGCGCCGCCCTGGTACATGCGCCGGCCGCGCACGCGGCTGGCGTACTGGATCGGGATGCGCCGCTGGCCTTCCTGGATGTAGACGATGGCGACGACGGCGACGATGGCGAAGATCACGAAGACGATGCCAAGGGCGAGGTCGGGCGAGGCCAGGAAGGCCTCGATGCCCTGCGGGATGCGGCGACGATGCCGGCGAAGATGATGAAGCTGATGCCGTTGCCGATGCCGCGCTCGGTGATGAGCTCGCCCATCCACATCGTGAAGATCGTGCCCGCCGTGAGGGTGACGATCTGGGTGATCGTCGCGAGGCTGGCCAGGTTGAACGACGGCGATGACCGGCGTGCCGCCGGAGATCGTGTTGTTGGACAGGATGGCCAGGTAGCCGTAGGCCTGGATGAGGGCCATCGGCACGGTCAGGTAGCGGGTGTACTGGTTGATCTTGGTGCGGCCGTACTCGCCCTCGCGGGAGAGCTGCCTGCAGGCGGGGCACGACGCCCTGCATCAGCTGCATGATGATCGAGGCGTTGATGTAGGGGTTCACGCCCAGGGCGATCAGCGAGAAGTTGCTGAAGCCGCCGCCGGAGAAGAGGTTCAGCAGCTGCAGGAAGTCGTTGCCCTGGAGGACGTTGGCCAGGGCGTTCTGGTTGACGCCCGGCACCGGGATGTGGGCCAGGAACCGGAAGATGACCAGCAGGACCAGGACGAAGAGGATGCGCCGCCGGATGTCCGGCGCACGCAGGGCGTTGATCAGGGCGTCGAGCACCGCCCGTTACTCCCCGGCTGGTGCGGGATCGGCGGGCGGCCGGCGGGGCCGGGTGGCCTTGGCCGCGGGAGCTGACTTCGGTGCCGGCGCGGCCTTGGCCGCCGCGGCCTTGGCCGGCGGCGACCGGCTTGGCCGCAGCGGCGGGCTTGGCCGCCGCGGGCAGGCTTCGCCGCCGGCGCGGCCTTCGCGGCCGGAGCGGGCTCCGCCGTGGCCGCCGGCTCCTCGGCGGGCTCCGACGGGGCGGCCGCCGCGGGCTGCTCGACGACGAGCAGCGCCTCCAGCGGACCGCTCGGCGGCTCGAGCAGCTGGGCGGTGCCGCCGGCGGCCTCGATCTTGCGCGCGGGCCGTGGCGCTGAACGCGTCGGCCACCACGAACAGCGGCCGGGTCAGCTCACCCGCGCCGAGGACCTTGAGGGGCCGCTTCAGCGAGCCGATGAGGCCGGCCGCGTGGAGCAGGTCGGCGTTCACCGTGAGCGGCGCGTCGCTGCGCTTGCCCCGCCGGGCGACGGCGGCCTCGTCGGCCTGGGCCAGCGCGGCCTGGGCCTCGGCGAAGCGGCCCTCTTCGGCGGCGGCCTCGAGGCGGCCCACGTTGACGACCTGGTAGGCGACGCGGAAGCGGTTGCGGAAGCCGCGCAGCTTGGGGATGCGGATCTGGATGGGCGTCTGGCCGCCCTCGAACCAGGGGGCGATCGTGCCGCCCGCGCGCGACTTCTGGCCCTTGGTGCCGCGGCCGGCGGTCTTGCCCTTGCCGGCGGCGATGCCGCGGCCGACGCGGGTGCGGGCCTGGCGCGAGCCGGGAGCCGGCTGCAGGTCGTGGAGCTTCATCGGCCGGCCTCCTCGGGCGGTGTCGCCGCGTCGGGCAGCTCCTCCACCTCGACGAGGAAGCGCACCGCCCGCACCTGGCCGCGGATGGCCGGGGTGTCGGGCAGCTCGTGGCTCGTGCCGATGCGGTGCAGGCCCAGGGCGCGGACCGTGCCGCGCGTGCGCGGCGGTGTGCTGACGGGGCTCTTGCGCAGGGTGACGCGCAGCCTACCGGCCATCGGCCACCACCTTGGCGCCCGGGCTGGCCGCTGATGTAGCCGTGCACGGTCTTGCCGCGCGCGGCCGAGATCTGCTCGGCGCTGCGCAGGCTGCGCAGGCCTTCCAGCGTGGCCCGCACGACGTTGACGGGGTTGGTGGAGCCCAGCGTCTTGGACAGGATGTCGTGGATGCCGGCCGCCTCGACGACCGCCCGCACCGAGCCGCCGGCGATGACGCCGGTGCCCTGCGAGGCGGGCTTGAGGAGGACCTGGCTGGCGCCGTACTGCTGGAGCACCTCGTGGGGGATGGTGGTGCCCACGAGGGGCACGCGGATGAGGTGCTTCTTGGCGTCCTCGACGCCCTTGCGGATGGCCTCGGGCACCTCGCCGGCCTTGCCCAGGCCGGCGCCGACGTGCCCGGCGCCGTCGCCGACCACGACGACGGCGCTGAAGCTGAAGCGGCGGCCGCCCTTGACCACCTTGGCCACGCGGTTGATCTGGACGACGCGCTCTTCGAGCGTCAGTTTGGAGGGGTCGATGCGAGCCACTGGATGGTTCCTTTCGCCTAGAAGTCGAGGCCGGCTTCTCGCGCGGCCTCGGCCAGCGAGCGGACGCGTCCGTGATAGCGGTACCCGGCCCGGTCGAAGACGACCTGCTCGACGCCGGCCGCCTGGGCCCGCTCGGCGATCAGGCGACCGACGGCCTTGGCCGTGGCGGTCTTGTCGCCGGACCCGGCGCGCAGCGACTTCTCCAGCGAGGAGGCGCTGGCGAGCGTGTGGCCGGCCCCGTCGTCGATGAGCTGGGCGTAGATCTGGTCGAGGCTGCGGAAGACGGCCAGGCGCGGCCGCGCCGACGTCCCGCGGACGGTCAGGCGGATCCGGGCGTGGCGCTTCTGCCGCGCGGTGCTCCGGGTCGGGGCCGATGGCATGGTTCTGGTCGCTCCTCAAGATGCCGGGCACACGATGACGTGGAGCCGGCGGTGGGCGCTCGCGGACGAGCGCCGGATCAGGCCTGGACGGGGCTCACTTCTTGCCGCCGATCTTGCCGGCCTTGCCGGCCTTGCGGCGGATGACCTCGCCGGCGTAGCGCACGCCCTTGCCCTTGTAGGGCTCGGGCTTGCGGGTGGCGCGGACGCGGGCGGCGACGTGACCGACGAGCTCCTTGTCGATGCCCACGACCGCCAGGCGGGTGGGGTTCTCGACCTCGAAGCTGATGCCGGCCGGAGGCTCGATCTCGATGGGATGGCTGTAGCCCAGGTTGAGCTGCAGCTTGGACCCGACCTTCTGGGCGCGGTAGCCGACGCCGGTGATCTCGAGGCCCTTGCGGTAGCCCGTCGGTGACGCCGATGACCATGTTGTCCACCAGCGTGCGGGTCAGGCCGTGCAGCTCGCGGGACGCGCTTGTCGTCGCCGGGTCGCTCGACGCGCAGGGTGCCGTCGTCCTGCACCACGCGCATGGCCGGGTGCAGGTCACGCGCCAGCTCGCCCTTGGGGCCGCTGACCGTGATGTGCGAGCCGTCGAGGGTCACGGAGACCCCGGCCGGGACGGTGATGGGCAGGCGACCGATGCGTGACATCGGCGGCCTACCAGACGAAGGCCAGGATCTCGCCGCCGAGCTGGGCCTTGCGGGCCTGCGCGCCGGTCATGATGCCCTGGCTGGTGCTGACGATGACGAGGCCGAGTCCGCCCAGCACGCGGGGGATGTCGGTCTTGCCCGCGTAGACGCGCAGGCCGGGCTTGCTGATGCGCTTGAGGCCGCTGACACGACGGGCACCTTGCCGTCGACGTACTTGAGCTGGATGCGCAGGTCGTGGCGGGGCCCCGCCTGGACCTCGTCGAAGTCGGCGATGAAGCCCTCGTCCTTGAGGATGCGGGCGATCGCGAGCTTCGTGCGCGAGGCGGGCACGAGCACCTCCGTGTGGCGCGCGCTGCTGGCGTTGCGGATGCGCGTCAGCATGTCGGCGATGGGGTCGGACATGTTCATCGGCCTACCAGCTCGACTTGGTCACGCCCGGCAGCTCGCCCAGCAGGGCGCGCTCCCGGAAGCAGATGCGGCAGAGGGCGAAACGGCGCATGTAGGCGCGCGGCCGGCCGCAGACCGTGCAGCGGTGGTAGCCGCGCACGGGGAACTTGGGCTTCCGTCGCGCCTTGACGATGAGGGATGTCTTGGCCATCTCGTGCTTCTCCTCAGGCCGCGAACGGCATGCCGAGGAGCGCCAGCAGCCGCTTCGCCTCCTCGTCGTTGCGGGCCGTGGTGACGATGCTCATCTCCAGGCCGCGCAGGCGGTCGACCTTGTCGTAGTCGATCTCGGGGAAGGCGAGCTGCTCGCGCAGCCCGAGCGAGTAGTTGCCGCGCCCGTCGAAGGACCGGCTGGGCACGCCGCGGAAGTCGCGGATGCGGGGCAGGGCGAGCACCGTGAGGCGCTCCAGGAAGTCCCACATGCGCTCGCCGCGCAGCGTGACCTTGACGCCGATGGGGTTGCCGGTCGCGCAGGCGGAACTGGGCGATGGAGCGCTTGGCGCGGGTCACGACGGGCTTCTGGCCGGTGATGGTGGCCAGGTCGCCGACCGCGGCGTCGAGCGCCTTGGCGTTCGTGCAGCGCCTCGCCGAGGCCGATGTTGAGGACGATCTTGGACAGCCGCGGCACCTGCATGGGGTTGTCGTAGCTCGAACTCCTTGCGGAGCGCGGGCACGACCTCGTCGCGGTACCGCTGGTGCAGCGCGCCGCTCACTTGCCTTCGCTCCACGCGGGCGAGCGACTGGCCGCAGTGGGCGCAGGTGCGCAGCTTCGGCCGTCGGCGGCCTCGGTCAGTGACGTGCTTCACGCGCGTCGGCCGCGCCGCACGACGGGGCAGACGAGCATGACGTTGCTGATGTCGAGCGGCTGCGCGAGCTCCAGGATGCCGCCCGCTGGACTCGGGGCTGGCGGTCTGTGCGGTCCGTGCGCTGGCGCGGCTTGGTGTGGCGCTTGGCGATGTTGATGCCCTCGACGACGACCGCAGCACCCGCCAGCGGCGCCGTGCCGCTGGCCAGCCGCGCGCCGAGCGCCTTGTCGACTGCGGTCCAGCCCGTGCTGGGTGCGGATGACCCGTTGCGACCTTGCCGCGCTTGCCGGCGTCCTTGCCGGTCAGCACGACGACCTGGTCGCCCTTGCGGATCTCGGGCACGCGTGTGGGGCGCGGACGTTGACGGCAGGTCCGGCCATCACAGCACCTCCGGGGCGAGCGAGACGATCTTCATGTAGTTGCGGTCGCGCAGCTCGCGGGCGACCGGGCCGAAGATGCGCGTGCCGCGCGGGTTGCCCTGGTTGTTGATGAGCACGGCGGCGTTCTCGTCGAAGCGGATGTAGCTGCCGTCCGGCCGGCCGAACTCCTTGGCCGTGCGGACGATGACGGCGCGCACGACGTCGCCCTTCTTGACCGCGGCGTTGGGGATGGCCTGCTTGACGGCGGCCACGATGACGTCACCGACACCGGCCGTCGTCTTGCTGCGAGCGACCCATGATGCGGATGCACTCGATGACGCGGGCGCCGGTGTTGTCGGCGACCTTGAGACGGCTGCTGGCCTGGATCACGCGCGTCGCCTCCGCCGCGGTCGCGGCCTCGGCCTCGCCGGCCTTCTCGTCGTCATGGCGGCCGGGATGGGCCGCGCCGTGGATGGCCTCGCTGGTCGCGGTCTCCTCGGCCACGACGCCCTCGGTGGCGCCCTCCGCCGGCGCGGGCCACGATCTCGACCATGCGCCAGCGCTTGGTGGCGCTGACAGGGGGCGCGACTCGTCGATGCGCACGGTGTCGCCGATGCGCGCCTCGTTGTGCTCGTCGTGGGCCTTGAACTTCGTGGTCAGGCGGATGACGCGCTTGTAGAGGCGGTGGCGCGAGAGGCGCTCGACCGAGACGACGATCGTCTTGTCCATCTTGTCGGACACGACGCGGCCGACCTTGGCCTTGCGCTTGCCGGGCTCGGCCGGTCCCGCGCTCATCGGCTGCGGCTCCTGCGCGATGCTCGCGTGGGCCGGCCGGCCTGATCGAGGTCGCGCTCGGTCTGCACGGTCAGGCAGCCGCGCGATGGCGCGGCGCGTCTGGGAGATCTGGCTGTAGTCGGTCAGCTGGCGGGTCGCCAGCTGGAAGCGGAGGTCGTAGAGGTGCCGGCGGGCGGTGGCCAGCTCGGTCACGAGCTCCAGGTCGTTGAGGGCGCGCGACCTTATCGATGTCCATCGCCGACGCCCTCCTGACCAGGAACTTGACGTCGACGGGCAGCTTGTGGCTGGCCAGGCGCATCGCCTCGGCGGCCTCGTTCTCGGGCACGCCCGACATCTCGAACAGGATGCGGCCGGGCTTGACGACGGCGACCCAGTGGTCGGGGGCGCCCTTGCCCGAGCCCATGCGGACCTCGGCCGGCTTCTTGGTCACCGGCTTGTCGGGGAAGATGCGGATCCAGATCTTGCCGCCGCGCTTGACGTAGCGGGTCATGGCGCGCCGGGCGGCCTCGATCTGGCGGCTGGTGATCCAGGCCGGCTCCTCGGTCATCAGGCGCGTAGTCGCCGAAGGCGATGGCGGTGCCGCCCTTGGCCATGCCGCTCATGCGGCCGCGCTGACCTTGCGGTGCTTGACGCGCTTGGGCATCAACATGGCTAGGCCCCCGCGGCCGCGGCGGTCGCCGTGGCCTCGTGCGGCGCGTGCCGCTCGGGCATCACGTCGCCGCGGTAGATCCAGACCTTGACGCCGATGCGCGCCGTAGGTCGTGCGGGCGTGGACCTGGCCGTAGCTGATGTCGGCGCGCAGCGTGCCCAGCGGGATGCGCCCTTCGCGGTCCCACTCGCGGCGCGCCATCTCGGACGCCGCCGAGGCGGCCGGCGACGGCGATCTTGACGCCCTTGGCGCCGGCCTTCATGGTCCGCTGGATGGCCTGCTTGATGGCCTTGCGGAAGGCGATGCGGCGGCTGAGCTGCTGGGCGATGTTGGCCGCCACGAGGACCGCGTCGAGCTCCGGCTGGCGGATCTCGTGGATCTCCAGCTTGACCTTGCGGCTGCGTGAGCTTGCCGATCTGCTGGCGCAGCGCCTCCACGTTGGCGCCGCCCTTGCCGATGACGATGCCCGGCTTGGCCGTGTGGACGGTGACCGTGACGTGGTTGATGCCGCGCTCGATCTCGACCAGGCTGACGCTCGCGTTGGCCAGCCGCTGCGCCGACGAGCTTGCGGATGGCGATGTCCTCCTGGAGCAGCGTCGGTGTAGTCGCGGTCGGCGTACCACTTGGCGTTCCAGGTGCGCGAGACGCCCAGCCGGAAGCCGTTGGGATGGACCTTGTGACCCATCGCTCAGGCCTCCCGGTTCTCGACCACGACGGTGATGTGCGTCATCGGCTTGTGGATGGGGAACGCGCGGCCCTGGGCGCGCGGCCGCAAGCGCTTGAGCGTGGGGCCCTCGTCGGCCGTGGCCGCGACGACGAACAGGTCGTCGGCCGACAGGTCGTGGTTGTTCTCGGCGTTGGCCGCGGCGCTCTTGAGCACCTTGGCCACGTCGCGGGCGACCGGCCTGGGGCATGAACCGCAGCATGCGCGGCGGCCTCGTCGACGGGCCGGCCGACGATGGTCGCCGTCACGAGCCGCGTCTTGCGGGTCGAGTGGCGGATGTACTTGGCGGTGGCGGAGACTGCGCACGGCGAACCTCTACTTCAGCGCCGTCGAGCGCTCGGTGTGCTTGCCATGACCGCGGAAGGTGCGGGTCGGGGCGAACTCGCCGAGCCGGTGGCCGACCATGTTCTCGGTGACGTAGACCGGGATGTGCTTCTTGCCGTTGTAGACGGCCACGGTGTGGCCGATGAAGTCGGGGAAGATGACGCTGGCGCGCGACCAGGTCTTGAGGACCTTGCTTCTCGTTGCTGCTTGTTCATCTTCTGGACGCGGCCCAGGAGCCGCGCCTCGACGAAGGGTCCCTTCTTGAGGGAACGAGACATGCGACCTCCTCCGCCTAGCTCTTGCGATGCCGCGAGCGCACGATGAGGCGGCCCGTCGTCTTGTTGCGCCGGGTGCGATGGCCCATGGCGGGCTTGCCCCACGGCGTCTTGGGCGGCATGCCGGTGGGCGACTTGCCCTCGCCGCCACCATGCGGATGGTCGCGCGGGTTCATGACCACGCCGCGCACCTCGGGCCGCTGGCCCATGTGGCGCGCGCGGCCGGCCTTGCCGAGGCTCTGGTTCTCGTGGTCGAGGTTGCCCACCTGGCCGACCGTGGCGATGCAGCGCAGGCTCGACGCGGCGCACCTCGCCGGACGGGAGGCGGACCTGGGCCGTCGTCGCCCTCCTTGGCCAGCAGCTGGGCCGCGGCGCCGGCCGAGCGGACGATCTGGCCGCCCTTGCCGGGCACCAGCTCGATGTTGTGGATGGTCGTGCCGAGCGGGATGTTGGCCAGCGGCAGGGCGTTGCCGACGCGCGCCTCGGCGTCCGGCCCGGCGACGACGATGTCGCCGACCTTGAGGCCGAGCGGCACGAGCATGTAGCGCTTCTCGCCGTCGCGCGTAGTGGAGCAGGCCGATGCGGGCCGAGCGGTTGGGGTCGTACTCGACGGTCGCGAGCGGGCGGGCACGTCCCACTTGTCGCGCTTGAAGTCGATGCGGCGGTAGTTGCGCTTCTCGCCGCCGCCGCGATGGCGCACGGTCATGCGGCCCTGGCTGTTGCGGCCGCTGCCGCGCTTCTGCGACTCGAGGAGCGGCTTGTGGGGCTTGTCGGTGGTGATCTCCTCGAAGGTCGAGCGCGTCATGAACCGGCGGCCGGGGGAGGTGGGCTTGTAGCTGCGGAGCGGCATGCCTACACCCCCTCGAAGAATTCGATCTTCGTCGGCCCTCGGCCACGGTCACGACGGCCTTGCTTCCAGGGCGAGGTGTAGCCCTTCACGCGGCCGCGGCTGCGGTTGCGGCGCTTCTCCTTGGGCTTGGTCGTCAGCACGTTGACGCCCAGGACCTGCACCTTGAAGAGCTCCTCGACCGCCGCGGCTGATCTGCAGCTTGTTGGCGTCGTCGTGGACGCGGAAGGTGTACTTGCCGTGGCTGCGTCTGGTCCATCGACTTCTCGCTGATGACCGGGCGCAGGATGACCTGGGCGGCATGGAGCGTCATGCGTACACCTCCGTCATCGTCGCGAGCGACGGCTGCGGTGATGAGCAGGACGTCGGCCTTCAGGATGTCGACCGATGTTGAGCGAGTCGGCCCGGATGATCGTGACGCCGGGGCAGGTTGCGGGCCGACAGCTCGAGCTTCTCGTCGCTTGCCGGCGCCACGACGAGGACCTGGCCGCTGGCCGCTCGAGCGCCTCGAGGTAGCCGACGCAGCTCGCGGGTGCGGATGGCCTCGAGGGCCAGGTCCTGCGACGACCTTGACCGCGCCGTCGTCGAACTTGGAGGTGAGGGCGCCCACGCAGGGCGAGGCGCTTCATGCGCTTGGGCAGCCTCTGCTCGTAGCTGCGCGGGTGCGGCCCGAAGACCACACCGCCGCCGGCGTAGTGGGGCGCGCGCCGCGAGCCCTGGCGGGCCCGGCCGGTGCCCTTCTGGCGGTACGGCTTGGCGCCGCCGCCGCGGACCTCGCCGCGGGTCTTGGTGTCGTGGGTGCCAGGTCGGCGGCCGGCCAGCTGGGCGATCGACGGCCTGGTGCAGCACGGCCGTGTTGACCGGGGCGCGCGAAGAGGGCCTCGGGCAGGTCGACCGTGCCGACGGCCTCGCCGAGCTTGGTGTAGAGGGTCGTGGTGGGCATCGCTCAGGCCTTCCTGATCAGCACGAGAGAGCCCCGCGTGGCCGGGCACCGGCGCCCCGCACCAGGAGCAGGTTGCGCGTCGGCGTCGGCCCGCACGATGGTCGCCTTCTTGACGGTCGATCCGGTCGTGGCCCATGTGGCCGGCCATGCGGGTGCCCTTGAAGACCTTGCCGGGCGTACGTGCCGCCGCCGATCGAACCGGGCTGCGCGGTGCGAGTCGGAGCCGTGCGTCTCGGGGCCGCGGTGGAAGTGGTGCCGCTTGACCGTGCCGGAGAAGCCCTTGCCCTTGGAGACGCCGGTGACGTCGACCTCGTCGCCCTCGGCGAAGAGCTCACGTCGAGCGTCTGGCCGACCTCGAACTCGGTCACGTCGTCGACGCGGAACTCGCGCACGTCGCGGACCCGCGGCAGGTCCTTGAGCTGGCCCAGGCGCGGCTTGGTCAGCTGGCGGGCGGTGCCGGCGCCGAGCTGCACGGCGGTGTAGCCGTCGCGCTCGGGGGTGCGCAGCGGCGGTCACCGTGTTGGGCTCGACGGCCACCACGGAGACCGGCACGATCGTGCCGTCCGCGGCGAAGACCTGGGTCATGCCGACCTTGCGGCCGATCAATCCGATGCTCATGGCCGCATCACATCTTGATCTCGATGTCGACGCCCGCGGCAAGCGAGAGTCGCATCAGGGCGTCGACCGTCTTCGACGAGGGGTCCAGGATGTCGATGAGCCGCTTGTGGGTGCGGATCTCGAACTGCTCCCGGCTGTCCTTGTCGATGAACGGCGAGCGCAGCACGGTGAACTTCTCGATGCGGGTCGGCAGCGGCACCGGCCCGACGACGTCGGCGCCGGTGCGCTGGGCCGTCTCCACGATCTGGAGGGCGGACTGGTCCAGCAGCCGGTGGTCGTAGGCCTTGAGGCGGATGCGGATCCGCTGCTTCGCCACGCTGCTACTCCAGGATCTCGGTGACGGCGCCGGCGCCCACGGTGTGGCCGCCCTCGCGGATGGCGAAGCGCTGGCCGGTCTCGAGGGCGATGGGCGTGATGAGCTCGACGTTCATCTCGACGTTGTCGCCGGGCATGACCATCTCGGCCCCCTCGGGCAGGCCGATGGCGCCGGTGACGTCGGTCGTGCGCAGGTAGAACTGCGGCCGGTAGCCGTTGTAGAAGGGCGTGTGGCGGCCGCCCTCCTCCTTGGTCAGGACGTAGACCTGGGCGTGTGAAGCGGGTGTGGGGCTTGATGCTGAGCCGGCCTTGGCGAGGACCTGGCCGCGCTCGATGTCGTCGCGCTCGATGCCCCGCAGGAGCGTGCCGATGTTGTCGCCGGCGCGACCCTCGTCGAGCAGCTTCTTGAACATCTCGACGCCGGTCACGACGACCTTGCGGGTGGGCCGGACGCCGACGATCTCGACCTCCTCGCCGACCTTGACGACGCCGCGCTCGACGCGCCCGGTGGCCACGGTGCCGCGGCCCTTGATGCCGAAGACGTCCTCGATGGGCATCAGGAAGGGCTTGTCGACGGCCCGCTCGGGGGTCGGGATGTAGGAGTCGACCGCGTCCATGAGCTCCTGGATGCGGCGCGTAGGCCGGGTCGTTCGGGTCGTTGCCGGCCTCGAGGGCGGCTTGAGGGCCGAGCCGCGGATGACGGGGATGTCGTCACCCGGGAAGTTGTACTTGGACGAGCAGCTCGCGGACCTCGAGCTCGACGAGCTCGAGCAGCTCCGGGTCGTCGACCATGTCGACCTTGTTGAGGAAGACGACGATGTAGGGCACCTCGACCTGGCGGGCCAGCAGGATGTGCTCGCGGGTCTGGGGCATCGGCCCGTCGGTGGCGGCCACGACGAGGATGGCGCCGTCCATCTGGGCGGCGCCGGTGATCATGTTCTTGATGTAGTCGGCGTGGCCGGGGCAGTCGACGTGGGCGTAGTGGCGGGCGGCCGTCTCGTACTCGACGTGGGCGATGGCGATGGTGATGCCCCGCTCGCGCTCCTCGGGCGCGTTGTCGATGGTGTCGAAGGCGCGGTACTCGGCCCCGCCCTTGAGGGCGAGGTACTTGGTGATGGCCGCGGTCAGGCTCGTCTTGCCGTGGTCGATGTGGCCGATCGTGCCGATGTTGACGTGCGGCTTGGTGCGCTCGAACTTCTTCTTGGCCATCTGCGCTCGCTCTGCTCCTCAGCCTGACCTTGGACTTCTGGACCAGCTCGCTGGCGATGCTGGAGGGGACTTCCGCGTAGTGCGAGAACTCCATGGAGGAGGTCGCCCGGCCCTGCGTCATGCTGACGCAGGTCGGTGACGTAGCCGAACATCTGGGCCAGCGGCACGAAGGCGCGCACGACCTGGGTGCGGTGCTGCCCTCGCCGCGTGCCTCCATCGCCCTCGATGTGGCCGCGACGGCTGTTGAGGTCGCCGATGACGTCGCCCATGAACTCCTCGGGCATGGTCGACCTCGACCCTCATGACCGGCTCCAGGATGACCGGGTCGGCCTTGCTCGACGGCGTCCTTGATGGCCAGTCGAGCCGGCGATCTTGAAGGCCATCTCCGACGAGTCGACCTCGTGGAACGAGCCGTCGAGGAGGGTGACCTTGACGTCGACCACCGGGTAGCCGGCGTAGATGCCGGTCTCGCAGCGCCTCGCGGATGCCCGCGTCGACGGGCTTGATGTACTCGCGCGGGATGGTGCCGCCGACGATCTTGTCGATGAACTCGTAGCCGGCGCCCTTCTCGTTGGGCTCGAGCTTGATGACGGCGTGGCCGTACTGGCCCTGGCCGCCGGTCTGGCGGACGAAGCGCCCGTTGCCCTCGGCCGCGCGGCGGATCGTCTCGCGGTAGGAGACCTGGGGCTTGCCCACGTTGGCGGCGACCTGGAACTCGCGCACCATGCGGTCGACGAGCACGTCGAGGTGCAGCTCGCCCATGCCGGCGATGAGCGTCTGGCCGGTCTCCTCGTCGGTCTGGACGCGGAAGGTCGGGTCCTCCTCCGCCAGGCGCTGGAGGGCCACGCCGAGCTTGTCCTGGTCGGCCTTCGTCTTGGGCTCGATGGCCACCTCGATGACCGGCTCGGGGAAGGTCATCGACTCCAGGATCACGGGATGGTCGGGGTCGCTCAGGGTGTCGCCGGTGAAGGTCTCCTTGAGCCCGACCGCGGCGGCGATGTCGCCGGCGTAGACCTCGTCGATCTCCTCGCGGTGGTTGGCGTGCATCTGGAGGATGCGGCCGATGCGCTCCTTCTTGCCCTTCGTGGCGTTGAGCACGTACGAGCCGGCCTTCAGCGTGCCGGAGTAGACGCGGAAGAAGGCCAGCTTGCCCACGAAGGGGTCGGCGGCGATCTTGAAGGCCAGGGCGGAGAAGGGCTCGTCGTCGCGAGACCGTGCGCAGGACCTCGCGGCCGGTGCGCGGGTCGAGCCCGATCATGGGCGGCACGTCGAGCGGCGAGGGCAGGTAGTCGACGACCGCGTCGAGCATGGCCTGGATGCCCTTGTTCTTGAGGGCCGAGCCGGTGAGCACGGGCACGATGCGGTTCTGCAGCGTGCCGAGGCGCAGGCCGCGCTTGAGCTCCTCGTCGCGTGAACTCCTCGCCCTCGAGGTACTTGTGGGTCAGCTCGTCGTCCATCTCGGCGACGGCCTCGACCATGTGCGGTGCGGTGCACCTGGGCCTCGGCCAGCAGCTCGGCCGGGATGTCCGTCACCTCGATCTGCTTGCCCAGGTCGTCGCGGTAGTAGATGGCCTTCATGCGCACGAGGTCGATGACGCCGAGGAAGCCCTCCTCGCGGCCGATCGGGATCTGGACCGGCACGGCGTTGGCGCCGAGGCGCTCCTTGATCGAGTCCACGCCGCGCCAGAAGTCGGCGCCGGTGCGGTCGAGCTTGTTGATGAAGCAGAAGCGGGGCACGCCGTAGCGGTCGGCCTGGCGCCAGACCGTCTCCGACTGGGGCTCGACGCCGGCCACGCCGTCGAAGACGACGACCGCGCCGTCGAGCACGCGCAGGCTGCGCTCGACCTCCACGGTGAAGTCCACGTGCCCGGGCGTATCGATGATGTTGATGCGATGGTCGCCCCAGAACGCGGTCGTGGCCGCGGCCGTGATGGTGATGCCGCGCTCCTGCTCCTGCGGCATCCAGTCCATCGTGGCCGCGCCCTCGTGGACCTCGCCGATCTTGTAGATCTTCTTGGTGTAGAAGAGGATGCGCTCGGTGACGGTGGTCTTGCCGGCGTCGATATGCGCGATGATGCCGATGTTGCGGGTGCGGCCGAGCGGGACCTGGCGTGCCATGGGGTCAGTCCGTCCTGCCGCCTACCACTTGAAATGGCTGAAGGCCTTGTTGGCCTCGGCCATCTTGTGGGTGTCCTCGCGCCGCTTGACGGCCGCGCCGAGGCCGTTCATGGCATCGACGAGCTCGACCGCCAGCTTCTCGCTCATGGACTTGCCGGTGCGCTTGCGGGCCGACTGGACGAGCCAGCGCACGCCGAGCGACATGCGGCGGTCGCCGCGGATCTCCACCGGCACCTGGTAGGTCGCGCCACCGACGCGGCGGGGCTTGACCTCGATGATGGGCGTCGCGTTGCGCAGCGCGGCCTCGAGCACCTCCAGGCCGGGGCGGCGGGACGAGGCCTCGGCGCGGGCGAGCGCCTGGCGCAGGATGCGCTCGGCGAGGCCCTTCTTGCCGTCCTTCATGAGCTTGACCACGAAGCGGTCCGTGGTGCGGGTCAGGGTCGGCGCGTACTTGGCCTTGCGCGGGCGTGCCGGTGCGACGGGGCATCTACTTGCGGCCTCCATGCGGGGCCCTTGGCGCCGTACAGGGAGCGGCCCTGCTTGCGATCGCGCACGCCGGCCGCGTCGAGGGTGCCGCGGATGATGTGGTACTTCACCGACGGCAGGTCCTTGACCCGGCCGCCGCGGACGAGCACCACCGAGTGCTCCTGCAGGTTGTGGCCGATGCCCGGGATGTAGGCCGTCACTTCCATCTGGTTGGTGAGGCGCACGCGGGCGATCTTGCGCAGCGCGGAGTTGGGCTTCTTGGGCGTCATCGTGCGCACCTGGAGGCAGACGCCACGCTTCTGCGGGGCGCCCGGGATCGACTCCTGGCGCTGGCGGAGGCTGTTCCAGTTCTTGCGCATGGCCGGCGCCTTGACCTTGCGGATGCTTGGGCTTGCGGCCCTGGCGCACGAGCTGGCTGATCGTCGGCACGAGTGACGCGGGCTCCTTCCAACGGGGTCCGGCCTGCCGCCTGGGACGCGGCACGGCCGGAGGTTCGCGTCGTATTGCGGGTCGGCACGCGTCGCCTGTGGCGTGGTGGGTGCTGAGCACCATCGACCACGCGACCGGACGCGGCCGCGAAGGAGGATTGTAGCAATCGCCCGCGAAGCGTGTCAACGAGGCCGGGTGACGGTTCGCGGCCTGCCTGGGTGCGCCCGCGCCCGCCGTCTTTGCGTCCAGCGGCGACAGCGACGGAGGAGAGCTCGTTCCGCCGTCGTTTCGTTCGCCCGGTGCAACGGACGACGGGGAAGGGCCCAGATCGAGCGTCTCGAGCGTTTGCTCCGTCGCTGCGACCGCTGGCGTGCAAACGGTGACGCCCGAAGGGGCACCTCCGGTCCGACGGCGTGCTCCGTCGCTGCGAGCGTGGCATGCACGAAGAGCGGCCGCGGCGCCTGCCACGGCCGCTCATCGGTCGTCTGAGCAGGCTGGGCCCCGGGGGGCTCGGTGCTACTCGCCCGTGAGGGAGGGCTCGGCTGGCTCGGCGTCGTCGTCCGACTCGAAGCCTTCGTCGCCCATGTCGTCGCCGGGGCCCTCCCCTTCCAGGAAGGGGTTGGGACCGAGGTCCTCGTCGCGTTCGCCGGCGAGCGCCTCCGCCAGGAGCGGGTTGAAGGCCTCGCCCGTGGGCAGGGTCTCCATGGCCTCTTCCAGCAGGGGGTTGTACTCCTCGCCGAAGCCCTCCGGCAGCTCGCCACCGGCGAGCGCCTCGGCGGCGCGCGCGACGCTCCTCCTCGCGGCGAGCGGCGACGGCGGCCGGCGCACCCGTCCCGGCGGGGATGAGCTTGCCGATGATGACGTTCTCCTTGAGGCCGAGCAGGCGGTCCTTGGAGCCGTTGATGGCGGCCTCGGTCAGCACCCGCGTGGTCTCCTGGAAGGAGGCCGCGGCGAGGAAGCTGCTCGTGTTGAGCGACGCCTTGGTGACGCCCAGCAGGACGGTCTCGGCCGTGGCCGGCTCGCCGCCCTCGGCCAGGACCTGGTCGTTGATCTCCTCGAAGTCGAAGCGATCGACGAGCTCGAACGGCAGCTGCTCGCTGTCGCCGGGCTGGTCGATGCGGACCTTGCGCAGCATCTGGCGGACGATGATCTCGATGTGCTTGTCGTTGATGGTCACGCCCTGGCTGCGGTAGACCTTCTGGACCTCCTTGACGAGGTAGCGCTGGACCGCATCGCGGCCCCGCGTCTCCAGGTACTCCTGCGGGTTGATGGGGCCATCGGTGATGGCGTCGCCGGCCCGGATCTGCCTGGCCGTTCTCGACCCGCAGCTTGGCGTTGTGGGGGATCACGTACTCGCGCTCGACGACGTCCTCGCTGTGCACCGGAGAGCTGCTTGCCGGCCTTGACCAGCACGCCGCGCACGGGGCTGCGCAGTTCGTCGGCCGTCTCGGTGCCCGGCTGGCGGGCCACGACCTGGTCGACCTCGACGTTGTCGCCGCGGCTCCAGGAGGAGCTCCTGCGACTTGGCCAGCTCGAGCGGGGTGTCGAACCCCTCGCGGCTGGTGACCTTGACGCGCCGCGCGCCGTTCTCGCCCTGGATGATCTCGACGACGCCGTCGATGTGGCTGATCTCCGCCTTGCCCTTGGGCACGCGGGCCTCGAACAGCTCCTCGACGCGCGGCAGGCCGGCGGTGATGTCCAGGCCGGCCACGCCGCCCGTGTGGAACGTGCGCATGGTCAGCTGCGTGCCCGGCTCGCCGATCGACTGGGCGGCGATGATGCCGACCGCCTCGCCGATGCCGACGAGCTGGCCGGTGGCCAGGTTGCGGCCGTAGCAGGCACGGCAGACGCCGTACCGTGACTGGCACAGGTGAGCGGCGAGCGGACGAGCACGCCGCTCAGGCCCGACTCGTCGATGGCGTGGGCGGTCTCCTCGTCGATGAGCTCGTTGCGCTCGACGATGGACGCTCGTCCGTCTGGTGGGATGGCTGGCCGGGCGCGGCCGCGAAGCGGCCGACCAGGCGGCGGGCGAACGCCTCCGGCTCGGAGCCGGCGAACTCCTCCGTCTCGTCGCGCGTGATCCAGGTGCCCTCCGAGCGTGCCGCAGTCGTCATCGCGGGTGATGACGTCCTGGGCCACGTCGACCAGGCGCCGCGTGAGGTAGCCCGAGTCGGCGGTGCGGAGGGCCGTGTCGGCGAGGCCCTTGCGGGCGCCGTGGGTGGAGATGAAGTACTCGAGGACGGTCATGCCCTCGCGGAAGTTGCGAGCGCACGGGCACGTCGATGATGCGGCCGGACGGGTCGGCCATCAGGCCGCGCATGCCGCCCAGCTGGCCGATGTTGCCCTTGTTCCCGCGGGCGCCGGAGCGGGTCATCATGGTCAGCGGCCCGCGCGGATCGAGGGCCTCCATCATCTCGTTGGAGACGTCCTGGGTGGTCGCGCTTCCAGATCTGGACGACCTGCTCGTAGCGCTCGTCGTCGGTGATGAGGCCGCGCTGGAACTGGCTGGTCGATGTCGGTCACGTCCGCAGTCGGCCTTGCCCAGCAGCTCCTGCTTGTGGGGCGGCACGCTGATGTCGGCGATCGCGATGGTCATGCCGCCGCGGGTGGCGTAGCGTGAAGCCGATCGATCTTGATGCCGTCGACGAGGTGGGCCGTCTCGATGGGACCCAGCTCGCGGTAGCAGCGGTCGATGAGCTCGCCCAGCTTGGAGCGGGTCATCTCCTCGTTGTTGAAGCGCAGCGGCGTGGGCAGGATCTGGTTGAAGAGGACCTGGCCGACCGTCGTGCGCATGCGCCGCTCGACGAGGTGACCCGCTCGGGCCCGGCTCCTCGCCGTCGGCCGAGGCGGCCAGCGGCTCCCAGCCCTCGACCTCGACGTCGATGGGGGCGTCCAGGGCCAGGGACCGTGCAGGTCGGGTCGATGCGGCCGAGGTGGTACGCCAGGACGGCGTCCTCCTCGGAGGCGAAGGGCGGCACCGGCCGCTCGTCGTCCTCCGCCTTGAGGGTCAGGTAGTAGCAGCCCAGGACCATGTCCTGGGTGGGCGCCACGACCGGATCGCCGTCGGCCGGCGACAGGAGGTTGGCGGTCGACAGCATCATCCGCCGCGCCTCGTCCTGGGCGGCCGCGGAGAGCGGCACGTGGACGGCCATCTGGTCGCCGTCGAAGTCGGCGTTGAAGGCGGAGCAGACGAGCGGGTGGATCTGGATGGCCGAGCCCTCGACGAGCACCGGCATGAAGGCCTGGATGCCCAGGCGGTGCAGCGTGGGGGCGCGGTTGAGCAGCACCGGGTGGTCCTTGATGACGTCCTCCAGGACGTCCCAGACCTCCGGCCGGACGCGCTCGACGATGCGCTTGGCGCTCTTGATGTTGTGGGCGAAGCCCTTCTCCACGAGCTGGCGCATGACGAACGGCTTGAACAGCTCGAGGGCCATCTTCTTGGGCAGGCCGCACTGGTGCAGCTTGAGCTCCGGGCCGACCACGATGACCGAGCGGCCGGAGTAGTCGACACGCTTGCCCAGCAGGTTCTGGCGGAAGCGGCCCTGCTTGCCCTTGAGCATGTCGGAGAGGCTCTTGAGGCGGTGGTTGCCGGTGCCGGCGATGGCCCGGCCGCGGCGGCCGTTGTCGATCAGCGCGTCGCACGGCCTCCTGGAGCATGCGCTTCTCGTTGCGGATGATGATCTCCGGGGCGCCCAGCTCCAGCAGCCGCTTGAGGCGGTTGTTGCGGTTGATGACGCGGCGGTAGAGGTCGTTGAGGTCGGAGGTGGCGAAGCGGCCGCCGTCGAGCTGGACCATCGGGCGCAGGTCCGGCGGGATGACCGGCAGGACCGAGAGGACCATCCACTCCGGCCGGGTGCCGCTGCGGCGGAAGGCCTCGATGAGGCGCAGGCGCTTGATGGCCTTCTTGCGGCGCAGGCCGGAGGTGGTGCGCACCTCGCTGTGGAGCTGCTTGGCCAGGCCCTCCAGGTCCATGCGCTGGATCAGCTCGCGGATGGCCTCCGCGCCCATGCCGGCCCCGAAGAGCCGTGAGCCGCGCACGGCCGAGCCGTACTTGCGGTCCAGGTCGCGCAGGTTCATGCCGTCGAGCGACGTCTCGGGCAGCATCAGGCCGGGCTTGAGGCGCTCGATCTCGTCGCGCGCCCGGCGGACGTCCTCCTTGGTGCCCTCGGCCTCCAGCTTGAGGCGCTCGCGCTCGGCCTCCAGGGTCGCGTCGCGCTGCAGGTCCAGGTCGGCCATCTCGCGGTCGACGCGTGCCTGCTCCTCGGCCTCGCTGGCCTGGATGTCGGTGTTGACGCGCTCGATCTCGTCCTTGGCGGCCTTGCTGCAGGCGCGTCCGGGCGGCCTTGTCGGCGCCCTCGCCGGCGGGCAGGATGACCTCGCCGGTCGGCTCGAACACGACGGCCTCGGCGGCCGCCCTTGGTGCCGGCGGCCCCCAGGGCCGCCTCCGAGCGGTGCTGGGCCTCGACCAGCTCGGCGGTGCGGGTGGCCCGCTGCTCCTCGAGCTCGGCCCGGCGCGCCTCGAGGGCGGCCGTCAGCTCATCGCGGCGAACGATTGATGTCGAGCGCGCAGCTGGTCCTCCAGCTCGGCGAGGGCCCGGCCGCCCTTGCCGCCGCGGCCCTCGGCCTCCTCCTCCAGCTGGCGCAGCATGCGTGCGCGCGCGTCCTCGTCGACCCACGTGACGATGTACAGGGCGAAGTAGAGGATGCGCTCCAGGTTGCGCGGGCTGATGTCGAGCAGGATGCCCAGCCGGCTGGGCGTGCCCTTGAAGTACCAGATGTGGCTGACCGGGCTGGCCAGCTGGATGTGGCCCATCCGCTCGCGGCGGACCTTGGCGCGCGTGACCTCCACGCCGCACTTGTCGCAGATGATGCCCTTGTAGCGGATGCGCTTGTACTTGCCGCAGTAGCACTCCCAGTCCCGGGTGGGGCCGAAGATGCGCTCGTCGAAGAGGCCGTCCTTCTCGGGCCGGAGGGTGCGGTAGTTGATCGTCTCCGGCTTGGTGACCTCGCCCTTGGACCAGTCGCGGATCTGGTCGGGCGACGCCAGCGAGATGCGGATGGCGTTGAAGTTATTGACCTCGAGCATCGTTCTCCTTCGCCACGCTGGGGGCGGCAGCGGCGCGAGCAAGGTGCGAGCGGCGCAGTCCCCGGCCGAGGGGCAGCGCCGCGGGGATGGGGCAGCGGATGGGCGTCAGTCCTCGAACCCGGCGAGGTTGATGCCGCCCAGATCAGGCAGCGGATAGGCCGAGGCGTCCTCGGCGAAGTGGATCTCCTCCTCGTTCTCGTTCAGGATCTCGACGTTGAGGCCCAGGCTCTGCAGTTCCTTGATGAGGACCTTGAACGACTCGGGCACGCCCGGGGGCTGGATGTCCTCGCCCTTGACGATCGCTTCGTACGTCTGGACGCGGCCCATGACGTCGTCGGACTTGACGGTCAGGAGTTCCTGCAGGATGTTCGCGGCGCCGTACGCCTCGAGCGCCCAGACCTCCATCTCGCCGAAGCGCTGGCCGCCGAACTGGGCCTTGCCGCCGAGCGGCTGCTGGGTGATGAGGCTGTAGGGGCCCGTGGAGCGGGCGTGGATCTTGTCCTCCACCAGGTGGTGGAGCTTGAGCATGTAGATGTAGCCGACGGTGATCTCGCGGTCGAACGGCTCACCCGTGCGGCCGTCGTGGAGGACCGTCTTGCCGCTCTCGGGCAGGCCCGCGGCGAGCAGCTCGCCCCGGATCTGCTCCTCCGTCGCGCCGTCGAAGACGGCCGTCGCGGCGTGGATGGGGCGTGCCGCTCTGGCGGGCCTGCTCGTGCAGGGCCCAGCCCAGGTGCGTCTCCAGGATCTGGCCGATGTTCATGCGGCTGGGCACGCCGAGGGGGTTGAGGATGATGTCGACCGGCGTGCCGTCGGGCAGGAAGGGCATGTCCTCCTGGGGCAGGATCTTGGCGATGACGCCCTTGTTGCCGTGGCGGCCGGCCATCTTGTCGCCGACCGAGATCTTGCGCTTGGCCGCGACGCTGACGCGGATGAGGCGGTTGACGCCGGGCAGGAGCTCGTCGCCGCGCTCGCGGCTGAACTCGCGCACGTCGACGACCTTGCCGCGCTCGCCGTGCGGCAGGCGCAGGCTGGAGTCCTTCACCTCGCGGGCCTTCTCACCGAAGATGGCGCGCAGCAGGCGCTCCTCCGCGGTCAGCTCGGTCTCGCCCTTGGGCGTGATCTTGCCGACCAGGATGTCGCCCGGCTGGACCTCCGCCCCGATGTAGACGATGCCGTCCTCGTCGAGATCCTTGAGCGACTCCTCGCCCACGTTGGGGATGTCGCGGGTGATCTCCTCGGGGCCGAGCTTCGTGTCGCGGGACTCGATCTCGTGCTTCTCGATGTGGATGCTGGTGAAGAGGTCCTCGCGCACCAGCCGGTCGCTGATGACGATGGCGTCCTCGTAGTTGCCGCCCTCCCAGCTCATGAAGGCGACCAGGATGTTGCGGCCGAGGGCCAGCTCGCCGCGGTCGGTCGAGCTGCTGTCGGCCAGCGGCTCCCCCGTGGCGACGCGGTCGCCCACGTCGACCAGCGGCCGCTGGTTGATGCACGTGCCCTGGTTGGAGCGCACGAACTTCTCGAGGCGGTACTCGTCCAGTTCGCCGGCGTCGGTCTCGACCTGGATGCGATCGGCGGTCACCGAGGTGACCACGCCGTCGCGGCGGGCGACGATGACCTGGCCCGAGTCGAGGGCGGCCTGGGCCTCCATGCCGGTGCCCACGATGGGCGCCTCCGGCTCGAGGAGCGGCACGGCCTGGCGCTGCATGTTGGAGCCCATGAGGGCGCGGTTCGCGTCGTCGTGCTCGAGGAACGGGATGAGCGCCGTGGCCACCGAGACGACCTGCTTGGGGCTCACGTCCATGTACTCGATCTGGTCGGGGCGCGCCTCCGGGAACTGGTCCCGGTGGCGCGTCGAGACGCGGTCCTCCACGAAGTGGCCCGCCTCGTCCAGGCGCGCGTTGGCCTGGGCGACGTAGTGGTCCTCCTCGTCGTGCGCGTCCAGGTACTCGATCTGGTCGGTCACGCGGGGGCGGATGGGGAAGGCCGTGGCCTTCTGCTTCTTGAGCTCGGCGACGGCCTCGCGGGTGAACGCGTCGCCCTTCTTCAGGACGACCGTGCCGCTCTTGGTGGCGAGGTCGGCGCCGGCGATCTCCGCGCTCGACGTCGGGGTCGTCGTACGCGGTGACGCGCTTGACCGTGCGGTAGGGCGTCTCGATGAAGCCGTACTCGTTGATGCGCCCGTACGTGGCCAGCGAGCCGATGAGGCCGATGTTGGGCCCTTCCGGCGTCTCGATGGGGCAGATGCGGCCGTAGTGGCTGTGGTGCACGTCGCGCACGTCGAACCCGGCGCGCTCGCGGGACAGGCCGCCGGGGCCCAGGGCCGACAGGCGGCGCTTGCTGGTCAGCTCGGCCAGCGGGTTGGTCTGGTCCATGAACTGGCAGAGCTGGCTGCCGCCGAAGAACTCCTTCATGGCCGCCACGACCGGGCGGATGTTGATGAGGGCGTTCGGCGTGGCCTTCTCGATCTCCTGGATCGTCATGCGCTCCTTGACGACGCGCTCCATGCGCAGGAGGCCGATGCGGAAGGCGTTCTGGATCAGCTCGCCGTTGGCGCGGATGCGGCGGTTGCCCAGGTGGTCGATGTCGTCCGGCTCGCCGAGGCCGTCGTTGAGCTCGATGAGCTGGCCGACGATGGCGGCGATGTCTTCCTTGGTGATGGTCCGCTCGTCGCGCGGCAGCTCGATGCCCATGCGCGAGGCGACCGGGTCCAGCTTCTTGTTGAGCTTGTAGCGGCCGACGCGGCCCAGGTCGTAGCGGCGGAAGTTGAAGAAGAGGCTTTCGACGAGCTTCTCCGCGTTGTCGCCGGTGGGCGGGTCGCCCGGGCGCAGCTTCTTGTAGACCTCGATGAGGGCCTCGCCGCGCGTGGTGGTGGCGTCCTTCTCCAGGGTCGCGGCGATCTGCGCCGGCTCGTTGGTGTCGATGGTGCGGAACAGCTCGAGCATCACCTCGTTCTGCTCGTAGCCCACCGCGCGCAGGAGCTTGGTGGCCTCCAGCTTGCGCTTGCGGTCGACCTTGACCCAGAGCTGCAGGACGTTCTGCTTGGCCGTCGTCTCGAACTCGAGCCAGGCGCCGCGGTTGGGGATGACCTTGGCGCTGAAGAGGTTGCGCCCGGTGCTGGGGTCTTCCGTCCGTGGTGTAGTAGACGCCCGGCGAGCGGACCAGCTGGCTGACCACGACGCGCTCGGCGCCGTTGATGATGAACGTCCCCTGGTCGGTCATGAAGGGGAAGTCGCCCATGTAGACGCGCTGGCTCTGGATCTCGCCGGTCTCCTTGATGCGGAGCTCGACGTCCACGTAGAGCGGGCGGGCGTAGGTCAGGTCGCGCGCGCGGCACTCCAGCTGGGTGTACTTGGGCTCGCCGAACTCGTGCTTGCCGAAGTGGAGCTCCATGACCCGGCCCGTGAAGTCCTGGATGGGGCTGATCTCTTCGAACAGCTCGCGCAGGCCCTTCTCGACGAACCAGGTGAACGAATCCAGCTGGAGGTCGATCAGGTTGGGGATCGGGTGGACCTCGGGGATCCGCGCGTACGTCTTGCGTACGGTGGCCAGGGAGGTCCAGCGGGGAGACTCAACGACAGGCAGCATGAACCGCTCCTTGGCGGAGGAGGGAAACGAGAGGGGCCGCGCTCACAGACCGGTCAGCATACCACTGAACGGTTGCGTCGTCAAAGACCGCGCAGTCCGGAATCGAGCCTACGGATGGGCTACAGGTATCGACCGTCGTTGCGACTAACTTGTCGCTCGCGAGAGTCCGAACTCCCGAAAGGAGTGAAAGTGGCATCGCTTCATCTGGGCCCTCTTGAATTGGACTTGCTTGAGCTTGGTCGCCGCGGCGTGACGACACTGTCGCAACAGCTCAAGATGAGGCGTCGCCTCGGAGTGGAGGTCGACGCTCGAGGTCAGGCATACGTGGCATTCTGGATGAACGTCCCCTTGCCTTACTCGCCGACCGTTGTGGCCGAAGCGAAATTCGGGGCGCTTCCCCAAATCCCGGTCACCATGCGACGTATCAATCCGCGGTCGCTCCCCCGCGAAGTCGTGCTCGATGTGCTCGAGTCGAGCAACGGGTCTACCGGGAGCGTGCGGCTCGCCAACGACGAAATCCGTGAGTTATGGATCAAGTCATTCCGTTGACGCAGGCCTCTTGCTAAGCCTGGTTCTGCACGCCGGCACTCACTTGATCTCGACCTTGGCGCCCTGCTCCTCGAGGGCCGCCTTGATCTTGTCGGCCTCCTCGCGGGACACGCTCTCCTTGACGGCCTTCGGCGTCGCGTCGACAAGGTCCTTGGCCTCCTTGAGGCCGAGGCCGGTCAGCTCGCGCACGACCTTGATGACCGGAATCTTGTCGGGCCCGATCTCGGCCAGGACGGCCGTGAACTCGGTCTGCTCCTCGACAGCGGCCGCCGCGGGCGCGGCAGCAGCGGCGGCGGGGGCGGCAGCGGCGGCAGGGGCCGCGGCCGTGACGCCGTAGCGGGCTTCGAACTTCTTGATGAACTCGGACAGCTCGAGGACGGTCATGCCGTCGATCGCCTCGAGGACCTGGTCCTGGGTCAGGGTCGCCATGTGATCGTCACCTCCGGGGGTTGGACGGGTCAAAGGGTCGGGTGGGTTGGGTTCAGGCGCCGGTCGCGCCGCGCTGGTCGGCGAGCTGGCTGAGCCCGGCGCCGAGGTTGCGCAGCGGCGCGGCGAGGAGGCCGGCCATGCCGCTCAGGGGTGCCGCGATGGCGCCCGCGAGCTGGGCCAGCAGGATGTCTCGGGACGGCAGCGCGGCGAGCCGGCCGACGTCCTCCGCGGCAAGGCGCTTGCCGTTGACGACGGCGCCACGCACGGCGACGACCTTGAAGGGCCGCGTCGCGTCGAGGAAGGCACGGGCCACGGCCGACTCGTCGCCCTGGCCGAGGGCCACGGCGGACGGACCGGTCAGCAGGCCCGCCAGCTCTCCCACCCCGGCCTGGTCGGCCGCGATGCGGGCGAGACGGTTCTTGACCACGTGGTAGGTCAGGCCCTGCTGGCGCAGGGCGCGCCGCACGGCCGTGATCTCGGACACGGTGAGGCCGCGGTAATCGGCCACGATCGACGTGCTGCTGCCCGAGAAGGCCTCGGTCAGGGCGGCGACGGTGGCCCGTTTGGCCTCGGTAGGCATGGAGCCTCCTTTCCCTGGTGGCGCCGGACGAGCCGGCCCCTGCTGCGATGTCCCGCGCAGGGGTCGCGCTGCGGCTGCAGCACCGGGGCAGCGGCCCTCGGGTCGTGACCCCGCCTCGGCGTGCGCGCCGGGGCCGGCCGGCTGGCCGGACTCCCGACGGATTGAGCCCTCGCGGGCGCAACGCTGTCTGGGGCGGAACGGTTATACGGTCGGACGGCCGTCGAGGCCGTCGCTCATGACCCTCAGGCGGCTCGCGGCGAGGAGCGCCGGGACATCCACCTTGATGCCCGGGCCCATCGACGAGGCGACCGTCAGGCTTCTGAAGTACTGGCCCTTGGTGGCGCTGGGCCGGGCGCGATTGATGGCGTCGATCAACGTGGCCAGGTTGTCGGCCAGCTGGGCCTCCTCGAAGCTGGCCTTGCCGAAGGGGACGTGGATGATGCCACCCTTGTCCACCTTGAACTCGACGCGGCCGGCCTTGACCTCGCGGATGGCCCGCTCGAGGTCGAAGGTGATGGTGCCGGACTTGGGGTTCGGCATGAGGCCGCGGCGGCCCAGGATCTTGCCCAGCTTGCCGACCATGCCCATCATGTCCGGCGTCGCGAGGGCCACGTCGAAGTCGAGCCAGCCGCCCTCCACCTTCTTGACGAGGTCCTCGCCGCCGACCTCGTCGGCGCCCGAGTGGAGCGCTTCCTGGGCCTTCTCGCCCTGGGCGAACACGACGACGCGCACACGCTTGCCGGTGCCGTGCGGCAGGACGACCGTGCCGCGCACCATCTGGTCGGCGTGGCGCGGGTCGACGCCCAGGCGGATGTGGGCCTCGACGGTGGGGTCGAAGCCGACCGTGCTGGTCTGGCGCAGCAGCCCGACGGCGATGTCGGGCTCGTAGACCCGCTCGTGCTCGACGAGCTTGGCCGCCTCCTGGTACTTCTTGCCGTGGCTCATGGGGTGACTCCTCGTGCCGGCGCGCCGGCTAGCTGACGACCTCGATGCCCATCGAGCGGGCGGTGCCTTCGATGACGCGGGCGCCGGCCTCGATGTCGTTGGCGTTGAGGTCGGCCATCTTGATCTGGGCGATCTCGCGCACCTGCTCGCGGCTGACCCGCCCGACGCCCTCGCGTCCGGCCGTCGCGGCAGCCCTTCTCCACGCCGGCGGCCTTGCGCAGCAGGTCGGCGGCGGGCGGCGTGCGCAGCACGAAGGTGAAGCTGCGGTCCTCGAAGATCGTGATCTGGGCGGGGATGACCTGCCCGGCCTGCGCCGCGGTGCGCTCGTTGTAGGTCTTGCAGAACTCCACGATGTTGATGCCGTGGGGGCCCAGGACGGTGCCCACCGGCGGCGCCGGCGTGGCCTTGCCGGCCGGCAGCTGGATGGTCAGGACGGTGCGGATCTTCTTGGCCACCGGTCAGCGCCTCACAGCTTCTCGATCTGCAGGAAGTCGAGCTCGACCGGCGTCTCGCGGCCGAAGATGCTGACCAGCACCTTGACCTTGTTGCGCTCCGCGTTGACCTCGTCGACCGTGCCGATGAACTCGGCGAACGGGCCGTCCGTGACGCGCACGTTCTGGCCCTTGGTGAAGGCGACCCGCATCTTGGGCGCCTCGACGCCCATCTGGCGCAGGATCTGCTTGACCTCGGTCTCGTCGAGCGGGATGGGCTCGTTGCGCACGCCGGGGATGTTGGCCCCGCCGACGAAGCTGGTCACGCCCGGCGTGTTGCGCACGACGAACCAGGAGTCGGGGTCCAGGATCATCTCCACCAGCACGTAGCCGGGGTAGACCTTCTTCTGGACGGTCACGCGCTGGCCGCCGCGGATCTCGATCTCGTCCTCTTCGGGCACCAGGACCTGGAAGATGCGGTCGTCCATGCCCATCGACTCGATGCGGTGCTCGAGGTTGGCCTTGACCTTCTTCTCGTAGCCCGAGTACGTGTGGATGACGTACCAGTGCTTGGCCGGCGCCTGGACCTGCTCGTTGGTCGCTTCCATGGTCACAGGCTCGTGACGATCTTGAGGCCGGTCGTGAAGATGGCGTCGACGCCGAAGATGAAGACGCCCACCATCGCGCTGACGACGAAGACGAGCACGGTCAGGTTCCACGTCTGACGCGGCGTGGGCCAGGTCACCTTCTTCAGTTCCGACCAGGACTCCTCGACGTAGCGCCTGATGCGCTGCACACGGATCGTCTCCTTACGAACGGCGGCGGGGGCTGGGGCTAGGGGGTGGCAGGCGCGGCCGGACTCGAACCGACAACCACTGGTTTTGGAGACCAGAGCTCTACCAATTGAGCTACGCGCCTCCGATGGCTTACTTGGCCTCCCGGTGGATGGTATGACGGCGGCAGCGCGGACAGTATTTCTTGAGCTCCAGCCGGGAGGGATCGTTCTTCTTGTTCTTGGTCGTGGAGTAGCCCCGGTCCTTGCACTCGGTGCAGGCCAGGACGATGACCGGTCGGTTCTCCGCCTTCGCCACGCTGCTACTCCAGGATCTGGGTGACGGCGCCGGCGCCCACGGTGTGGCCGCCCTCGCGGATGGCGAAGCGCTGGCCGGGCTCGAGCGCGATGGGCGTGATGAGCTCGACCTTCATCTCGACGTTGTCGCCGGGCATGACCATCTCGGCCCCCTCGGGCAGGCCGATGGCGCCGGTCACGTCGGTCGTGCGCAGGTAGAACTGCGGCCGGTAGCCGTTGTAGAACGGCGTGTGGCGGCCGCCCTCCTCCTTGGTCAGGACGTAGACCTGGGCGTGGAAGCGGGTGTGGGGCTTGATGCTGGCGGCCTTGGCGAGGACCTGGCCGCGCTCGATGTCGTCGCGCTCGATGCCCCGCAGCAGCGTCCCGATGTTGTCGCCGGCGCGACCCTCGTCGAGCAGCTTCTTGAACATCTCGACGCCGGTCACGACGACCTTGCGGGTGGGCCGCACGCCGACGATCTCGACCTCCTCGCCGACCTTGACCACGCCGCGCTCGACGCGCCCGGTGGCCACGGTGCCGCGGCCCTTGATGCCGAAGACGTCCTCGATGGGCATCAGGAAGGGCTTGTCGACGGCCCGCTCGGGCGTCGGGATGTAGCTGTCGACGGCATCCATGAGGGCCTGGATGCGGCGCGTAGGCCGGGTCGTTGGGATCGTTGCCGGCCTCGAGGGCGGCCAGGGCCGAGCCGCGGATGACGGGGATCTCGTCACCCGGGAAGTTGTACTTGGAGAGCAGCTCGCGGACCTCGAGCTCGACGAGCTCGAGCAGCTCGGGGTCGTCGACCATGTCGACCTTGTTGAGGAAGACGACGATGTAGGGCACCTCGACCTGGCGGGCCAGCAGGATGTGCTCGCGGGTCTGGGGCATCGGCCCGTCGGTGGCGGCCACGACGAGGATGGCGCCGTCCATCTGGGCCGCGCCGGTGATCATGTTCTTGATGTAGTCGGCGTGGCCGGGGCAGTCGACGTGGGCGTAGTGGCGGGCGGCCGTCTCGTACTCCACGTGGGCGATGGCGATGGTGATGCCCCGCTCGCGCTCCTCGGGCGCGTTGTCGATGGTGTCGAAGGCGCGGTACTCGGCCCCGCCCTTGAGGGCGAGGTACTTGGTGATGGCCGCCGTCAGGCTCGTCTTGCCATGGTCGATGTGGCCGATCGTGCCGATGTTGACGTGCGGCTTGGTGCGCTCGAACTTCTTCTTGGCCATCTGGTTTGCGCTACCGACTCCTGAAGGACGCGGCTTCGCCGCCGCGTGGTTGGGGGGCTGGAGCCCACATTGGGACTTGAACCCAAGACCTCTTCCTTACCAAGGAAGTGCTCTGCCAGCTGAGCTATGTGGGCCGGTGTGGGTCACACCGTGGATCGGGTTTGGTGGTGGGCAGGGAGGGAATCGAACCCCCACAGTCGAAGACGGCTGATCTACAGTCAGCGGAGCTCACCACCTGCTCAACCTACCCACGTTGTCGCTGCGTCCCTGGGGCCGCGCCCCGGTGGTGAAGAGCGTCAGACGCAACGGCCTCTTCGCTTGGAGCCGACGACGGGACTCGAACCCGGAACCGGCGGTTTACAAAACCGCTGCTCTACCAATTGAGCTACGTCGGCGCGACTGCGCAGTTTACAGCAGCGCGGCGAAGGTACGCAACGGTCGTGCTCCGCCGCGCCGATCGTGGCTCGGTCTGGGGCAGGAGCGCCTGCCTCATCCTCCAGACCAGCGCCAATGTCTCAGACGCACGCCGGGGGAACCTTAGCGCGGACGAGGGCGGATGAGGCTCCACCATCTGGACTCGGTGGCCGGCACGATGCCGGGATCCGTGCTCAGCTGGGGCGCCACGACCGCGCACCGAGGACCGCGGGGGCGCCGGCCGGGCCGCGTCCAGGCCAGCCAACGTTCCGCTCATGTGCGTCTGCAAACGATCGGCTCGAGGCGGCGGTCAGCGGGCGATGTCGACCACGCAGAAGCGGTTGCCTTCGGGGTCGGCCAGGATGAGGTAGTCCGCGTCCGGCGGGCGCTTGGACCACTGGACCTCGGTGGCGCCCAGCGCCAGCAGCCGCGCGACCTCGCCCGCCTGGTCCTCCGTGTAGAGGTCCAGATGGATGCGCGGCGGCACCTGGACCGTCGAGCGGACCCGGTCGAGCGAGACGTTGGGGCCTACGCCGTCACGCGGCTTGAGGAGCACGAAGTCATCGTCGCCGCCCTTGCCGGGGCTCGTAGCCCAGGGCCGCCGACCAGAAGGCCGTCTGCCGCTCGATGTCGTCGACGCGGATGACGATCGAACCGATCGCGGATCATGCGGGCTCCGACGGCTTTGCCCTTGGCTTGCGAGCGCGGGGCTTGCGGACGGCTTTCGCGGGCTCGGCTGGCTCCGCCGGCGGCTCGGCCGTCTGCTTGCGGGCGCGGGGCTTGCGGACGGCTTTCGCGGGCTCGGGCGACGCCGCGCCGGGGAGCAGCTCGCCGGCGGGCGCGGTCTCGACGACTCGCCGGCGTGGCTGCAGCCTTGCGGGCCCGCGGCTTGCGCGGCGCCTGGCGGCGCCTCCGACGGGCGCTTCGACCGCAGGGCAGCCGCTCCGCGCCTCATCGGCGGTCTCGTCGGGCTCCGGCGCGGGCGGCGCGTCGGGCAGGCCGCGCTGCGTGGCGGCCTCCAGGAGGAGCACGGAGCCGGCCACGGCCGCGTTGAGCGAGGCGACCTTGCCGTGCATGGGGATGCGCACGACGAGGTCGAGCCGCCGCCGGACGGCACCCGAGCAGGCCGCGGCCCTCGCTGCCCACGACGAGGGCGAGCGGCCCGCGGAGGTCGGCCTCGCGGTAGGTCAGGGGCGCTCCGGCGTCCGCGCCGACGAGGCGGAGGCCCCGGGCGCGGAGGTCGGCCAGGGCGCCACCCAGGTCGTCGACCGGCACGAGGAGCAGGTGCTCCACCGCCCCGGCCGAGGCCTTCACGGCCGACGGCGTGAGCGGCGCGGCGTGGTGGGTCGGGAAGTAGACGCCGTGGACGCCGGCCGCCTCGGCCGTGCGCAGGAGGCTGCCCAGGTTGTGGGGATCCTCGAACGAGTCAAGGACCAGCACGAAGGGCCGTTCGCCGCGCTCCGGCGGCGCGCGCCAGCACCTCGTCGAGCGTCGCCCAGCGCCGCGGGGCGACGGCCACCGCGACACCCTGGTGACCGTCGAAGCCGGCCAGGGCCGTCAGGCTGCCGCCCTCCACCTCCACGACGGGGATGCGCAGGGTCGTGGCGTGCAGCACGAGCGCCTCGAGCGGCTCGCGTCGCTGCGGCACGACGTAGAGCCGGTGGACCTCGCGTCGGGCGGCGAACGCCTCCTCGACCGGACGGCGCCCGGCGATGAGCTCCTCTTCCGGCTCGAGGGTGACGGCGGACTCCGATGACCGGCCACTGCCGCTCGAACCCCTGGCCCGGGGCGCGATCGGGCCGGCTGGGCCGGTCGATACGGACGCGGCCGGTCATACGGACGCGGACGGTCGTAGGGGCGCGGCCGATCGGGTCCGCCGCGGTAGCCGCCGGTCGGCGGACCACTCGGCCGTGGCCGATCCCGGTCGTACGGCCGGTCGCCGCCGCGCGCGGCGGTCCCTCGCGTCGCGGCCAGGGCGCGGGACCGGGACGGCGGTCGGGCGGAGGTCCTGAGCGACGGTCCGGCGGTGGTCCCTCGGGCCGGGCCCAGGGTGGCGGGCCGTCGCGCCGCGGGGGCGGTGGGCCGTCGCGCCGACCCTGTGGCGGGCGATCGCCGCGGGCCCACGGCGGGGGCGACGAGTCGCGGCGCTGCCAGGGCCGGGGGTTGGGCCGAGGTGGGCCGGAACCTGGGCCCGATCGCGGGCCGTTGCCGGGCGCCGGCCGATCGGCGCCCTCGCGGTCGGGCCGCTCGCCGGGGCGCTGCTGCCACGACGGCCGACCCGGGCGACCGGCGCCGCCGGGCCCGGGGCGTCCCGACCGGGGCCGCTCGTCATCACGTCGGGGGCCCCGCGGGCCGGGTCGATCAGGCATCCACGACCTCCTCGGCCCGCCGCCAGCGCTGGCCATCACGAGTGTCCTCGACAAGGATGCCGCGCGCCGCAAGCTCGTCGCGCAGACGGTCAGAGGCGGCGAAGTCGCGGCCGGCACGGGCCTCACGGCGGGCCTCCAGGAGGGCCGCCAGCTCCGGCGCGAGGGCCGGCCCCTCCCCTTCGTCCTCGGCCACGGCCAGGACACGGTCCAGGTCGCGGATGCACGGCGGCCGCGCGAGCCGCGTCGGCGGTGGAGAGGGTCCGCGCGGCGAGCCGCCGGTTGACCTCGCGGACGAGGTCGAAGACCGCGGCCAGGGCCGGCGCGATGTTGAGGTCGTCGTCCAGGCCGGCCGTGAAGGCCGACCGCGTGCTCGCGCCAGGAGCGTCGACCAGGTCGTTCGGCGTCGGGGCCGTCCTGGCGGTACGCGTCCAGGGCGGCGAGGACGGTGGAGAGCCGCTCGACCGCAGCCGCGGCCGCCTGCAGCGACGCGTCGGAGAACTCCAGGCCGGCCCGGTAGTGGGCCGCCAGCAGGGCGTAGCGGAGGGCTCGCGGGCTGTACCCGCGGGCGTAGACGTCGGCCGGCCGCTCGATGTTGCCGGTCCGCTTGGCCATCTTCTCGCCGCCCATGGCCAGGTGGGCGCAGTGCAGCCAGGTGCGCACGAAGGTCTGGCCGGTGGCCGCCTCCGACTGGGCGATCTCGTCCTCGTGGTGGGGGAAGATCAGGTCGATGCCGCCGGTGTGGATGTCGAAGCGACGGGCCAAGCTCGGCCATGCTCATCGCCGAGCACTCGATGTGCCAGCCCGGACGACCCTCGCCGATGGCGGTCGACCACGACGGCTCGCCCTCGCGCGGGCCCTTCCAGAGGGCGAAGTCGCGCACGTCGTCCTTGCCGTAGTCGTCGTCCACGACCCGCTCGCCGACGCGCTGCTGGGTCGGATCCAGGCGGGCCAGGCGGCCGTATGCGGGCCAGCTGGCGATGCGGAAGAAGATGGAGCCGTCGTCCGTGCGGTAGGCGTGCCCCCGCTCGATCAGCGTCGCGATGAGGGTCGCCATCGCCGTCGATGTGCTCGGTCGGCCGCGGCATGGCGTCAGGCGGCGTGACCCGCAGCCGCTCCAGGTCCTCCAGGAAGGCGGCGGCGTGCGGCGCGGTCAGCTCGCCGATGCTCACGCCGCCTCGCCCTGGCCTGGGCGATGATGCGGTCGTCGACGTCGGTGATGTTCATGACCCAGCGCACGTCGTAGCCCGACCAGCCCAGGTAGCGCCGCAGCAGGTCGGCGAACACGAAGCTGCGGAAGTTGCCCACGTGGGCGGCGGCGTAGACGGTCGGCCCGCAGCTGTACATGCGGACGCGGCCCGGCTCGAGCGGCTCGAACGGCTCCAGGCGGCCGCCGAGCGTGTTGCGCAGCTGGAGGCTCATGCGGCGCGCCCCGACGGCGCGATCGTCACGAGCGCCCGCGGCGGCGATGCTGCGCCCGGCACCGGTGGCGCCGTCCAGGTTGCCGGTCGAGGCTCGGACCGAGACGGCGCCCGGATCCAGACCCAGGAGGACGGCGATGGCGTCGCGCATCGCGTCGAGCCGGGCGCCGCCGAGGTGCGGCCGCGCCCCCTCGAGCTGCAGGTCCACGCGTCGACGGCCGCCAGCCGGCCGCGGCCACGTCGGCGACCACGGCCCGCAGCAGCGTCGACGACGCGACGCCTCGGGTGGACGGGTCGCCGGCCGGGAACCGGCGGCCCAGGTCGCCCAGGCCGGCCGCGCCCAGCAGGCCGTCGGCGATGGCGTGGAGGGCGGCGTCGCCGTCGGAGTGGCCGTACAGCCGGGGCGCGGCCGGGAAGACGATGCCGCCCAGGCGCCAGCCCGTCGCCGGGCCCGAAGGGGTGGCTGTCCTGGCCCAGGCTCGTTCGCGGCGCCCCCAGGCGCGCGACGAGCGAGCGTCTCGGCCAACTGCAGGTCGCCAGGCGTCGTGACCTTGAGGTTGGCCGGCTCGCCGTCGACGGCCGCCACCGCCACCCCGTGCGCCTCGAGGATGGCCGCCTCGTCGGTGTACTCGGGCGCAGCGGCGGACGCCGCGCCGGTCGCCGACATCGCCGCGCGGAGCAGGTCGAGCCGCGCGCCCTGGGGCGTCTGGGCCATGGCCAGGCCGGCGCGGTCCGACGTCCCGGCGACACTGCCGTCGTGCACCCGCTTGAGCGTCTCGGCCAGGGGCTGCACCGGCACCGCGGCGCCGCGCTCGAGGGCTGCCGCCGCCACCCGGTCGGCCAGGGCCGGCGTCACGAGCGGCCGGGCCCCGTCGTGGACGAGGACGACCTCCGCATCGACCTCGGCAAGGCCGGCCGCCACCGACGCCTGGCGCCGCGGCCCGCCGGCCACCAGGTGAGCGCCGGTCGCCCGCAGCCATGGCCGGGCCGCCATCTCGGCGACCCGCTCCGGCGCCACGACGACGATCAGGCGCCGCACCGACGACGCGGCCGCGAGGCCCTCCAGGGCCCAGGCCAGGAGCGGCCGTCCGAGGAGCGGCGCGAGGAGCTTGTCCTGGCCCATCCGCCGGCTGGTGCCGGCGGCCACGATCACGGCGTCGGCATAGCCGGCAGCGGCGCCCGGCGCCATCAGTCGAGCCGCGGGTGGGCGAAGACCATGCGGCCGGCCACGGTCTGCAGCACGCGCGTGACGGTCACGTCGAGGTCGCGATCCAGGAACCGGGCCCCGCCTTCGACCACGATCATCGTGCCGTCGTCCAGGAAGCCGACCCCCTGCCCGGCCTCCTTGCCCTCCTGGATGACCCGGATGCGCAGCTCCTCGCCGGGCAGGAAGGCCGGCTTCACGGCGTTGGCCAGGTGGTTGACGTTGAGCACCCGGATGCCCTGCAGGTCGGCCACGCGGTTCAGGTTGAAGTCGTTGGTCAGGATCGCCGCGTCGCGCACCTTGGCCAGCGCGACCAGCTTGGCGTCGACCTCGTCGATCTCGGGGAAGTCCTCGTCGGTGATCTCGACCGGCAGGCGCTCGTCCTTCTGGAGCGTGCTCAGGATCTCCAGGCCGCGCCGGCCACGGTTGCGCTTGTTGGCGTCGGGGTGGTCGGCGATGTGCTGGAGCTCCTGGAGGACGAAGCGCGGCACGATGAGGGTCCCGAACAGGAACCCGGAGCCCACGATGTCGGCGATGCGGCCGTCGATGATGGCGCTGGTGTCGACGACGATGAACGGCGACCCCGCCGGCGATCCCGGGTTGGCGGGCTGGCGCTGGGGCAGCACGCCGAGCGCCTCGATGGCCTCCAGGAGGTCGTGGCGCTTGGCCACCGTCAGGCCCAGCATGCCCAGGCCCAGGACGAGGGAGACGCCGAGCGGCAGGAACTGGCCGTACGGCGGTCCGGAGCCCGGCCAGCGGCGCACCGAGCAGGAGGCCCATGAGGAGGCCCACGAGGAGGCCGGCGATGGCGGTCACGAACTCGCCGGTGGAGAGCTCCTGCACCCGCCGCAGCAGCCACGTCGCCGGCACGATCGTCAGGTAGGGCGTGATGAGGAAGCCGACCACCGGCCAGGCCAGCACCCAGGCGGCCAGGAAGAAGCCCGCGTTGGACGAGCTCGAGAAGGCCTCGAACGAGTTCGCGGTGGCGGCAGCGATAAGGAGGCCCAGCAGGGCGCCGAGCGCTCGAACAAAGACGGTCATATGAGAGCCCGGCGAGCCTAGCACAGGCGTCCGCCCGTGCGAGGTCAGCCCTTCGTGGCGGGCTGCCTCCGACGGACCGGGCCGAGGGCGACCGAAAGGGCGGCCTGGAGCGTCGGCACGGGCACGATCTCCAGATCCGCGAGGGCCGTCGCATCGGCGCGGCTCGCGCCGGCCGGGATCACGGCACGGCCGAATCCCAGGCGCGCCGCCTCGCGGAGGCGACGCTCGAGCCCGCCGACCGGCCGCAGCTCGCCGAGCAGGCCCACCTCGCCCATCAGGACGGTGGCGGCGGCGACCGGCGCGTCGCGGAAGGACGAGGCCAGCGCGACCGCGAGCGGCAGGTCAAGGGCCGGCTCGGCCACGCTCAGGCCGCCGGCCAGGCTGGCGTAGATGTCCTGCCCACCAAGGTCAAGGCCGACCCGCCGGGCGAGCACCGCGACGAGCAGGGCCAGGCGGCTGGTCTCGATGCCGCTGACGGTGCGCCGCGGCGCGCCGAAGCCGCCGGCCGGCGCGACGAGTGCCTGGACCTCCACGAGGAGGGGCCGGCTGCCCTCGAGCGTCGCCGCGACGGCCGTGCCCGCCGCGTCCGTGGCCGGCCCAAGGAAGGCCCGCGCGGGATCGGGCACCTCGCGGAGGCCGCTGCCGGCCATCTCCAGCACGCCCACCTCCTCGGTCGAGCCGAAACGGTTCTTGGTCGCCCGCAGGAGCCGCAGCGTGCCGAAACGTTCGCCCTCGAGCGCGAGGACCGCATCCACCAGGTGTTCGAGCGTCTTGGGCCCGGCCAAGCGAGCCGTCCTTGGTGACGTGGCCCACGAGGACGACCGGCACGCCCGAGTCCTTGGCGAAGCCCAGCAGGCGCGAAGCCGCCTCGCGCACCTGGCCGACCGAGCCGGCGGGCCCGTCGAGGGCGTCGAGCGTGACCGTCTGGATGGAATCCACGATGAGCAGGTCGGGCCGGCTGGCGAGGGCGTGCTCGATGATCCGCTCCACGTCGGTCTCCGCCAGGACGTGCACGCGCTCGCCGGCGGGATCGTCGGCCAGCCCCAGCCGCTGCGCGCGGAGCCGCAGTTGTCCGCCGGATTCCTCGCCGGAGGCGTAGAGCACGGCGACTTCCTGGCCCGGCCGGGCGCCGCGGGCGATGCCGGCCGCGGCCTCCAGGACGAGCGTCGACTTGCCGATGCCGGGCTCGCCGCCGAGCAGGACGAGCGATCCGGGCACGAGGCCGCCGCCCAGGACGCGGTCCAGCTCGCCGATGCCGGTGGGCCGGCGCTGGAGCGGCGCCTCGGTCAGGTTCCGCAGCGCCACCGGCAGGCTGCCGCCCGTCGAGCGCGCCCTGGCCCCGCCACGCGCGCCCGGCGCGCGCTCGTGGACGAGCGTTTCGACCAGCGTGTTCCACGCGCCGCAGGTGCGGCACTGGCCTTCCCAGCGCAGGAACGACTGCACCGCAGGCCTGGCAGACGTAGCGACTCTGGGTACGGGCCATCGGGCGAGTCTAGCGAGCGCCCCGTACCGGCCACATGGCAGGCGAGCGGAGGCTACGCGGCTCCGACGGGGGTCTTCTCCGCGAGCGGCTCGATGGTCAGCCCGGCTTCCTCTGCCCGGTCGACCACGACCGTCTGGCCCGCGTGGAAGCGGCCGATGCAGCAGCGCCTCCGCCAGCGGGTCCTCGATCATGTTCTGGATGACGCGGCGCAGCGGCCGGGCGCCGTAGTCGACGTCGTAGCCCAGCTGGATGATGTGCTCCTTGGCCGCCTGGGTGACCTCGAGCTGCGATCTCCTGGGCCCGCAGCTGCTCGCGCACGCGGGCCAGCATCAGGTCCACGATCTCGCCGATCTCCTCGATCGTCAGCGAGCGGAAGACGACCAGCGAGTCGACGCGGTTGAGGAACTCGGGCCGGAACTGCGTCTTGAGCTGGTCCAGGACCTTTTCCTTCATCCGGTCGTACTGGCCCTGGGCCTTCTCCTCGCTGGACTCGCCGATCGGCTTGAAGCCGAGGCTGGTGTCCTTGAGCAGGGACTTGGCGCCGACGTTGCTGGTCATGATGATGACCGTGTTGCGGAAGTCGACGCGGCGGCCCTTGGCGTCGCGTGAGGTGGCCGTCCTCCAGGATCTGGAGCAGGATGTTGAAGACCTCGGGGTGGGCCTTCTCGATCTCGTCGAGCAGCACCACGGAGTAGCTCTTGCGGCGGACGGCCTCGGTCAGCTGGCCGCCCTCCTCGAAGCCGACGTAGCCTGGCGGGGCACCGACCAGCCGGCTCACGTTGTGGCGCTCCATGAACTCGCTCATGTCGATCTTGATGAGCGAGTCCTCGGACGCCGAACATGAACTCGGCGAGGCTCTTGGCCAGCTCCGTCTTGCCCACGCCCGTGGGGCCCAGGAAGATGAACGAGCCGATCGGCCGCTTGGGATCCTTGAGGCCCGCGCGGGCCCGGCGGACGGCCTTGCGTGATGGTGGCGATGGCCTCTTCCTGGCCGATGACCCGCGCGTGCAGCGCCTCTTCCATGTGGAGCAGCCGGTCCGACTCCTCCTGGGCGATGCGCGTCACGGGGATGCCGGTCCACATGGCCACGACCTGGGCGATGTCCTCCTCGCCGACCTCGGGCGTCTCCGCCGTGAGGTGCGCCTGCCAGGCGGTGCGCAGCTCCTCCATGCTCGCGCGGGCCGTCTCCTCGACGTCGCGCATGGTGGCCGCGCCTTCGTAGTCCTGGCTGTTGATCGCGGCGTCCTTCTCCTTGGTGACGCGCTCCAGCTCCTTCTGGGCCGCCTTGAGCTCGGGCGGGGCGGAGCTGTGGCGCAGGCGGACGCGGCTGCTGGCCTCGTCGATGAGGTCGATGGCCTTGTCCGGCAGGTGGCGGTCGGTGATGTAGCGGACGGACAGGTCGGCCGCCGCCTTGACCGCCTCGTCGGTGATCTTGACGTGGTGGTGGGACTCGTAGCGCTCGCGGATGCCGCATGAGGATGTCGATGGTCTGCTCGAGCGTGGGCTCCTCGACCATGACGGGCTGGAAGCGCCGCTCGAGGGCCGCGTCGCGCTCGATGTACTTGCGGTACTCGTCGAGCGTCGTGGCCCCGATGCACTGCAGCTCGCCGCGCGCCAGGGGCGGCTTGAGGATGTTGGCCGCGTCGATGGCGCCCTCGGCCGCGCCGGCGCCCACGAGCGTGTGCAGCTCATCGATGAAGAGGACCGCGTCGTTGGTGTTGCGGAGCTCCTCGATGATCTTCTTGAGGCGCTCCTCGAACTCGCCGCGGTACTTGGTGCCGGCCACGAGCGAGCCGATGTCCAGCGTCAGGACGCGCTTGTTGATGAGCGTCTCGGGCACGTCGCCGGCCACGATGCGCTGGGCCAGGCCCTCCGCGATGGCGGTCTTGCCGACGCCCGGCTCGCCGATGAGGGCGGGGTTGTTCTTGGTCCGGCGGGAGAGGATCTGGATGACCCGCTCGATCTCCTTCTCGCGGCCGATGACCGGGTCGATCTTGCCCGCCCGCACGGCGTCGGTGAGGTTGATGCCGAGCTGGTCGACGGTGGGCGTCTTGCTGGCCCGCTTGGTCTCGGCGGCCGGGCTCGGCGCTGCTCGACTGCGACAGCACGCGGATGACCTCGTGGCGCACCTTGTCCAGGTTGACGCCGAGCGACTCGAGCACGCCCGCGGCGATGCCCTCGCCCTCGCGCACGAGACCCAGCAGGAGGTGCTCCGTGCCGATGTAGTTGTGGCCCAGGCGGCGCGCCTCGTCGATGGCCAGCTCGATGACCCGCTTGGCCCGCGGGCGTCAGGCCGACCTCGCCGACGACCGGTCGATCGCCGCGGCCGATGATGAACTCGACCGCCGTGCGCACCTTGGGCAGCTCGACGTTCATGTTCTCCAGCACGCGCGCGGCGACGCCTTCACCCTCGCGGACCAGGCCGAGGAGCAGGTGCTCCGTGCCGATGTAGTTGTGGTTGAACCGCTGCGCCTCGTCCTGCGCGAGCGTCAGGACCTTGCGCGCGCGGTCGGTGAACTTGTCGAAGCGGTCGCTGGTGGCCATGGAGTCTTGAACGCCTGTTCTACCCGTCGGGTGGGCAGGCCGCCTACCCTGCGGCTAATCCTAGCACGGGGTATCGGCGTCCCCCGCCTTGCCGAGACCCGTGCTCAGGCGTCCGTCGATGGCCCTTCCGCGGGGGCTTCGTCGGCCGCGGGAGCCTCGGCTGGCCTCGTCGGGCGAGGCTGGCGATGAGGTCGGCGGCGACCGCCTCCTCCGGCCTCCTCGTCGGCGGCCACGCTCCAGCACGACGTCGGCGATGTCAGCTGCCGCGGGCGCCTCGTTGGCCTCGTTGGCGGCGGCCGCATCCTGCAGCTCGGCGATCTCCTCGGCCGCGGCGGCCTCCTCGGCCATCTCGTCGGCGGCGACCGCCTCGACCACGTCGGACGGCCGTCAGCGGCTCCTCGCTCGAGCCAGGCTCGGCCTCGGGCTCGGCGGTCTCGGGCTCGGCGGTCTCGGTCGCGACCGACCCACCGTCGTCCTCGGCGGCCGGCCATCTGCTGGCGCACCTGGGCGAAGGCCGCGGCGAGCGTGTTGTCGATGCCGCCCTCGGGCTCCTGGATGGCCTGCGACGCGTCGTACGACCGTTCCGAGCGGCCGCGGCGCTCGCGGGGCTCCGGAGCGGCCGGGCGGGCCGGGGCTTCCTCGGCCTGCTTGAGGCTGAGGCCCAGGCGATGGCGGTCGGAGTCGAGCGAGATGATCTTGAGCTTGAGCTGCTGGCCCTCGTGGACGACGTCGCCCGGATGGGCCACGCGCTGGTGGGACAGCTCGCTGATGTGGATGAGGCCCTCCAGGCCGTCGCGCACGCGCACGAACGCGCCGAAGTTGACGATCTTGGTGACCGTGCCGTCGATGATGTCGCCGACCTTGAGGTCGGCCACCGTCGAGTTCCACGGGTCGGGCTGGAGGCGGCGGATCGACAGGCTGATGCGGCCGCGCTCGTGGTTGATGTCGATGACCTCGGCCTCGACCTCGTCGCCGACCTTGTAGCCGGACTCGGGGTTGTTGACCTTGTTCCACGAGAGCTCGCTCTTGTGGACCAGGCCGTCGATGCCGCCGAGGTCGATGAAGACGCCGAACGGGGCGATCGAGCGCACCGAGCCGGTCACCTTCTGGCCGACCTGGAGGCTGCTGAAGAGCTCGTCGCGCTTCTCGCGGCGCTCCTCGTAGAGGGCCACCTTCTCCGAGAGGATCAGGCGGTTCGCCTTGCGGTTGACCTCCAGGATCTTGAGGCGCAGCTTGCGGCCGACGAACGGCTGCAGCTTCTCCGCGATCTCCTGGGCCGCGTCACGCGGCTGGTCGTTCTGCGGCCGGCGCGGGAAGTCGACGATCTGGCTGATGGGCACGAAGCCGCGGATGCCGCAGTCGACGATCAGGCCGCCCTTGTTGTGGTCGATGACCGGGCGCCTCGATGATCACGCCCGCCTCGAACTGCTCCTGCATCGAGCGCCACTTGCGCTCGAGGCCGGCGCGGCGGAGCGAGAGCACGGCGTGGCCGGCCTCGGACTCCGGCTGCAGCACGTAGACCAGGACGACGTCGCCGACGGCCAGCTACGGGCTGGGCCTCGGCGTGGCGGCCGTACAGCTCGCGGTTGCTGACCACGCCCTCGGACTTGGCGCCGATGTCGACGAGGATCTCGTCCTTGTCGATGCGGACGACGGAGCCCTCGACGACGTCGCCGTGCTTGAGGCTGCGGATCTCCTCCGGCTGCTCGCCAGGAGCTCCTCCATGGTGGTCGGCTCGGGGCCCTCGTAGCGCGGCGGGGCGGGCGGCGCGGCAGGGGCGGCCGGCGGCGGGGTGACGGCCTCGGCAGGCGGGGCGACCTCGACCTCATCGGCTGCCGGCGGAGCGGCCTCGACCTCGTCGGCGGCGACCTCCGCGACGGCGGGCTCGGGAGCGGCCTCGGCCGCGGGCGCGACCGCCGCCTCGGGCTCGGCGGCAGCCTCCGGCTCAGCGGCAGCCTCGGGCTCGGCGACGGCAGCGGCCGCGAGCGGGCTCGCGGCTCCGAGACGGCGGCGGGCTCCGCTGGCTCGGCTGCTACGGCAGGCTCGGCCACGGCCTCGGGCGCGGGAGCGGCTTCCGACGCCGCCGCCTGAGCGGGCGCGTCCTCGGCTGCGTCGGTGGTCGTGTCGGCGGCGGTCGATCTCGGCGGGCTCGTCGGCGACGGCGGTCGCGACGGTCTCTGCGGGGCTGGTCTCGGGCGAGGCCTGCGCCTCGTCGGTCAGCTCCGGCCCACCCTGGGGCTCTGCGGTCAAGGTCTGGTCTCCTTCGATGGTCTCCTGACTGGGAATCAACAAGGCCCGAGCGACGCCCGGGCCTTCGATGGTCGGGATGGTGTCGCTCGTCAACCGGTGGGCTGGTGAGGCTCCTCGATCGCGGCCTGGCCGGCCGGCTCTGCTCTTCCCCTTCAGGGCCCGCGCATGGTACCACGCGCCTCCAGCGTGCTCATCGTCCTAGGATGGACCAGGGGCCTCCACGACGGGTGCTACGCTCGAACGGCCGTGCCGGAGTTGCCCGATCTCGCCATCCTGGCCGACGCCTTCCAGGCCACCCTGGTGGGGCGTCCCATCGAGGCCCTGGACGTGCGCGAGGCACTGGTGGTGCGGGGCACGCCGGCCGAGGCCGCGGCGCTGGCGGGCCAGCGAGTGGAGTCAGTGACGCGGCGCGGCAAGTTCCTGACCTTCCAGCTCGACGCGCGACCGGATCGTCATCAACGCCATGCTGACCGGCCGCCTGGGCCTGGACGCGCCGGGGGCCAAGGCCTTACGCGACACGGCCGCGGTCCTCCGCCTTGGGCTGCGCGCGAGGCCCGCGCGCCGGCCGGGCGCACCGACGACCGCGCCGTGGACCGTCGACGCGCCCTGGCTGCCTCCCGATGGCGCACCGCTCGAGCTGCGCTACCGCGATCCGACGCGCATGGGCAAGGTCTACCTGCTGCCGGCTGAGGCGGTCGCGGCCGGTGCCGGGCTGGGACGAACAGGGCCCCGACGCCGACGACCCGGCGCTGGACCTCGCGATGTGGCGGACGCGGATCCGGCGCCACTCGGGCGAGCTGAAGAACCTGCTCAAGAACCAGGCCTTCGTGGCCGGCATCGGCAACGGCTACAGCGACGAGATCCTGTGGGCGGCCCGGCTGGCGCCGTTCCGCCGCCGCTCGACCCTGGCGGAGGAGGAGGTGGACGGCCTCTACGCGGCGATGCGCGAGGTGCTGCCCTGGGCCATCGACGAGCTGCGGGTCCGGGTGCCGCCGCGTTTCGAGGTGGAGGTGCGTGACTTCCTGCACGTCCATCGCAAGGGCGGCCAGGCCTGCCCGCGCTGCGGCACGACGCTCAGCGAGGTGGCCCCGGGCGGGTTCGTGACGACGTTCTGCCGCGGCTGCCAGCGCTGACGCCGCGTCTGCCCTCTGGGCCGCGTCGCGCGTGCGCGCACGCGAGCTAGTTGGCGCCGAGCAACCCCAGGCCGGCGAACCGGGCGGCCAGCACCAGGCCGGCCGCGAGCAGCATGATCAGGACCAGGCCGACCTCGGCGAGGCGGCGGGTGCGCCCGGTGATCGATGGGGCCCGTGGGCCGCTGGAGGGGCGTTCGAGCAGGACCGGGATGGGCCGGGTGAGGGCGGTCAAGCGGCGGCTGGCCAGCCGCTCCACGTGGACGCCGGCGTCGAGCAGCGCCTGCTGGTGGTGCTGGCGGGCGTCGACGAAGGTGGGGCACTCGGCGTGGGCCGCCACCAGGCAGAGGCGCCGTGCTGGTCGCCGGTGAGCGCCGCGGGCGGCCGCACCGCGTGACAGCGGTGCTCCGACGCGGGGCGCGCCGATCGCCAGGCGCCACCCTCCGCGAGGAGGTAGGGACAGAGGCCGGCCAGCACGGTCGCGGCGTCCGAACCGGGCGGGTCACGGCGGGCGGCCGAGCCGGCGGTGGCGCTCATCGCTTCGATGATAGGGCCGGAAACGAAGAAAGACCCTGGCGACGACCTATGTTCCCGAGGGGCTACCCCCTCAGTATCTTCGGCGCTGGAGAGCTTAACTGCCGTGTTCGGGATGGGAACGGGTGTGGCCTCTCCGCTAGGGTCACCAGGATCCTTCTTCGAGCGTGACGATGTGACGTGGCAAGCCGCGTGATCTTCAGTGTCTGCGTGCGCGACGTTGGTGGTGCTCCCGCCTCCCGCAGTCACCGCTGGGTGAACTGCTGAAAGAGGTCAAGCCCTCGACCATTAGTACGGCTCAGCTTCACCGGTTGCCCGACTTCCACATGCCGCCTATCGAACAGGTGGTCTCCCTGCGGTCTTACCCGGTTAACCCGGTGGGGAACCTCATCTTGAGGCGAGCTTCGCACTTAGATGCTTTCAGTGCTTATCCCGACCGAACATGGCTACCCAGCGATGCCCTTGGCAGGACAACTGGCACACCAGCGGTTCGTCCACTCCGGTCCTCTCGTACTAGGAGCAGCTCCTCTCAAGTTCCCTGCGCCCACGCTGGATAGAGACCGAACTGTCTCACGACGTTCTGAACCCAGCTCACGTACCGCTTTAATTGGCGAACAGCCAAACCCTTGGGACGTACTTCCGCCCCAGGATGCGACGAGCCGACATCGAGGTGCCAAACAGGTGCCGTCGATGTGAACTCTTGGGCACTATCAGCCTGTTATCCCCGGGGTAGCTTTTATCCGTTGAGTGATACCCCTTCCACTCGGAGGTACCAGATCACTAAGCCCGACTTTCGTCTCTGCTCGACTTGTGGGTCTCGCAGTCAAGCTCCCTTATGCCTTTGCACTCTTCGGCTGGTTTCCATTCAGCCTGAGGGAACCTTTGGGCGCCTCCGTTACTCTTTAGGAGGCGACCGCCCCAGTCAAACTGCCCGCCTGACACTGTCCTGCGCCCGGCTTACGGGTCGCGGTTAGAGTCGAAATCCAACCAAGGGTGGTATTTCAACGTTGGCTCCACCGAGGCTAGCGCCCCAGCTTCTCAGCCTCCCACCTATCCTACACATGGTAAACCCCAATCCAATAACAGGGTGCAGTAAAGCTCCACGGGGTCTTTTTGCCCTATCGCGGGTAACGAGCATCTTCACTCGTACTTCAATTTCGCCGGATCCCTCGTTGAGACAGCGCCCAGATCGTTACGCCATTCGTGCGGGTCGGAACTTACCCGACAAGGAATTTCGCTACCTTAGGACAGTTATAGTTACTGCCGCCGTTTACCGGGGCTTCGATTCAGAGCTTGCACCCCTCCTCTTAACCTTCCGGCACTGGGCAGGCGTCAGCCCGTATACGTCAGCTTTCGCTTTCGCACGGACCTGTGTTTTTGCTAAACAGTCGCCTGGGCCTTTTCACTGCGGCCTCGATCAATCCAAAGCAAGCTCCGGACTGCGAGGCGCCCCTTCTCCCGAAGTTACGGGGCCAATTTGCCGAGTTCCTTAACGAGGGTTCTCCCGATCGCCTTGGTATTCTCTACCCGCCTACCTGTGTCGGATTGCGGTACGGTCACCTTTGATCTCGCTAGACACTTTTCTTGCCAGCTTGGCTCACTCGAATCGCAGCAGATGCCGCTCTCATTCGCTTCTCGGGGTTGGATGAAAGGACGGATTTACCTGTCCCTTCCCGCCTACCAGCTTAGACGCGTATAGCCAAAACGCGCTCGAACTACCATGCTGGGTCATGCCCTTGCTCTCACCTGGGCTCAGCTCAGCGGACTCGACCGGCAGTGCCGGTCAACCTCCGATTCGCCTACCTCCAGGCGACACCTTGCGGTGCAAACGATCTCTGGTGGTTCCGGAATATCAACCGGATGTCCATCGCCTACGACGTTCGTCCTCGGCTTAGGCCCGACTAACCCTGAGCGGACAAGCCTTGCTCAGGAAACCTTAGGCTTACGGCGTGTGGGTTTCTCACCCACATTGCGCTACTCATGCCGACATTCGCACTCCCGTCCGCTCCAGCCGTCCTCACGGTCGACCTTCTCAGCGAACAGGACGCTCCCCTACCACCCACGGGCCGGCGAACCGACCCACAGATCCATAGCTTCGGTGCCAAGCTTGAGCCCCGTTGGATTTTCGGCGCGGAATCACTTGACCAGTGAGCTGTTACGCACTCTTTCAATGATGGCTGCTTCTGAGCCAACATCCTGGTTGTCTATGCGACTCCACATCCTTTACCACTTAGCTTGGACTTAGGGACCTTAGCTGACGGTCCGGACTGTTTTCCTTTAGACCACGAAGCTTAGCCCTCGCAGTCTCACTCCCGGGCTCTGGAATCACGAGATTCGGAGTTTGATTGGGTTTGGTAAGCGGGAAGCCCCCTAGCCCATCCAGTGCTCTACCCTCGCGATTGAACGCCCGAGGCTGCCCCTAAAGGCATTTCGGGGAGAACCAGCTATCTCCGGGTTCGATTGGCATTTCACCGCTATCCACAGCTCATCCCCTAGCTTTTCAACGCTAGTGAGTTCGGTCCTCCACGAGACATTACTCTCGCTTCAACCTGGCCATGGATAGGTCACCCGGTTTCGGGTCTACTGCATGCGACTGATCGCCCTATTCAGACTCGCTTTCGCTGCGGCTCCGTCCTTCGCGGACTTAACCTCGCCACATACAAGTAACTCGTCGGCTCATTCTTCAAAAGGCACGCCATCAGGCTACCGTCCCGAAGCGACGACAACACCCTTTGACTGCTTGTGGGCACGTGGTTTCAGGTACTATTTCACTCCCCTTCCGGGGTGCTTTTCACCTTTCCCTCACGGTACTGGTTCACTATCGGTCGCCAAGAGTATTTAGCCTTGGACGGTGGTCCGCCCAGATTCCCACATGAGAGACCTTCCACGTGGTACTCAGGTGGTCGATCACGAAGGTCGATCGCTTCGCCTACGGGGCTGTCACCCTCTATGGCCCGCCTTTCCTGACGGGTTCGACTCACGATCGACTTGTTGACTTCGCCAGGGCTTCGCAGCGTCCCTGATGATCGACTCCTACAACCCCTGCTCAGAAACGGCTGCGACCTATCACGCTGAGCTGGTTTGGACTGTTCCCGTTTCGCTCGCCACTACTCAGGGAATGTTCTCTTTTCCTCCCGCTACTGAGATGTTTCAGTTCGCGGACTTACCTCACCCAGGCCTATTTGATTCAGCCTGGAGTGACCGGGCATTACCCCGGCCGGGTTTCCCCATTCGGACACCCCTGGATCAAAGCTTGCTCGCAGCTCCCCAGGGCGTTTCGTCGCCTGCCACGTCCTTCATCGGCTCTTGGCGCCAAGGCATCCACCCCGTGCCCTGTGTAGCTTGACCTCCCTCAGCCGCTCACCCAGGGGTGAAGGCCAAGGGACGTCCGGGATCATCACCTTGTCGTTCTACGGCAGAAATTGAAGATCAAATCAACTTGCCGATGTCACATCTTCACTTGGTAAGGTGCGGCGTCCTCGCGGACGCGGCCCGGGCCCGAGGGCTCGAGTCCCAGTGATCCACTGGTCGGTGACCTTGCGGCGATCCCTCGCCGAAGCCCACGGATCGGAGGATCCAGGGGGCCAGACACACCACGACGGCTCGAGACGCTCGAGCCGTCGCAGGACAGCCAGGCCGTTCGAGAAGTGCGGGTTCTAGCCGATATTCATCTGCGCGCGGGAGACCTGGATCAGTTTGGTGAACCTCTTCAGGCGGCCGATCCGGTCGTCGGAGTGGTGGAGACGAGGAGACTCGAACTCCTGACCCTCTCCTTGCAAAGGAGATGCTCTTCCAACTGAGCTACGTCCCCGCGGGGAACGTCCGGTTCGGTGGTCGGTGGTGGGCGTTTCTGGACTCGAACCAGAGACCTCTGCCTTATCAGGGCAGTGCTCTAACCAGCTGAGCTAAACGCCCCCGAGGGCTGACCTGGCACCGGCCGAAGCCGATGCCGAGGGTCCGCACCTCAACACCTGAAGAGTGGCAGGAAATCCGCTTTGTCTGAACGGGGTTCGGTGCTTGTGCTGGGTCGTCTCGTTCCGCCCGGCCGAAGCCGAGCGCCGCGCCCACCCAGCGGGGTGATGCGGTCACGATCGAGACGATCAACCTGGGAGGGTGTCTAACGCCGGGGCCACACCGAATCGCTCCGACTCCCTCTCCCTAGAAAGGAGGTGATCCAGCCGCACCTTCCGGTACGGCTACCTTGTTACGACTTCGTCCCAGTCACCAACCCCACCTTCGACGGCTGCCTCCTTGCGGTTGGCCCACCGGCTTCGGGTGTTGTCGGCTTCCATGACGTGACGGGCGGTGTGTACAAGGCCCGGGAACATATTCACCACCGTATGCTGACCGGCGGTTACTAGCAACTCCGGCTTCACGTAGACGAGTTGCAGCCTACGATCCGAACTGAGACCGGCTTTAGGGATTGGCTCCACCTCGCGGTTTCGCAGCCCGTTGTACCGGCCATTGTAGCGTGGGTGTAGCCCAGGACGTAAGGGCCATGCTGACTTGACGTCATCCCCGCCTTCCTCCGAGTTTCTCTCGGCAGTCCCGTGTGAGTGATACAACACACAGTAGGGGTTGCGCTCGTTGCGGGACTTAACCCAACATCTCACGACACGAGCTGACGACAGCCATGCAACACCTGTGGCCAGGCCCCTTGCGGGGCGCCGACGTTTCCGCCGGATCCCTGGTCATGTCAAGCCTTGGTAAGGTTCTTCGCGTTGCATCGAATTAAACCCCACGCTCCGCTGCTTGTGCGGGCCCCCGTCAATTCCTTTGAGTTTTAGCCTTGCGGCCGTACTCCCCAGGCGGGACACTTAATGCGTTAGCTACGGCACTGGCGGGGTTGATACCACCAACACCTAGTGTCCATCGTTTACGGCTAGGACTACCGGGGTATCTAATCCCGTTTGCTCCCCTAGCTTTCGCGCCTCAGCGTCAAGAACAGGCCAGGAAGCCGCCTTCGCCACTGGTGTTCCTCCCGATATCTACGCATTTCACCACTACACCGGGAATTCCACTTCCCTCTCCTGCCTTCAAGTCGACCAGTATCGAATGACCCTCCCCAGTTGAGCCGGGGGCTTTCACATCCGACTAAGCCGACCGCCTGCGCGCTCTTTACGCCCAGTAAATCCGGACAACGCTCGCCACCTACGTATTACCGCGGCTGCTGGCACGTAGTTAGCCGTGGCTTATTCCTCAGGTACCGTCATCATCGTCCCTGAGAAAAGAGGTTTACAACCCGAAGGCCTTCATCCCTCACGCGGCGTTGCTGCTTCAGGCTTTCGCCCATTGAGCAAAATTCCCGACTGCTGCCTCCCGTAGGAGTCTGGGCCGTGTCTCAGTCCCAGTCTGGGTGATCGTCCTCTCAGACCACCTACCGATCGTCGCCTTGGTGAGCCGTTACCCCACCAACGAGCTAATCGGACGCAGGCCCCTCCCGAAGCGCCTTGCGGCTTTACTCGCACGACTGAACGTGCGACCACATGCGGTATTAGCCACCCTTTCGGGCAGTTATTCCCCACTTCGGGGCAGGTCACCCACGCGTTACTCAGCCGTCCGCCACTAACGACTCGAGCAAGCCCGAGTCGTCCGTTCGACTTGCATGTCTCATGCACGCCGCCAGCGTTTATCCTGAGCCAGGATCAAACTCTCCGATAAGAAACCGACCTTGCGGCCGGCTTCGAAGTTCGGGGTTTGCCCGCTCACACGCACCGGATTACCTACCACTCTTCAACTGTTAAGGTGCGGCGCCGCCGCGCCCGCCGGCATCCTGACATGGGACCCCGCATGGGGTCGGCCAGGGGGCCGTTGGATCGGGCGAGGTGCCAGCCTCGGTCGGGCTCCGCGCGACCGAAATCGGTCGCCGGCGCGAACGGTGATGATAGGTCCCGCCCACGCTGGTGTCAAACGGCGCCACGCCTCGGCGGGACCGACCGGCTCGGCCGTGGCAGGCCCCGTTGTCGTTTGGTCACACAGGGACTGGTAAGTGCCCATCCGGGCGGGGCCGTTGCTGCTCAGTCCTCGACCTCGCACGGTCGCTTGTAGGCACGACAACGGCGGGCTGCCAAACGGCGCATACGAGTCCCTGCGCACCTGGACGACAACGGGAGTTGCAGTCGGCGGGGGCACGCCCGGGCCGGGATCGGAGCGTCCCGACTCTCGACCTTGTCAAGTGCTCACCCGATGAGCGTACGACCGCGCCTGGACCCTGATCCGCCAGATGTCACGCGCGGTGAGCAGCTGACGGTCGCAGGTGTCTTGGGCGCCCCCCGATGCTCGCCACGTGAGCAGGTGAGAGTCGCTGTGGCCACGGCCAAGCAGCGGCGCGCCAGATCGGGCTTTCCTGCACCAGGAGGATGAAGGCGGAGGCGGCCAGCCAGCAGAGCAGCGCCAGTTCGACCGATGCGGACGCGCCAAGCAAGGCGACCGCGACGAGGAAGACCAACGCCCCGAGGAGGGCGGCCACGAGGGCCTTGGAGAGGCGCAGCAGGAGCTCGCCGACGAGGTTGCTCATGCGCCTTCCAGGTTGCTCACGCGGGCGGGCTCACGCTCGACGTGCGGCACCTCGTCCAGCACGCGCCGCCCCTGGAGCGCCCGCACGAGGGTCACCTCGTCGGCGTACTCGAGGTCGCCGCCCACGGGGATGCCGCGGGCGATGCGCGTGACGGTGCCCACGAGCGGATCCAGGCGCTCGGCGAGGTACATCGCCGTGGCCTCGCCCTCGAGCGTCGGGTTGGTGGCCAGGATGACCTCCTCCCACGGCGTCCCGTCGGCCGCGGCCACCGTGGCCCGCTCGATCAGCTCGTGGATGCGGAGGCGGTCGGGACCGATGCCGTCCATGGGTGAGATGGCGCCCTGCAGCACGTGGTACAGGCCGCGGTGCGCACCGCTTCGCTCGATGGCGAGCACGTCCAGCGGCTCCTCCACGACGCAGATCCGGCCCTGCGCCCGCGACCCATCGAGGCAGATCGGACAGCGCGGGCCGGCGCTGATGTTGAAGCAGACCTCGCAGAAGACGACCTCGTCGCGCACCGCGATGAGCGCCGCGGCCAGCGTCCGCGCCTCGCCCTCCGGCGCCCGCAGGAGGTGGTAGGTCAGGCGCTGGGCCGTCTTGGGACCGATGCCGGGCAGGCGCGAGAAGGCCTCGATGAGGCGCGCGACCGGCTCGACGAGGGCGACCACGTCTCAGCCCATGCCGGGGATGCGCAGGCCGCCGGTGATCGC